>NZ_CP096388.1:0-3130000 GCF_053903135.1 Bacillus sp. JZ109 | reverse complement strand
TAGATACGACGTAAAACTTGCCGGTGTGGCGGAATTGGCAGACGCGCACGACTCAAAATCGTGTTCCTTCTGGAGTGTCGGTTCGACCCCGACCACCGGTATACTGAAAAACCCGTTTCTTAACAGAAACGGGTTTTTATTTTTTATTAAAGAAAAGGAGCCGAGGCTCCTTTTTATACTTACTCAGCGTATTGGTCTAGGATCTCTTCTAGCACCTCTTCTAGCTCTTCTGTATCTTCAAGCTCTGATTGGCTGAAACGGACGCGTACAAGCTGTTCTCCGTCATTATACATCTCTTCCAGCCACCCTCGGAGTCCTCTTGCTCTGCGGTCGACTTCGAAAATGATTTCCAAACCGCCTTCGTCTAAAAGGAAAATGAGTTCTAATTCATCAAGCATCTGACGATAATACCCGGAAGTCGGAACGAATTCGAATTCTTGAACGAACGGAAGACGACGCTGGAAGTAGGGCGCTTGTTCGCAGTCTGCTTCGTTAAGATGGAAGCCCAGGTTTTCGATTGCTTCAAGCACATTTTCAATCCAAGGGTGCGCTTCAACGAAAATGCGGTCATGATCGGATTTATCGATACCGCCTTGAATGTCAAGGTCTGTCACCACGGCAACCTCTACTTTCCCTGCAGTGATCGGCGTATCTAGAGGCAGAGTGAATGTGAACGGAAATTGATGCTCTTCACCAGGCTGTATGGTAAATGAACCAGTGACCCGGAAAGAATGAATTGTAGCGTATTTCCGGTGCTCTTCATCGTCTTTTACAATGACATACCGTGTGCTAAGCTGTAAATCGATATAACGGATGTCCTGAGCGATTTTTCCACCTTTGACATGTACCGTTCCCTGTACTTCTTCTCCTGGAAAATATGCGTCTTTTTCTAAAATTGTATCTACTTTTGCAGCTCCAATTCCGGCACTTGCCGCAAGCTTCTTAAAAAATGACATGTTAGATCTTCCCCTTTTTCTTTTTTCTCAACAGATATACGTAAGAAGGAGGAAAAAAGATTCGTTTGATTCATACTTTTTTCCTATTATTCGTCTCGGCCTAGGGACAGACTAAGAATAATATTGAAAATAAAGGAGTGGATGGAAGTGAATAAAGAAAGTTTGGTTGCAGATGAATTACACAGAATGTTTTTGGCTGGTGAGCTGCAAATCACAGTAGAGGAGGATATAAACAATATTTCCGAAAGGCTGAGAAACGGCGATCTCAGTTTAGACCGATTAAGCGGTGAAGACGCGTTTATAAAAGAAACGGTAAACGAGGCTTTAAGAAGAGTGGAGCAATAAAAAAGAGACGGCATCTCATCTTTGAGATCCCGTCTCTTTTTGTGGTTTTTGCTACAAGATAAAAGTGAATCGATTTGAAATTGCTCACCCGAGCCACCCCTTTTCTAACAGAAAATCTGACAGTTCATCATGGAGATACACAGCTGTATCTAATTGATCATGCAATGCTCTTCTGATGTGGGGATTTTCGGCTTCTGTTATTGCGACAGTGTATTTGTTAATGCTGGTTTTTATTGTTGTTAACAAATCAAGAATATCTTTGGGACAAAGACTTTGTTCAATGGGAAACCACCTCCTTTGTTTTTTTAGCAGCTCCTGATAAGAAAGTATTTGGCTTTGTTTCTTGCTTCTATACAAAATGCTATAATAAGCAACAAATTTTGTTGGGGGATGTGATGATGAAGCAGATTATAGCGATGGGGGGCGGGGGTTTTTCGATTGAGCCGGATAATTTGTCCCTCGATCAATATATCCTCAATCAAAACGAGAGCAGCCTCGTATTTGTTTTTTGCCGACGGCGAGCGGAGATTCCCAAAACTATATTCAGCGGTTTTATCATGCATTTCAAACACTGGATTGTGTGCCGTCTCACTTATCTTTGTTTAAGCCGCCATCAACAGATGTAGCTTCTTTTGTTATGGAAATGGACGTGATTTATGTTGGCGGGGGAAATACGCGGAATTTACTTGTGTTATGGAAAGAGTGGGGGCTTGACCAGATTCTCAGGGAAGCATGGAAGAACGGTGTGGTTTTGGCTGGATTAAGTGCCGGTGCGATCTGCTGGTTTGAAGAAGGGGTGACGGATTCAGCCGGACCGCTGACAAGTTTGAAAAGTTTAGGTTTTTTGCAAGGGAGCTTTTGTCCCCATTATGACGGGGAAAAGGATCGGAGACCGGCATACCACCAGCTGATATCTAACAAGTTCTTATGCAGTGGCTATGCAGCGGATGATGGGGCTGCTCTCCATTTCATAAATGATCAGCTGTTTCAGACTGTGAGTTCAAGGTCGGAAGGAAAGGCATATCGGGTGATGATGGCTGAACATGAAATAGCTGAAATTCCGTTGCCGGTCAAATATTTAGGGTGAAATTGGCTGAATATTATCTATATTCCTCTTTTTTTCAGATTGATTTTATGATAAGATGAGTGCGAAATCAATAGTTACTGGGGGTGCCCGCTTTCGGGCTGAGAGAGAAGGTAAGCTTCTTAACCCTTTGGACCTGATCTGGTTCGTACCAGCGTGGGGAAGTAGAGGAATTGTTTTTGTTATTGTCTTGCTGGGCAATAATATGTTTCTTTCTGACTGTAACCGGGTTCATTTATATGAATCCGGTTTTTTGTGCTGGTTATGGGCTTGATTTTGTCCTTTCAAACGTAGAGAGGGGAAGGAAAAGTAATGCAAAACAATTCAGTGCAGCAAGCCAACATTTCCATTATGTCAAGTTTTTCAGGCAGCAAGAAGGTATACGTGGAGGGTTCTTCTTCGGACATCCAAGTGCCGATGAGGGAGATCCTATTGAGTCCGACGACGGGATCGTTCGGCGAAGAGGAAAACGCGCCTGTGCGTGTCTATGATACAAGCGGACCGTATACGGACCCTGAAGTAACCATTAATATTCAAGAAGGATTAAAGCCGCTCCGCCAAAAATGGATCACAGAGCGCGGTGACGTGGAAGAGTATGAAGGTCGGGCTATAAAACCAGAAGATAACGGTTATAAAAAAGCAAATCCAAACGTAAGCTACCCAGGATTAAAGCGGAAACCGCTGAGGGCGAAGGCAGGTCAAAATGTCACACAAATGCACTATGCAAAAAAGGGGATCATTACACCTGAGATGGAATTTATCGCCATTCGTGAGCATGTGTCTCCTGAATTCGTCAGAGACGAGGTAGCCAGCGGCCGGGCGATTATTCCTTCAAACATTAATCACCCTGAAAGTGAGCCAATGATTATCGGCCGGAATTTTCATGTGAAGATTAATGCGAATATCGGGAATTCAGCGGTTACGTCATCCATTGAAGAAGAAGTGGAAAAAATGACGTGGGCCATCCGCTGGGGAGCGGATACGATGATGGATCTCTCTACCGGAAAAGATATTCATACGACGCGTGAATGGATTATCCGCAATTGCCCCGTGCCTGTGGGAACTGTTCCGATTTATCAGGCGCTTGAAAAAGTAAACGGCGTAGCGGAGGATTTAACGTGGGAGATTTATCGTGATACGCTAATCGAGCAGGCAGAGCAGGGAGTGGATTATTTTACGATTCACGCGGGTGTTTTGCTTAGGTATGTACCGCTGACTGCCAAACGGACAACTGGTATTGTGTCACGCGGGGGAGCGATTATGGCGCAGTGGTGTCTGGCTCATCATCAAGAAAGCTTTTTATACACACATTTTGAAGAAATATGTGAGATTATGAAAATGTATGATATTGCTTTCTCACTTGGGGATGGTTTGCGTCCCGGATCAATTGCTGATGCCAATGACGAAGCGCAGTTTGCTGAATTAGAGACGCTTGGAGAGCTGACGCAAATTGCCTGGAAGCATGATGTTCAGGTGATGATTGAGGGTCCTGGACATGTTCCGATGCATAAAATCAAAGAGAACGTCGATAAACAAATGGACATTTGTAAAGAAGCGCCTTTTTACACATTGGGGCCGTTGACAACGGATATTGCGCCGGGATATGACCATATTACTTCAGCGATCGGAGCGGCGATGATCGGTTGGTATGGGACAGCAATGCTTTGTTATGTAACGCCGAAGGAGCATTTGGGGCTGCCAAACCGTGATGATGTTCGTGAAGGAGTCATTACATATAAGATCGCTGCGCACGCTGCGGACCTTGCAAAAGGGCATCCCGGAGCGCAAATCCGGGATGATGCGTTATCGAAAGCCCGTTTTGAATTCCGCTGGCGGGATCAGTTTAATTTATCTCTTGATCCGGAGAGAGCCCTTGAATACCATGATGAAACCCTGCCTGCTGAAGGAGCAAAAACCGCTCACTTTTGTTCCATGTGCGGTCCGAAATTTTGCAGCATGAGAATTTCACAGGATATTCGGGATTATGCGAAGAAAAACGATCTCAGTGAAGCAGAAGCCATAAATAAAGGATTAAAAGAAAAAGCAAAAGAGTTTGTCGATACGGGAAGCAATTTATATCAATAAATAAGATGAAGATGGAGAATGCTCCATCTTCATTTTTTAGAAAAACAGAGAGCGTCGAAGCGGAGGAATACTCTGTTCAAAGCGGAAAACATTTTCTGGATCATATTTCGTTTTGACACGGCGGAGTCGTTCAACGTTTTCGCCGTAATATGTTCTTGGCCAGTTTCTGATTTTGATATCTGGCCAATTTACGTAGTCTCCCATCGTTTAACTCGAAAGTCCGGATCATCCCGTGTCACGATACGTCCGGTCAATTTTGTCTTTTCCACACACCCACATCTCTTTCTCTCGTATTCTAGTTTCTCTAGCTTATGCGTCAGGGGATAAGAGTGTATAAGGAAAAAGCGGGGATGCAATCTGATATAGTATCAATACCCTCAAAAAATAGTTGACAGGTCGGTATTGTATGAATTAACATGGTCAGTACAAATTTTTCAAATTTATCGCGCTGATCGGGACACCGAAGGCTCTTATCTTTTAGATAAGGGCCTTTTTTGTATGAAAAAGGAGGGATTATTGATGGGAGTCAAAAAAGAAAAGGGGAGAAAACGATTCAGGAAGCGAAAAACCTACGGGAATCAGATTTTGCCGCTTGAGCTGCTGATTGAAAAAAACAAACGAGAGATTATAAACAGCGCGGAACTCATGGAAGAAATTTATATGAAGATTGATGAGAAGCATACGCAATGTGTAACTAAATATAAAAAAACCCGCTGACTACAGCGGGTTTTTGCATTTCTCCATTAAGCATCTTTTTTAATCGGCAATCCAAGGCCTTCTGCCACGCGTTTTCCGTATTCAGGATCCGCTTTGTAGAAGTGCTCGATTTGGCGCAGCTTGATTTCTTCTTTTTCTACCGGCTTCATAGCATTAACGATATTTTCAACAAGGCGGGTACGTTCATCTTCACTCATTAAACGATACAGATCACCGGCTTGAGTGTAGTGATCGTTGTGATCGTAGCTTACGCTGTCAGCGATACCTTGTACCGGATATGCTGCTTGCTTATCTTCAGGTGACTCTTTCGGACCGCCGAAGCTGTTAGGCTCGTAATACACAGATCCGCCGCCGTTATCATCAAAACGCATTTGCCCATCACGCTGATAATTGTTTACTTTGTTGCGTGCGCGGTTGATTGGCAGCGCTTGATGGTTTGCACCGACACGGTAGCGGTGTGCATCATGATAAGCAAAAAGTCGGCCTTGAAGCATTTTATCCGGTGAAACATCAATACCAGGCACGAGGGTTCCAGGTGAAAATGTCGCTTGTTCTACCTCTGCAAAGTAGTTTTCCGGATTTCTGTCTAGAACCATGCGTCCGACCTCGATTAACGGGTAGTCTTTTTGAGACCAAACTTTTGTGACATCAAACGGATCGAAACGGTACGTATTTGCATCTTCTAAAGGCATGATTTGCACATATAGTTTCCATGCAGGATAATCACCGTTTTCGATTGCGTTGAAAAGGTCTTCTGTATGGTAATCAGGGTTTTCACCGGCAATTTTTGCTGCCGTATTGACATCAAGGTTTTTCACGCCTTGTTCTGTTTTAAAGTGATATTTAATCCATACGCCTTCGCCTTCGGCATTTGTCCATTTGAATGTATGGCTTCCGAAGCCGTGCATGTGGCGAAGTGTCGCAGGAATTCCGCGGTCAGACATCAGGATTGTCACTTGGTGCAGTGACTCTGGTGAAAGTGACCAGAAATCCCATACAGCCGTAGGGTTTTTCAGGTGTGTTTTTGGATCTCTTTTTTGTGTATGGATGAAATCAGGGAACTTAATCGCATCGCGGATAAAGAATACAGGCGTATTGTTGCCGACGATGTCGTAGTTTCCTTCTTCAGTATAAAATTTAACAGCAAATCCGCGCGGGTCGCGAACTGTGTCAGCAGAGCCAAGTTCACCGGCAACTGTTGAGAAACGGATGAACAACGGTGTGCGTTTGCCGACTTCAGAAAGGAAAGCGGCTTTCGTGTATTTTGTTACGTCGTTTGTCACTTCAAAATATCCGTGTGCGCCTGCTCCTTTGGCGTGAACAACACGTTCAGGAACACGTTCTCGGTTGAAATGGGCCAATTTTTCGAGTAAATGTACATCTTGAATTAAAGTTGGTCCGCGAGAACCGGCAGTCATTGAGTTTTGATTATCTCCAACCGGAGCGCCCCAGCTAGTTGTCAGTTTATTTGAACTCATGTTATCACCTCTTGGAATTTATAAGAACATAATATCATCTCTAAGTAAAAAGTCAATATTATTTTATAATTATTATAAAATAGTTATCTCTATTAATCGATATCTAGTATCGAAAGTGTTGAAAAACCTTGTTGTAACAGCTTTTTATGACACTTAATAATTTTTGGAGAAATAATTTTTCCTTCTCTATTTGCGAAACAAGTAGAGTAAGTGATAAACAAGGATATCAAAAATCGTATTTAAAAAAGAGTTGACATATCGGAATAATTTGAATTAACATGTTATTCAAACAAAAAAACAATTGGGCAGCTGATCGGACCGCCGAAGGCTCTCATCTCTACAAGAACAGAGATGGGGGCCTTTTTGTTTTTTTGAAGGCGGGGTTGGCAGAAAGAGAGGGATAAAAGTGGCTGTGACCATCAGCATCAAAGAAAAGGCATTTGTTCAAGAGGGCCGCAAAAACACGGTCTTAGAGAACATAGAATTATCAATCGCACCAGGCGAATTTCTAACGCTTATCGGACCGAGCGGGTGTGGAAAAAGCACCCTGTTAAAGATTATTGCAGGGCTTGATTCTGAATATGACGGGAGTGTGGAAATTAACGGCCGCAGCGTAACAGCTCCGGGTATTCAGCAAGGATTTATTTTTCAGGAACACCGCCTCTTTCCTTGGCTGACTGTTGAGCAGAATATTGCAGCCGACTTGAATTTGAAGGACCCAAAAGTCAAACAAAAGGTGGATGAACTGATCGAGATTGTCAGATTGAAAGGATCGGAAAAAGCATATCCGCGCGAGCTGTCAGGCGGCATGTCACAAAGAGTAGCCATCGCCCGGGCCCTTCTGCGGGAGCCTGAGGTGCTGCTTTTAGATGAACCGTTTGGTGCACTCGACGCTTTTACAAGAAAACACCTGCAGGACGTGCTGCTGGATATATGGAGGAGGAAAAAAACAACGATGATTCTCGTGACTCATGATATAGATGAATCTGTTTATTTAGGAAATGAGCTTGCGATCCTTAAGGCCAAACCGGGGAAAATCCATAAGCTGATGCCCATTCACCTGGCGTATCCGCGGAACCGGACGACTCCGGATTTCCAAGCGATCAGACAGAGAGTGCTGTCGGAATTCGAGAAAACAGAAGATTTGGAGTACGCAGAAGGATCAGGGATATAGAAAGGGCGGAAGCGGAAATGAAAAAAGGACTCATTGTATTGGTTGCCGTTATTTTTCTGCTCGCAGGCTGTGGAGCAAATGGAGCCAGCGGTGACCACAAACAATTGAAGGAAATTCGTATTGGTATTCAGCAAAGCTTAAGCCCGCTTTTGATCGCAAAAGAAAAAGGCTGGTTCGAAGATGCATTTGAAAAAGAAGGCATCAAAGTGAAATGGGTGGAGTTTCAAAGCGGTCCGCCCCAATTTGAAGGCCTTGCGGCAGACAAACTTGATTTTTCTCAAGTCGGTAATTCGCCTGTGATCGCTGGACAGGCGGCAGGCATTGACTTTAAAGAAATCGGTTTGTCTCAGGACGGTTTGAAAGCAAACGGCATCCTTGTCAATCAAAACAGCGGCATTCAAGACGTTAAGGACTTAAAGGGAAAGAAAATTGCAGTCGCCAAAGGCAGCAGCGGGTTTGATTTTTTGTATAAAGCGCTTGATCAAGTGGGGTTGTTAGCTAACGATGTGACAATTATTCAGCTTCAGCCTGATGAAGCAGCTTCCGCATTTGAAAATGGATCTGTTGATGCCTGGTCCATTTGGGAGCCGTACTTGTCCTTAGAAACAATGAAACACGGAGCAAAAATCCTTGTGAACGGAGAAAGCACAGATTTATATTCACCGGGTTTTACTTTAGTAAGAACAAAGTTTTCAGAAGAGCATCCAGACGAAGTGGTCCGTTTTCTGAAGGTGTTTAATAAAGCCGTTGTATGGCAAAAGGAACATCTGGATGAAGCAGCGGACTTGTATTCTGACATTAAAGATCTCGATAAAAAGGTCGTCGAAAATGTGCTGAAAAATACTGAACCTCTGAATGAGGTCATCAGTGACGACATTGTGAAAGCGCAGCAGGAAACAGCAGATTTTCAATTTCGAACAAAGGCGATAGATAAGAAGATTGATGTGAAGGATGTTGTCGATAACACTTTTATCAAAAAAGCATTAAAGGAACATTCCTCAGGAGGTGATCAATGATGAAAGCAGAGGCTGCGGGCTCGCTGCCCAAAACGAATGCGGAAGCGGTGCGAAAAAAGCCCGGAAGGAAGAGATACGGCTGGATGAAGGGGCTTTTACTGCCCGCTGTCATCATTGCCATCTGGCAGGTCATCGGCGGGCTGGGGGTTGTGTCCGCTACAGTGCTGCCTACACCTGTTACGATTGTTCTGACCTTTAAGGAGCTTATTTTGTCCGGCGAACTGTTCGGCCATCTGCAAATCAGCATTTATCGGGCGGCGCTTGGTTTTTTGCTTGGCGCGGGGCTTGGATTGATGATCGGGATTTTGGCCGGATTCTCCAAACGGACGGAGCTGTATCTTGATCCGTCGTTGCAAATGCTTAGAACCGTACCTCATCTGGCCGTCACGCCGCTGTTTATTTTATGGTTCGGATTTGACGAAGTATCTAAAATTTTGCTGATTGCGCTCGGTGCCTTCTTTCCTGTCTATATCAATACGTTTAACGGCATCCGCGGGGTTGACGCGAAGCTGTTTGAAGTCGCCCGGGTGCTTGAATTTAAATGGCATCAGCAGATATCCAAAGTGATATTGCCGGCAGCCCTGCCCAATATATTGCTAGGCATTCGCTTATCGCTCGGCATTGCATGGCTCGGGCTCGTTGTGGCAGAGCTGATGGGCTCAAGCTCGGGAGTCGGCTATATGATCATGGATGCGAGACAGTTTTCACAAACGAATAAAGTCTTTGCAGGGATTATCATTTTTGCAGTGGTTGGAAAGCTGACGGATTCCTTCGTCAGGCTGCTGGAACGAAAGCTGTTAAAGTGGAGAAACAGCTACGAAGGATAAAAGATATAAAGGGGAGATGAATATGGAAATTCTTTGGTTTATACCGACTCATGGAGACGCGAGATATTTAGGATCTGAAAGTGATGGACGGACTGCGGATCATCTTTACTTTAAACAAGTCGCGCAGGCGGCAGACAGGCTGGGATATACAGGAGTTCTTCTGCCGACGGGAAGATCGTGCGAGGACCCGTGGCTTACAGCGTCGGCGCTGGCAGGAGAAACAAAGGACTTAAAGTTTTTAGTTGCGGTAAGACCTGGTTTAATGCAGCCTTCTCTGGCAGCCAGAATGACATCCACCCTAGACCGCATTTCAGACGGCCGGCTGCTGATCAACGTTGTGGCAGGGGGCGATCCGTATGAGCTGGCAGGCGATGGCCTGTTTATCAGCCATGATGAGCGCTACGAGGCAACAGACGAATTTTTAACCGTTTGGCGGAGACTTTTGCAGGGAGAAACGGTTTCCTATGAAGGAAAGCATATAAAAGTGGAAAACAGCAATCTGCTTTTCCCGCCGCAGCAAGAGCCGCATCCGCCCATCTATTTCGGTGGTTCGTCACAGGCTGGGATTGAAGCTGCCGCAAAGCATACAGACGTGTACTTGACATGGGGTGAGCCGCCTGAACAAGTAAAAGAAAAAATAGAAAGAGTCAAAAAGCAAGCGGCAAAAGAAGGGAGATCCGTTCGATTTGGAATTAGGCTGCATGTCATTGCCCGTGAAACTGAACAAGAGGCATGGGAAGCGGCAGAGCGCTTGATCAGCCACTTGGATGATGACACCATTGCCAAAGCGCAGGCAGCTTTGAGCCGTTACGACTCTTCAGGCCAGCAGCGGATGGCCGTCCTTCATCAAGGCGATCGGACGAAGCTTGAAATCAGCCCGAATCTGTGGGCGGGGATCGGCCTGGTCAGAGGAGGGGCAGGAACAGCTCTTGTCGGTGATCCGCAGACGATTGCCGACCGGATAGCGGAGTACCAGGCACTCGGCATAGAATCGTTTATATTCTCCGGCTATCCGCATTTAGAAGAAGCGTATTATTTTGCAGAGCTTGTATTTCCGCTTTTGCCGTTTGAAAATGATCGGACGAGAAAGCTTCAGAACAAAAGGGGAGAAGCGGTAGGAAACACTTATTTTGTCAAAGAGAAAAATGCATGAGTTTAACTAAAATACAGCCCCCCGAACATGGTATGATATTCAAAAAAAGGGGGCTTTTTTTCTGAAAACATTGAGAAGCGCGGCAGTCATTTGCCTCATAGCTATGCTGTCAGCATGCGGACATTCAAAACAGATGGAAATCAAAGCGGCGGACATATCAGATCTTGAAAAAAACAGAATGGATGTCGCAGCTTCACAGGCATTCACTGCTGAAGCCGTCAATATCGGTGAAGGTATTTCTTCAGCTGACATGTACATCGAACATTATCAAAAGGGAAAGCTTGTTGAGAGGTTTGGACCGGTTCGTGCAGATTATTCAGAGGAAAAACCCGATACCATACAATTTGTTTATTTTGAGAATGAAGAGGGGGAAGGAAAGAATAAACATACCACCATTCATTTTGGCATTGTGGATAAACAGGGAAATATAGCGGCTGATTCATCGGTGAAACGCGACGATAGCACAACACAGGAAATGACTCAGAATATTTCATCGCCGGAACCGATTACTTTCGAGAAGCCTGCTTTGATCGGCAGCAGTATTAGAGGGACTGACGAGACAATCACACCTCTGAACATAAAAAAGAGCTCATTAAGCATCAAGATGCGTTACTGTATTATGTGGAATTGCATCATTAGAGTGGCGGCTTCAAGCCGTCTGTTTTACAAAGCGGTATGCTTGCTTTTTTGAATGGTGCATGATACATTTTAAATCGTAACAATTTCGATTTAAAGGGAGGCTATGTGACTTGGCTAAAAAATCAAAAGTGGCAAAAGAGTTAAAACGCCAACAGCTTGTTGAGCAATACGCTGGTATTAGACGCGAGTTGAAGGAAAAAGGAGATTACGAGGCACTCAGCAAGCTGCCAAGAGATTCAGCACCGGGAAGGCTTCACAACCGCTGCATGGTAACGGGGCGCCCGAGAGCATATATGAGGAAGTTTAAAATGTCCAGAATCGCTTTCAGGGAGCTGGCCCATAAAGGCCAGATTCCCGGTGTGAAAAAAGCAAGCTGGTAAGAAAAAACTCCGGCCGATTACAGCGCGCCGGAGTTTTTTTCGTTTTTCTTGAAAGAGATGACGTAGGAAAGGTGCTGGATGATCATGATGATAAACACGATAATAATAGGGAAAAACGGAATGCGCGATTGAAATAGCGGATAAAAAATGAGAAGAACCGCTGCGGCAGGCAGCGAGAAGTAGACAGCGATATATGACGCGCGGCATGCTTTTGCCGTCATCATCTGCTCTCTTTCATCCTGCTCTTCAAACTCATCAGGCAGAAGAAGCTGCTTTCTGGCAGGGCAGCTTTTTTTCTGTAAGTACAAATAAACCGCAGACGCCGCAACAAACAGAATAAAGGGGGTGAGGTTTAATTCAAACACCATCCCGCCGCTCTTTGTGCCGAAAAAAGATGCAATTCCTTCTGAGGCTTCAAAGTATGCAATCAGAGTCCAGCATGCAAGGCCAAATAACACAAGGTGAAAAGCTGCTTTTGTTTTCATGCTCATCTTAGTTTTCCTCCTCTAACCAAAAGACATCCTCCATTTTCATGGAGAAGGCTTTGCAGATTTTCAGTGCTAACAGCAGTGAGGGAACATAATCGCCTTTTTCGATAGCAGCCACAGTCTGTCTTGTGACGCCGACTGTTTCTCCTAGTTTTTCCTGAGAATAGCCGAAGCGTGCCCTCAGCTCTTTTACTTTATTTTTCATCATGACGTCTGTCCCCTTCACAATCTCGATTGATTATATTGTATATTATACTTAACATTATGTAAATGGAACTTAACAACTTTACAAAAAGATAACTTTTTTTCGACAAAATTTTTATATTCCCTTGACGAAAAATAAATAAACATGTAATATAAAAAAAGTCAGAGCGGTACTGTTGCTGACAATCACAAATGCGGGTGTAGTTTAGTGGTAAAACCTCAGCCTTCCAAGCTGATGTCGTGAGTTCGATTCTCATCACCCGCTCCATACATACGTTATTAACGCAGTGTTTCGTTTCTCAGATAAACGAAGTATTGCGTTTTTTTATGTAAAAAAGAACACGACATTCGTGTTCTTTTACGTAAGCCAATGTACTGTATGGGTGCCGCCGTGAATTTGTTCAAACATTTTCGTTAATGATGATAAGAGGTTAACAGCGCTGCTATTCTCAATCGATGGCGGGAAAAAAATGATTTGCAGCATATTCTTAGTCTCGTTTGAAACGGGATAGTGGTTGACGTTGTTTTTGAAATCGCCAAAAATGCCGTTTTCATCAGAGAAAAGCAGTATGTTTTCTTTTTCTCCCAATGAGATCCGGACCGGCTCATGAAGCTTTCCGGCATCATAAATCATAATAGGCAGAGAATATTTTAATGCGAAAAAATCGATTGTGTCATGGGCCGAGTCTTTACTTTCCATGAATTGTTCCTTGGATATCGGGACCAGCATGTCCTCCATTGGGGTTGTTTCTCCCTCAAATGAAGGGTTAAGCTGTTTAAAGAGTTCCTGCCATTCCTTGACGAAGGATTCATCGGATATACCGCCGTCCGCATAGTCGAAAAACAAGGATTCTTGAAACAGGCGGAGTCTGCCTTTCAGCATTTGCGGTGAGGAGCCGACTTCGATATTCTCATAAATGACAGCAGCTGCATGTAAGCCGGCCGCACGTTCAGTAATAACAGAATCAAGTTTGATATTCACTAGCATTCACTCCAGTTACGTGATATCAACCTATTATAAACGCTGTATCGTTTTATCACAAAGAAAGGAGGCTGTGCAAAACATGAACGTTTATCAGCTCAAAGAAGAATTAATTGAATACGCGAAAAGCATTGGCGTGGACAAGATTGGTTTTACGACCGCTGATACTTTTGACAGTTTAAAAGACCGTTTGATTCTTCAAGAATCGCTCGGCTATCTCTCCGGCTTTGAAGAGCCAGATATCGAAAAAAGGGTGACGCCGAAGCTTCTTTTGCCGAAAGCGAAATCTATAGTTGCAATTGCTCTCGCATATCCTTCCAGAATGAAGGATGCGCCGAGAAGCACGAGAACTGAGCGCAGGGGCATTTTTTGCAGAGCTTCCTGGGGAAAAGACTATCATGATGTGTTGAGGGAAAAGCTTGATCTGCTGGAGGATTTTCTAAAAAGCAAGCATGAGGATATCAGAACGAAGTCAATGGTTGATACAGGTGAATTGTCTGATCGCGCCGTTGCGGAACGTGCCGGAATTGGATTCAGTGCGAAAAACTGTATGATCACAACACCCGAGTATGGCTCTTATGTGTATTTGGCGGAAATGATCACAAATATCCCTTTTGAGCCTGATGTGCCGATTGAAGATATGTGCGGGTCCTGCACGAAATGCTTGGATGCCTGTCCGACGGGAGCCCTGGTTAATCCCGGGCAGCTTAATGCGCAGCGCTGCATCTCTTTTCTAACCCAGACAAAAGGATTTTTACCTGATGAATTCCGGACAAAAATCGGAAACCGCCTGTACGGGTGCGATACGTGCCAAACGGTATGCCCTCTCAATAAAGGGAAGGATTTTCATCTTCATCCGGAAATGGAGCCTGATCCTGAGATTGCCAAACCGTTATTGAAGCCGCTTTTGACCATCAGCAATCGGGAATTTAAGGAGAAATTCGGGCATGTCTCAGGTTCTTGGCGCGGGAAAAAACCGATTCAGCGAAACGCCATTCTCGCGCTAGCGCATTTTAAGGATGCTTCCGCACTGCCTGAATTGGCGGAACTGATGCATAAGGATCCGCGTCCTGTCATCAGGGGGACAGCCGCATGGGCAATCGGAAAAATCGGAGACCCCGCATACGCGGAAGAGCTTGAAAAAGCGCTGGAAAAAGAGAAGGATGAAGAGGCAAAGCTGGAAATTGAAAAAGGAATTGAGTTGCTAAAAGCTTCAGGCATGACTAAACAAGGCTTGTCCTGACATACGTATAGAGCAGAAGGAAAAAACACTTGAGATCATCCAAGTGTTTTTTCTCTATAAAAAAGTATGGCGGGTGGGGTGAGCTTGAAGCACATTTTAGAACAATTAGCGGAGGAGCGGCTGGGCTTTCTGGTTAACGGGCATGCTATGAGACAGGAGTCTCAAGTCGGAGACCTTAAAGTCATGGAGCGTAAGAAAAAGCTTCTGGAAAAACGTAAAGTTGACATCATAAAAGCGAAAGCAAAGGCCGTGATTAATCATGTGCGGGTTGAGGATGACGGAACGACCTGCCTTTCGTATACCATCCATTACGAATACGTGTGTAAGGAACAAGATGACAGCTTGTATATAGAAGAGCACATAGAGGAGCGAATGGCTTTCCTGTATGATCACATTTTGATTAGTGATCAGGAAATTGCGAAAAAGCCGGCTGGATTTCATGAAGGGACCAGTATTATTGACTATTCTGAAGCTGAAGAGGAAAGAGAAGCGTTTGGCAGGGCTTTTCAATACGATCGTCTCGGCGCTGTCCAATATGCCGAGAAATTTTGGAACAAGCGCAATCCTGCTTATAAAAATTTCAGCGATAACTGTACAAATTTTATTTCTCAGTGTCTTCATGCAGGAGGCGCGCCGATGCGCGGTCATCCGAACAGGGGATCAGGCTGGTGGATGAAACAAAGCTCATGGAGCTACAGCTGGACGGTGGCTCACTCTATGAAAATGTATTTGTCGAATTCAAAGGCCGGACTGCGTGCGGTGCGGGTGAAATCAGCGGAAGAACTGATGCCGGGCGATGTGATTTGCTATGACTTCGAAGGAGACGGCCGGTTTAATCATACAACGATTGTCGTGGCAAAGGACAAAGGCAATATGCCGCTTGTCAACGCCCAGACCTATGACAGCCGGATGAGGTATTGGTCATATGAGGATTCTACGGCATACACGCCGTCAATACGATATGCCTTTTTTCATATCGTTGATGATACGACAAAAGAGTAATTAATGTTATAATGATGGGCGGATAAGAAAAACAGAGGTGAACATTGTGGCATTACATGTCGTTTTATATCAACCAGAAATTCCCGCTAACACAGGGAATATTGCACGTACTTGTGCAGCAACCAATACAACGCTACACCTGATTCGTCCGCTCGGCTTTTCAACGGATGATAAAATGCTGAAGCGTGCCGGACTCGATTATTGGGAGTTTGTTAACGTTGTGTATCATGATTCGTTAGAAGAATTGTTTGAGGCATATAAAAAAGGCAAGTTTTTCTTTATTACAAAATTTGGCCAGCAGCCTCATACATCATTTGATTACACTGATCTTGACGAGGATTATTTCTTCGTGTTCGGAAGAGAAACAAGCGGTTTGCCAAAGGATTTAATTCAAAATAATATGGACCGCTGCCTGCGTCTTCCGATGACAGAGCACGTCAGATCGTTAAATCTGTCCAATACTGCCGCGATTCTTGTTTATGAAGCGCTGCGCCAGCAAAATTACCGTGATTTAAAATAGTGAAAAAACCCGCTCATCGATGATGGGCGGGTTTTTTTGCGGATGTTGAAATGCTTTGTTTCGTTTTTGGGCTTAACAACGTAACAGTGTTATGTTACAATGTACCCATCAAAGGAGCTGGACTTATGGAAGAACAATTAATCTCTAAAAAAGAATTACTTGAAAGAACATCGATTTCATACGGTCAGCTGTATCGATGGAAGCGGAAAAACTTAATACCTGAGGAATGGTTTATTCGTAAATCCACATTTACAGGGCAAGAGACGTTTTTTCCGAGAGAGGAGATTTTAAAACGTATATCAATGATTCAAAAGATGAAAGAAAATTTGTCTTTGGATGAAATGAGGGAAATGCTGTCGCCGAAAATGAAGGATGTCAGCATGACCGCTGATGAATTGCTTCATAAAGGTTTGGTTTCAAGGCCTGCTCTTGAAGCCTATTCAGAAGACGGAGGAAGTCCGGTTTTTTCATCCAGCGATTTGCTTTCGCTGTTTGTGCTTGAGGGCCTGCTGCAGTCTGGAAATGTCAGCCTTGCAGAAGCAAAAATGGCTGCAGAGGTATTAAAGAAGCATGATACTGAAGAGATTGAAAAACAGACGGAGCTGATTGTGCTCCGCAAGCTCGGTGTCACAACTTGTTTTATAGCGGCTGCGGCGGACAGCATTTTGTTTGAATCATCCGTAAAGGTTGTGGAACGGGTAGATTTATTAAAAGCTTCAGAGGAATTAAAAACAACATTTATGCAGGAGGGCCATCAATGGATGTAGTGGAAAAGCTGGTGATAAACGGATCAGGAAGTTCAAAGGGAGGAACATTTCAATCTGTTGAGATTAATGGCAGCGGGACAGTGGCCGGGGACGTGGAGTGTGACACTTTTTCTTTTAATGGAAACGGAAAAGCCGACGGCAGCGTCAAAGCGAAAGCGGTAACCATCAGCGGTTCAGGAAAGATACATGGAGACGTTGAAGCAGAATCTATCCGGATGAATGGCACTGGTTTTATTCAAGGAGAGGTATCTGCAAAACAATTGAAAATCGCTGGATCATCAACATTTGGCGGCACTGTCAAGGCTGATGGCATTGACATTAGCGGAAAAGCTGTCATGGAAGCAGATTGTGAAACAGAAACCTTTCAATCAGAAGGGAAATGCAAAATCAGCGGGCTTTTAAATGCAGACCAGGTGATCATTAAGCTTTCTGCAGGGGAAAGCTATGTGCGGGAGATCGGCTGCCGCCATCTTCAAGTGACCTGCAGAAAAGGAATGCTGACATTGCTCAGATTAATGCCGCAGCCTGTTCTAACAGCAGAGCTGATCGAAGGTGACGTGATTGAATTGACAAATACAAAGGCGAAAACCGTGCGCGGAAATAAAGTGGTCATCGGCCCGGATTGCCAGATTGAAACCGTCGAATACAGCGGGGACTATACCTGTGATCCAAGCGCGTCGGTTGAAACATCCACAAAGTTGTAAGGAGGATCGTAATGGAGACAACAAAACTGGGAAATTTAAAATTATATGGCGCTGGGCATGCCGCAGGAGGCGCGTATCACAATGTCAGCATCAAAGGAGAGGAGAAGGGCTGTCTGCTGTAGGCTGCCGCATATACGGAACGGGCCTTTTTCTCGGAAAAGCAGAGACTGAGCGGCTGCGTGTGCTCGGAGAAAGTGAATGTAAAGGCGATCTGACAGCCGGCAAAATCAATATATATGGGACAATGAAAGTCAGCGGCTCACTTCAATTTGATCGATTCAATCTGAAAGGCCAGACTGAAATTGGCGGGAATATGACTGGAGAATCCTGCGATGTGAAAGGGAAGCTTAGCGTAATAGGTGATTGTGAAACAGAAATGTTCCATGTCACAGGCTGTGTTGATGTATCGGGGTTATTAAATTCGGGTGAGATCAAGCTGAGATTGAGCCATGATATAAGCCATGTGCAGGAAATCGGCGGAACAACAATTACAGTGAAAAGACGCGCGAGTTTTTTTAGCCGGAAGAAAGGGAAGCTGATCGCCGATGTCATAGAAGGAGATCGGGTTTATTTGGAGAATACCGAAGCGGCAGTTGTCAGGGGAAAAGAAGTGATCATCGGGCCGGGATGCAGCATCGGAACGATTGAGTACGAAAACAAATGTGAATGCGATCCGCATTCACAGATTAAAGAAAAAACAAAACTGTAAAACATTGTTCTGTTATACAAAAAGGTGCTCTTTCAGGAGCACCCTTTTTTATTCTTTTCCAGGCTTGCTATCGTATCCTGCGGTAAAAATTGATACTAAAAAAGTGACAATGACACCCATCATGATGATTGTTTTCACCGTCTCTCCCCCTCTTCAATTTTTCCGTGCTGTCCGAGTCTGGATGATTCTGTATTTTTCTTTATTATGAACGGTCGCTGTCTGCCTTGTCAACGATGTATAAGTATCTTTATTTTTAAGAAACCAAAGCATGTATCACGAGATGGCGGCATAGATTGTATCAAAGTACCTTATTTGCATAGTGTATCAAACATGATAGAGGAGGTCCTTATGGATATATTAAAGAAAATTGAACAGTACAGAGAGGAAGAGCAGCGGCTGAAATGGGAAGGAACTTTCGCCGATTATTTGGAGATTATTAAAGAAAATCCGATGGTCGCGCAATCTGCTCATTCTCGAGTTTTTAATATGATAAAAGACAGCGGGATAGAGGAGATTGACGGACGCAAGAAGTACAGTTTTTTTGACCGCGAGCTGTTCGGGCTTGAAGAATCTCTGGAGCGTCTTGTGGAAGAGTATTTTCATCCGGCTGCCAAACGTCTAGATGTCAGAAAGCGGATTTTATTGCTGATGGGGCCTGTGAGCGGCGGTAAATCCACGCTGGTCACAATGCTTAAAAAAGGTCTCGAAGCGTACACGCTGACAGATAATGGCGCTGTATATGCGATTAAAGGCTGCCCGATGCACGAGGACCCTCTACATTTAATCCCCCATCATTTACGCGATGACTTTTACAGGGAATACGGCATTAGAATAGAAGGAAGTCTTTCTCCTTTAAATGTCATGAGGCTGGAGGAAGAGTACGGAGGAAGAATTGAGGATGTGAAGGTGGAGCGCATCTTCTTTTCAGAAGATAAGCGTACGGGAATTGGAACATTCAGTCCCTCTGATCCGAAATCTCAGGATATTGCCGATTTGACGGGGAGTATTGATTTCTCAACAATCGCCGAGTACGGTTCAGAATCAGATCCGCGTGCTTACCGGTTTGACGGAGAGCTGAATAAAGCGAACCGCGGGATGATGGAGTTTCAGGAGATGCTGAAATGTGATGAGAAATTTCTCTGGCATTTGCTTTCCTTGACACAGGAAGGGAATTTTAAAGCTGGGCGGTTTGCGTTAATTTCTGCTGATGAGCTGATCGTGGCTCACACGAATGAAACGGAGTATCGCTCATTTATTTCTAATAAAAAGAATGAAGCCCTGCACTCAAGAATCATCGTGATGCCGGTTCCTTATAATTTAAAAGTGTCTGAGGAAGAGAGAATTTATGAAAAAATGATCGCAGAAAGCGATGTGGCGGATGTTCATATTGCCCCGCATACGTTGAAGGTCGCCGCGATGTTCTCAATCCTTACCCGGTTAAAAGAGCCGAAGCGGTCGGATATTGATCTGGTCAAGAAAATGAGACTGTATGATGGAGAAAGTGTGGAAGGATATAATTCTGTCGACGTTGAGGATATGAAAAAAGAATATAATGATGAAGGCATGAGCGGAATTGATCCGCGGTACGTGATCAACCGGATTTCTTCAACGATTATCAGAAAAAATATGGAATCGATTAATTCTCTCGATGTCCTTCGTTCCTTAAAAGAAGGTCTTGATCAGCACCCATCAATTTCAAGCGAGGACAGAGAGCGGTATTTGAATTTTATTTCTGCCGCTCGCAAGGAATATGACGACATTGCGAAAAAGGAAGTTCAAAAAGCGTTTGTGTATTCGTATGAAGAATCAGCAAAAACACTTATGGACAATTACCTCGATAACGTAGAGGCTTATTGCAATAAAAATAAGCTTCGTGATCCTTTGACAGGAGAGGAAATGAACCCTGACGAAAAGCTGATGAGATCCATCGAAGAGCAGATCGGCATTTCGGAAAACGCCAAAAAAGCGTTCCGCGAAGAAATTTTAATCCGCATCTCGGCCTATGCGAGAAAAGGCAAGCGGTTTGATTACAATTCCCATGAAAGACTGCGTGAAGCTATTCAGAAAAAGCTGTTTGCTGATCTGAAGGATGTCGTTAAAATTACGACCTCAACAAAAACGCCGGATGAGCAGCAGCTGAAAAAGGTAAATGAAGTCGTGGCCCGTTTAATTGATGAGCACGGCTACAACTCGACGAGCGCCAATGAGCTGCTGAAATATGTCGGCAGCCTGCTGAACCGATAAGCAACGTGACCCGTCCGAATAGGGCGGGTTATTTTGTCCCATTTTCTAAATAGTTTGTCAATTAAACGTGCATATGTGCATATGATGAATATAAATCTTTTCAAAAGACTTGTTTCATAATCTGGCACAAGCCGGAATACGTATGTATCACGACCACAAATGGTTAAGGAGGGGAATTCATGTCCCAAAATGACAGCGGCCATTTTTTGATTTCTGAGGAAAACTGGTCCCTCCATCGCAAAGGCTTCGATGACCAGCAGCGCCACCAGAAAAAAGTGCAGGAAGCGATCAAAAACAATCTTCCGGACCTCGTAACTGAGGAAAGCATTATTATGTCTAATGGAAAAGATGTAGTGAAGATCCCAATCCGTTCACTTGATGAGTATAAAATCCGTTATAACTATGATAAAAATAAACATGTAGGGCAAGGAGACGGCGAGAGCCAGGTTGGAGATGTTGTGGCCCGGGATGGATCAGACAAAAAACAAGGGCCTGGAAAAGGGCAGGGTGCCGGTGATCAGGCAGGCGAGGATTATTATGAAGCGGAAGTTTCATTAATGGATTTAGAAGAAGCGCTTTTTAAAGAATTAGAGCTTCCGAATCTCCAGCAAAAAGAGCGGGACAATATCATTCATACAGATATCGAGTTTAATGATATCCGTAAAACAGGGTTAACCGGTAATATTGATAAGAAAAGAACGATGATGTCAGCCTTTAAACGAAACGCAATGTCAGGAAAACCGTCGTTCTACCCAATTTATCCGGAGGACCTGAAATATAAGACGTGGAATGACATCACAAAGCCCGAATCAAAAGCCGTCGTTTTAGCCATGATGGATACAAGCGGCAGTATGGGGGTTTGGGAAAAATACATGGCCAGAAGCTTCTTTTTCTGGATGACCCGTTTTTTGCGGACAAAATACGAGACTGTGGAAATTGAATTTATTGCCCATCATACAGAAGCAAGAGTGGTCTCGGAGGAGGATTTTTTCTCAAAGGGAGAAAGCGGCGGAACCATTTGTTCTTCCGTATATCGGAAGTCGCTTGAGCTTATTGATGAAAAGTACAATCCCGCCCGCTATAACATTTATCCGTTTCATTTTTCTGACGGTGACAACCTGACATCTGATAACGCGCGCTGTGTGAAGCTGGTCAATGATATTATGAAGAAGGCCAATCTGTTTTGCTACGGCGAGGTCAATCAGTACAACAGGCATTCAACGTTAATGTCTGCATATAAAAATGTAAAAGATGAGAAATTTAAGTACTATATTTTAAAACAGAAATCTGATGTTTTTCAGGCTCTAAAGAACTTTTTCAGAAATGAAGAGTCTGGTGTAAGCCATCAATTTTCGTAATGAAAAGCCCATTTCAGGGCTTTTTTTTATTTAATAAAAGCAAGAAAACGCTTGCGAAAAAAATACGGGAGAAAAAGAAATTTTTCCTTTGACAAATCTTCTTTCATTTATTAATATTTTATCTTGTGAACTATTATTGAGGAATGAGGTGAAAAGGAGTTGACTGAATCAGAACGTGCTTTGCTCACTTTTGAACAGCTCTTCGATACGTCTCGGGCGATATATAAAAAACAGAAGAAGATATTGGAGATTGTGCTTGAGCCTTTTGATATTACAGTCCTTCAATATTTGCTGATGTTTAAAATTCATCAAAGCGGAAGCACCCCGCTAAGCAAGCTGGCAATGTCGCTTGATCTTAAGCCTGCTTCTGTGACGCGGATGACAGATATTCTGTATAAGCGCCAATTGATGAATCGATATGACAGTCCGGATGACCGCCGTATCGTCATGATTCAGTTAACCGAAGAGGGGGAAGAACTGATAGAAAAAGCCGCTGTGCAATATGCAAAAATGGGTGCCGGCTTGTACCAAAAGCTTGATACCTCCCAGCTGCAGTATTTGCGCAAACTAGCCGGAAGCTTAACGAAGCTTGCTGAAGGCTGTTCAGAAAAAAGCGGTAATTAAAAACTTCTCACATATTTTCACCAGCTTTCCGCAAAATGATAGAGGATGAAACGAAAGGAGAAAACAAAATGAACAGAGGACGTTTAATTCTGACCAACATTATCGGTTTGATTGTTGTTCTTGCAATTATAGCTGGAGGTGCTTACTACTATTATCAAAGCACAAACTACGTAAAAACAGATGAAGCAAAAGTAGCGGGCGATATGGCTGCTATTACTGCTCCAGCAGCAGGTAAAGTATCTGACTGGGATCTGGACGAAGGAAAAACAGTGAAAAAAGGCGACACAGTTGCAAAAATCAAAGGCGAACAAACTGTTGACGTAAAATCCATTATGGATGGAACAATTGTGAAAAACGAAGTGAAAAACGGACAAACCGTACAAGCTGGTACAACAATTGCACAAACGATTGACATGGACAACCTATACATCACAGCAAATATTAAAGAAACAGATATTGCGGATATTGAAGTAGGAAATAGTGTAGACGTAGTAGTTGACGGAGACCCTGATACTACATTTGACGGTACTGTAGAAGAAATTGGCTATGCGACTAACTCAACTTTTGATATGCTTCCTTCTACAAATTCAAGCGGAAACTACACAAAAGTAACACAAAAAATTCCTGTGAAAATTTCAATCAAAAACCCATCTGATAAGGTGCTTCCTGGAATGAATGCATCTGTTAAAATTTCTGAGTAAAACAGATCAGTCATCAAACCATGAAAGGAGGTTGTCTTAGATGGCTACAGGCAAAGAAAAAAATACAAAAAGCCCTATGACATTGCTGATTGTGCTAATGGCGGGTTTATTTTTGGCAATACTAAACCAAACACTGCTTAACGTCGCAATGCCGCACTTAATGACTGAATTTGGCGTAAGTGCAACCACGATTCAATGGCTGACAACAGGTTACATGCTTGTTAACGGTGTATTGATTCCGTTATCTGCTTTCCTGATTACTCGATTTGGCCAACGGAGTCTCTTTCTCGTCGCGATGTTTTGTTTTACGCTCGGTACGTTAGTCTGCGGTATCGCACCTAACTTCTCTACAATGCTGATCGGCCGTTTGATTCAGGCCGTGGGCGGAGGTATCTTGCAGCCGCTCGTTATGACAACCATTCTGTTAATTTTCCCACCTGAAAGCAGGGGGAAAGGAATGGGGATTTTCGGGCTAGCGATGATGTTTGCTCCAGCGGTCGGCCCGACTCTTTCCGGGTGGATTATTGAGCATTATACATGGCGCATTATGTTTTACGGACTTGTGCCGGTCGGCGCAATTGTTATCATCGTGGCTTTCTTCATTTTTAAGAATTTGGTAGAGCCGCAAAAAATCAAACTCGATACACTGGGAGCGATCCTCTCGATTGTCGGATTCGCCTCCTTATTATACGGAGTCAGTGAAGCCGGGTCTGACGGCTGGACCGACCCGATTGTATTGTCTACAGTTATTATCGGAGCCATTGCAATTGTTGCTTTTGTTGTTCAGCAATTGCGTCATGATGATCCGATGCTTGATTTCAGAGTGTTTAAATATGACATTTTCTCACTCTCGAGTGTCATTAATATCATTATAACAGTGGCACTTTACACTGGTATGTTCCTTTTACCGATCTATCTGCAAAACCTGGTCGGCTTTACGGCGCTTCAATCCGGTCTGCTTCTGCTTCCGGGTGCGATCGTTATGCTGATTATGTCACCGATCTCAGGTATTTTGTTCGATAAATTCGGACCGAGACCGCTTGCGATTATCGGGCTTCTCGTGACAGTGGTAACAACATATCAATACACGCAATTGACAATTGATACACCATATACACACATCATGCTGATCTATTCAATTCGTGCATTTGGTATGTCTCTCTTAATGATGCCAGTCATGACAGCCGGGATGAACCAGCTTCCTGCCCGTCTGAACAGCCACGGAACGGCGATGAGCAACACGCTTCGCCAAATCAGCGGATCAATCGGAACAAGTTTAATTACGACGATTTATACAAACCGGACGACATTCCATTATTCACAAATTGCAGATAAAACAAGCACGGCGGACCCGAACTTCCTCCATGCGTTCCAAAATGCAGTTTCGAATTTAATGGTGAATATGAATGTGTCTTATGATACGGCGAAAACATATGTGTACTCACATATTTATAAACACGCGTCACTCGATTCCAATGTCATGGGGATAAATGATGCCTTTATGTGGGCAACCTTATTCTGTGTAGCAGGTTTGATTTTAAGTATCTTCCTGCGTGACGTCAGAAAAGATAAATTGCGTAAGAAGAAAAAAGAGGAGCTTTCATTACTTCCTGCTCCAAAAGAAGCTAAGGAATCTTAATCTGTACAGGGAGGTTTCCTGAATGAAAATTTATGTAGTGTATGATAGTGAAGGCGAACATACTAAAGTGCTTGCAGAAGCAATTGCTGAAGGCGCGCGAGAAAACGACGCGGCTGAAGTGTTCATCGACCATGTAGATCAGGCTGATATCCGCAAGCTTAAAGATATGGATGCGATTATTTGGGGATGCCCAGGGCATTTCGGAACAATCAGCTCCGGTCTTAAAACTTGGATCGACAGACTTGGCTACTTGTGGGCTGAAGGCGAGCTGATCAACAAAGTCGGTGCTGTCTTCTGCACAACGGCAACAACACACGGCGGCTTGGAAATGACAATGCACAATTTAATCACGCCGATGTTCCACCAAGGCATGATTGTTGTCGGACTGCCTGGCAACGTGCCTGAAAACGCACTTTATGGCTCTTATTACGGAGCAGGTGTCACTTGTCCGGTAGACAGTGATGAGTTAATGTCTGAGGAAGGTATTCAGCTTGGACGCGCGTTGGGAAGACGTGTCAGCCAAGTCACAGGAAACCTAACAGCAGGACAGTAAGGAGAGGTTGAAATGGCCATTATTATAGCAATAATTGCTGCTGTCATTGTCATTGCGGCCCTTATTACATTTAACGTCCGCAACGCCTCACCTGGACCTGAGAAGCAAGAAGCAACCGATAGAATCGCACCTCCAGAAGAGGAAAAAAACGAAGCGCATTACCCTGCTGAAGCAAGGGCTGCCGAGCATACGCCATCCGTTGTCAAAAACGATTCTCCAAAAGAGAAGCGTGACACAATGGGTGATGATATTTACAGGCAGGCGCTGCAAAAGTTTAAGCATTCTGATGAAGTTCATGCAGAAGAAGAGGTCACTGAGGAAAGTGACAAAATGCAGGACCGCAGCTATCGTGATGCGCTGCTCTCTATGAAAAATAAGAAAAAGTAATGAAAAAGGCAAATCCGTTTACTCATGCGGGTTTGCCTTTTTTGCTGTTTCCATCAATTATGTTTTTATCAAATAAATCCATGGAATATGTTGTATTCCACCTTGATCTAGTGTACTATGTTACTCATACACCGAGGATTTTTTCCGGGAGGTAAAGACATGAATTCTTTTTTAGGTTTATTAAAGAAAGATATCAAGCTTTCAAGAATGTGGCTGCTAGTATGGATATGCGGAATCATTTTCTTATTGGGAACAGGCCATATTATAGCTTCTCGCACGAAAGAACCTCTAGTCATTTTTGGTTTTTTTGTTGCAGTTGCTTTTTTTCTGCTTTTCTTATCTCCTGTTTTTGTGTTTTATCACCTTCGCAAGGAAGGGAAATCACAGCTTTGGCTGTACAATCCAAATGGCGGCTTATGGCTGTTTTCTTCTAAATTGGCAGCATCTTTGCTCTATCAATTTGTGATTCAGTTGGCATTAACAGCCTATGGCATATGGATGTATCATATGCTCTCTGTAAAAAATCTGCTGGAGCATCAAGTTGATATAACGAGTACAGTGGCTTTGCTGAATATGTATGGGCTTATTTCTTCGTTAGATATGTCAGTAACAGTCATTGTATTTTGGACTGTTTTTCACTCTCTCAGAAATTGGCGCGGAATGCGGTGGGCTGCGATGGTTCTGTTGGTTGCAGTGTGGTTATTCTTCGATGAATACATCATAAGCCCTTTGGTTGAATCTCAAAAGCATTTCTGGCCTGTAACAGTCTATTGCAATTTTGATTTCCACTTCCACAATGTTTGGAGATTGGAACTAAAACCTATCCATCTGTCTGTGCTAGGGTTTCCTATTGCTATAGTCATCACGTTCTTGCTGCTCATCATGGCTTCAAAACTGCTTGATCGTAAAGTAGAGGTGTAAATATGGACAATCAATTCCAATCCTCGAAACCGATTTATCTGCAGATCGCTGATCAGATCTTTTATAGGCTGGTCAGGAAGGAGCTGCTCCCAGGAGACAAGCTTCCTTCAGTAAGAGAAATGGCGATTCAAACTAAGGTAAATCCCAATACAATTCAAAGAACTTACAGTGAGATGGAAAGGCTGGGTATTGTGGAGACAAGAAGAGGTCAAGGGACGTTTATTGCGGAAAAAGCAGAAATCGTAGACGAGCTGAAAGACAAGCTGACACGAGAGGTGCTGGAAGGCTTTGTCAAGCAAATGAAAGAGCTGGGGCTAACGAAAGAGGAAATGGTAGAAGGGATTAAAACATTCACAGAGGGAGGCTAAAATGGAAATCAAGCTAGAACATGTATCAAAAAAATACGGCCGCCATACGGCCGTCAATGATGTGTCAATCACCCTATCATCCGGACGGATTTATGGCCTGATCGGACCGAACGGCAGCGGCAAGTCAACGACCCTAAAAATGATGGCTGGCCTTCTGTTTCCGACTTCAGGATTTGTGAAAGTTGATGAAGAGCAGGTTACGAGAGAAATGGTGCGTCAAACGGCTTATCTTACTGAGCTTGATATGTTTTATCCGCATTTCACTGTTAAAGATATGGTGAATTTTTATCAGTCGCAGTTTCCTGATTTTCAAACAGAACAGGCTTATAAGCTATTGAATGAGATGCAGCTGAATCCGGAAAAAAAGATCAAAAAGCTATCAAAAGGAAATCGGGGCCGGCTGAAAATCGTTCTTGCTTTAGCGAGACGGGCAGACGTCATCTTGCTTGATGAACCTTTTTCCGGGCTTGATCCGATGGTCAGGGATTCCATCGTAAACAGCCTTGTGTCGTACATTGATTTTGAGCAGCAGATTGTCGTGATCGCGACACATGAAATTGATGAAATTGAGACTTTGTTAGACGAAGTAATCATCCTCGCCAATGGGGAAAAAGTTGCGCAGCGTGAAGTAGAAGATATTCGTGAACAGGAAGGCATGTCTGTTTTGCAATGGCTTAAATCAAAAATGGAAGTTTGCTAGAAAGAGGAGGAATATGATGAAAACAGTGTTGGAATTGAAAAACGTGACTAAAAACATCAGAGGCCGAACGATCATTGATGATCTCAGTTTTACGATTCGTGAAGGCGAGGTATTCGGTTTTTTGGGACCAAACGGAGCGGGGAAAACGACAACCATCCGGATGATGGTGGGGTTAATGAAGCTGTCGAAAGGTGATGTCCTCATTTGCGGCCAATCAATTACGAAAGAATATGCCAAGGCAATTAAGCATATTGGAGCGATCGTTGAGAATCCCGAACTGTATAAATTTTTGAGCGGATATAAAAATCTCCAGCAATACGCAAGGATGGTCAAGGGTGTCACGAAGGAAAAAATTGATGAAGTTGTTGAACTGGTCGGTTTAACAGACAGAATCCACGACAAGGTGAAAACATATTCTCTGGGGATGAGACAGCGTCTTGGCTTGGCACAATGCCTTCTGCACGATCCGAAAGTGCTGATTTTGGATGAACCGACAAACGGCCTTGATCCGGCGGGGATCAGAGAAATCAGAGATCATTTAAAGAAGCTGACCCGAGAAAGAGGAATGGCTGTCATCGTTTCAAGCCACCTGCTGTCAGAAATGGAACTGATGTGTGATCGAATTGCGATTCTGCAAAAAGGAAAGCTGATCGATATTCAAAATGTAAAAGATGAAAACATTGATGAGAACGATACATATTTCTTCCAGGTTGAGCAGCCGAATGAAGCCGCTGCTGTTTTAAATCAGTACGATTTGCTGAGTAAGACAAATGGTGTAGAAATCAAACTGGCTAAAGACGAAGTCCCTGCGGTTATTGAATTGCTGGTGATGCAGCAAATCCGTATTTATGAGGTCAAGGTCATAACAAAATCATTAGAGGACCGTTTCTTAGAAATGACAGGTGAAACAAAAGAGGAGGTTCAACATGCTTAATTTGATTTATAATGAGTGGCTCAAAATTTTCAGCCGTGCCGGAACATGGGTGATGATCGGAATTCTGGGGCTGACAATGGTTGGATTTGCATTTTTGGCGAATCATTTTTCTGCTGGTGAATCAAATTCCCATTGGAAACAAGAACTTCAAGCACAAAACGCCGAATTAAAGAAAGAAATCAAAGAAGATCCTTCACTGAAAGATGGGTATAAAGAAACAATCACACTCAACGACTATCGCATCGAGCATAATATCCCTAGTGACACGGGCTATACGGTATGGTCTTATGTAACGGATTCAGCAAACTTTACCATCCTTACCGGTCTGTTTACTATTATCATCGCGGCCGGAATTGTCGCGAACGAATTTAATTGGGGAACGATTAAGCTATTAATGATTCGGCCGCTCAGCCGTTTTCAAATTTTGATGTCCAAATATATTACAGTTCTCCTGTTTGGGCTCCTGTTGCTGTTGATTTTATTTATCGGTTCTACTTTATTAGGGTTGATCTTCTTCGGGACGGGTGGTGAAACCGCCGCGAATATTCATTTAATCTATAAGGATGGCCATGTCATTGAGCAAAACATGATAGGGCATTTGGCCACAACGTATCTTTCTGAATCCGTCTCGGCTTTAATGGTGGCGACGATGGCATTTATGCTGTCTGCGGTATTCAGAAACAGCTCTCTTGCGGTTGGTTTTTCCATCTTCTTGTTGGTTGCCGGTACGACTGCAACTGCATTTATTGCAGCGAAATTTGACTGGGCAAAGTATATATTGTTTGCTAATGTCGACTTGACTCAGTATGTGGATGGCACACCGTTAATAAAAGGGATGACTATGACGTTTTCTATCGTCATGCTGGCGATCTACTTTATCATCTTCTTGTTGCTTGCTTTCGGAATCTTCATGAAGCGGGATATTGCAAACTAATAAAGAAAGCTGTTTTGCATAAGCAAAACAGCTTTTTTGTCAAAATAAAAACTGCAGGTTTGCACCTGCAGTTTTTCATATCAATTTATGCTTACGCTTCTTTAGTAACGTTAGCAGCTTGTGGTCCGCGGTTTCCTTCAACGATTTCAAAAGAAACAGCTTGGCCTTCTTCTAAAGTTTTGAAGCCTTCGCCTTGAATAGCAGAGAAATGAACGAATACATCGTCTTGACCTTCTACTTCGATGAATCCGAAACCTTTTTCAGAGTTGAACCATTTTACTTTACCTTCTAACATGAAATTTCCTCCTAAAGCGATCATAACGCTTAAATTCACTATTCTTGCTCTTAACAAACTTTCAAGACGAAAACTCTTACAAAACTTTCTTCTTAAAGATAGTTCGAACAAAAATAATTACCTTTACTCTACCAGTAATCTTCAGAAAAAACAACTGCTTATTGAAACTTTTTTCGGAAAATACCATATTTATTTTTCAATTTGATATTTATTTGCGGTAATTCATCTGCTTTCTCGATATGTGATCATACGTTTGCCTTAGTATTCCTTCATTTTGGGAAGATAAGTAATAGGAATTGACAACCTTATTGGATATGAGTAAGGTAAAAGTTAATCAATATTACAAATGACAACGTTTATCAACTAAGAGAGCGTATGATTTTTATGTCTGATATTGCTTGCATGCTCTAATACATAGATAGGAGTATGGTCACAATGAAAAAGTGGCTTATATGCAGTTTCGTCCTTGTTCTTCTCGTTTCATTTACTGCATGTTCACCGTCTGCAGAACATGAATCGATAAAAATCGGGATTGCTGAGTCTGACGGGGCAATATGGAACTATATTGCTCAAAAGGCTGAAGAGGCAGGGCTGGATATTCAGCTGATCCCTTTTTCTGATTATGCGGAGTCTGATATCGCACTTGCTAACAAAGAAATTGATGCCAACGCCTTTCAAACCATTTCATATTTTCAGTCGTTCACCCAAAAATACAAACTTAATTTGACGCCGCTCGGGACGACATACATAACGCCTATGGGCATTTATTCAAAACGATATGACCGAATCCAAGATATACCGCGAGGAGCTGTCGTTTCTGTTCCGGATAGAGCGTTCGATTTTGGCAGGGCGCTTACGGTGCTCCAGGAAGCGGGTTTGCTAACGCTGAAAAACGGATTTAACGGAACAGGTTCAGTTGATATGATTAAAGATAATCCGAGACACCTGAAATTAAAAGCTGTCCGGCAACAGGATGCAGTGAGCGGTGCCGACGTGTTTGTCATGAAACCATCAGAAGCAAAAAAAGCGGGCCTGAACCCGAAAAAGCATACGCTAAAGAGCGGCGGACTCATGTCTGAGGAAGAGATGAATTTGATTGTTGTCAGAGCGGAGGATCAAGACCGGGAAGCGCTGCAAACCATTCTTGAGCTTTATCAAGCTGATGATACAGCGGCATTTATAGAAAAAGAATATCAGGGAGATCTTGTCCCGGCTTTTCTGCCTTTGAAACGTCTTTCAGATTGGAAGAATGAATTCGAACATTGAATTCATTCTTTTTTTTCTGAAAAACACACTCTGTTCCGTCCCGTTTCTTTCGCTTTGTAAAGCATTTGATCGGCAAGAATGGGCAAGGATCCTGGCTGTTCCGTATTATTGGGGTAATGAGCGGCTCCTAGTGATATCGTAACTGAAAGCTCTTCGCCGTTTGTTAATACAATCGGTGCATCGCTTACAGCGCTCCTGATCCGTTCAGCGATTCGGGCTGCTTTATCAAGAGAACAGTTCGGCAGGAGAACGGCAAATTCTTCACCGCCGATCCGAGCGGCAGGATCTGTATTTCGGATGCTCTGCTTCAGACGTAACCCCAGCTCTTTGAGCACCTGATCTCCTTCATGATGGCCATATTGGTCATTGATGGTCTTAAAATGATCGATATCCATATAAATCAGTGCAAATTGAAAATGCGGGGTATCGGCCGCCTGCTGATACAGAGCTTTTGTGGTTTCTTCAAACTTTCTTCGGTTATACACGCCTGTTAAAAAGTCAAAGTGCGCCTGAAACTTATATTGTTTAAAAAGAAGATGTGCATTTGTTTCATGATCAATAATATATAAACTGAGCATGCCGCCCGCTATTGATATGATCCAAAAATACAAATGAAGTTCGTATGAATGTAAATCTATAAGAAAATAAAAGGAAAAGGAGATCAAGCTATTTGTGATGATTAAAAGATAGAAAGCATGTTTTAGTTGAACTTTTTTTCTTCTAGAAACAATGAGTGACGGAATGGCAGCGATACAAATGATAATAACCGAGTATAGTGCAGATGTGTTCATCGTAATCAGCAAGCGGCCTGCAGTGATCATGGCCAGGGCCGTTGCCGTTGATACCCAGCCTCCATAAAGAGCGGCAATCATAATAGGGATATTTCGAAGATCAATAATTGAATGCTGATAGGTAAATCCAAAAACCATCAGAATAACCCCGAGCAAACCGCAGGCCAGTCCTTTAACAGCTTGAAAGGATATGCTGTCTTTTTTATGTACTAGCCTTTCTTTAAACAGGTGGGTGAAGAGATAATTAAATGTGATTAAAATGGTCAAATTTACAAACAGTTCTTTCAGCAAATATTATCACCCTTATATAAGGTACTAAAGATGGAAGGGAAAGAAAAGAACAAAAAAGGCATTATATAAGGTTTTTTTACTTGAATTGATAAGTTAAAATAATTCGCACTTGACCCATCGGAATTAGTGTAATATAGTAAATGAGAAAATTTGAAGGGAGAGTTACCTGCTTTGGAGACTTTACTGGTTGTATTACATGTATTTATTTTATTTTTACTTATCTTAGGGCTCTTTGTTATGCAGAAAAAACATGTTTCCTTCTCTAAACGTGTATTTACTGCGCTGGGGCTGGGGATTGTATTCGGATTTGCTCTTCAGCTGATTTACGGCCCGACTTCAAATATAGTCATTCAAACAGCCGACTGGTTTAATATTGCCGGGGGCGGATATGTCAAATTGCTTCAAATGGTTGTCATGCCGCTCGTCTTTATTTCGATTCTCGGCGCATTTACAAAGCTGAAGCTGACAAAAAATCTTGGGAAAATCAGCGGTTTGATTATCGGGATTTTAGTAGCAACAACAGCTGTTGCTGCAGCTGTCGGTATCGCGTCCGCACTTTCATTTGATCTGCAGGCGATTCAGGTTGACCAAGGAAGTACAGAGCTTTCACGGGGACAGGAGCTTCAGCAGAAATCAGAGGATATGACAGCGAAAACGCTGCCGCAGCAGATTGTTGAACTGCTGCCTGGAAACCCGTTTTTAGATTTCACGGGAGCTAGACCGACTTCAACGATCGCTGTCGTTATTTTTGCCGCTTTCCTTGGAGTGGCATTCCTCGGCGTAAAACACAAACAGCCGGAACAGGCAGAAACATTTAAAAAACTGGTTGATGCCGTTTATGCCATTGTTATGCGTGTTGTCACACTCATTTTGAGACTGACGCCTTATGGGGTGCTGGCCATCATGACAAAAACAATTGCAACGAGTGATCTTGACAGCATTCTAAAACTGGGCATGTTCGTGATTGCTTCATATGCCGCGTTAATCACTATGTTTATCATTCATTTGCTGCTGCTGACGTTCAGCGGCTTGAATCCGGTGATTTATTTGAAAAAAGCGGTGCCTGTACTTGTATTTGCATTTACGTCAAGGTCTAGCGCAGGTGCTTTACCGCTGAATATTAAAACACAGAGAAGCATGGGTGTACCGGAGGGAATCGCAAACTTTGCCGGTTCATTTGGTCTTTCGATCGGCCAAAATGGATGTGCCGGCATTTATCCTGCGATGCTGGCGATGATGATTGCTCCGACTGTCGGCCAAAATCCATTTGACCCGGTGTTTATTATCACTGTTATCGCAGTCGTTGCCATCAGCTCCTTCGGGGTTGCCGGAGTCGGCGGCGGAGCGACATTCGCGGCGCTTCTTGTTTTATCATCATTAAACATGCCTGTCGCGCTCGCCGGTTTGTTAATCTCAATTGAACCGTTAATCGACATGGGGCGTACTGCTTTGAATGTCAGCGGAAGCATGACATCCGGTCTTATTACAAGTAAGGTCACAAAAGAAATTGATCAAGGGGCATTTCATGATCAATCCAGAGTGATTGAAGCTGAAGAAGCGTAACATATGAAAACGTGTAATCCGACAGGGATTACACGTTAATAAGACCCATGAACCTTGTAATATAAAGGTTTCATGGGTTTCTTTTTCTCATTTTTGGGGAAGATCAGCCGGCATTGCTGATCAATGGATTGATTTAATTGAAATGAAAATTGCTTTTTTAACGAGTATTCATGGTATCTTGGAAGACGCCAACTAATCTGAGGCACACATAAAAGATTCCTGCTAGACGATGAGTATCCAAATCTAATTCAATCGTGCTTCATTGAATTAAAAAAGTTCATAATGAACCTCTTCGCATTATTTTTCTATTAACATTGAATACTTTCGATACACTTTATAGAAACTGGCCGCAAATAAAACAACCATAAGGGCGGGAAGCGACCTCAAAAGAGCAAATGGAGTTTCAAATAAAAATGCTTTCCAAAACCATTCACCTTTCATACTCCAAAGACCTTCAGTTAAATATAAACCTGAATCCTTATAGATCATATAAGAAAAAAACAAACACATGAAACCTAAACCAGAAGAATAATTCATCAATCTTTTATAATAATTACTCTTTGATTGGCGATCCGAGAAGATTTCATTTTGACCATCATCTTCTTTTTGCCAATATCGAATCCCACTAAGCCAAGGGCCATTTATATAATTCCAACCGAAGTCTTCATATATCGCTTTGTAATCTTTGAACTTTTTCTTTGGTAAAATATCTTGGTAATCCAGTCTGATCACATATCTCTTGTCGGTTTTTACGAAAGTGTATATTCCTAATCCACTAATATTTGTACAACGATAGCCTTTTTGTAATTGCTCGTTCAGCCATTGTTCCTCTTTTTCAATATCAAAAAACATCTTAAATTTCTTCATTCGATTCACTTCCTTCGTACAAGGATAAAATATGCAATAACCTATCTTGTTCCATTTTTAAAATGGCGCTTCCTTCTTCAGTTATCATGTAAACTTTTCTCCGGCCTGACTCTCCAACAGGTTCAATCCAACCATGCTTATTCAAGTTTTCAATTGCACCGTATAATGTACCCGCTGCTAAAATAACAGTACCGTTACTTATCTTTTCTATCTTCTGCATTACGGCATAGCCATGGAGCGGCTCACGCAGAGCTAATAAAATATAATGCATGGTTTCAGACAATGGTAATAATTTGTGTTTCATATCTGCACCCTCTATTCAGTTCGACTATATAGTTCAACTTAATAATAATGTAATACAGTTCAACTGAATAGTCAATAGCATTTTACAACGCTCGAGTAAATTCTTAATGTTGAGTGTTGAAGCAAGAAACAAAATGAAAAGTATTCTGCCTTTTTCAGCTTTAGATGAGTAATGAATCAATAAAGATTGCTTCGGATAGAGTGGCAGCACAAACAAAAAAATCCTTCAAACGTTCTCATTGAACGAAAGAAGGATTTTTTTAGCTCATCAATTGTACTCCAAATAGGCGGAAAAATATAGAAAACAAGAAGTTTAGAAAAAAACACCTTAAAGGCAATATCTATTTGAGCCCTTATGCAATCCGACAGGTTACACGTTTTTTTAACGGCCGGGTTCTAAGTCCTCCAGCATTTCCATCATCGTGTTGTCGTCCATGACATTCATTGCGCTTTGTTCAAAATGGATGGGTTCAGCATAATGCGGCTGTCTTTTTTTCGCGGCTGTCTCAGTTTGCCTAGTTTGAGACTGTGTATGCTGATGCTGTGGTTGCTGCTGTCCTGCGTGCTGGTGCTGACGGCCATTTTGCCGCTGGCTTTGATGCTGCGAACGGTCCTGGTTATCACCGCTGCCGCCGCCAAATGCTTGTTTGACTATGTTTCCTACATTAGAAGCATCAAACGTGTTATTTTCTGAATTTCGTCTGTTCATTTGTCCTGTGATAAACCCGCTGATTCTGTGGCGGATCTGAGGTGATAATGCAGCAATAAGCATAGTTGATCCTATGATCAATGCTGCGGGGCTGATTCCTCTTCGCTGGTTGAACAACATGATCCCTCCTTTGCAGTGTATTCATATTTTCCCCCTCATTAGACAAATTAACCGTTATATTTCCCGGGAAAGCATTTCCTCCAGATTTGCATGCATAATTAAAGCCAGTTAGAAAAACCTATACGTAAAGTGATAAAGGAGGAATTCACATGCTTGGAAAAAAACAAGTCCTTGCGTCTGTGCTTCTTATCCCTTTGCTTATGACTGGCTGCGGTGTGGCCGACCAAGGTGAGGGCAGACGTGATAATAATGATGTAAGAAATGTAAATTATCGAAATCCGGCCAATGACGATATGCGCAATGTAAACAACCGGGATAATGTTGACAACAATGTTACTGATAATGTCAATAACAATAACAATCGTGTAAATGACGATAATAACAACGACCGGAAACTCGAGGTTGCTGATGAAGCAGCTGATAAAGTAACAGACCTAAAAGAAGTAAAACATGCCGATGTCATTGTTGCTGGAAATCAAGCTTACGTTGCAGTCGTTTTAACTAATGGAAATAAAGGTGCAGTAGAAGACAATTTGAAGAAAAAAATAGCCAAAAAGGTAAGATCTACTGACAAAAACATTGATAATGTTTACGTTTCAGCTAACCCTGATTTTGTAGAGCGTATGCAAGGATATGGAAAGCGCATTCAAAATGGTGACCCAATCGCCGGATTATTTGATGAATTTACACAAACTGTACAGCGCGTATTCCCTAACGCTGAATAAATAAAAAAAGCCGCACAATTTGTGCGGCTTTTTCTTTGCGTTAATGACACACTGCGAACTCAGGCTGCATAGAGTAAAAATAAAAAGGTACAAGACGGACCGGCTCAGGGAGGGAGACGTTTGCGGGATGGCATAGGAAAGCGTGCGGCATCCGCTCTATTCCTGTGCGGAGTCCTTGTGATGCTGGCTGTAAGCTCAGCCATCGTATCAAGCGCGATGTATATCCTGTCTTTTCCAGGTCAGGCATCTGGAATAACAAAAGAACAAGTGACGAAGCACATGAAGAAAGAGTCATTCAAACAGGCCGATATTTATTACACTTCTAAGGAAAAGTCCTTACTGCCATTGACGAAAGAAACGCTTGAATATGCGGTCAGTATTAATCAGATTATGATTGGATATTCGAATCAAAAGCCTATTGACATTATTTTTTTTCCTAATGAAAAACAGATGGAGGCTTACTCCGGTTTATTGGATGTAGTCGGTTTTTATTCTGAGCGGGAGCAGTTGATTGGACTGTTGCCTGAAGAGAAAAAGAAACTGTTAGAAGGGGACGAGGTAGCGGTTTATTTGTACCAGAGATTGTTGATTCATGAATACTCGCACCATGCGTTTCATCAGAAATTGAAGGAGCTTGAGACGGATCCCGATGAGTTTCCGTTATGGTTTCATGAAGGGTTAAGCGAGTGGATTGCGAACTATGAATTGCTCATAGATCCGATCACGTTTTCTGTCGTGCCCTTTGACCGTTTGCAGACTGATCGAGACTGGCAGGAAGCCAGAGCCGAATATGACACTGATGTCTATTTGCAAAGCTTTTATATGATCGATGAGCTGACCGGCAAATATGGGAAAGACATTATTTCAGAAATGATTAAGGAAACAGCAAAAAAAGGGGACTTTGAAAAAGGGTTTAAATCAGCAACAAAGGAAAGTCTTGATCATTTTGAAAAGGATTTTAAGAAGAAATTTGAAAAAAACAGTGCGGCATTGGATAGTATCTATCCAATGCCTTTGTTATTAGTGAAGTCCTTGCTGACCCATTCCGCCTTGTGTCGGAGGCATTTGTCCTTGGGCAGGGGCGAATGAATTTCTCAGCTGTTCCATATCCTGCGCATCAAGCTGAGGAACCTGGTAATAGCCGTGTTTGTTTTGGTATAGGAAAATTTCAAATGCCATTTCAACATACTCCTGAATTTGCGCAGACAGTACGCGTCTTACGGCCGGATTTGTCATTTCCAGAGAAGCCATCGTCAGCATAGAAGCTTGTGCTTTAATCGCGCAAAGCATTTGTCGGCTGATGATGCTGTCATCAATATCATTCATGGATTGAACAGGTTTTTTAGGCTGTGACGGCTGCATGCCGTAAACAGTCTGGTTGTCTTCCTTCATCATATAAGTTGCTGTTTTTTGTGAAGGTTCGCTTCCTGTTTTGAAGCATTCTGCAGTTATATTGTATTGAGATGTGATGAATTGATGTTGACGATCAAGGATGTTTAATAATTCTTGATCCTTACAGAATTGTCTCAGCATCATAAACTGATCAAGCACAGTAAGTGTTCCGGAAAGCACCTCATGCATATCAAACATTTCATGTCCGCCATGGTTTTTATGCGGTTTGCCAGGAATACCTTTGTTCATTTGGGATTGCTGCTGCTGATTGAACTGATCCAAACCGAATTCCTCCTTTTTTTTCAGATCAGCTGTATTTTGTGTCAGTCTGCCGCTTATTATGCAGAAGCCTGAAAGGAATTATATGCTGTCTGTCGAAATGATAGACAGACAAAGTCATTGTCATTATGTGTATATTAAGGGAGGAAATATGATGAGGCGTATTCTGCATATTGTGTTGATCACAGCATTGATGTTCTTAAATGTAATGTACACGTGCGAAGCTGTAATAGCAGCTGAACCGCAGCAGCCTATATCAGTTGAGAAGGCAATACAGCAAAAAGAAGGACAGGCGCTTATCGAAGGATATGCAGTCGGCCAGGCTGTTTCCCCGCAGCATTATAAGCTGACAAGTCCTTTTTCAAATGATTATAATGTCGCGCTGGCAGACCGTAAAAACGAGACATCGCCTGATCACATCCTTCCTGTGCAAATCCCCTCCGCCTTCAGAAGCCAATTTGGGCTGCAAACCAATCCGCTTCTTCTTGGGAAAAAGATAACGGTTCAAGGAAAGCTTGAAAATTACTTTAACACGACAGGACTTAAAAACGTTCAGTCGATGAACGTAACCGATGACACGAAAACTCCGCCGGCTGAACAGCCAGTGACCATAAATGAAGCCCGGGGAAGGCTGAATGAAGAAGTAACGATAAAAGGGATCATTACAGCTGATCAAAACGCAATCGGAGGCGGGAAGCTGTCGACCTTTTTGCAAGATGAAACCGGAGGCATTAACATTTATTCGCCATCCCCTGAACAATTTCCCGAATTAAAAGAGGGTATGGATGTCACGGTGACAGGGAAAATCGCGTCTTACCAGGGGCTGAAAGAAATCGTTCCAAGCTCATCAGGCATCAAAATCAACCAGTCAAACCAATCCCTCCCCGCCCCCAAACACTTAACAATCAATGAACTTATTAACGGCAGCCTAGGTGATCAGTATGAAGGACGCCTTGTAAAACTAACCGCTTTTGTTTCCTCAATTCCAAGTTCTCCTGCCGGCGGCGGTTACAATGTAACAATGATTGATGACGACCATCATGCAATGACGCTCCGGGTTATGAATGAAACAGGGGTGATAAACGAGCTTGATGAGGGCAAATGGTATGACTTTACCGGTGTGTTAAGCAGATACCAAACCTTTCAGCTGCTTCCGCGAAAATCGGCTGACCTGAAGCTGCTTGAAGAGCAGCCTGCACCTCCGTCTGCGGAGGGAGAATATGAAGGGATTGTTGACCGGGTCGTTGACGGCGATACCATTCATCTCAAATCTCCGGTGCTTGGCACGACAAAAATCCGGTTTGTAAATGTAGATACACCCGAAACATATCACACACCAAAAAATGACGCAGATGAAAATCAATTAAGATTTGGCAAAAAAGCATCTGACTATCTAAAAACGGTTCTGTCCCCAGGTGATAAAATTACTGTCAAGGTCGGAAGTGAAGCCAAGGACAGCTATGGCAGACTTCTCGGACAAGTCATAACCGAATCAGGATCAAACGTGAACTTAGAGCTTGTGAAAAATGGATATGCTCCGACGTATTTTATTTGGCCGGTTGACAATGAAGAGGATTACCAGCAGTTTCAGGCCGCAGTAGCCACTGCAAAAAAAGACCAAAAAGGAATCTGGAATGAAAACGATCCGCTCATGGAAATGCCGTTTGAATTCAGAGCCAGAGAGCAAAGGAAAGGCTTGACAAGATATGTAGGGGATTCGTCGAATAAAACATATGTGCAGCCAGCTGACTGGAAGAAGGTAGCTGTGGAAAACAGAATTTTCTTCGCTTCAGCAAGTGAAGCGGAGAGCGCGGGATATAAAAAAAGGCAAACGGCACCTCAAGAACATGTGCCGCTTAGAATTCTCAGCATGAATGATTTGCATGGCAAAATTGATCAGCAATATGAGCTTGATCTTGATGGAAATGGAACTGTAGACGGCACGTTTGGACGCATGGATTATGCCGCCGCATATTTAAAAGAAAAAAAGGCTGAAAAGAAAAACTCGCTGATTGTGCACGCAGGAGATATGATCGGCGGAAGCTCTCCAGTTTCCTCTCTTCTTCAGGATGAACCGACTGTAGAACTGATGGAGGACATCGGATTTGATGTCGGAACCGTGGGAAACCACGAATTTGATGAAGGCACGGATGAACTGCTGAGGATCTTAAATGGCGGTGATCATCCGAAAGGCACAAGCGGTTATGATGGACAGAACTTTCCCCTTGTATGTGCCAATTGTAAAATGAAATCAACTGGAGAGCCCTTTTTGCCGGCTTATGACATCATAAATGTGGAGGGCGTACCCGTTGCTTTTATCGGAGTTGTCACACAGTCGGCAGCTGGCATGGTTATGCCTGAAGGAATAAAAAATATCAAGTTTACAGATGAAGCAACAGCGGTGAATAAGGCGGCCAAAGAGCTGAAGAAAAAAGGCGTGAAGGCCATCGCGGTTCTCGCACATATGTCAGCTGAACAAAACGGCAACGCCATTACCGGTGAGTCCGCTGATCTTGCAAACAAAACAGATTCTGAAATTGACGTGATTTTTGCCGCGCATAATCATCAGGTTGTTAACGGTGAAGTGAATGGAAAACTGATTGTTCAAGCGTTTGAATATGGAAAAGCGATAGGTGTCGTTGATGTAGAGATCGATAAAACGACAAAAGACATTGTCAAAAAGTCCGCGGAAATCGTATATGTTGATCAAAGTAAAATCGAACCGGATGTCAGCGCGTCAGACATTTTAAAGAAATACGAAACAATTGCGGAACCGATTATCAGCGAGGTAGTCGGCGAAGCCGCTGTTGATATGGAAGGGGGGTATTCAAATGACGGCGATACACCTCTTGGAAACCTGATTGCGGATGGTATGAGAACTGCCATGAAAACGGATTTTGCCCTTATGAATGGCGGCGGCATACGTGAAGCGCTGAAGAAGGGCCCAATTACGTGGGGAGATCTTTACAATATTCAGCCATTTGGAAATGTGTTAACGAAGCTTGAGATTAAAGGAAAAGATTTAAGAGAGATTATCAATGCTCAAATCTCGCCGGTTTTTGGGCCTGACTACAGCATCAGCGGGTTTACGTATACGTGGGATAAAGAAACCGGAAAAGCAGTTGATTTAAAAATGGCAGATGGCACCGAGATCCAGCCCGATGCCACATATACATTGACTGTCAACAACTTTATGGCGACGGCGACAGGGACCAAATATCAGCCAATCGGACTGCTGGGAAAAAATCCGGTGACAGGGCCTGAGGATTTGGAAGCGACAGTTGAGTACGTGAAAAGTTTTGATGAGCCAATTGCGTATACAAAAGAGGGAAGAATTAAGCTTGCTGAAGCCAGTGATATTGAAGACCCTGTAACAGAAGACCCTGGAGATGATCCGGTGACGGAGGATCCGATTAAAGAGGATCCAAGGCCAGGTGAAGATTTGCCTGATATAAAAGAAACTCCGGGAACAGCACCGGTTCATCAGCTGCCGCCTTCAGCCATTTCGAGATTCAATGAAATACCAATCAACAACACAAAAAACGCTGATACTGCTAATAGCATCAGCACATTGCCGTTACGAAACGAGGGCGGGGAAAGCGGGTCTGAGCATCCGCTTCCAGATACATCAGCAAACTACTATAACTTTATCGTAATCGGTGCGGCGGTGACATTGTCAGGAACTTATCTATATGTCAGAAGAAAAAGGAGCGCCTCCAGAACGTGAAAAAAGTTATTCCACTATTCATCATTGCTGCCGGCCTATTGATCGCAGGCTATGGAGGCTTTAAATTGATCGATACGAATATGAAAACAGAACAGACATTAAAAGAAGCAAAACTGGCGGCTGAAAAGCCGCAGGAACTTTTGGGGACGAAAAATAGCACAGATCAAGCAAAGAACAAAGCATCATTTAAGCCTGAGACCGGCCAAGCGAGCGGCATTTTGGAAATACCGAAAATCAATGCAGAGCTTCCGATCGTGGAGGGCACTGATGCTGATGATTTAGAAAAAGGTGTCGGGCATTACAAGGACAGCTATTATCCTGATGAAAACGGACAAATTGTGCTGTCGGGGCATCGGGATACCGTGTTTCGCCGGACGGGAGAGCTGGAAAAGGGGGATCGGCTCCGCATTCTCCTGTCATATGGAGAATTCACATATGAAATTGTAAAAACAAAAATTGTCGATAAGGATGACACATCTATTATCACGCTCCAGCATGAAAAGGAAGAGCTGATTCTGACGACCTGTTATCCGTTTTCATACGTCGGAAATGCCCCGAAGCGCTATATTATATATGGAAAACGAGTGACTTAAAAAGCCGAGGCAGTGCCTGCGGCTTTTCTTCATGAAAAATATGTGCGACAAAGGTTTTTCATATCAGCAGGGAAAGGGGCTTCAGCAACTATGAGCTCGTCTGTTATCGGGTGAACCGCTTGTACTTTATTGGCGTGCAGTGCCTGCCTGTTTAGCAGCTTGCTCCCGCCTCCGTAAAGCGAGTCTCCTGTCAACGGATGGCCGAGGCTCGCCAGATGAACACGGATTTGGTGTGTTCTGCCTGTTTCCAGCTCTAATTCAACGAGCGACAGCCGTTCTTTCGCATTGCTGGCCATTACCTTGAAATGAGTGACGGCTGTTTGCCCGCCTGGTGAAACCCGGCGTCTTGTCGGGTGTGATCGGTCTCTGCCGATTGGTGAATTAATTGTCCCTTTTTTCGTCCGTAGCTTACCTTCAGCGATGGCGGTATACGTACGCTTCAGCGTCTTTTTCTCTAACTGCTGGTCTAAGATGGCGTGTGCCAAACGATGCTTGGCAAAAACGATAGCGCCAGATGTATCCTGATCAAGACGATGGACGTGGCGCACCTTACATGTTTCGCCATTTATCTGATAATGATAAGCGATCAAATTAGCCAGTGTGCCGGTTTGCCCATCCTCATTCGGATGCGTCGCGATGCCAGCGGGTTTATTGACGATGAGCATATGATTGTCCTCATATAAAATATCAAGCTCGCCATACTCCGGAATGACCGAAGATGCTTCACTTTCCTGAAGATCAATGAACACACGGTCTCCCTTTTTTACAATCATATTGTTTAAGACGGATTCGTGATTGACCTTTATCTGTTGATGGGACATCCAGTCTTGTATCACTGGTTTAGAAGCTTTGAGCGCTGTTTTGAGTACGGAAAACAGCCATTGGCCGTCCTGTTTTTCATTGATGAGGATCTCAAGCCCTCTGCCTTTTTGGTTCATGTTAAATGGCTCCTTTTCGAAGCGGAAGGCTGCTGTTTCTCATAGGAAACACTTACCTTAGCTTTCGCGTTTTTTTCTGTGCTATTCTTGAGTAAGACTTAGGATATTCGATGGCAAGAAAGGTGATTGACGTGAGAATTGTGAACGCAGCAACTGCAGAACAGGAGAGCTTTATCAAGGAGCTGTCTATGGAGCTGATCCATGATGTATTTCCTCTTTATTTCTCCGAACTGGACATTCAGCGCTTTAAAAAGAAAGGCGTTCTGTCTTTAAATAACCATTATTACCAAGGAACATTAAAAGAAGCATTTCAAATTATGGCTTGTCTGCAAATGATACATATTATCCTGACCAAGCCTTCGCCGCACTCTGATTTGAGTGATCAGGCGATTTTTGAAAAAAACAGCAAGATGCTGAATGATTTTGGGATTTATTTTCCGTTTGCTTTTTCTGACTTTCAAAAGAAGACTAACAAAGCCTTTTTCGGTCAAAGAAGGCTGATATAATCATGTGGCAAGAGCTTTTCTATTTTTAGAAAAGCTCTTTTTGTATCAGAGAAATCATATCATAAAACCTTTCCTCTAACTCCCTTTTTAAACGGCTCGTGTCTGAACATACTAATGATTGAAAGGGGTGCTGACAATGAGTTCAGTTAAAGATACAATGACAACGCAGGTGGCAACCGTTTCTCCGAATCAAACGATTCAGGAAGCGGCTTCTCTAATGAAACAGCATAACGTCGGGGCGATCCCCGTTGTAGAGCAAGGTGTTTTAAAAGGAATGCTGACTGACCGTGACATTGCATTAAGAACTACAGCTCAGGGCCGTGATGGCCAGACACCCGTTTCAGAAGTGATGTCAACAGAACTCGTATCAGGAAACCCTAATATGAGTCTGGAAGACGCGTCGCAGCTGATGGCCCAGCACCAAATCCGCCGCCTTCCTATTGTAGATCAAAACAATCTAGTCGGGATCGTTGCGCTTGGAGACCTGGCAGTCAATCAGATGTCGAACGAGTCTGCGGGATCAGCGCTGACAAACATTTCTCACCAAAACATTCATTAATAAGAAAGAGCTTGCAGTGTGCAGGCTCTTTCTTCACATAAAACCTTACTTTTTGAAAGCAGACTTGTTTCGGGGTATAGTTGAGTGTATACATATGTCTCAATTCGGACTAAAGGAGTTGTACCCAGTGATTAAAGCGTTAATTTTTGATTTTGACGGGCTTATTCTAGATACAGAAACACACGAATATGAGGTTCTTCAGGAAATATTTGAAGAGCACGGCTCAGTGCTGCCGCTATCTGTCTGGGGGAAGGTCATCGGAACTGCTGCGGGTTTCCGGCCATTTGACTATTTAGAAGAGCAGATCGGGAAAAAGCTGAACCATGAAGAGCTCACACAATTGAGAAGAGAGCGGTTCGCCAAACGCATGGAAACAGAAAAAGCGAGACCTGGTGTCGAAGCGTATTTGAATGCGGCAAAGGATTTAGGCTTAAAAATAGGCCTTGCCTCCAGCTCTGATTATAAATGGGTTTCCGGCCATTTGAAGCAAATCGGCCTGTTTGATGATTTTGAAGTTATTCAAACGGCTGATGATGTGGAAGAGGTGAAGCCGAATCCTGAACTCTATTTATTGGCGGCAAAGAACCTCGGGGTATCGCCAGCGGAATGTCTCGCGTTTGAGGATTCTGTCAATGGTTCGATTGCTGCGAAACGTGCAGGCATGAAGTGTGTCATTGTCCCGAATAAAGTAACGGGTACCTTGATGTTTGAAGACTATGATCACAGGCTTGAATCAATGGCGGAGATGGAGCTCGCCCTATTGCTTGATCATCTGAACTCACAAAACTAGAAAGGAGCGAGTAGGTTGTCTGAGAAATTAGATTTGACCCGGTTTGAAAAGAAAATGGTGATCCGCAATATCGAAGAGAAAGACATCGACAAGATTATCGATCTTCAAAAGGACTGCTTTCCAGGAATGGAGCCTTGGAAGCGGGAGCATTTAATCAGCCATTTGGAGCATTTTCCAGAAGGGCAGTTTTGTGCAGAATTCGAAGGTGAAATTATCGGTTCGTGCTCAAGTCTCCTGATTAACTTTGATGAATATGATGACCGTCATACATGGCAGGACATTACAGATGACGGTTATATCACCAACCATAATCCTGACGGCTTGAATATGTATGGAATTGAAGTCATGGTGGACCCGAAGTACAGACGAATGAAGATTGGCCACCGTTTGTACGAGGCGAGAAAGGACTTAGCCAGACGCTTAAACCTGAAAAGCATCATCATAGGCGGACGGATTCCAAACTATCACAAATATGCAGAGGAAATGACAGCGAGAGAGTATGTTGAACAGGTGACACGCCACCAAATTTACGATCCGGTTCTTTCTTTTCAGCTGATGAACGGCTTTACCCTTATGCGAATTAACCCGAACTATCTCCCGGATGATACAGCTTCGATCAAGTATGCGACGCTGATGGAATGGAATAATGTGGATTATCTACCGCAGCAGACAAAACGCTATTATAAATCGGCGTTCCCTGTTAGAATTTGTGTGATCCAATACGAAATGAAGAAAATTTATTCCTTTGAGGAATTTGCGAATCAAGTAGAATACTATGTCGATGTTGCTTCCGATGCAAGATCTGATTTTGCGGTGTTCCCGGAAATTTTCACAACCCAGCTGATGTCCTTCCTTGAGGAACGGTCACCGAGCTTGGCGGTGCAGAGAATTACCGAGTATACAGAAGATTACATCAGCCTGTTTACTGACTTGGCTGTGAAGTATAACGTCAACATTATCGGCGGATCTCATTTCGTCGAAGAGGAAGGCAAGATCTATAATATCGCTTACCTGTTCAGACGGGACGGAACGATCGAGAAGCAATACAAACTCCATATTACGCCGAATGAACGCAAATGGTGGGGGATCAGCGCAGGAGACCAAGTTCGCGTGTTTGATACGGACTGCGGGAAAATCGCGATCCAGATCTGTTATGACATTGAATTTCCTGAGCTTGCCCGGATTGCGGCTGATAAAGGAGCCAAAATCATCTTTACGCCATTTTGTACAGAAGATCGTCAAGGCTATCTGCGTGTCAGATACTGTTCGCAGGCTAGAGCGGTTGAAAATCAAATTTATACGGTTATCTCTGGAACGGTCGGAAACCTTCCGCAAACGGAAAACATGGATATCCAATACGCCCAGTCAGGCATCTTTGCCCCGTCTGATTTTGAATTCGCTCGTGACGGCATTGTCGGCGAAACAAACCCGAATATTGAAATGGTCGTCATTGGCGATGTTGACCTGGAAATTCTCAGAAGACAGCGCCAAAACGGTACAGTGCGCCAGCTAAAAGACAGACGGCGTGATATTTATCATATTCAATATAAAAAATAATTCCCAAAAAACCCGCCTGAATTGGCGGGTTTTTTAAAACAAAAGCGTAATTGTTTAGGTGCTATCTTTAAAATAAAAGTAGGTAGTGGAGGTGCCTTATGGAGTTTCTGTATTTTCGCCATTTCCTATATCATACAGAAAACGGCTAGGCTTCACATTGCTATTGCAATGGCTGTCCAAGTTGTTTCGAGTGCGACCTTTATCAGTACGATGCTGAGCATTGCCACTTTGCCTGTTTTGCTTTGGAAGCTGCATCCTCTTTCTTCTTGAGAAAGGGGATGTTTTATTATTTACGCGGTTTATTGACTCTGACCCGGTCTGGCTTTATATTGAAGGCAGGGAAATCATCACCAAGACATCACATAAAGAGAAGGTCTGTTTCAATTGAATTGGCATTATAGGGAACGCTAATGAAATGGAGATGATGGGGATGGAAAACATTCAGCAAAATCAGGGATTAAAGCAAAAAGATGAGCAATTTGTGTGGCATGCCATGAAGGGAGCGCATCAAGCGGACAGCCTGATAGCCCAGAAGGCCGAGGGGGCCTGGGTAACCGACATAGACGGACGCCGCTATTTGGATGCGATGTCCGGTTTGTGGTGCGTCAACATTGGTTACGGCAGAAAGGAGCTTGCGGAGGCTGCCTATGAGCAACTAAAGGAGCTGCCTTACTACCCGTTAACGCAAAGTCACGCACCCGCAATTCAACTGGCGGAAAAGCTGAATGAATGGCTTGGCGGCGATTATGTTATCTTTTTTTCCAACAGCGGATCGGAAGCAAACGAAACTGCTTTTAAAATTGCCCGCCAGTACCATCTGCAAAACGGCGACCACAGCCGTTATAAATTCATCTCAAGATATCGGGCATACCACGGCAATACATTGGGAGCGCTCTCAGCTACCGGACAGGCGCAGCGGAAATATAAATACGAGCCTTTGAGCCAAGGGTTCCTGCATGCAGCTCCGCCAGATATATACCGGAATCCTGATGATGCAGACACGCTTGAAAGCGCAAATGAAATCGACCGCATCATGACATGGGAATTAAGCGAAACGATTGCCGGGGTCATTATGGAGCCCATCATTACAGGCGGAGGCATCCTAATGCCGCCGGACGGATATATGAAGAAGGTGGAGGACATTTGCCGGCGCCACGGAGCCCTTTTGATTTGCGATGAAGTGATCTGCGGGTTTGGACGGACAGGCGAGCCGTTCGGGTTTATGCACTACGGTGTGAAGCCTGATATCATTACGATGGCAAAGGGAATCACAAGCGCGTATCTGCCATTGTCAGCGACTGCTGTGAAACGGGACATTTTCGAAGCGTATCAGGGGGAAGCTCCTTATGACCGTTTCCGCCACGTAAACACGTTCGGCGGAAGCCCGGCTGCCTGTGCTTTGGCGTTGAAAAACCTGCAAATTATGGAGGACGAACAGTTGATTCAGCGATCCCGCGATCTTGGAGCAAAGCTTTTAGGTGAGCTTCAAGCTCTGAGAGAACACCCGGCAGTCGGGGATGTTAGAGGAAAAGGGCTGCTGATCGGAATCGAACTCGTCAAAGACAAATTGACTAAAGAGCCGGCTGATGCCGCCAAAGTAAACCAAGTGGTTGCGGCGTGCAAAGAAAAAGGGCTGATCATCGGCAAAAACGGCGATACAGTCGCCGGCTACAACAACGTCATCCAGCTTGCGCCGCCATTTTGCCTGACAGAAGAGGACCTTTCCTTTATCGTGAAAACGGTGAAAGAAAGCTTTCAAACGATATAATATAAAAGTGAATTATTAAAGGAGCACATGATGAGTTTTCACAACCAGCCGATCTTACCGGCTATTCGCAATATGAAGCAATTTGATGAGTTTTTGAACAGTTCGTTCTCTTACGGTGTTATTCTTGATATTCATCTCGGCCAGCTGAAGGGCGTGATCAAAGAAGCGCAAAAGCACGGAAAGAACATGATGGTGCACGTCGATCTCATTCAAGGGATTAAGCATGACGAATACGGTGCGGAATTTATATGCCAGGATATCAAGCCCGCTGGGATTATTTCCACAAGATCGAACGTGATTGCCAAAGCGAAGCAGAAGAAAATTTATGCCATTCAGCGCCTGTTTTTGCTTGATACAAGCGCGATGGAGAAAAGCATGGAGTTTATCGGCAAGCATAAGCCTGACTTCATCGAAGTGCTTCCCGGCATCGTTCCGTCACTCATTCAGGAAATAAAAGAGAAAACAGGGATTCCCATCTTTGCCGGGGGTTTCATCCGTACGGAAGAGGATGTAGAGCAGGCATTGAAAGCGGGGGCTGTAGCTGTCACAACGTCTAATACTAAATTGTGGAAAAAATATGAAAACTTTTTGACAGAAAGTGATTGACACCGCTTTCATGCACTGATACAATTGCACTAGGTTAATACATTGTGATGGAGAACTCGGAGACCACAGCAGCTCTTTACGGCAAATGTTTATGCACCCGTAAAGCGGTTTGTTGTGGTTTTTTTATTCTCTTTTTCTCTATCATGCTTTTTAATCGTGACTTTAGGAGGAATGTGCTATGACAGCATTTTGGGGAGAAGTCATCGGTACGATGCTGCTTATCATTTTTGGTGCAGGTGTTTGTGCAGGTGTCAATTTAAAGAAATCGCTTTCATTCCAGTCTGGCTGGATTGTTGTTGTATTTGGATGGGGATTGGGTGTTGCCATGGCGGCATACGCGGTTGGCGGCATCAGCGGTGCCCATTTGAATCCGGCGCTAACGATAGCGCTTGCATTTGTAGGAGATTTTCCTTGGAAAGAGGTTCCGGTTTATATTGCGGCGCAAATGATCGGAGCGATCATCGGTGCGGTGATTATTTACCTGCATTACCTCCCGCACTGGAAGTCAACGGATGATCCCGCTGCCAAGCTGGGTGTTTTCTCAACAGGGCCCAGCATTCCGCATACATTTGCAAACGTTTTAAGCGAAGTGATTGGGACATTTGTCCTTGTACTTGGAATCTTGGCCATTGGGGCAAATCAATTTACAGAAGGACTTAATCCTTTAATCGTCGGTTTCCTCATTGTAGCAATCGGTATTTCTCTGGGAGGCACCACCGGCTATGCTATCAATCCTGCACGTGACTTAGGTCCGCGGATAGCCCACGCTTTTCTTCCGATTCCGGGGAAGGGCTCATCAAACTGGAAATACGCATGGGTTCCGGTAGTCGGCCCGATTTTAGGCGGATCATTCGGCGGCGTATTTTACAACGCTGCATTTAAAGGGCACATCACAAGCAGCTTCTGGATTGTAAGCGTTATATTGGTTGTGGTATTGTTAGGACTCTATGTTTATACGAAATCACATTCTGCTAAAACATTATCAAATTCTAAATATATTTAATCAAAGGGGAGACATCTTATGGAAACGTACATTTTATCCTTAGATCAGGGGACGACAAGTTCAAGAGCGATTCTGTTTAATAAAGAAGGCAAAATTGTCCACTCTGCTCAAAAGGAATTTACACAATACTTCCCGAATCCTGGCTGGGTTGAGCATAATGCCAATGAAATTTGGGGCTCTGTCCTCGCGGTTATCGCCTCAGTCATCTCTGAATCAGGAATCAGCGCTTCTCAAATTGCCGGCATCGGCATCACGAACCAGCGCGAGACGACGGTTGTGTGGGATAAAGATACAGGAAGTCCTGTCTATAATGCAATCGTTTGGCAGTCCAGACAGACGTCCGGCATTTGTGAGGAACTTCGTGAAAAAGGATATAATGATAAATTCAGAGAAAAAACTGGGCTTTTAATCGATCCATACTTCTCCGGCACGAAGGTGAAGTGGATTTTAGACAATGTGGAAGGCGCAAGAGAAAAAGCGGAAAAAGGCGAGCTGCTGTTTGGAACGATTGATACGTGGCTCATTTGGAAAATGTCAGGCGGAAAAGCGCATGTGACCGATTACTCCAATGCCTCAAGAACACTGATGTTTAATATTTACGATTTAAAATGGGACGATGAACTGCTCGACATTCTAGGCGTACCGAAATCCATGCTCCCTGAAGTGAAGCCGTCCTCTCATGTGTATGCGGAGACTGTTGATTATCACTTCTTCGGAAAAAATATCCCGATTGCTGGAGCGGCAGGCGACCAGCAGTCCGCATTGTTCGGCCAGGCATGCTTTGAAGAAGGCATGGGGAAAAACACTTACGGCACAGGATGTTTCATGCTGATGAATACCGGGGAAAAAGCAATTAAGTCCGAACATGGGCTTTTGACAACAATCGCTTGGGGCATTGACGGAAAAGTGAACTATGCGTTAGAAGGAAGCATTTTTGTCGCAGGCTCTGCCATCCAGTGGCTTAGAGACGGTTTGAGAATGTTCCAGGATTCATCGCTAAGCGAATCTTATGCAGAAAAAGTGGATTCAACTGACGGCGTGTATGTTGTTCCAGCATTTGTCGGACTGGGTACGCCTTACTGGGACAGCGATGTGCGCGGTTCGGTTTTCGGCCTGACAAGAGGGACAACAAAAGAGCACTTTATCCGTGCGACACTGGAGTCATTGGCTTATCAGACAAAAGATGTGCTTGACGCAATGGAAGCAGATTCAAACATTTCATTAAAGACGCTTCGTGTAGACGGAGGAGCTGTAAAAAACAATTTCCTAATGCAGTTCCAAGGAGACCTGTTGAATGTTCCTGTGGAGCGCCCGGAAATTAATGAAACGACTGCACTTGGCGCGGCTTATTTGGCAGGTATCGCTGTGGGATTCTGGAAGGACCGTTCTGAAATCGCGAACCAGTGGAATCTGGATAAACGGTTTGAACCTGAATTAGAAGAAGAAAAACGAAATGAGCTGTATAAAGGCTGGCAAAAAGCCGTAAAAGCAGCTATGGCTTTTAAATAAAGTAATACTATGGTATAATGGTTACAAGTTAATAAGAACGGTCCTGAGATGAGGAGAGACCACAGCACCAAAGTGTAAGCATGCACTTTGGCTGTTGTGGTCTCTTTTTCTATTTACCGTGACAACAAGGAGGAAACGTAATGATGAAACATCAATTTTCAAGTCTTGAAAGAGATCGCATGCTGACAGACATGACGAAAAAAACATATGACCTATTTATTATCGGAGGAGGAATTACAGGAGCCGGAACAGCTCTTGACGCGGCATCAAGGGGAATGAAGGTCGCACTAAGCGAAATGCAGGACTTTGCGGCGGGAACATCAAGCCGATCAACGAAGCTGGTACATGGCGGCTTGCGCTATTTAAAACAATTTGAAGTCAAAATGGTCGCTGAGGTAGGAAAAGAGCGGGCGATTGTGTATGAAAACGGCCCGCATGTCACTACACCGGAATGGATGCTGCTTCCGTTTCATAAAGGCGGCACATTCGGTTCATTTACAACATCTATTGGGTTAAGGGTTTATGACTTCCTTGCAGGTGTGAAAAAGTCAGAACGAAGAAGCATGCTTTCAGCAAAAGAAACGCTGCAAAAAGAGCCTTTGGTGAAAAAAGACGGCTTAAAAGGCGGCGGGTACTATGTGGAATACCGCACTGACGATGCGAGACTGACCATTGAAGTCATGAAGGAAGCGGTGAAATTCGGGGCAGAGCCTGTGAATTACTCCAAAGTGAAGGAGCTTCTTTACGAAAAAGGCAAAGCCGTCGGCGTATTAATTGAAGATGTGCTGACAAAGAAAGAATATAAAGTGTATGCGAAAAAAATTGTCAATGCTACAGGCCCTTGGGTCGATCAGCTCAGAGAAAAAGACCATTCGAAAAACGGAAAGCATTTGCAGCATACAAAAGGCATTCACCTTGTATTTGACCAGTCTGTCTTTCCGCTGAAACAGGCTGTATATTTCGATACACCTGATGGCCGGATGGTATTTGCGATTCCTCGTGAAGGCAAAACATACGTGGGAACAACAGACACTGTTTACAAAGAGGCGCTGGAGCATCCGCGGATGACAACGGAGGATCGTGATTATGTCATCAAATCAATCAATTACATGTTCCCGGAACTGAATATTACTGCGAATGACATCGAATCCAGCTGGGCGGGGCTGCGTCCGCTGATTCATGAAGAAGGCAAAGATCCTTCTGAAATTTCACGGAAAGACGAGATTTGGACATCTGACTCAGGCCTGATCACCATTGCCGGCGGAAAACTGACTGGATACAGAAAAATGGCGGAGCACATCGTTGATCTTGTCCGTGATCGCTTAAAAGAAGAGGGCGAAAAGGATTTTGGACCATGTAAAACGAAAAACATGCCAATCTCTGGCGGGCACGTCGGCGGTTCGAAAAATCTTATGTCCTTCGTTACCGCGAAAACAAAAGAAGGAATTGCAGCCGGTTTATCAGAAAAAGACGCAAAACAGCTTGCGATCAGATACGGCTCTAACGTAGATCGCGTCTTTGACCGGGTAGAAGCGCTGAAAGATGAGGCCGCGAAACGCAACATTCCGGTTCATATTCTTGCTGAGGCAGAATACAGTATAGAAGAAGAGATGACTGCAACCCCTGCTGACTTCTTTGTCCGCAGAACGGGACGTTTATTTTTCGATATCAATTGGGTAAGAACATATAAAGATGCCGTTATTGATTTTATGAGCGAGCGATTCCAATGGGATGAGCAGGCGAAAAACAAACATACAGAAAACCTCAACAAGCTTTTACACGATGCGGTCGTACCGCTTGAGCAATAAATCATAACGGGCTGTCTGCAGCCCGTTATTTCTTTTTACGTGCCGAAAGGGCCAGATCTCAGGTTATCAAGTGACAGAGGCACCCGCTTCATATAAAATAATGGCATAAGCTGATACATAGGAGGACGAATATGACTTGGAGAAAGAGCTATGAACGCTGGAAACAGACAGAACATTTAGATCCGGAATTAAAAGAGCGCCTTATTGAATTAGAGGGGGATGAACAGGCCCTTGAGGACTGTTTCTATAAAGACCTTGAATTCGGTACCGGCGGAATGCGCGGGGAAATCGGCGCCGGGACAAATCGGATGAATATTTACACTGTGCGCAAAGCATCGGCCGGGTTTGCGGCATACATCTCGAAGCAAGGTGAGGAAGCGGAAAAACGGGGCGTTGTCATTGCTTATGATTCCCGCCATAAATCTCCGGAGTTCGCGATGGAAGCGGCAAAAACACTTGCGACACAAGGCATTCAAACATACGTGTTTGATGAGCTTCGCCCGACGCCAGAGCTGTCATTCGCTGTCAGACAGCTGAACGCTTATGGGGGAATTGTGGTAACGGCAAGCCATAACCCGCCTGAATATAACGGCTACAAAGTATACGGGGATGATGGCGGCCAGCTGCCTCCAAAGGAAGCGGACATCGTCATTGAGCAGGTAAACGCGATTGAAAATGAGCTGACGATCACAGTGGACGAAGAAAATAAGTTAAAAGAAAAAGGCTTAATCAAAATCATCGGTGAAGATATTGATAAAGTTTATACAGAAAAACTGACGTCGATTTCTGTACATCCTGAATTATCGGAAGAAGTAGATGTAAAGGTTGTTTTCACACCGCTGCATGGAACTGCAAATAAACCGGTCAGACGCGGACTTGAAGCACTCGGCTACAAAAATGTAACGGTTGTCAAAGAACAGGAACTGCCGGATTCAAACTTCTCCACTGTTACATCGCCAAACCCCGAAGAGCATGCGGCATTCGAATATGCCATTAAGCTTGGGGAGGAGCAGAATGCAGATATTCTCATCGCGACAGATCCTGATGCTGACCGCCTCGGCATCGCGGTGAAAAACGATCAAGGCAAATATACAGTGCTGACAGGAAACCAAACCGGAGCGCTGCTGCTTCATTACCTGCTTTCTGAAAAGAAAAAACAAGGCATCCTGCCTGATAACGGTGTTGTTCTCAAAACGATCGTCACAAGCGAAATCGGCCGTGCTGTAGCTTCTTCATTCGGCCTTGATACGATTGATACGCTGACAGGCTTTAAGTTTATCGGTGAAAAGATTAAGGAATACGAGGCATCAGGCCAGTATACCTTCCAATTCGGTTATGAAGAGAGCTACGGTTATTTAATCGGGGATTTTGCCCGCGATAAGGACGCCATTCAGGCTGCGCTTTTGGCAGTTGAAGTTTGCGCGTTCTATAAAAAACAGGGAATGTCATTGTATGAGGCGCTCATCAATCTCTTTAACGAATATGGTTTTTATCGTGAAGGGCTGAAATCCCTGACGCTGAAAGGCAAACAAGGAGCAGAGCAAATTGAAGCGATTCTTGCTTCCTTCAGACAAAATCCGCCGCAGAAAATGGCGGGCAAACAGGTTGTCACAGCAGAAGATTACGCTGTAAGCAAACGGACGCTTCTGACTGAAAACAAAGAAGAAGCTATCGACTTGCCAAAATCAAATGTACTGAAATACTTCCTGGAAGACGGGTCTTGGTTCTGTCTTCGTCCTTCTGGAACTGAGCCGAAGGTGAAATTTTATTTCGCCGTAAAAGGGTCATCTTTGGAAGACAGTGAAAAGCGACTTGCCGTCCTTTCTGAAGATGTAATGAAGACGGTTGATGAAATTGTTGAGTCGACGGCAAAATAATTCAAGTATGAGCTGGGTCATTGTAAATGATCCGGCTTTTTCTATTTCTCATCCAAAAGTCTGAAAGAAAATCATCCTATAAGTGAAGTAATGAAATACAAAAAACTGGTATAATCTTAAATACAAGATCAATGCCGGAGTGAGAAACGTGAGCAAAACGGGGATGGAAAAATTAAAAACGCTGAAAACGATTGCGGAAACCTTAAATCAAGGGCACGATATCAAAGCAACACTGGATGAGGTTTTAAAAGAGTTGCTGAGTCTGACAAACCTTCAATCCGGATGGATTTTTCTGATCGAAGAAGATGGGTCTTATACGTTAGCGGCCGACGCTTATCTGCCCCCGGCTTTAAGCCGCAAGGAAAAAGTGCTGATGTGCGAAGGGGAGTGTTACTGCCTGACGAAATTCAATAACGGAGGGCTTAGAAAGGCTGCAAATATCATGAACTGCAAACGCATCGAATCAGCAGAAAACCTGCATTGTTTTGACACAGAAGGGATTACGCATCATGCAACTGTGCCTTTAGAAGACGGGGACAGAAGATTCGGATTGTTAAATGTAGCGGCGGCCGGAAAAACCATGTTTGATGAGGAAGAGCTGCATTTACTCGAGTCTGTCGCCTTTCAGATCGGAACGGCAATCCAGCGTATGAGGCTTTCTGAATATCAACAAAAAAATGCTCTTTTAATGGAGCGTAACCGCCTCGCTCAGGAGCTTCACGATTCTGTCAATCAAATGCTGTTTTCCGTCAGTTTAACTGCCAAAGCTGCGAAGACACTAACAAAAGATGAGAATTTACAGCAGATGATTGATTTCATCCAAAACCTATCACAGGACGCGCTAGCAGAAATGAAAGCGTTAATTTGGCAGCTTCGCCCCGGAGGATTGGAAAAAGGGCTGGCTGAAGCCATTAAAAGCTATGGTGCGCTCATTGGATTGAAGATCATTTTTACACAAAAAGGCTGTCCTGTTCTGACTGATGAGCAGGAGCATATGCTATGGCGTGTCGTACAGGAAGCTTTAAATAACTGCAAAAAGCATGCCGGAACGGATACGGCTTATGTTAGTCTGACTGCTTCTTTGTGCCATGCGGAGCTGGATATCATCGATCATGGGGCAGGATTTCGCTATGAAGCGCATGCCGGTCTGCCTTCACTTGGCATCAAGGGTATGAAAGAACGGGCGGAAAAAGCCGGAGCTAAGTTTTGGATTGAGTCAGCGCTTGGAACTGGAACAAAGCTGTCCATCAGGCTTCCGCTAACAAGCCGAAAAGGAGGGGCGGTATGAAAATTGTCATTGCTGATGATCATCATGTTGTCAGAAAGGGTCTGCGTTTTTTCTTTGCCACCCAGGATGATATTGAAGTTGTCGGAGAAGCTGCAACCGGAATAGAAGCTCTCCGTGTCATCGAAGAGACAAAGCCGGATCTTGTGCTAATGGATCTGTCTATGCCCGAGATGGACGGCATTCAAGCCATTAAAAAAGCAATACAGCAATTTCCGCAGACGAATATCATTGTGCTGACGAGCTACTCTGATCAGGAGCACGTCATCCCCGCGCTTCAGGCAGGCGCGAAGGCGTATCAATTAAAGGATACGGAGCCCGAGGAATTGGTGAAAACACTAAGACAAGTGCATGGTGGCGAATACAAGCTTTCTACAGCTATTATGCCCCATGTGCTAACACATATGAAAAATCAGCACGACCCGGAAAAAGAAAAATACTATCAATTAACTAGAAGGGAAAAAGACGTTCTGACTGAAATAGCGAACGGGAAAAGCAATAAAGAAATCGCAGCAGCCTTGTTTATTTCAGAAAAAACAGTAAAAACCCATGTATCGAATCTTTTAGCAAAACTTGAAGTGGCCGATCGCACGCAAGCAGCGCTTTTCGCAGTGAAATATAACCTGAATGGGGAGATCTCAAAATGAACATGTTAGTCATAAATGGCACGCCAAGAAAACATGGCAGAACAAGAATTGCAGCATCCTATATTGCAGCTATGTATCACACGGATTTGATTGATCTAAGCGAGTTTGTATTGCCGGTTTTTAACGGTGAAGCGGATCAATCTGAACTGTTGAAGGTACAGGAGCTTAAGCAACGCGTTACGAAAGCGGATGCGATTGTATTATTATCGCCTGAATATCACAGCGGCATGAGCGGCGCTTTAAAAAATGCCTTGGATTTTCTAAGCAGCGAACAATTCAAATATAAGCCCGTTGCATTATTGGCAGTAGCGGGAGGCGGAAAAGGCGGCATCAATGCGCTGAACAATATGAGAACTGTGATGCGGGGTGTCTACGCCAATGTCATCCCGAAGCAGCTGGTGCTTGATCCGGTGCATATTGATGTTGAGAATGCTACAGTGGCTGAAAACATTAAGGAAAGCATAAAAGAGCTTGTCGAAGAACTCAGCATGTTCGCAAAAACAGGAAATCCCGGCGTCTTAACGCCGGGATTTGTTTATGTGAGAAGGGCTATTTGATCTTCATAAGTCAGCTCTGTGGCATGATCTATATAACGGAGAAGGGAATACAGCATCTTTTCTAAAACGGCGTAATCCTGTTCAAAATGATACGCATGCAGAAAGTGCTCAATTCGTTTTGATAACAAATCGTCCTCTGTACGCACCATTAAAATTAATAAATTATCCCATTGAGAACGATGGGTGTAATAAAGCGCTTTATCGTAATCGGCATAATCCATGAATCGCTTCTCCTTTCTTGGGTGAGAAGTTCATGATTAGTTTATGCCGCATCCTCTGTTATTGACGGGGCAAAACTTGGCGTCTGCGGCAGTAAAGGGGTAGCAATATGAGGGAGACATAAAATCAAAATGCCTGAATGAAGATATCGCTTTTGGTAAACCTATGAGGGAATATATTCTGGGTACAGGAGACTGAAAAAATGAAATCCCTGCCGTATACCATCGCGCTTCTTTTTTGCGGATTGATTATCGTGTCAATGGCTGCAAAAGGTCATTCAACGGACACAAACGAGTCCGTTCAAAAGTGGGAACAGCTTGCCTGGAGCAAAATTCAGGATGAATATAAGGGTGCTTCATTTTCTGATTATGCTTATATGGGGCGTACAGAGGTGAATGATCAGCAGACGAAAGATGTCTTTCGGGTGACAGTCAGACAAAAAGATGACACTTTTTCTGTTCGGGCCGAAGTCTATTTTCATCCGGTGACAAATCATATGATCAGCATCAACGTCTTTAGGCTCTAATAAAAAACTGTACAGCCGTTAAGGCCGCACAGTTTCTGTTTTTAGAAATATCGTTTTGCACCGAGATAGCGCTGTTTCCAGTAAGAGTTATTCATATTGGAAATGACAACTCCGGAATCGTTGGCATTTATGAATTCCCCGTTGCCTAGGTAAATTCCGACGTGGGAAGGGCCGGCTTTATATGTTGTAAAGAAAACGAAATCTCCGACAGCAGGCTGGCTAACTGATTTCATTGTGTTCCAATATCCCGCTGCCGTTAATCTAGATACGGATGTGACTTTGTTCAGTACATAATAAATGAATCCGCTGCAGTCAAACCCGGACGGTGTCGTGCCTCCCCAGCGATACGGAACCCCAAGCTGCGCTTTAGCGGCCGAAATCATTGTGTTAATCTTCGCACTCGTTGAGCTAGTGGTGTTTGAAGAACCGGATGAAGACGATGATGAAGCTTTTCCGGAAATGACCAGCTTTTGGCCAACCTGCAAGACATCCGTTTTTAAATTGTTTTTCTCACGAATCTGCTGAGCTGTTACATTAAATTTTTGTGCAATCACCCATAAGGAATCACCGCTTTTCACCGTGTATGTAGTCGTCGTGCCGGAGCTTGCATTTGACGAAGAAGACGACGATGATGAAGAGCCTGAAGATGCTTTACCTGTCAGCTTCAATACTTGTCCAACGTACAGCACATCTGATTTCAGATTGTTGATATTTCGGATTTGCTGTACAGTCAGGTTATAGTTGTTTGCGATTTTCCAAAGTGAATCACCGCTTTTAACGGTATATTTAGTTGTTGCTGAAGTTTGGTTCGATTTGGATGAATTGTCTTTAGAAGACGTATCAGAGCCGCTTGATTTTGTTTTCAACACCTGATTCACGTAAATGGTGTCTGATTTTAAGTTGTTCAAGACCTTCAATTCAGCGATGGACATATTGACTTTGTTTGCAATTTTCCAAAGTGAATCTCCAAGCTGCACCTTATATGTTCCCGTAGAAGATGAAGAACTTGAACTCTTATTAGAACTGCTTTTTGAACTGGAGCTTGAACTCTTATTAGAGTTGCTTTTTTTACTGGAACTAGAGCTTGAAGAAACAGTACCGGACACCTTTAATTTCTGCCCAGCACGAATTAAATCGCTGCTTAGTCCGTTTAATTTTTTCAGTTCCTGCACCGTCATTTTAAACTCATTTGCGATCAGCCAAAGTGAATCTCCGCTTTTCACTGTGTAAACAGAACTTCCGCTCTTCTTGGTTGTTGAGCTTGAAGTAGATGAAGAAGTGCTGGATTTGCTGCCTGGAATGGTAAGCGTCTGGCCGATCGACAGAACAGTAGTCGAAAGATGATTGGCGGATGTGAGGGCCGCCACACTTGTGTTATAGGTTTGGGCCAGTTTCCATAAAGAATCTCCGCTTTTGACCTTAATCGTTGCTGCTTCAGCTGGTGTCACTACTAAAGTTGTGCCGACAATCGCAGATGCTGTCAGCCCTGCTGCTAATTTCTTTTTCATCTTAGCTCTCCTTTTCCCCCAATGATTTTGCATTTGCTGTTTCTTTTTTATATCGGCACATTTGTCTCATCGTTTTGCCTTTTTATAAAATTAGCCATATTATCTTAACAATAAGGGGGAAAAAGGGCATAAAAAAAAGAAGGAATCTTGATTCATTCCTTCATTTTTAAAAGCTTCATGATATCTTCTTTGTTTTTGACGAGGTCGCGCAGTGTGTATCTGTCTAAAACTGCGAGGTAGGCCAAAAGCGCTTCATTCAGCACATGTTTTAAGCCGCACACCGGGGAAATAACGCAGAGATTCTTGTTCGCATCAAAACATTCAACAATATTAAAATCGTCCTCCGTTTTTCTGACAACCTCACCGATGTTGATGTCTTCAGGGTCCATGCCTAATCGTATGCCGCCGCCCCGTCCGCGTATCGTTTCTACGTAGCCGAGCTGGCCGAGCCTGTATATGACTTTCATGAGATGATTTTTTGAAATAGAATACGTTTCGGCAATCTGTTTTATATTTGAAAGTTCTCCGGGACGCTCTGCAGCCAGAAAAATCAACACTCTTAATGAATAATCTGTATAATTGGTTAACTTCATAATAAGACCTCAGAATAAGACATTTTCTATATCTTATCATAATCGATTGAAAAATGAAAAAAAAGGAATTAAAAAACATGCACCCAGCTGGGTGCATGTTTTTTGCTTACATGTCATTCGGCGGATTTTGGTTTTTACGGTTTTTTTCGATTTCTGTGTTTTGCATTTTGCGTTCAAATGTAGACAGATAACGTGATGCAAAATCCTTACCGCCAAGGCCGAAGGATAAACCGAAAGCAAGTGCGAAGCCGCTAAGTACGATGATGAACGCGGAATTGACGATTGTCGCAGCGACACTAAGCTGATCCAGGGCCATAAAGAAAGCAAGTGCGATAATCGTATATTTAGCAATAGGCGCTAAAGACTTGAATTCCTGGCCTTTTATCATGCTTGAGAGCACTTTTCTCACCAATTCTCCTGCGTAAAGGCCGAGTCCGAGAATGAATACTGCGACAAGGACATTCGGCAGATACGCGATGATGCCGGTGGCAATTTCTACGAGGAAGTGCAACCGAACAATTTGAAGCGCCTCAGCTGTAAAGAGCAGAATGACAATGATTTGCGCAATCATACCGACAACTTGAGACAAGGACAGCTTTGCAGGCGTTCCGGCTTCCATGCCCATTTTCCCTAAGACAGAATCAAAGCCTGCGCGATGGAGCAGTCCGGACACCATGGATTTCACCCATTTTCCTGCCCAGATACCCGCTAATACAAGCACGATGGCAATCATGATGTTCGGAAGCATGTTTAAAATCGTATTCAGCATAGAGACAGCTGGTTTTGAAATGCCGGCGACATCCAGCTGATCAAGCGCTGAAATGACCACCGGAATCATAATCAGCACATAAGCGATTGTTCCGATGACTGCTGAAAGGCTTGTGTCTTTTAAGTAAATTGATAAACCCATACGTGCCGCGAATCTTTCCGTGCCGATGCTTGCAAGGAAATTCGTAATGATATCACGGACAAGGCGGGCAACAAGCCAGCCGATTAATACGATAAGCGCCGCTGCAAATAATTTCGGCAGAAAAGCGAGCACGCTTTCCATCATATTTGTAAAAGGACCTGAAATGCCGCTGATTTTCAAAGAAGATAAGACCCCTGGCAGAAAAACAAGCAGCACGAGATAAAAGACAATTTGTGAAGCGGTATTGACAGCCTGGTGAATATCTTTTCCTTCAGACACCAAATTCCACTTGCGCAGTTTGTCACTCGTGTTCAGCTTCATCCCGATTTTTTTGACAAGGAAGCTCAAAACAGAGGCTGCAGCCCATCCTAACAGCAGAATGAGTCCGGCTTTCAGCACGCTTGGGATCGCAGCTGCAATCGCCGAAAGCATACTGACAAACGGCGATGCCACTGTTGTCAGGTGCAAAATGTTAAAGAATAAAATAAAGACGATGATCAGTGCGATAAAATAAACGACCTTGCTTATGACTTTTTCCGAGGAATAGCGTGAAGGCTTTTTCCCAGCAAAGAGCTTGTCGTCGATTTTTGTTTTGCTGAGTCCTTTGTATACCGCTTTTTCAATGATTTTAGCAATAGCCCAGCCGATTAATAAGACGAGTAAAGCAATGATTACGTTTGGCAGCTTACTGAGATAAGAAGAAAGCACGTCTGCTACATTCAATTGGTATCGCTCCTTTTTCGTAGTATGGTGTGTGTTTACCCACTGATCCAATAAGCAAACAGATGAATGTGCCGGGGGAATTTTTTCTTGCCCGAGTGAGACTATCATCTTTTGTATGGCGGGCTCATACATTATAGATAAGTCCAAGTAGGGGGGATTCGGTTGAACGCGGAGGAGAAGAAGGGATTACAGCGGGCAATTGAGGAAATTACCGAAATTGCAAAAGGATTCGGCCTTGATTTCTACCCGATGAGATATGAAATCTGCCCGGCTGAAATTATTTATACATTTGGCGCGTACGGGATGCCGACAAGATTCAGCCACTGGAGCTTCGGCAAGCAGTTTCATAAGATGAAGCTGCACTATGATCTAGGGTTAAGTAAGATCTATGAGCTGGTCATTAACTCAGATCCATGCTACGCTTTTTTGCTGGACAGCAACTCACTGATCCAAAATAAATTGATTGTCGCACACGTTCTTGCCCATTGCGATTTCTTCAAAAACAACTGCCGTTTCCAAAACACGAAGCGCGATATGGTGGAAAGCATGGCGGCAACAGCTGAACGGATAAAACACTATGAACAGGTTCACGGGATAAAAGAAGTGGAATCTTTTTTAGATGCGATCCTTTCGATTCAGGAGCATATCGATCCGTCGTTGGTCCGACCAAAGCTCCAATGGAGTGTGGATGATGAGGAAGAGGAGATTGAAGAGGCAGCCACGCCTTACGATGATCTATGGTCTTTGGATGAAAAGAAACCGAAAAAACAAGTGAAAAAATCGAAAAAACCGTTCCCGCCGCGGCCTGAAAAAGATATCCTGCTTTTTATCGAGGAGCATTCCCGGGAGCTGGAGCCATGGCAGCGTGATATATTAACGATGATGAGAGAGGAAATGCTTTATTTCTGGCCTCAGCTGGAAACCAAGATTATGAATGAGGGCTGGGCTTCCTATTGGCACCAGCGAATTATACGTGAGCTTGATTTAACCTCTGATGAAGCGATCGAGTTCGCCAAGCTGAATGCAGGTGTCGTTCAGCCGTCCAAAACAGGCATTAATCCTTATTATTTAGGGCTGAAAATATTTGAAGACATTGAGGAGAGGTACAACAACCCGACGGAGGAAATGAAGAAAATGGGCGTGCAGCCTGACTCCGGCCGGGAGAAAATGTTTGAGGTCAGGGAGATTGAATCCGATATCTCTTTCATCCGCAATTATTTAACCAAAGAATTAGTCATGCGCGAGGATCTTTATTTATTTCAAAAACAGGGCCGAGATTATAAAATCATCGATAAACAGTGGAAGTCGGTGCGCGACCAGCTCGTAAGCATGCGGGTAAATGGCGGTTTTCCATATTTGACAGTAAACGACGGCGATTATATGAAAAATAACGAGCTCTATATTAAGCATTGGTATGAAGGAATAGAGTTAGATTTGAAATATTTGGAGAAGGTGCTTCCTTATTTATTCCAGCTTTGGGGAAGAAGCGTGCACATTGAGTCTGTGCTTGAGGATAAGGAAGTCATGTTTTCGTACGACGGAAAAGGTGTTCACCGCAGATATTTATAAAAAAGAGGATGCAGCGTTCTGCATCCTTTTTATTTTCCAGTTTTTAAAATCTTAAATATGATGTTTGCCTGGTCCGTATTGTTAATCAATCCGCGGAATTTTTCTTTTCCGGGGCCGTACGCGTATATCGGTACTTCTTCGCCGGTATGATCGGTACTCGTCCATCCGCTGTTGGAGCGAGTATTAAAAATCTTGATGATGGCTTTGTAGGCCCCTTTGCTTTTGTCAGCCTGTGAAGCTGCTTCAACGCTTTTGATTTCTTCAGATGTGACTTTCAGATTGCCATAGCGGGCGAGCACATCTTTAACCGGCTTGCCTTCACTGATTTTTTTGGCCATGAATTCAGGTGTTTTCTTAGCGGAGAGAATCGGTTCTGCGTGCCAATTCTTTTCCCCGTTTGCGCCAATGGTAAAGCCGCCGGTTGTATGGTCAGCAGTTGCAATCACAAGTGTGTGTTTGTCTTTTTTCGCAAATTCAATCGCGGCTTTATAGGCCTGTTCAAAATCTTTAACCTCGCTCATAGCTCCTACTGTATCATTGTCATGGGCCGCCCAGTCAATCTGGCTCCCTTCGACCATCAAGAAAAATCCTTTTTTATTTTGGTTCAGGCGATCAATTGCTGAAACCGTCATGTCTTTGAGAGACGGTGTTTTACTGTCACGGTCGAGCGCTTTAGCAAGCCCTCTATCTGCGAAAAGCCCGAGCACCTGTTGATCTTTATTTTTCTTCAATGCTTGTTTAGTTGTCACATAGCTGTAGCCGGCTTGTTTGAATTCCTTTGTCAAGTTTCTGTCCTTGCGGTTAAAATAAGATTTTCCGCCGCCAAGCAAAACGTCTATTTTATGTTTGCCTTTTATTTTGTCATCCATATAGCTGTTGGCGATTTCGTCCATGTTTTTCCGTGATTCATTGTGGGCGCCATATGCGGCTGGAGTGGCGTGGTTAATTTCAGACGTGGCGACGAGCCCTGTTGACTTGCCTTGCTGTTTGGCCTCTTCAAGTACTGATTTCACATTTTTCCCGTTTTTATCGACGCCAATTGCATTGTTATATGTCTTAACGCCTGTCGCTAATGCTGTTCCGGCTGCTGCTGAATCTGTAATATTATAGTCAGGGTCATCCGGATGCGTCATCATCATGCCTGTCAGGTTCCGGTCAAATTCTGTTAACTTCGGGTTATTCGGTGTGTCACCGTTATTTTTCATGGAACGGTAGGCTCTTATGTAAGGCGTCCCCATGCCGTCGCCTATCATCACAATGACATTTCTGATCTCAGCTTTGTCTTGTTTTTTGGCGCTGGCCTTTTCTGTTTGCTGCAGCTCAGCTCCGGCAAAGATTCCAGCTGTAAGGACAGAAACAGCGGCGATTGGCAGAAGTTTTGATTTCATATTTTGAAACAAACTCATTTTTTTCATGCCTCCTTTAATGTATTCCGTTTATCATGTTAGGGAAATTTTGTTAAATGCGGCTGTTGATCATGTAAACAATAAGTAAAGCCTTGTAAGGAAATGAAAAAACGCTTTTCGTTATCTTGCCTTATTTGATGTAAAGCATTCATTTTTCAGAAAAATCTTTACCTCTCTGTCTTTGCATGATATGTTTGTTTAAATAAAAAAACTGCGGATAACCACAGCTCTCCTCGAATATTCTTTATCACTCATTTTTCCGATATGTGAGCCGACCCCGAAAGTTTTTCATTTATTTCCTTTATGTTGAAAAACATCCCATAAAACATGACAAAAGCACTCGTTTTTTGTCACCTTTGCAACGAAAATGAAATATTTAATACCCTTAAAAACTTTTTTTTAGAACGAATAATTAAGAAATTTGTCACATGAAGTCAAGACTATTTCTGATGGGAATCTATCCTTATAATAGAAATCAATAAGATTAATTAAAAAAAAGAGATACATATATAGAGAGTTAACATTTGGGGAGGAAAATATGAAAAAGCAAATCATTACAGCTACGACAGCAGTTGTTTTAGGATCGACGTTATTTGCAGGAGCGGCATCTGCACAAAGCATTAAGGTGAAAAAAGGCGACACGTTATGGGATCTTTCAAGAAAATACGACACAACGATCAGTAAAATTAAATCAGAGAACCACCTTCGTTCAGACATTATTTATGTGGGACAAACTTTATCGATTAACGGCAAATCTACAAGTTCAAAAAGCAGCAGTTCTTCTACCTCTTCTTCTACATACAAAGTAAAGAGCGGGGACAGCCTTTGGAAAATTTCAAAAAAATACGGCATGACAATCAATGAACTGAAGAAGCTGAATGGCTTAAAATCAGATTTGCTTCGTGTTGGACAAGTCCTGAAACTGAAAGGTTCAACTAGTTCAAGCAGCTCCAGCTCATCAAAAGTGTCATCGTCTTCAACTTCTACTTATAAAGTGAAGAGCGGAGACAGCCTTTCTAAAATTGCGAGCAAATACGGCACTACGGTTAGCAAATTAAAAAGCTTAAACGGCTTAAAATCAGATGTAATCTATGTCAACCAAGTATTGAAGGTGAAAGGAACAAGCACAAGCAGCTCAAAACCTGCTTCATCTTCATCATCTTCAAGCAGCAAAACGTCATCTACATCACTTAATGTGAGCAAGCTGGTTTCTGATGCAAAAGCGTTAGTCGGAACGCCATATAAATGGGGCGGAACGACAACTTCAGGCTTTGACTGCAGCGGATTCATTTGGTACGTACTGAATAAACAAACAAGTGTGGGCAGAACAAGCACTGCAGGATACTGGAGTTCTATGAAGAGCATTGCCAGCCCGTCTGTTGGTGATTTCGTCTTCTTCACAACATATAAATCCGGCCCTTCTCACATGGGGATTTACATTGGAAACAACAGTTTCATTCATGCAGGATCTGACGGCGTACAAATCAGCAGCCTGAACAACAGCTACTGGAAGCCTCGTTACCTCGGTGCGAAAAGATTCTAATTTTTAGAGAAAACCCGTTCATTGGAACGGGTTTTTTTCATTAGACGGAGCACAGGCGTTTTGGTTGCTCCTAAAAATGAAAATGTGATAAAAAATCCAAGAATTTTTTTTCTTTCTTATTTTCATAAAGGGCAATGGCGTAAGCGCCGGCATAGGGCAACTGTACAGACTGATAAGGAATTCTGATCATCTGTTTCTCTGCTAACTCACGCTTTACTGTAGATAAAGGCAGAAATGAAACTCCGAGTCCTTCCTTGATAAACCGTTTCGTTATATGTGTTTGAGTGACCTTCATTGTTCTCACAAATGGAAATGTCATTCTGACTTGACGGAGCAAGTCGTCCCAGTAATCAGGATGATTGTGGGTCAAAAGCAGGTATTGTTCGAGCACCTCTTTGGCATCAATTTCGTTGTCTTCTATGAAACGCTTATCGGGCGGGGCAACAAGGACGACAGGGTCTTTGTATAAGCAGTGGCAGCTTAAAGAAGAAGACTGTACCTTTAAACAGCTTAGTCCGATATCTGCTTCCCCGGCTTTAATCAGTGACGCGATTTCCGCTGATTCGAAAATCGTAACCGCCATTTCTGTTTCCGTATTCATTGCTGTGTACCGCTTCATGACAGAAGGAAGCACAGTATCTGCAATAAGCGGAGAAACCGCGAGCTGTAAGGTTTGAGAGTAGCCTTGTCTCACTCTGTGAAGCTCTGCCATGCTGTTTTCATAATCATCAAGAAGCCTGAGCGCATACGGCAAATACGCCCTGCCTTCATCAGTCAGCTGGATTTGCCTGCCTTTACGCTCGAACAGCTTGCAGCTGATTTCTTTTTCTAATTGCTTGATATGTACGGTCACAGTGGGCTGAGATAAGAAAAGCGTTTCCGCCGTTTTTCGGAAGTTTTCATATTTTGCAGCGGTCACAAAGGTGTGAAGCCATTTGAAATCCATTTCTATTCTCCCTCTGATTAATATTTTTAATTAATTCCCTTTAAAATATTCATTATTTTTTAAATATTATATTTACTATAATAACAGAAAAGGATAGGGGGAATACAAATGGTACATTACGGATTAAAGGGAATTACATGTGTGGAAACATCCATCAGCCATATTGATGGTGAAAAAGGGCGTCTGATTTACAGAGGACATCATGCAAAAGACATCGCACTGAATCACAGCTTTGAAGAAGCAGCTTATTTGATTTTATTTGGGAAACTGCCTTCAACTGAAGAATTGCAGGTATTTAAAGGTAAGCTGGCTGCGGAACGGAATCTTCCGGAACACATTGAGCGCTTGATTCAATCACTGCCAAACAACATGGACGATATGTCGGTGCTGAGAACGGTTGTTTCAGCATTGGGGGAAAATACGTACACATTCCATCCGAAAACAGAAGAAGCAATCCGGCTGATTGCAATCACGCCTTCCATCATTGCATACAGAAAAAGATGGACGCGCGGTGAACAAGCAATTGCACCTTCTTCCCAGTACGGACATGTCGATAACTACTATTATATGCTCACAGGTGAACAGCCTTCAGAGGCAAAAAAGAAAGCGCTTGAAACCTATATGATTCTGGCCATGGAGCACGGCATGAACGCATCCACTTTTTCGGCACGAGTCACGTTATCAACAGAGAGTGATTTAGTGTCAGCCGTCACGTCTGCTCTCGGCACGATGAAAGGTCCGCTGCACGGAGGCGCTCCTTCTGCGGTGACAAAAATGCTTGAAGACATTGGAGAAAAAGAACATGCTGAAGCATATCTGAAAGAAAAACTCGAAAAAGGAGAGCGCTTGATGGGATTCGGCCACAGGGTGTACAAAACAAAAGACCCGCGGGCAGAAGCTTTAAGACAGAAAGCAGAAGAGGTGGCCGGCAATGACCGTGATCTTGATCTTGCGCTGCATGTAGAAGCAGAAGCGATTCGTTTGCTTGAAATCTACAAACCGGGACGAAAGCTGTACACAAATGTTGAATTTTACGCAGCTGCAGTGATGAAGGCCATCGATTTTGACGATGAATTGTTTACTCCGACCTTTTCAGCAAGCCGAATGGTAGGGTGGTGCGCCCATGTGCTGGAACAGGCAGAAAACAACATGATTTTCCGCCCGTCAGCGAAATATACCGGTGCCATTCCCGAGGAAGTACTTTCATAACATATTTTGGCGTTTATTCATTTCTGTCGTGTGGTAACGTTCAGTATCAACCACATGTCTAGGAGTGATGAATGTGAACCCAATGGACAGACAAACAGAAGGACAAGAACCGCAGCATCAGGACAGACAGCCGGGCATTGAATCAAAAATGAACCCGCTGCCGCTGTCAGAGGACGAGGATTATCGAGGAAGCGGAAAACTGAAAGGAAAAGTCGCGATCATTACTGGAGGCGACAGCGGAATAGGGAGAGCAGCAGCTATTGCCTTTGCTAAAGAGGGGGCTGATATCTCCATTCTATACTTAGACGAGCATTCGGACGCAGAGGAAACACGTAAACGGATCGAAAAGGAGAATGTCCGCTGCCTGCTTATCCCGGGAGATGTCGGGGACGAGAACCATTGTGAACAAGCTGTGCAGCAAACAGTGGACCATTTTGGTAAACTCGATATCTTGGTGAACAACGCCGCTGAACAGCATCCCCAGGACAGCATTCTTAATATTTCAACAGAACAGCTGGAAAAAACCTTTCGCACAAATATTTTTTCCATGTTTCATATGACGAAGAAAGCTTTGCCTCACCTGGAAGAGGGGAGTGCCATTATTAATACGACATCGATTACCGCTTATGAAGGGGATACGGCGTTAATTGATTATTCCAGCACAAAGGGTGCGATTGTCTCCTTTACGCGTTCCATGGCGAAGTCGCTTGCAGATAAAGGCATCAGAGTGAATGCGGTGGCGCCCGGTCCGATTTGGACACCGCTTATTCCGGCGACATTCCCTGAGGAAAAAGTGAAACAGCACGGCTTGGATACCCCAATGGGAAGACCGGGACAGCCGGTTGAGCATGCAGGCGCATATGTTCTGCTGGCGTCTGACGAATCTTCCTATATGACAGGGCAGACCATTCATGTGAATGGCGGCCGTTTTATTTCAACGTAATCAACGAAAAACCAGCTCCAGAGCTGGTTTTTTTGTATGGTAAAAAATTTCAAAATAAAAAATTTGTCGATTTTTCTAACAATTTTGTTTTCATTTTTGCAATTTTATATATAATATTGAGTAGGAGAAAGGAATGATTCGCGACCAGTACAAATATAGTAGAAAAAAAGAAAAATGACCATTGTTGCTCATGAATTCAGAAAATTCAAATAAAATATATAAAAATAGATGATCGGGAGTTGAAGGGGAATGAAAGGGAGCGTTTTTAGGAAGAAGAGCATTCAGGATTTAATCGCTGCGACGAGCGGAGAAAAATCTTTAAAAAGAGAATTAGGGGCATTTGATTTAACATTGCTTGGAATCGGCGCCATTATTGGCACAGGGATTTTTGTTCTGACGGGAACAGGTGCAGTCACGGCCGGTCCCGGGCTGACGATTTCATTTGTTGTGGCGGCGCTGGCTTGTTTATTCGCCGCCCTGTCTTACGCGGAATTTGCGTCAAGTGTGCCTGTTTCAGGTTCGGTGTATACATTCACTTATGCGACATTGGGAGAGCTTATGGCCTTTATTATCGGGTGGGATTTAATTTTAGAATACATGCTGGCGGTAAGTGCAGTGTCGGTCGGCTGGTCTGGTTATTTCCAATCGTTTTTATCAGGGCTCGGCATTCATCTTCCGGTTGCTTTAACAGCGGCACCGGGCGCAGTGAAAGGCACCTTTACCCTGTTTAATCTTCCTGCATTCGTCATTGTAATGGCGATAACATATTTGCTTTATTTAGGCATCAAAGAATCAAAAAGAGTCAACAATATCATGGTTATCTTGAAGATACTGGTTGTTCTGCTGTTTATCGCGGTGGCAGCCGTTTACGTGAAGCCGCACAACTGGCAGCCGTTTATGCCAATGGGCTTTGGCGGCGTGTTCAGTGCAGCGGCGCTCGTATTCTTTGCTTTTATCGGATTTGACGCTGTATCCTCTGCTGCGGAAGAAACGAAAAATCCCGCGAAGGATCTGCCTAAAGGCATTATTTTCTCTTTATTGGTTTGCACGATTTTATATGTCACCGTATCAGCGATCATGACTGGGGTTATCCCGTTTGCTCAATTTGCGGGTGTAGATCATCCGGTTTCTCTAGTTCTTCAAAGCGCAGGGCAAAATTGGGTGGCAGGCATCATTGATATTGGCGCCGTGCTGGGAATGACAACAGTTATGCTCGTCATGCTTTACGGGCAGACACGCGTCATGTTTGCCATGTCGCGTGACGGGCTTGTGCCGGACTCACTTTCTAAAGTGCATCCAAAGCACAAAACACCTTATGTAGCCACTTGGTTTTTCGGAACGATGTCGGCGCTTCTCGGCTCACTTGTTCCGCTGGATGAACTTGCAAAGCTGGTGAACATCGGGACGCTGTCGGCATTTGTACTGATTTCTGTGGCAGTTATCGTTTTGAGAAAGAAGCAACCGGATCTTCCGAGAGCCTTTAAATGCCCGGGAGTTCCGTTTATCCCAGGCCTGGCGATTCTGTTCTGCCTGTTCTTGATTTTAAATCTGGGGTGGGTGACGATTGTTCGCTTCCTAGTGTGGCTGTTAATCGGCTTGGTAATCTATTTCCTGTATTCAAGAAAGCATTCAAAATTAAATCAATAACCTTTTGATAAAGAGAGCGGCCATACAGGCCGCTCTCTTTTCTGTTCTTGGCAAATGAATCTATAGAAATGAAGACAAAAATAAGAGATAATATAGGCTGGAAAGGAAGTGACGTTTATTGTCTGAGCAAAAACCAGTCCAATGGGCTTCGAAAATCGGTTTCGTCATGGCAGCGGCCGGCTCGGCTATCGGCTTGGGCGCGATTTGGAAGTTCCCTTACGTAGCGGGGACCAATGGGGGAGGAGCCTTTTTTCTTATCTTCGTGTTATTTACCATCCTCTTAGGCTATCCGCTTTTGGTGGGGGAATTTATTTTTGGAAGACGGAACCAGACGAATGCCATTGATGCATATAAAAAAGAAGCGCCGCGATCAGCTTGGTTTCTTACAGGGTGGATCGGCGTAGCCGCGTGTTTCTTAGTGCTGTCGTTTTACAGTGTAATTGGGGGATGGATTTTGCTGTATATCGTAAAAACGGCGTCAGGCTCACTGTCCGGGCTTTCTCAAGCACAGTATGGCTCTCTTTTTGCTTCTATTATCCAAAATCCGGTGCAGACGCTCGCGGCTCAGCTTGTCTTTATGGTACTTACTGTCATCGTTGTCGCAAGAGGGGTTCAAAAAGGGATTGAACGGGTAAGCGCGGTGATGATGCCGATTTTGTTTTTATTGTTTATTCTGCTCGTTCTTCGGTCTCTTACGCTTAATGGTGCAATGGAAGGCGTAAAGTTTCTGCTTGTGCCTCATTTCGGCGATCTGACTCCGGAATCCATATTATTCGCGCTGGGACAGGCCTTCTTTACGTTAACACTGGGGGTTTCGGTGATGGTGACCTACAGCTCCTATTTGCCGAAAACACAAAATATCCCTCGTTCGGCAGCCTCCATTGTCTTGATGAATATCATTGTGACACTCTTGGCAGGTTTGGCTATTTTTCCGGCGGTTTTCTCATTCGGTTTTCAGCCAAATGAAGGACCGACACTGCTGTTTACAGTGCTTCCGGCCGTTTTTGAACAGCTTCCGTTCGGCACGTTGTTTTTTATCGGTTTTCTCGTTGCATTTTTATTTGCAGCCTTAACCTCAGCATTTTCGATGGTTGAAATTATCGTTGCCACAATCGGAAAAGGGGACGAAAAGAAGAGAAAAAAACTGTCATGGACGAGCGGGCTTTTGATCTTTTTGGTCGGAATCCCATGCTGCTTGTCTTATGGCGTATTGAGTGATGTGCACCTATTTGGCAAAACATTTTTTGATATTGCCGATTTTACCGTCAGCAATGTTTTGATGCCTTCAGGCGCTCTGTTAATTTCTCTATTTATCCCGCTGAAAATTTCGAAAAGCGAACTCTTGGCTGAAATGCGAAATGGATCAAATGCAGGTAAAGCATTCTTTTACACGTGGTTTTATTTGCTTCGTTTTATCGTGCCGCTTGCCATTATTATCGTGTTCTTAAATTTAATCGGAATTTTATCATTTTAAAAAAACAGGCTCCGTTTCCGGGGCCTGTTTTTTATTTAATAAGATGATATCAACGGTGCCCATGCCGTTTTCAGTTTTTGGATGCCGAGCCTGATGTCCTCTTCTGACAAACCGCCATAACCGATTAAGACAGAAGCAAAAGGCGTCTGTTCTTTATATGAGGGAGACACGGGATAGATGGTTACACCGTGGTCTGCGGCTGCTTGTATTGCTTCTTCCTCACTTGCTGGAAACAAAAGGCGCAGCAGAATGTGAAGCCCCGAGTTCTTACCGAGAATCTTAACGGTGTTTCCCAGTTCAGAGCGAATGGCTTCTAACAGGATAGCGTGTTTTTTTCGGTATAAGCTTCTCATTCTATTTATGTGTTTTTGCCACTCTCCGGTTTCGATGAAGTTTGCCAGTGCCAATTGCGAGTGGGCAGAAACGGTCTGCTTCATTAACTGAGCATTGTTTTGGATCGGTTCCATGAGTTCAGGGGGCACAATCATGAAGCTGAGCCGCAAGGAAGGCAGAAGTGACTTTGAAAAAGTGCCCAGATATATGACTCTGCCATTCGGATCAAGACCCTGTAAAGACGGAATGGGATGGCCGCTGTAGCGAAATTCTCCATCGTAATCATCTTCTATAATGAATGAATTTGTTTCTGCCGCCCATGCCAGCAGCTCCTGTCTGCGGGTAATCGTCATAATGGTCCCAATCGGAAACTGATGCGAAGGAGTCGTATACATGAGATAAGGATTCTGACGGTAGAGCTCATCCGGCAGGACGCCTTCTGCATCAGAACAAATCGGAGTGACATCCATGTGATTTGCTTCAAACATCCTTCTTGAACGGTGAAAGCCTGGTTCTTCAAAACCGATTTTTGTACCTGGCTTTAGCGAAAGGCAAAGAATTTGCAGAAGCACGGTGGTTCCTGCGCCGATGATAATCTGGCCGGGCTCGCAATTTACTCCCCGAGACAGCCTGACGAATCGGGCAATCATGTGTCTGAGTTCGTATTCTCCTTGAGGGTCGCCAGAGGTGTGAAACAATCCGGAATAGCGCTCAAGACTTTTTACTATGCTTTTTCTCCATGCGTTAAAGGGAAAGAGGGTCGGATCAACGCTGCCCTGATGGAAGTCAATAGCAGGTGCGTTCTTTTCATGTAATCCCGGCTGTACAGACTGCTGAAAATGGTCAGGAGCTGTCGGGAATCCTGGTTCTACTTCCGCCGCGAACCAGCCGATTTTCGGCTTGCTTTTGACATAGCCCTCAGCAGTTAATTGCTCATAAGCTCGTTCTATAGTTGCCGTGCTGACATCGAGCAAGCTGGAGAGCCTGCGTTTTGACGGAAGTCTTGTTCCCTTTGTGATTCGCGCATGTGAAATTTCTTGTTTAAAAAAGGTATAAAGCTGTTCATACAGCGGTGTTTTGCTCTTTTTATCAAGAAACGGCGTAATATCCATCTCATGTCTCCTTTGTAGCTGGCATGGTCATTTTTTCTGATATTGGCTATTTGGCAAATGCCATTTATTAGCTATGATCATTGTAACGAAAGGAAAGGGGATTGAGAAGATGATCCATATGAAACAATTAACCTCGAAAGAAGAATGGGCTGAGTCGTATCCGATTATGAGTGAATTGAGAACAGAACTGGATATAGAGACGTATTTACAAAGGCTTGAAGCCTGTGTGCAGAAAGAATCGTATATGCTGTTTGCCTTATATGAAAATACAGCAATCAGAGCGCTGTGCGGGGCTCTGCCGAGAGTTTCCATTCATAAAGGAGAGCACTTGTGGATTGCGGATCTTGTTACAACGGCACCTTGCCGATCAAAGGGATACGGCAAAATGCTTTTGGATTATGCCTCAGACTGGGCGAGAAAAGCCGGACTCGGTTTTGTCAGTCTTTCATCTGGCCTGCAGCGTAAAGACGCACATCGATTTTATACAGATAAAATGGGTTTTACTATAGAAAGTTATTTGTTCCGAAAACCGGTATAACGAAAAAAGACGCCTGAAAAGGCGTCTTTTTTAAAAGCCAAACTGTAAATTCGTATCTACAGATACAATGGTATACACACAAATAATCACAAAGAGATTAAGGATGACGCCGAGCAGGCCTGGACCTGTGCGCCCTCTCTTGATGAAGAGTTCAACAACGCCGAACGGAACGGCAGCCATGGCGAACGGAAGCATTTGATAGGAATAAAACGTGACGTTGCTGATAATGGCCAAATTCAGCAACAGCAGGGACAGAACCGCTGTCCCGACAGAGATCCAGCCGAATACATTGTGTTCTTTAAAAATTCTTACCAGTTCCATAATTCCACCTCGCCGACATTCGCTGATTTTACAGATTTATTTTTCAGCATGCGCTGGATTTCCTTGGTTGGCCCTGTAACGACCGAACCGTATACATTGACACCGTTTTTCTCTACATAATCTAATCGTTTATCTACATTCAGGTCTTTCCGTTTTGAAATGACCTGAGCCCATTTTTCGTGTTTGGACATGAATTTTAGGGCGTTGATAAACTGATCGCCATTCGACTTGCCTTTTGTATTAAGGGCGGCCAAGAACTTTGAATCCTTTCCAGGATAGCCAAGAGGTTCTGTGGAAGCTGTCTTATTTGTGTTTTTCTCTGTTTCGATTGCGTTCCACAAAAAGCTCACATCATAGCCTTTGAATTTGTTATACACGTCTTTTGTCGGATATGCACGGTCATATGAAAGGTAGACCTCTGATACCGTTCCTTCAGGCAATGTGCTTAACGTTTTTTCTGCTTTTGCGGTCGTTTGTTCAGACTTGTTTGAAGGATGTGTAAAGTAATGGCCGGTTTTATTCACTTCTAAGTCATAGTAGTTTACTGCCGGCGCTTTTACTTTGTTATAAAACATTTCAACCCGTTCATTCCCTACGGCAGCCGTCTTCGTTCCAATCTGCTTTTGCAGCGGGAATTCCGTATTCATTCCAAATAGCTTCACTTGGCTTTTCAGTCCGGAAGTATCAACAAGAACATTCGGCATGGTCAGGGCTACAGTGACTGCGGCAGTTTCCATAAACTCATTGCCGGTGCTATGTTTTCCACCCATTCCGTAATAGAGGTAGCTTCCCAGCGTACAAAGCGGCAAAATCATCAATGTCGAAATGACGGCAAGCACAGAAATTCGCAAATAAGACTTGCGTTTGCCGTAGGCTAAAATCGCTTTTTGTTTTTCAGGACTGATGCTGAGATCCCAATCGTTATCGTCCTCTAGTTCGCTGTCAATCAGTTCCTGATATACTTCGAGCTTCTCAAGTTCTTCCTCAAATGCAGTCATTTCCTGGTCGCTCATTTCCCCATTTTTATATTGATCAAAACGCTTTTTAAATTCTTCATTCATCATTAACACCTCTATTATAAAGTGCTTTCAGCCGCTGTCTGGCACGAAATAAAACACTTTTAAAATTCGCCTCTGAAATATTCATAATATGGGATGCTTCTTTGTAGTTTAACTCTTTTAAATAATATAGCGTTAAGGCCTCCCGATAATTATCGGGGAGCTCGGACATATAACCAGTCAGCACTTCCTTTATCTCTACCTGATGGGCAGGACTTTGAACAGCATTTTGAAAGAGGCTTCCGATTAAGTCATCAGAAATGGTTACTTCTTTCTTATGCTTTCTGACGTAATCAATGAAGGCGTTTCGCGCCACTTGAAAAAGCCAGGGCTTTACTTTGCTGTGATCATAGGAGTGAATGTGTATGTATGCCCGCATAAAGGTTTCCTGCAGCAAGTCTTCAGCAAGATGCTTGTCTTTTGTCATGGAGAGCAGGAACCTGTAAACATCATTCATGTACATTTGGTAAATTTCATCGATCGTCACTGCCTTTTCTCCCCTCTATGTTATACACGCATAAGAAAGGTTTAAAGTTGCACATTACATGCAAACGGCTTTTTTATACCTAATCAAACACCATTACTATATAGTACCCAAAAATGGCCGCAAAAGATAGTGCGGAGAAATGTTTAACATTTTTTCCAGAGGGGAAAAGATAGTGAAAAAGTGAAGGAGTGGCACAATGGAATATACCAGTATAGCAGATACAGGAATAGAAGCCTCCAGAATCGGCCTCGGCACATGGGCCATTGGCGGAACGATGTGGGGAGGCACTGACGAAAAAACATCGATTGAAACAATCCGCGCCGCTCTTGATCAGGGGATTACACTGATTGACACCGCGCCGGCTTACGGCTTCGGGCAGTCCGAGGAAATCGTCGGAAAGGCAATCAAAGAGTACGGCAAAAGAGACCAGGTGATTCTCGCAACGAAAACGGCTCTGGACTGGAAGAACAACCAGCTGTTCCGCCATGCGAACAGAGCGAGAATTGTAGAGGAAGTTGAGAATTCTTTGAAACGGCTTCAAACAGACTCTATTGATCTTTATCAGGTGCATTGGCCCGATCCGCTTGTGCCAATTGAAGAAACGGCTGAAGTCATGAAGGAATTATATGATGCGGGAAAAATCCGGGCGATTGGCGTCAGCAATTTTTCAATTGAGCAAATGGATACATTTCGCGCCGTCGCACCTCTCCATACGATTCAGCCTCCATATAATCTGTTTGAAAGAGAGATGGAAGAGAGTGTTCTTCCTTATGCGAAAGATAACAAGATAACAACATTATTATACGGCAGTTTATGCAGAGGGCTGTTAACAGGCAAAATGACCGAAGAGTATACATTTGAGGGCGATGATCTGCGTAATCACGATCCAAAATTCCAGAAGCCCCGCTTTAAAGAGTATCTTTCTGCTGTCAATCAATTGGATAAGCTGGCGAAGACACGTTATGGAAAATCAGTGATTCACTTGGCTGTCAGATGGATCTTAGATCAGCCGGGAGCGGATATCGCTCTTTGGGGAGCAAGAAAGCCTGGGCAGCTTGAGGCCCTATCTGAGATTACAGGCTGGACGCTGAACAGTGAAGATCAGAAAGATATCAATACTATATTGGAAAATACGATATCAGACCCTGTCGGACCGGAGTTTATGGCCCCGCCGACCAGAGAGGAAATATAACAAAAGCTGAGGGCGAATCCTCAGCTTTTTGGCGTTTTAACGGGAGAAATCTTAAAAATTAGTACCAGGTAATAAAAAATGTTGTTATAATAGATGACAGAAAGAATCATTGATTACGACAAAGGAAGTGCGATATGTATAAGTTTTGTGCAAATGCTTTAAAAGTTATTCTTTCTCTTCGCGGAGGAGTGAAGGTGTATAACAAAGAAAACCTTCCGGCCGATTCAGGTTTTGTCATCGCGTGTACACATTCCGGCTGGGTTGATGTGATTACACTCGGAGTCGGGATTCTTCCTTATCAAATACACTACATGGCGAAAAAAGAGCTTTTTCAAAATAAATGGATCGGTTCGTTTCTGAAGAAAATTCATGCCTTTCCGGTAGATCGGGAAAATCCCGGGCCAAGCAGTATTAAAACGCCGATTAAGCTGCTGAAAGAAGGAGAGATCGTCGGTATCTTCCCAAGCGGAACAAGAACCTCTGAGGATGTGCCTTTGAAAAGAGGTGCGGTGACGATTGCGCAAATGGGGAAAGCGCCGCTTGTCCCCGCTGCATATCAGGGCCCTTCAAGCGGAAAAGAATTATTCAAAAAAGGAAAAATGAAGCTGATTATCGGTGAGCCTCTTCACCAGGCTGATTTTGCCCACCTGCCTTCAAAGGAAAGACTTGCAGCAATGACAGAGGCTTTGAATCAGCGGATTAAAGAACTAGAGAATAAACTTGATCAGCTATAAGGCGTTCTGAGAGATTGCCCTGAACTGTGAAAATAAGAAAAGCACCTTATACAAGGTGCTTTTCTTATTATGCTTCCTGCTGGTTAGCTGTCTCCAGAAGTTCTTCTTCTTGAAGCTTTTTCACTTCAATATATGCGACGTGGTGGCCGTCAATTTCATTAATGATGAATTCGCAGCCCTCTTCGATGATGGAATCATCTTTTTCAACATCGTATTTTTGAGTAAGGAACCAGCCGCCGATTGTATCGACTTCTTCGTTCTCTAAATGAATGCCTAGCAGGTCGTTTACTTGGTCAATTAACACTTTTCCGTCAAGAATATAATGGCCTTCGCCGATTTTGCGGATTTCGCTAATTTCATCAATATCAAATTCGTCGCGGATTTCACCGACAATTTCCTCAATGATGTCCTCAACCGTCACAAGCCCGGCAGTACCGCCGTATTCATCAGACAATATGGCCATGTGGACCCTCTCTTTTTGCATTTTGACAAGCAGGTCTTGGATTGGCGCAGATTCAATGACATGAATGATCGGGTTGACGAATTGAGAAATGGTGGAATCAACAGATACCTCACCGCTTATGCAGGCTGTCAGCACTTCTTTAATGTTAATAACCCCGATAATGTTATCTTTATCGCCCTCTTCCACAGGGTAGCGGGTATATTTTTCAATCTGAATGATGTCCATCATTTCAGAAATCTTGATATCATGCGGAAGGCTGACAATTTCGGTCCGCGGAATCATAATTTCTTTCGCGAGCCTGTCGTCAAATTCAAAGATTTTATTCACATATTTAAACTCTGATTGGTTGATTTCACCGCTTTTATAGCTTTCAGACAAAATGATTCGCAGCTCTTCTTCTGAGTGTGCCAGTTCGTTTTCTGAAACGGTCTCCAGGCCAAATGCTTTGGTCAATAACCGTGCGGAATTGTTCAAAAGCCAAATGAATGGGAACGCGATGCGGTAAAACCAAATCAGCGGTTTCGCAAACAGCATAGACACTGCTTCCGCCTTTTGGATAGCGACTGTTTTAGGTGCAAGTTCTCCGACAACAACGTGTAAGAACGTGATAATGGCATACGCAAAAATAAACGATATGACATGTGAAAGGGAACCTGGAACGTTCATTTGTACGAAAAGCGGGTGAAGCAGCCTTTCAATCGTTGATTCACCTAAAACCCCTAATCCGATGGAAGTCAATGTAATTCCGAGCTGACACGCAGATAAATATTCATCAAGATGCGTGGTCACTTTTTTTACGGCTATTGCTGCTTTATTTCCTTCCGCGATCAGCTGATCGATCCGTGAGCCTCTGATTCTGATAATGGCAAACTCAGATGCCACGAAAAATGCCGTCAGGGCGATTAAAACAGCAACTAAAATCAAATTCACTATGTCCAATTAGAACCTTCACTCTAGCAATGAGAATGAAGGTAACACCTCCTGTTAGATAAAATGGTTTTAACTTAACAGCAGCATAAATGATTGGAACACGGCGAGCTTTTCAGGCGGGAGTTTGCTTTTCAGCTTGTCACGATCCTCGGGCTTCAGCCGTTCAAACCGATGCAAGATTCCGGAGATGTTTTGATTCATATGATCAATTTCTAATGCCAGATTTCCAATTTCATCATCAAGTTTAGCTGAAGAGGGAAACTGGTTCTCCAGTCGATCTTTAATATCGGACAGGGCCAATCGCTGCTTCTTGCAATCTACAATAAATATAAGTCGTTTGAGTGCATTTTCGTCGTAGTAACGGTAATTTGAACAGGATCTGGCCGGCGTAAGCAGACCGAGATTCGTATAATAATCAACTGTCCGTTTCGTTACTCCGGCGAGTGCCGCTAGTTCACTGATGCGATAAGTCTCAGCCCCATCTATATCCCTCCCAACCATCACGTTATAGTTATGAGAATAGTTTAATATATGAACGGTGTCTTGCACAAGTTTATTGTTTTTTTCAGACCGGAATTGGAAGTTGTGGAATTCATCATCTGATTGAAGTAACATAGGTAGATAGAATTTTCAAATTTTTATATGCGGAAGGGACAGATGAAATTGGCTGGGTTATCCCGGGAAGTAGAAGAAAATTTAAATAAAGGATCATGGATTCGCAAGCTGTTTGATGAAGGTGCAAGGCTGAAGAAGGAGTTCGGGGAAGACCAGGTATTTGATTTTTCACTCGGCAACCCGATTGTTGAACCGCCTGAAGCTTTTAAGAGAGCGTTAATAGAGGAAGCTGAAAAAGGCAGCCACGGATACATACAAAATCAAGGACTTCCTGCAGCGAGAGAAAAAGTCGCGCAATTTCTGGGGTCGCGTTTTGAAGCTGATTTCTCAGCGGAGCGTATCGTCATGACGGTGGGTGCGGGAGGCGCTTTGAATGTTGCGTTAAAAAGCATCGTAAACCCTGGGGAAGAGGTCATTATTCTCGCACCTTATTTTGCCGAATATAAGTTGTATATTGAGAACTACGGGGGAAAGGCCGTCAGCTGCCCGTTGACAAGCCGGTTTGAGATCGACATTGAAGCGGTAAGGCAATCGATCACTCCACAGACGAAAGGGCTGATTCTCAATACACCGCATAACCCCACAGGCACTGTTCTCAGCCAGAAAAATATAGACGATTTAGGCGCTTTATTAAAAGAAATAGAAGAGAAGAGCGGCCAGACGATTTATGTGCTGTTTGATGAACCGTACAGTCAATTAATCTATGATGAAGAGCTGGCAAATCCGTTTCAATCGTACCATCGTGTGATATTGGCCAGCTCATTCAGTAAAGATCTCGGCATAGCCGGAGAGCGGCTCGGGTATATCGGATTGGACAGCCGAATGCCGGATGCGGACCTTTTGATCAACGCTTTTGTGTATTGTAATCGAACGCTTGGATTTGTGAATGCCCCTGTCATGATGCAGCGGGCTGTGGCACGAATGGATGATTTAAGAGTAGACGCGTGCGCTTATAAAGAGCGCCGGGATTTAATGGTAGACATTTTAAAAGAAGCCGGTTTTGAATTTGAAATGCCAAAGGGAGGTTTCTTTGTTTTTCCGAAATCGCCGATTGAAGATGAAGTTGCATTTTGCGTGCATGCCGCCCAAAAATACAAATTATTAATTGTGCCGAGCAGCGGTTTTGGAATGAGCGGGCATTTCCGATTATCCTTCAGTGTGCCGATCGAGCAGATTAAAAACTCACGGGACATTTTCATTTCTTTATATAAAGATTTTGCTTAAGAAGGCAAAGAAAAGAAAACAGTTTTCAAGGCTGTTTTCTTTTTATATCCGCAAAATCCTTCCTCTTCCAATCCAGACAGGCGCAGAATTGACAAGCAGGCATGCAGTTAAGGCTTTCTTCATGATAAAAGTCTAAAAATTAAAAATCATTTTTGGAATGAGTTGTGTTACAATAAAATATACAATTTATAATCAAACTTTGACTTTTGGAGGTGGTATGATGGGGCCCTCTGCTTAGGCAACAATACACCGCGTACCTCAATGTTAAGGAAAAATGATTATATCAGGAGGTGACTCCTTATCCTTTGTTGAGAGGATAGGGTTAAATGGACGATATTGACAGTCTGATTTTAATTGGCGTGCTCATTGCTTTAACCGCGTTTTTCGTTGCAAGCGAGTTTGCGATTGTTAGAGTAAGGAGATCCAGAATAGATCAGCTTATCACAGAAGGAAACAAACGGGCGATACTCGCAAGGCGTGTCATTACAGATTTGGATGAATATTTATCCGCATCCCAGCTGGGCATTACATTGACATCAATTGGACTTGGCGTACTGGGTGAACCGGCCTTTGAACGGCTGCTGCATCCACTGTTTGAACCGCTCGGCTTGCCAGACTCGGTTTCACATGCAGCCTCTTTTGCAGTCGCGTACGGCTTGATCACGTTCCTGCACGTTGTTGTAGGTGAACTGGCCCCGAAAACGGTCGCGATTCAAAAGGCAGAACAGCTGACTTTACTGATAGCGGGCCCTTTGCGTTTATTCTATTTGCTACTGTTTCCATTTATTTGGATCCTCAATGGATCGGCGCGGCTTTTATGCGGGATGTTCGGTTTGAAGCCTGCGTCAGAACATGATGGTTCCCATTCTGAGGAAGAACTCAGGATGCTGTTATCTGAGAGTTTAAAAAACGGAGAGATTAATCCGTCTGAATATAAATATGTGAATAAGATTTTTGAATTTGATAATCGGATCGCCAAAGAGATTATGATACCGCGGAAGGAAATGGCTGCTGTGTCAACTGAGATGACAATGGCCGAGATGCTCGAAGTCATGCTGAAGGAAAAATACACGCGCTGGCCAGTCACAGATGGAGACAAAGACAGTGTGATCGGTTTGGTCAATACGAAGCATTTGTTTTCTGATTTGCTGTTTATGACAGAAGAAGAACGAATGAAGATGACGATCCATCCGTATGTGAGGCCGGTCATCGAAGTGATTGAAACGATCCCGGTTCATGACTTGCTGATTAAAATGCAGCGCGAGCGCATTCATATGGCTATATTGTCGGATGAATACGGAGGAACCTCGGGACTTGTGACGACAGAGGATATTCTTGAGGAAATTGTCGGAGAGATCAGAGATGAATTTGATGAAGATGAACAGCCGCTGATCCAAAAGCTTGGCGACGGCCATTATGTGATGGATGGAAAGGTTCGGATCGATCAGGTGAACAGCCTTCTTGGCGCATCGATTCAAGAAGACGTCGATACGATCGGCGGGCTGATATTAAAAGAAAACATCGATATTGAGGCTGGTGAATCCATTCGCATCGGTTCATATACGATAAAGGTGCTGAAGATGGACGGCCGATTAATCAAGCAAATCGATATAAAAGAAGAAGCCGGCAACACAACCGGGATTACGGCGCACCACAAGCTGCCGCTGCCTGAGCCTGTGATGCTGAACAGTGCAACCTTGAGCGAGAAATAAGCTCAAGGTTTTTTTACATTGTGATTGTCCAGCCGCACCAAAATGTCAAAAGCGATCCGCAAAGTGTCAGGGCGATGTACAAGATGCTTTCTATTACACGTTTGGCCATAAGGAGTTGAATACTTTCAACGCTGAAGGTGGAAAAGGTCGTAAAGGCGCCAAAAAACCCCGTGCCGATGATAAGCGAGACCGAAGCATTTGCAACGTGAAGTCCTGTAAATATTCCGAGCCCGAGAGCTCCGAGAATATTGACTGTCAGTATGCCAATGGGCAGGCTCAGACCTTTGGTTTTGGCGGTTATGACATTGCCAAGCCAGAAGCGAAGCATTGCGCCAAGTCCGCCCCCTATGAAAATACCCGCTAGTGTCATCTTTCCTGCAGCCCCTTTCTTTGCTGAATGCCTGCTATGCGCCGTCCCGCAAAAACACCAATCAGTGCAAATATGATCCCTGATATCAATGAGGCTGCCATATATAAAAGAGCCAATGAGGGTTGTCCTTGCAAAAGCATCACTGTTTCCTTAGAAAACGTGGACATTGTTGTGAAGCCTCCGCAAAAGCCGGTGCCTAAAAAAGCCGACAGCAGAGGCCGTTTTGCCCCGATCATAAAAAATCCGGTCAAAATGCCTAATAGAAGGCTGCCTGCCGCATTTTCCAGCCAGGTTGCCGCCGGGAACTGACCGGTGTGTATCCATAAGTTTAATCCGTATCGGAGGCAGGCGCCAAGCGCGCCTCCGATAAAAACCGCGCTATATATTTTCATGTTTGCCATCCTTTATGATGAAATCCGGGTAATCTGTAACGATGCCGTCCACGCCCATGGCTTGTAATTTTGCCGCTGTCTTTTGATTGTTGACAGTCCATGCAAATATGTTTAAGCCATTTTTATGGACGGAGCCGATTATCAGACGGTTGAGCCGTGTGTATTTTATATTGACATAGTTTGCAAAAGAGCGGAAGGCCTTCATCTGATTTCTGGACAGCATGCCAAAGTTGGGCCTTGTAATGACCGCTGTCGGAATCGAAGGATAAAGCTCGCGGAACCTTTGGACGGAGCGGAACTGAAAGGATTGAACAATATTATTGATAGAAAAAGAAAATTGCCCTAATAGCTGTCCCACCTCTTCTTCAATTCCGACTTGAGACGGATGGCCTTTTAGTTCAATTAAAAGGCCGATTTTTTTGTGGTAGCGCTTGAGCACCGCTTCCAGGGTCGGAATACGCTCTCCTTGAAAAGCGGGACCGTACCAGCTTCCTGCATCGAGTTTTTGCAATTCCTCCAAGGTAAAATCCTTAACAAAGCCCGATCCGTTTGTTGTTCGGTCAACCCTGTCATCGTGTATCACAACAATCTGCCTGTCTTTTGTAAGCTGGACATCCAGTTCGATCATATCTGCATTCATTTTCACCGCAAGGTCAAATGCGGCAATCGTATTTTCCGGAGCGTAGCCGGATGCTCCGCGATGGGCAATGATGTACAAGCTAAGTCAGCTCCTCGTATGGGCATTTCTGTTATTGTATCAAATCCATATATGCACCGCGATACAAACTGGTGAATTTTTTCTGCCATATCGGAATGGTCCGGGCTGAGGAATGCGTATAACTAAAAAAAGACACTCAGCGTATCAGAACACATTTCGTCAGAAAATTAGGTCTTTCGACATGTTCACAACAAAATATGATCCTTTATAATAGCAAAAAAGGAGGCGAGATCATGGGAAAAGGGAGAATCAGAGTGGAGGAAAGAATTAAAGCCGAAACGGATGCTGAAATGCAAAAAGCAACTCTCCTTGATCAGACACAAACGAAAAAAGGTAAGTGACTGTCCCTATTGAATCTGGCTGATAGATGAATTGAGAAATGACCCCGGCGTTTCGCCGGGGTTTTGTGCTGCAAAAGACATTTAAATGAACATCCTTACGAATATTTTAGTATAATAAACAATTGATTGGGATAGAGGGGAGACAGTCATGCCGGATTATCTGCAGCAGTATTTTACGCTTGATATCATCATTCAAATCGGCATCAGCTTGGCGATTTTGCTGGTGTTTCTTATACTTAGAAAATTATTCACAAGATATTTCTTTAACCTGCTTTTTAATTTGACAAACCGGCCGAAAACAGAAATTTTTAAACAGGTGGTTCTGGCGTTTGATAAACCGGCCAGATGGTTTTTTGTTGCCCTTGGGCTGTTTTTAGCGATCCGGTATTCACCGTTTTTAGATGAGCAAATGCCGGTCATCAGCAAAATATACCGCTCACTGATTGTGGCGCTCTTGTGCTGGGGTCTTTGTAATTTGACCGCAACATCGTCGTTTATCTTCCATAAGGTGAATCAGCGCTTTGAGCTTGACATGGATGACATTCTGGCCCCGTTTTTATCCAAATTGCTCCGTTTTGTGATCATTGCGCTCAGTGTCAGTGTGATCGCTCAGGAATTCAATTATGATGTCAACGGATTTGTAGCGGGCCTAGGTCTTGGCGGGCTGGCTTTTGCGCTTGCCGCGAAGGATACCATCAGCAACTTCTTCGGCGGTATTATTATTATTACTGAAAAGCCGTTTACAATTGGTGACTGGGTGGAGACGTCGACAGTAACAGGATCAGTCGAGGATATTACCTTTAGGAGCACGAGATTCAGAACAGCACAGGGGGCGCTTGTAACGGTGCCGAACTCTACGCTGTCGATGGAAGCGATCACGAACTGGACAAGAATGACCAAACGCCAGATTACGTTTTCCATCCATGTGTCCTACGCTACGCCGATTGAGAACCTTGAACGCTCCATTCATTCTCTCAGAACAATGCTCTTAGAGCATGAGGGCGTTGATAATGAAACAATCATGGTCAACTTTGATACGTTTGCCGACAGCTACTACAATTTATTTTTTAACTTCTATACAAAAACGACGGTTTGGGCTGAAAACCTTAATATTAGAGAGGATATCAACTATAAAATTATTGAGATTTTAGGTGCAGAAGGTGTCCAGTTTGCATATCCCGGCCAAATGGTTGTTGTCAAGCAAAAGCACGAAAGCGACCCATTCCAGGTGAATCTAAATAAAGAGGAAAAGGAACGGGCTTAAAAGAGAGACTTCGTCTGACAGAGGCGGAGTCTTTTTCATGGTAAAATAAGAGAAAAAGGCGGTGTTGAGTTGGAAGCATTCAAAAGTATTCTACATGAAGCACAGCGAATTGTAGTGCTGACCGGAGCGGGAATGAGCACAGAATCAGGGATTCCCGACTTTCGTTCAGCAGGGGGCATTTGGACGGAAGATGCCTCAAGAATGGAAGCGATGAGCCTTGATTATTTTTTAAGTCATCCGCGTCTGTTTTGGCCCAAATTCAAAGAATTGTTCCAGATGAAAATGAGCGGCAGCTTTGAACCGAATGAAGGACACTTGCTTTTAGCTGAGCTGGAGAAGCAAGGGAAGCAGGTCGATATTTTCACGCAAAACATTGACGGTCTTCATAAAAAAGCGGGGAGCAGGCATGTATACGAACTGCATGGTTCTATCCAGACAGCAGCTTGTCCGGCATGCGGCGCCCGATATGATCTTCCCCATTTGCTGGAGCGGGAGGTGCCGGAGTGCACGGCGGCCGGAAACAATGGGGACATTTGCGGAACGGTATTAAAAACCGATGTTGTTCTCTTTGGCGACGCCGTCATGCACTTTGACACCCTTTATGAAAAGCTGGATCAAGCAGATCTTTTATTGGTTATCGGCACGTCTCTCGAAGTGGCTCCGGCTAGATTTGTGCCTGAGGATGCAAGTCTGATTCCCGGCATGAAGAAAGTCATCATAAACCTTGAACCAACGTATTGCGACAGCTTGTTTGACATGGTCATCCATCAAAAAATCGGTGAGTTTGCCCGAAGTTTGGGCATAAAAAAGTGAGCCGCCTTATGCGCCTCACTTTTTTATTCATGAACAGGAACCATTGTGTCCTCTAACACTCCGAAGGAATAGCCTTTTTCTTTTAATTTATTGATTAGTACCGGCAGCGCGTTTACGGTAGCGGGAAGATCATGCATGAGAATCACATTCGGGCGGCCTGAAGAGCTGTGTTCCATATTTTCAAGCTGCTCTAACACGGCCGTCACATACTTTGAATTTCGGTATTTCCAGTCCATGCTGTCAATCGTCCAATCCCAGTACACAAAACCGTCTTTCTCAAGATTGCGGATTTGTGAGGGGGTTAGTGACGGTTTGCTTCCGTAGGGCGTTCTGACAAGAGCGGTTTTATATCCTGTAATGTCCTGCAACGTGTCACGCGCCTCCTGCATTTCTTTTAGCGGAGATGTCGGTGTTTGATAGAACAATCTGTTATTGTGGGTAACGCCATGTAAACCGAGTGCGTGGCCTTCCTTTTCTGCTCTTTTCACAGCTTGTTTGAATTCGTTCATCCGCGGTGACAGCATAAAAAACGTCGCTTTTACATCAGCGCTTTTCAGTACATCGAGCAAGCGGTTTGTAAAGGCTGACGGGCCGTCATCGAAGGTTAAGTAAACCGTTTTATCTCCCATGTCCTGCTTTGTCTGCAGATGTTTTATCAGCAGATCGGGGGAGTCGTTTTTCAGCTTAAGGCTTTCCTTCTCATCTCGAAGCTGTCCGTTAGTTGTGACAGTGACTTCCTTTGCTTTCGTTGAACTGTTAGAATAACCCAAAATCACCATAAGCAAAAGCAGCACACATAAAACTGCTAAACTTGCAAATTTAAAAGCAAGCGAAACTGCAGAAGGAGAAGCCTCTCCTCTCGTTTGTCGCATAACAATCTCTCCATTGGCATAAAATCTCTACATAATGCTGTACAGCAGGCAGCTTATGAAGATGCCTTATGTTTACAACCTATGTATTACCAGTCAAGTATACAGGAATAAAACTGGAAAGCACATAGAAAATTTGTCGAAATGTCAGATTTTAAGGAAAAAATAAACTCCTTTCCGCTATAGATCTCTTGATCTTTCTGTTTTTCAGCTTGTCCAATATGGTAGAATTAGTGATAATGACAGCTTGAATGACATCAGGGACATCTCGAAAAGGGAGGGCTTTTATGAAGGTTTTAGTCAATGGCCGGCTGATTGGGCGCAGTGAAGCATCAATCGATTTGGAAGATCGCGGTTATCAGTTTGGTGACGGCATCTATGAAGTGATCAGGGTGTACAAAGGAGTATTGTTCGGCTTACGTGAGCATGCAGAGCGTTTTTTCAGAAGTGCTGCTGAAATCGGAATTTCACTGCCATTCAGTATAGAAGATCTCGAGTGGGACCTGCAAAAGCTTGTACAGGAAAATGCGGTCAGTGAGGGAGCGGTATACATTCAGACAACAAGAGGTGTGGCCCCGCGAAAACACCAGTATGAAGCCGGCCTCGAGCCGCAGACTACTGCTTATACGTTTACGGTGAAAAAACCGGAGCAAGAGCAGGCAAACGGAGTGGCGGCCATTACAGATGAGGATCTTCGCTGGTTAAGATGTGATATCAAAAGTCTGAATTTACTGTATAATGTCATGACGAAGCAAAGGGCCTATGAAGCGGGAGCATTTGAAGCCATTTTACTTAGGGACGGCGTTGTTACGGAGGGTACATCCTCTAACGTTTATGCCGTTATCAACGGCACGGTGCGAACACATCCGGCTAATCGGCTCATTCTCAATGGAATTACACGGATGAATATTTTAGGACTGATTGAGAAGAATGGGATCAAACTGGATGAGACTCCTGTCAGTGAAGAAGAGTTGAAACAGGCGGAAGAGATCTTTATTTCGTCAACGACGGCAGAAATTATTCCGGTCGTGACGCTCGATGGACAATCGGTCGGAAGCGGGAAACCCGGACCGGTGACCAAACAGCTTCAGGCTGCTTTTCAAGAAAGCATTCAACAGGCTGCTAGCATTTCATAAATGAACGAAGAAAAGAGCCCGCTTTTTACAGCGGGGCTCTTTTTATTTTTTAACAAATCCAATCAAAATGGAGATCATTGGCGATATATAGAGGAAGAACGTAAACGGGATGTAGTCTATGACTGGAACACCAAGTGCGCTCGCCATAAATGCGCCGCTGACGCCCCAAGGAATCAATGGGTTAATTAATGTTCCGCCGTCCTCTAATGATCTTGTCAGAAATTTTCGCTGGATGTTTCGTTTGTCATATAAAGATTTAAATGATTGTCCCGGTATTAATATCGATAAATACTGTTCGCCCGTTGCCAAGTTGACGCCGATGCTTGAGCAGACAGTTGCTGCAACAAGACGGCCTTTTGAGCGGATGCCTTTCATGACGCCTTCCAATAGTGCAGAAATCAATCCGATTTTCTCCATCAATCCGCCGAGTGCAAAAGCAATCATAATGAGAGAGACAGAGCCCATCATGGATTGCAGTCCGCCTCTGTTAATAATTTTAGCGGCTGCCTCATTGTCAGTTTCGAAAGTTGTGCCATTTTGTAAAGCTGTCATAAACGCCTGCAGGCTGCTGTCGGGTACAAAAATAGCAGTCAAAATTCCCGAGGAAATAATTCCGGCAGTCAGAACGGGGATTACTGATACCCGTTTTATTGCCAGCAAAACGACTAAGAGCGGAGAAAGAAGGGCCCACGGTGTCACGTTTGCGGCATCTTTTATTCCGGTTATGACCTGCTGAATATTCTCGGTTGAAGCAGCGTCCGCTGACACTGATGAACCGAGAAAGTAAAACAGAACGACAGTGATGAGCAAAGCTGGAATGGTTGTGCCCATCATATGGCGAATGTGTTCAAAGATCGGTATTTCGCCTATTCCGGCTGCAAAGTTGGTTGTGTCCGACATCGGCGACATTTTATCCCCAAAACAAGCGCCGCATATGACTGCGCCTGCTGTCCATTCAAGCGGAACGCTAGCCGCGCTCGCCACGCCGATCAGCGCTACTCCGATTGTGCTTACAGTTGTCAGGCTTGAGCCAACAAGTGTGCTGATGATCATACATGAAAACAAAGCAGTCAACAGAAGGTGGCTTGGTTCAATAAAGGATAGGGCATAAACTGTCACAGTCGGTATTGCGCCGCTGTACATCCAGGCGCCGATTAAGATGCCGATCAGCGCTAGAACAATAATCGGCTGTACGCCGTTTTTGATCCCATCTACAATCCCTTTTTCAATACTATTCCAGGAAAATCCAAACCATAAAGCTGCTGCTGAAAGCATGACAACACTTAAAAACAGCGGGATATGAGGTTCTACATGAAGCAAGAATAAGCAAGAAATAATAATGCATAACATCAATATAAATAAACCGACGGCTAACGGAAACGTCAGCTTTTTTTGAGAATCCAAAATAACACCCCATATTTATCTTTAATGCTTTTGTGCTTTTGGGCACGAAAGCATTATAACAGAAAAAAAACGAAAATCTATGTTTTTTCACAATTATGAATATAAAAGAAGTGAGCACAGGGCGTGCTCACTTTACAATCAGGACGGGTATATCCGATTTCGCTGAAAGCTTTTCACTTACACTTCCGAATATTAGCTTTTTCAGCCTGTTTTGGTCTCTGCTTCCGGTTACGATCATATCGGCAGAAATGCGGTTTGCATGCTCGATAATTGATTCAGCCGGATCGCCTTCTAATATATCGATATCTCCATCTGCCTGCTGTTCATTCAGCATCATTCTGGCTTCGGCGATGACTTCTTCCGTACGGTCTTCATAGATCATTGGCTCAGGTGATGTTACATCCGATATCAGCGGATCAGGAACACTTGTCATGCCTCCGCTGATATAGCTTGCCTCAGCTGCGGGTCTGGGCGGGTCGATGACGGTCTGATTGTCTTTCATATCATGTGAATGGGCGACGGTAATAGCGGCATTTAAGGTTTTAGCAAGATCAATGGCTGTCTGAAGCGCTTTCTTACTATTTTCACTTCCGTCAAACGCAACAATGATACGGTCAGCATGGAACATCCTTCTCACCCTTTCAAAGCGTCTTACAACACTACTACCCGAATTTGAGCACCATTAACCTTTTCCTATTCAAGTAATGATTGACAATAAAAGGTTTTGTTTATATGATGATAAAAAGATGAAATCAGAATGGAAGGAGGATTTGCTATGCCAAGGAATTTGCATGTTTATCAAACAGTTTCATATTGGCGCGGCAAACCTTTTGTTCTGTTTTCGTGAACGGTTTTTTAGGTCGGACCGCGCGCTGAAAAGCGCTGTGCGTAACATATCGGTTAAAAAAGGCATGGAGCTGACGCTTCATGCCTTTTTTATATACAAAATCTAAGGAAAGACAGGTGTATGGGATGTGAAGACCAATACAGAGGCGAGGGCTGTTCGTGCCAAATTGGATGAAAAAAGCTGCAAGGAAAAAATAGAAGGCGGCTGATGAGGAGATGGGGATAGATGTTTTCAGTTTTGAAAAAGCTTGGCTGGTTTTTTAAGGCGTACTGGCTGCGCTATACGATTGCTATTGTCCTTTTATTAGCAGTCAATGTCATTGAAATGTTTCCGCCTAAGCTCTTGGGGAACGCCATAGATGATATGAAAGCAGGGGCATTTACTGCGGAAGGGCTGCTGTTTTATATCGGTATCTTTTTTGTGATGACGGCGGCCGTGTATATCATGTCTTATTTTTGGATGCATCAGCTGTTTGGCGGAGCGAATCTGATGGAGAAAATTCTTCGTACGAAGCTGATGGGGCATTTGCTGACTATGTCGCCGCCGTTTTATGAAAAAAACCGGACAGGCGATTTAATGGCACGTGGGACAAATGATCTTCAGGCCGTCAGTTTAACGACAGGATTTGGCATCTTGACGTTAGTCGATTCTACGATGTTTATGATGACGATCTTTTTGACGATGGGGTTTTTGATCAGCTGGAAGCTGACCTTCGCCGCCATTATCCCGCTTCCAGTCATGGCGATTGCAATCAGTCTATATGGAAGTAAAATTCATGAGCGGTTTACTGAGGCCCAAAACGCGTTCGGGGCGCTGAATGACAGAGTGCTGGAATCTGTTTCAGGCGTGCGGGTGATTCGCGCGTATGTTCAGGAAACAAACGATGTTCGCCGGTTTAATGAAATGACCGCTGATGTTTATCAGAAAAATATGAAAGTGGCTTTTATTGATTCACTGTTTGAGCCGACGGTAAAACTGCTTGTCGGCGCAAGCTATCTGATTGGGCTCGGCTACGGAGCGTTTCTTGTATTCCGGAACGAGCTGACGCTTGGAGAGTTAGTGTCCTTTAACGTTTATCTCGGCATGATGATTTGGCCGATGTTTGCAATCGGTGAACTCATTAACGTGATGCAGCGCGGCAATGCGTCATTAGATCGGGTAAATGAAACTCTTTCTTATGAAACGGATGTGACAGATCCAAAACAGCCCGCTGATCTTAAAGAGCCTGGAGATATCGTTTTCAGTCATGTCAGCTTTACATATCCAAGCTCAACAAGTGACAATCTTCAGGATATTTCATTTACGGTGCGAAAAGGGCAGACTGTCGGGATTGCCGGTAAAACCGGGAGCGGAAAAACGACAATTATTAAGCAGCTTTTGCGCCAGTACCCTCCAGGTGAAGGGAGCATTACATTTTCAGGCGTACCGATTCAGCAAATCCCTCTTGACCAGCTCCGCGGATGGATCGGATATGTGCCGCAGGATCATTTACTGTTTTCACGGACTGTAAAAGAAAATATTTTATACGGAAAACAGGATGCAACTGATAAAGAGGTTCAGCAAGCCATTGCCGAAGCACATTTTGAAAAAGATTTGCACATGCTTCCGTCCGGTCTGGAGACAATGGTCGGTGAAAAAGGCGTGGCACTGTCAGGCGGGCAGAAACAAAGAATTTCGATTGCGAGAGCACTCATGGCGAATCCGGAAATCTTGATTCTGGATGATTCACTTTCCGCTGTAGATGCCAAAACAGAGGCTGCAATTATCAAGAACATCAGAGAAAACCGCAAAGGAAAAACGACATTTATTTTGACGCACCGATTATCCGCGGTAGAGCACGCTGACCTGATCCTTGTGATGGACGGCGGCGTCATTGCTGAGAGAGGCACGCATCAAGAACTGCTGGCCAATAATGGGTGGTACCGGGAACAATATGAAAGACAGCAGCTGTTCACTGCGGAAGAAGGGGGAGCAGGGGCATGAAAATAGGAAAAACGTTATGGAGATACGCACTTCTTTATCGAAAATTGCTGATCACAGCCGTCCTTTTGCTAACTGTTGCCGTCGGTGCAGAACTGACTGGGCCCTTTATTGGCAAAAAAATGATAGACGACCATATCCTCGGCATTGAGAAAACATGGTATGAAGCTGCGGAAAAAGATAAAAATGCCGTTCAGTTTCACGGCGTCTCATATGTCAGAGAGGACCGATTGCAGGAGCCTGTTTCAAAAGCAAAAGAAGCGCATATTTATCAAGTGGGAATGGCGTTCTATTTTGTTGATCAGGCTGTCAGCTTCGACGGGAATAGAACGGTTTCTGACGGGAAGCTGACGATCACAAACGGAGACAAGAGCCGGGCATATGCTGCCGAAAAGCTGACTAAGCAGGAACTTTTCCAGTTCTATCAGCCGGAAATAAAGGGAATGGTGTTACTGATCTGCCTGTATGGGGGCTTGCTTGTGTTTTCGGTATTCTTTCAATACGGACAGCATTATCTGCTGCAGATGAGCGCCAATCGGATTATTCAAAAGATGAGGCAGGACGTGTTTTCGCACATACAGAGTATGCCGATTCGCTATTTTGACAACCTTCCGGCCGGAAAAGTCGTTGCGCGGATTACCAATGATACGGAGGCTATCAGGGATTTATATGTCACAGTGCTTTCAACATTTGTGACAAGCGGAATCTATATGTTTGGGATATTCACGGCTTTGTTTCTGCTTGATGTGAAGCTTGCGTTTGTATGTCTGGCAATTGTGCCGATTATCTGGCTGTGGTCTGTCATATACCGGAGATATGCGTCATATTACAACCAAAAAATCCGCTCGATCAACAGTGACATTAACGCAAAAATGAATGAGTCAATTCAAGGCATGACCATTATTCAGGCTTTCCGCCATCAAAAGGAAACAATGAGAGAATTTGATGAATTAAATGAATCACATTTTTATTTCCAAAACAGGATGCTGAATTTAAACTCCTTAATGTCCCATAATTTGGTCAATGTCATCCGCAATCTTGCGTTCGTCTGTCTGATCTGGCATTTTGGCGGTGCGAGCCTGAATGCGGCCGGGATTGTTTCTATCGGTGTGCTGTACGCGTTTGTCGATTATTTGAACCGGTTATTTCAGCCGATCACAGGCATCGTCAATCAGTTTTCAAAGCTGGAGCTTGCAAGGGTCTCCGCCGGGCGTGTTTTTGAACTGCTTGAAGAAAAGAATACGGAAGAAGCGGGTGAACCGGCGAAGGAGCGCGCGCTGGGGCGGGTTGAATTTCGTGATGTGTCATTTGCGTATCAAGAAGGTGAAGAGGTATTAAAGCATATTTCCTTTACTGCGCAAAAAGGCGAAACCGTAGCGCTCGTCGGCCATACCGGATCAGGAAAAAGCTCGATTTTGAATCTTCTGTTTCGTTTTTATGATGCGCAAAAAGGTGATGTCTTAATTGATGGAAAAAGCATTTACAACATGTCAAGACAGGAACTCAGATCCCATATGGGCATTGTGCTTCAGGATCCGTACTTATTCTCGGGTACAATCGGATCTAACGTAAGCCTGGATGACGAAAGAATGACTGAAGAAGAAATAAAAAATGCACTGCGGCAAGTCGGTGCTGAGCCTCTTCTTAAGAAGCTTCCTAAAGGCATTAATGAGCCCGTGATTGAAAAAGGCAGCACGCTATCCTCTGGAGAGCGGCAGTTAATTTCTTTCGCAAGAGCTTTGGCGTTTGATCCCGCGATCTTGATTTTAGATGAGGCAACGGCGCATATTGATACAGAGACAGAGGCCGTGATCCAGAAGGCGCTTGATGTCGTCAAACAAGGACGCACCACCTTCGTCATCGCTCACCGGCTTTCAACAATCAGAAATGCTGATCAGATTTTGGTTCTTGATAAAGGAGAAATTGTTGAGAGAGGGAACCACGAGGAACTGATGGCATTAGAAGGCCAATATTATCAAATGTATGAACTGCAAAAGGGACAGAAACATTCCATTGCATAACGCTCAAAAACCCAAAACAATCGTGTTTTGGGTTTTTGGTTTATGTAGTCAATAAGCCAGTCCGACACGGTATCCGACATACTTACCTGTAACAAGCTCACGATATAAAAAGTCCGCAGTATCGCCGACCGAAATGCTTGTGCCGCCCTCAGGCAAAACGTTACGCTCCGTACGATAAACGCCGGTTGCTGTTCCGTCCGGGAGGTAAGTGGGGCAGATGATTGTCCAGTCTAATGATGATTGTTTAAGCATTTCGTATACTTTTGCATGCTCCTTGGCTGCGCGGGTCTGCTTTCGTTTCGATTCATTTGTTTCAAACCGGTATTTTCCCGGTTCATATCGGGAATCTAGGATCCCTGCGGTGCCGATCGTAATAAGCCGTTTGATATGCTGTTCCTCCATAGCGGAGAGAATGTGTGCCATAGCAGTTGACAAGGTATCATCACCATCTGTGCCTAGACAGCTGATCACGATTTCAGCATTCTCCATTATTTTTTTCACATCATCTAAGCGGCGGGCGTTCCCCATGACGGTTCTGTCTTTTGAAAGGGGAAGATCAGCATGTTGAGATCTGATCAGAGCGAAAATATCAAATCTTTCATCTGCTGCAGCTTGTGTTAAAAAGGCTTGTCCGACGCGGCCGCTGGCTCCTAATAAAGCGATTTTCATCAAAAAACCTCCTCGCCTTTCATTATAAAAGGATGTTCTCAGTTTGAACAGCGCGGGAAAGAATACCTGTACAAATAAACAGAACGATGGGAAACATATTCATGAATCATGGATACACTTACGAATTGAACCAGCTCCCAATTCACAATGGTGATGAATGACACCCCGATTCCCTCCCTTTTTTTCTAGGATATGTGGAGCAGGAAAAAAGGGTGACAAAATAAAGAGAGCGCGGAAACCGCGCCCTCTATAGCCATATATTGAATTGTTATTGAACTCTGCCGCCCATTTGCTGCTGAGCGAAAGATACTAAACGTTTTGTGATTTCTCCTCCGACAGAACCGTTAGCGCGAGAAGTTGTGTCCGCTCCAAGGTTAACGCCGAATTCAGAAGCGATTTCAAGTTTCATTTGATCGATAGCCTGAGCTGCGCCAGGAACTAGCAAGTCATTTGAAGAGTTTTGGTTAGCCATGTGTAAAATCTCCTTTTTATTTAGTATGGTTGGGTTAACTGGAGTTGCACCAGATCTGTGAACCCTTATCGGGTGTCACTGCCGCCTCGGCGTAACCCAATGCTTTGCCGGCTTGTTACTACGTATTATGTTAAAATTGCCGGAAACTCATGCGGAGAATTGTGTGGTAAATCTTGAGAAAGAAAAAAAGCTTAGCCGTTTAGGCTAAGCTAGTCATAAATATGAAAAAGCATCAGTTCATGTATCTCGTTTGTAAGAGCAGGCTCGTCAGCGCGGGCGGGAAACAAGTCTCCCCATTCAATCTCACCGCTCTTATGATAGATGCCTTCATAATGGGTCCCTTTATAATAAAATGAAATTTTCCATCCGGGCAGCTTTTCTTTTGGGAACAAAGGTTTCCAGCTGAAATGAGAAATCATTACGGCCACGCTCCTTACATTTGGTATCAATTGACCTAAATAAAAACGGCTTATGTTCATTGTATCATTGTTTCAGAACATCATTGAAGAGGCCTTAATATGCAGATTGTCCCAGCTTTGGATAAAGATAAGCCCGCTTTATTAAAAAAGCGGACAGGTTACGAAGGCCACAATGCTTCAGGAGATGTGATTGCCTTCTCAGATAAATATGACGCGTATTCAAAGCTTCTTCGTTTTGTAAGAGAATCAACATGATGCAAATTTGGATGAGAAAAAATGCTTCGGCCTGGGCGCGAATTCGCTTCAAACATCCATACTTTACCGTTCTGATCAATGCCAAAATCGAAACCAATCTCCCCGATAAACCCCTCGATATGATCATGAAGGACATGGCTTGCCGTCAGTGCCGCTGCAGAAAGCTTTTTTATGACCTCAACTCTTTCAGCGGGATCATCGTATACTTCCGCAAGTGTCTTTACAGTGCCGCCGTTAGAAAGATGTGTTGTAATGCTGTTCTTTCCGGAAATTTTTACGGCGATTGCTGTCACTGTCCATTTTCCTTTTCTGTTTTTATTGGTATGGACACGGAAATCCGCTGGTTTGCCTTGAAATTCGATGAGATCAACACCTTGCTGAATGAGAAAGTCGGACGTGTTGTGCTGTTTTTGAAATTCTGCAAGGAATGAGGCGGCATCGGAATAATCAATCGAAGTAAATGTTTTGGCGTCATTCGTATGCTTTACCGTCAGGCCGCCATCTGTTCTTTTCAGCTGATAAATGCCGGTGCCGAGTGCTCCATTTGCCGGTTTGATATAGACTTTTTTGTATGCGCCACAGAGCTCATCTATCAGCTCCACAGACGGTGTCAGCTCGGATCTAGGCAAAAAGGGTGCCGTTCTCGGATCTTTTTCGAGCAATTGATGAACGTTCCATTTATTGAAAAACGTTTTATTAAACCATGGGATCTGATATTCATCGATCAGCCTCTTTTTTGTATGTTGCAAGAGAAGTGAATCTTCAATTTTTCGGTTCGGCAAACGGTCATAAACGACGTTCGGCAATGGAACAATTTTTTTCTCCCAGCCGTTTTCCCTGTAAAGGAGGCCTTCAATTGTGCCTTCCTCCCAATTGATTTGGTGCGCGCCAAAAACGAAGCAGTAGCCTCCGGCTTGCTCGTGTAACGTGACAAGTTTAGAAAAAAAGAGGGAACGATCCTTAAATGGACGTTCAAGAGATACAGTAAACCCTGCCGTAAAGATGCCGACTAACGGCCCGATATGCACTGTATGATCATGAATCAGTATATCAGCCCTGCTTCGGTGGGGGAGCAAAAGCTCATGAAACAGATTTTCAGAGAGCAGCACGGTTTGTTCCAGATGCCGTCTGTAAGCAACGTGGCATCTGACAACCTTCGTTCCGAATGCGGCATGCAAAAGTCCGTCTCGCTTCAGCGAAGAGGGCAGAAACAGGGTGTTTTCACTGGTTTTGTCTATGCCGATCAAAAACCGTTTAGGATTCACGCGGAAGAACTCCTTTCTGGCTTTGCTCAGAAAACAGATATTGGCAGCGCTTTAGGGGACAAGTGTACAGATGTTCTTTTTGCTCGGGAGAGACACGCAGGATTGACTTCCTGCCTGGTTTGGAATTGATATCTAAAATCCAAATTCTCCCGTCCTTAGCAAGACATATATCAAGACCGAGTTCAAACAACGGCCCGTAGCGCTCGTCAAGATAATACGGAACCGATTGGGTAATCGAAAACACATCATCTAGTAAAACCACTTGCTGTTTTTTCGGTATATCTTCAAACCAGGAGTCAAATGTCAGCGCATCAGATCCGCCTGACAAATTGGCCAGCAGCCCGTGTTTGTATCCGCGTCTTACTGCCTTTCCGACTGTATTCCATTCACCTGCTTCGTTTTTTTCCATAAACAGACGAATATCACAAGGGTATTGTTCCTTATCTTGAATGTTTAAGTAAGGCTGAAGCAAATATTGATGCTGAAGCACTTTTTTGCACCATGTTTTAAAAGAAGTCTGGTTGGAAAACGTTTTTGTCTGCTTATCCTTTCCGATGTGATAAGTAGCAGTGATGTTTTTCTTGCCCAGCTTCAAAAGAATCACGCCTCTGCCTCCCGCGCCGAATGCCGGTTTAAGGATGCAGGCTTTTTCTTTGGATAAAAAGGATTGAATTTGTTCGTAGCGGTTCACCTTTATCGTTTCGGGAATATAGGGATTGATTACAGGGTGCTGCTGCAAATCGTGAAGGACGGTCCACTTATCAGGAAGACCCCGCCCGATAAATTCCGTTTTCGGATATTTTTTGAGCCACTCAACGATTGGTTTTGCTTTTTGGGAATGTGAATCCTTGCCGTAAAAACAGCGATCATAAATATAATCTGGAATCGCCATTTCAGTTTCGTTCCATGTGCTGCTGGCCGAATGATAGACCGATGCTTTGACACGCAAAGTGTCAGGTAAAATATCAAATGGTGTAAACCGGATGAAACGTATGCCGAATTCGGGTGCTCTTTTGGCCAGTTCTGCGGAATAATCCGCTTCATGCTGGCGGGATAAGGACATAAAACCGAGTGTTATCATGGTGAGACTCCCCCTTTTATTCAAAAGCTGCCGGCGGGTGTCCGCAGCTTTACACTAAATACATGTAAGACGAACGCAGCTGACGGTATTCTACTTTACAGAATACGATTCTTCACCTTGCCCTATTCCAAAAGAACAAGCTGATTTTCTAAGAACAGGAATTTGTCTCCTCGTTTGCTAAGTGATTGCATGAGCCTCTATAATACGTATAGGTACATAATCTATATGAAAAAAGCTGAAGCACAGATGGAGGAAGATGAATAGGAATGGGTATTGCAGGAACCTTTATTTTTATGATCGTGATCGGCGCTGCCATTGGAGCGGTGACCAATCATTTAGCAATTCAAATGCTGTTTAGGCCGTATAAAGCGTACTATTTGTTTGGGAAGCGAGTTCCTTTTACGCCCGGGCTGATTCCAAGACGACGAGATGAACTTGCAAAACAAATGGGACTGATGGTAGTCAATCATCTCTTAACCCCTGAAGGCATTAAAAAGCGGCTCGTCTCTGATGCAGCCAAAACGCAGGCTCTTCGAGTGGGGGAACAGCTGATTCAAAAGCTGTCACTTTCTGAAGTGACAGTAAAAGAAGCGCTTGAAAAAGCCGGGATGAAGCGCCCCGAAAAAGCTGCTGATGCATGGATCAGCAGCTGGACCGATGATAAGCTGAATGAGCTTTTCCGCCAATACGGGGACCAATCGTTAAAAGAGCTGGTGCCTATAGAGGTGCAGGAAAAGCTTGAGGAAAAAATTCCGATGATTTCAGGATATATATTGTCACGGAGTGTCCGTTATTTTGAAAGTGATGAAGGAAAAATCCGTCTTGGCAATATGATTGATGACTTTTTAAAAGAGCGCGGCATGCTTGGAAGCATGGTGCAAATGTTTCTTGGCAATTCAAGCCTTGCGGATCGCGTGCTGCCGGAGCTGCTGAAATTCTTGCGGAATGAGGAAACAAATAAATTGCTTTCTGATCTCTTAAAAAACGAATGGGGCAAGCTGAGGGAGTATACGTTTAATGAAGCAGACGAAAAATGGAATGCAAAGGCGCTCATTTTCAGTTTGAAACGAAGAATGCTGCAAGTATTTTCGACTGCCCCTTTCTTCAACAATACGATTGGCACGCTTACCGTCCGCTATGAATCTGAGCTGACCCAGCAAATGCTGCCGGCACTGTTAGACAAATTGCTTGAAGGGATTTCGTCCAACCTTGAAAGTGTCTTAAAACGGTTGCGTCTTGAGGAAATCGTCAAGGAGCAGGTGGATCAGTTCCCGGTGGAGCGTCTTGAAGAAATGGTGCTGTCCATTTCAAAAAAAGAATTTAAAATGATTACCTATTTGGGGGGCCTTCTCGGCGGAATTATAGGCGCGATTCAAGCACTGTTTGTCATCCTTTTTTAAGAAGAAATGGGTTTTGATTAATGAAAGGATCTCCATAGTCTGTTATAGTGGAGTGGTATGTCAAACGGCAATGATGAAAGGAGCTATTTACAATGGCTGTTAATTTTTATGATGTAGCGTATGATCTGGAAAATGCATTACGCGGGAGCGAAGAGTTCACCCGTTTAAAAAACCTTTACGACGAAGTTAACGCAGATGAATCAGCGAAGCGCATGTTCGAAAACTTCCGTGATGTACAGCTTAGACTCCAGCAAAAACAAATGGCAGGAGAAGAGATTACACAAGAAGAAGTGACGCAGGCTCAAAAAACAGTTGCGCTTGTACAGCAGCACGAAAAAATTTCTCAGCTGATGGAAGCGGAGCAGCGCATGAGCATGCTGATTGGTGAATTGAACAAAATCATTATGAAGCCTTTAGAAGAGCTTTACGGCAGTGTTGAAGGCTAATCAGCAAAATCCCTTCTTGGATAAGAAGGGATTTTTTATTCATTCAGCAAACTTGGAAATCCAATGAATCTTTTACCTCTCCATTGATGATGACTGATAATGTATGAATTCCTTTGTAATGCTTTCTGGTGGTTAAATCCTTAAAGGATTGGATTCTTGTGTATGACTTCGTTTCGTTTTTTCGTATATTTGTTTCTGTTATTTTAAATACTTTCTGATGACGCTGGCCTCTTGCTTTTACAAAATCAATTGCGTACTCAATTCTTACTTTTTGATCCCTGTCTGAATGAATATAGAAAGAAAATTCAAGGCTTTCGCCAATAACTATACGTTTGGGCTGGTATGTTAAATCATGTAGTTGTATCGAATCAGCATTTTCATAACCAAAAAGCGCTAAGGCCTGTTTATCACCCTTTTTTAATAAGGTCCGATAGGCGTGTTTGATAATCCAGTCTGTATGGGGATGTGTTCCGTACCATTGATCTGCGACTTTTCTCAGTAAATGAGGATGCGTTTTTGATATATCATTAAGGTTGTTGGCCACGCTTTTCCTTACATATAAGGACACGTCCTGCATCAGCTTCTCAAGGATCGGCAATACGGGGGAAGGGTCCGATTTCAAAGCCGGTATCGATTTTCCCCATGGCAGGCGGGGCCTGCTGCCTTCGCTCGCAAGTCTTCTCACGTGTTCATTTTTATGCTCAGACCATGCAAGCAATTGTGCAATCATCTTTTCTTGATCTAACAGCAAAAAAGGCCTTACAGCAAATTCTGAGGTCGAATATTGCGTAAAGTATTCCAATGCCTTTATTGATTCTTCCCAATGCGCTAACCCGTACTGTTCCACATAATCTGGAAATGAAATTCCGCTGAGTCCTTTAAAATGAGGGGCTGTATCCCGTAAAATTGTGAGCGCTTCAACGTATTGTTTTGGCAAAGTTTCGTATAAAGAAACTGTCACGCGGCGCATCCGCTCTTTTAAAGTGAGTTCAGGCCAGTCCTCCAGCCGTAATGTACCCAAGAATCTGTTTTTGTTAAAATAGGATAGGATGACCTTACATGATGGATCAACTGAGATATCAGTTCTTCATTATATATTTCTTTTAAATCAGCCATATAAACACCGCTTTTTCGTTTATTATTTATATTGTATGGGAATGTACGTTCTGGATCAAGTGTATAGTCCTAAAAATTAACAACTGATCCTACCACGGATATACAAAAGTTGGTTACTTTTTTTAGTTAAAAAAACCCTTGTCATCGGAAAGGAAAACTGAGATAATAACATTGAAAGCGCCTACACTTACCTATTTCAAATGGATACGGTCGCATATCATGCCGTTATATAGAGGGGATAAGCAACAGAGAGTAAGTGTTCGGAGCGCATCATTGGTCAAACAAGGGGTTCCTGATACATGATTTTTCGTAAATCGAAATAACGATATTAGGGAGAATGGCTGCTTCGATCGTATCCTATCAACAAGCCATACATAAAGTCTGCTGAGCCAGGCTTTTTTTGCTTTAAGAAAAGGTTGTTCTAAACACAGAGACAGGGTCATATCCTATACACAAGTACAGTCATCAAGGAGGGGGACATCTCTGTGTCAAAACAATTGCTTGCCTTAAATATAGATGGAGCGCTGCTTCGGTCGAACGGGAAGATTCATCAGGCAACGAAAGACGCGATTGAATATGTAAAGAAAAAAGGGATTTACGTCACACTTGTGACCAACCGTCATTTTCGCTCAGCACAGAAAATAGCGAAATCGCTAAAGCTTGATGCCAAGCTGATCACCCATAGCGGGGCATATATCGCTGAGAAAATTGACGCCCCGTTTTTTGAAAAAAGAATTTCTGATGATCATACCTTTAACATTGTTCAAGTGCTGGAGAGCTATCAATGTAATATTCGGCTTCTTCACGAAAAGTATTCCATCGGAAACAAGAAAAAGGTGAATTCGAATTTATTGGGGAAAGCACTCATTCATCCGTCTGACCCGATCTTTTATCCAGTCCAGTTCGTTGAATCATTAAGCGATCTCCTCATGGATGAGCCGGTGAGTGCACCCGTCATCGAGGTGTACACGGAGCACGACATTCAGCATGACATTACAGAAACGATTACAAAAGCCTTCCCTGCGGTGGACGTGATTCGCGTAAACGATGAGAAGCTGAATATCGTCCCGAAAGGTGTCTCGAAGGAAGCGGGTTTGGCCCTCGTCGCTTCAGAGCTGGGCCTGAGTATGGATGATGTCGTGGCCATTGGGCATCAGTATGACGATCTGCCGATGATCGAACTTGCCGGTCTTGGGGTAGCGATGGGGAATGCCGTTCCGGAAATTAAGAGAAAGGCAGATTGGGTTACAAGGTCCAATGACGAGCAAGGTGTCGCTTATATGATGAAGGAATATTTCCGAATGCAGCAGCGAAAAGGATTTCTTGATAAGTTCCACATGAAACGTGTGTAAAAAAGCCGCTCGCGCCCTGACAGGTGCGGCGGCTTTTTTGCCGGATTGATTTTAGCAGTTTATTTCTGTACACTAAAGAAAGTTTTGAATCTGATAAATTAGGTGATGAAGTTGCAAATTAAAATAGAAGGCATACATGATGACCGCCTGCATCGGCCTCTGCAAAATATTGCAAATTTGTTTTATGAAGAGTGCGAGCTTGCGTATGGCGGAGAGGAGCCCGCAGATTTGGTCATTTCTTTAGCGTTGTCACAAACGGATGAGCATGTGACGGTTTCGGGAGAAGTGAAGGGAACTGGCATAAAGGAACAGCATACAAAATTCTTTTCTCCCGGCATGAATGAAAAAGAAGCTTTTAAGCAAGTGAAAAACACAATTTCTTATGTGTATCTCAATCTTCTTCAGGCGCATACGGGCATTACGCAGAAGTGGGGAATCCTCACAGGAATCCGGCCCACAAAGCTGCTTCATAAAAAACTGCAAAGCGGAATGTCCAAGGAGCAAGCGCATGCTGAGTTGAAAAAAGACTATTTAATTCATGATGAAAAAATCATGCTAATGCAGGAAATTGTTGACCGTCAGCTGGCGGCAGTGCCGGATTTGTACCGAGTAAAGGATGAAGTCAGCATTTATATCGGCATTCCGTTCTGCCCGACAAAATGCGCGTATTGCACATTCCCTGCGTATGCCATCCAGGGACAGGCAGGCAGAGTCGGCTCATTCCTATGGGGACTGCATTACGAAATGCAGAAGATCGGTGAATGGCTGAAGGAGCATGATGTTAAGGTTACAACCATTTACTTTGGCGGCGGGACGCCGACAAGCATTACAGCGGAGGAGATGGATCTGCTGTATGAAGAAATGGTCCGCTCCTTCCCGGATGTGAAAAACATTCGTGAGATTACGGTGGAGGCCGGTCGTCCTGATACGATTACAGAAGAAAAACTCGCCGTTTTAAACAAATATGACATTGATCGGATCAGCATCAATCCGCAATCCTATGAAAACGAAACGCTAAAGGCGATCGGGCGGCACCATACGGTTGAAGAGACCATTGAGAAATATCATCTGTCACGCCAGCATGGCATGAATAATATCAACATGGACTTGATTATTGGTTTGCCTGGGGAGGGCGTGAAGGAGTTCAGGCACAGTCTTTCAGAAACAGAAAAACTGATGCCGGAATCCCTTACCGTTCATACTCTTTCATTTAAACGGGCGTCAGAAATGACGAGAAACAAGCATAAGTACAAAGTTGCCGGCAGGGAAGAGGTTTCTCAAATGATGGAAGACGCGGTAGCCTGGACGAAAGAGCATGGGTACGTGCCTTATTATTTATACCGCCAGAAAAACATTCTTGGAAACCTTGAAAACGTCGGATACTCTTTGCCGGGACAAGAAAGCATCTACAACATTATGATTATGGAAGAGGTGCAGACGATTATTGGCATCGGCTGCGGCGCTGCTAGTAAATTTATTGATCGGGATACAGGGAAAATTACGCATTTTGCGAATCCGAAAGATCCGAAATCGTACAATGACCGCTTCGAGCACTACACGGACGAAAAAATCAAATATTTAGAGCAGATTTTTGAAAAAACGACAAAGCAGCACTGATTACAGTGCTGCTTTTTTTATCCCTGTTTTTTTGCGGGCTGAACCTCAGGCTTCCATTTAAATACCTTGTTCAGCAAGCGGTAAATTCGTTTTGATTCCTTTGTGACAAGCGGTCCCAAAATCGCCAGAATGAGGACATATAATGCGGCAAACGGCTTTAATGTGGCCGACAGTCCGCCGGCTATTCCGAGATTCGCAACGATAATCGAAAATTCTCCCCGCGATACGATCGTCAGCCCGATATTCGATGAAGCCTTATGAGAAAGCCCTGCGCGTCGTCCTGCCACCATTCCGGCGATAAAATTTCCCAGAATGGTCAAAATCACTGCACCCAACGCAAGCCAAACCGCTTCACCAAGCGAAAACGGATCGATACTGAGGCCGAAGCTGAAAAAGAACATCGCACCGAAGAAGTCGCGAAACGGAACAACGAGGTGTTCAATCCTATCGGAATGCTCTGTTTCTGAAAAGACCAAACCGAGCAGCAGCGCGCCGATTGCTTCTGCTACATGAATCGTCTCGGAAAACCCGGCGATAAAAAAGAGCGCTGCGAAAATGACGATAATAAACACTTCGTTTGAGCGAATGTCCAACAGTTTGTTCAACAGCGGCGGGAGTTTTCTTGCTGCGATAAAAAACAGCAGCATATAACCGAAGGCGATCAAAATGGACAAGAGTGCACTCCCTACGGATGTCGCATCACCTAGTATAAGGCCGGAAACAACGGACAGATATACGGCAAGGAAAATATCTTCAAACATGATGATGCCGAGAATCAATTCGGTTTCCGGGTTGGCGGTCCTTTTTAAATCAACGAGCACTTTTGCGACAATCGCACTTGACGAGATTGTGATGACTCCTGCGAGGATGAGGACTTCCAGAAAGGAAAATCCGGTGATAAACCCGTAAAGCAGTCCGAGGCTGAAGTTAATCAAAATATAAATCGTCCCGCCGACCGCGATTGATTTTCCTGATTTGATTAACTTCCCGACAGAGAATTCGAGTCCGAGATAGAAGAGGAGGAACAGTACGCCCATTCGCCCGAAAAACTCGATGATTTCACTGCTTTGAATAAATGTTAGATCAATAATCCCCATTTTCGGCGCGTGCGGTCCAACAAGCATTCCCAGCACAATCAGAAACGGAATAATCGAAAATTTAATTTTATTGGCGATCACACTGGCGATTGCCACAAGCACAAGTGCAGTTCCGACTTCAAATACAAGATGGTCCATCGGGGCTCACACGCCCTCTCCAGAAAGAAAATCGTGAATCAGTTTCTTCAGATGCTTTCTCTCACCTGAGAGGACAAGGGTGTCATTTTCTTCAATAATCGAATCGGCTCCGGGATTTAGGAGTTTTTCCTGGTTGTGTTTGATAATGGCAATCACAGTGACATCGTAATTCTGGCGAACATCAAGCTCTCCGAGTGTGCGCCCGATCGATTTGGCGCCTTTTTCGACCTTAAACCATTCAATAATAAGATCGCTGAAGGCCATTTCGATGGACTCCAGAGCTTGCGGTTTATAGACCATGCCCCCGAGAATAGCTGCAATTTGCCTTGCTTCAGAATCATCCAATGATATATTTGAAAGAAGCTCATCCGGGTCCCGGTCATTAAACCGGTAAATTTCCCTTCTTCCGTCATCATGAATGATAATCGTCATTTTTTCGTGGCTTCTTGTTTCGATTTCAAACTTTTTGCCGATGCCCGGCAGATCGTTTTCTTTAATATTCAATGAAAATCCCTCCGAATGTAGTGTTGGCAGTATGGGGTGAGTTACAAATAAAACTTGAGCAAATTATATTCGGAGGTAATTAGACTGGTATTTGACAGGGACGGCCAAAGCCTTTTCCAGCCTGTTTATTAGCGGTTCGTCAAGTGGTTTGACAGAGAGCTGCCTGACAGACTGCGCCAGCGGGCTGTACTCTTTGATCAGCTCAGCCGGGTGCATGCTGCCCGGCGACGGCGTTTTTGCCGATTGTGTTTCCTGCGGATATGAAGTCATAGGCACATAGCTGTCAGTGCTTGCTTCAAACTGGGAAGGCAGAACCACGTCCGAAGGGGGAAAGTACACCATAAATAAACTTAATAGAAAACTGATCAGCAATTTATCCATGTTCCTTTCCTCCCTTCTCATCAAGATATCCCTTCTTTTTCACTATATAAAACTTTATGTTTCCATTCAAACAATATGCATTTTTCAGTATCTATTGACCTTGAAAAATAAAAAGGTTTATTTGAGGATGGCGGGGAATGTATATGAGAAAGAAAAAAAGTAAGCGCATACATGGAGGTGCTTTATATGGAGTTTGTTCAATATGCATGTAATGGGGCTGTTGCAGAGATTATCCTGAATCGGCCTGATGCCCATCACGCCCTGAATGAACAGATGCTGTCTGAATTGAAGGAGGCAGTCGAAATGGCGGCTGCAAGCGAGGCGCTCATCGTTCTCCTGAGAGGAAGCGGGAAAGGCTTTTCGGCCGGCGGTGATATCAAGATGATGACATCAGAGCATGACTCTGATCAATTTAAACGGCTGATGGATACGATTGAGGCTGTCACCCTGAATTTATATCAGATGAAGAAAGTGACAATTGCAGCCATTCATGGCGCTGCTGCGGGACTGGGCCTGAGTTTGGCGCTTTGTGCGGACATTGTGCTCGCTGAAAAAAACGCCGTCCTCGCGATGAATTTTATCGGCATTGGGCTTGTTCCGGACGGCGGAGGACATTATTTGCTGAAGAAAAGAATCGGTGAAGCAAAAGCGAAAAAACTGATTTGGAGCGGAAAAAAACTATCTGCCTCAGAAGCTGCCGATATGGGGCTTCTTGATGGGACATTTGCCGGAGATCCTGCCGAAGGCGCAAGACCCATTATCGAAACCCTGTTGGCCTCCCCTCTTTTGGCGATGATCGAAACGAAAGCTATTTTTCAAAGCCTCCAGATTGAAGAACTGAAAAAAGTGCTATCCCTTGAGCGCAGCGCCCAAGAGAGAATGAGAAGGACCAAGGATCACCAAGAAGGAATCCGTGCCTTTTTAGAAAAACGGGAGCCGAAGTTTCAAGCGTAACAGATCAGCCGGAAAGCTGATCATCTGTGAAACAAAATCAGCTTTCCGGCTGCATTGACTAAACGATGAGAATGACTATGAAGCTCTTTTTCTTTTAAGAGGGCTTCACCATGCGTTTTTGCCGCTTCTTCATGTTCTGCCTCGAATCGCTCGTTTACCAGCGTGTTCCCCGAAGGATCAAATACGGTAAGGAAATAATCAGCCATCAGGTTTCTCCTCCATTTTAAGGTTTATCAGTCTTTCTTCATTTATATTCTAAAAAGGAAATCAAAATCCTTTATTATGCTTTATCCAAAATTAGTATATAATGGGTCAGGGAAGGAGGAGATTCAGTGCTTACAATTGATCACGTAACGAAGACATTTGGAGATTATAAAGCCGTTGACGGATTGGACTTAGATATTCCGGAACAGCAAATGTTCGGTCTGTTAGGCGCAAATGGAGCGGGAAAAACGACGACGTTTCGCATGATCCTAGGATTATTAAGCATTACGGAGGGCTCAATCAGCTGGAAGGGCCGACCTGTGAATTATCATATCAGCAACAAAATCGGTTATTTGCCGGAAGAGCGGGGCCTTTATCCGAAAATGAAGGTAAAGGATCAGCTTGTCTATCTCGCCAGATTAAAAGGGATGGAGAAGCGGGAGGCTGTAAAAGAGCTCGGGACATGGCTTGAACGCTTCAATATTACAGATTACGAGAATAAGAAGGTGGAAGAGCTTTCAAAGGGGAATCAGCAAAAAATCCAATTCATTTCGGCAGTTTTGCATAAGCCGGAGCTGCTTATTCTTGATGAACCTTTCAGCGGCCTGGACCCTGTCAATGTTGAGCTGCTAAAAGAGGCTGTGATCTCGCTGAAAAACAGCGGCGTTTCTATTTTATTTTCAAGCCACCGGATGGAACATGTGGAGGAGCTTTGTGAGAACCTTTGCATATTGCAGAAAGGAAGACCGGTCGTGCAAGGCAAGCTGAAGGAGATCAAGCGCTCCTTTGGCAAAAAGAACGTCACCATTCACTCCGATGACGATCTAAGCTTTTTGCAGTCTCATGAAGGCATTCTACAATGGAAGGAGACGGCCGACGGCGTCAAGCTGCAGATTGCCAATGAAGACATTTCTCAAGAGATTTTTGCGATGCTACAGGGAAAAGGGTTTATCAGAAAGTTTGAGCTTGAAGAGCCGTCACTGCATGATATTTTTATAGAAAAGGTGGGGGCCGTCTATGAATAAATTTTGGATCATGCTTTCTCATACATACAAAAATAAGATTATGGCAAAATCCTTTATTATTTCGACTGTCATCACGGTGCTGCTTGTTTTAGTTGTAACGAATCTGGAGTCGATCATTTCTTTGTTTCAAGGTGACGATGCGAAAGAAAAAATCGCCGTTGTTGATGAAACAAACGAATTATATCCGGTTTTTTCAAAGCAGCTGAAAGCGGTGGATACTGACGGCGATCTTGATGTGAAGCTGTCGAAGCAATCGGAGGATGAGGTCACAAAGCAAGTCAAAGATGAATCACTCGATGGCATGCTCATCATCAAACGAGATGAAAAAGGGACCATTTCAGGAACATATAAAGCGTTAACGATTTCTGATGAAAGCACGTATCAAACGCTGCAGCAGGCGCTGACGCAAACCAAAACAGCTGTCGGAACAGCGGAGCTCGGCGTGTCGCAGGAAACGATTAGCAGCCTTTATGCGCCCGTTACTGTGGGGCAGAAGGCGCTGAAAGAAGGGGCAAAGTCTGAGGAAGAGCTTGGCCAGACGGTAGGGCTTGTTTACATTATGCTGTTCGTCATTTATTTTTCGGTGATTATGTATGCCAGCATGATTGCGATGGAGGTCGCTACAGAAAAATCTTCGCGAGTTATGGAAATCCTGATCTCAAGTATGCCGCCGATCCAGCAAATGTTTGCAAAGCTGCTTGGTATTGGGCTTGTCGGGATCACACAGCTTGCTATTATTATAGGAGCCGGCTCTCTGTCGCTTAAGCTGAACCAAAAGAGCGAAACGGCTTCATCTGTCGGCGGATTCCTTAATTTGACCGACGTATCTGCAACCACTGTCATCTATGCTGTCATTTTCTTTTTGCTCGGATACTTTTTGTACGCGACACTTGCCGCGTTTCTTGGCAGTGTCGTCAGCAGAATAGAGGACGTGCAGCAAACGATCACGCCGATGACGCTTTTGGTTGTCGCCGGTTTTATGATCGCGATGTTCGGTTTGAATGCGCCTGACGCAGGATTTATTACGGTAACTTCGTTTATTCCGTTCTTTACGCCAATGATTATGTTTCTGCGCGTCGGCATGCTTGATATTCCGTTCTGGCAGGCGGCTGTCGGAATCGGAATCACACTGCTCACCATTGTCATACTGGCCGTTATCGGCGCCAGAATTTATAAAGGCGGTGTATTAATTTACGGCAATTCAAGCGCGTTCAAAGCGATCAAACAAGCGCTACGTTTAGCGAAAAACTGATTGGAAAACAGCCTGGGGATTCTCAGGCTGTTTCTTTTTTGACAGAACGTGCATTCGCAAGAATTCGGTGCTAAAATAAGGGTACTTCATCCTGGAAAGGAGCAGAATGTTGACTGATCTAACCTTTATTCATGCGGCAGATCTTCATCTTGACAGCCCGTTTTACGGGATATCGCATCTGCCGGAGCCGATTTTTGCCCGGATTAAAGAAAGCACGTTTGCAAGCGTGAGACATATGATAGACGCCGCAGTGAGAGAGCACGTTGATTTCATTTTGCTGGCGGGAGATCTGTTTGATGAAGCCAATCGAAGCTTAAAGGCTCAGCTCTTTTTGAAAAAACAGTTTGAAAGACTCAGAGAGTGCGGGATTTCGGTATACGTCATCTTTGGGAATCACGATCATCTTGGCGGGGAGTGGACACCGATTGAATGGCCTGAGAATGTCCATATTTTTTCGTCCGCTGTTCCAGAAGAAAAATCGTTTTTTAAAGAAGGCAGGCGCATAGCAAGCATTTACGGCTTCAGCTATCAAGCCAGAGCAGTGACGGAAAACCAAGCCGCCCGCTATCGGAGATCAACTGACGCACCGTTTCATATCGGCATGCTCCACGGCACGCTGTCAGGATCTGAAGGACACGATCCGTATTGCCCGTTTACACATGACGACCTCGTGAAAAGCGGGATGGATTATTGGGCGCTTGGCCATATACATAAACGCCAGGTTCTATCTGCCGAGCATCCGGCAGTCATTTACCCGGGAAACACGCAAGCACGCCATATAAAGGAGGCGGGAGATAAAGGCTATTATCTCGTTCATGTGACAAACGGAGATATATCTTATGAATTTCAGAGAGCGCATGATGTCCTGTGGGAAAAAGCGGCGGTTGATGTGATGGAGGCAAAGAATATGACAGCCCTCTTCCAAATGGTGGAGGACACGTTTTCGAAGCTGCGGAAAAAGGGGAGCCCTGTTTGTGTAAGGCTTGTTTTACAAGGGACGGCGCCGGAATGGCTGCTGGAGGCGCCAAAAGGCACCTTGGATGAGTTTCTTGAAGCTCTTCAGGAACAAGAAGCGGAAGAGGAACATTTCGTTTGGCCTCTTAGATTGGACGATGAGACAGAAAACGAAGCAAACCTAACAAACCTTGATCCTTTTTTTGGCGGTTTATTTGAAGACATTGATCGCAGCGATCTGTCAGACGTGCTGGAAGGGCTTGAGCGGCATCCAGTGTATAGAAGGCACGCGGACCGGTTTAGCCAAGAGGAGGTAAAGGAAATAAAAGAGCAGGCACAGATATTATTGAAAAGACAGCTTAAGGTGCTTGATACATGAGGCGGTGACAGCTTTGCGAATTATATCCTTACATATCTACCAATACGGAAAATTTTCCAATCGGACCTTTGACTTTTCCGCCTCTCCTGTCCAAGTCATCTACGGATTAAATGAGGCAGGAAAAACGACGATGATGTCATTCATTGAAAGCATGCTGTTCGGTTTTCCGAAAACGAAAAAGTATGAACCGAAAACAGGCGGTGTCTACGGCGGTGTTCTTGAAGCTGAACATCCTGAGTATGGGGTGCTGAAGATCGAACGGACGAAAGGGACTGCCGAAAAACTAAGCGTGTACACAGAAAAGGGCGAAGTAAAGCAGGGAGATGTTTTAAAGCAGCTGTTCCAGGGCACAGACAGGTCGTTGTACAAAGCCATATATTCGTTCGACGTATTCGGGCTGCAGGAAATTCACGCCTTTAATCGGGACAAGATAGGGGAATTTTTGCTCTTTTCCAGCTTGTTTGGTGCTGAAGCCGTATCAAAGCTTGATTCAAGGCTGACGAAGGAAAGCGAAAGGCTCTATAAACCAAATGGGCGAAACCCTCAATTGAATCAGGAGCTGGAAACGCTTAAGCAGCTGGCAGTGAAGCTAAAACAGGCTGAAGCAGAGGAAGCGGGCTATCATCAGCTTCTCGGGGAAAAACGAATGCTTGAAGCCCGCCTTGCAGCCGCGGAAACCGAATTGAAAGAGACGGCGGGACATATCCGAATGATTGAGGGAGCGATTGAGCGAAAACCATTGCTAAATGAAAAAGCGACACTCGAACAGGTGATTGCAGAATTTCCGGAACATGCAGGACAATTTCCAGCTGACGGCCTGCATCAGCTGGAAAAAAATGAATCCCATCTTCACCCGAAATCAGCACAGCTTGAGGCGCTTCGGGTGAAGATGGCGGAGTTGGACAAACAGAGGCAAAAGCTTATCCCCGATAAAGAACTATTGGCGAAAGAAACGCTGATACAAGAGCTTTCGGCAGCGTTTCATATGTACCAATCCTGGGGAGAACAACTGGCAGCCATTCAGGCACAGCTGCGCCAGACGTCTGCGCAGACAGCGGCAGGGCTGGAACAGCTCAATAAAACGGATGAAAATGAGCTCCTGAATATGAACACCTCATATGATTATGAATGGCAGCTTCAGCAAGCGGTGCAGCAATATGTACAGGCAAGAGACAGAAAACGGCAGCTTGACGAGACATTTGAACTTGCCCGGCAAGAGCTGGAAGACACGGAAAAGGCCGTTCGTGCCGCTTCGTCCGCGATTCTTGAAGATAGCCAAAGAAAAGATAAAGAAGCTGCTCTTAGAGCATATGATGAAACACAGGGGCAGCACCAAGAGCAAGCGAAGCTCAGAGAACAGCTAACGTTTTTTGAAAGACAGCAGGCTAAACAGAAAAAGACTGTCATTGCAGCTGGTATGTTGTTCATCGTTCTCTTTTCTCTGCTGCAGCAATGGATTCCCGCCATAAGTTTCGGCGCTGCACTTATTGTGTATTGGCTTGTATCAGGAAAATCGTCTTCTCGAAACAGCCGAGAGACAAGACAGCCCATGACGGATATTTCACCAGCAGAAGCTGAAATGCTTAGAGAAGCGTTATGGGAGAATGACCGCAATAAGCAGCACCTTCTCACACAGCGTGCAGCGCTCCAGCAAAAAGAGGCGGCGTATGAAAGGGTCATCCAGCAGTTTGAACAGTGGGAAGCCGAAATGGCGCCGTCCTTTACACAGGTTGAGCGTTTTATGAATGAGCTCGGATTTAAGGAAGATCCATCATTTTTGCTTGATGCATACAGCTTAATGAAGGATGTTAAAAAAGAAGTGAAGAAAAAGCATGAGCTGACCATTGAAGCAGGCAGGCTGAAAAAGCACCGGAGAACATTCGAAGAACGCGTCAGTATGCTTCTTCCCGTGAATCAGAGTCAGGATATCTCCATTTCGGACGCCCTTCACACATTGCGGAAAAACATTGAACGTGAAAAAGAAATTGAGAAGCAAAAAAAGGAAATTGAAACAGATATTCATTATACAAAGGAACAGATGCTTGAACTTGAGCAAGAAATACAGTATTTCCACGCACAGATCGAACAGTTATTTGTCGCGGCTGCTGCAAAAGACAGAGATGCGTTTTTTGCCATAGCCGACATCAGCAGGCAATTGAAGGATACGGAGAACAAGCTTCATCACGTAAACGCACAGCTTCAAGGCGGGTACCCGGAGGAACTTGAACTGGCGGATTCCAATACGCTTTCTGAATTGAAAGATAAGCAATTTGTTGAGAATGAAAGAAAAGAGCGGCTGACTGAGGAGATCGAGCAGCTCCGCAGCCAAATCGCACTGCTCTCAGTCAAACAGGAACAATTAGAGGCTTCGGGATTGGTCTCAGACCTCAAGCTTCAAACCGAAATGCAAAAAGAACGTGTAAAAGAAACGGCTAAAAAATGGGCCTCGATACAAATGGTCAAACAGGTGATCAGAAACAAATTGGAGCGGCATAAAAAAATCGAGCTTCCGCGCCTTCTAGAGACGGCAGGAGAATTCTTCCGCCCTCTGACTGACGGAAACTACCAAACCATTTATTTTTCCGAAACGGATGATTCGATCATGGTTATGCATCGCGATGGAACTGTCTATCATGCGGAAGAGCTGTCACAAGGGACGTGTGAACAGCTGTATACAGCGATCCGATTTGCTTTGGCCGTTACGCGCCAGGGTGGGTCAAAGCTTCCGTTCCAGCTTGACGACAGTTTTGTTCATTTTGATCAGGAAAGGCTGAAACGTGTATTACATGTTCTGTATGATTTATCTGAAGGCGGTAGGCAGATTTTGTATTTTACATGCCATGAGCACGTAAAAGATGCATTTCATAGCAGCCAAATCATCCATTTGGTGTCATAAAAGAGGTTCTATAGCTGAAAATCGGTATGTGATATACTGGTATTATGTAAGATACGGAGGGAGCTTTAATAGAATGGCTAAAGGGATTATGCTACATGAGGTTGGCGAACAGGTGGACCAGTATCTATTGATTAAATCCTCGACGAAAGGGATTGCAAGCAATGGAAAACCGTTTTTGACGCTGATGCTGCAAGACCAGTCAGGCGATATTGAAGCGAAGCTGTGGGATGCCAAGCAAAGTGATGAAGTGACCTATGCGCCGCAGACGATTGTCAAGGTCGTCGGCGATGTTCATCATTATCGCGGGCGCACCCAGCTGAAGCTAAGAAATATCAGACCGGTAAGCGAGCAAGAAAACGTCAATATAGATGATTTTTTAGAAACCGCACCGATTCCGAAAAATGAAATGATGGATACCATCACTCAATATATATTTGAAATGAAAAATCCGAATATCCAGCGAATCACAAGGTTTTTGGTTAAAAAACACGAAGCTGAGTTTATGGATTATCCGGCGGCTACGAAAAACCACCATGAGTTTGTCTCAGGTTTGGCGTATCATGTTGTCTCTATGCTGAACCTGGCGAAGGCAATAGCAGATTTATATCCTTCTCTTGATCGTGATCTGCTTTACGCCGGTGTCATCCTGCATGATCTTGGAAAAGTGAAGGAGCTGTCCGGCCCTGTTTCCACTTCATATACGGTTGAAGGCAATTTGCTTGGCCATATTTCCATCATGGTGACAGAGCTTTCAAAAGCGGCTGAGGAGCTTCAAATCGATTCTGAAGAGGTGTTAATTCTTCAGCATTTGATTTTGAGTCACCACGGCAAAGCAGAATGGGGCAGCCCGAAACCACCGATGGTGAAAGAAGCGGAAATTCTTCACTATATAGACAATCTGGATGCAAAAATGAATATGATGGACAGAGCGCTTGAGCGCGTGAAGCCTGGCGAGTATACTGAACGTGTATTTGCACTGGAAAACCGTTCCTTTTATAAACCGACATTTCATAAATAACGTAAAAAGGACTGATGCTGACATATTCAGCTCAGTCCTTTTTGATGCGTCTTTCTCGCACATAACTCGTCTCATTCCCGCATATGGTTAAGAATAAAGAATCTATGCAAAGGGGGAGGAGCCCGTGTTATTTTTTCCATGGTGGGTGTATCTTTGTATTGTAGGCATCATTTTCAGCGCATATAAACTTGTGGCGGCAGCCAAAGAGGAAGAAAAAGTAGACCAGGCTTTTATTGAAAAAGAAGGGCAGATTTATATGGAGAGGATGGAAAAGGAGCGAGAACGCCGCAGTTCTCAGCAGCATGAAGAAGAAAATCAAAACCATTCCATCGCATAAAAAAAGCTGTGCGGCTCAATGAGCCTGCACAGCTTTTTTATTATTTGGAACTGCTTGAAGATGAAGAAGTGCTGTTGCTTGTTGAAGATGTATTAAATGTGTCTTTCAGATCCTTATCTTTTACTTCGATGTCAGCCTTCTTCATGACTTTTTGAACAGCTTCCTGAACGGCATTGCTGTCATTTAGTTTTTGTTCAAGCACTTCAGATTTCAGTTCTTTTTTCATATCATCGTATTTGCCGCGTTCTTCTGTCTTTTTAATGATGTGGTAGCCGTATTGCGTTTTGACAGGATCACTGACTTCACCCGTTTTTAATTTGAATGCAACTTTGCTGAAATCAGCTATCATACCGTCTTTTGCGAACCAACCAAGATCCCCGCCTTTTGAAGCAGAGCTGTCTGTTGAGTATTCTTTCGCAAGGTCTTCAAACTTCTCGCCTTTTTTCAGCTTTTTCTCTACTTCTTCAGCTGTCTTTTTATCAGCAACAAGGATGTGGCTTGCACGGATTTTGCCTTTTAAGCCTTCCCAGTACTCTTTGATATCGGCGTCTGTTACTTTGATGTTATCTTTAGCCGCTTTTTGTGTCAGCAATTCATATTTTACTTGTTCTTTTAGGTAATCCTTGCCATATTGCTTTTCGAGGGCAGTATATTGATCGCCAAGCTGCGTTTTGTATTCTTTCAGCTTGTTGTCAATTTCTTTATCCGAAACTTTATACTTCTTGTCCAATACTTTTTCTTGCACTAGCTGTGTCAGTACGCTTGCGCCAGCTGTTTTCTTCATGTTTGTGTAAAGCTCGCCTTTTGTGACATCGCCTGCGTCAGTTTTTGCGATGACTTCTTTGTCGCCGCTGCTGCATGCACTGAGAGCGAGGATGCTTGTAGCAGTGATAGCTGCTATTGCGATTTTCTTCATTGTTTTCAAACACTCCTAATCATTCCAAATTAAATTACCTATGCGTATCATAACATATTGTGGCTTTCTGTAAAAAGATTTTAAATAAAGGGCATTCGTCTAGTCAAACTTTTGCTGATGACATACTTATATATTGATCAAGAAAAGGAGGTATGTAACATGAGCGGAGGATACTCTAACGGATTCGCGTTGCTCGTAGTACTGTTCATTTTGCTTATCATCGTAGGTGCAGCTTACATCTACTAAGCAGACCGAGGATCGCTTGCAACATAAGCGATCCTTTATTTTCACTAGCGCCTAATCGTTTCAAACATGAATTGCATAACATGTAATTGGTAAATAAAGCTTATTACAGGAGGTGCTTTTTAAGATGGGTGAAGTATTTGCAGGCGGATTCGCTTTATTGGTTGTGTTATTTATTTTATTGATTATCATCGGCGCTTCTTGGCTGTACTAATCAACATAAAAAAGCATAGCTGCTTAATCAGCAGCTATGCTTTCTTTCGTATTTACACTGTAAAGGAGATCTCCACAAACGAAGAGATCAGTAAAATTAATATAGATACATTAATAAATCGGAATACCTTATCTTGCCGCTCTTCAGGAATCTCTCTGACAAGGCATAATGTATTGGTGAGCCTGTTTATGAAATATAAAATAAACACGGCAGCCACGATAAAATAGAATAAAATGATGGGAGATTCCCCCTCTCTCTGAACTGTCCCATATTACATTACCAAATATTTATTAAAAAAGATAGAATGCAAATTGAAAAATCGCCACCAGCACCAGGGTTTGACTACTTTTCAACAAGAATATCCAAGCCGTCAGCTTCCTGATCAATAAAAGCGGTTTTCGGTGCTTTTATCAGCTTGAGAGCCAGCAGGAAATCAGGCAGACAGTAGCCGGCGTGAATGCCCGAGATCATGCAAAAATAATGAGCGTGATTCGGAAATGCCAGTGCTGCGTAAAACAATACCGGTGTAATCAGCAAGAACGGGCTGACGAGTGAAATCAGCATTGTTGTTTTTGGTATACGTTTCCATGTGCGCATGCGCAATATGTAAAACTTTTTTTCTATTTTTCTTTTTTTGCAGATGATTGGCAGGACATGGATGACTTTATGTACAAATAAAATAACGACGAGCAAACCGCCGAATAAAGATACATATTCATCGCTTAAGCTTGTGCCAGGCCGCAGCAGCTCAAAAGCTAAAAAGGTAGATATAAAAACCAAAATCATAAAACATACAGCAGTTAATATTATGCGAACGGCGCCATAATCCTTCATGAGATTTATGGTCTTCCAGCAATTCATCAAAGTCATCCTTCCATACATCTTGAATAGAATCTCAAAATAATTTACTCCTCCCAAGAGAAAAAATCAATGCTTTTTTAAGAAAAAATATCATCCGGCAGGTATTTTTTTGAAACAAGCAAACAAACTGCGAAATATGGGGTTAGAACTTTCTTCTCAGTGAATTATCAGCTAAAATAAGATTAAAGATAGAAAGAAGTGGTGTGGATGGATTCGATGGATCATCGCATTGAGCGATTAGAATATTACATACAATTATTAGTGAAAACAGTAGATATGGACAGGTACCCCTTCTATGCGCTTCTCATTGACAAAGGGCTGAGCAAGGAAGAAGGGGAAGCGGTTATGAGGATATGCGATGAATTGTCGGAAGAGCTGGCAACACAAAAAGCGCAAGGATTTGTAACCTTTGATAAGCTCCTTGCGCTTTTTGCCGGACAGCTGAATGAAAAATTAGATGTTCATGAAACGATTTTTGCCCTGTATGAGCAGGGGCATTATCAAGAGCTGATGGAAGTCTTTATCGACATCATGAAGCATTTTGATTAACTGTTTACAGGTTCGAGCTCTTCAGCCGGTTCATCCGCCGCACTGTCCTTTGCTTTTTTCTTCAATTTTCCGTTTACGCTTTCAAAGTCATTGTCAATATTGGTGAGTGACGTTTCGAAAATTTCCATAAAATCATCGCCGTAGATATGGCGTATCATACACATCATTTCTGCCACTTCAGGAAATTTTCCGAATAAATGATACAAAGGCTGTGACCCTTTAAAAACAGCGTTGCGTGTCGGATCAAATTCCTCAAGCAAGCTCCAGAATACCTCGGTACCTTCCTCAGTCAATTGGACATATGTGTTCCGTTTATCATTCAGCCGTTTGGAGAACCTTAAATATCCCCGTTCTTCCAGCTTTTTTGAAAAGTTGAATGCGGTTGATACGTGCATGACCCCGAACTTCGCGATTTCAGAAATGGAAGCTCCATTCAATTGATACGCAATCCATAAAATATGATGCTCATTAATATTCAGGTCATACGGTTTGAGCCATTGCTGCCAATCCTTCTCGATTGATTTCCAAAGAGCCTTGCTAAGCTGAGCCATTTTCTGGGTGAAGACCAGAGCTTCTTTCACATCATAGGGCGGTTCCACTCGATTCATTACGTCACCTGCTTCTCTTTTTCTTTTTCTCTATTATGCCAATAAAATAAAGATTAATAAAGATGAAAATGTAAGAATTTTTTAATAAATTCACAAACCATTGCGGCGGAAGGGTTTTTCGGCCAAAAAAAATACGGGTCCAATTTTGGCCCGCATTTTTTTCTTTTGAATAGGATATTAGTTTTGTAAGGTTTTCTCCAGCTGTCTGATTTTCTCTTCGATATCAGCAATTTCTTTTTGCAGATCCTGCTGGTGGGGCTTGATCTCTTCCTGCCATTTTTTAATTGACGTTTGGAGCTCGCCGCCCACGTCTTTAATAACATCCGTGCTTTCTTTTGCCGCTTTGATCAGCTGGTCTTTTAAAGCAAGCCCGTCTGACTTTAAGCGTTTGATTGTTTCTTCAAAAGAATCATAATTGGTTTTCATTTTTTCACGCAGCTGCTTTCCTGAGGAAGGTGCAGTAAGAAGAACCGCTGCTCCTCCGATGATGCCGCCTACGAATAGTCCTGTTAATAGAGAACGTCCGCTCGCCATTACAATCACCCCGTCTTTTTCTTCAAATAGGATTCATTCAGCATTTTTCATTTTTGTTGAAAGCCTGAACTTCTATACATAGCTTGCTTTATTTTAGCATATTTTTTAAGTGAAAAGGAGGGAGAAGGTTGTCTGTCTTTTTGATTGTGTTATCCTGCATCACCCTTGCCTTCGCTTCAGGCGCTGTTTACTATATCAGACTTCTCAGCCAGGCTGCTTCTTATCCGCCCAAGAAAGTCATCCGGCAGAAAGCGCTTGTTTGTTCAACCGGAACCGCCTTTACACTATGTCTTATCTTTTTCACAAAACTCCTCGCTTAAAACATGCTGACATGCTGCGAGCGCTCTGTTCAAAAAAACCTCTCCCGGAAGCGGAAGAGGTTTTGTGTGACAATTATTTAGCAGCTTCCATAAAGCTTGAACGTCTTAAAATGGTTTGCACAATCGGATAAATAATGATCATTGAGATTGTATTCAGCACAGCGGCCGGCAGAACAACAGCCGCGAACAATGCGGCGAAACCGCCCGGTAAACCGACGATCAATAAAGCTGACGATAGAAACACAATTCCTGATAAGATGGTCCCGATCACTGTCAGCACAGCGGCTGCACCTGTTTTTCGGCTCTTTCTGAACAAAAGAAACAGGGAGAAGAACAGAAACGCTGATACCGGTTTATCAATGATGTTAGGGATCTGTCCAGCTGGAAACGCGGTTGTAAGCGCGGAAATGATTCCGGTCACGATCCCGATGACGAGTACATTTTGCACCCGCGGGAACAGCAGAATGCCCATGAACATCATGATCAGCATCATATCTGGTTTCATGCCGCCTAAAAAGGGCGGAATAATGGAATGAAGCGCTGCGCCGATTGCGGCAAACAGAGCCATAATGACTAACTCTTTTGTTTTCATAACTATGCTCTCCTCTGCTAAGCTTTTTGCCCTCCAATAATATGCTCATCATTTATTGCGAAGGCTTTACAGAATGTGTTATGCAAACAGTATACCAAACGGACGGTTTGCATAGCCAGACTTTTTACTCATTTTCCTGCTGGAATTTCTTCATGAACGCAGCTAATTTTTCACAGTCTTCGAGAGAGACCGCGTTATAAATAGAAGCGCGGCAGCCTCCCACCGAACGGTGTCCGCCAAGGCCGATCATCTTCGCATCTTTTGCTTTCTGGACGAATGTTTTCGTTAATTCGTCATCCCGAAGCGTGAAGGTGACATTCATGCGTGAGCGGCTGTCCTTTCTGGCATGTCCTTTATAGAAGCCGTTGCTTTCATCAATACAGCTGTAGAGAACCTGCGCTTTTTGTTCATTGCGCTGTTCAACAGCTTCCACACCGCCGTTTTCCTTGAGCCATTCCAGAACGAGGCTCAGCATATAAATCGCAAATGTCGGCGGAGTGTTGTAGAGTGAATCCGCTTTGACATGTGTGGAATATTTCAGGATTTTTGGGACGTTCGCATTTTCATTTTTCAGCCAGTTTTTTTTCATGATGACTACAGTCACGCCGGAAGGGCCGAGGTTCTTTTGGGCGCCTCCGTAGATCACATCAAATTTGGACACATCGATTTTTCTGCTTAAAATATCGCTGGACATGTCGGCTACGAGCGGAATTGGAGAATTCGGAAACTCCTGCCACTGAGTGCCGAAAATTGTATTGTTGGATGTGATATGTAAATATGCGCCGTCTTTTACATCCGTAAGGTCAACCTCAGGAATATAGCTGTAATTGTCTGTTTCACTTGTAGCGGTGATAGACGTGTTCCCGAACAATTTCGTTTCTGTCAGTGCTTTTTCAGACCAAGCGCCTGTCATGACAAAATGTGCGGTTTTTTCAGGTGTTAAAAAGTTCATTGGAAGCATTGAGAATTGAAGGCTTGCCCCGCCTTGAAGAAACAAGATATCGTAATCTTCCGGAATGCCCATCAGTTCGATTAAGAGGCTTTTCGCTTTTTGGTGCACCGCTTCATACTCTTTGCTGCGGTGGGAAAGCTCCATAACAGACATGCCGGATTCGTTAAAATCAATAAATTCTTTCTGTGCTTTTTGCAGAACTTCCAGTGGCAGCGCTGCAGGACCTGCGTTAAAATTCGTTGTACGTTCCATTATGATCTCTCCCTGTTTTCCACGTTAATGTATAAAATAATACAATTATCCTATCACAAAAATTCAGTTTTTTGATAAAAAATTAGAATTATCAAAAGAAATTGACGGATGTTTGCGAAATGTTCACAAAATAAAATAACCTCATCTTATGATGAGGCCAGGCGTTTTGCGATAGAGGAAGAGATGTTCTGCAGATCTTCCGGTTTATAATCATCAGCATGCGTTTTCCAAACCGCTCCGAATCCATCTCCTTTTCCGTAGCGAGGGATAATATGCATATGGTAGTGGAACACAGATTGTCCAGCTTTTTCGCCGTTATTGTTCAGCGTATTTAAGCCGATCGGTTCAAATTCATCCCGGATAGCGCGGGCGATTTTTGGAACAGCATGGAAATATTGTTTTGCTAATTCATCTGTAAATTCATATACATTCTCAATATGTGTTTTCGGAATGACAAGCGTATGGCCTTTTGTCACTTGGCTGATATCAAGAAAGGCAAGTACATGTTCATCTTCATACACCTTCGCGGATGGAATGTCGCCGGCAATAATTTTACAAAAGATACAATTCTCTGCACAATGCATGAGGGTTCCTCCTTATGAAATTGTTTAGTATGTATACACTCATCGTACCACAGAAATGCAGAAAATAGAAAACAGGATGAACGGCGAGCGTTCACCCTGAATGCAGAGGAAGAGCTTATATGAAGAAAATGTGTTATGCCTTTGGTAAGCACCTCATTTGTCAATAAAATGAAGACTTGTTTAATGCCTAACGATTCCTGCGATAAACACCTCATTTGACAATTTGCTTCATACATGAAGAATTCATCAATTCAGTGAAGAGAAATGGTTTGAGCATTGGACATGTTTATTTTCTATCCAACTGTTTCTAAGACGTCTTTGACAAACACCTCATTTTTCAGTTGATATGCTTTTCCTCTACAACTATTATGATGTCCAGAACCTGTCTCTTTATGACAGCAAATTCATCATTTGTTAAAAGGGAATTGTTTCAAATCAGGCCTTGTTTTTGGTACTATGAAGAAAAACACTATAAGGGGAGAAACTATGTCTCTGCTATCGGTAAAAGACTTGACCGGCGGATATACAAGGAATCCGGTTTTAAAAAACGTATCATTCACCCTTGAACCGAATCAAATTGTTGGCTTAATCGGGCTGAATGGTGCTGGTAAAAGTACAACAATCAGACACATCATCGGGCTGATGGACCCGCATAAAGGTTCAATCGAATTAAACGGTAAAACGTTTGCTGAGGATCCGGAAGGCTACCGTTCACAATTTACCTATATACCTGAAACACCTGTTTTATACGAAGAATTGACGCTGATGGAGCATCTTGAACTAACAGCCATGGCATATGGACTGTCAAAAGAAACGATGGAGAAAAGGCTGCCTCCGCTTTTAAAGGAATTCCGAATGGAAAAGAGGCTGAAGTGGTTCCCGGCCCATTTTTCTAAAGGAATGAAGCAGAAGGTTATGATTATGTGCGCATTTTTGGCAGAGCCTGCGCTCTACATTATTGATGAGCCTTTTCTAGGGCTTGATCCGCTTGCCATTAACGCGCTGCTTGAGCGGATGAATGAAGCGAAAAAGGGCGGGGCGAGCGTGCTGATGTCAACGCACATTTTGGCAACGGCAGAACGCTATTGCGATTCGTTTATTATTTTACATAACGGCGAGGTGCGGGCGCGCGGCACGCTGTCAGAGCTCAGAGAGCAGTTTGGAATGAAGGACGCGGCGCTGGACGATTTGTATCTTGAGCTTACAAAGGAAGACGCTGGCCATGAATAATATGCTTGATATTTGGCAGTCGCGGCTGCAGGAGCATATCAAAGAAACAAGAACATACATGAAATATATGCTCAATGATCACCTCGTCATTGTTTTGATTTTTTTTCTAGCGGGCGCTGCAAGCTGGTACAGCAAATGGATACGGGACATTCCCGCTCACTTTCCGTCCTTTTGGGTGATGGCCGTGCTGTTTTCGCTCGTGTTGACAAGCTCTTATGTGCGAACGCTTTTGAAGGAGGCTGACCTTGTTTTCTTATTGCCTCTTGAAGCAAAAATGGAGCCTTACTTGAAGCAGGCGTTTGTCTACAGCTATGTGTCTCAGCTGTTTCCGCTTATTGCGCTGAGCATCGTTGCGATGCCGCTTTATTTCGCAGTCACACCGGGGGCTTCGCTCGTATCGTATGCCGCGGTCTTTGTCCAACTGTTGCTGCTGAAAGCGTGGAATCAGGTAATGGAATGGCGCACGACTTTCCAAAACGACCGCAGCATGAAACGGATGGACGTCATCATTCGCTTTGCGGCGAATACACTCGTTCTTTATTTTGTTTTCCAATCTGTTTATATGTATGCGCTTCTCGTCTATGTCATTATGGCTGTTCTTTATCTGTATATGTCTTCCGCAGCAAAACGGAAAACATTTAAATGGGAAAGCCATATTGAGTCCGAATTGAGACGAAAGCAGCGTTTCTATCGGATTGCCAACCTGTTTACTGATGTGCCGCATTTGCGAAAGCAAGCCAAACGAAGAGCTTATCTCGACTTTTTGCTGCGGCTTGTGCCGTTTGAACAGCGCAAAACATTTGCCTATATGTTCACCCGCGCCTTTTTGCGTTCGAGTGATTATTTGGGCATTCTTGTCAGATTAACGATCGTTTTCGCGCTGATCATTATGTATGTCTCAGCTAGCCCGCTGATTGCAGCGGTTTTGACTGTGTTTGCCATTTTCATTACGGGCATTCAGCTTCTGCCGCTCTTCGGCCACTTTGACCATCTGGCGCTTCAAGAGCTGTACCCTGTGAAAAAAGAAACAAAGCTGAAAAGCTATTTCTCTCTATTAAAAACTGCACTTAGTATTCAAGCGCTGCTGATGTCTGTTGCATCTGCCTATGCAGCCGGCTTGACCGGTTTTCTGTACGCGCTAATCGGTTCTGCCGTTCTGATTTTTGTTGTTTTGCCTGCTTATATGACAACCAGGCTGAAAAAGCACGGAAAGCTGTGAACTGAAAAGAGGTAATCAAATGACAGATAATCAGCTGCTGATGCAGGAAGCTTTGGAATGGAAAATGCATTTTTTGCGAAAGGATTCCATGTTTGAACGCTTTTCGAAGCGTGTCCAGACGAAGGTGAATGAACGGATTCCTGAAAAAATCCATACGGTCGTCACCGATAGTGTAAGAAAAATGGTAGAAGCGACAATGGCCGGCTCCAATATCATCACTTATAAAAAGGATACAAGTGCACTGTCGCTCAGTGAAAAAAACGAATTGGCGAAAAAAACGATTATTTCTTATCAGAAGGTGGCGGCTGCTGAGGGAGTCGGAACCGGAGCGGGCGGCATTTTTTTAGGCATTGCTGATTTTCCGCTGCTGCTTTCAATTAAGATGAAGTGTTTATTTACCTTGTCTTCCATTTACGGCTTTGATGTGAAGGATGCACAAGAAAGGATGTTTTTGCTGCTCGTGTTTCAGCTTGCATTTTCGAGTGACGATGGCCGTAAATCGCTTTTTTCTGTCATCGAAAATTGGGAGACGGAGAAAAAGAGCATCGACTGGAGAGTGTTCCAGCAGGAATATCGCGATTATATCGACGTCGTGAAGCTTTTTCAGCTTTTGCCGGGCGTAGGAGCGGCAGTCGGCGGAATTGCCAATTATAAGCTGCTTGCTCAGCTTGGAGAAACGGCAAGACATGTTTTTCATCTGAGGATATTAAAGGAAACAGCCGGAGAATAAACACTCCGGCTGTTTTTTTATAGCTGATGATAGGTGATCGCAGCGCCGGCAAGGACCTTGGCCGCTGTCAGCATGGCTTTTTCGTTGATATCAAATTTCGGATGGTGGTGGGAATAAACTCGATCTGGCTGTTCGGGAGCTGCACCTGTAAAGAAAAAAGTGCCTTTCACGTTTTGTAAGTAATAAGCAAAATCCTCGCCGCCCATTTGCGGTTCACCGTCAATGACCTGCTGAACGCCCTCGGTATTCTTTGCGGTGCTCACCAAGTGGCTCGTTTCGGCAGGATGGTTCACAACCGCCGGATAACCCTGTTCATAGGTGTACTCATAGGACGCGCCGTGCATGCTGCATATTCCTTTTACAACCGCTTCAATTTCTTTCTCCAGAATGTCCCGGACATTTTCATCAAAAGAACGCGCTGTGCCGATGAGTACTGCTTGGTCTGCGATGACATTAAACGGATTGTCGGCGATGAAGGAGCCTGTCGAAATGACGGCGGATTGAATCGGATTGACTTTGCGGCTGACAATGTGCTGCAAAGAGGAAACGATTTGCGAACCGATCAGGACGGCGTCTTTAGTATCATGCGGATGAGCGCCGTGGCCGCCCTTTCCGAAGACTTTAATCGTAAATCGGTCTGCCGCCGCCATTACGGCGCCGGGGCGGCAGAGAATAGTTCCGAGCGGCTCAGTTGCCCAAAGATGAGTGCCGAATATCACATCCGTGTTTTCTAGACAGCCGTCATCGATCATTGGCTTTGCGCCTCCCGGATAATATTCTTCTGCATGCTGGTGGATCATCACAAATGTTCCCTTCAGTTCATGTCTGTTTTGGTGAAGGACCTTGGCCACTGCGAGAAGAGCTGCGGTGTGGCCGTCGTGGCCGCATGCATGCATGACACCAGGCACTTTGGAGGCGTAAGGGACATCTTTTTCATCTTGAATGGGGAGAGCGTCAAAGTCGGCCCTCAAAGCGACTGTAGGGCCGGGTTCGCTTCCTTCTATATATGCTAAAACCCCTCTGCCGCCAACGTTTGTGCGGATTGGGACTCCTAACGATTCATAATAGGAAGCAATAAATGCGGCGGTTTTTTCTTCTTGAAATGAAAGCTCAGGATACATATGAAAATGGCGCCTGATCTCAACCATTTCTTCAAAACAGCTGTCGAGCTGTTTGTTTATCTCTTTCTGCAGTGTGGATATGGACAAAGCCGCTTCCCCCTTTTCTATGTTTTCCATGATTGTATAGAAAAAGTCTGAATATTTCAACTCGTGCTGTTTTAAAGCATCATCACAGCTGCGAGGGTTGTCACCAAAAGGCCAATCGCGACGGGAATGAAGTTTTTTCTGGCAAGCTCAAAAGGATCAACTTTGCAAATGGCCGCCGCGGGAATCAACGCCCATGGGACCAGTGTTCCTCCGCCCACCCAGATGGCAGAGATTTGTCCGAGCGCGGTCAGAACGGCGGGATCGGCATGGAGAGCGGACGAAAAGAGCTTTGCGATGGAGCCGGCGAGAGAAATGCCAGAAAATCCTGAGCCGTCAAGGCCTGTTATGGCTCCAGCGGCAGTTAATGCAGCGGCGGCAAGCTCCTTTGACATAGGCATCATATGGGATAAAGCAATGCCAAGATCGTTGACAATGCCGTGGGAACCTTTAGGGAGTGAAGTGCCCAGTATGCTCTCATAGCCTGAGTCGCCAAGATAAAAGAAAGCGGCAATCGGGATGACGGGGCCGAAAACCTTAAAACCGAACTTAAATCCGTCAATAAAATAGCCGGTGATTTTTTCAAGCCCTTTATGCTTATACACGAAAAAATGAACGGTAAGGAGGATACAGATTGCAGACCCGCCAATTAACGCGGTGGCATCATTTCCTTGTAGGTTAAACAAGAGCATGCAGGCGATATCTGCAAGAAAGGCAAGCGGAATCAAAAAAGCCAGTATGGACCGCAGGCGTTTTGGCAAGTACAGCGAGTGGTCTTGTTCGCCGGAAAGAACGGGGGAAAAAGAAGCGGGATGCTCCTGTTTTTTGCGTTCGCGCTGAATCATGATAAAGGCAGCGGTTGTTGTTGTCACACCCATAATCAGCACAAGCGGAATGCTGGCCGAGACGACATCACCGACTGGAATGCCTGCTGCATCTGCAGTCAGCTTTGGCGCCGCCTGAATGACAAAGTCTCCTGACAGGGCAAAACCGTGTCCGAATAAGTTCATGGCCATGGCCGCGGCAAGAGGCGTCAAACCGGCACGTGCGGCTGCGGGGAGCAGGACGGCGCCGATTAAAGCGACACCCGGAGAAGGCCAGAAGAAGAGAGAAATGGCGAACATCAGGCCCCCAATCAGCCAATAGGCAGTCACAGGCCCTCTCACAAGGCTTGCAAAGGGAGAAATCATCGCTTCATTTATCCCTGTTTTTGTTAACAAATCACTCATTGAAACGATAAAGCAAATGATGAAAATCGTGGGCAGCAGTTCGCCGGCCGCATAGATAAAGCTGTGGAATAAACTGCTGACAGAAGCTGAAAGTGAATGGCTGGCCCATAGCGATATGATAAAAATGCCGAATAGAGAAATAAATGTCGTGTCTTTTCTCAGCAGCATAAATAGGATAATTGCACCGATAAAAAACACATACAGAACATGGACAGACAAAATCCCGACTTCCATCATCGATCACTCCTTCCGCTTACAGATTATTCATAGGCGGGCGGAAGGTGCCGGGACAGAGGGGAGGGTTATGATGGAAGATGAACATTGATCTGTTTCAGCTGCTCAATCAGATGATGCCTTAATACTCTATTCGCTTTTTGCAGATGTTTTGGGAAGCATTCAGGAGAAAAAATGACGCACCCTTCAGCAAGCCAGTTTTTTCTATAGGCGATGATGCTTTCCGATGGCTCTAAATATGAATCATCCTCGTGCTGCATCTCGTAATCATCAAATCCGAACTGAAAACAGCAGCACGGGCAGATTTCATGAGAATGATTGCCTTCATGATCATATGGCGGTTCAGCCAATCCCTTAAACCCGCAGACTGGGCAAGTATGCTTCATTTTGCTTTCCTCCCAATAAAATAAGCTGCCGGACATGCCGGCAGCTATTCGACAGCGAAATATGTGGTGACATAGGAAGGCCGGGAGAAGATCGACGTTGTGTCAATTCCGGCAGATGTATCGCGTTTTTTGTGGGCTTCTTTGTAAGAACCGGACTGCTGCCAGTCTTGAAAGGCGCTTTCCGTTTCCCACAAGGTCAGAATGACATAGGTGTCACTGTCAAGCGGACGGAGCACTCGAATTGCTTCAAAGCCAGGCTCGTTTTCGACTTTTCCCGCTCTGTTTTTAAATCTGTTTTCAAACAGCGGACGCCCTTCCTGAGTAACGGCAATATTGTTCAATACTGCAAAACCGGGATGTTTGATCTCTCCGACTTGGTCAATGACTTCATAAGCGTGTGGTGCCTGGAAAACGGTATCTCCGTTTGTTTCATGAATTAAAATGGCGTTTTCCTGCCCCTGCATCAAAAGGATATTTTCTGAGGGATGCTTCTGTACGATCGTTTTTAAAAAATCGGCTGTCCCATATGTAATATAAACCTTCATATCAGCCACCTCCTGCTTGCTAGTATATCAAAACAATGGTATAAGTTTCTATTGGCGAGTGCTTCGAACATAATTCCAAACAATTTTTCCCATACTACCTTTAGAAAGGCGAGGTGAGTTCATGTTTAAGATAAAGAAAAAGAAACTTTTTATACCTATCATTATTTTAGTGTTAACTGCTTTTCTCGCTTTAATAGGATATATTTCAATTATTTTTCTCGGCCATTATGTCATAGATGAAAAAAAGCTTATTCTTCATGCTTCTTCAAAAATTGTTGATCAAAACGGAGATGAGGTTGCAAGCCTGTATACAGAAAATCGCGAGCCGGTCTCGATCAATGAGATTCCAAAGCAGGTCAGAGAAGCGTTTATCGCTGTTGAGGATAAAAGGTTCTATGAGCATCACGGCATTGATGCAAAATCTGTCGGAAGGGCAGTGTATCGCGATATATTAGCAGGCGGAAAGGTGGAAGGCGGAAGCACGATCACCCAGCAGCTTGCCAAAAATATTTTTCTGACACATGACAAAACGTTTCTAAGAAAAACAAAAGAAGTGATCATTGCGATCAATCTTGAACGGGATTACAGCAAGGACAAGCTGCTTGAAATGTATTTAAACCAGCTTTACTTCGGACACGGGGTTTACGGCATACAAGCGGCGTCCCACTATTATTTTAATAAAGAAGTAAAAGATTTGACTGTATCTGAAGGCGCTGTTTTGGCCGCTATTCCGAAGGCGCCTTCTACGTACTCTCCAATTTTGCACCCTGATAAAAATAAGGAGCGGCGTGATACAATTCTAGGTATGATGAATGACCAAGGCTATATCAGTGCGAAAGAGGCTGTCACCGCACAGGGCCGAACGCTTGGACTGCACGTGAAGAAACAGTCGGAAACACCTTGGTTTGACAGCTACATTGACCTTGTGATCAAAGAGGCGGAAGACAAGTATTCCATTTCCGGAGAGCAGCTTCTTCAAGGCGGATACACGATCAAGGTGCCGCTCGATTCGAAGCTGCAGAAGACGGCTTACCAGGTGATGAAAGAGGGAAGCTATTATCCCGGAACAGATCAGAATGCCGAGGGAAGCGCGGTCTTTATTAATAACAAGACAGGCGGTGTAGAAGCGGCCATCGGCGGAAGGGATTACACATCCAAAGGATATAACCGTGTCACAGCTGTCCGCCAGCCGGGTTCCACATTTAAGCCGCTTGCTGTATACGGACCGGCGATGCAGGAAAAGAAATTTAAGCCATATTCTCTATTGAAGGATGAGTTGCAGTCCTACGGAGATTATACGCCGAAAAACTACGACAGCCGGTATGAGGGCGAAGTCACTATGTCTGACGCCATTACGTACAGCAAAAACGCGCCGGCTGTCTGGACGCTGAATGAGATCGGCGTCGAAACAGGAAAATCTTATTTGAAAGCAAACGGCATTGATATCCCTGATGAAGGACTTGCTCTCGCTCTAGGCGGCTTGGAAAAAGGCGTTTCGCCGCTCCAGCTTGCCGGCGCGTTTCATACATTTGCCGCGAATGGAACGTATACGGAACCCTTCTTTATCTCGAGCATAATAGATGAAGACGGAGAAACAATAGCCGATCATAAAGAGGAAGGAAAGCGGGTTTTCAGCAAGCAGACGTCTTGGAATATGACGAGAATGTTGCAGCAGGTAGTCAAAAAGGGAACGGCCACGTCCGGCACCTATCACGGCGACCTGGCGGGAAAAACAGGTTCTACATCTTATACAGGCGTCTCCGGCGCGACAAAGGACGCCTGGTTTGCAGGCTATACGCCGAAAATAACCGGGGCAGTCTGGATGGGCTATGACAAAACGGATCAAAACCATTATTTGAAAGCCGGGAGCTCATACCCGACGCGGCTGTTTAAGGATATTTTGACACAGGCAGGAGAAACCGGTCATGTGTTCACAAAGCCTAAAAACGTTAAAGAACTGGAAAGCCCGATTGAGCTGAAGCCGATCAAAACACTCACAGCCGATTACACATTTAAAGCTGCGGTGCTCTTTACCATTGAATTAAAGTGGGACGCTCAAGAGGATGATCGGGCCGTATACAGAATTTATGTAAACAAGGACGGCGAGGAGACGCTTCTTGATTCGGTTGAAGGGAAGGGAAGCTATGAAATTCCTTATGCCAACTTATTTTCGGGCGCGTCTTATAAAATTGTGCCTTATAATACACAGACAAAAAGAGAAGGGGAAGGAACCGATTACGTTCAGCCAAAATTGTTTTCCTCTTAATGGAATTCGGCGATTTTTTGAACTTTGAGCTACATTTCTATACCATTTGCCTAAAACAAGGTATAGTGTAATAAGTCAAGAAATACGAACGTATGGTTGCCGTATGAAAGGTGGAAATCAGATGAGTAAACGAGAAACGTTTAACGAGACGTTTTTAAAAGCTGCGCGGGGAGAAAAAGCGGATCACACGCCTGTGTGGTATATGAGGCAAGCAGGGCGCTCACAGCCGGAATACCGCAAGCTGAAGGAAAAGTACGGATTGTTTGAGATTACCCATCAGCCCGAACTTTGTGCGTATGTCACAAGACTGCCGGTTGAGCAATACGGAGTCGATGCTGCAATCCTTTATAAAGATATCATGACGCCGCTGCCGTCAATCGGTGTGGATGTTGAAATCAAAAACGGGATCGGTCCTGTGATTGATCAGCCAATCCGGTCTCTGGCGGACATTGAAAAACTCGGCCAAATTGATCCGGAACAGGACGTGCCGTACGTGCTTGAGACAATTAAACTGCTTGTCAATGAGCAGCTGAACGTCCCGCTCATCGGTTTCTCAGGTGCGCCTTTTACGCTTGCAAGCTATATGATCGAAGGCGGCCCGTCGAAAAACTACAATAAAACAAAAGCCTTCATGTACAGCATGCCGGATGCATGGAATCTGCTGATGTCCAAGCTTGCCGACATGATCATCGTGTACGTGAAAGCGCAGATTAAGGCAGGCGCAAAAGCGATTCAAATCTTTGATTCGTGGGTCGGCGCGCTGAATCAGGCAGATTACAGAACATACATCAAACCCGTGATGAACCGGATCTTTTCAGAGCTCGCAGAAGAGAATGTGCCGCTGATCATGTTTGGCGTCGGCGCAAGCCATCTCGCAGGTGATTGGCATGACCTTCCTCTCGATGTTGTCGGGCTTGACTGGAGACTCGGCATTGATGAAGCCAGATCAAAAGGAATTACTAAAACAGTGCAGGGCAACCTGGACCCGTCCATTTTGCTTGCGCCATGGGAAGTCATTGAGAAGAAAACGAAGGAAATACTTGATCAGGGTATGAAATCAGACGGCTTCATTTTCAATCTTGGCCATGGGGTATTTCCTGATGTCAGTCCCGAGGTTTTGAAAAAACTGACAGCATTTGTCCATGAATATTCACAAAACAAAAAAATGGGTCAATATTCCTAAGCATATCTTTTGGTATCTTAATGATATCCTGTCAAAATGTTTGTATCAGATCATTAAAGAGGGTGTAAACAGTGAGTAGAAAGAAAATGGGGCTTCTCGTGATGGCGTACGGCACGCCTTATAAGGAAGAAGATATTGAACGTTATTATACACATATCAGAAGAGGCAGAAAGCCTGAACCTGAAATGCTTCAAGATTTGAAAGACAGATACGAAGCGATTGGCGGCATTTCACCGCTTGCCAAAATCACAGAAGAGCAGGCGCATAATCTGGAACAGCACTTGAATGAAATTCAGGATGAGATTACGTTTAAAGCGTATATCGGACTGAAGCATATCGAGCCGTTTATTGAAGACGCCGTAGCAGAGATGCATAAGGATGGCATTACAGAAGCAGTCAGCATCGTGCTGGCGCCGCATTTCTCCACGTTCAGCGTTCAGTCCTACAACAAACGCGCCAAAGAAGAGGCTGAAAAACTCGGCGGCTTAACGATTACGTCAGTTGAAAGCTGGTACGATGAACCGAAGTTCGTGAAATATTGGGTTGACCGAGTGAAGGAAACATATGCGTCAATGCCTGAGGATGAAAGAGAAAACGCAATGCTCATCGTATCCGCACACAGCCTGCCGGAAAAAATCAAAGAATTTGGAGACCCGTACCCGGACCAGCTGCATGAATCGGCGAAATTAATTGCTGAAGGCGCAGGCGTTTCCGAATATGCTGTCGGCTGGCAAAGTGAAGGGAACACGCCTGATCCTTGGCTCGGACCCGATGTTCAGGATTTAACACGTGATTTATTCGAACAAAAAGGCTATCAAGCATTTGTATATGTTCCTGTTGGATTTGTCGCGGATCACTTAGAAGTGCTTTATGATAATGATTATGAATGCAAAGTGGTTACTGACGATATCGGCGCAAGCTATTACCGGCCGGAAATGCCAAATGCCAAGCCTGAATTTATTGATGCTTTGGCAACAGTCGTATTAAAAAAATTAGGACGTTAAAGAAGGCGATGAACATGAGTGACGGCAAAAAACATGTAGTCATCATCGGCGGCGGCATTACCGGTTTAGCCGCCGCCTTCTATATGGAAAAAGAAATCAAAGAAAAGAATCTGCCGCTTGAGCTGACACTTGTTGAGGCAAGTCCGAGAGTCGGCGGGAAAATCCAGACTGTCCAGAAAGACGGCTATATCATCGAAAGAGGGCCAGACTCATTTCTGGAACGAAAGAAAAGCGCCCCGCAGCTTGTTAAAGACTTAGGTCTTGAGCATTTGCTTGTCAACAATGCGACCGGACAATCCTATGTGCTTGTAAACCGCACCCTGCATCCAATGCCGAAGGGCGCTGTAATGGGGATACCGACAAAAATTGCGCCGTTTGTTTCTACGGGTCTGTTTTCCTTGTCCGGGAAGGCGAGAGCTGCTATGGATTTCATCCTGCCTGCAAGCAAAACAAAGGATGATCAGTCATTGGGAGAATTCTTCCGCAGACGTGTCGGAGATGAAGTGGTCGAGAACTTAATCGAGCCGCTTCTATCAGGGATCTACGCAGGCGACATTGACAAGCTCAGCCTGATGTCGACATTCCCGCAATTTTACCAGACGGAACAAAAGCATAGAAGCCTGATTCTCGGCATGAAAAAAACAAGGCCTCAAGGCTCAGGCCAGCAGCTGACGGCAAAAAAACAAGGGCAGTTCCAGACTCTGTCAACCGGTTTGCAGACCCTTGTAGAAGAGATCGAAAAGCAGTTAAAGCTGACGAAGGTGTATAAAGGCACAAAAGTGACCAAACTCAGCCATAGCGGCTCTGGCTATTCGCTCGAACTGGATAACGGCGTCACACTTGATGCTGATTCAGTAATTGTGACTGCTCCGCATAAAGCGGCTGCGGGAATGCTTTCTGAGCTTCCTGCCATTTCTCATTTGAAAAATATGCACTCCACATCCGTGGCAAACGTCGCTTTAGGTTTCCCTGAAGGCTCCGTCCAAATGGAGCATGAGGGCACGGGTTTTGTCATTTCAAGAAACAGTGACTTTGCGATCACAGCCTGTACGTGGACGAATAAAAAATGGCCGCACGCAGCGCCGGAAGGCAAAACGCTGCTTCGAGCATATGTCGGAAAAGCTGGAGACGAATCCATTGTCGATCTATCAGATAATGACATTATCAACATTGTGTTAGAAGACTTAAAGAAAGTCATGAACATAAACGGCGAGCCGGAAATGACATGTGTCACCCGATGGCATGAAAGCATGCCGCAGTACCATGTCGGCCATAAGCAGCGTATCAAGGAGCTGCGTGAAGCACTTGCATCTGCGTATCCGGGTGTTTATATGACAGGCGCTTCTTTCGAAGGTGTCGGCATTCCCGACTGCATTGATCAAGGAAAAGCTGCCGTGTCTGACGCGCTTACCTATTTATTCAGCTAAAACCTCCGCTTTATCGCGGAGGTTTTTTTGATGTGCAATGACAATATTGTGTAAAAAAATGATTGAATTGAACAGCAGGTTATGATACATTTGCATATGTACTTAATGACTAAAATGTTCAAACGGTCAGTTTCGAGGTGAATACAATGTCAATAGATCGAAAAAAGCTCATTTTGGAGGCGGCTACAAAGTCTTTCACGCAGTTCGGGTATAAAGCGACGACAATGGATCTTGTCGCAAAACTTGCGAACGTGGGGAAGGGAACCATTTATACTTTTTTCAAAAACAAAGAAGAGCTGTTTGACGAGATTTTCACTACTTTATTAAAGGAAATGAAGCAAAAAGCGGATGAAGCGATGGAGCCGAACCTTCCGTTCCATGAAAATGTGCACAGAGCGCTGTTTGCCATTCTGGAGTTCAGGAAAACACATCAGCTGACGATTAAAATTTTCCAAGAAAATGCCGAGATTGGTACAATGGCAGTTCAGGAAGTGATCCAGAAAATGGAGCGAGCCATACTGTCTTATATCAAAAGTAAGATTGAAGACGGGATCAAAAGCGGCGCAATCAAGCCGTGCGACCCTGAACTGACAGCCTTTGTGATGCTGAAGCTTTATATCGCGCTCATTTTTGACTGGGAAAAACAACACCCCCCGCTTGATAAAGAGACAATTGCGGGACTGCTTGAATTGTATGTTGTCAAAGGATTGTCAGCGAACTAGATAATCCTTTCTCTTTGCAAGAAAATGACCATTTTTCATGATGAGTCAGTTTTAGAATGGAGGCATCAGGATGAACACAATACGAAGTCAGTGGAAAGACATCGTAACAAGTAAAAAATTATTGATTCCCATCATCGCCATTTTGTTTGTCCCGCTTATTTACAGCGGCGTATTCTTAAAGGCTTATTGGGACCCGTACGGCACAGTTGACCAGCTGCCTGTCGTTGTCGTCAACCAAGACAAGGGAGCAACGTATGAAGGAGAAAAACTTCAAATCGGTGATGATCTGGTCAAAGAATTAAAGGATAATAACAACTTTGATTGGCATTTTTCCAATGATCTCGACCAATCGTTAAAGGACTTATTGAATCAAAAATATTATTTAGTTGTCGAGATTCCTGAGGATTTTTCTAAGAATGCCAGCACTGTATTAGACAAAAATCCGAAAAAATTGGATCTGAAATACCACACAAATGCAGGTTCTAACTATGTAGGGGCAACGATCGGCGAAAAAGCGATTGATAAACTGAAAGCCTCTGTTTCAAAAGAAGTGACCGAGCAATATACGAAAGTTATCTTTGATAACTTTAAAGATATCGCAAAAGGTTTGAGCGACGCGAGCAGCGGCGCGAAAAAAATTGATGACGGCACAAAGGATGCGAAAAACGGAAGCGCACAGCTGAAAGAAAATCTGGCGAAGCTGAAGGAAAGCACCGCTACCATCAGTGACAAAACAGCGCAGCTTGCAGATGGAGCGGCTCAGGTGACGAGCGGCATCCAATCACTTGACAGCTCGCTCGGTAAATTCCAGGACAGCAGCAACCAGATTTATGATAAATCTGGTCAACTTGCAGCAGGATCAGGCAAGCTGACGGGCAAACTAAATGAACTGAATGCCGGCCTTCAAAAGGTGCAGCAGGGCTTACCTGATCTTACAAACGGGCTGAATCAGCTCAACAGTAAAGCACAAGAAGAGTCGGAGAAAGCAGCAAAAGCGGAAAAACTCATAAATGCGCTTGATTTAACACAGCTTGAAACAGCTGTGAACAATCTGGAAAAGTCAGAAACTGCGATGAAGGAATTTAAAAAACAGCTGTCTGACTTTGAAAACAGCTTGAAAAACCGTGATCAGGCATTCAAAAATCTCATCAACTCGAGTGATTTCTTAACAGCGGAGCAAAAAAGCCAGCTGATCAATTCTGTTGAAAAGCAGCTTCCGAAAGTTGATGCGCCTGATTTTGATGAAATTTTAAGTGGGCTTCCTTCAGCTGATCAGCTGCCTGACATCGCAACGATAAAAAGCTCATTGGAAGATGTGAAAGCGGAGGTTGCCCAGGTGAAGGCATTGCCGGAAGCTACCTCTAAGCTTTATAATGGCGCAAAAGCCACTCAAGATGCGATTGACAAATTAACTGCTGGATCTGAGAAGATATACAATGGTTCACAGCAGCTGACAGAAAACCAAAATAAACTGACAGCGGGCATCGGTGAATATAATAAGCAGTTCGCAAAAGCAAAAGCGGGCTCAGAGCAATTGGTGACAGGAAGCAGCCAAGTATCCGGCGGATTGTTTAAGCTGTTAGACGGGTCTAAACAGGTCCAAAGCGGATCATCAAAACTTGCAGACGGATCTGCATCACTTGATACAGGTTTAGGCAAGCTATTGGACGGCACAGGAGAGCTGTCTAGTAAGCTGAAGGATGCGGCTGACCAAACAGGAGATATCGATGCTGATGATCAAACATATGGCATGTTTGCGGATCCGGTTAAAACCAAAGATGATGCCATTCATTCCGTTCCTAACTATGGAACAGGGCTGACACCTTATATCCTGTCAATGGGCTTGTATGTCGGCGGCATCATGCTGACGGTTGTCTTCCCGCTGAAGGAAGCGTCAGGACGTCCGAGAAACGGTTTTGAGTGGTTCTTCAGCAAATTCAATGTCATGATGCTTGTAGGAATCATTCAATCATTGATTGTGGCGACGGTTCTTCTATTGGGAATTGGTCTCGAGGTAGAGAGCACGTGGAGATTTTACGTGTTTACGATCATTACGAGTCTCGCTTTCCTGGCGATGATTCAATTTTTGGCTACCACGATGGGCAACCCTGGACGTTTTATCGCAGTCATTATTTTAGTGCTGCAGCTGGGAGCGAGCGGAGGAACCTTCCCGCTTGAATTGCTCCCGAATTTCTATCAGGTCATCCATGGCGCGTTGCCGATGACCTACAGCATTAACGGATTCAGAGCGGTCATTTCAAACGGTGACTTTGGCTACATGTGGCAGATGGCCGGCGTCTTAATCGGCATCGCCCTCGTCATGATTGCACTAAGCATTACTTACTTTACAATGTTAAGCCGGAAGGAAGAATCATCAGAAGAACAGCCGGCTTCATAAAGAAAAAGAACTTGTTTCCTTGGAAACAAGTTCTTTTTTTGTTACATTCCCCATTTAATAAGCAATCCTGTATAGGTTAATCCGCCGCCAAACCCGAAAAGCAAAACAATTTGATCTTTTTTCAGCTTCCCGGCTTTCACTGCGAGATCGAGCGCCAAAACAATTGAAACCGAAGACGTGTTTCCGTAGTGCTCAACACTAGTGAGCGTTTTTTCAATCGGGAACGGTGTTTTTTCACAAATTGACTCGATCATGCGCAAGTTGGCGCTGTGAGGAACAAACCAATCGAGATCATCAGAGCTGAGTCCTGCTTTATGTAAAAGCCGTTCAAATTCGCCAGGGACGGTTCTTGCGGCCCATTTATATACCTCGCGTCCGTTTTGCACCATTTTTCCAGAACCGACAAGCTGCACACCGTTTATTTCATTTCGCAGTCCGGCACGATACAAAATATCGCCGCCGTTCCCGCTTGTTCCTTGTACAGACGCAAGAAATCCCGGCGTCTCTTCATCTCGTTCCACTAACAGCGCACCAGCGGCATCGCCGAACAGAACGCATGTCGTTCGATCGGTATAATCCGTTACCTTTGATAACGTCTCTCCGGCGATCACGAGAATTTTTTGATGAAGGCCAGATGTGATCAATCCATTTGCCAAATGGAGGCCGTAAGTCAGCCCGGCGCATGTCGCATTAATATCCAGCGCGCCGGTGCTTTCCCAGCCGAAATATTCCTGTACGCGGCATGCCGTACTCGGAAAGGCGTAATCGGATGTGGTTGTGGCAACGAGGATCATATCGACATCATCAAGTGTTCCTTTATAACGGCTCTTGAGATTCTTCACCGCTTCTATGCATAAATCAGAGGTAAATTGATGTTCATCCGCAATCCGGCGTTCTCTCATTCCTGTGCGCTGAACGATCCATTCATCAGAGGTATCAACGATCTTTTCTAAATCTGCATTGGTTAAACGTCTGCTCGGCGCATAGGTGCCGATAGCTGTAATTTTTGCTTTTGACATATGAATCACTCCTTATGGTCAGATTATAACACTAGATATTAGTATCTGGTACTAAAAAGAAGGTTTTTTTACAAAAAAAGAGAAGTGTAGAATAGGGAATCTATGAAAAAGAAAAAGGAGGCTGAAAAATGGTCAGTCAAGAAGCAGTAGTCTTTTTGGCATTATCCGGGGCTATTGCGTTTCTGTTGCCAATCGGGCTGATTGTATGGTTTAAGCGACAGTATGGCGCCTCGCTTAAAGTGTTTTTTATTGGCGCTCTCACGTTTTTTGTCTTCGCTCAGCTGCTGGAAGGCGGCGTTCATGTTTATGTACTGCAAGTGAATGAAATGACGAAAGAAGCGATGCAACATCCATTATGGTATGGCATTTACGGCTGCTTGATGGCCGGAATTTTTGAGGAGTGCGGAAGGTATATGATGATGCGATTTTTTATGAAGCGCCATCATACCTGGGCGGATGGTCTGGCTTTCGGGGCAGGCCATGGCGGGCTTGAAGCCATCCTGATTACAGGCTTGTCCTCTATCTCACTTATTGTATACGCATTTGCAATCAATAGCGGGACGTTTGAACAGCTTTTGGTCAATGGCGACGTCAAACAGGCGCTTATGCCGATACAGGAGCAGCTGCTGCATACTCCTTCGTATGAATGGATGCTGGGCGGAATAGAAAGAATCAGTGCCATTGCCGTCCAAATTGGGCTGTCTCTGCTTGTTTTGTACGCGGTTAAAAGCCGCCGGCCGCTGTTTTTGTTGTATTCTATTCTTTTACATGCACTGTTTAATGTACCGGCGGTTTTATATCAGAGAGGAATCATAGAGCATGCTGCAGCTGTTGAAATCATTATTGCTCTTATAGCGGCTTTATCAGTTTATTGGATTGTAAAAGCAAAAAGGGTGTTTCAATAAAAGGTCCAAGCAGCAGCAATGCCCGCTTGGAAAAATGTGAATGGAAATATTCATTAAGCATGGGTCATCAGAATATTTCTGATTCAGTCTTTAGCAATGACAGCAAGAATGTCTGTGTTTTTTACAAGAGAAACAATGGTGTTTCTTTTTCTTCTTCTCGCAAGGGTCATGGCATTCTTTCTTTTTCTTGCAATGGTCGTGGAAATCTTTATCGAACCACTCGTCAAAGAACCAAAAATCATCGAACCAATCGTGACAACGACATTTCTGTTCATGTGAATGACGACAGCACATAGAAATCCCTCCTCTTCCCATGCTCTCTACAGCATATGAGAGATTGATAGGAAAAGATTGGACGGGTCCCTCGGGAAAAGAGTATATTTTAAGTAGAATATAAAAGGAGGAATGCCCTATGACGTCCGTACGTAAAACGATGGAGCTCATTAAAGAACTGGTATCGATCCCAAGCCCGACAGGAAATACATATGAGGTGATCAATTATATTGAAAGCCTTTTAAAAGAATGGAAGGTAGAAACGGTTCGGAACCACAAGGGAGGCTTAATTGCAACGCTTCCAGGACGCGACACATCCCGGCATCGCATGCTGACTGCGCACGTTGACACCCTCGGCGCTATGGTAAAGGAAATTAAAGCGGACGGCCGGCTGAAAATCGATTTAATCGGCGGGTTCCGCTACAACTCGATTGAGGGGGAGTATTGCCAAATTGAAACCGCCTCAGGAAAAACGTACACAGGCACAATCTTAATGCATCAAACGTCTGTGCACGTATACAAAGACGCGGGAAAGGCTGAGCGGAATCAAGAGAATATGGAGATCCGCCTAGATGAACCTGTTCACTGCCGGAAAGATACGGAGGAGCTTGGCATTGGCGTCGGAGACTTTGTGTCGTTTGATCCACGTGTCGAGATCACATCAAGCGGATTTATTAAATCGCGCCATTTGGATGACAAAGCAAGCGTCGCCTTATTGCTCCGCTTAATTCATGAAATTCAAACAGAAGACATTGAGCTGCCGTATACAACCCATTTTCTTATTTCCAATAATGAAGAAATCGGTTACGGCGGGAATTCGAATATTCCTCCTGAAACAGTTGAATATTTGGCGGTTGATATGGGCGCTATCGGTGACGGGCAGGCGACAGATGAATATTCAGTATCAATCTGTGTGAAGGATGCGAGCGGGCCGTATCATTATCAGCTCAGAAAGCATTTAGTTCAATTAGCCGAGAAGCATCATATTGACTATAAGCTTGATATATATCCGTACTACGGGTCTGATGCATCAGCAGCGATCAAATCCGGGCATGATATTGTGCATGGCCTCATAGGGCCGGGAATTGACGCTTCCCATGCATTTGAACGCACCCATAAATCATCTCTTCGCCATACCGCTAAGCTTCTGTATTACTATGTACAGTCACCAATGGTATAAGGGGGAGGACCAATGAAGATTTATAAGCTGAAAAGCACATTCGGCTGGGAAGGTGATGATGGGTTGGGAGAACAGCTGATTCAGCAGATCCTTGCCGGAGAAAAAACCGCCACGTGCGCGCCGAAATCATTGTATTCAAAAGATGAATTGAGGGACGTTTATCAAACAGCGGGTCAGCTTGTTACCGTTTATGATAAACATGACAATCCAAGATGCAATATAAAAGTGACAGATGTCTTTGAAACCACCTTTTGTGCGCCTGATATGAGGTTAGTCAAAGGAGAGGGCAATGGAGATCGAATTGAGGAGTTTCAAGAGGATCATCGGATGGCATGGGCGGAACTGATCAAAAGCGGTGAACTGGAGCTGAATGAGGATACTGTTTTGATTACAGAACTGTTTGTGCTTGTTAAAGATTAAAAAAGCCTGCGGGGCAAGAACCCCGCAGGCTTTTCATTAACCAGAAATGGTTGCGTTTTGTTCTGTTTTCGATTGGGACATAACAGTTTCTGCTTTCGCAGGATTAAACATGCCTTCCCATTTAGACATCACAACGGCAGCAAGCGCGTTACCAGTCAGGTTGACAACTGTACGTGCCATATCCATGATGCGGTCTACGCCGGCAATAAAGGCAAGTCCTTCAGCCGGAACGCCGATGGTGCCAAGCGTTGCAAGCAAGACAACAAAAGAAGTACCAGGCACGGCAGCCATCCCTTTGGATGTCACCATTAAGACGAGCACAAGCGTAATTTGGTGCCAAATCGTCAAATCAATGCCATATACCTGTGCTAAAAAGAGTGCGGCAATAGATTGATAGAGAACGGAACCGTCTAAGTTAAACGTGTAACCGATCGGAATGACAAATGAAACAATGCCTTTCGGACATCCGATTTTCTCCATTTTTTCCATGATGCGCGGAAGAACCGTTTCAGAGCTGGACGTACTGAACGCCAGTAAGATTTCGTCCTTCATGTAAGCAAGGAACTTGAAGATGCTGATGCCGGCAATTTTTGCGACAATCCCGAAAATAACAATTAAGAAGAAAGCAAGCGCGACATAAACCAATCCGACGAGCTTTCCGAGAGAGATAAGAGAACCGAGTCCGAATTTAGACACAGTCACTCCGATAAGAGCGAAAACGCCGAATGGCGCCACTTTCATCACAAGGTTTACAACGTGGAACATGGCATGGGATACACCTTCAAAAAAGGCTAATACAGGCTTGCCTCTTTCACCGATCGCGGAAATACCCAATGCAAATAGTACTGTAAAGCAGATGATGGCTAGAAGATCCCCTTCGACCAATGACTGGAAGAAGTTTGTCGGCACAATATGGAGGAACGTTTCCGCCACTGATTTATTACTTTGTTCTTTTTCAGTTTCAACATATTGACTGATGTCCGATTTTTGAGCTTCGTGTATATTAACTCCTGTACCCGGATGGAAGATGTTTGCAAGGGCTAGTCCGAGAATAATGGCAAAAGTCGTGATGATCTCGAAGTACAGAATCGTTCTGAAGCCTAATTTACCGACTTGCTTTCCATTTCCTGCACCGGCTACACCGATGATTAAGCTGGAGACAACAATAGGAATCACTATCATTTTGATTAAGCGTAAAAAGAGATCCCCGATTGGCTGCAGGTAAGTAGGCAATGCTGGGTTGCCATACCAAATGACGCCAACAATGACACCTAGAATAAGTCCAACGAATATTTGTGTGGCTAATCCAAACTTAATTCTTTTCATAGATTACCTCCCAAAAAACAAAGTATCAACATATATCATGAATAGACATATATTTAATCTCACTATTAGATCAAATTATAATAGATAAGAAATCAATTCGTCTATAGTAAATTATATTTCGAAAATAAAGAATATTCAATGACATTATGATAATCACCAGAATTATCTAAAAACAGGTGAGCTTTGACCTAACCTGACTATTATTTCAAAATTAAGAGATATGTGAAAAAATAAGAAAATCCCACGCGTAAGGCGCGGGATTTTCGCTCATTACAAATCGTTTACTTTTATACAGTCATTGCAGATATTACCATAACACTCATGCTGCTCTTCTATCTTTTTTCCGCATTCCGCACACTTTTTCGAAGGCAGGTTTCTAAAAAATTCTGTGATTTTCCCCAGCATAACCAATCCCTCTTTCCCCTTTGTAGTGATTTCATTGTAATATAACAGATTACAAAAATCAATAACTGTTTTGATACAATGTTTAAAACATGCTTTTTTCAAGAAAAATGGGTATATTGAAGGAGGATCAATTTTTTTGAAAAGATAGGAGGACATTATGAAAGTTACAGTTATCGGATGCTATGGCGGTTTTCCGGCCGCAAATGAAGCGACGTCAGGCTATTTGTTTCAGTCAGGTGATTACTCTCTGCTTGTTGATTGCGGCAGTGCCGTTTTGTCTAAGCTGTTCGGATATGTGCCGGCGGAAAAGCTGGATGCGGTCGTTCTGTCTCATTATCACCATGACCATATCGCTGATATCGGGCCGCTGCAATTTGCCAAGCAAGTCGGTTCGTTTCTCGGCAAAGGAGAGCATACGCTTCCGATTTACGGACATGATGCTGATATAGAACAGTTTCAAAAGCTTACATATAAAACACATACAAAAGGGATCGCCTATCAGCCGGATCAGCCGCTGACTGCCGGTCCGTTTACGATCACCTTTTTAAAAACGATTCACCCGGTGACGTGCTATGCCATGCGGATTACTGACGGCAGCCACACTGTCGTTTATACTGCTGATTCCAGCTATCAGGATTCATTTATACCGTTTTCGAAAGATGCTGATTTATTGATCTCAGAATGCAATTTTTATGCCGATCAAGACGGAACAAGTGCAGGCCATATGAACAGCCTGGAAGCCGGGCGCATTGCAAAAGAAGCGGGAGCGGGAGAACTGCTGCTGACCCATTTGCCGCATTTTGGCGTGCATGACAACCTTCGCAAAGAAGCGAAAACCGTTTTTAACGGAGAAGTGAATATTGCGAAATCAGGTTTTGTGTGGGAAGGATAAAGGAGGAGCACCATGTTATTTATAGACAATCAAAATATCAATGATCCGCGGATCAATCTTGCTATCGAGGAGTACTGTGTAAAGCATTTAGACCCTGAACAGCAATATTTGCTCTTTTATGTGAATCAACCGTCTATTATCATTGGGAAAAACCAAAATACAATAGAAGAAATCAATACAAAATATGTTGAGGAAAACGGGATTATCGTCGTCCGCCGTTTATCAGGCGGGGGCGCTGTGTACCATGATCTGGGGAACTTGAACTTCAGCTTTATTACCAAGGATGACGGGGACAGCTTTCATAACTTTAAAAAATTCACTGAGCCGGTGATTCAGGCGTTACATCAGCTTGGGGTTGAAGCTGAATTAAGCGGCCGGAACGACATTGTAGTGGATGGCCGGAAAATATCCGGAAACGCTCAGTTTGCAACGAAAGGCCGTATTTTCAGCCACGGCACCCTCATGTTTGATTCAGCCATTGATCATGTTGTATCAGCATTAAAGGTGAAAAAGGATAAAATTGAATCAAAAGGCATCAAATCGATCAGAAGCCGAGTGGCAAACATCAGTGAGTTTCTCGATGATAAAATGACCACCGAAGAATTCCGCAGCCATTTGCTTCGCCATATTTTTAACACAAACGACATTGGAAACGTGCCGGAGTATAAGCTGACGGAAAAAGATTGGGAGACCATTCATCAAATTTCGAAAGAGCGCTATCAGAATTGGGATTGGAACTACGGCCGCTCACCAAAATTTAACCTTAATCATTCGAAGCGTTATCCGGTTGGATCGATCGATTTGCGCCTGGAAGTCAAGAAAGGCAAAATCGAGGACTGCAAAATCTTCGGAGATTTCTTCGGTGTCGGTGATGTATCTGAAATTGAAAACCTGCTGGTCGGAAAACAATACGAACGCAGCGTCATCGCTGATGTGCTCGAAGGTGTGAATCTCAAGCATTACTTTGGGAACATTACGAAAGAGGATTTCCTTGATCTGATTTATTAAGGCAAAACACATCGTTTGAAAGAGCGGTTGTGTTTTTGAAATAATGGAGGCAGGAGGGATTCACATGAAAGTGTTTTTAATCGGAGCGAACGGACAAATCGGGCAAAGACTCGTCTCTTTATTCCAAGATAATCCTGATCATTCCATCAGAGCGATGGTCAGAAAAGAAGAACAGAAAGCGTCTCTTGAAGCTGCCGGTGCAGAAGCTGTGCTTGCGAATCTGGAGGGCAGCCCGGAAGAAATCGCCGCTGCGGCAAAAGGCTGTGACGCGATCATTTTCACAGCCGGTTCCGGCGGCAGCACAGGCTATGATAAAACACTGCTGGTGGATCTTGATGGAGCGGCAAAAGCCATTGAAGCTGCGGCCATTGCCGGAATCAAACGGTTTATTATGGTCAGCGCCCTGCAAGCCCATCACCGTGAAAATTGGAATGAGGCACTCAAGCCTTATTATGTGGCCAAGCATTATGCTGATAAAATTCTGGAAGCGAGCGGTTTAACCTATACGATTATCCGTCCGGGAGGCCTTCGCAATGAGCCTGGAACGGGAACTGTTTCAGCAGCGAAGGATCTTGAGCGGGGATTTATTTCCCGTGATGACGTTGCAAAAACGGTCATTGCTTCTTTAGATGAGAAGAATACGGAAAATCGGGCCTTTGATCTGACAGAAGGAGATACGCCGATTGCCGAAGCATTGAAGAAACTATGACAGTACTGACACTCAGGGCTTTTTGCTCTTGAGTGTTTTTTTCTGTTTCTCTATAATGGAGGAGAAAGCTTGGCTTCAATAATGAATGACTATTCATTCACTTTAAGGGGTGGGAGAATGAATCTTGTTTCAAAATTGGAAGAAACAGCATCTGAGAAGCCCGACAGCATCGCATGCAGGTTTAAAGATCACATGATGACGTATCAAGAGCTGAATGAATATATTCAGCGGTTTGCGGACGGCCTTCAGGAAGCCGGTATGGAGAAAGGGGACCATTTAGCTTTGCTGCTTGGCAATTCGCCTGATTTTATCATCGCGTTTTTTGGCGCTTTAAAAGCTGGGATCGTGGTTGTTCCCATCAATCCGTTGTACACGCCGACAGAAATTGGTTATATGCTGACAAATGGCGATGTAAAGGCAATCGTGGGCGTTAGCCAGCTTTTGCCGCTTTATGAGAGCATGCATGAGTCGCTGCCAAAGGTTGAGCTCGTCATTTTATGCCAGACGGGGGAGGCCGAGCCGGAAGCTGCGGACCCAGAGGTCAGGATGAAAATGACAACGTTTGCAAAAATATTGCGGCCGACATCTGCCGCTAAACAAAACCAAGAACTTGTCCCTGATGATACCGCGGTTATTTTATATACGTCAGGAACGACTGGAAAACCGAAAGGCGCGATGCTGACACATCAGAATTTGTACAGCAATGCCAACGATGTCGCAGGCTATTTGGGAATGGATGAGAGGGACAATGTGGTCTGCGCTCTTCCCATGTTTCACGTGTTTTGTTTAACCGTCTGTATGAATGCACCGCTGATGAGCGGCGCAACTGTATTGATTGAGCCTCAATTCAGTCCGGCATCTGTTTTTAAGCTTGTTAAGCAGCAGCAGGCGACCATTTTTGCCGGTGTGCCTACAATGTATAACTACTTGTTTCAGCATGAAAACGGAAAGAAAGATGATTTTTCTTCGATCCGGCTGTGCATTTCGGGAGGCGCGTCCATGCCAGTCGCGTTGCTGACGGCGTTTGAAGAAAAATTCGGTGTTACCATTTTGGAAGGCTACGGGCTCTCGGAAGCATCACCCGTCACGTGCTTTAACCCATTTGACAGGGGCAGAAAGCCGGGCTCCATCGGGACAAGTATCTTACATGTCGAAAACAAGGTCGTAGATCCGCTCGGACGCGAGCTGCCCGCTCACCAGGTCGGCGAATTGATCGTGAAAGGCCCCAATGTGATGAAGGGCTATTATAAAATGCCGATGGAAACAGAGCATGCATTAAAAGACGGGTGGCTTTATACGGGGGACTTGGCAAGACGGGATGAGGACGGCTATTTTTACATTGTTGACCGGAAAAAAGACATGATCATTGTAGGAGGATACAATGTGTATCCGCGGGAGGTGGAGGAGGTGCTGTACAGCCATCCGGACGTCAAGGAGGCGGTTGTCATCGGCGTGCCGGACCCCCAAAGCGGGGAAGCGGTAAAGGGATATGTGGTGCCGAAACGCTCTGGGGTAACAGAGGAGGACATCATGCAGCACTGCGAAAAGCATCTGGCAAAATACAAGCGGCCTGCCGCCATTACGTTTCTTGACGATATTCCGAAAAATGCGACGGGGAAAATGCTCAGACGGGCACTGAGAGATATTTTGCCCCAATAAAATGAAAAAGCGAAGCGGTTAGCTTCGCTTTTTCATTTTCAATCCTTTGCTTCTTTTTTAATAATATTTAGCAGCGCCTTTGTATCATTTTTGCTTAATTTGTAGTATGTGCCATCCTTCAAAAAAACGGCTTGCAGGCTGTCGTCAATCCATAGTCTGAATGAGTCATACCGGTCTTTATGAAACTTGATTGTCCCTTCGTAATCAGGGGCTGATGTTTTTTCTGTCTTCACCTGTTTTCCCTGATTCATAATATCCAGCATATCTTTGACGTGCTGTCTTTTTTCAATCTCGATATCTTCCTGGCCGCTTGAAGACAGTGTGATCAAATCCGCGTCTACCGATTGATACACATCGCCTGATCGGCTGTAAAGATAAAAAAATGCTATAAACACAAGACCGATTACCACGATGGCTGCCACTATTTTTTTCATTTGCATCACTCCAAACATTGTTAGTTTTCCCAGCGTTCGGGCTTTCCATGCTTAAAAGGGTGGAAAAGTGCGGAACACAGCTTGGTTCTAAGAATTTGAATTTATGATTACAATAGAAGTAACGGGTTGATGTGAGGAGTGAGGCGTTATGCGCAAGTGGATTGCGGCAGCAGGACTTGCTTACGTGCTGTACGGGCTGTTTTTTTATTGGTATTTTTTCCTGTCGGGTGATTCCGCAATACCGGAAGCCGTGAAAGGGACGCAGGCCGATCCGGCTTCTTTCATGAAGCCGTCTGAGTTGGCAGTGGCCGAGCAGTATTCGAATGTCAAGAATTTTTTATTTTTTATCGGGGTACCTCTTGATTGGTTTCTGTTTTTTGTTCTGCTGGTCAGCGGTGTTTCAAAGAAAATCAAGAAATGGATCGAAGCGGCCGTGCCTTTTCGGTTTTTGCAGACTGTAGGTTTTGTGTTTGTGCTTTCGCTGATTACAACATTGGTGACGCTGCCTTTAGATTGGATAGGCTATCAAGTATCGCTTGACTATAACATTTCCACACAGACAACGGCCAGCTGGGCTAAGGATCAGGTTATCAGCTTTTGGATCAGTTTCCCAATCTTTGCGCTTTGCGTTCTCGTTTTTTATTGGCTGATCAAAAGGCATGAAAAAAAATGGTGGTTATACGCCTGGCTGTTAACAGTGCCGTTTTCGCTTTTTCTGTTTTTTATTCAGCCGGTCATTATTGATCCTTTATACAATGATTTTTATCCGCTGAAAAACAAAGAGCTTGAAAGCAAAATATTAGAGCTGGCAGATGAAGCCAATATTCCGGCTGACCATGTATATGAAGTGAACATGTCAGAAAAAACAAATGCGCTGAATGCCTATGTTACAGGAATCGGGGCCAACAAACGGATTGTATTGTGGGATACGACGCTGAACAAACTTGACGATTCAGAAATCCTGTTTATTATGGGCCACGAAATGGGCCATTATGTCATGAAGCACGTTTACATCGGTCTGGCTGGCTATTTGCTCGTGTCGCTCGCCGGATTTTATGTCATTGATAAGCTTTACAAGCGGACGGTTCGCCTAACCCGCAGCATGTTTCATTTAGAAGGGCGGCATGATCTTGCGGCACTTCCGCTGTTATTGCTTTTGTTTTCTGTTTTGAGCTTTGCGGTAACGCCTTTTTCTAATGCTGTCTCGCGTTATCAGGAGAATAAGGCTGACCAGTATGGGATCGAGTTGACAGAGAACAGAGAAGCCGCTGTTAAAACGTTTCAGGATTTGGCCGTGACGGGGCTGAGCCAGGTTGATCCTCCGGTGCTTGTGAAGATTTTCAGAGGCAGCCATCCGTCGATCATGGAACGGATTCAACATGCGGAGAAAGAAGAGAATGCGCCGGAACATCAGGATGCTGACAAATAAAAAGAAGCAGGTATGGAGGAACCTGCTTCTTTTTACTATTATTGTGCAGCTGCTTGTACGTTGATTAACCCTTTTCCATAGTAGAAAGAGTTTCCAAGATATGTTGCAGTGCTTTCTAAACGATCACGGACTTGCGCGTTTGTCCAAGTCGGGTGCTTAGAAAGAATTAACGCTGCTGCTCCGGCAACGTGAGGAGTCGCCATGGACGTGCCGTTGTAAGCACCGTAAGTGCCTCCAGGAAGTGTGCTTTGGATGGATACGCCAGGAGCCATCACATCAAGCTCAGAACCTGCGCTTGAGAATGAAGCTCTTTGGTTGCTGCTGTTTACCGCACCTACCGCAATAGTAGAAGGATATTTTGCAGGGTAGCCGACTGTGCTTGAGCTTCCGGACGAACCTTCGTTTCCGGCAGCGGCAGCAACGACGATACCGCTGGAAACGGCTTTGTCAACGACTGTTTTCAGCGCTGTAGAACCAGTAGGTCCGCCAAGGCTCATGTTGATAACATCCATATTGTTGGAAATGGCCCACTCAATGCCGTTAATAATCCAGCTATATTGGCCGCTTCCTGTTGAATCAAGCACTTTTACTGCATATAATGATGCGCTTGGCGCTACGCCCAGAACACCGATTGAGTTATTAAGAGCGGCAATCGTACCGGCTACATGCGTACCGTGAGAACTGCCGTCCTGGTATGGGTTTGTTTCAGAAGGTACGAAGCTTGCTCCGCCTCTGACGTTTAAGTCAGGATGAGAAGAGTCAATTCCGCTGTCGATAACAGCTACTTTTACGTTAGAGCCTGTGTAGCCTTGAGAGTGAAGAGCCGGCGCTTTAATTTGAGAAATGCCATAAGGAACAGATTGCGCATATTCATGTGCAATATGATCTTCTTCCACATATGCAACGCTCGGATCTTTTTTCAATTCTTTTACAGCTTTTTCATCCAATGTTGCTGCGGCCGCGTTAACATACTTAAATTGCTTTTGAACCTTTCCGCCTTTTTCAGAAATAACATCCTTTTTCTTGGCGGAACTCATGGCACTCATTGTCTGTTTAAATCCGACAATGTATTTCTTTTCTGTACTGCTTTTTCCGGCAGCCTGCGCAGACATGTTGCTGAACGCCATCGTAAAGATTAACGTTAACGCAAACAACAAGCTGATCCACAATTTTTTGCTTCTCACTCTTTACCCTCTCCTTTTAAAAAATTCAGAGTAGACTTACTTAAAAGACTATTCTGTGAATTTATTGTAATAGATGGAATAATATTTTAGTAGACCCATTTTTTTGAGATGATTTTATCTCTATTTAGGTATATCATCTCTCGCTATTTCCGTAGAGACTCGAAATAACTATTTTCATACAGAAAAGAACGAAAATAGACATGAGTAAATGTTCATTATGCTGAAATGTCATGCTTTTTTAGGTTAAATGCTCCTGAGTCCCGGCAAATTCCTGTCGAAAAAATTCGTTCAAATGACCTGCATATGCTTCCGTGAGAACAATGGATATTATCGTGATATTTTTTCAAAGCATGATGATAAAAGTATTCTGAAAAATAAACTTTACAGAAAATGGATAGAATGAAAAAATTATTGAGAGGGAGGAAGAAATAAGATGAACATTCGCCAAGCAAAGACATCAGACGCGGCGGCCATTACGCCGCTGTTTAACCAATATCGGGAATTTTATAGACAGGCATCCGATTTGCAAGGGGCGGAGGCTTATTTGAAAGCTCGTTTGGAAAATCACGAGTCTGTTATTTTGATAGCAGAAGAAAATGGAGAATTCATAGGGTTTACCCAGCTCTATCCAACGTTTTCTTCTGTGTCAATGAAAAGGATCTACATATTAAATGACTTATTTGTCGTTCCTCATGCGCGTACAAAGGGAGCCGGCGGCCGGCTGCTTTCTGCCGCAAAGGATTATGCAGAGGAAAACGGGGCAAAATGTTTAACACTTCAGACTGAGCACCACAACCGGAAGGCAAGAAGCTTGTATGAGCAAAACGGCTATGAAGAGGATACCGGATTTGTCCATTATTGTCTCAATGTGCCGGCGAAGTGAAAATGGCGGCTTGATGATTTGGTTTTTTGAACGTTCTTCGGTTACGATATAAATGAAAAGGAGTGTGCCGAATGTCAACGTTATTTCAAGCATTGCAGGCAGAAAAAAATGCCGATGATGTTTCAGTCCATGTGAAAACCATATCAACAGAGGATTTGCCGAAGGATGGTGTCCTGATTAAAGTTGCTTATTCCGGCATTAATTACAAAGATGGTCTGGCCGGAAAAGCAGGAGGCAATATCGTCAGAGAGTATCCGCTTATTTTAGGCATTGATGCTGCGGGTACGGTCGTCTCTTCCAATGATCCGCGTTTTGCGGAGGGGGATGAGGTGATCGCGACAAGCTATGAGCTCGGTGTCTCCCGTGATGGCGGATTAAGTGAATACGCTTCTGTGCCTGGTGACTGGCTGGTGCCTTTGCCACAGAATCTTTCGTTAAAAGAAGCGATGGTGTACGGAACGGCGGGATTTACTGCGGCGTTATCAGTGCATCGGCTTGAACAGAACGGTCTGTCTCCGGAAAAAGGCAGCGTGCTAGTCACAGGAGCAACTGGCGGTGTCGGCGGAATTGCGGTATCGATGCTGAACAAGCGGGGCTATGATGTGGTGGCAAGTACCGGAAACCGGGAGGCGGCTGATTATTTGAAACAGCTTGGTGCAAGCGAAGTAATCAGCAGGGAAGATGTCTATGACGGAACGCTTAAGGCGCTGTCCAAGCAGCAATGGCAGGGAGCGGTTGATCCAGTCGGCGGAAAACAGCTTGCCTCGCTTTTAAGCAAAATTCAATACGGCGGATCTGTCGCAGTGAGCGGCTTAACCGGCGGAGGAGAAGTTCCGGCAACGGTGTATCCTTTTATTCTTCGCGGAGTAAGCCTGCTCGGAATCGATTCAGTATACTGTCCGATGGACGTCAGAGCCGCTGTTTGGGAGCGCATGTCTTCTGATCTCAAGCCTGATCAGCTGCTGACCATCGTGGACAGGGAAGTATCATTGGAAGAAACGCCGGGTGCGTTAAAAGATATTTTACAAAATCGCATTCAAGGAAGAGTGATTGTGAAGCTTTAACAGGATCAGCTTGCAGAGAATGTTATTTTTCTGCAAGCTTTTTTGTGGACAGGATGTTCAGCTGCTGAACTGCTGTATCGTGAAACAAGATTTTCCTGTAAGCCGAACTTTCTCTTCTCATTTAAAAAATAATTGGTGATAATGATTCTCATTCCGTGTTATACTACTCTTGGACATCTTAACCATAGAAACTACCAACAGGAGAGACTGGAACATATGAAAAAAACACTGATTATTCTTACAGTTTTACTTCTTTCTGTCTTAACGGCTGCTTGCTCGTCTTCAAGCGGCAATCAAAACAGTAAAGACCATAAAGTGGCGGTAACACATGATTTAGGGAAGACAAATGTACCTGAGCATCCGGAGCGGGTTGTTGTTCTTGAGCTAGGTTTTATTGATACACTGCTTGATCTCGGCATTACGCCTGTCGGGGTTGCCGATGACAACAAAGCGAAGCAGCTGATCAACAAGGATGTGCTGAAGAAAATTGACGGCTACACATCTGTCGGCACTCGCTCACAGCCAAGCATGGAAAAAATCGCTTCATTAAAACCCGATTTAATTATTGCTGACACGACCCGGCATAAGAAGGTGTACGATCAGCTGAAAAAAATAGCGCCGACGATTGCACTTAATAATTTAAATGCTGATTATCAGGACACAATTGACGCTTCGCTTACGATTGCAAAAGCAGTCGGCAAGGAGAAGGAAATGGAGAAAAAGCTGACGGCGCATGAAGAAAAGCTTAGCGAGACAAAGCAGAAAATCAGCGCGAACAGCCAGTCCGTGCTTTTGATCGGAAATACAAATGATACCATTATGGCCAGGGATGAAAACTTCTTTACATCGAGACTTTTAACACAGGTCGGCTATCGATATGCAATCAGTACGTCAGGCAATAGCGATTCAAGCAATGGCGGCGACTCTGTGAATATGAAAATGACACTGGAGCAGCTGCTGAAAACAGATCCGGATGTGATCATCCTGATGACAGGAAAAACAGATGACCTCGACGCCGACGGTAAACGCCCGATCGAAAAGAATGTCCTTTGGAAAAAACTGAAGGCAGTGAAAAACGGGCATGTATACCACGTGGACCGTGCGGTGTGGTCTCTGCGCCGCAGTGTAGACGGGGCGAATGCCATTTTGGACGAGCTTCAAAAAGAGATGCCGGCTGCTCAGAAATAAAAGAAAAGACAGGCAAACGCCTGTCTTTTTCTTATTTGATAAAGCCGGATAAGTGGCTGTTGATATTATAGTCTTTTATCAGCCATTTTTCTTCTGCAAATTCAATGTTGCTGAGGCAGGCGTTGACGAGACGGGTGCTTTGAAGCTCCGGGTCACCGCCGGATATTTCTGTCAGCAGGGCGTGAATTGCCGCACCGTGCGCCACGATCAGCACCTTCTTGTTTGGATACGCCTGGTTCACTTTTGCCAAACCGCCCATCAGCCTGTCAGTGAGTTCTTCTAAGGTTTCCATATTCGGATAGATGTTATCTGGATAGCGCTTTGTCCGTTCCTCCAGCGGCATGCCCTCCGCGTCGCCGTAATCGCGTTCCTTAAAATCATCCATCTCGACTATCGGAAGATGCAGATATTCATTAATAATTTCCGCGGTTCTTTTCGCTCTTTTCAGCGGGCTCGTCACAATAATATCCCAAGAAAAGTCCTTTACATATTCTCCGGTTTCTCTTGCTTGGCGTTCACCTGTTGCGTTTAGCGGGATATCGGTTTTGCCTTGGCATTTTTGCTGCAGGTTCCAATCGGTTTCTCCATGTCTTACTAAACAAACGGCTGTCATAAAATCCCCTTCCTGACTTTATTCATATCGCTATTATACTAAATCGAAAGCGTGTGTCCTATGAAAAAGCCTATGCAAGAACTTCAAATAATAAAGCCAGTCCAATTCCGCCGCCGCTTCCGATGGCTGCAACCACATATTGACAGTCTGTCCGTCTTTTCGCTTCATAAAACAATCTGGTTACCAGAGCTGCACCTGATGCACCGTACGGATGGCCAAGAGCTAATGCGCCGCCGCGCACATTGATTTTTGAAAAGGGAATGCCGAGTTCTTGCGAGCAGACACAAATTTTGACGGCAAAGGCTTCATTGATTTCAAATAAACCGATATCCTCAGGTGTTACATCGTGTGTATGTAAGAGATTACGGATCGCATCAACCGGTGCCGCGGGCGGATAGTTGGGGTGAATCCCGCTGACAGCGCTGCCGATAAACCGGAGAACAGGCTTAAGTCCCAGGGCTGCCGCTTTTTCTTCTTCCATTACCAAAAGAGCCGCTGCTCCGTCTGCTATGCCACTGCTGTTGGCTGCTGTGACTGTTCCGGAGCTGGTGTCGAAAACCGGCTTTGCACGGGGAATAATCGCTTCTATTGGCCGCGTTTTCAAAAATGCTTCGTCCGTCTCCAATTCCCCGAGAGCAACAACTTCTTCACGGTAAAATCCTTCCTCATGCGCGTTCCTGCTGCGTTGATGGCTGAGAAGCGCGTACTCATCCTGCATGCTTCTGCTGATGGAATAGCGTGCAGCCGTATATTCTGCTGCAATGCCCATGTCTGGATCGCCAATCGCATCTGGAGAAAAGCGGGCCCGTTCTGAAAAAGGGGATTGGCTGCTGCTTTCTGAGCCGCCCGCGATATACATCGTGCCGGCTCCCGCTTGAATAAGGCTGCAGGCATAGCGCACAGCTTCAAGGCCTGAGCCGCACTGTCTGTCAATTGTCATTCCGGGAACCGATAAAGGCAGTCCGGCTTGAAGGGCTGACAGTCTGGCCAGGTTGCCGCCTCTGCCAGTAGCGTTTCCGAGAATGACCTCGTCAACTTGATCCTCTAGCTTTCGGCTGAGACAGCGGATGATGGGAGCCGCCAAATCCTCCGGCAGGAAGGGCTTCAGCAGTCCGTTTTGATTTCCAAAGATCGTTCGTTTTGCATCAACAATAACCGCATTCATTTATACTGTATACTCTCTTCCAGCCATTTTTTCACTCTGGAACGGGCAATTTTTCCGCTGCTCGTTTCCGGCAAGCTGTCTGCAAACACCCATTTTTTCGGAATTTTATAGGAGGCTAATTTCTGTTTACACCAGGCTTTAAGTGTTCTGGCATTAGCGTTTCCAAGAATGACAGCTACAGCGATTTCTCCCCAATACTCGTCGGGAATGCCAACGACAGCCGCGCTTTCAACCTCTGGGCAGGCGAGAAGCACACGTTCAATTTCTTCTGGGAAAATATTTAATCCTCCGTACACGATCATCCCGTTTTCTCTTCCTGATATGTATAGAAAGCCCTCTTCATCAACGTAGCCCATATCATCCACTGTCATCCATTCATCTGGTGTGCTGCCGTTCACATAGCCGGAAAACCGCATCGGGCTTTTGACAAATATTTTTCCGACTTCCCCTGGCTGACAGCGCTCTCCTCCAGCGTTGCGGATTTCGATCCGGACATTATGAAAAGGGCGGCCCGCTGAATGCGGCTTCCGTGGCTGTCTTCCGGTGAAGAAAACGTCACAAAACTAAGCTCTGATGTGCCGTAAAAATCGTACAGCTTGAGATGAGGCCATGCAGCGGCAAGCTTCTCCTTGGATTCTGCCGGCCAGTCTGCGCCGGATGAGATGATTTTGACGGGACTGTCGGGAAAACCCTCAATCCTTGTGAGGGCGTCTGTCATCGTCGGTACGGTATAGAGAACACTGATGGATTCACGGCACAGCCATTCCTTCGCTTTGGCAGGAGAAAACTTTTTCAGCAAACAAACGGTTCCTCCGAGAAACAAAGTGCTGACTGCCCCGTATAAGAAGTGAGAGGACATTAACGTCCCGGGAATCAATACCGTGTCATTTGATGAAATCGAAAAATCTGTTTCTGTACAGGTAAAGCTCTCTATCCATGAGCGGTGAGATCGCGTAAAGGCCTTCGGTTTTCCTGTCGAGCCCGACGTAAATCCCATATAAAAAGGGTGCTCCGGATCAATGGTAGGCAAGGGATCAGCGGTTGCTTCAGAAATATCTGCCATACAGTTATCCAGCAAAACAACAGGTGTCTGGCTATCTGTCAGTTTGTTTTTGAAAAAGGCTAAAGTAACCACAAGATCCGCATTGCTTATGGACAGCCGCTCCTTACATTCAGCCGGGCTCCAGCGTGTGTCGATGGGAATGGCTGTGCATCCAGCCGCTGCGGCTCCGGCAAACAGCTGTAAAAACGCCAGACTATTTGGGAGCAGGATCGCCACACGATTCGGCATGCTCGGCTGTGACCGCAGCCAATTTGCGGTTTGAGAGACAAGCCGATCCCAATCATGGTACGTGATTTGCTCCGATTCAGTCTGGATCGCTACACGGCCGGGCGATGTTTCGGCAGTAGATGAATAGGTATGAGTAATTGTCATGTAGTGTCATCCTCCTTTTGTAAACATCGTATCAGAAAGAGACAAGGCTTGAGTGATTTTTATCGCCAGAAATGCAGATACAGCCGCTTTTATCAAATCACCAGGCACATATGCAAGGCTCATGAAGGCGGCCTGTGACAAATCAATATGCATGATAAAAGCTTGTACCGGTATACCAAGCAGATAAATAAAGATGATGCCGAATACGATATGAGTGAAAAAGAGACGCAATACTGTCACCTTCCGCAGCCTGTTAGCGGCTAAACTGATCAGCCATGAAGCGAGGGGATAAGCAATCAAAAAGCCTGCGCTCGGTCCGAAAAACACACCAAAACCGCCTCGTCCGCCGGGCAACAGCGGCGCTCCGAAGGCGACGAGCAGCAAAAAGACAAGCTGGCTTAAGAAAGCAGACTTTGGCCTGAGGATGCTGCCTGCCAACATGACACCAAGCGTTTGCAATGTAATCGGAACAGGTGTAAAGGATAAGAAGAGAGGGGGCATAAAGCCGAGCACTGCCATCAGCGCGGTGAAAATAGCAATATGCATCATGTCGATTAATTTCAGCATGTGAAATCCTCCAAACAGTAATCAAATATGGTTATACAATAAATGCAGGTAATTATTATGTCAACTGATTTTTAATTTAAGTTTACATAATGAACGCAAAAAAACCGGCCGTATCGCAGACCGGTTTTTGATGGTTATTCTTCTGTCAGGATGACAAGCGAATCAACGGAAGCGGCCACATGGGAAACGGCGCGGCTGACTTCCTGAAGTCCTCCAAGAAATGCTTGCAGATCGACGTCGATTTTGCCTGATTGCTCTTTGCTGATTTTCATGCTGTGGACGATTTCATCGAATAAGCGGTTAATTTGCGTCATTTTTTCTTTACTTTCGCTGACTAGCTCATTCACGTCTTTGATATGCTTGGATACAATGTTGATTTGTGTATTCGTATTGTTCACAAGCTCAGAAACAGTAGAGACGGTTTTTTTCGTATCCTCAGAAAGCTTCCGCACTTCATTTGCCACGACAGCAAAGCCTTTGCCGTGTTCTCCGGCGCGGGCGGATTCAATAGATGCATTGAGCGAGAGAAGGTTTGTTTGTTCAGCTATGCCTGTGACGATGCCGAAGATTTTTTCAATTTGCTGCGCGATTTCATCCAGCTTGACCATTTCTTTTTCGATTTGGACAAGGCTTGTGTCAATTTTGTTCATCTGTTTTTGCTGGACTTCTAGCTCTTTTTTTCCGCCGATCGACTTTTCTTCAACAGTGCTGGATGTTACAGTGCCGGCTTTGGATGCTTGAGAAATGCCTTCAGATTTGTCCACAAGCTCTTGAACTGATCTGCTTGTTTCTGAAAACAGATTGGCAATCGATCCAGAGGTTTCTTGAATTTTCTGATGAAGAAGGTTTTTCTTTTCTTCTTGTTCATCACGGGTTTGGTTGTACTCGCTTTGAAACGCTTCAAGGACAAGCTGCTGTTCTAAGTTCAAGATTTTTGTTGTTGCTTTAATGGCTTTTAGCAGTTCTTGCTGATTTGAAATGGACGCTTCATAAATGTCAATCATTGACAAAAGAAGCTCTTGAAACGCACCCATATACCATTTTGGCAAAAGGCCGATTCTTAAATGGATGGAGGCGATTCGGTTACGCTTTTCAATGAATTCATCATCGATAACGCCTGCAAACATTTCCTGAATATGCCGTTTTAACGTTTGTTTTAAGCGGTCAACTGAGCTGTGATCATTAATGATATCCATCAATGAGCTTTCATGGTCAAGGTTTTTATAAAACGCATCAACGATATTTACGATATTTTCTTGAATGAGTGGCTGAAGCTGCTCTAACACGTAAAGCTCAGCATCTCCCAACCTGACCATTTTGAGCTGTTTTTTGACATCTGCATGTTTGTTTGTGAGCTGAATGCGGTTTTTTTGCTGTCCGTTTGAATCTGAAAAGTAAGCTGTTTCTTGTTTTCTGTCTCTTTTAAATAACAATACAATGATCCCCCTTGGGAAAAATATAATTTTTACTTTTTGGCTTTTTAAGCCTTTTACTTTTTTATCGGCCAAGGGAAACATGAATGAAGCTGCAGATGAAAAATATTTGAAAACCGTTCATTAAAATGAACGGTTTAATCGAGATCTATTTGTTTTAATGGTTTAATGGCCGGGCCCTCTACAACTTCGCCAGATGGCTTAAAGCGTGATCCGTGGCACGGACAATCCCACGTATGCTCACTGTCGTTCCACTCGACCTCGCAGCCTAAATGGGTACAAGTCGTATCAACGAGATGGAGGCAGCCTGTCTCATCCCGAAATGCTCCCGCTCGCCTGCCGTTTATGGTGACGGCTTTCCCTTCTCCTGGCGAAATGTCTTCAAATTGGACATCTGGCCTCTCAAGCTTTCCTTTAATCAAATGCTTGGCGACATCGGCATTGTAGGAAATCACTTTCTGCAAGCCGGGATTCAGATGGAAACGGGACGGCGTGAAAATGCTTTCGTATGGATTGTCTTTTTTCTCCACAAGGTCTGACAATAAAGTGGCTGCGACAGCTGATGACGTCATGCCCCATTTTTTGAACCCGGTCGCTACTAGAATATTGTCCTCATTTTCCGACATCGGCCCGATAAACGGGATTTTGTCGATCGTCACTAGATCTTGTGTGGACCAATAATATGGAATGCTTTCGATGCCGATGGAGCTTTCGGCCAGTTGTCTCAGTGTTTCATAATGTGTAGACATGGCTTTTCCCTGGCCTGTTTTATGGCTTACTCCGCTGAAGAGAATCAGCTTTTCACCGTTTACAACCGTATAGCGGAGCGCCACTGACGGCTGATCGATACTCAAATACATGCCCTCGGGATACTCGATCTTCGGCTTGATGGCAAGGACATAAGATCTGTCGGAGTACATTCTCGCAGCATATAATCCGCCTCCGTCATAAAAAGGGAAGTGGGAACAGCATATGATAAAGCGGCTCTTAATGGCGTGCCGGCTTTTTGTTACCACTTCGGGCCTTTCGCCTTTTTTGATATCAAGCGCAACGGTCTCTTCATAAATTCGGCCGCCTTTTTGAACAATTTGCTCCAGAAGCGCTTTTAAGTATTGAAGCGGATGAAATTGAGCTTGATTCTTCATGACAAGCGCCAGCTTAGAACCTAAGGGAATTGGAAGATCCTTGATAAGGTCTCTTTCAATTCCGAGCTTTGTGTATGCCTCATGCTCGGTGCGGATTTTTTGAACAGCGTTTTCATTTGCCGTATAAAGATATGCGTCTTGCTCGATCCATTCACAATCAATTTGATGTTCATCCACAATGCCTTTTATGTAATCAATTGCGTTTTGGTTTGCTTCATAATAAAGCCTCGCATGGTTTAATCCGAAATGGCGGATAAATTCGTCGTATATCATGTCATGCTGTGCGGTAACTTTAGCAGTTGTATGTGCAGTGGTTCCGTTAAGAACCTGATTTGCTTCAATCAAAACGACACGGAAGCCTCTCTTCGTAAGTTCATATGCCGTTGTGATTCCCGTAATCCCGCCTCCGATAATGGTGACGTCACATTCAGTGTCCTCTTGAAGCGCAGGAAAAGAAGGCAGGTCAGTTGATGTTTTCCAGTATGTTTCAGGTGCTTCCTTTGCAAAATGTTGATTAGCCAAGCCGTTATACCTCCAATCAGATTTATTCTTAATTTTTCCATATTCTATCTTTTCATACATAGGAAGCAGGCATTGTTCATAACATAATAAGGTTGAAAAGGAGTGATTTCATTGGCGAATCAAAAAAAGAAAACATTACCGCCTCAGCACCAGAACCAGCAGCCTGGTTTTGAATATCTGATGGACCCGCGTCCGGTTTTTGATAAGCCGAAGAAAGCGAAAAAATTAGAGGGCAAAACCGCTATTATTACTGGAGGAGACAGCGGGATTGGACGCGCTGTCTCGGTGTTATTCGCAAAAGAAGGGGCTAATGTGGTCATTGTGTATTTGAATGAACATCAGGACGCCGAGGAAACAAAGCAGTATGTAGAAAAGGAAGGGGTAAAATGCCTGCTGATTGCAGGAGATGTCGGGGATGAAGCGTTTTGCAATGATGTGGTCGGGCAGGCAAGCCAAGTGTTTCCATCCATTGATATATTGGTTAACAATGCAGCTGAGCAGCATGTCCAGCCCAGCATTGAAAAAATCACCAGCCACCAGCTGATGAGAACCTTCCAAACAAACATTTTTTCCATGTTTTACTTAACAAAGGCAGTGCTGCCTCATTTAAAAAAAGGGAGCTCTATTATTAATACCGCTTCAATTACCGCCTATAAAGGCAATAAAACGCTGATCGATTATTCAGCGACAAAAGGCGCGATTGTTACGTTTACAAGGTCCCTTTCCCAGTCGCTTGTTCAGCAGGGCATACGGGTCAATGCAGTGGCACCGGGTCCCATTTGGACACCGCTTATCCCGGCCAGCTTTGCCGCAAAAGACGTGGAAGTGTTTGGTTCAGACGTGCCGATGGAACGCCCGGGACAGCCGGTCGAAGTGGCGCCAAGCTATCTATACCTTGCCAGCGACGATTCCACATACGTCACAGGGCAGACGATTCATGTCAATGGTGGAACAATTGTGAACGGATAATAAAAAGCCAATCCTTGAAGGATTGGCTTATTCGCTCTGCTTGAGCGCTGCATATTCTTTAGAGAGCGTAAGAAACGCATCTTTATCTTTTTCGTCCAAGGCTTTGTTAATTTGGTCCGTCAGCATGGCAAGCCGACGGTTATACAAGGATTCATCGAGCACCATTTGAATGTAAATATCCGTCATTGTGACATCGAATTCTTTTGTTTTTTGCGTGTTGCGGGACTTCATGAGCTCAGTGTACGATTTTTTCTCTTTCATAAAGAATCCCCCCAATGCCTTTTTTATAGTATATGGATAACGGTCGAAAAAATCAATAAATTTTTATAATTTTTAGACAACTAATACTTGGCAATCTATCGACATATCCTGCAAAATGCCGTAAACCGGCAAATCTTATGAAAGTAAAATCGGTTTATTACTAGTCATTTAGTACTATTAAATATCATTAAAAGATGATTTTATCTTAAATGTTAAAAAAACCTGTCGTTTTACAAAAACAGATGATAGATTATTAGTATAAATTTTGCAGAAAAAGGATGGAGGCCATAATATGAGTCAGAAAACAGACGCACCTTTAGAATCGTATGAAGTGAACGGCGCAACAATTGCCGTGCTGCCAGAAGAAATAGACGGCAAAATCTGTTCCAGAATTATTGAAAAAGATTGCGTGTTTTATGTCAACATGAAGCCGCTGCAAATTGTCGACAGAAGCTGCCGATTTTTTGGATCAAGCTATGCGGGAAGAAAAGCAGGAACTTATGAAGTGACAAAAATTTCACACAAGCCGCCGATCATGGTGGACCCTTCGAACCAAATCTTTTTATTCCCTACACTTTCTTCGACAAGACCCCAATGCGGCTGGATTTCCCATGTGCATGTAAAAGAATTCAAAGCGACTGAATTTGACGATACGGAAGTGACGTTTTCAAATGGGAAAACGATGGAGCTGCCGATCTCTTATAATTCGTTCGAGAACCAGGTATACCGAACAGCGTGGCTCAGAACCAAATTCCAAGACAGAATCGACCACCGCGTTCCGAAAAGACAGGAATTTATGCTGTACCCGAAAGAAGAGCGGACGAAGATGATTTATGATTTTATTTTGCGTGAGCTCGGAGAACGGTATTAGAAAAATAGGAAGGAGCTGACCGAACAGGGCAGCTCCTTTCATAAAGCTATGCCGTTGAATTCCTCCGGTGATGCCATATACCTGAGATGTCACATAGCTTGAATTCTCTGAAGCTAGAAATACATAAACATCGGCCAATTCCACTGGCTGCCCAGCGCGATTTAATGGAGCTGGCGGCGTGCCTTGTCCGAATTTCGGGATGTTTTCCGTCGGCTGTCCGCCGGAAATTTGCAGCGGTGTCCAAATTGGTCCGGGTGCAACTGAATTTACTCTGATGCCTTTGGAAGCAAGCTGTTTTCCCAGTCCAACGGTAAAGCCGATAATGGCGTTTTTTGTTGCTGCGTAATCTAACAACATCGGGCTTGGATTATAGCCTTCAACTGAGGTAGTTGTGATAATTGAAGCTCCCTCCGGCAAATACGGAAGCGCCGCTTTTACAACCCAGTAAAGGGAAAAGACGTTCACTTCAAATGTTTTATAGATTTGTTCAGTAGGCAGATCTTCGATGTTTTCGACCGCTTGCTGTTTGCCTGCAACGAGCGCTAGCACATCAAGTCCGCCGAGTTCGTGATGCGACTGTTTGACTAGATCTTGGCAAAAGGATTCGTCGCTCAAATCTCCGGGGATCAGCACTGCTTTTCGGCCTTCTGCTTCAATCAGCTCTTTTACCTCTTCAGCATCTGGCTGTTCCTCGGGCAAGTAGTTAATGGCCACATCGGCACCTTCTCTGGCGTAAGCAATCGCGGCAGCGCGGCCGATACCGGAATCGCCGCCCGTGACAAGCGCTTTTCGACCCGTTAGTTTACCTGATCCTTTGTAGCTTTTTTCTCCGCAATCAGGGACAGGCTTCATGTTCTTTTGCAGGCCTGGCGGCTCTTGATATTGTTCAGGAAATTCATCATGAAAAAATGCTTTTATAGGATTCGTAAGATTTGAATCAGACATCATCAACGCTCCTTTTCTGTTTGGTGTACATTCGTATGTGTACCCCTGAGCATAAGCAGAAAAACATGTTTTGGCAGTTTGAATAGTGAAGGAAAAAGAAAACAAGAAAAAACAAAGACTTCTTCCATATTTATCTTGTCAAATAAGACTATATGAATTATGATAAATTCGAGCTATAAATCAACTAAATATTGGGTGTTGGGGGAGTGAATCGTCATGAAAAAAGCGGCCGCGGTTTTGCTGTCACTCGGTCTCGTTTTCGGTTTTTCATACGGAGCTGACCATGTGGCGGAAGCCAAAACAAAGGTGAAGGTCTATAAGAACTGCAAGGAGTTAAACAAAGTATACAAAGGCGGAGTGGCTCGCACTTCGAAGGCGAAAAACAAAGGCGGAAAAACAAAGTACAAGCCTTACGTTTCTAAGGCGCTTTACGATGCCAATAAAAAGAAAGACCGCGATAAAGATCTTATCGCCTGTGAACGGTAAATAAGAAAAAGCAATCTGGTGTCCAGATTGCTTTTTCTATTGCTTAAGCCGCCTGATCGGCCGCAGCGCTTTTCGCCTTCCTTGTCATAAGGCTGACTGCCATCATGACCGAGATATTCAAAAGCAGGGCAACGATGCCTACATTCAAGTCTTTTGCGGCTTGCGGCAGCGCCGGAAATAAAGTGCCGATCGTCGTTTCCGTCATTGTAATATAAGTAACTGCTCCGACACCTGCAATAATGCCGGCGAAGGCTCCTTGCTTTGTCACCATATTATGCTTGAACAGGCTGAACAAAAGGGCGGGGAATAGCTGTGTGACAAGGCTGTAGCCCATCAAAAGCAACGTAACGATGGTATTCCCGCCTTTGATGGTAAAATACACCGAAATCAACGCAATCACCGGCACTAAAAACTTAGCAAGAGCCGATACCTGTTGTTCTGTCGTGCGGGGCGCAATTACCTTGTACACATTTTTTGCAAACAGCGTGGAGGCGGACATTAAGATCATAGACCCTGGCACAAGTGCTGTCAGCAGTCCGGCAGCACCGATAATTCCGACAAACCAAGGGTCAAATGCTTGCAGAGACAGTCTCAAAAGCGATAGATCCCCGTCTGCGCCTTTCAGATCTGGAACTTGCAGGATAGCCGCGAAGCCGACGAAAAGGACGAAGAGCAGGACCAGCTGGTACAAAGGCATGATGATGGCGTTTTTACGAAAGACTTTTGGGTTTTCGGCTGAATACGAAGCGGAAAACGTGTGAGGCCACATGTAAAACCCGAGCGCTGTCAAGAGTACGGTTGAACTGAACCAGGCCACACTTTGTCCCGATTCGGGGAGCGTAAGAAAGCCAGGCTTTGCCGTTTCAATCTGCTGAAACATGTCTTGAAATCCGCCGTAGTAATGAATTGGCAAATACACACCTAAAAACAGAACGACAACCAGAATCATGATGTCCTTCACAACCGATATCCAGGCAGACCCGTGAATGCCTGAAACCATAACATAAACCGTGATGGAAACAGCGCCGATCCAGATGGCGGCGGTCGGGGTGATTTTGCCGTACGAGGTTTCCGATACAATCAGCCCGAGGCCTTTCAGCTGCAGCACAAGATAGGGAATGAGTGCGGCGATGCCGACCAGTGAAACGAGAATGCCAAGCAGCGGACTGTTGTATTTTTTTGTGAAAAAATCAGACTGCGACATTAGTTTATGCTGTTTCGCGTACGTCCAAACTGCTGGAAGAAGCCAGTAAGAAAGGATGTAGGCCAGACATCCGTAGGCGATGATATAAAAGGCTGGACCGCCCTTTCCGTAGGCCCAGCCGCTGCCGCCGAGAAACGTAAAAGTAGTATAAATTTCGCCTGCCATCAAAAGGAAGACGAACACAGTTCCGAAGCCGCGCCCTCCAACCGTCCACTGCTCCAGGTTCATGTCTTTTCCTTTTTGGGCGCGTATACCGAGAAAAATACTCAAGAGCAGGACACCGAAAATGATGATGAGAGCTGTGTTCATTCTGCTTCCTCCTTTTTATTTTCCTTGTCGAGGACATACACAATCGCCATCAGCGCAGAGGTCAAAAGAGCCCACATCACAATATAGGCAAGAATAAACGGCATGCCGAACACATAGGGGGTCACCTTATTTGCAAAAGGGATGCCGAGTAAGATTCCGATAAAGGGCAAAGCGGCAAGAACGTGAATCAGTTTCATAGAATCCTCCTTCTATTTAGGAATGGGGTGTACAAGCAAAAGCGTACTGAAAATGATGTCGCAGATATGGCAGCACATGTCACTTTTTAGGGTGAAAGGCTGTGGTTCGAATTATAAATAAATTTATTTTGTTTGTATAGTGTGAATTGTCTGAAATTAATGCTCTGAATCGCCCGAAGAGGGAACGGGCAGTATGATTCAAAAGGCTCGGAGTCTGTCCGGGGCAAATAGATAGTATGTTAATAATTCGCTGACCTGCTCACGGATTCGCGGATTAAAATAGCGATGGTTTTCTTCATAACCGTCGATGACAAATGTATAGAGCGTAAAGGCCTCATCGCGTTCCGTCTCGCGGATTGCAATTTTTCTTTTCCTCAGTTCTTTTCTGACCTCCATCAAATCCTTTTGTGCTATTTTTAATGATTCGCCGATAAGCTGTTTATAAGGATGCTTCAATTTTAAAGTGCTTTCTTCAATTCCGGCGAGATCACGGTTAAAAATCGTAATGGCCATGGGCAAAAAGAGAGCCCGTTCAATTAAATCGTATATTTCCTCCTGCAGATTTGGCATATTGACTCCTTCTTTCTAAGGGAACGTTTGTTCTATTTGTATTCTATATCGGCTGGTGAAATGTTTCAAGACAGAAAAAATCACCAAAACTTTTTAGTTTTCTGCTGATAATGTGTAGAATAAGGATAGACAAACCCGGTAAGGAGTATAAATGTTGGAGCATTTTTTATCCTATTTGACACAAGAACATTTAACTGAATTATTTCAAAGCTATAGGGCTTTCGGTCCGCTCATTGCTGTGCTGCTGCCTTTAATTGAAGCATTTCTCCCGTTTTTGCCGCTGATCGTGTTTGTGGTGGCGAATACGAACTCGTTTGGCTTGTGGGAAGGATTCATCCTGTCTTGGGCGGGATCAACTGCTGGTTCCATTCTCGTATTTTTGATTGTCCGTCAATACGGACAGAGAAAATTGCTTGGATTTATCCGCAGTCATCCGTCTGTAAGAAAGCTGATGTTATGGGTGGAAAGACACGGCTTCGGTCCCATGTTTCTTCTGCTTTGTTTTCCATTTACACCGTCAGCCGCGGTGAATGTTGTTGCCGGTTTGTCAAGGATCGGAACGCGGCCGTTTATTTTGGCGGCAGCCTCGGGGAAGCTTGTCATGATTTTTATGATCAGCTTCATCGGATATGATCTGCACGCGCTGATTACACAGCCGATTCGAACGGTCATCGCCGTATTGGTGATCACTGTCTTATGGTATGTCGGCAAAAAGGTGGAGCGGTATCTGCATGTAAGAGCCAGTCAGCGTGAGCATGATGGAGGGAGACAGTAACATGAAAAAACGGTTTTGGTTTCTTGCCGGTGTAGTGTCCGTTGTTCTCGCCATTCAGGTTAAAAATGCTGTCTTTATTGATTACAAGGTAGAAGGCGTCAGTATGAACCCGACCTTCCAGGAAGGAAACGAATTGTTGGTCAATAAATTTTCGCATCGATTTAAAACCATCCATCGTTTTGACATCGTCCTTTTTAAAGGCCCTGATCATAAAGTGCTGATTAAACGGGTAATCGGCTTGCCCGGTGAAACGATCAAATATAAAGATGATCAGCTGTATGTGAACGGAAAGCAGGTTGCTGAGCCATTTTTGAAGCATTTGAAATCTGTTTCTGCCGGCAGCCATGTAACGGGTGATTTTTCTTTGAAAGATGTGACGGGAACAAGCAAGGTGCCGAAAGGAAAATATTTTGTCGTTGGAGATAATCGCATATACAGCTTCGACAGCCGGCATTTTGGTCCGATAAGAGAAAAAAATATTGTCGGTGTGATTTCTGATGCCGAATAAAAAGACGCTAATGGAAGAGGCGTCTTTTTGTATGCCGTTTGGAAAAATGTGTTGAAGAAAAATTTGTAAGGAGCTATAATCAAAATTGTTACTATCGTAACAAAATTTATATATTTTTTTGATTGGAGGGCCGTTTTTATTGGTTTTTGTTCGTTTTTCATGAAACAAAAGGAGTGGTGAATGATGAAATATGAAGCAGTGATTATAGGAGGAGGACCGGTTGGATTTATGCTGGCTTCTGAGCTTGCGATGGCCGGAGTGGGAACATGTGTGATTGAACGGCTTGAAAAACCTGTTCCGCATTCCAAGGCGTTGACGCTGCATCCCCGAACGCTGGAGCTCCTTGAGATGAGAGGGATTTTAGAGCGGTTCGTATCCAAGGGAAGCAAGATACCTTCCGGACATTTTTCAATGCTGGATACCCGTCTGGATTTTTCAGGCTTGGATACGAGCTGTCCTTACACGCTTTTGCTCCCGCAGTCCAAAACAGAAAAGCTGCTTGAAGATCATGCACGAAGGCTGGGAACAGAGGTGTTTCGGGGTGCAGAGGCGCTGTCGGTTACGCAAAACGGGGAAGCGGTCCAAACGATTTTTAAGGATCGGGACGGCAGTGTACGGACGATCACAAGCAAGTTTGCCGTTGGGGCAGATGGCGCCGGGAGTACCGTCCGGAAACAGGCAAAAATTGAGTTTCCGGGAACAGACAGCACTGTCACCGCTGCGCTTGGGGATGTGGTGCTCCTTTCTCCGCCGCCGTCAGGCGTGCTGTCCCTTTGCACAAAAGAGGGCGGTGTTATGATTGTTCCGTTATCTTCAGACCGATACCGTGTCGTTGTGATCAGTCCTTATCGCACACAAATGCCGAAAGATGTGCCTGTGACTGAGGAAGAGCTGAGAGCTGATCTCCTGCGAATTTGCGGAACTGACTTTGGTTTAACCGACCCTTCGTGGATGTCGCGGTTCGGGAATGCCGCGCGCCAAGCGAAACGGTATCGGGACGGCAGAATCTTTCTTGCGGGTGATGCCGCGCATATTCATTTTCCAGCGGGCGGGCAAGGGCTGAATGTCGGCCTTCAGGATGCAATGAACCTTGGGTGGAAACTGGCGGCGTCCATCAAAGGCTCTGCGCCTTCATGGCTTTTGGACAGCTACCATGACGAGCGGCACCCGGCAGCTGAAGGGCTCCTCAGAAACACGGAGGCACAGACAAAGCTGATCGATTTCACTCAAGCAGGCCTCCATTTGCGAAGCATGATGTCGGAGCTGCTGGCCTTCCCTGATGTGAATCGATATGTAGCAGGGCAAATTTCTGCACTCGATGTCAGATATGAAGCTGATCGTACCATGCCGCCGAATCGTTTGAATGGGGCAAGGCTCCCTGACATGAAGCTGATTCTTTCCGACGGCAATTCGGAACGGCTGTACAGCTTTCTCCAAAACGGGACATTCGTTTTGCTGTCATTGAGGCAGGAAGCTGATGATCATATCGAAGTGAAAGGCTTACGTACGGTAACCGCCTCGCTTGCAGAACCGAATGAAAAGTTGCGGGATGTGCATACCATATTGATTCGTCCCGATGGACATGTAGCCTGGGCGGTGGATGCATCAGCGCCCGATTGTTCCGAGGTGATTCAAAAAGGGATCAGCCGCTGGTTTTCCGTCACCAGCCGAGTATAATTCAATTCGATTGTTTCATCTGTAACAAAACGGTATGATAGAAGAAACAATCGAATGAAAAAGGATGGAAAACCCGATGAACACAGATCATACGAAACGCAATCTTTTTGAATTGTATGCGGAGCTCATTCATCAACAGGAGAAATGGGAGGGGCTTATTAAAGCCTTTTTATCTGACGAATTGAGGAAGCTGGATGTAGAGCACGGGAGTAAATCTCAATTGACGATGACAGAAATTCATGTTCTATCCTGTGTCGGGGACAATGAACCAATTAATGTCACGTCGATAGCAGAAAAAATGAATACGACAAAAGCGACTGTATCACGCATCAGCACAAAATTGCTCGGCGCAGGCTTCCTTCACAGAACACAGCTCAGCGATAATAAAAAGGAGGTCTACTTCCGATTGACGCCTGCTGGAAAAAAGCTGCACAGTTTGCACAAATATTATCATCAGAAGGCTGAACAGCGTTTTCTGTCATTTTTTGACCGCTATACCGAGGAAGAGATTCTTTTTGCGGAACGGCTGTTTCGGGATCTGGTGACAAAATGGTATCCGTCGTCAGAAGAAATTGAAGGGGGGCTTCCTAGCATTTTTAAATAAAAAAACACGCACTGCGGTGCGTGTTTTTCACGTTTCTTCTTTCTTTTTCAAGATTGTAACGTAAATCAGATTTCCTCCGACTAAAATCATAAGCGGCAGTCCAGGGGAGCCGGATGTCACCAAATTATAAATCAGCCAGATTCCTAAACATATTCCATAATATAAGTGCATTGCCTTCTCGGGATTGTCGCGCAGCAAACTTCCTTTAATAATCTTTTTCATCATATCGCCCCTATAAATTTTAGGATTTCCCTTTAGTTTACATGCATCTTCGGTTCATCTCAAAATTTGCTCTTTGGCTTTTGATGCTCTCAAAATATTTCGAGGGAATTTTAGAATTATTTTTTTACAGATATGTTTTCTGATAGCTCTGCCCACTTCTATCATCTACTATCTCCCTTGCTAAAACACTGTTTTCTCCATATAAACAAGGAAAGACCTTCTGTAGCAAGCCACCTATTTAGTCCTTTTATTTCCTCTTGGGAGGAATGTCTCACTTTCTATTTCGGCTAATACTCCCATAGAATCAACAAATGTAATACTTGTTTCATTTTCACGCATAAGAATTTTCGTACCCCCACTTAATAGACCCTGTCATTTCTCAGCTAAGTCTGTTGTTAACTTGCCAATATCTTCTGCAGAGATGCCGTACCATCCAACAATTCGTTATGAATCAACCTATTCTGAAATTGGTCAGAGATCTCTAGAATACCCAAGTAACTTGTGATTTTACTTTCTAATAATTGGAACCACTGATCTTTTTCACTCAATGTATCTTCTATATATATAAATTTGTACATGTATTTACCTCAATTCATTCATTTGTTTTATTTTTATTTGAAAAGTAAAAAGAGGACATTAAGTCCTCTTCTTACTTACGATATGTCTATTAGTATCTTTCATTTACACGTGTTTTTGATGCTTTGTTTTCAAATGAAATAGGGTCTTCTGTTTTAGTTCTCCTAATCTTTACAGAAATACCTACTAGAATGACCGCCATAGTTGTAAATATTCCCATGGTTAATAAGATCGTATCCTGATTTAAACTCCATCCAATTAAGAAAGAGATGATCGCTCCTCCGAAACTTGCCGAAGCAATAAATAAACTTGTAACTTCGTCAACGTACTTCTGAATAATGATTGATGCTAGTGTTAAAGCAATGGGAAATATGCCCGCTATACTTAGGCCAATCAAAAATGTACCGCCCAATTGAAGTATTGGGTTACTTATATAAGAGAAAGCAATCAACAAAACAATTAAACAACTACAGCTAAAAAGGAGGTATTTAGAAAAATCAAGCCTTCTACTTACGAAACCAATCAATATTCTTCCTATGATGATCCCTACCCAGAAAAAGGAGACACTTATAAGACTAATTTGTTCATTGTCTTGGTTTATCATGATTGAAGGTAAAAAGTTGGCAAAATTTGTTTCGATTCCAGCATATAGGAAAGCAAAAAATACAAAAAAGCCTAATTGCTTTGATTTTTTTCTATCTCCTATAAAGTATTGAAATGCTCCTCCGTCTGGAAAGGTCACTTGTTGGTTAGCATTCTTAGCGTACTTTCGGTTCTTGGACAAGAAAATTAACCACCCTACGAATAGGACGAATAAAAAGGTGAATATACAGTAATACGGTAAAAACCAGTTATTGATATCTATGAAGGAATTAATTAATAATGGGAAAGATAAAGCGCCTAATCCAAAGAGAACTTCCAGCTTACTCATTTTTTCTGCATTACTTTCGAAATTAGCAATAACAAATGAACCAACTGTCGTTTCTAATGTGCCTGCCCCATATCCTAAGAGAAAAGCCATTACAACAATATAATACCAATCCTTAGTTAGAAAAAAGATACTTAACGCTACAAGCATTATTGTCAAAGCTAAAGTAAGTGTCCTAAAATGACTGTATTTCTTAATCATTAACGGTGCGATTAATACTCCGCTTAGAAATCCGGTAAACTGAAAGAAGATTATGACCGAAATATCATCTGTTGTCTTGTTAAAAGCCTCTAATAGAAATGGTGTCAAACTCCCTGTTGATATATGGATAATACCTACTGTAAAAAAGAAAGCATATCCGAATAAATATGTCCCTCTTAACATTCATTACACCCCTATATGAAAAAGCAGGAAAGTAAATTCCTGCTTTTTTAGTAACTTCTCTCTTTGAAATACTAGTTGACTGCTGAAACAGACATTGGTTGAGAGTTGCTGTCTTTCTCAAAGAACATTTCTAACACTTCCTGAGATCTAAAACCATCACTAAAAGAAGGGATCTCAACCCAATCATTCTGAGTTGATGCAATCCAATTGATTAACTCGCTTCTAAAAGAATCAGCCCATCCATAAAACTCGTTTGGCGGATCGTTTAATAGGCTTTGCGGTACTGGGCAGTCTACCACGTTCAAGCCATCTATGAGCTTGTAAACGTGAGGATTACCTGTGTGGTATTTAAACTCTTTTTTGTGTCCAACTACCTCAATGCTAAAACCACAGTCTTCAGGTGCAGAACATTTTGATGTGATGATATTTACAAATACCTTGTTCTTCAGCTGGCCATAAATTTCTGCATAGTCATCTACTAGTACCTGTTTATCCTCTTTTGTTTTTACATTTGTGTTCATCTTTGCCCTTACTGATTCTGTGATGAAATCACTCTCAAACAAATACCATACCATGTCGATAAGGTGAATACCCAGATCCCCCAATGAACCACTCGTCTTCTTACTGTTAGCGTCATCTCTCCAAGTAAATTTCTTGCGTCTAAGTGCACTATTTTTCTTGAAGTGTACTTTTATGGACAGGATGTTACCTAGTTCATTATTGATAATTAAGCTTTTTAAGATATTTACGTAAGATAAATATCTATAATTAAATCCCATACTGGCTCTTACGCTCAACCTTTCAGCGGTATCTTTCATTATGCTTGCTTCTTCAAGAGAAATAGCCATAGGCTTTTCACACAATACATGCTTATGTTTTCCTAATGCTTGCAAAGCATGTTCTTTATGGCAAAAGTTTGGTGATGCTACAATTAAACCTTCTGAGGCATCAATTAGTTCATCTGCGTTTTCAAATGACTTCCCGCCGAAAGTTTTCACAAAGCTTTCTGCATTTTGTTGATTTATGTCATATACCCCTACTAACTCTGCATTTTTTATTGTAGATAAAGCAGTTGCATGCGCTCTTGCAATACCACCTGCACCTATGATGCCGATCTTCTTCATTTTAATTTCCTCCTCATGATCCAATTAATTTTTTTAAGGTATTAGTAATTCCTTTTGAGTACTCACTATCAGTTATAAGGTTGTGCAAGTTTTTGGCTTCCTGTGTTGCATTTTTTAGCAGATATCCATTCCCTACTGTCTGTAACATACGAACATCATTTCCACTATCCCCAAATGCGATAGCTCTTTCGGTATTTAGGTTGTATTTCTCTAACATAAACGTTACAATTTCATTCTTTCCTGTCCCTATGGGGATAAAATCTACATCATAGCTGTCTTCTGGATCGCCTGCTAAGGGATTACACCGATTTATATTTACTGAAACGCCATATTCCTCGCAGATTTTTTCAATTGCTAATAGGTTTTTCTTGTCGTTTATTTCATCTTGTTCCTGATAGTAGAAGTTATGCTTATACCGTGACTTTCCTAATTGAGTTTGAGGATTCAAAAGAATGTTATGATTTTCATGCAGCTGTTTCACAAGTTTTTCAACCTTTTCTTTACTAAACCCTTCATTTATGCGACTGTTCCACTTGTTATCTTGCTGACCGAAGTTATGCTCTGAAAAGTACGTAATTTCAGTTCCAAGATCACTAGCTATAAAATGCGGAAAATATCTAAATTTTCCTCGTCCCATTTTATCGATAATAGATTCTATACTGCTCCCTGTAACCCATCCGATTATTAGTTCCCCATCTTTACTTTTTTGTTCTAGATAGTCTTCGAGTTCATAAATGTCTTGTTGTTTTTGTTCGTCGATTGTATGCGGAAAATACGTTTCATCAAAATCACAAAAAACAATATACTGAGGATGTTCAACCGTGGATAACGTTTTATACTCCGATTTCTTGCTTAATAACATGAAACAGTCCCTCCATTACTCTGTCTTGTTCTTCTAAAGTAAATGACGGATATAAAGGCAAATGCAGTACCTGACTATGAGCCTTTTCCGTATGAACCAATGGGAGTCCTGCATACTTGTCCTGTACTAAAGGAGTTTTTTGCATATGAGACAGTATTGGATAATATACATCTGTTTGAACACCAAAATCTTCATTTAATTTAGTCATGATATCTGCTCTATCTTCTGTTCTCACCTTAATAGGAAACAGATGCCATACATGATCTTCACTTAATTCTGGTAATTCAATAAAGCCTTTATTCTGCAACTCTGCTAATTGGGTAATGTATCTATCCGCCAAGAACAGTCTTTTGAAGTTGTTTAATGAAAGGTACTTCATTCTCTCTAAACCAATTGCTGCCTGTAAATTGTCCATTTTTGAATTAAATCCAAAATTGATGACTTTCTTATTTTTTACATTTACTTCAAAACCATGATAACTAAATTGAATGCATTTTTTAGCGAGTTCTTCATTATCAGTTGCTATTGCCCCAGCCTTGCCACATACACCAAAATTCTTATAGGGATTAAAACTTAATGTAGTGATGTCTGCATACTTTCCTAAGTCTGTCAGTCCAATTCCTTGGCAGGCATCTTCAATTACTTTTAATTTATAACGATTTGCGATTTGACGGATATGCTGCATGTCTGAATGTTTTCCGTATAAATGCACAGGTAGAATAAACTTTGTATAAGAAGTTATTGCTTCTTCAATTTTGTCAGGATCGATGCAGAATGTTTGTGGGTTAATATCTACATAGATAGGAACGCCTCCCAAAGCTAACACAGCATTTTCAGTAGCTGAAAAGCTATTAGCCGGCATGATAACTTCATCCCCTGGGTTTAACCCTAAAGCCAATAAACCTATCATAATAGCATCGGTTCCACTGCTGGTTGCAATTACATACCTTTTATGTAAATATGTAGATAAAACTTTTTCGAATTGCTCTAAATAGGGACCACTCGTAAATTTTCCAGTTGGCAAAACTTCAGTTAATGTATTTAAGATATCTTCCACTTCATCATTGGTTATTAATCTGTCTACAGGCAAAAAAGGGACTTTACTGATTTCACGATTTTTTTGATAGTTGAAAAGATCATGTTCAATATCTATCTTTTCCTTTAATACTTGTTTCCACCGCTCGTTTACAATACTGTCTTCAATAACAAGTTCTTTTCCTTGTACGTCACCTTTTAAGTGTTTTAATAGTGACATGTTTTCTTTGCTTTTACCTGAAATCTTAACCTGTTTTTGCATGAACAGTACCTCCAATGATTTTATAATCTAAAAATTTATTACAAATTTATCCTAATTTCTGAAATCGGTAACATGTCAACAACTTTTTTAAGGAAGGGAAAATATGCCTACAATTGATGAAATAGCAAAATTATGCAATGTGTCTAAAACCACAGTGTCAAGAGTATTGAATAATCATCCGTATGTGTCGAAAGAAAAAAGAGATATGATCTTAAAGGCAATTAACGAACTTGACTACACTCCCAATTATTTAGCTCGGAATTTTAGGAGAAATAAGACACAAACGATAGCTTTATCGGTTCCGAGTATTGACCATCCATTTTTTGCTCAATTAATAAAAGGGGTCTCACATGAAGCACTGTTTAAGAATTACAAGGTAATTGTATTTCAGACCTTTTATGACAAACAGACAGAGCTAGAATTGTTAGAGTTATTGAAGCATAAAGAAGTGGATGGTATTATTCTTGGAACTTTAGAAAATGAATGGGATCAGATATCCCCTTTCTTAAAGTATGGTCCTATCTTATTATGTAATGAATATCATCACTCAGCGGACATAACGATAATTGGGTATGATGAATTTGAAGCTACATACATGGGGGTAGTACATTTAATTGAAAGAGGGCATAAAAAAATTGGGTTTTGTTTTGATACTCCATATAGCGAAGCTCAATGTCAGAGGAAAGAGGGTTATTTGAAAGCTTTACAAGATTACGATTTACATCATAGAAGCGAATGGATATTCGGCGAAATGTTTAATATCGAGGATGGCTTTCGTGTTTTTCATAAGATAAAGGATCTAAAGGACAGACCCTCAGCAATATTTACAGGAAATGATCAAGTCGCCGCAGGGATTATTAAACAGGCGATGAAAAATGGCTTTAAAGTTCCAGAAGACTTAGCTGTAATTGGTTTTGACAACCAATTGATCTGCCAAGTCGTTACTCCGACCATAACAACAATTGATATCCCCGTAATAGAATTAGGTCAACAGGCTGTGTTGAAAATCATCGAGTCCATTTCGGGTAATGCCACTTTAAACAGAAGAATTATTAAACTGCCAACAAAGCTTATTATAAGAGAATCAACGTAACGATAGATTTCCCTTTATCATTTTATATCTTTATATAAGAAAAAGAGGTTATTCATTTTAACCTCTTTTTCAATCGTAAGTCGTCAATTATTTCTTTCATTTCACCCTCTGGCAGCATTCACTTCAAACCTGATCCATTAACAACGAAATATCCGCTTATATTTCCTCATCTCGATGGTTTGCGAATTAAAAGTTCTTGAACCCTTTTTTCAACTAGGCACTACTGCCGCTGATTGAGCTCTTTTTGTCTTTTTTTTCACCATGAAGATGGTGAAGCAGGCGATAAAACGGCGGCAGCAGGGAAATAACCAGAATGACGCGAATGACCTGAACCGCAACGACAAAGGTGGAATCAGCATGTAAGGTAACTGACGTCGTCGCCATCTCTGCAATCCCGCCGGGCGCAAATGCCAGTACAGAAGTGATGAGCGAAATTCCTGTCAGCTCGGAAACGATCACGGCGCTCAAAAACATTGCTGCGATTAAACCGACGGACGAGACAAACCCGACGATGATAATACGGGTGACGCCGGCAAACATGCTTTTGTACATCTTAGAGCCGATCGTTGCCCCGAGAAATACTTGTGATACATGGTTAGCTTGTGACGGCCACCATGCCATCATGTCGTGCCCTGTCACCGCAGCTCCGCCAACATGTACAATTGCTACACCGAGCATGCTGCCGAGCAGCCATGGAGCTGGAAATTTTAAAAATTTCGCAGCTTTGCAAGCTCCCCAGGCAGCGAGAATAAGAATGACGGTCCACAAAACGGGAGCGAGCCTAAAATCTGTCGTTGCAGAAGAAATTGTCTCTGTTGCGGCACTTGCGGTACGATCTTGTTTTGTATAGATCAGAATGACTAAAAACGGAATGGAAAGCACCACGAGCAGCACACGCATCATTTGAACGAGGCTGACTATAGCGGTATTGGCGCCTACTTCCTGTGCGATGCTCGGCATGGCGGAAAGTCCGCCGGGAGCGGTGCCGACAAAGCTAGTCATCATATCCGTTTTGCTGAAACGCCAAAGCACATATCCTGACAGCATGGCCAGCAGGATAGACAATATCAGCATAACGCCGACTGAAAACCAATGGTCTTTGAGAACAGAGAGAACGGATAAATTCAGCTTTTGGCCCAATTCGATGCCGAGGATCATCTGCCCGAGGGCGAGCCATCGCCGGTTAATTCCTTTTTGGTCTGGTGCCATCATCAGCCATGCCGGCCGTATCATGGCGAGGCAGCAGGCGACAATCAGTGTTCCGATCATCCATCCAATTGATATTCCGGTTAATGAAAGAATAAACCCCCCGGCTGCACTGATTGCGATAAACCATAGATCTTTGAGGAGATTTTCGTCTTTCTTCAATGTAAAACCCTTCTTCCTTTTTCACGTAACACTCCAATTGTTCACGTAGTGAATGTATTTATTACTATAGTATATTTTTGTTGATAAAGAAATTATGAATTATTTTCTATAAGCGATTCACTTTTCTTATGACCTTGTGTTCGAGCTTTTTTATTGTGTAAGTCAGAGATAAACCCGCTGCCAGCAGACACACGGCGAGAGCGTAAAAAATCACTTCTCCGCCAAATGATGTCAGGATCAGCCCGCCTGCCAGCGGTCCGATTGAGCGGGATATATCCCAATGCAGACCATAGACAGCATAAAACCGGCCCAGCAAATGAGGCGGCGCCAATTTCGATATGAAGGTCTGGATGTGGGTTAGCCCGATGCTTTCGCCAACCGTCATTACCGCTGCCGTCACTAAAAGCATTGTCAGGGAGGTTGAGCATGCAAAACCGGCAGCCGCAAGGGAGTAGCAAATATAAGTAATGAAAAGGATCGTTTTCATTGAAAGCTTTTCGGTCCCTTTGACAAGAGGAACTTGGAGAACAAAGCTGAATAAAGCTTTTGCCGCCGAGTAGATCGTCAGTATTGACAGATAATCAGAAAACATGTTTTTGCTGAAGAGCCTGTATGTTGTTTCTGTTTGTGCATATAACATGCTTATGGGGAGAGAAAGCAGCAAAAGAAGCAGGACAGGCCTGTATATCATAAAGCTCGCAGATATTTTCGGGGTAACAGCTGGGTGTAGCGGCTTTGTCTCAGGCAGTTTCAGTGCAGCGATCAGAAAGTAGATAAACAATGCCGCAGCATCTAATGCGAATATCCACACGGGGTTATGATTGTAAAGAAGCATCCCCACTAGCGGCCCTGCCGTCAGACCCGCCGAATAGATCGCATTGATGACCGCAAACACTTCCGAACGTCTGCTTTCCGGCGTGCTTTCAGCGATTTGGGCGCGGGAAGCGGGAATGTACAACGATCTTCCGATGCCATTCATGACATAGAGAATAGCGAAAACATACGCATGCGCAGCAAATACAAACCCTGTCATTGCCGCTGATTGAAGAAGCAATGCGGTCAAAATCGCTGTGCGCCGCCCAAGCCGGTCCGCCGCCTTTCCTGCAGCGAGCGTCAGGAAAATATCAGCAAATGGCTGAAGGCTGATGATCAGCATTGGCATCATGATACTGCCGTTTAATTGTTCATGCAGATACAGCACCATAAAAGGTCCCATCATTGCACCTGTCAGGCTTGTCAGCAATTCGCCGAAAAAGCGGAGCCGAACGGAAGCGGTATATCTCGATTTTATAGAGTGAAAACTGGTCAACATGTGATCGCCGCCTTTCGCTGTTTGATATAGTAGTAGTGTATAGAAGGGGCGGCGGCCCAAAAAGTGAAGAAAAGAAGAGATAAAAGTTCCCCTTTTGTCGGGAGGTGCGGGGATTGAAGCTGATAGAACACTACGTGGCGCTTGTAAAAAAAGGCTGCGCCGAGTATGGACAAATGAACGAAATGACGCTCACTGAGATTGCCGACTGTTTATTTTGTACAGAAAGAAATGCAAAGCTCATTTTACATAAGCTGGAGAACAGCAATTGGATTATCCGGGAAAGCGGGGCGGGGCGCGGCCGTAAATCTAAAATCGCGTTTCTTCGGAGGCCTGAGGAATTGCTTCTTCAAACTGCAAAGGAATATACCATGTCAGGAAAGCTTAAAAAGGCAAAGGAGCTGCTTCAGCAGTATCAGTCCGCATTTCCGGGGCTTCAAAACGAATATAACATGTGGCTTTCAGAGGTGTTCGGATTTGTGACGGAGACGGGCGAGAATGGGGCGAAGGATGTTCTGCGGCTGTTCATCGCGCCTGAATCTGTCAGCAGTTTGGATCCATGCCAAATATTTTTGCGGTCTGAGGGCCATTTCGTCAAACAGATATTTGATACACTCTTGACGTTTGATTCGGATATACAGGAGCCGAAGCCTCATTTGGTTCATGGATGGGAAGAGGTCGGAAAAAAACAATGGAGATTTTTTCTTCGAAAAGGTGTGACATTTCATAATGGACAGCCGCTGACATCGCGGGACGTTGCGTTTACGTTTCAGCGCTTTTTGGAACTGGGTGACAACCCGTATAAATGGCTTCTGCACGGAGTGAAACAAGTCTTAGAAAAGGGCCCTTATTGTGTGGCGCTCATACTCGATAGGCCGAATGCGCTTTTGCCGTATGCTCTTTGTGATGAACGGCTGTCCATACTGCCGGCAGAACAGGGCGGCGGGAAAAATGGAACAGGGCCTTTTCAGGTGAATCAGCTTCACAGCGGGATGCTTGTGCTTGAAGCCAATGAGCGCTACTTCAAGGGACGCCCCTATTTGGATCGCGTTGAGTTTGTGTTTTCTGAGCAAGCCGGAGAGATGAACGGTTTTACCATTCAAGAAAAACAAACATGTCCTGAGCAGCAAACTGTTTTTGATGAGCGGCATGTTCAGTATTTGTCGCTCAATCTGAAAAAGAAGGGGCCTCTTCAGCACCAAAGCTTTAGAAAAGCGCTCCGGCTGCTGATTTCCTCTGAACGGCTCGTTCGTGAAGCGGGAGGGCACCGAAGAATCCCGGTTACGTCCTTTTTGCATCCGAGTTCTTTTGAGTGGGAGGGCGTTTCGCCATCTGAATTGTTGAAGAAAAGCGGATACGAGGGCGAAACAATCGTGCTTTATACCTTTTCGGAAACGGATCATCGTGAGGACGCCGAATGGATTCAAAATATTTGCGCCCAGCACGGTATCAGGCTTACACTTCAATTCTGTGATGCTGCTGATCTGCGACGGCCGGAAACCGTGCAGATGGCGGATATCATTCATGACAGTGCGACGTTTTATCAAGACAGCGAGTTTGGTTTTCTGCATTTGCTGCTGTCGGAGAACAGTTTCTTGTATCAGCATCTATCTGAAAAGCTGACACAGATTTGCTCAGGAATGATAGAGCGGATGTTTTCCATGCCTGATCGCTGTTCGAGAATCAACATCCTGCGTGACATTGACCGGCAGATGATACAGGAGCTGAACGCGATCCCGCTGTATCAAAATGTGCTCCAGGTGACATCAAGTAAAAATGTAAAAGGCCTGGTGCTTGATGAAGAGGGATGGATTGATTTGTACTCCGTATGGCTGTCCAAATAAAAAGAGGGTTCTTTTTTGAACCCTCTTTTTTACGCTGCCATGCTGCGGCATTGTTCAGCACAGGTGAAGCAGGCTTTCGCACATGCTTGGCAATGATCATGATCGTGCTTTCCGCATTCAGTGCCGCATGCTTCACAAATATCGGCGCAAAGTGCACAAATTTCTTTCATAAACGGGCTGTCCGTTTGCATGGCTTTGACCGCCAGCGCGCAAATATCCGCGCATTCCCTGTCAAGCCGGATGCATCCGCTGAGATGATGCTGCACGCTTTCTTCCAAGCATTTAGTGAAACAATGATTGCAAGCTTTCATGCAATCGATGCAAGCCTCAATACAAGCTTCAGAATATTGCTCCATGGTTGATTCCCCCTGTATGACAGTATATGGTTTTATGTTTCCCGGCTGCATTTGAAAAAAACAGGGGAGTGTGTTTTTAGCTAAGGGGATATGTACATATACCCTGAATGGGTATATCTAACGTTCCATCAGATAGTATAGGAACCAGACAGCGTGATTTTGTTCATCACGTGCTGCGCGCGTAAAGACGCCTTTCGCTTTTAAGTTTGACGTTTCCTCGGCCGCACGCAAGTAAAAGTCGACGGTTTCTTGTTCATCTTTAAAAGCGGCGTCCAGTCCTCTTGTGAAATTGTCCGGGCATTCTTCCGTTTGTTTCGGCATGATGTGTTTGCCGGTAATTGAACCATACAGTGTGGAAAATTCACGGAGGTGGCGAATCTCGTCACGCCTGATTTCTTCAATCTGTTTTCTGACTTCATCGCTGTGGGCGAGTTCGGCGAGCTTGCGGTAGCATTGAATGGCACTGAATTCTCCGTTGATGGCCTTCTGCAAATTCCGAATCAAACCAGGATCTTCCCTGTATGGCACCGGATAGGGATAGTAGCTGTAATGCAAGGGGATTCAACTCCATTCTTAGGAATTGGGCTTCTGTAAAAGTATATGTTGGGCAGGGAGAGATGTGCGGAGATAATCAGCTTTTTATATGTGAAAAGGCCGTTTTTACCAATAGATCAGATTGGTCATTTTCGTCAACATTCGATAAAATATATAGAGATAAAAAGAGAGGGGTCTTCTAATTTGGGAGCAGAGTTTTTAGTAGGCAGGTCCGGGAGTGGAAAAACGAAGCTGATCATCGACAGCATTCAGGATGAATTGCGCCGGGCTCCATTCGGGAAGCCGATCATTTTTCTAGTCCCGGATCAAATGACGTTTTTAATGGAATACGAGCTTGCTAAAACGCCAGATATGGGCGGGATGATACGCGCTCAAGTATTCAGTTTTTCACGATTGGCCTGGCGCATCCTCCAGCATACGGGAGGAATGAGCAGGCCGTTTCTGACGAGCACCGGCGTACAAATGCTCCTGCGGAAGCTCATTGAGGAGCATAAACAGGAGTTCAAAGTCTATCAAAAAGCGAGTGACAAAAGCGGGTTTACCGCACAGGTTGAGCGGATGCTGACAGAGTTTAAGCGCTATTGTCTGGAACCGGAGGATATCCGCCGGATGGCGGAAAGCGGAACGGCTTCTGAGTATCGCGGAGAACGAGTTTTATCTGAAAAGCTCCATGACTTATCAATTCTGTATCAGCAAATGGAAAAAAGCCTCGCAGACCAATATCTTCACTCTGAGGATTATTTGACATTGCTGGCAGAGCATATCCCGCTTGCGGAAGATATAAAAGGCGCCCATATCTATGTGGATGGCTTTTATCAGTTTACACCGCAGGAATTCAGGGTGTTGGAGCAGCTTATGGTTCATGCGGAGCATATCACGTTTTCGCTCACAGCGGACAAGCCGTCATATGAGCGGGAGCCGCATGAACTGGAATTGTTCAGAATGACGGGGAAAACCTATTACCGCCTGCATCAGAAGGCGAAGGAACTGAATTTGGACATTACGTATAAAGAGCTGAGCGGGACTGAGCGGCATACAAAGACGCCGGAATTGGCGCATCTAGAGGCACAGTATGAAGCGCGTCCGGCCATTCCATACGCAGAAAAACAAGAAGCCCTTACTGTGATGCAGGCCGCAAACAGACGAGCTGAGCTGGAAGGCATTGCCCGGGAAATTCACGCCCTAGTCAGAGAGAAGGGATATCGCTATAAGGATGTAGCCATTCTTGCGCGCCAGCCGGAAGACTACAAGGATATGGTGAAGGAAGTTTTCGCAGATTACGAGATTCCTTATTTCATTGACGGAAAAGCATCTATGCTGAACCATCCGTTAATTGAATTTATCCGGTCAAGCCTTGATGTTCTGAAAGGGAATTGGCGTTATGAAGCGGTGTTTCGCTGCGTGAAAACCGAACTGCTATTCCCGCTCAATGAACCGAAGGCCAAAGTGAGAGAACAGGTCGATCAGCTCGAAAATTACTGTATCGCCTATGGTATTAAAGGCGACCGCTGGACAAAGGGCGATCGGTTCCAATACAGGCGTTTTGTGTCATTGGATGATGATTTTGCGCAGACTGATCAGGAAATCGAAATGGAAAACATGTTGAATGACACCCGCGATTGGATTGTTCCGCCGCTTTTTCAGCTTCAAAAACGCATGAAAAAAGCGAAGACGGTTCAAGAGAAGGCGGAGGCGCTCTATCGTTATTTAGAAGAGACGGATGTGCCGCTGAAGCTGGATCAGGAAAGGCAGCGTGCTGAGGATGACGGCAGAATCATTGAAGCGCAGCAGCATCAGCAGGCGTGGGACGCAGTCATTCAGCTGCTTGAGGAGTTTGTTGAAATGATGGGAGATGATGAGATTTCTCTTGATTTGTTTCAGCAAATGATAGAAGCCGGCGCGGAGTCGCTTACATTTTCTCTAATTCCGCCTGCGCTTGACCAGGTGTTTGTCGGCAATATGGATTTGTCCAGAATGTATGGCACCTCCTGCACCTTTGTGCTCGGGGCAAACGACGGCGTTCTGCCGGCACGCCCTGATGAAAACGGGGTCCTGTCGGATGATGACCGGGAATGGCTGAAAACGATTGGGGTTGAGCTATCCTCAGGCGGACGGGAGCGTTTGCTTGATGAGCATTTCCTCATCTACATGGCGTTTTCAAGTCCGTCTGACCGGCTTTACGTATCGTATCCGATTGCTGATGCGGAAGGAAAAACGCTTTTGCCGTCGATGATCGTTAAGCGGTTGGAAGAACTGTTTCCGCATCATAAGGAGCGCCTGTTAACAAATGAACCTGAACAGGTCAGCGATGAGGAACAGCTGATGTATGTCGTGAATAAAAGCGTGGCACAGTCCTTTACCGCGAGCCAGCTCAGGTTATGGACACGGGAATACGACATCAGCGACGTCTGGTGGAGCACGTACAATGTGCTGATGAGTGCGCCGGACAGGCTGCAGTCGAAAAAGCTGTTCTCAAGCCTGTTTTTCCGGAATGAAGTGAAGCAGCTTGAACGCAGCGTGTCGAGACAGCTCTATGGTGAACGCATTCAGGGCAGTGTATCGAGAATGGAAACCTTTAACGCGTGTCCGTTTTCCCATTTTGCGTCACACGGGCTGCATTTGAAGGAACGGCAATTCTTCAAGCTTGAAGCACCGGATATCGGCCAGCTGTTTCATTCCAGCTTAAAGCTGATTTCAGACAGGCTGCGTGAGCAAAAGCTGGATTGGCGCGATTTAACGAAAGAGCAATGCGAGCTGTTTTCCTATGATGCGGTAGAACGGCTGGCACCGAAACTGCAAAAGGAAATTCTGCTCAGCTCAAACCGGCATTATTATGTGAAGGAAAAACTGCAAAAAATTGTGACACGTGTGTCCGGCATTTTAAGCGAGCATGCGAAAGCGAGCGGATTCGTACCGATCGGGCTTGAACTGGGCTTTGGAGGAAAAGGGCCGCTTCCGCCGCTGACCTTTCAACTGAAAAACGGCTGTACGATGGAACTCGTCGGGCGAATTGACCGTGTTGATAAGGCTGAAAGCTCAAAAGGCCTGCTCCTCAGGATTGTCGATTATAAATCAAGCGACAAAGGCCTTGACTTAGCGGAAGTATATTACGGATTGGCACTGCAAATGCTGACGTACCTTGATTTATCGATTACACATTCAGCTGACTGGCTCGGGATGAGGGCGACGCCTGCCGGAGTGCTGTATTTCCATATTCATGACCCGATGATTCAATCTAATCTCCCGCTTGGGCTTGACGAGATTGAACAGGAGATCTTTAAGAAATTTAAAATGAAGGGCTTGCTCCTCGGTGATCAGGAAGTGGTTCGCCTCATGGATACAACCCTTCAAGAGGGACGTTCAAATATCATAAACGCCGGCTTGAAAAAAGACGGATCTCTTAGATCAGACTCGGCAGCAGTCGGTGAAAAGGAATTTGATCTTTTGACAAAGCATGTGCGCCGCACCTTCCAGGAAGCGGGCGAACAAATCACCGACGGACGCGTATCCATTGAGCCGTACAAAATGAAGAACAAGACGCCGTGCACATACTGTGCGTTCAAATCAGTATGCCAATTTGATGAATCACTGGAAGAAAACGAGTATCGCCCATTAAAGGCTGAAAAGGACAAGACGATACTTGAGTGGATAAAAAAGGAGGCGGATGGCAATGAACATTCCTAAACCGGTAGACAGCACATGGACAGATGACCAATGGAATGCCATTGTTTCAACCGGCCAGGATATTCTTGTGGCAGCGGCTGCGGGCTCTGGTAAAACTGCTGTGCTCGTTGAACGAATGATTCGGAAAATCACCGCGGAGGAAAACCCAATAGATGTAGACCGTCTTCTCGTTGTGACATTTACAAACGCCTCAGCGGCAGAGATGAAGCACCGAATCGCAGAAGCCTTGGAAAAAGAGCTTGTACAGCGCCCCGGCTCGCTGCATATCAGACGCCAGCTGTCTCTTTTAAACCGGGCCAGCATTTCGACGCTTCATTCCTTTTGCCTGCAAGTGCTGAAGAAATATTACTACTTGATCGATCTTGATCCGGGCTTTCGGATAGCTGATCAGACGGAAGGCGAGCTGCTCGGTGATGAAGTGCTTGACGAGCTGTTTGAAGACGAATATGCAAAGGGTGAAAAGGCATTTTTTGAGCTTGTTGACCGCTATACGACAGACCGGCACGATCTGGATCTGCAATTTCTCGTTAAACAGGTGTACGAGTATTCCCGATCCCATCCCAACCCGGAGGCGTGGCTGGAAAGTTTTGTTCATTTGTATGATGTATCAGAAAAGAGCGCCATCGAGGAGCTGCCGTTTTATCAATATGTCAAAGAAGATATTGCAATGGTGCTTAACGGGGCGAAGGAAAAGCTCTTGCGCGCGCTTGAGCTGACGAAAGCGCCGGGCGGCCCGGCGCCGCGTGCTGACAATTTTCTTGATGATCTTGCGCAGATTGATGAACTGATTCAGCATCAGGACGATTTCAGTGAACTATATAAGCGGGTGCCCGCCGTCTCTTTTAAGCGTGCCAAAGCAGTAAAAGGGGATGAGTTCGATCCAGCGCTCCTTGATGAGGCGACAGATTTGAGAAACGGTGCAAAAAAACTGCTTGAAAAGCTCAAAAACGACTACTTCACGCGAAGTCCTGAACAGCACTTGAAAAGCCTAGCCGAGATGAAGCCTGTCATTGAAACGCTCGTACAGCTTGTCATCAGCTATGGAAAACGATTCGAAGCTGCGAAACAGGAAAAATCAATCATTGATTTTTCTGATTTGGAGCATTACTGTTTAGCGATTTTGACAGCTGAGAATGACAAAGGTGAACGTGGGCCGAGCGAGGCTGCGAGGTTTTATCAGGAACAGTTTCATGAGGTGCTCGTTGACGAATATCAGGATACCAACCTCGTGCAGGAATCGATTCTGCAGCTCGTCACAAGCGGGCCGGAGGAGACTGGTAACCTGTTTATGGTAGGAGATGTCAAACAGTCGATTTATCGATTCAGGCTTGCCGAGCCGCTTCTTTTCCTCTCTAAATACAAACGGTTTACAGAGAGCGGAGAAGGCACGGGGCGGAAAATCGATTTAAATAAAAATTTCCGAAGCCGGGCTGATATTTTAGACAGCACAAACTTTTTATTTAAACAGCTGATGGGCGGCAAAATCGGTGAGGTCGATTATGACGAGCAGGCTGAGCTGAAGCTTGGTGCAGCGTATCCGGACAATGACGAGACGGAAACAGAGCTGCTGCTGATCGACAACGCAGAAGATACGGATGCAAGCGAGGAAGCAGAAGAGCTTGAAACGGTGCAGTTTGAGGCAAAAGCCATCGCTAAGGAAATTCGTAAGCTGATTTCATCGCCGTTTAAGGTGTATGACGGAAAAAAGAAAACACATCGCAATATTCAATACCGAGATATCGTGATTTTGCTCCGTTCGATGCCGTGGGCTCCGCAAATCATGGAGGAGCTGAGAGCACAGGGCATACCGGTTTACGCCAATTTAACGTCAGGCTATTTTGAAGCGGTCGAAGTCGCCGTCGCGCTTTCTGTGCTGAAGGTGATTGATAATCCGTATCAGGATATACCGCTTGCCTCTGTGCTGCGCTCACCGATTGTCGGAGCAGATGAAAACGAGCTGTCTTTGATCCGGCTTGAAAATAAAAAAGCGCCGTACTATGAGGCGATGAAAGACTACCTGGCTGCTGGTGACCGGAACGATGAGCTTTATCAAAAGCTAAATACGTTTTACGGACATCTGCAAAAATGGCGCGCGTTTTCGAAAAACCACTCAGTATCTGAGCTGATTTGGGAAGTGTACCGCGACACCAAATATATGGATTATGTCGGCGGCATGCCGGGCGGAAAACAGCGCCAGGCCAATTTGCGTGTTCTTTATGACAGGGCGCGTCAATATGAATCAACGGCATTTCGCGGCTTGTTCCGTTTCCTGCGGTTTATCGAACGCATGCAGGAGCGGGGCGATGATCTTGGTACGGCGAGAGCGCTCAGCGAGCAGGAGGATGTTGTCCGCTTAATGACGATCCACAGCAGCAAAGGGCTCGAATTTCCAGTCGTGTTTGTAGCAGGTCTCGGCCGGAATTTCAACATGATGGATTTAAATAAATCGTACCTGCTGGATAAGGAGCTCGGATTTGGCACGAAGTATATTCATCCGCAATTACGCATCAGCTATCCGACACTTCCGCTCATTGCGATGAAGAAAAAAATGCGCAGGGAGCTGCTGTCAGAGGAATTGCGTGTGCTCTATGTTGCATTAACGAGAGCGAAGGAAAAGCTGTTTCTGATTGGCTCATGTAAGGATCATCAGAAACAGCTTGCAAAATGGCAGGCATCCGCGTCCCAAACTGATTGGCTTCTGCCGGAATTTGACCGCTATCAGGCGAAAACGTATCTAGATTTCATCGGCCCGGCTCTTGCCAGGCACAGAGACTTGGGGGATTTGGCTGGTGTGCCAGCACACGCTGACATCTCAGATCACCCGGCTCGTTTTGCCGTTCAAATGATCCATTCCTATGATTTGCTTGATGATGATCTGGAAGAAAGAATGGAAGAAAAAAGCGAGCGCCTAGAAGCGATCCGCCGAGGTGAACCAGTTCCCGGCTCGTTTGCGTTTGATGAAAAAGCCCGCGAGCAGCTGAGCTGGACATACCCGCATCACGAGGTGACGCAAATTCGGACAAAGCAATCGGTTTCTGAGATCAAAAGAAAAAGAGAGTACGAGGATGAATACAGCGGCAGGGCCCCTGTAAAACCGGCTGATGGAAGCATTCTGTACAGACGTCCCGCTTTTATGATGAAAAAAGGCCTGACAGCGGCAGAGAAAGGGACTGCCATGCATACGGTTATGCAGCATATCCAGCTGTCACATGTGCCGTCGATAGAAGAAGCTGAGCAGACGGTTCACAGACTTTATGAAAAAGAGCTTCTCACTGAAGAACAAAAAGACGCTATTGATATAGAAGAAATCGTGCAATTTTTCCATACAGAAATCGGCGGACAGCTGATCGGTGCTAAGTGGAAGGACCGGGAAATACCATTCAGCTTAGCGCTTCCGGCCAAGGAGATCTATCCTGATGCACAGGAGGCAGATGAGCCGCTTTTAGTGCAGGGTATCATTGATTGTCTCTATGAAACTGAGGACGGATTATATCTATTGGATTATAAGTCGGACCGGATTGAGGGCAAATTCCAGCATGGATTTGAAGGAGCGGCCCCGATCTTGAAGAAACGATATGAAACGCAAATTCAGCTGTACACGAAGGCAGTGGAGCAAATTGCAAAAACAAAGGTAAAGGGATGTGCGCTTTATTTCTTTGACGGAGGGCACATTCTGACATTATAGCGAGATCCATAAGCTCCGGAATTTCAGGCGGAGCGGGTCTCGTTTTCTATATAAAAGAGAGGTGAAAGTATTTGCGGATTTTACATACGGCTGACTGGCATCTTGGAAAAACGCTTGAAGGAAGAAGCAGGCTGAGTGAACAGGCCGATGTGCTGGATGAAATGAATACGATTGTAAAGGATGAGCAGATCGATGCCATTGTAATGGCGGGGGATGCATTTGACACCGTAAACCCGCCAGCTTTAGCCGAGCAGCTGTTTTATGAAAGCCTGTCTGCGCTTAGCGACAGAGGAAAGCGCCCGATCGTAGTCATTGCCGGAAACCACGATAATCCTGACCGTTTGTCCGCCGCTTCACCGCTGACACATGAAAACGGCATTCATTTAATCGGTTATCCGACAACAGAGCCGATTCATATTGAAGTGCCTTCAGCAGGAGAGCTTTTGGCGGTTGGAGCACTGGCGTACCCATCTGAAGCGCGGTTAAATGAAGTGCTATCCGATACGTTTGATGAAAAGCTGCTCCGTGATCACTATGATGTGAAAATCAGGCAGGCGTTTGAGCATATGACAAGCCGGTTCCGGAACGATGCAGTGAAGATTGCCGCCAGCCATATTTATGTGGCAGGCGGAAACCAAACCGATTCAGAGCGGCCGATTGAAGTCGGCGGTGCATACACGGTGGCTGCTGAAAGCCTGCCGGCAGATGCCGCTTACGTTGCGCTCGGCCATTTGCATCGACCGCAAACGATCAAGCGGGCGCGTACGCTTGCGCGTTATTCAGGATCTCCGCTCGCCTACAGCTTTTCTGAAGCGGGCTACGCTAAATCAGTGACGATTGTGGACGCAAAGCCTGGGGAAGAGGCCACTTGGCAAGAGGTGTTATTATCAAGCGGCAAGCCACTTGTGAAGTGGAAAGCGGCAAATGGATTAAGTGAGGTGTACAGCTGGCTGGATGAAGGCAGAGATCAGAATGCTTGGATTGACCTGGAAATCCGTATCGCGGACCAGTTGTCACTTGAAGAGATTCACAGGCTGCGGAAGGCGCACCCGGGCTTTATCCATATCAGGCCGGTTTTTGAAGAACAGAACAAAGACCGGGAACGGATCGAGGTTAAACATGTCTCAATCGAGGACCGCTTTAAGAAATTTTATGAAAAACAAACTGGCGGTGCGGTGCCGGATGAAGAAATGGTGAAGCTGTTTTTAGAGCTTGCATCAGGCGTTGAAGAGGAGGATGCGAAATGAAGCCGATCGCCTTAAGCATTAAGGGGCTCCACAGCTTTAGAGAGGAGCAGACGATAGATTTTGAAGGCCTTTCCGGTGCTGGTGTTTTCGGCATTTTCGGCCCGACAGGAAGCGGTAAATCCTCTATTCTCGACGCAATGACGCTTGCTTTATACGGAAAGGTGGAACGGGCGGCGAATAATACGCACGGTATCTTAAACCAGGCGGAAGATACGCTGTCTGTTTCCTTTACCTTTGCGCTTCAGACGAATCACCAAATCTCATACAAAGTCGAGCGTGTGTTTAAGAGAACGGATGAAATGAAAGTAAAAACGGCACTTTGCCGCTTCATCGAAATCAAGGATGAGCATACGGTGCTGGCTGATAAAGCCAGCGAAGTGAATAAAAGAGTTGAGGAGCTCTTAGGGCTGACGATCGACGATTTTACGAGAGCGGTGGTGCTGCCCCAAGGGAAATTTGCTGAATTTCTGTCTTTAAAAGGGGCAGAGCGCAGGCATATGCTTCAGCGTTTATTTAATTTGGAGCAATATGGAGACAGGCTTGTGAAAAAGCTGAGACGGCAGGCGCAGGAAGCCAATGCGAGAAAAAATGAAATGCTTGCTGAACAGTCCGGTCTCGGTGAGGCGAGCTCAGAGGCAGTGGAGCAGGCTGAAAAGGCTCTCGAACAAGCTGAAGCCCGGCTGGAAGCGATGAGGAAGAACCGTGATCAGGCGAAGGAGCGGTTTACAGAGCATCAGGAGATATGGAATGTCCAAAAGGAAAAATCCGCTTATGAAGAAGAGGAAAAACGTCTCGCAGAAGAACAGCCGCATATAGACAGCATGCAAAAACGCCTGCTGGAAGCAGAAACAGCAGCAGCTCTTAAGCCCTATGCGGACCGGTACGCAGAAGCGATCCAGCATGAGGAACAAGCTGAAAAGGAACAAACGCTAGCCCAAAAGGATTTAGCAGACCGGACAGCTTTCTTTCAGCAAAAACATGACGAGTATGAAGCGTGGCGCCAGCATAAAAGCGAGAAAGAGCCTGAGCTTTTAACAGAGCAGGAACAGCTTTCACGCTTGCAGGAAATCGAAATCAAACTGAGTGAGGCCAAGCAAGAGGAAGAGCGCAAAAAGACTGAACTCCAGCAGAAAGAAGAGGCTCTTCAATCTGTCATGAATGAATTGGAGACGGTAACAGACCGCCTGACACGAGGGCAAAACAGACAGACAGAATTGAAACAGCAGCTCAAATCCCTGCAGGTGACATCCAATGAGCGAAAAAGCTGCCATCAGGCCGCAGAAATGGCATTGCGCATCAGACAAACCGAGGAGCAAATCAAAAAAGAGAAAAAACGAAGTGAAGAATTGAACCTCGTGCTGCAGAAGATGAATGAAGAGAAGAATACACTCGTTCAAAAGACGGAAGCGGAAGAAAACAACATCATTCAGGCATATGAGGCAGTTCAAACTGTGTACCATTTGGTGTGCGAAACGGAACGCTCATTAACACGTATGACGGAAGAGACTAGAAAGAGCCAACACACGCTTCACTTACAGCGTGAAAAAGCAAGGGTGGCACTGCTGACAAAAGAGTTAGCCCAAAAGCTGACTGCCGGTAAGCCTTGCCCGGTATGCGGTTCAACCGATCATGATCCATCTGCCTCAGTACATGAAACATATGAAGCCGACAGCCATCTTGAAGAGGACATTAAGCAGACAGATGTATTATTGACGGAAGCTGCAGCTCTCAGCCAGGAGATTCTTTCAGCCAAAATTACGCTTGAAGAACAGTCCGCGCGCTTTATTGAACAGTGTCCGTTTTTGCAGACAATTCAAGCGCAGAACCTTGAAGCGGCAGCTTCCTTCGAAAATCAGCCGGTGTATGAAGCATTTGAAACTGCCAAATTTGAATGGAAACGAATCAAGCAGGACATTCTTTCTGTTAAGACACGAATGGCACAAATAATCGGTGCCTATCAGGAATCTTTAAAAAAGGCCGAGCAGCTTAATGAAAAAATCGGTTTTGAAAAAAGAGAAGCTGACCGTATTGAAAGCATCATCAACGAGCTTCAATCCTCAATGGACAGCAGTCTGAACATGTTTAAAGAAGCATTTCAGAATCAAACTGTGGACGAAGCAGAAAAATGGCAGCAAGCCATTGAAGAAAAGGACCGGGCTGCAGAAGAATGTGAAAAACGAATTGAGAAGAGTATCGCGTTTCTTGCTGAGCATGAAGCACAAAAGGAAAAACTGCGGGAATTGGGACACCGGCTTGAACGGGAAAAGCTGGAGCTTCATTATGCGGTTGAACGAATCAAGAGCGTGATAGCTGATTATGAGCACGAACTCGGAGATTATGCAAAAGGAGATTCGATTCAAATCAAACTCCGCTCTGTCCAGCAGGATCTAAAGCTGTTAAAGGAAAAAGAACAATCTTTATATGAAGAACTGCAAAGCGCCCAAATGAAGCTCAACCAGGCGAAAAGCCGCGCTTCGGCAAGCGAGCTCACTCTTCAAGAGGCGAAGGGCAGATTGGAAAAAGCAAAAGCTGCTTGGCTTGAGCATACAAAAAACACCTCCATTACCCGGACTGAGGAGGTTGAACAAAGTCTCATCCCAGCCGATGAACTTGAAAAGATGAAAACCGGCATAGACCAGTTTATGGATAAACTGAAGCAAAATGCTGCAAACTTAAAACGAGTAGCAGAGATACTTGCCGGCAGAGCATTATCAGAGAGCGAATGGAACGAAACCGTTGCAGCATTACAAGAAGCTGAGGACGCATTTGGCGCTGCTATAGAGGAAAAAGGCGCGGCCGCAAAAGCACTGGCTGTCATTCGCGACCATCATAAACGGTTTAATGAAATTGAAGCTGAACTGAAAAAATGGCAGACGCATATCGACAGGCTGGACAAGCTGCAAGCTGTGTTTAAAGGCAATACCTTCGTCGAATTTTTAGCTGAGGAGCAGCTTGAAAGCGTTGCGAGGGACGCCTCAGCAAGACTCAGTATGCTGACAAGACAGCGCTATGCCATCGAAGTAGATTCAGAAGGCGGCTTCGTGATGCGGGATGACGCGAATGGAGGCGTAAGACGCCCGGTTTCCAGTTTGTCTGGAGGAGAGACCTTCCTCACCTCGCTTTCACTTGCTCTTGCGCTGTCTGCGCAGATCCAGCTTCGCGGGGAATACCCGCTTCAGTTCTTTTTCTTAGACGAAGGCTTCGGCACACTGGATCAAGATCTGCTTGATACGGTTGTAACGGCCTTGGAAAAACTTCAGTCAGACAATCTGGCTGTCGGTGTCATCAGCCATGTGCAGGAACTGCGTGCACGGCTTCCGAAAAAGCTGATTGTCCATCCGGCTGAACCGAGCGGCCGCGGTACGCGGGTATCACTTGAGTTGATGTAAGGGAGGAGCGGATATGGCAAAGCAGACTGCCGGAATATGTGAGCTGTGCGGCCGGAGCAATGTCCAGCTGACAGAGCATCATCTCACACCGAAAGAGGAAGGCGGAACGTTTTTGCCGACAGCGATGCTCTGTATTCCTTGTCATAAACAGATTCATGCCTTATATACCAATCAAGAGCTCGCTGTACGTTTAAACGGAATGGCTGAACTCAGAAGCGATCCAGAGCTTGCCCGGTTTGTCAAATGGATCAGAAAACAGCCGCCTGAGAAGCTGATCAAAACTAAGAAATCAAATGAACGAAAAAAGAAAAAATGACTAAAAAGCAGCCCTCTCTTTGCAGAGCGGCTGCTTTTATCCGTTTCCAACCATATCCTGATCGTTGACATCGGGGTCTATATAATTTGTCGCGTTGACTGCATTATTTAATAGAAGGAAATCTCCCGTGTTTCCTGCTCCCGAACCGAGCGCAGATTTTGAAGAGCTTTTCGGAGAAAGGTAAAAGGAATCACCAAAGTTTACGACTCCGCCCGATATGGAATTGATAGCTATAGGCCCGACAATTGCTGGCATAAACGACACCCTTTATCGAAGTCTCTGTTTATTATATGTTCTTGGCGGGCGATTGTGAGCGCGGAGACTGAATCTGTCTGATATGTTTGATTCTCGCATCACCGCGGATAAGCGAAGCTGAACCAGCATGTAAAACAGAAGAGGCGGACACCCCTTGAATTTTGATGCTGCGAACATAAATAGCCGGCACCTCGTGGCAAAATGCGCTTTGTACACCTGTTTCGCGAATCGGCTTCACTGCCTGCTGCTGAAAGATTTGGTACTCCTTTTTGTTAAATGAGCCTTCATTATTGTAAAACGTGGACAGAGAACGCTGAACAGCAAATACTTTTACACTCATATCGATTTCATTTGTGTCGCCAACTTGAAACACACTTGCGATCCCGAGGGAATTACACTTAACTAGTCTGATGCGTGATATGCGTTTAAGCATTATTCTGGCGTAATCGGAGCAAACGGCCCGATAATAAGAGATTCAGGCGGTGTATCAAAAATAGAAGACAGGTAGATGGATTCAGTGTCTCCGATGTGGAAAACGGAGGAACTGGACACACCGTTCATCCGGATGTCCCCGACTTCCAAGCTGCGGTTGATGACTGTAAAGATCATGCTTGCTCATCTCCTTTCATTTCTGATGGAATATGCTCCAGAAAGTGTTCTACAGCGCGGATGACATCACGCTTCACATGCTCAGCGATATGTTCTGCATATTGTGCAGGCGGTGTATTTTCTTCTTTTTTGATATGGGACATATAATAGTGAATCCGGCTGTCCATTTGTTTTCTGATGTCTTCAATAACATGATGTCTGTTTGTATCGTCAAGTCTGCTGTCATATTGGTTTTCAAGCTGTTCCAAAATATCTGGGATTTCTTCGGTTAAGTACATGTCGACATTCTGGCGGATCTGCTGCATGAGCTGAGCGCTCTCTTCCTGCTGCATCATCCCGATTTGCGGTGTCGACTGGCTGACTTCAAAGTTTTGGACGCTGTTCGGGTCAGTCGGATTTAAGCCGATATTCAAAGTCCCGTCGAGCCTTTCAATTTTCAGCTGATCAAATTTATACTCCACACGCTCAATGGTAGTGGCCGGCCGCTGTTTCATCGTATTCATTTCAGTTTGAATCTCTTTCAGCTGACGTTCGAGCTGCTGAATGTGAATCGCCTGCTGCTGAACGAAGGAATTCAAGTTTTGCAGGTAAGAGGAAACAGATTGATCATACATGTTCTTTCACCTCTTTCATATGATTAACGGCCAGGAGGCTGGAGCGGGACCAATGAACCTGTAGAAGGCCCCTGTAATTCAACTGGCTGCCCCGCGGAGGCTACCTCAGGTGCGGCCTCTACATAACTCCCTGTATTATACAAATTTGACAGAGACTTGATTGATCCGGCGCTCCCGATTTGCAGAATGGAGGAGTTGCTGATTGATTCCAGCCGGAGATAGTTGATTTGAATGGTTTGATTAATATAGAAGTTCATGAGCCTCACTCCTTTTACGCATTGGCCACGATCGGCTGATCAACCGCATCATTGTCATACACATTCGTCGCGTTTTGATAATTCATCACCTTGAGGCTGTCGCCGGTATTAAAGCTGCCAGCACCGGCAAACGTTCTGACCTGAGCCTGAGGAGAAATCGTAATGCAGTCCCCGATGTGAACGACTCCGCTCGTACCAATCGCATTAATTTTAAACGCTCCGACAATGGCCGGCATACGAGCACATCCTTTGTTGAAAAATTGAAAAAAGACAGGTAAAGTGAAATGACAATTCTGATTTCAATTGGGCTATTCACGATAGCTTATGACAAACGCACATATGTGTGAGAGAAATTTAAAGGGGATATATCGGCTTTTGATGAAAGCGTTTTATTTTTTGGGCCGTTATGTTTAAACATGGTAAAAGAGGATGTTGGGTATAAATTGAGCGGAAATGCGGCGAAGGATGCCGCTATCCGCCTATGGTGATTTTTGTTTATTTCTTTGGTGTTTTTGCGTGTAGAATGCTTTTTGGAGTATGTCGTGCTGCGGTATTCGATTTTTGGGCGGGCACATTCTCGCCCTGAGGTATATCTCAGAAGTGCTGAGCAAAAATCGGAGTTACATATGGTGTATTCTAATTGTTATAGAAAATGATTTACATACGGGAGTTTTCAAGATATCTCCCAAAAATCATTTCTTCTTTAATCCGGGTATTCAGCAGGATATCCAGCTCTTGGCTGCATTGAATCGTTTCTTTTGAATTCATGCCGTATTTTTGTGCGGTTTCAATTAGTGTGATCCTCATTTCTTCAATTTTACTGTTCATTACGCTATCTCCAATTCTAGATTTTATTTTGATATAAATACAGGATATCGTTAGTATAACCTATTTTGGCTCAAAAGGTTGCCTTTCGTCAATTTGACTAAAAAAGCGACAATTTTTGCTGCGGCCTTTTTTAATGGAGAAAGGACTAAAGTCTTGCTAAGTGTGCTTGCAAAAAGTCCTGCCGTTCCTCAATTTCTCTAAGTATGTTGGTCTGCTCCTTTTCGATCTGAAAGGGGCTTTTTTTGATAAAAGGATCATCAGCAGCACTTTGACAAATGTCAAGGTGCCATTCGTTGATGAGAGGAGATAATCGTTCAATAGTAAACGACCGCTTCAGCACGTTTTTCATTAAGGTGTGATATTGCGACCTGAAGGCGGGAATGGATAGAAGCCTTGACGAAAGCGTCTTTCCTTTTGTCAGAAGCGGGTCTTCTTCATACCATTCTTGTACGGCAAGCGATCTTGTCTCCATCGGGGAAACGTAAAGCCGACCGGATTCGTTTAAACAAAATGTGTAGTAAAAGCCTTGATTGGTGCAGGCGTTGCCGATCAGCCACAAAAAAAACAGCTTGACATCCAGATACAATTTAATCCTTTCAGCCAATTCGTCATCTCCGGCTGTGCGGATCAGTATGAAAAATTCATGTAAGAATGCCGAGAAATCATTGTTAAAAAGGGACAATGGAACCCTTGGATCGGCCGTCTTCACTCCGTAACTCCTTTTACCGGCTGGCTGATGGTTCTTGATGTTCAAATAAATGCCTTCAGGCTGGCCATTGATGGTCAGAAAGCTGTACGAGGCAACGGGAGCAGGTACGCCGATCTGGTCAAAAAAACAATAGGCGAGTCTGCGCCGCATCAGGGACGGATCATCCTGTTCTGCATTCAAAAAAAGTGTCCTTTCACCAAGCAGAGACTTTTCCCAGCTGATTTCATAGGATGCCTTTTCCGCTCTGTCACGCTGTGTGAGAAGAATGGGAGAAACAGATCGATCTGTTACGAAAAGCCCCTTGGCTGTACCTTTCCTTTTCAGCTGCTCCCGATGAAAAAATAAATGCACGCGCTCCATATTCTTTCCTCCTTCTCAAAACGACATTTGTATGATATGTAGAGCAAGCCCGTCCTGAAACGAAATGAAAACGGAATTGAGAAAAAGGGATTTCAGCATTCGACAGAGAATACATGAAGGAGCATTCTGATTTAAAAGATGATGGAGGAATAACATGAAATTTGCGACAGGGGAACTTTACAACCGAATGTTTGTCGGCCTGATCATTGACGATGAGAAAATTATGGATTTGCAGAAGGCTGAAAAAAAACTGTTTGAACTTGAGACGATTCCGGGATCGCTGATTGAATGTATCGCAGAAGGGGATAAATTCGTTGCGCATGCAAGGCAGCTGGCCGAGTGGGCAAAGAAACCGAATGATGAGCTGGGATCATTTATGTATTCATTATCTGAGGTGAAGCTCCATGCACCCATTCCGAAGCCATCAAAAAATATCATCTGCATCGGCAAAAACTACCGGGATCACGCGATTGAAATGGGGAGCGAGGCTGATATTCCGGAGCATCCGATGGTATTTACAAAATCGCCGGTAACGGTTACGGGGCATGGTGATATCGTAAAGAGCCATGAAGAGGTTACCTCTCAGCTTGATTATGAGGGAGAACTTGCTGTCGTGATCGGAAAAAGCGGGACTCGCATTTCAAAAGAAGATGCATATGACCATGTTTTCGGATATACGATTGTGAATGATATCACGGCGCGTGATCTGCAAAAAAGGCATAAGCAGTTTTTTATCGGAAAAAGCTTAGATACGACATGTCCGATGGGGCCCGTGCTTGTACATAAATCATCTATTCAGGAGCCAGAGCGCCTCAAGGTTGAAACAAGAGTCAACGGCGAGCTGCGCCAATCCGGTTCGGCAAGCGATATGATCTTTTCCATTCCGGAATTAATTGAAACCCTCTCAAAGGGGATGACGCTTGAAGCGGGCGACATTATTGCCACCGGTACGCCGTCTGGTGTCGGCAAGGGGTTTACGCCTCCAAAATTCTTGCGGTCAGGTGACAAAATTGATATTACAATTGACCCGATCGGAACGCTGTCAAACCAAATTGGCTGAATAAAACTCGAGGGCGGACCCGGACCCGCCCGTTTTTTCTGATAATCATCTTTGTGGCAGAGGACAAGTTCATGGTACTATAAGTGGGGTAATTTATCTGATAGGGGGAACATGTATGACACACCTACATATTACAACATGGGTGGTAGCGCTGATTCTGCTTTTCGTCAGCTACTCGCTGTATTCGTCAGGAAGTGCGAAGGGCGCAAAAATCACTCATATGATTCTGCGGTTATTCTATATCCTTATTATTTTGACAGGAGCTGAGCTGTTTGTCCGTTTCGCCAACTGGAACGGAGAATACGCCGGCAAAATGATTCTGGGCATTATCACCATCGGCCTGATGGAAATGCTCCTCATCCGCAAGAAAAAAGAAAAATCAACAGGAGGCCTGTGGGTCGGCTTCGTCATTGTCCTTTTGCTGACAGTGCTGCTCGGTCTGCATTTGCCAATTGGTTTTCAATTGTTTTAATAGAAAAACCTATGAACCCGGCTCTTTGATAGAGTTGGGTTTTTTTATATTTATCCCCTCATATTCCAAATCATTTAAAATAACCTTAAAATTCCCTGTAAGCGGTATCTCGTCCTATGAAATTATGATACCTTCAAGGAGATTCATTATTTTGCAGGAGGGATAACATGAAACGCAGAAAATTCAGCTCGGTTGTGGCGGCAGTGCTTATTTTTGCACTGATTTTCAGCCTTTTTTCTCCGGGAACCAAAGCTGCAGCGGCCGGCGCGATCGATCAGGCGGCTGCTCTGGAAAACGGCAAAGAGCAGACAGGCGCCATGAAGGAGCCGGAACAGGTGAAATGGTACAAAGTGACCCCGGGAGCAACGGATATTCAGAAAAACTCACATATGGCACTGACCGTAAAGAGTGATTCAGTACTGAATGTATCTGTATATCCAAGTAAGGAAAAAGCGCTTAAAGATGAGACGTTTGAGATGTACCGTTCTTTCACAGCGGAGGATGGAAAAAGCGAAGTCATCTTTCCATACGCGTGGAGCGGCCCTTACTATGTAAAAGTTGAATACCTCGGAGAAGAAGAACCAGAGGACGGCGGAACGGCAGAAGCAGCTGCAGAAGCCAAGTATACGATTGGGTATAAAGGCACCAAAAAACAGCCGTCAGATTTAGAAGAGGAAGAAGCTTGTCCGGTTGAAATGAGTGTCGATCAGAAGAAATCAGGAAAAGGCATCCTGGATAAGTTGAGAGCGATTCGTGATGAGCAGCTGAGCCAAACAGCAGAAGGCAAAGAACTGACAAGTCTTTATTACAAAGCAGCACCGTTTATCGTTGCAAAACTCGCACTCAATAAAACAGCAAGAAATGAAATCTATCAGGATCTTGTGACATTAAAGCCGTTATTTGACGATGTGTCAGAAAACGGAGCATCATCTTCGTATAAGGTCACTGAAAAGGATCAAAAAGCAATCAACCGGCTATATGATAAAGCTTTACAATCAGTCCCGTCATTCCTTAAAGAGGAGATAAAGAAACAAGCGGACCGACTAAATATGAAGCAGCTGCAAGGCAAAACAGCCGGAGCCATTTTAACAGAAAACAATATTGCAGCAAAAAGTGAAGTTCAGACAACAAAGGTTATTTTCAAGGTGAAGGACAATAAAAGCCTCTCATCCGTACATAATGAAATGAAGGGCTTTTCTGCAAGCGCGCAATCGAAAAAAGACATATCCAATGTGAAAAAGGCAAAGAAACTGTTTGACAATCTGTATTCATTTGAACTTCCGAAAGACGAGAAACAGAACGGCGCATATACGGCAAGCGCCAAAAGGGTCAAAAGCGCTGCTGCGACACTATCCAAGATGTCCAATGTAGAGTTTGCGGAACCTGTACAGGAATACAAAAGCCTGGCAAACGATATTCAGTACCCTTATCAATGGCCGCTTAAAAACAACGGTGAAAACGGCGGTGTCAAAAATGCGGATGTGAAATATGAGCCTGCCAACACATTGCTGTCCAAACGCAAGCTTAACGATACACTCATTGCAGTAGTAGACACAGGCGTAGACAGCACGCTTGCCGATTTAAAAGGAAAAGTTAGAACAGATCTCGGACACAATTTTGTCGGACGAAATAACAATGCAATGGATGATCAGGGGCATGGGACGCATGTCGCAGGCATTATTGCGGCCCAAAGCGATAACGGCTATTCAATGACTGGATTGAATGCCAAAGCAAAAATCATCCCTGTAAAAGTGCTTGATTCCGCAGGTTCCGGAGATACTGAACAAATTGCTCTCGGCATCAAATATGCTGCTGACAAAGGAGCAAAGGTGATTAATTTAAGTTTAGGCGGAGGCTACAGCCGCGTGCTTGAATTTGCTTTGAAGTACGCAGCTGACAAAAATGTCTTGATTGCCGCAGCCAGCGGGAATGATGGAGAAAATGCCTTATCTTATCCTGCATCTTCTAAATATGTGATGTCAGTCGGCGCAACGAACCGCATGGATATGACCGCTGATTTCTCTAACTATGGAAAAGGTCTGGACATCTCTGCTCCAGGGTCTGATATCCCGAGCTTAGTGCCGAACGGAAATGTCACGTACATGAGCGGAACGTCTATGGCGACGCCGTATGCTGCCGCTGCTGCAGGATTGCTGTTTGCTCAAAATCCTAAGCTGAAAAGAACAGAAGTTGAGGATATGTTGAAAAAGACGGCAGATGATATTTCCTTTGAAAGTGTCGATGGCGGAGAAGAAGAGTTGTATGACGATTATGGCGATCCGATTGAAATTCCGAAGACACCTGGTGTAGACTGGCATTCAGGCTACGGGCGGCTGAACGTCATGAAGGCTGTCAGCGCAGCTGATTTACAGCTTAAGGTCAACAAGCTGGAAAGCACTCAAACAGCTGTCAGAGGAAACGCGAAGGAAGGCACACTTATCGAGGTGATGAACGGCAAAAAGAAACTCGGCAGCGCCAAAGCCGGAAAAGACAATGCGTTCAAGGTTAATATCGCGACTCAAAAACAGGATCAAGTACTGTATGTGAAAGCAACAAAAGGCGATGCGAAAACATCGTATAAAGTTGTCGTCGTCAAAGGAAAACCTTCCGGCACACCGAAAGTAAACGCGGTGAAAACGAAGGATACGGCAGTAAAAGGGAAGGCAAACAGCAAAGCGATGATCAGAGTGAAAAACAAAACAAAGAAAGTCATTGCTTCTGCCAAAGCTGACGCAAAAGGAACGTTTTCGGTGAAAATCAAAAAACAAAAAGCCGGAACGGTGCTGTACGTCACGGCTGCGGATACAGATAAAAAAGAAAGCAAGGAAGCAAAAGTTGTTGTTGAAAAGTAACCAAAAAGCGGTGCTCGATGCACCGCTTTTTTATTTGCGCCCCCGTTGGACTGCTGAATACATAATGGACCGCTTTCCGTTTGAAGCCGTCCATTCAAAACGGTCTCCTGTCCCTTCGCTGCTGTAGTGATGCTGCATCGCGCATTGTGCGGTGTCATTTGAAAAGTGATAAAAGGACACACCCTGCCCCGCCGAAGTATTCGAAAGGACTCCTTTATTATAAGAAAAGACGCAATCGAATACGGATAAGCCGAAGCTGTGCAAGTGCTGCAGAAATGCGAGAAAGGTTTCGTCGTCAAGCGAATCCAAAAGCGCCATAAGCGGCCGCTTGACTGATTTCTCATAGCGGATGCGTTCTCCCCCAGAAAGGGAGATGTTTTCTTCACCGCATGCCAGAACCAATTGATCCTGGAAGCCGGCTTGCTCCCACTTTCCTTTATGATGGACCCAGATTGGGCTGTGTTGGAGAGTGTCCGCCAAAAGTATATCACCTTCTCCGTTTTCGATTAAACAGATGCCGTCTTCGATGAGGATGGTGCCGTATTCCCATTTTCGTTCCTCTGTATATATCAATTGTTTCCGTTTCATCCATGCTGTCTCCTTTTTCTTCATTCCTCTCTTTTCTTTCCAATTCAAGCCTGTCCCATACAACTCTTTTATGGACAAATCAACTATCTGCCTATAGATGCATAAACTTACTAAGGTGCTGAAAGAAACGAAATTGTTACGACAGAAACGGGATTGGAGCTGATATCACATGTGTGGAATTACGGGTTGGGTCGATTTTAAAAAGCAGCTCGTCCAGGAAAAACAAACGATGGACAGAATGACAGACACTCTTTCCAAACGAGGGCCTGATGATTCAAACGTTTGGGGGGAGCACCATGTTTTATTCGGACATAAAAGACTTGCGGTTGTTGATATTGAAGGCGGACGCCAGCCGATGGCGTGTACCTATAAAGGGGATACGTACACCATTATTTACAATGGCGAGCTTTATAACACGGAAGATTTGCGCAAAGAATTGCGGGCGCGGGGCCATCAATTCGAACGTACGTCAGATACCGAGGTGCTTCTGCACAGCTACATCGAATGGCAGGAAGACTGTGTCGACCATCTCAATGGCATATTCGCTTTCGCTGTGTGGGATGAAAAGCGTAATCTGCTGTTTGCCGCGAGAGACCGTCTCGGCGTAAAGCCGTTTTTTTACACGAAGGAAGGCTCTTCATTTCTCTTCGGGTCGGAAATCAAAGCAATCCTCGCGCACCCTGATATAAAAGCGCGAGTGGACAGAACGGGACTTTCTGAAATTTTCGGTCTTGGACCGTCCAGAACCCCGGGCACTGGCATATTTAAAGGCATAAAAGAAATCCGCCCGGCTCACGCGCTGACATTTTCCAAAGACGGACTTAATATTTGGCGTTATTGGAATGTTGAAAGCGAAAAACATACGGACAGTTTTGATGACACGGTTGCCAATGTCAGATCGTTATTTCAGGACGCGGTGACGCGGCAGCTTGTGTCGGATGTGCCTGTTTGCACATTCCTATCAGGCGGTCTGGACTCAAGCGCAATTACAGCGATTGCGGCGGGCCATTTTGAAAAGGAAGGAAAAGCACCGCTTCATACTTATTCGATTGATTACGAAGAGAACGATAAATTTTTTCAAGCAAGCGCTTTTCAGCCGAATGATGACGGACCATGGATTGAAAAAATGACAGAGGCTTTCGGCACAACGCACCACAAATGCGTCATCAGCCAAAAAGATCTCGTTGATCATTTGGAGGAAGCTGTACTGGTCAAAGACTTGCCGGGAATGGCGGATGTCGACTCATCCCTGCTGTGGTTTTGCCGGGAAATCAAAAAGGACTTTGTCGTCAGCCTATCGGGAGAGTGCGCGGATGAGATTTTCGGCGGGTACCCGTGGTTCCATACGGCAGATGTTGAGTCTGGCTTTCCATGGATGAGATCAACGGAGGAGCGGATCAAGCTGCTTTCTGACTCATGGCAGAAAAAATTGAATCTGAAAGAATACGTAAATGCCAAATATGAAGAAACCTTGGCAGAAACGCCATTATTAGATGGTGAAACGGGTGTGGATAAAGCAAGAAGACAGCTGTTCTATTTAAATATGCTTTGGTTTATGACGAACCTTTTGGATCGGAAGGATCGCATGAGCATGGGGGCGAGCCTGGAAGTGCGGGTGCCGTTCGCCGATCACCGGCTTGTGGAATATGTTTGGAATATTCCGTGGGAAATGAAAATGCATGATAATCGGGAAAAAGGCATTTTACGCAAAGCGCTTGAAGGTATTTTGCCTGATGACATTCTGTATCGCAAAAAAAGCCCGTATCCGAAAACACATCATCCGGAATATACAAAAGGCGTCAGCGAATGGCTGAAAACGATCAGAAGCCAAAAGGACTCCGTGCTCCATACCTTGCTGGACAGAAAACAATTAGATCAGCTTTTAGAAACGGAAGGCTCCTCCTTCAAGGTGCCGTGGTTCGGGCAGCTCATGAAAGGGCCTCAGCTAATCGCCCATCTTGCTCAAATTCATACATGGTTTGAAGCGTATCGCATTGATATTGACGATAGGTAGGTTCAATGCAAATGTGATTAAAAGCCAGATGTATAGATTTAAATAAGAAGGATAGATGAGCAGGGAAATATATGCTCTATCTATCCTTTTTTGTACAACAGCACTATCGAATTGCCCCCGCATTCCTTCAATAAGAATGAATAGGTTTTAATGTTCTGCCGATAAAACTAGCTGATACCGGGCTTAACTTTAATTCCCTAGCCCATACAGAAAGTTGACCAATATGGTGAATTTCGTGAGCGATGATATGGTGTAATATTTCATCTCGCGTATATAAAACACCTGTCTCCCAAGGAACGCTTACAAGTTCATCTTTTATTTGATCTGAATGTGTTTGTAAAACATCAATTATTTCAGTTCGGAATGTATTTGAGAGAGATTTCACTTTATTGAGTGTTTGATAATCAGCGAACTGAACAGCGATATCTTCTTTTCCTTGGATAGCACGAATCCAACTATATTCCACATCAATAATATGAAAAAGGGTATATAAAATATTCTCTACTCCGCCAAGACGGTTTTTAAGTAATTCTTCAGTGGTTAGTTGATGACACCAAGTAAACCATTGATCTCTAACCTGCCAGTTATATTCAAAAAATTTTATCACTGAACTCACTCCAATACTATCATGTATCATAACAATTAGCCCTTTTTTCCGTGATTCCTCTATTATTGAAGTGGTGATTGAGAAATGTTTACATTCTACCTGTTGTATGGCATTAAAAATAATAATGTATATCTCGTCGATGATGCTGTACGTCTTGTTACTTTTACAAAGTAAGAATCGGCATTTTCTTCATATACAATTAGGAAAAAACATACTAGACTTGAAGAAGCAGTGATACATAGGAGTGAGAAAAATGAAAGAGATAAAAGAAGCTTACCAGCAATGCGGACAGATTGTTGGCGAATACGCGCCAGCCTGTTTTAAAGCATTATCATATCTCCCGCTAAAGCAAAGACAAGCCTCTTGGGCAGTATTGTCGTTTTGCCACACGGTGGCCAGTGCAGACGAAAAGGTATTGCTCGCATTTGAAGCTAAAGCTGATCATGTTTACCAAAGGACAAATAACGGTAATCAACATCTATGGAAGGCTTTTGATCATGCGTATCGGACCTTTACATTGGAAAGCGAACCTTTTCGGGAGTTTATTGCCGCACAAAAAGAAGACGCCAAGCCGTATGATGACCTTGATGAACTGCTCATGTACGCATATCGGACGGGCGGTTCTGCCGGATTGATGCTGCTGCCGATACTGACACGCCGAAAACAAGATCAGCTCAAACAAGCAGCCGTCTCTCTCGGCTTGGCCATACAGCTGGTTCGCTTCTTAAGTGATCTTGGCACAGATCAGCAAAAAATCCGCATTCCCCGTCAGGTAATGCAGCAATTCGGCTATACAGAGGCTGACCTCCAAAAAGGCACCGTAAATAAAGCGTTCACAATGACGTGGGAGTATATCGCTTTTGAAGCAGAAGCCTACCTTGAAGAGTGTCAGGATGCCTTGCCGCTATTTCCGCAGTATTCTCAAAAAACGGTGAAAGCCGCTCTTCATTTGTACCGGGCTGTTTTAGAAAAAATCCGGGCGAAGCAGCACGATGTATTTCAACATCACTTCGCTCTCACAGAGACCGAAGTGAAGCAGATTCTCTCTGATATCTAAAAAAACACCCGGCCTTGATTGAGCCGGGTGTTATGCCATACCTTTTTGAATCCAAATACGTGAGCGCCATCTTCTGTACATTAAGATTCCCCGGACCCATTCATCCGCGATAAAAGAAATCCAAATGCCGGCAAGACCGAAACCGAGATGGATGCCGAAAAGATAAGCAAGCGGGAGGCCGATGCCCCACATTGAAATCATTGCCATGTAAACCGGGAATTTCGCATCCCCCGCAGCCCGCAGAGAGTTAATGATAATGACATTAAACGAGCGGCCTGGTTCAAGAATAATGGTCATGGCAATCAATAGGCTTGCAGTTGCTATAATGTCAGGGCTTTGTGTGAAGAGTCCGATCAGGTCTTTTGAAAAGATCGTCATCAAAACAGAGGTAGCCGCAGCAATTCCGAGTGCCCAATATAAGCTCTTCATGCAGCGCTCATAAGCGGCATCAAATTGTTTGCCGCCGATATAACGGCCGATTAAGATTTGTGTACCCTGGCTGATCGCAGTGCCGAACAGCAAAATAAACATCGTAATATTTTGCGTATACACTTTTGTTGTCAACGCCTGCGCGCCCATGATGGCGATAAAATACGTGACAATCATTTGCGAAAGGTTGTATGAAAGCTGCTCTCCCGCAGAAGGAATGCCGATTTTCAGCAGCTTGCGCAAATGCTCTTTATGCATATGAAAGACTTTTTTCAGCGACATCTTCAGCTGGATGCGTTTGTTGACAATCACAATCATCGCGATTAATCCGATGACGCGGGCGATAGATGTGGACATGGCCACACCGGCAACGCCGAGGACAGGAAAGCCGAACAAACCGAAAATCACAACAAAGTTTCCGGCAATGTTTAAAATGTTCATGCCGATAGTGACAAACATTGTATCTTTTGTGTAGCCGTAGCTTTTTAAGATCGCGCTGAATGTCATGATTAAAGCCTGAATAAAGGACAGACCTCCGACAACTTGTAAAAAGACTTTCGCATCAGGCATCAGTGCGTTTGATAATCCCATCATATGAAGCAGAGGGACAGCCGCGAAAAAGACGACGGCGCTGATGGCCAGGCTGATGAAGAAGTTGGCGCCGATTGACACATAAGCGACTTCCATGGCTTCTTTCTTTTGCCGTGAGCCTAGAAATTGTGAAATGATAACGGTCGTTCCTGTTGCGATAAAGCTGAACATCACGATAATTAAATTTAAAATCTGGTTGCTGACGCCGACTGCTGCCACGCTGTTATCCGAGTATTGGCTGAGCATCAGTGTATCGGCATTACCCATAAACATATATAATGAGACCTCAATAAAGATCGGCCAAGTAAGCGAAAATAATGAGAACGTTTTGTCAGCGGGTTTTTTCAAAGCAGTTGATTTGAAGACAGCTTGTTTCATAGTGTCTAACCCCTTTCGTAAATAAAATCAACGTTTTAAAGTGTACCTCCATTTCCTTATAATAAAAAGGGATAGAAACGATACTTCCTGTAAAAATCCGACTTAAAAAGGAGGATGATTCAAATGCCTCGCATCCTGTTTACAGTCCCGCCTTTTCCGGTATTTATCGCAGCTGGGGAAGGGGTTTTTAAAAAAGGAGAAACCCATGTGAGACGTGTATTCTCCGTGTTTGATCTGATATATGTCAAACAGGGAACGTTATATATAACGGAAAATGAAACATCGTTTTCTGTTGAAGGCGGCGAGTACATCTTGCTTTCTCCCGGTCTTGAACACTACGGGACGAAGGGCAGTGATGAAGCAACCTCCTACTATTGGCTTCACTTCGATGAACATCGATATGAATTTACGGCAAAGGGAGGCAGCAACTGGTCTGAGCTTCAGCAGGAAAAAGGGAGCTTCGAAGAGCCGGCCCGCTACGGATTGGCTTTGCCGAGAAAAGGCAAGGTGCAGCGCCCGCAGTTTATGGCCCAGCAGTTTGAAAGACTGATTGATTACTCCGCGGAAAACTCCGATTTGCCGCTCAGAAAGCAAATCTTATTTGAGGAGCTGATGCTGCATCTTCAAAAAGAAGCGTTCCAAATACCGTCTGCGAAAGAGCGGGTAGCCTGGGAGGCGGCCCGGTACTTACAGGAGCACTATAAGGAAAAGACGACAATCAAGGATCTGTCGCTCGCCCTTCACTATCATCAGGATTATGTGAGCCGCTGTATGCAGCAGGTGCTCGGCGTAACTCCGGCACAATACACGAACCGGGTGAGAATGACGGAAGCGAAGCGTCTTTTATCCTCTACAAATGATAAAATGGGCGTTATTGCGGAAACGGTCGGAATGGAAGATCCGACATACTTTTCAAAACTCTTTAAGCAGATAGAAGGCATTTCACCAATTGAATACCGGAAAATTGTCAGCCGGAAAGTTCAATAACCAGACGAGGGATGAACATGAAAACAACAATTTACGATGTGGCAAAGGCGGCGGGTGTCTCGATCACAACTGTGTCCCGTGTGATAAACAATACGGGGAGAATCAGCGATAAAACACGGCAGAAGGTCATGAATGTCATGAATGAAATGGCATACACGCCCAATGTCCACGCTGCGGCGTTAACGGGAAAACGAACGAATATGATTGCTCTCGTGGCGCCTGATATTTCAAATCCGTTTTACGGCGAACTGGCCAAAAGCATTGAGGAAAGAGCGGATGAGCTCGGTTTTCAAATGTTGATTTGCAGCACCGATTACGATCCGAAAAAAGAAACAAAGTATTTTTCTGTGCTGAAACAGAAAAAGGTGGATGGCATTATTTTTGCAACAGGGATTGAAAGTCATGACAGTATGTCTGCTTTGGAGGAAATCGCCAGTGAACAAATTCCGATTGCCATGATTTCTCAGGATAAGCCGCTTCTTCCGATGGATATTGTTGTGATAGATGACGTTCGTGGCGGATATGAGGCTGCCAAGCATCTTCTGTCACTCGGCCACACGAACATCGCCTGCATTATCGGAGACGGGTCAACGACAGGCGAAAAAAATAGAATCAAAGGCTTCCGTCAGGCGATGAAGGAAGCGGGCGTGCCCATTGATGAATCACTTATCATCCAGACGCGGTTTTCCTTGGAAAGCGGCAAGGAAGAAGCGGGAAAATTGCTCGACAGGAACGCTCCGACTGCTATTTTTGCCTTCAACGACGTATTGGCTTGTGCTGCCATACAAGCTGCGAGAATAAGAGGCATAAAAGTGCCGGATGATCTTTCTATCATTGGTTTTGATAATACGATACTCGCAGAAATGGCGGCTCCGCCCCTGACAACCGTAGCCCAGCCGATAAAAGAGATGGGGCGGAGCGTCATCGAACTGCTGGCAGAAGCAATAGAGGGAAAACGAAAGGCGAAACAAAAAATAGTGCTCCCGCCTGAGCTTGTAGTCAGACATTCTACATCACCGCTCAACACATGAGCCCGCTAATGAGCGGGTTTTTTCATTATGACAGTTGAAGCAAAAAAAACATATTGCGTGTAAACCAATGGCAGTGTAAAATGAAACCATCTTTTGAGAAAGCGCTTGCGCAAAATGGCAGAGCGGATAGAACCGCTGTTTTTTTAGCTGTTAAGAGAAAGCGCTTTCTCTAAGCGAGTCTGAAATGAGATAAAGGAGAGGATGGGACGTGGAACATCAAGTAAGATGTGCAGTATTGGGATTAGGAAGGCTCGGTTATTATCATGCGAAAAATCTCGTCACCAGTGTGCCGGGGGCAAAGCTGGTTAGTGTAGGTGATCCGTTAAAAGGGAGAGCGGAGCAGGTTGCCAGAGAACTCGGTATTGAAAAATGGTCAGAGGACCCGTATGAAGTGTTAGAAGATCCCGGCATTGACGCTGTCATTATCGTAACGCCGACAAGCACACATGGTGATATGATCATCAAAGCAGCTGAGAACGGCAAACAGATCTTCGTTGAAAAACCGCTGACATTAAGCCTTGAGGAATCTAGAGCAGTGTCTGAAAAAGTGAAGGAGACAGGTGTCATTTGCCAAGTCGGCTTTATGAGACGATTCGATCCCGCATACGCAGATGCCAAGCGGCGGATTGACGCGGGTGAAATCGGCAAACCTATCTATTATAAAGGCTTTACGCGCGACCAAGGCGCGCCTCCCGCAGAATTTATCAAACACAGCGGTGGAATTTTTATTGACTGTTCCATCCATGACTATGATATTGCCCGTTATTTGCTAGGGGCGGAAATCACTTCTGTTTCAGGACACGGCAGGATTCTGAACAATCCGTTTATGGAGCAGTATGGTGATGTGGATCAGGCGCTGACGTATATTGAATTTGACTCCGGCGCAGCGGGGGACGTCGAGGCAAGCAGAACCTCTCCATACGGACATGACATCCGGGCGGAGGTGATCGGGACAGAGGGCAGTATTTTCATAGGGACATTGAGAAATCAACATGTGACCATCCTATCGGCTAAAGGGAGCAGTTTTGATATCATTCCAGACTTTCAAACTCGTTTTCATGAAGCCTACTGCTTGGAGCTTCAGCATTTTGCCGAGTGTGTCCGTGATCGAAAAACACCGATTGTGACAGATATTGATGCGACGATCAATTTAGAAGTGGGTATCGCCGCAACCAATTCCTTTCGAAGCGGCAGGCCGGTACAGCTAGATGTGAAGCGCGCTTATACAGGTATGTAAAAGCTAACATGTTGCATTTGAGGCTTTCCGCCAAAAAAAAGCAAGGACATTTTAGCCCTTGCTTTCTCTTTTCTCATATAAATAGTACATATAATCAGTAGGTACTCCTGAATGGCCCAGCTGTCTCAGCATGGCGGTTACGTTCCCTCTGTGGTAAGTGCCGTGATTGACGACATGCAGGATGGTGTCTGCATAGGTTGATTCCAGTGTACCTAGTTTCGGATGCTGCATTGTGAAGGTCTGTTCTAAGTCCGTCTGGCGGCTGAAGAAATCATGATACTGTGACTCCAGCTCGGCAGCGTGCTGTTTAATCGCTGCCATATTACCTTGCGCGGACTCTAATTTGCCTGCGCTGTCTATAATCTCTTGGTAGGCCACTCCCGAAAGAACATTCAGCCAAATGTAGTCAGCCCTGCACATATGAAGCAGCACGTCGCTGACAGAAGGAAATACGCTCTTTACTTCTTGGCAGGCAGTTTCCTCCGGCAGGTTTTCGATATGGGTAAATATTTTCTTGTTTGCCCAAGAATGATAGTCATAAAACTGTTTTGCATCAGTCATCAGCATGCCTCCTTTTCTAAGAAATTCGTTTTTTTCATCTGTTTTTCCTTCAATTGCAAAAGAGTGACACCCCAAAATATCCTGCCGCTGCCCACATTACCGCTGCAGAGCATTTGTTTACGATCAGCATAAGCCTGCCGCTCGTATCTATCGTCTGAAACAACCGGCCCGCTATTGCAAGGCTGATAAACCAAATCCAAGACACAGCGATGCAGGCGGCCATAAAGAGCCATTTCTCAAGCCCCGAATATTGAAGAGAGCTCGTGCCGATGACGCCGATCGTGTCCAGAATGGCATGCGGGTTTAAAAGAGAAACTGCGGCCGCAAATGCAACTTGCTTTTTTGGTGTGAACGTATGTTTCTCGTTTTGGCTTGTGTTCGGACGGCTGTTCCAAGTCACCCAGCCCATATAGAGCAAAAATAAAAATCCGCCGGCCATCATGACTGTCTCAAACACAGGCAGCTCCTGCACAATGACAGACACGCCCGCAACGGCTAATACGATTAACAGGGTATCGCAGACTGAAGCACTGATGACAGCTGGGAGAGCCCGCCAAATATGCTTTTGCCACGCGCCTTGCTGAAAAATAAACACATTCTGCACTCCCAGCGGCAAAATTAAGCCAAACGCGAGCACAATTCCGTGAATGATTGCATTCATGCTGAAAAACTCCCTTCACATTTTTTTCAATCATAAGAGAGATTGTCACTAAAGTCTCCAGCCATTTGGTTGGGTTAGGAACCAGCCAAATGTATAATGTGTAAAAAAGGGGGGGCATGACCTTGTCGCAATGGCAGCCAAGCCGAAAGTCGGATGTTCCGCTGCATCGGCAGATCGAACAATATATGAAAGACAAGATTCTTCACGGAGAGTGGGCTGTAGGGACGAAAATCCCCTCACAGAGAACGCTGGCCGACATGTTTCAAGTCAACCGCAGCACAGTCACAGCAGCCATAGATGAACTCACGTCTCAAGGCTTGTTAGAGGGAAGAAGAGGCGGCGGTACGAAGGTTGTAAACAGTACTTGGAGCGTGCTGGCGGCTGAGCCTCCGCTTGATTGGAGCGATTACGTCCGTTCGGGCATTCATCGCGCCAATTCTTCCATCATTCAAGCTATTAATCAGAACGAACCAAGAGCGGATATCATCAGATTAGGAACTGGAGAACTTTCACCGGATCTTGTGCCTGCTGACACAATTGGACGGATGTTTCAGCAAATCAATCTGGGCGTCCTGTCTTTAGGATATGAGCAGCCGAAAGGAAACCGTAAACTGCGGGAGGCAGTGGCCGACCATTTAAAAGGAAAGAAGATCCATGTGTCACCGTCTGCAATTTTAATTGTGTCCGGTGCACTTCAGGCACTTCAGCTCATCTCAATTGGACTTTTAAAACGAGATTCTGTCATTTTGACGGAGAAGCCGTCCTACCTTCAATCCTTGCATGTATTTCAATCAGCTGGGATGCGGCTTCGCGGCTTGCCGATGGATGATGAAGGGGTCAAAGCGGGGCTTGTTTCTTCTAATCGAAAACAATATGGAGGACAGCTGCTTTACACGATTCCGTCGTTTCATAATCCGACAGGCACAGTCATGTCAGAGCAGCGAAGGAAAGAGATCATCAGCCTGTCAAAAAAAGAGCAGCTGCCCATCATTGAGGATGATGCGTACGGTGATTTATGGTTTGAAGAAAAACCTCCGCAGCCGTTGAAAGCAATGGATCATGAGGGCAATATTCTGTATCTGGGCACGTTTTCCAAAACGGTTAGCCCCGGTCTGCGAATCGGCTGGCTTGCCGGTCCGGAGCCGGTTATTGAAAGGCTGGCGGACATTAAAATGCAGACAGACTACGGATCAAGCGGCCTGTCCCAGTGGGCGGCTGCCGAGTGGCTGTCACAGGGGTATTATGAAGAGCATCTGACTTGGGTACGCAGGAAGCTTAAAGAAAGGAGAGACGCCGCCGTTCATTTTCTCGAGCGGTATGCCGGGGACATTGCCACGTGGCGGATTCCCGCAGGCGGCTTTTATATTTGGGTGACATTTCACAAAAACCTGCCTGTCAGCCGTTTCTTTTATGGATTGCTGAAACGGCAGGTGCTTGTGAATCCCGGCTACATTTATGACGGTGAAGACCGAAACAGCATCAGGCTGTCATATTCCTATGCATCTCTTGGAGATTTGGAAACTGGCATTAAAGCGGCAGCTGAAACAGCACGCCGCCTGATGATGTCCTAAGCTTTGGTTATACGATGACAGCTCCCAGTGCCCTGGCGAAGGCAATCGCATGCTCAGGTGCGATTTTGCAGCCTTTCAATTTGTCGAGGGAGACATGAAGCTGTTCAAAACGGCACGTGCTGATGTCCATGTTTTGAAGGGATGTGCCGGTAAAGCTGGCGCCTTCCAATTCGCATCCGTCAAAGTGTGTCTGCTGGAGCACCGTATCGCTGCATTCACTTTGCATAAGAGCACAGTGATCAAATCGAACTTGTTTCATATTTGAATACGAAAATGAGCTGAAATGTCCGTGGCATTCCTCGAATGAAACATTCCGCAGCGTTGCTTCCGCCACATTCATTCCAACCATTTTTGACTGCTTAACTGAAGTTCTGTGAATGACAGCCCCGCTGAAATCGGCGTTTGATAAATCGCACTTTTCAAAGATCACATCGGTCAGTTCAATATGCCGAAAAGACACATCGATAAAGACGACATTTCTGAATACCGTTTTTTCAACACAGAGTCTTTCAATATCTTCGCCGCAGATGGTACAATCTTCAAACAAATGCATGCTGATTACATCATCCTGCGTCACGGCATCATGAAAATCTGCGGTTTGCAGGTTTTCCGGTATGTTTGGTTTTTGAATTGCGATTTTATTCATGTGATGACATCCTTTGCTGCCCGAAAAACAGAGGCTTCCGGGTTCAATTTAATAGATCGTTAAGGAAATTGATACATATAGTAAATCGTGAAAAGCCTTTTCTTGGTACAGCAGCCCGCTTGTTTTGTAAGCATAAATGGAAAGCTTCCTATACGTCAAGGCGTTTACAGGCCGAAAAAGCCAAAGGGAACAGGAGGAATGCGGAATGGGGCATTACGTCAAAACCGAGGAGTATGTGACACTGTTTGTAGAGGATATCGGACATGGAAGGCCGATCATCTTTTTGCACGGGTGGCCGTTGAATCATAAGATGTTTGAATATCAAATGAATGAGCTTCCGAAAAGGGGATTTCGTTTTATCGGCGTTGATTTGCGGGGATATGGGCAATCTGACCGCCCTTGGGAAGGCTACGATTATGACACGATGGCCGATGATGTGAAAGCAGTCATTTATACGCTGCAGCTTGAGAATGCGATTCTTGCCGGTTTTTCAATGGGCGGCGCCATTGCAATCCGTTATATGGCAAGGCATGAAGGAGCCGATGTTGATAAGCTGATTTTACTGTCTGCGGCGGCCCCCGCGTTTACAAAACGCCCGGGTTATCCGTACGGGATGAGGAAGCAGGATATTGACGATATGATTGAATTGTTCAAAGCTGATCGGCCCAAAACACTGGCTGATTTAGGGAAACAGTTTTTTGAGAAAAAAGTGTCTCCAGAGCTTAGACAGTGGTTTCTCAATCTGATGCTGGAGGCCTCCTCCTACGGGACGATCCACTCGGGCATCGCATTAAGAGACGAAGATCTCAGAAAGGAACTTGCTGCAATCAAGGTGCCGACGCTGATCCTGCACGGGAGAAAGGATAGAATTGCGCCGTTTGATTTTGCGAAAGAATTGAAGCGCGGCATCAAACAGTCGGAATTGGTTCCGTTTGCAAACAGCGGGCACGGAGCATTTTATGAGGAAAAAGAGAAGATCAACAGTTTGATTGCGCAGTTCTCCAACTCATAAGAAAAAACCCGACATTGATCGGGTTTTTTATATAATTCCTCTGTTTTGAAGTGCGTTAATGATGAGATCAGCTCCATCGGAAATAGAGGTCTGGTCTGACTCAATGATGAAATCGGGTGAAAGCGGCGCTTCATACGGAGAATCGATCCCGGTGAAATGTTTGATCTCTCCGTTTCGCGCTTTTTTATAAAGCCCTTTTGGATCGCGCTGTTCACAAACATGCAGCGGGCACTTCACATAAATTTCGAAGAACTCACCTTTAGGAAAGAGTGCTCTAACCATGTCCCGATCCTCTCTGAATGGAGAAATAAAAGCCGTTAAAATCATTTGCCCGCTGTCGACAAACAGCTTCGCCACTTCTCCGATCCGGCGGATGTTTTCAATCCTGTCACCAGTCTGAAATCCAAGATCTTTGTTTAAGCCGTGGCGGATATTATCACCGTCAAGCACGTAGCTCTGAATGCCCTTGCGGTAAAGCTTTTCATCGACTGCATTGGCCAGCACCGATTTTCCGGAGCCGGACAAACCTGTAAACCAAAGGACGCAGCTTTTGTGTCCGTTTAAGGACTGTCTGTCAGACTTTGAGATGGCAGCGGGATGCCAAATGATGTTCGGATTGTGTGTCATTGCAATTCCCCGCTGTTTTGTTTGATGGCAACAGGCTGTTGGTGAAGTCCCTTGATCAGCACGGCTGCGACCTCAGGCCGGCTGAATTCTTTAGGCGGCTTTTTGCCTTGGCGGAGAAGCTCTCTCACTTTTGTGCCTGATAAGTGGATGTGGTCTCTTGAGCTGTGCGGACATGTTTTGGAGGTGCCCATGTTTCCGCATTTTCGGCAATAAAAGCTGTGCTCAAAAAACATCGGCTTGATGCCCAGCTCTTCCTCTGTGAATGATTGAAAAATATTTTGGGCGTCGTATGTTCCATAGTAGCTGCCGACACCCGCGTGATCACGGCCTACAATAAAATGGGTGCAGCCGTAATTTTTTCGGACGAGCGCATGGAAAATCGCTTCCCGCGGACCTGCATAACGCATGGCGGCAGGGAAAACCGATAACATGACACGATCCTTTGGATAATAGTGATTAAGCAAAGCCTGGTAGCTCTCCATTCTGATATCGCTTGGGATATCGTCTGACTTTGTTTCTCCGACAAGCGGGTGAAGCAGCAGACCGTCGACCGTTTCTAATGCTGTTTTTTGAATGTATTCATGCGCTCTGTGAACAGGGTTCCTGGTTTGAAAGCCGACAATCGTTTTCCAGCCGAGTTTTTGAAAGGCTGCTCTTGTTTCTGCGGGCGTTGCATAAAACTGTTCGAAAGATTTGTCAGGCAGGCGGCTGACCGTGATAGGCCCTCCGATATAGTAATCTGGGCGCGCCAGCAATTTTTTTACGCCTGGGTGGGCAGGATCGTTTGTTTTAAAAACAGACAGTGCTTCTTGTGTTTTATCAGGCTGGTATATATCGGTGACTGTGATCATGCCGTAGGTAACACCGTCTTTCACAAGCTTGACGTGATCTCCGGCAGACAGCTGTTTTGCTGTTTTTTCTCCGACAGGCAGCGTAATCGGCAGGCTCCACGGCAAGCCGTTTGCCAGCCTCATTTCCTTCACAACACGATGATAATCTTTTTCTCCCAAAAAACCTGTTAACGGGCTGTATCCGCCGATCGCGATAAGCTCCAGATCACTCAGTGCAAGCTGATCCAGCTCTGCTTGGCACGCGCACCCTTCAAAATGGCATGCGGGATCACAGCGGTTGATTAATACCCCTCCATGGGGTTCGTTTCCATTCAACGTGTTCAACCTCCAATTATACGTTTCCTTGTTTTCTTTTCTGCGGTTAATGAAAGTTTGACATCAGCGTCTCAACATCATTTCGATTCTCACATCAAGAACCTGCCATCCGCTATTCTTGATGCAGGCCGCATTCTGTTTTCTCCCGTCCGGCCCATCTTCCAGCCCTCTCATCGTTCGGGTCCGGGGAAGGCAATGTACACATTTCACAGCCTATGCTCGGATAATGTTGATCGTGCAGTTTGTTATAAGGCAAATTGTGCAGGCGGATGTACGTCCAAACGTCATCCCATGTCCAGTGGATGAGCGGGCAAATTTTGATGAGCTTAAACTTCTGGTCCAGGTTTACGTATTGAATATGCTTTCTCGTTGGCGACTGCTCCCGGCGCAGTCCTGAAATCCAAGCTGTCATGCCGGACAGGTGCTTTTTGAGCGGTTCAATTTTCCGCAATTGGCAGCAGAGGTTCGGGTTATGCTTCCATAGCTCTCCGCCGTACTTCGTCCCCTGTTCTGTTAAGCTCAGCTCGGGTTCGAGCATCTGGATTGCAAATCCCGGATATCGCTCTTTGACGGTCTCGATCAGCTCATATGTTTCCTGAAAATGAAGCCCGGTATCCAAAAAGATGATGTGTGCGTTTTTGTTGATTTTTGATATTAAGTCTAGAAGCACCATTCCTTCTGCGCCAAAGCTGCATGCGTACACAATCTTTTCTCCGTACGTTCGGTAAGCCCACTTCAACACATCGAGCTCATCGATCAATTGATCCGTTATCTGTTTGGACAGCATGTCGTTCCATGTGTCATATGTGATGGTTTCGTTCAACGTTTTCCCCCCGTTTGCATCTGCTTTTTTTATCTATTGATCGAGTTATAGGCAGACTATTCATTTTTTGCATAAAGGTTCAGGGTTTTTACGTGCCGCGCCCGCCTAAAATGAGGTGCGGAACCATTAAGAGCCCGGCTGAATATGCTTTTTAGCAAAATGGTTTTATGCCCAAGGAGAGGTAGTATGCCGATAGCCATTTATCAGGGGCATCATCATTCGCTTGCCCCGGCGGACATTAACATCGTCATTGATGTCATCAGAGCTTTTACGGTCGCCCATTATGCGTTTATCGGCGGGGCGAAAGAGATTTTGTTGGTCCGGACAGCTGATGAAGCCTTTGCGCTGAAAGACACCTATCCGGATTATGTTTTGACGGGAGAGGAAAAGGGGGTCGGTATCAGCGGATTTGATTTAGATAATTCTCCAAAACGTATGGCTGGGCAGGATATGGCGGATAAGCGCCTAATCCAGAAAACAACAAACGGCGTCACAGCAGCATTGGGGGCGCTGAACGCAAAGCATCTGTTCGTAACTGGATTTTCCAATGCCAAAACAACGGCAGAGCATGTGAAAAAGCTCGCCGCAAACGATTGTGTCGTGAACATTGTGGCTTCCCACCCATCAGGTGATGACGATATGGCGTGTGCGGAGTATATCAAAGGCATCATTGAAGGGACAAATGCGGTAACGGCTGAGGAGGCGATTCAAAGAATAAAACGCTCTTCTGTTGCGGAGAAGTTTTTTGACAGCCGCCAGCCATTGTTTGATTCGGAAGACATCGTTTACTGTACAAAAGAACTGACGGGCGATTTTGTGATGAAAGTGAAACAAGATGGAGAAGTTCCAACGATAGAGAGGGTCATAATATGAATGATTTTTCACTAGAATTGCCAGTGAGAACAAACAAGCCGAGAGAAACCGGGCAGTCCATTTTAATTGATAACGGCTATCCCTTGCAATTTTTCAAAGATGTCATAGCCGGAGCGTCCGACTATATTGATTTTGTGAAATTCGGCTGGGGCACATCATTACTTACGAAAGATCTTGAAGAAAAAATCAGCACACTGAAAGAACATGACATTACATTTTTCTTTGGCGGCACACTGTTCGAAAAGTACGTAAGCCAGAAAAAAGTGAATGAATTTCATCGGTACTGCACCTATTTCGGCTGTGAATATATTGAGATTTCAAACGGTACGCTCCCGATGACAAATAAAGAGAAAGCGGCTTTCATTGCCGATTTTTCTGATGAATTTCTTGTGCTCAGTGAGGTGGGCAGCAAGGATGCGGAATTAGCAAGCCGGCAAAGCTCTGAGGAATGGCTTGAATATATCGTTGAGGATATGGAAGCGGGCGCGGAAAAAGTGATTACAGAAGCCAGAGAAAGCGGAACGGGAGGGATCTGTTCCAGCAGCGGCGATGTCAGATTTCAAATTGTTGACGACATCATTTCCTCGGATATTGATATCAACAGGCTGATTTTTGAAGCGCCTAACAAAACGCTTCAGCAAGGGTTTATTCAAAAAATCGGGCCGAATGTGAATCTGGCCAATATTCCATTTCATGATGCCATCGCGTTGGAAACGCTGCGTTTAGGGCTAAGATCCGATACCTTTTTTCTGTAAAATAGCGGCTGCGGGGCTCTCGTCGTGAAGAGAGCCTCTGCCTATTATTTTTTATGGCGGTACATAGGCGTGAGATAGGGAAGTGAGGTCAGACGGATGTTGTAGATGAAGTCGATGACTCTTGTCGATATCACTTGGCATATGAGGGCTTGAATGACGATGCCCCAGTCAATAATAGACGCGGTGACCATAAAAATGATGCAATTCATGATGAGCAGGATCGTTCCGGGATTCCCACCGCGGTAGATAGAAATCATCAGAGCAAGTGCTCCGAACCCTCCGTTTGAAATTTTATATTTGTATAAAAGTCCGATGCCGAGTCCCAATAACACTGCGCCGCTTGCCAGATCAAGCCACAGATTAGATGTGATATCCGGAAAAACCGCATCAAAGATCAATACCGAGACAGAGGTGACGGTGATAGAAGCGAGGGTGCCGGTGAATGTTCTCATCTCCAGCCATTTTAAAGCGGTAAAAAGCATTGATACATTCACAGCCCACACTGAAAATCCGTGGGGGATTTGAAACAGATAATGCAATAGCACCGCAATACCTGCTGCACCGCCTGTTGGAATATCATGCGGAAATAAAAACAAGGACATGCCGAGTCCCTGTAGTACGCCGCCTACGACAATCATAAACGTAAGTTTTGCTTTCATCAGCAGTTCAGCCATTAAGTCATTTGCTCCTTTATGAAAAGACTTGTCCGCTGTTTTCATTTTATGAGGCTGTCCATTATTTATGTCTCAAAATAAAGAAATGGCCCAGCTTAATATGCTGAGCCATCCCACTTGTAGCGATTGACGATCTCCATATTGATCTCTGTTCCAATGCCTTTTCCTTTCGGGATGTGGACCATTCCTTTTGAAGGCTGCAGGCTGACGAGATCTGTAAAAGGATTCTCCATGACGTCCCACTCGATCGGTTCAATGTGATCGTTCTTCATTTTAGACCATGGGGGCAGACAGGCTTGTGCAAATAAAGCATAGAGTCGTGAGAGCGATCCGTCATATGCATGGGCGGATGCTCTGACGCCGAAATAACGCGCGAGCTGGAGGCAGTCCCGAAACTCATCAATTCCGTTGACATGCATGACATCGGGCTGAATGATATCCAAACAGCGCTGTGAAAGGAGAGGCACATATTGCGCCGGGCCTTTCATGTTTTCTCCACCGGCAACAGGAACAGACAAACGGCTTCGAAGCATAGCGTAATCCTGCGGGTGATCAAAGGGCAAAGGCTCCTCAAGCCAGCCAATGTTCGTCCATTCGGAGAAATAGCGCTCCCATTTAAAAGCCGCAGCGGCATCGTAGCTTTGGTTTGCGTCCAGAATCATCGTAATGGAGCTGCCTGCTGTATGCTGCAGCGCATTGATGTGCCGGACATCCTCCTTGAATGAAGTCCCGCCAATTTTGACTTTGATTTGCTCAAACCCTTTTTTCAACTGGGCTTCAACATTGGAGACTGAGCGGCTGATCCATTGCGGGGAGTCTGAGTACGATTGAAAAGACGCGTACACAGGAATCTCCTCTCTGTATCGCCCGCCCCATAATTCGCAAACCGAACAATCCGCAGCTTTGGCTGCAATCTCTGTCAGCGCCATGCTTACAGCGGAGGCCGCCCGCTGGTGCCATTTTTGAATCGTGCGCACTAATGACAGGCGGCTGCCGGCCTGTTTTCCCAATAGAAACGGGATGATCCGCTTCGTAAAACCGACATGGAGAGCAGGGAGCCAATCAACGCATTCTCCCCAGCCGTCTATCCCGCTTTCGGTGATAATCCTAATGAGATAACAAGTCCGATATCGTTTAAACCCATTGGCATCTCCGTATGGCTTTTCTAATCGGTGAAATAGCGGAAAGGTTTCAATCCGTACAATTTTCAAACTGGGTGCTACCTTTCCTCAGCGGGCTGGAGCCGATTGCCAGCCATTTTAGGGTCTTCTTTTTCTTTTGTTTCTTCATTGTTTTGCTTCACATGGATGAGCATCATCACAAGAATCCCGACAACGAGAGTCAATCCCGCGATGCTTAAAAACATGCCGGGTCTGGACCATTGCATCAGGCGGCCGAAAATCGGAGGACCGATCGCTACCCCTAAGAAACGTACAGAGCCGTACAGCGAGGTGACAAATCCCCGTCTTTCTTTGCCGACAGCCCCGGTAATAAAACTGTTCACACAAGGAAGGACAAGACCTGAGCCTATACTGCTCAGTACAAGAACACTGATAAAAAGGACAAGATTTTCAATGAATGACAGTGCCGCGTAGGATACGGTCATGAACGCCAATCCAAGTACGATCAGCTTTTTCATTAACGATTGCTTTTGCCCGATTTTGCTTCCTGTTGTATAGGACGTCACACACATAACCAAAAGCGGGATCGCTAAAATCAAGCCTTTCTTCACGCCGTCGGTGTCGTATGTTTTTTCAAGAACATCTGAGAGATAAAACAGGATGCCGAATAAAGTAAACAAACAGGTCGCACCTGCTAAATAAGCGGTAAACAGCCATCTGCCTTCGTGTTTAAAGACACTTAACAGCCCTTTTGCATATTTTCCGATTGGTGGCGGTTCTTTTTCCTTTTTCTTTTCTTTAATAAAAATCCAAGTCAGTACGATCGAAATGATACAAAACACAGGAAAGGCAAAAAACGCGCCATACCAGACAAGCAGGGCGATCAGCGAGCCAATGATCGGCGATAGCACTTTCCCCATGCCGTTTGAAGCTTCAACAAGGCCGAGCACCTTGCTCTCCTGGGCGCCTTTAAACAGATCTCCCGTCAGTGCCATGGCAATTGGGCCGGTTCCGGCTGCCCCGATTCCCTGTAACGCTCGTCCTGCCATGACCCAAGGATAGGCATTGTCAAAAAAACCTGCCGCAAACCCGGCTAACAAACCGCCGGCACCATACAAAATTAAGCAGGGAATAATGATGACTTTCCTTGAGAATCGGTCTGCGAGATAACCGACAATCGGAATCGCAAAAGCTGCAATCAAGGAAAATACTGTGATCACGAGACTGACTTGAAATTGTGATAAATGAAGTTCAGATTTCATTTTTGGCAAAATCGGAATAAGCATCGAGTTTCCTAGGGTTAATATTAAAGGGATTGAACCGATTGCTACAACCGTCATTCCGTTATTTTGTTTTGATGATTCCATCTCAGAGCACACTCCTTTTCTTCTGCTTAGAATGTCCCTGATGGCTTCGTTTATTCAGCGATCAGACAGCAAAAAACCGAACAGAAGATACCTGTTCGGGAAAAAAGAGGGTTAACCGAGAGCCTGTGAAATCAAAGCATATAAGTGTCCATTTTGAATAGGCGCTTTTTTCTGATAAAACAAAAGCGGAGGTTCATCATCTTTACGAAATCCCATTTCTATCAGGCTGTCATGCAGAGACGTGTGTTCACTCGGTATATCGATTCGCATCGGCCCTTGTTTGCCGGCCGCCAGCCTGTTAATTATTTGTGCTGCAACATCTGATGATGCAGCGATGATAGGGCCGAATTTCAAATTGGCCGGTGTCTGTACAGAAAGTCCGTAGCCAATTAGCTGTCCGTCATGATTTCTGGCGATGATACATTCGCATGAAGCAGAAATAAGCTGCTGCAAAAGATTTGATCGATCTCCGCCAAAGGCTTCCAGATCCGCCGCGGTTAAGTCGTGAAAGTCTTGTTCTCTAAAGGATGTCAGTTCAGCATCAAGCTTTTTTGTATAAGGTTGAAAACTGTGACAGCTGTACTTTCGCACTGAACCTGCCGTATGAAAACCTGCTTTTTCATAAAGCGGCAAACCTTCTTTTGTGGCGCAAAGCCTGATGGCGGTGTTTTCACCCGCTTGGGGGATACAGGCGTTTACCATACGCCGGCCGAGACCGAGCCGTTGATATTCTTTGTCCACGATCACGAGGCCGATAGAAGCAAGCCGGCCAAACAAAAACAAGCCGATGCAGGAAATAATATCACCGCTGACATTTTGATAGCCGAAAAAGCGTCCTTGCTGGACAAGCAGTGCCAGCTCTTGTTCGCCGTAATCCGGCCACCCGGCTTGCCTGCAAAGCCGCAATAGACTAGGGATATGTTCTTCATGAAGCTTAATCAGCTTATCGATTACCCTCATACAGATCACCTGCTTGTTTCGAGTTTTTTATACATGATGATATGAGTGCCTATGCCGGGAATCTCAAACGGTTCGCCGAGTACTTCCCACCCAAGCTTTGAATAGTAGCCTTTCACCTGGCTTCTGGCATTGCACCAGACTGCCTGAACGCCGTTCTTTGCCAGTTTCTCTTCCGCGTGTTTGATCAGCGTGCTCCCGCCTTTTTGATCGCGATATCCTTCAAGCGTTGCCATGCCTCTCAGCCGATATGCTGGGGATTCTGTTATTAATGGCTGATTTTGCGGGGAAAAAGAAGCGATGCTGATCAGCTTTCCTTCAAAAAATGCGCCGAGATGAAAGGAGCCTTTTGCATGATCCTCTTCATATTTGCATTGTTCAATGGATTGATGGGGACGCAGAATGCGGTGCCGGATTTCATATGTATCTTCCGCGGAAATGGTTTTGACTTCGAGCATAATGTTCCTCCTCATGACTGTTTTTCTATATCGTAACACGAATCCCGTTGAAAAAGACCGCCCGATTGGATCAGACAGTCTTTTAAGGGATTAATGCAAAAAGATATTTTGGCGCTGCTCATCTTTTTGCTGAATATAGGAAGTGAGCTCGGCGGTTAAGTCAGATCTGAGGAAAGGCGTTATCAAGTAGATGCCGTTAAACAGCTCGCATGCCGTATCCAGCAGGGAGCGTGCAATCGCAAGGCCTTCCGCCTTTTGCTTTTCTTTATCTTCACCGGCATGGGCCATTTTTTCGCGAATCGTATCAGACAGCTTAATGCCGGGAATTTCATTATGGATGAATTCGGCATTCCGGCTGCTTGTCAGCGGCATGATGCCGATATAGATCGGCGTCTTCAGATGTTTTGTTTCGTTATGGATATCGACAAGCTGCTGCTCGGAATAGACAGGCTGAGAAACAAAATAATCTGCGCCGCAATCTATTTTTTTCTCAAGCCGTTTTACCGCTTTATCCAGATGGCGGACGTTAGGATTAAATGCGGCGGCAACTGAGAAATTCGTTTTCTTGCCGAGCGGTTTTCCAGACAGAGACAGACCTTCATTGAATTGTTTGATCAGCCTGATTAAATCAAAAGATGTTAAATCATATACAGACGTCGCACCAGGAAAATCCCCAATTTTAGAAGGGTCACCTGTAATAGCAAGCACGTCATTCAGCCCTAACGTATCAAGGCCCATTAAATGTGACTGTAAGCCGATAATGTTACGGTCACGGCACGTAATATGGACAAGGGAACGCATATCGAGCTGCTGCTTGATGAGAGCGCCGCAGGCAACATTGCTGATCCGCGGGGTCGCCAGAGAATTGTCGGCGAGTGTCAGGGCATCGATTCCCGCTTCTTTTAATTCAGCAGCAGCGGACAGAAATTTGTCAAAGCTCAGTTTTTTCGGCGGATCCAGTTCTACGATAATAGAGCGTTTTTTCGCCGCGATCTCATCCAGGCCGGGCTCGGTTCGCTCGTGATGAACAGAAATGAATTCTTTCGCCCGGGTTTTGACTTCTTTTTCTGTAATCGGAGCTAGTCCGCCAACTGCTTCCGCCATCGCCCTGATGTGATTCGGCGTTGTGCCGCAGCAGCCGCCGATAATCCGCGCGCCTTGCTTACGGAATTCTGACGCGCTGTTTTGAAAATACGTGTCGTCTGTTTCATAGACGAGCCGTCCCTCTTCAAGCGAAGGAAGACTGCTGTTCGGATAAACGGATAAGAAGACGTCATCAAAAATCGGCACTTCGCTGAGCGCTTCAATCATGTGATAAGGGCCGAGGCGGCAGTTAATGCCGACGATATCAGCTCCGAGATCCGCAATCGAGCGCAATGCGTCAGAAAGCGGCGTTCCGTCCTGCAATACGCCTTGCTCGTGCATGGAGACATTGAGCATAATCGGAAGATCAGTCTCTTTGCGCGCGATTTTCAGCACTTCACGGGCTTCTTCCAAATCATAATATGTTTCTAACAGCAAGCCATCCGGCTCTTCATGCAGCAGCAGATACAACTGCTCGCGGAAGCTGCGCTTAATTTCGTCAAGACTGTACGCGTTTTTATTAAATGTCCGTATGCCGCCCATCGTTCCAAGCACGTATGCATCGCCTGCTGAAGCCCGCGCGATCTTTACGGCCTCCTGATTCATTTTTTTGATGTCATCCTCAAGCCCGTGTCTGGATAATTTAATATAGTTGGCCCCGTACGTATTCGTTTGAATAATGTTGGCTCCCGCTTCAACGTACGCTTTATGTATGCGCTGAATTTCCTCCGGCTTTGAAATATTGAGCTCCTCAAAACACCTGTCAATGCCATAGGAGTAGAGGAGTGTCCCCATGGCGCCGTCACCGATTAACACCTGTCTTTGCAAATCTTCTAAAAGTCCCATTGTCTGCCTCCTTTATTCACATCAGCAAGGAAAAAAGAGAAATAAAAAAAGTCCTCTTAAGAAGAAGACTTTGTCAGTGATTTTGTCTCTTCTTATCTTCCAAGCTGTTCGAGCTTGCTGGATTTAGCACCTTGGTCATGGCTGATCGCCATTACACCGGTTGCTGAAGCTTCGTCGGGCCAGTCCCTCTGCTTCTCTTGATAAGAACGGATATGAAATTTTCGTGTCAGGAAGTGCCAAAAGATACCTGGCGTTTTTCCCTTTCTCCAAATTTACCGAAAATAAAGACAATAATCAATAGGAATCAGAAAATTTATCTGAAATTTATAAATTGAACGTCAATTGGCAGATCTGCTCCCCGTACAGCTGAGATAATCTGCTGCAGGTCATCTTTGTTTTTTCCGGTGACACGCACTTGATCATCCTGCACCTGAGACTTTACTTTCAGTCCGGAGTTTTTGATGATCGTATTGATTTTTTTTGCGTTGTCCTTGTCAATGCCTTGAACAAGCTTTGCACGCTGGCGCACCGTTCCGCCTGACGCGTTTTCAACCTTGCCGTACTCAATGTTTTTTGTCGGTACGTTTCGTTTAATCAATTTGCTGACCAGCACATCTTTCAGCTGGCTTAATTTGAATTCGTCATCGGAAACGAGGATAAGCTCCTCTTTATCTAAAGAAATGTCGCTTTTGCTGCCTTTAAAGTCATATCGGGTACTGATTTCCTTCAGTGCAATTTGGATTGCGTTTTGCACTTCAGGCAATTCCACCTTGGATACAATATCAAATGAACTTTCTTTTGCCATATGAAAACCTCCATAACATTTAACTTATGTGTTGATTATAGTAGAATAAAGAGAAACTTCCAACAGAACAAAGAATCAATTTGTGATGATTGGAAAAAATGTTAACAAAATCCGCAGAGAATAAGCGGAACAGGAAGGACGATAGCATGAGACCAGGGCAGCAATTAACCTTGAGTATAGATCACCAAACCGACTTCGGTTACTTTTTAACCGATGGGGAAGATACGATTCTCTTACATAACAGTGAAATGACTGAGGATATCGAGGACAGAGACGAAGTAGAAGTCTTTATATACGTAGACCAGCAGGAAAGGCTTGCGGCCACGATGAAAATTCCGGTCATCAGCGCGGATGAATATGGCTGGGTTGAAGTGGTGGATAAAGTGGAAGATATGGGCGTTTTCGTTGATGTCGGTTTATCGAAGGACGCACTAGTCGCAACTGAGCATTTGCCGCCGTACGAAGATGTCTGGCCGCAAAAAGGGGACAAACTTTACTGTATGCTGAAGGTGACGAACCGGGGGCGCATGTTTGCGAAACCAGCGCCGGAAGATATCATCAGCGAACTGTTTACCGACGCTTCAGAAGATCTGATGAATAAAGAGCTGACAGGTACGGTGTACAGGCTGATCGCATCGGGTTCATTCGTGATCACGGATGACGGTATCCGCTGTTTTATTCACCCGTCAGAAAGAAAAGAGGAGCCAAGACTCGGTTCAAGAGTCACAGGCCGGGTGATTCAAGTGAAAGAAGACGGTTCAGTCAACTTGTCGCTGCTTCCAAGAAAACAGGATGCAATGTCAGTTGATGCTGAGTGCATTCTAACGTATATGAGAACGAGAAACGGTGCCATGCCGTACAGTGACAAAAGCCAGCCTGATGATATCAGAGAACGTTTTAATATGAGCAAAGCCGCCTTTAAACGCGCACTGGGCCATTTGATGAAAAACGGAAAAGTGTATCAGGAAAATGGATGGACATACGAGAAAAAATAGCATGAAAACGGCTCGCCTGCAGCAGACTGCGGAGCGAGCCGTTTTTTTATGTCTAGTTTAATTCATCAACCAGCGTTCTGATTGCCATTTCGCGATCCACATTGTCTGAAATCGCAATCGGCGTAATATCAATGGCGAGAATGATCAGAATCAGGGCACCGGCTGCAGCAACATAAGAAACATAATAGAAATAGTTAGCGGTATCAACAGTGTTGACAAGCTCGGCCTGAACTCTGGATGTATCATCCTTGGAAGCGGCGATTTCCTTTGCAGCTTCTACTTTTTCTTTAACGATTTGACCTGCTTTTTTCAGCAGTTCATCCACTTTCAATGCATCTTTGCTGTAAACAGCTTTCTTCAGGTTATCAAAAAAGTCAGCATCCTCTTTTTTAATATCAGCGACAACCTGATTGGCAAAAGCCTTTGCCTGTTTTGTGTTGAGTTTGTCTGTCATCGCTTTATTAAAGACCTCTGGAAGCTGTTTGCCAACTTCCCCTTGGGCAAACACAAAGCCTTTAAAAATTTCCTCACCTGAATACTCAAGCTGCTTTGCCTGTGCCACACTTTCTTGCTGCTTCACCAAAAACACAGTCGTCACCAATACAACCGACAAAAAAACTAGAAACGCCTTCTTCAAACTGAAACCTCTCCCTTCTTGTGTTTTTTATTCCACAACAGTCTGCGAATATATGTAAATTGAATCGTGGAATCGATAGGAGTGAGATACAATATCAAAATGCCGGCCATGATAATCGAAAAACTGATGAGGCCCAGCATGACTGCAAAAATCTCATGCATAAAAACAGCGATGATCAAAATCAATCTCCAATGCTTCTTCGGCGCAAACAGCGCTGCGAAGATGACAATTTGAACCAGCAACGTCCCCCATGTCGGAATCACCACGAACGGACTTGTTACAATTGGCTTCGTTAACGCCTGAAAAAAGCCGTTGAAGCCAATGGTTTTTTCCTGGGCAAAATAATAGACGGCCGTTCCGTCCACCCATTCCTGCTGAGACAGCTTAGCGACGGTAGAGTGAAAATAAAGCACCGCCACTTGGATTCTGATCACAAAATAAGAAATAAAAGCTGTTATTTTTCCAAGTGTTCTTTTGCCCTCTATAGGTCTCGTGCTCCAATGCCATTTTCTCGGATCGGTCAGCGTGATGGGAAGCAATAAAAAGGTCATGACGGCGGCTGCCTGCTCGCCTCCGTCGATGACGATCAGCGATGACTGCAGGCTGTAACTGACATACCAATGCAGAACCCCGGTGATTCTGGGGCGCCAGCCAATGACAACAAGCACCAGAATGGCAATGCAGACCCATCTGAAAAGATTTAACATCATATAGTTATTTTCACCAAGGCAAAAGAGACTGAGATTCATTTTACAAGCTGGATAGCTGCTGATACCGCTGGCTGGCTTCATAATGAGGCTCGGGTGATTGATGAGCAGCGTCAGCAGGCTGGATAGCGCAATGATGCTTCGCGCGAGGCCGTATACATTTGTCCACGGGTTTCTTTCGTCCCATCTGGTGATGGTCTGTTTTATGTTTTCGAGCATGAAATCACAACCTTGACTATGCTTTTTACCTGATAAGACGAAGGGGTGTATTTAGAATAGCTCCAAGGAACAATATCCTCTTTCGTCAAATAGTAGCTGCCACAAAGCAGCGGGCGGGGAGCGGGTGTTTTTAATTGCACGGTTTTGGCTTTGCTTTTGCATGCGCCGAGGTCCTTTTCTTTACATGCTGTCCACTGTTCCTTGCCGACTTGGCTGTAGATCACGCCCATTTCAACGCCTTGTGACCGCCCATACCGATACAGGCCGAATAGGTTGTCAGCCCTCATATTGGGCCATCTGACCTTGGCGCTGGCATTTTCAGCCTCATATAAGCCGATTGCAGTATCACGCGGATTTTTGCTAAAAAAGCCCCAGCCCTGAGGGAGGATGCTGGACATGAGAAATTTGGAGTCCTTTGTCAGCGGAATCGGGGTTGTCCCTAAGCTGCCAATAATAGAAAACAGAAATAGCGAACCCCAAAGGATTGAAAAAATGACAAAAAATGATATCGATTTCTGCATTCGACTGCTCCTTTTAACCTGAAGAATCGTTTTTACACTTTTCATAATATAAAAACATTTATGTAATAAAAAGGTTAAAAAGTATGAGAAATCCCATTTTTGTTAAAAGGAAAAACAGGACATTTTACACTGCTATATGTGATTGATATATAGTGGTTTTTTCGATATATTTAAACCATGAAAACGAATCAAGTTAATGACCGCTGGATTGTTCAATTTCGAAAAGGGATTTTCGAGCTGGCCATCCTATCCCTTCTGCGTTCTAAACCGATGTACGGTTATGAGCTGACGTCATCCTTAAAAACCACCTCGGCGCTGGCTATTTCAGAGGGAGCGATTTATCCGATTCTGAAACGTATGACCGAGAAGGAATGGATCGAATTTTTTGGGAAGATTCACTGGACGGCCCGAAAAGAAAGTATTACAAAATGACGCAAAAAGGAGAAGAAATGTTAAAAGAACGGCTGGAGAAATACCTGGAAACCCATCAAGCCTTACTGTCTTTATCGGGGGATTTGCTATGAATGGACAGCTTATCATTGACCGATACATGGAGGAAATAAATGCAGAGCTGGCGAATATGCCTGATGTAGAGAGAGAAAACGCTATCGACGAATTAAAGGGGCATATCACCGCTTTCGTTCAAGACAGAATCAAAGCCGGCCTTAGTGAAGAGGAACTGCAGGAAGCTGTTGAATCTGAATTTTCTCATCCGAAGGAGCTTGCCGAATTGATGATGGGTGATGGGGGAGAGACGAAAAGGAGGAGGTCTTTATTGGGCAAAAGCTGGCTTTCGATCCTTCTCATTGTCACGATTATCGCCCTGCCGCTGCTGCCGTCCGACTTCAGACAGCTGCCGCTGGCTGTTTATTTAATGGTGCTCGCCGGATATGTATGGAAGCGAAAAAAATTGATGATGTTTGCAGGTGTCAGAAAAAACAAAATGCGCTCTCAAAAGGAGATTGTTACGATTTCGCGAGTCGGTGCGGTTTATCTGCTGTTTTTAGCAGTGCTGCTTCTTTTGAGCCCGTTCCTCAATGCGCTTGTCGTCCTGCTGCTGATTGCAGTAAGCTGCGCCGCTTTTTTTCTTTTTCTTAACATCAAGTAATCTTGTAGGAGGCTGTAAGATGGAAATCAGCATCAATTATCTATTAATTGTCATCGCGCTTTTATTCTTTGTGGTTGCCTATTTTGTCGGAATCAAAAAACAAACCTGGATGCTGGCTGGGTTTAACGAGGCGCGTATACGGGATAAAGACCGGCTGGCCAGAATAGCAGGCTACTTTTTCTTGAATTCCGGTTTGTTCATTTTGCTGAATAGTTTTATCTCATTTCAAGGTCAGGAGCAGCTCATACCTCCGCTTATACTGGCATATGGAGCAGGGGTTATTATTTATGTCAATAAAAAATTAGTAGAGTAGAAAAAGAAGGGCAGAGCGAAGTATCTCCGCCCTTCTTTTTTGGGAAAATAAGAACGAAGCACCACATACAAGTTTTTGTATTTTTGATAGGATGAAGAAAAATGGTAGATTCCAAAATAGGAAGGATGTGGTGTTTTGCGCAACCTGACCAAGACATCTCTATTACTGGCCGGTTTATGCACGGCGGCCCAAATGGTTTTTGTAACACATGCCTCAGCTGATCAAAGCATCAAATACGACCATACGTATCAAACCCCTTCATACATCATCGAAAAGTCACCGCAGAAGCCGGTACAAAACACAACCCAGAAAGAATCGCTATTTTCCTATCTTGACAAGCATCAAACGCAGTTTAAGCTCAAAGGGAATGCGAACAGCCATTTTCGCATTTCGAAAACCATAAAGGATCCAAAGACAAAACAAACGTTTTTTAAATTAACGGAGGTTTACAAAGGAATTCCGATTTACGGCTTTGAACAAGCGGTCGCGATGAAGGAAAACAAACAAGTGAAAAGTTTCTTTGGAAAGGTGCATCCGCAAATCAAGGACGTCTCCATCACACCGTCTATTTCTGAGAAAAAAGCAATACATACAGCAAGGCGTGAGCTCGAGGCTTCCATTGGAAAAATCGAATATCTTGATGGGGAACCAAAAGGCGAATTATATATCTATCCACACGACGGTGAATATGATCTCGCCTACCTTGTGAGACTCTCGACATCTGAACCTGATCCTGGCTATTGGCATTATTTCATCGATGCCAAAAACGGAAAGGTCATTGAGTCCTTTAATGCCATTCATGAAGCGGCAGGTACAGGAATCGGCGTGTCAGGTGATGAAAAAAGCTTTAACGTCACAGAACAAAATGGGCGCTTTTATTTGGCTGACGAAACAAGGGGAAAAGGGATCAATACGTTTGACGCGAAGAACCTGAACGAAACCTTGTTTACGCTTTTGTCTCAACTGATCGGGTATACGGGCAAAGAAATAGTCAGCGGCACGTCCGTATTTAATGAACCTGCGGCTGTAGACGCACACGCAAATGCGCAAGCCGTTTACGATTATTACAGCAAGACATTTGGCCGTGATTCTTTTGATCAAAACGGAGCAAGGATTACGTCTACCGTGCATGTCGGCAAACAATGGAACAATGCTGCGTGGAACGGTGTCCAGATGGTATACGGGGATGGAGACGGTTCGAAATTTAAGCCGCTGTCTGGATCGCTCGACATTGTCGCGCATGAAATCACACACGCAGTCACACAGTATTCCGCCGGTCTTTTATATCAAGGAGAACCCGGTGCATTAAATGAGTCCATTTCTGACATTATGGGCGCGATGGCTGACCGTGATGATTGGGAGATCGGCGAAGATGTCTATACTCCTGATATTGCAGGAGATTCATTGCGGTCATTGGAGGACCCATCTAAGCAGGGAAATCCAGATCATTACTCGAACCGCTACACAGGAACAGAGGATTATGGCGGAGTCCATATCAATTCGTCCATTCACAATAAAGCAGCTTATCTTCTTGCAGAAGGAGGCGTGCACCACGGTGTACAGGTTGAAGGGATTGGGCGTGAAGCAAGTGAACAAATTTACTATCGGGCTTTAACATTTTATGTAACGGCATCTACAGATTTCAGCATGATGAAGCAAGCGGCGATTGAAGCTGCCAATGATTTATACGGTGAAGGCTCGAAGCAATCAGCTTCAGTCGAAAAGGCGTATGAGGCTGTCGGCATTCTATGAGCAAACAAAAACAGTCAGGACACAGAGTCTGACTGTTTTTGTTTGCTCATTTTCTTAAAAAGAATATCGCCAATGTACCTGGACCGGCATGCGAGCCGATTGCTGAACTGATTGGATGCATAATGATTTCTTTCGGCTTGAACGCTTCCTCAATCAGGTGTTTCATATCCGTGGCTTTTTCTTTGTTCGCGGCGTAGCTAATCCCGACGGTTTGATTGCTCCAATCATCCCCGCGCTCTTTCATAAGCTCGATGATCCGTTTGAAAAGTTTCTTCTGTCCGCGAATTTTTTCCAGAGGCACAAGCTTGCCGTCCTCCATCTGAAGCAGCGGTTTAATATTCAACAGGCCGCCGACAAAAGCGGACGTTTTGGATATCCGGCCGCCCCTCGCGAGATATGTTAAATCATCAACGGTAAAAATGTGTTCAAGCTGGCTGCAAAAGTTCTTTACAGACGTTTCAATTTCTTGTATTGTATTCCCGTTGATACAGAGATCGGCAGCATGCCGGACAGCCAGACCGTATCCTAATGAAGCGCATTTGGAATCAATGACCCGCAAATCGAAATCGGGGAATTCCTCCTTCACTTCATTGGCGATCATTACAGCTGTCTGATACGTGCCGGAGAGACCTGAGGAAAAGGCAATGTAAAGAGCGGGATCACCTGTTTCGGCATATTGCAAAAACACATTTTTAATCGTTTGCGGTGAGGCTTGGGACGTCTTAGGCGTTTCTCCATTTTGCATCGCTTCAAATATTTGATCCGCATGAATTGTGACTGCATCTTCGAATTCTTTATCGCCGAGAGAAACCCTGAGCGGAATAAAGCCAATGCCTTTTTCTTCAAAATAAGAACGAGGCAAATCAGTAGCGCTGTCAGCGATGAGATGAACTGTCATATTGCTTCCCTTCTTTCCGTTATCGCTCGTTATCATGAGAGTTAAGCCAACTATATCATATTAATTTGCCAAAATCGTGTTCAAATATTTGTTTTAAGGGAAAATATAATAAAGAAGAAAGAGCGGAGGAACATGCCATGGTACTAGATCAAACAAAAAAATTACTCATCGTCATCATCGGCGCTTTACTCAATGCTGCCGGGCTGAACTTATTTTTGATACCTGCAGATGTATATGCCAGCGGATTTACAGGTGTTGCCCAGCTTTTATCAAGCGTCGTTGACCAATATGCCCCCTTTTACATATCGACGGGAACGCTCTTGTTCCTCTTAAACATTCCGGTCGGTATTTTAGGATGGCTGAAGGTCGGCAAATCGTTTACAGTGTACAGCATTTTAAGTGTCGCACTCACTACTCTGTTTATGGGGATCCTGCCGGAAACAAGCCTGTCACATGACATTTTGCTGAACGCGGTGTTCGGCGGCGTCATTTCCGCAGTTGGTATCGGCTTAACATTAAAATACGGAGCTTCGACAGGCGGGCTTGATATCGTCGCCATGGTACTTGCAAAGTGGAAGGATAAACCCGTCGGCACGTATTTCTTCATTCTGAACGGGATTATCATCTTGACGGCAGGATTATTGCAAGGTTGGGAGAAAGCATTATATACCCTGGTTACACTATATGTGACAACGAGGGTGATCGACGCCATTCACACTCGCCACATGAAGCTTACGGCAATGATTGTGACGAAAAAAGCGGACGAAATCAAGGAAGCCATTTACGGAAAAATGGTGCGCGGCATCACAACTGTTCCGGCAAAAGGAGCTTTTACGAACGAACAGAAAGAAATGATGATTATCGTCATCACAAGGTATGAACTGTACGATTTAGAAAAGATCGTCAAAGAAGTTGATCCAAAAGCATTTACGAACATCGTTCAAACGACAGGGATTTTTGGTTTCTTTAGAAAAGACTGACGAAAGCAGGTGGAAGTCGTGAAACGGCTGCTTGTGATGCTCCTCCCCGTGCTGCTTTTGATAGGCTGCGGGAAAGATGAGCAGACAGAACCCGATAAGGAGGTATCAGGCGGAATGGAGAATCAAGAGGTTGTTTTATCTATTGACGCAATTCAGGAGCCTGAACAAATCAAGTTTAACATGTCGCTGAAGAACCAAAGCGAACGTGCTATTGAGTTTCAATTCAGCACAGGGCAAAAATTTGAACTTGTCGTGTATGATTCTGAGCACAAAGAAAGATACCGTTATTCGAAAGACAAAATGTTTACGCAGGCTTTTCAAAACCTGACGCTTGAATCTGGAGAAACATATGATTTCTCTGATGTGTGGAAGGAAGTCCCGGAGCCCGGAACCTATGAGGTCAAGGTGACATTTAAGGGCAGGGCGGAAAATCTCAAGCAGGTTCAGGCTGTTCAGCAGTTTGAAGTCAAATAAGAGGCTATGGCGAGTCGCCATAGCCTTTTTTTATTGCAGTTTGTCCAGCTGATTTTGAAATTGATGCAACTGTTGACGTTCCGCATCTGTCGAATTGGCATACGCAGAAGATACAGCATTTTTGGCTCTCAGAATCGCTTGCTCCTGATCGCCTTCCTCAAAGCCGTTTGTCACCATGACCGCCTGTTGAACAAATGATTTTGCCTGCTGAAACAGTTCATTTCTCATTTAATATTCATACTGCCTTTCAGCCGAGTCTCGTGCCGCGGCATGCTGGTGAGCTTCTTCTAAAGTAGACCGATATGGAAATCTTGCGGCGTGTAGCCCGATGGAGTCTTTACCCTGCTGAATAAACCTTCTGGATTTGCTTCGTTTACCCATTTTGAGACTGCCCCCTTCCATACTTTGACGAGATGAGTCGTCTTCAATAGTATGGTGGGGTAAAGTAAGGTTTATGAGTGGGAAAAATTAATACGGACCTTCTTTAAAGTGAGAAATATTCTTTCAAAAACCTTGCCACGCCGTCCTCTTCATTTGTGGCCGTTGTTCGGTTGGCAATCTGCTTGACCGCGTCAATTCCATTTCCCATTGCAACGCCGCAGCCTGCAAATTCAAGCATTTCCAAATCGTTATCCTCATCCCCGAAAGCAATGATCCGCTCCCTAGGCACGCCGTAATAATCGCTGATTTTCTGCAGGCCGACCGCTTTATTCATGCCGCTTTTGATAATTTCAATGACATGCCACGGTGCGGCCCATCTTCTATGGTCGATCACTTCGGCATGCACATCCGATAAATATGAGCGTATTGACGGCACATCCTCTTCCTTTGCATGTATGAGTACGGACGTCACATCTTCACCAAGATTTTCCCGCAAGTCTCCGACCGTTACATTTGTTGTGTTCATGTTAAAGGCATCTATCAGGTGCTCATCATGGTAATGAAAGTATACGTCGTCAATCACTTCAGCAAGCACGTTATGTACGTTGTAGCTCTCGCTGATATCCACGAGCTGTTTGACAACATCAAGCGGCAGTGACGTATGATACCGTCCCCAGCTGTCGTCTTGCGGATGATGGACAAATGCTCCGTTAAAATTGACTATTGGCGTTGTCAGCTCCATCTGCTGGTAGTACATGGAACTTGAACGATACGGACGGCCTGTTGAGATGCAGACATGATGCCCGTCATCTTTTAGGCGCTGTATCGTCTGAAGGGTGTTTTCAGATATGGTTTTATCATCCTTTAATAATGTTCCATCTAAATCTAATGCGATTAAATAGGGTTTTGTCTCCATGAAAAGCTCCTTTAACCTTAGATTTTGCTTGTTTTGCCTTACTTACAGTGTAGCTTTTTACCATCTTTATTGTCTACATGTTACACTTATGATTATGGTTATCCTAAGGAGGGGCACATTGTGATACAAATTGAGAATCAAACCGTTTCCGGTATTCCGTTTTTACATATTGTAAAGGAAGAGAACAGGCACCGCGCTGTTCCTCTCGTGATCTTTATCCATGGTTTTACAAGCGCGAAGGAACACAACCTTCATATTGCTTACCTGCTTGCGGAGAAGGGCTTCAGAGCCGTTCTGCCGGAGGCTCTGCACCATGGGGAACGTGGAGAAGAAATGGCTGTCGAAGAGCTGGCGGGCCATTTTTGGGACATCGTCCTAAACGAGATTGAAGAGATCGGCGTGCTTAAAAACCATTTTGAAAAAGAAGGCCTGATAGACGGCGGCCGCATCGGTCTCGCAGGCACGTCAATGGGCGGCATCACAACGCTTGGCGCTTTGACTGCGTATGATTGGATAAAAGCCGGCGTCAGCCTGATGGGAAGCCCCAATTACGTGGAGCTGTTTCAGCAGCAGATTGACCATATTCAATCTCAGGGCATTGAAATCGATGTGCCGGAAGAGAAGGTACAGCAGCTGATGAAACGTCTCGAATTGCGGGATCTCAGCCTTCAGCCGGAGAAACTGCAACAGCGCCCGCTTTTATTTTGGCATGGTGCAAAAGATAAGGTCGTGCCTTACGCGCCGACCCGGAAATTTTATGACACGATCAAATCCCATTACAGCGAGCAGCCGGAACGCCTGCAATTTATCGGAGATGAAAACGCTGACCATAAAGTCCCGCGGGCAGCTGTGTTAAAAACGATTGAATGGTTTGAAACGTACTTATAAAGCACGAAGTTATTAACAAGAGCTGAATTTACGTTATACTGTAGAAAAAAGGAGTGAGGGAACGTGGAAGAAGCATTAAAAGAAAACATCATGGGCGCCCTGGAACAGGTTGTCGATCCTGAGCTTGGCGTTGATATCGTGAACCTTGGTTTGGTATACGACGTTGACATGGATGAAGACGGCTTAACGCACGTGACGATGACACTGACATCAATGGGATGCCCTTTAGCGCCGATTATCGTGGATGAGGTGAAAAAAGCATTAGCGGACCTTCCTGAGGTGAAAGACACAGAGGTTCACATTGTATGGAATCCGCCTTGGACTAGGGATAAAATGTCCAGATACGCAAAAATTGCGCTTGGCATTCAATAAAACAAAAGAGGACAGCCTGATATGTGAGGCTGTCCTTTTTTACAGCTGAAAGGAGTGAAAGGAAATGATGTACCTGCTGGCAGTTTTATGCCCGCCGCTTGCTGTTTTGTTTTCGGGAAAACCGTTTCAGGCCTTGCTGAATCTCATATTGACCTGTATCTTTTGGCTGCCGGGCGCGATTCACGCCTGCTTTATCGTCGCCGACCGCCGTGCCGAAAAACGGGCAAGAAGATAATTTGGAAAAATGAGGACGCAGTCATGGTATAATAGTCATAAAAAACAGCAGGGAGAGCACTATGAAAAAGAAATTGCTTGCATTCGCGCTTTGTACTGGCGCGTATGCGGCACTGTTTGCGTACTCTGTGAACCCAGAGCAAAAAACAGACACAAGCGAGATGACGGATGTCAGCCGCCTGATGCCTGTAAAAATAAAGCAGACAGTGAAAGGGCAGGAAGAGGAAACGCTCATTGACACAGTCAAAGAGGCAAATCGAAAAAACATAAAAATTTCAATCGCCGGGGCCCAGCACTCCATGGGCGGCCATACATATTATGAGGACGGCATCGTTCTCGACATGAGGGGCTACAACAAAATCCTGTCACTCGATCAAGAGAAGAAAACCATCAGGGTGCAAAGCGGTGCAACGTGGAATGATATCCAGAAATACGTGAATCCATACGGACTCGCGGTAAAAGTCATGCAGTCACAAAACATTTTTACAATCGGCGGATCTCTCAGCGCAAATGCACACGGACGTGATATTCGCTACGGCTCGCTGATTGATACAGTCAAATCATTTCGGCTTTTAAAAGCTGACGGGACGATTATCACTGTCACTCCAAAAGATGATTTGTTTACGGCGGTCATCGGAGGGTACGGCCTTTTTGGCGTGATTCTTGATGTAACGCTTGAGCTGACAGATGATGAGCTGTATGTCATGAAGACAGAAAAAATGAATTACAGCACATACTCAGACTATTTTTCAAAGCATGTAAAAGGAAATCCAGATGTCCGAATGCATCTTGCGCGAATTTCAACAGCGAAAAAAGGATTTCTGAAAGACATGTATGTCACAAATTACGTATTGGCTGATCATCAGAATCAACTGCCATCATACAGCGATCTCAAAGAAGATGAGTATACGGGAGCCACAAAGTTTGCACTCGGTTTGTCAAGACGGTATGAATGGGGCAGGAATTGGCTGTGGGACACACAGCAATCCTATTTCCTGAGCCAAAACGGCACAGAGATTTCACGCAATAACGTCATGCGGTCCGAATCAAAGTTTCTTGAGTATGAAAACAATGACAACACAGATGTTTTGCAAGAATACTTTGTGCCCGTGAAGGAGTATGGGTCCTATATTGATGATCTGAGACAAACGCTGTCGGACGAAGATCTGAACCTGCTGAACATTACGATCCGCTACGTGCAGAAAAATGAAAAGGCCGACCTTTCCTATGCGAAGGACGATATGTTTTCGCTCGTACTATTAATAAACGAGGGCTTTTCAAAAGAAGACCAGGCAGATACTGCCCGAATCATCAGGCGCATGACAGACGTTGCCATCAAGCACGGCGGCAGCTATTATCTGCCTTATATGACCTACCAGACAAAAGCGCAAATGAGACAGGCATATCCGGAAAGTGAAGCGTTTTTTCAGAAAAAACGAACCTATGACCCGGATGAGCGCTTTATGAATTACTTTTATCAGAGGTATAAATAATGGGGAAAAACAAACTAAAATGGCTGACATTATCACAAAGCAGCGTGTTTTTCGCAAGCAGCTTAATCTTTCCGTTTTATATTCTGTTTGTGAAAAATATCGGCTCAAGCTACACACAGTTCGGTTTTTCCTACGGATTGTTCGGGTTGAGCGGAGCGCTCATTTACCCGCTCCTCGGACGGCTGTCTGAAAGGTTTGACAGCCGTTATTTTCTGCTTCTGAACTCGTGGGGGATGGCTGTTCTGCTTTTATATGTCCCGCATATCGGAAGCGTCGTTCAAGTGTACATCGTCCAAGTGCTGTTAGGGCTCTTTGGAGCGATGCAAAAGCATGGAGAAAAAGTGCTGATCGCTAATTTTACAGACAGCGGAGAGCGTGGAAAGAAGATTGGAAATTACCATTTTTGGACAGCTGTCTTTTCAGCAGCAGCCATTATGCTCGGGGGCTTTCTCGCTGACTTTTTTACAGTGCAAATGATTTTTTATGCAAGCTCTATTCTATATTTTTTGAGTGGATTGATGATGATGAAAACAGGCTGACGCGGTCAGCCTGTTTTTTTATGCGGCTGAAATGCGGCGCCGCATCAACGTTTTTGTGCTGAAGTCATGCTGATTTTTTTGAGCGGAATTTCCATTGAACAGAAAATTTATAAATGAATAAAAATATTAAATATACGATTGAATTAATTTTTATTCATGTTATAATGTTAAATAATTTCACAAAGACCAAGAGGGTGAACTTGTTTTGAAAATAGGAATTGTAGGTGCTACAGGATATGGAGGCACCGAACTTGTCAGGATTCTTTCGCAACATCCTCATGCAGAGGAATGCATACTTTATTCATCCAGCGGAGAAGGGAATGTCTATAGCGAGGGTTATCCTCATCTTACCGGCTTAGCGGATCAGCAGCTGAAGCCGATTGATATGAATACGATCAAACACGAAATAGATATCATGTTTCTCGCTGCGCCGCCCGGAGTATCAAGTGAATTGACTCCAAAGCTGGCAGACGCGGGAATTCCGGTTATTGATCTGTCAGGTGATCTGAGGATACAAGAACCGGCTGAATATGAAAAATGGTATAAACGGACAGCGGCACCGAAGGCGGTGATTCAAGAGGCGGTATACGGTCTGGCAGAACTGAATCAACAGCAAATTCAACAGGCGAAACTCATTGCCAATCCAGGCTGTTTTCCAACAGCTGTTTTGCTTGGCCTCGCGCCATTGGCTCAAAAGAAACTGCTCGATGAATCTTTCGTTATCGTTGACGCGAAGACGGGTGTTTCCGGAGCGGGAAGAAAAGCATCCATGGGAACCCATTTTTCTGAGCTGAACGACAATTTTAAAATTTATAAAGTCAATGAACATCAGCACACACCGGAAATTGAGCAGGCGCTGAATGAATGGCAGCCAGGCCTCGGGCCCATTACATTTTCGGCTCACTTGGTTCCGATGACAAGGGGCATCATGGCGACGATGTATACCAGATTAACCTGTGATCTATCAGCAGATGACCTGCATGATTTATATTCGGAATTTTACCAAGATTCATATTTTGTGAGAGTGAGGCCAAAAGGTCAGTACCCGCAAACGAAAGAAGTGTACGGCAGCAATTTCTGTGATATCGCCGTGACCCTCGATGAGAGAACGAACAGAGTCACGATCGTCTCGGTAATCGATAATTTAATGAAGGGTGCCGCCGGTCAGGCAGTGCAAAACTTTAATTTGATGAATGGCTGGAATGAAGAAACTGGACTCACCATCACGCCAATTTATCCATAGAACGGGAGAGAATCGAACCATGATTCAGTTAAGTGAAGATCAAATTGTAAAAGTAACAGGGGATGTATCCTCGCCAAAAGGGTTTCAGGCAAAGGGTGTGCATTGCGGGCTGCGCTACTCGAAAAAAGACCTCGGCGTCATTATCAGCGAGACACCGGCTGTGAGCGCAGCAGTTTATACCCAAAGCCACTTTCAGGCTGCTCCGATCAAAGTGACACAAGACAGCTTAAAGCACGGACCGACACTGAAAGCCGTTATCGTCAACAGTGCCATTGCCAATGCCTGCACGGGAGAACAAGGCCTAAAGGACGCATACACAATGCGGGAGAGCTTTGCTTCACAGCTTGGCATTGAGCCGGAGCTTGTCGCTGTTTCATCAACGGGTGTCATCGGCGAGCATTTAGACATGGAAAAAATCCACGCGGGGATCGAGCTGCTGAAAGGAACACCTGCGGGATCAGGCGATTTTGAGGAAGCAATTTTAACAACTGATACGGTGATCAAGCAGACGTGCTATGAACTGGCAATCGGCGGCAAAACAGTCACGATCGGCGGAGCGGCCAAAGGCTCAGGGATGATACACCCGAACATGGCCACGATGCTGGGATTTGTGACAACTGACGCGGCAATCGAAGAAAAAGCGCTGCAAAAGGCGCTTCGAGAAATCACTGACGTTTCATTTAACCAAATCACAGTTGACGGAGAAACATCTACGAACGATATGGTATTAGTTATGGCGAATGGCTGCGCCGAAAACGAGTGCCTGACAGAAGACCATCCAGACTGGCCGGTCTTTAAAAAAGCACTCTTGCTCACTTGTGAGGATCTGGCTAAAGAGATTGCCAGAGACGGAGAAGGCGCGACAAAACTAATTGAAGCACAAGTACAGGGAGCGAAAAACAATCTTGATGCAAACGTCATTGCCAAAAAGATTGTCGGCTCAAGTCTCGTGAAAACGGCAGTATACGGAACAGATGCCAACTGGGGGCGGATCATCGGAGCCATCGGACACTCCGCAGCTCAAGTGACGGCAGAAGAAGTAGAGGTTTATCTTGGCGGCCAATGCCTGTTTAAGAATAACGAGCCTCAGCCATTCTCTGAATCTCTCGCCAAAGAATATCTTGAAGGAGATGAAATCACCATTGTCATCAAGATGGATGAAGGGGATGGGAACGGAAGAGCGTGGGGCTGTGACCTGACCTATGACTATATCAAAATTAACGCGAGCTATCGCACGTAATAAAGGGGAGCGAAATGAAGAAAACAATCGTTTTTAAATGCGGGGGAAGCGTCATCCGTGAGCTGTCGGAAGAATTTTTTCAAAATCTGAAAGAGCTGATGGCGTCAGGCTGGAAGCTGGCGATCGTACATGGCGGGGGACCGGAAATCACGAATATGCTGAAACGGTTAAATATCAAGACAGAGTTTTCGGGCGGACAGAGGAAAACAACGAAGCCGGTGCTGGAAGTGGCGGAAATGGTTTTATCCGGTTCTGTCAATAAATTTTTCGTTGCTGAGCTTGCCAAACACGGACTGCGAGCCGCAGGCATTTCTGGTAAGGATGGAGGTCTTTTGGAGGCTGATTATCTAGATCCGGAAACATACGGAGAAGTGGGAGAAATCAAAAAAGTCGATGCGTCCATGGTGAACGCGCTGATGGAAAATGGCATCATCCCCGTTATTGCGCCGCTGTCTATGACAAGCGACTGCAAAACGCTGAATGTAAATGCTGATCTGGCTGCTTCAGCAGTCGCCGGAGCGCTTGAAGCCGATAAGCTGATGTTCGTCACGGATGTCGATGGAATCATGAAGGAAAAGCAGCGTCTGGACGTCCTGACCCCTAAGGAGATTCAGATGCTGATCAAGCAGGAAGTGATCACAGGAGGGATGATCCCGAAGGTCAATTCAGCCTTGTCAGCTTTATCAGATCAGGTGTCTGAAGTCATGATCGTAAATGGAAAAGGATCATTCTTCGCAGAACAAACCTTTCAAGGGACAAAAATCGTCAAAGCAAAGGAGGCTGTTTCATGAGCAGCTTGTTTCAAACCTACGGCCGTTGGGATATTGACATCAAAAAAGCAAAGGGAACGTACGTTGAGGATCAAAACGGCAAAACGTACCTTGATTTCATTCAGGGGATTGCGGTATCAAATCTAGGACACTGCCATGAAGCGGTGACAGAGGCAGTCAAAAAACAGCTTGACAGCGTATGGCACGTATCCAACCTGTTTCAAAACAGTCTCCAAGAGCAAGCGGCGCAGAAGCTGGCAGCGCATAGTGCGGGAGATCTTGTCTTTTTCTGCAACAGCGGCGCGGAGGCGAATGAAGGTGCGATAAAGCTTGCCAGAAAAGCAACTGGAAAAACAAAAATCATCACTTTTCTTCAGTCGTTCCATGGCCGCACGTATGCAGGGATGGCTGCGACCGGACAGGATAAAATCAAAACAGGCTTCGGCCCGATGCTTGAAGGCTTTCACTACCTGCCATACAATGATCCTTCTGCTTTTAAAGCTCTTGGGGAGGAAGGCGATATTGCCGCGGTGATGCTTGAAACAGTGCAGGGAGAAGGAGGAGTCAATCCGGCGAGTGCTGAATTTTTATCAGCCGTACAGTCGTTTTGCAAGGAAAAGCAAGTCCTTCTTATCATTGATGAAATCCAGACCGGCATCGGACGGACGGGAAAAGGCTTCGCATATGAGCACTTCGGACTCTCACCGGATATCATCACAGTCGCCAAAGGATTGGGAAACGGCTTTCCGGTCGGCGCTGTCATCGGAAAGAAACAGCTTGGAGAAGCGTTTACCCCTGGTTCTCACGGAACGACTTTCGGAGGAAACATGCTGGCGATGGCTGCTGTGAATGCAACATTGCAAATTGTATTCCAGCCTGACTTTTTGCAAGAGGCTGCTGACAAAGGGGCGTTTTTAAAAGAACAGCTTGAGGCAGAGCTAAAGAGCCCTTTTGTTAAACAAATCCGCGGTAAAGGATTAATGCTTGGAATTGAGTGTGATGGCCCGGTTGCTGACATTATTGCTGAATTGCAGACATTAGGCTTGCTTGTATTGCCGGCCGGCCCGAACGTGATTCGGCTGCTGCCGCCGCTCACCGTGACTAAGGATGAAATAGCAGAAGCCGTCAGCAAGCTGAAACAGGCAATCGCTCATCATTCCGCTGTAAACCAGTGATTTTTTTTCGATATAAAGGCATAAAAATTCATTTTTATAATTAATTATTCATCAAGAGGTGGGCTGTTAGATGGAAGGTTATTTAGTGTTAGAAGATGGGACATCGTTCAGCGGCGAGCTGGACGGTCATGAAAACTGTACGGGAGAAGCTGTTTTTTTCACAGGAATGACAGGCTACCAGGAAGTGCTGACAGATCCATCATATAAGGGACAGATTATTGTATTTACCTACCCGCTGATTGGCAACTACGGCATAAATGAAAAGGATTTTGAAAGCAAGAAACCGCAAGTAAAAGCCGCGGTTGTCTATGAGGCGTGTGATCACTTTTCTCATTATGAAGCGGTATACAGCCTCAAGGAGTATTTACAGAAATGGAACATTCCGCTGTTAACCCATGTTGATACGAGGGCTGTCGTGAAGAAAATCCGGGAAAACGGGACGATGGGTGCGACAGTCACAGCCTCTAAAGAAGGAGCTGAGATTGCCCTTCAACCAGAGAATGTGGCAGAGCAGGCTTCCGCCCAGGAAATTAGCACATTCGGCGACGGGAATAAACATATCGCTCTCATTGATTTTGGCTATAAAAAGTCAATCGCATCATCACTTGTCAAACGAGGCTGCAAGGTTACCGTGGTGCCATACCAGCAAATGGAGGCCGTATACAACATCAAACCCGATGGCATTGTGCTATCGAACGGACCTGGAGATCCGAAAGCAATCCATCCATATTTAGGAAAGATCAAAAGCATCATCAGCCGCTTTCCGACTCTAGGCATTTGTCTCGGACATCAGCTGATCGCGCTCGCGTTTGGAGGGAATACTTTTAAGCTGCCATTCGGGCACAGGGGAGCTAATCATCCGGTCATCGACCGTAAGACGAAACGGGTCTTTATGACAAGCCAAAACCACAGCTATGTGGTTGATGAACAGTCGATTAATGAAGAAGAGCTCACCATCAGGTTTCATCATGTCAATGATACGTCAGTTGAAGGGCTTGCCCATAAAAAACTGCCTGTCATGAGTGTTCAATTCCACCCGGAAGCCCATCCCGGACCTGCGGAAAGCGAATGGATTTTTGATGATTATCTAAAGAATGTGATACCAGCAAGGAGAGAAATCGCGCATGCCTAAAGACACCAGTATTTCAAGCATATTAGTAATCGGCTCAGGCCCGATCATCATCGGGCAGGCGGCAGAATTTGATTATTCAGGCACTCAAGGGTGCATCGCGCTGAAGGAGGAGGGCTACCGGGTCATTCTCGTCAACAGCAATCCGGCGACAATTATGACTGATGAAGCCTTCGCTGATGAAATTTATTTTGAGCCTCTGACAGCAGAAAGCCTGACAGCCATCATTAAGAAAGAACGGCCTGATGGGCTTCTTGCCAATTTAGGCGGTCAGACCGCGTTGAATTTAGCGGTGGAGCTTGAAGAAACGGGTGTTTTAAAAGAGCACGGCGTCAAACTCCTCGGCACATCCGTTGAAACGATACAAAAAGGAGAGGACCGGGAAAAATTCCGTTCGTTAATGAATGAATTAAAACAGCCCGTGCCGGAGAGTGAAATTGTTGATAACGAGGCCGATGCCCTCCATTTTGCGGAATCCATCGGTTTTCCTGTTATTATCAGACCGGCTTACACATTAGGCGGAAAGGGCGGAGGAATCGCCCCTGATAAAGAAGCCTTTACAGCTATGATTAAACAGGCGCTATTAGCAAGTCCGATCAATCAATGCCTTGTCGAAAAAAGCATTGCCGGTTTTAAAGAAATTGAATATGAAGTCATGCGTGACAGCAATAACACATGCATTACCGTCTGCAATATGGAAAATATCGATCCGGTCGGCGTGCATACAGGTGACTCTATCGTTGTGGCGCCGTCACAAACATTGACAGACGAAGACTATCAAATGCTGCGGACAGCAAGTCTGACGATCATCTCAGCACTTGATGTTGTAGGCGGCTGCAACATTCAATTCGCGCTTGATCCATTCAGCAAGCAATATTACGTCATTGAAGTGAATCCGCGTGTAAGCCGGTCATCGGCTCTCGCATCTAAAGCGACCGGTTATCCGATTGCGAAGATGGCCGCGAAACTGGCAGTCGGATACACCCTTGACGAGCTGAAAAATCCGCTCACAGGCTCGACTTACGCAAGCTTTGAACCGGCACTGGACTATGTGATCGTCAAATTTCCGCGTTGGCCGTTTGATAAATTCAAAAACGCAGACCGCAAGCTTGGCACAAAAATGAAAGCCACCGGTGAAGTGATGGCGATTGAGCGGAATTTAGAAGCGGCGATACAGAAGGCAGCCGCGTCCCTTGAGTTAAAAAATATCGGAACACACCTTCCAGAGCTCAGCGGGTTGTCAATTGATACGCTATGGGATTTGGCAATCACTCCGGATGACCGCAGATTTTTCGTTGTCATGGAGCTGTTGAGCCGCAGCGTGACGATTGATGACATTCATGCGAAAACAAAAATTGATCCGTTTTTCCTGCATACCTTTAACAACATCATCAAATTGGAAAACCGCCTGATGGAAGCAGGGAGTGATCTCTCTTTTGAATTATTGAAAAAAGCAAAGGAAAAGGGATTCTCAGACGCAACGATTGCCTCACTGATCGGCAAAACAGAGGTAGAGGTGCGCGCGCTTCGCAAGGAGATGGGCATTACACCTTCCTTCAAAATTGTCGATACATGCGCGGCTGAGTTTGATGCGAAAACAAACTATTTTTACTCCACATATTTCGGAGAAACCGATGGAGACATCAGCCGCAAAGAGAAAAAACGCGCGCTCATTATCGGATCAGGCCCGATTCGGATCGGCCAAGGCGTTGAATTTGATTACAGTGCGGTTCACGGCGTGCTGACACTGCAAGAGCTTGGGTTCGAAACCATCATGATTAACAATAACCCGGAAACGGTCAGCACCGATTATGAAATTGCGGATCGCCTGTATTTTGAACCGATGACAACGGAGCATATTGTAAACGTGGCGGAGCAGGAGAATATTGATTTTGCAATTGTGCAATTCGGCGGCCAAACTGCAATCAATGCTGCTGAAGCACTCGAAAAAGCCGGCATTACCCTTCTCGGCACTTCGTTTGAAACGCTCGATGTGTTAGAGGATCGGGATCAATTCTATCAGCTTCTTGATGAGCTGGGATTGAAGCACGCAAAAGGAGAAATTGCCTATACAAAAGAAGAAGCCGCTTCAAAAGCGAGTGAGATCGGCTATCCGGTGTTAATCCGCCCATCTTATGTTATCGGCGGAATGGGCATGATCATTGTTGACTCGCAAGCCCAGCTTTCTCAGCTGCTGAATGATGAGGACAGCATGCCATACCCGATTTTGATTGATCAGTATGTATCTGGAAAGGAAGTCGAAATTGATTTGATTTCCGACGGCGAGGATGTCTTTATCCCGACATATACCGAGCATATTGAACGGGCGGGTGTCCATTCGGGGGACAGCTTTGCCATTCTTCCGGGACCGTCCATCACGAGCGGGCTGCAGCAGGGCATGAAAGATGCGGCACAAAAAATTGCCCGAAAACTTTCATTTAAAGGCATCATGAACATTCAATTTGTGATCGACAATGGAAACATACTCGTTCTTGAAGTGAATCCGAGAGCGAGCCGCACGGTTCCTGTCGTCAGCAAAGTAATGGGCGTTCCGATGATTCCGCTCGCCACACGACTGCTGGCGGGAGCGTCCTTAAAAGATCTAAATCCGGCAGTTCAAAATCATCATGGAGTTGCCGTGAAGTTCCCTGTTTTTTCTTCTCATGCGATCCAAGATGTGGATGTCAAGCTTGGGCCGGAAATGAAATCAACGGGAGAAGGCATGTGTGTCGCATATGATGCTAACAGTGCCTTGAAAAAAATCTATACAAGAGTCTGGAGTCAAAAAGGCAGCATTTATTTGCAAAACGTTCCGGAAGATGTGAAGGAGTTAGCAGAAAACGCAGGTTTTACAATACATGAAGGAACATTTGCCTCATGGATGGAACAGGAAGGAAAATCGCTCCACATTAATCTGAGCGGTTCTGAAGAAGCACGCAAAGAACGTTTGGAAGCCATGACGCACGGCATCCCCGTCTTTACAGAAGAAGAAACTGTGCGGGCGTTTTTACAAAGCGGTTCAGGCCATCCGCAGCCTGTATCTCTCAAAGACCTCTATAAAAAGGAAGTGGCATCATGCACACAGTGACGCAAACCAGTTTATACGGAAAAGATTTATTAACGTTAAAGGACCTTAGTGAAGAGGATATAAACGCCTTGCTCGCAGAGGCCGGTGAGCTGAAACAAAACAAAATTCAGCCTATATTCCATGGCAAAACCTTGGCGATGATTTTTGAAAAATCATCAACGCGGACACGTGTTTCATTTGAAGCGGGCATGGCGCAGCTCGGCGGGAACGCCCTCTTTCTAAGCCAGAAAGATCTGCAGCTGGGGCGCGGTGAGACTGTCGCTGATACGGCAAAAGTGCTGTCAGGCTATGTGGATGCCATCATGATCCGGACCTTTGAACATGAAAAGGTGGAGGAACTTGCCAAAGAAGCTGACATTCCGGTGATCAATGGACTTACCGATAAATACCACCCATGCCAGGCGCTGGCGGATCTCTTGACGATTAAGGAGATAAAAGGGAAGCTTAAAGGCGTAAAAGTCGCATACATCGGTGACGGAAATAACGTGGCGCACTCCTTGATGATCGGCTGCGCGAAAATGGGCTGTGATATCTCGATCGCTTCGCCAAAGGGATATGAAGTGTTAGATGAAGCAGCTGAAGCGGCAAAAACATATGCACTTCAATCCGGCTCTTCTATCACGCTGACAGATGATCCGATTGAAGCTGTAAAAGACGCGGACGTGATTTATTCTGATGTGTTTACAAGCATGGGGCAGGAAGCGGAAGAGCAAGAACGTCTTGCTGTCTTTGCGCCTTATCAGGTGAATGCGGCGCTTGTCAGCCATGCCAAGCCTGACTATACATTTTTACATTGTCTCCCTGCGCATCGTGAGGAAGAAGTGACTGCGGAGATTATTGACGGGCCGAACTCTGCAGTGTTCCAGCAGGCGGAAAACCGTCTTCATGTGCAAAAAGCACTGCTGAAGGCCATTTTATATAAAGGGGAATCATCAAAAAACTGCTGAGCCAAACTCAGCAGTTTTTTTGATGGCAACATATTCACAGCCGCTTAGGCGCATACTACAGCAAAAAGGAAAAGGAGGAAAAACAGTGGGACAGCAGCACCAATTCCGGCCCGGACAGAAAGCGCCTAATAACGGTGTCTACGTAGAAATCGGCGAGACAGGGAGCATGGTTAAAAACCCTCAAAAGGTCCATCTGTCAGCAGGGGAAATGTTTCCCGAAACATCAAACCACAACCGGCTGTGGACCTACAAAAGAAAGCCGTGACCACTAAAAAACCCAAAACAATAAATGTTTTGGGTTTTTTGGCTTTTTAATGCTGGCTTGCATTTTTGTTCATAGGCATGATTTCTGCTAAAACCATGATTAAGACATACAGTACAACAGCAATGACAGATGATGTTTTGAAATTATACGTAACGCTGTTCATGCTTGCAACCAAGTAGCATGCCATATGTGATAAAAGGAACGTCCAAATAAAGGCAATAATATATCGCACGTTTCCACCTCGTCCTTCTCATTCTATTCTAAAAGTTATCATACCATACAAAAAGCGAAGGGGGAATCCAATTTTAGCAGAAAGTGAGGTGACAAAAGAGTCTGATTCGTCACACTTTAATGGTAAAATATAAAACGTCAATCAGTATAATAGCCAAAAATGTAAAAGGCTAGGACTTTACCTTATTCGTTTCTTTTCTATTTACATAAGATAGCGTGAGATGAAGTGTGAAAGGAGGCGGGCAAGCGATGGGAATAACGGAAAGATACTTTCAACTGGGAACGGAGCATAATGTCATTCATCTGCCCTATCGCCCGAACGGCTTCGGCATCTTTATCTTGGGGGACAGAACCCACTTTGTCGGACATGATTCAAGCTTTTGGCAGCAGCATTATGGCAGAAATCAGCTTCTGAGCATGTTGATGAATGAAGGATACACTCTTTTTAACAGCAATCTGTTCGGAAGGCATTGGGGGGCGGAAAAAGCAGTCACCTATGCCAAACAGCTGATACATTCTGTGTTGAAGCAGGAAATCCTCAATCCGAAGATTCATATTTTAGCAGAAGGCATGGGTGCTCTCGTGGCCGATGAACTGCTTCGTTTTTCCCCGGATCATATCCGCTCAGCCGCAATGTTGAATCCTTGTCTCGATCTTCAGGCACATTATGAATCGGAAAAAGAAAATAAATTTTTCTATAAGCAATTTTTGAAAGAAGTATCGAAAAGCTACGGAATTTCTGAAAAAGAAGCGGAAGCGCTTCGTTATAAAACAATTCAAAGCTACCCGAGCGGCGTACCGGTTCATATATGGCAGCGTATGACCGGAGCTCCATATCCCTACAGTGTACATGCGGAAGTTTTCAAGGAAAAACAGCAAAAGCAAGGCTCACCGGTCGACATGACATTTCATTTATTTGAGCATCCAAGCAGAATTTATGCATCAATTTGCAAATTCTTTCATAGTCATGAAAAAGAATTATAGAGAATATAATGACAGCAGCCTTCTCTTTTGCGGAGGCTGTTTTGTTTTGGGAAATGAAAAACCGGAAGGGCGGCAGATGCAATGGAATCAACGCTGATTGTAGGTGCGGACGAATTTTTCGGCCTTTCATTATGTGAGCGAATGATGGATGAAGGCATACATGTTGACGTTGTTCTGGCGGAAACAGAAGATAAAATGAGACAAATGTACTTAGAAGAAAGACTCATGTGGCTTGGGAGAAATGAACTCTTTCGCCAGCTTGAACACATTGGAGACCAAAATTATGATACAATTTGTATCCAGTTCGGAAGTTTTTTGCCTTTAGACCAATGTGATTCTCCTTATATTTTAGTATATGAAGAAGACCGAAAAGAATGGGAAAAACGTGAAAAAACAGGCTCGGAAAAAACCGTGATCCTGCCGAAAATGTATGGGCCATGGAAAGAAGAAACAGAGGAAAAAGGCTATTACACAAACGACGTGGCTGACGAGTTGCTGAGATTCCTGTTAGAACCAAGCCGTCATAGCAAAGATCAGCTTTTTGAATTGCAAGTCACAGAGAAAACCTCAAAAGAAGAAGCAAAAACAAAAATTATCGAGTGGAAAAGACAATTTTCATCAATTTTCGACAAATATTAAGAAAAACCTTCCATGTTTCGAGTTTTCTAGATACAATAAACGTATAAAAATAATACATGTTATAGCTTGTCAAAAGGAGTTGAACATGACTTGATCACAAGGCTTGTCATGATCTTTTCTGTCCTCCTTTTATTGAGTGGATGTGGACAAACTCCGTTCAAAGGAAAAATTGAGAAGGTCGGCATGCTCTTTCCTGATACGATTAATGACCTCGTATGGGGCACAAAAGGGTATAAAGGATTACTGAATATACAATCCAAATACAATGTGGACGTCTATTATAAAGAAGGCGTTAAAACAGAAGAAGATATCATAAATGCGATTGAGGATTTTCATAAGAGGGGTGTCAATCTGCTCTACGGCCATGGGAGTGAATATGCTGAGGTGTTTAACTTGGTCGGCGAAGATTATCCAGATATGGAATTCGTCATTTCCAATGCGAAAGCGAAAGCTGATAATGTAACGAGTGTCCATTTTAGCGGGGAAGCAATGGGCTTTTTTGGAGGAATGACTGCTGCCCATATGTCGAAAACGAATCAGGTCGGTGTAATTGCTTCCTTTACGTGGCAGCCTGAGGTTGACGGTTTTATCAAAGGGGCCAAGTATGAAAATCCGGATATAGAGGTAAATACGAAATATACGGATCATTGGGATGATGATACAACAGCAGTAAAGCTTTATCAGAAAATGAAGAACGAAGGCGCGGATGTTGTGTATCCCGCCGGAGACGGGTATAATGTTCCTGTTATTCAGCAAATCAAAAAAGACGGTCTTTATGCCATTGGCTACGTCACAGATCAATCGGATCTGGGCGAGAATACCGTATTAACCAGCACGGTGCAAAATGTGGACAAGGCCTATGAAATCATTGCTGAACAATTTAATAAAGGCACCCTTGAGGGCGGCGATCATTACTACGACCTGAATACGGGAGTCGTTGAGATGGGAACATTCAGCCCGCTCGTCGACAAAGACTTTCAGCAAAGAATCGCCAAGCTGATCAAAACATACAACAAAACAGGCGAGCTGCCAAAAAACGAGTAATGGAGTGACGTCACATGCAGCACGAAAAATCACTTGAATTCTTGCAAATTGCCATGAAATATCTCCCTGAAGCGAAAGAACAGCTTGAGAAATCAGGCATTGAGCTCTCAATGGAGGCCATCCAGCCGTTTATGAATCTATTTACAACGGTAATGGCGGAAGCTTATGAGCTTGGCAAGTCTGACGCTAAATCTGAAACAGAATAAGAAGAAGCCACTTTTTTGAAAGTGGCTTTTCACATGATTTTCTTTTTAATAGCGGAGAGCATGGGCGCAAGCTCCTTTAAAGCGGGCTTGATTTGATCAAGAGAGTTCATAATTGAACCGATTTGGTCCATAATATGCATGTAATGAATCGTCTCTTCGTCGTTTGTCTGAGAAACCTGAGAAACCTCCTCTTGCTGTTCCTCCTTCTCTTCTGTTGGTTTTGCTGCATCGCCGAACATCATTCTTGAAAACACATCCAACTGCATACGCCTCCTTTCCATATACCATACTCTATGAGTAAGATGAACTGATAGTTTAGACGAATATATTGCCATGTGAAAAAAAATAGGATAGAATTAGTACCTGATACTAATAATTGATCACAACCTGATTGATCTTCTAAATTTAAGATATAAAGGAGTCTTCCCTTATGAAAGCTGGAATACTTGGTGTTGGACGTTACATTCCTGAGAAGGTTTTAACAAATCATGATCTTGAAAAAATGGTTGAAACTTCTGACGAGTGGATTCGTACAAGAACAGGAATAGAAGAAAGAAGAATCGCAGCAGATGATGTGTTTTCATCACATATGGCTGTTGCAGCAGCGAAAAATGCGCTGGAACAAGCTGAAGTGGCTGCTGAGGATCTGGATATGATCTTGGTTGCAACTGTTACACCTGATCAGTCATTTCCTACGGTCTCTTGTATGATTCAAGAACAGCTCGGCGCGAAGAAAGCGTGTGCTATGGATATCAGCGCGGCTTGTGCGGGCTTCATGTACGGGGTTGTAACCGGTAAACAATTTATTGAATCCGGAACCTACAAGCATGTTCTAGTTGTCGGTGTAGAGAAGCTCTCAAGCATTACCGACTGGGAAGACCGCAATACAGCCGTTCTGTTTGGAGACGGAGCAGGCGCTGCGGTAGTCGGGCCAGTCAGTGATGACAGAGGAATCCTTTCATTTGAACTAGGAGCCGACGGCACAGGCGGTCAGCACTTGTATCTGAATGAAAAACGACATACAATCATGAATGGACGAGAAGTTTTCAAATTTGCAGTCCGCCAAATGGGAGAATCATGCGTAAATGTCATTGAAAAAGCCGGACTTTCAAAAGAGGATGTCGACTTTTTGATTCCGCATCAGGCGAACATCCGTATCATGGAAGCTGCTCGCGAGCGTTTAGAGCTTCCTGTCGAAAAGATGTCTAAAACTGTTCATAAATATGGAAATACTTCTGCCGCATCCATTCCGATCTCTCTTGTAGAAGAATTGGAAGCCGGTAAAATCAAAGACGGCGATGTGGTCGTTATGGTAGGGTTCGGCGGAGGACTAACATGGGGCGCCATTGCAATCCGCTGGGGCCGATAAAAAAAGGTGAGGTGCACACAAGATGACTAAAAAAAGAGTAGTTGTTACAGGACTTGGAGCATTATCTCCACTTGGCAACGACGTCGATACAAGTTGGAATAACGCAATCAACGGTGTGTCCGGAATCGGTCCGATCACTCGTGTTGACGCTGAAGAATATCCGGCAAAAGTTGCCGCTGAATTAAAAGATTTTAATGTTGAAGATTATATGGATAAAAAAGAAGCCAGAAAAATGGACCGCTTTACACAATATGCGGTTGTGGCTGCGAAAATGGCGGTTGAAGACGCAGATCTTAACATTACCGATGAGATCGCACCGAGAGTCGGTGTTTGGGTAGGCTCCGGTATCGGAGGACTTGAAACACTAGAGTCTCAATTTGAAATCTTCTTAACAAAAGGCCCAAGACGGGTAAGCCCGTTTTTCGTGCCAATGATGATTCCTGACATGGCGACAGGCCAGATTTCTATTGCATTAGGAGCAAAAGGGGTGAACTCTTGTACGGTTACAGCATGTGCTACAGGAACGAACTCCATCGGTGACGCGTTTAAGGTTATTCAGCGCGGCGATGCAGACGTGATGGTCACAGGCGGAACAGAAGCGCCGCTGACAAGAATGTCATTCGCCGGCTTTAGTGCCAACAAAGCGCTGTCTACTAATCCAGATCCGAAAACAGCGAGCCGCCCGTTTGATAAAAACCGTGATGGCTTTGTCATGGGGGAAGGTGCAGGGATTATCGTTCTTGAAGAACTTGAGCATGCCCTGGCCCGCGGCGCTAAAATTTACGGAGAAATTGTCGGCTACGGCTCAACCGGAGACGCTTATCATATCACAGCGCCGGCCCAAGACGGTGAAGGCGGAGCGAGAGCGATGCAAGAAGCCATTAAAGATGCAGGCATTGCACCTGAAGAAATTGATTACATCAATGCTCACGGGACAAGCACGTATTACAACGACAAATACGAAACAATGGCGATTAAGACCGTTTTTGGCGAGCATGCGCATAAACTTGCGGTAAGCTCTACAAAATCGATGACAGGCCACCTCTTAGGAGCAGCCGGCGGTATTGAAGCCATTTTCTCTATCCTGGCCATTAAAGAAGGCGTGATTCCGCCGACAATCAATATTCAAACACCTGACGAAGAATGTGATTTGGATTATGTGCCTGATGAAGCCCGCAGACAGGAACTTAATTATGTTCTCAGCAACTCATTAGGATTCGGCGGACACAACGCAACATTAATCTTTAAGAAATATCAATCATAATCAAGCCAAACCGGCTGCCCCCAAAGGGTAGCCGGTTTTTTTTGTGTGCATAGGATTAAAAGAGGAGGCGATCACATGAGTGTAGAACAAACATATAGCTGGCTCAGGAAGGCTGATTCAATAGATGATTTGGCGCATTACATTATCCCGCTTTTTTCAGGTGCGGAGAAAAAGAACTGGAATGGCATTCTGGGACACCTTCAGCATCATGGGATGTTTAAAAACATAAAAGAGGGTATTCAGACTGTTTCCAAGCTGAAGGAAAAAGGTTTTTACGGACATATCCAAAAGGAAGAACAGTACCTCAAAAACAAATGGCAAGGTCCTGATGTACCAATTGTCACGCTGCCGGTTGATGAACGAAACAGGAGAATCCGTTTAGAATTCGGATCAAAATCAGGACTCGCCTTTCAAGACAAAATGTTCCTTTTTCTTTCGTCAGATTTAGATTTTGGGTCGGTATCTGCCCTTATGACGCATGAGTATCATCACGTTTGCCGGTTAGGTCATCTGACAAAAGAGGAAAAGGATGTCACATTACTTGATACAATCATCATGGAAGGGCTGGCGGAATATGCTGTTTATGAGAGGTTCGGCCGAAGTCAAACGGCTGAGTGGACGACTTGGTATACACCGGAGCAGCTTCAGGCTTTATATGAAAAAAAGATTGCGCCCCATCGGGATATCAAACGGGATAATCGATTATTTCCCCAGCTGTTATTCGGCAAAGGATATCAGCCAAAAATGCTTGGATACGCAGTTGGATTCAATATTGTAAAAAAATATTTAACTGCCAGCAAGGCAAGCACCGCAGACGGACTGTCCATTCCTGCTGAAACCTTTTTGGATGCAATGCTTTAAAAGGATAAAATAATGGAATTTCATTAATAATATTACATTTATCCTAAAAAATTCTTGATTTTGCAAAATGATTGTAATAATATACAACTATAAAATTTTTCGATAATTCAATATTATTTATTATTTCTGAATAAAGGGATTGCTTTCTCTTGAAAACGTTTGACAACAAGAGGGGGGAAAGGGGAGCTAGCATGAGCACACTTTTAGAAGTGAATAATTTAAAGACTTATTTTTTCAGGAAAAAGGAGCCGATCCCTGCGGTTGACGGAGTCGATTTTCACATCAGCAAAGGCGAAACCGTCGCACTTGTAGGTGAATCGGGCTCCGGAAAAAGCATTACTTCTTTATCAATTATGGGCCTCGTCCAAAGCTCAGGCGGAAAAATCATGGACGGCTCTATTAAACTCGAAGACAAAGACCTCACCTCATTCACTGAAAACGATTATTGCAAAATCCGCGGTAACGAAGTATCCATGATCTTTCAGGAACCAATGACCTCCCTTAATCCGGTGTTAACAATCGGAGAACAAATTACCGAAGTGCTGATTTACCATAAAAACATGAAGAAAAAAGAAGCCCGTCAACGGGCTGTTGAACTCTTGCAGATGGTCGGTTTCTCCCGGGCGGAGCAAATTATGAAAGAGTACCCGCATCGGCTGTCCGGCGGTATGAGACAGAGGGTGATGATTGCCATCGCACTGAGCTGTAATCCTAAACTGCTCATTGCTGATGAACCAACGACAGCGCTGGACGTGACAATACAAGCCCAGGTGCTGGAGCTCATGAAAGATCTCTGTCAGAAGTTCAATACATCGATTCTTCTGATCACACACGACTTAGGTGTCGTGTCTGAGGCTGCCGATAGAGTAATTGTCATGTACTGCGGACAAGTCGTAGAAAACGCTACCGTTGATGACTTATTTTTAGAACCGCTTCATCCGTATACAGAAGGCCTGCTTACGTCAATTCCTGTTATAGATGGAGAGATTGATAAATTAAATGCGATTAAAGGCAGTGTGCCTACACCGGATAATCTGCCGCCGGGGTGCCGTTTTGCCCCAAGGTGCCCGAAAGCTATGGATAAGTGCTGGACAAATCAGCCTTCGCTTTTGACACACAAAAGCGGAAGAACGGTGAGATGCTTTTTATATGAGGAAGAGGGTGCCGAACAATCATGACAGCAGCTAATCAAGAAACAATCTTAGAGCTTCGTGACGTAAAAAAATACTTTCCGATCCGGTCAGGCCTTTTTCAAAGAAAAGTCGGTGATGTAAAAGCGGTGGATGGTGTTTCATTTTCGTTAAAAAAAGGAGAAACACTCGGAATCGTTGGAGAGTCGGGCTGCGGAAAATCGACTGCCGGCAGAACGATGATCAGACTGTACAAACCGACAGAGGGCCAAATTCTTTTTAAAGGGCTGGATATTTCCAATCTGTCAGAGGAGAAGCTGCGGAAGAGTGTCCGCAAAAATATTCAAATGGTTTTCCAAGATCCATTTGCTTCGTTAAACCCGAGAAAGACCCTGCGTTCCATCATAAAGGAGCCGTTTAATACGCACAACATGTATACCATGCGTGAACGAAACGAAAAAGTTGAAGAGCTGCTTGCAAGAGTAGGGCTTCACCCGTCGTTTGCCAGCCGTTATCCCCATGAATTTTCCGGCGGCCAGCGCCAGCGGATCGGCATTGCCAGAGCACTCACTTTGAATCCAGAGCTGATCATTGCAGATGAGCCGGTTTCCGCACTTGATGTATCCATTCAGGCCCAAGTGATTAACTTGATGGAGGAATTACAGGAAGAATTTAATCTTACGTATCTATTTATCTCTCATGATCTGAGTGTCGTACGCCATATCAGCGACAGAGTCGGAGTAATGTATCTTGGCAAAATGATGGAACTGACCGGCAAGCATGAGCTTTATGACAACCCGCTTCACCCATATACCCAAGCGCTTTTATCCTCCGTTCCGGTTACAAGAAAAAGAGGATCTGTCAAACGTGAACGCATTGTCCTGAAGGGAGAACTGCCTAGTCCGGCCAACCCGCCAAAAGGCTGCGTATTCCACACAAGATGTCCTGTTGCAAAATCGATATGCAAGGAACAAATACCAGAATTTAAAGAAGCTGCTCCCAGCCACTTTGTGGCTTGTCACCTTTATAGCTAATGTTGCCCGCACAGCTTTGAGAGGGGGTATGCACACTACATAAACAACAGCTGAGAAGAACGAACATTTCAAGAGGGGGAATATCTAATGAAAAGACGGAAAACCGCACTGATGATGCTAAGTGTATTGATGGTTCTGGCCATCTTTTTATCAGCCTGCTCGGGATCAAAATCAAGCAACAGCAGCGCGAAAAAATCAGCAGGCAAACCGCAGCAAGGCGGGGATTTGGTTGTTGGTTCAATCGGAGCGCCAACACTTTTCAACTCATTATATTCAACAGATGAATCAAGTACAGATATTGAACAAATGATTTACAGCTTTTTAACGAAAACCGATGAAAACTTAAATGTCAAAATGTCACTGGCGGAAAGTGTGAAAGAGCTGGATGGCGGATTGAAATATGACGTAAAAATCAAAAAAGGCGTTAAGTTCCATGACGGAGAAGAGCTTACTGCCGATGATGTCGTCTTTACGTACAGCATTCCGCTTAATAAGGATTACAAAGGAGAGCGCGGCTCTAACTTTGAAATGCTGAAATCAGTAGAGAAAAAGGGCGATTATGAGGTTTTATTTACGCTGAAATACAAAGACCCTAACTTCTATAACAATACATTAGACAGCTACGGGATTCTGCCTGAGCACATTTTAAAAGATGTACCGGTTGCAGAGCTTGAAGATAACGAATTTAATAGAAAAAATCCAATCGGCTCAGGGCCTTTCAAATTTAAAGAATGGAAAGACGGACAATACGTGAAGCTTGTTGCCAATGATGATTACTATGACGGCCGTCCGTATTTAGACAGTGTCACGTATAAAATCATTCCTGACGCCAATGCAGCAGTTGCCCAGCTTCAGGCCGGAGATATTGATTTCTTTAACGTGCCGTCAACTGACTATAAGACAGCTGAATCGTTTAATAATGTCAAAGTCGTAACAGATTTAGCGTTAAGCTATACGTATATCGGCTGGAATGAGAAAAATGAGCTGTTTAAAGACAAAAAAGTGCGCCAGGCGCTTACGACAGCTTTAGACCGTGAAACAATGGTGCAAACCGTATTAGATGGGGACGGGAAGGTCGCTTATATCCCTGAAAGTCCGGTTTCATGGAACTATCCGAAAGATATAGAGGTTCCTAAATTTGAATACAACGTCAAAAAAGCTAAGAAGATGCTGAAAGAAGCCGGCTGGGAAGATACTGACGGTGACGGCATCCTCGATAAAGACGGTAAAAAATTCGAGTTTACACTGAAAACGAATCAAGGAAATAAAGTTCGTGAAGACATTGCAGTTGTTGTTCAAGAACAATTGAAGAAAGTCGGGATTAAGGTAACGCCGCAAATCGTTGAGTGGAGTGCATTAGTAGAACAGACAAATCCACCTAATTGGGACTATGACGCAATGGTTTTAGGATGGAGTTTATCAACGTTCCCAGACCATTACGATATCTTCCATTCTAGCCAGTCTGAAAAAGGCTTAAATAACATGTGGTACAAAAACCCTGAAGTTGATAAGCTTCTCAAAGATGCAAAATCAATCAGTGACCGTAACGAATACTCAAAAGCTTACGAAAAGATTTACCAAAAACTTGCTGAAGATCAGCCGTATACCTTCCTTTACTATCCGAACAACCATATGGCGATGCCGGCTAACTTAGAGGGTTATGTGTATCATCCGAAACGCGAGTTGTACCAAATTGAAAAATGGTGGCTTGCCCAATAATTTTCCCTTGAAGGGGAGGGAGTGCGTTTCCTTCCCCTTTGAATTTGAAAAAGAACAACGAAGGGGACAAGAATATGGTTACATATATTATTCGAAGGACGTTATCTTCGATTCCTATTCTATTGGGAATTACAATTTTATCTTTCATTATTATGAAAGCCGCTCCAGGGGACCCGATGACACTTATGATGGACCCTACGATCAGCCAGGCAGACAGGGCTCAGTTTATTGAAAAATACGGTCTCAATGACCCTGAGTATGTTCAATATTTAAAATGGCTAGGCAATATGGTTCAAGGTGATTTCGGCACATCCATCATCAGAAAAGGGACGCCTGTTTCAGAACTGATTTTAGCACGGCTGCCCAACACACTCCTCTTGATGCTGGTGTCAACAATTTTGGCGCTGATCATTTCCATCCCATTCGGGGTAATTTCTGCAAAAAAACCTTATTCGAAGCTGGACTACGGCATTACATTTACTTCATTTATCGGTTTGGCAATCCCGAATTTTTGGTTCGGTTTGATTTTAATCATGGTTTTTGCCGTGAATCTCGGCTGGTTTCCAACCGGGGGAGTCGCCACCCTGAACTCAGATTTCAGTATAGTAGACCGGATTCATCATTTGCTTTTACCCGCTTTTGTGCTGGCGACAGCTGATATGGCAGGCTTAACGAGATATACAAGATCCAATATGCTTGATGTTTTAAATCAAGATTATATCCGGACTGCCAGATCAAAAGGTTTCAAAGAGAATCGAGTATTATTTAAGCACGGCTTGCGGAATGCACTATTGCCTGTTATTACGATTTTCGGCTTAATGATTCCTTCCTTTATTGGCGGAGCGGTTGTCGTAGAGCAGATTTTCACTTGGCCGGGATTAGGAAAGCTGTTTGTCGATTCAGCATTCCAGCGCGATTATCCGGTTATCATGGCAATGACTGTGATCTCGGCGGTTCTTGTCGTTGTCGGAAACCTCATTGCAGACATCCTTTACGCGATTGTTGATCCGCGGATCGAATATTAAAAGGAGGGAAACAGAGATGTCAGAGCTGCAAACAACTCCCTCGCCGGAGATCAGGCTGAAAGAAAATATTTCGAAAAAGCCAGAAACAATGACAAAGATTTTCTGGGAAAAATTCTCGAAAAACAAACTGGCCATTTTAGGTGCCGTTATTCTTTTTATCATTATTATGTCGGCTGTTTTCGCCCCTTTAATTGCACCTTATCCCCAAGAGCAGCAAAGCCTGCTTGATAAATATAAGGCGCCGGGCCTTGAACATCTGATGGGAACGGATAAATTTGGACGTGATATTTTCAGCCGGATCCTATATGGAGCGCGTGTCTCTTTATTGGTTGGATTTGCGTCCGTAGTCGGTTCGATTTTGATCGGAACGGTTTTAGGAGCATTAGCCGGATATTTCAGAGGAATAGTGGATGCTGTCATTATGCGTGTAGTTGACATTGTGTTATCCATTCCTGATATTTTCTTGTTGATCACGCTGGTCACCATTTTCAAGCCGGGTGTGGACAAACTGATTTTAATTTTCTGTCTCACAGGATGGACCACAACAGCACGATTAGTAAGGGGAGAATTCTTGTCGCTCCGTTCAAGGGAATATGTTCTTGCTGCTAAAACAATTGGAACAAAAACGCACAAAATTATTTTTTCTCATATCCTCCCCAATGCGTTAGGACCGATTATTGTGTCAGCTACGCTGAAAGTAGGGTCTGTTATTCTAGCTGAATCGGCGCTAAGCTACTTAGGCTTTGGAATCCAGCCGCCAATCGCTAGCTGGGGGAACATGCTTCAAGACGCACAGAATTTCACAGTAATGATTCAAGCATGGTGGTACCCGTTATTTCCCGGGCTATTTATTTTAATGACCGTTTTATGCTTCAACTTTGTCGGTGATGGCCTGCGGGATGCGCTTGACCCGAAAAATATTAAATAAAAATGAATATCATATCTGTTATAAAATATCACCAAATCAGAAAAAAAGCAGGTCTCCTTTTGTCAGAAAATATACAAAGAGATCTGCTTTTTGTGATTCTTGCATAAAACCAGTGATTCCAGATTTCCTCAATCTCTTTGGAATAATTTCTCTATCCCTTGCCTATACTGTGGACAACAGTTTTTATAAAAGTGAGGGGTTAGAGATGTTATTTCTTCATGATGTGTGGGTCAATTGGTTTGAAGGGGAAGAAAATGGGTACAATGTATGCCACTTTCACGAATGGCGCAAGGAAGATACGGTTGAGCTTTTGGATCAGGTGCCGCTGTTAAGGGTGCCGTCAGTACTGTTTCATTACATAGAAAACGATTTGTCAGAGCTTCCGAAAGGTTTGCTTGAAGACGTACATCAGAAATCGTACATTCGGAAAAATCATGAGCGGACAAAGCTTGAGTATTGTTTTGTCGTAACAGACGGAATCGGCATTTTAGCTGTCGACACGATCGGCTACACGATCCCTGTCAGAAAAAGCCGTCTGATCCCAAGACAGGAGCAGCTCGTTTATGAAATGGTAAAAGATGTAGAGCCTGAAACATATGAATTTGAGCCAAAGAAGCTGGAATCCTCCAAGGAATATCACATCTTATCATTAGCACCAGAACATGTCAGAGGACTTACAAGAAAAGAACGGCAAATTAAGCAGCTGATGTTTATGGCGCTTGACCAATTAAAAGGGCTGAAAAACCGAGCGGAAATTGGCTACTGGTACACAGAGTGGAATCCGCATATGTATGAACAAATCAAAAGGATGAGCTTTGAAGAGATTTGGGACATGCTGTATAACGAAACAATTGAAGGCTGGTCGGACAAGCACCTAGCTTTTTGCGAAAACCTAATAAAAGGACAGCCTTTTTTCGAAAAGCTTTGGGAAATGGAAAACGAATCAAAGGTCAACTAAAAAAACCGCTCTTTGCAAAGAGCGGTTTTTTGATTAGCGTCTTTTTCTTCCAAGACCCATGGCATTCTCCATTTTTTTCAGCATTTTGTTTGCTGTCCGGTTCGCTCGTTCCGCGCCTTCATCAAGAATCCGGTCTAATTCTTCAGATTCTATCAGCTCGTAATAGCGGTCCTGGATCGGTTTTAATGCGTTCACCACGACTTCTGCCAAATCACCTTTAAACTCGCCGTAGCCTTTTCCTTCGTACTTTGCTTCAAGCTCTTCAATTGTCGTATTGCCGAGGATTGAATAAATTGTAAGAAGGTTGGAAACGCCCGGTTTGTTTTCCTTATCAAATTTGACAATGCCTTCAGAATCCGTTACAGCGCTTTTGATTTTCTTTTCAAGCTGCTTCGGCTCATCCAGCAGGGTAATATAAGCTTTCTGGTTCGGATCAGATTTGCTCATCTTCTTCAGCGGATCATTCAGAGACATGATACGTGCACCGACTTTTGGAATTTTCACTTCCGGAATCGTGAAGATGTCGTTGTATTTTTTGTTGAAGCGTTCTGCGAGATTCCGCGTCAGCTCAAGGTGCTGCTTTTGATCCTCACCGACAGGCACAAGATCCGTTCCGTACAGCAGAATATCAGCGGCCATTAGCGGCGGATATGTTAACAGGCCGGAGACGACAGCTTCATTGCCTTTGGATTTGTCCTTAAATTGAGTCATCCGCTCAAGCTCGCCGATATATGCGACACACTGCATCATCCATCCGGCCTGCGCATGCGCGGGGACCTCTGATTGAATAAACAATGTTGCTTTTTCTGGATCAAGTCCGACAGCTAAGTAAAGCGCTGCGAGATTGCGGATATTCTTTCTAAGCTCAAGCCGGTCTTGAGGAACAGTTATCGCATGCTGGTCCACGATGCAAAAATAGCTATTATAATCATGCTGCAGTTCGACAAACTGCTTCATTGCACCGATATAGTTGCCGAGCGTCACTGAGCCGCTTGGCTGAATGCCTGAAAAAATCGTTTGTTTCATGAAAACATCAACCTCATTTCTTAAAACATAATAAAAAAGGCTCATTCTTCCCCTGTAAAAAAGGGACGAATGAACCGTGGTACCACCCTGATTATTCCATTAAAATGAAATCACTCTGACGTTTGTAACGGAGACTGCTCCGGCTGAGCCTACTTTTTCCAGTTCGGTCAGCTGCTCCAAAGTCCATTCCACATTGCCCGTTATCTGCTCCCAGCACCGCAGACTCTCTTCAAACAGGTGAAATGTGTACTACTCTTTTTCATAGCACGCTTTTCTTTTGATTGCTTCATTATAAATCAATTATAACCAATTGTCATCATGAAAAAACATTCTTTTTTCCAGTAAAATTGTAATAATATAAATAACACGCGTGTTGTAAAATCCTTAAATGATAACTGCTATCAGCGTAAAAACAGGCAGATATTATATGTAAAAAGCAATATGGGCAGAAAACACATGAAAAAGTTTTTAATCAATTTATGCTTTAAATGGTAGAAGGATATTATGTTCATGGAAGAAAAACTAACGAAGTTTAAATATTTTAAATTGATAAAATAATATTGCAATAAATTATTTGTTTCATTATAATGAACTTGTTCACTCTATTGTTACAGCTTTTTTACAAAAATAATCAGAAAAGACGGAACAGAATAAAAGTTGTGGAAACTCAGGTTCATTTGTCTGATATTTCTGAGGATTTAGCCGTAAGGAGCTGAAAATTATTATTAGGGGGTTTGCGAATATGAAAAAACGTTGGTCGATTGTCACGTTGATGCTCATTTTCATTCTCGTGCTGAGCGCGTGCGGCTTTGGCGGCAGCGGATCAAACGGTGAAGGGAAAAAGGACAGTAAAGGAAAGACGACACTTAACATTAATATTAAAACTGAGCCGTTTTCCTTACATCCGGGATTGGCAAATGATTCAGTATCAGGCGGTGTCATCCGTCAGACTTTTGAAGGATTGACACGTATCAATGCAGATGGTGAGCCTGAAGAAGGCATGGCTTCTAAAATTGAAACGAGCAAGGACGGAAAGACATATACATTTACCATTCGTGATGGTGTGAAATGGTCTAATGGAGACCCTGTAACTGCACAAGATTTTGAATATGCTTGGAAATGGGCGCTTGACCCTAATAATGAATCACAATACGCTTACCAGCTCTACTACATAAAAGGTGCTGAAGCGGCGAATACCGGAAAAGGCAGCCTAGACGATGTGGCAGTAAAAGCTGTGAATGACAAAACGCTGAAGGTTGAATTAAATAACCCGACTCCATATTTCACTGAATTAACTGCGTTCTATACGTATATGCCGATCAATAAAAAAATTGCAGAGAAAAATAAAAAGTGGAATACAAATGCCGGAGATGATTATGTATCAAACGGGCCGTTCAAAATGACGGCATGGAAACACAGCGGTTCTATTACTCTCGAAAAAAATGATCAGTATTGGGATAAAGACAAAGTCAAACTGAAGAAAATCGATATGGTTATGATCAACAATAACAATACGGAACTGAAAAAATTCCAAGCTGGCGAACTTGATTGGGCCGGTTTGCCGCTCGGGCAGCTTCCGACAGAATCTCTCCCTTCCTTGAAAAAAGACGGTTCTTTACATGTTGAGCCGATGGCAGGTGTGTATTGGTACAAATTCAACACTGAAGCTAAGCCGTTAGACAACGTCAATATCCGTAAAGCATTATCTTATGCGATTGACCGTCAATCGATTGTTAAAAACATTACGCAAGGTGAACAAATCCCGGCTATGGCTGCGGTGCCGCCGACAATGAAGGGATTTGAGGATAACAAAGAAGGCTACTACAAAGACAACGATGTCAAAACAGCAAAAGAATACCTTGAAAAAGGCCTAAAAGAAATGGGATTAAGCAAGGCATCTGACCTTCCGAAAATCAAATTGTCTTATAACACTGATGATGCACATGCGAAAATCGCTCAAGCTGTACAAGAAATGTGGAAGAAAAATTTAGGCGTTGATGTTGAGCTTGATAACTCAGAATGGAATGTCTATATTGATAAGCTCCACAGCCAAGATTATCAAATCGGCCGTATGGGCTGGCTTGGGGACTTTAACGATCCTATCAACTTCCTAGAATTGTTCCGTGACAAAGACGGAGGAAATAACGATACAGGCTGGGAAAACCCAGAATTCAAAAAATTGCTGAATCAGTCACAAACTGAAACAGATCAAAACAAACGTGCAGAGCTGCTGAAAAAAGCGGAAGGTATTTTCATTGATGAAATGCCGGTAGCTCCAATTTATTTTTATACGATTCCTTGGGTACAAGACGAAAATCTGAAAGGAACTATTATTACTGGAACTGGAGAAATTTACTTCAGAAACGCGTACTTTCAATAAGTCTTATTTGTGAAAACAATAACCTCAAGGTATATGGGGACCTATTTCCCATATACCTTTCTTACTGAGGAATATAAAAAAGTAAAAACCATGGAGGTGTTCCCCCTTGCTAAAATATATCGGAAGACGCTTAGTCTATATGATTATCACACTATTTGTGATTGTAACTGTGACATTCTTCTTAATGCAAGCAGCACCGGGCGGGCCATTTTCAGGTGAGAAAAAGCTTCCGCCTGAAATTGAAGCAAACTTAAATACGCACTATGGCTTGGACAAGCCGCTGTTTGTACAATACGTCAGTTATTTGAAATCAGTTGCAATGTGGGATTTCGGACCATCATTTAAATATAAAGGTCAGAGTGTTAACGACCTGATCAATTCAGGTTTCCCCGTTTCATTCACTCTTGGAGCAGAAGCTATTCTCCTCGCTTTAGCGTTAGGTGTATTGTTTGGAGTCATTGCAGCTCTTTACCATAATAAGTGGCAGGATTATACCGTCGCGATTTTAACGATATTTGGTATTTCAGTTCCGAGCTTTATCATGGCGGCTGTTCTGCAATATGTGTTCTCCATGAAGCTTGGGCTGTTTCCGGTCGCGGGGTGGGAGTCCTGGGCATACACCTTTTTGCCTTCAATCGCACTTGCTTCCATGCCGATGGCGTTCATTGCCAGACTTTCCCGTTCAAGCATGATCGAAGTGTTAAACAGTGATTATATCCGCACTGCGAAAGCGAAAGGGCTGTCTCGTCCAGCAGTTACTGTGCGGCACGCCATTCGAAACGCGCTTTTGCCGGTTGTTACATACATGGGCCCGATGGCCGCCCAGGTCTTAACGGGAAGTTTTATCATTGAAACGATTTTTGGGATCCCGGGTCTTGGTTCACACTTCGTCAACAGTATTACAAACCGTGATTATACAGTCATTATGGGTGTAACGGTGTTCTTCAGTGTCATCCTGCTATTGTGTGTATTAATCGTAGACGTGCTTTACGGCATTATTGATCCGAGAATCAAGCTTTCCAAAGCAAAGAAAGGAGCCTAGGCCATGCAGAACATTCCGAAAAACATGTTTGAACCAGCCGCAGCGAATGCCGGCGATGCAGAAAAAATAAGTAAAAAGAGCCTTTCCCTCTGGAAAGATGCGATGCTTCGCTTCCGCAGCAATAAGCTTGCAATGGTCGGGCTTATCATTATCGTGCTCATTGTCCTTATGGCAATTTTTGCGCCGATGTTCTCAAGGTATGATTATTCAACTACTAATCTCTTAAATGCGGATAAGCCGCCTTCAAAAGATCACTGGTTCGGCACAGATGATCTTGGACGGGACATTTTCGTCCGTACATGGGTAGGAGCGCGAATCTCAATCTTTATCGGTGTCGCAGCCGCTGTTCTTGATTTGCTGATCGGTGTCATTTGGGGGAGCATTTCAGGCTTCCGCGGAGGCAGAACGGATGAAATCATGATGCGTATCGCTGATATCCTTTGGGCAGTTCCTTCATTATTAATGGTTATCTTACTGATGGTTGTTCTTCCGAAAGGTCTATTTACGATTATTATTGCCATGACGATTACAGGCTGGATTAATATGGCCAGAATCGTGCGCGGACAAGTGCTGCAGCTGAAGAATCAGGAGTATGTGCTTGCATCACAGACACTGGGTGCAAAAACATCCCGTCTTCTGTTTAAACATATCGTGCCAAACGCAATGGGTTCTATTTTGGTCACGATGACACTGACAGTTCCTACTGCAATTTTCACAGAAGCCTTTTTAAGCTATTTGGGACTTGGTGTTCCGGCTCCGCTGGCAAGCTGGGGAACGATGGCTTCTGACGGATTGCCTGCATTGACCTATTATCCGTGGCGTTTATTCTTCCCTGCCGGATTTATCTGCATTACAATGTTTGGTTTCAACGTTGTCGGCGACGGATTAAGAGACGCATTGGATCCTAAGTTACGTAAATAAGGGAGTGATACGGGTGACACGCCTATTAGAAGTAAAAGATTTAGCAATTTCATTTAAAACATATGGCGGAGAGGTCCAGGCGATCCGCGGAGTGAATTTCCATCTGGATAAAGGGGAGACGCTGGCTATCGTCGGCGAATCAGGTTCCGGAAAAAGTGTAACCTCTCAAGCGATTATGAAGCTGATTCCAATGCCTCCGGGTTATTTCAAACGCGGTGAGATCCTGTTTGAAGGAAAGGATCTGGTGCCGCTGTCTGAAAAAGAAATGCAAAATGTCCGGGGAAAAGAGATCGGCATGATATTCCAAGATCCGATGACCTCTTTAAATCCAACGATGAAGGTCGGTAAACAAATTACGGAAGTGCTTTTTAAACACGAAAAGATCTCGAAGGAAGCGGCTAAAAAACGCGCGGTTGAACTGCTGGAATTAGTCGGTATCCCAATGCCGGAAAAGCGGGTGAACCAATTTCCGCATGAATTTTCAGGCGGGATGAGACAGAGGGTTGTCATTGCCATGGCGCTTGCAGCGAATCCGAAACTTCTGATCGCCGATGAGCCGACAACTGCTCTTGATGTAACGATTCAAGCGCAAATTTTGGAATTAATGAAGGATTTGCAAAAGAAAATTGACACGTCCATCATCTTTATCACACACGATCTTGGTGTTGTGGCTAACGTTGCTGACCGGGTCGCTGTCATGTACGCGGGACAGATTGTAGAAACCGGTACGGTAGACGAAATCTTCTACGATCCGAGACATCCGTACACTTGGGGGCTTCTTGCATCCATGCCGACACTGGAAAGTTCAGGAGAGGAAGAGCTGACTGCAATTCCGGGCACGCCGCCTGATTTGACAAACCCGCCAAAAGGAGATGCTTTTGCCCTGCGGAGCCCTTATGCGATGAAAATCGATTTTGAACAGGAGCCGCCAATGTTTAAGGTATCTGATACTCATTATGTCAAATCGTGGCTGCTTCATCCCGACGCGCCAAAGGTAGAGCCGCCAGAAGCGGTAAAAGCGAAAATGCGTAAACTGGCAAATACGTATGAAAAACCTGTCTTAGTGAGAGAAGGTGAATGAATTGACTGAAAAACTATTAGAAATCAAACATTTAAAACAGCACTTTGTCACGCCGAGAGGAACCGTTAAGGCTGTAGATGATTTATCATTTGATATCTATAAAGGTGAAACATTAGGGCTGGTTGGTGAATCTGGCTGCGGTAAATCGACAACAGGCCGAAGCATTATCAGGCTGTACGAAGCAACCGATGGTGAGGTGCTGTTTAACGGTGAAAATGTGCACGGGAAAAAATCGCGGAAAAAGCTGCTGGAATTCAACCGCAAAATGCAGATGATTTTCCAAGACCCATATGCATCCCTGAATCCGAGAATGACAGTTGCTGATATTATTGCTGAAGGCCTTGATATTCATAAGCTGGCAAAAACGAAAAAAGAGCGGATGCAGCGAGTTCATGAACTATTGGAAACAGTGGGATTGAACAAGGAACACGCGAACCGCTATCCTCATGAATTTTCCGGCGGCCAGCGCCAAAGAATCGGGATTGCCAGAGCGCTTGCTGTTGATCCGGAATTCATTATCGCGGATGAGCCGATTTCCGCTTTGGATGTATCCATTCAAGCGCAGGTCGTGAATTTAATGAAAGAACTGCAAAAAGAAAAAGGGCTCACATACCTGTTTATTGCCCACGATTTATCGATGGTCAAATACATCAGTGACCGCATTGGCGTCATGTATTTCGGGAAACTGGTTGAGCTTGCGCCGGCAGATGAGCTTTATGAAAATCCGCTTCACCCATATACAAAATCATTGCTTTCTGCGATTCCGCTTCCTGATCCGGACTATGAGAGAAATCGCGTTCGCCAGAAATATGATCCATCTGTCCATCAATTAAAGGATGGGGAAACGATGGAATTCCGTGAAGTCAAACCGGGACATTTTGTGATGTGCACGGAAGCCGAATTTAAAGCTTTTTCATGATTCATCAATCCTTCAAGAGATTTCTCTTGAAGGATTTTTTTGCGTCCTCATAGAAAGTGAGAATGATAACATTTACAATTAGAGGAAAAAGCGGAGGCGAAATACGATTCAATTTCTGCATAACAAAAATGTTTTTGCGCTATTGCTGTCTCAATCTTTTCAATCTCTAGCAGGAGTCCTCGCCACAATCGTTTTAATGGTCCGGGTCTATCAAATGACTGACTCCGTTTTTTTGGCGGGCCTTATTTTATCGTTCATGTCGTTTGCGAGTATAGCAGCAAGCTTTTGCGTCTCTCCGGTGCTTCGCATTCTCGGTTTTAAAAAGGTGCTTGCGGGAGCGAATCTGCTGAGAGCGGTCTTTACAACCCTGATGGCATACAGCGTCACTCATCACGGACAGGCATTCTTTTGGATTACGCTGCTGTTTGTGTTTTGTTTTTCCTTCGCGGGCGCTTTTTTTCAGCCGGCAAGATTTGCGCTGCTGCCGATTATTGTTCCAAAGAAGCAATATGTAAAAGCGAATGGTGTGATCTCCCTCTCGAATCAATTGTTCTTAACAGCAGGCTGGGGCCTTGGAGGCCTTCTGACGTACGCCATCCCTTTTGAACTCGTTGTCGGCGCTGCCATTTGCCTGTTTGTTCTATCGGGAGCTTCCATCAGTGTGCTGCATGTTAATGAAGAAGAGGATGCAGGAACTGCTGAAACAGCATCTGTCAGAAGTATATGGAAGGATTTAATGATCATCCCTATTGTAAGAGACATTACTGTAATGGACATGATAGAAGCTTTGGCGGGTTCCGTATGGTCATCTGCTATTCTCCTCGCATTTACTGCGGCTGTTTTGCATGAAACAGAGGTGTGGTGGGGGATGTTTAACGCTTCCTATTTTATAGGCGCAATTGTCGGCAGTGTGATTGCCATTCGTTTTTCTTCTTTTTTTGAGCGGAATATGGGCTATGCCATTATGTTCAGCTCGCTTGTAATGTCGGCGCTGACCCTTTTGTTTTCATTTTCTCCAGTCCCATTTTTATGCGCTCTGGCTTGTGCTGCAATGGGGCCTTTTTATCAGGTGCGTGATATTTGCCAGGAAACCATGCTGCAGGAGGTTATTCCCGAGCAGAAACGAATCGGAATCATGGCTGCAAAAAATGCGATTTTGACTCCTTGGTCAGGCGTCACCTACTCCATTATGGGGCTAGTGGCTGATGCTGCTGGTGCGAAAATAGCTTTTATCGCGGCTGCTGCATTATATATCATGACATTTCTGATTGCACTGGCGCAGCCCCGCCTGATTCATTACAGGCGGGAAAACCGAGTTCAATGAGATACACTTCAAAATGAACGGAGCAGCTGGCTCCGTTTTTGCTGAAAAAAAATGAAACCATGGCGGAAGTTCGCACGTCTTTATAGATGTAAGGCTGTTTAAACAAGAAGAAATGGGGTATATCTAAAAGTATGAAGACAACGAACTCATAAGGAGCAAATCAATGAACTGGTATGAAAAGCTTAGCGAGTACTTTCCAATTGAAGAAATGAAATCAAAAGCGCATATGGAAGCTCTTCTGAAAGAGCGAAGCGATATTTATCATAAAGATGAAGGCAAACATCATATTTTAATGTTTGCGGAATTCGATTCTTTTATCTTCGTTGATTATCTGTATGTGTCTAAGGATGCAAGAGGGCAGGGGCTTGGCGGCAAATTGATCGCGAAGCTGAAAAAGAAAAATAAGCCCATATTGCTCGAGGTGGAACCTGTGGATGAAGATGATACTGATACAGAAAAACGCCTGAGGTTTTATCAAAGAGAGCATTTCAAGCATGCTCAGTCAATTGGGTACCGGCGCCGGTCATTGGCTACGAATGAAGTAAACAAGATGGAGATTCTGTACTGGTCACCAAAAACAGAATCAGAAGAAGAAATTCTTGAAGCCATGAAACAAACATATGAAAACATTCATACTTATAAAGACGAGAAATGGTACGGGGAATCGTACGAAAAAACGGATGAAGTCCTGAAACTCATTGATGAAGAAAAACAAAAAAATATTTTCGATCAGTTAAGCTAATTGAGAATTAGAACATATCATGAACATTAAAAATTTGCTGGATTGACACATTTTTTTCTTAGGATACTGTTCACACTTACTTTTTTATAGTATAATACCTGTAAAGATTCCTTTTTTAGAGTAATTTCAATTTAAGAATAAAATAGATGTTCATCCTACTAATTAGAGGAGTGAAGATGAATGGTTACACTATACACATCACCAAGCTGTACTTCATGCAGAAAGGCGAGAGCGTGGCTCGAGGAGCACGATATTCCATTTGTAGAAAGAAACATTTTCTCTGAACCTTTATCAATTGATGAAATAAAACAAATTCTTCGAATGACTGAGGATGGAACAGATGAAATCATCTCAACCCGTTCAAAAGTATTCCAAAAACTGAATGTGAACGTTGAATCTATGCCGCTGCAAGATTTGTACCGCTTGATCAACGAGCATCCAGGTTTGCTTCGCCGTCCGATCATCATTGACGAAAAACGTTTGCAGGTCGGATATAACGAAGACGAAATCAGACGTTTCCTGCCAAGAAAAGTTCGCTCTTTCCAATTAAGAGAAGCACAGCGTTTGGCAAACTAATAGATCGTATCATCAAAAGAAGGCTGAGTCATCAGCCTTCTTTTATTATTTTTCAACCTGCTGGTAATAAATGCTCGCAAGAATGACAAACGCAACCGTCAAAATGGGGAGGAGCGTTTCAACTGTGTCGTGCTGCGCCATAAAAAGCGACAGCTTTTTGTCTCTGACAATCATTTCTCCGCCAGTAAAAGCAAGCAGCCCGCTTCCCGCGTAAATCAGAAGCGGTATTTTCTCTAGTGCAATATGGATGAGTTTGCTGCCCCAAATAATAACCGGAACCGATACACACAAACCTATAACAACGAGAGAAAACTCACCGTGTGATGCTCCCGCAACTGCGATGACGTTGTCCAGCGACATAAAGAGATCTGCAAGCACAATCGTTCGTATCGCTCTCCACAGGGAGGTGCTGCTTTTAATGTGTTTCGTGTCTTTTTTTTCAATCAGCAGCTGATATCCTAAATACAGCAGGAAAATTCCGCCGGCGCACTGCAAGAACGGAATGTTCAAAAGATATACTGCTGCACTTGTTAATCCGATTCTCATGGCAACGGCAATAAATGTTCCGAGAATAATGGCTTGCTGTCTTTGCTTGTCCGGCAAATGTCTGCTGGCCATGGCAATAACAACCGCGTTATCTCCGCCGAGGATCAGGTCAATCCCAACAATGACAAGCAGAGAAATCAGATAGTCATGCTCCATGAAGCGGCACCTCGCTTTCAGTCCTTCGCTTGTACTACTACTATATGAGACAGGTCATATTTTATGATATCAGCCGCCTGATCTGCCGTTTTTTAGGCAAAGGTGCATTTTTATTTCTTTTGTGACTGTTTTATCATAAAATAGAAATACAAAGGAATTCACACTGGCCTTGGTTAAGGTTAAGATGTGGACGGAATGGGTAAAGTGTAGTAAAGTACAATTAATCGGGAGCTTAGATGTCCCTTCAACATCTTATATAGAAGGGAAGGTTGGCAAATGGAAATTGAAAGAATTAACGAGCATACAGTAAAATTTTATATGTCTTACGGAGATATTGAAGATCGCGGTTTTGACAGAGAAGAAATTTGGTATAACCGTGAGCGCAGTGAAGAACTTTTCTGGGAAGTCATGGATGAAGTTCATGAAGAAGAGGAATTCGCTGTGGAAGGCCCACTTTGGATTCAAGTTCAGGCACTGGACAAAGGATTAGAAATCATCGTCACAAAAGCCCAGCTTTCCAAAGACGGACAAAAGCTCGAACTGCCGATTCCTGAGGATAAAAAGCAAGAACCAGCATCTGAGGATCTTGACGCCTTGCTGGATGATTTCCAGAAAGAAGAGCAAGCCGTCAATCAGGAAGAGAAGGAGCAAAAGCTTCAATTTGTCTTGCGATTTGGCGATTTTGAGGATGTTATTTCTCTATCTAATTTGAACGTTAACGGAAGCAAAACGACTTTATATTCGTTTGAGAACCGATATTATTTATATGTAGATTTTTACAATATGACTGATGAAGAGGTTGAAAATCAGCTAAGCATCCTGCTGGAGTACGCAACTGAATCCTCAATCAGCATACACCGTCTTGAAGAGTACGGCAAGCTGATTATTTCAGAGCATGCTCTAGAAACGATAAAAAAACACTTTGCATCATAGCAAACCGATTTCCTTCCGGAAATCGGTTTTTTTTATGCACGAAAATGCCATTTTAGAGATGTGAAAAGTCAAAAACATATAGACAAGCAGAAAATACAGCGAACAGGAGTTGATCATCTTTTCCAGAAAGTATACTTCATCTGGAAAGGAGAGATGACAATTGTTTAGTGCTGTGACTGAAGACGGCCAACTGTTTCACCTTCTAGGCGCTCAGCAAAACCAGAAATTAAAGCGGAGACGGTTCTTCTGTCCGGTATGCGGGGGAGAGCTAGCTGTGAAGCTCGGACTTCAAAAAGCGCCGCATTTTGCCCATAAACAGAACAAGTCCTGCTCCATAGACATCGAACCGGAAAGCGCCTACCACTTAGAAGGAAAAAGACAGCTGTATGTATGGCTGAAAACACAACGGGCTTCGCCAATATTGGAGCCGTATATAAGGACAATCAACCAAAGACCGGACGTCATGGCAAGGATCAAGGAGCATATGCTTGCTGTTGAATATCAATGCGCCACTATCGCTCCAGATGTCTTTCAAAAGCGGACAGAGGGCTTCAAACAAGAAGGAATCATCCCGCAGTGGATTATGGGATACAGCCGCTTAAAACGGACTGCTTCGTCCTTTTATCAGCTTTCAGCTTTTCATTGGCAGTTTATCAATGCAAGTCCATACAGAGAGCTGATATGTTATTGTCCTGAAAGGCGTTCTTTTCTCCGGCTCAGCCACATCATTCCATTCTACACAAACCATTCTTATTCCTCAGTCCAAACGATCCCTATCCATCGGGCAGGTGCAGACGATCTTTTTTTCACTGAACCGAAACCCTCAATTCAATATTCAGGCTGGACGAAAGCGATTCACCGTTTTCGCCATAAACCCCATCGGTTTAACTCAAAGGAAATAAATCGCCTTAGGCTGCTGTTTTATGAGAAACGGCAGACGCCTTTTTCTTTTCTGCCGACTGAAGTGTTTGTTCCTGTTAGAAAAGGGGCAGTTTTTAAGAGTCCGGTTTTTGTGTGGCAGGGGTTTCTTTATTTGTTTATGACGGATCTTGGAGGTAAACGTGCGCCAATTCGTTTTTCAGCCGTTTTGCAGCAGTGCAAACTGCACATTCATAATAAGAACATTGCACTCAGGTTTGAATGCAGCGAAGAGTGTCTTTCAGAAGCGGTTAAACAGTATATTGATTTTTTGTGCAAGAAGGGATTTTTAAGGGAGACTCAGAAAGAAGTATATGTGCTGAATCAGCCTGCAGGCGGCATACACTCCATGCAGGATCTCATAGAAAGAGACCGCAGCTGTTTTATAGAATGAGTTTGTCTTATTTGGCTCACCCTAAGACAAAGGTGGTGGGCAGGCTGTGAAAGGCACAAAAGGAAAGGTTTTTCGTGTTTTTACTGCTTTTTTGGCATTCGTTCTCTTCATTACTGCATATGATTTGACAAAAGGCAGTGAAAAACCGGAAGATATTCACAACACAAGTTTATTGAGAAACAGCTGTTTTTTCAATTGGCTTGAATCAAAGAAGACGAGGGGGATCACCATGGCTGAGGAAAAAAAAGCAAACCAACTGCCTGACAGAAGTGAGGTAAAGGCAGAAGACACATGGAGACTTGAGGATATTTTTCCTAGTGATGAGGCCTGGAATAAAGAATTTCAAGCTGTAAAAGAATTAATTCCGAATTTATCTAAGTATAAAGGAAAGCTGGCAGATTCAGCTGATCATTTATACGAGGCTCTTACGTATCAAGATAAAGTGATGGAGCGGCTAGGTAGGCTGTACACATATGCGCATATGCGCTCAGACCAGGATACTGGGAACTCCTTTTACCAGGGGCTGAATGACAAGGCGGGAAACCTGTATACACAGGCTGCAAGCGCGACAGCTTATTTGGTTCCGGAGATTTTATCCATAGAAGAAGACAAACTGCAGCAGTTCATTCTTGAAAAAGAAGAGTTGAAGCTGTACTCTCATGCGATTGAGGAGATTACAAAGGAACGTCCGCATGTGCTGAGCGAGAAGGAAGAGGCGCTGCTTGCTGAAGCTTCCGAGGTACTTGGGTCATCTTCAAATACATTCAGCGTGTTAAATAACGCAGATATTACGTTCCCGTCCATTAAAGACGAAGATGGGAATGAAAAACAGATCACTCACGGTAACTTTATTAATTTCTTGGAAAGTGAAAACCGTGAAGTCCGCAAAAATGCGTTTGACGCAGTGTATAAAACGTACGGACAATATAAAAACACAATGGCCACGACGCTTAGCGGCACTGTGAAAAAGGACAACTTCTACGCGAGAGTGAAAAAGTACAAGTCAGCGCGTGAGGCTGCGCTTTCTAACAACAGTATTCCTGAGGAAGTCTACGATAACCTTGTTAAGACGATTAATAAGCATTTGCCGCTCCTGCACCGCTATATCGCGCTAAGAAAGAAAGTGCTTGAGCTTGATGAAGTGCATATCTATGACCTGTATACACCGCTTGTGAAAGATGCTGGGATGAAGGTGACATACGAGGAAGCCAAAGATTACATGCTGAAAGGCCTTGCACCTTTAGGGGAAGAATATGCCTCTATCCTAAAAGAAGGACTGGAAAACCGCTGGGTGGACGTTTACGAAAATAAAGGCAAACGCAATGGGGCTTATTCATCAGGAGCTTACGGCACGAATCCGTATATTTTGATGAACTGGCATAATAACGTCAATAATCTCTTTACGCTCGTGCACGAGTTTGGACATTCCGTACACAGCTACTATACGAGAAAGCACCAGCCTTATCCATATGGCAATTACAGTATCTTTGTCGCGGAAGTTGCCTCTACGACAAATGAAGCGCTCCTTGGCGAATATTTGCTGAACAATTTAGAGGATGAAAAACAGCGCTTATATATTCTCAACCATATGCTTGAGGGCTTCAGGGGAACGGTCTTCAGACAAACGATGTTCGCTGAATTTGAACATCTGATCCATACAAAGGCGCAAGAAGGCGAGCCGCTTACACCTGAGCTTCTGACAAATGTCTATTACGACCTGAATAAAAAGTATTTTGGAGACGGCATGGTGATTGATAAGGAAATCGGCCTTGAATGGTCGCGTATTCCGCACTTCTATTACAATTACTATGTGTATCAGTATGCGACAGGGTACAGCGCTGCCCAAGCATTAAGCAGCCAGATTTTGAAGGAAGGAAAGCCGGCGGTTGACCGTTATATTGACTTCCTGAAAGCGGGAAGCTCACAATACCCGATTGATGTCCTGAAAAAAGCGGGTGTTGATATGACGTCTCCAGAGCCAATCGAAGCCGCGTGCAAAATGTTTGAAGAAAAACTTGATGAAATGGAAGAGCTGCTGATGAAAGTCAAGCAGTCTTAAAAAAGTAAGCCTGTGCGGAAATGACGCACAGGCTTTTTTAAAACCCTTTAAAGGTTTTTCGGTGATTCAAGCGGTAGAGGGTAAACAAAATAGACAGAAACAGCAGAGGAGAGGTAATATAAAGCGGCAGCATATGCATCATGCCTAAGATATTCAAGCAGAAAAAAACAGCAATGCACACAATTGAGATCAAAGTAGACATCATGGCGGTCCTCCTCGTCCTTTTTCCTTATAAGGATATGAGTGAATGCACTTCGTTATGTTTTGTGACAAAAATATGAACATTAAGCATAGAGGTTGTCAAAAGTCGACATCTTTTGTTATCATAAGGATGTGAAATTGATCACAAACAAACATTACCCCTTTGTTTGACCGTGAAAAATTTCTCCCATCCCCTTTGTTGTCGTTAAGACATATGAAACCGCGCTTATCCCGGCGCGGTTTCTTTAGTGCTAAAAACAGAACATATGTTTGGTTATGGCGTAAAAAAACAGCCTCAAGCATATGCACGCCTGCGGCTATTTTTCACATGATTGATATTCATCAGAATAAGTGCTGAGAGACTTCCAAAACATTCCGTGTTTGGCTTCCACTTTGGCAACCTTTTTAGCAAACGCCAGTTTTTTCATTTCTTTTTCTACCTCTTCAAGGCTCAGGTCATATACAAGAGCAATTTCCTTCGAGGCAACGAAGCGGAAATATTCAATAAAACATTCTAAAGGCGGTGTTTCCGACGGCTTCGGCTCGTCGCCAAGCATCTCAAATAAAATTTCTTCATATACATCATATGAGTAGCTGCCAGGAACTTTAAGCCCTTCATCCTCATGCTGCGTATTAAAAAACGTCAGTGTCGGATTAACAGAAACATCCATCTCAGCAGCAATTTTCATGTCACATTGAAGCGCCTTGACCGCACTTTGAGAATGCAGATCTTTTTTGAATTCTTCAAGATCGAGACTTGTATTTTCAGCAATCTCCAAAAGCACGTTTTCATCCGTAATATTTTTCTTTGAAACAAATAGGCTCTCCTGCATATTTCTGAGAAATTGCATGCCGGCTTTTCGTCCTTGCAATTCGGCTGCTTTAAAAGCGAGAGCAGCCATATAAGGCGATGAAAGCGGCTGATCCTGTTCGAACCAGACATTGCCGTCACATGACATGCCAGAGCGGCTCGCGATCTTTTCCCATGCTTCTGCGAGAAGATGCTTTTTTCGCTTTTTATTTAAAGCGGTAAGGCTTGCGGAAGCGATAATGCGTAAGGTGAAAAAACGTCCGTATCTGATTTTTAGCTTTTTGATGACGGGCTCTAAGGACCAGCATTCTGGACATAAAGGGTCTACAAACATATAAATTTCAAGCGGTTTTTTTGGATGACCGTGGCAATGGGCGAAGTATAGCTCATGCTGATAGTTTGTCAAGATGATCGATCCTCCGCTTCCGTTTGATTCACCATATGCCTTGCTGTCAACTCCAGCCGGCCAAACAAAAACTCACGAATTTCGCCCTCCAGCCCTACATGGTCCATTGCGTCCTTCATACAGCTGAGCCACGCATCAGCTCTCTCGTTTGTAATTGGAAAGGGAAGATGCCTTGCTCTGAGCATAGGATGGCCGTGCTCCTCGGTATAAAGCGGAGGCCCGCCTAAATACTGAGTTAAGAATTGCTTCTGTTTCCTAGCGGTTTCTGTCAAATCGCTTGGAAAAATCGGCTTCAGCAAAGGATGAGACGCGACACGCTCATAAAAAGTATCAACAAGTTGCGATAGAAGTTCTTCTCCAATCGCTTCATAAGGTGCGTTAAACGATTGTCCCATGTTGACTACTCCTTTAAATATGGCTAATAGGAATCATAAATCCTATTGCAAAAAGTAATTTTCTGTATTTCATTGTTTCATCTAGATTTATTTTAGCAACAAGGCATCATTTCTACAAACAAACTGCCTTTTATGCGTTTGATGACTCATTTCGGCTGACAGCCGGGGTTTGTATTTCATATCATATCACATAAAAATCAGGAATGCGTAAGATTTCACTTCGCAAAAAAACCAGAGGGAAAGAGCACCTCTGGTTACGCGTAATAAGCTGAAGTTATTTTTTTTACATAGTTTTGCGTTTCTTGGAAAGGAGGAATGCCTCCGTATCGGTCAACATTCCCCGGTCCGGCGTTGTAAGCCGCTAATGCCATAGACACATTGCCGTCGTATTTATCCAGCATTTGTTTTAAATATTTCGTTCCGCCCTCCACATTTTGCTGCGGATCAAGCGGATTGGAAACGCCAAGTGAGCTTGCTGTTGACGGCATCAGCTGCATGAGGCCCATCGCACCTGCTCCGCTGACCGCTTTTGCATTAAAGCCTGATTCCTGTTTGATGACGACACGGATCAGTTTTTCATCAACGCCATATTTATCAGCGGCTTTTTTAATCGCACTGTCAATAGAAAAGTCTCCCGAACTGATCTGATTTGCTCCATGTTTGTTTGAAGCTGAATCTGCAGCAGCTGTTTTAGTGCTTTCTGCCGCTTTTGTGATTGAACCTGAATTGCTGCTTGTATATGAGTTAAGCCCATACGCTGAAAGCAGTGGCGGCGCTGTTGTATTCGCGCTGTTCAGCATGCTGAGCGGGCTTGGCGATGAAGAAGGTGCTGATTGCTGAGATGCCAGACCGTTTGTATATTGGCTGAGCAAAGAACTGAAACTTGAAAGCGGGCTTTCCGTATTCTGATTGTCCGAGCTGCTGCGTGCATTAGATATGGACTGTAGTGCCTGAAGCTGAAGTAAAGCTGCCCAATTCGTTACATTCACGATGTCATTCCACCTTATATAGACTTTCGTTTTTCTTCATAAAAACGCAGAATTTTATTTTTGGTTTCGCGCTGAGGAATGCTGAATTGCTGAAGCAGCTTTTCGAAGGCTTGTCTGCCCTCATGCCAATCCGCCGCCTCAAATTCAATTTCATAGTCCTCTTTATTTAAATATCGGCTGTGGTCTAAAACTATTAAGCCTTTTTCTGTTTCTTTTTCCGCACGGTTTGTTGCTAAAGATCCAAAGTATTGAATGGCATCCGTATCGATCTGAAGCTTGTGCAGCTGGTCCTTCACGAGGCCCTCGGGAACTGAAAATCCAGCGAGATCTGATATCTCTGAAAGCTGCTGGTGCGTTTCCAGAAGCCCCACATCAGCCGGCTCCTTTAATGTAAGGACATACTTTCCGTTTTTTCTGCGGATACGAAGCGCAGCATGTTTTTGTTTCAGCGCGAAGCTGTCTGTATCAAAATAATGATTCTTTTGATCTGTAAAATCTTTTTCTGTCAGCTGGAGTGCCGCTGCTATGTTTTTGAATTCTTGTTTGGTCAGCATGTTTTTAAATTCGATTTCAATTTCCTGGCTCATGATGCTCTTCCTTTCCGCCCTGTAAATCTTATTTTTACTATTATCTCTTTAGATGTTAGGTTTATCAATATCGAGCTCGATATGATAAAATGAATCTGTACTTTGTTTAAAAAAGGAGAGCATTATGCAAAACAGAATCGAAATTTTGAATGCAACATTATCGGATGATCAGCTTCGCCTCGCCTGTCAGACAGAAGGAAACGAAGCGGAACGCAAGCCGTCAGGTCAAATGCTTGTTGATTCTGACCACTTTGCTTTTGTATACATACTTGAATTAGCTGATTCTTTTGAATATGTCATTATAAAGGAACATGTATGGCCGGAACTGAAGCAGGCCCATGCACAAAAAATACCGGTTGTTTTAGAGGCAGGAGACCAAACAATTGAACTGGCAGGCCTGCATGAGGAGCTGGAATATCTTTTAGAAAATATAAAAGATAATGCAAACTATGGAGAAGAAATGGAAGAAAAAGTGAAACGCGTGTTTTTATAGAAACTGGTTCGGAATTGGGGGATGTATGATGGATGACAAACAATGGGAGCGTTTTTTAGTGCCGTACCGCCAGGCTGTCGAAGAGTTGAAAGTGAAGCTCAAGGGGATCCGTACACTATATGAATACGAGGACGACCATTCACCGATCGAATTTGTGACCGGACGCGTCAAGCCTGTGGCGAGCATACTTGAAAAAGCGAGACGGAAAAGCATACCGCTGCATGAAATTGAAACCATGCAGGACATTGCTGGCCTTAGAATCATGTGCCAATTTGTCGATGACATCCAAATCGTAAAAGAGATGCTTTTTGCCAGAAAAGATTTCACCGTTGTGGATCAGAGGGATTATATTGCGGAACATAAAGAGAGCGGATACCGATCATACCATCTTGTTGTGCTGTACCCTTTGCAGACGGTATCCGGAGAAAAGCATGTTCTCGTAGAAATACAGATCCGTACACTGGCGATGAATTTTTGGGCGACCATTGAGCATTCATTGAATTATAAATACAGCGGAAACATTCCTGAAAAAGTAAAACTAAGGCTTCAGCGCGCTTCTGAAGCGGCTTCCCGGCTTGATGAAGAGATGTCGGAGATCAGGGGTGAAGTACAGGAAGCTCAAGCTGCCTTTTCAAGAAAGAAAAAAGGAAGCGAGCAACAATAGGTAAAGGGGAAGAAGAGCATGAAATTTGCCGTATCATCAAAAGGAGATCAAGTTTCTGATACGCTGAAAAGCAAAATACAGGCGTATTTATTGGATTTTGATATGGAACTGGATGAAAATGAACCGGAAATCGTTATTTCAGTCGGAGGCGACGGAACGCTTTTGTATGCTTTTCACAGATACAGCGACCGCTTGGACAAAACAGCATTTGTCGGCGTTCACACAGGTCATCTGGGTTTTTATGCCGACTGGGTTCCTCATGAAATTGAAAAACTTGTTCTTGCCATCGCGAAAACGCCGTATCATACAGTCGAATATCCGCTTCTCGAAGTCATTGTGACCTATCACGAAAACGAGCGGGAAGAAAGATACTTAGCTTTGAATGAATGTACGATTAAAAGCATCGAAGGAAGCCTTGTTGCTGATGTGGAAATCAAAGGGCAGCTCTTTGAAACCTTCCGGGGCGACGGCCTCTGCCTGTCAACTCCATCAGGCAGCACAGCCTACAATAAGGCGCTGGGCGGAGCGATTATCCATCCGTCTATCAGGGCGATCCAGCTTGCGGAAATGGCTTCAATTAATAACCGCGTGTTCCGTACGGTGGGGTCACCTCTGCTTCTCCCATCCCATCATGATTGCATGATTAAGCCGAGAAACGAAGTTGACTTTCAAGTGACGATTGACCATTTAACCCTTCTCCATAAGGATGTAAAGTCGATCCGCTGCCAAGTTGCATCCGAAAAAGTGCGGTTTGCGAGATTCCGTCCGTTTCCATTTTGGAAAAGAGTCCAGGATTCGTTTATTGGAAAAGGTGAATAGAAAGAGGACATATCGTGGAGCATTTTTTTATCAGAAAGAACATTACTTCCGCTGAGGACGGGATGACTGTAAAGGAATATGCCAGTGAACTGGGAATTTCAAAACGTCTGCTGACCGATATTAAGTTTGGCGGGGGCGACCTGCAGATTAACGGTGAGCATGTGACGGTCAAATACGTTTTGAAAGAGGGAGATCTTCTTATCGTGAAGTTTCCTGAGGAGCAGGTGAGCGAGACGCTGTTGGCAGAGCCTGTTCCGCTCGATATCCTTTATGAGGATGAACATGTGCTTGTGATAAACAAGCAGCCGTATGTGTCATCAATCCCTTCGAGAGAGCACTCCTCCGGCAGCATTGCCAATGGAATTATTGATCATTATCAATCAACCGGAGTGAGGGCGACAGTTCATCTTGTCACCCGGTTAGACCGGGATACATCAGGTGTCATGCTTGTTGCCAAGCATCGATTTGCCCACTCCATTTTATCGTCTGCGCAAAAAAACGGCCTTGTGAAACGCCGGTATGCGGCAGTGGTTCACGGGCGGATGGCACAGATGGAGGGAACAGTCGATGCTCCGATTGGCAGACATCCTGACAGTATAATTGAACGGACGGTAACGCCAGACGGCCAGAAGGCTGTTACGCATTTTTACGTCACATGTGCAAATGACGATATGACCTCGGTGACGTTGCAGCTTGAGACTGGACGAACCCATCAAATTCGTGTTCATATGAGTTATCTCGGGCACCCGTTGTGCGGCGATACACTGTACGGCGGAACGAGACAGGAAATTGGCCGGCAGGCTCTGCACAGCGAGCATCTTTCGTTTATCCATCCGCTGACACAGGAGAACATGACGTTTCATGCTCCACTGCCTCAGGATATGAGAAAACTGATAAAAGGAGAGAATCATTGATTCTCTCCTTTTTTATATGGGGCGAAATCTTGATTCGTCGTAAGGCAGGGAGCTTGGAACAGAGACGGTTTCTATTTCTGGAAAGCGAAAGCCTGTCAGTTGATTTCCGAACACGCAGCCTGTATCAATGTTGATGGTGCGCTTGACCTTCCGAGGCTCTTTCACAGGTGTATGACCGTATACCACCCAAGCCTTTCCGTTATAGGCTGCCGCCCAATCACGTCTGACGGGTCTGCCGTCCGGATATGTTTCACCCGTCACGTCACCGTAAAGCACAAAGTCCTTCACTCTCCGGGTATATTTGCCGATATCGTCAGCTCTTATGCCAGCATGGGCGACAACTAATTCTCCATTATGTAAGATGTCGTAAAGCGGCGCTGTTTCGTACAGCTTCATAAACTGTTCGCTGACTGATTTTCTCTCATCTTTAGAAAGTTCCTCAAGCTCTGCCGCTGTAGTTTCGAGACCATGCATCACTTTTACCGGATTTCCTTTTAAGTAACGATATAATTTATTGCAATGGTTTCCCGGGACATAACGCACAGCGCCTTTTTCGTAAGCGCCGGCTACAAATCGGATGACCTCTATCGATTTGGGCCCTCTGTCAGTTAAATCTCCGGCAAAAACAAGCACCCTGCCTTCTTCATGGATAGGTACTCCATTTTTGATTGTATAGCCAAGCTTTTGGATTAATGCAGTCATTTCGTCATAGCAGCCATGAATATCGCTGATGATATCGTAAGCCATGCGGTATCCTCCTTACCGATTGTTTTATTTATTATGAAGCAAAGTGTTGTGAGTCATCACAAGCTTTTATGTGCAAATTATAGAAGAAGAATCATTTTCTAAACAGGATTAAGACCTTATCACTTTATTTTTCATCATCACCCTTGTTAAAATCGCGTTATGTTTTTTAAAAATGAGGTTTTGTTCTCTGAGTGAGAACTAGCATAACCCTGACTTAAAAAGGAGGTTCTGATTATGGCGCATACATCTGTCGCATCTTTAGTTGTTGTACTTATCGTTGCATTTTTGACACCCATCCTTTTGCATCGGTTTAAACTCAGCATCCCGGTTGTTGTTGCTGAAATCATTATGGGGCTGATAATTGGGAAAAGCGGCCTTAATTTAGTTGTGGAGGGTGACACCTGGCTCCAGACACTCTCTATGCTCGGATTTATCTTTTTAATGTTTTTAAGCGGGCTTGAAATTGATTTTTCGTCGTTTGAGAAAGGAAAGAAAAAGCAGTTCCTGCCGAATGGCAAGGAAGCGCCGAATACGTTTGCTGCGGCATCTGTTATTTTCGTCGGTATTTTTATTTTATCATTGCTCTTGTCCTATGGGTTCGTCTTGGCCGGATTTATCCAAAATGCATTTTTGATGACCCTGATTATTTCAACGATTTCATTAGGCGTTGTCGTTCCAACATTAAAAGAAGAACGGATCATGAATTCGAATATCGGGCAGATTATTTTGCTTGTTGCTGTTATTGCTGATTTGGCCACGATGATTCTTCTTGCTGTTTTTTCTTCTTTATACGGAGAGGACAGCGGAAACATGTGGCTCCTGATGATTCTGTTTGCGGCCGGAGTGGTGCTTTACTTTTTCGGCCGGGTCTTCAAACATCGCTCTTTTGTTCAATCCATGTCAAAAGGGACGATCCAGATCGGGACGCGTGCCATTTTTACGTTAATTATTGTACTCGTTGCCCTGTCTGAATCACTTGGGGCGGAAAATATTCTCGGCGCTTTCTTAGCGGGGGTTCTCGTTTCCCTGCTTTCGCCAAACAAAGAACTTGTTCAGCAGCTGGACTCATTTGGTTATGGGTTCTTAATACCGATTTTCTTTGTGATGGTCGGTGTGAAGCTTGATATTTGGACTCTTTTTCAGGATAAAACAATTTTAATCATGATTCCGCTCCTGCTGCTGGCGCTGTTAGTCAGCAAAATCATTCCTGTCATGTACTTAAAGAAGTGGTATGATAACCGAACCATTTTCGCGTCTGGTTTCCTGCTGACATCAACGCTTTCGCTCGTGATTGCCGCTGCAACAATCGGCCAGCAGCTTCACGTGATCAGTGCAAATATGTCAGGAGCGCTAATTTTAGTAGCCGTCATTGCAAGTATTTTTACGCCGATCTGTTTTAAAAAATTATACAAACGGGAAGAGCAGCCGGAGGAGAAAAAGACGATTACGTTCATTGGCGCCAATCAAATGACTTTGCCTGTTACACTTGAATTGCCAGAGGAAGAGTATGACGTGCGTGTTGTACACGTCTACCAAGAGAATGCGGAGGAAAAGCTGTCAGAATCAGTGTTTGCTGTTGAAACAATTTCTGACTATGAACACGAGACGCTTGAATCACTCGGCATTTTTGAAACGGATATCCTCGTTGTGGCGACAGGAAATGAAGATATGAATGCAGACATTGCATTACTTGCAAAAGAAAAAGGCACAGAAAGAGTCATTGCAAGCGTAGGATCACCGGAGCATGAAGCAGCCCTGAAGGAGCAGGGAATCAGCATCTTTTCTATTCTGCTGTCGACAAAAACGCTGCTTCGCGCACTGATTGAAGCGCCTGGCGTCATGAAGCTGCTCACGAACCAAGAGTCTTCGCTGTATCAAATTAATATGGAGAACAGTAAATATGATGGTGTCATTTTACGGGAATTCCCTTTAACAGGTGACGTCATCTTTGTCAGGATCTTCAGAGGTGTGGACAGCATCGTTCCTCATGGGGATACAAGGCTGAAACTTGGAGACCGTTTAATTGTCACCGGATCTCGGGGGTACGTAACGGATCTTAAGAAAACATTGGAAGGATAAATCTTGACCAAATAAGGATTCGTGTTAATATAGAGGTGCAGAACAATTCAATATGTATTCGTTTAACCACTAGGGGTGTCCTTCATAAGGGCTGAGATAAAAGTGTGACTTTTAGACCCTCATAACTTGAACAGGTTCAGACCTGCGTAGGGAAGTGGAGCGGTATTTGTGTTATTTTACTATGCCAATTCCAAACCACTTTTCCTTGCGGGAAAGTGGTTTTTTTATTTTCAGAGGGGGAATGATTTGTGAAGTTTTCAGAAGAATGCCGCAGTGCAGCCGCAGAATGGTGGGAGGGGAGCTTTGTCCATCCGTTCGTTCAAGGAATCGGTGACGGAACGCTTCCGATTGACCGTTTTAAATACTACGTACTTCAGGATTCCTATTATTTAACGCATTTTGCAAAGGTGCAGTCATTTGGCGCCGCTTATGCGAAGGATCTTTATACAACGGGGCGGATGGCAAGCCATGCCCAAGGTACATATGAGGCGGAAATGGCGCTTCATCGGGAGTTTGCCGAGCTGTTGGAAATCAGCGAGGAAGAGCGTAAGGCGTTTAAGCCGTCTCCTACTGCGTATTCTTATACATCCCATATGTACCGTTCGGTTTTGAGCGGGAATTTCGCAGAAATCTTAGCGGCCTTGCTGCCATGCTATTGGCTCTATTACGAGGTTGGTGAGAAATTGCTGCATTGCGATCCTGGGCATCCGATTTATCAAAAGTGGATTGGGACGTACGGCGGTGACTGGTTTAGACAACAGGTTGAGGAGCAAATCAACCGCTTTGATGAGCTGGCGGAAAACAGCACGGAGGAAGTGCGTGCCAAGATGAAAGAGAATTTTGTCATCTCCAGCTACTATGAATATCAATTTTGGGGAATGGCCTATCGAAAAGAAGGCTGGTCTGACAGCGCCATAAAAGAGGTGGAGGAATGTGGAGCTTCACGCCATAACGGATGACAGCAAGCCGGTAGAAGAGCTAGCGAGAACCATCATTTCGATTCAGAATGAAGTTGATTTTATTCATATTCGGGAACGCTCAAAATCGGCGGCAGATATTTTGAAACTGCTCGAGCTTATTTTTGAAGGCGGTATAGATAAACGAAAACTGGTGATGAACGGGCGCGTGGATATTGCGCTTTTCTCTACTATTCACCGCGTGCAGCTGCCAAGCGGCAGCTTTTCACCGAAGCAGGTCAGGGTCAGATTTCCACACCTTCATATCGGGAGGTCGGTGCATTCACTGGAGGAAGCGGTTCAAGCAGAAAAGGAAGACGCGGACTACGTGCTGTTCGGCCATGTGTTTGAAACGGATTGCAAAAAGGGTCTTGAAGGCAGAGGAGTATCTTTGCTGTCAGATATCAAACAGCGGATTTCCATCCCGGTTATAGCCATCGGGGGGATGACGCCGGACAGGTTAAGAGACGTAAAACAAGCAGGGGCAGACGGCATTGCTGTTATGTCAGGAATTTTCTCTTCCGCTGAGCCCTTGGAAGCAGCCAGACGATATTCCCGCAAGCTAAAGGAGATGCGCTATGAAAAGGCATTATGAAGCAGTGGTGATTGGAGGCGGAATTATTGGTTCCGCGATTGCTTATCATTTGGCAAAGGAAAACAAAAGCACCGCATTGTTTGAAAGCGGAACAATGGGCGGCAGAACGACAAGTGCCGCTGCCGGAATGCTGGGCGCCCATGCCGAATGCGAGGAACGTGACGCGTTTTTTGATTTCGCCATGCACAGTCAGCGTCTGTACAAAGGTCTTGGAGAAGAGCTTTATGCATTATCCGGTGTGGATATCAGGCAGCATAACGGCGGTATGTTTAAGCTTGCATTTTCTGAAGAAGATGTGCTGCAGCTGAGACAGATGGACGATTTGGACTCTGTCAGCTGGTATTCAAAAGAAGAGGTGTTAGAAAAAGAGCCGTATGCGTCTGGTGACATCTTTGGTGCATCTTTTATTCAGGATGATGTGCATGTGGAGCCTTATTTTGTTTGCAAGGCATATGTGAAAGCAGCAAAAATGCTTGGGGCGGAGATTTTTGAGCATACGCCCGTCCTGCATGCCGAACGTGACGGTGAAGCCCTGTTCATCAAGACCCCTAGCGGAGACGTATGGGCTAATCATGTTGTCGTTGCCAGCGGAGTGTGGAGCGGGATGTTTTTTAAACAGCTCGGACTGAACAATGCTTTTCTCCCTGTAAAAGGGGAGTGCCTGTCCGTTTGGAATGATGATATCCCGCTGACAAAAACGCTTTACCATGATCACTGCTATATCGTACCGAGAAAAAGCGGCAAACTGGTTGTCGGCGCGACAATGAAGCCGGGAGACTGGAGTGAAACACCGGATCTTGGCGGATTGGAATCGGTTATGAAAAAAGCAAAAACGATGCTGCCGGCTATACAGAATATGAAGGTGGATCGTTTTTGGGCGGGACTCCGGCCGGGAACAAAGGATGGAAAACCGTACATCGGCAGACATCCTGAGGACAGCCGTATTTTATTTGCGGCGGGCCATTTCAGAAATGGGATCCTGCTTGCTCCCGCAACGGGCGCTTTGATCAGTGACCTCATCATGAATAAAGAGGTCAACCAAGACTGGCTGCACGCATTCCGAATTGATCGCAAGGAGGCGATTCAGATATGATCCTACAGCTGAACGGTAAAGACGTGAAGTGGGAAAAAGACACAGGTACAATTCAAGACCTGCTGGCGTCTTATCAGCTTGAAAATAAAATTGTTATCGTGGAAAGAAATAAAGAAATAATCGGGAAAGAACGCTATCACGAGGTTGAGCTTTGTGATCGTGATGTCATTGAAATTGTCCATTTTGTAGGAGGCGGATGAGCATGTTAACAATTGGCGGAAAATCATTTCAATCAAGATTGCTGCTGGGCACGGGGAAATACCCATCGTTTGACATTCAAAAGGAAGCAGTAGCTGTTTCCGAGTCTGATATTTTAACATTTGCTGTGCGGAGAATGAACATCTTTGAAGCATCTCAGCCGAATTTTCTGGAACAGCTTGATTTATCCAAATATACGCTTTTGCCGAATACAGCGGGCGCCAGCACTGCTGAAGAAGCGGTTCGGATTGCAAGGCTGGCGAAAGCGTCAGGCCTTTGTGACATGATTAAAGTTGAAGTCATCGGATGCAGCCGTTCCTTGCTGCCTGACCCTGTTGAGACATTAAAAGCGTCTGAACAGCTTCTTGAAGAAGGCTTTATTGTGCTCCCGTACACGTCGGATGACGTTGTGCTGGCGAGAAAGCTGGAAGAGCTCGGCGTTCATGCCATCATGCCGGGTGCATCTCCGATTGGATCAGGACAAGGAATCTTAAATCCTTTGAATCTGTCGTTTATTATTGAACAGGCGAAAGTGCCGGTCATCGTGGATGCTGGAATCGGCTCGCCTAAAGATGCGGCATACGCAATGGAGCTTGGAGCGGATGGCGTACTGCTCAATACGGCTGTATCGGGAGCTGACGATCCTGTGAAAATGGCTCGTGCCATGAAGCTCGCGGTGGAAGCAGGACGCCTTTCTTATGAGGCGGGCCGAATCCCGCTTAAGCAATACGGAACGGCAAGCAGTCCGGGAGAAGGTCTTCCTGTATGACGGGCAGGTATTCAAGGCAGGAGCTGTTTGCTCCGATCGGCCCATCCGGCCAGAAAAAATTGAAAGAAGCGCGCGCCGTGATTATCGGCGCCGGCGCGCTCGGAACAGCCAGTGCAGAAATGCTGGTGAGAGCGGGAGTCGGCTCTGTGAAAATTGCCGACAGAGATTATGTTGAATGGAGCAACCTCCAGCGCCAGCAACTTTATACAGAAGATGATGTCAAAAAAGAAATGCCGAAAGCAGCCGCTGCGGAGCGCCGTCTCCGTTCGATTAACAGCGATGTTGATGTGACCGGACTTGTCATGGATGTGACAGCAGAAAATATCTTCGAGCTGATTAGGGATGCATCAATTATAGTGGATGCGGCTGATAATTTTGAAACCCGCCTGATCGTAAATGATGCTGCGGTAAAGGAAGGGATTCCTTTTCTTTACGGTGCCTGTGTAGGGAGCTACGGCCTTACCTTTACCGTGGTGCCGGGTTCTACTCCTTGCCTGCATTGCTTGCTCGATACACTTCCGATTGGCGGAGCAACATGTGACACAGCTGGCATCATCAGTCCGGCTGTTTTGCAGGTAGCAGTCTTTCAGGTAACAGATGCACTGAAGCTGCTGACGGGAGAGGAGTGCGAGCCGGTGCTGCGCTCCTTTGATTTGTGGAAAAACGAGCGGTCAGAAGTGAGAGCGGCCAGTCTCAAACATGACGCATGCCCAAGCTGCGGCACAAAGGATTTTCCGTTTTTGTCATATGAAAATCAAACAAAAGCGGCTGTATTGTGCGGCAGGAACACGGTGCAGATCAGATCATCTATTACGAAAGAAGCGGATCTTGAAGCGCTTGCCGGTCAGCTGAGGCAGGCCGGGCTTGAAGTAGCTGCGAACCCGTATTTAATTTCCTGCCGCTCGGATGATATGAAAATGGTGCTGTTCCGGGACGGCAGAGCTTTGATCCATGGAACAAATGATATTGCCCGGGCAAAATCCATTTATCATAAATGGATCGGGTAATAAAAGGAGTGTAGTGTAATGAGTATATATAAAGCATTGACAATCGCCGGATCAGATTCAGGCGGCGGCGCAGGGATACAGGCTGATATTAAAACCTTTCAAGAGCTTGATGTATTCGGAATGTCTGCGATTACAGCGGTAACCGCTCAAAATACGCTTGGCGTTCATGGGATGCATCCGCTGACTGTAGAGGCGTTGAGACAGCAAATTGACGCTGTTGCTGAGGATTTGAGACCGGATGCAGTCAAAACGGGAATGCTCTGGAATGCCGACATGATTGAAGAAGTGGCAAGAAAAATTGACGAGTACGGATTCAATCGTGTAATTGTTGATCCGGTTATGATCGCAAAGGGCGGGGCATCCTTGCTGCGTGATGAGTCAGTTGCCACCTTAAAGGAGTTGCTCATTCCAAGAAGCTACGCGATTACGCCGAATGTCCCGGAAGCAGAAACGCTGACAGGAATGACAATCAGCTCGCTGGATGACCGGAAAAAAGCAGCGGAGCAGCTCGTCAAGATGGGTGCGCAGCATGTCATTATCAAAGGCGGGCACCAGCCTGAGGACAATCACATTACTGACCTTCTTTTTGATGGCAGCATGTTTATGCAAATCACCCATCCTTATATCAATACGAAGCATACGCATGGCACAGGCTGCACCTTTGCTGCGGCTTTAACGGCCCAAACGGCTAAAGGAGACAGCATCCATCAGGCATTTGAGGTTGCGGCCAACTTTGTCCGTGAAGCGGTGGAAAATACGCTCGGCATCGGATCGGGACACGGGCCGACAAACCATTTCGCTTTTAAACGAAACAGCTTAAATACAAGCCGATGAGATCACCAGCTGATGGTGATCTCTTTTGCGTTTGCTACGGTATGCGCTTTTCATCTGGACAAGGTTATGATATGATAGGAATTAAGATCAGGTACTAATACTATGTCTTTATTAAATATAGGAGGCTTTATACATATGAATTTTTCACTTGAAGGCCGCAACATTGTTGTGATGGGGGTAGCCAACAAACGCAGCATCGCCTGGGGCATTGCGCGTTCTTTACATGAAGCGGGTGCACGTTTGATCTTCACATATGCAGGCGAACGCTTGGAGAAATCTGTTCATGAGCTTGCCGGAACGTTAGACCGCAACGATTCCATCATCCTTCCTTGCGATGTAACAAACGACGCAGAAATCGAAACTTGCTTCGCAAGCATTAAGGAGCAGGTCGGTGTAATCCACGGTATCGCGCATTGTATCGCGTTTGCCAACAAAGAAGAGCTTGTCGGCGAATACTTAAACACAAATCGTGACGGCTTCCTTTTGGCTCATAACATCAGCTCATATTCTCTGACTGCTGTTGTTAAAGCGGCACGTCCGATGATGACTGAAGGCGGAAGCATTGTCACTTTGACGTACCTTGGCGGAGAGCTTGTGATGCCAAACTACAACGTCATGGGTGTAGCGAAAGCTTCTCTTGATGCAAGTGTGAAATACTTAGCTGCTGACTTGGGAAAAGAAAATATCCGCGTTAACAGCATTTCTGCCGGTCCGATCAGAACATTATCTGCTAAAGGCATCAGCGATTTCAACTCCATTTTAAAAGATATCGAAGAGCGTGCGCCGCTTCGCCGCACGACAACACCTGAAGAAGTGGGCGATACAGCTGCGTTCTTATTCAGCGATATGTCCCGCGGGATTACAGGTGAAAATCTTCACGTTGATTCAGGTTTCCATATCACTGCCCGCTAAGCAGGATCTATATCAAGCAATCCCGAATAGGGATTGCTTTTTTATTTCTTCTGATTTTCAGCTTTCTGTCATATAGATAGAATATGACACAATCGGAGGGATGAAGATGTCTAATAAGAAAAGAAACGCGGATAAAAAACCGCTCATGTATATTGTTCAGCCGGATTATGCAGAAACCACAAGGTCATCCATGCAGGAGATTGTCATCAAAAGAAAGGCCGACAAACCCGCTCCTCCAAAAGCTGAGGAAAAGCCGGCTTACCATGAGAAGCAGCAGGAGGAAGTTGTGGCACAAGATGTCCTGCAAGCAGACCAAAAGCCTGCAGCCGAACCAGTGAGTCAGCAAACACAAGAGGTGAGGGAGCCAGAGAACATAAAGAACCAGCCGGAGGAGAAAGCAGAGCCGCAGGCCGTAGAAGAACCCGTCGAACACGAGCCCCCGAAAGCAGAAAAAAAGGAAGAGCCTGCACTTGAGGCCCGGAAGCCTGAAAAAGAACCGGAAGCTGTCCATAGTGCTGATAAAGCGGAGGAAAAAGCACCGCCGGCACGAAAAGTGAAAAAACCGATGAGCAAGATGACGATCCACGAAAAAATTGATTTTTTAACAAAGCTGCCTCATAACATGCCGAGAGCGCTTTGTTTGATTGAAGCCAATGGAAGAACGTACAGGGGCGTGATTGTCGGAAGAAGAAATGATTCTGTCCTGCTTCGAACAACCGGAAACGGAGCCCCAACCGAGCTGGCAATCGATGATATTACCTCTCTGCACCCGCTCGGTTTTTAACGAAAAAGAAAAAAGCTGCCCGGCTGATGTTGCCGGACAGCTTTTTTTACATAGAGAAAAGCCTGCAGGCCTGCAAGCTTTTCCAGCTTATGATTAATGATGATGTGTACGATTGATTAATCGAGGATTTAAGCAGTTGATTGCGCAGAAGCAGTCTAAGTCAACTTCAATACAGTAGTTCGTTTTTTCGAGTCGGAACACTTCACACACCGTATCTTTATCGGTGAAGTCCAAAATGTGTTTGTGTTCGTCAAATGCGATTAATAATGACAGTGTTGCGCAGCTTCCATGCACTCTTTCGACCCTGAAAAATACTGTATTAAAGCAAGGGCCGTTATCGAGTTCGCCGACATTTCCGAAGGCGACTAATGGCGTTGATTTTGATGTAAATATTGCAAAAGGCACTGTGTCGCCTAACGAATGGCTTACAGATAAAAGCTTAGAGTGGCAGCCGGTCGGGCAGTCTTCTTCAACAGCGTTTTGCAGATCTTCAATATTTTCTACAGCTTCACGCACGCAGCTTGATGTTTTCTGGCTCATATTATCCCTCCTGCCTTATAAATTTGAGACTGGCGAAATGATGGAGAGTCAGCTGCCTCACGCTGGAAGCAGCTGAATGATTTGCACCTGTAATAGAGTTTGGAAGGGGATTCCTCTTTACAAGTGTTTATCCATTGTGATGATGCTTTTTATCTTTGTGAGGCGATGTTCTGTCAACTAGCTCTGGTGACAGGCACTGAATCGCGCAGAAGCATCCGAGATCCACTTCAATGCAGAAATCTGTTTTTTCTAGCCCGAAGAAATCCGGGTCGCAAGGGTGGCAAACACTTAAGGTATCGCCTTTGACATCGACCGGGCGTAAAATAGACAGTGTTGCACAGCAATCGCATAATTTTTCGACGCGGAAGAAAATGGATTCAAAGCATTGCATATCATCCACAAATCCCCCTACGTTTCCGAATGTGGAGAACAATCCGCCTTTTTTATCAAAAACGAGAAACGGAATTGTGTCTTTTCCAGCAATCGTAGGGTTTAAAAGGTTGGTATAGCAGCCAGTCGGACACTGTTCTTCAACTGCCTCCTGCTCTGCTAAAATCTTTTCCACTGCATCGCATACACAGTTCTCATGCCGGCCATGGGTTTTTCCGCAGCTCATTGATTTCAGCTCCTTCTTTATAGGGTATTTGACTTTAGTCCTTAACAACATATGTACCCGTGCCCCACTTGGTGTGGGTGAACGTCTATATATTCATCATATGCTTGGAAAATAAGAAAAAGCAGAGCGTTTTTAGCTCTGCTTTTAGGTCCTAGAGGACAAGAGTGATAACTAGGATGGCTACGAGTGTATTTGTTGCTGTAGAAATAAGGGTTGCGATATCGGCATCTACTGTTGTGACGTTTACGCCGCGGGAACATTCGATGAGAAGTTTTTGGCGGTTTACTTGTTTGTTAGCTGTAAGCTGTAACAAATCTTGTGCGACTAATTCGGCAATTACCCCGTCTGCAATGGATGTCAGAGTTGCCGTTACGACAGCGGCATTAAGTGCTGTTACAACTGATGTTACGGCTTGAACGTCTGTAGATGTAACATTGATGTCACAAGAATCTCTAATAATAATCGTTTCATCTGAAACTTGTTTGTTGAGATTTGCTTGAGCTAGATCTTGGTCGATGAAGGCGTTGTCGTTGCCAAAAAAACCATTGCCATTACAGCAAACGTCGCAATGACATTTTCTTTCGTGTTTTTCTTTATCTTTCTCTTTGTCATCTAACGGATGGTCACAGTCAGGATCAAGTGCAACCCAAGAATATGGTCTGCTTTCCATATCTATTCCTCCTTTTCTTTTACTGTTATTAAATGAGCGAGCCTCTTATTTTGACTGAGTCATATATCCTGATGAAGAACCCTATTTTTTATAAGTGGCTAATTGTTATCGTTTTTCCGTCTTTGTCTGATCTGTTCAATGAGCTGCTCTCTGCGGCTTAATGGTTTTGTGTTCTTTTGCTCTTGCGCGGCTGCTTCTTCTTTTTTCTTCTTTTGGTTTTCTATTAGCGCTTGTGATTTAGCTTGTAAGTCTTTTACAAGATTTAAGAGCATTTCTTTTTCTTCGTCTGATACTTTTTTCATTTTGTCTTTCGTGACACCATGTTTAGAAAATATATTTTGGACCAGCATTTTCGTCATTGGATCAACTTCTGGAAGCTTTGCAAGCTCTTCTTTGAATTTATCGTTATCTGACATTTGTTTTCACCTCGTCTTTTAAGTTTGTGAAAAGAAAGGGTTAAAGGACGTCAAGTTCACTAAGAATGCTGTTTAACACCTGAAGCAAGATTTGTACAAAGGTTATTATCTCGTCGGCAGACAAAGTAATTTTGATGTTGCGGCTGTTGATAATTTTAATGATGGTTCTTTTTTTGATTTGGGAGCTATCGAGAATAAGAATTTCACTTGCCACTGCGTCAGCCAAATCCTCGTCGGCGATGACGAGCTGAGTCGCCACGATAATCATGGTTGTCACAAAGGCTTGTATAGAAAGGGCAGCTGTTATATGTGACGTGTCAATTGTGATATTTTCGCAATCAATCACTTCGATCTGCTGTTCGAATTCGCTTGATAATTGCTCAAATATTGCAGGGTGCAGGGATTCGACTTTTTCTTCAAATGACATAACCTTCACTCCTTTCTTATCCATACTCTATATAATGCAAATGGGGTGCAGAGCGGAATAATAAAAATAACCAATTTTCTGCCGGACAAGATACAATTCATGAAGAATAGGGTTTTGGCATATATGTGAAGGGATCATGATTGGCAAAGGAGTGAACGAGTGGTTATAAATGGGCTGACAATTGTTCTTCTATCGCTTGCGGTCTTTCGGCTCGCCCGCCTGCTGGTGTTTGACACGATTATGGCGCCGCTTCGAAGTCTGTTTCATGAAGAGAAGGAAGAAAAGGATGCGGACGGGAACATTGAAACCTATATCGTGATTAAGGGAACCGGTGTCAGGGCGTTTATTGGTGAATTGCTGAGCTGCTATTGGTGCACAGGCGTGTGGTGTGCCGGCTTTTTGATTTTATGCCAGGCGTTGATCCCGCAAGCGGCGCAGTGGCTGATTTTACTTTTAGCGATCGCCGGCCTTGCCGGCATCATAGAAACGCTCGTATCAAAATGGCTGCAAGAATAAGGCGTTACTACCAGCAACTTTCTGTCAGAATACGCATAAAGTAGCATATATGACATAAGGAAAGGAAGGGGACAAAAATGAATCAGCATCATAAACCTTCCCAAAAATCTCCATATACAGATTCATCGTATCAATCAAAAAAGATAAAAAAGAAAGGCTGCGGGTGCGGAAATAAAAAGAAAAAGCCTCAATAGCCTGGCAAAGAAACCGGAGAACTCCGGTTTTTTGTTTTTTTAACGGGGCGGCCTTGCTCAGCATATATCATAAGCGGGGGGATAAAAGTGAATGAGTTTGAAAAATGGATAGAAGGAAGATATGAACCTCACGAACAAAAGCAAAAAAAGCATGAAGACACGATGGGCAGTATCAGAAAAGACTTGGATGCATTTGATAAAGCCGGTCTGGAATTTGAAGATGAGATTGAAGAGCTGGCTGAAAAAACAGAGGCCTTACTTAAAAAACATCAAGCTCAATATGATCAATCGTAAATCCGCAAACGCCCTATGCGAATATCCAAGCCGATCCAAGCAGCTCACATAGTGTATAGAGAGTAAAGGAGGTGCTTATCTATGGGCTTTGGATACGGATTCGGCGGCGGCTACGGCGGCGGCTGTTATGGCGGTTATGCTGGCGGTTACGGCGGCGGCTATGGTTCAACATTTGTTTTGTTGGTCGTATTATTCATTCTCCTCATCATCGTAGGTGCATCTTTCTTTTAAGATGTATTGAGGAAGTACGGGTTATAACCCGTGCTTCCTTGCCTTGTGTTTATTTTTAAAAATATTGGAAAAGCACATTGTATTATGTGCATTCATACAATACCGTATTACTCCGCCAAAAGGAGGCGCATTATGGATAATCAATTTTTTAAGAACATCGAAAAGAAAACAGGTGTGAAGATGCAGGATGTAATGAATCTTGCCGGATCACTCCAAAACGCTAATTTTAAAGATGAAAATACAGTGCGCAGTGTGATTAACCGCGTAGCGCAGATGGCAAACAGACGCGTGCCAAAAGAATTAGAAGATAAAATTGTGGAATCTATTACAAGCGGAAAAGAAAAGCTTGATTTTGGCACGATTTCTAAAATGATGGATAATAAATAAGTGGATGGCCTGGCTGACTCACTGCAGCGGGCCTTTTTTTACAGTAAAAACCCGGCAGTAATCTGCCGGGCTGTTAATGATGCAAGGGCTGTCTTGTTTTTTGTAGAAGGGGATACAAAAATCTTGAGCGGTTGGCTGTTTTGCCGCGCCTGTTAGCGGGGCAAGACAAATATAAATGCTGTTTCGCCCGGGTCATGGCTACATATAAAAGGCGTCTTTCCTCCTCAAGAGCGGCCTCGTCTCCTTTTCTTGCCGTTTCTAATGAGAAATCGTGCGGAATCGAGCCGTCTACAGTGCCTAACACGTAGACTGTTTTGAATTCAAGGCCTTTTGACCGGTGAATGGTCATCAGCTGAACGCCATCTTCATCCGTTCTGTTTTTCTCAGCGGCCCTCATATGGTCTACGTGGGCAAGAAAGTCAGGAATCGTTTTGAACTTCTTGGCGACAACCTTGATGTCGCGCAGGTCATCGGAACCTTTTTCCAGCTTGTTGCCCTCATTGCCCCGCTTTTTTAAATACTCGGAGAAGCCCATTTTTCCTTCTGCAAAGGTGATGGCTTCTACGGGCTTCATCGTGCGGAGGCTTGCAAAAAACGGTACGATTTTCTTGATTTTGTCCAGCTGGAATGGCTTCAGATCAGGCAATTTGGCCAGCGCTTTGATCATGGTACAGTCCTCTGTGATCGAGAGCGCCTTCAGCGTATTCAAAGCGGACTGTTTTAAAAACAAGGCGGGAAGCAAGTGTTTAATCGCCTCGGTGTCATCCTCATTTTGGCTGGCGTACAAGTAGGCGAGAATCTGGCGGACGATCCGTCTGCTGTAAAACGACTGGACGCCGCGGTCAGCTGTATACGGAATTGACGATTGATGAAGCCTTTCATATATAGCACGGCCTCCGCTGTTTGTGCGGTAAAGAACCGCAAAGTCTTCTGGACTGGCTCCATTTTGAATTTTTTCTTTGATATCGGAAACGACCATTGTGGCTTCTTCCTCTTCATCATAAGGATAAAACAGCACAGGGACCTGAATGTCATCGCGGGCCGCTTCAAGCGTTTTGGCATATCTGTTTTTGTTCTTTTTCACAACGATATCAGCACTAGAGACGATCGGGTGCGTAGACCTGTAGTTCGCAGTTAAATAGATCGTCTTCGCTCCCGGATAATCCTTTTGAAAATCAAGAATGAAAGACGGATTGCTTCCGCGAAACGCGTAGATGGACTGGTCATCGTCTCCGACACAGCACAGGTTTTGCTCCGGGCTGGCGAGCATTTGCATGATTTTGTATTGAACCGGATTAATGTCCTGAAACTCATCAATTAAGATATACGTAAACCGAGATTGATATTGTTCCAGAAGGTCAGGCCGCTCGATAAACAATTCATAGCAGGCTGAAGCCATGTCATCAAAATCAAATTGGCTGTGTTCTTTTTTCTGGCGTTCATAATGTTCATATAAACGATAAACTTGTTTTTCCCACTCATCTTTTAGAGGGATGCGTTCATTTGGGACATAAGTGTTTTTCCAAAAACCGATCTGCTGCAGGGCTTGGTCAACTGGGAATTCTTTCTCATCGATGCCTTCTTCATAGAGTGCTTTTTTGATATATTGTTCCCGCTGCCACTCCATTTTCAGCAGATGCTCACCGTTCCATTTAGCAGAATTAGAGTGATACAAGATCTTATAAAACAGACTGTGGAATGTTCCTGTCACAATTCTTCTGACTTTTGCCGGCTGTAATCCGTACTGGTTCGCCATACGCTCTTTCATTTCAGCGACAGCTTTTGTTGTAAAGGTGACAAGCAGCATATTTTCAGGCGGTATGCCTAAGTGTTCGATCATGTGGGCGGCACGGGCTGTCAGCACCCGTGTTTTTCCGCTCCCCGCACCTGCAAGCACGAGGAGCGGGCCCTCTGTTTCCGTGACAGCTTTCAGCTGATCCGTGTTTAAACCGACAGACGGAAAAAGGCTCGTATCGGGTTCTATTGTTTTTGGCACAAATGGTGTTCCTGGTTTAATGCTTCTAGGACGGTGCCATTCTGTAACAGCTGGGGACGGGTCAGCGGCGATCGCTTTTCCCTTGGGTAAACGAATCACACCAGATTCCTGATCATCTTCTTTTTTCCCCTCTTTAGAGGGCTTCGGTTCGCACGCCTCCTCACATGCCGGAAAATCGCCTGGCTGGCGATGGATAAACTCTGGCGGATCGGCGATGTTAAGCCGTAACAAAACGGGCTTTCCGCAATGAGAACAAAATAAATGTCCTTTTATTCCCTCTTCAAAGAGGAATTGATAATGTTCTCTCGAATATGTATGTAAATGTATGATTCTATCATTCAGTCGGGCGCATTTCAAAAAGGGGTCCTCCCAATCAAAAGGTGTTCATTACAGACAATGACTATCATATCAAAAGAAATGTGTTTCAAAAAGTAAGTTTAAGGGAAAAGAGACATCAGAGGGGTGGGTATTGTATGATATATGCAGGTCAAATTCAGAACCAGCAATACGCTCAATATGCTAATAGAACGATTGGACATAAGCAGGATTATGCCGGAACCGAAAAAATCAGCTATGTCCCGTTTCAGCGGGTATACAAAGAACTGGAAAAGCAGCAGGAGAATCAAACGGCAGCTGAAAGAAAAGTAAACGAGATGAAACGTAAGCGCTCTCTTTATAAGAGATTGCGAGAAAAAGGAATGGGCACATATATTAATCGATATGTATAAAAAACCGTTCATACCAGAGAACGGTTTTTTTATATGCAGTAAAAATCCGGATCTCAAAAGATCCGGATGCGTTCAGTCCTTCATCATTTGTAAGTGCGGAATGCCGGCATCGAGGAATTCTTTTTCAGAAAGCACGCGATACCCGTGTTTCTTGTAAAACGGCACAGCCTGTGTTTGCGCGTTTAAAATGAAACCGGAAGCGCCTCCGTCTGCCGCGGCTTTTTCGAGCGCTTTCATAATGATGCCGCCGACACCGGCTGAGCGGTGGCTTTTCAGTACGCAAATCCGCTCTAACTTGCCGTAGCCGTCCTTCATGCGCCATCTTCCGGCACCGACAGGCTTTTCACCGTCATACACGACGATATGCTCTGACTCATTTTCAAGTTCGTCAATTTCTTCTTCAGCAGGCACGTTTTGTTCTTTGACAAAGACTTCTTCTCTTACATAGAATGCATCTTTCAGTTGTTCTTCATTTTTTGCGATAACTGCTTTCAAACATTATTCTCCTCTGCCTAGCAAGAAGGTTTCATATACTGTCCACGATCCGTTTTCCAACTGGTAGAGCAAGTGGAAACGGTCAACGATTTCTTCATGCGACACTTCCTGCATTTTTAATTGTCCCAGCACATCTGAATGCTCATCGTCGGAAAGATTTTGGCCGACCGTCACATGCGGAACGAAATTATATTCCTGTTCTCCTGCCAACACACCGGTGTATAGCTTTTCATTGAGTGTTTTTAACTCTTCCGTCGGTTCTGCTTTGATGTAAATGACATTATTGACAGGCGCAAATGAGCTGTATTTTGTCATTTTGAGAACGAGTGGGTGGGACTCTTTTGCGATGTTTCTTAAATGTGATACGAGCTGATCCGCTTTCTCCTCCGCGCATTCAAAGGATGCTCTCAGCGTCAAATGAGGCGGGATCAGAGAGTAGCTTGGGTCATAGCGCTTTCTGTAAGAGTTTGCAAGGTCTTGGAGCTTTTTTGATGGAAATAAAACGATTCCGTATTTCATATTATGTCCCTCCTGGAAATAAAGTATGATAGAGTGTTAAAGCATTTTTTTCAGCGCCGGGGTGATGAGCGGCTGCCAGTATGTCCATTTGTGGTCTCCGTCAAATGGCTCGAAATCATAATCGGAAAGCTTTTTCTCCAGCAGCTGTTTCAGCTCCCGGTTCGGTTCTGTAAAGTCCAGAATGTTCCCGTCTGTCGTGTGGACGTCAGTTTCTTTTGTTCCGATTTGGTGATAAATAGAGAGGTGTTTGATATCGTCTGACTGTTTTACGGCTTCTAGTACGTGTTTGTCAACATAGGGAGACTGCATGATGATGTTGCCAAACATATTCGGATAATCAAGCGCTGTCATAAGTGACACGGTTGCTCCGAGCGAATCACCGATCAGCGTTCGGCCGTAACCGATCTGATAGGTTGGATACTCATCATCTGCAAAAGGAACGAGCTCATGGGCGATGAACCGTTTATACGCCGAAAATTTTGAACCCTCCGGATGATAGGTGTTTCTGCGCTCTTTTACATCCTTATAGGGAACACCGATAATAATGCACCGGTCTATTTCGTGTTTCGACAGCAATTCCTCAACCTGTCTGCCGATTCTCCCCAGCCTGAAATAATCGTGGCCGTCCTGTGCGATAATGACATGGTATTTATAAAGCGGGGAGTAGTTGGACGGCAGATAAACAAGCAAGGTCATTTCCTCGTTAAGCTCTTTTGAAAAGAATTTCTTTTCTTGCACTGTGCCGTTTTTCGGTGCCATAAAAACATTCCTCCAGGACATCACTATACTTTCTTGCATTTTCAATTATTGTACCATGAATTATTAGAAATTTCTCTCTTTAAACGGTTCGGCACACGAAGAAAAAAGTGTTGAAATAAACTGTGAATTGCGCTAATATAAAACAATCAGAAAATTGAAATCGATATTTCTTATCGTGAGAGGTGGAGGGACTGGCCCTTAGAAACCTCAGCAACCGGCTTGTTTTGCATGTGCAAAGCGCCAAGGTGCTAAATCCAGCAAGCGTTTTTTATGCTTGGAAGATAAGAAGAAGCGTTAAACCCCTTCTTCTTATGAAGAAGGGGTTTTTATTTTGAAAAGGGAAGGTGTCAGCTATATGTCACAGCACGTTGAAACGAAATTAGCCCAAATTGGGAACCGTAGCGATGAAGTCACGGGAACAGTGAGTGCTCCTATCTATTTATCAACAGCATACCGCCACAGAGGGATCGGAGAATCTACCGGATTTGATTATGTCCGCACAAAAAATCCGACACGCCAGCTTGTTGAGGACGCGATCGCTAACTTAGAAAACGGCGCGAGAGGGCTTGCCTTTAGTTCGGGAATGGCTGCTATCCAAACGATTATGGCGCTGTTTAAAAGCGGAGATGAACTGATCGTTTCATCGGACCTATATGGCGGCACGTACCGTTTATTTGAAAATGAATGGAAAAAATACGGATTGACTTTTCATTATGATGATTTCAGCGATGAGGACTGTTTACGCTCTAAGATTACGCCGAATACAAAAGCGGTGTTTGTGGAAACGCCGACAAACCCCCTCATGCAGGAGGCGGACATTGAACATATTGCCCGGATTACAAAGGAGCACGGTCTTCTGCTGATTGTAGATAATACATTTTATACACCGGTCTTGCAGCGGCCGCTTGAGCTGGGAGCTGACATTGTCATTCACAGCGCAACCAAGTATTTAGGCGGGCATAACGATCTGCTTGCTGGACTTGTCGTGGTGAAGGATGAGCGGCTCGGAGAGGAAATGTTTCAGCATCAAAATGCGATCGGCGCCGTCCTGCCGCCATTTGATTCGTGGCTTCTGATGAGAGGAATGAAGACGCTGAGCCTCAGAATGCGTCAGCATCAGGCAAACGCGCAGGAGCTTGCGGCGTTTTTAGAAGAGCAGGAAGAAATTTCGGATGTGCTGTATCCCGGAAAAGGCGGCATGCTGTCCTTCCGTCTGCAAAAAGAAGAATGGGTCAATCCGTTTTTAAAAGCACTGAAGACCATTTGTTTTGCAGAAAGCCTCGGCGGGGTGGAAAGCTTTATTACATACCCTGCGACCCAGACGCACATGGATATTCCTGAAGAGATCCGCATCGCAAACGGGGTGTGCAATCGGTTGCTGCGCTTTTCTGTCGGTATTGAACATGCGGAAGATTTAAAAGAGGATCTAAAACAGGCATTATGTCAGGTCAAAGAGGGAGCTGTTTCATTTGAGTAAACACAATTGGACGCTGGAAACCCAGCTCGTGCACAATCCATTTAAAACAGACGGCGGAACCGGGGCGGTCAGTGTACCGATTCAGCACGCCTCGACTTTTCACCAATCTTCATTTGAAGAGTTCGGGGCATATGATTACAGCCGCTCTGGCACGCCGACAAGAACAGCTCTCGAAGAAACAATTGCCGCACTGGAAGGCGGAACAAGAGGATTTGCTTTCAGTTCAGGCATGGCTGCCATCTCAACAGCATTTTTACTGCTGTCACAGGGTGATCACGTTCTTGTGACAGAAGATGTATACGGCGGAACCTTCCGTATGGTGACAGAGGTGCTGACCCGGTTTGGCATTGAGCATACGTTTGTCGACATGACGGATCGTAATGAAGTGGCGCGGAGCATCAAGCCGAACACAAAGGTCATTTATATGGAGACGCCATCAAATCCGACACTTGGGATTACGGATATTAAAGCAGTTGTTCAGCTTGCAAAAGAAAACGGCTGCCTGACCTTTCTGGACAATACATTTATGACACCGGCACTGCAGCGTCCGCTTGATCTCGGCGTGGATATTGTACTTCACAGCGCGACAAAATTCTTAAGCGGACACAGCGATGTGCTCTCAGGTTTGGCTGCTGTCAAAGATGAAGAGCTTGGGAAGCAGCTGTATAAGCTGCAAAACGCGTTCGGCGCCGTCCTTGGCGTGCAAGATTGCTGGCTTGTCCTGCGCGGATTAAAAACGTTGCAGGTCCGTTTAGAGAAAGCGAGCCAAACAGCCCAGCGGCTTGCGGAATTTTTCCAGAAGCATCCGGCGGTGAAGCGCGTGTATTATCCGGGACTGGCTGATCATCCCGGCGCTGAAACCCATAAAAGCCAGTCAACGGGAGCGGGCGCCGTGCTATCTTTTGAGCTTGAAAGCAAAGAGGCCGTTAAGAAGTTAGTCGAGAATGTGTCACTGCCGGTCTTCGCTGTCAGCCTTGGCGCCGTGGAATCGATTTTGTCCTATCCGGCAACGATGTCTCACGCGGCAATGCCTAAGGAAGAGCGTGAAAAACGCGGTATCACTGATGGCCTGCTCCGTCTGAGTGTGGGCGTCGAACATGCAGACGATTTAGAACACGATTTCGAACAAGCGCTGAAAGAAATTGCTCCAGTTGCGGTTCGTTAAAAAAGAAGCCGGGGATGGCCCGGCTTCTTTTATTATTGTTCGTCATCAGGATTCAGAATCGCGAGGACTTGATGATCCTCCCAAACGCCATTAATTTTTACATTTTTTCGGGCGATGCCTTCTTTATGAAATCCCGCTTTTTCTAAAACACGCATGGACCCGAGATTACGGGGCATCACACCGGCTTCAATCCGATGCAGTTTCAATTCGTGGAACGCATAATCAACAACCAATCTGACTGCCTCTGTCATAATGCCCTTTCCATTATGGGCTTTGTCTAAAAAATACCCGATGAACGCAGTTTGCAGCGCGCCACGGATGATTTGAAAGAGCGAAACCGTCCCGATTAATCTATCGTCTGGCGCTGTAAAGATGCCAAAATGATATTCTTCATCTTTCTCAAGTCTTTCCTGATACTCGGTTATCCGTTTTCTTTGCCCCTCAACCGTATAGTAATCGTCTGCGCGTATCATAGAAAACTGTTCGAAAAAATCTCGATTTTCACTTTGCAGCCGCAGGTTTTCTTCGGCATCCGTTACTTCTAAAGGTCTAACATAAATGGTTTTTCCTTTTAACATACAGTGATCTCTCCGTTCTCGTGTCAGCATTCCTCTTACATTATTCTCAGGGAAATGCAAATATCCTTTTTATAAGAAGGAAGAAAACCAATTTCCCATAAAAGTGCCAACATAGTTGCCGATTAAGTAGCCGAGCGTACCGACAAGCATGATCGGGGCGACAAGCTCCCGCCATCCCTTGGCAATTGCCATCGCAGCCGCAGTCGTCGGTCCCCCGACAGTAGCGTTGACGGCGAGCAGAATTTCTTCAAGCCGCACACGGAACAATTTTCCGGCAGCTAAGGAAACCGCTAAATTGCTAATCGCAATGATAAACACGAATAATAGAATAAGAGGCGCATTCGTGACGATTAAGCGGAGATCGGCAGGAATGCCGATCACCACAAAAAACAAATAAATCAAAAAGGTTCCAAGCTCCTGAGATCCATTGAGCCTTTCAAAAAAACGCGGGAAAAGAAAAATGATAAGAACAGTTAAAGACGTAAGAACTAGGTACTGATCGCCAAGCGTACCGGTCAGCAGGGGATGAGAAAAAATGCTTTTAAAATAACCGGAAACCTTCATACTTACCGCAACAAGCGTGAAAGCAGCACCGGCATTAAATGCGATATCCTTTAAGGAAATATCCTTCCGTTTCCAATAGCTTTCAGCACTGTTTCCGCTGTTTCCATCGGCTTTTACCTTCTCTTCAAACGGCATGGCATAATGCCGCTGAAACCATTTGACTGCAGGAATACTGATTAAAATAAAAAACAAAAGCGCCATCATAAAATTATCAGCCACAACGGTAGCCGACACATATTCACCAGGCGTCTCAAATTTTGCCGCCATCGCCGCAAAGTTGACCCCGCCGCCGATATAAGAGGCGCTGATCATCCCGCCGATTTTATCGAGATAGGGAATATGCTGTTTGAGTAGAAAAAAAGCCAGGATACTGCCAAGCACTGTTCCAACGGAGCTAATCAGAAAAATAAACAGCAAACGCCTGCTTTCCTTAAAAATTTGCCGAACATTGATCTGAAACAATAAAAGTGGTATCGCCAGCGGTACCACATAAGACCACACAGTGTCATACACAGGCGACTCAACAGGAAGCACTCCTACATTTGTAAACACCATAGCACCTGCAAGGGCGATAATAGCGCCCGACACAGCGGACGCCCACTTAAAGCGCTGCTCCAGCCCGATACTCACTGCCGCCCACACCGCAATAAACCCCCATAATACCCATACATCATCAGAAGAAATCAAAGAATGCAAAACCCCATCACCTCTATTGTTAGAAAATTAAGACATATTATAATAGCCGGGGAACGGAACAGCAAGTCCAAAAAAAGTTTTTCTAAAAAAGCAGTTGACGAATAGAAGGGAAGGTTATATAATAGAACTTGTCAGAAAGACAACAACATACCCAGCAACACATACATATCATGATTCCGTAGCTCAGCTGGGAGAGCGCTACCTTGACAGGGTAGAGGTCGCTGGTTCGAGCCCAGTCGGAATCATAGCTTAAACCCTTGCGTAGCAAGGGTTTTTTATTTTGCCTATTTATTGATTTTGTCATCATTCATCGAGTTGGGGACGGAAGTTTTTTTAAGCTGATTTTGAAGTGAATTCAAAATCAGCTCTGTTTCTATGCTAGGTTAAAGTTTCAATATTCTTTTCGATTTTTTGAATAACTTGTTCGAGCCATATGATTGGAGATACGCCGTAACTAAGAACGTCCACTCCGTCAGCAGCTTCATCGATAAAATCATTCTTTTCTTCATCCGAATAATCGCTGTTAATAAAATCTTTCAATGCAACTATATCAGTTTCTTGCTCTTCTTTTGGAATCTCTTCTAAGTATTCGTCCAGTGCTGACTCTGGAGCTTCTATATCTTGATGAAATATACCTCCTAGAAATTGAAATACAGGTTCAGATATTTCGATTTCAATCATTACTTATCACCACCAAGAAATGTTAACTTCAAATCTGAGAAATGGTGCGTATCTTATTCTATATAACTTTCTGTTATATCAATATCATTTGTCATTTCTAAGTCAGGGTATTTTTCATCTAATTTTCTTAAACAATTAATAAGTTCTTTACTTTGCAAACTTTCAGCTAAATCTTCAAATACTTCACTGATCCAATATAAATCTTCTTTATTACAATTTTCTAGATAGCTAATTGAATTTTCCTCATTTTCTGAGAGTACTTCAATTATTTCATCCCAACTCTTTTGAATTTCATAGTCATCATTAAGATTAAGTTCTTTTCTTTTAATTAATATAGCTTCCATTTTTTTCTCTAAGTTCATATTGGTCCTCTTAACTAAGAAGGGCTATTATTTTCAGCTTGCTTTTCCTATTGTTACATCTCCATCATGGAAAAATTCAATAACATAACCAGATTCGCTGAACATGAAAGTATCTGAACCTACAGCAGTTACATCATCAATTACGTTTAAAGCGTTGTCTAAGCTGGTTTTTACAGCTGGATAATCACCATAAGCCCAGAGGAGAATAACATTTTTGTCATCTATTTTATTCTCAATTAACCATTCGTCGATATCTTCAGCATAATCAATAGATCTGTGAGTAGTTACTTCATCCCATTTAATTCTTCCCCATGATGTGAAGGGGAAGCTTTCGCCAAGTTGTTCATGATATTTGCGTGTCTCAGAAATAGTGAGGACTTCTTTGTTATCTCCAAGAGCTTCTAGACATTCTTCGTATAAAGTCATATTAACACTTCCTATTTATTTAAATGTTTTAAAAGGGATTTATAAGTATCTTCGTTTCCGTTAAAAGGTATATAATATTTCTTTGCCTTATCTCCTTTTCCATTTCTATAATCCTCAACATTTATATGAGGTCCCTTTTCGGGGTCATAATCTAATCTCCAAAGGACTTTATTATCTCCAGACATTCGGCCAGTAACTTTACCAAAGCCTGCGCTTTTAGATAAAGTACCTATAAAAGGTTTTGAATCTATTCCTAAATCACCAATTAGATTTAGCGCCTCATTTCTAGCTTGTTCATATGTATCTACCTTTGGAAGCGCGACTTCTCTTGATTTTTTGGAAAGGCCTTTTTTAACTGTCTTGTTGTTTGATGACTTACCATTGATTGATTTAAAGAATACACTATCTTTAGTGGAATCGGCTATTCTTTTTAGGAGCGGCGTATTTTTAACGTTAATAGTATTCCCGGCGTCTTGTAGAATCCCTTCTAATGCAGGAGTATATCGATTAACATAAGGTTTGACAGATGGATTGCCATTCTTAATCTTTTCACTAGCTGCTTTCCCAACTTTAGCAAGATCCTTCGAGCCTGTTGAGACAGAGGACTTTCCACCTTTCAATAATAGAAGACTTCCGCCCAAATAAGTAACATAGTGCAGCCGTGTGTATGCATCCCCGTGAATCATTTTTGTATCCCAATTATCCTTCAATGTGTCGACCATACTTTGAAAGGCAGCTTGATAGTCGTATTCCAGAACTGTATCCAGCACTTTTTGAGGATCCTTGTTTAAGTTGTCAATTGTCCAACCGATATTCCATCCGAATTGAATGGCTCCTTCACCGGTATCCTTGGCAAGATCGTATAAACCAACAATCGCACCTTTGGCGCCATCACCTATGATTTGCAACACTTCTTTTCCGTTATCCATGAAAGCTTTACGCTGTTCAAGAAATGAAACAAATTCAAGCTGTTCAGAGGTAAGGTTCTCATATCCGACCTTCTTGGCAATTTCTAAGTATTCATCCGGATCCGTCACGCCATCAGCTAGCTTCTTCTTCAATTCTTTGATTTCTCGTTCTTTTGCTTCATCTTTCTTGATCTTCAAATAAGCTTCAGTCTGTTTCTCGATATCGCCTTTTCTCTTATGTATATCACTTTCTCGATAAGCCTTGGCATTATAATGGATTGGTGTAGCATTCTTGCCTTTGCCTGTGGATTCCTCAAGCTTTTGGAAGTCCTTCTTGATGAATTGCTCGTTTGGCTCTGATTGGGCATATTCAGTAACAAGTGCTTCGTCCACGCTGCCTAGTTTATCGACTGTTTTTTTGCGTTTGTCCTCCGCATCGGCGAGTTCGTCTTTAAAGTCCTCAGTTGAAAACAGATCAAGCGGAAGGATATCGTCGATATCATGTAAGATATCTTTCATGGCTTTCTTTTGTTCAGACATAATAGATTTTGATTTTGTGTAGGCGTTAGCCAGCTCGTGTTCTAAGAAGGATTCTTCTATATAAGCATCAGATAAGCTGGCGTCCTCTAGAGTGCCTGAAATGCTTGTCAAGAAAGCAATTTTCATATCAAGTAAGTCAATCCAATTGTCAGCTACACCTGCATGGTCTTGATAAAATGCTTTAATGTTGTCAGCACCTTTGCCGGAAAACTCACTGTCATCTAAATCAGCTACAGCTTTAAAAGCCTTTTTTAGATTGACCATCTGACTTCTTAATTCTTTGTATTCCTTTGCACGTCTATCTGCTTCTGAAAGCAGTGATTTGGCTTCAAATACTTTCATGTTCATATCCTTTCGTTTGAATAGCTCCAACGAGATTTTACCATGGGAAAATGAAGAAATAGACAGCGATGTGATTCAAAAGTGTGAAATGAATAATTTGATCTGTGTCAATTTACCTACTCGGATTATTTGTTTGGAAACTGATGACGCAGTAAGACGATTCCAGCTGATGAATGGTTTAAGTCCTAATGGCATTTATGGCCCGAAAACTAAAGCGAAGCTCGAATCCCTTCTTAAATAAAAATAGCCCTCCTCAATTGGAGGGCTATTTTTATTTAATAGAAACGTGATGTGTGTACCAGTTTCCGGTTGCAGTGAATCGTAATTCCATATGGCCGTGGCGGTTACCTCCATACTTTACAAACGTGTAATCAGAATTGGCGATTGCATCCTTAGCCGTTTTATCAATGTTTGCAATTTTCTTGGAAGTGATTTTACCATTCCAGCCAGCAAAACCTGAAGCGGATGCACTTGGCGGGCTTTCCCACTTTGTTATTTTCTTTCCATACTCGTATGAATAGTTGTCACTTACTCGAATATCATATAATTTTATCCCTGTAAACTTTACAGCGTAATAGCCACTTGCAGTTTTATTTTGGGTGGCCTGTGTTTTTATCTTTTCCATTCCCATATCTGTACTTACGCCCATTTCCACAGTGAAACCATTACCGAGATCAATTTCTTGATATGGATGATCTTTGCTGACATGCATACTGTTTAAAGCCTTATTCACTTCTTTAACAGTTGGGATTTTCTCAGATGAAAGGGTTCTCAAGTTTTTTTGTTTTGTTACCTCGTGAAAGGTCGCCTTATCAATAATCAGATCAGAATTCTTGTCCACTTTTTCGGCAGCATTTGCACTTTGAAGACTAAACAGAGATGAAAAACTCAAAGCTAGGGCAAAAACCACACCCACAAGTAACTTTTTCATTTTATCCCTCCTTAATGTTTTCGTCCCCATCTTATCTTAATGTATAATATTGGTAAATGGGATGAAAGTAACAAATGGTGCTATTGATTAAAGTATTAGGCTTTGAAGGAGCGGGAAGATTGAAAAGTAAATGAATGGTTTTACCCATTTAAACAACCTTATATCACGTGTATATTGGATTGTAGGGGAGGGATATCATGGTCAAGATCATATTGGCATTTGTTTATCTATTTGGCTTCGTTGTGTTGAGCAATTGGGCTTTCGACGGAATATTTTCCGAGAGCTATTTCTCGCCAATCGGTTTCCTTTGGTCTATCTTATTTACATTTTTCATAGGGGTTTATACCGGCTTGCCTTTAATCTACAAAAAGTTTACTCAATCAAGCCGTTTGACTTTGAAAAGTAAAAAGCCGATTTATTTCACTATCGGTACAGCCGTTATTCTCTTTGGGCTTTATTTTCTCAAAAACGAAATCGCCCCCTATTTTATGCTATGTGGCTATTTTTTAACTCTGGCATCAGGTATAGCCCTGACCATCTTATTACAGCCCAAAACCAACAACTGTAAAACAGTATAACCAACAAGAATTAATTAAAAGCCCGTCGTTTTTTAGACGGGCTTTATACAAATTTAATCAAAAAGGAATATTTTTAATCAGAAACTTATGTAAGAAACCCTATAAAATAGGGTTTGGGAATAAAACGTCTGTTCGTGTCAGAACATAATCGCTACCTTGTGACAGGGGGGAGATCCCTGGTTCGAGCCCAGTCGGAATCATAGCTTAAAACCTTGCGTAGCAAGGGTTTTTTACTTTTTATGGGCTGTCGGTTTATTAATGCAGTATATGATTTAAATGAAAACTCAGGAATAATATTGAGTTGAGAAGATAAAATAAAAACCCCATTTCTAAAGTCCAAAATGGGGTTATTTCTTAATATCATATTAAGTTGCTGCTCTATCTGCGACCTTATGAGTGGACTGCTCAGAAAGAGCGTATGAAGCGCTGGATACTCCAACAATGCCAAGCAAGAGCGCTAAACAAATTGCAATTTTACATTTTTTCATTTAAATGTTTCCCCCTTGAATTTGTTTACGTGCTTCAATTGCCATTTGATAAAAATCGACCGCATCATGTCTGTCTTCTTTGTTGGTCAAAAAATCAGCAACAGCAACAGCGTATTCTTCCATATCACCATAAAGGTTTTTCTCTTTGAAGAACTTGAACACTTCTCTAAGTGTTTGTAAGTCAAATGATAAATAAAGACCTTTAACCAGTTTTAATTTCTCGGTTACTTCCTGTGGTTGTTGTGTCGGGCAGCAACCTTCTGACCTTCCTGGTATAATTCTAACGCAGCCTTTAAATCATTCTTCTTTGCTTTGACATACGCCAGATTAAAAATCGCTTTGGACTCATAAATGTGCTTTCGATTCTTATGAATTTCATAGGCGATTTTAAAATGTTTCTCATAATTGTCAAGTTCTTCAAGATTATTATAACATAATCCCACATTAAAATGAGCTGAACCAATTAAATGTTGTCCCCTATTTTTATAGCATCATATAAGGCTTTTTCAGCTGTTTCTAAAGCGTCCTCATAACGCATTTTATCTAGCAAGTTCCCAAAGATAAAAAACTGACATTGGACCATTTCCTTGCCATATGTAAGGTTCCCCTGAGCATCTTTTTGTTCTTTAAATATAGAGTATGCTCGCTGGGCATAATTCATTGAAAAATGAGTCTCTTTCATATAGTAATAGACTTCTGACATTTTGAAATAGAACTCTGCCTTATCTGTATTTGCGTTCTTATCTAATAAATCAAGATATTTTTCGGCTTCGCGATAATATGTTAAAGCAATAACTAAATCTCTCGTTCTAAAATGATACATGCCGGTAAAAAAATGATAATAGAACTCTATTGTATTGGTGAGGGATGCACTCGAAGTCGTCTAATGATTTATAAATGGCATCTATCTTTTTCAAGAAAATGTTATAATGAAAAGCCATAAAATGATAGGAGGGGGAATTTCGATGCATTACATAACGGCATGTTTAAAAATCATCAGTGATAAAGACCTTAATGAGATAATGAAGGAATTCAAAAAACTTGAGGAAGAAACGAACAAAGAAGAGGGTTGTATTACATTCCATGCTTATCCGCTTGAGCCATCAGAACGTAAAATAATGCTTTGGGAGATTTGGGAAAACGAAGAAGCTGTGAAAACCCATTTCACGAAAAAACACACAATAGACGTTCAAAAACAAGAATTAACGGAAGTAGAATGGTTAATGAAAAGCAATGTGAATGATTAAAAAGGCGTCTTCAAAAGAGACATTCAAAAACTAAGAAGCGGAAAGTTGTTGGCGGATTGTTGTCCAACTCCGACAACAATATCATGCGGAGAATTAAATACATTTATTAATAATAAGTTTAAAAGCTTGGAGAAAAAAATGAAAAAGAAAACCCAAATTATACTTTCCCTTTTAGCAGCACTTATAGTTATATTGATAGCACTACCAGTTCTATCTCCTGTTGTTTTTACAGCTGCTTCTGAAAAAGGAGCAATCAGACACGAAATTTATAAAAGAGGATATCCCTATCAGAGCTACTTTGCAGTTCTCCAAAAAGAAGGTGACAATGAATCTGGGAATCTTTATGATGTGAATTGGCTTGATTGGAAAGGTGAAACGGGACAAACGCCTCACTTATGCTATTCAAAAAAAGCATCAAACGGTAAATACAAAGTAGATTGTGGAACCGGGCCGTAAAAAAATGCCCGAGATGAAAGGTCTGCGGATACTGATCACTGGACAGAGAACGCTGTGCTTTGGTTGGTGTCCGTTTTTTATTTCGTATACTAAGCTGACATAAAACGAAAACAAGAAGCTATCACAGAATCAGGTCGTTTCTAGCAGTTAACTCAAAATCATAAAATCGCATTTTTCCGGAAGCTTCGGTAAAAAACGAAACTTTTGTCTCTATGATTTTATTTTATAATGTAAACGGTTTCTTATATAGTATACTTATACTATCAATTTGCTCAAGTAGATACTGACAGGAAGGATAGAAAAACAGATGGAATACATAAATACAAGACAAAAAGAGATTTTGTATCTGTTGTTATCTGAACCTGATGACTATTTAGTTGTGCAAGATTTCGCAGATAGGGTACAGTGTTCTGAAAAAACAATCCGAAATGATTTGAAAGTGATCGAGGATTATCTCAATGAGCATTCTCATGCACAGCTTATTCGAAAACCAGGGTTGGGCGTTTATTTACATATAGAAGAACAAGAAAGGACCTGGCTAAGCCAACAATTACATACTGAACATTTTTCTTCTAGGCAGCGGAGCGATGAAGAAAGAATGCTGCACATTGCTTATGACTTATTAATGAATCCGAAGCCTGTTTCCGCAAAAGACATTGCTGCTCGGCATTTTGTCAATCGATCTTCCATAAAAAAGGATTTATACGCAGTAGAAGAGTGGCTGAAGCGTTTTGATCTCACACTGGTTTCTAGGCAGCGGCTTGGATTAAAGGTTGAAGGGAACGAAAGAAATAAAAGAAAAGCATTGGCAAGAATATCTGATTTGATTCACAATACAACGTTTACGAGCCAATTTATTAAAAGTAAGTTTTTACATTATGAAGTAGACTTTGTGACGAAAGAAATCAAATCACTACAAAAAAAGCATTCCCTCTATTTCACAGACGAAACGTTTGAAAGTTTGCTGCTGCATACATTGTTAATGGTCCGCCGCATCAAAATGAAGCAGCTGATTTCATTGTCCCCAAAAGAAATGGCGGCAGTAAGAAAGAAGAAAGAATATCAATGGACATTTGCTTGTTTACAGCGGCTTGAACCGGTTTTTGCAATCCGCTTCCCTGAAGAAGAAGCCGTGTACTTAACATTACATATATTGGGCGGTAAAGTTCGTTATCCATTGCAGACAGAAGAGAATTTTGAAAATGCTGTGCTTCCTAAGGTTGTAGGGCATTTAATCAATCGTGTTTCAGAGCTGAAAATGATGGATTTTCATAAGGATCAGGATTTGATCAATGGTTTGAACATTCATCTCAATACTGTGCTACAACGGCTGAGCTACGATCTTTCTGTAGCAAATCCTATGCTCAATGACATCAAAAAGATGTACCCTTATTTGTTCCACCTCATCATTGATGTTTTGGAAGACATCAATCAAACTTTTGATCTTCATATTCCTGAGGAAGAGGCAGCATATTTGACATTGCATTTTCAGGCAGCGATCGAACGGATGCAGGGCAGCAGCGAGACACATAAAAAGGCGGTTATCGTCTGCCACATGGGGATTGGGATGTCACAATTGCTGCGGACAAAAATTGAACGGAAATATCACCAAATCGCTGTAATGGCTTGTATTGCAAAGGCCGATTTAAAGGATTATATCAAAAAGCATGAGGATATTGATCTTGTCATATCCACCATTGCGCTGGAGAATATAACGGTTCCCCATATTGTTGTGTCTCCGCTTTTAGAGCCTGGCGAAGAGAAGAAATTAAGTGCGTTTATATGTCAGCTGGGCGAATCACACCGCCAAAAACAAAAAACGTTTCAGATGCTGAACAATACGACTCCTTTTTTGGTTTTTTTGCAGCAGGAGGCAGAGCACCGCTACAAGTTAATCGAACAGCTGGCGACAGCTTTGTTTGAGAAAGGCTATGTTAATAAGGACTATGCGGTTCATGCGGTGATGAGGGAAAAAATGTCGGCGACAAATATTGGATCAGGCATTGCCATTCCTCATGCAAACGCTAAATTTATTAAACAATCAGCAATCGCGATTGCCACATTAAAGGAGCCGCTTGAATGGGGAAATGAAAAAGTTTCGCTCGTTTTTATGCTGGCTGTCAAACACGAGGATCAAACCATGACAAAGCAGCTGTTTAGCGAGCTTTCATATCTTAGCGAGCAGCCGGCCTTCGTCCAGAAGCTGACGAAGAAGCCAATGTCATGACATTTTTATCTCATTTGGATTATTAAAGCAGGGATTATTCCTTGCTTTTTTTTGTTATAGGGAAAAATGCCTTTATTACCGGAACCTATGGTAAAAAAAAGCGATTTTAATGAGCTGATTTCGGTATACAGTTGAGACAAGATCTTATTATTCACACTTTAAAGGAGGTTTCCTATGAAACTGTTAGCGATTACATCTTGTCCGAATGGAATCGCCCATACGTATATGGCAGCGGAAAATCTGCAAAAAGCTGCTGACAGACTGGGCGTTAGCATCAAAGTTGAGACCCAGGGAGGGATTGGTGTCGAAAATAAGCTAACCGAAGAGGAAATTCGCGAAGCGGACGCAATCATTATTGCTGCAGACCGCTCGGTAAACAAAGACCGGTTTATAGGCAAAAAACTGCTGTCTGTGGGGGTACAGGACGGCATCCGCAAACCGGAAGAATTGATTCAAAAAGCTCTTAACGGGGATATACCGGTCTATCGTTCCGCTTTAAAATCGGAATCCGGTAATCATCAGGAGAAGAAACAAAATCCAATTTACCGTCATTTAATGAACGGCGTTTCATTTATGGTTCCTTTCATTGTCGTCGGTGGATTATTGATAGCGGTTGCATTAACGCTTGGAGGGGAGAAAACACCTAAAGGCTTAGTTATTCCGGATGATTCCTTCTGGAAAACGATTGAACAGATCGGCAGTGCTTCATTTTCATTTATGATTCCGATTTTAGCCGGCTATATCGCCTATAGCATCGCTGATAAACCGGGGCTTGTGCCAGGGATGATCGGCGGTTATATTGCGGCGACTGGAAGTTTTTATGACAGCGCAAGCGGCGCCGGATTCCTCGGGGGGATTATTGCCGGGTTTTTGGCTGGATACGCGGCACTTTGGATCAAAAAATTAAAAGTTCCAAAAGCAATCCAGCCGATTATGCCGATTATTATTATTCCGGTGTTTGCATCACTGATTGTAGGTTTAGCGTTTGTGTTTTTGATCGGCGCGCCTGTAGCTCAAATTTTCGCCTCTTTAACAGTTTGGCTGGCGGGGATGAAAGGGTCGAGCTCGATCCTTCTGGCATTGATTTTAGGGGCGATGATCTCATTTGATATGGGCGGTCCCGTAAATAAGGTGGCGTTTCTGTTTGGATCGGCAATGATTGGAGAAGGGAATTATGAAATTATGGGACCAATTGCTGTCGCCATTTGTATCCCCCCGATTGGCCTTGGCATTGCGACGTTTTTAGGAAAAAGAAAATTCGAGGCATCTCAAAGAGAAATGGGGAAAGCGGCATTTACGATGGGGTTATTCGGCATTACTGAAGGAGCGATTCCATTTGCGGCGCAGGACCCTCTGCGCGTTATTCCAAGTATTATGGCAGGCTCAATGACAGGTTCTGTGATAGCCATGATTGGCAATGTGGGAGACAGAGTGGCGCACGGCGGACCTATCGTTGCAGTGCTTGGCGCAGTTGATCATGTCCTGATGTTTTTTATTGCTGTGATTGCAGGATCTCTTGTCACTGCTCTGTTCGTCAATGTACTAAAAAAGGATATTACGGCGTCTCCTGTGCTCAGTGAAACTGCACCGCCCTCCGCGCCAAGTGAAGCTGCGGCAGCAAATGAAATAAAGCAGCCAATTCAAAGCCAAAAAGCTGAGATGTCGGAATTTAAAAAACTGACAGACATTATCAGCCCGGAATTAATTGAACCAAATTTATCGGGGGAAACGAGGGATGACATCATAGATGAATTGATTCAGAAATTGTCCCGAAGAGGTGCGCTGCTTTCAGAGAGCGGGTTTAAACAAGCCATTTTGAATCGTGAACAACAGGGAACAACGGCGATTGGCATGAATATCGCGATTCCGCACGGAAAGTCTGAGGCGGTCAGGGAGCCGAGTGTTGCCTTTGGGATCAAACGATCAGGTGTTAATTGGAATAGCCTGGATGGATCAGAAGCTAAATTAATCTTTATGATTGCTGTACCGAAAGAGAGCGGGGGAAACCAGCATCTCAAAATACTGCAGATGCTATCTCGAAAGCTAATGGATGACAATTATAGGGAACGGCTGCTCTCCGTGCAAACAACAGAAGAAGCATACAAGCTGCTAGAAGAAATCGAATAAAGCGGGGGATTTTCATGACGATTGAACCGTTATTTTTCAAGCCTGTTTTCAAAGAAAGAATTTGGGGCGGGACCGCTTTAGCTGATTTTGGCTATACCATTCCGTCACAACGAACAGGAGAGTGCTGGGCTTTTGCCGCGCATCAAAATGGTCAAAGCGTTGTTCAAAACGGAATGTATAAGGGGTTCACGCTCAGCGAATTATGGGAACATAATAGACATTTATTCGGACAGCTTGAAGGGGACCGTTTCCCTCTGCTTACAAAAATATTAGATGCTGACCAGGACTTATCTGTTCAGGTGCATCCGAATGATGAATATGCCAACATACATGAAAACGGTGAGCTTGGAAAAACAGAATGCTGGTACATTATTGATTGCCAAAAAGATGCCGAGATTATTTATGGCCACAATGCAACAACAAAGGAAGAACTAACTACCATGATAGAGCGTGGAGAATGGGATGAGCTCTTGCGCCGTGTAAAGGTAAAGCCGGGGGATTTTTTCTATGTGCCAAGCGGTACTGTTCATGCGATTGGAAAAGGAATTCTTGCTTTGGAGACGCAGCAGAACTCAGACACAACCTACAGATTATATGATTATGACCGAAAAGATGCAGAAGGCAAGCTGCGCGAGCTTCATCTGAAAAAGAGCATCGAAGTGATAGAGGTCCCGTCTATTCCAGAACGGCATACAGTTCACCATGAACAAATTGAGGATTTGCTTACAACGACATTGATTGAATGCGCTTACTTTTCGGTGGGGAAATGGAACTTATCAGGATCAGCAAGCTTAAAGCAGCAAAAACCATTCCTTCTTATCAGTGTGATTGAAGGGGAGGGCCGTATGATCTCTGGTGAGTATGTCTATCCTTTCAAAAAAGGAGATCATATGTTGCTGCCTTACGGTCTTGGAGAATTTAAACTCGAAGGATATGCAGAATGTATCGTCTCCCATCTGTAACATGGCAGGGCTTGAGAAATAAATTTGCGAGTGAAGACGCCTATTCTCCAGCAATATCTAAATAAAATAAGAGTTTAATAGTCGGAGAAGAAATGTTACACTCTTTTCTGTATATGGTAAAGAATGAAAAAACACGATTCGGTTGGTAGTCCGGATGCATGATTGAGAATGTCAGTAACCTTCCCCTCCTCGGGATGTCCATCATTCTTTAATATCTTTTATGAGGAGGGAATCGTTATGAAATTAACGATTTACTACGATGGTCAGTTTTGGGTAGGCGTTGTTGAAGTTGTGGACAATGGAAAGCTAAGAGCCTTTCGTCATCTTTTTGGCAAAGAGCCGAGGGATTCTGAAGTATTAGAGTTTGTTCATAACCAACTCCTGAATATGTTGGCCCAAGCTGAGCAGGAAGGAGTGAGTTTACAAGGCAGACGTCAAAAAAAGATCAATCCAAAAAGATTGCAGCGCCAGGTTTCAAAAGAGTTGAAAAACGCCGGAGTAGCTTCTAAAGCTCAAGAGGCGATAAAGCTAGAGCTTGAAGCAAGAAAGCAAAAGAAAAAACAAATAATGAAAGAACAACGAGAACATGTAAAAGAGCAAAGGTATATGTTCAAAAAGCAAAAAGCGAAAAAGAAGCACAGAGGTAAATAATCCAAACAAAAGCAGGCGCAGTGCCTGCTTTTGTAATTAAGAACTCTACTTTGTAACATATATCCAATGCATATAATCCGCTGATTTATGATCCAATATAAACCCTAACTTCTCCAAAGTTTTTTGTGAACCTAGATTATCATGTTCGCATCTTGCGGTGATCCGGTTAACTGTTTCTTGGCTTAATGCCCAGTTTATTAGTCTTTGGGCGGCTTCCACACAATAACCCTTGCGGCGATGACTTTTATTTGTTGCAAAACCAATTTCAATCATGCCATTCTCGTCTGGATCACCTAAAAATCCAGTTCCTCCAACAATTTCATGATTGTCCTTCTTTACAATAATCCATGAATCAAATCCTTTTGTTCCATTGTTTTTAACTAAAATCTCGCGGAAATAAGGTATCGCTTCAAAAAAATCAGAATTTGGCCATTCACCATTTGTTTCATAACCTAAGTCTTTGATAGCCTGATGATCTTGTTTAGACGCGGCGTCAAGAAGGGGAATATCAATCGTTTTTAATCGTAATCGATTCGTCTCAAGGAGAACCATATATCTAATCCTCTTTTCTTTTTACTGGGAATAATGATAACATATAACAATTTTCTCTGATACCTTGGCAGTAGAGAAAGATGAAGAAATTGAGGGGAATTGAAAGAGTGACAGGTAAGAGTTTGCCCAGACCAAAAACGGGTAGGAAAATACCGATGTTAATGTGTCCCTACCCGTTTTTCTGTTCCTGAATGCAGGGTTTCTGATAACATGTTGTGCTACCTTTTCGCAATCAAATAAAGCGATATGGCTCTTTGGGTTTGCACAGGATTATGAATGATAATGACCCATTGGTTTCTTCGTCTTGGAAAGCTTGCTACAGCATACAATGGAGCAGTATCGCGCGGAGTGAATCCACCATTTATCACGTTGATATCTCTTCCTTCAAGATGACAAACTAAGTATTCACCTGGATTGATGACCTGTTGGTTCGTCCATGCGTAAGAATAAAAGCCGTCTCCAAGATCTTCGGTGGAAGATGGGGGGACAAAGCCATCTACAGTCAATGTGATTTCTCTTCTTCGCTGTCTTTCTGAGAAGTCTGGACTTCTTTGAGGGTTATGAGTATGTGAAAAGTAAGGAATTAACGCAGGGCCATAAAAGTAATGATACAAAGCAACCACTCCTTTATTTTCCATTCATACAAATTGTATGTGAGAGTTATTTGTTCATTCCTGTTTTGTTCCATGTAGTCTAATAATGGGCTATAGGCGTCCAAGGAAATCAATTTGTCCTTTCGTTGATTCAATGCTAGTAACCTTGAAAATGCAGGTTAGGATGATAGAATTTACATATTACTGCAAGAAGTTAGACATACATCATTTTGATAGTGGGTGAAAACAATGGCGAAAAAAATGGCGAAAACAAATGCGGTTCGTCTGATAGAACAGCAGAACATCTCTTATGAGGTATTAGGGTATAAAACAGACGGCCAGCCGGTAGATGGCATCTCTGTTGCGGAAAAAATCGGTTATCCTTTGAAATATGTATATAAAACGTTGGTTGCAGCAGCAGGAACAAATCATTATTATGTCTTTGTTGTACCCGTTGCAGAAGAGTTAGATGTAAAAAAGGCAGCAAAGGTGACAGGGGAAAAGAAAATAGAAATGATTGCAATGAAGGAGCTATTAGCGGTAACTGGCTATCTTCGCGGCGGCTGCTCGCCAATTGGCATGAAAAAATTGTTCCCGACCTATATTGATGCATCTGCAGAAACGCTTGATTTTATCATTGTCAGTGCAGGGAAAATCGGTATGCAGCTAAAGTTGGCGCCACAAGATTTAGCCAAATCATGTGATGCCGCATTTGCAGAAATTGTATAGATGCAGATATAGGGGGAAACAAAAAAGCTTAGTCATATCGATTAAGCTTTTTCCGCATCCCTTTCAAATATGATTTCAAAATAAGCAGCTGCCCCATACCCATCTATACTGGGAGCGAAAATCTGAACAAATCTCCAGCCTCTTTTCGCATAATCATGGATGATTTGCTGGTAGTCTTCTTTAGGCCTTCTTCTCATCGTACTCAGTTCAACTCTTACGAATTCATATTCTTTCATCGTTTGATCCCTCCTATTAAGGTATACGCATAATTGTGCAAGAAGTTCCAAAAACCTAGGTTAAGGTCTGCCTCACTAAACACAGGAACATCTTGAAGAGTTAAGGGGCTATAAAAACGAATTTCACCGGGTCAGCAGTCCAAATGAATCTCTTGCTTATTGCATTTGACTGAGTATATAAGTAAAAAAAGAGCGGCCAGAACATATAAGAAGGAGATGATCATTAACGCACTCATAACAGGGTAGTGTTTAGCGGAGTAAATGAAAAAATCAAGCTGTGAAATTTGTTTGGGGCTGCTGACGGCATCAATTCCATTAAGCAGTTTTGAGAGTTTAGCAGTATAGTTCCAATCAAATCGATCTGAAACAAGCTCGCTTCCTTGATACCAATTAACAGCAGCTAAAAACAGAAATACCATAATAGAAAATCCAAGCTGAACAACTAAAAATATTCCCTTCACTTTTGTATGACCTCCAAATCTATGAATATGGGAAAATCAAACAATATATTACCACCGTATGGGTTATTCTTGCAATTTCACTTCCATACAACTCAAACGCAAGTCTATTTTTTTGTTTGTTTTTGGCTTATAATACCTGATGATGGAAAAAGAGTGAGGGTTTATAGATTAGAGAAACAAATGTATTTATTTGTGGAGAGAGTATAGAAGCATTCGATTAATCTGCTTTTTCACAGAAACGGTTTTCATCTGTTTGCCTGAGCTTTACAATTGGCTGGCAAAAAAACAATGATTTCTTTCAATCAAAACATGCAACGATGCGACATATTTTATATCTTGATGACTTATCTCATTGCCTTTAAGTCATCCTATCGAGAAAGCGATGGTATTTTATGAACAAAGAAACCCTAAAAAACATACTCATGATTTTTTCAATATGCGCAATCCTCCGAGAAACCGATGGTATGCGCATAGCTGATAGCTGGATTTTGAGTGAGATTATACGATTTTTGATTTGCATGGTTGTGTTTTTTGCCATGACATTTCTATTAGATGCTGTTTTTCCAAACAAAAAAGAGTCACATTAATGTGTGGCTCTTTTTGCATCATCTGATCAGAAACATCATAAATGAATCGATCATCATGATGAAGAACAGCAAGCAAAAATAAATAAGTGAGTAGACAAACATATCCTTTGCCCACTTCACGTCATCGTCTGTTTTGAATCCTTTGATGCTTTTTTTGATCCATATGCCTCCGAGAACCAAGGCGGCTAAAAAATAAAATGGGCTTATATGGCCGGTGCCGAGAGAGAAAGGAAATAATAGCGTGACCGGCACCAGGACGGCAATATATTGCATCATTTTTATTTTTGTTACATGGTTGCCTTTGACTACTGGCAAGAGCGGAACGCCAGCGGCACGATATTCCTCTTTGCGTCTTATCCCAATCGCCCAAAAATGCGGCGGCTGCCACAGAAACATAATCGTGTACAACAGCACTGCTGTCATACTGAGGTCACCGGTTACGGCACAATACCCCATCAATGGCGGCGCAGCACCTGGAAAGCTCCCGACAAATGTGCTCCACACAGACGTTCGTTTCACCCATACCGTATAGATGATCGCATAAAAAATAAAGGCGGCCAGTCCGAGAAAGGCCGTTAATGGATTGAGGGAATAAAGCATGGCAAGACCTGCGATCCCTAAAACAGAGCCATATGTTAAGATCATGGCTGGCGGCATTTTCCCTGTGACCGAGGCCCTGCTGCGAGTGCGTGCCATTTTTGCGTCCATATGCCGATCAAAATAGTTGTTATAGACAGTGCCGGAAGCCATCACAAACGCGGTTCCCAACATTGCTGTTACCATTGTCATCAAAAAAGCCATGCCGGTTAACGTTTTTTCTGCGCTTGCAAACGCGATCCAAAACCCGCCGAAGGCTGCTATCGAGTTTGATATGATAATGCCGGGTTTTGCAAGTTTGATAAAATCGTAAATGGTTACCCGGTTCGAAGCTTTTATGTATTTTGTTTCAGATATGGCTGCAGAATCTCTTGTATTCTCCAAAAATAGACGCCTCCCCCAAAACTGCATGCTTTTGTTATCGTAACAAGAGGGGGGCGGAATCACAATTATTTCCTATATTTGTCATGATATTGTCATTTTTAAAACAAAAAAATGGGGAGCTGGACTGCCCCCATTTTGATATGCGGCGACTAGTAACCGTAACCTCCGCCATATCCTCCGCCATAACCGCCGCCGTAACCGTACCAAGGGTAGTAAGGCGGGCGCGGGCGCGGGTAGTAATAAGGCGGGCGCGGATAAAACGGGTAGAACGGATAATAATAAGGCGGATAAAATGGCCGTCTCGGGCGCGGATAATAATAGGGCTGTCTTTCATCATAAGGGGTAATTTGTTCAAATGGCTGTTCATTCAAAGGGTAATCCAAGAGGAAAACCTCCCTAGCTTTTTTTATTCCTTTTACCATATTCTTGATGCTTAAGTTGGGTGTATGTACATTTATGAAACTCGGTTTTTTTATGATGAAATTCCTTAAAAAGGATTGACATGAACTTCTAAATCTCATAGTATTACAAATGTGAAATAAATGTTACTACAATGTTACAAAAGCATTTCTAAATAGATACAGTTCCAACTGATGAAGAGTAAATCGAAATGGCTACGAAAGAAGGAGTTTTTGTTGTTGGCAAAAAGAATCAAATGGTTTCATGTATTAATAGCAGTTGTATGTGTGGTGGGCCTTATCGGCTTTTTCCATAATCATTCATTGAAAAAAGAAACGGTCATGAATAAAGTAAGAACTGATTCTCAATATGGGAATGTTGAGATCGCAACGCTTGTGAATGACGGGAAAACTTTTAATTACGCGGTTAACTATCCCGTTTTCAAAAATGAAAAAATGGATTCGGCATTAAAAAGATTCGCAGAAAAAGAGGTTCGTCAATTTCAAAAGGAAACAAAAGACGTTGACCAAGAGCATACGACAAAACGCAACGAATTAAATGTTGATTATAAAATTGTCCATTATGCCAAACAGACAGTGGCGATTGTATTTAATGAATATAAATACATCGGCGGGGCACACGGGCAAACCGTGAAAAAAACGTTTAACTATGATTTTAGTAAACAAGCGTTTCTTTCCATTGATGATATTTTCAAAGAGGACGCTGACTACTTACATAAGCTTTCGTTAATCGCTTATCACGAACTGAAAAAGAATAAGGACATTGCAGCGGACGATGCACTGTTAAAGGAAGGGACGGCTCCGAAAAAAGAAAATTTCAGCCGCTTTGCCATCAAGGAGGATTATATCGAACTTTACTTTGACACATATCAGGTTGCAGCAGGCTATCTTGGAGAGCAATCGATTGCCATTAAGAAAAGTCTTTTGAAAGACATTCTGAAAGAACAATATATTGATAAAGCAAAAAATAAAAATAAAATCAAAGAACAAAAGCCGAAGCATGAAGTGATTTCTTTACCCAAAGAGGAAACGGTTGATCCAAATCAAAAAGTCATTGCGCTTACTTTCGACGACGGCCCGAATCCTGCGACAACAAATCAGATTCTAGACTCCTTGAAGAAATATAAGGGTCATGCCACGTTTTTTGTTTTGGGGAGCAGGGTTCAATATTATCCGGAAACGCTAATAAGAATGCTGAAAGAAGGAAATGAGGTGGGGAACCATTCATGGAGCCATCCACTTCTCACAAGGCTTTCAGTGAAAGAAGCGTTAAAGCAGATCAATGACACGCAAGACATCATTGAAAAAATAAGCGGATACCGCCCGACGCTTGTAAGACCCCCATACGGCGGCATTAATGATGAACTGCGGAGTCAAATGAAAATGGATGTTGCGTTATGGGATGTTGACCCGGAAGATTGGAAAGACCGTAACAAAAAAACAATCGTTGACCGTGTCATGAGTCAGGCGGGAGATGGAAGAACCATTTTAATTCACGATATTTACCGCACCTCTGCTGATGCGGCCGATGAAATTATGAAAAAGCTCACCGATCAAGGATATCAATTGGTGACGGTTTCTCAGCTTGAAGAGGTTAAAAAACAAAGAGAAGCGAAATAAATTACAAAAGGCTGTCCGTACGGACAGCCTTTTTTCTATTTAATAAGAGCCTGTGGTGGCCCAAACATTTAAGTTTGGTCCTGAATACTTGCCAAAAGCGTAAGAAGTCCTTGGATCTAAATCATATACCATCGGTGTATAGCAAGACTTTTGGCCGGCCACCGCTTTTCCATTGCCGCCTGCAGAATCACAATTATATCTCTTGCCGTCCGTGTTTCGGGTAATCTCCGCATTTGCTTCAAAGCCAGACGTCAATGTATTATTCATCGTGATTTTTGCCCAAGCCGTTTTACATGTACTGCTGAATTTAAGCTCGACTACTCCGATGACTTGATTGCTGGCATTCACTAAGTTTGAGGATTTTTTTGTAGAGCCGGTGGACGCACAATCATTGTAATAAGGGCTTTTTCCATCGTAGGCATGGGTTTCCGCATTGGCGGGTACTCCTTTGACGGCAAAAACAAATACTACTGCGAATAACACCAATGAAGCCTTCGTAAACAGTCTTTTCATATCCTTTATGACCTCCTTAATATGGCAAACAATAAATCATACGGAGGAACAATCAAAACATGCATGCTTTTTTGTGAACAATAAAGGCGGCCGGGAGGATGGAGTTATTGGCCGCCTTTGGTGTGAGGTTAAGCTTTTACATCAATAGTTTGTCCGAGAGTCGGATGCTGAATCATCTTTAAGGTTTGATCGGCATTTTGCTGGGCGGTGTCCAGCATTTTTTTCGTTAAAGCAATATTAACATTCTGGGCAAGGGATGCTTGATGCATCGCAACTGATAAAGCAGGAATATCCATCGTTCCACCTCCTATGCCTTACCTATCGGCGGCTTTGTATCATTTTACAGTGAAAAATGGCTTAATTTCTCCTGTTGACCCTTACGCTAGAGCATACCGTATGTTTTTGACAAGGAGGGATCAGGATGAATCTTGTAATGGAAAAGACCTTTGAGCAATACGAAAAGCTGTTTTCAATGGAAGAACAGAAAAGAGAAGATGAATTTCGGTATACGATGATGAGGCCGTTTGAAAAGATGTGGACCGCCATCCAAGTTCCGCTGAAAGCGAAGGAGCCAAACGGCTATGATGTGATCATGGCTGCGAAAATGCTGGGCTATTTGGATGTCCGTGATGCTGAAAGCGGCCAGAAAGCACTGCAAATACTGAAAGAATCACATGTTTCAGAGACAGCTGAATCTGCACTTCGGCAATGCATATTTTTTGCTGAGCGCGAACAGCTGCGGGTGAATGCAGAGGAGATCAAATTCGGCCTTTATATCGCTGATCCAAATAAACTTCAGCTGCAAAAAGGCTACTGCGGGTTTGGCGGGATACCGGGCTTTATTCATGTATGGATTGATCCGAACCGTTATAACCTGCCAAGGATTCCTTCAATTATTGCTCATGAGTTTCATCATAATGTGCGGTTTTCGTATATAGATTTTCATCATGGCTCTGTAAGTGTCGGGGATTATCTTGTGATTGAAGGATTGGCGGAATCATTCGCCAGAGAGCTGTTTGGTACGGAACGATTGGGCCCTTGGGTAACTCGTTTTGATCATGAAGATTTGCAATATTCCATTGATGTGATCAATGAGGTGCTGGATGTGAAAGGATTTTCGGAAGTCAGCCGTTATATGTTTGGTGATCCAATTGCTAACGACCAAGGCTTTAAGCCTGCAGGTTTATCGGCTTTTGCAGGTTATGCGGTTGGATATCATGCCGTTCAGTTATTTATGAATCAACATCATATCACGATAAGCGAGGCCACGCGTTTGGATGCGAAGACCATTCTTTCTCAATGCGGGCTGTTTTCTACATGAAAAAAGCGTCACATACAGCGGCGCTTTTTGATTCCCAAAACCAGCAGTTCTATGGCGGCGCAGGCGGCAATTCCGATTGTATATGCTTCGATATCGCTCCATAAAAAACCGTACCCCAGTACAAGCCCGCCAAGAGAAGTATCCCTAATCTGGTCGATCCATTCGGCATGATAGAGCTGGCTGAATTCAATGACAAAACAGAAAGAAAGACTGATAATGCCCGTTATCATTGTCTTCAGCTTCCGAAATAGAAATCCGCATCCCGTAAAGATCATGGCGGCCCACAACGAGTCTCCCAGATAAGTATTGAGGGTATCAGGAAGAACACTGGAGAATGCTCTGGATCCAAGCCCCAGCCCAATGATCAGTACGGTGAAAACTGCATATATCCAACGATTTCGCTTCATTGCGAATTGATACCCCGTCTCTGCTTCATCTCCCTGTATTGTAAGGAATATAGCTTTTATTTGTCCACTAAAAAAGCGGCTGAATAGCCGCGTAGGGTGTTTATTTTGCTTTTAGGTTTACATGGTCGGCTGTCTGATCCGTGCCTATTACAAAATGGAGTTCATAGCGGCCTGTATCATATACATAATCGATTTCATCGGTAAACGGGACGGTTAACACCCGATTTGCTGGTCCTAATTGCTTCTGCAGCACTTCCGGCGTAACTCCGCCTAAATTCAGCTGCCGTTCCACACCGGTTCCAAAGTAGCGGATTTCTGAAATTGTCATGTCTTTATGATAGGAAAATCCGTAGCCCGGCTGTCCCATATTCCAGTGATATAAATCAAATCGATTGTCTCCCCCGACGGGTCTTTCCGGTTCCCCAAACGCAGCGTGGACATCCCCTTTTGTGCTTTTGTTAATGGTAAGGCCTTGCGCCTGCTGAGGCATTTCCCCTTTATAGGCGGTGTTATAGAGGTTTTTGACAAGCTCGGCGGCTGATTGATTCGTGTTTTCTGAGAGCGTGTTTGTTAGAGCTGCGGCCTTTGCCGGTGCTGAAAAGGACGCAGCCCCAAAGCCGGTAAAACAGCTTGTTACTGCTGCCGCAGCGGTAATAGCAGACATTGTCTTTTTCATGTTGATCCCTCCTTATTGATCTACCATCCCGTTTCCCGGTGTTAGTGCAATAAAACATGTGAGTGCGCTTTGTATGTTTTATTGAGTTGTTGTAAGGGAACTGAAATAGGTAATTCGGTATATAAAGCAAGAAAGGGGAATGGAGATGGCTGGCAAGAAAAAAATCACAATAAACGGCGTTGAAATGGAAGCGTCCGAGGAACAGACGGTGCTGCAGCTTTTGAATAACAGCTCGATTGAAGTGCCGCAAGTTTGCTATCATCCAAGCTTAGGGCCGATTGAAACATGTGATACGTGCATCGTCAGCATCAATGGTGAGCTGAAGAGGTCGTGCTCCGCTGAATTAAAGGATGGGGATATCATTGATACGCTCTCACCTGACGTGAAAAAAGCGCAGGTCATCGGGATGGACAAGATTTTATATAATCATGAGCTTTATTGTACAGTTTGCGATTACAACAACGGGGGATGCGAAATACATAATACGGTGAAGGAAATGAAAATCAATCACCAAAGCATCCCGTTTGATCACAAGCCCTACCACAAGGATGAATCCCATCCGTTTTACCGCTACGATCCGGACCAATGTATTTTGTGCGGCCGCTGTGTCGAAGCGTGCCAGGATGTTCAGGTAACTGAAACACTGACCATTGACTGGGAGCGGAAACGCCCGCGCGTCATTTGGGATAACGATGTGCCGATCAACGAGTCGTCATGTGTGTCATGCGGCCACTGTTCAACCGTCTGTCCATGCAACGCGATGATGGAAAAAGGAATGGAAGGGGAAGCCGGATATTTAACAGGCATCAATAATGAAACCCTGCGTCCGATGATCGAGATCACAAAAGGCGTAGAGACAGGCTACGGCTCGATTCTTGCCATTTCTGATATGGAATCGGCCATGCGTGATGAACGAATCAAAAAAACGAAAACCGTCTGCACGTATTGCGGCGTCGGCTGCAGCTTTGATGTCTGGACAAAGGGAAGAGACATTCTGAAAGTAGAGCCGCAGGAGGAGGCGCCAGCCAACGGTATTTCTACCTGTGTAAAAGGGAAGTTCGGCTGGGATTTCGTCAACAGTGAGGAACGCCTGACAAAGCCGCTGATCCGGGAAGGCGATCATTTCCGTGAAGCAGAGTGGGAGGAGGCGTTATCGCTGATCGCCAGCAAGTTCACTGAATTAAAAGAGGCGTTTGGCCCGGATTCTCTCGCTTTTATTACATCTTCTAAATGTACAAATGAAGAATCCTATCTTATGCAAAAGCTGGCCAGAGGGGTCATTGGCACAAATAATGTGGACAACTGCTCTCGCTATTGCCAATCTCCTGCGACTGCCGGCCTGTTCCGGACAGTCGGCTATGGCGGTGATTCAGGATCAATTACAGATATCGCGCAAGCGGACCTTGTTTTGATTATCGGTTCGAACACGTCTGAGTCGCATCCAGTCTTATCCACTCGGATTAAACGGGCTCATAAGCTGAGAGGGCAGAAAGTGATCGTCGCGGATATCAGAAAACACGAAATGGCAGAACGCTCCGATTTATTTGTCCAGCCGCGTGCCGGATCGGATATCGTCTGGCTGAATGCGATCGCCAAATATTTAATAGAAAACGGCAAGGCCGATGAACGATTTTTGAGAGAAAGAGTGAACGGACGGGATGAATATGTAAAAAGCATCGCGCCGTACACACTTGAATATGCTGAGGAGAAAACCGGGATTGATCGAGAAACCCTTATCCAAATGGCAGAGATGATCGGGCAAGCTGACAGTGTGTGCGCATTGTGGGCGATGGGCGTGACACAGCATATTGGAGGAAGCGACACGAGCACGGCGATCTCTAACCTGCTGCTTGTGACAGGAAACTACGGAAAACCGGGAGCAGGTTCTTACCCATTGCGCGGTCATAATAACGTGCAGGGAGCAAGTGACTTCGGAAGCATGCCTGACAGAATGCCAGGCTATGAAAAAGTGACGGATGAACAAGTCCGCCAAAAATACGAGCGTGTGTGGGGTGTGCCGCTGCCGAAAGAGCCGGGTATGACCAACCACGAAATGATTGAAAAAATCCATTCCGGACAGCTGAAAGCGATGTATGTAAAAGGTGAAGAAATGGGCCTGGTGGATTCCAATATCAATCATGTACACGCCGCATATGAAAAGCTTGATTTCTTTGTGGTGCAGGACATTTTCCTTTCACGTACAGCGGAGTTTGCTGATGTGGTTCTTCCTGCGAGCCCAAGCCTTGAAAAAGAAGGAACGTTTACAAACACAGAACGCCGGATTCAGCGTTTGTATCAGGTATTTGAACCGCTGGGTGAATCAAAGCCGGATTGGCAGATTATTATGGAGGTTGCCAATAAGCTTGGCGCCGACTGGCACTATAAGCATCCTGCAGACATTATGGAGGAAGCAGCCAAGCTGTCGCCGATTTATGCCGGTGTCACCTATGAACGTCTTGAGGGCTATAATTCCCTGCAATGGCCTGTAAATGCTGATGGAAAGGATTCGCCTTTACTCTTTACAGAGCGCTTCCCTTTCCCGGACGGCAAGGCCATTCTCTACCCTGTCCAGTGGACAGAGCCTGAGGAATTCGGTGAGGAATATGATATCCATGTCAACAATGGGCGGCTCTTGGAGCATTTCCACGAAGGGAATCTGACTTACAAATCAAAAGGGATTTCGGAGAAAACACCGGAAGTGTTCTTAGAAATTTCTCCTGAGCTTGCGGCAGAACGAGGGATTCAGGACGGAACCCTCGTCAGGCTCACATCGCCTTTCGGAAATGTCAAAGTGAAGTGCCTGATTACTGATCGAGTCAAAGGGAAGGAAGTATATCTGCCAATGAACGATTCAGGGGAAGCGGCGATCAACCTGTTAACAGGCAGCCATGCCGATAAGGATACCGATACGCCTGCTTACAAAGAAACATCGGCCAAGATGGAAATTTTGAAGCACGACGGAATCAGCCCGCTGCCTAAGATCAACCACCGCAACGGCAATCCGCAGCCGCAAATCGGTGTGCAGGTTCAAAAGAAATGGGCGCGGAAGGATTATATTTTCCCTGGTGACGCTGTGAAAAGGGGGATGGGCCATAATGGCTAAAGCGATTAAACGAATCCAAAAAATCGAGGTAACAGAAGAGGATCAGCGAAAGCGTGATTTGCGGGAAATTGAAGATGCTCTAATTGACCACAAAGAAGCGATTCTCGAAACCTTGCATATGCTGGGCCATATGAACGAGCGCGGTGTCCTGCCGTTGCTCCGCGGCCTTTTTGGCCAAGGAGATAAAGTTCTTGACATCTTAGTGAAAAAGGCTGATACAGAGGAAACGGCCAACACATTGAAAAATCTATTGCTTCTGTTTGGAACCCTCGGCATGCTGGACGTGAAGCAGCTGGAGCCCCTCATTTTGAAAGTGAATGCGGGTGTGGCAAGCGCTGTAGAGCAGAAAAACAGTGAAGAAAAGACAGGTTATTTTGATATTATCCGCTCGCTAAAAGACCCAGAAATCAACAAATCAATTACACTACTCTTTTCTTTTTTAAAAGGAATGGGACAAGATACAAAGGAGCTGGAACGCACGACGCAGCCTCCGGAACACCAAAAACATCATCAGGAACCCCGAGAGAAAAGAGGAATGAACAAGCGAGATTGACCTCCCGCCCGAGCCGGCTTCAGCCAGCTCGGGTTTTTTGATGAAAAGGTCTAATGGACTAGTAAAAAATATTCAAATACTAGGAAGAAGTAAGATTGTGATGAATGAGATAGAAATAATCGTTACTTTCTTACCTGTTAGGAAAAGGAAAAATCTGATTATAATAGAAATCGATTACTTTAGATGGGGGAACAATCATGAAAAAAGTCTTATTACTATTATTTGTCTTGACGATCGGGTTAGCGCTTTCAGCGTGCAGCCAATCGAGCGATGCGTCAGAGAAGGAAAAACCGAAAGAGAAAAAATCGCAAGAAGAGCTTGAAAAGGAACTTGATAAGGAATTGAAAAAAGGCGGTGAGCCGAAGACCAAAAAAGATGATCAAATACATAAAATAGGAGAAACATTTAAAGCAGGACATACGAATTTTACAGTGAATAAAGTTGATAGAGTGCAAAAAGGTGAATATATGAATGTTGGCGGAGCTGTAAATGAGGAGACAAAAACAATAAAAGATGATGAGGAACGGCTTATTATAGAAGTTACGATGGAAAATATAGGGGAAGATTCAATAAGCTACAATTTTATCGGGTTTGATTTAAGAGATAAGAATGATCAATCAGTACGGCCTGTTTTTTCTATAGAAGAGAAGGGCAGAATCCTTATGGGAGGAACACTAGTATCGGGGAAAAAGGTTACAGGTGTACTCAGTTATGTCATCCCTAAAGGAGAACAGAAACATTACACACTGGTATATAATCCGTTTTTAGCTGATACAAATAGCAGTAATACAGAAGAGAGAGTAAAGGACGATATTGATTACTTGGTGAAGTTAGATTAGAAGCTAATTTACAGTTGCACGTTTTTCATCTGTGGAAAACGTGCATTTTTTATAGCGAAACTTGACTTGAAAGGATGAGTGATAAAAGTGCAAACCAAATGGCTGGAACGGGCACAGCGGATTCGGGCGATCGCACAGGCGGGGCTTGCTTTTTCCAAGGATGTGTACGACAGGGAGAGGTATGAAGAGCTAATGAAGCTCAGCGCGGAAATGATGGCGGATTACTCACAGACGAACATTGAAGTTATCACTGATTTATGGAGTGGGGAGAGCGGCTATCCAACACCGAAAGCGGATGTGCGCGGCGCAGTATTCCGAGAGAATCAGATTTTGCTTGTCCGGGAGAAGCATGATGAGCTGTGGTCGCTGCCGGGTGGATTTTGCGAGATTGGTTTATCGCCAGCTGAAAACGTCGTCAAGGAAATCAAAGAAGAGTCGGGGTACGATACAGAGCCGTCTCGATTGCTGGCCGTGCTAGACAGCCATAAACACTCTCATCCCCCTCAGCCTTATCACTATTATAAAATCTTCATCGCATGCAGCATGACGGGCGGGCAGGGGGAAACAGGGATCGAGACGAATCATGCCGCTTTTTTTCCGGAAGACAGCCTCCCGCCGCTTTCTCCAAAACGAAACACACCCTCACAGCTTAGCATGCTGTTTGACTTTTTGCGCCATCCGGACAAGAAAACGATATTTGACTAAAAAGAAAGAGCCTATGGGCTCTTTCTTTTTTAAAATGTAATGTGTTTCTCGTTGGCGAGTTTCAGAAGGGTCAAAATAGAATCGGCTTGTTTATGGCCGAGTTTTTGCTTTAATTTGTTTTCTTCAACTAATCGGCTGCCATAAATTTTGACAGAGGCTTTGTCGACGACAGTATGCCAGTTTTCCTGTTTTTTTCCCTCAACAAGCGGTTTTTCATGTCTCTCAGAAAAAGAGAACACAAAGAGTACGAATGCAAGTGAAAGTAGGATTCCGACAACTTGTTTTTTGTAATCAGTCTGTGCTGCCACGTTGTTCTCTCCTTCACCTTTTACCTTCTATTTAATCATAGAACCAAATTATTTTACATAATGGGAAAGTCATTTTTGGAGTTAGTGCATTTGGTTGAAAACAGTGACGTTTTTTGAGCGGAGCGGTGCAATTGAATCCATATTGGATTTGCGTGCTTATGCCTAAGGTCACGTTGTGAGCCAAAACAGCAGTGCAGAATAGAAAAAAATTGAAAGATTATGGTAAGATGAACGAAATTCGAGGGGGAATATATGATGCCTGCATCGAACATCGTGATCGCCTGCCTGCTGTTATCAATTTAATTATTTGTGGTAGTCCCTCTCTTTTTCGAAAGCGGGAGGTGAAGTGGAACATTCATTGCTGAATTTTTTCAAGGGAGTGACCATAATGAGTGTGTTAAACCGCCGGCAAGCCTTGCAGCGAGCGCTGCTCAATGGGAAAAACAAACAGGATGCGTATCATCCGTTTCCATGGTACGAATCGATGAGAAAGGATGCGCCTGTTTCCTTTGATGAAGAAAACCAAGTGTGGAGCGTTTTTCTTTATGATGATGTCAAAAAAGTTGTTGGGGATAAAGAGCTGTTTTCCAGTTACATGCCGCAGCAGACAAGCTCTATTGGAAATTCCATCATTAACATGGACCCGCCGAAGCATACAAAAATCCGTTCAGTCGTGAATAAAGCCTTTACTCCGCGCGTGATGAAGCAATGGGAACCGAGAATTCAAGAAATCACAGATGAACTGATTCAAAAATTTCAGGGGCGCAGTGAGTTTGACCTTGTTCACGATTTTTCATACCCGCTTCCGGTTATTGTGATATCTGAGCTACTGGGAGTGCCTTCAGCGCATATGGATCAGTTTAAAGCATGGTCTGATCTTCTGGTCAGTACACCGAGGGATAAAAGTGAAGAAGCTGAAAAAGCCTTTTTGGAAGAACGAGATAAGTGTGAGGAAGAACTGGCTGCGTTTTTTGCCGGCATCATAGAAGAAAAGCGAAACAAACCGGCGCAGGATATTATTTCTATTTTAGTGGAAGCGGAAGAAACAGGCGAGAAGCTGTCCGGTGAAGAGCTGATTCCGTTTTGCACGCTGCTGCTGGTGGCCGGAAATGAAACCACTACAAACCTGATTTCAAATGCGATGTACAGCATATTAGAAACGCCAGGCGTTTATGAGGAACTGCGCAGCCATCCTGAACTGATGCCTCAGGCAGTGGAGGAAGCCTTGCGTTTCAGAGCGCCGGCCCCGGTTTTGAGGCGCATTGCCAAGCGGGATACGGAGATCGGTGGGCATCTGATTAAAGAAGGTGATATGGTTTTGGCGTTTGTGGCATCGGCAAATCGTGATGAAGCAAAGTTTGACAGGCCGCACATGTTTGATATCCGCCGCCATCCCAATCCGCATATTGCGTTTGGCCATGGCATCCATTTTTGCCTTGGGGCTCCGCTTGCCCGTCTTGAAGCAAATATCGCGTTAACGTCTTTGATTTCTGCTTTTCCTCATATGGAGTGCGTCAGTATCACTCCGATTGAAAACAGTGTGATATACGGATTAAAGAGCTTCCGTGTGAAAATGTAATAGATAAGGAGACTGGAGATTCATGAAAAAGTACCATATTTCGATGATCAATATCCCGGCATACGGACATGTCAATCCTACGCTTGCTTTAGTAGAGAAGCTTTGTGAGAAAGGGTACCGTGTCACGTACGCGACGACTGAGGAGTTTGCGCCCGCTGTTCAGCAAGCCGGTGGAGAAGCATTGATCTATCATACATCCTTGAATATTGATCCTAAGCAAATCAGGGAGATGATGGAAAAGAATGACGCGCCCCTCAGCCTTTTGAAAGAATCACTCAGCATTCTGCCGCAGCTTGAGGAGTTATATAAGGATGATCAGCCTGATCTGATCATCTATGACTTTGTTGCGCTGGCTGGTAAATTGTTTGCTGAAAAGCTTAATGTTCCGGTCATTAAGCTCTGTTCGTCATATGCCCAAAATGAATCCTTTCAGTTAGGAAATGAAGACATGCTGAAAAAAATAAGAGAAGCAGAGGCTGAATTTAAAGCCTACTTGGAGCAAGAGAAGTTGCCGGCTGTTTCATTTGAACAGTTAGCTGTGCCAGAAGCATTAAATATTGTCTTTATGCCGAAGTCTTTTCAGATTCAGCATGAGACGTTCGATGACCGTTTCTGTTTTGTCGGCCCCTCTCTCGGGGAACGGAAGGAAAAAGAAAGCCTGTTGATTGACAAGGATGATCGCCCGCTTATGCTGATTTCTTTGGGTACGGCGTTTAACGCATGGCCGGAATTTTACAAGATGTGCATCAAGGCATTTCGGGATTCTTCATGGCAAGTGATCATGTCTGTTGGGAAAACGATTGATCCAGAAAGCTTGGAGGATATTCCTGCTAACTTTACCATTCGCCAAAGTGTGCCGCAGCTTGAGGTGTTAGAGAAAGCTGATTTGTTCATCTCTCATGGCGGGATGAACAGTACGATGGAAGCGATGAACGCAGGTGTGCCGCTTGTCGTCATTCCACAAATGTATGAGCAAGAGCTCACTGCAAATCGGGTTGATGAATTAGGCCTTGGCGTTTATTTGCCGAAAGAGGAAGTGACTGTTTCCAGCCTGCAGGAAGCGGTTCAAGCTGTATCCAGTGATCAAGAGCTGCTCAGCCGCGTCAAGAATATGCAAAAGGATGTAAAAGAAGCTGGCGGAGCGGAGCGTGCGGCAGCTGAGATTGAAGCGTTTATGAAAAAATCCGCTGTCCCGCAGTAAAAACATAAAAACCGAAATCAATTTGATTTCGGTTTTCTGTTTAAATATTTTTTTTCATCCCGCATCTCCGGCATTCTCTAAGAAATTTTCCGCCTTTTACAGAGCTTTTGAACAGTGTGTAATCACAGTTGTCGCAGCGCCCGCTGCGGGCGTCCGGATATTCATTGAATTCGTAAACAATCGATGTATCGTAGCCTTTTGTTTCATATTCTTCTTTTTTTGTTTCCATGTCGATCCTCCGTTACAAGACGTGTCTGCTGTTTATCTTACAGCAAGCTTCCGGCGTATTCAATGGATTTTAGGAGGTGGGGTTTATCTTGATTTCTTCCTTGGTTTGCGCCAAAATAGCTTTATTAAGCTTATATACATAAAAAGCCTATGCAAAGAGGAGAGGAAACGGGTATGGGAAAAGGGTTACTTGGAAAACGCGTGGCAATCGGTGGCTCACGAAAAACGGAAGAAATTAGTACAATCATTGAAAAACAGGGCGGAATACCTGTCATCCGGCCTCTCCAAGGTACAGTTTACTTAGCAGAGAAGCAGGTGGAGCCGGATTTGCGGACGTTTGCGGAAGAAAAAGCTGACTGGGTCATTTTCACGACAGGCATCGGGTTGGAGACTCTTGTCGATATGGCAGAGAAAATTGGACTGAAAGATGAGTTTCTGCAGGCCATTCGCCAAGCGAAAGCGGCATGCCGGGGATACAAAACGCTGTCTGCGCTGAAAAAGCTTGGAATCACACCGGAAGCTTCGGATGAAGACGGGACAACAAGAGGCTTAATCCGTTCCTTGGAGCCTCACGACTTTTCAGGAAAAACAGTCATGGTGCAGCTTCATGGCGAAAAAGCGCCGGCTCTCATGGCATTTCTTGAAGAAAAAGGCGCGTCTGTCCTGCCGATTCTGCCTTATCAGCACATCCCGCCGGAGGAGGAAACGGTGGAGCGGTTATGCCGAGAGCTGATGAACGATGAGGTCGATGCCGTTTGTTTTACAACGGCCATTCAGGTTCGTTCCCTGTTTGATTTTGCCAAGGGGCGAGGTTATATCAATGAAGTGAAGAAGGTATTCGAAGAACGCGCCATCGCAGCTGCTGTCGGAAAAGTGACTGCTGAAGCACTGCGGGAAGAGGGCATTACGAGACTGCTTGCGCCAGAGATTGAGCGGATGGGTGCGATGATTGTTGAGCTGGCCAAGTATTATGAAGAAAAGGAATAACAAGTACAAAAAGCCGCTTTTCCCTCGGAAAGCGGCTTTTGTCTGTCATTCATTCTGCTTCAGCTGCAGATGAACGGTGAATAATGATGGGTATGTCAGCACGCTTAAGATTACACAAGTCAGCGCGGCTGAGGCCATCGTTGTAAACACGATTAAGAGTTGAAAGCGTACTGCCTGAATCGGGTCCGCGCCGGCTAGAATCTGGCCAGTCATCATGCCGGGAAGCTGGACAAGACCCAGTGTTTTCTGGCTTTCGAGCGTCGGGATCATACTCATTTTCATCGCTGAGGTAAGAATGCGCTGTATGGATTGCTTCGGTGTGCCGCCAAGTGACAATATTAATTGAATTTCTTCTTTGCGAACGCCGACTTCTGAGTTAAGCCGGTTTAGAAACAAACTTGAGAGCACCATCGAATTTCCGATGACCATCCCGCTGATCGGAATGACATATCGTGCCGTAAGCGGAATGATATGAAGAGACAGCAGAATTCCCTGCGTCACAATTTCTACGATTGCTAACGCGGCAAACACCCTCCAAAACGAACCGATAGTATTTTTCTTTCGCTTGATGACATTTTGCGCCGCCACCGCGAGCATTAACAGCACCATCAGCAGGATAAAAACAGGGTGGTCTCCGCGAAAAATCAGCGACAAAACATAACCGATGATAAGCAGCTGCACCGCGGCCCGGATGGTGGCGATGATCATGTCTTTTTCTACACCGGCTTTAAAGGATTTTGATAAAAACAAGGCGATCAATACAAAGATCATCGTTAAAGAGAGAGAAAGGTAATCCATTACCGGGTCCCTCCCTTCAAAAATTCTTTCGTTGCTTCATGCTGCGGAGCGGAGAAAAATGTGTCGGTTTCTGCGATTTCAAGCAGCCGGCCATCTGCCATAAACCAAATGGTATCGGCTACTCGTTTTGCCTGCTCCATATTATGAGTGACCCACATGACTGTCCATTTTTTCTCTTGATGCTGACGTTTGATCAGTTCTTCAATCTCAAGAGCAGAAACTGGGTCCAAGGCCGATGTGATTTCGTCCAACAATAGAATGGAGGAAGGATTTGAGAGCGTTCGGGCCAGTGACAGTCTTTGCCGCTGCCCGCCCGATAAGTCTCTGGCGCTTCTGTCTAACAGCTCTGGCGGCAGCCCTGCAAGCGAAGCCAGCTTTTCAGGAGAGTACAGCTGGGATTGATGCAGCCTTTGTACAAGACTTAAATTGTCACGCACTGTCCCGTCGAGCACGGGAGCCGATTGAAACGCGAGGGCTGCCGTTCGCCTCAGCTCATTGACATTCCATTCTCTGACTTCCTTTCCGTATATGTTGACTTCGCCGCTGTCAGGCGTTCTCATTAAATTACACATAGAAAGGAGGGTGCTTTTGCCTGAGCCGGAAGGACCTAAAACGGCTACGATTGCGCCCTGTTGAATGTCTCCGGTGACATCCTGCAGCACATCATAGGTTTGTCCATCTTGTTTATAGCTTTTTCTGACTGATCTGAAGGAGATGGCTGGTATGTTTTGTGTTTGATCGTTTGCTTCCATTACAATAATCACCTTTCAATATAAGTAGGCTGACATTATATTTAACTATAACGTGAAACAGATTCCTTTTGGTAGCACAAATAAAGGAGAACAGGCTTTCACCCATTCTCCTGCAGATGCTACGCAGTCAGATTTGACTGTGCTTTCTTTTTCGGTTTTCTCGGCTGTGAAGCGAAGGTATGTAACATCATCCCCGCTATTATAATGAACAAACCGGCAAATGATAAAAGAGATGGGAAAACGCCTGACAGCAGAACAATTTCACCAAGCAGCGCGAAAATCACTTCACCGGCTTGAGTGGCTTCAACAGCTGCGAGTTTTTGCGGATTGTCTCTTACCATATCAGTGGCCCAGAAAAATAAAACCGTCGCAATGATGCCTGAGCTGACGGCAACGATAAAGGATTGAACGGTTTGACTTGCTGTTGGAAGGCCATCTGACCACCAGCCGTAAGCTGCTAATATAAGCCAGAATGGAAGGCTTGCCAATGTCATTCCAAGCACGCGCTGAAATGTATCAAGCCGGCCTCCGTATTCTTCGAGCATTCTCCTGTTTCCTAACGGATAGGCAAAAGCCGCAATGACAACCGGCAGCACACTGAAAAGCAGCATCCTCCCAGAAAGCGATTCTGCATGCTGAAGCTGAATCAGAGCCGCTCCAATCAGGATGATCATGGAAGTGCCAAGTGAAACCAGGGGAATCTTTTGGCGAACGAGCTGCGGACCGCCCGGCATATCTTGTTTGACATAGAACAAAGGAGATAAGAGCACCCCGGCTACAATTGTAATTTGCCAGGTTCCGGCTATGAGCCACCCCGGACCGTATGTAGCCGCAAATGTAATCGGCGCGTAAAAAAGCACGAAGCCGACGAAGCTCCATTTGATCCAATAAAACGGCTTTTTCCTCATCTCTAGTAAGAGAGGCGTGAATGTCCCTCTCATGATGACAATCAAACATAAAAACGGCACCATAAAAATAAAGCGCAGCGAAGAGCTCCAAAGCCAGCTGCCTCCTGATAACTCCATCGCTCTGTTTAATATAAAGGTAACGGCGAAAAAGAGTGAAGCCAATATTCCGATAACGATAGCTTTCATGATATCCCTCATTCTGGCATTATTTTTTTATACTATACTATTCGGTATCATGCAGATCAATGGAATCATGAGAAAAACATCATGTTTTGCGAACCGCTATGTGTGGAAGACAAAAAAGGGAGGTGTAATTGATGGAAAAAGAGACACAGACATACTTCTTTCCGGATGACGGCAGGATTCCGAATCACCCTGATTTTCCGCTCGTGGTGTATCAAAACGCGCTTAAGGACACCGGACTGGCAGAGCGGATCGTCATCCGGCATGGCTGGTCAAACAGCTGGTCAGGGAGTGTTTTTCCATACCATCATTATCACAGCAATACGCATGAAGTCCTGATTGCCCTTAGGGGAGAGGCTGTGATTCAGTTTGGGGGAGAAAAAGGGGCTGCCATCCCTTTCAAATCAGGCGACGCAGTCGTGATTCCAGCCGGAGTCGGACATAAAAAGCTCAGCTCAAGCCCCGATTTTACTGTCCTTGGCGCCTATCCCGGAGGCGTTCAGTATGATATGAAGACGGGGAAGCCCAATGAGCGGGAGGAAGCGGTCAAACAGATTAAGCAGGCGGCGTTGCCGGCGAATGATCCGATCACAGGAAAAAGAGAGCCTCTATTGGAAATATGGGTAAAGTGAAGGGGAGAAATTGCTGGATTGTCAATAACTAGTGCCGCAGAAACGATATGACATGAGCTCCATATAAATTAATTTCATAATCGAAGCAATTCACGTTCAAATTTTGTTCAAAAAGTGTTATCATATAGAAGGTAATCGAATTGGAGTTTTTTGTGTTTGCTATTTTCAGAGAGAGTAAAGGATTTTGACTTATTCAATTGTTTATTTTTAGATAAAAATAATACTGAATATGGCAAGATGAAAAACTGGGTAGTAAACATTTATTTTTGTAAATGATTGTGCACGAATTCACAATCCTTATTCTTATGCCTTAAAAGCGTGAGACAGGGAGAGGCACTACCCTTTCCAAAAAAATCAGCAAACTGCTTATAGTAAAGGAGAATTGGATATGCCAGAAACAATCGATCAAACAAATGCGTCTGTCAGCCAAAGCCAGCAAGATCTTATTGATCAGCTATTAAAGCCAGAAGTTCAAGAATCATTGACTGTTTTAGTTGACCAGCTTCCGAAGCTGACTGAGTTAGTGAATATTTTAACGAAGTCTTATGATTTCGCTCAGTCTGTAGCGACTGACGAAGTGTTAAAAAGCGACACAGTCGGTGCGATCACTGAAATTCTTGAGCCTGTAAAAGAAACAGCGAAAGAAGTAGCTGCGACTGCGATCGAAGCAAAAGACCGCGCGGAAGCAAGCAACGAAACAATTGGTCTTTTCGGCCTATTGCGTATGCTGAAAGATCCTCAAGCTCAAAAGCTGTTCCGTTTTGCTAACAGCTACCTTGAAGTCATGAACGAACGCGAAAACCAAAAATAATCTCAGATTCAAATTGATATAAAGGACGGAGGATATACGATGTCAAAACATATTGTCATTCTAGGCGCTGGTTATGGCGGAGTTCTTTCTGCTCTAACAGTTCGCAAACATTACACAAAAGAACAAGCACGCGTGACAGTGGTAAACAAATACCCTACTCACCAAATCATTACGGAATTACACCGCCTTGCTGCAGGCAACGTGTCTGAAAAAGCGGTTGCAATGCCATTAGAAAAACTTTTCAAAGGCAAAGACATTGATCTTAAAATTGCGGAAGTAAGCTCTTTCTCTGTTGATAAAAAAGAAGTTGCGCTTGCTGACGGTTCTACATTAACTTACGATGCGCTTGTTGTAGGTCTTGGTTCTGTAACGGCTTACTTCGGCATCCCAGGTCTTGAAGAAAACAGCATGGTATTGAAATCTGCTGCTGATGCGAACAAAGTCTTCCAACATGTTGAAGATCGTGTGCGCGAGTACTCTAAAACGAAAAACGAAGCAGATGCAACAATCCTTATCGGCGGCGGCGGCTTAACAGGTGTTGAGCTTGTTGGTGAGCTTGCTGACATTATGCCGAACCTTGCGAAAAAATACGGCGTAGACCATAAAGAAATCAAATTGAAACTTGTTGAAGCAGGTCCGAAAATCCTTCCTGTTCTTCCGGATGATCTTATCGAACGTGCGACTGCAAGCCTTGAAAAACGCGGCGTTGAGTTCTTAACAGGTCTTCCTGTTACAAATGTAGAAGGAAACGTAATTGATCTGAAAGACGGATCTAAAGTTGTTGCCAACACATTTGTTTGGACTGGCGGCGTACAAGGTAACCCATTAGTCGGTGAATCAGGTCTAGAAGTGAACCGCGGACGCGCGACTGTAAATGACTTCCTGCAATCTACATCTCATGAAGATGTATTCGTTGCTGGAGACAGCGCAGTTTACTTCGGTCCAGACGGCCGTCCATACCCGCCAACTGCACAAATCGCATGGCAAATGGGTGAGCTGATCGGTTACAACCTATTCGCTTACCTGGAAGGCAAAACGCTTGAAACATTCAAGCCAGTAAACTCTGGTACACTTGCAAGCCTTGGACGCAAAGACGCGGTTGCCATCATTGGTGCTAATTCTACACCGCTTAAAGGTCTTCCTGCTTCCTTGATGAAAGAAGCAAGTAACGTACGCTACTTAACTCACATTAAAGGACTTTTCAGCCTGGCTTACTAATCCTTTTAATGAATCTGACATTGCCAAAAGCGTTCCTTACCGAGTGCTTTCTGGCAATGTCTTTTTTATGTTTATGACAGCGTTAACATTTCATTTTCAAAAAAGAGATTGATCCCAGAGGAATATAAAGGTAAAATAAAAACAAATCAAAATGTTAACGTTAACATTTTGAAATAGAATGAAAGACGGTGAGGACATGGAACCCTTCATGGGCGAAAACTTTTTATTGAAAAATGAAACCGCTGTCAGCCTCTATCATAATTATGCGAAAGACATGCCAATTATTGATTACCACTGCCACTTAAGTCCGAAAGAAATCTATGAAAATAAGACATTTCAAAACATCACGGAAGCCTGGCTGTATGGTGACCATTATAAATGGCGCATCATGAGAGCCAATGGAATTGAGGAGACATACATCACCGGAGATGCGCTTGATGAAGAGAAATTTATGGCTTGGGCGAAAACCGTGCCGATGGCGATTGGCAATCCGCTCTATAACTGGACTCACTTAGAATTGCAGCGTTTTTTTGGCATTTATGAGATTTTAAACGAGAAGTCTGGGCCGGCTATATGGAAACGGACAAATGAACTGCTCAAAGGGGAAGGCTTCGGGGCAAGGGATTTAATCGTGAAATCAAATGTAAAGGTCGTGTGTACAACAGATGACCCTGTCGATTCTCTTGAATACCATTTATTGTTAAAAGAAGACAAAGACTTTCCTGTCAGCGTGCTGCCTGGATTTCGGCCGGATAAAGGACTTGAGATCAATCGTGAAGGCTTTCATGAGTGGGTGCAGGCGCTTGAAGATGCCGCCGCCATATCGATTACAACCTATGATGAGTTTTTAAAGGCGTTGGAAAAACGAGTGCGATTCTTCCACTCAGCCGGCGGCAGAGTTTCTGATCACGCGATAGATTCAATGGTATTTGCCGAAACAACAAAAGAAGAAGCTGGACGGATTTTTTCTGACAGATTACAAGGAACAGAGGTTTCTTATGAAGATGAGAAGAAATTTAAGACACTTACGCTTCAGTTTCTTTGCGGTTTGTATGCGGAGCTTGATTGGGCGATGCAGTTTCATATCAACGCTTTAAGAAACACGAATACAAAAATGATGAAAAGGCTCGGACCTGATACAGGCTATGATTCAATGAACGATGAAGAAATTGCTAAGCCTTTATACAAGCTGCTGAACTCAGTTGAGATGAAGAACCAGCTGCCGAAAACGATTTTATATTCATTGAATCCAAATGATAACTATGTCATCGCCAGCATGATTAACAGTTTTCAGGACGGTATTACCCCAGGAAAAATACAATTCGGCACAGCCTGGTGGTTTAACGATACTAAAGACGGGATGCTCGACCAAATGAAAGCGTTATCAAATGTTGGCCTTTTCAGCCGTTTTATCGGCATGCTCACCGATTCCAGAAGCTTTCTTTCGTATACGCGTCACGAATATTTCAGGCGGATCGTCTGCAATTTGATTGGAGAATGGGTGGAAAACGGCGAAGTGCCGCGCGATATGGAACTTCTGGGAAGCATCGTTCAGGGGATTTGCTATGACAATGCGAAACACTACTTTCAATTTCAAGAAGAGAAAGTAAACGTGTAACAAAGTGTCCGCTCAGTATCGCTGAGCGGACCACTATCCGAAAATTCTTAAGGCACAGAGGTGGAACATGCGAACTGAACTGGCAAATAAGGTTGTGTCGGTCGAAACGGAAAAAAGGCTTTCATTGAAAGAGAAAATGTCCTATGGTTTTGGTGATTTTGGCAATGGTTTTATGTTTGATCTCGGCCAGATTTATTTATTGAAGTATTTCACTGATGTAGCGGGAATCCCCGCTGCGATGGCCGGCGGCATTTTTTTAGTCAGTAAGCTGTTTGCGGCGATAACAGATCCAATTGTCGGCTCATCAATCGATTATCGCAAAAATATCGGCAAACGGGGGAAATTCAGGCCTTATCTATTAATTGGCAGCATCGTGCTTGCGGTGCTTACTGTTCTTATTTTTCTGTCTCCCAATGTATCAACGACCGGAAAACTGATTTATGCATATGCATCCTATATGATTTGGGGCATCGGCTATTCATTTGTGAATATTCCGTACGGCTCATTAGGGGCAGCGATGACTCAAAATTCTGAGGACCGGACCTCCATTTCGACGTTCCGCCAAATCGGATCACTTGGCGCCTTGTTTATCACAAGTGTTGCCGTGATGCCGCTGCTCGTCAAGTTTGATAATCCGAAGGTCGGCTACCCGGTGGTCATGGGCTTATTCGCCGCGCTCGGTGTGATTTGGTTTTATATTTGCTACCGCAACTGCAAAGAGCGTATTGTCATATCGGAAGCACCAAAAGAAAAATTAACACTCTCATCTGTCGTCAAAACATTTATTACAAATAAACCGCTGTTAACCCTTGTCCTGATGACGATTTTTTCAATTTCCGCATACAACATTAAATCCGCCATGCTCGTCTATTTCGCACAATATAACTTGGGCAATGTTGAATTAATGGCTTATATGAACTTCATCATTATTGGTTCTTCCTTTTTGGGCGTCGTATTCCTTCCAAAGCTCGTCAAGATGTTTGGAAAGAAACGAACGGCAATGATCGGCTTCGGCATCAGTGTGGCCGCGGATCTGATCAACTTTATGCTTCCATCTAACGTTTATGTGTTTACAATTCTCGCCAGTATCGCCTTTATCGGAATCAGTATCCCAAATGGCATCACGTGGGCTCTTGTCTCCGATATTATCGACTATGGCGAATGGAAATCCGGTGAACGGAAGGAAGCAACGACATATTCACTTTTCAATTTCTCAAGAAAGCTTGCTCAATCTTTGTCTGGCTTTCTCTCAGGGATCGGTTTGGGGATTATCGGCTATGTGCCGAATGCAGTCCAGACAGCACAGGCGCTGATTGGCATCAAAGCGCTTCTGCTTCTGTATCCGGCCATTGCTTTGGCATTAGCGATGATCATTATCGGCTTTCTTTATAAACTCACAGACCAGCAGCATGCTCAGATCGTTCAGGATCTTCAGCAAAAGATCTGACAATATAATATAGAGAATATTTAAAATAATTTATAAATAAAATGTGTTTGTAGGGGGTTCGCTAGGAGAGTGCCCAAAAAACTGAAAAGGAAGGAGGCACTTGCTTGAGAACGATAACAATTGCAGCTAAAGAAGCAAAGGAACTCGTTCGGCAAAAGCTGGCCGGTGCCGGTTTGAATGAACGAGATGCTGAAAAAGTAGCAGATGTTCTCGTGCACGCTGATTTGCGCAATGTACATTCGCATGGCGTGCTGCGCACAGAACACTATGTGAACAGGCTTTTAGCGGGAGGGATCAATCCTGGGGCACAGCCTGTTTTTAAAGAAACGGGGCCTGTGACCGGGGTGCTTGACGGAGACGATGGTTTCGGTCATGTGAATTGCGACATGGCGATGGACCATGCAATTGACATGGCGAAGAAAAAAGGAGTCGGCATGGTCACGGCCGTAAACAGCAGCCATTGCGGAGCGCTAAGCTATTTTGTGCAAAAAGCGGCTGACGAAAAGCTGATCGGAATAGCAATGACGCATACAGACAGTATCGTTGTCCCGTTTGGGGGGAGGACTCCTTTTTTAGGGACAAATCCGATTGCTTACGGTGTTCCGGCTAAGCATAAAAAACCGTTTATCCTAGATATGGCGACATCCAAAGTGGCTTTTGGGAAGATTCTGCAGGCCCGTGAAGAGGGCAAAGAAATTCCTGAAGGATGGGGAGTCGATGAAAGCGGAGAAGCAGTAACTGATCCTGACAAGGTCGTCTCACTTTCAACATTCGGGGGCCCGAAAGGCTATGGACTATCGATTGTGGTGGATGTATTTTCAGGATTGCTGGCGGGCGCGGCTTTTGGCCCTCATATTGCCAAAATGTACAGCGGCCTTGATCAAAAAAGAAAGCTGGGGCATTACGTTTGTGCGATCAATCCAGCCTTTTTTACTGACTGGGATACGTTTTTAGAGCAGATGGATGCCATGATTGATGAACTGCAGCAATCACCGCCGGCTGTTGGATTCGAAAGAGTGTATGTGCCCGGCGAGATCGAGCAGCTGCATGAAGAAAGAAATAAGAAAAACGGAATTTCTATCGCCCGGAGCGTGTATGAATTCTTAAAAAGCAGGTGAGTAAAATGAAAGCGGTTCAAGTGCGAAAAGCGTATGATCTGGTGACAGCGGAGGTGAAGAAGCCAGTTCTTTCAAAGGAAGATGAAGTGCTCGTGAAAGTCAAGCGAGTCGGCATTTGCGGTTCAGACATGCACATTTATCATGGAACGAATCCGCTTGCTACCCTCCCGAGAGTTATCGGACACGAGGTAACGGGACTAGTGGAGGAAGTTGGTGCGAAAGTTCAGAGCCTAAAACCCGGTGACCATGTGGTGATTGAGCCGATTTCTTATTGCGGCACATGTTACGCCTGCCGCAAAGGGCGGCCGAATGTTTGCGCCAAGCTTTCTGTATTTGGCGTACATGAGGACGGAGGCTTGCGGGAATATATTGTGCTTCCGGAAAGGCAGCTTCACGCGGTCTCAAAGGACTTGCCTTGGGAGGAAGCGGTCATGGCCGAGCCTTATACGATAGGCGCCCAGGCAGTGTGGAGAGGCCAGGTGAAAAAAGGTGATACCGTCCTGATCCAGGGAGCGGGGCCCATCGGGATCTGTGTGTTGAAAATGGCAAAGCTGGCGGGCGCTGCTGTCATGATGACTGACTTGAACAACGAGCGGCTGGCATTTGCGAAAGAAAACGGCGCCGATGCTGTTGTAAATGTCCAAGCAGAACATGTTGCCGAGCGTGTCCTTGAATGGACTGGGAATGAAGGAGCAAACGTGGTCATTGATGCTGTTTGCCTGCCGGAGACTTTTGCACTTTCAATTGAGGCTGTGTCACCGGCGGGACATGTGGTTGTGCTTGGATTTGATGAAAGAGCGGCTCAGATTTCACAGCTGCCGATTACAAAAAAAGAAGTCACGATAACCGGATCGCGATTGCAGACCAATCAGTTTCCAAAAGTAGTAGAGCTTTTGAATGGAGGCCGGTTAGTGCATAACGGGCTGGTGACCCATACATTTTCAGTTGATGACGTTCATCACGCATTTCAGTTTATTAAGGAGCATCCAGATCAGGTGCGGAAAGCCGTCATCACGTTTGATTAAATGACTGAATCCGGAGGTGCGAGCATGAATATGACATTCCGATGGTATGGACGAGGCAACGATACAGTCACACTTGAACACGTGAAGCAAATTCCCGGAGTCAAAGGCATCGTTTGGGCTCTCCATCAAAAGCCTGTCGGCGACGTGTGGGAAAAAGAAGAAATCAGAGCCGAGACCGAATATATTCAATCCTATGGTTTTCATGCTGAAGTTGTAGAAAGCGTGAATGTTCACGAAGCGATTAAACTTGGGAACGAAGAACGCAGCCGGTATATTGAAAACTACAAGCAAACGATCCGCAACCTTGCCGGATTTGGCGTGAAAGTGATCTGCTATAATTTTATGCCGGTTTTTGACTGGACACGCACGGACATGTTCCGGCCGCTAGAAGATGGATCGACCGCTCTGTTTTTTGAAAAGGCCAAGGTGGAAAGCCTTGATCCTCAAGAGCTGATTCGGACGGTGGAGGAAGCATCTGACATGACACTGCCGGGGTGGGAGCCCGAAAAATTGGCTCGGATCAAAGAGCTTTTTGCTGCCTACAGAACGGTCGATGAAGAAAAGCTATGGGACAATTTATCATTCTTTTTGCAGGAAATTCTTCCTGTTGCTGAGGCCTATGGTGTTCAAATGGCCATTCATCCGGATGACCCGCCGTGGCCGATTTTCGGACTGCCGCGCATTATCACAGGAGAGGCAAGCTATAAGAAACTGCGGGCGATATCAGATTCACCGTCTAATTGTATCACCCTTTGTACAGGTTCAATGGGAGCCAATCCCGCTAACGACATGGTGGAGATCGCTAAAACGTATGCCGGCATCGCTCCATTTTCACATATTCGCAATGTGAAAATTTATGAGAATGGTGATTTTATTGAAACATCTCATTTAACAAAGGATGGTTCGATCAACATTCAAGGCGTGATGGAAGAACTGCATAAGCAGGATTACGAAGGATATGTCAGACCGGATCATGGGCGACATCTTTGGGGCGAGCAATGCCGCCCGGGATATGGCTTATACGATCGGGCACTTGGCATCATGTATTTGAACGGGCTGTGGGACGCCTATGAAGCAATGGCAAAAAAAGAGGTGGGCGTATGATCCCGCTGCATGAGAACCAGGCTGGTAAAACGGCTGTCATCACTGGCGGCAGCGGCGTGCTTTGCTCTGCGATGGCACGGGAGCTAGCCCGTCATGGCATGAAGGTGGCGATATTGAATCGGACGGCTGAAAAAGGCCAAGCGGTCGTGAAGGAGATAACGGCGGCTGGCGGCACAGCGTGCGCTGTTGCTGCGGATGTGCTGGACAGGATGTCACTGGAGCGGGCAAAGGAAGACATCCTTGGCCAATTTGGCGCTGTTGATCTGTTAATTAACGGGGCTGGCGGCAATCATCCTGCCGCGATAACCGATGTGGAGACATATGAAGAAGCGGGAGAAGGCCAATCCTTTTTTGATATGGATGAGAGGGGCTTTCTAACTGTATTCTCCACCAATTTCACCGGTGCGTTTCTGGCCTCGCAAGTGTTTGGAAAAGAGCTGCTGAAAGCCGATTCACCGGCGATTATCAATCTTTCTTCGATGAGTGCTTATTCACCTATGACGAAGGTTCCGGCATACAGTGCCGCCAAAGCATCGATCAATAATTTTACGATGTGGATGGCTGTTCATTTTGCCGAAACCGGGCTGCGGGTCAATGCGATTGCCCCAGGCTTCTTTCTGACAAAACAAAATCATGATCTGCTGATCAACCAAGACGGAACGTTCACCAGCCGATCTCACAAAATTATTGCGGGAACACCGATGAAGCGCTTCGGAAAACCCGAGGATTTGCTCGGTACGCTTCTTTGGCTGGCGGATGAATCCTATTCCGGTTTTGTCACTGGGATCACCGTTCCTGTCGATGGAGGATTTATGGCTTATTCAGGTGTGTAACGAAAGCGATGCAACAGAAACTGAACCAACATAGGGGTGAGGTTGAGATGTTTTCAAAAGATAAGCTTCCCGTTATCCTTTTTTTGTTCCTGGCAGGGGTGATTAATTACCTGGATCGCTCGGCGCTTTCCATTGCAGCTCCTTTTATTCAGGATGATCTCACATTGTCTGCAACGCAAATGGGCTTGATTTTCAGCAGTTTTTCGATTGGTTATGCGATTTTTAACTTTCTTGGGGGCGTGGCATCCGACCGCTATGGGGCAAAGCTGACCTTGTTTGTCGCGATGGTTGTTTGGTCGCTGTTTAGCGGAGCAGTCGCCCTTGCTTTTGGCTTTGTCAGTCTGCTGATTATACGCATTCTCTTCGGAATGGGAGAAGGCCCGCTTTCGGCGACCATCAACAAGATGGTGAACAACTGGTTCCCGCCGACCCAGCGGGCGTCTGTTATCGGTGTAACCAACAGCGGCACGCCGCTCGGGGGAGCCATTTCTGGCCCGATAGTCGGCATGATCGCAGTGGCGTTCAGCTGGAAGGTATCCTTCGTTCTCATTATGATTATTGGATTGATATGGGCAGTGCTCTGGTTCAAGTTTGTCAAAGAAAAGCCGCAAGAGACGATGAAGGAAGCACCGGCAATAAAAGCAGAAACGTCTCCCGGAGAAAAAATTCCGCTCACCTTTTACCTGAAGCAAAAAACGGTCCTGTTCACGGCGTTCGCTTTTTTCGCTTACAACTACATCCTCTTCTTCTTTTTGACGTGGTTTCCGAGCTATCTTGTCGACGAACGGGGATTAAGTGTTGAATCGATGAGTGTCATTACGGTCATCCCGTGGATTTTAGGCTTTATCGGGCTGGCTGCGGGGGGATTTGTTTCTGACTATGTGTACAAAAAAACGGCCCGAAAAGGTGTGCTGTTCTCGCGCAAGGTTGTGCTTGTCACGTGTTTGTTTTCATCAGCTGTCCTGATTGGTTTTGCCGGGCTTGTGGCAACGACTGCGGGGGCTGTCACTCTTGTCGCTCTGTCAGTGTTCTTTCTTTATTTGACCGGTGCTATCTATTGGGCTGTCATTCAAGATGTGGTTGATCAAAACAATGTCGGTTCTGTTGGCGGCTTCATGCATTTCCTCGCCAACACGGCAGGAATTATCGGCCCGGCTCTAACCGGATTTATTGTTGACCAAACAGGCACGTTTTCTGGAGCATTTTTGCTTGCCGGAGGGCTGGCTGTCTTGGCTTCACTTGCTGTGATTCGTTTTGTCCGTCCAATCATTGGCAAGCCAGCAGGAACAGAAGCTGAGAATCCTGTGTCTTATTAATCTGGAAATATAGTGGGAGAGGCGGTATGTTTGATGATACAATATACAGTAAATAATCGCAGCCGGTATGATAAGGAAGGGAATTAGATGGTAACCATAAAAGATATCGCAAAACTCGCAAACGTATCCCACACAACCGTTTCCAGAGCACTCAACAACAGTCCTTACATCAAAGAACATACGAAGAAAAAGATATTAGAGCTAGCAGAGCAGCTCAACTATACACCAAATGTAAATGCGAAAAGCCTGGCGATGCAAAAGTCGCATACGATCGGGCTATTCTTTACAAGCATTACAAACGGAACCTCACACAGCTTCTTTGCAGACACAATCAAAGGCGTCAATCAAGCCATAAGTGAGGATTACAATCTGTATGTGCGCGGCATTGATGATCTGAAAAACTATGACTCCGTTACACCGATGAGGTATGACGGCATCATTTTAATGAGCCAAAGTGACATTGATAATTCTTTCATTTACCATATTCGCGAAAAAAACATTCCGCTTGTCGTGCTGAATCGTGATATTGATGATCGCACCATCACGAATATTTTGTCCAATGACAAGGAAGGCTCTCAAGAAGCTGTAGAATACTTCATTCAGTCCGGCCATCAAGACATCGCCATCATCGAGGGAATCGAAGGCTTTAAATCCTCCCAGCAGCGAAAGGAAGGCTACTTATCTGCACTGATTCAACATCATATTCCGATCAAGCATGAATACAGTGTCAAAGGACAGTACGATATGGAAAGCGGCTTTCAAGCGATGGAGAGGCTGCTGGCACTGCCGAATCCTCCAACCGCTGTTTTTTGTTCGAATGATGACATGGCAATCGGAGCGATGAATGCGATATTCGCAAAGGGCCTGCGCGTTCCTGATGATATTTCGGTGATCGGGTTTGATGATATTGGGTTTTCACAGTACATCACGCCAAGACTTACAACAGTAAAGCGCCCAGTGGAGAAAATCAGCGTGCTCGGTGCGCAAAAACTCTTGTCTCTGATCAGCGAGCCCGAAACAAAAGCAGAAAAAATCTTGGAAAACACAGAATTCATGGTGCGTGATTCAGTCAGACGATTGACGACGTGATGCCCCGTTTTTCAGCGGGCATTCTTTTATAAAGAAAAATGTTAACGTGTGCATGAAAAGAGGGAGGCAATAAGGATGCAGAAACTGAATAAAAATGTGTACGATCACTATACTCGGTATCCAGAAAAAATTCTCCAATTCGGAGAAGGAAACTTTCTTCGGGGATTTGTCGATTGGCAGATTGATCAATTGAATCAACACACTGATTTTAATGGGAGCGTGGCAGTTGTCCAGCCAAGAGGCTCAGAAAAAATCAAACGATTAAATCAGCAAGATGGATTATATACGCTTTTTTTACAAGGAATGAAAGACGGAGAAGCGGTAAACGAGCATATGATTATCAACTCAATCAGCCGGGGAATTGACCTGTTTTCTGATTATAAAGCATACAAAGAATTGGCATCAAGCGAAAGGCTTCGGTTTATTATCTCCAACACCACTGAGGCTGGGATTGTATGTGATGAAAAAGATCGTTTAGAGGATAGGCCGCAAAAAACATTCCCTGGGAAATTAACTGCATTTCTCTACTTCCGCTATCAGGCTTTTAAAGGAGATCAGACAAAAGGGTGTGTCCTAATCCCATGTGAACTGATTGAGAACAACGGCGAAAAGCTGAAGGAAACGGTTCTTCATTATGCAGGTCTGTGGAAGCTGGAGGAAGGATTTACACAGTGGATTCATGAGGCCAATACATTCTGTAATAGTTTAGTAGACCGGATTGTTCCGGGTTTTCCCGTCGACAGCATTGATGAGATCACGGCGGATCTTGGCTATCAGGATGATTTGATAGTTGTGGGAGAGCAATATTATTTATGGGTTATCGAGGGGCCTGATTGGATTGGAAAAGAACTTCCCTTTGCGGCTGCAGGGCTCCATACAAAGATCGTCAGCGACCTCACCCCATACCGGACTAAAAAAGTAAGAATTTTAAATGGCGCTCATACAGCAATGACGGCAGTGGCTTTATTATACGGCTTAAAAACTGTTAGGGATGCTGTCGAGCATCCGGAAGTTGGGCGATTTATAAGAGAGCTGATTGACGACGAAATTCTTCCTGTTTTAAAAATGGAAGGTCTTTCTCAGTATGCTGACGATGTGCTGAACCGTTTTAAAAACCCGTATATTAAGCATTACCTGGAAAGCATTGCATTGAACTCCGTTTCCAAATTCAAAACGAGAAACCTGCCGACTCTTAAGGAATATGCTGAACAAAAGGGACAGCTTCCTGAACGCTTGGTGTTTTCTTTCAGCGCTCTTCTGTATTTTTATCATGATAACGAGACATTGCAGGATGATCCGGCAGTTCTTCAATTTTTCAAAGAGGTTTGGTGTCAGGAGGATGGCGACATGCTTCGGATTGCATCAAGAGTGTTAGGCGAACAGCGGATGTGGGGGGCAGATCTCAATGAGATACCGAAGCTGACTGATAGAGTCGCTGTTTACTTGAATCTTATTCATGAGCTGGGCATGCAGCGGGCTCTTGAACAATACTGCATACAAGGGGGAGAGGTACGTTGAAGTCGTTTATAAAGATTCATAAGCAAGATAATGTCCTTCTTGCTCTGCGGGATATCCAAAAGGGAGAGAGGCTGCATGCGGACGGCGTGTCGATTGAAGTAAAGGATGATATAAAAAGAGGCCATAAGATTGCATTGCAGCCTATTAAAGAAAACGACAGCATCATCAAGTACGGGTTTCCAATCGGTCATGCATCACAAGATATCTCGATCGGAGAGCATATTCATGTCCATAATACGAAAACAAACCTGTCTGAAATCCAATCATACAGCTATACACCAAGATTTGATGAAAATCCGTATACTAATGAGAACCGGATGTTTAAAGGTTTTAGAAGAGAAAACGGAGATGCGGGTGTACGGAATGAATTGTGGATTGTCCCAACTGTCGGCTGTGTCAATGGAATAGCAGAAAAAATGCTGCAGCGTTTTGTCAGAGAAACAGGGGATATCGCTCCATTTGATAACGTACTGGTGTTAAAGCATCAATACGGATGCTCGCAGCTTGGCGACGATCATGAAAATACGAAGCAAATCCTGCTGAATGCCATTCGCCATCCAAATGCCGGCGGCGTCTTGGTGTTAGGGCTTGGCTGTGAAAACAATGAGCTGGCAAGAATGAAGGAAGCACTGCAAGATGTGAACTTGAAGCGGGTGAAGTTTCTGGAATCCCAGTCGGTGACCGACGAAATGGAGGCAGGCGTTGCTTTGCTGAAGGAAATTCATGAAGCGGCCAAAGGAGATAAGAGAGAAGACATTCCGCTGTCTGAACTGAAGATCGGGCTGAAATGCGGAGGTTCGGACGGTTTTTCCGGCATAACCGCAAACCCGCTGCTTGGACGTTTTTCAGATTATCTCATTGCACAGGGAGGGAGCACGGTGCTGACGGAAGTACCGGAAATGTTCGGCGCAGAAACCATCCTGATGCAGCGGGCTGCCAATGAAGAAGTGTTTCATAAGATAGTCCAATTAATCAATGATTTTAAACAATATTTTATCAAACATGATCAGCCGGTGTACGAAAATCCTTCACCGGGCAACAAAGCAGGCGGCATTTCTACACTTGAGGATAAATCGCTGGGCTGTACGCAAAAAGCGGGGATTTCTCCTGTCACGGATGTCTTGAAATACGGGGAAGTGCTCAAGACAAGAGGGCTGACGCTTTTGAGCGCGCCAGGCAATGATTTGATCGCCTCCTCCGCATTGGCGGCGGCCGGCTGCCAAATTGTCCTCTTTACAACGGGGAGAGGCACGCCGTTTGGCACCTTTGTCCCGACGGTGAAAGTAGCGACAAACACCGAGCTGTATGAAGCGAAGCCGCATTGGATTGATTTTAACGCAGGCCTTTTAGCAGAGGATGATGTTCATGAGGAATATGTGCTGCGTGAGTTTATCCACTATATGGTTGAGGTGGCAAGCGGCCAGCTTGTGAACCATGAAAAAAATGATTTCAGAGAACTCGCCATTTTTAAATCGGGTGTGACGCTATAATAAGAAAAGGCTATCCTTCAAGCGGATAGCCTTCTTCATTAAATCAATTTTAAACCGCTGACTAAAATAATGGACGCCATAATAAATTGCAGCGGACGCGGGGAGAATCGAGGCGAAAGATGGCTTCCGATCAGCACGCCGGGAATTGAACCAATGAGCAGATTAGCTGCCAGCATGTAATCCACGCTTCCGAAGCTAGCGTTCAAAATGCCTGCTGCCGTAACAAGAAGAAATGCATGCGCGATATCGGTTCCGACAATCTGTGACGCTTTCATGTTAAATAAGTAAATCATGGCAATTGCAAATAATGAGCCAGAACCGATTGATGTTAAGCCGACGATAAACCCAAACACAACACCAATAAGAATCGTCAGCGCCCGCTTATTTTCAAGCGGCATCAGCTGCCAGCGGTTGGGACGAAGTTTTCTATCCAAAAACAAACGAACGATGATTGAAATGGCAACCAGCGTTAACACATATCCTAGAGCGTGCTTAATAATTTCTTCCTGATGCTGGTGAAAGGCGGGGAACAAATGCAAGATGCCAATGGCTAGCGAAGCACTCGGAATACTGCCGATGGCTAAGTATTTTACCAATTTAAAGTTAATCGTTTTCTGCCGCCAATGGGAGGCAACGCCAAACAGCTTTGTGATCGAGTTATATACAAGATCTGTACCGACCGCGATGGAAGGATTAATTCCAAGCACAATTAAAAGGGGAGTTAATAAGGCCGCTCCACCCACTCCCGTCAATCCGACTAAGGCTCCGACAAACAAACCCATCAATATGATGCTTACACTCATGATAAAGGCCTCCTGAAAACCCGACTATTTTTATCAGATTATAAATGATTAGGACGCGTTAATCAATTAAATTTTTTGAATTTTTGCACGTTAGCTGCTTGAAATTTTGGTATGCTCAATATCTCTATTCATTTGCCCTATAATGAGTGTCTGGACGAAATCGAGAAGTACTAAAGGCGCAAAAAAAGATACCTCTTAACAGGTATCTTTTTTCTTGTTTACGCTACATGCGCTGCTGATAGAAAGGAAGCTCAGTGTGACCCATTTCCCGCACATACACGAACAGGTTGCCTTTATGGTGAATTTCATGCTCCATTGCAAGCTGAAGCAGCGCGCGGCCTGTGACTTTTCTGCCGAAAGCGGATGTCAGATCAATTTCTCTGTCCAGCTGCTCTTCAGTCAGCTGTTCAAGGATAGCGGCCGTTTTTTCTGTATATGTTTTTGCCAGAACATTGAGATCTGTTTCTGTTTCTTCCTGCTTGTTTTGAAATGGTGAGGCATTGCCTTCCTTAATGACATTTGCGAACAAGTGGAAAGACGTAAGAATGTGTTTGACCAGCTCTTCTGCTGACATTGATGTTTCTGCCGGTTTGTAGCTGTAATGGTCTTTGCTGATTTTTTCGGCAAGCTCATTGGTCACGTTTCGATGGGATAAAAAATGGCTGACAATTTGATTGGATTGGCTCATTATGATCTCCTCCATATGTAAAAATAAATGGTGCAATGAAATCCTATATCAACGGTTACGAATTCACAAGTAATATGCTGTGTGATGAAACAAAATGCTATGTCAATCGTATATATAATGTTCACAAAACATGAAATGGAGTATAAACATGACTAACATACCTTTCATTTATCAGTACGAAGAAAAAGAGAATGAAAGAGCTGCGGCGGGCTACGGCACTTTCGGTTACCTTATCACACGGATTGAAGAAACGCTTTATGATCAATACGGTGTATTCTATGAGCTCTATGCCAGTGATGATCCAAATACGGAATACTGGGAGCTTCTTGTAGAAGATGTCCGCAGCGGTTCATTGGAGCCAGAGCATGTGGCATATATATTTGAAAAGCTTGAAAAGAAAACCTTTGCTTACGATGAAGATGAGAAAGAACCGGATTATACCGTCCATAAGTCTATAAGAAACAGTGTATACGCGTATCCTGAAAAGGGAGTTGCTTTTGCCAGAATTCCATATTTTCAAGATGGGAGCATTATGAGTTTTGATTGTCTGTTTGCGGTTAACGATGAAAAGATGCGTGCATTTCTGGAGGGAGTCAGACCGCGTCTTTGGGAAAAAAGCAAGCGGAAAGTGACCGTGTTTACGGATGGAGATGGAGGGACTTCAAGAGAGCAGGAAGCCATTGTCAGAGAGGTTCAGCGGAGTCAAGTCATCATGAATCCGCTATTGAAAAAGGAGATATACAGATCAATTGATCAGTTTTTTCATAGTGATAAATCGTTTTATCAAACATATGACATCCCTTACAAGCGCGGCATTCTGTTATATGGACCTCCTGGAAACGGAAAGACGACGTTAGTGAAGTCGATCGCAGGCAGTATCGATGCACCTGTTGCTTATTGGCAAATTACTGAATTTACGTCGAGCGAGACAATAGAAGAAGTCTTTCAGGCAGCGAGACGCCTCGCTCCTGCAGTTCTGGTCATCGAGGATATAGATTCGATGCCGGAAGATGTGCGGTCCTTTTTTCTCAATACGCTGGACGGCGCGACATCAAAAGAGGGGCTATTTCTCATCGGTACGACAAACTATCCCGAAGAGATCGATCCAGGTTTGATGAATCGTGCAGGGCGATTTGACCGTGCCTATGAAATCGGGCTTCCGGATGAAGAGCTGCGGCTGGAATATATGAAAATGAGAGGCTTTGGCATCTTTTTGAGTGAAGGAGAAATAAAAAACGCCGCAAAACTTACAGAAGGCTTTTCCTTTGCACAGCTGGGAGAATTATATGTATCTTCAGCCCTTCAATGGCACCAAGAAGGGAATCACCATATTGAAACCATGGTGAAAGACATGACAGGAGAGCAAAGAAAAAGCCAGCGGGGAAGCTGGATGGAAAGAAACAAAGTCGGTTTTCACTAAAAGAAAGCACGGGTGTTTGAAAAACCCGTGCTTTTTTGTTGCGGTTAGCCGAAATTCGACAATTGCGGTTATTTTGCGTTCTTCTTTTTCTTGTAAATATGATAAAATATGACATATCTCGGGTAATTCAAAAGGGGGGATTAATTGAGGATGAAGCAGACGATTCCGTCCTCTTATGTCGGGCTTAAAATTAATGAATGGTATACTCATATCCGGCAGTTCCACGTCGCTGAAGCCGAACGGGTCAAGCTCGAAGTAGAAAGAGAAATTGAGGATATGGAAGAAGACCAAGATTTGCTGCTGTATTATTCTTTAATGGAGTTCAGGCATCGTGTCATGCTGGATTACATTAAGCCTTTTGGAGAGGACACGTCGCAGCTAGAGTTTTCAGAATTATTAGAAGACATCGAAGGGAATCAGTACAAGCTGACAGGGCTTCTCGAATATTACTTTAATTTTTTTCGAGGAATGTATGAATTTAAGCAGAAGATGTTTGTCAGTGCCATGATGTACTATAAACGGGCAGAAAAGAATCTTGCCCTCGTCTCGGATGATATTGAGAAAGCCGAGTTTGCTTTTAAAATGGCTGAGATTTTTTATAATTTAAAACAAACCTATGTTTCGATGAGCTACGCCGTTCAGGCATTAGAAACATACCAAATGTATGAAACGTACACCGTCCGCAGAATCCAATGTGAATTCGTTATTGCAGGTAATTATGATGATATGCAGTATCCAGAAAGAGCATTGCCCCACTTAGAACTGGCTTTAGATCTTGCAAAGAAAGAAGGCAATCCCCGCCTGATCAGTTCCGCCCTATATAATCTCGGAAATTGCTATGAGAAAATGGGTGAACTGCAAAAGGCAGCCGAATACTTTGAGAAATCTGTTTCTATTTGCAAGTCGGAAAAGTTCGATAATCTTCCGCATTCTATCTACTCTTTAACACAAGTTCTGTATAAACAAAAAAATGACGCCGAAGCGCAAAAAAAGTATCGTGAAGGATTGGAAATCGCCCGTCAATACAGTGATGAATTATTCGTGGAGCTTTTTCAATTTTTACATGCGTTATACGGAAAAAACATAGACACAGAATCAGTCTCACACACCTTTCAATTTCTTGAAGAACATATGCTGTATCCTTATATTGAAGAGCTGGCGCATGATGCTGCCCAATTCTATATAGAAAACGGACAGCCCGAAAAAGCACTTTCATTTTATGAGAAAATGGTGCACGCACAAAAACAAATCCAGAGAGGAGATTGTTTATATGAAATCTAAATGGATGTCAGGTTTGTTGCTCGTTGCGGTCGGGTTCAGCTTTACTCAGGTGATGGTTCATGCAGGTGAAACAGCAAACACAGAAGGGAAAACATTTCATATTGCGGCACGCAATCAAACATGATGCATAAAAAAAGACCCTTAGGGGTCTTTTTTATTTCTTCAGCTTCCATTCTTTTATCGTCAGCTCAGAAGATCCACTTGCCACCAGCGGATCCGCATGGCCGATTTCTGCTGCCTCTTCCAGTGAATCTGCTTCGATGACATACGCTCCGCCTGTGGCGTCGCTAAATGGCCCAAACATTTTTAAACGTTTTTCTGCTTGTAAACGATCCAGAAATTCATAGTGCCCAGCCACATGCTCCTGATTAAATTTCTCCGTTCTCATTGTCAGCATTAAATATGTATACATATTTAGACCCTCCGTGAACTTCATTTTAACACATTTATCCATATTACGGTGATAGATGATATGAGCTTTTCGTCCTACGAATGCCACCTATTTATGAAAAAAGAAAAGGAGAGATGATAGGTGAGCATTCCAGTAAAGAAAAATTTGGTTTCTGAGGCGAAATACGCGTTGAAGTGTCCTAATGCAATGTCCGCTGAATACATTACCATTCACAACACGGCAAACGATGCATCAGCGGCCAATGAAATCAGCTATATGATCGGGAACACAAGCTCGACAAGCTTTCATTTTGCGGTCGATGATCAAGAGGTGATTCAAGGTCTGCCGCTTAACCGAAACGCTTGGCACACTGGTGACGGCACAAACGGTCCGGGAAACCGCAAATCAATCGGTGTTGAGATTTGCTACAGCAAATCGGGAGGCCCGAAGTATGAGGCAGCTGAAGCCTTGGCGATTTCATTTGTTGCACAGCTTTTGAAGGAGCGCGGCTGGGGCATCGATCGTGTGAGAAAGCACCAGGACTGGAACGGAAAGTATTGCCCGCACCGCATTTTATCAGAGGGGCGCTGGGATCAAGTGAAGGCGGCAATTGAAAAGGAATTAAACGGGGGCATATCAGCTAAAAAAGCTGCAGTCTCTTCTTCAGCGTCTGTATATCATGTGAAAAAAGGCGACACATTGTCAGGGATTGCCGCATCACACGGAGTCAGTGTGAAAACGCTGCAAAGCATCAATCATATTACTGACCCGAATTACATTAAAGTCGGACAAGTGATCAAACTGCCTCAGACGGCATCTGCTTCTAAAAGCCATGCCGCATTCTCATATCCGCTCCCATCCGGCGTGATCAAAGTGACAAGCCCGCTGACGAAAGGGACAAAAGTAAAGCAGGTGCAGACCGCTTTAGCCGCTCTTTATTTTTATCCTGATAAAGGAGCGAAAAATCACGGCGTTGACGGCGTTTATGGCCCGAAAACAGCAAATGCAGTGAAACGTTTTCAGTCTGTCAGCGGTTTAACGGCTGATGGGATTTACGGTCCGAAAACGAAAGCGAAGCTGGAGGAAAAGCTGTAAATGAAAAGACGGAAGCTGTGAAGCTTCCGTCTTTTTATCTTACATACAGACTGCGGCAAGCACCTTTTGAATATCATAAATGCTCTCATCTTTTTTAAACTGCTTTGAGACGGCAGGAAGTTCTGCGCCGGAGATCCAAATTTTCAGCTCTGAATCGAGATCAAAGCGGCCGGCCGTTTCCACGCTGAATCTGGAAATGCTTTTGTACGGAATCGATTGAAACTCCGTTTTCTTGCCTGTGATTCCCTGCTTGTCCACAAGAATAAGCCGCTTGTCAGTGAAGACAATCAAATCGCGAACCAGCTTAAACGCGGCTTCAACCTTCTCACCCTCAAGTAAAATATAAGCAAGCTCTTCTTTTACAGCAGCCGTTGACAGTGTTGACGCATTGCCGAGTAATCCATCAATAAACCCCATCATATACCTCCTCTGCGTATTCTATCAAATCATACTATAAAAAAGGTTTTCATTCATGGATGAGTAGAGTAAACTTGTGCTGACTGGTAAAGGGGGCGTTCAAAATGAAAGATATGTATGACAGCTTTGCAGCCCTTTCTGCTTCTGAGTCGGAACATACAGACTGCGGCAAGCACCTTTTGAATATCATAAATGCTCTCATCTTTTTTAAACTGCTTTGAGACGGCAGGAAGTTCTGCGCCGGAGATCCAAATTTTCAGCTCTGAATCGAGATCAAAGCGGCCGGCCGTTTCCACGCTGAATCTGGAAATGCTTTTGTACGGAATCGATTGAAACTCCGTTTTCTTGCCTGTGATTCCCTGCTTGTCCACAAGAATAAGCCGCTTGTCAGTGAAGACAATCAAATCGCGAACCAGCTTAAACGCGGCTTCAACCTTCTCACCCTCAAGTAAAATATAAGCAAGCTCTTCTTTTACAGCAGCCGTTGACAGTGTTGACGCATTGCCGAGTAATCCATCAATAAACCCCATCATATACCTCCTCTGCGTATTCTATCAAATCATACTATAAAAAAGGTTTTCATTCATGGATGAGTAGAGTAAACTTGTGCTGACTGGTAAAGGGGGCGTTCAAAATGAAAGATATGTATGACAGCTTTGCAGCCCTTTCTGCTTCTGAGTCGGAGTACCGGATTATTTATGAGGAGAAAAACGGAAGTGAGCTTATCGTCCTCGGTCCCCACGGCGGCAGAATTGAGCCTGGCGTCAGTGAACTGGTGCGGGCATTTTCGGATCGATGCTCCATCTATTTGTTTGAGGGTGTAAAACAGCGAAACAATCGTTCCTTGCATCTCACCAGCATTCGTTTTGATGAGCCGCTGGCTTTAGAAAAAGTGAATGCCCACCATTACGCATTAGCGTTTCACGGGTATTATGATCCAAACATCCCGCATACTTTGGTCGGCGGGGCTGATCGAAAAAAAGCCAAGCTCATTTGTGAGCGTCTGAATGAAGCGGGTTTTAGCGCCGAGCTAACTAATGAGAAAGACCGCCTGGCAGGTGTACACCCAAGCAATATTGTCAATCGGACGAAAAGAGAAATGGGGCTGCAATTGGAGGTGAGCACGGCACAAAGAAACGCGCTGTTCTGCAATTTTGGGTGCCGTGATAAAAGCTACATACAAAACGACTTGTTTGATCGATATGTGGAAGCCGTCAAGCTTGGCTTTTATACATAAAACGAAACGGGACCTGCACTGTCAGCCTATTCCTTCATACGCTGGGATTGTGCGAAAGTGTAGGGAGGAATGATTCATGTTTTATCATATAAAAGAGCTTCAATATCAAGCAAAGCCAGCTCATCCCGATCCGGTTTATGCGAAAAAACTTCAAGAGGTGCTCGGCGGCCAATTCGGTGAAATTAGCGTCATGATGCAGTATTTGTTTCAAGGGTTTAACTGCAGGGCGGATGCTAAGTATAAAGATTTGTTATATGATGTGGGTACCGAAGAGATCGGGCACGTAGAAATGCTGGCAACGATGATTTCCAGGCTTCTGGACAATGCACCCGCGGATGTACAGGAGGATGCTTATAAAAGCAATCCTGCTATCGCAGCAGTCATGTCAGGGATGAATCCTCAGCACGCGATTGTGTCCGGATTGGGGGCGATGGCATCAGATAGTGAGGGCTATCCGTGGAATGCAAAATACATTATCTCAAGCGGAAACCTGCTGGCCGATTTTCGCGCTAACTTAAATGCGGAGGCCCAAGGACGCCTTCAGGTGACACGGCTTTATGCCATGACCGATGATCCAGGGGTAAGAGATATGCTGTCATTTTTGATTGCAAGGGATACCTATCATCAAAATATGTGGTACGCGGCCATTAAAGAGCTGGAGGAAAGAGAACGGGATATTGTCGTCCCGACGACGTTTCCGCGTGAGCTCGAAAAGCAAGAAGTCTCCTATGATTTGTTTAACTTTTCCAGGGGGGATGAAAGCTCGCAAGGAAGATGGGCACATGGGGAAGCCTTTGACGGCCGGGGTGAATTCAGGTATATCCCGGCTCCGATTGCGTTCGCATCTGCGCCTCATCTTAAACCGGCGCCCATGTGGCTGCATAATACAGTTCCCCCAATGTCGAAATGTTAGGTTCTCTTCTGGGCTGAGGAATATATCCTTAGCCCGTATTTGATCAGATGTTTTTGCCAATATGATATAACGCTTTTTCCTCAGCGACCTGCAAGTGCTGCTGATCTCCTTCCTCGTACGCATGTGGCCGCTTGTGAGATAATAAATAAGCGAGCCGCTTCTGAAATTGAATACCTGCTTTACGCCGTTCAAACATGTCAAGCCTTTTATCAGCAAATTCCTTTGTTACCCGGAATACCGCCGCAATTGTGGCGAGTGCCTGGCTTCTCCATTGCGGCAGTTCCATCTGCAACAGCATAAAGGTTGGCACACAGAAGTGGTACATAAATTGATTTGCCTGGAATTCTTGAAGCTCTCTGAAGAGCTTGTTCATCTGAAAATGATTGCCTGCATGCTTTAACACGTGGCACAGCTCATGGCCAAAATCCTCCCATTGCTCTTCCCGTGACTTTTTTTGGTTCAATACGATACTGTACATGCCGTCGTATTTCACCATCATGCTCCCCATATCCTCAAAATGCACCCAAATATCCAGATCCTTTGCGATTTTCAGCATGTCAATGTGATGAGGGGATGTGATGCCCAGCCGGCCGTATAAATTTTTAACGTATTCTTCCAGATGTGATAAGTAATCGCCCAATTGAATACTCCCTTTCGAACATTTGTTCTGTTTTTAGCGAGAAAGAAAAGCCCGTATAGGACTGGAAAGTAGTGTAGAAATCTTTCCCTTTTCTTTAAAAAATAAACACTTTTTTCTTTATATCGGTCTACTTTTTATATGTTTTAGAGAACAGAGAACGATTTATTTATTTTTCGGTTTGCGGTTTTTCTCTTTTTCTTTTAAATAGTTGATAAATTCGATGGCCTGCTGTTTGCTTTCTGGGGAAAAATCCTGCATATCGCGGTATGCAAGCTGCAGGTCCGGATCTGAGAACATATCGTCATCGGATTTTTTGTCTTTTCCCGTTAATAAGTAATCAGTCGTTACTTGAAAGTAATCAGCCAGCTTTTGGAGTGTGTCGTAATCAGGTTCGCTTCGCCCATTTTCATAGTGGGAATATCGTGCCCGTGACACACCGATGTGTGATGCGATTTCTTCCTGTGTCCTTTTCCCTCTGAGACTCTTCAATCTGCCGCCTATCATACTATGACCTCTCTTTTTTAAACTCCCTACGTTACTTATGATTATAGATACAATATGTATCAAAATAAAGTTATGATAAAAAAAGTATCAAAAATAACTTGATGATACAGTTCGTATCGTTTATACTTGGTAACAGTTGATACGAAATGTATCGAAAACAAACCAGGAGAGTGATCACATGTATCCAATCCAAATTGTTTTTAGTGAAAATCCCATAGATCAGCGCCATCTCGGACAATCCGGCGGCACCATTTCGTTTACGGCATGCGGCCTTCCGGTGTTCCACTTTGAAACGCAAGAGCAGTTTCAAGCATACATGATGTTAAAGGGAGAAGCGGTGTACAATGAAAAACGATAAAAGCTATCCTTTTCCGACGTATTCAGGGTTATTGAATTCAGAACATTATGACAAAATGGGCCCGGCGCTATGGCTGTTTCTCTGGTTTATCAGCTCAACAACAAAAGAAATCGAAAAAGACGGCGTAAGCTGGGGCATCGTACTCGGCCATAAGCCGTTAAAAGCGAGAGAAATGGCGGCAGTCTTCGGCGTAAGTGAAAAAACCGTCAGAAGATGGCTGGAGCTTCTCGAAAACCATGATTACATAAAGGCCGTCCGTGCGCCATACGGACTGATGATTTCGGTCAAGCATTCCAAAAAATTCAGCTTCAGATCGGACAATACTGTACACGGGAGTCTAAAAGAACGGCCATTTTCGCCGCAGACACCGGACACAAACGACCGTACAGATATAGATAAAACAAACAAATATACTGCTGCTGATGATGCAGTGGATCACATTGCGAAGCGGTTTACACAATTACGGTCGGCTCAAGAAGGACGCACCGTGTATCCTTCCTCAAGAGATTATCAAGCCATCGCCCGCATTGTTGCCATCGGCGTTCCTGTCACGCAAACAATCAAATGGCTTGAAGAATGCTTTCAGGCTTTTGAAAACCGGCGGACCGCCGCTTCTGAAACAATCAAGGCTTTTCGCTACTGCTCGAAATTCATTGAAGACAGATTTTTCGCGCAGCAAGCCAAAAAGAATGCCGCAATTCAGCATGAGAGGATGAAAAAACATGACAAAACGAACAATCGAACAGATTTTGGACGAGCTGAGAAGAGGGAGACGTCCATTACTGGCGGACAAACCGGCCGAATCAGACGCAAGCAGGTATGATTGCCTGCGCTGCAAGGATCAGGGAGGTTATCTCGTCAGGCAGAATGGCCTGGAAGTCTGGACGATGTGCAGCTGCATGGCAGAACGGAAAGTGAAGCGGCTGCTGGGTGCAAGTGAGATTACCCACGCTTTCAGACAGCTCGGCTTCAAGGAATTCCGCACGGAGGGAAAGCCGCAGGCCATAAAAGACGCATTTGAGTGTACAAAAGAGTATGTTGCCGATTATGAACAAATCAAGGATTGCCGAAAAAACAGCATTGCCCTTTTAGGACAGCCCGGATCAGGGAAAACACACCTTTTGACTGCCGCTGCCAACGAATTAATGAGAACATGCTATGTGCCTGTCATTTATTTTCCGTTCGTGGAAGGCTTTACTGATCTGAAAAATGATTTTGCCCTATTAGAAGCGAAGCTGAACCGGATGAAGCAGGCGGATGTGCTGTTCATTGATGATCTGTTTAAACCGGTTAACGGCAAACCCCGCGCTACAGATTGGCAATTAGAGCAAATGTATTCGGTACTCAACTATCGCTACTTAAATCATAAACCGATTTTGCTTTCGAGCGAGCTGACAATTGAAGCACTTGTACGGGTCGATGAAGCGCTCGGCACGAGAATCTATGAGATGTGCAGTGACTATTTAGTGATTATCAAAGGAGCAGCCTACGAGCTTAACCATAGATTGGAGGGCGTCAGATAATGTGCAAGCTTTGTCAAACAAAGAAAGTCATTGTGGAACATACCGGTATTGGAGTCGTTTTTCATCCATGTCCGAACTGCCGATCCGGCACTGACTTAACGCCTGTCATTCAAAAGCTGGAGCAAATGCTGACAGCGGGAAAAGCGAGGCTGAATATCTATGATTAAACAGCTGACTGCTCTAATCACTTTGCTGTTTCGGGCAAAGCGAACAGAAAAAAACATTGAACAATGGTATAAGGACGACGGGAAGTGAAAGTGTTGGCAAAGACAAAACAGACAGAGAAAAGCCCTGCGCCGTGGCGTGCTGTCCCGTGCGGGGATACGAAACCGATCTATATTTATTCAGCTTACAGTGAAGAAGAAAAAGAAAGATTTCCGTACTCAAACGGGCGGCTGATTGCAGCTGTATTTGACCTCAGCTCTTATTCGCAAAAAAGCAATGCCGCTTTGATGGCCGCTGCGCCTGAATTGCTGGAAGCGTCTAAAGCAGCACTTGATTTTCTGAAAGGGAATTCTGTTCATTCAAAGGAGCGCATCATTCAGCTATTAGAAAAAGCTGAAGCAAGCGCTGCACCGAAAAGGGGAGGAAAAGAAACATGATTTATCCTAAAAAACTGCTGCATATCGATTCCATCACGCTTAAGAGCCAGCTGGAGGAAGGGAAAATCCGTGTCATTATTGTGGATGGCATCAAGCAAGAAGCATGGATCACAGAAGCGCCCGAGCATGGAAAAACGCTCGTCGAAACAAGAAAGGGCGATCTTGCCCGTGTGGAATTTGAAATCGGCTACAAATTAAATTAAAGCGAAAACAGAATACGTCCAAGACGGAAAGCCTGCGGACACTGATCAACTGCACAGCATTTGTGCGTTGATTGGTGTCCGTTTTTTATTTGCCAAAAATAAGGAGGATCATAGAATGCAAGACTTACTATTTGAATATAAACGCACGCTCAAACAAACAAGAATACAATATAAACCACTCGCTGAGGCAGATGAATCCGTGCTCTCAGCTGAAGAGCTGAAGGATAAAAAAATCATCAGAAATATGATTACTGATCTTGAATATGTAACAGAATGGCTTGAAAAAGGAAGGCAGCCCGGCATCAGACGGGCGATTGACCGGCGTGATGCCTACCAGCGGCTGATGATCAAAGACCCGAGAATCATCGAATCATTTTCCAGCGCTATGATGTTTGAGCCGGACGGACAGGTATCAGAAGAAGACAGAGAGAGAATTCGAGAAGCATTAGCCCTGTTAACGGACAGAGAAAAGGAAATGTTTTTGCTGCATAAGGTAGAATGTTTTTCTTATGAACGGATCGCCGATCTTCTCGGCGTAAAAAAATCGACAGTGCAAACGACGATTAAACGGGCGAGTTTAAAGATGCAAAGACAGCAGGAAGAAATGAATCGATCACTTGCCTGAAAGCTTGTCATACGTTTGCCACCTATAAGTGAATAGAGCATGACACATAAGCGGTTGGCATTATCAGCCGCTTTTATGAATAAACAACCATGCTGGAGGTGGCGGTGATGCCGTAGCATGAAAACACAACAGCGCGAACAAGCATTAGCAATCTATCAACAACATCAAGGAAAGATCACAAATCGGGCGATTGCGGACACAATCGGTGTTTCCGCGAAAACAATCGGCATCTGGAAAAAACAAGACAATTGGAAAGAGGCCCTGTTTTCTGCGTCCAAAAACGAACAAAAACAGCGCCCTATAGACAACGATGAATTAAATGAACGCCAGCGGCTGTTTTGCCTGTATTACGTCAAAAGCTTCAATGCCACACAGTCAGCAATCAAAGCGGGCTATTCTCCGGACAGCGCTCATGTGACGGGCAGCCGGCTCTTAAAAAACGAAAAGGTCGCTGCTGAAATCAGACGCATAAAAAAAGAAATGGTCAATGAGATGTTTATTGAAGCGATGGATGTGCTGCAGGTTTATATCAAGATCGCGTTTGCGGATATTACGGACTATGTGACCTTTGGAAAAAAAGAGGTCCAGGCTGTCGGGAAATCGGGTCCGCTGTTTGATGAAGATGATAACCCGATTATGAAGGAAATCAGCTTTGTCGATGTCAAAGACTCGGGGCTCGTGGACGGCACCATTGTAACGGAAGCAAAGCTTGGCAAAGAAGGCATTGCCATCAAGCTTGCAGATAAAATGAAGGCGCTTGAGAAGCTGTCCCTATATTTTGATTTGTTTCCAGATCAATTTAAACAAAAAATTGAAAATGAGAAATTGAAGCTTGCCAAACAAAAAGCGGAGAAAACAGATGACAGCCAGGAACCGATTGAAATTATGATCAAACGAAAAGAGGGCAAGTCATGATTTTAAAAGAAATCAACCCTCATTTCGAAGATTACGTGTTCAATTGGGAGCAGACGTACCAGTTTCTCGTCGGCGGCTACGGCTCATCCAAAAGCTATCATACGGCATTGAAAATCGTGCTAAAGCTGCTGAAGGAAAAACGGACGGCCCTTGTGATCCGGGAGGTGTTCGATACCCATCGGGATTCGACCTTCGCCTTGTTTCAAGAGGTGATCGAAGAGCTCGGTCTCACAAAGGCTGTGGCATCTCTTTCTTCCCCGCTGCAGCTGCGATTTCACAATGGCAGCCGGATCATGTTCAAAGGAATGGACAATCCGGCAAAATTAAAATCGGTTCATAACATTTCATTAATATGGATTGAAGAGTGCTCAGAGGTGAAGTATGAGGGGTTCAAGGAGTTAATCGGACGTCTTCGCCATCCTGAGCTGAAGCTTCATATGATCTGTACCACCAATCCCGTCGGCACCTCCAATTGGACGTATAGGCATTTTTTTCGGGATGAACGCAAGAAACGGTTTGTGCTGGATGACAGCGAACTTTACGAAAAGCGGACGATTGTGAAGGGAGATACGTATTACCATCATTCCACCGCTAACGACAATCTTTTTCTCCCGGAAAGCTATCTGAAACAGCTTGACGGACTCAAAGAGTATGATCCCGACCTGTACCGGATTGCCCGCAAAGGACGATTCGGCGTCAACGGGATCAGGGTGCTGCCGCAGTTCGAGGTACTCCCGCATAATCAAATGAAAAAATGTATCGCAGCCATCAGCAAGCCAATCTTTCGTACAGGCATGGATTTTGGATTCGAGGAATCCTATAATGCCGTCGTCCGGCTTGCTGTAGATCCTGAAAAAAAATACCTCTACATTTATTGGGAGTATTATCAAAACAAAATGACAGATGACAGGACGGCTGAGGAGCTGCGTGAGTTTATTGAGACACAGGAATTGATCAAAGCCGACTCGGCTGAGCCGAAAAGCATTCAATATTTCCGCCAGCAGGGCTTTCGGATGGTTGGAGCCAGAAAGTTTCCCGGCTCCAGGCTTCAATATACCAAAAAGGTAAAACGGTTCAAAAAAATCTTCTGTTCGGATCGCTGTGAAAATGTCATCTATGAGCTCAAGACACTTACGTATGCCAAAGATAAAAACGGAGCTCTGATTGAGGATGAATTCACGATTGACCCGCATACGCTTTCTGCCATTTGGTATGCGCTTGATGATTATGAGGTTGCTGATATGAAAGAGACAGCACACAAACGAATCCGGCCGAACAGAGAAAGGAGGAGGTCATAAATCATGCACAATCAAACAGTCAGAGCAACTGTATTTAAAGCCAATGCCGCGGCTCCACAAACAAAGCAAATCTATGAAGATGACTTTTCTGAGCTGTACGGAGAGGACATTATCGCTCCGCCCTACAATATCATCGAGCTCAAAACCATTGCCGAATACTCGACCATTCTTCAGCAATGCATTGATGCGTACAGAGTGAATATTACAGGCTTTGGATTCGATGTTGAGTACACATTTGATGTCAACGCAAGTGATGTCGATCAGGCAAAAAAGAAAAGAGCGGAAAAAGACTGGGCCAGACTCGAAGCCTTTTATAAATGTCTTCACTTTGATGAATCAGCTGAAATGATTTTAGGCTATGCCATCGAAGACAGAGAAAAAACAGGCAACGGATTTATGGAAGTGCTTCGCGACGGGGCGGGAAAACCTGCCGGCATCGAATATTTAGATGTGAAATATATGCGTGTATGCGGAGCAGGCGAGCCTGTAGAGGTTTCATTTGTATATGAAGAAAACGGGAAAATGAAAAGGATCAAAAGGCAAAAACGCTTCCGAAAATATGTGCAGATGATCAATGGAAAGAAAGTATTTTTTAAAGAATACGGCGATCCGCGAAAAATGGATATGCGCACAGGTGAATATGTAAACACATTGGCAGAGAAGTATCAAGCAAATGAAGCCATTCACCTCAAAATCGGAAGCGGCGTATACGGTGTACCCCGCTGGATTGGCAATATTGTCAATTTATACGGGGCCCGAAAAGCAGAAGAGCTCAATTTTATGTATTTTAAGCAGGGACGGCACGTCCCCGCTGCGATTACAGTGGAAAACGGGATGCTGTCTGAAGCTTCTTACCGGGAGCTGCAGGAATACATGAATGATCTTGAAGGCGTGGAAAACGCCCATAAATTTCTCCTGATCGAAGCGGAAGGAATCGCAAAAGAAAAGGATCTCCACGGAGGCGAGGATATTACGCCGGTTTCCGTGGAAATCAAATCCTTGGCTGAAATTCTCCAAAACGACGCCTTGTTTCTTGAATACGATGAAAAAAGCAGAAATAAGCTGCGTTCCGCGTTCCGTCTCCCGCCGCTGTATACAGGCGAGGCCCAGGAATACAACCGGGCGACAGCTGATACTGCTAGAAAAATTACGGAGGAGCAGGTTTTTCAGCCGGAGCGAAAAACGCTCGTGAATAAACTGAATACGCTGCTTTTGCCGGAGCTGAATATCCATGACGTCAGGCTGACATTAAAAGGACCGGACTTTCGTGATCCGCTTGAGATTGCGAAGGTGCTCGGTCCTTTTATTACAGCAGGAGCAGTCTCGCCGAATGATTTACGCGACCTTGCCGGACGGGTGCTTGGCAAAACACTGGAGGAGTGGCCGGAGGACATTTATAAACGGCCTGCAGGACAGGATGCGGAAAAGACAAACCTGACTGCGCTCATGCAGGAGTTGAAAGAAAGCATCGAAGATATCAAAACGTCCTGAAGGGAGGTGAATCAAACAGGTGGCGCGAGAATTAAGAAATGCCAAAATCAGCTTTGTCAGTTATGTGGACAAGGCGGCTAACCAGACAGAATTTTTCTTTACGAAGTCAGCCGAACCTCCGTCATTTGAAAAAAAGGTTCGGCTGTTTACAAAAAGTGAGCAGGATGAACAAAAGCTCGTGTACGGAATCGTGTATGAGCCTGATGTTCCTGATGCCCACGGCGATTTTATGACCGCCGAGGAAATTGAAAAAGCGGCGCACGGTTTTCTCGCGGAGGCACGGGAGATTGATATCAATCACAGCTTTGAGGGCGGAACCGGCGTCGTGGTCGAGTCCTATGTGGCGCCCGATGATTTTATGATCGGGCCAAAGCTGATTACAAAGGGCTCATGGGTACTCGTGACAAGAGCGTCTGACGAGGTGTGGGAACAGATTAAGGCTGGAATTATCACCGGCTACAGCATGGCTGGCACTGCAGATGTGTATGAAGAAGAACCGGTCGAAAAAGCAGGGTTCTTTAGTGTATTCAAGCAAATGCTTGCTGACAAAACAGGGAAGGAGACTGAAGAAATGAGAAAAGAAGACATGAAAGAATCATTCGAGCATGCGCTTTACCCTCTGCTCAAACGGCTTGAGCGGATTGAAAAAAACACAGACACGGAGGAAAAGCCGGAGCAGACGGGTGATGACGAGCGTCTGAAAAAGCTCGTTGAAGACATGCTTGCCCCGCTGATCGAACGCATCGAGGCTTTGGAAAAAGCGCGAGGCGCGTCTAAGCAGACAGCGGACGATACGGGCGGCAATACAGAGCAAGTCAAAAAAACAATCTGGAGCGGACTGCTGTAAAACCAGTCAAGGAGGAGGAAATCAATTGAGAAATCAAGAGATCATTCGGAAAGCGGAAATGTCGCTTTCTGCTTTAAAAAGCGGCGGGCTTATGAACCCTGCGCAAGCATCGGCTTTTATCCGCATGGTGCAAAACACGCCGACCATTTTCAGTGAATCCCGCGTGATTCAAATGGAAAATGACTCGCAAAAATTTGAGAAAATCGGCTTCGGCCAGCGTATTCTGCGGGCTGCGCAAGAAGGAAAAGCACTGTCAAACGACGAGCTGACAGTTCCAACGACAAGCACTGTCCAGCTGAACACGAAGGAAGTCATTGCGGAAATTAACATTACGTATGACACACTTGAAAACAATATTGAAAAAGACGGCCTGCAGCAGACAATCATGCAAATTTTAGCAGAGCGCGCAGCAGTTGATATTGAAGAGCTGATCGTTAACGGTGATACAGCATCAGCTGATCCGTATCTGGCACAGCTGGACGGCATCCGTAAACAGGCGGTTTCCCATATCGTTGACATGAACGGTGAAGAACTGTCCAGAGCGACATTCAAGAAAGGCTTAAAGGCAGTTCCGCCAAAATATTTGCGCATCCCTCAGGAATTCAGATTCTATACGTCTCACGGCTTAGAAGTTGAATGGAAGGACCGCGTGGCAGACCGCCAGACAAACCTTGGGGACCAGGCTGTTCAGGGCGGCTTGTCAACAGCATTCGGCGTACCGGTCAAAGGAGTATCCAATATTCAGCCGTACACAGTCGGTGAGGGAGACGCGCAATATGACGCTTCTGATATCATTCTCACACATCCGAAAAATATCATTCTCGGCTTCTCCCGCAATATCCGAATTGAAGTCGACAAAGACATCCGCTCCCGTAAATTCATTATTGTCTTAACGGCCAAGCTGGACAGCAAGTTCGAGGAAGAGGATGCCTGCGCGAAATTAATTAACGTAAAAGAATAATAGAAACGAGGTGGTCAGCTCATGCTCATTGAACCGACTGACGTAGCCTCCTATTCGGTCTATGATCGGGTGAAAAACAGGCCGGAAGAGCTGCTGGCGCAGGATATCATCGAGGCGGAAGCAGAAGCGGCTCTCATCACGGGCCACCGCTTTGAAGACAGCTTGTATGATCCGCTGCCCGGTAAGGTGAAGCTGGCTTTAGTAAAGCTTGCCCAGTATTTTGCGCTTGTCAACAGCGATGAATCTGCCTCATCAAGCTATCAGTCTGAGAAAATGGGGGATTATTCCTACACGGTTTCCGGAGAAGGCGGGATTCAGCGGCCTGAGGTGTATCATTTGCTCGAAGAGTTTATCAAGCCGGGCTACGTCCCTGAATCCTCCAGACTGAAGGTGAGATCTTTATGAGCTACAAGCAGATGCTCATTCACCGTTGCGACATTTATCATGAAGCAGCCCAAGCGCCGTCTGCAGGCCGATTTGGGATTCCGGCAGACAGGCTGCAGCCGGTGATTTCATATCCCGATACACCCGATGAACAAGATGTCCCTTGTTATTTTACCGAAAAAACACAGCAGCTGATTCAGGAGAAGCCGGATCAAACTGTATATCATAGCTTTCTCGTCCATTTTCCGTTGTCAGCGGACATCCGCGTGAACGATAAAATCATTTGGGAGAATCATAAATATATACTAAAGCTGCCGAATAGGATCAGGCATCATCATTGGGAGGTCGTCGCAGTCAGGGATGAAAGCCTATGAAAATAGCGGGATTGAAACAGCTGAACACGGCATTAAAAGAAGCGGCTTCAGGCGGTTTTTCCAGACAGGCGTCCCGGTGGCTTGAGGAGTGCGGGCAAGATTTTCTGGAGATCGTCCAATCTGAACTCATCAGCACACAAACAATTGATACAGAAAAACTGCTCAGTTCCTTTGAGAAAGGCGCAGAGGACAATCTCTGGATTGTGCAAAGCGGCGGGCTTTCGCTTGAGGTGGGGACACAGCTTGATTACGCCTCATTTCTTAATGACGGCCATTGGACGTCAAAACAAGATGTGAGATGGGTGCCGGGGCGTTTTCAAGGCTCACGGTTTATTTATGATCCGGCGGCTTCAACGGGAATGGCGCTCAAGAGAAAATGGATACCGGGCACGGGCTACTGGGATCATGCACTGCTTTTATATGAAAAGCTGTTTGAAAAATCGCTGGAAAGCAAACTGCGCCAGTGGCTGAAGAAGCTGTAAAGGAGGAGCAGGATGAACAGTGAAACAGGATCGATCATGGCGTTTTTGTACAGCCGGTGGTCTGTTCCCATTTATGAACGCGAGCTTCCTGATCACTTTCAGGTGCCGTCGTTATACGTCCCGCCACCATCTGTTTTCGAGGAAACAGATACGGTCTCCACATTTAAAAAAACCTACAGTCTCAATGTAAAACTGTTTCATCTGGACTCCGTTCAGGCGCTGGATGAAGCGGACAGGCTCGCGGATGCCATCAGAGAAGCGAGAAATATGATTCCGCTGCTGAGTGAATCCGGTGAGAAGACGGGGGATATGGTTCGCATCTCCCAAATCGAGACAAGGGTAGGAGACAGGGGCGAGGCGGCCATGGTGATCAGGTGGAGCAGCCGATATTATTATCACAAAACAGAACAGCCTGTCTTACAGGATATCGACATGAACAGCGGGGTGAAATAAACGGTGTCAAAGGACAAACAACAGAAGAAGGCTGTACATACAAAGAGCCGGGAAGCTCTATTTGATACAGCGGATTTGATTAAGCACGCGAAGGAACTGTTCGGCGTTAAGCCGGATATTCTTCAGGGGGCTTTATTTGGCGTGGATCAACCACGTATGACGAAATCAGAAGCCAACCAATTGATTCAAACATTTCTAACCAAGGAGGTCATGTCATCATGAATGGCGGAACATTTACAACAGGCAAAGAAAAAGAACGTGCAGGCATTTATTTTAACTTTAAAACGACGGCACAGGAGCGGGTATCACTCAGTGAACGGGGAACAGTCGCACTTCCGGTCGCATCAAGCTGGGGCGAAGCGAAAACGTTCGTCTCCATTTCCAGTGTTGAAGACCTAAACAAAAAAGTGGGCCTCAGCATTGATGACCCGTCTTTATTGCTGCTGCGTGAAGCGAAGAAAAATGCGAAAACGGTATTGATGTACCGTCTAACCGAAGGTGTCCGAGCGTCTGCTGATATTGCTGAAGGCGTCAAAGCAACTGCAGTATATGGCGGAACAAAAGGAAATGACATTATCATCCGCATCAATCAAAATGTGCTGGATGCTAATTCTTTCGATGTGACAACATATATGGACGAATCAGAGGTTGATAAACAGACTGTCAAAAAGGCTGAAGAATTAACAGCTAACGGCTATGTCACTTTTACCGGAACAGGCGATCTTTCTTCAACGATTCCTCTCACTGGATCAGAAGGAGACACTGCAGCTGAGACGCTGAATGCATCCGCGGGAATCCGTTTATCTGGCGGTACGGATAAAGCCCCTGTCAACTCCGACTATACAGATTTCTTAGCCGCGGCTGAAACGGAGAGCTTTGATGTGATTGCGCTGCCTGTTGCAGAAGGTGACCAGTTGAAGGCGACGTTTGCTGCTTTCATTAAACGCCTGCGCGACGGCCAAGGACAAAAAGTGCAAGGCGTCACAGCCAATTATGCCGGTGATTATGAAGGCATCATCAACGTAACCGAGGGTGTGCTGCTTGAAGATGGCACGGAAGTTACACCGGACAAAGCAACAGCTTGGGTAGCTGGAGCGAGTGCAGGAGCAACCTTTAACCAATCACTTACATTTGTAGAGTACGAAGGCGCAGTTGATGTGTTACACCGCCTTGACCACGATACGATTGTTGAACGTCTGGGCAAGGGTGAATTTTTATTCACATTCGACGCCCGTGATAAATCCGTCAGCGTAGAAAAGGACATTAACTCACTCGTGACGTTCACAGCTGAGAAAAACAAGAAATTTGCAAAGAACAAAATCGTTCGTGTCCTGGATGCTGTGAATAATGATTTAACACGCGAGCTGAAAGCCTTAATTAAATCAAGAAAAGGCAGCGGAAGCGATATCCCGGCATCTGAAGACGGACTGCAGTATGTAAAAACGATGATCACGCAATACATGACAACACTTCAGGATGCAGGCGGCATCACTGGCTTTGATTCCGATGAAGATATCACAATTTCAATGAATGAAGATCGTGACGGCTTCTTGATTGACCTGGCTGTACAGCCTGTCGACGCAGCAGAAAAATTCTACTTTAATGTGGAGGTAAACTAATATGGCATTAAAAGCACAAAACACAATTTCAGGAAAAGAAGGCCGTTTATTCCTCGATGGCGAGGAAATGGCGCACATCAAAACATTTGAAGCAAACGTTGAGAAAAACAAATCTGAAGTCAACATTATGGGCCGCCGCATGACAGGCCATAAAACAACAGGGGCAAATGGAACAGGGACCGCGACGTTTTACAAAGTCACATCAAAATTCGTGCTATTGATGATGGACTATGTCAAAAAAGGCAGCGACCCTTATTTCACGCTCCAAGCCGTGCTGGATGATCAATCCTCCGGCCGGGGCACAGAGCGAGTCACGCTGTACGACGTCAACTTTGACTCTGCCAAAATCGCAAGCCTTGATGTCGATTCAGAAGCGTTAGAGGAAGAAGTTCCATTTACATTCGAAGACTTCGACGTCCCTGAAAAGCTATCTGACACGTTTTAATCAAAGCTGAATCAAGCCCATACGCAGACCTTTCTCAGAAAGGTCTGTTTTTTAAAGATGAAACCAAACAATAGACAAGGGAGTTTTTTACATGAGCGAGAAGAACGAAAACGTATATGATCTTTCCTTTTTTATGCCGGGAAAAACAATTGAAGCTGAGGAAATCAAAGTGCCGATCTCAAAGCGTTTTGTTGATAAAAAAGGGAACATCGTGCCATTTATTTTTAAAGCGATCACGACGGAGCGCATTGATGAATTGGAGAAAGAAACAACAACGTATAAAAATGTCAAAGGCAGAGGCCGTGTAAAAGATTTAGACAGCCAACGCTTTTATGCCCGAATCGCAGTTGAATCAACCGTTTATCCGGACTTCCGTTCAAAAGAGCTTCGAGAAGCTTACAAAACGGCTGACCCGGTAGAAGTTGCGAAACGCGTGCTCTCAGTTGGAGGCGAGTATGCGAACTGGTTAAACAAAGCGATTGAGATTAATGGATTTGAAGATGAATTAGAGGATCTGGAAGACGAAGCAAAAAACTAATCAAGGATGGGCATAAAGAAGCCGTGTATCTCTACTATGCGATGCACGAGCTTCACTATTCCCCATCAGATTTATTGGCGCTCTACGAAGCGCCCAGAAACTATAAAGCGCTGTTGTATGGACTGATCGGATATAAGCTCGATCTCCTTGAAAAACAAGCAAAGAAAGGAGGGGCATCGTAATTGGCAAAGCTGACAGCAAGGTTTGAAATGGAAGACCGTGTAAGTAAAAAGTTAAGAAAGATCCAGAATGGGTTTAGAGCACTTGAAAAATTTAGAAAAATGGTGCAGCGAAAAAGCGCTATTGATGTACGAAAAGAAAGCAAAACTGTATTAAGGACAATTGATCGCATACAAAAATCATTAAAGAAAAAGCTTGGCTCCCAAATGATCTCCATTTCAACTGAGGATAAAGCCAGCAGTATCATTCAGCAGGTTAATGTTCAATTGCAGGGATTGCCGTCATCTGTATCTATTAAAATAGATGCTAGTGACCAAGCAACCGAAAAGTTTGAACGATTAAGAGAGCTCGTGGCAGGTTTTAAAGGCTTTACGATTATGCTGAGTGCAGAAGATCAAGTGTTGCCGGCTGTGCAAAAAATACAGCGCTATATGGAAACTGCACTTAAAAATGGTTACTCTGTTACGATACGCGTGATTGATCACGTCATGAAAACAGTCGGTCGTATTTCTGCTGGTATTGATGCCTTAACAGGAAAAGACAACAAACTTGAGCTCGCTATTAATGACAAGGTGTCAAATAAGCTGGATTCATTGCAGAAAAGAATTGACAGCATGGGAAGCTCAGGTCCCTCCGAGAAAGGAGCGCCTTCAGCAGGAGGAAATACAGGAGATATTGCGAGCATGTTTGATCCAGAAACGATTTTGACAGCACTGGACAAATTTGCTGCTTCATTCATGGAAAAGGTGGATGAAATCGCTACAAAGTTCAGCCCGGAAACAATCTTAACAGAACTGGATAAATTTACAACATCGTTCATGAATAAGGTGGATGAGATCGCCACAAAATTCAGCCCGGAAACAATCTTAACAGAGCTGGATAAATTTACAACATCGTTCATGAGTAAAGTGGACGCAATTGCAACGAAGTTCAGTCCAGAAACGATTCTGGCACAGCTGGATAAGTTCACAGCATCGTTCATGAGCAAAGTTGATGCGATTGCGACAAAGTTCAGTCCAGAGACAATTTTGTCGCAGCTGGATAAGTTCACAACATCGTTCATGAGCAAGGTGGACGCAATCGCGACAAAGTTCAGTCCAGAGACAATTTTGTCCCAGCTGGATAAATTCACAACATCGTTCATGAGTAAAGTGGACGCAATCGCAACAAAGTTCAGTCCAGAGACGATTTTGGCACAGTTGGATAAGTTTACAACATCGTTCATGAATAAAGTGGACGCAATCGCAACAAAGTTCAGTCCAGAGACGATTTTGGCACAGTTGGATAAGTTTACAACATCGTTCATGAATAAAGTGGACGCAATTGCAACGAAGTTCAGTCCAGAAACGATTCTGGCACAGCTGGATAAATTTACAACATCGTTCATGAGTAAAGTGGATGCAATTGCGACAAAGTTCAGTCCAGAGACAATTTTGTCGCAGCTGGATAAGTTCACAACATCGTTCATGAGCAAGGTGGACGCAATCGCGACAAAGTTCAGTCCAGAGACAATTTTGTCCCAGCTGGATAAATTCACAACATCGTTCATGAGTAAAGTGGACGCAATCGCAACAAAGTTCAGTCCAGAGACGATTTTGGCACAGTTGGATAAGTTTACAACATCGTTCATGAATAAAGTGGACGCAATTGCAACGAAGTTCAGTCCAGAAACGATTCTGGCACAGCTGGATAAATTTACAACATCGTTCATGAGTAAAGTGGATGCAATTGCGACAAAGTTCAGTCCAGAGACAATTTTGTCGCAGCTGGATAAATTCACAACATCGTTTATGAGTAAAGTGGATGCAATTGCAAGTAAATTCAGTCCAGAAGCGATTTTTAAGCAGCTTGACAAGTTTACAGATTCCTTTATGAAATAAGTGGATGATATCGCAAGCAAATTCAGTCCAGAAGCGATTTTTAAGCAGCTTGACAAGTTTACAGATTCCTTTATGAAAAAAGTGGATGATATCGCAAGCAAATTCAGTCCAGAAGCGATTTTTAAGCAGCTGGATAAGTTTACAGATTCCTTCATGAAAAAAGTGGATGATATCGTAAGTAAATTCAGCCCGGAAACAATCTTTAATGAGCTTGACAAGTTTACAGATTCCTTCATGAAAAAAGTGGACGATGTCGTAAGTAAATTCAGCCCGGAAACCATTTTTAACGAGCTTGACAAGTTTACAGATTCCTTTATGAAAAAAGTAGATGATGTCGCCAGCAAATTCAGTCCAGACGCCATTATTACTAAAGCGGAAGACTTTGTAACAAATATTGTTGACAAAATTTCAGAGAAATTTAATTTCCTGAATCCGGATAAAATCGCTAATAAAGCAGAAAAGTTTGTTGATAACATTGTTTCAAAAATCGCCAAGAAATTCGAGAAATTCAGCCCTGATAAAATTATTGAAAAAGTGGGAGAGTTTTTTGAAAAAATTATAAAAGGCATTGCTGAGAAGCTGGGGAATCTGGATATTGGCGGGTTGCTTGGCGGCAAATCCAGCGGAAGCAAAGGCAAACAAAAAGCTTCAAAAGCCAATACAAAGAACTCAACTTCTAACAATTCAAACCGCACTAAAAAACCTTCTATGAACCAAAAATCTTCAGGTTCAAAATCGAAAAAGTCAGGCGGCAAATGGGGCGGGGCTTGTGGTTGCTGCTGTGCCGGAATCAGTACAGGCAAAAGCAAAAAAGTCAAAAATAGAAACGGTTCATCAACAAAAGGGAATAAAACAAATCCTGTGAATACACCTAAATCTGCTAAAGGAGCATCAGGCAAAGGTTTTTCAGGCCTTCTGAAAACATTGGGTGAATCAAAAGGCTTAAAAGGCGGACTGAAGGGCTTAAAAGGAGCGGCAAAAGGAATACCAGGATTAGGCGAAATACTGTCCCTTACTGACTTAGCCGGTATCAATAAGGATAATGCTGGTGAAAAAGTAGGTTCAGCCGGCGGAGGTTTAGCAGGAGCCGCTGCAGGAGCGGCTATTGGAAGCGTTGTGCCGGGAGTCGGGACCGCTATTGGCGGTGTTGTAGGAGGAATTGCCGGTACTTTCGGCGGTGAAAGTTTAGGCAAGGCAATTGATGCTGGCGCTCTAGAAGATACATGGAACAGCATTACAGAGGGTGCGCAAAATGCCTGGTCAGCCATTCAGGATACTTGGGGAACTGTATCAACATGGTTTATGGACAATGTCTGGACGCCAGTATCAACTGCAGTTGTGGGTGTAGCAACAAGCATATGGTCCAACATCGTAAATGCATGGACAACGATTCAAACGATATTCAGCACGGTGGCAACATGGTTTATGGACAATGTCTGGACGCCGGTTTCATCAGCAGTTGTGGGTGTAGCAACAGCAATATGGTCTAAAATCGTAAATGCATGGACGACGATTAAAAATGTGTTCAGTACAGTTGCTTCATGGTTTATGAGTAATGTGTGGGGGCCAGTCAAATCTGCTGTAATAGGAGCGGCAACTACAATCTGGGATAAAATGACCGGTGCTTGGAATAAGATTAAGAGTGTTTTCAGTACGGTATCGGGATGGTTCATGGATACAGTTTGGAACCCGGTCAAAAATACAGTCTCAGATGTAGGCAAGGGAATCTCAGATGCTTTCAAAAAAGCGATAGACACCGTTAAGAACATTTGGAAAGGCCTGAGCGGCTGGTTTAAAAAGAATATTCAAGAACCTCTTACAAAGGTGGGAGAAGCGATTTCAGAAGCTTTTTCTAAAGCGTTCGGCTGGGTGAAGCAAATCTGGGATAAAGCTGGCGGCGTAGCTAGTAAAGTAATTAATTTTGTAACCGGCGGCGGTGATCCGAATAAAGGTAAGGATCCGGATAAAAATGCCACAGGCGGCTACATCACCAAACCAACCATCTCGTGGATCGGTGAAGCCGGCAAGGAATTCGTTATCCCGGTTGATAACAACCGAGGCCGGGGGAAGATGCTTCTTTCACAAGCGGCGTCTAAGCTGGGTATGCAAGTTGTAGACGACATGGGAGCAGCTTCGTCTTCTGGCGGAAGTCCAGCATCTGTTTCAGGAGGAGCAGCTGTCAGTCCTCTATCAGGCTCAGCCTCCCCAGCAATGAACACTGTAAATCTTACAGGCCAAGCGTCCACACTCGGACAGCAATTTTCAGAAGGCTTTGGTAAAGGCATCAGCGATCAGCCGGTCAAAATGGAAGACTGGAAAAAGAAAAACATCAATACGCCATTTACACAAATGATTTCTGCTTCACCAAATTACGGTAAACAAATGGTAAGCGGGTATGCCAAGGGCCAAAACGGTACAGCAACCGGAACGGACGGCTTTTTGCAATCAAAAGTTAAAACGCCGTATCAAGCCACTGTGAACAAATCGTCTTCATGGGGCACAGGAACGGTCAAAGGCTTTGCGCAAGGACAAAACTCAACCCAAACAGGGACTGCACAGTATGTGAGTACACATGTTGACAAACCGTTCCTGCGATCAAAAGACACATCGAACAGCTGGGGCTCCGGTTTGATCGGAAACTTTGTGACAGGTATGAATTCTAAATCCAGTGAAGTAAAACAAGCAGCAAAGGATATGGCCAAGAGAGTGGAGCAGGCTTTCCGTGAGGAGCTAGATATTCATTCACCTTCCCGTGTCATGATGAGCTTGGGGCGTTTTGCTTCAATTGGTGTTGTCAAAGGACTTGGCTCAGTAGATGTAAAGAAATATGCTGAAAAACAAGCTGGATCACTGGCGGCTGCCTATTCCGGAATGGGAGCCATGGGCGGGAACGTAAAACAATGGATTATGGCTGCTCTCATGGCCACCAAGACACCGATGAGCTGGCTTCCGGGACTCATGACGATTGCGCAGCATGAGTCCGGAGGCAATCCGAATGCAATTAACTTGTGGGACAGCAACGCAAAAGCAGGGCATCCGTCACAGGGGCTGATGCAGACGATCCCAAGTACCTTTAATGATCACAAAGCGCCGGGCATGGGTAACATTAGAAACCCGATTCACAATGCAGCTGCTGCGATCGGCTACATTAAAAGCAGATATGGGTCAATCAATAATGTGCCGGGTATTAAAAGCCTGAATCATGGCGGTCCGTACGTTGGTTATGCCAACGGCGGACTGATTACGAAAGAACAAATTGCACGTGTCGGAGAAGGAAACAAGCGGGAATGGATCATTCCGGAGGAGCGAGGCATCCGCGGCCGCTACCTCCTTCAGAGAGCTGCGCAAGCTCTTGGTATGGAAGTGACAGATCCGTCTCAATCCCAGCAGTCTGAGCTTTCTTCAGGACAAGTTTCAGCAGTTACATCCGGTACACGGCAAACGATACAAACAGCCGGAACGAAAGAAATAAAGATTGAGTTTAACGGCGATCAGCATTTCCATAATGGACAGGATGCTGATGGCCTGGTTGCGAAAATCAAGCAGGCATTACTTGATGAATTACAAAATGACATTAACACCGGAACAAAGGGGGTCGTGGCTTTTGACTAAGTCTATCTATGAATTTTGGATATCACAGGGGAAAGAAAAGCTGCGATTCCCTGTTCTTCCTGAAGCGATTGATATAGCGAATAGTGTACAAAATGACTCAGTAAAGATAACGGGATTGGGTGAACTAACTTTTATTGAAGAACCCGGAGCAAAAGAAATTTCATTTTCTTCTTTTTTTCCAAAAAAGTATACGCCGATAGCTGAATATCAAAATCTCCCGTCTCCGGAAAATGCCATTGCGAAAATTGAAAAATGGATGAAGGCAAAAAAGCCTGTTCAATTTTTAATTACGGGAACAAAAATCAATATGACATGCAGTATTGAAAGCCTTAAATATAGTGAGGGAGACAATGAAATAGGAGATCGGGATTTTGATATTGTATTAAAAGAATACAAAACCGCTTCCCCGCGGAAAATCAAGCAGAAGAAAAAAACAAAGGCAAAACGTCCGTCGAAGGCTGCGCCGAAGACGTACACAGTGAAAAAGGGAGACACGCTATGGGACATTGCAGGCAGATTTTACGGGAACAGCACTCAATGGCGCAAAATTTGGAACGCCAATAAAACAGCAATGATCAAACGAAGCAAACGGAACATCAGGCAGCCGGGCCACTGGATTTTTCCCGGCCAAAAATTAAAGATACCGCAATGAAACAGGTGATGTATGATGATAGAACTGTTCGTCATTAAAGACACAGAGTGGCTTGAGCTGGTTGCAGAAAGCGTATCGCTTGAAGGCCATCGTTATCAGGCGCCGCGCTCCATTGAAGCGACCATCGTCACCAAACAGGGCGACCAGACGTATTACAGTGTCTCAGAAGGAGATACGGTCTTGTTTAAATGGAAGGGAAAAGAGCTGTTTCGGGGCATTGTTTTTGCAAGAACCCCGGACGAGCATACGCTTGCCTTCAGCGCTTATGACATGCTGCAGTACCTGGTCAAAAACCAGGATATGTACGTGTTTTCCAATCAGCGGGCCGACCAGATCATCAGAAGGATTGCTAGTGACTTCCAGATACCGACAACCTCGATCGCAAACACAGGCCATACGATCAAAAGTCTTGTCATTAAAAATGATACGACATTGTATGACATTATATTAAAAGCGCTGAAACAGACGAAAAGCCAGACAGGACGACATTACCAGCTGTATTCGGAAAAAGGAAAGCTCGGTCTGCGCGCTTGGCCAGATCCGTCAGAGGTATGGGTGCTTGAAACGGGCGTCAATATCACAGGCTACCAATACAGCACTTCTATAAACGACACTGCTACTCGGGTGGTGCTTCGCCGGCAAAAGGACAATAAGACATATAAAGCCTCTGCTAAGGACAGTTCAGGCTTAAATAAATACGGTGTGCTTCAATATACGGAAACGGTCACGGATGACATCAACCAGGCACAGCTTCAGCAGCGGGCAGATGTACGCCTTGCTGAAAAAAAGGGCGTGAAAAAAGAACTGAAAAATATTCAGGCAGTGGGCATCCCGGAAGTGCAGAGCGGCTTGCCCGTCTATATTTCGATTCCAGAGGCCGGTATCAAGAAAACCTATTGGGTAGATACGGACCGGCATGAATTTAAAGGAACGAAACATACGATGACGATCGATGTTGTCGAAAAGAATACGATGCCGGAAGGAGTATCCTGATGAGATTAAGTGAGGCTATAAAACATTTGGCAGTCGGCGCAATTGACGCTGAGTCTCCGGTAGAACTGCTCCCGGCTGAAGTCGTTTCAGTTTCTCCTGTGGAAATCAAATTAAAAGAAAACAGCAAACTGATCATACCGGAAGACGCCATCATTATCCCAAAACGAATGCAGTCCGGAGGAGACGATGCACTCGAGCTGGGGGATCGCCTCATGACCGCGGCTCTGACTGGCGGGCAATCGTTTTTTATTTTAGATAAGGTATAGACAAAACCGCTTCAGTACGAAGGGGTTTTTATTTAGCATGTAAAAGGAGTGGGCATCATGGCCCTGACACCAGAAGTGGAGTTTGAGGATTTTGAAGATGAGAGCGAAGTCATTGAAACCTCGCAAACGTATAAAATAGATTTTGAAAACGGAAGAATTACGAATGAGCTGATTACAGGGCTTGAAGCGATCAGGCAGTTCGTGTATATCGCCTTACAGACAGAACGCTATGCGTATTCCGTATATAGCCATAATGTCGGTAATGAGCTTCAGGACGTGCTGACAGATCATGAGACGACGGATGCCTATAAAAAGATGGAGATTCCGAGGCTGATAGAAGAGGCGCTGGTTTATGATGACCGGATATCTGCTGTAACAGATTTTGAGATTGAAAAACAAGGCGATGCGTTTCATGTGTCCTTCGTGGTGGAGACGGATGAAGGAACGCTTGAGATTGAGGAGGTGATTGGCGAAGATGTTTGAAGATCAGACTTTTGAAGCGATTATGGAGCGTATGCTGAACAGCATTTCCGCAGATATTGACACAAGAGAAGGCAGCGTCATTTATAATGCGTTAGCCCCAGCAGCGGCCGAGCTTGCGAAGTCTTATATATGGCTGGATACTGTGCTTGAGCTAGTTTTTTCTGATACCGCACAAGGCGAATTTTTAGACAGGCGTGCAGCGGAAGCGGGAATTGAACGGACAGCCGCGACAAAGGCGGTCAGAGCGGGAGAGTTTACATCTGGAGTTACTATTCCTGTCGGCTCCCGCTTTTACGTGGATAATCTTTATTTTCAATATACGGCAGACGGGACGCTCATCTGTGAAACACCTGGTGAAGCGGGAAACGCCAATCTGACCGGACGCAATTTACTGTCATTGGATACCATTCCCGGTTTAGAAACGGCCATAGTCAAAGAAATCCTGATTCCGGGGCGCGAGGAAGAGAGAGATGACAGCTTGCGAGAACGGTATTTTACAAGGGTTCGGCGTGAGGCCGTCAGTGCCAATAAAATGCATTATAAAGAGTGGGCTGAGGAAGTGGACGGTGTGGGAAAGGCAAAGATCTTCCCGCTTTGGAACGGTGAAGGCACGGTCAAAATTGTCGTCACCAATGCGAATCTTGAGCCCGCTTCTCATATTTTAATTCAAAAAGTGAAAGATTATATCGACCCTGAACCAGGACAGGGAGAGGGACAGGCGCCAATCGGAGCCGTTGTCACAGTGGAGAGCGCGGTCTGGAAAGAAGTTGAGATTTCTGCCGAAGTGCTGCCTGAGATCAATCACTCAATTGATGAAGTGAAATCAGAAATTGAGGAAGGCGTTTTAAATCTCTTTAAGAAAATGGCGTTTGAAGATAACGTCATCCGCCTTTCTCAAATTAACAATATCGTCTATAATTCACCATCAGTCAGTGACTACTCCAATATTCAAATCAACGGCACGTCTGAAAATCTGGTGCTGAGCGACGTGGAAATTCCTAAGCTTGGGCAGGTGAAGATCATTGAGCAAACAAGATGACATGACAGCGTATCTGCCGCCGTTTCTTACCAGCCTTAAAGAAATGGCTGAGCTGCTGAAAGCGGAAGCGCCTGAGTTTGATAAACAAAATGACAGCATATTTGATCTGACGGATCAGTTATTCATACCGACGGCGACATGGGGGCTCAGCCGCTGGGAAAAGATTTTAAACGTACCGCGGGAATCAGGTGACACTGATAAGATCAGACGATTGAGGCTCATTTCCAAAATGTCGAACATCCCGCCAATCACATACAGGGCCATTGAGCAGGCGGTAAACCGTTTCTTGAAAAACCCGTCTGCACAGGTCCGCCTGATTCCCGGCGAATACCGATTTAACGTCGATATCAATGTTGATGACCTCCAGCACATGAATGAGCTGATCGAAGCGATAGAAAACATGAAGCCCGCTCATTTGGCGTATACGCTCAGAGGCGGATTAAATGAGACGCTTCAAATCAAAGATACTGTCATCCTGAATCACCGCAGATACCGAACAGCCAGTGAGCTCAAGGTCGGTTATTCTGTCACTCTTAACAACAATGAGGTGGTTTTAACTTGATTTCAAGCATATACAGAGAACGCACAGCGGCAGATCTGAAAAGCAGGATTGATCACGTGCTGCTCAACGGCCAAAAAACAGAAATAGTAGATCTCACCATTGACGGTGCGACCGTCACCGTTCTGACAAAACGTGAGGAAGACATCAAGCATATCGAAACGGTACAAATTTTTGACGAGCTGGGCAATGTGATCACAGAGAGAAAGACTGACCTGGACGTCAGCGAAAACAGAACACTCGATTTCAGATTTACCTTTGAGGTGGTGTAAACATGGCATACGAAGAAAAAACAGACTGGCTTCCGGACGACCCAATCAACGAAGATGACGTCAACCGTTGGGAAAAAGGAATAAAAGACGCCCACACCGACCTGGCCGCCCACAAAAACGACATGAACAACCCCCACAACACAACAAAGGCGCAAATCGGTCTGGGGAAAGTGGATAATGTGCAGCAGGCGGCGAAGAAGGATTTTGACAAGCATGAGCAAGATCAGGTGCGGCATGTTACTGAGGAAGAACGAGAGAAATGGAACGGCAGTCAGTTATCTAAGATTACGAAAGATGATGGTTCAGTCTTTATCACTATTGGTAATGGACAAGACTTTAACGAGGTAGCTGCTCAACAAAAGAGATCATTTACTTTTTATACAGCAAAAACAGGTCTGAATACACCTCCGCAACCTACTAAAGGCATTTACTTGTACTCTTCTGAAAAAGAAGGGGAAGCAGTTGCTATGACAAATGATGGGGGCATCTGGAGAAAGACTCTAACGGGGGGAGAATGGTCGGAGTGGAATGCTTTCGAGACAGAAAGTGGATCTAAACTGAAGGCTGATCAAGCTGAAACAAATGCTAAATCTTATACGGACAATCATACTACTAACAGTAGCATACACATAACAAATACTGAACGTACGAAATGGAACGGGGCTCAACTGACAAAGTTAACGAAAGATAACGGCAGAAGAACTTGGGTACCTGATGGGACGGATATTCTATCATTATCAACGGGGTATTATTATGGTGTAGGTAAGAATTTAGTAAACAATCCAGTTAATGATGATAATGCTTGGTATAACTACGATGTGATAGAGGGTGAGAGCGGCAGAAAAACAATTGTTGCTTACCAAAGCTTTGAAGTCACCATGTGGATTGGGATGGTGCATACCGATGGAGAATTCAGAGGATGGAAACGTCTGATCACATCAGAAGAATTGAATAGTGAAAATATCAATAAAATTGGCGATGAGTCACTTTATCAGGACGCATCATACTCTGGAAACAACTATCCTATTGGTATTACCACAGTCGGAATTCTTCAAGGGTCTACAGGATATCCTCATGAATACGGTGAAGTGCTGAATATAAAATCTAGTAAATACCGTTTTGCTCAGTTTTTCTTTTATGCTGGAAATACAGGCCAAAAGAAAATATTTATTCGTCATTGGTATGATAGTGTAGGCTGGACTGAGTTTATTACCATTCCTTCATCAGATGAACTAGAATCTGTTTTAAATACAGCAAGGCTTTATACTGACAGTCATGCGAATAACACGGAAATCCATGTTACGGAGAACGATAAAACAAAATGGAATAACAGCCAGATTTTCAAATTGACTCAAGATGACGGAACGTTGGGAAAATTCTACAATGAAGATTTAAATAATATTATTAAAACAGGATTTTATTATATTTATTCTTCTACGACTGAATTAAATGCTCCTATTAATAGAAATGGGTATTTGCTTGTATATAATGTTGGTACCTATCCGTATCAAGAATTTACTACTTATTCGGGAGAAACAGCTTCTATTCCAGACAACAGAAGAAAATTTATCCGAAATAAAAAGCAAGATTCAGAAGAATGGACTCCGTGGATGGAGATTGAAAATTCACAAGGAGCACAGGCAAAAGCAGACAAAGCTTTAGCTGATGCTAAAACCTATGTAGATACAAATTATACAAATCAAAAATTAACCAAACTTTCAGGTTCTGATGCAATAACAGATGCTAGAACTGGAGGGGATGAGTATCCTCAGGGATTAACTTTAATAGATATTGGTCAAGGAAATAATACCGGTTATCCGCTTCGTTACGGCTTCGTGAAAAATGAGAAACACAGTGATTTTAGATTTGTTCAATATTTTTATGGCACTGGAAATGAATCTGGCAGTTACATTGATAGTACTGGTACATGGATACGGCACTGGTGGAGTGGGTCAGGCTGGACAGCTTGGCATAAAATTTCTGGATTTGCTCACGCAAATATAGGAACTACAGGCATACAGTATTTGGATAAAAAAGCCCACACAAAAATTCAATTTAATCGCAAAAGAAAAGATAGTCACAATGCATTTGATACAAAAAATAGTAGATTCGTTGCTCCTAATGATGGAATGTTTTTAGTAGGAGTGGGGCTGTATATGATAAATACACCGGCTTACATCAATTTTCATCTGAAACTCTATCTAAATGGATCATTGTATAAACCAATTGACCATTTGAGGGGGGACTTTAATGATAAGGAAAGTGAAATGAACCTTGACTTAAATGGTACTGTAACCGTTCCTATGAACAAAGGTGATTATATAGAAATCTATTGCTATTGCAATTATAGCGGTGATGATAGAAGAGGTGTATCCGATTATAACGAGGCATACAACTATATAGACATTCAAGAACTTGGAGGGCTTAACTATCCTACAGTATAAGTATAGGAGGAAAAACGATGATCGCAGAAGCAATCATGTATAAATACCCCAATGCAGATCCAACAAAAGATTTTATCGTTCAGAATGACGGGGAAGGGTCTTATATAGCCGAGTGGAACCTGCGCGCCCCCATCCCAACCCAAAAAGAACTCGAAACCTGGTGGGAGGAGCTGCAAAAAAACCCGCCGTACGAGCCGCCCGATCAGGTAGAGCTTCTCGCTCAGGAGTTGTCGCAGGAAAAGTTGGCACGCAAGCAGCTTGATGAGCTGAACAAAACTTTGGGAAGCGAGCTGGCAGGTATTAAGCTTTCACTACTTTCTTTGAAAGGAGATTACTCTGAATGAATTATTGGGTGCTTGCCCTCTATTATGAGTGGGCGACAGCAGATATGGTAAAGCAAGCATTAGCATATAAAGACTGTTCAATTGAGGATCTGGCAGAGGGTGTGAACAAAAAGCTGATCACAGCTGACCAGTATAAAGAAATTACCGGTAAAGCCATGTAGTAAGGCTTTTTTATTTTGCCTGTTTTTAGATCAAAGGAGGATGAAGATGGTGAAGTATCAATATGAATTTCCTCTCGATAGGACTGGAAAAGCCGGCGCTGTAAAGCCCTATCGAGGAGAAAAAAATGATTTTGTGACACCTGTTTCGAATTTGTCAGGCGTAGCGGAGATTTTAACAAATGCTTCCTTAAAGGCGACTGAGGCATACAGTCAGCTCGGGCAGGACAGGCTTGGCGCAGTTCTGATTTCGAAAGTGAAGGGCTGGGCGTATGCAGATCGTGAAGGTACGCTCTTTATAGAAGAAAGCGACAACAACAATGTTTGGACAACGACAGCAGCAGTTAATGTCGCAGCAGGTGTCCTGACAGCGACGGACTGGGTATACCTTTCTAAACGCTATTACCGCTTCCGTTATGTGAACGGGAATCTTCAGCAATCTGAGTTTGTATTATACCAATCAGTCGGTGCGGGTGAGATGGATGTGCGTGTCAATGGAAAAACGCCTTTACAGATTGACTTTGCGGAGAATCAAACACACGATGGACGGCTGAAAGTCGAGGCTCGCAAAACATTTGACTTTGTCTTTCATGAAAATGCAGAGTCCGCCGGCGAGGGGACTGCCTTACCTGTTGACGGTGCCGCGCATTTACTCGTTGAAGTCTACGGCACAGCAGAAATGAGCGAAGTCAAATTTTGGGGCAAATCGGTGTCAGGACAGAAACTGCCGATCAGAGGCGTGAAAACTGATGATGCTACCACTGCCTCCAGTACATTAGGAAAAGCCGAGGCATGGGCCTTTGATATAAAAGGGTTTAAGGAGATTATCATGGAGATTATCAGTATCACCGGCGGTACTCTTTCGGTAAAAGGGACCGCGGTTTCATAACAGTCTCGGCCCTCGGAAGGGAGGTGATCTGCATGTGAAGGAGGAGTGAGAGATGCAGCAAGAGGCAGATGTGAATGTGTTTCAGCAAGATTTATTAGACATGAAAGGCGAGCACAAAGCACTTGAGCAGAGGGTTTCTGCATTAGAACGCGTGTCTGACCGGCAAGACCAGCAAATCATGACGCTGAACGAAAAATTAAACAAAATTGAAGAAAACACCACGTGGATTAAACGCACCATCACAGGTGCCATCATTACAGCAGTGTCTACAGGCATCATTGGCGGAGCCATCGCCATTATGTACAGCCTGCTGCAGCATTAAAGGGGGATTTTCATGAACACGTTTGACAAGGGCACGGTCATCAGGACGGTGCTTCTTTTAATTGCTTTAATCAACCAGACCATGCTGATGCTCGGCAAATCACCATTGGACATTCAGGAGGAGCAGGTCAATCAGCTCGCTGACGCTCTTTATTCAGCCGGTTCCATCGCATTTACAATTGGAACGACACTTGCCGCTTGGTTTAAAAACAACTATGTAACAGAAAAAGGGAAAAAACAGCGCGACTTGTTAAGGGACAATAATCTGACGAAATAAGGAGAGATGAAAATGGTTAACATTATTCAAGACTTTATTCCGGTTGGCGCAAATAACCGTCCAGGCTACGCAATGACGCCGCTCTACATTACGGTGCACAATACAGCGAATACCGCAGTAGGAGCAGATGCTGCGGCCCATGCCCGCTATTTGAAAAATCCTGATACGACGACAAGCTGGCATTTTACAGTTGATGATACAGAAATTTATCAGCATCTGCCTTTGAATGAAAACGGCTGGCATGCGGGAGACGGAAATGGCAGCGGCAACCGGGCTTCTATCGGAATTGAAATTTGCGAAAATGCCGATGGCGATTTTGCAAAAGCAACAGCAAATGCCCAGTGGCTCATCAAAACATTAATGGCTGAACAAAATATCAGTCTCGCCAATGTCGTCCCTCATAAGTATTGGTCAGGGAAGGAATGTCCGCGAAAATTGTTAGATACGTGGGATTCGTTCAAAGCAGGAATTGGGGGAGGCGGCAGCCAAACTTACGTCGTGAAACAGGGCGACACACTTACATCCATAGCGAGAGCATTTGGTGTTACGGTTGCTCAGCTGCAAGAGTGGAACAATATCGAAGACCCGAATCTTATTCGCGTTGGTCAAGTATTAATTGTAAGTGCTCCATCGTCCACTGAAGAACCCGAGCTCTATCCGCTCCCTGATGGTATCATTCAATTGACAACACCTTATACCTCAGGAGAACACGTCTTTCAGGTGCAACGAGCACTTGCGGCTCTGTATTTTTACCCTGATAAAGGCGCTGTCAACAACGGAATTGACGGCATTTACGGCCCGAAAACAGCTGACGCAGTCGCGCGTTTTCAGTCTGTTAACGGCCTGACTGCCGACGGTATTTACGGACCTGCGACGAAAGCGAAGATCGCAGCGCAATTAAGCTGATCACAGACCACAAAAATCCCGGAGCCGCTCCGGGATTTATTTTTTCTTCTTCAACTTTTTAATAATTCCAGCACTGCGCTCCCTCACCCGAAGCGAGTACCCGGAAAGCCCAAACCTTCCGTAATCAACAAACTTCACACGCCTCACCAATTTTTTCACTGTATCACCTGACATTATCCTCTGTTTGTATTTATTATATGTAACCCTTTAAGAAAAGGAATAAGGACAAGAGCTGTTTTCCCTTGTCCTTTTAGTGTGATCATGCTTTTTTTCGTTTATACTCGTCAATCAGCCGTTCGTTTTCTTTGAATATTCTTGCTGTATGCGGACTGACTTGATAGCTTGCGACACTGGTGGTTGAACGTTTTTTCAGGATTTTAAACGGCTTCGCCGCTCTGGGCTCGCATCTGTTTTGAAACGCACGTTCCATTATCCTTCACCTTCCTCCTCAATTGGCAGCACCAAATCATATATGCTCGTTAATGACGTAAATAGCAAATAATCAAATTCCGTGACAATGCTGTCAGACGTCAGCTTGATGACATAGTTCTGTGTCTCGATGGTAAAGGGGATGAGAACCACTTTTCCGTATTGGTCGTAATAAACATCCTTTCGATCGAGCCGTGTTTGTACATCTGCCGGATCATCCATATGCTCGGTTAACCGGTCTTTATCAGCCTGTGTCGAATAGTGGCAAAGAGAGGCCGTTAAGTTCATTTTATCAGCATAGGTTTTCAGCAGCTTATCAATACCTTCAGCATAAGCATCTATACTTCCATAATAAACATGGATCGGTTCGTTTTTCAATAGGTATTGGTATGTTTTCAGCCGATTGAGGTACATGTGGAGCATTTCGTTGTTTTCTTCAAGAATTTCTCTTGTGTCTGTTTCAAGCTCGCTGCCGGCCAGTTTTTTGACGTATGCACTTAAGAAGATAAAAGCATCAATCAAAGCAAAACTGACTGCGACAATGAGATACCGTTCCCAGTGGGTAAATAGGGAAGTGGGCTCATATGTCCAGTATACCATAGCGCCCAGAACAAACAGCAAATACCAAGTTTTCCGGATGGCGGACATTTTTTCTTTGACCTTCGCTTCGAAACGCCACGTGGCATACACGTATAACCCCAGTCCGGCCACGATGCACCAGACCATGATCTGAAAGAATAAAACCATATTCGAATCCCTCACATCTGAAATAGGTTCTGCTTATTGTATTCGAGAGATCCGGATGGTTTTCCTGTTCCATCAAAAAAACCGCTCCTTTGACAGAAGCGGTGTGACATTAAAATATCATATTTAAAATAAAGTAGGCGATGGCACCAAGTGTCGCTGAAATAGGAAGCGTGATGACCCATGTAATGAGCATTCGCTTGGCCGTACCCCAGTTTACGCCTTTTACGCGGTGGGACGCACCGACGCCAAGAATTGATGAAGAAATGACGTGGGTTGTACTGACCGGCAAATGAATAAACGTGGCGCCGAAAATAATGGCTGCTCCGGTTAAGTCAGCGGAAACACCGTTTACCGGACGGATTTTCATGATCTTTCCGCCAACGGTTTTGATGATTTTCCAGCCGCCGATTGATGTTCCGAGACCCATGGCTGTCGCGCAGGCGAATTGCACCCAGGTAGGAATATCATTAGCAGAAGTATGTAAATTCGCTGTGATGAGAGCCATTGTGATAATTCCCATTGCTTTTTGCGCATCGTTTGTTCCGTGTGTATACGATTGCAGGGCAGCTGTTACAATCTGCACTCTGCGGAATTGCTTATTCGTTTTCGCCAAGTTGCTGTCTTTGAAAATCAGCTTAACGATGCTATAAAGAATAAAACCAAGGACAAAGGCAATAATTGGTGATAGAATCAGTGCTTCAATGATTTTAATGAAGCCCTTATAGTTTAACGCTGTAAATCCGGCTGCCGCAATGGCTGCACCGGCAATAGCGCCGATGATGGCATGGGATGAGCTGCTTGGGATACCGTAGTACCATGTGATAAGGTTCCAGGCAATTGCAGCGAGTAGCGCAGCCAAAATGACAACAGAGCCATTTTCCAGCGTATAAGGATCTACGATGTCTTTCGTAATGGTTTTGGCAACACCTGTAAACGTCATTGCTCCGATAAAGTTCATCACAGCCGCCAATATAATGGCATGGCGCGGTTTCAACGCTTTTGTTGATACTGAAGTCGCAATTGCGTTTGCCGTATCATGAAACCCGTTGATGAAATCAAACGCCAGAGCACAAATGACTATTAGTATCGTTAATATTAATAGAATATCCATTTTTACCCCTCGTTACGCGTTTTTCATAATGATGGTTTCAAGATTATTGGCAACACTTTGACAAGAGTCGGCGATTTCTTCAAGCGTTTCGTAAATTTCACGATATTGAATGACTTTGATTGGGTCTGTTTCATTTCCGAAAAGATTCTTTAATGATTTTCTGTGCAAGTTGTCACAGCTGTGCTCATACTCTTTTATTTTGATTGCGTGAGGCTGAATATCCTTTAAGCGATTTTCTGCCAGCAGCTCGATCGTAATCAAAATCTCTTTCGCGCATTCTCTGATGTATCCGCTGAATTTATCGATATGCTCGTCTGATGAAGTAATTGAGAAAATCTCCATCATGGCAGAGAAATGTTCGATTCCGTCAAGCACATCATCCAAGCTGTTTGTCAGCTGAAGGATATCTTCGCGCTCAATAGGAGTGATGAACGCTTTGTTAAGCTCTTTAATCATGACATGAACATGATTGTCACCTTTTGTTTCATATTCCTTTAACGTATCTGCAAATTCTTTAAGAGTCGTTTGGTTAGTGACCTTAAAATTCACAAAATATTCTGCAGTTTCGTCTATGTTCTTTGCAATTTCTGTTAAAAGGAGTGAGAACTTATCTTTTTTTCTTCTTATCATTAAAAACCCTCCATAGTTTGAATGAACAATGCACACATCAAATTATTATATAGCCTTTTGTCGAAAAAAAACAGGTAAAGTCGAAAAAAACGTATCTTGACTTTTTTGATAAATCGTGTCTCCTTATTTTGACCTACTTCGCTTTAAAAAAACGACCCAAGTTTGCAAAAACTTTCTGCTTAACGTAAAAAGTATATCAAAAGTTGTGTTTTTCCTGTCAACTTTTATCTTCTGTTTCACCAAAAAACGGTTCCCTAAACAAGGGAACCGTTTTATCAGCTTGCTTTTCGTTTTTTCATCCCGTAATAGACAGGCAGTCCGGCAAGGCCGATGAGGATGGATAATCCGCAGCTCATTGTATCTGTAATGAGTGTGCTGCCTAACACAAAGAAGGAGCCCGCGATTGCCAGAATTGGCATAAATGGATAAAGCGGAACACTGTAGGCGCGCTTTTTTCCCTTTGCTCGCTTGCGGAGAATAAACACTGCAAAAAAGGCCATCACATAAAAGATGTAGATCATGAAAATGGAGATTTCTGAGAGCTTATCAGGGTTGCTGATCAGCATCATAATCAAAGCTAAAGCAATTTGAAAAGAAATTGCAATCCATGGTGTGCGGAACGACGGGTGTACATGTGACAGTTTTTCAGCAAATGGAAGCTGTTTGCGTTCCGCCATTGCAAATGAAACACGCGGGAAAGAAAGCACCTTTCCATTTAAGCACCCAAAGATGCTGACGATAATCCCTACACTGATCAGCTTTCCGCCAATTGACCCGAACAGCATGGTTGCCGCGGTGCTTGTCGCATTTTCACCAAGCGTGACAATTTCGTTCGCTGACAGGATGTGGAGCAATGCAAAATTAATGAAAATATAGATCGCCGTTACAATTAATAATCCGCCCGTCATTGCACGCGGCAGCAGCTTTTCGGGATTTTTCATTTCTCCGCCGAGAGCGGCAAGGAGAATCCATCCGTCATAAGCAAACAACGTAGCTAAAATAGCCGCCCCGAAGTTCATATCGGAAATGCTTTCGTTTACTGCTGTGAAGATGTGCTGATCGCCTTTCCAAAGGCCAAAGATGATGATGCAGGCAATCGGAATCAGTTTTCCGATTGTTGTCAGCGTTTGGACAAAACCGCCATATTTTGTACCAATAATATTAATGACGCATAAAAAGAGAACTGCTATGATTCCAATGACTTTTGATAGTCCAGATCCCCAGCCGAAAAGATTCGCCATTAAAGATCCAAAATATAAACCCAGCGCGCCGATAATCGCTGGACCGTAAATGATAATTTGCACCCAGCCGCATAAAAATCCCCAAAACTCGCCGTACACTTCTTCAAGGTACGTATAAAGCCCGCCGGTTTTTGGAATCTGCGTTCCGATTTCCGCGATTGTCAAACCGCCCGCCAGTGTTAAAATACCGCCTAACAGCCAGGCGAAAAGCGCCGTTTTTGAATCACCTGAATAAGCAAGCACAGCGCCGGGCTTCATAAAAACACCAGAACCGATAATGGTTCCGATGACAAGAGTAAGGGCAAACAAGAGGCCTATCTCTTTTTTCAAACCGTTGTCTTCAGTATGCATGTCCTTAACCTCCTATGATGTTGAAGCTTCATGTTGAAGAATCTATTTTTTCATATTGTAAACCCTATTTTAGAAAAGTGAAATAAAATAAATTTTCTGATTTTCGAAATTTGCTTTGTGTACAGCAGATAAAACTGTGGAAACACCTGTTTTAACAATCTATAAACGAATAAACTTCATGATTTTTATTTGTAAAGTTCGTGTTTTCTGTATTAGGATTTTAGCCGGTACAGAGGGGAGATGAGAATTCAGAAAATGAACGAACCTTCGGTGAAGCTGATATGTTGACTTTCTCATGCGAATAAAATACTTTGTTATTAGAACAATAAATATACAATTATGATATGATATCTCGAAATCGAGATAAAATAACCTGGAGGGACAGCATATGAAAGTTAACGGCATTCACCACGTATCGGCATTAACGGCCGACGCACAAAAAAACTTGGATTTCTATAAGAAAGTATTAGGATTAAAGCTCGTCAAAAAATCCGTCAATCAGGATGAACCGACAATGTACCATCTGTTCTACGGAGATGAAGTGGCAAACCCGGGAACTGAGCTGACGTTTTTCGAGATTCCCCGCATTGCACCGTTTCATGCGGGAACAAACAGTATTTCTTCTATTGGTTTGCGCGTCCCAAGCACAGAAGCCCTGCATTACTGGAAAGAACGTTTTGAAGAGCAGCAAGTAACGCACAGCGGCATCTCCAAAAGATCCGGACGTGACATATTGGCATTTCAAGATCATGAAGGGCAGCGACTTGTGCTGACTGCTGATGAGGAAGGAAAAGGATATGGCCTGCCTGTTAAACAGAGCGGCATTCCGGAAGAATTTTCGTTTCGCGGGTTAGGGCCGGTTGAACTGACTGTGCCATATGCTGAACCAACCTTACACGTATTGACGAATATTCTTGGATTTACAGAAATCAGCCGTGAACCAGTCGAAGGGCAAGGAACCGTCGTTATTCTGGAATCAGGAGAAGGCGGTGCTGCAACGGAAATCCATTTAATAGAAAGAAACGATCTTCCGCGCGAGCGTCAAGGCAAAGGAAGTGTCCACCACGTCGCATTTCGGGTAAGAGATGAAGAAGAACTTGCCGGGTGGCACCGGATCATCAGCCGGGAAGGCTTTAGCAATTCCGGCATTGTGGAGCGCTACTATTTCAAGGCGCTGTATTTCAGAGAACCGAACGGCATTTTGTTCGAGTTATCAACAGACGGACCGGGCTTTATGGTAGATGAAAATCTTGATGAGCTTGGCCAAACGATCGCTCTTCCGCCGTATCTTGAGCATCGAAGAGCTGAAATTGAAGCGAAATTGAAACCGATCCAGTAAATTGTGATTCATTTGCCTTCCGGCGCGCCGGAGGGCTTTTTTATTTTGGGAAAACGCATCGCCGATTACGATTTGGAGAAAGGGCTTGAAACCAGCTGTATATAGGATGATTGGCATGAAATGGCCTCGGCAAAAATATTGTCTTTGTTTATTAATAGTTTATTCATATTTGCTTGTTACACTATTTCAAAGTTAGACAAAAAGGAGTGAAAAATAAGTGGAAAAGAAAAAACGCGAGCTGGATATCGTCCTCCTCCTCATTTTGCTCGCATCTGCATTCTTAAATATCTATAACATTTGGAAGGACGACACGGTGAATCCTTATTACACCGCGGCAGTTACAAGTATGATGCAAAGCTTTCATAATTTCTTTTATGCTTCGTTCGATGCTGCCGGCTTTATAACAGTAGATAAACCGCCTGTTACATACCAAATCCAAACGATCAGCGCACTGATATTCGGTATGCACGGCTGGAGCGTCATTCTGCCTCAGGCATTGGCGGGTGTAGGTTCAGTCCTTCTTATGTACTTGCTGATAAAGCCGACATTCGGAAAAACGGCGGCGCGTATTGCCTCATTTGTTATGGCATGTACGCCGATAGCTGTAGCTGTAGCACGTACAAACAATGTTGATGCATTACTGGTATTTTTCTTATTGCTTGCTACATGGCTTCTCTTTAAAGCGATCAGAACAGGAAAGCTGATCTGGCTGTTAGCGGCGTTTTTCGTTGTTGGAGTAGGTTTCAATACAAAAATGCTGCAGGCTTACATGATTTTACCGGCCTTCCTATTGTTCTATTTGATTGCGGCAAATGCCGCGGTGAAGAAAAAAATCATTTCGCTGGTAAGTGCGTTAGCCGTATTAGCAGCCGTTTCGTTATCGTGGCCGCTCATTGTCGACAATATCCCTGCAAGCAAGCGGCCTTATATCGGAAGCAGCCAGACCAACTCTGTTTTGGAATTGGCTTTTGGCTATAACGGAATCCAGCGGCTGACAGGCCAAAATTCAGGCGGCGGCCAGGGTGCGCCAAACAAAGACGCTTCAAAAGAAATGTCTTCTTCTGATAACACTCAAGCACCGCCTAATCAGTCATCAAGCAGTAGCTCATCAAGCGATGGTAAATCCTCAAATGGCAATATGACGGCACCTCCATCCAATGGCCAAATGCCAAGCGGAGGAGAAATGCCAAGCGGCGGTCAAGGAGGCCCTCCAAGCGGCGGAGATGGCGGCCAAGGCGGACCCGGCGGAGACGGAGGGAAAGGCGGTACAGGAACCGGTTCGAAAATGCAATCAGGTTCAGGGATGTTTGGAACGGGAACACCTGGTCCACTGCGGCTTTTCCAACAAGAGTTATCTGATCAAATCAGCTGGCTTCTGCCATTTGCGATATTTGGAATCGCAGGCTTACTGATCGCTGGCGCAAGAGAAAGAAGAAGATTATCTATAGAGCAGAAGGAAACGGTGTTCTGGGTTGCGTGGCTTGTACCGATTGCCGGATTCTTCAGTGTCGCAGAATTTTTCCATCATTATTATCTCATCATGCTGGCACCGCCGATTGCGGCTCTTGTCGGTGCGGGATGGGTTGCTCTTGTTCATCTGTACCGCAATCAGACAGGCTGGAAAGCATGGCTTTTGCCGGGAGCAATTATTGCGACAACTGGATTTGAATTGTTTATTCTCAGAAACTACAACGATCAAATCGGTGCAGGCTGGAGCATCGGTGTAGGTGTTATCGGCGTGTTGTCAGCGATTGCTTTGCTGCTGTTTAAACAGCGCCAAAAACCGTTCAGTTATTATGTTTCACTTGCAGCTCTCCTCGCATTGCTGGTGATGCCGATTTATTGGGCAAGTACACCGCTTCTGTACGGAGGCAACAGCTCACTGCCTGAAACAGGCCCTCAGCTCGCATCAATGAGCGGAAAAGGCATGGGAATATCTGATGCGACTGTAAATGAAAAACTGATCAAATATCTAGAGGAGAATAACTCCGGAGCTGAATACCTATTCGCCACAACCGATTCGAACACAGCGGCACCATATATCATTAAAACGAAAAAAGCTGTCATGGCTATTGGCGGATACAGCGGTTCTGACCCGGCGATCACACTGACTCAATTCAAAAAGCTTGTAAAAGAAGGAAAAGTGAAATACTTCTTGGCTTCTGGAATGGGAAGAGGCGGAAACAATGACATTGTTGAATGGGTTGAGAAAAATGGAAAAGAAGTAGCATCAGAAAAATGGCAATCAAGTTCTGATCAAAAAACAGAAAATACTGATTCGGCTGATACATCAAGCAGCAAGGCTTCAGGTGAAAACGGCAAAATGGGCGGACCTGGCGGAATGAATCAGTTAGCAACATTATACGAACTACATGCTGATGAATAGGAGGCAAAAACATGAGCAGACATATTCAATATTCAATTGTTGTACCTGTGTATAATGAAGAGCTTGTCATTCATGAAACCTATCAGCGCTTAAAAGAGGTCATGGATCAAACGAAGGAAAACTACGAGCTGCTTTTTGTCAACGATGGCAGCAAAGACCGCAGTATTGAGATTTTAAGAGAGCACAGCCTGATCGATCCGAGAGTGAAAATTATTGATTTTTCAAGGAATTTTGGACACCAGATCGCCATTACGGCGGGTATGGATTATGCACAGGGGAATGCAATCGTCGTCATTGACGCCGATTTGCAGGACCCTCCTGAACTGATTTTAGATATGATTGAAAAGTGGAAGGAAGGCTATGAGGTCGTGTACGCCGTGCGGACTAAACGAAAAGGGGAAACCTTTTTCAAAAAACAAACCGCGGCTATGTTTTACCGGCTTCTCAGCGGTATGACAGATATTGATATCCCGATTGATACGGGGGATTTTCGTCTCATGGACAGAAAAGTCTGTGATGAAATGAAGAGATTAAAAGAAAAAAATCCATTTGTCAGAGGGCTAGTCAGCTGGGTGGGCTTTAAACAGACAGCGGTCGAGTATGTACGTGATGAAAGGCTTGCCGGAGAAACAAAGTACCCGCTCAAGAAAATGCTGAAGCTGTCAATGGACGGCATCACGACATTTTCACATAAACCGCTGAAGCTGGCAAGCTATGCGGGGATTTTAATGTCAGGTGCTGGATTTCTGTATATGTTTATCGTGCTGTATCTGAAGCTATTCACAGACAGCACGATTACCGGCTGGTCATCACTTATTGTGATCCAGCTCCTGTTCAGCGGCATTGTCCTTCTGATTTTGGGCGTGATCGGCGAATATATCGGCAGAATCTACGATGAAGCCAAAGACAGGCCGCTTTACATCGTCCAAAAATCGTATGGAATTGAAAATAAAAGACTCTATAGAGACCAGCATATGTCATAACCTTAAACCCCCTGTCCGTTACGGACAGGGGGTTTTTATGCTCTGAGCACGATCTAAAGCAAAAGATGCTGATAGATATATGGAAATTGGGTAAAGAAGAGATTGTGAGCTTGTACTGCGGTTCAGTCATGCTGAAATAAAAACAGCAAAACTTAAAGATTTCGTCATCGGCTTTGCTGCATGTCAGCTGTTAGATTGGGGGGGCTTTTAAGAAACGCATGATTAGAGCCGTACCAGTTATGTTTAATAGAATACTGGTACCCAATACAATTCCCCACGTCAACGTCGATTCAGAGAGAAGAAAGCTCAGCAAAAGAAAAGCCAATCCTGCGCAGATCATACTCAGTCCCACGGTTTTCATGTTCATGCCTCCTAGCAAACGATGTTTCTAGCGTCTGATGAGAATGATGTCAATCTGTATGATATACGGATATCTCGTCAGAAAGTTTCATAGAACAATTAGGTCTTTTATCTAATAAAAAGCCTCAGACCGCTTTTGCGGCCTGAGGCATTATGTCTTACGAAGTTTTCTCTTCTTTTTGATCAAGTTTAATTTTTTTCGTCATTTCTTTGCCGTTTCGGAGAATTTTCACTTCAACGGTATCACCGATCTTTGCGTCTTTATATAAGATATTGCGCAATTCACTGCCTGTATCAATTTCTTTACCTTTTAGGCCGATGATAATATCCTCCGCTTTTAATCCGGCCTTTTCAGCAGGAGAGCCTGAAGCGACCTCACGGATGTAAACACCTTTATTCAGCTGGCTGCCGAACAGGCCGAGTGTGCCTTCTTGGTAATTTTGCGGCACTTGTTCTAAATCAAGCATGCTGACACCGATATATGGACGTTCAATTTGTCCTTTAGACAGCAGTTCTTCAGCAATCGGTTTTACGTCATTGCTTGGAATGGCAAATCCGATGCCCTCAACATCATCCTCACTGATTTTCATACTGTTAATGCCGACAATTTTGCCGTCTGTATTTAACAAAGGACCGCCGCTGTTACCTGGATTAATTGCTGCGTCTGTCTGAATGACGTTAATGCTCGTTTCGCCGGCTGATGTAGACATTGAAACCGTTCTGTCCACGCCGCTAACAATTCCTTGTGTTACTGTGCGGGACAGATCTTTTCCAAGCGGATCCCCAATCGCAATAACGGTCTCGCCTGTTCTGAGATCAGATGAATCACCGAAGTTTGCCACTTTTGTGACGTGGTCATCACTGATTTGGAGGACGGCTAAATCAGTTAACGAGTCACTGCCTACCAGCTTTGCAGTAACCTCAGTGCCGTCATATAAAGATACCTTCAGTGATGATGCCCCTTCTACGACATGGTTATTTGTAATGATATAAGCCTTGCCATTCTCTTTTTTGAAAATGACACCTGACCCTGAACCGCTTTCTGTATCTTCGCTGGAATTAGAAGAACTAGAGCCGAACAAAGAGCTGTTTGATTGTGCCTGAAGATTTGTAATGCCGACAATCGCTGGTGAAAGGTCTTCTACCATATCTGAGATTTTAGAAGAGTCCTCGCTCTTGAATGCAGATGAACTGCTTGAGCTTGATGAGCTTTTTTTAGATTCAGAGGAGGTGCTTGTTGCTGTAACAGATTGCGTTTGCTGCTGGCTGGATGATTGTTTTGCAGTGTCCTGAGAATCATGGTCGCCAAGCGGTGTAAACGTGTAAATGCCAAGGGCAAGACTGCCGCCGATCACTCCGCCAAGCAACGGTCTGAACCATCCGAATCCTCGTTTTTTCTTCTCCTGATCATGAATGACATTGCGGGCCGAGTAGGAGGTGCTCTGATCGTTCTCTTTCGTTAAAAAGACCTCATTCTCATTACCTTTCGTTCTGTTTTCATCACGATAGTTATCCATCATGTTCACTCCGTTTCTCTATTTTCACATGTCTATTTATATTGATAGGTTTATGACTTGAGTTTATCATAAACAAAAACTGTGGGATAAAAATGAAAAGATTATGGGAAATTGTGAAAAAGTGCGGAAAACGGTACACTTCATATTGTATATGAAAGGACTGAGTCGATGGAACAGATTGGATTGATTGGATATGGCAGCATGGCGGATATGATCGCCAGACAGCTGTTGAAACATGAACAAATAAAAGAGAATGAGCTATTTATTGAGACGAGAACGAAGGGGGAGCGGCTGCGGGCACTCCTGTCAGATTATCCAAACGTATCGGCTGATCCGTTGGAGAATTGGGCAAATACGTGCCAATTGATTTTGATATGCGTCCCGCCGCTCCATGTCATCGAAACAATGCGCCGTCTGCACCCGTATGTGAACAGAAATACTCACATCGTATCCATAGCTGCCGGTGTGCCGCTGCGTCTTTTGGAGGCAGAAACAGAAGCGGGTATCTCACGTGTTATTCCTGCCATTACGTCCGAAGCAGAAGCTGGCATCTCACTTGTCGTTCACAGTGAAGCACTGGCTGCAGAGAAAAAAGAACGTCTGAATGAATTGTTATCGGTTTTCAGCCGTGTTCGAGAAATCAAAGAATCGAATGTTGATGCGGCCAGCAATTTAACGAGCTCGGCACCGGGATTCATAGCTGCAATCTTTGAAGAGCTGGCACTGTCTGCCGTCAGAAACAGCAGCCTGTCCAAAGAAGAAGCCTTTGATTTTCTGATTCATTCGCTATACGGAACTGGCAAGATGCTGATCGAAAAAAATATGTCTTTCGAGGAGACGCTGGAACGTGTTGCAACCAAAGGCGGAATAACGGGAGAGGGAGCTGAGGTGATACACGCCTCTGTGCCGGACGTTTTTGATGAGGTGTTTGAAAGAACCCTGAAAAAATATGAACTGCTTACAGAACAGGTTGGTAAACAAACATGAATCCTTGAAAGAGGATTCTTTTTTTTATCACTGAATGATTGAGATTTTTCCCAGTTATATTGCATTTTTCCTCTTTTTTTAATATAATTTGTTAGAATATTCATAATTTAGTAAAAAAGGAGGAGCGTTATGAAATTGTACATGTCAGTAGATATGGAAGGTATTTCGGGTCTTCCGGACGATACCTTTGTGGATTCCGGCAAGCGGAATTATGAACGCGGACGGCTTATCATGACTGAAGAAGCAAACTACTGTATTGCTGAAGCGTTTAACAGCGGGTGTACCGAGGTGCTGGTCAATGACAGTCATTCGAAGATGAATAATCTGATGGTTGAAAAGCTTCACCCTGAAGCAGACTTGATTTCTGGTGACGTCAAACCATTTTCAATGGTGGAGGGACTGGATGATACGTTTACAGGCGCTTTGTTTCTCGGTTATCATGCGAGAGCCTCGACTCCTGGTGTCATGTCACACAGCATGATTTTCGGCGTCCGTCATTTTTACATAAACGATCGGCCTGTCGGTGAGCTTGGATTAAATGCATACGTTGCCGGTTATTATGATGTCCCGGTATTAATGGTAGCCGGGGATGACCGGGCGGCGAAGGAAGCGGAAGAGCTTATCCCGAACGTGACGACAGCCGCAGTCAAACAAACCATTTCAAGATCCGCAGTGAAGTGCTTGTCCCCTGCGAAAGCCGGACGGCTGTTGACAGAAAAAACTGCGTTTGCCCTGCAAAACAAGGACAAAGTCAAGCCGCTCACCCCGCCTGACAGGCCAGTTCTGAGCATTGAATTCGCCAATTATGGCCAAGCAGAATGGGCGAATCTGATGCCGGGAACGGAAATCAAGACGGGAACTACAACCGTTCAATTTCAGGCGAAGGACATGCTTGAAGCCTATCAGGCGATGCTTGTCATGACTGAGCTTGCGATGCGGACATCATTCTGCTAAAGGGGTGTTTTAGGCTTTGGCGCGATACATGATAAAGCGTTTTTGGGCAATGGCAGCTACGATTTTGGTGATTACCACCCTGACTTTTGTTCTCATGAAGGTCATTCCCGGATCTCCTTTTAACGAGGAGAGAGGCACAAATGAAGCCGTTCAAAAAAATCTCGAAGCCTACTATCACTTAGACGATCCTCTCATTTTCCAATACATTTTCTACTTAAAATCCATCATTACATTCGATTTCGGACCTTCAATTAAAAAACCGTCGGACAGCGTAAATGATATGCTGGAACGCGGATTTCCCGTTTCCTTTGAGCTTGGGATGACAGCGATTGTCATTGCTGTGATTTCTGGGCTGGTGCTGGGCGTAATCGCTGCACTCCGCCGCAATGGCTTTTTGGACTACGCCGCGATGAGTCTTGCAGTACTCGGCATCTCCATCCCGAATTTTATTCTGGCAACATTGCTCATTCAGCAATTTGCTGTCAATCTCAAACTATTTCCCGCTGCGACATGGACGAGCCCGATTCATATGGTGCTTCCGACCGCAGCGCTTGCTGTAGGGCCAATGGCGATCATTGCCAGGCTGACACGGTCGAGCATGGTTGAAGTTCTGACACAGGATTATATCCGCACAGCAAAAGCAAAAGGGCTTTCTCCGTTCAAAATTATCGTAAAACACGCACTCAGAAATGCGCTCATGCCCGTCATTACCGTCCTGGGCACACTCGTCGCCAGCATCTTAACAGGAAGCTTTGTCATTGAAAAAATCTTTGCCATTCCGGGAATGGGAAAATATTTTGTTGAAAGCATTAATCAGCGGGACTACCCCGTGATTATGGGAACGACCGTTTTTTACAGCGTCATTCTGATTATCATGCTGTTTTTGGTCGATTTGGCCTACGGTCTCTTAGACCCGCGCATTAAACTGCATAAGAAAGGGTGAAGCGTGTGAATCTCCCTGTACAAACGGATGAACGCCAGCCAGAACAGCACAATCAGGTGCCTGATGAGTGGTTTGTCTCGAATCAGGAAAAAAATCGGGAAGCCGATTCGGTCAAGCGGCCGAGTTTATCATACACGCAGGATGCCTGGAGGAGGCTGAAAAAAAATAAATTAGCGATGGCCGGACTCTTTATTCTTTTATTTCTTTTTGTCATGGCAGTTATCGGGCCCTTTTTATCGCCCCATAGTGTCGTACGCCAATCGCTGACAGAACAAAATCTTCCGCCCTCAGCCGATCATTGGTTCGGCACCGATGAACTCGGCCGGGATGTGTTTACCCGAACATGGTATGGCGCGAGAATCTCGTTGTTTGTCGGCGTGATGGCAGCACTGATTGATTTTTTGATCGGTGTCATTTACGGAGGCGTTGCCGGCTATAAAGGCGGCAGGATTGACAGCATTATGATGCGGATTATCGAAGTGCTGTACGGACTGCCGTACCTGCTTGTTGTCATTTTGCTGATGGTGCTCATGGGACCGGGACTGGGCACGATTATTGTGGCGCTGACTGTGACCGGGTGGGTCGGCATGGCGAGAATTGTAAGAGGCCAGGTGCTTCAGATTAAAAATTATGAATATGTGCTCGCCTCGAAAACCTTTGGCGCGAAAACCTTTCGCATCATCCGAAAGAATTTGCTGCCGAATACTATGGGAGCGATCATCGTACAAATGACATTAACCGTACCTGCCGCCATATTCGCAGAATCATTTTTAAGCTTTCTCGGCCTCGGCATACAGGCTCCGTTTGCAAGTTGGGGCGTGATGGCGAATGACGGCCTGCCTACGATTTTATCTGGGCATTGGTGGCGCCTGTTTTTTCCGGCCTTTTTCATATCTCTGACGATGTACGCGTTTAATGTGCTGGGGGACGGATTGCAGGATGCGCTTGACCCTAAGCTGAGGAGGTAGCTGTATGGAAAAAGTTCTGTCAGTCCAAAATCTGCACGTGTCTTTTACGACTTACGGCGGGACGGTTCAGGCGGTCAGAGGGGTGAGCTTTGATTTGTATCAAGGAGAAACCTTTGCGATCGTCGGCGAATCCGGCTGCGGCAAAAGCGTTACCTCCCAAAGCATCATGGGCCTGCTTCCGCCTTATTCGGCGAAGGTGACAGACGGCAGCATTCTATTTAAAAACAAAGACCTTTGCCGTCTCTCTGACAAAGAAATGAGAGGTATCAGGGGAGCCGACATTTCTATGATTTTTCAAGACCCGATGACGGCGTTAAACCCTACGCTGACTGTCGGCGACCAGCTGGGGGAAGCGCTATTGCGCCACAAAAAAATGAGCAAAAAAGCGGCACGGAAAGAGGTGCTTTCCATGCTGTCATTGGTTGGTATTCCAGATCCCGAAGAGCGCCTAAAGCAATATCCCCACCAATTCAGCGGCGGCATGAGACAGCGGATTGTCATTGCGATGGCGCTGATTTGTGAGCCTGACATCTTAATTGCGGATGAACCGACCACCGCCCTGGATGTAACCATTCAGGCACAGATTTTAGAGCTGTTTAAAGAGATTCAGAGAAAAACGAATGTGTCTGTCATCCTGATTACACATGATTTAGGGGTCGTTGCCCAGGTATCTGACAGAGTCGCAGTCATGTATGCCGGGAAAATCGCGGAAATCGGCACGAGAAAAGATATTTTTTATCAGCCGCAGCACCCTTATACAAAAGGACTGCTGGCTTCTGTCCCGCGGCTGGATTTAGATGGCGCTGAGCTGATCCCAATCGACGGAACGCCGCCGGATTTATTTTCGCCTCCGCCGGGCTGCCCGTTTGCCGCCCGCTGTCCGAACAGGATGGTTGTGTGTGACAGGGTGTACCCGGGCCAGACGATCAGATCTGACTCGCACACCGTCAACTGCTGGCTGCAGGATCAACGAGCAGAGCATGCGGTGCTGTCAGGGGATGCGAAGGATTGAACATGAAAAGGGGGAAGAGGATGAAACGAGTGAAAAAGCTATGGGGCATGGGTCTTGCATTAGGACTTTCGTTTGCGCTGATGGGGTGCACAGCAAATGAACAGGCCGGAAAAGAAGGCAGTCATGATAAGGCAAAAACCAGCGGAGAAAAGGTGCTGTATGTAAATAATGAAAATGAACCGACTTCATTCGATCCGCCGATCGGCTTTAATAATGTGTCATGGCAGCCGTTAAATAACATCATGGAGGGGCTGACGCGTCTTGGCAAAGATCATGAGCCCGAGCCGGCAATGGCGGAGAAATGGTCTGTTTCGAAAGATAAAAAAACTTACACATTTACGATTCGGGAAAATGCGAAATGGACAAACGGAGATCCTGTAACAGCCGGAGACTTCGAATACGCGTGGAAGCGGATGCTTGATCCGAAAAAAGGCGCTTCATCGGCATTCCTAGGTTATTTTATTGAAGGCGGCGAAGCATATAACAGCGGGAAAGGGAAAAAAGATGATGTGAAGGTGACGGCAAAGGATGATCGAACCCTTGAAGTTACACTGGAAGCACCGCAAAAATATTTTCTGAGCGTTGTGTCCAATCCTGCGTATTTTCCGGTAAATGAAAAGGTCGATAAAGACAATCCAAAGTGGTTTGCTGAGGCGGATACATTTGTCGGAAACGGCCCGTTTAAGCTGACGGAATGGAAGCATGATGACAGCATCACAATGGAGAAAAGCGACACGTATTGGGATAAAGATACAGTGAAACTTGATAAGGTGAAATGGGCGATGGTCAGTGACAGAAATACAGATTACCAGATGTTTCAATCAGGGGAACTTGATACCGCTTATGTCCCTGCTGAGCTGAGTGATCAGCTGCTTGATCAGGATAACGTCAATATTGTTGACCAGGCGGGTCTCTATTTCTATCGATTTAATGTCAACATGGAGCCGTTTCAAAATGAAAACATCAGAAAAGCCTTTGCGATGGCTGTGGATCAAGAGGAAATTGTAAAGTATGTCACGAAAAATAATGAAAAACCGGCGCGCGCCTTTGTATCGCCTGGGTTTACGCAGCCTGACGGCAAAGATTTCCGTGAAGCAGGCGGAGACCTGATCAAGCCTAACGAAAGCAAAGCGAAGCAGCTGCTCGAAAAGGGCATGAAGGAAGAAAACTATAATAAGCTTCCTGCGATCACGCTTACTTACAGCACAAAGCCGGAGCATAAAAAGATTGCCGAAGCTATTCAGCAAAAATTGAAAAATAGCCTTGGAGTCGATGTAAAGCTGGCCAATATGGAATGGAACGTATTTTTAGAGGATCAAAAAGCGCTGAAATTCCAATTCTCTCAAAGCTCATTTTTGCCTGATTACGCGGACCCTATCAGTTTTCTGGAAGCCTTTCAAACGGGAAATTCGATGAACCGCACAGGCTGGGCCAATAAAGAATACGATCAGCTGATCAAACAGGCGAAAAATGAAGCCGATGAAAAAACACGGTTCTCTCTTATGCATCAAGCTGAAGAGCTGCTCATCAATGAAGCGCCGATCATTCCGGTTTATTTTTATAATCAGGTTCACCTGCAAAATGAACAAGTAAAAGGAATTGTCCGTCACCCTGTCGGCTATATCGATTTAAAATGGGCAGATAAAAACTGATGGCGGTGATTGAGGAAATACTGCTTCTTTATGCGAAGGAGCGGTATTTTTTCTCTTTCTTGCACGTATACGTAGGGTGCAGAGCAAATGAAAGGAGTGTTTTCGTTGAATTACAAGCCGAAAGCGCTGAAAAAGGGTGATACAGTCGGAGTGATCGCGCCCGCAAGTCCGCCGGATCCAAAAAAGCTTGACACCGCGCTTTTATTTTTAGAAGAGCTCGGTCTTCAGGTGAAGCTGGCCAAGGCGCTGAAAAACCAGCACGGCTATTTAGCGGGACAGGATGATGAGCGGCTGGCAGATCTCCATGAGATGTTCAGAGAAGAGGAGGTAAAAGCAGTGTTGTGCGCATGCGGGGGTTTTGGGACAGGACGTATCGCCGCGGGCATTGATTTCAGCTTGATCCGCAAACACCCTAAAATCTTTTGGGGATACAGCGATATTACGTTTTTACATACTGCCATTCATCAAAACACAGGTCTTGTCACCTTCCATGGCCCAATGCTCAGCTCGGATATTGGCCTTGACGACGTTCACCCGCTGACAAAAGCGTCATATAAGCAGCTCTTCCAGGAGACGGAATTCACCTATACAGAAGAGCTTTCTCCGCTGACCGCACTTGTTCCTGGAAAAGCGGAAGGCGAGCTTGTCGGGGGAAATCTGTCTTTGCTGACGTCTACACTGGGCACGCCATTTGAAATTGATACGAGAGGAAAGCTTCTGTTTATTGAAGATATTGACGAGGAGCCTTATCAAATCGACCGGATGCTGAATCAGCTGAAAATGGCGGGGAAGCTGACGGACGCTGCGGGAATTCTAGTTTGTGATTTTCACAATTGTGTCCCGGTGAAGCGAGAGAAGTCTCTCTCGCTTGAGCAGGTGCTGGAAGACTATATTATTTCTGCGGGCAGGCCTGCTCTGAGAGGATTTAAAATCGGCCACTGCTCCCCAAGCATTGCCGTTCCGATCGGTGCGAAAGCTGCTATGTATACAGCAGAAAAAACAGTCGTAATAGAGGCGGGGGTTTCAGAAGGGGCGCTGAAGACATGAAAATCATTCGAATCGAAACAAGCCGAATCGCCGTTCCACTGACAAAGCCGTTTAAAACCGCGCTTCGCACTGTGTATACGGCTGAATCAGTCATAGTAAGGATTACTTATGACAGCGGTGCAGTCGGATGGGGAGAAGCACCCCCGACGTTAGTGATTACAGGAGACAGCATGGATAGCATTGAAAGTGCCATTCACCATGTGTTGAAACCGGCATTGCTTGGAAAAAGCCTGTCCGGCTGTGAGGCCATTCTGCACGACATCCAGCATCTTCTTACAGGAAATATGAGCGCGAAGGCTGCTGTAGAGATGGCGCTATACGACGGCTGGGCGCAGATGTGCGGGCTGCCGCTTTATCAAATGCTTGGCGGATACCGGGATACGCTGGAAACAGACTATACCGTCAGTGTCAACTCACCTGAAGAGATGGCAGCTGATGCCGAGAATTATCTCAAACAAGGCTTCCAAACGCTGAAAATAAAGGTCGGAAAAGATGATATTGCAACTGATATCGCCCGTATCCAGGAAATCAGAAAACGTGTCGGATCAGCTGTGAAACTGCGTTTAGACGCTAATCAGGGGTGGACGCCGAAGGAAGCGGTAACTGCCATTCGGAAAATGGAGGATGCGGGTCTAGGCATTGAGCTTGTCGAGCAGCCTGTCCATAAAGATGATCTCGCTGGGCTTAAAAAGGTGACAGATGCAACAGATACGCCGATTATGGCTGATGAAAGTGTTTTTACACCGCGCCAGGCGTTCGAAGTTCTGCAAACCCGGAGCGCAGACTTGATCAATATTAAATTGACGAAAGCAGGCGGCATCAGCGGAGCAGAGAAAATTAATGCCATGGCGGAGGCCTGCGGGGTGGAGTGTATGGTCGGCAGCATGATCGAAACGAAGCTGGGCATTACGGCCGCGGCGCATTTTGCGGCAAGCAAGAGAAACATCACACGCTTTGATTTTGACGCGCCGCTGATGCTGAAAACAGATGTATTCAAAGGCGGCATAACATATAGCGGCAGCACGATTTCGATGCCTGGCAAACCGGGCCTCGGAATCACCGGGACTGCGCTTTTGAAAGGGGAAAAAAAGCAATGATGCACACTGTCATATCAGCAGTGGCCAACATCTGGACAGCGCCTGATTCACCGCGTCTGTCTGATCAATTCATGCTTCAACCGACTGTAAGGATCAGAGACTGGCTGGAGCGCATGACGTATGATGAACGGCTTGGATTATGTACAGACAATGTAATCCAAACTCAGGTTCTCTTTGGCGAAAAGGTACTTGTGATGGCAGAACAGGGGGAATGGGTTTCTGTGATCGTGCCTAGCCAGCCATCCCGAAAGGATCCGCGCGGATACCCAGGCTGGATGAAAAAGAACCAGCTGGAAAAATCTATGCCCATCCATTCACAACACGATGTGATGATCAGCAAACCTGCTGCCTTTTTGTACAAAAGCAATGGAGAAAAGGAGATCGAATTGAGCTTTTTGACAGTTCTCCCCCTTATTGCAGAAGAAAAAGGATATTTTAAGGTTTCGACCGTTTTGGGAGAAAGGTTTGTGAAGCAAAGTGATGCAGTGCCTGTCAGCCAACAGAAAGGGACTGCTGAAGACATCATTCAAACGGGTGCGTTTTTCCTTGGCCTTCCCTACCTGTGGGGAGGGATCAGCGGGTTTGGGTTTGATTGCTCCGGATTTATGTACAGTATATTTAAGGCAAATGGATATAGCATCCCCCGTGATGCGGGAGATCAGGCTAAGGCGGGGAAGGGTGTCCCGCTTGATGATATGAAAGCCGGTGACCTGCTGTTTTTTGCTTATGAGGAAGGAAAAGGAGCGATTCATCACGTCGGTCTCTCCGTTGGCGGCGGGAAAATGCTTCATTCTCCAAAGACAGGAAAATCAATCGAAATCCTTACATTAAAAGGCACAATCTATGAAAAAGAACTTTGTGCGGTGCGCCGCTGTTTTTCAGAATAAGGAGGGAGACAAATGACGCCACTGCCTTTGTTAGAGGTCAGCCAGCTGAAAATGCATTTTGACGCAGGGAAAAAGCGGACAGTCAAAGCCGTCGACGGGGTCACCTTTCAGATTCGTGAAGGAGAAACGTTCGGGCTAGTCGGGGAATCAGGGTGCGGGAAATCAACCTTGGGGAGAGTGCTGATGCGCCTTTATCAGCCGACAGAAGGAAGCGTGACATACCGCGGCACAAATCTTCATGCACTAAGTGAAAAAGAGCAGTTTGCCTTCAACCGCAAACTGCAGATGATTTTTCAGGACCCTTATGCTTCACTTAACCCGCGCATGACCGTTCGAGAAATTATTTTGGAGCCGATGGAGATTCACAATCTCTACAATACCCATAAAGCGCGGCTTCTCGTCGTGGACGAGCTGCTTGAGGCAGTTGGGCTTCATCCCGATTTTGGCAGCCGTTATCCGCATGAATTCAGCGGCGGGCAAAGGCAAAGAATCGGGATTGCGAGAGCACTGTCGCTGAATCCGGAATTTATCGTGGCGGACGAACCGATTTCTGCTCTTGATGTCTCTGTTCAAGCGCAGGTGGTCAACCTGCTGAAGCGGCTTCAAAAAGAGAAAGGGCTAACGTTATTATTCATTGCCCATGATCTTTCGATGGTGAAGCATATCAGTGACAGGATCGGTGTTATGTACTTAGGGCACATGATGGAAATTACAGAGAGCGGCACCTTGTATCGTGAACCGCTTCATCCCTATACAAAGGCGCTTTTGTCCTCGATTCCGATTCCGGATCCCGAATTGGAGGACAAGCGTGAGCGTATTCTCTTGAAAGGGGAGCTGCCGAGCCCAGTGAATCCGCCGAGCGGCTGCGTGTTTCGGACCCGTTGTCCGGAGGCGATGCCTGAATGTGGAGAATCTCGTCCCCAGCTTCAAGAAATCGAACCCGGCCGTTTTGTCGCTTGCCATTTGTATCGAAATGCTGAAACGAAGGAAAAAGTGAGATAAATAAAAAGAGTGGCTCCTTTTTACTAGAGCCACTCCATTTGTTTTATACTTGATGTAAAAACTTTACACAAACCGGGTAAGGGACAGAAACCGTTGATGGGAGGAGTGTCAATCGGCCGGTTTCTTTGTCTCTTTCAAACAAGACAAGGTTGCCTGTTTCTTCATTTGAAGCAACGAGGAACCCTTCCGTTGGGTCAAGTACAAAGTCACGAGGCCAGTTTCCTTCTGTCGACACTCTTTCTACGAAAGCCAGCTCTCCTGAATATTGATTCACTTCAAATACGGCGATACTGTCATGGCCGCGGTTTGCGACATAAACAAAACGTCCATCCTGCGTGACATGAATTGCGCTTCCCTGGCTGTTATCTGTAAAATCATCAGGGATGGCAGAAACGACTTGGATTTCTCTAAATTCGCCGGCTGTCGGGTTGTATTCAAGCGCAATCACTTCATTGCTTAATTCTGTCATGACATAAGCGTATTTTTCTTTCGGATGAAAAGCGATATGGCGAGGTCCTGCACCGGGAGCGAAGGAATGGCTTCCGGATTCAGTCAACACGCCGTCTTTCAGCTTATAGGTGTACAGCTTATCTATACCTAAATCAACCGCTACCACATAATTGTGTTCAGGTGTGAACCCCGCGTAGTGTGTATGCGGTTTTTCTTGTCTTTCGTGCGGCCCTTTTCCTGTGTGAGCGGCCTCTGAAACAGGTGATTGCAAGCTGCCGTCTTCCTGAACCGGAAAAACGTGTACCTTCCCGCTGTGATAATTGGCAGTCAGGACGAATTGATTTTGATCATCAATGCTTACGTGGCATGGCGAAGGGCCATCAATTAACTGATGATTCAGAAATGTCAACTCGCCGCTGTTTTTATCGATTTGATAGGTAGCAACTCCGCCTTGGCCGTCTGCTTTTTCGATGGAATAAAGGATGGTGTTGTTTTTATTCGGCGCCACATATGTCGGGTTGCCCAGCTTAGCGGCCAGCTTTGGCTCGCTGAGTGCTTTTTTCTCAGTATCAAGCTCAAATGAATAAATTCCTTCGCTTCCGCCTTTTGTATACGTCCCGACATATCCTATGTATTTTGTCATGCGATTTCCCCCTTAAAAATGATGTCACCTCTATATTAACGTATCTTGATAAAATAAGCTGTTCAAAACATGAAAAAGGGGAAGATTCTTCATTCGCCTCGAATCAGCGGCATTGTGCAGCACCTGAAGGAGCCGCCTGATTTAATAATTTCTGACAGGTCAATTTCGATAATGTGATAGCCTCTTTTCGATAGCTGTTGATTGACATGGCGGTTGCCAGGGAGACTGATGATCGTTTTTTTTCCGATTGAAAGGACGTTGGTGCCAAGCGTAAATTGTTCGTCCTCGGGCACCTCAATAAGATCATAACGTTTTGCCAGCATATCGGCTGCATCTGGCTCAATGGCCTGTGGATAAATTAACGCTTCGCTTTCAGATACAATGTTAAATACGCAGTCCAAATGCAAAAATTTTTCATGAAGCTTCACTGGAACGATCGTATATTCAGGAAGTGCCTCTTCCAGCTGGCCGATAGCTGAAATGTCGGTGCGCTGGCTGATTCCGACATAGACAATGTCATCATCGATAATGACGTCTCCGCCTTCAATACTCGTATCAAGCATGCGGGTGTAAGAGATACCTTGGCTGTGAAAAAAATCTTTTATAACGGCTTCTTCTCCTTGGCGAATCGGTTCAGTCATGCTTGACAGAAAGGCTTTTTCTCCGATGACAAATCCTATGTCCCTAGTAAAAACCTGCTCTGGTAGTCCGTCGCGAACGGGCAAAAGGACGACCTCAACGTTGTGTGACCTAAGTGCCTCCACTAAGCGGCTGTGCTGGTCGTTAGCGGTTTTTACATGAATATTGTCATCTTCAAAATGTTTTTGTGTTTCGTTTATAACATCTTTTATGGTCATGTGCTCAGGTTTGCATAAGATCACTTTCTGAAGTGTGCCGTATTCCGTTCGGCATACCGTTTTGTGCTGAGATTTCGGGATGGATACGTCCATTTGTTTTTCCTCCTAAAGTGTGAAGAATACATTTATTATTCCCTCATCATGAAAATCATTAAACCATTTTAAATTTTAGACAAATGGAAGAGAATATTGTTTAATAGGAGAATATAAGTGCATTTAGCTAAAAGATCAGACATCAAAGGGGAGAAAGGTATGGAAACACCGGAAACAAGATTTTGTAAAGAGTCAAAGGTTGTGAAAACCAGCAGGGTGTTCCCGCTTGACACGAACAACCATAATACGCTGTTTGGCGGAAAATTAATGAGCTACATAGACGACATTGCCTCTATTTCAGCGGCGCGCCATTGCAGACGTGAAACGGTAACAGCTTCAATGGATTCTGTAGATTTTTTAAAGCCGATCGGGCAAAAGGATTCTGTCTGCCTAGAGTCATATGTGACATGGGTCGGCACATCTTCCATGGAAGTATTTGTGAAAGTTATTAAGGAGCATTTGATGACTGGCGAACGGGAACTCGCTGCCACATCCTTTTTGACATTTGTCGCATTAGATTCAAATGGCAAGCCGGTGCCTGTACCGAGGGTTGTACCGGAAACAGAAGAAGAAATCATGCTGCATAATACAGCTGTACAGCGTGCTAATGAACGTAAGAACCGCAAGAAACACAGCCAGGCGCTTGCAAATGCGCTTGGAACTGATAAGCCTTGGTGAACGTTAAACCCAAAACATAAGTTGTTTTGGGTTTTTTTTTGTACTTTTCAATGGTGATTATTGCAATGGTTAGTCCGTATTTGCTAGGGGATTCTATAAAAAAGCAACAAATGTCATGTTAAATTGATAATTTTGTGACAACTTTATTAAAGATTCATTTTAGATATATCTTTTATTCGTAAGATCATGTATTTTAAAGATATATTATGAATACATCTTTTCGAAAGGATTGTTTATAAAATGTTAGATAACAAAACAATCGAAATTATTAAAAGCACTGTACCCGTATTGCAACAGCATGGAGAAACAATCACTGGCCGTTTTTACGATCGGATGTTTCAAGACCATCCAGAGCTTTTGAACATTTTTAATCAAACAAACCAAAAGAAAAAAACACAGCGAACTGCACTGGCAAATGCCGTTATTGCAGCTGCGGCAAACATTGACCAATTAGGAAACATCATTCCGGTTGTCAAACAAATCGGCCACAAGCACCGCAGTATCGGAATTAAGCCTGAGCACTACCCAATCGTCGGTAAATATTTGCTGATTGCGATTAAAGATGTATTGGGAGACGCTGCAACTCCTGACATTATGCAGGCATGGGAAAAAGCGTACGGAGTCATTGCTGACGCGTTCATCGGAATTGAAAAAGACATGTATGAACAGGCTGAAGAGCAAGCCGGCGGCTGGAAGGAGTATAAGCCATTCGTTATCGCAAAAAAAGAGCGGGAAAGCAAAGAAATTACATCCTTCTATTTGAAACCGGAAGACGGCAAGCCGTTACCTGAATTCCAAGCAGGGCAATATATCAGCATCAAAGTGCGGATTCCTGATTCTGAATATACGCATATCCGCCAGTACAGCCTGTCTGATATGCCGGGAAAAGACTATTATCGAATTTCAGTGAAGAAAGATGGTGTCGTGTCTTCTTACTTACACGATGGGCTGCAGGAGGGAGATTCAATAGAGATCAGCGCACCGGCAGGGGACTTTGTTTTAGATCATGCATCACAAAAAGATCTCGTTTTGATCAGTGCCGGAGTTGGCATTACACCAATGATCAGCATGCTTAAAACATCTGTTTCCAAACAGCCTGAACGGCAAATTCTGTTCATTCATGCGGCGAAAAACAGTGAATATCATGCATTGCGCCATGAAGTAGAAGAAGCAGCAAAACATTCTGCTGTTAAAACAGCATTTGTGTATCGCGAGCCGACAGAGGAAGACCGTGCAGGTGATCTGCATTTTCATGAAGGACAGATTGATCAGCAATTCCTCAAAGAACTGATTGCCAACACAGATGCGGATTACTATATTTGCGGTTCATCGTCGTTTATTACGGCAATGCATAAGCTTGTATCAGAGCTCGGATCAGCGCCGGAATCTATCCATTACGAGCTATTCGGCCCGCAATTAAGTTTGGCGCAGTCCGTTTGAACACATACATGAAACTCTTCTCCTTTCAGAGAAGAGTTTTTTATTGAGATATAAGAAGGTAGACAAGCGCCGGTTTCTACATCCGGACAATCACAGACCCGCCGCCATTTGTGCATACACGGTTTTGCTGTTCTTGCATTGTTCTCAGTAATTCATTGTTTACCTCAATCGCTCTAATTAGTTGCTCCATCCTTAGCTCCAAACCGGCCAGCCTGTCAATTGTTTGCTGCTGGTAGCCCGCGGGTTGGGGAGCCAATGGCAGATCAAAGGGCCAATGGGTATTCGACTTCTGATTTTTCATATTGCGTATTGCGCCTCCAATCGGTGTCACTTTCTATTATGTTATGTTCAGGCGATGTGCACGTTCGCCTATTTAGACACTGATGCATAGCGGGCCTGCCACGGGGCACAATAGGCTCAATATGACCAGCGGATGGAGGTAAAGATCGGTGTTATGGATGGTATGGGTATTTTTACTGAAGCCAGTTATCGTATTTTCGATTGCATATATTTTGTTTCGGCTTGCAGGTAAAAAAGCTGTGTCACAAATGAACAATTTTGATCTGCTTTTGACCTTCGCAATCGGAACCATTATCAGTGAGCCGATCCTTACATCCAAGCTGCCGATGTCAATTTATTATGCGGGTGCTTTTTTGGTGCTTTATCTTATCATGAGCAAGCTCTCTTTATCTAATAAATGGCGATGGCTCCTGGTCGTGAGCCCGACTGTCCTAATCCGAAACGGGGATATTGATGAACGCGGCCTTCGTAAAGAAAGGCTGACTGTTAATGAGCTGCTTGGAAAGCTGAGGGAAAAGGGCTATGCCGACCCGGCTGACATTGATCTTGCTATCATTGAAGAAACGGGAGAAGTAAGCGTCATCCCGAAAGAGGAAGCGAGAGCGGTGCAGGTGCGGGATTTGAATATGGAAGCTGAACGGAATTTTATCCCGATTCCGCTCATACTGGATGGCGAAATCCTTGATCATAATTTGAAATATCTCCAAAAAAACCGATCCTGGCTGTTTGAGAAGCTTGAGGAAAAAGGGTACAGCCCCAAACTGCTGTCTTCGATTACCCTTGGCACGATGAATGCACGCGGTGATATATCCCTTGATTTAAATACCGCTAATGAACCGCAGCATGATCCTTACTTATATAAACCGGGAAATAACAATTAAGATGGCTCTCTCTTGTAATGAGAGCTTTTTTCTTTTTTAAAGGGAATTTTTGTTTGGTGTCAAATGTACCTAGTTAGGAGGGGAACTGAACATGAAGGACTTATCCATAAGAAACGACATGGCGCCAACGGTCAGTTTGCTGTATTCCGCAGTGGAAGAAAACAGTCTCCGTCTGGCTTCCATCGTAAGCCATATGACACACAGTGAACTTTACTATAAGGGGCGCTGCCAAACAAAAAACAGCACGGCTCAGCTTTTGCACCATATCACAAATGTTGATATCAGATGGGTCTGGCGTATCAAGGAAAATCGGATACCGGACCATATTGAACAGGCATACGGCCCGATGACAGATGAAAGCGGACGGCTGCCTGAACCGGTGAATCAGCCAGACTTAGATGAACTCCTGAAAAGACATCAGCATGTAGTTGAGGAGTTGAAATCGGTATGCTTCACTTTAACTGAAAATGCTTTGAACCAGCCGCTTTCTTTTGAAGGTGACACCGCGACGATACGATGGGGAATTTGGCATATGGCAGATCATAACCGCTATCATCAGGCACATATTGAAGCTCTCAAAAAAGAATGGAAGCAGGATGTGGCGAAATATGAACGCTAAAACGAAGCTTGTGACTGATCGAATTCGTTTGCGCTGTATGGAAGATCGGGATCAAGCCACTTTGTTTGGGCTGCTTTTTAATGATCCTGACGTCATGAAATATTATTCCGGTTTAAAAGATAAGAGGCAAACCCGCGAGTGGGTCAATTGGAACCAACGAAATGAAAAAGGGTACGGCGTTAGTCTGTGGATCGCCGAAGATAAGCGGACAGGGGAGTTTTTGGGGCAATGCGGCATCGTTCCCCAGCAGATCGAAAATCAAACCGTAATGGAAATTGGCTATATGTTTGCCCGCCGCCACTGGGGGAACGGCTATGCCCAAGAAGCGGCTCGGGCCTGTCTGGACTATGGCTTTAACGAGCGGCAGTTCGGCAAAATGACGGCTTTGATTGATCCAGGTAACAAAGCGTCCATACGGGTAGCGGAGAAAATCGGCATGCATTACAGCAAAACGATCAGAAAATGGAATAAACCGATCGCGGTATATGAAAGAAAATCTTACAATTGAAAGATAGAGATGAGTTTAGTATCATGATATCATGTAAAGTTTTCTAGGGTTCCGCATGTCAATTGACATGGACTGGTCCGAGAGAAAACACATACGCGTAAATAGAAGCGCGTATGCACACGGAGGGAAAAAAGCCCGGGAGAGTCAATCTCATGTGAGACGACTGTCCGGGGTTTTTTTGTTTTCGGAGAATCCTAATAGATAGAAAGGAATGACTCAAAATGAAATGGGGATTGGTCGTGCTTGCCGCTGTTTTCGAGGTTGTTTGGGTGATAGGCTTAAAGCACGCTGACTCAGCCTTAACATGGAGCGGCACTGCCATCGGCATCATATTCAGCTTTTACCTTCTAATGAAGGCGACTCACAGTCTGCCTGTTGGTACCGTGTATGCCGTCTTTACCGGGCTCGGCACAGCGGGAACAGTACTTAGTGAAATCGTTCTCTTTCATGAACCGGTTGGATGGCCGAAGCTATTGTTAATTGGCGTGCTCTTAATCGGTGTAATCGGGTTGAAGCTTGTGACACAGGATGAGACAGAGGAAAAAGGAGGCGAGGCATAATGCTGCACTGGATCAGTTTATTGTGCGCGGGCTGTTTAGAAATGGCCGGCGTGGCCCTTATGAATCAATATGCGAAAGAAAAAAGCGTGAAATGGGTGCTGTTGATCATTGTTGGTTTTGCCGCTTCATTTTCCTTGCTGTCGTACGCAATGGAAACCATTCCGATGGGAACGGCTTACGCGGTCTGGACAGGAATTGGCACCGCCGGCGGGGCGCTTATCGGCATCCTCTTTTACAAGGAGCAGAAAGACGCCAAACGGATCTTCTTTATCGCGTTGATTTTATGCTCAGCAGTTGGTTTAAAAATTCTGTCATAAATTGATTTTTATCAAATCTTCAGTATAATGGATAAATAGTTTAGACTTACAAAGATAAGAGGGATTATTCATGAAATCATATATGACTCAGCGGTTGGACGAATACCGTGACGGAAATGAGGATAAAGGGCGGCTCTTGGTCAGCTGCCCCGATCAGCCGGGTATCGTCTCTGCAGTTTCCGCGTTTTTATTTGAACACGGTGCCAATATTATAGAATCAAATCAATATACGACAGACCCTGAAGGCGGCCGGTTCTTCCTGAGAATCGAATTCGACTGCGCAGGCATTCGTGAGAAAAAAACATCACTTCAGGCAGCGTTTGCCTCTGTTGCGGAAAAATTCGACATGACATGGAGCTTAACTTTGGCGAGCGAACTGAAGCGTGTCGCCATTTTCGTTTCAAAGGAGCTCCACTGCCTGCATGAGCTGATTTGGGAATGGCAAACCGGCAACCTGATGGCGGAGATCGCTGTTGTCATCAGTAACCATGAGGAAGCGAGAGAGCTGGTTGAGCGCCTGAACATTCCATTCCACTATATGAAAGCGAACAAAGACATCAGAGCGGAAGTCGAAAAGAAGCAGCTTGAACTGCTGGAGCAGTACGATGTTGATGTCATCGTTCTCGCACGCTATATGCAGATTCTAACTCCTGATTTTGTTTCGGCTCATCCGAATCGCATCATCAATATCCACCATTCATTCCTGCCAGCTTTTATCGGTGCGAATCCGTACAAACGGGCCTACGAGCGCGGCGTGAAACTGATCGGTGCGACATCTCATTATGTGACAAACGATCTTGATGAAGGGCCGATCATTGAACAGGATATTGAGCGTGTGGACCACCGCGATAATGCGGAAGCGCTGAAAAACATCGGAAGAACAATTGAGCGCAGCGTGCTTGCCCGTGCTGTGAAATGGCATTTGGAAGACCGTGTCATCGTTCATGAAAATAAAACAATCGTCTTTAACTAGACTGCAAGAGGCCCGCGCAATGCGGGCTATTTTTGATGACAAAAAACCTTGACAAGTGTCTTTTTTCTTTGCATAATATAAAAAAATCATTGAGCGTTGAAGAGGATTAGTAAGCAGACCTTTCTGTGACAGAGAGCAAAATGAATCGCTGAAACATTTTGCCGCATGAAACCTGCCGAACCTGCCTTGGAGTCCTAGGGGGAAAACCTAGGCGCATAACCTGGCGTTACAGGAGAGCGGAGCGTGCACAAGCGCGTTCAATCAAGGTGGTACCACGGAAACCCATTTCGTCCTTATGAATCAGGATGAAATGGGTTTTTTTATTGTAGAAGAGCCGCGGAGGAGAATAAATGAAAAAACAAAGAATAGTAGTGAAAATAGGAAGCAGTTCGCTCACGAATAGCAAAGGAAGCATTGATGAGGCAAAAATCAGAGAGCATGTTCAGGCGATTTCCGTGTTAAAAAAAGCGGGGCATGAAATGATTCTGATTACCTCGGGTGCCGTAGCGGCGGGGTTTTCCAGCCTCGGTTATCCATCTCGTCCCGTTACCATCAAAGGAAAACAGGCGGCGGCCGCGGTCGGACAAACACTGTTAATGCAGCAATATATGAATCAATTTAAACAATACTCACTGACTCCGGGACAAATCCTTTTAACGAGAAATGATTTTTCGAAAAGAGAACGGTACCGAAACGCGTATGCTACGATAATGGAATTATTGGAACGCGGCGTCATTCCGATTATCAACGAGAACGATTCTACGTCTGTTGAAGAATTGACATTCGGAGATAATGATATGCTTTCTGCGTTAGTCAGCGGATTGATTCACGCGGACCAGCTCATGATTCTCACCGACATTAACGGACTGTATGATGCCAATCCAAATGAAAATCCTGAGGCGAAACGATTTGATTATTTGCCGGAGATCACGCCTGAATTGCTTGGATATGCAGGTTCAGCTGGATCAAAGGTCGGCACCGGCGGAATGAAATCAAAGCTGTTAGCCGCACAAACCGCGCTGTCTCTGGGAGTGAAAGTATTCATTGGAACTGGCAGCGGAGAGCAAAAACTTGCGGACATTTTGGACGGCAGGGGAGACGGCACTTATATCGGAGACAAAGAACTATCTTCGGTTAACAACACAAGGCAGTGGATTCAGTTCCACTCGCCGATATCGGGAGAAATTATCATTGATGCGGGTGCCGAGGAGGCGATGATCCATAATGGAAGCAGCCTTTTGCCCGCTGGCGTTGTGGGTGTGAACGGAAGCTTTCCGAAAGGGGCGGTCGTGGAAGTCAGGGGACCGGGCGGCGTGATCGGCAAAGGCCAAACCCATTACTCCTCTGAGGAGATTATGGAAGCCAAAGGAAAACGCAGTGACGAACTTGATTTTGAGAAAACGTTTGAGGTTATTCATAGGAATGACTGGGTCAATGTAAACGACTAGGAGGCGGAAAAATGAGTGAAGTTTCTGTAAAAGCGAAGCTGGCGAAAGAAGCAGCAGCCGAAATGATCATGAAAACAACAGCCGAGAAGGATGAGGCGCTCAGCCTCATTGCAAACGGACTCCGCAAAGAACTTGATTTTCTCTTGGCGGAGAATGCAAAAGACATTGAGAACGGAAAAGAGAATGGTTTAACACCGGACATCATTGACCGTCTCACACTGGATGAGAAACGGATACGCGATATCGCGGACGCGGTGGAGCTCTTAATCGACTTAGCGGACCCAATCGGCGACTCTCTTGAAACGATTGAAAAAGAAAACGGCCTGTTTATTGAAAAAATCCGTGTGCCGCTCGGTGTCGTAGGAATGATTTATGAGGCGAGGCCAAACGTCACAGTTGATGCGGCTACCCTTTGCCTGAAGACAGGGAACGCGGTTGTGCTGCGGGGAAGCTCCTCAGCCATCCACAGCAACAAAGCGCTCGTCAGTGTCATTCACAGAGCACTTGAGCAATCAGCGCTTCCGATTCACGCTGTGCAGCTGATTGAGGATACGAGCAGAGAGACAGCAAAAGAGCTCTTTACGTTAAATGATGGCTTAGACGTATTGATTCCGCGCGGAGGCAAGAAACTGATTGATCTCGTTGTGAGAGAATCAACAGTTCCTGTATTAGAAACGGGAGCAGGAAACTGCCACATATTCATTGACGAAACAGCCAAACCGCAAATGGCAGAAAAGGTTGTCGTAAATGCCAAAACGCAACGCCCTTCCGTATGCAACGCGATTGAATCATTGCTGATTCACAAGGCTTGGGCAAGACAGCACGGGAAAGAATTGCTGGACCAGCTGGAAAACGCGGGAGTTGAAATTCGGGGTGATGAATTGGTGTGTGAACTTCATCCTTCAAGCAAACAAGCATCAAAAGAAGATTGGGAAACCGAATTTTTAGCGCCTGTCCTCAGTGTAAAGACGGTTGAAAACGTCCAAGAAGCTGTGAAGCATATCCAACAATACGGCACCAATCATTCAGAAGCGATTTTAACTGAAAATGACAAAAACGCGGCATATTTTCAAACGGCTGTCGATGCTGCCGCGGTCTATCATAACGCGTCAACCCGCTTTACCGACGGCTTTGAATTCGGCTACGGAGCCGAAATCGGCATCAGCACGCAAAAGCTTCATGCAAGAGGACCGATGGGGCTTCCTGCACTGACTTCTACAAAATACATCATTAAAGGAACTGGGCAAATCCGTGAATAGCGGGGCAATGTTCAATAAAAAAGCTTATCTCATTACGAGATAAGCTTTTTTATACGAGAAAAATTGACATTTCAAATTTAATTGTGTACAATTTAATTGTATAAAACGTATTGGGGGAATGAAAAATGAGTCAGCCATTATTTACAGCAACTGTTTCAGCGGTAGGAGGAAGAGAAGGAAAGGTCATTTCATCAGACCGCGTTCTTGAGCTTGATGTCGCAATGCCGGGGACACCGAGAGCCAAGAAATTAGAAAAAGCGACAAATCCAGAGCAGCTGTTTGCAGCAGGTTATGCAGCTTGCTTTGACAGTGCCCTGCAGCTTGTCGCAAGAACAGAACGGGTAAAAGTAGAGACAGAGGTTACAGCGAATGTTAGCCTGTTAAAGGATGAAGCGGACCAGGGCTATAAGCTGGGTGTGACGCTGCAAGTAAAAGGAGAAGGAGTCAGTGCATCAGAATTGGAGGCGCTTGTGAAAAAAGCGCACGGCGTCTGCCCGTATTCAAAAGCAACCTCCGGAAATATTGATGTGACACTTGAAGTTGCTGAATAAATAAAAAGAGGATGCCTGTACAAGGCATCCTCAATTTTTTTGATGAAGTGTTTCCAGCAATGTATATAGAGCGGATTTTAACTGTTTGAGATCCTCCCCAGACTGCTTTGAGAGCCCCAGAATTGTCTCTGGAATGTCAACCGCTTTTTCTTTTAATAACGCTCCGTCCTCTGTCAGGCTGATCAACACGGACCGCTCATCCTCTTCAGATCTTTTTCTCGTAATCAAACCCTGTTGTTCCATTCGTTTAAGCATCGGAGTGAGCGTTCCTGAATCTAAATACAGCTGTTCGCCCATTTTTTTGACAGTAAGCGTTTCATGTTCCCATAACAAAAGCAAAGCCAAATATTGAGGGTATGTTATATTCAGCTTATCAAGCAGCGGCTTGTATTGCTTTGTCATTTCCCGCGAACTCGCATATAGCAAAAAACAAAGCTGATTCTCCAATTTCATATGATCAAATTTATTTTCCATTTTGTTCACCAACTCTTTTTTGTCATTCGATTCTATTGTATCTGAAAAACCTCACTTTTCCTATTCTCGGCAAACATAGCATGTTTAAAAAGATCAGAAAGGGAAATATAACAACTAGATACAAATAAGGAGGTTGGGAAATATGGCACTATTTACAGCAAAAGTAACCGCGCGAGGCGGACGGGCAGGACATATTACATCAGATGACGGTGTTCTTGATTTTGATATTGTCATGCCAAATGCCAAAAAAGAAGGAGAAACTGGCACAAATCCGGAACAGCTCTTTGCGGCAGGGTATGCTGCATGCTTCGGCGGCGCGCTCGAACACGTAGCCAAAGAGCAGAATATCGAAATTGATTCGGAGATTGAAGGGCAGGTCAGCCTCATGAAGGATGAGAGCGACGGCGGGTTTAAAATCGGTGTCACACTTGTTGTGAACACGAAAGATTTAGATCGGGAAAAGGCACAAGAGCTTGTCAACGCCGCTCATGAATTCTGTCCTTACTCAAAGGCAACCAGAGGAAATGTTGATGTAAAACTAGAATTAAAATAATGACCGGCATCCTGAGTGTTCTCAGGATGTTTTTTTGGTGTCGGAGCATGCGGGGCGGGCACAGATTTTTGATAAAACGTCAGAGAAGCGATCACAGCGTTTAAAGCCTGCAAAAGTTACAGATGAAGGGGGCGGCTGGCTCGGTGTCTGCCAAGCTGAATTCCGGCGCGCATGATTGCTGTTTTGTATTTGCACAGGGCATAGCGCTACTTGGAGAAATAACAAGGACCAGGCCGCGCATGCCTGATCCTTTTAATATTCTTTCTTATTGGCGAAGTTCCGCCATGCTTGAAACGGGGATAAATGCTCTGTTAGTGTCACTTGATAAAAGGGGATCGATCTTTCTTCAGCAGGTTTATCAATTTCTTTATAAATGAATGAATCATCAAACCCGGCTTCGGCAGCGTCTGTGTGCTCAGCTGCATAGAAAACGGCTTTAGGCCGGGCCCAGTAGATGGCGCCCAAGCACATTGGGCATGGTTCACAGCTCGTATACAAAATGCAGTCATCAAGCTGGTATGCTCCTAGCACCTTACAGGCTTTTCGAATAGCTGTGACTTCCGCGTGGGCAGTCGGATCATTGCTTGTTGTGACGTTGTTCTGTCCCTCTGCAATAATGGCTCCGTCTTTCACGATAACGGCTCCAAAAGGCCCGCCGATTCCTGCATTCACTCCTTCACATGCGAGAGTGACAGCCCGTTTTAAGAACGTTTCATGATTCATCCCAATCCCTCCTGTCAATAGAGTGTTATTAGTATAGCCGAAAAGAATGCAAAGAACATTCTTAAAAAAGTGCAAAATAAACAAAGTAATTGGGGGATTTGCTAAAATAAGAAACTATTGTGGCTGTATTATAGAAAAAAACCATCTGCCAAATGCAGATGGTTTTTTCAAATTATACTAGCTGTGTCTGCTGTGCTCTTGCCTGTTTTGCAGCTTCAACCATGTTTTTCAATGCTGCAACCGTTTCTTCCTGCTGTCTTGTTTTCAATCCGCAGTCTGGATTTACCCAGAAGCGGTCAGTCGGACAGACGGCAAGCGCATCAACGATAATATTGTACATTTCTTCAGTTGACGGCACACGAGGGCTGTGAATGTCATATACACCAAGGCCAAGCCCTTTCAAATACGGGTGGTTTTTTAAGTAATCTAAAAATCCTCCGTGGCTTCTGCTATGTTCGATTGTAATCACATCGGCATCAAGATCATTGATTGTATCAACGATATCTTCGAAGTTGCTGTAGCACATATGTGTATGAATTTGTGTCTCGTTTTTCACGGAAGAAGTGGTTAATCTGAAAGCTTCTGCCGCCCAAGTCAAATACTCATCCCAATCGCGGGTTTTCAATGGAAGGCCTTCACGCAGCGCTGGTTCATCGACTTGAATGATTTGAATGCCTGCGTCTTCAAGCGCTTTAACTTCTTTGCGAAGGGCAAGCCCGATTTGGAAGGCGATTTCTTTCCTCGAGATGTCGTTTCGAGGGAAAGACCAGTTTAAGATTGTAACCGGGCCCGTCAGCATTCCTTTTACATGCTTGGAAGTCAATGACTGTGCGTAGACTGTGTCTTTCACTGTCATCGGTTCAATAAATTCAACATCTCCGTAAATGACTGGCGGGCGGACACAGCGTGAGCCGTATGATTGAACCCAGGCATATTTAGTGAAGGCGAAACCGGCCAGCTTTTCACCGAAGTATTCGACCATGTCTGTCCGTTCAAATTCGCCGTGAACAAGGACATCAAGCTCCAATTCTTCCTGAATATCAATCCATCTTTTTGTTTCCGCATTGATAAAGTTTTGATACTGTTCATCGGACCACTCAGCTTTCCGCCATTTTTGGCGTGCGCTCCGCACTTCAGCAGACTGCGGGAAGCTGCCGATCGTTGTCGTCGGCAAAAGCGGAAGGCCGAGAGATTCATTTTGCAGGGCTAAACGTTCTTCAAACGGAATCGGGCGCTTGAAGTCTTTATCAGTTAATTGCTCAAGCTCTTTCTTTTGTTCAGAATTGGCGCCTGTTGCAAACTGTTTAAGCGCCTGGATATCAGCCTTAGCCTGCTGAATCTCTTCGCTGATCGCCGCTTTTCCTGATACTAAGCCTTCTTTCAAAGCTGTCAGCTCGGCCAGCTTTTCTTTTGCGTAGGATAATCCGTTCAATAGGTCTTTTTCCAAATGCTCATCAGGGTGTTTCGCTACCGGAACATGCAGCAGGCTGCTGGAAGGCTGAATCCACAGTTCATCAACTTTTGCAATGCTGAGAATATCAAGAACGGCATCGAGACGCTCTTCAAGGTCCGCTTTCCAAATGTTGCGTCCGTCGATAACACCGGCTGCCAGCACTTTGTCTGTCGGAAAGCCATGTGTTTTAAGCTGTTCCAGGTTTCTGCCTTTGTCGTGAACGAAATCAAGGCCAATACCCTGAACCGGGTAAGAGATCAGCTCTTCATAAGCATCAACAGAATCAAAATACGTCTGCAAAAGCACATTCAAGGATGAAAGCTCACTTGTAATGCTTTCAAATAATTCTTTTGCACCGCGGACATCTTCACTAGAGGCGGTAACGAGCGCCGGCTCATCGATTTGAACCCATTTTACGCCTTCTTCTTCAAGCTCTTTCAATAGCTGTACATATAATGGCACAAGGCGTTTTTGGATCGCTTTTGCTTCAGACGGTTCATAGCCTTTAGCAAGCGTAACGAACGTATAAGGGCCGACAATCACAGGCTTTGTTTCCACACCGTATTCCTGTTTGATCCGGCGATAATCTTCGAGTTGTTTGTTTCTTATCAGACGGAACTCAATGCTCTCGTCATATTCCGGAACGATGTAATGGTAATTTGTATTAAACCATTTTGTCATTTCACTAGATACGGCGTCTTTGATTCCGCGGGCGATAGCGAAGTATGTATCGGTAGCGTCAGTCAAATGTCTGAAACGTTTTGGGATCCAGTTGAAGCTGACTGCTGTGTCGAGTACATGGTCATACTGTGTGAAATCAGAAACAGGCACAACATCAATCTGCTGGTCAATTTGTGTTTTTACTGCTGATAAAAATAGTTCGTCGATTTGCTTCAAAAACGTATCTTTATCAGTACTGCCTTTCCAATACGCTTCAAGTGCTTTTTTCCATTCCCGGTTCAGTCCGATTCTCGGAAATCCTAAATTCGATGTTTTGATGGTTGTCATTGTTTCTCCTCCTTTATATGTAAAACACTCTCTTTAACCCGCGGATACAGGCTGCTAAGAGGTTTTCTCACAACAAAAAGCCTCTTTCCCATGAGAGAAAGAGGCTTTTCTACGTAAAACACTGCCTCTCTCATCTCTCAGACACAATCTGATGGAATTAGCACCGTGCCTTATGAGACATCAGTCTCGGCGCGAAAAGCAGTGCGCCCCATTTCACAATGGTATTACGGTCGGTTGCTGTTGGGGTCAAAAGGCCAATCCCTCGCCCAACTCTCGATAAGAGAAAATGTTATTAATTTTTTGAAAAGTTGAATCATTTGTTGGTAATCTTAACAGTAATTCAAATTCATTGTCAACATAGAATTGAAATATTTATTTACATGATGTGGTGTATATTATATAAGAAAAATAATCTTATAGGGTCAACAAATGTGATTGCTCTGCTTTTTCTGCGAGCTCATCAGGAGCTGTTAAATACAGGAAGCCATTGCCTGCCAGCGTTTTTGCAATATCAAGAGGAAGTGTCCTGCGGATTAGCTGTGCGAAAACCTCAGATTCAGAAAGCTTTCTTTGAAATGATTCTTCTTCATAGCTTTTGATTAAAGCAAGCGCACCGCTGACATGAGGGGCAGCCATTGAAGTGCCGGTCAGCTTACCGTACTTCTTGTTGGGAAGGGTGGATAAGATGTTTTCTCCTGGTGCCACAAGGTCAATCTCTTTATTTGCGTTAGAAAATTCTGATAATTCTCGCGCTACAGAAACAGATCCAACTGCAATCACTTCATTATAAGCTGCGGGGTAGGAAAGCTCTTCTGTGCGTTCGTCGCCGTCACCTTCATTTCCCGCTGCACAAACGACAAGCACTCCGTTTTTCACTGCGTTTTTCACTGCTTCTTTTAGCTCTGGCACATCGCTTGGCCCTCCAAGGGACATTGAGATGATGTCGACTTTCTGTTCCACCGCGTAGTTGATGCCGTTAATTATCCATTCGTATTGTCCGCTGCCGTTCTCGCCGCCAAGAACCTTCACAATCAATAGGCTTGCCTCAGGCGCGACTCCGGCAATGCCTCCGTTTGAATCATTAGCTGCAATTGTTCCGGCGACGTGTGTGCCGTGTCCGTTGTAGTCGGAAATCGCATCTTCCTTGCCGCCGTCGTCATCCGTGAAGTTCTTTCCGCCGATGATTTGATTTTTTAAATCAGGGTGGCTTGTGTCGCAGCCCGTGTCTAATACAGCAACTTTAATATTTTTGCCTTTTACCCCTTTTGCCCACATTTCTGGCGCCTTAATCACTTTAATGCCCTCAGGAAGCTCGTTTACATCCATGATCTGCTCATTCGTCACATACGGGATCAAGCGGATTTCACCATTCATAAAAAAGCCCTCCTTTTTTATGCTTGCAAGTGGATTCAAGGGTGTTGCCTCATATTATATGAAAAAAGCAAGCGCTCGGACAGAGCCATTTGAAGCATTTTGAAAAAATAGGATACACACCAAAGAATTAGTAATCTTCAAAATATTGGATGGCTTCAACATGTATGACTGGGATTCAACTGTAAGTCAAGTTATAATAGTGTTGGGGAAAGGAGCAGTGTCATGAAACTGAATGAAAAATTATATGCATTTTTTTCAGAGCATGTGGAACAAATGGCCGAGGAATGGATTGAAACGATGGAGGAAAGTGATCCGAATTCGCTTTACGCCCTACATAATGCAACAGTAACGGAAGAATTGAAAGAGCAGGACAGAGAGTTTTACCGGCATCTGAATTACATGTATGTTTTACCGGAAAAACAATTTCTCGAAGAGTTTCAAGAGTGGGTCATTGAGCTGACCAACGATCAAAAACATCTCGACACACCGGTTCAGTATGTCATTCGGGAGTTTATGAGAAACAGGAGATTATATACGAAGTATTTTGAGAAGTTCGCAGAAGAAAATGAATCAGCGTTTGAACCGGGAGAGAAGCAAAAATGGGCAGATTTGATTGTAAAAGTATTTGATTTCACCATTTATACATTCGTTGATCACGCTGAAATGAATGCCAAGCAGCAATTAAACGCCCAAAGAGAAATGATATTGGAACTAAGCTCACCTGTCATTACCCTGAGCAAATCAACAGCTCTGCTGCCGCTTGTCGGTGACATTGATACCGAACGGGCGAAGTTTATTCTGGAAAACACGCTTCAAGCTTGTGCGAAAAGACGTGTGGAGCATCTGTTAATCGATCTGTCAGGTGTTGTTGTGGTGGATACGATGGTGGCGCACCAGATCTTTAAATTGATTGAGGCGCTTAATCTGATCGGTGTCCGGTCAACCCTGTCAGGAATCAGGCCTGAAATTGCGCAAACTGCTGTACAGCTGGGGATTGACTTTTCGAATATTACCATTAAAACCAACCTTGCCCAAGCATTAAACTATCATCAATAAAAAAATCCGCTATCTGTGATAGCGGATTTTTTATGATGCGAAACATAAAGATACGAGAAAGGATCCCGCGAATAATAAGAGGACGAGGCAAAAGAACACCCAGTCGCGCCGGTTCACGCTCAATGTCCTGTAGTATGTCCGGTTTCTGCTTCCTGTAAATCCTTTCGATTCCATCGCAAGCGCTGTCCGTTCCGCTTTTCTGATGGCGCTTGCCAATAGCGGTATGGTATATCGTTTTAACGCACTGATTTTATTCATGATGCCGCTCTCCGCCGCTCCTCCTCTGATTTTATGAGCCTGCTGAATCAGCTGGACCTCATCCTTTAACAGCGGAAGAAAGCGAAAGCCTGCAATGACACCGTACGCGAGCTTTGGTGAGAGCCTGCACTGCTGGACAAGGCTCAGCATAAATAAAATCGGATCGGTTGTAAAAACAAACATCATCGATAAGGCGGAAAAGCATAAAATACGAAACCCGAGAGAGATGCCGACAGACAAATTATCGCTGTTAATGGAGATAGGGCCTGCTTGAAACAAAAAATTATCCGGTGTTGTCGGCACCTTTCCAAAAACTGCGGCTGTCCACACGCACCCGAATGCTAAAATCAAAAACGGAACCGTAAACAACAACCATTTTTTCAATGGGATTCCGGCCGCCAGTAAAACGCCCGCAACGATGATGATATAAAAACATGCCGGAGTGTAAGGGTTGTAAATAAACGACAGCATGACGACACAACAAAAAACCGCCGCCGCTTTCACAGTCGGATTAATGAGATGTAACGGCTGCTTCATCACGCACCTCCTCTTGAAATGCCATCCATTCATATAGAAGGGGAAGGGTGAGCTTTGCTTTTTGAACAAGCCCTGTTTCTTGAGAAAACAACTGCGCTGGAGATCCGTCAAAGGCCAGGCCTGTATCGTGAAGCACAAGCACGCTGTCAGCATACGAAGAGACTAGCTCCATATCGTGTGTAATCATAAGGACAGCAGTTCCCTCTGCCTTGATACGTTGAATCATTTCCATGCATTCAGCCGCTGTGCGGGCGTCCTGGCCAAAGGTTGGTTCGTCTAATAATAAAACCTTTACGTCATGCATGAGCATAGTAGCAACGCTCAGTCGCCGTTTTTGCCCTTGGCTGATCGCAAACGGATGATGATCAGCCAAATGCGCAAGACCAAAACGCTGCAGCAGATGTTGCGCTTTTTTCTCAGTTTCAGCATTTGCTTTCTGGCCGAACAGAAGCTCGTCATACACCGTATCGGTGACGAATTGATGCTCGGGGTTTTGAAAAACAAATCCCATCCGTTTACGCAATTCTTTTTCTTTATATTTCTGCAGCGGCTGATCATAGAGAAGGATTTTGCCGCTTTGCGGTTTCATGAGACGAGCCAGAACTGATAGGAGCGTCGATTTTCCAGTTCCGTTCGGACCGACAAGCGCCGTTAAAGAGCCTTCACGCAACGAAAAGCTGATGTCTTTGAAAATCGCCTGCTGTCCTCTCGCGAACGAAAGGCTGCTGACTTCAAGCACACTCTCCCCAGAAGAAGCTTCCTTCTTTTTTGCATGCCCGGCAGGAATAGGCTCTTTGAACAGCATCTCTTTTGATAAAGTAAACGGCATACTCAGCTTTTCCTGCAGATGACAGACCTTTGGAATGGCGATGCCCAATTTCTTTAGTGTCTCCGCTTCATGCTGAAATAGATTTTTTGTCAGGCCATCCAGCGCCTTTTTGCCTGATTTGTCGAGCACGATCGTTCTCTCAATCCAAGGCGCCCATTCATCAAGCTGGTGCTCAATGACGAGGAGGCTGAAACCTTTTTCCCGCTGAAGATCCTTCATCAGATGAACGAACTCCCGCGCTGAGAAAGGGTCTAAAAGAGAGGTCGGCTCATCTAAAATAATAAGCTCAGGCTCCATCGCCAAAATACAGGCGAGAGCCACTTTCTGCTTTTGTCCTCCTGAAAGGGTTGAGATCATTTTTTCTTTTAAATGGATAATGCGTAATTTTTCTAATACGGCGTTGATTTTCTCTGTCATTTCTTCTTTTGGAATTTGCAGATTTTCCAGCCCGAACGCTATTTCGTCCTCCACCGTCAGCATGCAGAACTGCTGATCAGGATCCTGAAAAACGACCCCGGCATGCTGAGCAATCGTTTCGGAGGTTTCAGCATCTGTGACCGGCTTTTGAAATAGAAATACATGTCCGGACTGAATGCCGTCGCAAGCCTCCGGATATAGACCGTTTAAACAAAGGGCGAGCGAGCTTTTGCCGCATCCGCTCGGTCCTAATAATAAAACACATTCTCCTTTTTGAAGCTCAAACGAAATGTCTTGAAAAACCGGTTTCTCGTCTTCTTCATAAGAGAAGCTGAGCTGCTCAACCGTCAGAAGCTCATCAAAGGCTTGCATGTTCTGACGCCCGCTTCCGTTTCTTTTTCAGTTCCTTTCCGAGTGCCATTCCGTTTAACACACCTGTATAAGCGAGAGAGTCGCTGACAGCTTTTCCGAGAAGCCCCGCCAAAAGCGCGCCGGAAATGAGGCGGATCACAAGCATAATGAGCAGATAACCTGGTGAATAGGCTGCATAGCCAGAAACAAAGAGATCATAGATAAAGCTGGCTACTGAAGATCCCATACCGGCCAGCATAAGGACAGGGAGAGAGTATGCTTTCCAGCGTGTTGCAAGAAATACAGCCTCAGCCCCGAGTCCTTGAACAATGCCAATGACGATGACCATCGGGCCAGACGGATTTCCCAGCAGGCACTCAACGAGAGCGGCAATGATTTCAGAAACGAGCGCCGCACCCGGTTTTCGAATCATGTACGCGGCGATCACAGAAACGATAAACCAAATGCCGTAAATCGGTTCATAGGCGATTGGCCCAAACATACCTGCAAGCACGTTTCCGAAATGTGTAAATAATAAATAAACAACGGCAAATACGATACTGATAACGGACATGATGACAATTTCTTTAACTTTCCAGCTTTTCATTTTATCCCTGCTTTCTGTTTTTTCTTGATGGACTGTTAGCCGAAAGATTCACAGTCATGGTGATATGGTTTGTTTGCTGCTCGGCCATGCGGAAAACGGATTCCAATGTGCTGAATACGTCATGCGCATCCCCGTCAAGCTCGCTCGCGTAATGGACACCCTGTACGAAAGTGCCTTGGGCTTTTGCAATGTCGACAGCCTTCATAATCAATCCCATATAATCCGGCTCGTTCATTGGATAAAGGGCAAATTGGCACGGCGCTTCCGCCTTCAAGCCTCGGACAGCATCTTCATTGACACGCTTATCGCCTTTGGAAAGATATGTATCCCCCTGTGTGTCACCCGGGCATCCAATGGAAAACGTGCCGTTCATGACGATGTGTTTTTCGCTGTTTGCTGCATGAAGGTAAATGGCTTTTGCAGCATCGAATACATGATCAATCGATCCGCGTAACACCGTGCTGATATGGTCGGTTTTCGTCCAAACCTTGGATGTATCTGTTTTTTTCAGCGCAGACTTGATCACACTGATAAAATCATCCGTCATCGGATATAAAGAGAAGCGAAAACCGGCGATTTTGCTTGTACCGCAAATATGCTCCATTTCTCCGACCTCCTGTTTTTTTGGTAAAATAAAAAACTGCATATCCTAAGGGAATATGCAGTCATAGATCGATTAAGCGCACAAAAAAATACACCATTCGGTCAACCTGCACTTCCCCACGCTGGTATTATCCAGATCGGGTCATAAGGGATCAAAGCGCGTTTCTTTCGCGCTTTATCTCAGCCAAAACAGCACCCCTAGTGCTTTCCGTATACAATTTTTTATTTTGACATCATAATAGATGATAAGAATCATTTTGTAAACAACGAAATCATTTTTTTCATATAGGGACAGGAGAGGATGATCAAATTTGGAAAAAGGAAACATATTAATTGTGGAAGATGAAGAAAAAATCGCCAGGGTTCTTCAGCTTGAATTGGAATATGAAGGATACAGCGTCACCATCAAACACAATGGCACAGAAGGTCTTGATGCGGCAGCGGAAGGCGGGTATTCCTTGGTGCTTCTTGATGTTATGCTTCCGGGGCTTAGCGGACTGGAAGTGCTGCGCCGCTTGAGAAAAACGGATTCGCAGACACCGGTCATATTATTAACGGCGCGAGACAGTATTCCTGATAAGGTAACAGGTCTGGACATCGGTGCAAATGACTATGTCACCAAGCCGTTTGAAATCGAGGAATTGCTTGCGAGAATCAGGGCGGCGCTGCGACAAAATGGAACAAAAACTGAAGATATCGGCACCTTTCTTACATATGACGATTTGCGGGTGAACGAAAAAACCCGTGAAGTGAGACGCGGAGACAAAGAGGTGGAATTAACGCCGCGGGAATTTGATCTGCTCGTCTATATGCTAAAGCATCCGCAGCAAGTGCTGACACGGGAGCAAATTCTAAGCTCAGTATGGGGATTTGATTATATCGGTGATACAAATGTCGTGGACGTCTACATAAGATACATCAGAAAAAAACTGGACTATCCTTACGAAAAACAGCTGATCCATACGATTCGCGGGGTCGGCTATGCCATTAAGGGGTAAACGATGAAGCTGAAGACCAAGATTCATCTATACACTTCGATATCACTGTTGATTTTATTAATTTTGGTTCATACCGCAGTCTATCTCATTTTTTCGTCTGCGCTGACATCAAAGGATGCGGCCCGGCTTGCTGATGAGACGGATAACATTGCCGAAGCGCTGCGTGCCGCTGAAACAGAAGGAGTGGCTTTGCAGGATATGCTGCAGGCCTATCTTCCGGCAAATGGCATGGTGCGTGTAGTGAATGGTGATCAAAAAGCCGTTATGACGATCACAAAAGAAAAAGCCTATAAAGATTTTCCTCTCTCTTTTCATAGCGGCGAAACGGCAGATGTGAGGAAACATGACGGCAAGCTGTTTGCCGAGGCTGCTGTTCCGGTGATTTGGACCGATGGACAAGTCGTGTCTCTTCAGCTGGTTGAAAGATTGGAGAACACAGAAGAGAGTCTGTTTCTGCTGAAAATCATCTTAATCGCTGCAAGTGCTGCTGTCTGCATTGCTTCTTTTTTTGCAGGCAGCTTGCTAGCCCGCCGAATCATCAATCCGATCAGACGATTAATGATCACAATGAAAGACATACAGCGAGACAAAGAATTTAAAACGATTTCTTTAGAAGGACAGTCCAACGATGAATTGTATCAAATGGGGCTGACATTTAATGAAATGGCAATGATGCTGAAGGAGCACTATGATAAACAGCAGCAATTTGTTCAAGATGCTTCACACGAATTGAAAACCCCGCTCACTATTATAGAAAGCTACAGCAGCCTGATGAAGCGGTGGGGTGCAAAAAAGCCGGAGGTGCTTGAGGAGTCGATAGAAGCCATTCACTCAGAAGCGGTGCATATGAAAAAACTGACCAATCAGCTTTTGGCGCTGGCCAAAAGCCATCAAGGACTCGAGGTTGATCTGAAAACAATCGATCTGATTAAAGCGGCGCGCGCGGTTATGCAAACGCTCCAGTCCGTTTATCAGCGTGACATATTGCTTGAAACAGATAAAGAGAGCCTGCTTGTAAAGGCAGATGAAGAACGCATCAAGCAGCTGTTGACCATTTTGCTTGATAATGCAATAAAGTATAGTGAAAAGCCTATTGAGATGTCAGCCGGAACGAGGAATGGACGGCCATTTCTATCAGTGAGGGATGAAGGCATCGGAATACCTGAGGAGCATATCCCGCATTTGTTCGAACGGTTCTACCGGGCAGATGAGGCACGAAACAGAAAAACAGGCGGAACAGGTTTAGGCCTTTCCATTGCCAAGCAAATCGCTGATGAACATGGCATTGAGCTGTCTGTCAAAAGCAAGCCGGGACAAGGAACAGCTGTCACCATGCAATTCAGCGAACAGAATGGGGGAGGCCGATGACTAAAACAATAAAAACAGTATCTTTTGCTGCAGCAGCCATTTTAGTTGTCATCATCTGTACGTTTCTCATCATTCGGCAAACCCATGAGAACGTATTGTCAAAGGAGGCTGTCGTAAAAAAAGTCGAAGCCTCTTATGAAGGCAAGGTCACGAAAGCAACACAATCAAAGGATAAAAAAACATATGATATAACCCTTGAAAATCCAAAGGGAACTTACTTTGTAAAAGCAGACGCAATATCGGCTGACATTCTTTCAATGAATAGAGTAAAAGCAGTGAATCCATCTGCCATGACAGAAAAAGAAGCCGAGCATCTCGCGCTTGAGCGGGTGCCGGGAACGGTCAAAAAACAAACACGGCAAAGTCAAGTTGCCACTTATACCATACAAAAAGAAGACGGGAAAACATACGAAGTGAAGGTAGACATGCAGGCAAAAACAGTCTTGTCTGCCGATCAAATCAGCAGCAAAAATCAACAAAAAACGCCGATTACGAAAAAAGAAGCCAAAACAATTGCAGAGCGAAAAACGGGCGGAACAGCGGATGACGCAGATCTCGAAGAAAGTGAGGGCACTCTCATCTTTGAAGTAGACGTTGATCTTCCTGATAATAAGGAAGCGACAGTGAAAATCAATGCCTACACAGGAAAGGTAGCTAACATTGTGTATGAAGACTGACGGTTTCTCATCAAATTCTCATCTTGCTCTCGTTTTCCTTTCATGTTGAGTGTGTAAACTGTACTCATACAAAACAAAGGAGGACTCACAAATGCTCAAGAAAAAATGGATGGTCGGTCTTTTAGCAGGATGCCTAGCGGCCGGAGGATTCAGCTACAACGCGTTTGCCAAAGAAAACAATGAAAACAGACAGGCTTCTTCTAAGACGGATGCACTCACTGAACAAGATGCAGAAGCAATTGCTAAAACAGTTGTTGACGGCACAGTAGAAGACATTGACAGAGACCTTTACAACGGCAAAGAAGTCTATGAAGTGGAGATTGAAAAAGAAGGTGAAGACTACGACGTTTATGTAGATATTCATACAAAACAAGCGCTTAATGACCCGCTAAAGGAGAAAGCAGAACAAGTCGCCATAACCAAAGAAGAAGCTGAAGAAATTGCTTTAAAGCAAACAGGCGGAACCGTAACAGAAAGTAAGCTTGACGAAGATGACGGTGCTTACATCTATGAAATGGAAATCCAAACGAAACAAGGAACTGAGACAGAATTTGAAATTTCCGCAAAAGATGGACGCATTATCAAACAGGAGATAGATGACTAATCAAAACCCCCGCTGCAGCGGGGGTTTTTCATGATAAGAAACCTTCTTTTGGACAATCTAAGTAGAAAAGGAGGCGAAACGCATGGAAAAGAAAGAGGAGCAATACATCAATCAGGCTGAATATGTCCCTCATCCGACGAAGGAAGGAGAGTATGCCTTATTTCTTCATGAAACGTATCATTTGCTTTCTGAAGATGACGAGACACAAACAACAGAATAAGGGCTTAGGCCCTTGTTTTGTTCCGTAATTGTGATGTAAGCGTATTTATTACTTTTTTGAGTTGACACAGCTTGTTTTTTTCTGTAATCTCAGTGTGTCAATTCAATTAGGAACTTCGTTAGGTGAGGCTCCTGTATGGAGATACGCTGCTGCCCAAAAATGTCCAAAGACGCCAATGGGTCAACAGAAATCATCGACATAAGGTGATTTTTAATGCAGCTGGATGCTTGTCCTATGCCATACAGTGCTAAAGCTCTACGATTGAAGGCGCCCGCACGCTTTTTTTTGCCGTGCTTCTTTCACCTTCAATCCCGAAGGCTTTTTTTATGCCTTTAAAACGAAACCAATCAAAGGAGGTGCGGAGTATGGATTCTCCCCATTCGAGTCAATCTGAAGAAGTACCCATATACTATGACAGCAAGACAATTGATTACACGATGAGGAGACGAACTGCCGCACCTTCTGGCGAGGCCGGCACGTCTCCGTAGAGGAGGTACGAGTCCCGATGGTTCAAAACATGACCTATGACGAACTCATTTTACGCATCATTATTTTACTGCGAGACGGGAAAATCAGGGATTTCAGAAGTGTTATTGATGAGCTTCAGCCCTATGACATGGCATTTATTTTTAAAGAAATGCCGGAAAAACACCGCGCCCGCTATTTATCTTATTTAACTGTAGACGATATCACTGATATGATCGGGGAGCTGGAACGCGAATTTCAGCTTGTCGTCTTAAATAAAGTCGGAAAAACAAAAGCAACACTGGCGATGAACAAAATGGACAACGATGACCTCGCTCAATTGCTTGAAGAAATGGACGAAGAACTGAAGGAACAGCTTTTGTCCAGCATGGAAGCGTCAGAGTCAAAAGCTGTACAGCTCTTAATGAATTACCCGGCTGATTCAGCGGGACGCATGATGACAAACCGGTATGTGTGGATTCCTCAGCATTACACGGTAAAAGACGCGGTCGTCAAACTGAAAAGCTTCGCTGAAATAGCTGAATCGATCAACTACTTATATGTTATTAATGAAAGCAAACAGCTGGTTGGGGTTCTTTCCTACCGCGATTTGATTCTGGGTGAACCTGAAGAAAAGGTGCAGGATTTAATGTTTACCCGCGTCATATCAGCAGATGCTCTTCAGGACCAGGAAGAAGTTGCCCGCCTGATAGAACGTTACGATTTTTTGGCAATACCGGTTGTAGAAGAAAACAACGTGCTTGTCGGCATTGTGACGGTCGATGATATTATCGACGTCGTTATTCGGGAAGCTGATGAGGATTACGAAAAATTTGCAGCTTCCGGTAAAGACATCACCTTTGACACAAAAGCTTACGTGGCGGCATACCGGCGCCTGCCATGGCTGATTTTACTCTTGTTTATCGGACTGATTTCAGGAAGCATTATCAGCTATTTTGAAGACGCGCTGAAGCAGGTTGTCGCGCTTGCGTTTTTCATGCCGATGGTGTCAGGGATGACAGGAAATACGGGAACACAATCTCTCGCGGTTGTCATCAGAGGTTTGTCTAAAGAAGAAATGAACAAAAAAACGATTGTGCGCCTGATCTTCCGGGAGTTCAGAACAAGTATTTTTATCGGAGCGGTTTGTTCTGTGCTGATTGCGATTGTCTCCATCATATGGCAGGGGAATGCGCTTTTGGGATTTGTTGTCGCCTCTTCACTGTTCTTAACCTTAATCATCGGCACGATGTCAGGAACGATTATCCCTATTATTTTGCACAAACTGAAAGTAGACCCGGCGATTGCTTCTGGACCGCTGATTACAACGTTAAACGATATTTTATCTTTATTAATCTACTTTGGCATTGCCACTGCATTCATTCACTCATTATAAACGTAAAAAGTCCGTCTCAACTGCGAGCCGGACTTTTATTATTTAACGGTTTTTGTACCGAAAGTGAGCATTAAGCTGCCCCTCCAGCATTTTTTTCCGCACTTGCGGATCGTTTTTTAACATCTGTTCTTTTTTGCGCATATCCTTTAAAATCTCTGCCGTCTGTACGCCGTCTTCACGCTTATTGGCGATATCCATCAGCCGCTCCACATCGGCAAAAGAGTATTTTCTTGTCCCCCTTGAAGAACGCTGCGGGTAAATGAGCTTTCGTTCCTCATAATACCTGATCTGTCTTACGGACAATCCTGTCAATTCACTCACAATTCCGATTGAAATCACTTTTTTGTCTTTATAAGAATGATCTTCTGTGGTCATTTTTCCACCCCTGGATGTCTTTTGATAATAGTATATAAAAAACAAAGAGAAAAAACCTGACGCTTGTCATATTTTCTAACATCAAATAGAAGATTTTTGAAAAAATACGGAAGAAAAATTAACAAGAATAATGCGTAACACCCAAGCGCGTTTTATCCTTTATGTAACGAATCAAACGAGGAGGAAGGATAATCATGGAGGAAGAAAAAGCGGTCTCACTGGCAAAAGAAATTATAGAGTTGGATATCAAGCGTGATGAAATGCTGGAGACGTTTATGCAGCTTGCCGGAGAACAGGCTTTTCAATTATTAAGATCGGTTCAAAACGGACAATACCGAAAATCTTCGTAAACATAAATTCTTTACATTAGATTCATACCACGTTCATTTAAAAAGAGTATCTTTTGTATAGGATACCTCAAAATGAAGGAGGACGCTATGAGTAATTTATTGAAATCCGCTTTAGAAAAAGAACGACGCCATTATTCTGAAAAACTCTATCAGATTGGGGTTTATAATAAAGAGGTCATGAACAAAATGACGATTTCTGAGCTTCGGAAAGAATACGCTTATTTCTTTCGAAGCATTACAAATCATAAAAATTATCCTTATACAAGATAATGTATAAGGATTTTTTTGCTTTTAGAAGGAATTTCTCGAATTATAGCGAATACGTATAGTAAGGGACTGAACTCTTATTATATGTAAGGGTTTTCATTATTTTTTTATAAAAATCCTATATACGAGGTAGATATGATGAGATTATCGTTTAACGAAGAAGAAGTTGAGCGTGCGATGAATTTGTACAGAGTTTTTGCAAGGGCTTTCAAAAGTGTGTCCGAACATAGTATCCGTGATAGCAAAGAGCACGGTTTTAATCCCACTGAATTTGCTGTACTGGAGCTCCTGTACACAAGAGGCCCGCAAAAATTACAGCAAATTGGGTCGAGACTTCTGCTTGTAAGCGGAAACGTCACATATGTTATTGACAAACTAGAAAGAAACGGGTTTTTAGTAAGGGAGCAAGACCCGAAAGATAAACGCTCTGTTTACGCACATTTAACTGACAAGGGAAATGAGTATTTGGATAAAATTTATCCGATTCATGCACTGCGTATTGCGAGAGCGTTTTCAGGTCTTTCGCCTGATGAACAGGACCAGCTGATCGTCCTGCTCAAGAAAGCAGGCATACACAGCCAGCATTTGCTGTTTCGTTAACTATTCTACACTCTCTATTTCAGGAGAGTGTTTTTTGTTTCCATATGATTCTTTTTAAAACATCTTCAATCTTCCTATCAGACATTTCGCCAAGGTATCCATTGACGTGCTTTTTATACTCCTTCATTTGTTCGTTCGATTGAAAAAATACCGCGATATACTCTTCTGCTTTCTGCATGTCCCAGTTTCTCATATCTGTGACGAGCTTCCTTTCATGTAAAAGGTTTAAATTCATTTCCTCCTGTCCCGGGAGTGCATGATAAATAAATACCGGAAGCCGTTTCTGTAAGCATTCACTGATGGTCACGCCTCCGGGTTTAGTCATGATGCCTGTCGCCTGTTCGTACAAACGGTTCATCTCTGCTTTGCTGTGAAGGTAAGGAATCGCCTCAATCAAGGGGTGGTGTAAACTTTTGACATAGGAGTAGAGCTTTTCGTTTCTGCCGCATAATATTTTGTATAAGATCTTTCCGCCTGGGGACAGTTCCTGCACCCATTTTAAAATCCCACCGACCCCCATACTGCCCCCTGTGATGATGATGGTATATGGCGGGTGGTGCTGCAAGGTATCTGCTGATTCCATTTCAAAATTTCGGTGAACTGGAATACCGGTCAAGTATATGTTGTTCTGATCGATCCCCTCTGATATTAGCTGCTTCTTTACTTCCGTGCTCGGAACAAAATGGTAATCAATGTTCTTCCGTCCCCATAATTGATTCACGAAAAAATCAGTGTATACATTCACAACCGTCAGATTCGGATATTCAGGCTTTAATCGGTTCAGCAGATAAGAAGGCAGCGCATGTGTGCAGAAGGCGATATCAGGCTGTTTTTCTTGGAGGATGTGCCTCATTTCCTGTGTGAACAGCCATTCGTACATGAAATAGCGTTTGTCATGCTGAAATTCTCCGCAGGCGAGGAGCCTGTAAATGCCGCTGTACGTTTTCGGGAAATATTGAATCCATTTTAAATAAGCCACGGAGGACAATTTTTCTAAACGGCTATACGCATGTGAAAAGATATCAATCTTTTCAGCTGCCAGCCCTTGAGACTCTAATTCAGCCTGCAATGCATCAGCCACATGATGATGGCCGGTGGAAATGCTTAAAAAAGGAAAAATGAGAATGTTTTTCATGACGGTCCTCCTAAAAAATATGGCAACTATATTTTGAGGAGAACGTTCACAAAATATAAGGGTGTTTTTGATCATAAGGAAGGTGAAAAGATGAAAACTTGTTTCCTTTCCATATGGAGAGTGGTTGACCCGATTTATTTCTTTTTTTCAAGGCTGACCTTGGTTGACAAAGATCGTAAAAGCGTCTTTCGAGTCAGGCTGACGAAGTACAAAGGACATCATGTCGTGCTTAGCGACGGAACGCATATAAGAAAAAATGATGTGCTCGTTAAAATCCACCTGCATAACATAAAGCTGATCAGGGAGCTTCAAAGCATTGAGAGCGCAGTCAGAAAGGGAATCATTATTTATCAGAAAGTATATCAATCGATGCCGCTTCTTCTTGACTATATTAACAATCATAAAAAAAGCGAGAAAATCAAAGGAATCATTGGGATTACAATGCTTGACAAAGGTGTGGAAAGGCTCGGCTTTGATGTGATCACCCCGGTGAATCCTTTTTACAGATGTTTCAAAAAAGTGTCCCATGTGCCGATTTTATATTTGACTTCAAGGCCTGTGAGCTTGCGGCATTTACCGAATTCATCCTATTTGTTTATCTCAAAAGAAAAGCTGCAGAAAACCTATCAAAAAAAAGACTGATGCCTCGGTCAGCACAGTCTTTTTTGATTAAATCTGATGAAATGTCACTTCAGGACGGCTTCCGACACGGATATTTACGCCGGTTTGTCCCAAGCCCTCGCTGATATAAAATGGTTTATCGTGATGATAATGAAGACCTTTAATCATGTTCATTCGCACGAGCTTTCCCATTTTCACCAAATGATACGGTTTTGGCCAGTGAATTTGCCCGCCGTGAAAATGCCCTGACAGCAGGTAATCATAATGAACATCTTTCATATCCAGAATAATATTTGGGTCATGTGTTAAGACAAGATGATAGCCATTTTCCAGACTTTGATAAGAGCCGTTGATATTACTCCGATTCGTACTGTAATCATCAATGCCAATAATATTGACTGGCCCTGCAGCCGTCTCGATTCGAACATGTTCATTTTGCAGCGTGATACAGCCGTTTTCCTCTAAAACTCGCTTCAATCTCCGAAAGTCCTCTTCTTTCAATACATAATCGTGGTTACCGAACACCGCGTACATTCCATATGCAGGCTTTAGCTTTTGCAAGGCGTTCAAGTAACCTGCCAGCTTCGGAATATTACGTTTCCGATCAAGAAAATCCCCGGTAAGAGCAATGATGTCCACAGGCTGATCTTTTGTTAAATGATACAGCTCCTCAGGTGAGACAGAAATGTTTTCCAAGTGAAGATCTGATAAATGAAGGATATTTAATTTTTTTCTGGCTGGAAGGCCGTCTTTTTGGTCGATTGAAATGGTGTTGACTTTCACATCTTTTGTATTGCGGTTCGCTTTATATAGAAATGGCACAAATACGAGTATGGCCAATGAAAGTAAGATTGTAAACAAAATATATCCCCTCCCTTCTATCAGTATAGTAAGTGATCAAGCCCTATGGATAGCGGGAATTAATGGGTAGAGACAGGTTGAAAAACGGATTGTCATATGATGAATGATTTGGAAGGGAAAAGGGATAATAAATTTTGACACATGAGGCAGAACATGCCGACGGAGTCAGAATAACAAATGGATGTGTAAGCAATGTTACGATTGATGAGACAACAAAAAAAAGAAACATATTATCTCTGGATCGCATTATTTCTTCTTTTATTGTATGTATCCCCGCTTTTTATTTTAAAGGAAGATGCCCATATCCGGGTCCACGATAATTTAGATTCCAACATCGCTTGGTACAAGGTTCTGGCCGATAGCGGAGAAATCGTCGGCAAGGTTGACGCTGCCATTCCGCAAATCATTAACGGGCTGCCCCGTGATGCCTTTGGCACCGAGTGGAGCGGAATTGTTTGGCTCCATGCTTTCTTTTCTTCCATGACCGCCTATGCAATAAGCCAGACGGTTACAAGAGTTGTCGCTTTTTTTGGAATGTATGTGCTGCTGAAGAAACATATAATCCCGGAACCAAAAGCGGCTTTCATCCGAATTGGCGTATCGCTTGCATTTGCCTTAACACCGTTCTGGCCTTCGGGAATGCTGAGTACGCTTGGGTACCCTTTGGCACTGTGGGCTTTTTTAAATATCCGAAAAGGGGATATCTCATGGAGAGAGTGGCTGACGCTGGGCTTGCTCCCTCTATACTCAAGCTTTGTTCTAGGCTTCTTCTTTTTCCTGGCAGGGATGGCGTGTTTTTGGCTGTATGATGCCATTACAAAAAGAAGATGGAATTTGATGTTCTTAGGCAGTATTGCATTTATGACGAGTATCTATCTTTTCGTTGAATATCGGCTTGTCTATTCGATGCTGTTTGAACACGCACCGATGCATCGTATCGAATTTATCTCATCCAGGCATGACGTTTGGCATTCTCTTCGGCTATCCGTAAAAAACTTTGTCTATGGCCATAATCATGTGATGACCGTTCATACCGTTGTCATCCTTCCGATCCTGCTGGTCGTATTTGCTGCTCTGCTGTTCAAACGAAATCGGACAAAGCCAGAAAATGTTTATCTGTTTTTATGTGTGCTTAATTACGGATTGTCATTATGGTATGCGTTTTGGTTCAACAAAATTTGGGCTGTTCCAAAGCAGAAATTTGCCTTTTTAGCAGAATTTAATTTTGCCCGTTTTCATTTTCTTCGGCCGCTTGTTATATACGTGAGCTTTGCGCTTGCTTTATATCTCATTTGGCGGATGGGGAAAGGATGGAAATGGCTTGTGTACGCCGCAGTCGCTGCACAGCTGATGGTGTTGGCGCCTTTTAATGAAGAATATACGTATGGCGTTCATTACAACGCGCCGACATTCAAGGAGTTTTATGCATCGGAGCAATTCAAAGAGATTAAGGAATATATCGGACGTCCGCAGGATTCGTACAGGGTGGCGAGCATCGGACTGCATCCGTCTATCGCCCAATATAACGGGTTTTATACGTTAGATACGTATAACAATCTGTATCCGCTTTCATATAAATATGAATTTAGGAAAATCATCGAAAAAGAGCTGGAAAAAAATTCTCGGCTGAAACAATACTTTGATGAATGGGGCAGCCGCTGCTACCTTTTTGTCGATGAACTCGGTAAACGATATGATTTCAAAAAGAACTCGAAGAAAACGATCAACAACCTTCAATTAAATACAGATGTATTTAAAAAAATGGGCGGACGGTACATTTTTTCTTCAGTTCCGATCATGAATGCTGAACAAAACCATCTCGCGCTCGTAAAGACGTTTGACCATAAAGATTCCGCCTGGCGCATTTATTTATATGAAACAAGATAAGGAGGATATCGATTGAAACAGTCACAGCCAGTATTAACCATCGTCGTCCCGTGTTTCAATGAAGAGGAAGTGTTTCAAGAAACAAGCCGTCAGCTGACAGAGGTTGTAGATGATTTAATTGAAGAAAAATTAATTGCTGAAGACAGTAAAATTCTGTTTGTCGATGATGGCAGCAAAGACCGCACTTGGGCTTTAATTGCTATGGAGAGCATAAGAAACAAGAAGGTTACCGGCTTAAAATTAGCCTGCAATGTCGGCCACCAAAAAGCGCTTTTAGCCGGACTGCATAAAGCGAAGAATAGGTCAGACTGCGTCATTTCGATCGATGCTGATCTTCAGGACGACATCTCTGTGATCCGGGATTTTATGCTGAAATATCATGAGGGCTGCGAGATCGTTTACGGTGTACGCCGGAGCAGAAAAACCGATACCTTTTTCAAGCGCACGACAGCGTTAGGGTTTTATCGTCTCATGAATAAGCTTGGGATTAAATTAATTTATAATCATGCTGATTTTCGTTTAATGAATAAAAGGTCCCTTGAAGAGCTTGAGCGTTATCCGGAAGCGAATCTGTTTTTAAGAGGTATTGTCCCCATGATCGGCTTTAAATCGGCCGAAGTTTTGTATGACCGCAAGGAACGCTTTGCCGGCAAAACGAAATATCCGCTGAAAAAGATGCTATCCTTCGCTTTTAACGGGATTACTTCATTCAGTGTCGCACCAATTCGATTCTTTACGCTTTTAGGGTTTGTTTTGTTTTTCCTCAGCGCTGTGGCAGGGATTGGCGCGTTTATTCAAAAGCTGCTCGGCCATACGAATGCAGGCTGGGCGTCTCTCATCATATCCATTTGGTTTTTGGGCGGGCTGCAATTGATGGGAATTGGCATCATCGGAGAGTATATTGGAACGATTTTTTCTGAAGTGAAAAGACGACCGAAATACGCGATCGATATTGATTTGTATAATGAGCAGCTGAGCCCGCTTCAGCGCCAGGAAAAAGAGCGGTTAGAAAAAAAGTACAGTTAAACACGGAAAGAGCTGACTTCACTAGTCAGCTCTTTTTCTTCAACTGATGCAATATGGCGCTAAGCGGTTCGTCTTGCGGGTTGCGGTAAAAATCAAAAAATGGGCAGCCCTGCTTTTTAATTCGATCGATGACCGTATCAATTGTAAACAGAGCGGGTGTTAAAGATGATTGCACCTCATGCCAGTAGAGCGGGGCTGCAACAGTCCCAAGCTCATTTCCTCTCGTCGAATAGGGACAGATAATCGTTTTTCCTTCTGCATGCTGCAAATAATCAAGATACAATTTGCCGTGTCTGTTTTTAATCAAGCGTTCAGTGGTAAATAGCTCGGGAAATGCATTGGTGCAGTACTCTGCGATCAGCTGCGTAAATTGGCGTGTTTCTTCATACGTAAATGCCTCGGGAGACAAGGGAATATAAAGCTGGATGCCTTTGTTGCCGGACAGCTTCGGGTACGATGTGATGCCAAAGGAATCCAACAGCCGCTTCAGTTCATTTGCGGCCTGCACGGCCATAAGAAAGTCATCTCGCGAAGGCGGGTCTAAATCAATGACAATCTCAGCCGGACGCCTGCTTTTAATGGTTTGAAAAGGAACGTGAAACTCCAAAGCAAGCTGGTTGCAAAGCCATAGCAATGTAGACATATCCTCACAGACAATATGTTCATGGCTTCCATCATAGAAAGATTGAACAAAATCCGGCGCATAGTCCGGCTTGTTTTTTTGGAAAAATGATTCGCTCCTAGATCCATGCGGATAGCGGATGACGGTGACAGCCCGGTTTTTCAGAAATGGGAGCAGATAGTCACTGACTTCAATCATATACTGAATAAAATCTTCTTTTGTTTTTTTATTCTTTTCAAATATGATTTTATCCAGGCTTGTGAACTGGAGCTTTGGGTGAACCGGTTTGGAGTGTCGTATGACTTGCGCATATGTGCATTCGGTCCAGTCCATTTGGAATTCGAAACCGATAAACGATACCTCTCTTAATGTGCCTTGGAGAATTGTTAAGTATTGAACAGCTGCACAAATCGAAGGTTCAAGCGTAAATTCGCCTGAGGGTGTTTGATGTCCGTGCTGTTCCATAATCTCGCGTATAGCGCTTTTTTCCTCATCGCGCATTCCGTGCGAGACAGAGGCAATCGGTGTCATTATTCCGTTTTTTAACACAGATACCGTCAGAAACCCGTTGTTAGGGTTGAACCCTGTTATGCAAACATAAGCTTGTTTAAAGTTTTTATATTTGAGCCAATCGGACGACCGCTTCTTTTCAAGCCATTTGCTGTTTGTTTTCTTCGCTACAATTCCTTCTCCGTCATAGTTTATTACCATCTCCCAGAGTTGATCAAAATGATCATAACAGGGAATGGATTGAATGGTTTCTTTTGCGTAAGGATCTGGAGATGCAGGAAGCTTTGCTGCGGATATGAGTTTACGCAGAGATTTTTTGCGGTCCAAATACGAAAGAAGCGTTACATCTTCTCCGCTTCGCTCTAACAAATCAAAGGCGAGAAAGCAGCACGGCCGGGCGTTTGCCGATTCCTGAATCTTGTCTGGCCTTTTCAAACGCCCCCGCACTTGAAGGTGTTCAAAATCTGCACGACAAGGATTCACCAAACATACGATTTCACCATCAAGTGTCAGCGGAAGCTCTTTTTCCATGTGCTGAAAGGCAGTTTTGGCGAATTGTGTGATTTCAGGGAAGGTGCTGCTGAGCTCCACACCATTTCTGCTGGTTAAGGTCACACCTGAAGAATGGATGCGGAGAATACAGCGGTACCCATCATATTTTACTTCGTAACGCCATTCTGCTCCGATTGGCGGTGACGAAGTTAAGACCGGCTGCATGGTAAACGCCATGGGCTATGACGTGCCGGAGGCTTTTTTTCTAGTTGTTTTTTGTTTTTTATCTCCGGCTCCTTTCGGTTCAGCGGCTTGTGCAGGTGCGGCAGCCGGTGTCTCCCTGTTCGGCCTTCTGGTTCTGTCAATGCTGGCTTGCAGAGCGCTTACCAGGTCAATGACATCTTCACGAGGTGGCGCTTTATCAGGAGTGACGGCCGTTTCTTTATTTTCTAGCTTGTCGTTGACTCTTTGCAGCAGCGCCTGTCGGTACGTGTCTTCATATTTCTCAGGTTCAAACTCAGCAGTCAGTTCATCTATTAATGTGATAGCAGTTTGCAGTTCCTTATCGTTTACATTCGATTGATCAGGTACACCTGGGACATGAGCGGCGCTTCTGACCTCATCGGGATAATGGATAGACTCCATGACGATACAATTTTCATAAACGCGGAGAATCGCCAGCTGCTGCTTTGACCTGATTGTCATATTGGCGATACCGATCTTTCCGGTTGAGCGCAGCGCCTCACGCAGCAGGGTATAGGCCTTCGTCCCATTATCCCCGGGGCCGACAAAGTAGGAGCGGTTAAAGTAAATCGGATCAATTTCCTGAAGCTGAACAAAGTCAACAATTTCAACCGCTTTCTCCTCATGCTCCTGTTTTAAGCTTTTTAAATCTTCGTCCGTCAGCACTACATATTTCCCTTTTACATATTCATATCCCTTCACAATTTCATCAGGACTAAGAGTTTTTTCGCAATTTGTGCAAACTTTCTCGTATTTGATTGGTGCGTGATCCTCTTTATGGAGGCTGCGCAGTTTAATATCTTTATCTTCTGTGGCCGCATATAGCTTGATGGGGATGTTTACTAATCCGAAGCTGATCGATCCCTTCCACATTGTATGCATATCGATAAACCCCTTTTTTTCTTTAGTGTGAAGAGAAGGAGTACGATTCATGTGTAGTAACTTATGGGTGAAAAAAAGCCGGCGCTGTTATTGCGACGGCTGTTCAATAATGAATTGTTCGAATTGTTCCGGAGGTATTGGCCTGCTGAAAAAGAAGCCCTGCAAATGGTCACAGCCTTTTTCATATAGAAGCTGCTTTTGAGCTGCATTTTCCACACCTTCGGCAATCACCTGCAAAGACAGCTGATGCCCCATGGCAATAATAGCTCCGGTAATTTGCTCTGATTTAGGATGGGTCTGAATATCGTCAATAAATGATTTGTCAATCTTCAGCCTGTGAATCGGGAAGTCCTTCAAATAGCTAAGGGAGCTGTGACCAGTACCGAAATCGTCAATACTGATTCTGATTCCTAATTCTGTAAGGGATGACAAAACCTTTTTGGAGTGATCGAGATTGTCCATTGTCATGCTTTCCGTCACCTCCACTTCAAGAAGCTGCGGAGGAAGCTGGTATTTATTAAGCGTATCCTTGATGAGGGGAATCAGATCTTCGGATTGGAACTGTCTGGCGGAAATATTAATGGCGACAGAAAGATCATAGCCTTTGTCGTGCCAAATCCTTGCCTGCTTGCATGCTTCATCTATAATCCACTTTCCGATATCAATAATAAGTCCCGTTTCTTCTGCGACACCGATGAATTCTCCGGGCGGACGCAGTTGCCCGTCTGGTGTCACAAGGCGTATCAGTGCTTCTGCTCCTGTCATTTTTTGTTTTTTTACACTGAATTGCGGCTGATAATGCAAGACAAATCTATCGTTTTCGATTGCTTCTCTGAGTACCATCTCTTGGTTAAGCTTGACGGTTTCTTTGTTGCCAATTGAAAAAGAATAGTATCTGTATTTGCTTTTGTTTCGTTCTTTAGCCGCATACATCGCCATATCAGCCTTTTTCATCAATTCAAGGCCATCAGTCCCGTCTTTTGGAGATATCGCAATCCCGATACTGACAGATGTGACAAGGGTGTGATCTTGAATCTTGAAAGGTTTTTTGAATTTTTGGATAATTTTTCTTGCTAAAACATCTGCTTCGCCTGTTCCTGTATTGGCGTCTGTTAATATAATAATAAATTCATCACCGCCAAGACGGGCGATAAATCCGTTATCAGGGACTACAGATGACAAACGTTTAGCCGCAAACTGAAGCAGTTGATCGCCGACATTATGCCCTAATGCATCGTTAATCACTTTAAACCGGTTTAAGTCGAGAAAGAAAACAACGGTGTTATAATGCAAGGTATGCTCGCGATTCAGTACCTTTGTTAGATGAGAGATGGCATGCCTTCTGTTAGGTAAGTCTGTAAGCGAATCATAATGAGCCATTCTATGGATTTCTTTTTCTGCTTTGTACTGCTTCGTCATGTCTTTGCAAATGACATAAATGCTGTCCAGTTCTTGATTGACCTCAACAGGTATGAGCGTAATATTTAAGTGAAACTGGCCTTTTTCAGTGATAAGTTCGCTATCGCTGTTCATCGCTTGTTTATCTTTTTTAACTTGCTCAAAAAGGCGCTTAATCTTCTGTGATGTGTAATTCCTCCAGTCATGCATGCTGAAGCCAAATTTGCTGATCATTTCCTCACCAGCGTGATTGGAAGATATTATGTCTCCTTCTAATGATAAAATAAAGATTGCATCAATATTGTGGACGATTAAAGACTGAAATCGCTGTTCGTTATCCTTTATACGTTCGCTCTGTTTAATAAACTTTCGATCTGCATGGGAACTGAATAACAATAACGTTTGGATACAAAAAATAATTAAAGTAACAAAAATTGACCAATGAAACGTTTGCACCTCCATATGGCTTCCGGGCGGAGCCGTGTCCTTATGGAAAGTTGCCGCAAGCATCCCTGTGTAGTGCATGCCCGAAATCCCAATACCCATTACAATTGAACTGACGACTTTATAGAATATAAGATGCTCAGAATGTTTTTTTACGGCCAAGTCAAAGAATATTTTTAACGAGACGAAAGAGGCTGCAATCGCAATGATAATTGAAGCTGTAAATAAAATCGGTTCGTAAATAATCATTACCCGGGAAATGGCAGACATTCCGATATAGTGCATAGAAGCAATAGATGCACCAAGCACAACTGATCCGGTAAGCAGTCTGTAATATGTAAGTATGTGCCGGCTGACAAAATATAATGACACAAATGATCCCGAAACAGATGCGCCAATGGCTGCCATTAAAGGCATGAATTCATATTCCATCGGCATTTCCATATGGACGGCCATCATCCCTACAAAATGCATTGACCAAATACCGAATCCCATAATAAGTGAGCCGCCGATCAGCCAAATTTTACTTTTTAAGCCTGTATTGATGGTGACTTTCCTTGAAAGTTCAAGGGAAATATACGAGGCGGTACAGGCGATAAGAAAAGATAAACATATGAGCGTCGTATTATATGTAACGTGTATTTCCAAATGGAGATTCCCCCCGTATCGTGTGTTCCAGTCTTGTTGACTCTCTTTATTATCGGCTGCTTAACCGCAGAGTTTCAGCCTTCAAAACGATAGAAATACGAGGGAGATCTATTTTTAGTTCAACTGACCGTGAAAAATGTGTTAAAATCATCTTGACGTTTACCGAAAAAACAAAAATGTATGATACATAAACATGAAACAAGGGAGTTGGTGGCTATCGAAGAGCTGGTTATGTCATGGATAGAAGCATTTAAAAGCTTATCTTATTTTGGAATATTTCTAGCGCTCAGTATTGAGTTTATCCCGGCCGAAGTCGTCTTGCCGCTTGCGGGCTATTGGGTATCTAAAGGCGATATGACACTTGCCGGCGTTGTTTTGGCAGGATCGCTTGGGGGAGTGGCCGGTCCGCTTACGCTGTATTGGATAGGCCGGTACGGAGGAAGGCCGTTTCTTGAACGTTTTGGGAAGTATCTCTTTATTAAACCTGAAGCGCTTGATAAGTCAGATGAATTTTTCAAAAAACATGGAGGCTTTGTCGCCTTCAGCGGCCGTTTCTTGCCTGGCATCAGGACATTGATTTCCATACCGTGCGGAATTGCAAAAATGAATGTTTGGGTGTTTTCGCTTTATACATTCATTGCTATGCTTCCGATTACATTTGTATATGTTTATCTCGGTGTGAAGCTCGGTGAAAATTGGAAGGAAGTCGGCTCTATTCTTGATCAATATATGCTTCCGATCGGGATAGCCATTTTGGCGCTTTTCCTGCTCTACTTACTGATGAAAAAGAGGAAGAAACGCACGCACTCCGAACAATTATCTGTATTTTTGAAAAATAAACGTTGACAAATCATTGCGCTGCGCATATCATTGACGTATAAAATCATATTTCTTGAAATCCCAAAGGGGAGTAGCGTCCGGAATGTATTCCGGAAACAAAGTCGTCATTTCATGGATTGTATCCATCGGCTTTGTTGACATGCCTGAATTCATGTCTAGCAAGACCTTTGCCTTATGTCGGCAAAGGTCTTTTTTGCATGGTCCGGCCGGCATAAGATCGGATGAAGAGAAAGAAAACAACTTTTTTGGGAGGGTATCATTTATGGATGCAGCATTATTATTAGAGTATGGTTGGGTTCTTCTCGTCTTGATCGGGCTGGAAGGGATTTTAGCCGCCGATAACGCGCTGGTTATGGCGGTAATGGTAAAACATTTGCCGGAGGAAAAAAGAAAAAAAGCGTTATTTTATGGATTGGCAGGGGCTTTTGTTCTGCGATTTGGCTCTTTATTCGCCATTTCATTTTTGGTCAACGTATGGCAGGTTCAAGCGATTGGCGCGATCTATTTGCTGTATATCTCAGCAAGCCACTTATTGAAAAGATATGTATTTAAGAAAGAAGACACACATAAAGAGACGAAGCAAAGCGGTTTTTGGCCGACTGTTTTAAAAGTTGAACTGGCAGATATCGCGTTTGCTGTTGATTCCATCTTAGCAGCAGTAGCGCTGGCGGTTACACTTCCTGGGACATCACTCCCGAAGATCGGCGGACTTGACGGAGGACAATTTCTCGTCATTTTGGCCGGCGGTATCATCGGACTGGTGATCATGCGGTTTGCGGCTTCCATGTTTGTGAAGTTATTAAAGGAACGTCCAAGCCTAGAAACAGCAGCCTTTGTGATTGTCGGCTGGGTAGGAGTGAAGCTTGCTTTATATACGCTTGCCCATCGCGACATAGCGGTTGTTTCTGAGCACTTTATCCATTCTGGAACATGGAAACTGATATTCTGGGGTGTCTTAGCAGCAATCGCGGTTTGCGGCTGGTTTATGTCAGGTGGGAAAAAACAGCCGGAGGGCGCACAAAACGAACAAAAAAACAGCACCCGTGAACGGGCATAATCTGAACGACTCTGCTTAAAAGCAGAGTCTTTTTGTGTTTGAAGCGTTTTCATAAGCGAAATAAAATAACATTTTTATAACATCTTTGTTACAAAAAACACGCATAAAACCCCCTTAATTCTTTAGAAAGGCACGAAATCATGTATAGGACGTCAGAATGGTTTGTCATAATTGAGACATTGGAAATCAATATTTCTTTTTCTCCTTTGCGAATCCCTATCAAATTAGCTATCATTAATGAGTAGTTATAGGGAGGAACTGAGGTGAAACCAGTGCTTAGCCTTTTGTTTAAATTGGGAAAAAAGAAGCAAACACTTGAAAAAGCTGTTGAGAGTATACAAAAAGGCAATAAAGATCTGCAAAATGAATTAATACAGCAATATAAGCCATTTATCGCAAAGACGGTTTCATCCGTTTGTAAACGATATATAGATGAAAAAGACGATGAGTTCAGTATTGGACTGATCGCGTTTAATGAAGCTATAGAAAAATATTCACCTGAAAAAGGAAATTCTCTGCTCGCATTTGCTGAGCTTATTATAAAAAGAAAAGTCATTGATTACATTAGAAAAGAAGCCAGAAGCGCACAAAATATAAATATCGATTTACAGGAAGGAGACGATCAGGAGTCATCACAAAGCCTGATTGAAGCCGAACTTTCCATTGATGAATACCGTCGTCAGATTGAACAGGAGCAGAGGCGGGAGGAAATCCTCTATTTTCAAAAGCAGCTCAAGGATTATGGTTTATCGTTTAAAGAACTGCTTGAAAATTCTCCAAAGCACACGGATGCAAGGCAAAACGCCATAAAGGTGGCAATGACGCTTGTTGAACATGAAGAATTGGCCGCTATCCTGTATACAAAGAAGCAGCTTCCGGTCAAACAGCTTGAACAGCTTGTCTCTGTGAGCCGAAAAACGATTGAGAGAAACAGAAAATATATTATTGCGATGTGTATTATCATTACGGGTGATTATATTTATTTAAAAGATTATCTTAAAGGGGTGCTGCACTCATGAGAAGAGGGATTATAGTAGAGAAAAATAAAAAATTCGTCACGTTGCTGACCCCTGACGGACAATTTTTAAAAGCCAAAAATGATCGACACAGCTATGAAATCGGAGAAGAAATCATGCTTCCGAGTGAAACACGCATGGGCAGAAGGGCCAGCTTTTTTGATTTTTTTAAACTGCGCCCTTTCAAAATGGGGATTTTTACGATGACTGCTATTATGCTCTTTATTTTTATAGTTCTCCCCGTTTTTTCTAATAATAAGGCCTATGCGTATATGACAATCGATATCAATCCAAGCGTCGAAATGGCGTTAAACAGCGATTATGAAGTGATTGAACTGACGCCTCTAAACGATGAGGGACAGAAAGTCGTGAATGATATAGATGATTGGGAGAAGACTGATTTTAAAAAGGTGATTGACGATATTATAACCGACTGCAGTGAACACGGGTATGTAAAGAAATCGAAAGAAATATTGATTTCCACTGTTTATGAAAACACAGAAGACAATACATATAAAAAGGCTGTGAAAAAACAGCTGAATGATGTGACTGAAAAATATAAAACGACATACCGCATGGAATCTCTCGAGTCAGATATGCAAACGAGGGAAAAAGCGAAGAAAGAAGGCGTCTCAACAGGCAGCTACATCAAATCAAATGAAAAGAATGACAATAAAGATTTAAAAGATGACTCCAGCAAACCATCCGGGGAAGAGGATCAAAAGAGTGATGAAAATGAGGATGAAAACAACGATCAAACTGACACCCAGGACAGCAAGCAAGGAGATAATGAACAGCTGAATGATGCGGATTCCGGAGACCAGAAAGAAGATAAAGCGGATGACCAGATTGATGATAGTGACAAAGATAAAAAAATAAAGGAATCAGATGAAAATACAAATACCGAAAAAGATGGGGACCATGAGCAAACCCCAATACAAGATCCTCAAGATAAAGGAAATGAAAATAACGGCGCTGACAAGGGTCAAAGCCAATATCACAGGGACTGGAACAATGGTGAACAAGGCAAGAACCGTTCTTCGTCCAGAAGGGATAACGCTTCAGACCGACGTAATCCAAACGGCTACAGCAGTGATAATAATTCAGCTCAAAATGAAGATTCGCCGAGTGCCCCCGGCGAATAAAGACCTGAATTTATTTAGTTGTGCCATTTAATTGTGATTGTGCTTGCTGTACCAGCCGCTTTGTCATTTCTCCGCCTACAGAGCCGTTAGCGCGTGCGACTGTATCAGAACCAAGGTTCACACCGAATTCTTGAGCCACTTCGAGTTTAAATTGGTCTAGTGCCTGCTCCACCCCTGGAACAACGAGTTTATTTCTGCTCGCCATCTTTTTCATCTCCTTTTTCGATAAAGAAATTCTTAACGCGTATTTAGTTTGAAATATACGGGGTTTATTTATGCTGGCAATTGTTGTGGAGAAAAATAAAACCCCGGCCTCTGAGCCGGGGTGACGCAGACTATAGAATGTCTGCTGTCATTTTATGTGCGGTTGCCTGAATATGGAACGTCAAAATGGAGAGAACTGTAATGGCGATAATTTGTCTGATTTTAAGCCATTGGCCGTCATTCAGTTCTTCAAAACGGTGACGGAGACGCTCTGTCTCCTGTTCGGCGATCTCCTGTAGATTGGATTCTTTCATAGAAGGAGTATCTTGGTGATGGATGGCATCAAGCACATATGCGCAGCTTTCATAATAAGCAATCGGGCTGATGACATCATCAGATCTGTCTGAGATTGTGTTAAAGGCCACTTTTAAAATAGCCCGTATGTGTTCAAAGTCATAAATGGATTTTAAATCACGTACAATTAAAAGAATAACTGCCTGTTCAACTGAGTATTTTTTGCCCAGCTCAGGGTGTCCGATCAGATCTTTGATATCACGCTTTACCCAGTTTTGAATCGCGGTTGACTTTAACGAAGTCAGCTCGCATAAGTTGCCAAGCTCTACGATTTCATTTGTAGAAAGACCGTATTCTTTTTTCTGTTTTTTTCGTTCGTATCTTGTAAGAAATTCAGGAATTTCTAGATGATTGGCTGCTTTTTCTGCTGACATGTTCGCTGATTGGACGAGAATGTCGAGCGGGCTATGTTCTCCTTGTCCTTTTAGGGAATAGAGCAGCCGCACCATATCGGTTCGAGAGAGTTTAAAAATGTTCATTGTTCACCTCTTTAAACAATTTGACGCGGATATAGGTCTATGTATATATTCAAAGTTCAAGCGTCAGCAAATTACATTAACATCATACGTCGAATTCCTTGCATTTTCAAATGGATGTTTTATAATTTAAATATACGGGTTCTTTTGAACTTAAAATAACGGAGGTTGTTATGGCGAAAAGAATTTTTCTGTTTATTCTAACGAATATTTTGGTGCTTACAACAATCGGGATCGTTTTGTCTGTTTTAAGCTCTGTTACAGGAGTCGGGACGTATTTTACAGCTGATGGCGGTATCGATCCAATGGCGCTTCTTGTGTTCAGTTTAGTCGTTGGATTTGTCGGTTCCTTTACGTCTCTTGCGATGTCCAGATGGATGGCAAAGACGATGATGGGCGTCAGAGTGCTGAATCCGAAAAAACACTCGCTCAGCTATGAGGAACAGCAATTGGTTGATCGTGTTCACAGATTAAGCCGCTCTGCCGGTTTAACGAAAATGCCGGAAGTCGGGATTTACCGTTCACCTGAAGTAAACGCGTTTGCGACTGGACCGTCAAAACGCCGTTCACTTGTCGCAGTATCGTCAGGGCTGCTGGAGCAGATGGATGACGCAGCGGTTGAAGGTGTGCTTGCCCACGAGGTCGCGCATATCACAAATGGTGATATGGTAACAATGACGCTTTTACAAGGTATCGTTAATACCTTTGTCGTCTTTTTATCGCGTATCGCCGCTTGGATAGCAAGCCGTTTTGTCAAAGAAGATCTAGCGCCGATCGTTCATTTTATTGCAATGATTATTTTTCAGATTGTCTTTTCGATACTTGGCAGCCTGGTTGTGTTTGCGTATTCACGCCATCGTGAATTCCATGCTGACAGGGGAGGAGCGGATCTTGCCGGCAAGGACAAGATGATTCATGCGCTGCGGACGCTTAAAAGCTATTCTTCCCGGATTATGGAAGACGATCAGACAGCTGTCCAAACGTTAAAGATTAATGGCAAGAAGCGCTCTTCGCTTTTCTCTACTCACCCTGATTTAGATGAGCGAATCAGACGGCTGGAAGCTAAATAATACAAACACATTGTTCCTCTGAGAGAATTCTCAGAGGTTTTTTATTTTATCCATTGACTAAAATCATAAAAAAATAAGCAAGTTAAGAAAATGTTTCGTAAAAGCCTTTAAAAATGGACCTAATATCTTTAGAATAATTACCGTACTTAAAAAGAGAGGCAGAAGGATTTTACATGAGATTAAAGTTTGGAAAATTGATACAGGCCTTGTCACCGGCCCAGCTGATCGCATTATATTATTTTCTTGCAGTTACTGTGGCCGTTATATTGCTGAGTTTGCCGGCGGCCCATAAACCGGGGGCAGATTGGACGTTTATTGATGCGCTTTTTACAGCTGTCAGTTCAGTCAGTGTAACGGGGCTGACAGTTGTTGATACAGCTGATACATTCAGCACAATAGGGATTTTTATATTAGCATTTGTTCTGCAATTTGGCGGAATCGGAATTATGACGCTCGGAACGTTCATTTGGCTGATCATGGGAAAACGAATCGGGCTGAAAGAACGGAAGCTGATTATGGTTGATCAAAACCAATCCCAGTTTTCAGGAATTGTCAATCTGATGAAGCAGGTACTGTTTCTGATCTTGTGGATTGAATTTTTTGGCGGGCTGATACTCGGCACATATTTCTTAACCTACTATGACTCCTATCAGGAAGCCTATTTACACGGATTTTTTGCCAGTATCAGTGCAACGACAAACGGCGGATTTGATATTACCGGTAATTCGATGATTCCATTTCGCCACGATTACTTTGTGCAGTTTATTACAATGCTTTTAATTATATTTGGAGCGATTGGATTTCCCGTGCTTGTTGAAGTAAAGGATTTCCTGTTTTCAAAGCATCGGCGTTATCCATTTACGCTTTTTACAAAGATCACGACGATTACGTTCGGCTCACTTGTCTTGTTTGGAGCCATTGGCATCTTTGCCCTGGAAGCAAACCATGCGTTCGCAGGAAAATCATGGCATGATGTTTTGTTTTTGTCCCTGTTTCAATCAACGGCAACCCGAAGCGGGGGGCTGGCAACAATCGATATCAGCCAATTATCAGATTCCACACTCTTTTTTATTTGTGCGCTGATGTTTATTGGAGCGTCGCCAAGCTCAGTCGGGGGAGGCATACGGACAACGACTTTTGCTTTGAACCTTCTTGCGCTGTTTCATTTTGCCCGCGGCAATAAGGCCGTAAAGGTATTCAAACGGGAGCTTCACCCTGCTGACTTGATGAAGTCGCTTGTTGTCACGATGATGGCGATCCTGCTCGTTTTTGGCGCGACACTCATTCTGACCATTACAGAAAAGCATTCCCTGCTGGCGCTTTTGTTTGAAGTGTGCTCGGCATTCGGTACAACCGGCCTGTCGCTTGGAATTACGGCAGATTTGAGCAGTGTTGGAAAATGCGTCATTATGATTGTCATGTTTATCGGGCGAATCGGCATTCTAACCTTCCTGTATCTGATCGGAAGAAAGGAAATTGAAGCGAACTATCACTATCCGAAAGAAAGAGTGATTATCGGATAGGCAAAACACCGCATACTTTGCGGTGTTTTTTGATTGCCAAAAAAAAGATGTGTGCCTCCTGTTCAGATGGAGAACCTAACTTCGACAGGTGCAATTTACGCTCCTGCATCTTAAAATGTCTGAAAACTGGCGAGGAGGATTCGTATGAAGCGTAAAGCTGAAGTGAATGAAGCCATTAAAAATAACAATACACCTACCGAGAGCATGGACCCCAATTCATATAAGACACAATATCATGACGACCCCAATTTTAGAGGGGCAAACCGCAATTCCAAACAGGGCCAGCAGGGAGGCATGTAGTTGTGAAGAAAAACCGTCATAGCAGAGACATGCAAAATCATAAAAAGCCTATGAATAAAAAGGTGCTGGAGGAAGAGTTCTCAAGTGAACTTGGGGATTACAATGCCGGGAAGATCATCGAAACGCTGGAAGTCACCAAGCCTGAAAAGAAAAAAGAAAAAAACAAAAATAAAAAACAAAAATAAAAAAGACCTCTTAGGCGGCGTCCGCTTAAGAGGTGCTTTTTCTATTTTAAATAAGCATTTTTGCCCGTTCCTCTGACAAATTGCAATAAGCTGGTCATCCTCAGCTCAATGAAGGGCTGAGCGACTGTCTTAACAAAGTTGCTGGAGAGGACTGATGTCAGGGCTGCTGTTAAAAGCAAGAGGATCACTAAGCTTTGATAGTCAGTAAGCCAATCCTCAAGCCCGACCTGCCGTAATGTTTTAATAATAAACCCGTGAAGCAGATACACGTAAAATGTCCGGGTTCCCCATTTGGTAAAGAAATACCGTTTTTGCGGAACAAGCGCTAAAAAGCTGAAGGTTGCCCCAAAGGCGAGTACATACCAGCCGATTCGGGATAGTCCGCTTACCAGGGTAACGTCTCCAAATGAAGAATACGGTTTTGAACCAAACAGAAAAGAATAGTCAAAATCGATGCCCCAGCAGATGACGAATACTGCGGCAAGCACTCCGAGCGCAATTTGTTTGCCGCGTTTAGATCTCAATAAATCAAAATGATGTTTATTTAAATAAAAACCGACAAGGAACATCGGTAAGAATACGAATGTCCGTGACAAGCTCAGCGTGCTGCTGACAAAGTCCAGATAACCGATCAGCACGGCGATTCCGCAGCTGACAAACAGCGCCCACTGTTTTGAAAGCTTTGAAAAAGGATATAGGAGCAGGTTCCAAAAGAATAAGCTTACAAGAAACCATAACGACCATTGCGGATCAATCGGGTTCACATTTGCCATGCTTTCATCTTGCATAATGTAATAAAAGACGGAATAAATGATTTGGAAAATCAAATACGGAATAATCAGCTTGACCGCCAGCTTTTTTACATATCCCGCCCGTTTAAAGCCTTTCGCGAAATAACCGGATACAAGAATAAATGCAGGCATATGGAATGTGTAAATGAACTTGTAGAGGTAGAGCATAAAATGATTATCATTAATAAAGGAACGAAGGATATGACCGAATACAACAAGGAATATCAATAAAAATTTTGCGTTATCGAAATAACTGTCCCGCGATTTACTCATAGCATCACCTTCTCTTTCATCAATCACTAAGAGATTATTCCCTGCTGGTACATATTTTAAAATAAAAGATGAAAAAGGAATCTAAAAAAATGCTGATTGTTAGGTCGATGTAAAGTGACGGTAAGGATCGTAGAAAATGTCTTCGTAATGTAATGACGCTGAAATTTTCTGAAATTTATAGGGCAAATGAAGGAAGTTCCCGCATTTTGTAGAAATATTGAGGGATAGGTTTTGAAGAAGGAGTGTACATGCATGGAAACTCTTGGTGTCCAGACAAACTCGGAGCTGCGAGAGGAACTGAATCGCCTCAAAGAAGAAAACGCGCGACTGAAAAAGGAATTGAATCAGCATCAAGTGATTGTCAACAATACGCTCGATGCTATTTTTATTTGTGATAACGAAATGCGGATTGTTCAGGCAAATGAAGCAACAGAAAGGATGCTTCAAGTTGACTCGGAAGATTTGAAAAAGCGTTCTGTCTTGGATTTTTTGTTTTCCATCCCAAAGGATGAACTGAATCTTTCCGTAAAGAAGTTTTTTAAAAAAGGCTTTCTGTGGAAGGAGGTTCCGATCAGGCTTGATTGCGGGGCAACAAAATACATAGAGTTTCTGGCCAAAAGAGGTATTGGCGAGGATTTCTTTTTTGTTGTCATGAGGGACATATCTTCTAAGAAGATTCTGGAGCGGGAATTCTCTATGAATGAACAGCTTTTTAAGGACTTGTTTGACAGAGCAGTTGACGGAATCGTCCTGTTTGATAAAGATGGCGGTTTTATTGATGCCAATTTGTCCTTTTGTAAAAGCTTTGAAATCAATCATAATGAGCTGTCTCATTTATCTTTGTATGAGTTCATAGACAGCGGCTCACGAAAAGATTTCGACAATACCTGGAAGGCGCTCAACCGCAAGGGAAAAGCGAAGGGGGAGCTGCCTGTCAAGCTTCGTTCAGGAGTTCAAAAACTATTTGAATTCACGATTACATCAAACATCATCAGCGGTTTTTATATGTCCATTATGAGGGATATCACAGAGAAGCGGTCTATGGAGCTGCAGCTCTTTAAAAGTGAGGAGCGCTTCAGAGAAATCTTTGAAAATGCAATGGACGCCATCATCATCTGGTCGAATGACGGAAGAATCGTAAAAGCGAATCAATCAGCCTGTAAAATTTTTGAGCTGCCGATGAATTTGCTGTTGAAAAGAAAGCTGTGTGATTTTCTCGTTGACTCGCAGCAGAAATACAGCATAACGAAAAGGAAATACGCAAAATACGGAGAGATCAGAGAAGAGCTGCTGTTTCAAATGGGGAACGGGCAATTCAAAGAGCTTGAATTTACTTCAAAACGGACAATCCTTGAAAATCAGCATTTGACGATCTTAAGAAATGTAAGCGACAGAAAGCGGATGGAAAAGGAGCTTCGGGAAAGCGAGCTGAAATTCAGAAAAGTGTTCAACGGCTCAATGGACGGCAATGTATTGTTTGACAATCAATACAGGATCATCGACGCCAACCCATTAGCAAGCCATATTTTGGGACTGTCACATGAAGAGATCAAACAGCACAGCTTGTTAGATATTATTTCTGCTTATGAAATAGAAAATCTGGCATCACCGGCAAGGCAGATTAATTTTGATGAAATGGACAACGAAATTCCATTTTTGCTGAGCAGCGGTGATAACAGAAAACTCGAATTCTCATTTAAACGGAATATTATTCAAAATATGAACTTGGCTATCTTTAAAGACGTAACAGAGCGAAAAGAATTGGAGGAGCGCCTGCGCAAATCAGATACCCTTCATGTTGTCGGCGAACTCGCAGCAGGCATTGCTCATGAAATCAGAAATCCGATGACTGCTCTTAAAGGCTTCATTCAGCTTCTGAAAGGGAGTGTCGAGGGAGACTACGCCCTTTACTTCAACGTGATCACCTCAGAACTAAAGCGCATCGAATCCATCATCACCGAATTCTTGATTTTAGCCAAGCCCCAGGCCATTATGTATGAGGAAAAACATGTTACCCAAATTATGAGGGACACGATAGACCTACTAAATGCGCAAGCCAATCTCAGCAATGTACAAATGCAACTTGATTTAATTGACGACATTCCCCCGATTTACTGTGAACCGAATCAGCTGAAACAGGTTTTTATCAATATATTAAAAAACGCCATCGAAGTGATGCCTGACGGCGGAAATATTTTTGTAACGATAAAGGCATTGGATCAAGATCATGTTCTTATCTCCTTAAAAGACGAGGGAATCGGAATGACAGAAGATAAATTAAAGCGACTTGGTGAACCGTTTTATACGACAAAGGAACGGGGAACTGGACTTGGGCTTATGGTAAGCTATAAAATTATTGAAGAACATCAAGGCAAGATTATGGTAGAAAGTGAAGAAGGGAAGGGCACCGTTTTCCATATTACGCTTCCTGTCAGACAGAATGCTGAAGAAAGAAGGAATGATGAATGAACTACTATACGACAGCCGAAACGCCGCTCGGTGAACTTATCATTGCCGAAGAGGAGGACCGGATCACTCGTCTATTTCTCAGTCAGGAAGATTGGATGGATTGGAAAGAAACGGTTCAGAATACTGAGCATAAGGAAACACCTAATCTTGCAGAAGCGAAACAACAGCTTCAAGAATATTTCGCAGGCGAAAGGAAGACATTCTCCCTGCCGCTCAGCCAAAAGGGCACTCCTTTTCAGCAAAAAGTGTGGCAAGCGCTGGAGAGGATTCCATATGGCGAATCCCGAAGCTATGCGGATATTGCCGCTGCGGTCGGCAGTCCGAAAGCGGTGCGCGCTGTCGGGCAGGCTAATAAACGTAACGACCTGCCGATTTTTGTCCCGTGCCACAGAGTGATCGGCAAAAACAGTGCGTTAACAGGATACGCCGGAAGCAAAACGGAGATCAAAGCATTTTTGCTAAACATCGAGCGAATCTCCTATAAAGAAAAATAAAACATATGGCACGTTCCCTTTTTTCACAGCCGACATATCATTTTATTAAGTTAAAAAAGTTGGTCTGATGAAAAAGGAGGACAAAGCAATTGAAGCCGAGCCGCTCTGAGAAACTTGCCGTTTTTGCCGAACTGTTTGTGAAACTGCATATCTTATCAAGCGCTCAAAAAGATGAAATCATCAATGTTAACAAAAAGAAACAAAAAAACCGCTGACTCGGCTCCAAATGAGCAAAGTCCAGCGGTTTTTTAATGCACCTTTTCTCCTCTAAACAGCTGTTCAATCTCTTCTTCATAGTTTCCGGTCATAATCCCTTTTTCTGTGATGATTCCTGAAATGAGATCATGAGGTGTAATGTCGAAAGCGGGATTAAAGACAGGCACATTGGATGGAGCGGTCCGAACTCCGGAAATCTGCCTGACTTCCTCGGGATCTCGTTCCTCTATCGGGATATCAGCGCCGCATTTGACCTTTGTATCAAATGTAGATAAAGGTGCGGCGACAAAAAACGGAATGTCAAAGGCGTTTGCTAAAATAGCAAGACCGTATGTGCCGATTTTATTTGCCGTATCACCGTTCTTTGCAATTCGGTCGGCTCCGACGATAACAGCGGAAATTTGTTTTTCCTTCATCGTATGGGCGGCCATGCTGTCTGTGATCAGAGTGACATCAATGCCCCCCTGCATCAGCTCCCAAGCAGTAAGGCGTGAACCTTGCAGGACAGGCCTTGTTTCACAGGCATAAATGTGTAATCCCAAATCTTTTTGTTTGGCCAAGTAAAACGGAGCTAGCGCCGTTCCATAGCGGCTTGTCGCGATTGAGCCGGCATTGCAGATTGTCATAATCCTGTCGCCTTTTTTGAAAAGCTGCAGGGCGTTTTGGCCGATCAACCGGCAAGTTTCCTCATCCTCGACCTGAATCTGAATTGCTTCATGGACAAGGTTTGTTTTTGCTTCATTTACGGAAATCGCGTTTTCGACCGAATGACTCAGTCTCTCAAGCGCCCATGACAAATTAATGGCGGTAGGCCGTGAGCTGTTTAAATATTGTTTGATGTCTTCCAGTCTGCGGCGGAATTCCGTGACATTATCTGTTTCAATGTTTTTGGCAGCAAGCGCTAGTCCGAAGGCAGCCGTAATGCCGATCGCCGGAGCGCCCCTTACTTTGAGCGTGACAATCGCATCAAATACATCCTCTTTCGTCGTCAGCTCCAAATATTCCGTCTCATCAGGAAGCTTTTGCTGATTTAAAATGGTAATAGCTGTTTCTTTCCATTCAACAGAACGTGGAACAGCAAATGAATGGGTCATGAATAGATCATTCCTTTACAAGTAACTTAAATAATTCAATAACATCTGTTATCGTTTTGAATTCCGAACGTTTTTCGATAAAGGCTGTGCCGGTTTCGAGCGCCAAGCGTTTTCTGCCGATTCGTTTATCAAACGGCACGATCGTATCCAGGTCAGCTACATGGGCAAGGCCGATCGTGCGTCGTATCAGCTCACAGCCCGCAAATCCGATTGCTTCTTCAAAAATATGGCTGAGCGTATCAGTGAGGTAACCGTCGATGTTGGCGTAAACATCCAGACTGTCCTTCCGCCAGGCTTCACTAAACGTCTCTTCAAACGTTTCCCAGACCTGGTTGACATGTTCATATAACGGCTCTCTGTCAGCCCCGTCACGGCTGAGTGCGTTCAAAAATAAGTTGGCGATAAATTGCCCTACATCAAAGCCGATCGGTCCGTAAAAAGCAAACTCAGGATCAATCACCTTTGTTTCGTGCTCACTTGCGAAAATGCTTCCTGTATGCAAATCACCATGAATCAACGTTTCTGCAGACGTTAAAAATGACTTTTTCAGCTTAGCGGCTTCGATTTTAACGCTGTCATTATTCCAAAGCTTTTCGACAAAAGGACGAAGCTCTTCTTCAAAATCATTTGTGTCATGGTCGAAGAAAGGATCTGTAAAAACAAGTCTTTCCGTAATGTCGCATAGCTCTGGATTTGTAAACTGTTTAACAAGCTGTTTTTTCACCTTAGGTTCAAGCGCGTAATCTGATGAGTAGAAAAGTGTTTTTCCTAAAAATTCACCGATGTGCTGCGACAGATGAGGATAGTTTTCACCCTCAATGAGTCCTTTTCTTGCGATCTTGAGGTGAGAGAGATCCTCCATGACGGTAACCGCCATTTCCGTATCAGAATAAAACACTCTTGGAACCAGGTGAGGCACATGCTCGCCCTGACGGATGAGAGCGCTGCTTTCGATTCTTGCACGGTCGATTGTCAGCGGCCAGCTTTCTCCCACCACTTTTGCATACGGAACCGCCTGTTTAATGATCAATGCTCTGTCATGTTCTTGATCATAAATATGAAAAACGTAATTTAAGTTGCCGTCTCCGATCTCCTGGCATGTCAGCGTGCTTTTGCTTGGAAAAAGGCCAAGCTTCACCGCCAACGCCACAGCGGAGCTTTCATTTAACGTTTCGTATAAAGGTGTTTTTGTGACTCCCATCATCATAACCTCCAATTATGTAATCACTTAATATGTAGCCGTAAAAAAGCCTCCTTCTCAGAGAGAAGGAGGCTTAACATCTATGTCCGCCTCTCTTATCTCTCAGATCAGATCTGAATGGAATTAGCACCGTGCCTTAAGAGACCAGCGTCTCGGCGCGAAAAAGATGCGCCCCATTTCACAATGGAATTACGGTCGGTTGCTGTTGGGGTCAAAAGGCCAAATCCCTCGCCCAACTCTCGATAAGAGAATATATTCACTTGTTTGACAATTCTAATTTATCAGTTGATGAACATGGTAACAGGTAATTTAGTTAGTTGTCAATATATTTTTTAATATAAATCTTTTCTGATATCATCGAAAACAGGAATGCTCTCCCGAACTTCTGCGCTTTCTTGAAGGTCGATTTCCGCTCGGACTATGCCTTCTTCCCGACCGCCTTCAGCAAGTACACGCCCCCATGGATCAATAATCAGGCTATGTCCTGCAAATTCATTATCCGGATTTGAACCGGTACAATTGCAGGCTGCGACAAAGCATTGATTTTCAATGGCCCGCGCAATAAGCAGGCTTTTCCAATGATCAAGGCGGGGAAGAGGCCATTCCGCAGAAATAAACAGCACGTTGGCGCCTTTTGTCGTATGTTTTCTGATCCATTCCGGAAAACGGATATCGTAACAGATCAATCCTGAGCTTTTGACGCCGTCAAGCTCAAAGTATCCGTCTTCGGAACCGGCTGATAAATACAGATGCTCATCCATCAGCTGAAAAAGATGGGCTTTTCTGTACTCTTTAATGATTTGCCCTTCCTTATCCGCGATGTACATTGTATTATAAACATCAGAATTCTTCCTGACAGCGACCGACCCGGCGACAATATGAACACCATGTTTTTTTGCCGTTTTCTTCAGCCAGCTCTGAGCGGAGCGGCCGTCTTCGTCAGCGAGTTCATCAAGATTGGCCAGATCATATCCGGTCGTCCATAATTCAGGCAGAACAAGAACATCAGCATGTTTGCTTTCTTTTCCGATGAAAAATTCAGCCTTTTTTATATTTTCCGAAGGTTTGCCGTATGAAATATCAAATTGAAGACAAGATATCGTCCATTTCATCTTTTTAACACCCCAAATTTTTCTTTACTTTTTTCATTTAACCATATATGATGATGGACTATCATTTCAAGATTTTTTTAGAAGGTGAGAATAGATGAAATTTGAACAGTCTCATGTATTGAAGGAATTGCCTAAACAATTCTTCGCTTCTCTGGTGCAGAAAGTGAACCGAAAGCTCGCAGAAGGACATGACGTTATCAATCTAGGACAGGGAAATCCAGATCAGCCGACTCCTGAGCATATTGTTGAGGAGATGAAACGAGCTGTCGCTGATCCTGAGAATCATAAATATTCGTCTTTTCGCGGCTCATACCGTCTGAAGTCAGCGGCTGCTGCATTTTACAAAAGAGAATACGGCATTGATCTGGATCCGGAAACCGAAGTCGCTGTATTATTCGGCGGAAAAGCCGGTTTAGTCGAGCTCCCGCAATGCTTGTTGAATCCCGGTGATACGATTTTAGTTCCCGATCCGGGTTATCCTGATTACTGGTCGGGTGTCACACTTGCAAAAGCAAAGATGGAAATGATGCCGCTCGTAAAGGACAGGGCGTTTCTCCCTGATTACAGCAGCATAACCGCTGAAATAAGGGAACAGGCGAAATTGATGTATTTGAATTATCCGAATAATCCGACTGGAGCTGTTGCTACTTCCGAGTTCTTTGAAGATACCGTGCGTTTTGCGGCTGAAAACGGAATCTGCGTCGTTCACGATTTTGCTTACGGCGCTGTCGGATTTGACGGCTGCAAGCCTTTAAGCTTTTTGCAGACTGAAGGTGCGAAGGATATCGGAATTGAAATTTACACGCTGTCAAAAACGTATAATATGGCAGGATGGCGGGTTGGCTTTGCCGTCGGAAACGCTTCGGTCATTGAAGCGATCAATCTTTATCAAGACCATATGTTTGTCAGTCTTTTCAGAGCGACTCAGGAGGCTGCAGCAGAGGCACTGTTAGCCGATCAGACGTGTGTGGCAGAGCAAAATGCCAGGTATGAGAGCAGGAGAAACGCTTGGATCACGGCATGCCGGGAAATCGGCTGGGATGTAACAGCTCCCGCAGGTTCTTTTTTTGCATGGCTGCCTGTGCCTGAAGGCTATACTTCTGAGCAGTTCTCAGATCTTTTGCTGGAAAAAGCGAATGTGGCAGTTGCGGCTGGAAACGGCTTCGGTGAATATGGCGAGGGCTACGTCAGAGTCGGACTTTTAACAAGTGAAGAAAGACTTAAGGAAGCCGCTTATCGAATTGGCAAACTGAACCTGTTTACCCAAAAAAGCATTGACAAGACCTTATAACGATGGGATAATTCAAAATAATTTATAAAATCTATATTTTCTTATCAAGAGCAGGCAGAGGGACGAGCCCGATGAAGCCCGGCAACCGACTTATAAAGCACGGTGCTAATTCTTGCAGCTAGCGGCTGAGAGATAAGATTCGGACGAGAAACGAAACCTCTTTAGACGCGATTGCAGTTTGAAGAGGTTTTTTGATATGGATGAAAATGAAAGGAGCTCTGGCATGAGTGAGTTATTAGCGACATATCTCCTGACCGAACCGGGAGCCGATACAGAGAAGAAAGCAGAACAAATCGCAACAGGATTGACAGTAGGCTCCTGGACTGATCTGCCCCTTGTAAAACAGGAGCAAATGCAAAAGCACAAGGGGCGGGTGATAAAAGTTGAGGAGAGAGAGGGAACTGCTGCATCAGAAAAACAAGCGGTCATCACAATTGCCTATCCTGAAATCAATTTCTCTCAGGATATTCCGGCTTTGCTGACAACAGTGTTTGGCAAGCTGTCCCTGGACGGAAAAATCAAATTAATCGATCTTCACTTCTCTGAAGCATTTAAGCGTGCACTGCCGGGACCGAAGTTTGGCGTATACGGCATCCGGAAGCTGCTGGGAGAGTTTGAGAGACCGCTGTTAATGAGCATATTTAAAGGCGTAATCGGAAGGGACCTGAGTGATATTAAAGAACAGCTCCGGCAGCAGGCGCTTGGCGGAGTTGACTTGATTAAAGACGATGAAATTTTCTTTGAGACTGGTCTAGCGCCTTTTGAAACAAGAATTGCAGAAGGAAAGCAAATATTGAAAGAAACGTATGAGCAGACCGGACATAAAACGCTGTATGCGGTGAATTTGACCGGACGTACGGCTGATCTGAAAGACAAAGCGAGACGCGCCGCCGAGTTGGGAGCGGATGCGCTTTTGTTTAATGTCTTCGCTTACGGCTTGGACGTTATGCAAGGCCTTGCGGAAGATCCTGAAATCCCAGTTCCGATTATGGCGCATCCAGCAGTGAGCGGAGCGTTTACGTCTTCTCCGTTTTACGGTTTTTCTCACGCTCTTTTACTCGGAAAATTAAACCGATATTGCGGTGCTGACTTCAGCCTCTTTCCGTCTCCATATGGTTCGGTTGCGCTTCCAAGAGCAGATGCACTGGCGATTCATGAAGAATGTGTGAGAGAGGATGCTTTTAACCAAACATTTGCTGTTCCGTCAGCAGGCATTCATCCCGGCATGGTTCCGCTATTAATGCGTGATTTCGGCATAGACCACATTATTAACGCCGGAGGAGGCGTACATGGACATCCGAACGGTGCCCAAGGCGGGGGGCGAGCGTTCAGAGCCATTATTGATGCGGTCCTAGAGGCCCAGCCGATTGATGAAAAAGCCGAACAATGCAAGGATCTTAAGCTTGCGCTAGATAAATGGGGAAAGGTTGAAGCCGTATGACGACTCGAAAACCTTTTATTATTTGTGATTTTGACGGAACAATCACGATGAACGACAACATTATAAATATCATGAAAACATTTGCTCCCCCAGAGTGGGTGGCATTAAAAGACGGCGTACTTTCCAAAACGCTGTCGATCAAGGAAGGTGTCGGGCGGATGTTCGGCCTTTTGCCCAGCCGTTTAAAAGAAGAGATTACAAGTTTTGTATTGGAAGATGCAAAAATCAGGGAAGGCTTTCGGGAATTTGTAGCATTTATCAATGAGCACGAGATTCCGTTTTATGTCATAAGCGGTGGAATGGACTTTTTTGTATATCCTTTGCTTGAAGGCATTGTGGAGAAAGACCGCATTTATTGCAACCATGCTTCATTTGACAATGACTATATCCATATTGACTGGCCTCATTCCTGCAAGGGCACATGCAGCAATCAATGCGGGTGCTGTAAGCCGTCGGTCATCCATGAACTTTCTGAACCGAACCAATATATCATCATGATCGGTGATTCGGTTACAGATGTGGAGGCAGCAAAGCTGTCTGACCTATGCTTTGCAAGGGATTATTTATTAAACGAATGCCGGGAGCAAAACCTCAATCATCTTCCGTATCAAGATTTTTATGAGATCAGAAAGGAAATTGAGAATGTAAAGGAGGTACAGGAATGGCTGCAAAACAAGAACGCTGGCGAGAGCTCGCTGAAGTAAAACGGGAATTGGCAGAGAGAGATTGGTTTCCGGCGACTAGCGGTAATCTGTCAATTAAGGTTACAGATGAGCCTTTAACATTTCTCGTCACTGCAAGCGGAAAAGATAAACGTAAAGAGACGGTTGAAGATTTTCTGCTGGTCGATCAAAACGGAGAGCCTGCTGAAAGCGGGCATTCTCTGAAACCGTCAGCAGAAACGCTTTTGCATACACATTTGTACAATAAAACCAATGCCGGATGCTGCCTGCATGTCCATACGGTAAACAATAATGTGATTTCAGAGTTATACGGAGACCAAAAGAAAATCACATTCAAAGGCCAGGAAATTATAAAAGCACTCGGCTTGTGGGAAGAGAACGCAGAAGTGACCGTTCCGATTATAGAAAATGCGGCACATATCCCGACGCTAGCGGCACTGTTTGCGGAAGAGATTTCAGAAGATTCAGGAGCTGTTCTGATCCGAAATCATGGTATTACGGCTTGGGGGAAAACAGCATTTGAGGCAAAAAGAGTGCTTGAAGCGTATGAATTTTTGTTCAGCTACCATTTGAAATTGAAAACACTCCAGCATCAGCTGGTTAAATAAAAGGAGGAATTGAAATGGCTACAATTCGAATTCATGATGAGGCAAATACAACGATTGAAAATCAAGAGGAAGTGGCAAGCTTTCTGGACAGTCAAGAGGTTATTTATGAGCAATGGGATATCACGAAGCTTCCGGAACATCTCTCAGAGAAATATGACCTGACAGAAGAAGAAAAACAGCAAATTCTTGATACCTTCGAAACTGAAATTAAAGATATCTCAACCCGCCGCGGCTATAAAGCACAGGATGTTATTTCATTGTCAGACAGCAATCCGAAACTTGATGAACTGCTTGAAAACTTTAAAAGAGAGCATCACCATACAGACGATGAGGTTCGTTTTATTGTAAGCGGACACGGTATTTTTGTCATTCAAGGCAAGGACGGCACGTTTTTTGATGTCCGTTTAAACCCTGGAGATTTAATCTCCGTGCCTGAGAATATCCGCCATTACTTCACGCTTCAGGAGGACCGCAAAGTTGTCGCGGTGAGAATTTTTGTCACAACTGAAGGCTGGGTTCCTATTTATGAAAAAGACAGCGTGAATCAATAAGCATGAGATAGCCCCGTTCATCGAACGGGGCTTTTTATATTTATTGCAAACGCCACTTTTCATATTGTGACAGTTCTTTTTTAATCAGTGTCCAAATCAAACCTAAAACAGCTGCATCGTCAATGAATCCAAGACCGAGGATTACGTCTGGAATGATATCGAGCGGCATGACGATATACAGGATTGCGGCAGTTAACAGCAAAAGTGTTTTAACCTGTGAACGAGGGTAGTCGCCATTTCGCCAATCGCGAAGCATCTGAAAAAAAGTAGTAATGTGCTGGATACATTTTTTTCGGTTTTTCCTCTTTAAAATCGCTTTTCCGCCTGCCGCTCCGAGCATTATTGCTTTCTTTTTCTTCATTGGGCATACCTCCTGCCTGGCGGCGTGTTTAAGATATTCTTCACCTGGGTATTGTTCTTCTAATCCTATCAATATATCTATTATACCTGAAAAATTAACTTATTTAATGAAAATATGTTTACAAATAAAGTATAATCTGTAATAATGCACAATAACCCAATCAAACTTGTTTCCTATTTCTTAGCGGCGAGGGGTGAAGTGAATGGGCGGTTCTTCTGAACAAGAAAGATTGTTGGTGTCTATTGATGAAAAAAGAAAGTTAATGATAGATGCCGCTAGAAAGCAGGGATTTACAGGGCATGACACGATCAGGCACAGTCAGGAGCTGGATTGTTTAATAAATGAATATCATCAGCTTATGCAAGAAAACGAACATTCCCAAGGGATTCAAGGCCTTGTAAAGAAATTAGGCTTGTGGCCCCGCAGAGATGTTATGCCAGCATATGATGCAAATAAATAGCGGCCTATCAGATGCATATATAAAGAGAGAGCTTTTCGGAAGCGCTCTTTTTTTCTGGAAAAAATTCATATGAAAGAGGGAACTAATGAAGGAACTGGCGATTCTCATTACCGAAATGGTCAATCAATTTCATGATGCTTTTATTTCCTTATGCGGAATATTTGGCATTCATTTAACTGACAAAGAAATGCATTTTTGGGTGATCGGCATTTTTGGCATATTCTTTTTCGGCGTCACTCACGCTGTGTTTACATGGCTTTCTAAATGGAGTATGACCGCCTTGTCCTTTATCTATACTGTTACAGTCATCATTGTCATCGTATTTGCGATTGAGATTCAGCAAAAGGTGACGGGTAGAGGGAATATGGAGTTTTTAGATGCCACGGAAGGTATAAAGGGTTTTTTAGTATTTTTTATGTTTTTTTTGCTTTTGAAAATGCTGTTGCGTTTCATCAAAATCCTTTTTTCTGGAAGACCAGCAAGCAAATCGAATGGCAATGCCCGATCACGAAGATAAAAAACCCTCCTGACATGGTCAGGGGGGCTATGATGCGGATACGGGGAGGGTGATTGTCACCTCTGTGCCTCTTCGCACTTCACTTTCAATATGAATAGAGCCTCCGTACATCAGCACGATCCGTTTACAAACAACAAGGCCGAGACCGGTTCCTTTTTCTTTAGAAGTAACAAAGGGAAGGAAGATGTGATCCAGCATTTCCTGAGAAATCCCTTCACCGTTATCCACAACTTTGATTATGGCTTTTTTATCTAAAGCTCCTAGGGAGATTGTCAGTTTGCCTCCTTCAGGCATTGACTCGAGGCCATTTTTTGCTACATTTAAAATCACTTGTTTAATATGATCTTTTGTACATTTTACGAGTAAGGGCTGCTCGGTTAAATACTGTAATTCGACTTCAACATTGTATAGATTGCCCTCAGAATAAATGATCGGCATAATTTCTCCGATAATGTCCTGAAGTGAGTTCAGCTCCCATTTTTCAGCTGTCGGCTTGCCGAGAACAAGAAACTCACTCACTATTTGATTGATGCGTTTTATCTCCTGTTCGATAATGGAGAAGTAAAGCTGATCTTCCTCACCTTTATATTTCTTTTGCAACAGCTGAATAAAGCCGCTTATCCCGGTGAGGGGGTTACGGATTTCATGGGCTGTGCTGGCAGCAAGCGTCCCGATCAGCTCTAATTTTTGCGCCTCGTTTTCTGAGCGCTCCAGCTGGGTCTGCCGCTTCAGCAAATAATACAGCACGAGAATAAAAAGGATATTCAGCAGAACAATAATACATGAAAGCGGAAGCACAAGGCTTTTCGACAGTTCTTCTATTGTGACCGGGTTCGGATAGACTTTCATATTCCAGCTGATATCATCCAGATATCCGCTGACAGGTTTCTGATCCTCTGCATGAGAGGCTTGTCCGCTCGCAAAAATCATTTTCCCGTCTTGGTTCACAACTTCAATATAAACATCAGGGCTTAGTAAGTTAATGAGATTTTTCAAATAATCAATTTGAATTGCTGCGACAAGATAATCTGTCACATTACGTTTTGAGTCCAAAACAGGCACACAAATTGTGAAAATTGGCTGACCAGTAATTCTGCTAGAATAACTATCTGAAATGACTGTCTTTTTAGTTTCCTTTGCTTTTGTAAAAAAAGATCTGTCGGCCAGGTTTACTTTCGTTTTTAATTCGGTTGTGCTTGCGGTGACGTCTCCTTTGGCATTGAGAAAATAGAGACCGGAAAATCTCGGCTCTGAATCAAAGGTCTTTTCCAAAATTGACTGCATTTTCTTTATATCAACCGGTCTGTCGATGGCGATGGACAAGGAGGTCATTCTCGCCATTGTTTCTCCGATTAAATAATTGATTTTGTTGCGGTGAAGGTTTAGCAGGACACTTGCTTCTTGTTTATGTTCTGCAGCTATTGTATCTTTTTCTTTTTCATATACGAAAAAGCTGATGACGATTGCCGGAATCACGACCAGTATGATATAAAGTTTGACTCTCCCGCAGGCGCCTTTTAGTATTTTCAATTTGCATCGCTCCAACATACACCTGATTAGAGGTATTATATCATTGTTTCTTCTTCTTTAATAAGAAAAAATAACCAAAAAAATTAGAAAAAGGTGTTGGCAAGCTTACATTTTAAAAAAGAAGAGAAATATTGGAAAGATTTTTATTGACATTTTGGTCTTTGTTTATTAATGTTTCTCTGTAACGGTTTCTAAAAGGATGATTGAGACATGACAGAAAAATCACTGAAGTTATTTATCGTGCTGTCGCGCGCGTATCGGTCTATTAACGATCATATGAATAAGCATATTCATAAGCATGGGCTGAATCCGACTGAATTTGCTGTGCTAGAGCTTTTGTACCATAAAGGTGATCAGCCGCTGCAGCAGATAGGAGATAAAATTCTCTTGGCTAGCGGGAGCATCACATACGTTGTAGATAAGCTGGAGCAAAAAGAACTTCTCATTCGGAAAGCGTCTCCTACAGACAGACGAGTGACATTTGCGCAAATTACTGAAAAAGGCATCGGTCTTTTGAACGATATTTTCCCTGATCACGCTGCTGAAATTGATGAAATGATCAGCGTATTAAGCGAAGAAGAGGTAGAGATGTGCACCGAAATGTTAAAAAGAGTAGGATTAAACGCAAAACAGTTTCATAATAAGTAAAAAAAGGAAGCCTGATATGTCACAAGGCTTCCTTTTTTGCTATTTTTCATTTGTTTCCGCTGCGCCTCTTGGCAAAATGAGAACTTCAACCCGCCGGTTTTTGCTTCGGCCTTCCGCAGTTTTATTGGAAGCCACCGGTTTATACTCGCCATAACCCTTGGCGCTGAACACTTTTGCATCGAGCTTGGGGTTTTCAATCAGCAGCCCCATAAAGTTTACCGCTCTCATGACGCTTAAATGCCAGTTTGATTGGAATTCAGAATTTTTAATTGGCATATTATCAGTATGTCCGCTGATAATGATATTTCTTGGCGGGTTAATCACAAGAAGATTTGAAATCTCTTTTGCAAGCGGCACATCTTCCTTACGGATGGTCGCTTTTCCAGAATCAAAGAAGATGCTGTCTTTAATCGTAATCAGAAGGCCTTCACTAGTCATCTTCGTCTCCAGCTGATGTTCCAGCTTTTTATCTTTGATGAACTTTTCCACCTGGCTCTTCACATTTTCAAGTTCTTCTTGATCAGCTGCTTTTTCTTTTTCTTTCTTGTTTTTCTCTTTCTCTTCTTTTTCCTTTTTCACTTCATCGATGCCGTCTGACTCGTTTTCAGGAGGAGTGACACTGGAGTAGTCCAGTACACCGGTTCCGCCTGTAAAAACTTCATTAAATGATTTTGAGAGCATTTGAAACTTAGCTGCGTCAATCGAGCTGCTCGCGTACAGCACAATAAACAATGCCAGGAGAAGAGTAAGGATGTCGGCGTAAGGAACGAGCCATGATTCATCAACGTGCTCGTCCTCATGCTTCTTCTTCTTTTTTCTCGCCATTTTGCGCCTCTCCTTGTTCTGCAAATTTCAAGCGGTCCTTCGCAGGAAGATACATTAAAAGCTTTTGTTCGATGACTTTCGGTGCTTGTCCTTCTAAAACGGATAAAACACCTTCAATCATGACCTCACGCAGTTTTACTTCCTGTTTTGATTTTCGTTTTAATTTATTTGCGAAAGGATGCCATAACACATACCCTGTAAAGATACCGAGAAGTGTGGCAACAAAGGCAGCACTGATGGCGTGTCCAAGCTCATCTGTGTTATCCATATGAGAGAGAGCGGCAATCAGCCCGATTACAGCGCCGAGTACTCCAAGTGTCGGAGCGTACGTTCCTGCTTGTGTAAAAATAGCGGCTCCTGCTTGGTGCCTGTCCTCCATTGCTTCGACTTCCTCTGTCATAATATCTCTTATAAATTCCGCGCTTTGCCCGTCAACAGCCATGCTGAGCCCGTTTTTCAAGAAAGCATCATCTACATCCTCAATGCTTGCTTCTAAAGCAAGCAGACCTTCGCGGCGTGCAAGCTGAGCCCATTCAGAGAACATAGGAATGAGTTCCTCTATTGTGAGCTGTTTATTTTCCTTAAATAACACTCGAAACAGCGTAGGCACTTTTTTAATTTCTTTTGTTGGGAACGCAATAACGACTGCTGAGATTGTCCCGGCGATAATAATTAAAATGGCAGCGGGGTTTGCAAGGGCGCTGAAACTGACGCCTTTCAGAACCATCCCGACGCTCAATGCCACAAAAGCAAGAATAATACCGATTAACGAAGTTTTATCCATAGTTTTCACCAAATCCTTTTTTACTAGCTTGTCTATGGTTAATATCGGTTTTGGTGCCCGGAACTTTAGGGACATTGTGAATTTGTTCATGAAATATTCAAGGAAGAGGCATAGAAGGGAGAAATAAACAAAAACGGGCTCTCCAAAATTGAAAAGCCCGGGGGTCTACTGAAATTAGCAGCTTGCTTGCAAGCTGTCCTTCAGATGGTATTCATATAATAGTAGAAATACATATTCACTGTATATAAACATGTTCCATCCCTCCTTAAAAAAAGTGTAAAGGATGAAGGGAAGTAGCGCTTCAGGAGAAGGGACGGTAATTTCTAAGTCAAGAGTATGAAAGTATAAAAAAAGCGGCTTCCTAAAAGGAAACCGCTGATTGTTATTTTGCTCGCACTTTGATTTTATCATCTTCTAAAATCACGTGAAAACTGGTGATCTCGCCATTATCAAGCAGCAGATCGGTCATTTCATCCTCAACCCATTCTTGGATGGTTCTTCTAAGCGGACGTGCACCGAATGAAGGGTGGTAGCCCAGCTCAGCGATTTTTTCTTTCGCTTCATCTGTCACATTCAAGCTAATGCCCCGTTCAGCCAATGTTTCTTCAAGTTCTCCAAGAAGAAGGCTGACGATTTTGACAAGATGTTCTTTTTCCAATGAGCGGAACTCAATAATGCTGTCAAAACGGTTGAGGAACTCAGGTTTAAAGAACATGCTCAGTGAATCAATCAATGTTTGTTCTTCGATGACACTGTCATCTGATTGGAAACCGACTTTCGTTTGTTTCTCACCAGCACCCGCATTACTTGTCATGATGATCACTGTGTCTTTGAAGCTTACAGTTCTGCCTTGGCTGTCTGTCAGACGGCCATCTTCCATAATTTGCAGGAACATATGCTGAACGTCTGGGTGTGCTTTTTCAATCTCATCCAGCAACACAATGCTGTAAGGATTGCGGCGCACTTTCTCAGTTAATTGTCCAGCTTCCTCATGGCCGACATATCCAGGCGGTGAACCGATAATTTTAGATACGGCGTGTTTCTCCATGTATTCGCTCATATCGAGTCGGATAATAGCGTCTTTTGTGCCGAATAATTCATCTGCCAGTGTTTTAGAAAGCTCTGTTTTCCCTACGCCGGTAGGACCGACGAAGAGGAAGGAGCCGACTGGTCTGTTTTTGGATTTTAAACCGGCGCGGCTTCGTCTTACCGCCTTTGCCACTTTTTGAACAGCGGCTTCTTGTCCAATCACGCGTTCATGAAGTTTTGCTTCAAGCTCTTTCATTTTCGTTTGTTCGTCTGCCTGCAGTTTGCCGACAGGGATGCCTGTTTTTTGTTCAACAATTTCCTGAATGTGCTCAGCTTCCACAGTGACAGCGGTATGAGCGGAGGAGCTGTTCAGTTTTTTCTCCAATGCGAGTTCTTCATCACGGAGTTTTGCCGCCAGTTCGTAATTTTCTTCTTCCAGGGCTTTTGTTTTTTCGGCTTCAATTGCAGTTAAGCGTTCAGCGGCATCCTCATCATTCAGTTCATCAATTAACAGGTTGGCTTTTGAACCTGCTTCATCTAATAAATCAATTGCTTTATCCGGCAGGTGTCTGTCCTGAATGTAGCGGGATGATAAAGTGACACACGCTTTGATTGCTTCATCACTGAATGTTACGCCATGGTACGCCTCGTATTTGTCTTTAATCCCTTGCAGAATGAGGATAGCCTGTTCAATTGAAGGCTCCTGCACCATGACAGGCTGAAAACGTCTTTCCAGCGCGGCATCTTTTTCGATTTGACGATATTCTTTCAGTGTTGTCGCGCCAATGACTTGCAGTTCGCCTCTGGCTAGGGCCGGTTTGAGAATGTTGCCGGCGTCCATTGATCCTTCTGCAGAGCCTGCGCCGACGAGAAGGTGAATTTCATCAATGAACAGAATGACATTTTTTCGTTCCTTCAGCTCAGTGATCAGCTGTTTCATTCTCTCCTCAAATTGGCCTCTGATCCCTGTGTTTGCAACAAGGGATGCAACATCAAGCAAATATAGCTCTTTGTTTTTCAGTTTGTTTGGAACATCACCTTCAGCAATTTTTAAAGCGAGCCCTTCAGCGATGGCAGTTTTCCCTACACCCGGCTCACCAATAAGAACCGGATTGTTTTTGTTCCGGCGGTTTAGAATTTCGATCACTCGCGCCACTTCATCATCACGGCCGATGACGGGGTCAATGAGACCGGCTTTTGCACCGTTTGTAATATTTTGAGCCAGCTCATCAAGCAACCCTTTTTTTCCGCTTTGTTTTGCTGCGCTCTTTTCTTTCGGCTGGAATGCCTGTTCAAACGGAAATCCGAAAGATTGAGGACCCATACTCATTGAAGGTTTACGGGTCAGTTCGTTATAGCAAGTTTCACAAAGAACCATCTGTTTATGAACGGAATTTATTTGCATGTTAAGGCGAATCGTCGCCTCGTTTTGATGACAATGTTGACAACGCATTTGCCAAAACCTCCTTAATAATTTGACCTTCTTTGACCAATGAAAGTGAATAAAAAGGTCTATTGGATTCGACCTTCTTTGACTATTAGTATACGGCAAACTTAACGGCATTCAAACCAATATGCTCAAAGCAGACTGAAAATTTGACTATCTTTGACCAATTGATTTTTAAAAAAGGCCGGTTTGTTTGACCAACTTTGATTAATAGTATACTCTGACCATCTTTGACTTTCAAGTCTTTTGCACAACTTTTTTTAATTTGTTACAAAGTAAAACATGTTTTCTTCGTCTTTTCAAGGAACTTGTCTCATAGGTTATAAAAAGGCATCTATGGACAAAACTGCGGTTCGTTCGGAGGGGAGAAATGGAACAATCAAAAGGGTCTGCAAGTCAGCTTGCTTTTGTGTATGTCGGCACAGTAGTCGGAGCTGGATTTGCGACTGGCAGAGAAATTGTTGAGTTTTTTCTGAAGTTCGGCTGGTTCGGTTTATTCGGCATTCTCGTCAGCGGCGGAATGTTTACGTTTCTGGGCGCCAAGCTGATGATCATTTCAAAGCGAATCAATGCCAAGTCATATCAAGAAATGAACATCTTTTTGTTCGGGGCGGCGGCTGGGCGGATTATCAATGTATTTATGCTGTTTGTTCTCCTCGGAGTTACATCTGTCATGCTTTCAGGAGCAGGGGCGCTTTTTGAGGAACAATTGGGGATGTCCGCTCAGATTGGGATGCTCATTACAATCGGTCTGAGCTTAATTGTGATGACTAGAGGAGTAAAAGGCATTTTCGGTGTCAATGTGTTTGTTGTTCCCCTTTTAATCCTCTTTTCAATGATTGTAGTGGCCGACTCTTTTATATTCAGCGAATCACGAAACGCAGCTCAGTGGGTCTGGCCGCATCGCTGGGATTGGCTGTTATCAGCTGTTTCTTACGGGGCTTTGAATTTATCGCTTGCCCAAGCAGTTTTGGTTCCGCTGGCGAATGAAATGTCCTCGGAGAAAGTGATCAAAAAAGGCGCTTTAATCGGAGGGACGATGCTGACGATTGTGCTGTCCGCGAGTTTTCTGTCTTTGTCGACTCTTCCGGATGTATTTTTATATGATATACCGATGGCGCAAGTGGTTTATCTCTTTGCACGTTCTGTCCATTTGATTTATTTACTCATTATTTTCGGAGAAGTGTTCACATCAGTTATCGGTAATCTATATGGATTAGAAAAACAAGTGCAAAGCTTTCTTCCAGTGAAAAGCAAATATATCTTTACAGCTATTATGATCACGGCTTATATTACGAGCCAAATAGGGTATGGCAAGCTTATTTCAACGATTTATCCCTTGTTTGGCTATGTGAGCTTGGCCTTCATAGGCGCTTTGCTATGCAAAAAGGCTCCTCGACGGCGCAGTTTATAAATATATATAATGAAGCGAACCGTCACTATAGAGCGATAATTGATCTAGGAACCGGGGATTGACTTTTTTATTGTCATGAAAAACAACATTATGGTAAGATAGCAGAAGTGAAAAAATTGAAGAAAATCCGTGCGATATGCGGGAGAGGTTCTAGCTACACCCTCTATAAAAAACTAAGGACGAGCTGTATCCTTGGATACGGCCTTTTTTATGTTTTTCTAGAGCACCTTCCGAAAAAAGGTGTTTTTTTGCGTGAATTAGCTGTAGCGATGTCTCTCGCCGGCGTTTTTATTGCGGAGAAGGAGAGGAATCATGAAAAAAGAAAAAGCAATTGTCGTATTTAGCGGCGGTCAAGACAGCACAACATGCTTACTGTGGGCCTTAAAAGAATTCGAAGAAGTCGAAACGGTGACTTTTCATTATAATCAGCGACATTCGCAGGAAATTGAAGTGGCAAAATCCATTGCGGAAAAGCTTGGTGTGAAAAATCATTTGCTTGATATGTCACTTTTAAATCAGCTTGCACCGAATGCCCTGACTAGAAATGATATTGAGATAGAAGTAAAAGACGGCGAACTGCCATCCACATTCGTTCCAGGCCGCAATTTGGTATTCTTATCCTTTGCGTCTATCCTGGCTTACCAAATTGGCGCGCGCCACATTATTACAGGAGTTTGCGAGACAGACTTCAGCGGTTACCCTGACTGCCGTGACGAATTCGTGAAATCTTGCAATGTAACGGTGAATCTGGCGATGGAGAAGCCGTTTGTGATCCACACGCCTCTCATGTGGCTCAATAAGGCGGAAACGTGGAAGCTTGCAGATGAGCTTGGCGCGCTGGATTTTGTGAAAAACAACACGCTGACATGCTATAACGGCATCATCGCCGACGGCTGCGGCGAATGTCCGGCATGTCACCTTCGTTCAAAAGGTTATGAAGAATATATGATGATGAAAGGAGAGCGTGCATAAATTGTTATCTCAAATTTATCCGCAGGCCCAGCATCCTTATTCGTTTGAACTGAATAAGGACATGCATATCTCAGCCGCTCATTTTATCCCTCGGGAAAGTGCGGGAGCGTGCAGCAGGGTTCACGGACATACGTATACCGTAAATATAACTGTTGCCGGCGACGAACTTGACGATTCAGGCTTTCTTGTCAATTTCAGCGTACTCAAAAAACTGGTGCACGGAAACTATGATCACACGCTATTAAATGATCATGAAGATTTTTCTCAGGACGACCGGTATTCGCTGCCGACAACTGAAGTCGTGGCGAAAACGATTTATGATAACGTACAGGCTTATTTAGACACTTTGGAGAATAAGCCGACCTGTGTACAGGTGTTTGTCCGTGAAACACCGACAAGCTACTGTGTCTACCGTCCGAAAAAGGGTGGTTTGAATGGCTAAAGGAATTCCTGTATTAGAAATTTTCGGCCCGACGATTCAAGGAGAAGGCATGGTGATCGGACAGAAAACGATGTTCGTCCGGACAGCCGGCTGCGATTATTCCTGCAGCTGGTGTGACTCCGCTTTCACTTGGGACGGGTCTGCTAAAAAAGATATTCGCTGGATGACGGCGGAGGAGATTTTTGCGGAGCTTAAGGACATTGGGGGAGACGCGTTTTCTCATGTGACGATCTCAGGCGGTAACCCGGCTCTGTTAAAACAGCTGGATGCTTTTATTGAACTGCTGAAGGAAAATAACATCCGTGCAGCGCTTGAAACTCAAGGGACCGTTTATCAGGATTGGTTTACGCTGATTGATGACCTGACAATTTCTCCAAAACCGCCAAGCTCAAAAATGGTAACGAACTTTCAAAAGCTTGACCACATTTTAACTTCACTTCAAGAGAATGATAGACAGCATGCTGTCAGCTTGAAGGTTGTCATCTTTAATGATGAAGATCTGGAATTTGCCAAAACTGTGCACAAGCGGTATCCGGGAATCCCGTTTTATTTACAAGTCGGAAATGATGACGTGCATACGACAGATGATCAGTCACTGATTGCACATTTGCTTGGGAAATATGAAGCGCTTGTTGATAAGGTAGCTGTCGATGCGGAGCTGAATCTCGTCAGAGTGCTCCCGCAGCTGCACACCCTGTTATGGGGCAACAAACGCGGAGTATAATAGAAAGGAAGATGAACATGACGACAAGAAAAGAATCAGAATTAGAAGGTGTAACATTGCTAGGCAACCAAGGTACAAATTATTTGTTCGAATATGCACCGGACGTGCTGGAATCCTTCCCTAACAAACATGTAAACCGTGACTACTTTGTAAAATTCAATTGTCCGGAATTCACATCTTTATGTCCTAAAACAGGGCAGCCTGACTTTGCGACAATCTACATCAGCTACATTCCTGATGAAAAAATGGTTGAAAGCAAATCATTAAAGCTGTATCTATTCAGCTTCAGAAACCATGGTGACTTCCACGAGGACTGCATGAATATCATCATGAATGACTTGATTGAATTAATGGACCCGCGCTACATTGAAGTATGGGGCAAATTCACGCCAAGAGGCGGAATTTCCATCGACCCGTACACAAACTACGGAAAACCTGGCACGAAATATGAGAAAATGGCCGAGTACCGCATGATGAATCATGATTTGTATCCGGAGACGATTGATAATCGTTAATTATTCCGTTGTGTGATACGGTGTGTGAAACGAAGTGGAGTCACAGTAAAATCCGAACATGCAGCGTTAATTTTCAGCGGAAATGTGACCTGGTCACACACGAAGTGTTACCCGAAGTGACCGGAGTGTGACCTGAGGTGCAACCTGAACTGTGACTTTTATGCAGTGAAAAATTGATAGTACAGAAGCAGATTAAGGCGTACAATTTGTACGTCTTTTCTTTTTTATCCGAAAGAAAAAATGCCTATCTAGAGATCATAGGCATTAAATATTATTATCAATATCTTCATTATTTTTTGGCTAAGTTTCTGAATCTTCTCTTTAACATTTGAAACAGCTCTTTTTTGAATTTCATCAAAGTTCTCCTGAATATAATCGACACTTCTTATTAGAACTTCACTTTCAAAATTGAATATCTGATTTATTTCTGACTGTTCTTCATCTGTTAGGTGATGGTATTGAAGTTGTTTAGCATTTACTTCAGCAGCTACATCAATCCTAACTTAGTTGTTCTGGTTGTACAATTTCATATTCACCTTCTGCATACTCTTGCTCCGCATAATGGCTTCCCCATTGACAGAGCTCCTGCAAGATAGGTTTAAGAGATTCTCCAAGTTCGGTGGATGAATATTCAACCTTCGGCGGTACTTGATTATACATCTTTCTGCTCACAAGTCCACTGGCTTCAAGCTCTCTAAGTGTTTGAATCAGCATTTTCTGAGTTATATTTGGGATAATGCGCTTTAATTCACTCGTTCTCTTTGGTCCATTCATTAAAAAGTATAATACAAGGCCTTTCCATTTTCCTCCAATAACTTCCTTTGTCACTTCAAACCCACAGCTAAATTTTTTCATGTCTAAAGCTCTCCATTCCACATTTATTACTTTTTAGTTACTATATCACAAAAAAGTGGGTACTTCCGATAATGTGCTTACTGAAGGATACTATATCTTGTAAGTTGTTCTTCAAGTACTTAAAGGTACTAGACATAAAATAATATTAATTCTAAAGGAGTGTTAAGTATGGGTAAATTTGAAGGTAAAATAGCGCTTGTAACGGGTGGAACAAGTGGGATTGGTCTTGCTACAGCACAAAAATTTGTAAACGAAGGTGCATATGTTTATATCACGGGACGTAGACAAAACGAACTTGATAAAGCTGTTGACCAAATTGGCAAGAACGTAACCGGTGTTCAAGGTGATATTTCTAAGCTTGAAGACTTAGACAAACTATATGACATTATAAAGCAGGAAAAAGGTAAGTTGGACATTCTTTTTGCTAATGCAGGCATCGGCAACTTCCTTCCATTAGGTGAAATTACTGAAGAGCAGGTTGATAGAACGTTCGACATTAACGTTAAAGGAACCATCTTTACTGTTCAAAAAGCATTATCACTATTCCCAGACAAAGTAGGTTCTATTATTGTAACGGGCTCTACTGCTGGATCAATTGGCAACCCAGCGTTTAGTGTATATGGAGCATCTAAAGCAGCATTAAGAGCACTAGTTCGCAACTGGATTCTTGACCTAAAAGGTACTGAAATCCGTGTAAATGTGGTTAGTCCAGGAGGTATTCTTACACCTGCCTACGATGAGCTTTTTGGTGATGCACTTGAAGAGGTACTGGAAAATAGCAGAAATACTGTTCCAGCTGGAAAAGTTGGGACACCTGAAGAAGTAGCAAACGCTGTATCTTTCCTTGCTTCAGACGAAAGCAGTTACTTGACGGGTGTTGAATTGTTCGTAGATGGCGGGCTAGCACAGGTATAATTTCCCTGCGCAGAGATTACAAATAGTCCCCAAAAAAGGTTGATGGGGATTTACTTGAAGAAGTCGTATAAAAAAGTCGTTTTCCTTAAAGGACAGGGAATTCGACTTTTTTATGTTTGAATTTGATTAACGTTGTAAATTCGCATTTTCCTGGGGCTACCACTAAATGACCTGTAAAAAAGATTACTTTGTGAATAAATGTACTTAAAGTAACGGGGGCTCTTGACTTTTAATAAAAAATAATATCTCTGTCCTTGTATTCTAATACTTTTGAATATATTTAAAGGAATCCTTATGTCCTGAATAACCACATAGGAAAATATGTTGTAGGTTGCTTTCTTTTTTTGTAGGGCATCCCACACAAGCTATCACGTGATCTCACACCTGAACGTTTTTTTATAGACTAGTACCGCGACAAGTTATATTACATATACATACCAATAAAGTAGACATTAAAAAGTGAAAGAGAGGATGGAAATGTGTGAAAATTCTTTTCCTTGAGAGTCATCCCATGTGGCTCTATGGTTTACCGAATGGGTTTAGGGAAGCAGGACATACCGTAATGATTTCCGGTCCTGTAAGTCGGGAAAATATCACTGAAATGATAGACGAATTTAAACCAGATCTAATAGTATCTATGGGATGGACACCAGAGCATTCAAGGGAAAAGCAGGCCTGGATTCGCAACGCTACTAAAAAGGTGAATATCCCTCTCGTTTATTGGGCAACTGAAGACCCGCTGCACACTCAAAACTTTACTATCCCGTTAATTAAGAAGATGAAACCAGATTTTGTTTTCACGGTTACGCCTTCTCTGTGTAAAACTTATGAAAGCATGGGGATTAAAGCAGCTCACTTAGACTTTGCATTTCACGAAAGTATACATCACCAGATTAAACCACTAGCAAAATACAGTTGTGATATAGCAGTGGTGGCTAATGCTTACCCTAATTTTCTTGAAGAACATCCGGAAGTGTTCCGTTCGTCCTCTTTAAAAACGCTTATTCGTCCTCTTATACGGAAGGGTATTCGCATTGATTTTTGGGGGAGAAACTGGGAAAAAATGAGTAAATATATAGGAAGAGAAATTCCCCCCAATTGGATCCATGGATACCTTGATTATACTGAAGCATATAAAGTTTACAGTTCAGCAAAAGTCGTTATCGGTTTGCAAAACTGTGAAAGCCAACTTACGCAACGCACCTATGAGATTCTTGGTTCCGGGGGGTTTTTATTGACATCGGATACACCAGCAGTTCGAGATAAATTCAAACCTGGCCGCGATCTCATCGTTTCTTCCTCCCCAAAAGAAACTTTGGAAAAGGTTAAATACTATTTGAATCATGATAGCGAGAGAAAAAAGATTCAGATAAACGGTAAAAAGGCTGTAAAGAATGATTCCTATCGGCATAGAGCCGAGAGAATGCTTGAGGTGCTAAAAAGCAGAGGAATTATAAGAAACTTAGGGGAAACCATTCATTATGTAGATGTTCTCAAAGAAAAATACGTGATCCATCATGTTACTCCCGGTGAAACATTATCAATAATTGCCAGTAAGTATAATGTTTCCCTGCAGCAACTCATGGAGCTTAATCATTTCAAATCAGATCAAATATATGCTGGACAAATCATTAAGATTAGAGAGAAACGGTTTAGAAATATTAATAACAAATTTTTCTAAAGGAGAGTAATATGAATGAAGGGGAAAATACCTAAAATAAGAAATCAAGCGAATAAAGTAAAAAGAACGCCTCGTTATATGGAATTTCCCGTGACATACGAAGTATATCATGTGGAATCCGGCGATACATTATGGACGATTGCCAAATCCTTTAAAATTCCGGTACAACAACTTATGAATCTTAATAAGCTTTCTTCAGACAGAATTTATCCTGGACAAATTATAAAGATAAGAGAAAGGTAATCTTTGAGGTTTCGGAAGCGAATCAAATTGAAATGACAATCCTCATTTTTTTATTTGTGGGGAACTTGATATTTTTGGGGATGAAGGGGTTATGAGATGTTTCAAATGAGCTATTTCTATTCTGGATTAGGATGGGATTTTATTCAACACGTTGATCAAACGAACGGAGTATTAAATGTTGTGTCTCCTGATTTTTTCTATATCAGAAAAGATGGATCATTACTTCTCCGTTCAGCTAATCCCGATGTGATTAAAGCTCTTCATAGAAGAAAATTAAAAGTAGTTCCTTTTCTAAGCAATCATTGGGATCAGGATTTGGGACGATTTGCATTAATGAACCGAGTTCTTTTAGCTAAACAAATTTCTCATGCAATAGAAGAACTGGATTTGGACGGAGTTAATATCGATATAGAAAACCTTACAGAAAAAGATCGGAATCTATTTACAGATTTTGTTAGATTGGTAAGGGAAAGTATTCCTAGACATAAAGAAATATCAGTTGCAGTGGCGGCAAATCCTTTTGGCTGGACGAAGGGCTGGCACGGATCATATGATTACGAGTATTTAGCTAAATATGCAGATTATCTTATGGTTATGGCCTATGATGAAAGCCGCCTTGCTGGGCCTACCGCAAGTGTAGGATGGGTGGAAAAGTCCATTCAATATGTTCTGACCCAAAAAATCTCTCCTCAAAAACTAGTTTTAGGATTGCCATTCTATGGCCGTTGCTGGATGGAAGGCCAATCTGCCTCTCAGGCCATTCCCCTTTACCTTGTTGACTCATTAGTAAAAAGGCATAGCGGGACAATTATTTTTGACACCAAGAGTCAATCTCCAAAAGCTATTTTTACTGTCAATCACGATAACAAGGGGCCGTTGCCTTCGGGAACATATACATTATGGTTTGAAAATGAACAGTCACTCAGAGCAAAAATAAAACTCGCTCAAAAATATAATCTGAAAGGTCTTGGCAGCTGGAGTCTTGGACAAGAAGATGTGTCAGTCTGGAATACAGTGTTTAAAAATATATAATGATTTATAGTTCAGAACAAAATTCGAAGATAATTGCAATGAATCTCTAAATGGACATACTGAAAGGAGTTTATTACGGGTGCGGGTAAAACAGTGAGGGTATTCCATAGGCCCTTCTCCCGAAATGTTCTATACGAGGCATTACATTGGGCTTGAAATACACATTCAAACTTATGTTAAGTACGCATTTCAAGTAATTACGGATGTGTTGAATTTATTCTGCTTCCATGATTTAAGTCATACACATGTACCTTAATAGCAGGATTATTGCATTTCATTCAGAATTGTTCAGGATCGATATAGAAGCGCAAACTAGAACTTTAAAAGCATACACTCATATACTTCCTGAATGGATGCTGGTTTATCTAAAAAACATGATGAGAATTGATTGACCGCTCTCATTAAAGGATGGGGAAATTCAAGGCGCCAAGGTACGCATGGTGAAGCATGACTTGTTGATAATCGACCATATAGTTTCTCCTTTTTACATAAAAAAGACGAGCGAATCCGGGGGGAATTCCACTCGCCGCTTTCTAATGAAAAGACGGGATGCTGGATGGCAGCTCGTCTGTTTTATTATAATTTAACGAACGTATGTTTGTAAAGGTGTCTTTTCGAATGAATTGGTTCATATAACCGTTAAGAACAGATTCATTGTAAACATTCGCTAAGGTATGCTAAGATGCATGGACTATAAAGGAGTGATATGAAGTGAAGACATTGCGGTTAAACAATGTAACGTTAGAAATGGCTGCATATCAAGAGGAGAGCGAGCCGAAGCGAAAAATTGCATTTACCTTAAACGTTACGAGTGAGACTTACCATGATATCGCTGTCCTGTTGTATGAAAAAACGTTTAATGTCGAGGTTCCGGAACGCGATCTTGCCTTCCGGGGGGAAATGACAAATTATTCAACATCATTGACCAACCTGTACGAACCAGGGGCCGTCAGCGAGTTCTATATAGAAATAACGGAAATAGACAAAAACGCCGATTCATGATCGGTGTTTTTTATGTAAAAAAGCTGCCGGCCGGCAGCTTTTGAGAAAGCGAATTTCATATGTAAGGTGTTAAATTGTCCGTCTTGCAGTTTTTGAATAAATGTGGAAATAAGGAGGTTTTAATAGGAGTCTCTGATGATCTTATAATTTTTATGATTAACAACTGTCAATGAATCTAACTCAAGATCCCGATAGTTATCCATGATCGTCACATCAACGATAACAGAATTCTCATTTACTTTTTCAACAACACCGGTTAATCCGTTTTTAAATTCAATGACATTCCCAACCTTAGCGATTTTCACAAGCTTCCTCTCCTTTAAACATAATAATGCCTTTTGAAAGTATTTTGCAGTATTTTCATTGAGAAGTAAAGCGATAAGGAGTTTTATCTCCCTTATGAATTGTTCTGTCGCTATAAAGATGATATATTGATTTTCGTCGATAGAAAGAAAAGGGGGGAATTTTTGTTGCGTCCCGAAGAAATAACAGAAATGATTGAACAGCTGCGCACCGGCGCCATAAACGAACTGAGAGTCCAGAAAGAGCATTTTCTTGATTTCAGGGCCGTGTTATCTAAACAAGATGATTTTAAACATTTCCGAGGAATTGCCCAGCAAGGCGGAGATGTTATCTTTCAATACTTAGAACAGCCAAGAAGCTGAAGGTTTCTCATACGTGAGAAGCCTTTTTATCATATATGACAGAATACAAGTCTTTTATTACAGCTGTCTGTAACAGGCGTAAATAAAATGTAAAGTGTCAAAGATGGATAAACATGTTTTAATTTGACAATATTTATAGAATTTCAGACTGTTTTTTTGCCATTAAGCAGTGAGTCATCCTCTTTATTCCATCCTGATACCTCCTTGGGAGAGTTGGAAAATCTTTTTCCGTGAAAATGAATGGATCTCTTGTTAAGGTTATGAAGTGTTTTTTGGAGCACTTTAAGGAGGAAACTGTATGACAACGAAATTCACTGCTCTGGCTGTTTTTCTTCTTTGTTTCATGCCTGCAGCCAAAATTGAGCATACACAAGCTTCACTACTGAGCGCAAAGAAGACAAAACATGAAGAAGCGAAATGGCTTACACATATAGATCGAAATACGAATGAATCTTTCCCTTCACTGTCTGCTGATAAGGACAAGAAAATAAAACCGATTAAGCTATCAGCACACACTGAAAAGAAAGAGAAAGATAAACCGAACAAAACAAATGATGAGAAAGAAACATATACACAGTCTGAAAAAGAGTTGCTGTCCCGTCTCGTTCACGCAGAGGCCAAAGGAGAATCATATAAAGGCAAGGTCGCTGTAGCAAGCGTTGTACTGAACAGAACGGAGAAAAAAGGTTTTCCTGATACGATAAGAGGAGTTATTTATCAGAAAAACGCCTTTGAACCGGTCGCAAACGGGAGCATTAACCAAAAGCCTGATAAAGAATCGATTGAAGCTGCCGAAGAAGCGCTGTCCTCAAAAAATAGAGAAACAGATGCCATATTCTTTTATAATCCGAAAACAGCGTCAGATAATTGGATTCGTTCAAGAAAAATCGTAGAAAAAATCGGCAGACACGTTTTTGCCGTCTAAGCATAGAAGAGACAATTTGTCTCAGCTGTGCTTTTTTTCATATAAAGAGTAAAAATAAAATAATTTTTGAACTTGTCTCATATGATGTTGGTAGTACAAGAGACAAGGAGAGACATCATGAATCGATTTGTGAAAGGGATCATTCTTTTATCCATTGCCGCCTTTTTCGCTGAATGCCTTGAATTTGTCGTCAATATGATTTTGGCGCGGGAGCTTGGCGAGCATGGGATGGGGCTTTACATGAGTATTTTGCCCACGATCTTTTTAATTATTGTCATCGCGAGCCTGGAACTGCCGATATCCATTTCTAAATTCATTGCCGAGTCAAATCCTAAGCTTCATGAAAGCATGCTGAGGCACGCTTTCAGAATGACAGCCATTTTTACTGCTTTTTCTACTGTCGCCGCTAGTATTGCGCTTCCGTTTATTCCGGTATTTGATACATACCACCCGTTTATTAAAGGGATTGTCATCGGCTTAATTCCTGTTGTCGCCTTTACTTCAATCGCCAGGGGCTACTTTATGGGTGTGCAGAAAATGGGGAAGATCGCAATTGCCAATGTGCTGAAAAAAATCATCCAGCTCTTGTGCTTATTCCTCTTTTTTCAATGGTACTCATTTGAATTGGACATGGCTGTGCTGGTTTCCTTGTTTGTTCTAGTCGTGAGTGATGTGGTCGTGCTTGTTTACTTATATTCACAATTTATCATGGCAAGGCGGGCGTTATCCGGCCAGCAGCACATTCATTTGCGCGGAAAGGATGTAAGGAAAAGACTGCTTGCTGTTTCAATTCCTACAACAGGACTGCGTATTTTTCATGCGGTTGTCAATGCAATTGAACCCTTTTTAGTAAAAGGAGCTCTTTTGGCTGCGGGCGTTGCCGGGACAGCGGCGATCGATCAATACGGAATGCTGGCAGGAGTGGCTGTGACAATAGGGTCGTTCCCTGCTTTTATTGCCCATTCGTTAATGGTCGTCATGATACCGAGTATTTCGGAAGCTTATGCACTTTCTCAGTATGACATCGTGTTAAAAAGGCTGAAACAGTCGATTTTCATTACATTAGGTTACGGTATACCTGCCGTCTGGGTCATGTTCCAGTTTGCGGGACCTCTCACGCATTTGTTTTTTCACTCTCCTGAAGCGCAGTATTACTTGCAGCTGTTGTGGCCTTACTTTCTCTTTCATCTGTTTGTCATGCCGCTGCAGGCGTGCTTAATCGGGATGGGTTTTGTGAAAGAGGCTTTTTATCACAATGTATGGAGCCATATCGTTGCGCTAAGTATGATGTATGTACTGGGATCAATGGAGAATCTGCAAATGCTCGGGATTATCCTTGGAATGAACACTGGCATGATTCTTTTGACGAGCCTGCACTATGCCACGATCTGCAAAGCATTGAAGGTATCCGTATTTCTTACGGGAGGGACCAGAACGCCGCGAATTGAAGGATGATAAAGGAACTGCAGGGGCAAGCTAATTGAAAAGCATGAAAGGAAGATTCCATGTTGACGAAGCGCTTGCTTACTATATACATTATGTTATTAGGGTTGATTGCATGGTTTCCAGGTGCGGCACAAGCTGAGGAAAAACAGCCTGCTGTTCCCGCTGTTTTTCTTATGAAAACGATAGAAGGGGAGGACATCTCGATTCCGAATAAAGGGCAAAAAACAATTCTCCATTTTTGGACGTCATGGTGTCCGCCCTGCAAAAAGGAGCTTCCACAGTTTCAATCGTTTTATGATGCCCATCCATCCGACAGTGTAAAGCTGGTAACGGTGAATTTAGTGAATTCGGAACAAAATCAGCAAGTCGTTGAAGACTTTATTAAAGCAAATAAGCTGACGTTTCCAATTGTCCTTGACTCAAAAGGGGAATTGATGAAGGAGTATCATATCATCACGATCCCAACATCATTTTTGCTGAATGAAAAGGGAGAAATTGAAAAAACAAAAATTGGCCCGATGACGGCGGAACAACTGAAGGAATGGACGGAAGAATAGCTGAGAGCATCGACTCTCAGCTTTTTTCATATAGAGAAGAAGTGAATAAACATTAATGATAATTATTATCAAAAAGAAATTAAAATAATTATAATTGAAATTCTCTTCGTGCGTGCTATAATAAAGGAAGACATCAAGAAATAACTGACGATAAAGCTGCCTTTTGGGCAGCGATTTTGTTTTTATAAGAGAAATGAAGATGATTTACGTTCTCAATTAGAGAGGAGAATTCGATATGAATGAACAAGTTATCGTTCAACGCGACCCGCACGAGCCATTGAAAACAGACAAGAGGGAAAAAAACTGGGCACAGCACGCGGAGCTTATTGCTGCACTTGTATCAGGAGCTCTTATTTTGGCAGGCTGGCTCTTATCCGGATATCAGGTATTATCCATAATACTTTTCTTGCTGGCTTTTGTGATCGGCGGATTTGCTAAAGCAAAGGAAGGAATCGAAGAAACACTCGAATCCAAAACGCTGAATGTAGAACTTTTAATGATTTTCGCTGCCGTTGGTTCCGCCTTGATCGGATACTGGGCAGAGGGTGCTATTTTAATATTTATTTTTTCCTTAAGCGGAGCTTTAGAAACATACACGATGAATAAAAGCAGCAGAGATTTAACGTCTTTAATGCAGCTTGAGCCTGAAGAAGCGACATTGATGGTCAATGGTGAAACCAAAAGAGTTCCGGTTTCAGACTTGCAGGCCGGTGATATGATTATGATCAAACCTGGAGAACGCGTAGCGGCAGACGGTATCATTGAATCGGGCTCGACAAGTCTTGACGAGTCGGCTTTAACAGGTGAATCAATGCCTGTAGAAAAAAACACAGGCGACACTGTATTCACAGGAACGGTGAATCGCAATGGCTCCTTGACAGTCCGTGTCACGAAAGCAAATGAAGATTCGTTATTCAGAAAAATTATCAAACTGGTTGAATCAGCGCAAAATAGTGTTTCACCCGCGCAGGCTTTCATCGAACGATTTGAAAATGCTTATGTGAAAGGTGTGCTAATTGCGGTGGCGCTCCTTTTATTCGTCCCGCACTTTGCGCTGGGCTGGAGCTGGAGTGAAACCTTCTACCGCGCAATGGTGTTTATGGTTGTCGCGTCACCTTGTGCGCTTGTCGCCTCTATTATGCCGGCGGCGCTGTCCCTGATTTCAAATGGCGCCCGCAACGGTATGCTTGTGAAAGGAAGCGTCTTTCTTGAACAGCTGGGCTCAGTGCAAATGATCGCCTTTGATAAAACCGGCACTGTAACAAAAGGCCAGCCTGCCGTAGAGACGATTAGAATAGCAGAAGGATTCAGTGAAGCGGAAGTTCTTGAGGCTGTCTATGCCATCGAAATGCAATCAAGCCATCCGCTCGCCCAAGCCATAACTGCGTACGCTGACAGCCGCGGCGTGAATCAGTCCGGCTACATATCTATAGAAGAAACCTCAGGGTTTGGCGTTATGGCAGAAGTGTCGGGTGCGAAATGGAAGGTCGGTAAAGCAGGTTTTATCGGCGAGGAAATGGCAGCACAATTTTTGAAACAAACAGCATCAGATGTCATTCAAAGCGGTCATACAATTGTATTTGTGAAAAAGGATGATCAAATAGCAGGCTGTATCGCACTGAAGGACCAAATCAGGCCTGAAGCAAAAGAGGTCATGGAAGAACTGAACCGACTTGGGATTAAAACGGCCATGCTGACAGGAGATCACGAAGACACGGCTCAAGCGATTGCCAAGGAAGCCGGCATGACAACTGTCGTAGCAGAATGCCTGCCTGACCAAAAAGTGAATGAAATCAAACGGTTAAAAGAAGAATTCGGAACGATCGCAATGGTGGGTGACGGAATCAATGATGCGCCGGCACTCAAAGCGGCGGATGTCGGCATTGCGATGGGCGGCGGAACAGATGTAGCACTTGAGACCGCTGATATGGTCCTCATGAAAAACGATTTGAAAAAGCTCGTAAACATGTGCCGCTTGTCTCGGAAAATGAACAGGATCATCAAACAAAATATCGTGTTTTCTCTAGCTGTAATCTGCCTGCTGATTTGTGCAAATTTTTTGCAGGTGATGGAATTGCCATTTGGCGTGATTGGTCATGAGGGCAGCACGATTTTGGTCATACTAAACGGTTTAAGACTCCTAAAATAAAACCAGCAGCCCTAATCAGGCTGCTGGCTTTTTATGTATCAAGCTTTCCCTTCATTTTTGTCTTTATCAGATCTTTTCATAACCAGGATGAGAGCGAGGATGCAGCAAAGGAAACCCGCTGCACAGCCTATGATAGAGCTGTAATAATAAAAGCCCACCATCTTCATCCCGATAAAAGGAGCGGAAATTCCCAAAACCGTTAAGAGCATAACTGCTTTTCGTCTGAAAAAATTCATCAGCAAACGGAACAACCCCCCTGCGATTGAACGTTACTGTCAGTATACAGGAAGAGGAGCAGGAAATAAAATGCATTAGAAAATGAAGGCGTCGTGAAAGGCAAACACCGGTAAAACCTGTTACAATGGAAGACAGAACAATGCATTGCAAATGGCAGGGAGGAACAAGAAGTGAATAGAATACAACGCGTCTCTTCATGGCTGAAGGAAGCGGGGCATACTGCCGCATTTATTCATACAAAAGAAAATGTTTTTTACTTAACCGGTTTTTACACAGAGCCGCATGAAAGATTAATGGGGTTATTTGTTTTTCAAGAAGAGGAGCCTTTCTTTGTTTGTCCAGGAATGGAAGCAGGACAGGCCCGCAACGCAGGCTGGAATCATGAAATCATTGGCTATGCGGATCACGAAAATCCGTGGGAGCTGATAGAGAAGGCCTTGAAAAAGCGAAATATCAGCATACATACGCTTGCGGTAGAAAAGGATTCAATCTCCCTATCTCGTGCAGAACAGCTGAAGCACGCGACGGGCGGGGCTCAATTTGTTTCAGCAGAAGAAACACTCAATCAATTTCGCCTGATTAAAGATGACAATGAAATTCGTTTGCTGAAAGAGGCGGCAAAGCTTGCGGATTACGGTGTTGAAGTCGGCACAGCCGCTTTGCGTGAAGGCATCAGTGAAGTGGAAGTGCTCGCTCAAATTGAGTATGAGCTGAAGAAAAAAGGAATTCAGGGCATGTCTTTCTCTACAATGGTTTTATTCGGAGAAAAATCAGGCCAGCCACATGGAAATCCTGGTACAGCCACGTTGAAGAAAGGTGATTTTGTATTATTTGATCTCGGTGTTATTCTTGACGGCTATTGCTCTGATATTACAAGAACGTTTGCTTACAAAACCATCAATCCGAAGCAGGAGGCCATTTACGAGACTGTACTTCAAGCGGAAAAAGCCGCGATTGAGGCAAGCAAACCCGGTGTGAGAATCGGAGATCTGGACTTAACCGCCCGCGGAATCATTGAAAAAGCGGGATACGGTGACTATTTTCCTCACCGGCTTGGGCATGGACTCGGAATTTCTGTCCATGAGTATCCATCAATGAGCCAGGCCAACGATACACTGCTGCAGGAAGGCATGGTCTACACGATCGAACCGGGGATTTATGTGCCTGAAATCGGCGGCGTGCGCATTGAGGATGACGTTCACGTAACAAAGGACGGGGCAGTTGCTCTGACCCAATATCCAAAGGAATTAATCATACTGCCGTAATAAGAAATAAAAAAGGACTTTGTTCTCGACATCGTCCTTTTTTATCTGCATTAAATAAAAAAATCATCAAATGTTCGAAAGGGTTTAATTTCATGTTTTTGGTTGAGAGGTTTTACAGCAAGACAGCTGCCACCGAGAACAGTGAGACATAACCCAATTAAAATGAAGAAACCCATGTGATCTTCTCCTTTCAGCTAAAAACACAAAAAGATATCTGGTACGTCCATATCATATTGTATGAAACGCATTCCAGATCAAGGGGATTTAGAAAGAAGGGAATCTATGGCTAATATTAAAGACATTGCAGAGAAAGCCGGTGTCTCTGTTACAACGGTTTCCCGAGTCATAAACAATCATCCATACGTCAGTGAAGACAAACGAAAAAGAGTGTTTGAGGCAATGGAATCATTGGAGTACACGAGAAATATTCACGCTGTACATTTGTCGAAAGGATTTTCAAACATGATTGGTGTTGTCTTGCCGACGGTTAATCTGCCATATTTTGCAGAGCTGATTGCAGGAATAGCCGACGCAGCCGCGGAATCCGGGGTTCACCTCTCTTTATTCCAAACAAACTATGAGGTACAAAAAGAAATCTTTGCGCTGTCCCAATTAAAGCAGCGCCAGGTTGACGGCCTGATTTTTTGCTCAAAGGCGCTTGCTGATGAGAAACTCATGGAATGGGAGGGCCCGATTTTGCTTTGCCAGAATTCAGATATTGCCCGCTTCCCAACCATCAGCATTCCTCACCAAGAAGCATTTCGGAACGGCTTGGACTATTTAATTGCCAAAGGGCACAAAAAAATAGCCATCTGTTTGGCAAGAAAAAAAGGCATGAACAGTCATTTTCGAATCAAAGCCTACAAAGAGGCATTGGAAGAGATCGGGGAGGCATTTCGTGAAGACTGGGTAATTGAGAAAGCGATTACAATCAATGATGGGAAGGCGCTTTTTCATAAATGGAATACGTGGAAGGAAAAGCCGACGGCTATTTTTGTTGCCAATGACCAAGTCTCAGCAGGGCTTTTTCTTGAAGCAAAGAACCAGCGGGTGTCAGTACCGGATGAGCTTGCAATCTTAAGCGTTGATAACCACGAAATCAGCCAAGCGCTTGGAATCACAACGATCGATATTCAGACAAGGGAAATGGGAAAGCAGGCATTTGCCATACTGGAAAAAAGAATTCAAGGACAGCCGATTGAAAGGAAAGTTCTGGATTACCGTCTCGTCGAAAGATCGACTGTTTAGTGAATGCATTGAAAAAAGGTTTGACGTGCATTCTGTTCGTTATGTACGATATGAGGTATTGAATGACAAAGGAGCTGAGGATCGTGAATGGGTCCTTCACAGTGAAAAAGGTACTGAATAATAACGTATTAATTGCTTCTCATCATAAATACAGCGAAGTCGTTTTAATCGGAAAAGGTATTGGTTTCGGAAAAAAACAAGATGATGTCATTGAAGATAAAGGCTACGATAAAATGTTTATTTTAAAAGACGAGAAGGAACAAAAGCAGTTTAAAAAGCTCCTTGACTATGTTGATGAAAAGCTCGTTGATATTTCAAACGATGTCATCTATCACATAAGCAATAGGACTAATCACTCATTAAATGAACATATTCACATTGCGTTGACAGACCATATCGCATTTGCGATCAAAAGGCAGCAGCAGGGATTTGATATGAAAAATCCATTTCTAATGGAGACTCAGTCACTATATCCTGAGGAGTACCAAATTGCCAAAGAAGTCATAGATATGATCAATGAAAAAGCGGGAATCTGCCTTCCGGAAGGGGAGATTGGTTTTATCGCTCTGCATATCCATTCAGCGTTGACAAACCGTCCGCTGTCCGAGGTCAATCAGCACTCTCAGCTCATGGCGCAGCTTGTCGAGGTGATTGAAGACTCATTTCAAATGAAAGTAAATAAGGAAAGTGTCAACTATTTGCGGCTGATCAGGCATATCAGATTTACAATAGAAAGAATTAAAAAAGAAGAACCGACTAAAGAACCAGAAAAATTAATGTTGTTATTGAAAAATGAATATCCGCTATGCTACAATACAGCTTGGAAATTGATTAAAATCTTGCAGCAAACATTGAAGAAACCAGTTCATGAGGCGGAAGCGGTTTATCTGACGCTTCATCTGTACCGATTAACCAATAAAATTTCATAAATTCAGTTTATCCTTATAACGTGTTACTGATTCGATCAGGCATGAGTGATTGAGGGAAAAAAACGGGAAGTTCATTCTCGTTCTTTTGCGCACCCAATTTTGCTCATGCCTTTTTGTTGTGTAAAAGGGCAAATGTAAACGGTTAAACTGGAAGACTTACGCCTGTGAATTCGTTGTCATGATTTTTAGCTGTAAGGTCAGACTAGTAAAAAGAGGAGGTCAATTCTTATGTTTAAAGCATTATTCGGCGTTCTTCAAAAAATTGGGCGTGCGCTTATGCTTCCAGTTGCGATCCTTCCGGCTGCGGGTATTTTGCTTGCGATCGGGAATGCGATGCAAAATAAGGACATGATTCAGGTCCTGCATTTCTTGAGCAATGACAATGTTCAGCTTGTAGCAGGTGTGATGGAAAGCGCTGGGCAGATTGTTTTCGATAACCTTCCGCTTCTTTTCGCAGTAGGTGTAGCCATCGGGCTTGCCAACGGTGATGGAGTTGCAGGGATTGCAGCAATTATCGGTTATCTTGTAATGAATGTATCCATGAGTGCGGTTCTTCTTGCAAACGGAACCATTCCTTCGGATTCAGTTGAAAGAGCCAAGTTCTTTACGGAAAACCATCCTGCATATGTAAACATGCTTGGTATACCTACCTTGGCGACAGGGGTGTTCGGCGGTATTATCGTCGGTGTGTTAGCTGCATTATTGTTTAACAGATTTTACACAATTGAACTGCCGCAATACCTTGGTTTCTTTGCGGGTAAACGTTTCGTTCCAATTGTTACGTCAATTTCTGCACTGATTCTGGGTCTTATTATGTTAGTGATCTGGCCTCCGATCCAGCATGGATTGAATGCCTTTTCAACAGGATTAGTGGAAGCGAATCCAACCCTTGCTGCATTTATCTTCGGGGTGATTGAACGTTCGCTTATCCCATTCGGATTGCACCACATTTTCTATTCGCCGTTCTGGTATGAATTCTTCAGCTATAAGAGTGCAGCAGGAGAAATCATCCGCGGGGATCAGCGTATCTTTATGGCGCAGATTAAAGACGGCGTACAGTTAACGGCAGGTACGTTCATGACAGGTAAATATCCATTTATGATGTTCGGTCTGCCTGCTGCGGCGCTTGCCATTTATCATGAAGCAAAACCGCAAAACAAAAAACTCGTTGCAGGTATTATGGGTTCAGCGGCCTTGACATCCTTCTTAACGGGGATCACAGAGCCATTGGAATTTTCTTTCTTATTCGTTGCTCCAGTCCTGTTTGCGATTCACTGTTTGTTTGCGGGACTTTCATTCATGGTCATGCAGCTGTTGAATGTTAAGATTGGTATGACATTCTCCGGCGGTTTAATTGACTACTTCCTATTCGGTATTTTACCGAACCGGACGGCATGGTGGCTTGTCATCCCTGTCGGCTTAGGGTTAGCGGTCATTTACTACTTTGGATTCCGATTTGCCATCCGCAAATTTAATCTGAAAACACCTGGACGCGAGGATGCTGCGGAAGAAACAGCAGCACCTGGGAAAACTGGTGAAGCAGGAGATCTTCCTTATGAGATTCTGCAGGCAATGGGTGACCAGGAAAACATCAAACACCTTGATGCTTGTATCACTCGTCTGCGTGTGACTGTAAACGATCAGAAAAAGGTTGATAAAGACCGTCTGAAACAGCTTGGCGCTTCCGGAGTGCTGGAAGTCGGCAACAACATTCAGGCTATTTTCGGACCGCGTTCTGACGGGTTAAAAACGCAAATGCAAGACATTATTGCGGGACGCAAGCCTAGACCTGAGCCGAAAACATCTGCTCAAGAGGAAGTAGGCCAGCAGGTTGAGGAAGTGATTGCAGAACCGCTGCAAAATGAAATCGGCGAGGAAGTTTTCGTTTCTCCGATTACCGGGGAAATTCACCCGATTACGGATGTTCCTGACCAAGTCTTCTCAGGGAAAATGATGGGTGACGGTTTTGCGATTCTCCCTTCTGAAGGAATTGTCGTATCACCGGTTCGCGGAAAAATTCTCAATGTGTTCCCGACAAAACATGCGATCGGCCTGCAATCCGACGGCGGAAGAGAAATTTTAATCCACTTTGGTATTGATACCGTCAGCCTGAAGGGCGAAGGATTTACGTCTTTCGTATCAGAAGGAGACCGCATTGAGCCTGGACAAAAACTTCTTGAAGTTGATCTGGATGCAGTCAAACCGAATGTACCATCTCTCATGACACCGATTGTATTTACAAACCTTGCTGAAGGAGAAACAGTCAGCATTAAAGCAAGCGGTTCAGTCAACAGAGAACAAGAAGATATTGTGAAGATTGAAAAATAAGGGTGTTAGTACGCCGTGCTTGTCAGATGACAAGTACGGTTGTATGATATAATATTGTGAAGTAATAAAGCTTTAAGTTAAAAGGAGAATGATAAAAATGGCACAAAAAACATTTAAAGTAACTGCAGATTCTGGAATCCATGCTCGTCCTGCGACAGTTCTTGTACAAACTGCTAGCAAATACGACGCTGACGTTAATTTAGAATATAACGGCAAAACAGTTAACCTTAAATCTATTATGGGTGTTATGTCTTTAGGTATCGCTAAAGGCGCTGAGATCACAATCTCTGCTTCCGGAGCTGACGAAAACGATGCTCTTAACGCTTTAGAAGAAACAATGAAAAGCGAAGGACTCGGCGAGTAATGCAAGAATTAAAAGGGATTGGTGCTTCAGCCGGCATCGCGATTGCAAAAGCATACCGGCTTGAAGAGCCAGATTTAACGGTTGAAAAGAAAAACATCTCTGATTCTGAAGCGGAAGTAAGCCGTTTTGATGAAGCGATTGCACGTTCAAAAGAAGAGCTCGAAAAAATCAAAGAGCACGCTTTGAAAGAACTGGGTCAGGATAAAGCTGATATTTTTTCTGCTCACCTTTTAGTTCTCAGTGACCCTGAGCTTCTGAACCCTGTGAAAGAAAAAATCAGCACTGATTCAGTGAACGCTGAATTCGCTTTAAAAGAAACGTCTTCTATGTTCGTTACCATGTTTGAATCTATGGACAACGAATATATGAAAGAGCGTGCGGCAGATATCCGCGATGTAACAAAACGCGTAACCGGCCACCTGCTTGGCGTCGAAATTCCAAACCCAAGCATGATCTCAGAAGAGGTTATTATTGTAGCTGAAGACTTAACACCGTCTGACACAGCCCAATTAAACCGTGAGTTCGTAAAAGGATTCACTACTGATATCGGCGGACGCACATCTCACTCTGCCATCATGGCACGTTCTCTTGAGATTCCAGCAGTTGTTGGAACGAAAGCGGCTACAGGCACGATCCAAAACGGCGTGACTGTTATCGTTGACGGTATCAATGGCGATGTCATTATTGACCCATCTGCGGAAACTGTAAAAGAGTATGAAGAAAAACATAATGCTTATTTGGCTCAAAAAGCTGAGTGGGCGAAGCTTGTCAATGAACCGACTGTCTCAAAAGATGGACATCATGTAGAGCTTGCAGCGAACATCGGTACTCCTGATGATGTAAAAGGTGTTCTTGAAAACGGCGGAGAAGCAGTTGGCCTTTACCGTACAGAATTCCTTTACATGGGAAGAGATCAGCTGCCTACAGAAGATGAGCAGTTTGATGCTTACAAAACGGTTCTTGAGCGTATGGAAGGAAAATCAGTCGTCGTGCGGACACTTGATATCGGCGGAGACAAAGAGCTTCCTTACCTGCAGCTTCCTAAAGAAATGAACCCGTTCCTGGGATATAGAGCGATTCGTCTTTGCCTTGAAGAGCAAGAAATCTTCAGAACACAGCTTCGCGCGCTGCTTCGTGCAAGTACATACGGAAACTTGAAAATCATGTTCCCTATGATTGCGACAGTTAACGAATTCAAAGAAGCAAAAGCGATCCTTCTTGAAGAGAAAGAAAAGCTCGTAAAAGCGGGACAGGCTGTATCTGACGATATTGAAGTCGGAATGATGGTTGAGATTCCGTCAACTGCAGTCATCGCTGATCAGTTTGCTAAAGAGGTTGATTTCTTCAGTATCGGAACAAACGATTTGATCCAATACACAATGGCAGCTGACCGTATGAATGAACGTGTATCTTACCTGTATCAGCCATACAACCCGGCAATCCTTCGCTTAATTACACTGGTAATTGAAGCAGCACACAAAGAAGGAAAATGGGTTGGCATGTGCGGAGAAATGGCAGGAGACGAGATTGCGATTCCAATCCTTCTCGGCTTAGGCTTAGATGAGTTCTCAATGAGCGCAACGTCTATTCTTCCGGCAAGAACACAGATCAGCAAATTGTCTAAACAAGAAGCTGAGTCATTCAAAGAGAAAATCTTATCTATGAGCACGACAGAAGAAGTTGTCGCTTTCGTAAAAGAAACCTTCAAGTAATGTACAAAAACCAGACGGCCTCCGGCCTGTCTGGTTTTTTTCATAAGTAAGGGTATAGAAGGACACAATAACATGGCTAGGAGGGATAGTATGTCAAACCAATTTAACGCAGGAGATACTGTTTATGTGATCTACAGAAATCCGCACGCCGCCAATGTAGCCCACATAAAGGAAGCCAAAATTGTGCACCATCCATACCATGAAGGCGAGCTTTCCCTGTTTATTTATGAAACCTATCATCCGTTCGCAGAGGACGATGCTGTGTTTGCAAGCTATGAAGAAGCTAAATCGCTTTACAAAGAACTCTTTGATATTGATCCGTATGAGTAACAAGGAAATCATTACAACTCATATCCTTTCCGCCTAGTGAGAAAAGTAACGTTAGTAAAGGAAAAGGATGTGGCATCATGCAGAACCCATTTGTTCCGCAGCTTGTATATATAGAACCGAGGGCACTGGAATATCCGCTAGGCCAAGAATTACAAGAAAAATTTGAGAATATGGGCATTGAAATCAGAGAAACAACATCCCACAATCAGGTGCGTAATATTCCTGGGAAAAATCATCTTCAGCAATATCGCAATGCGAAATCAACTTTAGTTATCGGTGTCCGGAAAACATTAAAGTTTGATTCATCCAAACCCTCGGCTGAATATGCCATTCCGTTTGCAACAGGCTGTATGGGGCATTGTCATTACTGCTACCTGCAAACAACCATGGGATCAAAGCCGTATATCAGAACTTATGTAAACGTCGAAGAGATTTTGGATCAGGCAGATAAGTATATGAAGGAGCGCGCACCAGAGTTCACAAGGTTCGAAGCATCATGTACGTCAGACATTGTAGGAATTGATCATCTGACACACACGCTGAAGCGCGCCATTGAACATTTTGGCCAAAGTGATCTCGGAAAGCTCCGATTTGTAACGAAATTTCATCATGTCGATCACCTATTAGACGCAAAGCATAACGGGAAAACGAGATTCAGATTCAGTATTAATGCCGACTATGTGATTAAAAACTTTGAGCCGGGAACTTCACCTCTTGATAAGCGGATAGAGGCGGCAGTAAAAGTTGCAAAAGCAGGCTACCCGCTAGGCTTTATTGTTGCTCCGATTTATATTCATGAAGGCTGGGAAGAAGGATACAGACATCTGTTTGAAAAGCTTGATGCTGCTTTGCCGCAGGACGTTAGACATGACATAACGTTTGAATTAATTCAACACCGTTTTACAAAACCGGCCAAACGAGTGATAGAGAAAAATTATCCGAAGACGAAGCTCGAATTAGATGAAGAAAAGCGCCGTTATAAATGGGGACGCTACGGGATCGGAAAATATATTTATCAGAAAGATGAAGAGCATGCACTTCGAGAAGCACTTGAATCCTATATTGATACCTTTTTCCCTAACGCAAAAATTGAATATTTCACTTAAACGGGCTGTTGTGATCAACAGCTCTCTTTTTATAAAAAGGATTTTTCCATTCCATCAAAACGCCGTAATTCAATGATTCTTTATCCTCCAAATAATTGCTTACTACACGAATAGGTGAACGCCCGCAACGGAGGAGAAAGGACAGCACAGGGTCGTTTTTCCTGCCTTCCATCACATCTTCAACGTACTGAACAGCGCTGATCTCGTGTACGTATTTATGATATAAAGGAATGCGGCCGCCGCCGAGAAGGCGCTCCAGTCTCTTATCAACAGTCAGCTCATACATCGTATTCATCAGCCATTTTCCGATTCCAAGCTTTCGATAATGAGGAGAAACAGAAATATCCACTACATATAAAGTATTTCCATAAGGTTCATGGTTTTTAATCGATCCGTTGTCTGTTGCTTGTGCCCATGTATGGTCAGGAGATTCAGGCTCAAATTGTACAATAAGAGCAGTCATGGAACCGATAATTCTGCCATTGATGAGCGCGCATAAAGCGCCTTCTGGAAAGGTTTTGATATGGCTGGCAAGCTGGTCCTCTGACCACAGCAATTCCTGGGGAAACGGAGGAGGAAAACATTCTTTTTGAAGAGAAATCAGCCTCTCGATGTCAGTCTCAGTGTAGTTTCTGATGGTCAGAGCCTCAAATTTTCTGCCGTCGTGCACATACATTTGTTTTAGTATGATCATCACTCTCCTTATGTAGTTTCATTATAACGAAAATTGAATTTTCAGTAAATATATTCCGATTTTCTTATAATTTATTTTTTGATTATTCATTTTTCAAACGAAAGGGCCGATATAGAAATTAGGAGGGGATTGGTTTGTTTAAAAAACTTCACATGAAGATTGCTGTTTTTGTTTCGATTATGTTAATCGTCACAGTTGTTCTTTTAATGCTGTCTTCTTATTTGACGCTAAAACCGATGATTACAGAGGATGGGAAAAATACAACTCAAAACGTGACGCAGTCACTTGAACAAAATATTGAATTGCAATTAAAGAGTTATGCCATTTCGTTATCAAGATTGGCTAATGGGGAATTAACGCATACATTTGTAACGAAACCAAGTAAAGAAGCTGCTCGGCTGTTTCACGATGACATTAAGCAAATCAAAGACAACGATGATTATGTTGCGATGGCTTACATAGGCACCGCAAAAAAAGAAATGTTTACATATCCAAAAGCGGATTTCGCTGAGGATTACGATCCAACATCAAGACCATGGTATAAGCTTGCAGCTGAAACCCCGGATCAAGTTGTTTGGACGGAACCTTATAAAGATGTCGTGACAGGAGACATGATTGTTACTGCATCGAAAGCGATCTTAGACGGGCAAAAAGTGATAGGGGTTGCCAGCTATGACTTGAAACTCTCTGCTATCCAGAGTATGGTCAATAAACAAAAGGTGCCTTACAAAGGATTTGCCTTTTTAGCTGATGCGAGCGGCAATCTTTTAGCCCATCCGTCAAATCAAGGAAAAAATATATCAAAGGATCAAACACTGCAAACCATCACATCCGAGAAAAAAGGGATACAAGATGTGAATGGGAAAATGGTTGTGTACCAAACGATTGGCGAGACAGGCTGGAAGGTCGGAACGCAATTTGATACCGATCAATTAATGTGGATTTCAGATAAAATGAATCGGGCAAATCTTTGGATATCATTGATTGCGCTTATCATAACAATTATTCTCAGCTACTTCCTGGCCAAAACGATAACCGGTCCGATACAGCAGCTGATCGCAAAAACGAAAGCTGTTTCCGCAGGCGATTTAACAGTGCGCGCGGAATCAAAATCTAAGGATGAAGTCGGTATTTTAACAAGAGATTTCAATCTGATGGTTGAAAATATGAAGGAAATGGTTGAGCAAGTGAGACTCTCTTCAGGGAAAGTATCTGATACCTCTGAACAACTAACGGCTGTCTCTGCCGAAACTAATGAAACAAGCGGACAAATTGCAAAAGCGATTGAAGAAGTAGCCGCAGGGGCATCGGAACAGGCTTCTGAAGTTGAAACCATTAATGAAAAATCGGAAAGCCTGTCAACGAAAATCAGGCAAATCGCTGAGGAGGCAGGCGGAATTAAAGAACGTTCAAAATCGTCCGAGGATGCAAGCTATAAAGGACTTGACGCGCTCGGCCAGCTGCTGATGAAATCAAACGAAGCCAATATGGAAACGAAAAAGGTTGAAACGATGCTGCTGGATTTGGAAAATCAAACTAAGAATATTGAAGAAGTCGTTACAGCGATTTCAAACATATCTGATCAAACCAACTTGCTTGCCTTAAATGCCAGTATTGAGGCAGCCAGAGCCGGAGAAAGCGGGCGCGGTTTTGCCGTCGTAGCCGATGAAGTGCGGAAGTTAGCTGAGCAATCAGCCCTTTCTACAAAGCATATCAGCGAGACTGTGAAGCTTATCCAGCTTGAGACAAAAGAGGCCTCTCACGCGATGGTTGAGGCAAGCAGAATGAATGATGAACAAAACAGTGCCATTCACGAAACTGGAGAGGTATTAAATACGATAACTGCAGAAATGCAGTCACTGGTACAAGGTATTGATCACATTTACGCGGAAATTCAAAGAATGAGTGAAGAACAGCTTGCGATTTCTGAAGCTATTCAAAGCATTTCAGCCATATCACAGGAATCAGCTGCCGCAGCAGAGGAAGTGAACGCATCAACCGATGAACAGCTTGTCACCCTTGATAAAGTCAAACACTCAACGGAAACACTAAAGCATGCAAGCCAAGAGCTTATGAACACAATTGCAAAATTCACATTGTAATCCAATTACATCCCCAAACATCATTTGTTTTGGGGATTTTTTATGTTATAAGATGAATAGATATGGTAGTCTAAAAAATGAAGGAAAAATGATAAATTTTAACTAAAATCAAAACGAAACATCTGGGAGGAATGACCTTGAAAAAAACAATTGGTTTTATCGGTCTTGGAGTGATGGGAAAGAGCATGGCATCACATATTCTGAATGACGGCCACCCTGTTTTGGTGTACACCCGGACAAAAGAAAAAGCAGAAAGCATACTTCAAAAAGGCGCGATCTGGAAAGATACGGTCAAAGATCTTTCGAAAGAAGCGGATGTCATCATTACAATGGTCGGCTATCCCAGTGATGTTGAAGAAGTGTATTTCGGAAGCAATGGAATTATTGAAAACGCAAAAGAAGGCGCATATCTTATTGATATGACGACATCTAAGCCTTCGCTTGCGAAGAAGATTGCTGAAGCGGCCAAAGAAAAAGCATTGTTCGCTTTAGACGCTCCTGTTTCCGGTGGAGACGTCGGTGCACAAAACGGAACACTCGCGATTATGGTCGGTGGAGAAAAAGAAGCTTTTGAAGCCTGCATGCCGATTTTCTCTTTAATGGGAGAGAATATTCAGTATCAAGGACCGGCTGGAAGCGGACAGCATACCAAGATGTGCAATCAGATTGCAATTGCAGCCGGTATGATCGGTGTTGCTGAAGCGATGGCTTATGCCCAAAAATCAGGCCTAGAGCCAGAAAATGTTCTGAAAAGCATCACAACGGGCGCAGCCGGAAGCTGGTCATTGTCAAATCTTGCTCCCCGTATGCTGCAAGGCAACTTTGAACCGGGATTTTATGTGAAGCATTTTATTAAGGATATGGGAATTGCACTAGAGGAAGCAGAATTAATGGGGGAAGAAATGCCAGGCTTGTCGCTCGCAAAATCCTTATATGACAAGCTAGCTGCTCAAGGTGAAGAAAACAGCGGAACACAGAGTATATATAAGCTTTGGGTGAAATAAAAGGACTGCTTGTATCCTGCAGGCAACCATCAGGCTGTCGTGAAAATCTCGACAGCCTTTTTTTGGACTATAAGTGCGTAAAAGAGAAAAATACCACTTGTTTTAATTAATTGACAAAACGGAAGGGTGAAAATAAGAACATGATTCTATAATTCTAGCTTTAAGAAAGAATCAATAGCTTAACCTATACATTCAACATCAGTGACTATTTTTCTGATGATCTAAATGCTGATTTGTTTTGTTTATTGATTTATTCTCTGAGATAGGATTATGGGGTAATATTCTTATTACTAAAGCGGCTTTGGAGTGAAGTCGATTTAGCATTGCCTCCTATCTCAGAAAAGTGAGTATAGGAGGCTTTTTTTGTAGATTATTATTGATGGGGGTATTGATATGAAGCTTGAACAGCAAGAAATAAATATTTTACATTCTGATTCTGGTCCATACGGGATAGCCATTTCACCCGAAGGAAAGGTATGGTTTACTCAACATAAAGCTAACAAGATCAGCTGTCTTGATAAGACGGGCCAAATTCAAGAGTATATTGTCCCGACACCTGATGCTGGAGTCATGTGTTTAACGGTGTCTTCAGAAGGTGATATTTGGTTTACAGAAAATAGGGCTAATAAGATAGGGAAACTGACAGCAAAACGGCAATTTATAGAATATCCATTGCCGCATCAACATTCAGCCCCATATGGGATTACGGAAGGTCCAGACGGAGATATCTGGTTTACTGAGATGAATGGAAATCGTATAGGTAAATTGACATCAGAGGGCAAAATTCATGAATACGAACTGCCTAATGAAGGATCGTACCCTTCTTTTATTACGTTGGGTTCAGATCACTCACTTTGGTTCACTGAAAACCAGAATAATGCTATCGGCAAAATAACTGAATCAGGTGAGTTAACGGAGTTTCCGATTCCTACACCAGCAGCAGGACCGGTAGGCATTACAAAAGGGCATGATGATGCACTTTGGTTTGTAGAGATAGTGGGTAATAAGATAGGTAAGATTACGGTTTCCGGTGACATAACTGAATATGATATCCCTACACCAAATGCACGGCCTCACGCTATCGCTGCAGGTGTAAGATCTGATTTATGGTTTACCGAATGGGGGGGAAATAAAATCGGAAGGCTGACAAGTGATCAAACAATTGAAGAATATACAATCAACACACCTCATGCTGAGCCTCATGGAATAGGATGCGATAATGATGGCACAGTATGGTTTGCATTAGAATGTAACAAAATAGGGAAATTAAAATTAACTAAATAAAGGAAAAGAGGACCCTTTGCATCTCATGCGAAACCTATGCTGCTCAACCTGACCCAAACATTTCTCCTTTATTATAAAAAGTCAAATCTATCAATGGCATAAATCTGTTGCAGCAGCTTTGCTATTGAAGGTAAAAGAAAAACGGATTGTAGTGAATAAGTTCCCTTCGCAGCCGGGTGAAGAAGACTGCCGTAACTTGACCTTGCTTGGCTGGGGGTCTGGCAGCTTTTTTCTGTTTCTCCATACATTTAGATGAATACAAAAAAAGCTTGTAGAAAAAACATGGTTTTCTCTACAAGCTGAAGATTACCTGTATCGTACAGGATTATTTTCCGATGAATTGTTGTGTCCAGATGCTTCCAGACTCAACGTAGCCAACACCGATGTGAGTAAAGTTAGGGTTTAGAATGTTTTTTCTGTGTCCTTCACTGTTCATCCAAGCTTTTACTACTTCTTCTGGTGTCTTTTGGCCCTTCGCAATGTTTTCACCTGCTGTTTTGTAGCTGATTCCGAAAGATTTCATCATATCAAACGGTGAGCCGTATGTTGGGCTTTGGTGATCAAAGTAGTTTTTGTCCTTCATATCCTGAGATTTTGCTCGTGCAGATTTGCTTAACGTTTCATCAATTTGAAGCGGCTTTAATCCTTGTTTTTGTCTTTCTGCATTTGTAAGTTCAACAACTTTTTTCTCGTATGCACTTACAGATGAAGGTGCAGATGTTGTTGTGTTTGTTTTTTCAGCAGTTGCAGGTGCTTTAGAAGCAGTGTTTTGATCAGCAGCTGCTTTTTCAGTAGTCTTTTGTGCAGGTTTTGCCGTTTCTGTCTTTTGAACATCCTGAACTTTCACGTTAGATTGCTTCGCATGTTTTTGAAGAAACTGCTTAATCTCTTTTTCGTTTGCAGCGTTTAACGTTTTGATATTTGTGTTAATATGCAGTTTTTTCACTGCATCGTTAAGTGACATGTTTTGTACTGTGTTCCCCGTTTTTACTGTAACCACAGGCTGGCAGGAGAGTTCTTTCGCTGATGCTTGCTGTACGCCCCCGAATGTGAATAATCCAACCGCAGCGGCAGCAGATAAAATAAATGCTTTCTTCATTAGTTCGTAACCTCCTAGAGTTGTTTGTTTCTACAGAAAAATCATAACATAGCTTTTTTGTCATAAAGATTCCAGCACTTTCCTTTGACAAATAGAGATTGTCATTTTCGTAAAGTAAATCCGTTGAATCACTAAGAATAAGGGAATCAGCGGTATATATGATTTTATCGTACCGTTACATAGCTTCCTTTTTTTTGAACCGTTAGTTATATTTTAATGTGTTTTTATATTGACAGCTTTTTTTACTCCTTTTCGCTGTAACAACTATTACAAAGGTGTTACAATTAATCTCAGTATATGTAAATATATTGAATGATTTGAGAGGGGTAACCAGAAGTGACTGAAATAGGACGTGAACCAAAGAAAAAGAGCAAAGGAAACAGAGCAATCAGAATGAACCTTTTTTTCCTAGCTGTCTTTGTTCTATTCACTGCATTAATTTTTAAGCTCGGGGTTGTTCAAATTGTTGAAGGCGAACAGCATGAAGAAGACGCTGAGAAATCAAATGCAAAAACAGCTTACTATCCTGCGCCTCGCGGGAAGATGTACGACAGAAATCAGAAAGTTGCTGTCGATAACCAGAGCGTTCCAGAAATTGTGTATGTATCAACATCTAGCACAAAAACAGAAGATAAAATCAAAACAGCGAAGCGGCTTGCTTCTTTCATTCATATTGATACCGAATTTTTGAAGGAAAGGGATCTTCGTGATTACTGGATCGCAGCTCATCCGAAAAAAGCCGCCGCTCTGCTTAAGGAATCAGAAAGCAATCTGAAAGGAGACCAAGCTTACAAGCTTCAAATAGAGCGTGTTCCGGATCAAGAATTAAAGGCTATTCAGCAAGATGACGAAGAAATGGAAACTGCTGCGATATATACAAGGTTTTCAAGCGGAAATGCTTACGAACCTCAAATCGTAAAGGCAATGAATCCAAATAAGAGCAATAGGAATGGAAAAAACGGAGCGCTGCTTGATGAGAAGAAAAACTCCTCGCAAAGACCAAAAAATGACTTAACATATGATGAAATTTCCATTGTTTCTGAGCATTTAGAAGAACTTCCGGGAATCGATATCGTAAACGATTGGACACGAAAATATCCTTATGACAAAACCCTTTATTCTGTTTTCGGGGGCGTCACGACACCTGATCAGGGCCTGCTGAGCGACCGGAAAGATTTCTACTTAACAAGAGGCTATGCGAATAATGACAGGGTGGGAAAAAGTTATTTAGAGTATCAATATGAAGAATATTTAAATTCGCATAAAGAAAAAGTGGAATACGTAGAAGATAATAAAGGAAATGTCGTCAGCCAAAAAACCATTGATAAAGGCAGCAGGGGATACGATCTTCAGCTTTCTTTTGACATGGAGCTTCAGGCAAAGGTAGAAAAGATCATTGAAGAAGAAGTAAGAAACAGCCGTGCACGCGGAAATTACATGCTTGACAGAGCCTTTGTCGTGATGATGGACCCGAATAACGGCGATATTTTATCGATGGCAGGGAAAAAGATAGATTTAAAAACCAACAAAATTGAAGATTATGCGATAGGGGCATTTACCACCCAATATGAAATGGGATCAGCAGTAAAGGGGGCCACCGTGCTAGCCGGCTATCAGGACGGAATTCCGCATTATAAATATTATGTCGATGCTCCAATGCTTTTAGGAACGAATCTTATAAAAAAATCTTATACTAATATGGGAACCATCAATGAATTAACCGCATTGCAAAAAAGTTCAAACGTATATATGTTCAATGTTGCCATGCATATTGCAGGCGTAACATACAAGCCGCATGGATCTCTCCCGGCTGATCAGAACGATCTACTGAAAATGAGAAACTATTACAGCCAGTTTGGTCTGGGAGTAAAGACAGGTATTGATCTCCCGCAGGAATCAGCCGGAATGCAAACCACACCTAAAACTGTAGGAGGATTAATTTTAGACTTAGCAATTGGCCAATACGATACATACACACCGCTTCAAATGGCTCAATACATCTCAGTAATCGCCAATGGTGGCTATCGTGTTCAGCCTAGAATCGTTACAAGTATTCATAAGCCAGGAAAAAAAGACCAGCTGGGTAAGGCGATTGAACATAGGAAACCTAAAGTACTCAATAAGATTAATAATTCAGAGAGCGATTTGAAACAAGTACAAACAGGCATGAAATTAGTCACTTCTTCAGGGACAGCTAAAAATACGTTTACAGAAGATGTATCAGGGAAAACGGGAACAGCGGAAACATTTTACTACGGCACGAATCGCAACTGGTGGGGGAAAAAAACATACAATCTGACTTTTGTCGGCTATTACCCGTCGAAAAAAACAAAAGTGGCCTTTAGTGTTGTTGTTCCATCAGTAGATGATGATGATAAGATCAATAAAATTATTGCCAAAAGAGCTATCCACGCCTACGCAGAGCTCGAAAAAAAACACAGTAAAAAATAAAAAACAGGGTGCACAACGAAAAGATTGTGTGCCCTTTCTTTTATTCAAAAATTGACGTTCACCATAAGAATAGAAGGAGAATACTCATTTTCTAGCGAATCATACTAGGTAAAAGTCAATCTGTATATGTCGAAACACGATGATCATGCAAAGGAGGGATTCTGTGGAACAGGATACGCAGCATGTTAAACCACTTCAAACAAAAACCGATATTCATGCAGTCTTGGCCTCTAATGGACGCATCATTTATATATCTGCCAACTCCAAACTGCATTTGGGCTATCTCCAAGGAGAGATGATCGGATCATTCCTCAAAACGTTTCTGCATGAGGAAGACCAATTTTTGGTTGAAAGCTATTTTTATAATGAACATCATCTGATGCCGTGCACCTTTCGTTTTATTAAAAAAGATCATACGATTGTGTGGGTGGAGGCTGCGGTAGAAATTGTTACGACAAGAGCTGAGCGGACAGAACGGGAAATCATTTTGAAAATGAAGGTTCTTGAAGAAGAAACAGGCCATCAATCCCTAAACTGCGAAAAACATGAAATCGAACCTGCAAGCCCGGAATCGACTACATATATAACGGATGATTATGAACGGTTGGTTGAAAATCTCCCGAGTCCGCTATGCATCAGTGTCAAAGGCAAGATCGTCTATGTAAACAGCGCGATGCTCTCAATGCTGGGAGCAAAAAGCAAGGATGCTATTATTGGTAAATGGTCCTATGAATTTATTGAAGAAGAATATCATGATATCGTGAAAAACAGGATTATACGAATGCAAAAAGGAATGGAAGTCGGAATGATTGAACAGACGTGGAAAAGGCTTGATGGCACACCTGTTCATTTAGAAGTGAAAGCATCCCCGACCGTCTACAAAAACCAGCAGGCTGAGCTGCTGCTGCTGATCGATATCTCTTCAAGGAAAAAATTCCAAACCATCCTGCAAAAAAGCCGTGAACGATATCAGCTGCTGATTCAAAATTCCATTGATACCATTGCGGTGATTCACAATGGAAAATGGGTGTTTATGAATGAATCGGGAATTTCCCTGTTTGAAGCGGCTACATATGAGGATTTAATTGGCAAAAACATATACGATCAGCTGCATCCTTGCGATCACGAGGATGTAAAAGAGAGAATCCAAAACATCGCCGAGCAAAAAACAGAATCTGAAATTGTCAAGCAATCCTGGTTCACCTTTCAGAACAGGGTCATTTATACGGAGATGGTCTGCATTCCGACGACCTTTTTTGGTGAAGCGGCCGTCCAGGTCATTCTTCGGGACATTTCAGAGAGAAAACAAACAGAAGAATTGATGCTGAAATCGGAAAAATTATCAATCGCAGGGCAGCTCGCGGCGGGAATCGCCCATGAGATCCGCAACCCTCTTACAGCGATCAAAGGATTTTTACAGCTGATGAAACCGACAATGGAAGGAAACGAACATTACTTTGATATTGTGTTTTCTGAACTCAGCCGTATCGAATTAATACTCAGTGAATTGCTCATGCTGGCGAAACCTCAGCAAAATGCTGTCAAAGAATATTTGAACTTGAAAAAATTAATTGGTGAGGTTTCAGCCCTGTTAGAAACGCAGGCGAATTTAAATGGCATTTTTATCAGAACAAGTTATGAAAAAGACAGCATTTATATAAACGGGGATCAAAACCAATTAAAGCAGGTATTCATTAATTTAATCAAAAATGCAGTTGAATCAATGCCTGATGGGGGAACAGTAGACATTATCATAACCGAAGATGAGCATTCTGTTCATGTTACTGTCAAAGACGAAGGGGAAGGTATACCTGAAAAGGTACTAAACCGGATTGGAGAGCCATTTTTAACAACAAAAGAAAAAGGTACGGGGCTTGGATTAATGGTGACATTTAATATCATTGAAAACCATCAGGGAGTTATACATGTGGACAGCCATCCTGAAAAAGGCACAGCGTTTAAAATTTCATTTCCAAAAAAATAAAACAACGGCTTAAACGCCGTTGTTTATCGTCTGCATTGCTTCACGTTTTTTTAATACAAATAATTCTAAACGGTCCAGGCCTTCTCTCAGCGTGTCCATTGAGCATGCAAAAGACAGCCTTACATATCCTTCACCATATGTTGAGAACGAGCTGCCCGGCACGAGTGCCACGCCAGCGTCTTCCAAAAGAGCCATACTAAAATCAAATGAAGTCATTCCAAATGATTTAATAGAAGGGAAGATATAAAACGCACCGGATGGTTTAACAACATCAATTCCCATGGAAACAAGACGGTCATAAACATAGTCGAGACGTTTTTTGTATTGTTCTCTCATAATTAGGGCATCGTCAAAGCCATTTGTGACAGCTTCAAGCGCGGCTTTTTGAGAAATGGATGAGGCACATGATACATTGTATTGATGAACCTTTAAAATGTGCTTTGCAATGTCTTTCGGTGCGAATAAAAATCCAATTCTCCAACCAGTCATGCTGTGTGATTTTGACAAGCCGTTAATGACAATTGTTTGATCCCGCAAATGGTTTGCGATGGAGTAATGCGATCTGTCATATGTTAATTCACTGTATATTTCATCGGACAATACGAAGACATTTCTGCCTTTTAAAAGGGCTGCGATGCTTTTCAGTTCTTCTTCAGATAAAGTCACGCCGGTAGGATTTGACGGATAAGGAAGCACTACACACTTGGTGTTGGGTGTCAGAGCATCTTCAATCAGCCGGGCGGTAAGCTTAAAGCCGTGTGATGTAGTATCAACAATGACAGGCTTGGCCCCGCACAAATTGATAATAGGTTCATAGCCCGGATAAATAGGCCCTGGCATAATGACTTCATCACCGGGAGATAAAATCGTCCGGAATGCAGCATCAATGGCTTGGCTTGCGCCTGTTGTGATGATAATTTCAGATTCAGCATCATAGTTGAAATCCGCTTTTTTCTTCATATAAAGCTGCACAGCTTGTCTCAGCTCCAGGTAGCCGGCATTCGGAGTATATGACGTCACGTTTTCATCAATGGCTTTTTTTGCGGCAGCTTTCACATGATGCGGTGTGAAAAAATCAGGCTGGCCGATTGTAAGTGAAATGACGTCTTCGTGTTGGGCTACAAGATTCGAGAATTTGCGTATTCCTGAAATTTCGATCTCTCTTGCTTTCGGATTCAGCAAATGTTCCATAATTCATCACCTTAACAAATATAATGAGTTTATCCTATTTTACCACTAGCTGATCATTTGTCACCTTTTTAACTGATATATTTCGATTGTATGCGCCTTTTTTCTAAACATACCTTTCTTTTCAGAAAAAAAGAAGACAACCAGCGATTTGATTGTCTTTATTGTATCATGTTCTATTATTGTTTATATGTGCCAATTTCATTAATAGCCATAATCAAAATGAAGGTCTTCGTGCCAAATCAGATACGGAGGATGCTCTTCTCGAAGGTCAGCTGATTCTTTCTTCATATTCAGGTAAGTTTCTTCACTGATATCCTCTAAAACAGTCATTTCGTTTTCTTTAAATATTACTAAGGTACCCATTATTTACACCCTTCTTTGGAAAAATCCTTGACTATTTTATCACTGTTAGTTGGAAAGTCAATGGTTATTAGGAAAAAAGTTTCTTTTTTGAGGAACGCGGCTTGTTGCCTTCGGAATTCGATTTTGAAGAGCTGCCATTCACTTTTTACAAATTACGCCGATATATACAGTACAATACTGAATGCGAATAGCGAGGGATTGAATTGTCGTTACAACAATACGAAATTTTATTGGATTCTGGTACAAATGAATTAGAAATTGTGAAGTTTGGCGTGGGTGAAAATGCTTTCGGAATTAACGTCATGAAGGTAAGAGAAATTATTCAGCCTGTCGAGGTGACATCAGTACCTCACTCCCATCAGCATGTAGAAGGAATGATTAAACTCAGAGGAGAAATTCTCCCTGTGATCAGTCTCTTCTCATTTTTTGGAGTAGAGCCTGAAGGATCAAAAGATGAGAAATATATCGTGACTGAATTTAATAAACGGAAAATTGTTTTTCATGTCGGCTCTGTTTCTCAAATTCACAGAGTATCCTGGGAAGCGATTGAAAAGCCGACATCGTTAAATCAAGGAATGGAGCGGCACCTTACCGGGATTATTAAGCTCGAAGACCTGATGATCTTTTTGCCTGACTATGAAAAAATTATTTATGACATTGAATCAGATTCAGGTGTTGACACGTATAATATGCATACCGAGGGCTTCGATGAAAGAAGAACTGATAAAAAGCTTATCATTGTAGAGGACTCACCGCTTTTGATGCGCCTCTTGCAGGATGAATTAAAAGAAGCAGGGTACAACAATATCGCTTCGTTTGAAAATGGAAAAGAGGCATATGAATACATTATGAACCTTGCTGAAAACGAAACTGATTTATCAGAACAGATTGATATGATCATCACTGATATTGAAATGCCAAAAATGGACGGACACAGGCTCACAAAGCTGCTGAAGGAAAATCCGAAAAGCTCAGATGTGCCGGTTATGATTTTCTCATCGTTAATTACGGATGATCTGCGTCACCGCGGCGAAGTTGTAGGCGCAGATGAGCAAATCAGCAAGCCTGAGATCAGTGATTTGATTAAAAAAGTGGATACGTATGTTATTGAATAAATAAAAACAGCCGTTGCCAGAAAGAGGCACGGCTGTTTTTATTTTAAAAGTAACTCTCGCCAAGTTTTTTAAAGACCGGTTTATGGTAAGCTGGCTGCTGGCGATTTGGCACTAGCGGCTTTTCTTTCATGCCGACATATTCTTGCAATAGGTGTTTCGCTTTTGTTAAAGACATTTGAGCTTTAGGATTTCGGTACGATTGATTAAGTGTACCTAAATGCGGAAGATGTTCGAAGTCTTCTTTAGTTGGAGGCATGTGAAAATAGTAGTCTCCGATTGAGATAAGCACGTCCGATTGCTGTTGGCTGAACCTTGGATTTTTTGAAAAATGAAGCCCTATTTTCTTTCCTTTACCTTCTTTGACAAGCTTTTGCAAAGCCCGTTTTTTCAGCAGATATAGGTATTTAGGGTTGGGGGCGGTTTTTGCATGGCGGTTCACAGTGTAAACTGCTTTTGAAAGATTTTCTACGGTTGGCTGCAGATCTTTCGTATATGCATGGTCGTCCATTATTTCTCTCCTTTGCTCTTATCAATTTCTATATGTTTAGATTATACTTTTTTAAAGTTGAAATGCAAATATTGAATGTAAAAATGCGCTTTTTTCTAAGAAAAAAAGCGCATTTTTAACCTGCATTATACAGATCTTGCCTTCTTTTTCGGCTGTTCTTGAAATGCTTCCTGAACATTCACTTCCACAGCCTGAGCACTGTATTTTGGCAGTGCAATAAAATAAAAAATAAAAACGAGCAGGATAATAACACCCATGCCGTAATAAAGATAATCAATGTTTGAAACAAACTTAGGGAATAACAGTGCGACTAAGCCAAGTGTCAAAGACTGTGCAAACATCATAAAAGGGTCCTGCATGCCGCTTACACGTCCCATCAGTTTTGGATGAACAATTTTGGGCATCCACCCTCCGATTGCAATGTTGATCGGTCCGATGCACATTCCCAGTGCAAAAGCTGCCGCGTAATACACCCATAAAATATTGGTGTAGCCGAGGACGAAGATCAGCAAACCTGCAATGAAAATCGGTATCGACATTAAAAAGTGCGGCTTCACTTTTTTAGAGATGATCGTGCCGATTACGCTGCCTGCCAGCAGCCCAAACCCGAGTGCGATCGTAAATACAGACGTATGCCACTCATAACGGTCAGGCGCCAATCCATATTTCATTGTAAACATCGGCAATACAGCGAATCCTCCGTTGACAAATCCAAAAATGAAAAAGCCAAAAATAAGAGATGCCAGCAATTTGTTTTTTAAAATATAGAGGATGCCTTCTCTAAAGTCATTTATTGAATCCTTAACAGAAGTCTTTCTCCAGCTGAATGCACCGTTTGGCTGTCGGGCTTCTTTTGGAATCCGGCAGCTGCGGATCAGCAGCCCGGAAATGATAAAGCTGACAAAATCAAGAATAATGGCGCCTTCAATACCGATGGTGTTGTACATAAACGCGCCTATACCGACTCCAAACACCATAAAAATGCTAAAAAGCATCTGATTAAGCCCTGCCGCTTTCGCATAATGCTCCTTCGGCAGAATGGCTTGTACCAAACTGTTTTCTGCCGGAAAGAAAAACTTTGTTACAGCGCTTCTGATAAATAAGATACAAAAAACAAGAGGAATATTGCCGGTAAATAAAGTGAAAAAAAGCACGACAGTCAGGCCTGCTCTGATCCAATCACAATTTTCTGCCACCTTTTTTCTGTCAAACCGGTCCGCGACGACTCCCACGATCAGAAATACAAATATGGTCGGAAGAGAATACATCAGCTCCGCCAAGGTCGTATATGAAGGCTGGCTGCTGAATCGGTCCAGCAAAAAAAATGCAAAGGCCATGTTGCCTACTGTCGTGCCCATTTGAGAAGCGAGTGCTGCGAAAAATAGACGAACAAAATTACGATTTTTAAATATATCCATAAAAACGCTCCTTACCCTAAAGGTCCCACTTTATCATATTATAAACCGCCTGTTTTTGAAACAAATAAGAAAACATTACCGGTTAATCGTGACTCTTGTTCCGTTTGGCACAATTGAAGCAAGTTCAATCACGTCTTTGTTATGCATGCGAATGCAGCCTTTAGAAACAGCCTTACCAATCGAAGCGGGATTATTCGTCCCGTGTATTCCGTAGTGCTGCTTTGAAAGGCTCAGCCAATAAGCGCCAAATGGGCCGCCGGGATTGCGCTGGCGGTTAATAATGTAAAACTCGCCAGTAGGCGTTTGCGTTAGTATTTTACCAACGGCGATGGGATAGGTTTTCATTACCCGATTATTTAGGAACAGCGTAAGGGTCTTCGCTCCGATTGAGACTGCGATATGATACGGAATTGTATAAGGGTCCGGCAGTCCGGGGATGACTATGGACTGTCCCGCTGTGAGCCCTGCCTGCAGTGACGGATTAGCCTGGAGTAATGCAGCCGTGCTGATTCTGAAATCAGCCGCGATGCTGTTCAGTGTATCACCTTGCTTCACCTGGTACGTAAGCAGTTTCCTCATCCTCCTTTTTTACTTATAAGTATTGATGAGGAGCCCATCCTGCTACATTAATTTGTGCTTTTTAAGGTGAAGACAGTGATTTCAGGCTTGGCCAGAAACCGCAAAGGCAGCCTGGTCATCCCGAGGCCTCGGTTTACGTAAATATGAGTGCTGCCCGTTTGATACATTCCCTCTGTGTAGACTTTTCCATATGGAGGCGTAATAATCGGTCCGTAAAAAGGCAGCTGAATCTGGCCGCCGTGTGTATGGCCGGAAAGCTGAAGGTTCACGGGATAATCTGTTGTTTTCAAGGCCGCATCAGGTTCATGGACGAGAAGAATGGAAAAAAGTCTGTCGCTCAGCCTTGAAAGGGTGCCTTCATAATCTGGGTTTCCCAGCATTAAGTCATCAAGCGAAGCAATTTCGATTTTGCTGCCATCTGCGAGTGACAATGTTTGATAGCCATTGCGATATACCGTGAAACCTCCGGCCGTCATCAGGCTTTTGTAAACGGCAGTTCCAAAGCCTCCGTGATCATGATTGCCGTAAATACAAAGCTTGCCGAAGGGAGCATTAAGCTTTCTCAATAATGGAATGACTGCCTGGTGGTGCTGGTACGTATCAGGATTATCGATAATATCACCTGTAAAAACAATGAGATCAGGTTTAGATTCATTAATTGTAAGAATGACAGTTTTTAAATCTTCGAGAGTAAAGTAATCACTCAAGTGTGCATCGCTGAACTGCACGATTTTAAAACCGTCAAATCCGTGCGGGATGAGAGAGCTTTTTATTGTGTGTTCGGTTGTCTCGATCATATGCGGCTCGAGATACCTGGCATAGCCATATCCCCCGCCGGCCGTTAAAGCCCCGGCAGCAAGAGCGCCGAACATTCCTTTTAGAAATTGTCTTCTGGACATCTTTTTCATTTCAAACCAACCTTTAATAGAGTTTTTCTATTATATCATCTGTATCTGACAAAAATCTCATATGAGCATGTGCTGACAGAGGCAGGGATATAATGATAGAATATTATTGAATGAATACTCATTCACAATTGGAGGGATAAACATGGAAAAAAAAGCGGTAATTATTACCGGCGGGTCAAGCGGCATGGGAAAAGCGATGGCAAAAAAACAGGCTGAATTAGGGTGGCACGTTATGGTGACAGGGAGGAACCATGAAGCACTTGAGGAAACAAAAAAAGAAATTCAGACCTTTGAGGGACAGGTCGCTTGTTTTCAAATGGATGTCCGTTCCGATTCCGCTGCTTCAGACATGATAAAAGAAGCGATAAAAGCCTTTGGCCGGCTTGACGCGCTGATTAACAACGCGGCCGGAAACTTTATTTGTCCGGCAGAAAAGCTGACGCCCAATGGATGGAAAGCCGTTATTGAGATTGTTTTAAACGGCACATTTTTTTGCAGCCAAGCAGCGGCAAGGCATTGGATTGACCAGAAGCAGCAGGGTGTCATTTTAAATATGGCAGCCACGTACGCTTGGGGAGCGGGAGCGGGGGTCGTTCATTCCGCTGCAGCCAAAGCGGGGGTATTGTCATTGACAAGAACGCTGGCCGTTGAATGGGGGAGCAAATACGGCATTCGTACAAACGCTATAGCCCCCGGACCGATTGAACGAACAGGCGGTGCGGAGAAGCTATTTGAATCGGAAAAAGCGATGGCCCGCACGATGAACAGTGTGCCGCTCGGCCGATTGGGCACACCGGAGGAAATCGCCGCTTTGGCAGCGTTTTTGCTTTCTGATGAAGCATCCTATATAAACGGGGATTGTATCACAATGGACGGAGGGCAATGGCTGAATCCTTATCCGTTTTAAAGAATATTAATCTTTGGATTCAATGTGGTATAATCAGACAAAGATAGAGAAGCAGGTGATAACATGTTGGATCCACTTGATATTTTAACGAACATTGATGATGTCCTTCCATATTACCAGGCGATTTTCAGTGCCGAGGAACAGAAGGTTGTCGGATATGAGGTGCTTGGACGAATTTTGGCAGATTCAGAAATCCAAAGTCTCGGGCCCTTCTTTTTAGATGCGGGGATACCCGAAGAATATAAATTAGAGGTTGATAACAGAATTATCCGCCAGGCTCTTGACCGCTTTTTAGAGGCGGATTCTGATCTGCTGATTTTTATGAATCAGGATGCCAATCTGCTGATGCTGGATCATGGTGAAAGCTTTCTGGAGCTTCTGAAAGAATATGAAGCGAAGGGAATCGAACTCCACCGTTTTGTGCTTGAAATTACAGAGCACAATTTTGAAGGGGATATTGAGCAGCTCTACCATATGCTTGCATACTATCGTACATACGGAATTAAAATCGCAGTTGACAACATCGGAAAAGAAAGCAGCAACTTGGACAGAATCGCGCTGCTCTCACCAGATCTGTTAAAAATCGATTTGCAGGCGCTGAAAGTGTCACAGCCGTCACCGTCATATGAGCATGTGCTGTACAGCATATCTTTATTAGCAAGAAAAATCGGTGCGGCGCTGCTGTATGAAGACATTGAGGCGAACTTCCAGCTTCAGTACGCCTGGAGAAACGGAGGCCGCTATTTTCAGGGCTATTACTTAGTGTCTCCATCTGAAACGTTTCTAGAGAGAGATGTATTGAAACATAGACTAAAAACTGAATTTCACCAATTTATCACACATGAGAAAAAGAAACTGGAAACCGTCTATGAGCACTCTGAACAGTTTTACAAACGAGTGCATCAGGCTGTGACCTCTTTGAGAAAAAACAATCTGTCTTCTGATGATGACTTTATTAAAAAGCTGGCGGAAGAGCTGACAGATTGCAGCTTCAGGATTTACATGTGTGATGAAGAAGGCGATCAGCTGACGGGAAATGTGTTTAAGCAGGATGGGGAATGGATTTATCAGCCGGAATATGCGGAAAAGAACTGGAGCTGGCGTCCTTATTTTCTGGAGAACATTATGCGAATGAGAAATCTCAGAAAAGGTTTTTTCAGTGATCTGTACAGTGATTTGGAAACAGGTGAAATGATCAGAACGTTTTCATATCCGATGGATGATCAAATGTATTTATTTATAGACTTGCCTTATTCTTATTTATATGAGCAGGACGGACTGATTTAACGGCTGAAAGGCCGTTTTTTTTATGAAATGAAAAAAATATCAAAAAACGATTGACATTGATACTGAGAATCATTATCATTTAATTATAGAGAGAAGCTACTCTCTGTTCCCCAACCCCTCTATCAGATCAAGATCCGAAAAAACTTGGCGCTACCCCCGCCAAGTTTTTTATTTGTCAAAGCATAGGACAATCCAATGAAACAATAAACCTAACTAGTGGTAAACGTTTAACACAGGGAGAAACATTGAGTGCCGAACACCCCTGACACTGCTGCACGGGTGTTCAGTTCCGTTGTTTACCTCTATCCAGCATGACTCCCATTGATTATGGCCACGCGGAACTTCACCATAACATTCAAAAGAAGGTTTTGACAAAGTTGCAAAAAGGCATTCTTAATGCTGCCAAAGATTCGAAAAAAATTATAATTGTGTGCATGACATTCAAAAAAAGCCTCAAACTAAAGAAAAATAGTTTTTTTCACTTTTTTTCTTTGCTTAAATTCAGCAGTGAAAATGCCATCCTGTCCGACTTTATGGTATGATGCTCAATAGAACTTGTATTATAATAAATACTTGTTGATTTGAAGTTGCTTTTTGAAAGGAGTCTTTTTTTAGAATGTCACAATTAATGGGTATCATCACACGGCTGCAAAGTCTGCAAGAAACAGCGGAAGCGGCTAACGAGCCAATGCAGCGTTATTTCGAAGTGAATGGTGAGAAAATATGCAGTGTTAAATATTTCGAAAAAAATCAAACGTTTGAACTGACGGTTTTCCAAAAAGGTGAAAAACCTAACACATATCCGTTTGATAATATCGACATGGTTTCCATCGAAATCTTTGAACTTCTTCAGTAAGATTCCTGAAATAGGGGGAACAAGCTTCCGCCTTTGCAAAAGTAATCGAAATAAACGGTAAGGAACATACTTGTTTCATGGTTGTAAATCCTTGAAAAGGAGTGTCGTGATGGCTGATTCTTTTCTGTTTTATAATCTTTCAGAAGCACAGATGACCTTTCAAGATGTGATGGAACGGCTTAAAGCCTTTGTTCAAAAGGACCCCCGTTCTTCTTATGTGTTATCGATCGGAACCGATTCACAGGTTTACCGCGATTACACAAAGTTTATTACCGCATTGCATTTGCATCGTACAGGCAAGGGAGCTTGGGGCTGCTTGAAAAATCATACAGTCGACAGACCCATACATAGCCTTCGGGAGAAGATTTCGTTAGAAACGGCGTACAGCCAAGAAACGGCCGCTCATATTCTTGATGGACACTTAATGGATATTACCGATCTGCTCCTGCCCTTTACCGGTGAGGGGGCGGATCTTATCTTTGAAGTTCACTTGGATATTGGGAAAAAAGGGCTTACAAAAGATCTGATCCAAGAAATGACTGGACGTATTACCTCCATGGGGATTGAGGCCAAAATAAAGCCGGATTCATACACTGCCTTCAGCTATGCAAATCGTTTCACAAAATAATTTGGCTGAAAAAGCCAAGGTAAATGTCGAATTATGCGGTTGACGTTTGTTATCTGATTACTTATTCTAGCGGTAGAGCTGAAAGTAAGTTGTCTTGCTTTCAGAGGTATTCAGTATAAAACAGGGGGCCTGATTGCGAATGAGTCTTATCGGTGAACGATTTACAGAAGAAGAACAAAAACTTCTGCTGAATATCCTGATCAACCATGAGTATGCCATCGAGCTATTAAGCAGTGAGATCAACGATATAGAGACAGGGACCAAAAACGTTGACGGAACCACCTACAAAAAACTTGTAACGCTATACGACCGATTTCGATTTGAAAATTAATGGGACACCCTATAATTGATACTCCACAAAGAGTATCTTTTTTATTGAAAGGAAACTTTTCGACAAATACTGATAAAGTTTATATTATTGCAATATAGGGAATGTATTGATGATGAAAATGAAAAGGGGTCGAAAACATGATAAGCTTACAATCAGATCAACTTCTTGAGGCAACAGTCGGACAATTTATGATTGAGGCGGACAAAGTAGCGCACGTGCAAGTCGGAAATAACCTTGAGCACGCATTATTAGTATTGACAAAAACCGGATACACAGCCATCCCGGTTCTGGATCCTTCCTATCGTTTACATGGCTTAATCGGGACAAATATGATCATGAACAGTATTTTTGGACTTGAGCGAATTGAGTTTGAAAAGCTTGACCAAATCACTGTTGAGGAAGTCATGCTGACCGACATTCCGCGCCTTCATATCAATGATCCGATTATGAAGGGATTCGGCATGGTCATTAATAACGGATTTGTCTGTGTTGAAAATGACGAGCAGGTATTTGAAGGGATTTTTACGAGAAGAGTCGTTTTAAAGGAATTGAATAAGCATATACGCTCGTTGAATAAGTAGGCTGTACGGCCTATTTTTATTATATAGCCAGAGCGAAAAAGAAAGCGCATACATAATTTAAACGAGAATAGGGCTTGAATAAGAAACTAAGATTTTATTAGAATGGGAGATAAGAAAAACTTATTGATAACAAAAAGGAGGACGACATGCAGCTTCAAGAGCTTCATATGCTCGTAGTTTTAGCTGAGGAATTAAATATGAGAAAGGCGGCAGAACGGCTTTTTGTATCTCAGCCGGCTTTATCTCAGCGCTTACAAACCATTGAAAAGGCGTGGGGAACAAAAATCTTTTTAAGATCCCAAAAAGGATTAACGGTAACGCCCGCCGGTGAGAAAATCATTCAGTTTGCGAATGATGTGACATTAGAGCAGGAAAGAATAAGAGAAAATATTGACGAGCTTGAAGGTGAAATTCACGGCACATTGAAGCTTGCCGTCGCCTCCATAATCGGTCAGCATTGGCTCCCTAAAGTCCTGAAGACGTATGTGGAAAAGTATCCGAATGCAAAGATCTCGCTCATAACCGGGTGGAGCAGCGAAATGCTGAAAAGTTTGTATGAGGATCAGGTTCATATCGGCATTATAAGAGGCAACCCTGAGTGGAAGGGGCGCAAAGATTACTTAATGACAGATCATCTGTATTTAGTAGATACTGAAATTTCCTGCATCGAAGATATTGCCCATACAGAACGACCGTTTATCCAGTTTAAAAGTGACAGCACTTATTTTCAGGAAATTCAGCACTGGTGGCATCAAAAATTTAAAACGTCACCGAAACAGACGATATTGGTTGATCAGATTGAAACGTGCAAACAGATGGCGCTGCACGGAATCGGGTATGCCATTTTGCCGTCTGTTACCCTTCAAAATGAAGATAAAGTGAATAAAATGCCTCTTTTAGACATGAAAGGGCATCCGATCGGTCGGGATACATGGTTATTAGGCTATGAGCCTGCCTTTGAACTGAAACAAGTCCAAGCTTTTGTACAAGTGATAAAGGATATGCTGGATCAGGAAAATCCATTTTAAAGACAGCGAGGTGGTGCTGTCTTTTTTTATTTAACTATTGACAATGAAAATCATTATCATTTAAAGTGATACATATGATATTGAAAATCATTATCAATTAATGGGGTGATAACATGGCTAAAGCCTTGATTACATATGCCAGCATGTCAGGAAATACAGAAGACATTGCCTTCATAATAAAAGATACGCTTCAGGAATATGAGTTGGATATCGATTGTGTCGAGATAGATGATGTGGATGTGTCTTGTTTAACCTCCTATGATTATGTACTGATTGGCACCTATACATGGGGGGACGGCGATTTGCCCTACGAAGCGGAGGATTTTTTCGAAGAGGTCAAACAGCTTCAGCTTAATGGTTTAAAAACAGCCTGCTTCGGGTCTGGCGATTATTCTTATCCAAAGTTTTGCGAAGCGGTGAATTTGTTCAATGTCATGCTGCAAGAGGCGGGAGCTGCTGTTTACCAGGAAACACTAAAAATTGAATTAGCGCCTGAAACAGATGAAGATGTGGAAAGCTGCCGAGCGTTTGCGAGAGGTTTTCTTGCATGGGCAGATTATATGAACAAGGAAAAAAGCCATGTTTCATAAAGGAGCAACTGCTGTTACGGCATCGGCGTTTTCTGGATATTTTGTGGCGGTACAAAGAGAAGGCATTTTTCATTATTCTTTGGAGCAGGGCTGGAGAAAGCTTTTTCGTTTGAAAAGTAAGATACACTGTATCAGCTACATAGGGCCTTACTTATTTGGCGTTGGTGAAAAGGGAACAGTCATTCGTTCGGCTGATGAAGGGAAAACCTGGACGATGTCGAGCTTTCCGACAAATGCAACAGTGTGGGCGATTACCGGCAGAAACAACGGGTTTGTCTGCGCCCACGGTAAGCATTGTATTTATGTATCGGATGATTTTGGTGTCTCATGGCGCGTAGTCAAACCTTTTGCCGAATTTCATAATCCCCCTGTTATCCGGTCGCTATGCCTTCACGGGGGCAATCTTTTTATCGGCACGCAAATACACGCATATTTTGGCGGCATTTGGGCTTACGACATTAAGCGTGACACTGTCCAAGTTGTCAAAAAAGAAAAAAACCGGATGACGGCATCCATGCTAGTGTTCAATGAAAATTGGCTGGTGGCGGCGATGGGTTCTGTGAAAGGAAAGCACGGTGCTGTCACTGTACGGAATCTTTTGAATGGTGAAGAATTCATCATTCAATCCAGCATGATCAGAAAAGAAGATTCATTTCTTGATCTTTCAGAGGATGATGGCATTATATATGTCACTACAACACAAGATGAAAACGGTTTTTCGAGAATTTACCAGGCTGATCTCGAAGCCCGGTCGTTAAAATGGTTCGATACCATTAAGGGACATGGATGGAGAGTGGCCAATCAGAAAGAGAATTTCTTTTGCGCAGGCTTGTATGAATGTAAATTTGTCCAGCCGTACGAAGTTTCAGCAATGATTCATTAGAGGAGGAACAAGGAATTGGCGAAGATTTTGCTCGTTTATGCAACAATGTCAGGCAACACTGAAGCTATGGCAGATTTGATTGAAAAGGGGCTTCAGGAGGCGGAAGCAGAAGTAGACCGTTTCGAAGCAATGGATATTGATGATGCCCAGCTGTTTACCGATTATGACCATATCATAATGGGAACCTATACGTGGGGAGACGGAGATCTGCCTGATGAATTTTTAGATCTGGCTGAAGACATGGATGAGATTGATTTTTCCGGCAAAACATGCGCTGTATTCGGTTCCGGTGATACAGCATATGAATTTTTCTGCGGAGCGGTTGATACGCTAGAGGCAAAAATAAAAGAACGCGGTGGAGACATTGTGCTGCCTTCGGTAAAAATCGAAAATAATCCAGAAGGTGAAGAAGAGGAAGAATTAATAAACTTTGGGAGACAATTCGCAAAGAAAAGCGGGTGCGCTGTCTGATCACTCACTGGGAACTGCTAAAACGGCTGTTCCTTTTTTTCTTGTCTTTGTATCTTTCCTTTGATACAGTAATGAGGTAGAAAATCAGGAGGAGGACTATACATATGAAAATGATGGACGCAAATGAAATTATTTCATTTATTCAAAATAGTACAAAATCAACACCTGTAAAGGTTTACGTGAAAGGTGAGCTGGAAGGAATCAATTTCGGCGAATCTGCGAAAGCTTTTATCAACGGAAACACTGGTGTCGTTTTCGGTGAGTGGAGCGAAATCCAAACAGCAATCGAAGAAAACCAAAGCAAAATCGAAGACTATGTGGTTGAAAATGACCGCCGCAATTCTGCGATCCCAATGCTTGATCTTAAAAACATCAAAGCGCGTATCGAGCCGGGCGCGATCATCCGCGACCAAGTTGAAATCGGTGATAACGCAGTCATCATGATGGGTGCTTCTATTAATATCGGTTCAGTCATCGGTGAAGGCACAATGATTGATATGAACGTTGTGCTTGGCGGACGAGCTACTGTCGGAAAAAACTGCCATATCGGCGCGGGTTCTGTACTTGCGGGCGTTATTGAGCCGCCATCCGCTAAACCGGTTGTGATTGAAGACGACGTCGTAATCGGCGCAAATGCTGTTGTGCTTGAAGGTGTAACAGTAGGTAAAGGAGCTGTTGTTGCTGCGGGAGCGATCGTGGTAAACGACGTTGAGCCATACACTGTCGTTGCAGGCACACCAGCTAAAAAAATCAAAGACATTGATGAAAAAACAAAAGGCAAAACTGAAATCAAGCAGGAATTACGCCAGCTGTAAGGAAAAGTTTGATAAAAAAGGCGTGGATAATATATCCACGCCTTATTCGTATAGGCAGGAGGAATAGAAATGAAGAAAGAGGAGCTCATCGCAATTCGCAGAGATCTGCATCGTATACCGGAGCTTGGATTTCAGGAGTTCAAAACCCAGCAGTATTTATTAAATGTCTTGGAACAATATCCGCAAGACAGAATTGAAATTGAGAAATGGCGAACAGGGCTTTTTGTAAAAGTGAACGGGACGGCGCCGGAAAAAATGCTGGCGTACAGAGCGGATATCGATGCGCTTTCTATAGAAGAGCAAACTGGTCTTCCATTCGCATCAGAGCATCACGGCAACATGCACGCCTGCGGTCACGATTTGCATATGACGATTGCACTCGGCATTATTGATCATTTTGTTCACCACCCAGTCAAACAAGATTTGCTTTTTCTGTTTCAGCCGGCAGAGGAAGGGCCTGGCGGTGCGGAACCAATGCTTGAGAGCGATGTATTAAAAAAGTGGCAGCCTGATTTCATCACTGCGCTTCATATTGCTCCAGAGCTTCCGGTAGGCACCATTGCGACAAAAAGCGGCCTTCTATTTGCGAATACATCAGAGCTAGTCATCGATCTGGAAGGCAAAGGGGGACATGCGGCATATCCGCATTTGGCTGAGGATATGGTTGTAGCAGCAAGTACACTTGTCACCCAGCTGCAAACGATTATCTCTAGAAACACAGATCCGCTAGACAGTGCTGTTATTACAGTTGGTACCATTACCGGAGGCTCGGCACAAAATATCATTGCGGAAACGGCCCACCTGGAAGGCACGATCCGCACGCTTTCTGAAGAATCGATGAAACAGGTAAAGGAACGGATTGAAGATGTAGTGAAAGGAATCGAAATCGGATTCCGCTGCAAAGGAAAAGTGACATATCCGTCTGTATATCACCAAGTTTACAATACGAGCGGATTAACAGAAGAATTTATGTCTTTTGTTGCTGAACATCAACTGGCGACAGTAATTGAAGCAAAAGAAGCAATGACTGGGGAGGATTTTGGCTACATGCTGAAAAAATATCCCGGCTTCATGTTCTGGCTCGGCGCTGATTCTGAACATGGGCTTCATCATGCTAAGCTGAATCCCGATGAAAATGCGATAGAAACAGCGGTTAATGTCATGACAGGTTATTTTTCTGTTTATGCCAATTAAGTACAAATGAAAGAATAAAATTCCATAAAATGAGCACTCTAGTAAACGGAGGTGTTCAAAAATGGCTAAAAAAATTGGAATTGAACAATCGTTATCAGATGTAGAAGCTGCTTTAAAAGAAAAAGGATATGACGTTGTAATGATGAAAAGCCCTGCTGATGCTCAAGGCTGTGACTGCTGTGTCGTAACAGGTCTTGATAATAATGTGCAAGGGATAGCCGATACGGTAACACAAGCACCTGTCATTACAGCTTCCGGGATGACGGCTGAAGAAATTTGTAGCGAAGTTGAGAGCAGAATTCAGTAATAAAAAAACCGAAGCAAAAAGCTTCGGTTCTTTTATTTATTCTGTTTCTTTAGGGAAAGCGCGGTCGAACGCGTTCTTTATTTCTTTTCTCAACACTCGTTCGACTCGCCACTGTTCCATATTTTCTGTTTTGGCAATGACCCTGATTACAATTTCAGAAGTCCCCAGTTCTTGAATCCCGATGACATTTGGGCCTTCTTTTATTTGTGGAAGAGCCGCTGCCGTTTCATCACAAACCTGCTGTAAAATATGAATCATTTCATCAATATTTCTTTCAGCCGGCACTTTAATGTCAACAAGAGCCTGCATGGTACCACGAGAATGATTGCTCACGTTTGTGATGTTTCTGTTGGGGATGTAATGCAGTGTTCCGTCAAAGCTGCGGATTTGAGTTGTCCTTAAGCCAACCTGCTCGACAATTCCGTCAAAGGTGGAAACGGTAATATAATCTCCGACATCCAATTGTTTCTCAAGCAAAATAAAAAAACCTGTCACGATATCACTGACAAGCCCTTGGGCGCCAAATCCGACAGCCAGGCCGACGATTCCTGCCCCCGCTAAAAGAGCGCTTGGATCATAATGAAACAAATCTAGAACCATGACGAAAAATATGAAAATCAATGTATAAGCAAATATGTTAAGAGTCAGGCTTCGGAGCGTATGTGCACGTCCGATAGACAAGCTATTCTGCTCCTCGAATTTTGCAAACAGATGTTTAATGATTTTCATGCCTAATGATCGAACGATAAAATAGAGCAATATCATAATGGCGAGTTTAATGAGCAGAACACCGGCATTTGTAATCAGTCCCGCCCAATCATATTGTTTAATAAAGTCCATGTTGAGCTCCTTTTCTAATTGATTGCTGCACATTGAGACTAGTTACCCTGTACATGACCATGTTAAACGTTTTATTCAAAAATGTCGAAGCCAAAGACATACATGATTTGTTAAAAATTGACTCGGGAAATCTGCTTTTATATAATGGCATTGCAATATAACTAAAAATGGTTAATCACCCTTTATTTTCATGCGATTTTGACCTTTAAGCCAAACAATAAATTGGAGGGATACATATGGCAGAACGTATGGTAGGTAAACAAGCTCCTCGTTTTGAAATGGAAGCAGTCCTTGCAAGCAAAGAATTCGGTAAAGTAAGTCTTGAGGAAAACATGAAAAACGACAAATGGACAGTGCTGTTCTTCTATCCAATGGATTTCACTTTTGTTTGTCCGACAGAAATTACAGCAATGTCTGACCGCTATGACGAGTTCGAAGATCTTGATGCAGAAGTCATCGGGGTTTCAACAGATACCATCCATACTCATTTAGCTTGGATCAATACAGACCGCAAAGAAAACGGTCTTGGCCAGCTGAAATACCCGCTTGCTGCTGATACAAACCATGAGGTATCCCGGGAATATGGCGTTTTAATCGAAGAAGAAGGTGTGGCTTTGCGCGGATTGTTTATTATTAATCCTGAAGGGGAGCTCCAATACCAAACTGTTTTCCATAACAACATTGGACGTGATGTTGATGAAACGCTTCGTGTTCTCCAGGCGCTGCAAACTGGCGGACTCTGTCCGGCTAACTGGAAACCAGGCCAAAAAACACTTTAATTCTTTCCAAGAACGAAAAGCGGTCTAGCATATTCGTTAGGCCTTTCTGTTAAATAGGAGGGAAAAGCAATGAAATTACGTCAGCCCATGCCGGAATTGACGGGAGAAAAAGCTTGGTTAAATGGTGAAGTGACGAGAGAGCAATTGATTGGGGAAAAGCCGACGCTTATTCATTTCTGGTCCATCAGCTGCCACTTGTGCAAAGAAGCGATGCCGCAAGTGAATGAATTTCGTGATAAATATCAAGATCAACTGAATGTTGTAGCTGTGCATATGCCTCGTTCCGAAGATGATCTTGACCTTGGTAAAATTAAAGAAACAGCTGCTGAACACGATATCACCCAGCCGATTTTTGTTGACAGTGACCATACTTTAACCGATGCATTTGAAAATGAATACGTACCTGCATATTATGTGTTTGATAAAACAGGACAGCTCCGTCACTTCCAAGCCGGCGGGAGCGGTATGAAAATGCTTGAAAAACGTGTGAACCGCGTTCTGGCTGAAACGGAATAGGTATCTGACTAAATAGTATTTCCTAAAAACCTGATCACATCAGGTTTTTTATTTGTGCAAAAAGCAATGGAAGAAGAGTAAGAAGCTTATTTTTCCAAATTTGGGTATAGGAATTGATGGTTTGTTTGATTGATACGCTAGAAAACACAGCTAATTTTTGATGTTTTTCCTCAATTTTAGATAAATCTCATATCTCATAACTCGAAAATTGTAGATATTACACTAAATTCCTTTAAAGAAGTAAGTAAAATATATATTTTCAACATTATACCAAATAAACTAGAAAGCCCCTTAATCCCTTGAGAATAAAGGACTCTTTTGAAAAATAAAACATTTTCAGAAAATAAGGAATTTTTCATAGAGTAAATATAATAGTAAAATGCTAAAATAATAGTTGATAAAATTACTTTTGTAATCTAATATCTTAATTAAAGATGTTAATTTTGATAGGGGGTACATTGAGGAATGTTTAATGAAAGAGAAGCTTTGCGCTTGCGGTTAGAACAATTAAATGAAGCTGAAGTGAAAGTCATTCGTGAATATCAAATTGAACGTGATAAAATATACGCAAAATTAAGAGAGCTGGACAGAAATGGAAGCCCTTCCGAAATCAAAAAGGATTTCCGTTCTGAAAAAAAACCTGACTCTCTGCCGGTTCTCGCTGAGCTTGCGGCTCAGGAAATCAGAAGCTATCAGCCGCAATCACAGCAGCAGTCTGTCCAGCCTCAGCTTCAATCTATTTCCTCTCTTCCTGCCGGTATACCAGACGGAACAACACGAAGAAGAAGAGGAACGGCAAGACCGGGATCAAAAGCAGCGAAGCTGCGTGAAGCTGCTATTAAAACATTAAAACGCCACAACGCGGCGATTAAGAGCTCCGAGCTTCAAAAAGAGATTGAAAAAGAAAGCGGTCTTGAAATCCCTAATATGACAACGTTTATGCAAAGCTTAATTAAAATGTACCCGGAAGTGAAAAAACCATATCGCGGGCAGTACATTTTAGAGGGTGAAATCGAATCTGCAGAATCAGCTGAATCAGCTAATGAATAAATATAAAGAAAAACTGCTTGGCATCGCTCAAGCAGTTTTTTTATTGAGGTTTTTTCTGTGAAGGTTTGTTTTCTTTTTCAAGATTAAGCTTATACACCCACTTTTGATAAGGCTTTTCTTCAGCGGCTCTGTTTTTCAGCTCTTCGATTGTATGGCTCTTGGCCTGGTCTGATGATTGGGCGCGGGCAAGCTGTTTTTGGAGCACATGTATCTGTTTGGTGACATCTTCAAGGATGGTCTCTACATGATATGGCTGCGCGTAGGCCGCTGGAGCTTCTTCTTCCGTTTTTTCTTTTTGTTTTGTGCCGCCATCAATATCGGCAAAATGAGAAGCAATCCAGGCATCGCTTTCATCAAGCTGCCGTTTATACGATATAATAGTTTCGTGAAATAATTTTTCTTTCGTTTTTTCTATGTCTAGCAGTCTTTCTTTCGTTTCTATGATTCGATCTTTCATATGATCAACTTCTATTTTAATATGTTTTAGCTGATATTCTTTTTCTACCATTTGCTCTTTTAGACGCCCATTTTCGGCCTTTATCAATTCGGCTTGCTGTTTTGCCTGAAGCAGTGCATTTTGTTCTTGCTCAATTGAGGCTTGAAGTTCGCTGATCCGTTTATGAAGATTTTTATTTTCTTCTTCGATTTTGACTTTAGCAATATGAAGTTTATGTTTTTCTTCGATTTCGGCTCTGCGTTTATAGGTTTCAGCAGATAGAAGCTCCTGCAAAACAACGATTTTATCAAGCAGTTCAGCTCTTATTTGGTGCAGGGTTTGGCTGGTGTGGGAGGCATGTTTTTCTTTTGTTGACATATGTGTTAATTCGGCAGACAGCTGCTGGAGTTTTTCTTTCATATCGGTATTTTCTTTGAGCAATTTGTTATTTTTCTGATGAAAGTAGCTTGCTTCAAGTTCAGAAATCAGCTTATGGCACCTTGAAAGCTCGGATTTTAAATAAAGGTTCTCCTGAGACACGTCGTGGAAAAAAGGACCTGATCTTTTCATTCGAACCATCTCCCTCATGATGTTAACACTACAATATGCAAATACTGAACAGCTATTCCTCTTTAATAAACAGACAAGCAGTAGCGTTGAGCCTTTGCTTTTGCTATGCTTTTAACGAAACTAGAGGTGAGATGATATGAAGCATGTAAACGTACTGCTGGCAGGGGGAGCCTCGCGGCGATTTGGAGAACCGAAGGCGTTTGTCAAATGGAAGGGCAGGATGCTTTACGAATGCGCTAAAGAGGCACTTGGAGAACAAACGGTTATCATCAGCCGTCCCGAATTTATTGATAGATTTCAAGAAAACGGTGAAAATGAAGTGTATCAAGATGCTGAGCCATTTCAAGGCATGGGGCCATTGGCTGGTATATATACCGCTTTTAAAAAGACAGACGGTGATCTTTATACTGTTCTTTCCTGTGACACACCGCTGATACAAAGAAGGACGATACTGGAGCTCAAACGTCTGATGACTGCCGGTGCTGACGCGGTAGTCCCAATTTCAGACGGACAAGTGCAGCCATTGATTGCGATTTACCACAAACGTATCATGCCAGTTCTATACGATCAGCTTTCTGAGAAGAGGTTGAGAATATCAGATTTATTAGGCAGAATTTCGGTTTGTTACGTACAGGCTGAAAATATCGGAGCAAACCCGGCAGAGTTTATCAACATTAATACACGTGATGATTTTAGCTGTTTGGAAGAAAAATCGAACTCCCTCAAGCGGGACTGACGGGGCAATAACATGATAAGATGACATAAAAGATAAGGAGAACAGGTTTGATGGAGGAACGTTATTCACGGCAAATCAGATTTAAGCAAATTGGGGAAGAGGGCCAGAAAAGACTGGCAGACAGCCATGTGCTGATTGTCGGAGCGGGAGCGCTCGGCACTGCAGGAGCTGAAGGGCTTTCGAGAGCGGGAGTCGGTACTATTACCATTATTGACCGTGACTATGTGGAGTGGAGCAATCTTCAAAGGCAGCAGCTTTATACAGAAAGCGATGCCAAACTCCGCATGCCGAAAGCCATGGCTGCCAAAGAGCATCTATCAGCGATTAACAGCGAGATACATATTGAGGCGTATGTTACCGAAGGAACAGCCGAAACGCTTGAGCCGCTGATTGAAAAAGCAGATGTCGTGATCGACGCGACAGATAATTTTGAAACCCGCATGCTGATAAACGATCTTGCCCAGAAAACAAAGACACCTTGGGTCTATGGCGCCTGTGTAAGCAGCCAGGGAATGTTCATGACTGTCATTCCCGGAGAAACCCCTTGTCTGTCTTGTTTGTTTGAGCAAATTCCTGTTGGCGGGGCGACGTGTGATACTGCCGGCATTATTCCGCCTGCTGTGCATATCGTTTCAGCATATCAGCAGGCTGAGGCATTAAAGCTGTTAACCGGCCAAATAGAAGCAATACAGCGGGGTTTTGTGACATTTGATGTCTGGAACAATTCGCATATGAAGATTAACGTTAATCATGTACGCCGTGAGGAATGCCCATCTTGCGGAGCAAATGCGGTATATCCTTATCTTCAGGATTGGAACACACCAAAAGCTGCTGTACTATGCGGCCGTGATACAGTGCAGGTAAGGTCAGAATCATTAAAAAGAATCCCGAAACAGGAGCTCATTAAGCGGCTGAAAGCAATCGGCAAGGTCGAGGCTAATGCGTTTTTGCTGCATATTTTTTACGAGGATTTCAGAATTGTCATTTTCAATGACGGACGGGCACTGGTGCATGGAACAAATGATGTGAAAGAAGCCAACTCCGTGTTGGCAAGAGTGATTGGACTGTAACAACAGGAGGGGTCAGAATGCTGGAGAAACGAACACCGATACCGGTAGACGAGGCAGTTCGGCGTGTCTGCCATTTTCAAAAACAAGGTGAAACAGAATTGGTGGCGCTGGAAGAAAGCCTTCATCGGTTTTTAGCCGAAGATATAACTGCGGATCACCACGTACCTGCGTTTGATCGTTCGCCATACGATGGTTTTGCTGTCAGAGCGTGCGATACGGCAGAAGCTTCACGTGAAAACCCAGTTCGGTTTGAAGTTATTGACCATATTGGAGCGGGAGCAGTATCTGAAAAAGAACTTGGCCCGTTTCAGGCTGTGCGGATTATGACTGGCGCGCAAATCCCTGAAGGGGCAGATGCAGTCGTCATGATTGAACTGACTCAAACCTTTGAGGAGAATGGGAAGTCATTTATGTCTTTAAAACGCCGCTTTCAGACGGGGGATAATATTTCAAAAACAGGTGAGGACGCTCAAAAAGGGAGTGTTTTACTGAGAAAGGGTACCCGGGTGACACCAGGAGTGACGGCTCTTTTGGCAACATTCGGATACGCATCTGTGCCTGTCGTGAGAAAGCCTGTAGTCGGGATTATCGCAACCGGTACCGAATTGCTGAATGTCAGTGATCCGCTGGAACCGGGAAAAATCCGCAACAGCAATGCGAGTATGGTATATGCGCAAGCGATAGAAGCAGGCGCAACACCGCTTTATTTAGGGAAAATCTCTGATGAACTGGATAAAAGCTTTGCTGCAGTTAAAGAAGCGATGAAAAAGGTGGACTTCCTGATCACAACTGGCGGTGTGTCAGTCGGTGACTTTGACTTTTTGCCTGCGATCTATGAAAAACTCGGAGCGGACGTGCTGTTTAATAAAGTTGCCATGCGCCCGGGCAGCGTGACAACGGTGGCGCATGCAAACGATATGCTGCTGTTTGGCCTTTCAGGTAATCCGTCGGCATGCTATGTTGGTTTTGAACTGTTTGTCAAACCGATAATCCAGACATGGCTGCTCAATGAAACACCGCATTCAATTTGTGCGGAAGCTGTTTTGACCAAGGATTTTCCGAAGCCGAACCCATTTACCCGATTTGTTCGTGCGCTCGTGCACCATCAGGAAGGGAAGCTGTTGGCGACACCCGTTGGCTTAGATAAGTCGAGCTCTGTCACATCACTTGCAGATGCCAATGCATTTATTATCCTGCCGGGCGGCACGCGAGGCTACGAATCTGGCAGAACGGTTCAAGTACTGCTCATCAGAGAAGAGAATGGAAGTGAATGGCCTTGGTCCGTCCTTTCCCGATCGTCCAAGTTGTAGGATTTCAAAACAGCGGGAAAACAACGTTTATTGAGCGCATTCTTGAAAAAGCCTCTGAACAGGGAGTCCATTTGGGCTGCCTGAAGCATCATGGTCACGGCGGTGAACCGCAAACGCTCACGGAAGGAAAAGACACGGACCGTTACAAGGCGGCAGGTGCTGATGTAACAGCGGTAGAAGGTGCTGGTGTGTTACAGCTGACTGCCCGCCGCAATTGGGATTTGGCACGGCTGATTGAGTTATACCAATTTCTCGAAACAGACTGTCTTCTGATTGAAGGCTTTAAAAAAGCCCCTTATCCTAAAGTGGTTATCCTAAGTGAAAAGGAAGATCTGAAAGCGCTGCAAGCAGTAAATATAATCGCCATCATCTATAGAAAAAAAGAGCAAATGACAGAGCATCAGGGATTACCCGTTTTTCATGCGGATGATCCGGTTGCCGTGGATTTTGTGCTTTCACAGCTGAAGGGGGAATCTGCATAATGGAACGGTTTGAGATTACGAAAACACCCATTAATACTGAAGACATCATCAAAAAAGTGGAGAAACGGGAAGCAGGAGCCATTACGACATTTATTGGTACGGTTCGGGAATGGACAAACGGAAAAAGAACGGTTCGGCTTGAATATGAGGCATATGAACCGATGGCCGTGCAAATGCTTGCTCAAATCGGCGCTGAAATCGAAGAAAAATGGGAAGGTGCCTCAGCTGCGATCACGCACCGTATAGGTGTGCTCGATATCGGTGAAGCAGCGGTAGTGATTGCTGTATCTTCTCCCCATCGAAAAGCCGCATATGAAGCCAATGAGTATGCGATTGAACGCATTAAACAGATTGTGCCGATTTGGAAAAAAGAAATTTGGGAAGACGGTGAGCAATGGATCGGCGACCAGCTAGGAACAACAGCTTATCCGAACGGAAAACCAGACCTAAGCGAGGGAGAGCAGCATGATTAAAATTCTTTTATTTGCAGGACTGGCTGAACAGGCCGGTACACAAGCAATAGAAATAGATGTGGAACAAGCAACCACAGATGAAATAAAAGCGAGTCTAAAAGAACAATACGGTCTTGAATCTATTGATACGGCTATGATTGCCGTTAACGAAAGCTATGTAAAAGAAAATACCTCTGTATCTTCGGGTGAAACGGTAGCCATCATACCGCCGGTCAGCGGGGGATGAAAACCGGACGGCATTTCAGCCGTCCGGTTTTTCTGTATTTCATTGGCATATCCCCAAGTATCCTCAGCATACAATGATTTTCTGTAAGCGTTTATTCTACATATGTTACTCCCTATAAAGTAAGAGACTCACTCCATAATTAGACTGAAATTTTGAAAAATAATAGAAATTTATTTCGGGTATCGATATAGTGAAGATGATAAATGTTGGAAAGGTGCTGGATATGGAGACATTTAAAAGATTAAAAATGTATTATTGGCCGTACAGAAAAGTGTTTACGTGGTCGCTTCTAGCCATGCTTTTGATGACAGCAATTACTGTCGTTTATCCGATTATCCTGCAAATTACGATTGATGAGATCGTACTGGGACGGCAGTATCAGCTTGCGGCGTGGGTCAGCTTAGGATTTATTGCGGTAATGGTTTTGAAAGGAATGGCTACCTTTTTTCATCAGTATTTAGGTGATATGTTCGGGATCAAATCCGTTTATCGGCTGAGAAATGGTCTGTATGAAAAACTGCAGCGGCTTTCTTTTTCTTACTATGATAACGCGAAAACAGGAGATTTGATGTCCAGGCTGACTGCTGATGTTGAAGGGCTTCGTTTTTTCTTATCATACGGTCTCGCTGAGCTCATTCGCTTCGGCCTGCTGGTAGCCATCAGCCTGTCGGTTATGTTTTACTATTCTGTTCCTCTCACGCTTGTGACAATAGCTGTTCTGCCATTTCTCGCGGTTGCGGTATACCGGTTTGACAAAAGAGTCCATCCCGCCTTCAGAGGCATCCGCAAATCGTTTGCGAAACTCAATACAAAAGTTCAGGAAAATATCAGCGGCATTAATACGGTTAAATCTCTTTCAAGGGAAGATTTTCAGATCAGCACTTTCAATAAAGCCAATGCAGAATACAGGGCGCAGTATTTACAAACATCATCCATCTGGTCTGCGTATTTCCCTTTAATGGAGTTCATTGGTAACATTTGTATTGTAGCTCTTCTCTCATACGGCGGTTACTTGGTTATGCAAAATCAGCTCAATCCCGGCGAGCTTGTTGCTTTCTTCAGCCTTGTCAATTATATGATGTGGCCCATTATGAACTTAGGTTTTGTCATCAATATGTTCTCTCAAGCAAAAGCGTCAGGGGAACGCCTGCTCGACATTCTGGAAAAAGAAGAAGACATTACAGATCATCCTCATGCTTTGCATAAACAAAAATTAACCGGAGATGTCCATTTCAAAAATGTTTCTCTTGCATACGGGAAAGAACAAACAAACGCGCTGTGCAATGTAAGCTTTGAGGCAAACAGCGGGAAGGTAATCGGACTGTTGGGCCCGACAGGTTCAGGCAAAAGCTCAGTGACACAGCTTCTCACCAGATTTTACAGTCCTGTTAGCGGAATGATTACCATTGATCACAAACCCATCACAGATTATTCGTTAAAAACCCTTCGTTCCAATATCGGGGTCGTACTTCAAGAATCCTTCCTGTTTTCATCTACGATTAGATCAAATATTTCGTATGGGCGGCCGGATGCCTCAATGGAAGACGTCATCGAAGCGGCAAAAAGGGCGCAGGCTCATAACTTTATTATGGAGCTTCCTGATGGGTATGACACCATGCTGGGAGAGAGGGGAATGGGGCTTTCCGGCGGGCAGAAACAGCGAATTGCCATTGCGAGAGCCATCTGCTTGAACCCGAGCATTTTAATATTGGATGATGCCACAAGTGCAGTAGATATGCAAACGGAGCACAGCATACAGCTTGCCTTAAAAGAAGTCATGAAAAACCGCACAACCTTTATCGTCGCTCACCGCATTTCTTCACTGAAACACGCCGATGAAATTCTCGTTTTTAATAAAGGACGCATTCGTGAAAGGGGAACACATCATGAGCTTCTTGAAAAAGGCGGCTACTATAAAAAGATTTACGATTTGCAATACCGTGATGTCAAAATGATTAATGAGCCGCATGAGGTCGGATAGGGAGGGGCCAAATGAAACAAACGAAAAAACAGGGGATTTTAGAGCGTTTCTATTACTCTTCAGATGAAATCATTGAAAAGCCGTTTAACTGGGCTCAAATGTGGCGGCTGCTGAGCTATGTCAAACCATATCGAAAAACAATTTTGCCGCTTTCTTTTCTCACCGTATTGATTGGCACTGCTGTGAAGCTTGTGATCCCCATTCTGATCGGCGTTTATGTTCTTGATCAAGCGATTACAGGAAGAAACCCGGAGCTGCTGATTCAGCTCATTTTTATTATTAGCGGTTTATATGTCCTCAATTACGCCGCCAATGTGTTAAGAATCAGGTGGATGAATCAGCTTGGCCAGCATGTCATTTACGATTTGCGACAGCATTTATTTACCCATGTGCAGCGCTTATCCCATCGATTTTTTGATCAGCGGTCGGCGGGATCGATCTTAGTCAGGATCATGAATGATATTAACTCTCTTCAGGAGCTCTTTACAAGCGGAGTCATCAATTTGTTGACCGACTTGCTGCTTCTGGCCGGTGTGATTATCATTTTGTTTACGCTGAGCCCTGAGCTGACTATAGCCATCATGGTGACATTGCCGATTATGTTTTTTATTTCAACAAGTCTCAGAAAAAAAATACGCCGATCCTGGCAAACGGTACGGCTAAAGCAATCGAAGCTCAACTCTCATCTAAACGAAAGCATTCAGGGCATCCGGGTCACACAGGCATTTACGCAGGAAGAAGAAAACATGGCGTATTTTGACGGTGTCAATCAGGAGAACTACGAATCATGGCGGGAAGCAACTAGAAAAAATGCCATGTTCCGTCCGCTTGTAGAAATGACGAATGCGATTGGGACGGCTGTCTTGATTTGGTATGGAGCCACACTCATCATGAATGAAACCATTACGATTGGTGTCTTCGTTTCTTTTGCTTTCTATCTTGGAATGTTTTGGGAACCTATTTCGAGACTGGGTCAGGTCTATAATCAGCTGTTAATGGGGATGGCATCATCAGAACGGATTTTTGAGTTTCTGGACGAACAGCCAAATGTCAAGGAGAAGCCGAATGCCATTCATAATGAAAAGATAAATGGGGAGATCAGTTTTGAAGAGGTTGAATTTTCGTATGATGAAAAACGAAAAGCCCTTCACGCCGTTTCTTTCTCTATTCCGGCGGGCTCAACGCTTGCGCTTGTCGGGCATACAGGGAGCGGGAAGACGACGATTGCCAATTTAATCAGCCGTTTTTATGATGCGACCGGAGGCACCATTAAAATAGACGGTATACCGATTAAGGATCTTTCCCTTGCCAGTCTGCGCTCTCAAATCAGCATTGTCCTGCAAGATACATTTATTTTCTCTGGGACCATCATGGAAAATATTCGTTTTGGAAGGCCAAATGCTTCGGATGAAGAGGTGATGAAAGCGTCCCAAGCGGTCGGAGCGGATGAGTTTATTTCCGATTTAGCGGAAGGATACGCAACAGAGGTGGAGGAAAGGGGCAGCGTACTGTCTGCCGGTCAGCGTCAGCTCATTTCCTTTGCAAGAGCATTGCTCGCCGATCCGGCTATTATCATCCTTGACGAAGCAACGGCAAGCATTGATACAGAGACAGAAGTAAAAGTTCAGCAAGCGTTAAAAACGCTTCTGAAAGGGCGTACAGCAGTGATGATCGCTCACAGATTGTCTACGATCCGCGACGCCGACCGCATCATTGTTCTTGATCACGGCAGGAAAATAGAAGAAGGGAACCATGATCAGCTGCTTGCTAAAGGAGGCATTTATGCCGGGCTTGTGAAAGCGCAATACAGCACAGCGATAGAATAATATGAAAAGCCTTCAATATTGAAGGCTTTTGGAAATTTATTAGAAAAACATGAAACTTTTTGATATCCTTCCCGTACTATTTGTTAGATATTCTCAAGGAGGTTTTGAAATGGAAACGAATGTAGAAAAAAACAGCGGAACGGCGACTGAAAAGCCTTCACTTTTAGGAGTAATCACAAGTCCGTCCGTTCAATTTGAAAGAATAAGAGAAAGGCCGGCTGTGTGGGGACCGCTTTTGATTGTTGCAGCAATTATCATCGTCGGTGCCGTGCTGCAATCACTCGGTACGGATTATAGTGAGCTTTTGAAAAGCCAGGATACGCAAGGGCTATCTGCTGAACAAATGGAAACTGTCGCAACAATAACCAAAGTTGGCGGAATGGCAGGCGCTATTATCGGCGGTATCGCAGCATTATTTATTGCCCCTCTTATTTATTGGCTCTGTGTAAAAGTATCAGGCGGTGTTACGACATATAAAAAAATGCTTTCTCTCGGCCTGTTTGTCTCTTTGATTAGCAGTCTCGGATTATTGGTTAATGGAATCGTTGCTTTTACGACTGACGTGAATCCTCTTTACAGCACGACGTCACTGGCAGGGATTATCCCATCTGACGGGGCTCTTGCCAGCGTGTTAAATACCTTTGAAATTTTCAGCATCTGGAGCTTTGTATTATTAGCAATCGGACTTCACAAAACGGGAGGCATCTCCAAAAAAGCCGGATGGATTTCAGCAATCATTCTATTCGGAATTTTAGTTGTATTTTCGCTTTTTTCAGGTTTAATCAATTCTGTGGCGGGTGCATAAGCTCATGAAAAAAGTCTGGATCGGAATTGGAATCGCAGTTATAGTCGCTCTTTTTGTTGGAATCAATATATACCGGTCTGCCGCTCCGACAAGCGGCAGCGCCGGCAAGGAGATACAGACGGGGAGCGTTGAAGAAAATGAAATCTCATCAACGGTTATGGTTCCTGGCACGCTAAAATTTTCAAATGAACAGTATGTCTTTTATGAAGCGGATAAAGGGACATTAGAAGACATTAAAGTTAAGGAAGGCGATAAAGTTAAAAAGGGCACGCCTTTAGTCACCTATACAAATGAGCAGCTGAGCCTGGAAAAAGAACAGAACCAGTTAACGTCTGAATCCAACCGGCTTCAAATTGACCAAATTCAAGAAAAGTTAAAAGCCTTAGACAGCAAAGAAAGAGAACTGGAAAAACAGGTAGGAAAGAAAGAAGCAGAAAAACAAATCGAATCTGAACGGACAGAGCTTCAAATGCAGAAAAAAACAGCGGAGATCGAATTAAAACAAACCGAGCTTCAGCGGCAGTCACTTGCCAACCGGGTGTCAGATTTAGAAGTGAAAAGCGAAATTGAAGGCACCGTTATTTCTGTCAACCAAGAAGCGGCATCCAAAAAGTCAGATATTCAAGAGCCTGTCATACATATCGGCAACCCAAAAGACCTTGTCGTCTCAGGGAAATTGTCTGAATACGATACATTGAAAGTCAAAAAAGGCCAGAAGGTCACACTCACTTCAGATGTAATACAGGGTAAAACATGGAAAGGTACGGTTTCCGCAGTCGGGCTTGTTCCGGATCAGCAGGAGAGCGCTGCGGCACAAGGAACAGAACAGGCGGTCCAATACCCGCTTCAAGTGAAAATAAAAGGAAATCTTCCAGAAGGAAAGCCAGGCTTTAAATTTATCATGAATATTGAAACAGATAAACGGAAAGCAAATACGCTTCCTTCAAAGGCAGTCAAAAAAGAAGATGACCAATATTATGTGTATACAGTAAAAGACGGAAAAGCAAAGCGAGTTGATGTCAAAATCGGCGAAGTGACAGATGACCTGACAGAAATTAAAGAGGGGCTTACCCAAGATGATCAAGTCATTTTGAATCCATCTGATCAGGTGACTGACGGAATGGAAGTGAAATCTTAAATGATTCAGCTTTCTAATGTGCGAAAAAGCTACCAGATCGGAAAGGAAACGTTTGATGTTCTCCATTCTATTGATTTGGACATTCATCAAGGTGAATATGTCTCGATTATGGGACCGTCAGGATCAGGAAAATCGACGATCATGAATATTATCGGCTGTCTTGATCGGCCGACTTCCGGTACATATAAATTGGACGGCGAAGACATTTCTTCATATAAAGATAAAGAACTGGCGGCAGTCCGTAACCGGTCCATCGGTTTTGTATTTCAGCAATTTCAGCTTCTTCCGCGGCTGAACGCAAAAAAAAATGTCGAGCTGCCGTTGATTTACTCCGGAATAGGCAAAAAAGAACGTCAAGAGCGGGCTGAGAGAGCATTGGAAAAGGTCGGGTTAGCCGATCGAATGCTCCACATGCCCAACGAGCTGTCGGGCGGGCAGAAGCAGCGGGTGGCGATTGCGAGGGCGATCGTGAATGAGCCGAAATTGATTTTAGCTGATGAACCGACCGGCGCGCTGGATACGAAAACAAGCGAGGCGATTATGGATCAGTTTACAGCATTAAATGCCGAGGGAACGACAATCGTTCTGGTTACTCACGAGCCTGAAGTAGCAGATTGCACGAATCGGATCGTCATGGTGCGTGACGGAAACATTGTTCCTGCCAGCTCCGGACAAAGGAGTGTGGGAGAATGAGCCTGTTAGAAAACATCAGAATGGCTCTAAGCTCTGTCCTTGCCCATAAAATGCGTTCGATCTTAACGATGCTCGGCATTATCATTGGTGTAGGCTCTGTCATTGTTGTCGTTGCGGTAGGACAGGGCGGCGAGCAAATGCTGAAGCAGTCGATCAGCGGCCCGGGAAATACTGTGGAGCTGTACTATATGCCTAGCGACGAGGAGCTTGCAAGCAACCCGAACGCCGCAGCTGAATCTACGTTTACAGAAAACGATATTAAAGGTTTAAAAGGAATAGAAGGCATTAAACAAGTCGTTGCTTCGACTTCTGAAAGTATGAAAGCGCGTTATCACGAAGAAGAAACCGATGCTACGGTTAACGGAATAAATGATGGATACATGAATGTCAATTCTTTAGAAATCGAAAGCGGCAGAACATTTACCGACAATGACTTTCTTGCGGGGAATAGAGCCGGAATCATCTCTCAAAAGATGGCTGAAGAACTGTTCGATAAAACCTCCCCTTTAGGTGAAGTTGTCTGGATAAACGGACAGCCCGTTGAAATTATCGGTGTGCTGAAAAAAGAAACAGGCTTGCTTTCTTTCGGTTTAAGTGAAATGTATGTGCCATTTAATATGATGAAATCCTCTTTTGGCACAAGCGATTTCAGTAACGTATCATTGCAGGTCGAATCAGCAGACGACATAAAATCGGCAGGAAAAGAAGCAGCACAGCTGGTAAATGACAATCATGGCACAGAGGATTCGTATCAAGTGATGAATATGGAAGAGATTGCGGCCGGAATTGGCAAAGTAACTGCAATTATGACGACGATTATCGGCTCAATTGCAGGTATTTCCCTTTTGGTCGGCGGAATCGGTGTCATGAATATTATGCTCGTATCAGTCACAGAACGGACGCGGGAAATCGGAATCAGAAAATCACTTGGTGCGACGAGGGGACAGATTCTGACTCAGTTTTTAATTGAATCAGTCGTATTGACGCTGATTGGCGGTCTGGTCGGGATTGGTATTGGATACGGAGGGGCCGCGCTTGTTTCAGCCATTGCGGGCTGGCCGTCACTCATATCCTGGCAGGTTGTATGCGGGGGCGTGCTGTTCAGTATGCTCATTGGTGTTATTTTCGGTATGCTTCCTGCAAATAAAGCTGCAAAGCTTGATCCCATTGAAGCGCTGCGTTATGAGTAGCCTCATGCAACATGCATGAGGTTTTTTTATGTTTAGTGATTTCTACTATGAATATAAAAGACTTTTTTCATTAAAATAAGAAGAAAATGTCGTACAATTGTCCTTATTTTTGTCGAATTTACAGTTTACAAACCCTATAGACATACGTTAATATGGAGAAACGTGAAAGATTTTGATAGTTATTGAATGAATTTGAATGATTTTAGTTGCCTAAACCGAAAATAGCGTTTACAATGAAATTGCATTCAAAATGAATACGTTTTCATTAGGAGGTGAAGCATGCTAACTCCTGAACGGCATCAATTGATTATTGATCAAATAGAAAAGCATGATGTGGTAAAGATTCAAGAGCTTATAAATCTGACTAATGCTTCTGAATCAACAATCAGAAGAGATTTATCGACCCTTGAAGAACGCGGTTTTTTAAAGCGCGTTCATGGTGGAGCGGCCAAGCTTTCCGATATCAGACTTGAACCCGATATGCTTGAAAAATCATCCAAAAACCTTCACGATAAATTGAAGATTGCTGAAAAAGCAGCTTCTCTTTTAGAAGAAGGGGATTGCATTTACCTTGATGCAGGCACGACGACATTGCACATGATTGATTTTATGGATAAAACCAAAGATATTGTCGTTGTCACAAACGGGGTGATGCATATCGATGCCTTAATAAGGAAAGAAATTTCTTTTTATCTGCTTGGAGGATACGTAAAGCACAGAACGGGCGCGATTATTGGAGGCGCTTCACTGATTGCCATGGACCAGTACAGATTTGACAAGAGTTTTCTGGGGACAAACGGTGTCCATACAGAGGCTGGATTCACAACGCCGGACCCTGATGAAGCCCTTTTAAAACAGAAAGCGATCAAACAGGCAAAACACGCTTACGTCTTAGCAGACCCTTCGAAGTTCGGAGAAATTTCATTTTCGGCATTCGCCGGAATAGGCGACGCAACAATCATTACGACTGACGCTGAAGAGCTTACATTCGATAATTACCAAGAAAAAACTGTCGTAAAGGTAGTGAAACCATGATTTACACTGTAACACTTAATCCATCTGTCGATTATATTGTTCACGTTGAAGATTTTACTGTAGGAGGCCTGAACCGTTCTTCGTATGATACCAAGTATCCAGGGGGCAAAGGCATCAACGTATCGAGACTGCTGAAAAGACACCATGTGGCGTCTAAAGCGCTCGGATTCGTCGGCGGATTTACCGGAGAATATATCAAAACATTTTTACGGGAAGAAAACCTGGAAACAGCTTTTTCTGAAGTAAAAGGGGATACCCGTATCAATGTAAAGCTGAAAACTGGTGATGAAACTGAAATTAACGGGCAGGGACCGACAATTTCGGATGAAGATTTCAAAGCCTTTTTAGAACAGTTCCAATCTTTGCAAGAGGGAGATATCGTCGTTCTTGCAGGAAGCATTCCATCTTCACTCCCTCACGATACTTATGAAAAAATCGCAGAGGCCTGCAAACAGCAGAACGCACGAGTTGTTCTGGATATCTCAGGCGAGGCTCTTTTGAAAGCAACAGAAATGAAACCATTTTTGATGAAGCCAAATCATCATGAGCTTGGAGAAATGTTCGGCACGGCCATTACATCTGTTGAGGAAGCTGTTCCTTATGGGAAAAAGCTTGTAGAACAAGGCGCTGAACATGTAATTGTATCAATGGCCGGAGACGGAGCGCTTCTGTTTACGAACGAAGCTGTTTATTTTGCTAACGTGCCAAAGGGGAAATTGGTAAACTCAGTCGGAGCAGGGGATTCCGTTGTTGCAGGTTTCCTTGCCGGAATTTCCAAACAGCTGCCGCTTGAAGAAGCATTCCGCTTAGGAGTTACTTCAGGCAGTGCTACCGCGTTCTCTGAAGAACTTGGAACAGAAGAATTTGTCCAGCAGCTTCTTCCTGAAGTTAAGGTCACACGTCTATAGAGGAGGAAACACAAGTGAAAATAACTGAGCTTTTAACGAAGCATACGATAAAGCTTAATATTGAGAGCAAAGAAAAAGAAAATGTTATTGACGAAATGGTCACTGTTCTTGATAAGGCTGGAAAGTTAAATGACCGACAAGCCTATAAAGAAGCCATTTTAAATCGCGAAAGCCAAAGCTCCACGGGTATCGGTGAAGGAATCGCTATCCCCCATGCGAAAACGGCAAGCGTTATCAACCCGGCGATCGCGTTCGGACGTTCAAAAGACGGCGTCGATTATGAATCATTAGACGGCCAGCCGGCTCACTTAGTGTTCATGATCGCGGCGACTGAAGGCGCAAACAACACTCACCTTGAAGCATTGTCAAGACTTTCAACGCTGTTAATGCGTGAAGAAATCCGTAAGCAGCTCCTTGAAGCTGAGTCTGAAGATGCCATCATCGACATTATTAATCAGCACGATAAAGATGATGACGAAGAGGAAGAAGAAGAAGAAGCGGCACCAGCACCTGCCGGAAAAGGAAAAATTTTAGCGGTTACTGCATGTCCGACAGGTATTGCCCATACATTCATGGCTGCGGATGCCCTTAAAGAAAAAGCGAAAGAGCTTGGAGTGGAAATTAAGGTCGAAACAAATGGGTCAAGCGGCATTAAGCACAAGCTCACTGCCCAAGAAATCGAAGATGCCCCTGCAATCATTGTCGCAGCGGACAAGCAGGTTGAAATGGAACGTTTTAAAGGCAAGCGCGTACTTCAAGTTCCTGTAACGGCGGGTATCAGACGTCCGCAAGAGCTTATCGAAAAAGCGATGAATCAAGATGCGCCGATTTATCAAGGCAGCGGCGGCGGTTCAGCAGCTTCAAACGACGATGAAGAAGCGAGAGGCAAGTCTGGAAGCGGTATCGGAAACGCGTTTTATAAGCACCTGATGAGCGGTGTCAGCAACATGCTTCCGTTCGTAGTCGGCGGCGGTATTCTCGTTGCGATTTCATTCTTCTGGGGAATTCACTCTGCTGATCCGAATGATCCTAGCTACAACACGTTTGCAGCAGCATTAAACTTTATCGGCGGCGACAATGCATTAAAACTGATTGTTGCAGTTCTGGCCGGTTTCATTGCGATGAGTATTGCAGATCGTCCTGGTTTTGCGCCTGGTATGGTCGGCGGTTTTATGGCTACTCAAGCGAATGCTGGATTCTTAGGCGGCTTAATTGCCGGATTCCTTGCCGGTTATGTTGTGATTTTACTGAAAAAAGTATTTACGTTTATCCCTCAGTCACTTGATGGATTAAAACCTGTTTTGATTTACCCGCTGTTCGGTATTTTTATCACTGGCGTATTAATGCAATTTGTCGTCAATACACCTGTAGCGGCATTTATGAATTTCTTAACAAACTGGCTTGAAAGCCTTGGTACTGGAAACCTTGTGTTAATGGGTATTATCTTGGGCGGCATGATGGCGATCGATATGGGTGGCCCGCTTAATAAAGCAGCCTTTACGTTCGGTATCGCCATGATCGATGCAGGCAACTATGCGCCTCATGCAGCAATCATGGCCGGCGGTATGGTTCCTCCGCTTGGTATCGCACTTGCAACAACCATTTTCAGAAACAAATTCACTCAGCGTGACCGTGAAGCTGGTATTACATGCTATTTCATGGGAGCTGCTTTTGTAACAGAGGGAGCGATCCCATTTGCTGCGGCTGATCCGCTTCGCGTCATACCAGCTGCTGTAGTCGGTGCAGCTGTTGCCGGCGGATTAACTGAATTCTTCCGAGTAACGCTTCCGGCGCCTCATGGAGGAGTATTCGTAGCTTTCATTACAAACCATCCGATGCTTTACCTTTTAAGTATCGTGATCGGTGCTGTCGTGATGGCAATTATCCTCGGTATCGTCAAAAAACCTGTTACAGAAAAATAAGAAAAAAAGCGTCCTTGGTTCGAAAGGACGCTTTTTCTTATCCGGCCGGCAGGGAGCGCGGTTAAGTTATGTATTTTATTCTTTTTTATGATAAAGTAAAAGAAGAGAAACAACTGACATAGCAATTGTCTAGGAGGAAACACTTTGACCGAGGAAAAAAATACGAATACTGAGAAAACGGCGAAGAAAAAAACCAATACGTACCTGGAATGGGGTAAAGCGATTGTCATCGCTGTTCTGCTGGCTCTCCTGATCCGTCACTTTTTGTTTGAACCGTATTTAGTTGAAGGTTCATCTATGTATCCCACATTACATGACGGAGAAAGGCTGTTTGTGAATAAAACAGTCAACTATATCGGCGAGCTGAAGCGCGGAGATATCGTTATTATCAACGGTGAAACTTCTAAAATCCATTATGTAAAAAGATTGATCGGAAAGCCTGGAGAAACCGTTCAAATGAAGGATGACACGCTTTATATAAACGGTAAAAAAGTAGCCGAGCCTTACTTGTCTAAAAACAAGAAGGAAGCAGAAAAACTTGGTGTCAGTCTGACAGGAGACTTTGGACCGGTTAAGGTTCCGAAAGGCAAATACTTTGTCATGGGAGATAACCGGCTGAATTCTATGGACAGCCGAAACGGGCTGGGACTGATCGCGGAAGATCGAATTGTCGGCACATCGAAGTTTGTCTTTTTCCCGTTTAACGAAATGCGTCAAACAAAATAAAAACGCCTTGCTGGCCTAGGACAGCAGGCGTTTTTATTTTGAAAAAGAAGCGACCAATGCAATGCATAAAACCGTGATGAACACTGAACCGATAATAGCTAGCACACTGAAGAAAAGGTGAACCTGTTTGTTCTCTTTTCCGCGCTTTTCTAAAAGCCGTTTAGAAAAAATGTGTGAAAATATGTAAATAAGGGCTATGCCTATATATAAGCCGATATCTTTGGCGGTAAAGCCTGTTACGGCAAGGTAAAAGCCCGTAAAAAAGATCAGTAAGCAATATTCAGTAAGTGTTAAAAGCCTCAACGTGTTCCTCCATGAGAGTGTGTAATTTTCCGAGCGGATGCATTCTCTCTCTTTAATTGTAACACAGCTGGCTGGTTTGGGTGTATAAGTGTTTTCTCTCTGTTTTATCAGGGAATCATTTCTCTTGCCCTGCATTCATGGTATACTTTTATTGATGATAGACATGATGGAGGATAATAAATGATTGCTGTAAATAATGTAAGCTTGCGGTTTGCGGATCGCAAGTTATTTGAAGATGTTAATATTAAATTTACCCCAGGCAACTGCTATGGGTTAATTGGTGCAAACGGTGCCGGTAAATCAACGTTTCTAAAGGTGCTGTCAGGCGAAATCGAGCCTCAGACAGGCGACGTGCATATGAGTCCTGGCGAGCGTCTTGCCGTCTTGAAGCAGAACCATTTTGAGTACGAAGAGTATGAAGTGCTGAAAGTGGTCATTATGGGCCACAAACGCCTGTATGAAGTCATGCAGGAGAAAGACGCTATTTACATGAAGCCTGATTTCTCAGATGAGGATGGGATTCGTGCTGCTGAGCTAGAAGGTGAATTTGCGGAACTGAACGGTTGGGAAGCGGAAAGTGAAGCTGCGATCCTGTTAAAAGGCCTTGGTATCTCAGAAGATCTGCACACAAAAAAGATGGCAGACCTCGGCGGTTCGGAGAAGGTAAAAGTTCTCTTGGCACAGGCATTATTCGGCAAGCCGGATGTTCTGCTCCTCGATGAGCCGACGAACCACTTGGACCTTCAGGCAATCCAGTGGCTTGAAGAGTTTCTGATTAACTTTGAAAACACAGTTATTGTCGTATCCCATGACCGCCACTTCTTAAATAAAGTATGCACGCACATTGCCGACCTTGATTTTAACAAAATTCAAATCTATGTCGGAAACTATGATTTCTGGTACGAGTCAAGCCAACTGGCGTTAAAGCTTTCTCAAGAAGCGAACAAGAAAAAAGAAGAGCAGATTAAACAGCTTCAAGAGTTTGTCGCTAGATTCAGCGCCAATGCGTCTAAATCTAAGCAGGCTACATCAAGAAAGAAACTTCTCGAAAAAATCACGCTGGATGATATTAAACCGTCTTCCCGCCGCTATCCTTATGTTAACTTCACGCCGGAACGGGAAATCGGAAATGATGTTCTTCGCGTGGAAGGCTTAACAAAAACAATTGATGGCGTAAAGGTGCTTGACAATGTCAGCTTTATTATGAATCGAGAAGATAAAATTGCTTTCACTGGCCGAAACGAACTTGCTGTTACTACGCTGTTTAAAATCATTTCCGGGGAAATGGAAGCTGACAGCGGAACGTTTAAATGGGGTGTTACCACATCTCAGGCGTATTTTCCAAAAGACAACAGCGAATATTTCGAAGGCAGTGATCTGAACCTTGTAGACTGGCTTCGCCAATATTCTCCGCACGACCAAAGTGAGAGCTTTTTACGCGGCTTCTTAGGACGCATGCTGTTCTCTGGAGAGGAAGTCCACAAAAAAGCAAACGTACTCTCCGGGGGAGAAAAGGTCCGCTGTATGCTGTCGAAAGCGATGCTTTCTGGCGCCAATATTTTAATTTTGGATGAGCCAACTAACCATTTAGACCTAGAGTCCATTACAGCGCTCAATAACGGCTTAATCAGCTTTAAAGGCGCTATGCTGTTTACTTCCCATGACCATCAGTTTGTGCAGACCATTGCCAACAGAATTATAGAAATTACACCTAACGGCATCGTCGATAAGCAAATGAGCTATGACGAGTTCCTTGAAAATGCTGATGTGCAGAAAAAATTGACTGAACTATACGCGGAATAAAAAAAGCAGAGATTTCTCTGCTTTTTTTGATACCTAAATATGAAAGGAGATCACAACATGAAATTTTTAGTTGTCGGAGCAGGTGGAGTAGGTGGGTATATTGGCGGACGGCTTTCGGAGAAAGGAAATGATGTGACATTTCTCGTGCGCCAAAAACGAGCTGAGCAGCTGAAAAAAACCGGGCTTGTCATCCATAGTGAAAAAGGGAATGTATCATTTCAGCCCGAACTAATCAGTGCCGGAGAAACAGGGCAATTTGATGTCGTTATCATTGCTTCTAAAGCATACTCGCTTGGCCAAGTGATAGACGATGTCAAACCATTTATCCATCAGGAATCTGTCATTATCCCTTTTTTAAATGGGTACCGCCACTATGAGCAGCTATTTGCGGCATTTTCAAAAGAACAGGTGCTGGGCGGCCTGTGTTTTATAGAAAGTGCTTTAGACAACAAAGGAGAAATTCATCATACGAGCACATCGCATCGTTTTGTATTTGGAGAATGGAACGGCGAGCGTACGGAGCGGATAAGAGCGCTTGAAGAGGCATTTTCAGGTGTGAAGGCTGAAGTCATCATTAGCGGGCATATCGAGAAGGACATTTGGAAAAAGTATCTCTTTATTGCAGCGCAAGCGGGGATCACAACGTTATTTCAACGACCGCTTGGCCCAATCCTCGCCACAGAAGCCGGACGTCACACGGCCCAAACTCTTATTGGGGAAATTTGCGCTGTTTTACGAAAAGAAGGTGTTCCGGCTGATCCGGATCTTGAGGAAGAGAGCTTTCGTACGATGACCAGCATGTCTTATCATATGAAGTCCTCCATGCTTCGGGATATGGAAAACGGCCAAACGACAGAAGGCGACCACCTGCATGGATTTTTGCTTGAAAAAGCTAAACGTTTATCTCTCGCTGCACCAGTATTAGAAACAGTTTATGCGAATCTGCAAATGTATGAAGCAGAAAAATAAAAAAAGGAGGCGGAAAAGCCTCCTTTTATTTACTTAAAAAGCCCAATTTCCGTTTCTGAAGATAGGCTCTCTTTTCCCGTCTGCCGTAATTCCGTCAATATTCATATCCTTAGAACCGATCATAAAGTCCACGTGTGTAATGCTCTCATTTAGGCCTTCTTTGACAAGCTCTTCACGAGACATCTGCTTTCCGCCTTCAATATTAAAGGCATAGGCGCTTCCGATCGCCAAATGATTTGACGCGTTTTCATCAAACAGCGTGTTATAGAAAAGAATGTTTGATTGTGATATAGGCGAATCGTAAGGAACAAGTGCCACTTCACCTAAATAGTGAGAACCTTCATCTGTTTCCACCAGTTCTTTTAAAATATCCTCACCTTTTTCAGCTTTAATGTCGACTATACGGCCATTTTCAAACGTCAGGGTGAAATTTTCAATAATATTTCCGCCGTAGCTTAATGGTTTTGTGCTTGATACCACACCGTCAACCCCGTCTTTTTGCGGCAGCGTGAACACTTCTTCTGTCGGCATATTGGCCATAAACTCATGGCCGCTTTCATTCACGCTTCCCGCACCTGCCCAAACATGCTTCCTAGGCAGCTTAATTGTTAAATCAGTTCCTTCAGCTTGATAATGTAAGGCAGCGTAATGTCTCTCGTTCAAATGGTCAACTTTTTCATGAAGATTTTGGTCATGATTGATCCACGCCTGAACCGGGTTGTCTTCATTTACGCGCGTCGCTTTAAAAATTTCTTCCCACAGAAGGTGGATCGCTTCCTCCTCTGATTTGCCAGGAAACACCTTGTGAGCCCAGCCTGCTGATGCCGCACCTACGACAGTCCAGCTGACTTTGTCTGATTGAATATATTGTCTGTATGTATGTAATGCTTTGCCTGCTGCTTTTTGGAATGCCGCAATCCGTTTGGAATCTATACCTTTTAGCAAGTCTGGGTTTGACGACACAACAGAAATGAAAGCAGCTCCATTTTTGGCAAGCTCTTCTCTGCCTTTTGCTTCCCATTCAGGATATTCTTCAAATGCTTCAAACGGCGCAAGTTCGTATTTTAATTTGGCGACTTCGTCATCCTGCCAATTCACGGTGACGTTTTTTGCGCCCTTTTCATATGCGTGTTTTACAATTAAACGGACAAAATCCCGAACGTCTGTTGAAGCATTTACGACTACATACTGGCCTTTTTGAACATTAACGCCGACTTCTACCGCCAGCTGTGCATATGTATTTAATTTCTGTGAAAATGAATCCATGAATCATTCCTCCAAGCTTTTTTCTCATCATATCAAATATGATCCTATAAAGGAAAGAAGGAGCCCAAAGTGAAAAACCCAAAACGACACGTCTTGGGTTTTTCAATATTATGGATGATTCAGTTTTACAGTGCCGCCTGCAGGCGAATGAGGCATATTTGCCAAAGAAATGCTCATGCCTCCAAGAATAATTCCGCTTAAAATGGCTGCGATCGCTACTCTTCTTCCTAAATCTCTTAGCATCTGTTTCCTCCTTAACGTTTCTCCATTTCCTACAATATGAAGGAAGTGAGGAAAAAAGAAGCAAGAAATTTGCCGCGTGTGAGAATTTTGCGGGTAAAGACTATTTAATTGCCTTTTGCAGCTTATCAATCACTTCTAAAGAACGGCCTGTGCCGATTGCTACAGATTCAAGCGGGTTTTGCGCCACGTGTACAGGCACGACAATCTCTTCTGTGAGCCATTCTTTAATTCCATTAAGGAGCGCGCCGCCGCCTGTTAAAATAACGCCGCGATCAACAATATCTCCGCTCAATTCAGGCGGACAGTCCTCAAGTGTCGCTCTGATGGCTTCAAGAATATGCAGGAGGGATTCACGCATTGCATCTTGAATTTCGTTGGATTGAAGCATAATGGTTTTTGGAAGACCTGTCACGAGGTCGCGTCCCCGAATTTCCATTGCCTCTGGTATATGTTCAATCAGAGCATGGCCAATTTCCATTTTTACCTGCTCAGCTGTGCGTTCGCCGATCAGCAAATTGTATTTTTTACGGACGAAAGAAACGATATCCTCATCAAGCTGGTCTCCGCCGATCCTGATAGAATGGCAGGAAACAACGCCACCGAAGGAAATAATAGCGACCTCTGTCGTCCCTCCGCCGATATCTACTACCACATTGGCAACCGGCTCATCAACTGGTAAATCCGCTCCGATGGCGGCTGCAACTGGCTCTTCGATTAAATGAACGTTTTTCGCGCCGCAATTTTTCACCGCATCACTGATGGCGCGGCGTTCTACTGCTGTTGAGCCTGATGGTGTGCAAACGACTACGTTCGGTTTTCTGAACGACATGCCGATGCTTTTTGCGGCTTTTTTCATAATGTGCTTTAGCAGGTCAGTTGTCATATCATAGTCTGCGATCACGCCATCTTTCATCGGTCTGACAGCGACAATTTTTCCCGGTGTTTTACCGATCATGTTTTTCGCATCAGCTCCGATTGCAAGCACTGCTTTTGTCGTCGTATCCACTGCGACAACAGATGGTTCATTTAGGATAATCCCTTTATTTTTGCTGTAAACAAGTATATTAGCTGTTCCTAAGTCAATCCCGATTTCAGTTGATTGAAACATGTTTTCACCCAATCTCTATCCTAATTTAATATGATTCTACATTTAAAGTTTCTCAGAAATACTGCGATTTTTGGGGGTGTGCGTCGGTAAAGAAATGTTTTTGTAAAAAATCAAGGAACTGTGTAACAGAAGTAATACATTTTTCGGTTTTATGGAAAAAATATCTTGTAATTCTTATAGAAAGCGGGAAACTTTTTCAAAGTTTCATTCGTCTACGATATATTGAGGTACATCCTTAAAACATTACATGAGAAAAGAAACATTTAAAGGAAGAAGGGTTTTTATGAAATCAATAGGTGTTGTGAGAAAAGTAGATGAATTAGGCCGCATTGTCATGCCGATTGAGTTGAGACGGGCATTGGATATTGCCATAAAAGACAGCATTGAGTTTTTTGTTGACGGAGATAAAATTATCTTGAAAAAGTACAAACCTCATGGCGTTTGTTTAATGACTGGAGAAATCACTTCAGAAAATAAAGAATACGGCAACGGTAAAATTACGCTAAGCCCTGAGGGTGCACAGCTGCTTCTCGAAGAAATTCAAGCCGCTTTAAAAGAATAAAATTATGCTAAAAAAGGCGGAGTGATATCATCTCCGCCTTTTTTGCGTGCCAATTTTTGATTACCGCCGCCTAAGATAAGACATCAAGATATTTGGTAATGAATGATTTGGGATACTTTACATATTTTACTCAATTATTTGTCGAAGAATGGTACAATAAGTAGAGAAACACAAGCGGCAGGTGGTCATATGAGAAAATATCAAGCGCGTATCATTTCCATCATTTTGGCAATGATTTTTATAATGTTTTGGGATTATTTATTTTATTTTATAGGCAAAAACCCGATTAATTGGCCTGTTGATATTGTGTATACTGCAGTCACGCTGGTAAGTGTCTGGATGCTGGCTTATTATATTGATGAGAAACAGCAGCTGGTTAAGAAAATGAAGGATAACGAATGGAAGTATAAACAGCTTTCAGAAGAAAAAAACCGCATCATGGATAATTTGCAGGAAATCGTATTTCAAACGAATGCAAAAGGCGAAATTACATATTTAAACCAAGCGTGGGCATCAATAACCGGCTTTTCAATCAGTGAATGTATGGGAACGATGTATAATGATTACTTCATAAAAGAAAAGCACGTAGCCGACCACATTAACACCCAAATTCAAAACAAAGCGTCTTCTGGCATGTTTACGGCAAAATACGTGACAAAAAACGGCACGATTTTTTGGGGAGAAGTTCATTATAAACTTTACTATGACCGGGATGACCAATTTACAGGCAGCCTGGGTACAATGTCAGATATCACTGAGCGGAAAGAGGCTGAAGATGAGCTCATTGAGATTAATGAACGGCTGGCGAGAGAATCCCAGAAACTATCAATCACAAGTGAACTTGCCGCAGGTATTGCTCATGAGGTCAGAAACCCTTTAACATCTGTCAGCGGTTTCCTCCAGATTATGAAAACACAATATCCGGACAGAAAAGACTATTTTGACATCATCTTTTCAGAGATTAAAAGAATTGATTTAGTGCTCAGCGAGCTGCTGCTGCTTGCAAAACCGCAGGCAATCACATTTAAAACACACCAGCTTAATGAGATCTTGAAACAAGTCACGACATTGCTTGATACCAATGCAATTCTGTCCAATATCGTCATAGAGAAAAATTTTAAAGAGACAGATGGCTGTATGATTAATGGAGACGAAAATCAGCTGAAGCAGGTCTTTATCAACATCATTAAAAACGGAATTGAGGCAATGCCAAAGGGCGGTGTCGTAACCATTTCAACTGCTAAAACCGCCTCTCATGCAGTGATAAGCGTAAAGGATGAAGGAAACGGCATGCCGCAGGAAAAGCTGAAGCAGATTGGCAAACCTTTTTATTCAACAAAAGAAAAGGGCACTGGACTGGGACTTCCCATTTGTTTGAGAATCCTGAAGGAACATGACGGGGAATTGAAAATCGAAAGTGAAGCTGGAAAAGGCAGCGTCTTTCAAGTGGTTTTGCCTTTAAAATCAGACAGCTGAGAGGAGAAAAATAAAGTGAACTCGCTTCTGTTTGTATACGGGACATTAAGAAAGCATGAAAAAAACCATCATTTGCTGGCACAATCGGCATGTATTAATGAGCAGGCGAGAACAAAGGGAAGTTTGTTTGCTGCAAAAGAGGGGCCCACAGCTGTTTTAAATGGTGAAGGCTATATATACGGCGAAGTATATGAAGCAGATGAATTGTGTATACATAAGCTCGATCAATTTTTTCAAGGATATCATAAACAAACGGTGTTTGTAGAAACGGATGTCGGGATTAAAAATGCGCTTATTTATTTTATGAACAAAGACGGGTTTGCCGGCTTTACGAAAATAAGCAGCGGCGACTGGAAAGAACATCAGATGATCAGCAAATCGAAAAATCCCATTTATTATTTTGCCTATGGATCATGCATGGATAATGCCCGCTTTCAAAAAGCGGGAGTCGATCACTATTTTCAAGATCCAGTAGGAAGAGCTGTTTTAAAAGGATACACAACCCGCTTCACGCTAAAAAGGGATGACGGTTCAAGAGCGGACATGTTGGAAGACGGAGGAACAACAGAAGGCGTTTTATACCGTATCCCTTATTCTGCTCTCTCCTATCTATATAAAAGGGAGGGCGTCGAATCTCTTACGTATCGGCCGGCATTTGTAGACGTTGAAGCTGGCGGTAGGCACTACAAAGACTGCTTAACCTTTCTCGTCCTCCAAAAAGAAGCGGAAATTGCCCCGCCTCAGCACTATCAGATTGAAATCGAACGCGGAGCGGAGCTGTATTTGTCGCCTGAGTTTACTGAAAAGCTCAAGCGGCATATGAATTCGCTGCCAAAAGGATAACACTGTAACAAAAGAATATGATAAAATTTGATCAATATCATGTCATATAAAGGAGCACCACGATGAAAAAAGAATTTGCGGTAATTGGGCTGGGCCGTTTTGGTGGCAGTATTTGCAAAGCATTAAGCGAAGAAGGCGTCGAGGTTATGGCAATGGATATCGATGAAGATAAAGTCAACGAGTATGCCAAGATTGCATCTCACGCAGTTATCGGTGATTCGACAGACGAATCTGTCCTGAAAAATTTAGGCCTGCGAAATTTTGACCACGTTATTGTAGCAATCGGGGAAAATATTCAAGCGAGTATTTTAACGACACTCATTCTGAAAGAACTTGGCGTCCATACGATTACAGTTAAAGCGCAGAACGATTATCACGAAAAAGTGCTGTCTAAAATTGGTGCGGATCACATCGTCCACCCAGAACGCGATATGGCAAAACGAATTGCGCATAATATCGTGTCCAACAATGTACTTGACTATTTGGAGCTGTCTGAAGAGCATAGTCTTGTTGAAATCGTAGCTAACAGCCGCCTGGCTGGAAATACACTTCTCGATTTAGATATTCGCGCAAAATACGGTATTAATATCGTAGCCATAAAAAGGGGCAAGGAAGTCATCGTATCACCGCTTGCAACCGAAGTCATCCACCAAGAAGATATACTCATTGTTATTGGATCAGTTACAGACATCTCCCGTTTTGAAAAAAGAGTTCTTCATACTAAATAGCAGTCAAATAAGCCGTCCTCAAAGGGCGGTTTTTCATATTATCAGAATATAACAACTTTAATGAACTGAGCGCCAATTTCTTAAAATTTCATTGACTAAGCACAGGCGTTCCGATAGCATATTGTACCATATAATAAAAAAGAGGAGGGGCCTATTTGAATAAAGAAGCGCTAGTCAATAGGCTGAATGCTTCAGCAAAAAGACAAAAAGCTGATATCGTCATTAGGAACGGAAAAATCATGGACGTATATAATCAAGAATGGATATATGAAGATATTGCGATTACAGATGGAGTTATTGTAGGCCTCGGTGAGTATGAAGGCGAAAATATTATTGATGCAGAGGGACAAATGATTGTTCCGGGTTTTATTGATGGACATGTACATATTGAGTCATCAATGGTTACACCGATTGAGTTCGCTAAAGCAGTGTTGCCTCATGGCGTGACGACGGTTGTTACAGATCCGCATGAGATCGCAAATGTGTCTGGTGAAAGAGGGATTGTGTTTATGCTTGAACAAGCTCGGCATACACCTTTGAATATCCATTTTATGCTTCCTTCCAGTGTGCCTGCCGCAAGTTTTGAGCGATCAGGCGCAATTCTCAAAGCTGCCGATCTCAAGCCTTTTTATGAAGAAGAAGAAGTATTAGGGCTGGCTGAAGTTATGGATTATGTGTCGGTTCAGCAGGCTGAAAAAGACATGGTTCAGAAACTGCTCGATGCCCGTGTTGCAGGAAAACGGATAGACGGTCATTTAGCTGGTTTATCAACAGACCTCATTAACATTTACAGAACCGCATTTGTCTTAAATGACCATGAAGTAACATCGAAGGAAGAAGCCCTTGATCGTATCAGAAGGGGCATGTATGTCATGATGCGTGAAGGATCTGTCGCCAAAAACACGCTCAATGTGCTGCCGGCGGTGAATGAAAAGAACGCACGCCGGTTCTTTTTTGTACGGATGATAAGCATGTGGATGATTTATTGTCAGAGGGAAGTGTAAACCATCAGGTGAAAATGGCGATTCAAGCTGGACTTGATCCGTTTTTAGCCTATCAATTAGGAAGCCTCAATGCGGCCGAATGCTACGGATTAGATACAAAGGGAGCGATTGCCCCGGGTTTTGACGCTGATTTGCTCTTTGTATCTGATCTGGAAAATGTCACTGTCACAATGACGATGATAAAAGGGCAGACTGTTGCTGAAGACAGCAAAGCGGTCTATCAGGATCATGCTTCAACTGCAGCACCAGATCAGGCACTGCTTGATTCTGTTAAGCTTGCTGCTCCTCTTAACAAACAGGATTTTCATATGCCAATCGATTCAGAGCAGCAGATCAATGTCATTCAAATCATACCAAATCAGCTTGAAACAAGATTAGTACAAGTTCCGGCTCCTGTTGCCCGCGAATTTGAGCCTGACACTGAGCTTGATTTATTAAAGATTGCAGTTGTTGAGCGGCATAAAGGATTAAAAGAAACCGGACTTGGCGTTGTGAAAGGTTTTGGATTCAAGAGCGGAGCGATTGCCACAACCATTTCACACGACTCCCATAATATTATTGCTGTCGGAACGAATGATGAGGATATCGCGGCGGCAGTTAATAAGCTGCAGGAAATTGGCGGAGGATCAACGATTATAAAAAATGGGGAAGAGCTCCATTCAGTACCGTTGCCGATTGCAGGGTTATTATCCGACCAATCTGCAGAGCAAGTGAATCAAAGCTTGCTGACGCTTCATGATAAATTGCCGTTAATCGGTTTCACAGGCGGATTTAATCCATTTTTGACATTGTCGTTTTTAGCGTTGCCTGTCATTCCTGATATTAAAATGACGACTACGGGCTTATTCGATGTAAAATCATTTCAACACATATCACTGCAATAAAAAGAGGCACTCACTTAGGGAGTGCCTCTTTTTTTAAACCTCCATAATGATCGGCAGGATCATTGGACGGCGCTTTGTTTTTTCGTACAAGAAAGGTGCAAGCGTGTCTGTAATCTCGTTTTTGATTTCAGACCATTGAGTCGTTTTTCGTTCCATTACTTTTTGTAAGTGATTTGAAATGAGCTCTTGAGCGTCGTTGATCAAGTCGCCAGATTCTCTCATGTACACAAATCCTCTGGAAATCAAATCTGGGCCCGCTGAAATCTTGAAGTCGTCCATGTCAATGCTGACAACAACGATGACAAGTCCTTCTTCAGAGAGAATTCTGCGATCACGAAGTACGATATTGCCAATATCACCGATACCGCTTCCGTCAATGTACACTGAACCGGACGGGATTTTTCCTGCAACTGAAGCCTCGTCGCCTTTAAGCGCTAATACTTCACCATTATCCATGATAAAGCAGTTTTCCTCTGGGATGCCACAATCTGTTGCAAGTTTGACATGCATCTTTTGCATTCTGTACTCACCGTGAATCGGCATGAAGAATTTAGGTTTGATTAAACGAAGCATCAGCTTCTGTTCTTCCTGTCCGCCGTGACCGGATGTATGGATATCGTTAAGAGGGCCATGAATAACCTCAGCACCCGCACGATACAGCTGGTTGATTGTTCGACTCACGCTGATTGTGTTGCCTGGGATAGGGGATGAAGAAAATACGACTGTATCCCCAGGATTGATTGAAATTTGGCGGTGTGTGCCGTTTGCAATTCTTGATAACGCCGCCATTGGTTCTCCTTGGCTTCCTGTACATAAAATTGTTACTTTATTAGCAGGCATACGATTGATTTCGTTATGCTCAATAAACGTATTTTTAGGACAGTTAATATAACCGAGTGTCTGTCCAATTTCGATAGCCGATTCCATACTGCGTCCAAATACGGCAACTTTTCTTCCATTTTGTACAGCAGCTTCAATTACCTGCTGCAAGCGGTGAATATTCGACGCAAATGTAGCGAAGATAATTCGGCCGTCCACCTTGCGGAAAATGTCATGAATGCTTTCTCCTACACGGCGCTCAGACATGGTAAACTCCGGATTTTCACTGTTTGTGCTGTCTGAAAGAAGGCACAAAACGCCTTCTTTACCGATTTCGGCCATTTTCGTTAAGTTTGCCGGCTCGCCGACTGGAGTAAAGTCGAATTTAAAATCCCCAGTATGTACGATGTTTCCGGGCGGCGTTTTTACAACAATGCCGTAGGAATCCGGAATACTGTGTGTTGTTCTGAAGAATGACACAGCCGTTTTGCGGAACTTTACAATATCATCCTCGCCGATAATGTTCAGTTTCGTCTGTCTTAATAATCCATGCTCTTCAAGTTTATTCCGAAGTAAGCCGATCGCGAGTTTTCCGCCGTATACAGGAATATTCACTTGTCTGAGCAGGTATGGAATACCGCCGATGTGGTCTTCGTGCCCGTGGGTGATAAAAAGCCCTTTAATTTTATCTTCGTTTTTGACTAAATACGTATAATCAGGGATGACGTAGTCAATTCCGAGCAGTTCGTCCTCGGGAAACTTGATCCCCGCATCAATCAGTACAATTTCATCCTGGAATTGCACCGCGTACGTATTTTTACCGATTTCGCCCAAACCTCCGAGGGCGAAAACAGCAGTCTGATCATTTTTTACAAATTTCATACCGCTCATAACTCCAATACTTTAAAATTTTCGCTCTGTTGTTCATATTCTAAGAATGCACCATCAACAGGTGTAATAAACTCAATATTAAATTTCTTTTCTTTCAGCTTTGTTCTGACGTCACGCTCAGATACGCCTTCAATATAAAGTGAATCTGTCTTTTCCCGAACAGGTACTTCGTCAGCCTTCTCTTGATAAAATACCTTATAAATCATTCCAAATCTCTCCTTAAATGCCGTATGTTAGACTCGCTCATTCTATTATATTCGAAAACGGAATATAAGGAAAGCCTTGAGCAAAATAAGGATCTCTCAAAAAGTGAAAGATCCCTTGTCAGGCAATTGCTTTCTTACGGAGCATTCCGTTCCATTGTCTTCTGAGTTTCTTTCTTAATTTACGCAGCATTAGCCAGTCCCTCCTTTAAATGAAAAATTTGTCCCAGAGTTCTTTTATACAAATAGTATACGGAGATTGAGGAAGACTTTTCGTGGTTATTAATGGAATTTAATATGATTTTTGAACGAAATTGTTTGCTGAATGACAATCTTTTTGTATGATGAGGGTGGGAATTGCAGACCAAGACGATAAAGGGGAAGTTGCGATGGATTCTAAATTAATCTTTTTTGATATTGACGGCACAATATATGATCATGATAAGAATATACCGGAAAGTACGAGAAAAACCGTGGCGGAGCTGCAGCGCCAAGGGCATCATGTGTTTATTGCCAGCGGCCGGTCTCCATTTTTGGTTAAGCCGATTTTGGAGGAGCTGGGCATCCACTCATTTATTTCCTACAATGGACAGTTTGTTGTCTTTGAAAATCAAGTGATTTATAAAAATCCGCTGCCTGAAGATGCAATCAGACGATTATTAAAGCAGGCGGATGAAGGCAAGCATCCTGTTGTGTTTATGGCCGAGGACACGATGAAAGCGACTGTTGCGGATCACCCTCATGTTCTCGAGGGAATCGGCAGCCTTAAAACCGATTACCCAGAGGCCGATGACCTTTTTTATGAAGGAAAAGAAATTTTTCAGCTTCTTTTATTTTGTCAGGATGAAGAAGAAAAAGCTTATGCCGCTTTTCCTGAGTTTGATCTAGTTCGCTGGCATGAGCTATCGACTGATGTTCTGCCGCACGGAGGTTCGAAGGCAGAAGGAATCAAAAAAGTGATTGAGCGTCTTCCGTTTGATATCGGCGATACATATGCTTTCGGCGACGGATTAAATGATCTGCAAATGATTGAATATGTAGGGACAGGCGTAGCTATGGGAAATGCTGTTCCCGAACTGAAAGAAATCGCGGACTTTGTAACAAAGCCGGTGGATGAAGATGGAATTGCATACGCTGTCAAAGAATTGGGCCTTTTAAAATAAAGAAACGGCTGGCATTGTGCCAGCCGTTTTTTCTTTTAGCGCTCAATTGCGATTGCATTTTCAGGTTCTTTGAAAGGATTTTCCTTATCAATATGATCATAGAACATAACGCCGTTCAAATGATCGATCTCATGCTGAAACACAATAGCCGGAAATCCTTTTAAACGAATATCAATATTTTCGCCTTCTAGTGTTGTTCCTTTTACTCTGATGCGAGCATAGCGGGGAACATAACCGGGAATCGCTTCATCTACAGAGAGGCAGCCCTCGCCGCTTGTTAAGTAGCTTTTTTCAACTGAATGGCTGACGATTTTAGGATTAAACAGAGCATAGCTGTATAATTTACCGGAAGCATCTTCCGCATGAACGGCGATCATTCGTTTTTTGATATTAATTTGAGGAGCTGCGAGCCCTACGCCAGGGCGCAGCTTGTATTTTTCGGCTAATTCCGGATTTTGGCTGTTTTTAACAAATTCGATCATGTCGGCCAGCTGCTGTTTTTCTGCATCAGTTGGAGGCAGCTCAACAGGTTCGGCAGTCTCTCTGAGGGCTGGATGGCCGTCACGTACGATGTTTTCCATAGTAATCAAGAAACTTCACTCCTAAAGCTTAATATGTAAATTATATCGGATTTCTTCACAAAGGTGCAACGAAACGAATGACCAGCCGTATATGGCTGGTCAATTTCATGCTGTGTGGTTAGCAACAGCCTCCGCCTAAATAAGCAGCTCCGACAATGATTAACAGAATGAATAAAACAACGATTAGCGCAAAGGTGCGGCCGTAGCCATATCCGTAGCCACCATATCCGTAACCACCATAACTGCAGCAGCCTCCGCCGTAACCATATCCATACATATTACATAACCTCCTCTTTTAATTACGCCAGAGCCTTTATAAGTAGGCATAGCGTCTAATATAACCTATGTAAAAACAAAAAAGTTGTATGGTCATCTGTCCTGATTTTTCACTTTTTTGATTTAATTTCAGTATTGCATTAATACAGCACGACTATTGCCAAATGTCCCCATGGATTCTATAGTAGAAATTGTCAAGATTGGGGGATTTAACGTGAAAGACGCAATAAAACGGCGGCCTGGAATGAAGATCGGAGCTTTTTGTGCCATGGCACTGATATTAACAGGATGCATGGGACAGGACCCGGTTGATTCACTTCATCATTCATTAGAAAAAGCCGCGGAATCGGAAAAGCCGTTTCAAGAAGAACAAAAAACACTCAAAGAATTAGAGGCCAAAGAAAATCAGCTTTACGATAGTGTTATGAAGCTCAATATGGATGATTATAAAAAAATTGTTGCTTTATCTGATAAGGCGCTTGAAAATGTCAGCAAGCGCGAAGAACACCTAAAGCTTGAAAATGACAGCATGAAAAAATCGGAAACGGAATTTGAGGAAGCAAAAACGTCAGCGGAACATATTAAGGAAAAAGACATAAAAGAAAAGGCCGATGCCGCAGCAAACCATATGGAGAAAAGATATACATCATATGGCACTATGTATAAAGAGTATAAAAAAGCGCTTGAGCTTAATAAAAAACTGTATATGCAGCTGAAAGACAAAGATTTGACAAGAGATGATCTGGATCAGCAGATCGATAAAGTCAATGCTTCTTATGAAAAGATCCTTAAATATAGCGGAGAATTTAATGAACAAACCGAAAAATATAATAAAGCCCGGGAAGATTTATATGATGCTGCAGGCTATCGTGTGAAAAAGAGCTGATTCGATCAGCTCTTTTTTTGAATGAAATGCGATTCGGATTTCGTTCAAAATTTTCATTTCTATTGTAGTACAGCATAGTAAGGTATACTAGTACAGTTTTGGGTGCGGTTGGCATCTGTTTTTTTGTTGAAAATGTAAAGCGAATACATTTATTGAAAATCAGCGATGAAAACGATTGACGGTTCTTCTTTATTTGGTGTAAACTAATCCATGTTAAGCGGTGTTGTATTAGTTTTTTACAACTTCGAAATAATACAGTTCAAAGCAGAGTGTAACTATCCTACATAAAAGGTTTTGGCAAACTGGGGATCGGCTAAAATATAATACGACTTACTGCTGATACTTTAGGGTACCCTAAGTTTGTATGTATAAAAGGAATGCACGTCTAATGACTGTTTAAAAGAAAGGAAGAGGTGACTTAGTATGGCTGCAAAAACGAAAAAAGCTATCGTTGACAGTAAGAAGCAATTTGATGCCATTAAAAAGCAGTTCGAAACGTTCCAAATTTTAAATGAAAAGGGAGAAGTCGTGAATGAAGCGGCGATGCCTGATTTAACTGATGATCAATTAAAAGAGCTAATGCGCCGCATGGTATTTACGCGTGTGCTTGACCAACGCTCTATCTCATTAAACCGTCAAGGACGTCTCGGATTTTACGCTCCTACTGCGGGTCAAGAAGCTTCTCAGATTGCAACGCATTTCGCGCTTGAAAAAGAAGACTTTGTTCTTCCTGGATACCGTGATGTGCCTCAGTTAATTTGGCACGGCCTTCCATTATATCAAGCGTTTCTTTTCTCTCGCGGACATTTCAGAGGAAACCAAATGCCTGATGATGTGAATGCCCTTTCTCCACAAATCATTATCGGTGCTCAATACATTCAAACTGCCGGTGTTGCGCTAGGTCTTAAAAAACGCGGTAAGAAAGCTGTCGCAATCACTTACACTGGTGACGGCGGAGCTTCTCAAGGGGACTTCTACGAAGGAATTAACTTTGCCGGAGCTTATAAAGCACCTGCAATCTTCGTGGTGCAAAACAACCGTTACGCGATTTCAACTCCTGTTGAAAAACAATCTGCAGCTGAAACAATTGCACAAAAAGCTGTAGCTGCCGGTATTGTCGGCGTACAAGTAGACGGAATGGATCCGCTTGCTGTATACGCAGCAACTGCTGAAGCACGCGAGCGTGCAATCAACGGCGAAGGTCCAACACTAATTGAAACACTTACATTCCGTTATGGCCCGCACACAATGGCTGGTGACGATCCTACTAAATATCGTACAAAAGAAATCGAAAATGAGTGGGAACAAAAAGATCCGCTTGTACGTTTCCGTGCGTTCCTTGAAAACAAAGGCTTATGGTCTGAAGAAGAAGAAGCCAAAGTAATTGAGGATGCGAAAGAAGAAATTAAGCAAGCGATCAAAAAAGCTGATGCTGAACCGAAGCAAAAAGTAACTGATTTAATGAAAATCATGTACGAAAAAATGCCTCACAACCTTGAGGAGCAATTTGAAATTTATACACAGAAGGAGTCGAAGTAAGCCATGGCGCAAATGACAATGATTCAAGCAATCACGGATGCGTTACGCACAGAACTGAAAAATGACGAAAATGTCTTAGTTTTCGGAGAAGACGTTGGTGTAAACGGCGGCGTATTCCGTGCGACAGAAGGATTGCAAAAAGAATTCGGTGAAGACCGTGTGTTTGACACGCCACTTGCTGAATCTGGTATCGGCGGTCTTGCCCTTGGTTTAGGCTTAAACGGCTTCCGTCCGGTAATGGAAATCCAATTCTTCGGATTTGTTTATGAAGTAATGGATTCAGTTTCTGGCCAAATGGCTCGTATGCGCTACCGTTCTGGCGGACGCTGGACTTCACCTGTAACAATTCGTTCTCCATTCGGCGGCGGTGTTCATACTCCTGAACTTCACGCTGACAGCTTGGAAGGTCTTGTTGCACAACAGCCTGGTATCAAAGTTGTGATTCCATCAACTCCTTACGATGCCAAAGGACTTTTAATTTCTGCGATCAGAGATAATGATCCTGTTGTCTTCTTAGAACACATGAAGCTTTACCGTTCTTTCCGTCAGGAAGTTCCTGAAGAAGAATACACAATTGAGCTTGGAAAAGCTGACGTGAAACGTGAAGGTACTGATCTTTCAATCATCACTTACGGCGCAATGGTTCATGAATCATTAAAAGCTGCTGAGGAGCTTGAAAAAGACGGCATTTCTGCTGAAGTTGTCGACCTTCGTACAGTAAGCCCACTTGATATCGATACAATTATCGCTTCTGTAGAAAAAACAGGACGCGCGATTGTCGTTCAAGAGGCACAAAAACAAGCCGGTATTGCTGCAAACGTAGTAGCAGAAATTAATGACCGTGCGATCCTGAGCTTGGAAGCACCTGTACTTCGCGTTGCAGCGCCAGATACAGTATTTCCTTTCTCTCAAGCGGAGAGCGTATGGCTTCCAAACCATAAAGACGTTCTTGAAACAGCAAGAAAAGTACTTGAATTTTAATCAAACTGCATAATCGAGAGGGAAGATGAACGTTTTCCCTCTATTATATATCTGTTTTCAATGCTTACGATGTAAACTTTAAAATTGCTTAATCAAACTAGGAGGTCGAGAACTGTGGCATTTGAATTTAAACTTCCAGATATCGGGGAAGGTATCCACGAAGGCGAAATCGTAAAATGGTTTGTCAAGCCTAACGACGAGGTAGACGAAGATGATGTACTGGCTGAAGTCCAAAATGATAAAGCAGTAGTAGAAATTCCTTCACCTGTTAAAGGAAAAGTATTAGAATTAAAAGTTGAAGAGGGAACGGTTGCAACTGTTGGACAAACGATTATTACGTTTGATGCACCTGGTTACGAAGATCTTCAATTTAAAGGCAGCGACGAGTCTGACGATGCGAAAACTGAAGCACAAGTTCAGTCAACTGCAGAAGCTGGACAAGACGTTGCGAAAGAAGAGCAAGCTCAAGAGCCTGCAAAAGCTACTGGCGCAGGGCAGCAGGATCAAGCTGAAGTTGACCCGAACAAACGCGTGATCGCTATGCCTTCCGTACGTAAATATGCTCGTGAAAAAGGCGTAGACATCCGTAAGGTTACTGGTTCAGGCAACAACGGACGTGTTGTAAAAGAAGATATCGACAGCTTTGTAAACGGAGGAGCGCAAGAAGCTGCACCGCAAGAAACAGCTGCACCACAAGAAGCAGCTGCTAAACCGGCTGCTGCACCAGCTCCAGAGGGCGAATTCCCAGAAACACGCGAAAAAATGAGCGGTATCCGTAAAGCAATTGCAAAAGCGATGGTTAACTCTAAACACACTGCTCCTCACGTAACGTTAATGGACGAAGTGGACGTAACAAACCTTGTTGCACATCGTAAACAGTTCAAACAAGTTGCTGCTGATCAAGGAATCAAGCTGACTTACTTGCCTTACGTTGTAAAAGCTCTTACATCTGCACTGAAAAAATTCCCTGTTTTAAACACGTCAATTGACGATAAAACAGATGAAGTTATTCAAAAACATTACTTCAACATCGGTATCGCTGCTGACACTGAAAAAGGCTTGCTTGTACCGGTTGTGAAAAATGCAGATCGTAAATCTGTCTTTGAAATTTCTGATGAGATCAATGGCCTTGCAACAAAAGCTCGTGAAGGCAAGCTTGCTCCAGCTGAAATGAAAGGCGCATCTTGCACAATTACAAACATCGGTTCTGCCGGCGGACAATGGTTCACTCCGGTTATCAACCATCCAGAAGTTGCGATTCTTGGTATCGGACGCATTGCAGAAAAAGCGATTGTTCGTGATGGCGAAATCGTAGCAGCTCCAGTCTTAGCTCTTTCTCTCAGCTTCGACCACCGTATGATCGACGGAGCAACTGCGCAAAATGCATTAAATCACATCAAGCGTTTACTGAACGATCCACAATTAATTTTAATGGAGGCGTAATGTTATGGTAGTAGGAGATTTCCCTATTGAAACAGATACTCTTGTAATTGGTGCGGGACCTGGCGGCTATGTAGCTGCCATCCGCGCTGCACAGCTTGGACAAAAAGTAACAGTCGTTGAAAAGGCAACTCTTGGAGGCGTTTGTCTGAACGTTGGATGTATCCCTTCAAAAGCGCTGATCAATGCAGGTCACCGTTATGAGAATGCAAAACATTCTGATGACATGGGAATCACTGCTGAAAATGTAACAGTTGATTTCACAAAAGTTCAAGAATGGAAAGCTTCTGTTGTCAACAAGCTTACTGGCGGTGTAGCAGGTCTTCTTAAAGGCAACAAAGTAGATGTTGTAAAAGGTGAAGCTTACTTTGTAGACAGCAATTCAGTTCGTGTTATGGATGAGAACTCTGCTCAAACATACACGTTCAAAAATGCAATCATCGCTACTGGATCTCGTCCTATCGAATTGCCAAACTTCAAATATAGTGAGCGTGTCCTGAATTCAACTGGCGCTTTGGCTCTTAAAGAAATTCCTAAAAAGCTCGTTGTTATCGGCGGCGGATACATCGGAACTGAACTTGGAACTGCGTATGCTAACTTCGGTACTGAACTTGTTATTCTTGAAGGCGGAGATGAAATTCTTCCTGGCTTCGAAAAACAAATGAGTTCTCTCGTTACACGCAGACTGAAGAAAAAAGGCAACGTTGAAATCCATACAAACGCGATGGCTAAAGGCGTTGAAGAAAGACCAGACGGCGTAACAGTTACTTTCGAAGTAAAAGGCGAAGAAAAAACTGTTGATGCTGATTACGTATTGATTACAGTAGGACGCCGTCCAAACACTGATGAGCTTGGTCTTGAGCAAGTCGGTATCGAAATGACGGACCGCGGTATCGTGAAAACTGACAAACAGTGCCGCACAAACGTACCTAACATTTATGCAATCGGTGATATCATCGAAGGACCGCCGCTTGCTCATAAAGCATCTTACGAAGGTAAAATCGCTGCAGAAGCTATCGCTGGAGAGCCTGCAGAAATCGATTACCTTGGTATTCCTGCGGTTGTTTTCTCTGAGCCTGAACTTGCATCAGTTGGTTACACTGAAGCACAGGCGAAAGAAGAAGGTCTTGACATTGTTGCTGCTAAATTCCCATTTGCAGCAAACGGCCGCGCGCTTTCTCTTAACGAAACAGACGGCTTCATGAAGCTGATCACTCGTAAAGAGGACGGTCTTGTGATCGGTGCGCAAATCGCCGGAGCAAGTGCTTCTGATATGATTTCTGAATTAAGCTTAGCGATTGAAGGCGGCATGACTGCTGAAGATATCGCAATGACAATTCACGCTCACCCAACATTGGGCGAAATCACAATGGAAGCTGCTGAAGTGGCAATCGGAAGTCCGATTCACATCGTAAAATAATTTTCATATCAAAAACAGCCCCGCTTTGAGCGAGGGCTGTTTTTTTATTTTGACAGCACATGCTGTAATGGTTTAATGATGTCTTCTTTCTTTTTCACACATCCCTCGATTTTCACCACGACATGGCGCTGATCAACAACCATAAGGGTAGGGACAGTTTCAATCTCATCTTCCCAGCCTTCTTTTTTATCATAGACCTTCATTTTATCTATTTGCTCGGGATAATCTTTTTCTAAATCAAGCAGTGCATCGTAATAAGGCGCTTCCTGGTCTATTTGGTTCTCATCAGAAAAAAACAGGATTTGTGTATGATGAATGTTGTCAATCCGGCTTTTTTTCATCGGATTGATGGTGGAAAGCGTACAGCCCGATAAAGCAAATACTATTATCAGCATGGGGAATACCGCGCGATATCGCATCTATCTTCTCCTCTGTATAAACAGTAGTTAACTAGCTTTAGTTTATCACGAGAGGCGGCTTAATCTGCTTCTTGTTACCTAATTGTTATATAATTGAAACCGTTTTTAAAGTGAGATTACATATTATATCAATCGTTTAAAATAGCAACCTGGGGTATATTGAATTTTTTGCTGCATTCTTGGATGAAAGTTCAAGAAAACGTGCAATTACATTATGTGCTGTGGCATATATATCGAGTAAAGCTTCTGTATGAAGAAGATATTGTATGATGGAAAATGGAAAAACAAGGTGAATATGATGAGATGAAATAAAATGTGTTATACAGTTTGTTGTTGACATTTTAAATGTGACATATTAATATAATAACAACAAAAGAAATTAAGCGTTTTCAAATTTCAAAGAAATGGGGAATAAGAGATGGGTACGATTGTTTGCCAAGATTGCAACGAAGCCATTCATTACTTTGAAGATGAGAAAGTGACAACATTATACGGAACATGCTGCGGACAATGTCAATGTCCTGTTGATGAAGAGTAAAAAAAAGCATGCGGCTTAAAGCCGCATGCTTTTTATTTTTTATTGAATTGCTTTTTGTTCTTTGATGACTCGGATCATATGTAAAGTCGAGTCCTCAGGTCCTTGAACAGGGAGGCCTGCGTCAAGGTTTTTAAAAATGTAGCTGATGTTTTCTTCTGTAATAATTTCTCCTGGGATGAAGATTGGAATACCAGGCGGATATACCATGACAAATTCAGCAATAATCCGTCCGGATGCTTCTTTTAATGGGATGACTTCCGTATTTGCATAGAAAGCATCACGCGGAGTCATTGCCAATAAAGGTATTTCTGGAAGCAGAACCTCAGTTTGCTGATGTGTTACATCTTGTTCTGACATTTGCTGTGCGATCTCAGTTAAAGCCTCTACAAGCCGGTCTGCATCATTTTGGCTGTCACCAGGAGTGAAAATACACAAAATATTGTACAAATCAGAAAGCTCAACCTCAATATTAAAGGATTCACGAAGCCATTTTTCCACGTCATGTCCTGTCAGGCCAAGACTTTTCACAGAGATAATCAATTTTGTCGGATCATAGCTGTAAGCTGCTTTCGACCCAAGAATCTCAGAACCGACACAATAAATGCCTTCAATCTGGTTGAGGCGATCTCTCGTCTGATTGGCAAGCTTTAGTGTTTCCTCAGCAAGCTGGTGGCCTTCTGTTGCAAGGCGTTTTCTGGCAACATCCAAAGAAGCAAGAAGCAAGTAAGAAGTTGACGTAGTTGTCAGCATGCTCAGTATTGATTGCACTCTGTCTTTTGATACAAGGCCCTCTCTCATGTTTAAAATCGAACTTTGCGTGAGTGATCCGCCCAGCTTGTGTACACTTGTCGCTGCTATGTCCGCTCCTGCCTGCATAGCCGATAGCGGCAATTCGTCGTGAAAATGAATGTGAACGCCGTGTGCTTCATCGACAAGCACTGGCACATCAAACGAATGAGCGAGTTCTACGATGCTTTTTAAGTCGGCTGCAACACCGAAATATGTCGGGTTGATGACGAGAAGCCCTTTTGCATCCGGATGTTCGGTAAGCGCCCGTTTAGCAGATTCAAGTGTAATGCCGTGGGAGATGCCCAATTCATTGTCAATTTCAGGATGAATAAAAATTGGAACCGCTCCGGAAAATACAATAGCTGTCATAATTGATTTATGAACATTTCTTGGAATAATAATTTTATCACCAGGTCCGCAAACAGCCATTACCATTGTCATAATGGCGCCGCTTGTTCCTTGAACAGAAAAAAATGTATGATCCGCTCCAAATGCTTCAGCAGCCAGATCTTGTGCTTGTTTAATAATGCCTTTTGGCGCGTGCAGATCGTCTAATGGTTCAATATTAATTAAATCTATGCTTAACGCGTTTTCACCGATAAATTGTCTGAATTCTGGGTCCATTCCTGCCCCTTTTTTATGGCCGGGAATGTGGAATTGAACAGGCTGTCTGCTTGCATGCTTTTTCAGTCCTGTGTATAAGGGTGTTTCATGTTGCGACAATTGTTTTCCCACCTTTGTAATCATACCTATGCATAATAGTGTGTATTAAAATCAGTTTCTCAACCGTTTTTTAGACGTAAAACAAATGAATTATATTATGAACTTGAAAGAATGTAAAGAACAATTTATGATCAAATGAAGATGCTTTCTCTTAAGGGAAGTAAATCTACAAGGAGTGAAGAAAATGGAGTATCAATATCCGATGAATGAAGATTGGACAACCGAAGAAGCAGTGGATGTGATTGCATTTTTCCAGCAGGTTGAGCTTGCATATGAAAAAGGGGCGGATCGTGAAGAACTGCTTAAAGCTTACCGCCGTTTCAAGGAAATTGTACCGGGGAAGGCCGAGGAAAAAAAGCTATGCGGCGAGTTTGAGGAACAAAGTACATATTCTCCTTATCGCACGGTCAAACAGGCGAGAGAATCTGATATCGCGAAGATTAAGATGTAAGAAAAAGAGCCGGGGGATATCCCGGCTCTTTTTTATGCTTGTGATACTTTTTGGGTGAGACGGTACAGAAAAGCAAGCTGCTTAAAGGCATCGTCGATACGCTGAAGGAATTCCTGGTTATTCATATTCAGCACTTCTTCTTTTTGGAGCTGGATGCCGCATAACAGCTCAGCTTTCTTTACAGTCTGCAAACGCTCAAACAGTGTCTTCAGCTGTTCCTTGTCCATTTCAGACTGTTTATGTACTCCCGGTTTTGTGTGATCTGCAGACCAAACGAAGCTGTCAGGGATATTTTTCGTAATGGTTTCTTGGTTCATTTCAAGCAATTTGCCGTATTCTTCTTTGATAGGGGATTCATAAATAATCGCAAACCACACAAAGACATGGCTTTCCCATAAACCAATTTGGAAATGCGGCAGTTTTTTATAGCCTCTTTTGCTGTTTGCGAACGCCACCCAGCTGTCAGCAGGGGGATTGACGGATCTTCTTGCATGCTTTGCCACATGCGGAAACATTTCATCTCCGGTTAAAGCTGATAAAGTTGGGGCAAAATGTTCGCCTAGAGCTGTAAGCTTCGGACGGACCGTCTCTTTTAATACTTCCATGCGCGCGTCTAAGCCTTCTATTGTAAATGTGTTAAAGTCCTCTTCAGTGAAACGCATTTGTGTCATGATCTTCCTCCTTCATGCTAAGTATACATATTTTATCACAGTTCATACGAGCTTCAAAAAGATTGAGTGCGTTTGAAGTAAGGGGAAATGTGGTAATAAACGAATAGGTAAACACACAATTTTCAGAATCATGTTGCGCGTAAATAGAACAATCATACGATATAAGAAGTAATCATTGTTGAATGGCAAAATGGGATGCTTTTTTACAAACAAATGATCTCTGGAAGGGGCGAAAGACAATGAGGCAAGTTGTAAAAGAGGGATTTAAGGAAGAGAAAAACAATCGTGTTGCTGTCTGGAGACTAGAGGTTGATTATGAATTGGCAACCCTATATGAAGCAATGCAGAAAGAAAATGAAGAGCAGATTGAACAAAGCAAAAACAAACTTGAGCGACTTAGAAAAGAATGGATTCGTCTTAACGGGTAAAAAAGCGATAGTGAAAACGAACCGCATGAATGGTTCGTTTTTACGTGAGAAGGGATATTTTTCATTTTCCTTGCTTTTTCATTGCCGTTATCAGTATCCTATAAAATAAAAGGTCTACATAGAAGAGAGGTACGAACGAATGACAAATTGGACGGAAATTGATGAGATTGCAAAGAAATGGATAAGAGAAGCAGGCGCGAGAATTAAACAATCCATGCATGAAAGCCTGACAATTGAAACGAAATCAAATCCGAATGATTTAGTCACCAATATTGACAAAGAAACCGAAAAGTTTTTCATTGATCGAATTCAAGAAACATTTCCGGGACATCGGATACTCGGTGAAGAGGGGCAAGGAGACAAAATCCACTCACTTGAGGGAGTCGTATGGATTATTGATCCAATTGATGGGACGATGAATTTTGTGCACCAGCAAAGAAATTTTGCGATTTCCATTGGGATTTTTGAAAACGGTGAAGGGAAAATCGGTTTAATTTATGATGTGGTGCACGATGAGCTGTATCACGCATTTAGCGGCAGAGGAGCTTATATGAATGAAACGAAGCTGGCTCCATTAAAAGAAACCGTCATTGAAGAAGCGATTCTTGCCATTAATGCAACATGGGTAACGGAAAACAGAAGAATTGATCAAAGTGTGTTAGCGCCACTTGTGAAAAGAGTCAGAGGCACACGCTCATACGGTTCTGCCGCTTTAGAGCTGGCAAATGTCGCGGCAGGAAGAATAGATGCTTACATCACGATGCGCCTTGCGCCATGGGACTACGCAGCCGGCTGTGTGCTGTTAAATGAAGTAGGAGGCATCTATACGACCATTGAAGGAGAGCCGTTTACCTTTTTAGAAAACCACAGTGTGCTAGCCGGAAACCCATCTATACATAAAACGATATTTGAAGAGTATCTTCATGCTGGGAAGTAGGCCATTTGAGCAGGATGATCTCAGCTTGTTAGAAAAGCTCGCGGAGGCTCATCCTGTATGGAAAGAGGAGGAGTTTGGAGATAAAGATGCACAAGACTATATCATCTCCTATTCCATGTACAACGGGGTATGGCTTGTATGGGAAAAAGACGGTCTGCCTGTTGCCGTCAGCTACCATCTCGAGTGGTCTCCTTCAAACGGTAAGCCGTGGCTCGGAACGGTCCTGATTGACCCGGCTGAAGAAAAAAAGGGACATGCGAAGATGATCATTGAACAGATCAGCAAATTGCTTAGAGCCAAACACAAAGCGATGTTTGCGGGAGTTCCCATTGAGCGCAGTGAATGGATACTGTTTTTAAGCCAATGCGGCTTTGAACAGCTGAAAACGGAAAAAGATGAGAAAGGCAAATCATTTATGATCTTGGTGAAGCCTTTAGCAGAAGCTGCCGTATGATAACGACAGCTTATTTGCTGCATGCGGGTTCAATAAAAAGCCTCTCAAAACATTGAGAGGCTTCTGATGATTTGAAAATTATTTTTTTACCGCATGAATATAATGAATCGTTTCAAACGCTGACAAATTGTCTTTTCGATTACTAAAGAAAAGGTCATTGATGTCGTCTGGTGATAGATGTTCATAGATCAGTAAACCAGATGACTCTAACAGATGTTCAATCTCTTGATAAGTGAAACATGATTTCATCGGTTCCCCGCTTGCGGCAGCCATCTTCACCATATGTTCAACTCGATTCGACGTCCCCTTTGCTGTAAAAAGTGTTTCGTCCGCATAATCAAAAACAATAGAGCTTCCAGGCGGGACATGAGAAAATAAATTGCTTATCAAGCTTGCATTTTCTTCCTGTGTTACATAATAAGACACTCCGAGAAGGCTGAAGAATGTTTTTGTGTTCTTAAATCCTTCATCTAAAAGAGGATCATATGAAAACGTTTTGGTGAAATCCATAGGAACAAAATGAAGATGACCCGGAATTGTCAGATTTGCATCCTTCAGCTTATTTTTTTTGAATTGCTGTGTAGCCGGATGGTCAACCTCGAAAACCTGTAAGCTGTTTTCTAATTCTGGATGCCGAAAGCAGAAAGTATCCAGCCCCGCTCCAAGAATGACATACTGTTTTGCTCCCAGCATTAATTCGTTGTGCAAGACTTTTTCACAATAAGAAGCACGTGCTAGGGGCGTGGGAGACAGCTGGATTTGTGCAACCCATTTTAATATTTTTTCAGGATCATTTTGAAGACGTTCGGCGATCTCTTTGTTGAAAAACGATATTCCTTGAATCATATTTTTACTGATGTCGATAAACTCTTTTTCGTTAATGAGATCTTTTGCGATAAAATCATCAAAAATAAGAGGTGTGTCATATCGGCTGTGATATGCACGGGCAAAAGCTGAAATTAGAGACGTTAAGCTGGACTCATTTTTCCTCATGAAATGATCCTCCACAAAAAATAAGATTCCCCTGGCCAGGAGAATCTTATTATACATACAAATATATTAATAGTAAATTTTAGCATAAATAAATTTTTTTGTCAATGTTTTTGCTCTTAACTGGACGCGCGATCCTTCACATAGCCACGTGACCTGTAGCAGAATTCGTCTATCAATTATGTGGACTGAATCATTAGCTTTTATAAAATGCGCACTTGCGGCTGCATCCCTCTTTTTGCAAATCAGAAGCGGTTGCTGTCTCATGACAGCATCTTTTCGTTGTTTCTGCTGAAGAGAGAAATCAAGATATGTAACAAAAAAGCCTGAGGGATCTCAGGCTTTTCCTAATATTACAATCCAACAGCATTCCAGGCTGCTTCAACTTTAGCGGCATCAGTTGAGCCGTAGAGGTCACGGGCAGACTGAATGAGAGCTGCCTTGGCATCTTTGAACGTGGAAGAAGGCGTGAGGTACGTTGTTAACGCACGGTAATAGATTTGCTGTGATTTAGATACACCAAGTTTTGTGATGGTGTTGTAAGCGGCTTTGTTTGGAATTCCGCTGTTTGTGTGTACACCGCCATAATCGCCTTCATCTGTGTTTGGAAGGTTTCTGTAATTGGCGTAATTGTCAGGCTGGTTGTATTTTGTAGGGTTGGACAGGCTACGAAGAGCAGGCTGGCTGACCGTAATGTCTTCACCGATGTCCCAGTCTTCTGTATCGTTAAAATACCCGAATACGTCAGAGAAAGACTCGTTTAATGCACCTGGCTGATTTTCATAAATCAAGTTGGCTGTTTCTTGGGTGACGCCATGTGTCATTTCATGCGCTGTCACATCTAATGAGCCGGAAAGCGGAGAGAAGAATGAACCGTCGCCATCACCGTAAATCATCTGGTCTCCTGTCCATGCAGCGTTATTGTATTGAGTGCCGTAGTGAACGGAAGAAACGATTTTACTGCCTCTGTTATCATAGCTGTTTCGTTTAAAGTTTGAATAAAAATAATCGTACACTTTACCGAGGTTATAGTGTGCGTCAACGGCTGCCCGCTGTGATGAAGATGTAAATGTTTTCGTTGTGCTTGAGACAAGATTGCCCGGAAGGCGGCTTTGTCTGTTTTGCAAATCATATGTGATGATTTGGGTGCCTGTTGGTTTTGAAAGATCTCTTAGAACATATTTTCCGCCTTCATAAGAGATGTTCAAAGGAACAGTTGCGCCCTTTAGAGTTGTTCCGCTTCCAGTGGCGGCGGCATGTTCTACTTTATTTTGCTGTTTTAAAATGCTGCCTGTTTCAGCGTCAACTAAGACTTCCCAGTTTGCAGGTTCAGGCTCGACATAGCGAATCGTCACGTCGTAAGCAAGACGATAGCTGCCGTCCTTTGTTTCTATCGCTTTCAATTCGGCTTTATTGCTGTTTTTGGCCGCTCCGTTAGAAACAGCGTCTGGTGATTTGCCGATAGCTTTGAAAGCGAGTGCCAGCGCTTTTTCAGAAGAGACTTTTTGGCTGTTATCTGTTTTTGCAGCAGATTGATTGTGTAATTCACCATTGACCGCATAGACATTATCGGATTTATCGACGTGAACGATCACTTGCGAATCTTTAATTGGCACTCCGTTAACGACAGGCGCATATCGAAAGTGCTTGTATCCAAGGGCATCAGTCGTGCTTTCAACAAGCTTTAGCCTTTTGGAAGGGTCACCTTTAAAAATGTTGCTGTTCTTTTTCAAAAACTGCTTGACAGCCTTGTCATTTGGTGCAGAGAGTTCTGATTGCGCAATCGCGTTTTTGGAGAGGAAATTTGTTTGATTCTCTTTAAGCTGATGACCTTCAGCAGCCTGAACACCAGGAAGGCTGATTGATAAACTCATAAACGAAGCAGCGACAGCAACAGACAATTTCTTACCTAAACCCACAATAAATCCCCCTTTTTGAAAATACTGAAAACTTTATATTGTTATATTAAACTAGCATTCTGGAATACTCAACAAAAACTAACATAACTAGACAAAATTGATAGTATTGTCCTGTGTTTGTTTTTGTTGAATAATATCAAGATGAGTCAAGTGTCATGTGACGGTTCACTCAAGAGTTATGTTTTTTACATATCAAGGGGAAGATGAGATATTTTTGTTTCAACTTGAAACTTTTTGAAAAGTCCGCTGTCTAACCGAATGAGGCCTTAATAAGAAGTAAAGGATTGTTGTTCGTGTTGGAGTTATTCAGTCATTATGTATTGCATTTCGAACGTTATTTTATATTAAGCAGACAAAGCACCCTGCTGATTCAATGGTCAATTGTTGTTCTGGCGGGCTTATATCTTTTGGTGCATCATCCCAAAATAAACCTGCAGCGCACAATGTTCTTGGCGGGTGTTATGTTGCGGATTGTGCTGCTGGCGGGAGTGTCTGTTGAACTTATTCACCAGGTGCAATCAACAAACTTCACCAGCGCTTACTTAAGAGAGGACGGAAAAGAACTGTTGCCGCTGCTGCATTTTTTGTTATACGGATATGTGCTGCTGACGGCTTTTCACTATATGTTGATGCCGCGTGATCATGGCGGAAAGGGTAAGTTTTATACGTTCGACCTTGCCGTTGTCAGTTTGCCAATCGTACAAATGATATTCAGTTTCTTTACGTATTGGAAGGAAAATCCGGATGGAGTCGAGCCAGTTGCATTCGTGTTTCTGTTTTTCATTATTACTCTTTCTATTGTGTTGAATGTTGTGTTTTTCAAGCTGTATTGGAGAACAAATAAGATTTTACTAGGCTTATTTTATACGCTGATTATCGGACTGCTTGTCTTGCTGCTTGCGCCATATCCCAATCAAATCTCAAAAGATTATGGTGCAGTAATGCCATATACGATTTATTTGGCAATGGCGGGATTTTTGATGAGCTATCATCTGTTCCAAAAGTCAGGAAAGGTTTATGTGCGTGTGAATAAGTGGGTGACGATGGCTGTCATGGTGTTTTTTGTCCTGCTGTTAAATCCGATATATAACATAGGAACGGCTGCTTTCGCTGTATCAAAACCGATAAATGTCCATGATTCATTCAATTATGTCGGGGAGCACATTTCATCAGAAAAAGCGGAACAGATACTAAAGTCATTTTTTCCTACGGATGAAACACTTTATTTGCACGATACAAACATGGATGTGCATTATTTCTACTCATTTGAAAGCAAGAGTTATAAAGCTGAGGTAGATGAAGTATCGCAGCTGATTCGTAATTATGAATACTTACAAAAAGCGCATGGGAAAAAGCTAACGAATCAGGAGTACAAGCGAAAGTCCATCGCTTTCCTTGAGCGACACGGACGTGTGTTACATAAGGATCATATCGAAACAAAGGTATCTCAAGAAGACGGCCAGACAGTCGTACGTATTTACCTGAAAAATCAACTTCATAAAAAAGATCATGCTGATGATGGCGCGGTATTTTATTGGGAAAAGGAAACCTTAATGGGGTTTAGTGAAGATCCTTCGATTTATCAGCTTGACTCTCTTCTGCATGTTCATATAACAGAACAAAACATTCACGACAAAGTGGAACAAATGTTTACAGCGCTGAACATATCAAAACAGCCTTATCAGATCACTGATATTGAAAGCGACAGCCTGCTCGGAAGCATGGTGAGAGTTGAAACAAAAGATGGAATTGTATTGGAGTTTGATGGAGAATCCGGTAGTTTACACAGTCTCTCGATTCCAATGAAAAAGGAAATTTCACTGACTAACAGCCGGCTGCAGCGGCAGGTATTAACGGTCTTCGATGCTGATGTATCAGAAATGAAGAAAAAAAGCAGTCAGAGTGACATGGTGATGTATACTGATTCTTCTAAAACATATGAGTTTTTTGAAGATCAAGGTCAGCTAAACGTTTATGTATACAGCGATACACCTGATCAGTCATTCCCCTATACGTATCGTAATGGAACATTGGCTTACGAAAAGGTAGCTTCTCTATATCAGGATGTTATTTACAAAAAGCGTATGCGTCCGATTATCGTTCAAAGAGGGGATGAACGGCATTATGCATGGCTGATCATTATTCAGCCGTTTGGTTCAAATCGCCATGATGCCTATGTAGTGGATGGAGAAACACAAGAGGTGAAAAGTCTTTATGAATCATAAAGAAAAAGAGTCTGTTTTTTTAGACTTATACGACCTGTATAAAGAAGGAGAGCTAGAGGATGAATCAATGGAATGGATGAAACAGCATGAATCCCTATTTCAAAAGAATGCGGAAGACTTAAAGAGTAAAACTTGTTTAAAGAGAAGTCCCGGTGCTGAAGAAGAAAGCCAAATCAGATATATGAAAGTATACCTGTCTTCCATGTATATCTGTTTCATTTTATTGGCCATTTGGATGACGGTGTGGTTTTACTTTTAATGAAGCATAGGGATTCCATTGAGAACTTGTATCGGCAGTATTATCAAGAAATTTCAAATTATTTATTCAGAAGGACTCATCATCTTGAAACAGCCAAGGACTTAGCGCAGGACACGTTTGTGAAAGCTCTTAACGGTCTGGCTTCGTTTAGGGGGCATTCTTCCATCAGAACATGGCTCTACACCATTGCGCATCATACCTTTATCAATTGGTACCGCAGGGATGTCAAATACCAATTTACTGATATCAGCAAAAATGAAGGGGTAACGCAAACAACTTATGAGCAGCCTGAACAGTATCTGTCACGAACGGTGAAAAGCGAAACACTGCGGCAGGAGCTCCTGAAGTTAAAAGATCAGCATCAATCCGTTTTGATTTTAAGAGAATTCCAAGACCTTTCTTATGAAGAAATCGCTGAGATATTAGGATGGAGTCTTTCTAAGGTGAAAACCACATTGCACCGGGCTAGATTAGAGCTAAAGAAACACATGACGAAAAGTAGAGAGGAGGAGCGGATATGACCTGCTTTCTAGTAAGAGACCTGCTTCCTCTGTATCTTGAAAGTGATTGCAAAAGAGAAACGGAACACGTTATAGAAGAGCATTTAAAAATGTGCAGCAGCTGCAAAGACATGTATGACACGATGGCTGAGCCATTTGAATTGGAAAGCGAACAGGCCGTTGAGGAGGCTTTTCTGCCGGAAGAAGAACTGCGTTTTAAACAGAGGTACTATGGATTACTGATCATGAAAGCTGCCTGCTGGTTTGGAGCGGCGGTTGCCATGATGCTGATCATCAAATTGCTGATATAAGAAAGGCGCTTGTCCATTCAGGCAAGCGCTCTTTTACATTAAGCCTGGGGATGAATCATATCGTAAATAGCGGCAAGCTGTTCTTGTGACATGGCACTGAAGAGTTTTTCATAAACGTCAGCTTGCAGTGGCGTTGCACCTGCTTGTAGCGCTGCGTCTTTATCATAGCTGTACACATCATCTTGTAGCACAATGGCTGCTTGAAGAATGTGAATCTTGAGAGAAACAGCGGAGAAAAATTGTTCAAGTGCAAGTGCTTCTTTTTCTGTGAAGCCAAGTTCAACTGCTTTTTCTGTATCAAATTTGTAATTTCCATCCTCGAGATACACACATTGTGAAACAATGCTGAAAAATTCTGATGTCGATTCCCAGAGTGTAGCAATTACCTGAGCCTCTTCTTTTGTCATTCCTAACTCGACAGCTTTTTCGCTGTCAAAATAATATACACCGTCTTGTTCGTATATACATTGATTTAATATATCAATGAATGTATTGAGGTCTTCGTTAGTGCTCGCCTGATGCTGGAGTTGAACAGCAGTGTTATCAACCAGTGTTTTTGCGCTGGCTGCATCAGGACCGAACGTTAATAGAGCAGCTGATGTCATTGCGGCAGTCGTTAACATAGCTTTTTTTACAAATGTTTTATTCATGTTTCTTCTCTCCCTTTTATGAATTGTGCTACAAATTCCATTATAGGGAGTAGTTTCCGGTGGAGGAATAGGCGCTATGGTATTTTATGTGTATCGTTGCCGAACTACTTTTTGAAGGCTGCACGTGTGATCGTTAGAACGATTGTCTATGTATGAAGGCTGTTTTGCATCTTCCTGACTAAGAAACAGGGGAGATAAGGCTTAAGAAATGAAAAACACCGCTTTCTTTGCGGTGTTTTTTGATTACAATGTCGCCGGCGGGGCAATGCTTTTAATCAAGCAAGCCTTGTTCGCGCATTTTCTTTTTTAATGTAAATCCGCCGCCCATGACAGCGCAAACAAGTACAATGCTGGCGATAATGCCTGCAGGGCTTTTTTCAGCGATAAAGACGCCGATCAGCATAATGCTGAAAACCGCTGCAAATGCAAATAATAGTAAAAGCCAATTCATTTTTTTCATAAATTCCATCCCCTTTTACGTCTTATATTAAGTTTACAGAAAAACGTGACGCTTTTAAAGAGGATGTGTGATATAATATGAAAGTTATCTAATTTTTTTAGGAGATGAAAAAGTGAAACTTCGAAATGATCTTCGCAACATCGCGATTATTGCCCACGTTGACCATGGGAAAACGACTCTAGTCGATCAGCTTTTACATCAGGCTGGTACGTTCCGTGCCAACGAACAGGTTGCTGAACGCGCAATGGACTCTAATGATCTTGAACGCGAACGCGGCATTACAATATTGGCGAAAAATACTGCGATTAACTATAAAGATACACGTATCAATATTTTGGACACCCCTGGACACGCAGACTTTGGGGGAGAAGTAGAACGGATTATGAAAATGGTTGACGGCGTAGTGCTTGTCGTTGACGCATATGAAGGCTGTATGCCTCAAACTCGTTTTGTTCTGAAAAAAGCTCTTGAGCAAAACCTGAACCCTGTTGTTGTTGTAAACAAAATTGACCGTGACTTTGCTCGTCCAGAGGAAGTTATCGATGAAGTTCTGGATCTGTTCATTGAGCTTGATGCTAATGAAGAGCAGCTCGAGTTCCCAGTGGTATATGCTTCCGCGATTAATGGAACAGCGAGTCTTGATCCGAAACAACAGGATGAAAACATGGAAGCTTTATATGAAACCATTATTAAGCATGTTCCGGCACCTGTTGATAATGCAGAGGAGCCGCTTCAATTCCAAGTTGCCCTTCTTGACTACAACGACTATGTAGGCCGTATCGGAATCGGACGCGTATTCCGCGGCACAATGAAAGTCGGACAGCAGGTTTCTCTTATGAAGCTTGACGGGACGGCAAAGTCATTCCGTGTTACAAAGATTTTTGGTTTCCAAGGCTTAAAGCGTGTGGAAATTGAAGAAGCAAAAGCGGGAGACCTCGTTGCGGTTTCCGGGATGGAAGATATCAACGTTGGTGAAACGGTATGTCCTGTAGACCATCAAGATCCGCTTCCGGTGCTTCGCATTGATGAGCCGACACTTCAAATGACATTTGTCGTGAATAACAGTCCGTTTGCAGGCCGTGAAGGCAAATATGTAACGGCCCGCAAAATCGAAGAGCGTCTTCAATCACAGCTTCAGACGGATGTGAGCTTGCGTGTTGAGCCGACAGCTTCTCCTGATGCTTGGGTTGTTTCAGGACGCGGTGAACTGCACTTGTCAATTTTAATTGAAAATATGCGCCGTGAGGGCTATGAGCTTCAAGTGTCAAAACCTGAAGTTATTATCAAAGAAATCGACGGCGTACGCTGTGAGCCTGTTGAACGTGTGCAAATTGATGTTCCTGAAGAGCATACTGGCTCTGTCATGGAATCAATGGGTGCCCGCAAAGGCGAAATGGTTGATATGATCAACAACGGAAACGGCCAAGTCCGTCTCATCTTTACAGTTCCTTCCCGCGGATTGATCGGTTACTCTACAGAATTCCTATCATTAACACGCGGATTCGGTATTTTGAACCATACGTTTGACAGCTACCAGCCGATGCAGGCGGGCCAAGTCGGCGGACGCCGTCAAGGTGTACTTGTGTCAATGGAAAACGGAAAAGCAACATCATACGGTATTCAAGGAATTGAAGACCGCGGTGTCATCTTCGTTGAGCCGGGTACTGAAGTATACGAAGGAATGATCGTTGGAGAGCATAACCGTGACAATGACCTTGTTGTTAACGTCAGCAAAATGAAACAGCAAACAAACGTCCGTTCCGCGACAAAGGATCAGACAACTACAATTAAAAAAGCGCGCATCATGTCTCTTGAGGAGTCTCTAGAGTACTTAAACGAAGATGAATATTGTGAAGTAACACCTGAATCCATCCGTTTAAGAAAGAAGATCCTCAATAAGAACGAACGTGAAAAAGCAGCTAAAAAGAAAAAAACAGCAGGATTGTCTTAATCTCGTGCAGAATTTGAAAAGATAGAACCCGTACGTTTACAGGGGAGGGAATCTTTTTGAATGACGTAAGCGAACGTCTGTCGTTCTTCGCCGCTCTATATCAAGTAGACCGGCAGCCTGCGGCAGGCATGTGGCTGCTGTACGGCACGATTTTTGTGTTGGCCGTTATTGTATTTAAGCTTGGATTTGCTAAACGGCTTCCTGTATTAAAATCTGCAGTGGTGTATATATTTTTGGCGTTGGGCTGCACTGTTTTGACTTTTTTAGGGGTGTTTTTGCCCGTGGCAGAAGGATTGATCGTCGCTGCGCTGATTTTAATCATTTACAAAATCCGGCTGTATCAGTCGAAAAAAGGACAGTCTGCAAAATCATAAAAGACTCAGCTGAAAGCTGAGTCTTTTTTGTGTTCTGTATGGTTAAGCGGACGCTTTATTTTTTGACTTTTTCTTTTTTCTGCTGTCCCGGGTGAAAAGTAAATTTTCCCGTTTTCAGCCGTTCCTCTGTTTTTTTGGCAATCCGATCGTGGCATTCCTGGCACATATATGTATGGATCGGGCGGTTTCGAAGCCGTTTCGCGATCAGGGTATCATCATCAATTGTTTCAATTTTATCGCAAATAGAACATTTGACCCTCATCATATCACCTCTTTCACTAACATGTATTATAGCACGGATTAGAAGCTGTCCAAAATAAGAAAAAGCTAAAGCGCAAGGCTATAGCTTAGTCATTGTTGTTCTTTTTCATATGATGATCAGATTGATCGTTTTGCTCCTTCTCCATTTCCTGCTGCTGTTTTCTATTTAATTGGTCATTTTGCTGCTTTGTTTGCGGTTCGTCTTCATTGTCAATCACATCGTTAGGCACTTCGGGAAGCACTCGGCCGACAATTGCAGCTAATTCATCCAGTATGCCTGTTACCGGACGGCCCTCGCTGATTTCTCTGCTCATTTCGCGAAGGCGGCTGACCGTATCGGGATCAGCAATGACTACTGCGTTGGCGCCATATCGATCATTCTTTAGCGCCTGAGCTACAGAATATTTAATGGTTTCCACTTTGCTTCTGTCCAAAGTATCATCGACATCAATCCCAACAACAGCATAACCTCCCAGCACAACGGCTGTTGCATCCTTGACGTCGGGGTTTTTTTCAGCAACGCTGACAAGATGTTTGGCAATATCCGTTCTTGTTCCATTGTTTTTTGTTTCTTGAGTTGTGTCCTTTACGTGAATCGGTTTAGTCTCCTGCTGTCTTGTTGATTCTTTTTCAACATTCTGGCCCTGTTTTCCTTGTTGATAGGCACAAGCGGACAGGATAAGTGTCAGCTGTATGATAATGAAAAGAATTCGCACTTGCGGGTTCCCTCCTTAAAATGCTTTCATTAATTTTATTGTTGAATTAACCTTCTATCTTTATGCACAAAAACATATATTTTAGCAGGCATTCACCTTTTTCATCAAAAGAGAAGCAGGAAGAACTTTGACCCTTATATCAGGAGGCTGAGACTTGAGTAAAATTTATGTGTTAGATACGAATGTGTTATTACAGGATCCTAACGCGATATTTTCTTTTGAAGAAAATGAGGTTGTCATCCCTGCTGTCGTTTTAGAAGAGGTTGATTCAAAAAAACGGTATATGGACGAAGTTGGGAGGAATGCAAGGCACGTATCTAAGCTAATCGATGCGCTAAGACAAAAGGGCAGGCTGCATGAGCATGTACCGCTTGACACCGGCGGCACACTGAGAATTGAACTGAATCATCGTTCGTTTCACCAGCTGCAAGAGATCTTTATTGAAAAGACGAACGATAATCGCATATTAGCCGTTGCGAAAAACTTGAGCCTCGAGGAAGAAACCAAGGAAAATGGCAGGCCGGTTATCCTCGTCAGTAAGGATGTACTTGTCAGAGTTAAAGCCGACGCAATCGGACTGCTTGCTGAAGATTTCTTGAATGACCGGGTTGTGGACAATGATGAAATGTACAGCGGCTATAAAGATTTATATATCAGTCAGCAGCTGTTCAGCTCTTTTTACGGAAAAAATCAAATTTCAGTAAACGATGTGAAACAGCATGCGTTTTACCCGAATCAGTTTGCTTTAATGAAGGATGAGCTAGGAGGATCCTCTTCGGCAGTCGGAATTGCAGACAAAACCGGTACGGTATTAAAAAGACTCGTATTTGATGATGAACATATATGGGGAATCAGGCCGAAAAATGTACAGCAGACAATGGCATTAGAGCTTTTGCTGCGGGAAGATATTCCGCTTGTCACCCTGATCGGCAAAGCGGGAACCGGCAAAACGCTCTTAGCTTTGGCGGCAGGGCTATTACAGACAGAAGACTTGGGAATATACAAAAAGCTGGTCGTCGCAAGGCCGATTGTTCCTGTTGGCAAGGACATCGGATATTTGCCAGGCGAAAAAGAGGAAAAGCTAAAGCCTTGGATGCAGCCGATTTTTGACAACTTAGAGTTTCTGTTTAATGCGAAAAAACCAGGGGAGCTTGATGCTATTTTGGCGGGAATTGGCTCAATTCAGGTAGAAGCGCTGACTTATATCAGAGGGAGAAGCATTCCAGATCAATTTATTATCATTGATGAAGCGCAAAATTTGACCAGGCATGAGGTGAAAACTTTGCTGACGAGAGTCGGTGAAGGCAGTAAAATTGTCTTAATGGGTGACCCTGAACAAATTGATCACCCATATTTAGACAGTCTGAATAATGGTTTGGCCTATGTGGTTGAACGGTTTAAAGGACAACCCATCTCAGGCAGCGTGAAGCTGTTAAAAGGTGAGAGATCAGGTCTCGCCCAGCTCGCAGCTGATTTGCTGTAACATTAAATGATTTCGATCTCTTTTACATCGGTAATCGGCTGTTTGTGATGGACCGGGTCTTCAAAGTAAATATGCACGGGGCCGCCTTCTTGAATCGGCTTGCCTGCCTCACTGAAATGGACAATACTGTTCAGAGCGGTTTCCAGAGAAACGGCGGCCTTTCCCGAACTTGTGACAAATACACATTGTGTCGCAGAGCTGTTCGGCTCAGCATTTTTCAGGACAGTCCCAAGTCTCATTGCGAAACTGCCGTTCATCAGTTTTTGCTTCTCATATTGCTTTTCCGTCTTTAATGTAGGCGGCGCGATTCGCCCCTCTCTGATGACGCGTTCCGGATCAAGGTCTGATTCATCCCCGGCTGATTGTAAATATGTGTCTTGACTGTCCCCTTTGCGGTCAAACGAAAATTTGCGATCATCAAAAATCCATACGCTTGGATCAATGGTAATTGGATATGTAACATTGCCTTTTACTTGGATAACGCTCATGATATGACCCCCTTCTCTCAAAATTATAAAAGTTTTCGCATGAATTGTCACTTTGTGTACAAATTATGTGTATTGAAATGCTGAGGGAACGAGGGTGTTTGCATGGTATGCCGGCATAATGATGAGCTTGAAGCCTTAGTGAAAAAGGCGAAAAAAGTAACGGACAAGGGGGAGGTAGCCAGCTATATTCCCGCCTTGGCAAAAGCTGATAAACACGACCTGTCAGTGGCGATTTATTATTCCAATAATGTTTGTCTGTCAGCAGGTGACGTAGAAAAAACATTTACGCTTCAAAGTATATCGAAAGTCCTTTCCCTTGCTTTGGTGTTAATGGAATACGGCAAAGATAAGGTCTTCAGTTATGTTGGACAGGAGCCGACCGGTGATCCGTTTAATTCAATTATCAAGCTCGAAACGGTGAATCCGAGCAAGCCGTTAAACCCTATGATTAATGCCGGGGCATTGGTAGTGACAAGTCTGATAAGAGGAAGAACGGTGAAAGAGAGACTTGATTATTTGCTTTCTTTTATCAGAAGGCTGACAAACAACCAAGAGATTACATACTGCCGGGAAGTGGCTGAATCTGAATACAGCACTTCAATGATTAATCGGGCGATGTGTTATTATATGAAGCAGTACGGCATTTTTGAAGATGATGTAGAAGCAGTAATGGATTTATACACGAAGCAATGCGCGATTGAGATGAACAGCTTGGATTTAGCGAAAATCGGATCTGTATTTGCATTGAACGGCAGACATCCAGAGACTGGGGAGCAAGTCATCTCAAAAGATGTCGCTAGAATTTGCAAAACGTTTATGGTGACGTGCGGAATGTACAATGCAAGCGGGGAATTCGCAATTAAGGTCGGAATTCCTGCGAAAAGCGGCGTATCCGGCGGGATTATGGGCATTTCGCCTTACGATTTCGGGATCGGCATATTCGGCCCCGCATTAGACGAAAAAGGGAACAGCATTGCAGGTGTAAAGCTTTTGGAAATAATGTCTGAGATGTACAGCCTGAGTATTTTTTAATTTATGTCATATGCTTAAATCCTCTTGCATTTTCTGTTGATACCCTTTATGATAAATAGAAGAATTAGGTACTCGCCTGGGGAACGGAGGGATACTTTTGGCTTCAGAGATGATAGTTGACCATCGGCAAAAAGCTTTTGAACTCTTAAAAGTGGACGCTGAGAAGATTTTGAAGCTGATCCGAGTACAAATGGATAACTTAACGATGCCTCAATGTCCTCTATATGAAGAGGTTTTAGATACTCAAATGTTCGGGCTTTCGAGGGAAATCGATTTTGCTGTCCGCCTGGGATTGGTTGATGAAAAAGACGGTAAAGACCTTTTATACACATTGGAACGCGAATTGTCTGCTTTACATGACGCGTTTACAGCTAAATAAATGATAAAACTCAAACTTATTAACAGTTTGGGTTTTTTTATAACCGCTATTTTTCTCTCATCTCATAAAAGACGGTCTTTTTTTACACATTCCTTCCGAATCGTATAGAGATTCTTCGTCTCGTTTGATAAATTGTAGTAAAATAAAAAAGATAAATACATAAAAACCATAGATAATGGAAGTTAGAAGCAGGGAAGAGGATGTTATGTTAAAAAAAATGCTAAAATCTTATGATTACTCACTGATATTCGCAATCGTTTTATTATGCGGATTCGGTTTAGTGATGGTATACAGCTCAAGCATGATTACAGCTGTCTCCCGGTATGGAGTAAGCAGTAATTTTTTCTTCATGCGGCAGCTGTTTGCTTTAATTGCGGGTGGCGCTCTATTTATTCTCATGGCGTTGTTTCCTTACAAGGCACTGGCCCATCAAAAGTTTCAGAAGGGGATACTGCTTGTATCTGTTCTTGCGCTTATCTCACTGTTTGTTTTCGGGCATGTTGCCGGAAACGCGCAGAGCTGGTTTAAAATCGGGGGAATGAGTATTCAGCCTGGGGAGTTTGTGAAACTGGTCGTGATTTTATACCTTGCAGCCGTATATGCAAAAAAACAAAGTTATATCGACCATCTGTTAACGGGAGTAGCCCCTCCGGTAGTCATGACGCTTATAATTTGCGGGTTAATTGCCATGCAGCCAGATTTCGGTACAGCCATGATTATAGGGTTAATTGCGACGTGCATGATCTTGTGCTCCGGATTCAGCGGAAAGACGCTGGTGAGGCTGCTTTTGCTCGGCGGAATTGTTTTCATTTTAGTCAGCCCGATTCTCTATTTAAATCAGGATCAAATTTTAACTAAAGGCCGTTTGGCGCGTTTTGAGAGTCTTGAAGACCCATTTAAGTATGCAAATTCATCAGGTTTGCAAGTGATCAATTCTTATTATGCGATCAGCTCAGGCGGCATTTTCGGCCTGGGGCTCGGTGAAAGTATCCAAAAATACGGATATCTGCCTGAATCACACACTGACTTTATTATGGCTGTCATTGCTGAAGAGCTCGGCATTTTTGGGGTATTGTTTGTGATTTTCTTATTGGGTTTTGTCGTCATAAAAGGTTTTTATATTGCCAGAAAATGTGAGGACCCGTTTGGAAGTCTTCTGGCGATCGGCATTTCAAGCATGATTGCCATCCAGTCGTTTATTAACCTTGGCGGTGTCAGCGGATTAATTCCGATTACAGGGGTTACGCTGCCATTTATCAGTTACGGGGGCTCTTCTTTGGTGCTGCTGCTGGGGAGTATGGGGATATTAGCGAATATCAGCATGTTTGTGAAATATTCAGAGAATAAGAAAAAGAAAGAGCCCTTGGCGCCGAAGGGAATGAAAAAGAAACAGCTCAAAAAAACTGTTTATCTGTAAAAAACAAGTGTGTACAGGGGAAGGATATTCCGCTATGATAGATTATATTCCATTCGGGTAAGGGGGAGAAAAGTTTGTCTCAGCAATCGATACAAAAAGTATTAGTAGCAAACAGGGGAGAAATTGCAATCCGAATATTCCGGGCGTGTACCGAGTTGAATATTCGAACAGTTGCGGTCTATTCAAAAGAAGATTCCGGTTCCTACCATCGGTACAAAGCGGATGAAGCATACTTGGTCGGTGAAGGGAAAAAACCGATTGATGCTTACCTGGATATTGAAGGTATCATTGATATTGCGAAAAGAAACAAAGTCGATGCAATTCATCCGGGATACGGTTTCTTATCTGAAAATATTCATTTTGCGAGACGATGTGAAGAAGAAGGCATCGTATTCATTGGTCCAAAATCCGAGCATCTCGATATGTTTGGTGACAAGGTAAAAGCGCGTGAGCAGGCAGAAAAAGCGGGAATCCCCGTGATTCCGGGAAGCGACGGTCCTGCCGAAACGCTTGAAGCCGTCGAACAATTTGGACAAGCTAACGGTTATCCGATCATCATTAAAGCCTCGCTTGGCGGCGGCGGCCGTGGTATGCGGATTGTCAGATCTGAAAGTGAAGTTAAAGAAGCATATGAGCGTGCTAAATCAGAGGCGAAAGCAGCCTTTGGCAATGATGAAGTTTATGTAGAAAAATTAATTGAGAATCCGAAACATATTGAGGTTCAGGTCATTGGAGACAAGCAGGGAAATGTCGTCCATCTTTTTGAGAGGGATTGCTCCGTTCAAAGACGCCATCAAAAAGTCATTGAAGTGGCGCCGAGTGTCTCGCTGTCACCTGAATTAAGGGACCAAATTTGTGAGGCGGCAGTTGCGCTTGCCAAAAATGTAAACTATATAAATGCGGGGACGGTCGAATTCCTTGTTGCAAACAACGAGTTCTACTTTATTGAAGTAAACCCTCGCGTACAAGTTGAACACACGATAACAGAAATGATTACTGGTGTCGATATTGTTCAAACTCAGATCCTTGTTGCCCAAGGGCACAGCCTTCACAGCAAAAAAGTAAATATTCCTGAGCAAAAGGACATTTTTACAATCGGCTATGCCATTCAGTCACGGGTTACGACTGAGGATCCGCAAAATGATTTCATGCCTGATACAGGAAAAATCATGGCTTACCGCTCAGGCGGCGGTTTTGGTGTCCGTCTTGATACCGGAAACAGCTTCCAGGGCGCCGTGATCACACCTTACTATGATTCACTTCTCGTTAAGCTTTCAACTTGGGCTTTAACGTTTGAACAGGCAGCTGCCAAAATGGTGCGAAACCTTCAGGAGTTTAGAATCAGAGGCATAAAAACGAACATTCCATTCCTTGAGAACGTTGCAAAACATGAGAAGTTCCTGACAGGGCAATATGATACATCTTTCATTGATACAACGCCTGAATTATTTAATTTCCCTAAACAAAAAGACCGCGGAACGAAAATGCTCACTTACATCGGCAATGTGACAGTAAACGGTTTCCCCGGAATCGGGAAAAAAGAAAAACCGGCGTTTGACAAACCGTTAAGCGTAAAAGTAGACGTTGATCAGCAGCCTGCCAGAGGAACAAAGCAAATTCTCGATGAAAAAGGCGCAGAAGGGCTTGCAAATTGGGTTAAGGAGCAGAAATCTGTCCTTTTAACTGATACGACATTCAGGGATGCCCACCAATCGTTATTGGCAACTAGAATCAGATCGCATGATTTGAAAAAAATCGCAAATCCGACGGCTGCGTTATGGCCTGAACTATTCAGTATGGAAATGTGGGGAGGCGCGACCTTCGATGTAGCCTACCGATTCCTGAAAGAAGATCCGTGGAAGCGTTTGGAAGATCTTCGCAAAGAAGTGCCGAATACCTTATTCCAGATGCTGCTACGCTCATCAAATGCGGTCGGCTATACGAATTATCCGGACAATGTGATTAAAGAATTTGTGAAGCAATCAGCTCAATCCGGTATTGATGTGTTTCGTATTTTCGACAGCTTAAACTGGGTAAAAGGGATGACGTTAGCCATTGATGCTGTTAGGGATACCGGCAAAGTGGCAGAAGCTGCGATTTGTTATACGGGAGATATCCTTGACAAGAACCGGACGAAGTACGACCTTGCATATTATACATCGATGGCGAAGGAGCTTGAGGCGGCCGGAGCCCATATTCTCGGGATTAAAGATATGGCAGGGCTGTTAAAACCGCAGGCTGCATATGAGCTCGTTTCTGCGTTGAAAGATACGATCGACATTCCGGTTCACCTTCATACGCATGATACGAGCGGAAACGGTATTTATATGTATGCGAAAGCTGTTGAAGCCGGCGTTGATATCATAGACGTGGCGGTCAGCTCAATGGCGGGATTAACGTCACAGCCTAGCGCGAGCGGATTTTATCATGCGATGGAAGGCAACGACCGCCGTCCGGAAATGAATGTCCAAGGCGTTGAATTGCTGTCCCAATATTGGGAGTCGGTGCGTAAATATTATAGTGAATTTGAAAGCGGAATGAAGTCTCCGCATACTGAAATTTATGAACACGAAATGCCAGGGGGCCAATACAGCAACCTGCAGCAGCAAGCCAAGGGAGTAGGCCTTGGCGACCGCTGGAACGAAGTCAAGGAAATGTACAGACGCGTGAACGATATGTTCGGTGACATCGTCAAGGTAACGCCTTCCTCAAAAGTAGTCGGAGATATGGCACTCTACATGGTGCAAAACAATCTGACTGAAAAAGACGTTTACGAAAAAGGTGAATCTTTAGATTTCCCTGATTCTGTCGTGGAGCTTTTTAAAGGAAATATCGGCCAGCCTCATGGCGGATTCCCGGAAAAACTGCAAAAGCTGATCTTAAAAGGACAGGAGCCGATTACAGTCAGACCGGGCGAACTGCTTGAGCCGGTGTCATTTGAAGCGATCAAACAGGAATTTAAAGAGCAGCATAACTTGGAAATTTCAGATCAGGATGCTGTGGCATATGCCCTTTATCCTAAAGTCTTCACTGATTATGTGAAAACGACAGAAAGCTATGGAGACATCTCGGTATTAGATACACCGACATTCTTCTACGGTATGACATTAGGTGAAGAGATAGAAGTTGAAATTGAGCGCGGCAAAACGCTGATCGTTAAGCTGATTTCAATCGGTGAGCCTCAGCCTGATGCCACCCGCGTCGTTTATTTCGAACTCAACGGGCAGCCGCGTGAAGTAGTCATTAAAGATGAAAGCATTAAGTCTTCCGTTCAGGAAAGGCTGAAAGCAGACCGGACAAATCCAAGCCACATCGCAGCTTCCATGCCTGGAACAGTTATTAAGGTATTGGCTGAAGCAGGCACAAAAGTCAATAAAGGTGATCATTTGATGATTAATGAAGCGATGAAAATGGAAACAACGGTTCAGGCGCCTTTCTCAGGAACAATCAAGCAGGTTCATGTGAAAAATGGCGAACCGATCCAAACGGGAGATCTGCTTCTCGAAATTGAAAAAGCATAAAAAAACAAGAGTGTATATCAATGATATACACTCTTGTTTTTTTTATAGAAAATGTGGAGTGAAACAGATGGTTAGAAGAGATATAAGGGGACTTCAGAGATTATACAGTACTGTCACAAGTCCAAAATAAAAAGAGGCTTATATACCACCAATTTTTTAGATGCTTTGTAGTAGTCCATGCATATTTCTATAAGCACTATCTGATTTTCCAATGGCCAAAATGATTAATACTTATGTTCGCGGGCTATAGATGCATATGAAATTTCTATAATCACGATGAGAAAGGAGACAGCCTTAAGTGAGCCGCTCACTGATCATCAAGTTCAGCGAAGGCTGGCCATTGAAACAATAAAGCGCCAAAACAAGACATGAAAAAAGACCAAAGCCGCCTAAGGCTTTGGTCTTGAGTCCTTATGATTGCCTGGATTCGTAACGGAAACGAGCAATCAATAATAAGAAGTAGCATAGAACGCCAAACAGACAGGCAATAAAGAACGAGTGGGCAAGTGCAAAGCCCAGAGCCAGTTCAGAGTATACGATCATAATCCCGGACAGTGCCTGTAATGTAATGAAAATAAGACATGAGATCCATCCCCAAAAGATCTGTTTTTGATCTTTATAGGAGATAATAGCATGAACAGCGGCAACAATAATCCATACAAATAACAGTAAGGCTGCTGCTCTGTGGCCCATTTGCACCCATTCATGGAATTGGGTCGGAAGTCCATTGTTCAGCGGGCTGCACAGCGGCACATCAGGACATGCCAGACTTGATTCAGTGTGTCTTACATATGCGCCTGTATACACAACGATATAGGAATATATTAAAATTCCTATCATGTGAAATTGCATCTTTTTGCCGATTTGAAGCGGCTTAACCAGTGTTCTGACTGATTTATCAGCTTCAAATATGAGCAATGTCAAAATAAGCACTGAAGCAAAAGAAATTAATGAGATGCCGAAGTGAAGCGCCATAATCAGCGCGTTCGAACCGAATACGACAGCCAATGCGCCAAGCAATGCCTGAAGAAATAAAAAGATAATTGACATGATCGCGAGAAACGTTGTTTCACGGAAAATCGGCGTGATTTTTCTCCATGACCAAAACGCAAGGCTTAGCACAAGGACAATAGAGATTCCGCTTGCGAATCGGTGGCTCCATTCAATAATTGAAGCCGGATTCAGTTCAGGGAAAAAACGGCCGTGACACAGCGGCCACTGTCTGCCGCATCCTTGGCCGGAACCTGTTTTTGTAACGAGGGCACCCCCGATTAAAACAATTAGCATGACAAATGTCGTCAGAACACCGAGAGCTTTTAATGCTTTATTCATACAATATTCACCTTCTCAACATACTGCTGCAATTTTATATACGTTCCAAGTGTAAGCGAATATGTGTTTTGTGGCAATTCCCAGAGCCTTTTGTTCACAAAAATATAATAGAATGACGGCTTCTGGAAAATGTACACTTGATTATTCATGCCGGGTCTGATAGAAATAAGGTAAACGTAATGCCGATTTGGAGATTGCCTTCATCTTTGGTAAAATTCATAAAAAGTTCACAAATAAATTCCTGTTTGTCGTTTAATATTTAATAGGATGTTTTTTTACAAGATGTTATCTTGTATGATAGAGTTGCAGGTTATTTTATTCTCCTGCGTTAGGTTTGTAAGGGAGGTTTACGTTATGGCTAACTCCAGAATCTTAAATGATACAGCTATAGACGGACAAATTGAAGAAACAACGGCATGGAAAGATTTTCTGTCCCTTATTAAAATAGGGATCGTCAATTCTAACCTCATCACGACTTTCACTGGAATGTGGCTTGCACTGCATATTTCCGGTTTAAGTTTTTTAGGCAATATAAACACCGTTCTTCTTACGTTAATCGGGTCTTCACTGATTATTGCGGGCTCCTGTGCGATCAATAACTGGTATGACCGGGACATTGACCATCTTATGGAGCGTACGAAAGTAAGACCGACGGTTACGGGTAAAATTCAGCCGAGTCAGGCGTTATGGTCTGGAATTTTGCTGGTTGCTTTAGGATTGATCATGCTGCTGATGACAACTGTCATGGCTGCTGTTATCGGTTTTATCGGAGTCTTTACGTATGTTGTATTGTACACAATGTGGACGAAACGCCGCTATACGATTAACACAGTAGTAGGAAGCGTTTCCGGTGCAGTGCCGCCGCTTATTGGATGGACGGCAGTGGAAGGGAATATCGGTGTCGTAGCATGGGTGTTATTCATGATTTTATTTATTTGGCAGATTCCTCACTTCTTAGCATTGGCTATCAAGAAAACTGAGGATTACAGAGCTGCAAATATTCCGATGCTTCCTGTCGTATATGGTTTTGAAGTGACAAAAAGACAAATTATTGTGTGGGTTGCGTGCCTGATGCCGCTTCCGTTTTTCCTTGGTAGCCTGGGTCTTCCGATTGTCATTCTCGGCTTGCTGTTAAATATCGGCTGGCTGATTCTTGGCTTAATGGGATTCCGCTCCAAGAATATCATGAAGTGGGCAACGCAGATGTTCGTTTACTCGCTTAACTACATGACAATCTATTTCGTTGCCATGGTTGTCTTGACGCTTTTCTAAAAAATAGATATGATGCTTGTTTTATCGCTTCAAAATAAACGATGACAACTAGTAAATGCCGCCTTGACCTCTTGTTTAATCAGGCGGCTTTACTTTTATACATAGATGGCATTTTGAGTAAAAAAACTCATAATTTAAGAGAAGAGGAAATGTAAGTGCTTTATTGGTGATAGGTTGGATGGCGATAGATTTCGATCCGCTTTCCGCCTTTGTATTGACCAGAAAAGGGGTTGGGTGAAATGGTAAAGCATTGGCGTCTTATTTTATTATTAGCCTTAGTGCCGCTTCTATTAAGCGGATGTGGAAAACCTTTTTTATCCACGCTCAAGCCTGCTGGCGAGGTGGCTGATAAACAGTATGACCTGACAGTGCTCAGCACATTGATTATGGTGGTTGTTGTTGCAGTAGTATCTGTTATCTTCTTTTATGTGATTGTGAGATTCAGAAGATCACGGGTCGGTGAGAACACGATACCGAAACAGGTAGAGGGGAATAAATTTTTAGAAATCACATGGACCGTGATCCCGATTTTGCTGCTCATTATTCTTGTGATTCCTGTTGTATTATATACGCTGGAGCTAGCGGACACATCACCAATGGATAAGAAAGGCCGCAAAGCTGAGGATGCTCTTGTAGTCAATGTTAGGGCAAATTTATACTGGTGGGAGTTTGAGTACCCTGATTACGGCATTATCACAAGCCAGGAGCTGATTGTACCGACAGATCAGCGTGTATATTTTAATTTAAAAGCCTCTGATGTAAAACATTCCTTCTGGATTCCTTCAGTTGGAGGAAAACTTGATACGAATACGGATAATGAAAATAAGTTCTTCCTGACATTTGATTCAAAACGAAGCAAAGAGGCAGGAGATATGTTTTTTGGGAAGTGTGCAGAGCTTTGCGGCCCTTCACATGCCCTGATGGATTTTAAGGTGAAGACGATGTCTGCAAAGGAATTTCAGGGCTGGACAAAAGAAATGAAAAACTATAAATCTACAGCAGAGAGCGATTTGGCTAAGCAGGGTGAAGAACTGTTTAAAGAGAAAAACTGCCTGAGCTGCCATGCGGTAGAGCCGAATGATAAGCGTGCAGAAGCCGCTAGAACGGCACCTAACTTGGCGACCTTCGGTGAAAGGACAAAAGTGGCAGGGGTGAAAGAGGCCAACAAAGAAAATGTGAAGGCTTGGCTGAAGGACCCTGACAGCATAAAGCCGGGGAACAAAATGACAGGCACATATCCAAAGCTCTCAGACAGCGAAACAGATGCGCTTTATGAATACTTAAAAGGCTTAAAAGCGGAAAGCAAGTAGGGAAGAAAGGGAGATATTGGGGGAGGTCACATATGTTGAATGCGCTTACAGAAAAGCGGACGCGCGGATCTATGCTTTGGGATTATTTGACGACGGTGGACCATAAAAAAATCGCGATTCTTTATTTAGTAGCAGGGGGATTCTTCTTTCTTGTCGGGGGAATTGAAGCGATGTTTATCAGAATTCAGCTTGCAAAGCCGGAAAATGCGTTTCTCAGTGCTCAAGCGTACAATGAAGTAATGACTATGCACGGAACGACGATGATCTTTCTGGCTGCGATGCCGCTCTTATTTGCCTTGATGAATGCGGTTGTGCCTTTGCAGATCGGGGCTCGGGACGTTTCGTTTCCATTTTTAAACGCGCTTGGTTTTTGGCTCTTCTTTTTCGGGGGCATTTTCTTAAATCTAAGCTGGTTTTTGGGCGGAGCGCCAGATGCGGGCTGGACGTCATATGCCTCACTTTCGCTTCATTCTAAAGGGCACGGCATAGACTTTTTCGTCCTCGGACTCCAAATATCGGGGCTCGGGACGCTGATAGCCGGGATTAACTTTTTGGCCACGATTATCAACATGAGGGCTCCGGGCATGACGTATATGAGGCTGCCTTTGTTTACATGGACGACATTTGTGGCCTCGGCATTGATTTTGTTCGCGTTTCCGCCGCTTACGGTTGGATTGGCTCTCATGATGCTGGATCGGCTGTTCGGAACCAATTTCTTTAATCCGGAGCTTGGCGGAAATACGGTCATTTGGGAACATTTATTTTGGATCTTCGGCCACCCGGAGGTTTATATCCTAATTTTGCCTGCATTTGGTATTTTTTCTGAGGTCATCCCTGTGTTCGCCAGAAAGCGTTTGTTTGGCTATTCTTCAATGGTTTTTGCAATCGTGCTCATCGGCTTTCTGGGCTTTATGGTTTGGGTGCACCACATGTTCACGACTGGTCTCGGCCCGATTGCAAATGCGATTTTTGCGGTTGCAACAATGGCTATCGCGATTCCGACCGGGATTAAGATTTTTAACTGGCTGTTGACGATTTGGGGAGGAAATGTGAAGTATACAACCGCTATGCTGTATGCTGTCTCATTTATTCCATCCTTTGTGCTCGGCGGTGTGACGGGAGTCATGCTGGCAGCTGCTGCGGCTGATTATCAGTTCCATGATACGTATTTTGTGGTTGCGCACTTCCACTACGTCATTATTGGCGGCGTTGTATTCGGCCTTTTAGCCGGTGTTCATTTCTGGTGGCCGAAAATGTTCGGTAAAATTCTGCATGAAACGATGGGGAAAATTTCATTTGTATTGTTTTTTATCGGCTTTCACCTCACGTTTTTCATTCAGCATTTTGTCGGCTTAATGGGGATGCCGCGCCGGGTTTATACGTTTTTGCCAGGACAGGGTCTGGAAACCGGCAACTTGATCAGTACAATCGGGGCGTTTTTTATGGCGGCAGCTGTTATTCTTCTGCTGGTCAATGTCATATGGACATCGGTAAAAGGTGAATATGTAGGTGCTGATCCATGGCATGACGGACGTACGCTGGAATGGACCGTTTCTTCACCGCCGCCGGAGTATAACTTTAAACAGCTTCCTTTTGTCAGAGGACTTGATCCATTTTGGATTGAGAAGCAGGCAGGGCACGAATCAATGACGCCGGCGGAACCGGTTGATGATATTCATATGCCAAACGGCTCAATCCTGCCGCTCGTCATTTCCTTCGGCCTTTTTGTCGCAGCGTTCGGGCTGCTGTACAGAAGTGATTACGCTTGGGGCCTGCCGGTGATCTTTATCGGGCTCGGCATCACATTTATTACGATGCTGCTTCGTTCAGTAATTGATGATCACGGCTATCATATTCATAAAGAGGAACTGCCGAACGATGATAAAGGGGTGAAGGCATAATGCAAGTTCAAGAAAAATTCACCGCAGAAACCTTTCCAGCTTCTCCTGAAAAAGTAACCCTGGAAGGGAAAAATAAATTTTTAGGCTTTTGGCTTTTTCTTGGCGGAGAGACTGTTCTGTTTGCGTCTCTCTTCGCCACGTTTCTTGCGCTTCGGAATTCAAATGCCGGTGATCCGCCTACGACGGAAATGTTCGATGTGACACTTGTATTCATTGCCACAATGCTTCTATTAACGAGCAGTTTAACGAGTGTGTACGCGATGTACCACATGAAGAACTTTTCCTTCGGCAAGATGCAGCTTTGGCTGGGAATTACGATTTTATTGGGGGCGGGCTTTTTAGGACTGGAAATCTATGAGTTCAAGCATTACACCCATGAATTTGGCTTTACCATCACAAGCTCTGCCCTTGGTTCTGCGTTTTACACGCTTGTCGGTACACACGGCGCCCACGTGGCATTTGGGCTTTTGTGGATCAGCACGCTTATGATCCGCAATGCCAAGAGAGGGCTGAATCTGTATACGGCGCCTAAGTTTTACGTTGCCAGCCTTTATTGGCACTTTATTGATGTCGTGTGGGTCTTCATCTTTACCGTTGTATATTTAATGGGGATGGTGGGATAAACATGGTCGATAAAAAAAGCAGAGGGCATATCAATAGCGACCTTGAATTTAAGAAAAAAAAGCATGCCCGAGAGATGAAATATCAAGTCCTGTCTTTTGGTTTAATGATCGGTCTTACGATTGTTGCATTTCTGACTGTGGCCACGGACGGTGTCGGCAGCTGGTTTACGATTCCTTTCATTATTTTGCTAGCTGCAATTCAAGTCATCTTTCAGCTGTATTATTTCATGCATATGAATCAGAAAGGGCATGAGGCGCCGGCACTGTTTTTGTATTCAGGGGTGTTTGTCGCGTTTATCACTGTGCTTGCGTTTGTGACAATTATATGGTGGTAATTTGAACAGCCGCCGGAGGTGAAGAAATGAATCAGTTGGAGATATTTGGGTTTCGCGCGATGTGGAGCCCTTATCTTTTTTGTATCCTGTTAGGCATTACGGCGCTTTATCTCTATTTTTACAGGCGAATGTCTTCAAAGCCAAATCGAATAACTGGTAAAGAGATGGTATGCTTTCTGTCGGCGATGCTGTTTTTATATGCAGCCGAGGGAAGCCCGGTTGATCTGCTCGGACATATTATGTTCAGCGCACATATGGTGCAGATGGCCGTCCTGTATTTGGTTGTCCCGCCGCTGTTAATCGCGGGAATTCCTGCATGGCTCTGGGAAAAAATCATTTTCAGGCCTTCAATCAAACCGTTTTTTTCCTTTTTTACGACGCCTTTAATTGCTTTGCTTTTGTTTAACGGCATTTTTTCTTTATATCATGTACCGCTTATATTTGATACTGTCAAAACGGATCCGTTTTACCATACATTAATCACTTGGCTTATCTTTGTGCTTGCGTTCTTCATGTGGTGGCCGCTTGTTCATAAGGTTGAGCGTCTACGGCAGCTCAGCGGCTTGATGAAGCTGGGTTATATTATGGCGGACGGTATGCTGCTCACACCTGCTTGCGCCTTGATCATGTTCAGCGGTGCACCGTTATACGCCACCTATACAGATCCGGCTTTATGGGCTGAGGCAATGAGGCTTTGTGTGCCAGCGGATATGATGGGGCAGGTCCCATTAACAGGGCCAGAGATGTTGAATACACTGCCTTTGTTAGAGGATCAGCAGCTCGGAGCAGTCATGATGAAAATCATTCAGGAAATTGTGTACGGTACTTTTTTGGCCATTATTTTTTTCCAATGGGTGAAGAAAGAAAGGGAAAAGGACGGGCAGGAGGAGCCGCCGTATATTCAGCAGACGATATCATAAAAGGTACAGCGAAATATGCTGTACCTTTTCGTTACATTTGAACTGTTTTTAACATGTTGGCTATGTCCTGAATCAGTGCCTTGCTTTTTGTCACAACCTGTACGGGAAACTCTTCCGTTTCTCCATATTCTACTCCATGAGGGTAATAATGCTTTCCTAGGAGAGGGGACATTAATTGAATCACGGCGCGCCCGCTTCCGACATCGCCTTCTGCCGCAATACCTTGTATCCGCAGGTAAAACGTACCCTCAATCGTCGAAAACTTCTTGTCATAGGTGACTCTCTCGTAATCCCATTGACCCGCTCTGATAAGACCTTTGCTTTCCATTAAGTCGTCTAGCCAGCTGAGCTCAGCCTTAACCCCTTCAAGTCCGCTTTCAGTAAACTTCAACACTGACCCCTCCTTATAAAAATTACCTTTCCTGACAATCATAGTATGAAAGCGTTAAACTTTCAATGAATCTTCTTCTTTTGAAAGTATGCAAAAATTAAATTTTGACGACAATAGCACTAGACTAAAGGAGGTTAAACGGATGACAAAAATAAAAGATCTGATGACAGCCGACTTGCAATATTGCACGGTATTAGATAATGTATATGAAGCTGCAGTAAAGATGAAGGACGCAAATGTAGGAGCGATTCCGGTAGTTGATGAGGACGGGGAAACATTGGTCGGCATCGTAACCGACCGCGATCTCGTATTAAGAGGAATCGCCATCAAAAAACCGAACTCGCAAAAAATCACTGACGCGATGACTGAAAAACCTGTCAGTGTGGAGGAAGATGCTTCAGTCGATGAGGTTCTTCATTTGATGGCATCGCATCAGCTCAGAAGGATACCAGTTACAAAAAATAAAAAACTGACTGGAATTGTCACGCTTGGTGATCTTTCTTTATCTGAGCAAACGAATGAACGTGCCGGCAGCGCCTTATCGGATATTTCCGAAGGTGATAATAGAGAAGAAGGCTTTTTTCATTAACACATAAATCTTTGACATGTTAAATAGGCTGTATTGTAATGGGATGTAAACAAGAGATTGTGAATCGCCACGGGGGTGATAGATTGAAAAATATATTGAGAGCAATGGTTATCCTTTTGATTATCTGCGGAACTTATGTTCTGTTTATTCAATATGGATCTGTTCCTGAAAAGAAATCAAATGACAGCGAGCCTCAGGTGTCGAATGAGGAAGCGCAAAGCGGCAAACGAATACATATGCCGACTTCAGGGTTATTGTCCTTCATGGGCAAGCCCGCCGATGAAGTAACGAAAAAGCTTGGGGAACCTGAACGTATTGACCCTTCGGCTTATGATTACGATTGGTGGGTATACAATCAAGGTAAGGATCAATATATCCAAATCGGGGTATTAAACAATAAAGTGGTCACATTATTCGCGTCGGGTAATGATATTAACGCCAAGCCTTTCAAAATTGGAGAATCAACTGGCGATGTATTCAAGACCACCCAGGTGGCACCATTTGTGAATGTAGAGTATAAAGGAAATTCCTATCGGTTTGAATTTTCTGAAGAAGATATCAATACAAGACCGACTGTAAAGGTAGGAAAGATGTATGTCCAGCTGTATATGGACAAATTTGAGGGGAAGCTATCCAGCATTAGGGCGTTTGATGCGCAGACCTTTGTAAAGCAAAGACCTTATGAGGTAGTGTACCGCGGGGAATTAATTAAACCGAAAGCCGTTTCAGATGAGAAATGGAAAAAGATCCAAACAACGAGCGAAAAGCAAATCCTTGATTTGACGAATGTCATACGCGTTAAACATGGACTTGCGAAGCTTGAATGGGATCAGCCAACGGCGGAGGTGGCGTTTGGACATAGTGAGGATATGAAGGAAAATAATTATTTCTCCCATGTCTCTAAAAAATACGGCTCGCTGAAAGACCGCTTAGAAGAAGGGCATGTTGACTTTCAGCAAGCGGGAGAAAATATCGCATACAATTATGTGGACGGACCGGCCGCTGTAGAAGGCTGGCTGAATAGCGAAGGCCATCGAAAAGCGCTTCTGAATTCAGATTATACGCATCTTGGAGTAGGAGTAGACCGAAAATATTACACCCAAAATTTTATTAAACGATGGTAATGAAAGCCGCGGACGAATGGTCCCGGCTTTTTCTATTTCCATACAAACTGGTCTGAATGAATGTGCTGATAGCTTACAGATAAGGCCGTTTCCAATTCCTTCAGTCAGGCTTTTTCACCAGTGTATAGGGATATCGGTAAAAATTCATTTGGGAATGAATATAGGCGAACACAATGCCCGACAAAACGATACATTGTAGTAGGTAACGATTTTCGGAGGGGGTGAGGATTGTGGCGAATCAACATGCCAATCATTCAATCAATGACTTTAAACAATTCGTCAAAAAGCATCCCAAGCTGATAAAAGAAGTGCGCAAAGAACAAAGAAGCTGGCAGGACGTATATGAAAATTGGGTCCTCTTCGGGGAGAGCGACCCGATTTGGGATCCGTATCGGGAACCGGAAGCAGCTGCTGAAGCTGTGCCTGAAACACCGCAAAAAAATGATTTTGTCTCGAAAATGGTGACAGCGGTGAAAAAGATGGATGTCAATCAAATGAACGAACAAATCAATAAAATGAGCCAGTCGATCTCATCGTTGCAAAGCCTTCTTAATACATTTTCCGGAAGCGGACAGAAGCATTCTCAGCCAGGTTCTGGACAGCATCCTTTTTCTTTTCGAAAGGATTAAAAAAGGGGAGCTCATATGCGCAAAGAGGTTCAGGAATATATTTTAGCAAACGAAGAACGGAAACGATTCATCAGAGAACAGCCGATATGGTACCGCAGGCTTTCAAGAAAACCGGATGATCTGTCCTCCTTTCAGCTTGAAATGATGAATTTTTATGAAAAAACCATTCCGCATCGGGTGAATCAGTTTACGAACGGGATTCAAATGGCGCAAATGATGATGCAAATGTTTCAAGCGATGCGGACAAAAGATTAAAAGACCCTGAAAAAGGGTCTTTTTTCGTGCGGTCATAAGGTTTTGTTGGCGGCTGCGGTTAAGCATTTTCCAATTGGCTGGTTTCATGGTAAACTAACAACTGGAGGTGCATGTTATGTATGCGACGATGGAATCCGTGCTGCTTCAAAGTGAAGCTCAGCAGCTTGCCGAGATGATTCTGCAGTCGGAGACGGCTGAGAACTACCGCAATTGTTACAAGCGTCTCCAGGAAGATGAAGAGGCAGGTCGGATTATTCGTTCTTTTATCAAAATAAAAGAGCAGTATGAGGATGTACAGCGTTTTGGCAAATATCATCCTGACTATAGAGAAATATCCCGGAAAATGAGGGAGATCAAACGTGAGCTGGACCTGAACGACAAGGTGGCTGACTTCAAGAGAGCTGAAAATGAGCTCCAGTCCATTCTTGATGAGGTCAGCGTTGAGATTGGGACAGCTGTTTCGGAGCATGTGAAAGTTCCGACTGGGAACCCTTATTTTGACGGTTTGTCTTCATGCGGAGGCGGCTGCGGTTCAGGCGGAAGCTGCGGATGTAAAGTGTCCTGACGAGACTGGCCGTCTCGTCTTTTACATATAAGAGAAAACAGGCAGGTGATTGTATTGGAGAATAGGCGCCAGGGCATGGTTGTGTATCTGCACTCCCTAAAGCAGAGCAAAATGCTGAGGAAGTTCGGGAATGTGCACTATGTATCAAAACGATTAAAATATGTCGTACTGTACTGTGATATGGACCAAATTGAAAAAACAATGGACAAGATTGCGTCTTACTCATTTGTGAAAAAAGTGGAGCCTTCTTATAAACCGTTTTTAAAATTGGAATTCGAGTCAAAGCTTGATAAGGCAAAAGAATACGATTATAAAATCGGCATATAGCTATAAAAAAATCCCCGCAGGCATCTGCGGGGTCCTTCTATTCCTTAATATGTTAAGGAGAAGGCAAAGGGAGAGGAGAAACCGGAGGAAGAACTTATGGGGAAACGTAAGTCTTCTCCGCGGTTGGCAACAACATCCTCTAGATGCTGTTGCTTATAGTATGGACAAGGATGATTCTGCTTATACACCTGTTTATCAAGATTAGCGTTCATTGTTTGGAAGAATGCTTTATGTTAAGATAGGATTGATTTTTTTCTATGTACATAGCGGCGTCCGGCCGAATAAAGAAACAAAATAGCTTTTAGAAAAAGTGGTGTGGAACATGAGAGTAATTTCTGGATCAAAAAAAGGCCGTTCACTAAAGGCTGTACCCGGAACATCAACAAGACCGACAACCGATAAAGTGAAGGAATCCATTTTCAATATGATCGGCCCTTATTTTGACGGGGGCATGGGACTTGACTTATTCGCAGGGAGCGGAGGACTTGGAATCGAAGCGCTTTCACGCGGGTTTGAGCATTGTATATTCGTTGACCGTGATTTTAAAGCGATTCAAACGGTAAAATCTAATTTGAAAACGCTGGAGCTTACAAAACAAGCACAGGTATACCGCAATGATGCGGAACGTGCTTTGCACGCTGCTGCTAAAAGAGAAACCGGCTTTCGCGGAATTTTTCTCGATCCGCCGTATAAGGAACAAAAGCTGAACGCGCTTTTAACGATGATTGACGAATGTCAAATGCTGGAAGAAGACGGCTTTATCGTCGCTGAGCATGACAGAGAGGTCGAGCTTCCCGAAACCGTAGGAGATCTTGTGATGACAAGAAAAGAAACCTATGGGTTAACAGGTGTGACGATTTATAAAAAGAGGGGGTAGTGAGGTGGCGAGTATAGCTGTCTGTCCCGGCAGTTTTGATCCGGTGACCTACGGGCATTTGGACATCATCAAACGCGGGGCGCATATTTTTGAACAAGTGTATGTATGTGTGCTGAATAATTCTTCAAAAAAGCCTTTGTTCAGTGTGGAAGAACGGTGTGAGCTTCTGAGAGAAGTGACAAAAGACATTCCGAACATAACAGTTGAAACATCGCAAGGCCTGTTAATTGATTATGCAAAAAGAAAAAATGCGAAAGCGATTTTAAGAGGCTTGAGAGCTGTATCTGATTTTGAATACGAGATGCAGGGGACATCAGTAAACCGTGTGCTTGATGAATCCATTGAGACGTTTTTTATGATGACAAACAATCAATATTCGTTTCTAAGTTCAAGCATCGTAAAAGAAGTGGCGAGATACAACGGCTCAGTATCAGAGTTTGTACCGCCGGAAGTAGAGCTGGCGCTTCAGCAAAAATTCAGACAAGGATGAGGGTTTTGACTCATCCTTTTTTTGTTCCGTTTGTCAGTCTGTAAGAAAAAATGATAATGTACGTAAACAGCGCGCATAGTGTGACTGTAGGTCCGATCTGCACAAGCAGATTCCAGCCGTTTATAAAGGCAGTTGGCATGTCACTGCTGTTAAGAGATTTAAATACATACTGATATGGATCATGCCATGCCGTGTAAAGAGGTTTCCATAAAAGCATGACGAAGACAGCGGCATAAACGCCCTGCAGCAAACGTGCGATAAAGAATGGTTTAAATCTAATGTCGGTTTCCGATAAAATACCTGCCACCTGAGCTTGTACGGAAAAGCCGCTAAACCCGAGAATAAAGCTGACGATAATGGCTTTTTGCAGAAGAGAAACATCTGTCTCGCTGACAAGCTTGCTGCCTAATGTAATTTCAAACATCCCTGATAAAAGCGGAATGTCCAATTGAGTCGGAAGCTGAAACAAAGTCAGTGCTCCTTTTGTGAAAACAGACAAAACATCAGTCAGCTGGACCACTGACAACAGTCGATTGAAGACAGAAAATAAAATAATAAAGCCGCCTACCATAAGAAGCGTTTGAACAGAAGACGTCACGGCGTCGCCTAAAATTTTACCCAAGGGCCGTTTTTCTGCAAGTCTGGCGGTATGAAGAGCGTGTAAAGCATCTTTGACTGAAGGGAAAGGTATCGTTTTCTTTCTTCTGAGTTGCTGCTCTTCCTTGCGGCCATAGGAACGCATTGTTAAACCGACAGCCAGATTCCCTAAATAGTGTGCAGAAGCTAATAAAATGCCTAGTGATGCGTTTTGAAAGAAACCGACGGCAACAGCGCCGAAAATAAAGAGCGGGTTTGAAGAATTGGTAAACGACGCGAGCCGTTCTGCCTCTACTCTTGAAATCTGATTTTCCTGCCGCAGACGGGCAGTGAGTTTTGCTCCCGCTGGGTTTCCTGATGCCATTCCCATAGCAAGAACGAAGCCGCCGACACCCGGCACGCGAAAGATCGGCCGCATAAAAGGCTCAAGCAAAACACCGACAAATCGCACAATACCAAAGCCGATTAAGAGTTCGGACAGAATAAAAAATGGCAGCAATGACGGAAACACAACCTCCCACCACATAGACAGCCCGGTTTTAGAGGCTTCGAATGAGGCCTGTGGATGTGAGATGACAGTCGCTGTTAAAAAAAGAAAAAACGAGGCAATCAAAAGTGTATTAATCTTCGACAAGTTCATTCTTACCTCCCCGATGCTAAAAATGCCCAATGACATGTATATCATGATAAAATAATGTATGATGTAAAACGGCCAAGCAGTACCTGTCCTCTTGATTCTTTGTACTAATATACGAGCATAGGGGTTCAGTTTAGACCATAGAATTCGGTATACAGGGAATTCAGGCAGGAGGTTAACGCTTTGGCCAAACCTAAAATCGGGTTAGCGTTAGGATCGGGAGGGGCCAGAGGGCTTGCTCATCTCGGTGTGCTTTCCAGTTTACATAAGCACCAAATTGAAGTGGATATGATTGCAGGAAGCAGCATGGGCGCTTTGGTGGGCAGTTTTTACGCCGCCGGACATGACGTGGCAACGATGAAAAAAGTAGCCAAAGCCTTTAAACGAAGGCTTTATGCTGATTATACGGTTCCGAAACTCGGTTTTTTAAAAGGTGACCGCGTCAGACAGCTTGTGCATGCTTATACATTCGGAAAACCGATTGAAGAGCTCCAAATCCCGCTGGGCATTGTTGCGTGTGATCTACAGACGGGAGAAAAGATTGTGTTCCGAAAAGGATCAGTGTCAGATGCAGTGAGGGCCAGCATCAGCATCCCGGGTATCTTTATTCCGCAGCGGCTGGACGGACGCCTTCTTGTAGACGGCGCGGTCGTCGATCGAATTCCGGTTTCTGTTGTGAAAGACATGGGAGCTGATATTATCATCGCTTCGGATGTTTCCAGGGTTCGAAAAACTGAAACAGCAGTGCATATTTTTGATGTGATTATGCAAAGTATGGATATACTGCAAAATGAATTAGTGCGGCATCAAACAATTGCCGCAGATATCATGATTCGCCCTTCCCTTGAAACATACAGCTCAAGCTCGTTTGCCAATATTGAAGAAATGATATTGGCAGGCGAAGAGGCGACAAACCGAATGATCAGCAAGATAAGAAAAGAAATAGAGAATTGGGAGGGCTCATAATTTGCTACGTAAAAAACATTTTAGCTGGATGCTCGTCATCCTCATACTGATCGCCGTTTTATCATTTATAAAACTTCCATACTATATTACAAAACCGGGAGAAGCGACAGAGCTTGCTTCATTGATAAAAGTGGAGGGAGGCTACCCGGAAAAAGGAAGCCTGTCCTTAATGACTGTTAAAGTGGGACCGGCTAATCCGTTTACATATGTGTGGGCAAAGATGCACCCTTATTATGAAATTGTTCCTGATGAGAGCATTAAGGAGGAAGGCGAGTCAGATAAGGAGTATATGAAAAGACAGCTCCAAATGATGAAAAGCTCGCAAGAAAATGCGGTTATAGCCGCCTATCAAAAGGCAGGAAAAAAAGTCAGCTATTCCTTTAACGGCATATACGCAAGCTCTGTTGTAGAAAACATGCCGGCAAAAGGGAAAATAGAAGTCGGTGATAAAATCATCAGCGCAGACGGCAAAAACTATCAGTCTGCTGAAAAGCTAATTGATTATATCAGCAGCAAAAAAGCGGGAGATAAAGTCACGTTAAAGATCGAAAGAGAAGAAAAAGAAAAGCGTGTCACCCTTACGTTAAAACAATTTCCTGATGAGCCGGATCGGGCAGGAATCGGAGTTTCGCTTTATACAGACAGAAACGTGAAGGTAGAGCCTGATATTGATTTTGAAATTGAAAATATTGGCGGCCCGTCAGCAGGGTTAATGATGTCCCTTGAAATCTATAATCAGCTGACAAAACCAGACGAAACAAAAGGCTACGATATTGCGGGAACAGGTACCATTGATGTTGATGGGAAAGTAGGCCCGATCGGCGGCATTGATCAAAAAGTCGTCGCCGCAGACAAAGCCGGAAAAGACATTTTCTTCGCGCCAAATCAAAACGGCGCCAGCAATTCCGATTATAAGAACGCAGTAAAAACAGCAAAAGATATTGATTCAAATATGAAGATTGTGCCTGTTGATACCATGCAGGATGCGATTGATTATTTGAATAAGCTGAAAGCGAAAAGCACCTGATTCTCAGGTGCTTTTTCTATACATTTAAAAAGTGTTGTTCATCTTCATCATATCGAATCGGTGCATGTCCGTATTCCTGCAGGTCAAACTCAGTTCTCAGCGGCTCTTCTATTGGCAGGCTGTAAATCCTGCTTGCTTTTACGTCCAGATCGAGAGCTGGATGGGAGAAAGAGGACAGTTTGCTGACAAGCGGAACAGACAGTGCTTTTTTCTTTTCGGATAAATAAGCCTGTCCTTTTTTCGTCATGCCGAGAAGCCTGATATACGGCGCCTTATCGTTGTCAAGCAGCTTTTGCATATCCTGTTTTTTTGTTCTGGTTAAAATGTGTGTATTCATCCGCTGGAGCCTTGTCCACGTATAGCGTTTTGTTTTCAGCAGTTCCATAAATTCCTGATAGGAGCTGGATTTTCTGATCGAACGAAGAATTCTGTGCTCTAAACCTTCCTCCACCTCGTATACTTGCTGTAATTCCTGTGCCGTTACAGTTGAAAGGCTGTATTTTAAGTAAGAAAAGTAGCTCTCAGGTGTATGCCACAATCCGAAAGATTTGCGGTAAGCTGCTAATTCACGTGCAGATGCAGCAGGGAGAAAACGAAGGCAGGCTTCGAGATTCTGGCCAGTCATCGCTCTTCTGATGCTTGTGGCGCTTGCGATGTGGTTTTCGCCTTCAGGGAGATCGGCATCATGATAGTCCGAAGAGATGCGTGCCGTGGTATAAGGTTTCATAGGGTATCCCCCGGTTAGAATCGAAGTCACATACTGGTATCCCAAAATGTTATTTGGTTTTGACAAGTCAAGTGCACTTTCGGTATGCAAAATGGAGCTGAAGGCGCTAGCCGCCGCTGCTGGGTAACTCGTCCCCGTTTTAAGTTCTTCTTTAATTCGGTCATCAAATGTATGTTTATGCTCACCAATAAGCTGTGCTGTTTCTAAAAACGGCTTGATATCCCCATTTTCACTCCCGAAAAACAGCGCCTCACATTCAAGTTCGTTCAGGATGGAAACACTGCCGCGTGCAAAAATGTCTGCTTTTTGCACGGCATAAAGATAAGGCAGCTCAATAACAAGATCAACTCCGCTTTGCAGGGCCATTTTTGTTCGGGCCCATTTTGACACAACAGCCGGTTCCCCACGCTGTAAAAAATGCCCGCTCATGACCGCGACAGCCGTGTCACATCCGGTTTGCCGCTTTGCTGTTTGGGCATGATAAAGGTGACCGTTATGAAAGGGATTATATTCAACCACCAATCCGACAGCTTTCATATTTTTTCCGCCTTTCTTGCTATGTTTAAAAACGTATGGTACATTTGCAAATGAAAACTCTTACGCCTTATTTTTGTTTTAAGTGTATGCATAGCATATTCCGCTGTCAACGATACTTCAATGGCAGCATTATGCTGTAAAGAAAAAATATTGACAAAAACAATCTTAAAAGCTATAATCATGTTTGTTGCTTTCCTGAGGTGATACAAATGAAATGGACGATTTATCAGCTGCATCAAATGCCAAAACAAAGTTTTGAGTTTGATGAAACAGTTGAGTTAAATGAGCTGACAAAGCTGAATTCTGACATTCGCCGCATTTCTCCCGTCCGGGTGAAGGGCAGAGCGGATATCAAATCCAAACAGGTTTCGTTTGATTTTACAATTTCAGGCGAAATGATTTTGCCATGCTCAAGAACACTCGTTGATGTCCCGTATCCATTTGAAATTTCAACAAAAGAACTGTTTATATTTCATCACACGGATGATATAGAAGATGATGACGTTCATATTGTTGAGGACGATACTATCGACTTAACTCCGATCGTGAAAGAAGAAATTCTTTTAGAAATCCCTATGCAAATCTTTTGTGAATCTGAACAAGAAAAAGGAGCTGCTCCTCAAGAAGGAAAGGATTGGCAAGTCATTTCGGAAGAAGACAAGAAGAATCAAGTTGATCCGAGACTTGCAGCCCTTGAAAAGCTCTTAAAACAAGATGATGAATCTTAACTCTTTAAGGAGGTGGGAATAATGGCTGTACCTTTTAGAAGAACTTCTAAAATGAAGAAAAGATTGCGCCGTACACATTTCAAACTTAATGTACCTGGTATGACAGAATGTCCGTCATGCGGAGAGATGAAGTTGTCTCACCGTGTATGCAAAGCATGCGGATCATACAACGGCAAAGACATAAATGTAAAAAGTAACTAATAAGAAAAGCGCGGGGTGAAAGCCCTGCGCTTTTTCTTTTTCTCTTCCTGTCAGCTTGCGGAAAATTTGTGAGTGCAAATAGTCTATCTAATCTATTACCGGCATATGTATGAGATAAATAAGCTGACATGGAGGGAGATTGAATTTGACCATTACAAGACAAGATGCTTGGACTCAGGATGAGGATTTGCTGCTGGCAGAAGTGGTGCTTCGTCATATTCGAGAGGGAGGAACACAGCTTTCAGCCTTTGAGGAGGTTGGAAGGGCGCTGACCAGAACCGCGGCAGCCTGTGGTTTCAGGTGGAACTCGTATGTGAGAAAACAATACCAGTCAGGTATAGAGCTTGCAAAAAAGCAAAGGAAAGAACTGAGAAAGCAAATCGGCGTTCATTCGGTCAATATGCCGAATTCCATGAAGCAGACTGCCTCGGCATCGTCAGAAGGAAAACGAGATTTGTCCATTCAGGATGTCATTCAATTTCTCGAACAATTCAAAGAAGCGCCGTCTGCACAAGAATTTCAGCTTGAAAGGGAAAAATTGAAGGAGCAAATCCAATCGCTGCAAAAAGAGCTTGAGGATTTGCGGAGTGAAAATCAGACATTGCGGAATCAGCTAGAGATGACAGAAGAGGATTACAAGGCACTGATCGATATCATGGATCGGGCCAGAAAAATGGTTGTTTCTAAGGAAGACGGAAGAATGAAAAAAGCGGCTCAAGAAACGTAAAGAAACGCCTGAAATGAACCGGCCCTATAGTAAGAATAGGCCGGTTGTTTTGATTTCTATGCAGACTCTCCTGGTGTCATTTCGTGATCCATATCAGGATGCCAGATGAGCGGGTTTTCCCCTTTGTCCCTCGCCATATCATACTTAACAGTTTTAAAGTTCATTTTGTTCCAAAATTCCGCTGATTTCATTCTCGGATTTGTCCGGATCGGCATTTTGAATGATTTTGCAAATTCAACCAAGGCTCTCCCGTATCCCCTGTTCTGGTAGCCCGGAAGAACCTCAAGCTTCCACAGCTCCAAATAATCCTGGCGGTTGTCAAAATAGGGATTCGATTTGCCGTTAACTTGATACAGACTCATTCGTGCTACAAGTTTATCGCCAAAATAAATCCCGTAAAAAGGCGAGGTGCTGTCATTTTCAATAATATTATCCTGAAGTTCTTCAAGCATTGAAAGCTCCTGAATGCCGTATTCTTTGAATTTCTTGAATTCTTCCAGCGTTTTATAGTTGATAAGCAGACGTTCTACCTTTGTCAAACAAATCTCCCCCTTTGTTGTTTCTACATATATTGTAAACGCTTTATTTAAAAAATCCAAATATTTAAACTTTAATTTTAAGCACATGGAATCTTTGAGAAGTAATTTCTTCTTACTTCTGCTATGATAATACGTAAATGCTAAATTGGGTGTGACATCATGAAAATTGGAATTATCGGCGGAGGCTCCGTCGGTCTTTTATGCGCCTATTATTTGTCACTTTATCACGACGTGACTGTTGTGACGAGGCGGCAAGAACAGGCTGCGGCCATTCAGTCTGAAGGAATCCGGCTTTATAAAGGCGGGGAGGAATTCAGGGCTGATTGCAGTGCGGACACGAGTATCAATTCGGACTTTGACCTGCTTGTCGTGACAGTGAAGCAGCATCAGCTTCAATCTGTTTTTTCGTCGCTTGAACGGATCGGGAAGACGAATATATTATTTTTGCAAAACGGCATGGGGCATATCCACGACCTAAAAGACTGGCACGTTGGCCATTCCATTTATGTTGGAATCGTTGAGCACGGAGCTGTAAGAAAATCGGATACAGCTGTTGATCATACAGGCCTAGGTGCGATAAAATGGAGCGCGTTCGACGATGCTGAACCAGACCGGCTGAACATCTTGTTTCAGCATAACCATTCGGATTTTCCGATTTATTATGAGACGGATTGGTACCGTCTGCTGACGGGCAAGCTGATTGTAAATGCGTGTATTAATCCTTTAACTGCGTTATTGCAGGTAAAAAATGGAGAACTGCTGACAACGCCAGCTTATCTGGCTTTTATGAAGCTGGTATTTCAGGAGGCATGCCGCATTTTAAAACTTGAAAACGAAGAAAAGGCTTGGGAGCGGGTTCAGGCCGTTTGTGGGCAAACGAAAGAGAATCGTTCATCCATGCTGGTTGACGTCATTGGAGGCCGGCAGACGGAAGCTGATGCCATTATCGGATACTTATTGAAGGAAGCAAGTCTTCAAGGTCTTGATGCAGTCCACCTAGAGTTTTTATATGGCAGCATCAAAGCATTGGAGCGAAATACAAACAAAGTCTTTTGAGCTTTTTCGGTAACATGCTATACTCATTTCGGATCACTAACTATTTATTGGAGAAAGGAAGTTCTAGAAGATGCAGCTAACTGAACTTTCCATCAAAAATCAGAATGTGTTTGTACAGCACTATATAGATGGCAAAGAAGAAATGTCTTCTTTTTTTGATTACAGTATTCATCATAAGGACATGTGGCGAGAAAGACTGGAAGACTTATCTTCCCGGTTTTTCGCAAGAGAGGAATTGGCGGCGTACTTAACCTCTTACCATAATAAATTCGGTTCAAGTGCGATGCAGTCTGCTATTGAGAAGCTGAAGGACCCGTCAAGTGCCGCTGTAGTCGGCGGACAGCAGGCAGGACTTTTAACAGGACCGCTTTACACCATACATAAAATCATTTCAATCATTGTTTTAGCAAAGCAACAAGAAAAGGAACTGCAAGTGCCTGTCATACCAATCTTCTGGGTGGCTGGAGAAGACCACGATTTGGATGAGATTAATTTTGTTCACACATCTGAAGAGAATGGGCCTGTGAAAAAAAAGTTGCCTCAGTCTTATTGGAAGAAATCATCAGCAGCGAGTACATCGCTTGATCAGGAAAAGTGTGCCGCGTGGATAGATGATGTTTTTGCCGCTTTTGAAGAAACAGACCATACGAATACACTTCTCGACAATGTGAAACGATGTTTAAGGGAATCTGTTACGTTTACTGACTTCTTTGAACTGCTGATCGCGGATTTGTTCCAAGAAGAGGGCTTAGTTTTATTAAATTCTGGAGATCCGGGGATTAAAAAGCTGGAAACGGCCATGTTCCAAAAGATACTTCGAGAAAATGATGAACTCGCCCGGGCTGTATCAGATCAGCAGGCCTTCATGCGTCAAGCAGGCTACAAACCGATTATCGAGTCCGGAAAAGAGCAGGCGAATCTGTTTTATGAATACGAAGATGAGCGTTTTTTAATTGAAAAAGATAACGGCCGATTTGTCATCAAAGAGCTTGATCTAGGATGGACGATGGATGAACTTCATACACATATGGAAGAACATCCAGAGCGTTTCAGCAACAATGTTGTAACGAGACCGTTAATGCAGGAATTTCTCATTCCGACTTTAGCATTTATTGCAGGGCCTGGAGAAATCAATTATTGGGGCGAGCTCAAACAGGCTTTTGCGGTGATGGGCTTTAAAATGCCTCCTGTCATGCCAAGGCTGAACATTACGATACTTGAGCGGCATATTGAGAAAAAACTGGTTGAACGGAATATCTCATTACAAGACGCGATTGAGCGCGGAACGGAGAATCAAAGAGAGACATACTTCGAGCGCCAGATTCCGGAAGAGTTTACGGCGGTGATGGATCAGGCGAAAAGCCAAATTGAAGCGATTCACAAAACGGTCCGGCAGGAGGCGTTAAAGGTTGATCAAAGCATGGAACCTTTACTCCTGAAAAATGCCGCTTTTATTCAGGATCAGCTTCAATTCTTAGAGCGCACAGTGACGAAGCGAATTGAAGAAAAAGAAGGCTACGTTTTGAAGGATTATGAAAGAATTCAAAATAGCATTAAGCCGCTTCTTGCGCCGCAAGAACGGATTTGGAATATCATGTATTATTTGAACAGGTATGGTCCAAAATTCTTCACGACATTCAAGAATCTGCCATTTTCTTTTCAAAATCAACATCAAGTTGTCAAACTTTGAAATAAAGTTTTAAAGAACCCTGAATAGTTCAGGGTTTTTTTTTATGGGTAAACAGTGTAAAATGAAGTTGTGGAGCGAAGTGGTGAATAGTGGTGAGTTAAGGAGAGAAAGTGGGGCAAGAGATCATGTTTATGGGTGAATATCAGCATACCATCGATGCGAAAGGCCGCATGATCGTACCCGCTAAATTCAGAGAAGGCCTAGGTGAGCAATTTGTGCTGACTAGAGGACTTGACCAATGTCTCTTCGGCTACCCTATGCACGAATGGAAACAAATTGAAGAAAAACTAAAAGCTCTTCCTCTCACAAAGAAAGATGCCCGCGCGTTTACCCGTTTCTTCTTTTCAGGGGCGACTGAATGCGAGCTGGACAAGCAAGGCAGGGTAAATATCGCATCATCTCTATTGAATTACGCCAAACTGGAAAAAGAATGTGTTGTTATCGGGGTTTCTAATCGAATTGAATTGTGGAGTAAAGTAATTTGGGAACAATACACAGAAGAGCAAGAAGATTCATTTGCTGAAATTGCTGAAAACATGATTGGGTTTGATATATAATGATTCTTCGTGTATAACACTCTAAAAACAATTTCAATTCATCCTGATAAAAGGTGGGACCAACACAATATGTTTCAACACAAGACAGTACTTCTTCGTGAAACCGTAGACGGACTTAATATTAAACCAGACGGTACATATGTAGACTGCACACTCGGCGGAGCTGGGCATAGTACATACTTATTGCAGCAGTTATCCGAGAAGGGGCGTTTAATCGCTTTTGACCAAGATGATACGGCATTACAGCATGCTAAAGAAGTGTTGTCCGATTATAAAGGACAGCTCATTCTGATTAAAAGCAATTTCAGGTATTTAAAAGAATGTTTGAATGAACAAGGCATTACAGAAGTAGACGGTATTTTATTTGATTTAGGGGTGTCCTCTCCGCAGCTGGATACACCTGAGCGCGGATTCAGTTACCATCATGACGCACCGTTGGACATGAGGATGGACCAGTCGGCTACGCTTTCGGCGAAAGAAGTCGTTAATGAGTGGCGCTATGAGGATCTCGTCCGTATTTTCTTTAAATACGGAGAAGAGAAGTTCAGTAAACAGATCGCCAGAAAAATTGAGGAGGCAAGAATGAAGTCTCCTATTCAAACTACGGGCCAACTGGTCGATCTAATAAAAGACGCGATTCCCGCTCCAGCGAGAAGGAGCGGCGGACATCCCGCTAAACGCGTGTTTCAGGCAATCAGAATTGCCGTAAACGATGAACTTAGGGTGTTTGAAGAAGCTTTGGAGCAGGCAATTGAGGTTCTGAAGCCAGGGGGCAGGGTATCGGTCATTACCTTCCACTCGCTAGAAGACAGAATTTGCAAAACCACTTTTAAAGAAAAGTCGTCGCTTCCGGAACTTCCTCCGGGGCTTCCTGTTATACCGGAAGAGTTTGAACCGGAGCTGAAGCTCATCACACGAAAACCGATTACGGCATCTCAAGAAGAGCTTGAAGAGAACAACCGGGCTCGTTCTGCCAAGCTTCGGATTGCTGAAAAAAGAAAATAACGAAACGCGAACGCAAAATTAAAAGGAGGTCATCAGCCTATGAGCAATTTAGCTTACCAACCAGAGAAACAGCAGCGGCATGCGATCAGTCCTGAGAAAAAAGTGATTGTCAAGAAAAGGGCTTCCATTACTCTCGGAGAAAAAGTGCTTCTTGTCCTCTTTGCTGCGGCGGTGCTCAGTGTATCGCTTTTGATCGTATCGAAGGCGTATGCGGCATATCAAACCAATATTGAGGTGCAAAAGCTTGAGGAGCAAATTTCATCCGAAAATAAGCAAATTGGTGACCTCGAAAAAAGCGTTGCTGATTTAAGCAAACCGCAGCGCATTATGGACATTGCGAAAAAGAACGGCTTGAATTTAAAAGATAAAAAAGTGAAAAACATACAGGAATGATTCAAATGCCAAAAAAGAATAAATTTATGAATAGAGGAGCAGCGATTCTAAGTATTTGTTTCGCTCTCTTTTTCTTTGTCATCCTGGGGAGAATGGCATATATTCAAATAACCGGAAAAGCGAACGGCGAAGTGCTTGCGACAAAAGCGACAGAGCAGCATGAAAAGAAACGGACCATCGAAGCGAGCCGCGGCTCGATTTTAGACCGAAAAGGAAAAGTCATTGCAGAGGACACAGCGACGTATAAACTGATTGCGATTCTCGATAAAAAAATGACCACTGATGTCAAGCATCCTCAGCATGTTGTAAACAAAGAAAAAACGGCGGAAGCATTGTCTAAAGTGATAAACTTGGACAAGGCCGACATCCTTGATATCTTAAATAAAGATGCAAAACAAGTCGAGTTTGGCTCAGCTGGCCGGGATATTACGTATTCACAAAAGCAAAAAATCGAAAAAATGAAACTCCCGGGCATTTCATTTTTACGGGATACAAAACGCTACTATCCAAACGGAGTATTTGCATCTAATCTAATCGGCTATGCCGAGGTTGATGAAGAAACAAATGAAATTTCCGGCGCGATGGGATTAGAAAAAGTGCTGGATAAGTATTTGAAGGAGCGGGACGGATATGTGACATATGAAAGCGACAAATCCGGCTGGGAGCTCCCGAACAGCAAAAATAAAATTACAGCGCCAAAAAATGGTGACAATGTATATTTAACCATTGACCAGAAAATTCAAACCTTTTTGGAAGACAGCATGACAAAAGTGGCGCAAAAGTATAATCCAAAAAAAATCATGGCCGCAGTCGTTGATCCGAAAACGGGCAAAGTCCTTGCCATGGGACAGCGCCCAAGCTTTGATCCGAACAAGCGCGATGTGACAAACTACTATAATGATTTGATTTCATATGCGTATGAACCCGGGTCCACGATGAAGATCTTTACACTCGCTGCTGCGATGCAGGAAAACGTGTTTAATGCGAACGAAAAATATAAATCAGGGACATTTGAAGTTGGCGGAGCACCTGTTAAGGATCACAATAACGGTGTAGGCTGGGGTCCGACAACATATCATGACGGCGTCCTAAGGTCGTCGAATGTCGCTTTTGCGAAACTGGCGAAAGAAAAGCTGGGATATGACCGCCTCAATCAATATTTGCACAAATTCAATTTTTACCAGAAAACAGGTATTGATTTGCCAGGAGAAGTCTCCAGCAAAATCAACTTTAAATATGAATTTGATAAGGCGTCAACTGCATATGGCCAAGCGTCTGCGGTCACACCAATTCAGCAGATTCAGGCCGCAACGGCAATTGCAAATGACGGTAAAATGATGAAACCTTATGTCATTGACCATATCGTTGACCCTGATAAAGATAAAACTATTTATCAAAATAAGCCGGAATCAGCCGGAACTCCAATTTCTGCAAGTACTGCGAAAAAGGTGCGGGATATATTAGGAGAAGTCGTTACATCGAAGATCGGAACAGGGCAAGCTTATAAAATCGAAGGTTTTGATGTTGCCGGGAAAACAGGTACTGCGCAAATAGCCGGTAAAGGCGGATATTTAGACGGCACAGATAACTATATCTTTTCGTTTATGGGTATGGCACCAAAAGATGATCCTGAGCTTTTAATTTATGTTGCTGTACAGCAGCCACAACTAAAAGCAGGACAAAGCAGTTCAGAACCAGTATCTGAAATCTTCAACCCAACAATGAAAAACAGCCTGCACTACCTGAACATTGAACCAACTGAAAAATCTGACTCAGATAAGGAAGAAACAAAAGCGCAGACAATGCCTGATTTAACAGATCAAACGGTAGCTGCTGCTCAAAAGAAAGCAAAAGAGGAGAATCTCACACCAATTGTCATCGGCAGTGATGTCGCTGTAAAAGAACAGTATCCGAAAGCGGATGAGGAAGTTCTCACCAATCAAAAGGTCTTCCTGAAAACGGGCGGCAAAATCAAAATGCCTGATATGACAGGCTGGTCGAGAAGAGAGGTTCTGCAGTACGGCGAGCTCGCGGGAATTCATATTGAAGTAAGCGGACAAGGCTACGCTGTCAGCCAAAGTGTTAAGAAAGACAAAGAAATCAAAGACAAAACCGTAATCAAGGTTAAGTTTAAAAATCCTGATTAAAAAGAAAGCCTGCGTTATGCAGGCTTTCTTTTTTTATGCCTTCAGAGGAGCATCGTTCTACCTGTCCAATTTCAGGCATAAAATGAAACAAGCCTAAATAAGGAGTGAACGGTCTCTTGCGCGTCTCGAATGTAACGGTTAGAAAACGTTTATTATTTGTTTTGCTTTTTGGCGTGTTCGTGTTTCTGATCATTGATACAAGGCTGGGGTATGTTCAGTTTGTGATGGGCGAAAAACTGACTTCGCTGGCGAAAGATTCCTGGAGCCGTAACTTGCCGTTTGAGCCGGAGAGAGGCGAGATACTGGATCGGAATGGTGTGAAGCTCGCAACAAACAAAAGTGCGCCGACCGTATTCGTCGTGCCGCGCCAAATTCAGAATCCGATGAAAACGAGCAAGCAGCTTGCGGCGGTGCTCAATATGTCAGAAGAAAAAGTATATAAACATGTGACAAAAAAAGCGTCAATCGAAAAGATCACTCCTGAAGGGAGAAAAATTTCAAATGAGAAGGCGAAAGAAATCAAAGCGCTTGATTTAAAAGGTGTGTATGTTGCGGAGGACAGTATCCGTCATTACCCGTTCGGCAGCTTTTTATCTCATGTGCTTGGATTTGCAGGAATTGACAACCAAGGACTCCTTGGACTTGAAGCCTATTACGACGATGATTTAAAAGGGGAAAAAGGTTCTGTTAAGTTTTATACAGATGCCAAGGGTAAAAAAATGCCTGATGAAGCGGATGACTATACGCCGCCTAAGGATGGGCTTGATATGAAGCTGACGGTTGATTCAAAGGTTCAGACGATAATGGAAAGAGAGCTTGATAACGCTGAGGCCAAATATCATCCGGACGGCATGATTGCCGTAGCCATGAATCCGAAAAACGGAGAAATTTTGGGGATGTCTAGCAGGCCTGATTTCGACCCTGCTGATTACCAATCTGTTGATCCGTCCGTCTACAATCGAAATCTGCCAGTATGGAGCACGTATGAACCGGGATCTACCTTTAAAATTATTACACTTGCAGCAGCCCTTGAAGAGCAAAAAGTAAATTTGAAACGGGATCAATTTTATGATAAAGGGCATGCGGAAGTTGACGGAGCGAGACTGCGGTGCTGGAAAAGAGGCGGGCACGGGCTGCAGACGTATCTGGAAGTTGTGCAGAACTCCTGCAACCCAGGGTTTGTTGAATTAGGCGAGCGCTTAGGAAAGGAAAAGCTTTTCAAATATATCAAAGACTTTGGTTTTGGACAAAAAACGGGGATTGATCTCCAAGGCGAGGGAACAGGCATCTTATTCCCGCTTGAGAGAGTGGGCCCGGTGGAGCAAGCAACTACGGCTTTCGGACAGGGAGTATCCGTCACGCCGATTCAGCAGGTTGCAGCAGTATCCGCCGCTGTAAACGGAGGAACGCTCTACACACCTTATATTGCAAAGGAATGGATCGATCCTGTTACGAAGAAAACGGTCAAAAAACAATCACCAATCGCAAAGAAACAAGTCATTTCTGAGGAAACATCCAAACAAATCCGCTATGCTCTAGAAAGCGTCGTCGCAGAAGGAACCGGCCGCAATGCATTTGTAGAAGGATATCGTGTCGGAGGAAAAACGGGAACTGCACAAAAGGTTAAAGATGGAAAATACCTTGAAAACAACCATATTGTATCATTTATCGGTTTCGCGCCAGCTGATGATCCGAGTCTAGTCGTCTACGTTGCGGTGGATAACCCGAAAGGCACGATTCAATTTGGGGGAACGGTTGCAGCGCCTATTGTCGGAAATATTATGAGAGACAGTCTGCCGGAACTTGGTGTGAAGCCCCGGAAAAATCAAATCGAGAAAAAATACCAATGGAACGACACAAAAACAATAGAAGTTCCGAATGTTGTAGGGATGTCTGTCTCAGATCTTGAGTCACTATTGGTGAATCTCAATGTGGATGCTTCCGGGAAAGGGAGCAAAATCGTTAAACAATCGCCAGCTGCCGGAACGAAAGTAAAAGAAGGCTCAAAGATACGCGTGTATTTGACTGAAGAAGATGAAAAGGAGGCAGCCGATTGATTCGGGCTGCCTATTCTTTTATTGCAGAAAAAATGCTGATAACTTTCAAGATTAGCTGGATGTATCCTTTTATTTACGCTAAAATATGAACTGTATGCTTAAAATCATTACCACATCATTTGATGTGACTTCAATGATAAAAAGAACGAATTAGAATGTTGAGAGGTTTGATACGATGAAACTTACAAAGCTGCTTACATACTTAACAACCGAACCTTCTGTAAACGACTCACAAGACCCTGAAATAACTTCAATTGAGATGGACTCCAGAGAAGTAAAGAAAGGGAGTCTTTTTGTATGTGTAAAAGGGTATACGGTGGATGGCCACGATTTTGCGCAAAAAGCAGTAGAAAACGGCGCAGCGGCTATTGTGGCAGAAAGAAAGGTCGATGTGGATGTTCCTGTTATTATTGTCCGGCAGTCCCTTCGCGCGCTCAGCGTTTTGTCTGATGCGTTTTACGGACAGCCGACGAAGAAGCTTCAGCTGATTGGGATAACGGGAACAAACGGCAAAACATCAACGACCCACATGGTCGATGAGATTCTGAAAAAAGCGGGAAAACGCACAGGCTTGATCGGTACAATGTACATGAAAATCGGAGACGAAACACTTCCTGTTAAAAACACGACTCCGGAAAGCGTCACGCTGCAGAAAACGTTTAAGAAAATGAATGACAAGCACGTTGACACTGCAATCATGGAGGTTTCTTCCCACGCTTTGTCTTTAGGGCGCGTCCATGGCTGTGATTATGATATTGCCGTGTTTACGAATTTAACACAGGACCATCTGGACTATCATAAAACGATGGATGAGTACCGGCATGCAAAAAGCTTGCTCTTTTCCCAACTTGGCGGGGCTTTCAACCACGAACATCCAAAGCGTGCCGTACTGAATGCTGACGATGAGGCGAGCGCTTATTTTGAAAAGGTAACAGCTGCGCATATCTCTACATACGGAATTAAAAACGATGCTGATGTGATGGCGAAGAACATCAGTATCACTGCACAGGGCACAAGCTTTGATCTCGTGACAAACAAAGGCACGAAGCACATCACGATGTCTCTCGTCGGACAATTTAATGTGTATAACGTGCTGGCCGCTGTTGCAACATGTATTGCAGCAGGCATACCGTTTGAAATCATCACTGAGGCTGTTGAAGAATTGCATGGTGTAAGAGGCCGTTTTGAATTGGTCAATCAGCAGCAGGAGTTTCCTGTCATTGTAGACTACGCGCACACACCGGACAGCCTTGAAAATGTGCTGGAGACATGCAGAGATATGACGGAAGGAAAGCTATTTGTCGTTGTCGGCTGCGGAGGAGACAGAGATAAGACGAAGCGCCCGAAAATGGCTAAAATTGCTGTGGAGCTGGCTGACGAGCCGATTTTCACGTCAGATAACCCGAGAAGCGAAGATCCTCGCGCGATTTTAAGAGATATGGAAGCCGGAGTAGAGAACGCATACTATCACAGTATTGCAAACCGCGAGCAGGCGATCTTTTTCGCAATTGCCAATGCCAAAAAAGGCGACGTTGTCCTCATTGCCGGAAAAGGACATGAAACCTATCAGCAGATCGGAAATGAAACTTTCGATTTTGATGATGCTGAAGTAGCGGCGAGAGCCATTGTTGAACTCAATAAGAATAAGACGAATTCATAGGAAAGAGATGTTACTGAATAATGGAGCTTGAAAAGATTTTTCATATGGAAAAAAATCATGAATATGATAACTACGTATGTCGTTTGAAAGAAACAGGAGGAGAAAAGGACAATGCTTGAGCAAGTCATTCTGTTTACAATTTTAATGGGGTTTTTAATTAGTGTTCTGCTCTCTCCGATTCTTATTCCGTTTTTAAGAAGATTAAAATTCGGCCAGAGTATTAGAGAAGAAGGACCGAAATCACATCAGAAAAAATCAGGGACACCCACAATGGGCGGGGTCATGATCATACTTTCTATCATAGTGACAACAATTGTGATGACACAGAAGTTTTCAGAAATAAGCCCCGAAATGGTGCTGCTTCTGTTTGTTACGCTAGGCTACGGTTTGCTTGGCTTTTTAGATGATTACATCAAGGTTGTCATGAAGCGCAATCTTGGGTTGACATCAAAGCAAAAGCTGATCGGACAAATTATTATTGCAGTTGTATTTTACGCCGTGTATCATTACTACAATTTTGCGACTGATATTCGCATTCCTGGAACTGACTTATCATTTGATCTTGGCTGGGCTTACTTTATCCTTGTGCTCTTTATGCTAGTCGGCGGATCAAACGCAGTTAACCTGACTGACGGCCTTGACGGGTTATTATCCGGTACTGCGGCGATTGCCTTTGGCGCCTTTGCCATTCTGGCATGGAATCAGTCTCAATATGACGTAGCGATTTTCTCAGTTGCCGTTGTCGGTGCAGTTCTGGGCTTCCTTGTATTTAATGCTCATCCGGCCAAAGTTTTTATGGGAGATACGGGATCGCTTGCATTGGGAGGAGCCATCGTTACCATTGCCATTTTAACGAAATTAGAGATCCTGCTGGTTATCATCGGCGGTGTATTCGTTATCGAGACATTATCTGTTATTTTGCAGGTCATCAGCTTTAAAACGACAGGTAAACGAATCTTTAAAATGAGTCCGCTTCATCACCATTATGAGCTTGTCGGCTGGTCTGAATGGAGAGTAGTCGTGACGTTTTGGGCTGCGGGACTTTTGCTTGCCGTTTTAGGAATTTACATCGAGGTGTGGTTATAAGTGGAAAATGATCAATTTTTACAGAAACAGCATTTTTTAATCCTTGGGCTTGCGAAAAGCGGATATGCGGCGGCCTCCATTCTTCATGAAAAAGGCATTTATGTTGCAGTCAATGATCAAAAGCCTTTTGAAGAAAATGAACCGGCACAAAAGCTTTCTGAAAAAGGAATCGAAGTTGTTTGCGGAGAGCATCCAGTTTCTCTGTTCGATCAGCATCAAATCACGATTCTGATCAAAAACCCGGGAATTCCTTATGAAAATATTATGGTTCAGGAAGCGGAGAAAAGAGGCATTCCGGTTTGGACGGAAATTGAGCTCGCTTACTACCTGACCAGCGCCAAGTTTATCGGGATTACCGGATCGAACGGTAAAACGACCACGACAACGCTAATTTACGAAATGCTCAAAGCTGACTCGCAAAAAGCACTGATTGCCGGAAACATCGGCACAGTCGCAAGTGAGGTTGCCTATCATGCTGATGGAGATGAATGGATCGTTACTGAACTGTCTTCGTTTCAGCTGATGGGAACACACGCTTTCAGACCGGAAATCAGCCTGATTTTAAATGTATTTGACGCCCATCTGGATTATCACCATACGCGCGAAAACTATGAAAAAGCGAAACAGAAAGTATACCTTCATCAGACTGCTTCAGATAAAGCTATTGTCAACCAGGATGATGAAACCGTCGTGCGTCTTGCTGAAGCCGGAAAAGCCGAAATCGTCCCGTTTTCAGTCAGCAAAACGCTTGAACAGGGCGCATATGTAAAAGACAGTATGATTATGTTTAACGGCGAAGCCATTCTTCCTCTGGAAGAGGTTGTACTGCCCGGTGCTCATAACCTGGAGAACATTTTAGCAGCTATTGCAGTTGTGAAAACGGCAGGAGCTTCCAATGAGGCGGTTAAAAAGGTGCTGACAAGCTTTACTGGTGTGAAGCACCGCCTCCAATATGTCACAACTGTGAATGGCCGCAAATTTTATAACGACAGTAAAGCAACAAACATTCTGGCGACAAGCAAGGCGCTTTCAGCTTTTGATAAGCCGGTCATTCTGCTTGCGGGCGGACTGGATCGCGGAAATGGTTTTGATGACTTGAAACCTTATATGAAGCATGTCAAAGCAGTGCTTACATTTGGCCAGACGGCGCCAAAACTTGAGAAACTCGGCAATGAACTGGGAATACAACATGTCAAACGTGTCGATAATGTTGAACAAGCAGTATCTGCGGCGTTTGCGCTCTCAAATGAAGGAGATGTCATCCTGCTGTCACCCGCGTGTGCGAGCTGGGATCAATTCAAAACATTTGAAGAACGCGGTGACATGTTTATAGATGCCGTGCATATGCTTAAGTAAGGGCTTGTCTTGAAGTAAATCGGCAGCCCTAATGACTTTAAGCTTGGGGTGTCGATTGCTTTGACTACTAAAAAAACATCGCCTGATTTGTTATTGGTCATCATTACGTTATTATTATTAACAATCGGATTAATTATGGTGTACAGTGCGAGTGCGGTATGGGCGGATTATAAATTTGACGACTCATTCTTTTTCGCGAAACGGCAGCTTTTGTTTGCGGGAATCGGCGTCATTGCTATGTTTTTTATCATGAATGTCGATTATTGGACTTGGAGGACATGGTCCAAATTGCTGATGGTTATCTGCTTTTTCCTTCTGGTGCTTGTTTTGATACCGGGCGTCGGAATGGTGCGGAACGGTTCAAGAAGCTGGATCGGAGTCGGAGCATTCAGCATACAGCCTTCAGAGTTTATGAAGCTTGCGATGATTGCATTCCTTGCTAAATTTCTCTCTGAAAAACAAAAAAACATCACATCGTTCAGACGGGGGTTCGTCCCCGCACTTGGCATCGTGTTTTCAGCATTTTTGATTATCATGTGCCAGCCTGACCTCGGAACGGGGACAGTAATGGTGGGAACTTGTATTGTCATGATTTTTGTAGCCGGCGCGCGGATCGCCCATTTCGTCTTTCTCGGACTGATCGGCCTCAGCGGATTTGTCGGGCTCGTACTATCGGCTCCATATCGGATTAAGCGGATTACCTCATACTTAAATCCATGGGAAGATCCGCTCGGAAGCGGATTTCAGATCATTCAATCGCTTTATGCAGTGGGGCCCGGCGGGTTGTTCGGAATGGGGCTCGGACAAAGCAGACAGAAGTTCTTTTATCTGCCTGAGCCGCAAACAGACTTTATTTTCGCCATCTTGTCAGAGGAGCTGGGCTTTATCGGGGGAACACTTATTTTGCTCCTCTTCAGCGTCCTGCTGTGGAGAGGAATCAGAATTGCGCTTGGTGCCCCTGATCTGTACGGAAGCTTTGTCGCAGTCGGCATTATTTCAATGATTGCCATTCAAGTCATGATAAATATCGGCGTAGTCACGGGCCTGATTCCTGTAACGGGCATCACGCTCCCGTTTCTGAGCTACGGAGGCTCTTCATTGACTCTAATGCTGATGGCAGTTGGTGTGCTGCTGAATGTAAGCCGCTACTCGAGGTATTAACGAATGTATGTCCAAGCTTCCTGTCTAACATGAAGCTTGGAAACAATTGATGCGATAACCCTGTCCAACAAAACAGGGTTATCGTTATGTTATAGAGAAACTTAGACTGGGGGAAAAGAAATGCGAATTGCAATAAGCGGAGGCGGTACAGGGGGACATATTTATCCTGCGCTTGCTTTTATTAAAGAAGTGCAAAGACGTCATCCTAATGTGGAATTTTTATATATCGGAACAGAAAACGGGCTGGAGAAAAAAATTGTTGAGCGGGAGAATATACCGTTTCGTTCAATTGAAATTACAGGATTTAAAAGAAAATTGTCATTTGAAAATGTCAAGACTGTGATGCGTTTTCTGAAGGGCGTCAAAAAGAGTAAATCGTATTTAGCGGAATTTAAGCCCGATGCCGTAATTGGAACGGGCGGTTATGTATGCGGGCCGGTTGTTTATGCCGCTGCGAAAATGGGAATTCCGACTATTGTCCATGAACAAAACAGCCTGCCGGGCATCACGAATAAGTTTCTTTCAAAATATGTTAATAAAGTAGCGATTTGTTTTGAAGAAGCGAAATCACATTTTCCTAGCGAGAAAGTTGTATTTACGGGAAACCCGAGAGCCTCTGAAGTCGTCTCAATAAAGACGGGACGATCAATGGCTGAATTTGGGCTTTCTGAAGACAAAAAAACGGTCTTAATTTTCGGCGGAAGCCGAGGCGCTGCACCGATTAACCGCGCTGTCATTGACATGCAGAATGCGCTGAAAACAAGAGACTATCAAGTGCTGTATATCACCGGTGAAGTTCACTATGAAAAAGTAATGAATGAGCTGAAAAGCAAGGGTGCCGCTGATAATATGGTCACAAAGCCGTTTCTTCATCAAATGCCTGAGTATTTAAAGGCCATTGATGTCATTGTGGCCAGAGCCGGTGCGACAACGATTGCCGAAATTACTGCTCTCGGAATCCCAAGTGTTCTGATCCCGAGTCCATATGTGACAGCGAATCACCAGGAGGTCAATGCGAGATCTCTTGGCCAGCATGATGCGGCGATTGTACTGAAAGAAACAGAGCTCAGCGGGGAGAAGCTGATTGAAGCGCTAGACCGGATTGTACTGAATGAGCAAACGTTAAAGGAAATGAGCGAACGAACAAAGTCACTCGGTGTTCCTGACGCGGCTGCCCGTTTATACAGCGTACTCGAGGAATTAAAAAAATAGTAGAAAAGCAAATGGAATGCGGAGGTTTACGATGGAGAAAGTGATACAGGAATTAAAAGAACGCGAAGTCGGCAAGGTTCTTGCAAATGAACCGCTCGCGAATCATACAACGATGAAAATCGGCGGACCTGCGGATGTATTGGTCATTCCAAGCAGTGTAGATGCTGTTAAAGACATCATGGACGTGATTAAAAAATATGATGTGAAGTGGACAGTCATCGGCCGCGGATCAAATCTTCTTGTTTTAGATGAAGGAATTAGAGGCGTAGTAATCAAGCTGGGTGCGGGTCTTGACCATTTGGAGCTTGAAGGGGAGCAAGTAACAGTCGGAGGCGGTTATTCAGTGGTCCGCCTTGCTACATCATTGAGCAAAAAAGGCCTGTCCGGTTTGGAATTTGCTGCCGGCATTCCAGGATCAGTCGGCGGAGCGGTTTATATGAATGCCGGCGCTCACGGTTCTGATATGAGCGAGATCCTCGTCAAAGCGCATATTTTGTTTGAAGACGGAACGATTGAGTGGCTGACAAATGAGCAGATGGATTTCAGCTACAGGACATCTGTACTGCAAAAGAAACGCCCGGGCGTTTGCCTTGAAGCTGTTTTGCAGCTGGAGCAGAAGGATAAGGAATCAATCGTTCAGCGAATGCAAAGCAATAAAGACTATAGAAAAAATACACAGCCGTATTCAAGTCCTTGTGCGGGAAGCATATTCAGAAATCCGCTTCCCAATCATGCCGGGAACCTTGTAGAAAAAGCAGGCTTGAAAGGATATCAAATCGGCGGTGCAAAGATATCGGAGATGCACGGAAACTTCATCGTCAATGCGGGGGGAGCATCAGCAAAAGATGTGCTTGATCTCATTGACCATGTGAAAAAGACAATCCGTGAAAAATACGAGATTGATATGCACACAGAGGTTGAAATCATCGGCGGAAATCGCTGATTCAAGTTCTGACTGAAGCTGTTCATATGATATACTGTAAGCAAACGACAAACGGCATCATAGTATGCCGTTTGTTTTGGAATAGACAGACTTTTAACAGCTGTTTCATTTGAATGAGGTGAACAGGCAATGAACCCGGGTCATGACCGAGAAAAAATCGTTAACATTGAAGAGCGGATCCCTAAAATTAAAGAGCAGAGGAAACAAAAGGCAAACCGCCGTCTCATTTCATTTATTATGCTCTTTTTTATTATGGTGCTGATCATTGTGTACCTGCAAACACCAATCAGTAAAGTATCAACAATCTCTGTTACAGGGAATGAAAATGTATCAAAAAAGGAAATTATCGACCTTTCCGATATTAACAGCGGAGATACTGAGTTTTGGAGTTTGGACAAGCAAAAAACAGAAAAGAAGATTCAGCAAAATAAATTAGTGAAAAAAGCGGAGATCAGCAAATCGCTTCCTAATAAAATCAACATTGCAATCGAAGAATATAAAGCGATTGCTTATTTAGAAAAAGACGATGTGTACTATGAAGTGCTTGAAAACGGCTCAGTTCTGCCAAACGAAGTAACGCCGGATGATGCCGGACCGATTTTAGTGAATTGGACAAACGCGAAGAAGCGGTCTCAAATGGCCAAGCAGCTCGATGCGTTGTCAAATTCGTTAAAACAGTCGATTTCAGAGATTTATTATACGCCTGTAAAAATGGATGAAAACCGTATTAAGTTGTACATGAACGACGGTTATGTTGTCACTGCATCTATTAAAACGTTTGCAGACCGAATGAAGACGTATCCTTCTATCATTTCTCAGCTAAGCAGCAATAAAAAAGGAATCATTCATTTAGAAGTTGCCACCTATTTTGAAGAGTTTGGGAAAAACGATAAAGCTGCTAAAAAGGAAGATGAAAATTGAGGGGCAAATCAGCAGTCCTTCTTTCCTTGATTATGCTTATCGCAGGCTTTTTGATTTCATTTTCTTTTCAAATGACAAAAGAAAACAACAAAAGCGCGGCTGAGACGGAAGAGTGGAAAAAAGAATATGCGCTGAGAGATGAACTTCTGAAACAAGAGAAAGAAAATAAGAAGCTTGAAAAAGAATTATATCAAAAGCAAAACAAAGTCCGCCAGGCGGAAAATAAGCTGAAGAAAGAGAAGTCGGAATACTATAATGTCCTCGAAGATACAGAAAAATACAGGATGTATATTGGGGAAGTCGGTGTGCAGGGAGAAGGCGTTGAGGTGACATTGGAAGATGCGTCATACATACCGGAAGGGGAGAATGTGAATAGTTACATCGTTCACGAAAGCCATATCTTCCAAGTAGTAAACGAACTGTATATCTCAGGAGCGGCAGCTGTCGCCGTTAATGGACAGCGTTTGACGCATGATTCGTATATCAAATGCAATGGTCCTGTGGTAACGGTAGACGGGGTGCAGCATCCCGCTCCGTTTACGGTATCCGCTATTGGAGATCCAGATGTCCTGCTGCCCTCGTTAAATATCGCAGGAGGCCTAATTGATCAGCTGTCAATGGATCATATTTCTGTGTCGGCAGAAAAAGAGAAAAACGTACAAATGAAACCGATTCTGAAAACGAAGGAATGACTGAAAAAGCGGGTGAAATAGATTGAAAATAAAGCGTTCCTTCATAAGCATCAGTGTGCTTATGGTCATCTTCGGCCTGATGATATCTGTTCAGTTTAATTCGTTAAAGCACCCCAAAGTCCGGGATACAAGAGATATGTGGGATATTAGGGAAGAGCTGACATCAGAGCAGAAGAAGCAGGAAAAGCTGCTGGCTGAAATAAACAAATATGACAAACTGCTGAATAGCTATTCGCAAACGAAAGAAATGACAAAAGAAACCGCGCTAAATAATACCTTGCAATCCTTAAAAAAAACAACCGGCATGACCGATATAACAGGTAGCGGAATTGTCATTACGATTTCCCCGCTTTTTTCTGAAAGCTTAACAGGAGAGCCGGTCGAAAATCCGCCTCCGGATTTGCTGAAAAAGCTGATTAATGAACTCAACTCCTACGGTGCAGAGCATATCTCGATTAACGAGCGAAGAGTTGTGAATCATACAGTCATCAGAGATATAAACGGCACTACAAAAATAGACGGATACGCCCTTGACGATTATCCTTTAACAGTAAAAGTGCTTGCCAAAGATCCGGACATGTTACACAGCAGAGTGAAGGGGTCAGGCCTTGAGGATCTTTTTGCATCTGAAAATTTAGCATTAAAAGCCGGTAAATCTGAAAGCAAACTAACATTAAAAGCATATGACAGACCACTGGACGTACAACAGCTGAAACTGCTTAAAGACTGAAAAGGAGGAGAATTGTCATGTGGCTGCCCGTGTTGGGACTGGTGCTCGGAATAGCGATTGGACTAATGACAAACTTAACGATACCGAGTGAATACTCAAACTATTTATCGCTTGCGGTGCTTGCCGCACTTGATACATTAATCGGCGGAATCAGGGCGCATTTACAAGGTACATATGATGAAATGGTATTTGTTTCCGGTTTCTTTTTTAATATTATATTGGCAATAAGTTTAGCTTTTCTGGGAGTCCATCTTGGTGTAGACTTGTATTTAGCAGGTATATTCGCATTTGGAGTCAGATTATTTCAGAATATAGCCGTTATCAGAAGAAATCTACTAACAAAGTGGACTCTTTCTAAAAAAAATAAAAAAAATGTGATATAAAAGAGGATATACATAGGATATAACGAATATTTTCAATAAACATAAAATGTGAAAAGCACATAAAAATATTCTGTTGTTATTTTTTGTTACACACTTGTAAAGCCACATTCATTGTATTGTTGTTCCGCAAATAATAGAATAGAAATGATCGAAATGTGAGGAGGTGCCATAGAATGAACAACAATGAACTTTACGTCAGTCTTGACATCGGTACGTCCAATACAAAAGTGATCGTCGGAGAAATGACAGATGATTCCCTTAATATTATCGGTGTGGGAAATGTACCGTCTGAAGGGTTGAAAAAAGGCTCAATCGTTGATATAGATGAGACCGTTCATTCTATAAGAAAAGCGTTTGACCAAGCTGAAAGAATGGTAGGTTTTCCGCTTAGAAAAGCTATTGTCGGCGTTAATGGAAATTATATCAATATTCAAGATACAAACGGTGTTGTAGCAGTTTCCAGTGAAAATAAAGAAATTCAGGTTGAAGATGTACGCCGTGTCATGGAGGCGGCACAGGTTGTTTCCGTACCGCATGAACAGCTGATTGTTGACGTCATTCCTAAACAGTTTATCGTAGATGGAAGAGATGAAATCACCGACCCGAAAAAAATGCTGGGTGTGCGTTTAGAAGTAGAGGGCACCTTGATCACCGGTTCAAAAACAATCTTACATAACTTACTCCGCTGCGTTGAAAGAGCTGGTATTGAAATAACTGATATTTGCCTTCAGCCGCTGGCAGCCGGTTCTGCTGCATTATCAAAGGACGAGAAAAACCTTGGTGTGGCTCTCATTGATATAGGGGGAGGGTCAACAACCATTGCCGTATTCCAGAACGGACATCTCACTTCTACCCGTGTCATTCCTCTCGGAGGCGAAAATATCACCAAAGATATCTCCATCGGATTGAGAACGTCAACAGAAGAAGCAGAACGCGTGAAAAAGCAATTTGGACATGCCTACTATGACGAAGCCTCGGAAGATGAAATATTTGAGGTAACCGTTATAGGCACCAATCAAAAACAAACATTTACACAGCAAGAAGCAGCGAATATCATTGAAGCGAGAGTAGAGGAAATTCTTGAAATTGTTTCAGAAGAGCTTCGCAGTATGGGAATTACCGATCTGCCGGGAGGTTTCGTGCTGACAGGAGGACAAGCAGCTATGCCGGGTGTCATGTCTTTGGCACAGGATGTGCTGCAAAACAATGTCAGAGTGGCAAGCCCGAATTATATCGGTGTAAGAGATCCTCAATATATGACGGGAGTGGGCCTGATCCAATTCGCCTGCCGGAATGCAAGAATCCAAGGCAGAAAAATAGGCTTTAAGATGCCTGAAGAAGCGATACAGGAAATCGCAGTCTCATCATCTGAGGAACAAGAGCAGCATCATCACCAAAATGAGGTGCAGCAGCGGCCAAAAGGAAAACAAAAAACACAAGCCGAACATAATAAACAGAGCAAAATGAAAAAACTATTAAGCATGTTTTGGGAATAGATAGATAGTCATTCGGCAGATTAGGAGGATTTAGCATGTTGGAGTTCGAAACAAACATAGACGGCTTAGCATCAATTAAAGTAATCGGAGTAGGAGGCGGCGGTAACAACGCCGTTAACCGAATGATTGAAAATGAAGTGCAAGGAGTAGAGTATATCGCGGTAAACACGGACGCTCAAGCTCTTAACCTGTCAAAAGCAGAAGTGAAAATGCAAATCGGCGCAAAGCTGACTAGAGGATTGGGAGCAGGTGCGAATCCGGAAGTCGGGAAAAAAGCCGCTGAAGAAAGCAAAGAGCAGATTGAAGAAGCACTTAAAGGTGCTGACATGGTATTCGTGACAGCTGGTATGGGCGGCGGAACAGGAACAGGTGCCGCACCGGTTATCGCACAAATCGCGAAAGACTTAGGCGCATTAACAGTCGGCGTTGTGACAAGACCGTTTACCTTCGAAGGACGCAAAAGACAGCTTCAGGCTGCAGGCGGAATCTCGGCAATGAAAGAAGCGGTGGATACACTGATCGTGATCCCGAACGACCGTATCCTTGAAATTGTTGATAAAAACACACCGATGCTTGAAGCATTCCGTGAAGCGGATAACGTACTTCGCCAAGGGGTTCAAGGTATTTCTGACTTGATTGCTACACCTGGTCTTATCAACCTTGACTTTGCTGATGTGAAAACAATCATGTCAAACAAAGGATCTGCTTTGATGGGTATCGGTATTGCTACTGGGGAAAATCGCGCGGCAGAGGCAGCAAAAAAAGCAATTTCCAGCCCGCTTCTTGAAGCGGCCATTGACGGTGCGCAAGGCGTCCTCATGAACATCACTGGAGGAACAAACCTCAGCCTATATGAGGTTCAGGAAGCAGCAGACATTGTCGCTTCGGCGTCTGATCAAGACGTAAACATGATTTTCGGTTCTGTTATTAATGAAAATCTAAAAGATGAGATTGTGGTGACAGTGATTGCAACCGGCTTTATCGAACAAGAGAAGGACGTGACGAAGCCTCAGCGTCCAAGCTTAAATCAAAGCATCAAAACACACAATCAAAGTGTTCCGAAGCGTGAGCCAAAACGTGAGGAACCTCAGCAGCAGAACACAGTAAGCCGTCATACTTCACAGCCGGCTGATGATACGCTTGACATCCCGACATTCTTAAGAAACCGTAATAAACGCGGCTAATGTAAAGGACAAAATCGTTTTCGATTTTGTCCTTTTTTGTTTTTCTCTTCACACTTTCCTTCTTATAAAGTCTTTTTCCCTATTGCTTCCTTCGTTTAGTAACAAAACAGATAATTAGACCTATTTATTTTTGTGACATTTTTATCATTTTCATATATATGGAAATTGAATGACATGAAACGACAATATCTGTAATTCAGATTGTCTACAGTTAATATACAGCGATGTTCTGACAAACCATTCATTATTAAAAGGAGGGACGACACTTTTTTTAAAAAGCATGTTGAAAAAGGGGGATGAAAATGAGGAAAAAAACGAAAAACAGACTCATCAGCTCTGTTTTAAGTACAGTTGTCATCAGTTCACTGCTGTTTCCGGGAGCAGCCGGGGCAAGCAGTAAAGTCACCTCACCTTCTGTTAAAAAGGAGCTTCAATCTGCGGAATCCATTCAAAACAAGATTTCGAGTTCATTAAAGAAAAGCTTTAAAAAGAAAGAAAAAACTACTTTTCTGATTAAATTTAAAGATCAGGCTAACACAGATAAAGCGGCAAAAGCGGCTGTTAAAAAAGCGAAATCGAAGAAGCTGTCTGCCGCTAAGACGGAATATCAAAAGCGTTCTGCTGTTGTGTCATCTTTAAAAGTCACAGCCGATGAATCGCAGCAAGATGTCCTAAAATACTTGAACACCCAGAAAGATAAAGGAAATGCAGACCAAATTCATTCTTATTATGTGGTGAACGGGATTGCTGTTCATGCCTCAAAAGAGGTCATGGAAAAAGTGGCGCAGTTTTCCGAAGTGGAGAAGGTGCTTCCTAATGAGAAACGGCAGCTTTTTAAGTCATCCTCCCCATTTAATATGAAAAAAGCACAGAAAGCTATTAAAGCAACTGACGGTGTGGAATGGAATGTAGACCAAATCGATGCCCCAAAAGCTTGGGCACTTGGATATGATGGAACTGGCACGGTTGTTGCGTCCATTGATACCGGGGTGGAATGGAATCATCCGGCATTAAAAGAGAAATATCGCGGATATAATCCGGAAAATCCTAATGAGCCTGAAAATGAAATGAACTGGTATGATGCCGTAGCAGGCGAGGCAAGCCCTTATGATGATTTGGCTCATGGAACCCACGTGACAGGCACGATGGTGGGCTCTGAACCTGATGGAACAAATCAAATCGGTGTAGCACCTGGCGCAAAATGGATTGCTGTTAAAGCGTTCTCTGAAGATGGCGGCACTGATGCTGACATTTTGGAAGCTGGTGAATGGGTTTTAGCACCAAAGGACGCGGAAGGAAATCCCCACCCGGAAATGGCTCCTGATGTTGTCAATAACTCATGGGGAGGGGGCTCTGGACTTGATGAATGGTACAGAGACATGGTCAATGCCTGGCGTGCGGCCGATATTTTCCCTGAGTTTTCAGCGGGGAATACGGATCTCTTTATTCCCGGCGGGCCTGGTTCTATCGCAAATCCGGCAAACTATCCAGAATCGTTTGCAACTGGGGCGACTGATATCAATAAAAAGCTCGCTGACTTTTCTCTTCAAGGGCCATCTCCATATGATGAAATAAAGCCGGAAATATCTGCACCGGGCGTTAATATTCGTTCATCCGTTCCCGGTCAGACATATGAGGATGGTTGGGACGGCACATCAATGGCAGGGCCGCATGTATCCGCTGTTGCTGCACTGCTGAAACAGGCGAATGCCTCACTTTCTGTCGATGAGATGGAGGATATATTAACCAGCACGGCTGAACCGCTCACGGATTCAACATTTCCTGATTCACCGAATAACGGATATGGCCATGGTCTGGTGAATGCTTTTGATGCTGTATCCGCTGTTACAGATGGATTAGGGAAAGCGGAGGGACAAGTTTCTGTAGAGGGGGATGACCAAGAGCCTCCTGTCTATCAGCATGAGAAAGTAACTGAAGCTTATGAAGGTGGCAGCCTGCCACTGACTTTGACAGCTGAAGACAATGTGAGTGTGACATCTGTAAAGCTGTCCTACAAGCTTGATCAAGGTGAATGGACAGAAATAACGGCGAAACGAATCAGCGGTGATCATCTAAAAGGAACGTATCAAGCAGAGATCCCAGACATAAAAGGAACTAAACTAAGCTATAAGTGGATGATTCACGATTTTGGCGGTCATGTCGTTTCGTCTGACGTATACGATGTAACAGTGAAACCAAGCATCACGGCGGGATATAAGCAGGACTTTGAAACTGCACCCGGCGGCTGGGTTGCGAGCGGAACAAATAATAACTGGGAATGGGGAGTTCCGTCAACTGGCCCAAATACAGCAGCATCCGGAGAAAAAGTATATGGAACGAATTTGACAGGAAATTATGCCAACTCAGCAAACATGAACCTTGTTATGCCTCCTATTAAAGCACCTGATTCAGGAAGTCTGTTCCTTCAATTTAAAAGCTGGCACAATTTAGAGGATGATTTTGATTACGGCTACGTTTTTGTTCTTCCGGAAGGTGAAAAGAATTGGGAGCAGGCTGGTGTCTATAACGGAAAGACATCAAGCTGGACGGAGGAAGAAATTGATTTATCGGCTTATAAAGGCCAAAACATTCAAGTGATGTTTAACCTTCAATCTGATGAAAGCATTGCAAAAGAGGGCTGGTATATTGATGATGTAGTGCTTTCTGACAAATCAGCCGGAAAAACAGTCAAAAAGAATAAGCTGGGCGTCGAAAAGCCGTCGGGAAAGCAAAAGAAAAAGCCAGTAAATCCGAAAAAGGCTAAGCCATCTGCAAACACAGCGGTAAAACATCAGAACAAGGCTATACAGCCTCAAGTTTTGCCGCTCAGGGCACAAGTCAGTGTAGTGGAAACAGGAAAATCAACATATTCAGATCAATCCACAGGGCAGTACACGCTGAAGCACAAAGCGGGAGACTATACGCTTATGGCAGAAGCATATGGTTATCAGTCGAAAACACAAAAAGTATCTTTAAAGACGGATCAGACGACACAAGCTAATTTTACGTTAGAAGAGATGAAGAAGGGCACATTAAAAGGCACGGTCATCAATAAAACGACAGGAGAGCCGGTAAAAGGCGCTTCCGTTTATGTTGTAGAGGATGCTGCGGTGGAACCGGCTATGACAAACGACAAAGGTGAATATACGCTGGAGGCCTATGAAGGCGCTTATACGATTAAAGTCGCTGCACCGGGTTATTACAGTGATGAATTTTCCGTTGAGTTAAAAGGTGATGTAACAAAAGAAACTGCATTGAAGCCTTTTGTCGGTTACCCGGGTGAAATTGCATATGATGACGGAACAGCGGAGAATGCCAATTCCTATTTTGCTGCCGGGAACGGATGGGCGGTAAAAATGACGCTCGCTGACAGCAAGGACAAAGGCATGCTTACAGGAGGGCTGTTCAGATTCTGGGATACAGAGTTCCCTGATCCCGGCGGCACAGAGTTTAAGGTTGAGGTATATGATGCTACAGGAAAAGACGGGGCACCGGGCAAGAAAATTGCCGGGCCATTTAATGCTGAAGCTCTTCGCAATGGCGAGTGGACTAAGGTAGATCTCAGTTCAAAAGGGATTATGGTCGATAAAGACTTTTATCTCGTATATATCCAGTCAAAACCTGATCCGTATTCACCTGGATTGGCAATGGATGAAACCGGCCAGAATTCCGGCCGCAACTGGCAGTATATAGATGGAAAGTGGCAGCCAGGTGACAAAGCGGACGGCAACTATATGATTCGCGCATTAGTTAATTATGAAGCTGCTGTACCTGAGATTACTTCACCGACAGACAAATCATACACAAATAAGGATAGCGTCACTGTAAAAGGAAAAGCTTCTCCTGGTACAACGGTACACATTTATAATGGAGAGAAAGAAGCAGGAGAAACGAAAGCTGCTGCGGATGGCACGTTCCATGCAGGCATCACACTCAACAAGGGTGAAAATGAGCTGACGGCAACCGCATCAACTGACAACGGAACAACGGATGCCTCCAGCCCAATCACGGTCACGCTTGATCAAGAAAAGCCTGAGTTAACGCTGGACACTCCAAAGGATGGCGGGAAAACAAATAAAGAAACGCTGACTGTCAAAGGGGCTGTATCCGATGACAATCTGAAAGACGTCAAGGTGAATGGCAAAAAAGCAACAATAACTGATGGTTCATACTCAGCCCGTATTCTTTTGGAGAATGGAAGCAATGAAATCAAGGTGATTGCTACAGACTTAGCAGGCAACAAAACGACGAAAAAGGCTGTCATTGATGTCAATTTTGACAAGCCTGTCATTTCCGGCTTAATTCCGGGAGAGGATAAAAACTTAAAAGCCGGTGAATCTGTGAAAATCGCTTTCTCAAGCGCTGAGGATTTAGATACAACGTTTATCATTCGTATGCCGCTGACAAATGCAAGAGCGAGTGTGCAAAACGCCACCGAACTCCCGTTAAGAGAAATTTCTCCGGGAAGATATGAAGGCTATTGGACAGCCACTTCTTCTATTAAAGCAAAAGGAGCAAAAGTAGAAGTGATCGTCCGAGATGATTATGGAAATGAAACAAGAAAAACTGCGAATGGAAAACTTAATATCAACACAGAAAATTAAGTGGAAAAAAGCTGCCGTCATTGGCAGCTTTTTTTATATCCTCTCATTATACTTCCTCGACAAATTAAGCAGATTTCCCTGAAAAATTGTATTTTCCTCTCAACATTAATTGACAGACTTTCCCACAGAGCTTGCTTTATACTTATGAAGCAAGAAGGGGAACAGCGTGAGGCAAGAAAGAAAGGAGTCAGATGTGAAAATCTATTTAGATGTCATTTGGCTGTTAAACTTTTGTTTTGATGCACTTTTGCTTTTGCTCACGGCATTTATTTTAAAACGGCATGTAAAAAAAAGAAGACTGGTAGGCGGAGCGTTCATCGGTTCCAGTATTGTCCTTTTGATGTTTACTCCTTTTTCGCCGATTGTTGAACATCCGGCTGGGAAGCTAGCTTTTTCAGTTGTGATTGTGGTGGTGACATTTGGCTTTAAAAGATTTCGGTTTTTCTTTCAAAATTTGTTTTCCTTTTATTTTGCCACTTTTTTAATGGGGGGAGGAATTATCGGAGCCCATTCTTTGCTGCAGTCAAATTCTATTGTTCAAAACGGTGTTATGATTACCAATCAAACAGGGTTTGGAGACCCGATCAGCTGGTTGTTTATTGTTGGGGGCTTTCCAGTATTATGGTTTTTTTCTAAAAGAAGAATTGAAGATATTGAAACAAAAAACATTCAATATGAGGAACGAGTCAGCGTGCAGGCAGATTTGGGCAGCCAAACACTTCATGTCAGAGGCCTGATTGATTCCGGTAACCAGCTGTACGATCCTCTTACAAAAACACCGGTAATGATCATTTACATTGATAAACTGGAGCCGATTTTCGGAACAGCCGAAACGATGATCATTCGAAACACAGACCCATTGGAAGCCATCGAACAGCTCGATGAATCCTTTCGCTTTTTAGATAAAATGAGGTTGATTCCATACAGGGGAGTTGGTCAGCAAAATCAATTTTTATTATGCGTTAAACCGGATCACGTAACGATTATGACAAAAGAAGAAATGATTTCTGCAGATAAATGTTTAATCGGCATCAGCACAACAAAGCTGTCGGCAGATGGAGAGTTTGACGCGATTATTCATCCGAAAATGCTTTCGGGAAAGGCTGTCAAACACGTTTCATAATGTTCGCAAATGTCCGTTACTTATCATACTCAAACGGCGTGACATTTAGAAGGGAGAGGAAGATGAAAAAACTGAAATTACGGTTGACGCACCTCTGGTATAAGCTGCTGATGAAACTTGGGCTGAAAAGTGATGAAGTCTATTACATAGGCGGGAGTGAAGCCCTGCCGCCTCCATTATCTAAAGATGAGGAGCAGGTTTTGTTAATGAAGCTCCCAAACGGCGATCAGGCGGCGCGCGCCATTCTAATTGAACGCAATTTGCGTCTGGTCGTATATATCGCCCGTAAATTTGAAAATACGGGAATTAATATAGAGGATTTAATCAGCATCGGTACCATCGGTCTAATCAAAGCTGTGAATACATTCAATCCAGAAAAGAAAATCAAGCTTGCTACCTATGCCTCCCGGTGTATAGAAAATGAAATCCTGATGTATTTAAGAAGAAATAACAAAATCCGTTCAGAGGTTTCCTTTGATGAACCGCTTAATATTGATTGGGACGGCAATGAGCTTTTGCTTTCTGATGTGCTCGGCACTGACGATGACATCATCACTAAAGACATAGAAGCTAACGTCGATAAAAAGCTCTTGAAAAAAGCGCTTGAACAGCTTAATGAGAGAGAAAAGCAAATCATGGAGCTGCGGTTTGGGCTTGTCGGTGAAGAAGAAAAAACCCAAAAGGATGTAGCGGATATGATGGGGATTTCTCAGTCTTATATTTCGCGGCTTGAGAAAAGAATTATAAAAAGATTGAGAAAAGAGTTCAACAAAATGGTGTAAAAAATTTTATGGTTAGAACCCCTTGATTTTACAGGGATTTCCTGATTTCGACAGTTTTTCGGTCTGAGTGAAGTGCATATTTTTCCCACCCAAGGAGATACTTAACGTTGTACAGCAGCTCCTGTAGGGAGGGAAAAAAGTGTCGAGAAATAAAGTCGAAATCTGCGGGGTGGATACCTCCAAATTACCAGTACTCAAGAATGAAGAGATGAGAAAGCTGTTTAGGCAGCTGCAGGATGAAGGCGATGATTCAGCAAGAGAAAAGCTTGTAAACGGGAACTTGCGTCTTGTCTTAAGTGTCATTCAACGATTTAATAACAGAGGGGAGTATGTTGATGACTTATTTCAAGTCGGCTGCATCGGACTAATGAAATCCATTGATAATTTTGACCTAAGCCACAATGTTAAGTTTTCAACATACGCTGTACCTATGATTATCGGAGAGATCCGCAGGTATTTACGTGATAATAACCCGATCCGTGTCTCAAGATCACTCCGGGACATCGCTTACAAGGCGCTTCAGGTAAGAGAGCGGTTAATCAGTGAGACAAGCAAGGAGCCGACTGCAGAAGACATCGCAAAAGTTCTTGAAGTACCGCATGAGGAAATTGTATTTGCGCTTGATGCCATCCAGGATCCGGTTTCTCTATTTGAACCGATCTATAACGACGGCGGAGACCCGATCTATGTGATGGACCAAATCAGTGATGAGCGTAATACAGATTCACAATGGATTGAAGAGCTGGCTTTAAAAGAGGGCATGAGAAGGCTGAACGATAGGGAAAAAATGATTTTGAGAAAGCGATTCTTCCAAGGGAAAACCCAAATGGAAGTCGCCGAGGAAATCGGAATTTCTCAAGCGCAGGTGTCCAGACTTGAAAAAGCGGCTATCAAACAAATGAATAAAAATATTCATCAATAATGAAAAGCCTTTAAAACGATGTTGTTTTAAAGGCTTTTCTATTGATTACGGATGGTTTACGTTTTGGGAAAAGTAAGGTATCCTAGTTCGTACAAAGTTTTATGAAAATTAAAACAATTATAAAAGGCAATAAAGAGGAGGACCACGATGATTTTGCAGCTTGACAATGTCTCACTAAAACGGAATGGGAAATGGATACTGAGAGATATTCATTGGAAGGTGGAAGAAAAGGAAAATTGGGTGCTTTACGGCCTAAATGGCGCCGGGAAGACAGCGCTGTTAAATATGCTTTGCTCTTATTATTTTCCAACATCAGGCGAGATGCAGGTGCTTGGCCATGAATTTGGCAAAACAGAGCTTGGGGAAAAGCTCAGACGTAAAATTGGCCTCGTCTCAGCAGCTCTTCAGCAAAAATTGTATCCGGGAGATTCAGCCTTTGAAATTGCTTTGAGCGGAGCTTACGCTTCGATTGGGTTATATGAAACGCCAAGTAAGAAAACCAGGGAAAAAGCGATTGGTTTGTTAGAGGACTTGGGAGCAATTGAATATGCCGATCGCCGCTATGAAACCCTTTCTCAAGGGGAAAAACAAAGAGCGTTGATTGCTAGAGCACTAATGGCCGATCCAGAGTTGCTGATACTGGATGAACCAGTCACAGGACTGGATTTTATTGCCCGGGAAAAGTTGTTAGATACGATTACATACATTGCAAACAAAGAAAATGCACCATCTATCCTTTATGTGACTCATCATGCTGAAGAAATTTTGCCTGTCTTTGATAAAGCCCTTTTATTAAAACAGGGAGAGGTCTTTGGATCCGGAGAAATAAAGGAAATGCTTACTGATCAAATACTTTCCGCTTTTTTTGATACGCCAATCCATGTATTATGGAATCAGGATCGGCCGTTTTTAACTAGAGCTGAGCCGATAACGAATGCCTGACAAATATATATATATTCATCCTAGGGGTGCTTTGCGAAGCTGAGAGAGACTTTGTCTCAACCCTTTTGACCTGATCTGGATCATGCCAGCGGAGGGAAGCGGTGAAAAGCGGAGTACATCGGACTCCGTTTGTTTTTATTAAGCCGTTTCATCACATTTGAAACGGCTTTTTTGATTTTAAAGAATAGGAGCGGATTTACATTGGATCAACAAATAGACTCTTTGCAAAAAAAAGTGGAAGAACATAAGGAGGAGCTTATTCAGCTTGCGAAAACGCTGATTTCTTATCAAACACCTGCTCCGCCTGCAAGAAATACAGAGGGCATTCAGTCATGGATTGCGGGATATTTAAATGAATTGGGATTCTCGATCGACAAATGGGATGTGTACCCTGGAGATCCCAATGTTGTAGGGAAGCTAAAAGGAACAGATTCAGCAGATTATTATAGCCTGATTATCAATGGCCACGTAGATGTGGCAGAGGTAAAAGAGGATGAAGAATGGGAGCATGATCCATTTCATCCAATTGAAAAAAACGGTCTCTTAATCGGTCGAGGCGCTTCCGATATGAAGGGCGGAATGGCGTGTGTGTTGTTTGCTGTCAAATTAATTCGTGAAGCCGGCATTGAGCTTCCCGGTGATCTGATTCTGCAATCGGTTATCGGGGAGGAAGTTGGAGAAGCCGGCACGCTTGAATGCTGCAAGAGGGGCTACCACGCTGATTTTGCAATTGTCGCTGATACGAGCGATATGCATATTCAAGGCCAAGGCGGTGTTATTACAGGCTGGATCGAAATCAAAAGCAGTCAAACATTTCACGATGGAACGAGACGGAATATGATTCACGCAGGCGGAGGAACATTCGGAGCAAGCGCAATTGAAAAAATGGCGAAAATCATTGCGGGGCTCGGTGAACTTGAGCGCCACTGGTCTATTATGAAAAGTTATCCCGGCTTTAAACCTGGAACAAATACAATTAACCCGGCTGTTATAGAAGGCGGCAGACATGCGGCTTTTATAGCGGACGAATGCCGGCTGTGGATCACTGTCCATTTTTATCCAAATGAAACCCATGACCAAGTGGCAGCGGAAATAGAAGATTACGTCAATCGGCTGAGTGACAGTGATATTTGGCTTAGGGAAAACCGCCCTGTATTCAAGTGGGGAGGCTCATCTATGATAGAAGACAGAGGAGAAATTTTTCCGGCATTGGAAGTTGACCCTGGCCACCCAGGCGTCTTAGCGCTAACTGCCTCTCATCAGAAAGTGAAACGGGAGTGTCCAATTATTGACGTTTCTCAATCAGTTACAGATGGCGGATGGCTGTATGATGCCGGTATTCCATGCGTAATATACGGTCCTGGAGATCTGCACAATGCACACTCTGTGAACGAGAAGGTATCGATTGAGCAGCTAGTAGAGTATACAAAAATTATACTCGATTTTATCATCAGCTGGTGCAGCCGGAAAAAAGAGCAATGACATGAAAATTTCTTCTTGCTGACAAGGTTCAGCCTGCCCGTTCATATACTTGAACAAAAGGACGGAAAAAGGACGTGATGGAATGATCAGCATTTCAGAATTTCAGGTAAAGGATGTCGTCAATGTCTCAAACGGAAAAAAGCTGGGGAGTATTGGTGATATTGATATCAATGTGACCACTGGTAAAATTCAGGCGATCATACTAGGAGGAAATGGGAAAGTTCTCGGATTTTTTGGAAAAGAAGAGGAATTGGTCATTCCATGGCGAAATATAGTAAAAATCGGGGAAGATGTAATCTTGGTCCGATTAAGTGAACCACATGCATAAACCTGCTTGTCTGCCGCAGATTGGCAAATGCCGGAAGTCTCGATTCTTCCGGCACATTTCATTTAGAAATATGCAAATCGGCGCTCAACGTATGCAGTAAGATGTGGTAAAATAAGTGGGAAATTCCGCTTTTTTAAATGTTTGTCGAAAGGTTGGATCATCATGAATACATATCACCCATTCAGTCTTACCACACCCTCGACACTCATGATACAAGACTGGGCTCAAACGAATCAAAACAACAAAGAGGTCATTGCCGGATTTACGACAAAAAACGGCGGTGTCAGCCAAAAGCCTTTTGAATCGTTAAATACAGGATTGCACGTTCATGACAAAGATGCAGATGTAGTTAAAAATCGTGAATATATTGCCGATATGTTTAATACTGATTTGCAGTCTTGGGTATTCGCTGATCAGACACATGATAATCGCGTTCAGAAAGTGACGCAGAGGGATAGGGGAAAAGGCGCCCGTGAGTATCACACGGCTCTAAAAGCAACGGACGGGCTCTATACAAATGAAAAAAATGTATTTTTGGCATTATGCTTTGCTGATTGTGTGCCTCTTTTCTTTTATGATCCGGTTAAGTCGCTTGTCGGAGTCGCCCATGCCGGGTGGAAAGGCACCGTCAAACAGATTGGCAGAGAAATGGTGAAGCAATGGACTGAGAAGGAAGGTTCAAATCCCTCAGATATTTACGCTGTTATTGGCCCGTCTATCAGCGGAGCATGCTATACGGTAGACGACCGCGTAATGGATGCTGTCCGCGCATTGCCGGTTTCAGCAGACCTTGCCGTTAATCAGACGGCAAAGGCACAATATCAGCTTGATCTGAAAGAGCTGAACCGTCTTATACTGATGGACAGCGGTTTGGCAAGTGAACAAATTTCTGTCAGCGGTTTATGCACGGAAAGCGAGCCGTCTCTTTTCTATTCTCACCGCCGCGATCAGGGGAAAACTGGACGGATGATGTCCTTTATCGGAATGAAGGAGGCATAAAAGATCTTGCGTGTTGTTGATAATTTACGACATATAAACGAACGAATAAACGAAGCATGTAACAGATCGGGCCGCAGCTCCGATGAAGTTACGGTTATTGCAGTCACTAAATATGTATCGCCTGAAAGAGCACAGGAGGCAGTAGATGCTGGCATCACCTGCCTCGGAGAGAATCGGGATGCGGAACTGCTCCGCAAACAGGAATTGATGAAAGGGAATCCGGAATGGCATTTTATCGGCAGTCTGCAATCAAGAAAAGCAAAATCTGTCGTCAATGCGGTTTCCTATATCCATTCCCTAGACCGGCTCTCATTAGCGAAAGAAATTGAAAAACGGGCTGAAGGTACTGTACGATGCTTTGTGCAGGTCAATACCTCTCTTGAGCCTTCTAAACACGGCATGAAAAAAGAAGAAGTCATTCCATTCATACAGGAGCTTTCCGGTTTCGAACATATCCTTGTTGCCGGGCTGATGACAATGGCTCCGCTGACTGATGATCAAGATCAGATCAGAAGCTGTTTCAGGTCGCTGAGAGAACTCCGTGACCAGGTTCAGAAGCTGAACCAGCCGAACGCTCCGTGTACTGAACTGTCGATGGGCATGTCAAATGATTTTGAAATTGCAATTGAAGAAGGAGCTACTTATATTAGAATCGGCTCATCGTTAGTCGGAAATGAAACAGGGGGTGTACAGCAATGAGTATGAAAAATAAACTGAAAAACTTTTTCTCAATGGAAGATGAAGAATACGAATATGAATATATTGAGACAGAGCGGGAATCACATGAGGAGCATGAGCAAAAAGAAAAGCCGCCTTACAACGGGAATAAACCAGCGGGCAAACAGAATGTAGTGAGCTTGCAAAGTGTTCAGAAATCCTCTAAAGTGGTGTTGAGTGAGCCGCGCGTTTATGCGGAGGCGCAGGAAATAGCCGACCATTTGAAGAACCGGCGGGCAGTTGTCGTCAATCTTCAGCGGATACAGCATGACCAGGCGAAGCGGATTGTTGACTTTTTAAGCGGAACCGTTTATGCCATTGGCGGCGATATTCAAAGAATCGGCTCAGATATTTTCCTCTGCACGCCTGACAACGTAGATGTATCAGGCACAATTTCTGAGCTCATATCTGAAGACGAACATCAGAGGTGGTAAAGCGAGATGATCCTTTATCAAGTTTTTTCGGTTTTAAACTTATTAATCACAATATACTCATTTGCCCTGATCATATATATTTTTATGTCATGGGTGCCGAGTACGAGGGAAACAGCAGTCGGGCGTTTTTTGGCTTCGATTTGTGAACCATATCTCGAACCATTCAGAAAAATCATTCCTCCGATTGCAATGCTGGATATTTCACCAATCGTAGCAATACTTGTGCTTCGGTTTGCGACAACCGGCTTGTGGGGGCTTTATCGCATGATTGCGTTTTAATGTGACAGTTTGATAGGGGCTTGGCAGCAGCCAAGCCTCTTTACATAGAAGGGAAAGACGATGAGCGATATATATCAGCACTTCAGAAAAGACGAGCGGGCCTTTATTGATCAGGCGCTCGAATGGAAAAGAATTGTCCAGGAGCAGTACCGGATGAAGCTGACCGACTTTTTAGATCCCCGAGAGCAGGTCATCCTCTCTGCTGTTACGGGACAGGCTGACGTCGGGCTTGCTTTTTCCGGCGGCTATGACAGAGCGGAGCGGAAACGGGCGATTCTGTATCCAGAGTACATTACTCCGGAAGAATCGGATTTTGAATTGCAGGCGTTTAACGTCCGTTATGCTGACAAGTTTGTCTCAGTAGATCATCGTTCTCTGCTTGGTGCATTAATGGGCATAGGATTAAAGCGGCAAAAATTCGGTGACATCGTGTTTTCTGAGACAGCAGTGCAATTGATTGTCTCAGCCGATACCGCTGATTTTGTGGCTGCACAGCTGACCCAAGCAGGCAAAGCGGCGGTCAGCCTAGAGAAAATCGACTTGTCAGACCTTAACATTCCAGCAGTTGATGTCGAAATAAGAGATGACACGGTTTCTTCTTTAAGGCTTGACGCCGTCTGCGCCGCTATGAGCAGGCAATCCCGCCAAAAATCACAGACGCTTGTGAAAAACGGCCTTGTGAAAGTGAACTGGAAGGTGGTTGAAGATCCTTCATACATAGTCGCGGAAGGGGACATGCTGTCAATCAGAGGTTTTGGCCGGTGCAGCTTAACAAAAATCGAAGGGAAAACCAAAAAAGACAAATGGAGAGTTACGTTTGAACGACAAAAATAGTCGGTTTTTCAGTTTTTTTCTCCATCTGTGCGAAATTTGTTTTATAATGTGAACTAGATAACCGTACTGAAATGTAAAAATGGAGGTGGCATCATGCCATTAACGCCAAATGATATTCACAACAAGACGTTTACAAAAAGTTTTCGCGGATATGATGAAGATGAAGTAAATGAATTCCTAGCCCAAGTCAGAAAAGATTACGAAATTGTTCTCCGCAAGAAAACTGAGCTTGAAGCGAAAGTCAATGAGCTTGATGAAAGAATCGGACACTTTGCAAATATTGAGGAAACATTGAATAAATCAATTTTAGTTGCTCAAGAAGCGGCTGAAGACGTAAAACGCAATTCTCAAAAAGAGGCAAAGCTGATTGTTCGGGAAGCGGAGAAAAACGCTGATCGCATTATCAACGAATCGTTATCAAAATCAAGAAAAATTGCAATGGAAATTGAAGAGCTGAAAAAACAGTCTAAAGTGTTCAGAACACGTTTCCAAATGCTGATTGAAGCTCAGCTTGATCTTCTGAAAAATGACGATTGGGATCATCTCCTTGAGTATGAAGTCGACGCTGTATTTGAGGAAAAGGAATAAATTCTCTGATTATCTTGACATTTTCTTAGCTTGTCGAATATAATACGTTCATAAATTCAGATGAAAAAACGGTTGAAAGGGACAGTCATGTTTCCTTCAGGCCTTCATAGCGACCCGGAGATGGTGAGAGTCCGGGATGGCCGGAATCATGTAGATCAGCCCTTTAGTTTCCTTGCTGAACTCACAGTAGGTTAGGACGTTCATCACGTTACGATGCTCAAGAGGAAAAAGTGTATGCTTGCTTTTTCTAAAAGGGTGGTACCGCGAGATAAGCTTTCTCGTCCCTTATGGGATGAGAGGGCTTTTTTTATTTTCTGAAAAAATGCAGTGGAGGAATGAAAATGGATTTTAAAGACACGCTCTTAATGCCGAAAACAGATTTCCCGATGCGTGGAAATTTGCCAAACCGGGAGCCTGACATTCAAAAAAAATGGGAGGAAGAGGATATCTACCGTCTTGTTCAGGAACGGACGAAAGACCGCCCGAAATTTGTTTTACATGACGGACCTCCGTATGCAAACGGCGACATCCATATGGGCCATGCACTTAACAAGATTTTGAAAGACTTCATTGTCCGCTATAAATCAATGAGCGGCTACAACGCACCGTATGTGCCGGGCTGGGATACACACGGATTGCCAATTGAAACAGCTCTGACAAAAAACAAAAAGGTCAACCGCAAAGAAATGTCAGTAGCGGAATTCCGCAAACTATGCGAAGAGTACGCTTGGAAGCAAATCGAGGGACAGCGTGAGCAATTCAAACGTCTTGGTGTCCGCGGTGACTGGGAAAACCCATATGTGACATTAAAACCGGAATACGAAGCGCAGCAAATCCGCGTATTTGGTGAAATGGCAAAACGAGGCTACATTTACAAAGGCCTTAAACCGGTTAACTGGTCACCTTCAAGTGAGTCTGCTCTGGCTGAAGCCGAGATCGAATATCAAGACAAACGTTCAGCATCAATTTACGTCGCTTTTGGTGTAAAAGACGGAAAAGGCGTTCTTGAAAACGGCGAGCGCATCATCATTTGGACAACAACGCCTTGGACAATTCCGGCGAACCTCGGAATCTCAGTGCACCCTGATCTTGAGTACAGCGTGATTGCAGTAGGTGAAGACCGCTTTGTCGTAGCAAGTGCCTTAGTCGAAAATGTTGCATCGGCATGCGGATTTGATCAGTATGAAGTGACAAGAACGGTCAAAGGAAAAGACCTTGAGAACATTATCGCTGAACACCCGCTATATGGCAGAGACTCTCTCGTTATGCTTGGTGAACACGTAACAACTGATGCCGGAACAGGCTGTGTTCATACAGCGCCAGGACATGGGGAAGATGACTTTATCATCGGCCAAAAATACGGTTTAGATGTGCTTTGCCCGGTCGATGAAAAAGGTGTAATGACAAGCGAAGCTCCTGGCTTTGAAGGCATGTTTTATGATGATGCAAACAAAGCGATCACACAGCAGCTTGATGAAAAAGGCGCACTTGTGAAGCTTGAATTCATTACTCACTCTTATCCGCATGATTGGAGAACAAAAAAACCAACCATTTTCAGAGCGACAGCGCAATGGTTTGCGTCTATTAAAGATTTCAGATCAGACCTGCTGGATGCCATTAAAGAAACCAAATGGGTTCCTGAATGGGGCGAGCAGCGTTTGCACAACATGGTTCGGGACCGCGGAGACTGGTGTATTTCCAGACAGCGTGCGTGGGGCGTGCCGATTCCGGTATTTTATGCCGAAAATGGAGAACCAATTATTACGGATGAAACCATTGAACATGTTTCTGAATTGTTCAGACAGCACGGATCAAACATTTGGTTTGAAAAAGAAGCAAAGGATCTTCTTCCGGAAGGCTTTACGCATCCTGGCAGCCCGAACGGCACATTTACAAAAGAACAGGATATCATGGATGTTTGGTTTGATTCAGGCTCTTCACATCAAGCAGTGCTTGAAGAACGTGATGACCTCGTTCGCCCGGCTGATCTATACCTAGAGGGATCTGACCAATATCGCGGCTGGTTTAACTCTTCTCTTTCTACAGCAGTAGCCGTAACAGGGAAAGCGCCGTATAAAGGTGTGCTCAGCCATGGGTTCGCACTGGATGGAGAAGGACGCAAGATGAGTAAATCAATCGGTAACGTTGTTGTTCCGGCTAAAGTTATGAAACAGCTTGGTGCCGACATCTTAAGATTATGGGTATCTTCAGTGGATTATCAGGCGGACGTTCGCGTGTCTGACGCCATTCTAAAGCAGGTTGCGGAAGTATATCGTAAAATCCGCAACACGTTCCGTTTCCTTCACGGCAACCTTTTCGATTTTGATCCAAAAACAAATGCGGTGGCTGTCGAAGATCTTCGTGAAGTGGATCAGTATATGCTGATTAAGCTGAACAAGCTGATTGATAAAGTGAAAAAAGCGTATGATGAGTACGAATTTGCGGTTGTGTATCACAGCATTCATAATTTCTGCACAATCGAATTGAGCTCATTCTACCTTGATTTTGCAAAAGATATTGTCTACATCGAGCATGCGGATCATCCGGATAGACGCAGCATGCAGACAGTATTCTACGAAACGCTTCTTGCATTAGTGAAGCTTTCAGCGCCTATCCTTCCACATACGGCAGACGAATTGTGGTCTCATTTAACATTTGTTGAAGAGCAGAGCGTTCAGCTGACCGATATGCCGGAAACAATCGCGGTTCCAAACAGTGAAGTGACTGAAGAAAAATTTGACCGCTTTATGGCTCTTCGTGATGACGTGCTAAAAGCGTTAGAAACTGCGCGAAATGAAAAAATTATCGGTAAATCTTTGGAAGCAAACCTGAAATTGTATCCAAACAAAGAAAACAAAGAGCTCTTGGCTTCCATAAAAGAAAACCTTTCTCAGCTGTTTATTGTGTCTGAACTGACAATCAGCGAAGAAAATGATGCGCCGAACGATGCGCAAAGCTTTGCGACGGGTAAAATCGCTGTCGAGAAAGCGGAAGGCGAAATGTGTGAGAGATCACGTGTGATTTCAAAAGATGTAGGTGCAAATCCGAAATATCCTACACTTTCATTACGCAACGCTGAAATCGTTGAAAAATACTATCAAAAATAATGAAAAGGGCCCGGCGTAAAAGCCGGGCTTTTTTTGTGCCAAGAGTGACATCCTTTAGAACGGCAGGAAAAATCTTATGGGCTTTAGATCATCATTCATAGGCAACAATAAAGGTACTACGTTAAGAGCAGGAGTTGTGAAGAATGAATGATCAACTGACCGCAATTTATACGGAACTTCTTCTGATGAAAGAAGAATTACAGTCGAGATTATTTGAGTATTCTTGCTTTCAGGTTTCTACAAGCCCGCAAGCAGCAATCAATCATAAACAAAAAGCAACTCTGATCTATCATATTAAAGAAGAGCTTCAAGACGTTCTCCTTGCATTGTCAAAAATCGAAAACGGCACATTCGGATACTGTGAAGAAACAGGGGCCCCCATTCCTCTTTCAAAGCTGGCGGTGCTGCCGACGGCCCGAACAGCAAACGATTTTCTTTATTCTGTCCAATTTGAGAAAAAAACGCTTCCGATATGGAAATCAACGGATATCGAATATGGTCAGGCACTGTATGAATAACAGTGTCTGGCTGGTTAATATGCCTGATATTTCTTTACTCCAGTGCTTTTTATTGATAAAATGCATAATGGATTAAAGTAACCGTAAACTGGAGGAACGTTTGTGCTGTATTATATGATTGCACTACTTATTATTGCAGCCGATCAATTGACAAAATGGCTAGTTGTTAAGAACATGGAACTTGGCCAAAGCATTCCGATCATTGATCAGGTATTCTATATCACCTCCCATCGCAATACGGGTGCTGCATGGGGGATATTAGCGGGTCAAATGTGGTTTTTCTACCTCATAACAACCGCTGTTATTATTGGTATTGTTTATTACATACAGCGTTATACAAAGGGACAAAGGCTTCTTGGCGTTGCCCTCGGACTTATGCTTGGCGGTGCCATCGGCAACTTTATCGATCGGGCTGTCAGACAGGAAGTTGTGGATTTTATCCATGTTATTATTGTCAATTACAATTACCCGATATTTAACATCGCGGACTCTTCACTATGTGTCGGCGTAATGCTTTTATTTATACAAATGCTGTTGGACAGCGGGAAAAAGAAAAAGGAGCAATAGCATGAATCAAATTGATATAACCGCTTCAGAAGAACAAAAAAGTGAGCGGATTGATAAATTTTTGGCATCGACTGAGAATGATTGGTCAAGAACCCAGGTTCAGCAATGGGTAAAAGACGGACAGGTTGTCGTGAACGGAAGCGCGGTGAAAGCGAATTATAAAATTCAGCCGGGTGATCAGGTGACCGTCACTGTACCCGAACCGGAAGCGCTCGACGTCCTGGCAGAGCCTATGGATCTGGATATTTATTATGAGGACCAGGATGTGCTGGTCGTCAACAAACCTCGCGGAATGGTTGTTCACCCAGCACCCGGGCATCTTACGGGCACACTTGTAAACGGCCTTATGGCTCATTGCACAGACCTTTCCGGAATAAATGGCGTGATGCGTCCGGGTATTGTTCACAGAATCGATAAGGACACGTCCGGTTTATTAATGGTGGCGAAAAATGATATGGCGCACGAGTCACTTGTAAACCAATTGGTCAACAAAACGGTCACGCGGAAATATACGGCAGTTGTCCACGGGCTTATTTCTCACGATGATGGCACAATTGACGCGCCGATCGGACGAGATAAGAAAGACCGTCAAAGCATGACTGTGACACGTGATGGCAAAAACGCTGTCACTCATTTTCATGTACTAGAGCGTTTTCAGGATTTTACGTTAGTGGAATGCCAGCTTGAAACAGGGAGAACCCATCAAATTCGTGTTCATATGAAATATATCGGATTCCCATTAGCAGGCGATCCGAAATACGGCCCAAGAAAAACAATCGACTTTAATGGCCAAGCGCTTCACGCGGGAGTTTTAGGTTTTGACCATCCACGAACAGGAGAATATGTCGAATTTGAAGCGCCGCTTCCTGAGGATATGGCAGAATTAATCGAAAACCTCAGAAAAAACGGTTGACAGAGGGTTTCTTTTCTGAAATAATAAACGAAGCTGAATAGATTCTTTAAAACAGTCCAGAGAGGCTGAGAAGGATAACGGATTGACGGGATGCGTGTATAGGCGCGCACCTTGTCCTAAAACCCCTCTATGCTCTGGCAGGAGGGGTTTTTTCTTCTATATGAACTGTGAGGTGTCACACATTGAATCAAAAAGCTGTCATTCTCGACGAACAGGCAATCAGACGGGCGCTGACCAGGATTGCTCACGAAATGATCGAACGCAATAAAGGAATGAATAACTGCATCCTTGTCGGCATTAAGACAAGAGGGATTTACCTGGCAAAACGCCTTGCGGAACGCATTGAACAGATTGAGGGAAATCCTGTTACAGTCGGTGAAATTGATATTACTCTTTACAGAGACGATCTTTCTAAAAAAACGAGCAACGATGAACCGCTTGTAAAAGGTGCAGATATTCCGGTAGATATTACAGATCAAAAAGTCATTCTCGTTGATGATGTTCTGTATACCGGAAGAACAGTCAGAGCAGGAATGGATGCGCTTGTTGATGTAGGCAGACCTTCCTCCATTCAGCTTGCAGTGCTTGTGGACAGAGGACACCGGGAGCTGCCGATCCGAGCGGATTATATCGGGAAAAACATCCCGACATCAAAGTCTGAAAAGGTTATGGTTCAGCTTGATGAGGTAGACCAAAACGATCTCGTCGCCATTTATGAAAACGAATAATAGATCACCTTTTTAAGGGCAATCCAGAGAGGTTGCAAAGAGGTGCACAACAAAGGCCCAAAAAGCATTCGGCAGGTCTTTGTATGCCTCTTTGCGTAAAAAAGCAAAGAGGTTTTTTTATACAGTCATTGAGTCATCCTAAAATGAAAGTCAACAATCAGGGGGAAATCATCATGAGTAAGAAAAAAGTAAATTTAGGGGTCAGGGATGTCCCGACACCTTTCTCTTGGGTTTCATTCAGCCTTCAGCATTTGTTTGCCATGTTTGGCTCAACCATTTTGGTTCCGAAGCTCGTCGGAATGAGTCCTGCTGTGGCGTTGGTGACAAGCGGCATCGGAACACTGGCGTACCTTCTTATTACCAAAGGACAAATTCCGGCGTATCTCGGTTCATCCTTCGCCTTTATTTCTCCGATCATTCTGGTAAAAGCGACCGGCGGGCCGGGAGCGGCAATGGTTGGAGCGTTTCTTGCAGGGCTGGTGTACGGGCTGATTGCCTTATTGATTAGGCAGCTTGGAACAGGATGGCTGATGAAGATTCTCCCGCCTGTAGTCGTAGGGCCTGTTATTATCGTCATCGGGCTGGGACTGGCAAGCACTGCGGTAAACATGGCGATGTATGCTGATCCAAACGCGAGTGAGTTGGTCTATAGCTTAAAGCACTTTAGTGTCGCAGGAGTTACGCTGGCAATTACGATTATTTGTGCGATTTTCTTACGAGGGTTTCTAAGCCTGATTCCGGTTCTGATTGGAATCATTGGCGGATACCTGTTCGCCCTTACTCAAGGGATTGTCAACTTCCAGCCGGTGCTTGACGCGAAATGGTTTGCAGTGCCTGAATTTATCATTCCGTTCAAAGATTATTCACCGTCAGTTACACTCGGCATCGCAGCCGCAATGGTTCCTGTCGCATTTGTCACAATGTCAGAGCATATCGGCCACCAAATGGTGCTGAGCAAGGTTGTCGGACAAGACTTCATTAAAAAGCCAGGTCTTCATCGCTCTATTATGGGTGACAGTGTGGCGACAATCCTCGCTTCCCTGATCGGCGGCCCTCCGACAACGACTTACGGAGAAAACATTGGCGTGCTGGCCATCACAAGAGTATTCAGCGTCTTTGTCATCGGGGGCGCGGCAGTGATTGCCCTTTGCTTCGGCTTTATCGGCAAAATTTCAGCGCTGATCAGTTCAGTGCCGTCAGCGGTCATGGGAGGCGTCTCCTTCCTGCTGTTCGGAATCATTGCTTCAAGCGGCCTGAGAATGCTGATTGACAACAAAATTGATTATGAAAACAACAGAAACCTCATTATTACATCAGTTATCCTTGTCATCGGTGTAGGAGGCGCTTTTATCCAAGTGTCTCAGGGCGGATTCCAAGTGTCAGGAATGGCGCTTGCCGCAATTGTCGGTGTCATCTTAAACCTGATTCTTCCGCAGGCGAAGGAAGAGCAGGCAGACACATCTGAACAACATCATATTTAAAACCTTTTAATGAAAGTCCAGAGAGGCTTGGAAGGGTTATGAAGAGAAGGAAGCTTCAATGCTGCCCTCTATTTAACCATACCCCGAGTCTATCTTAGACCGGGGTTTTTTTTCAGCCTTAAGTTGAAAAGAGAGGGGAAAGAACATGAAGCATTTAACGACGATGAGTGAACTTAGCACTGAGGAAATCAAAGATTTGCTTCAAACAGCACAAGAGCTCAAAAGCGGAAAAACAGACAATCAGCTTACAGGAAAGTTTGCAGCAAACCTGTTTTTCGAACCGAGCACGAGAACGCGGTTCAGCTTTGAGGTCGCAGAAAAAAAGCTGGGCATGAATGTGCTTAACCTTGATGGAACAAGCACAAGCGTGCAAAAAGGCGAAACCTTATATGACACGATCCGGACGCTTGAATCAATCGGTGTGGACGTCTGCGTCATCAGGCACAGTGAGGATGAGTATTATGAAGAGCTTGTCAGCCAGGTGAACATTCCGATTCTGAATGCGGGAGACGGGTGCGGCCAGCATCCAACACAATCACTGCTTGATTTAATGACGATTTATGAAGAGTTCAATACGTTTAAAGGGCTTACCGTCTCCATTCACGGCGACATCAAGCATAGCAGAGTGGCAAGGTCAAATGCGGAAGTGTTGACAAGATTGGGTGCCCGGGTCCTATTTTCCGGCCCTTCGGAATGGCAGGATGAAGAAAATACATTCGGCACGTATGTCTCAATGGATGAAGCAGTTGAGTCTTCCGATGTTGTCATGCTGCTGCGCATTCAAAATGAACGACATCAGTCCGCTGTCAGTCAGGAAGGCTATTTAAACAAATACGGCTTGACCGTAGAACGGGCTGAGCGTATGAAGCGGCATGCGATCATCATGCATCCTGCTCCGGTAAACAGAGGAGTGGAGATTGATGACAGCTTAGTAGAAAGCGAAAAATCAAGAATCTTCAAGCAAATGAAAAATGGCGTATTTATCAGAATGGCAGTGATACAGCGTGCCTTACAAACCAATGTGAAAAGAGGAGAAGCAGCGTATGTCATATCTCATTAAAAACGGCTGGATACTAAACGAAAATGGTGAAAAAACACAAGCGGATATCCGAGTGACTGGAGAAACCATCACCGCAATCGGCAAGCTTGATGCAACGGATAATGAAACGGTAATTGATGCAAAAGGTTTGCTCGTTTCACCTGGGTTTGTTGATCTCCACGTGCATTTCAGAGAGCCGGGCGGAGAGAAAAAAGAAACTATTGAAACCGGGGCAAAAGCAGCGGCACGCGGCGGCTATACTACAGTAGCAGCAATGCCGAATACGCGGCCGGTTCCTGATACAAAGGAGCAGATGGAATGGGTGCAAAACAGAATTAAAGAAACATCATGCGTAAGAGTTCTTCCATATGCATCCATTACGATCAGACAAATCGGCGATGAAATGACAAACTTTGAAGCGTTAAAAGAAGCCGGGGCATTTGCTTTTACAGATGACGGCGTTGGTATACAGACAGCAGGAATGATGTATGAAGCGATGAAACGGGCAGCCGCAATTGACAAAGCGATTGTTGCACATTGCGAGGACAACTCCTTAATTTACGGAGGGAGCGTACATGAGGGGACATTCTCCAAAGCGAACGGACTAAACGGCATTCCTTCTGTGTGTGAATCGGTTCATATTGCTCGCGATGTGCTGCTGGCTGAGGCGGCAAACTGCCATTATCATGTATGCCATATCAGCACAAAAGAATCTGTCAGAGTTGTACGCGATGCGAAAAAAGCGGGAATCAGAGTGACAGCAGAAGTATCGCCGCATCATTTGCTGCTTTGTGATGAGGACATCCCGGGGCTGGACACAAACTATAAAATGAATCCTCCGCTCCGCAGCCCAGAAGACAGAGCTGCTTTAATTGAAGGTCTTTTAGACGGAACAATTGATTTTATCGCAACAGACCATGCACCGCATACGGAAGAAGAGAAGAACACAGAAATGAAGCTGGCGCCATTCGGAATTGTCGGCTTAGAAACAGCATTCCCGCTTCTTTACACACACTTTGTCAAAAATGGCAGCTGGTCACTGAAGCAGCTGATTGACTACATGACAATCAAGCCATGCGAAGCGTTCGGTCTCCCATATGGAACATTACAAATGGGGCAAGCTGCGGACATTACGTTAATCGATTTAGAAAAAGAAGCAGTTATAGACAAAGAGACATTTTTATCAAAAGGAAAAAATACACCATTCAACGGCATCAGTTGCACCGGCTGGCCGGTCGCTACAATTGCGGCAGGGAAGCTTGCTTATGAAGAGGGGAGACTTGTCAAATGAAGAGACGATTAGTACTGGAAAACGGAGCGGTATTCGAGGGAGAAGCCTTCGGAAGCTTAGAACACAACATGGGAGAAGTCGTTTTTAATACTGGGATGACAGGCTATCAGGAAATTTTATCTGATCCTTCTTACTGCGGACAGATCGTAACATTAACATACCCGCTTATCGGAAATTACGGCATTAACCGTGATGATTTTGAATCTATTACCCCTTTTGTCAAAGGGCTGATCATCAAAGAATTATGTGAGCTGCCTTCCAACTGGCGTTCAGCATACACCTTAGACGAGTATTTAAAAATGAAAAATATTCCCGGACTCCAGGGGATTGATACAAGGAAGCTGACAAGAATGATCCGCACGGCAGGCGCGCTAAAAGGAACATTCGCTTCATCTGATGAAGATATCGAAGCAGTGCTGAAAAGACTGAACGAAACGGAATTGCCAAGAAATCAAGTATCCCAAGTATCAGCAAAAACAGCATATCCGAGCCCGGGAAGAGGCAAACGCATTGTCTTGGTTGACTTCGGCATGAAACACGGGATTCTAAGAGAGCTGAACAAACGGAAATGTGACGTCATCGTTGTGCCTTACAACATTACAGCGGAAGAGGTGCTTCAGCTGAAACCGGACGGTATCATGCTTTCTAACGGACCTGGAGACCCGAAGGATGTGCCTGAAGCGATTGAAATGATTAAAGGTGTTCTTGGAAAAGTGCCATTATTCGGAATATGTCTTGGCCACCAATTATTCGCGCTGGCGTGCGGGGCGAATACTGAAAAAATGAAATTCGGCCACAGGGGCTCAAACCACCCGGTAAAAGAGCTGGCTACAGGAAAAGTTGCCTTAACATCTCAAAACCATGGATATACAGTTTCGTCTATCAGTAAAACAGAACTGGAAGTGACGCATATCGCAATTAACGACGATACGATTGAAGGGCTGAAGCATAAAACATTGCCGGCATTTACGGTTCAATATCATCCCGAAGCCTCACCTGGTCCTGAGGATGCCAACCATCTATTTGACAGATTCATCGAAATGATCGAAACAACAGAGAAAGAAGGGGAAGCGGTATGCCAAAACGCGTAGACATTAACAAAATTTTAGTAATCGGATCTGGACCGATCATCATCGGTCAAGCAGCAGAATTTGACTATGCGGGAACACAAGCCTGTCTTGCTTTGAAAGAAGAAGGCTATGAAGTCATCCTTGTCAACTCAAACCCTGCCACGATCATGACAGATACAGAAATGGCTGACCGGGTTTATATCGAACCGCTCACACCTGAATTCCTGACACGAATCATCAGAAAAGAGCGCCCAGATGCCATTCTTCCTACACTCGGAGGCCAAACCGGTTTGAATCTTGCGGTTGAGCTTTCTGAAAGAGGTGTTCTGGCAGAATGCGGCGTCGAAGTGCTTGGCACAAAACTGTCTGCGATTCAGCAAGCTGAAGACCGTGACTTGTTCAGAACATTAATGAATGAACTGAACGAACCGGTGCCTGAAAGTGAGATTATCCACTCCCTTGAAGAAGCAGAAAAATTCGTCAGTCAAATTGGATTCCCTGTCATTGTCCGCCCGGCATATACATTAGGCGGAACAGGCGGAGGCATCTGCTCGAATGAGACAGAGTTAAAAGAAATCGTTGAGAACGGCTTGAAATTAAGCCCGGTACACCAATGTCTGCTTGAAAAAAGCATCGCCGGCTATAAAGAAATCGAGTATGAAGTCATGAGAGACAGCCAGGATCACGCCATTGTCGTTTGTAACATGGAAAACATTGATCCAGTTGGAATCCATACTGGAGACAGTATTGTTGTCGCGCCGAGCCAAACGCTCAGCGATCGCGAGTATCAGCTCTTGCGGAATGTATCGTTAAAACTGATTCGCGCGCTTGGGATCGAAGGCGGATGTAACGTCCAGCTCGCCTTAGATCCAGACAGCTTCCAATATTACATTATTGAAGTAAATCCGCGTGTCAGCCGTTCATCTGCTCTTGCATCAAAAGCAACGGGATACCCGATAGCAAAGCTCGCTGCTAAAATTGCAGTCGGACTTTCATTAGATGAAATGATGAACCCGGTGACAGGAAAAACATATGCAGCATTTGAACCTGCTCTTGACTATGTCGTATCCAAAATTCCGCGCTGGCCGTTTGATAAATTTGAATCAGCAAACAGAAAGCTTGGCACGCAAATGAAAGCGACAGGTGAGGTCATGGCAATCGGCCGCACGCTTGAAGAGTCATTGCTGAAGGCAGTGCGTTCGCTGGAAGCGGATGTGTATCATCTTGAATTGAAGGACGCCGCTGACATTTCAGATGAGCTTCTTGAAAAGCGAATTAAAAAGGCCGGTGATGAACGCTTATTCTACTTAGCTGAAGCGTACAGAAGAGGCTACACGGTAGAAGACCTCCATGAATTTTCCGCTATCGATGTCTTCTTCTTGCATAAGCTGTTCGGAATCGTACAGTTTGAAAAAGAATTGAAGGCCAATGCGGGCAATACGGATGTGCTGAGACGGGCAAAAGAACTCGGCTTCTCTGATCAGTACATTAGCCGCGAGTGGAAAATGAAAGAATCTGAGCTTTACAGCTTGAGAAAACAAGCGGGGATTGCGCCGGTATTCAAAATGGTAGATACGTGCGCGGCGGAATTCGAGTCAGAAACGCCATACTTCTATAGCACATACGAAGAAGAAAATGAATCTGTCGTTACAGATAAGAAAAGTGTGATGGTGCTTGGTTCGGGTCCGATTCGAATCGGTCAGGGTGTCGAGTTCGACTATGCGACGGTTCACTCTGTATGGGCAATTAAACAAGCAGGCTATGAAGCCATTATTGTCAACAACAACCCGGAAACCGTTTCAACAGACTTCAGCATCTCAGACAAGCTGTATTTTGAACCGCTTACGATTGAAGATGTTATGCACATCATTGACCTCGAACAGCCAATGGGCGTTGTCGTACAGTTCGGCGGACAAACTGCGATTAACCTTGCTGACGAGCTTTCTGCGCGCGGAGTGAAAATCCTTGGAACTTCATTAGAAGATTTAGACCGTGCAGAAGACCGGGATAAATTTGAACAAGCGCTTGGAGAACTTGGTGTTCCGCAGCCGCTTGGCAAAACAGCCACATCAGTTGATCAGGCGGTAAGCATCGCGAGCGATATCGGTTACCCGGTATTGGTACGCCCTTCCTATGTACTTGGCGGCCGGGCAATGGAGATTGTGTATCATGAAGAAGAGCTGCTTCATTACATGAAAAACGCAGTTAAAATCAATCCGCAGCACCCTGTATTAATTGACAGATACTTGACAGGAAAAGAAATTGAAGTCGATGCAGTATCCGACGGTGAAACAGTCGTCATTCCGGGAATTATGGAGCACATTGAACGTGCGGGCGTTCACTCCGGAGACTCAATCGCTGTTTATCCGCCTCAGTCTCTCACAGAGGACATCAAGAAAAAAATTGAACAATACACGATCGCATTGGCTAAAGGGCTGAATATTGTCGGTTTGCTCAATATTCAATTCGTCTTGTCGCAAGGCGAGGTGTACGTGCTAGAAGTGAATCCGAGATCAAGCAGAACCGTACCGTTTTTAAGCAAAATTACGGGTATCCCAATGGCGAATCTCGCAACAAAAATCATTCTTGGTCAAAAGCTGGCTGCGTTTGGCTATACAGAGGGCCTTCAGCCTGAACAGCAAGGTGTATTTGTAAAAGCGCCGGTCTTCTCCTTTGCCAAGCTGAGAAGAGTGGACATTACGTTAGGGCCTGAAATGAAATCAACAGGTGAAGTCATGGGGAAAGATTCGACACTTGAAAAGGCGCTCTACAAAGCCTTGATTGCTTCAGGTATTCAAATCCCGAACTACGGTTCCGTGCTTTTAACAGTAGCTGATAAGGACAAAGAAGAAGGGCTTGCCATTGCTAAGCGGTTTCACGCGATCGGCTACAACATTTTAGCGACGGAAGGAACGGCAGGCTACTTGAAAGAAGCTTCCATTCCAGCGAAGGTCGTCGGGAAAATCGGTCAGGATGGCCCGAACCTGCTTGACGTCATCAGAAACGGAGAAGCGCAGTTTGTCATCAATACGCTGACAAAAGGAAAGCAGCCGGCAAGAGACGGTTTTAGAATCAGACGTGAATCAGTAGAAAATGGTGTTGCCTGCCTAACATCTTTAGATACGGCAGAGGCGATATTGCGAGTGCTGGAAAGCATGACATTCCGTGCTGATCAAATGCCGGAAGTCAACACAAATCAGGAGGCGGCAGTCACTATATGAAAAAAGCGTATTTGACAGTATGTTCTAACCAGCAAATTGCAGACCGGGTGTATCAAATGGTTCTGAAAGGGGAGCTTGTCCAAGGGTTTACAACCCCTGGACAGTTCCTTCATCTTAAAGTGAGCGAAGCGGTTACGCCTCTTTTGAGAAGACCAATCAGCATCGCAGACGTCAACTTTGAAAAAAATGAAGTCACCATCATTTATCGGGTAGATGGGGAAGGGACAAGACTCTTGTCACTGAAGCAGCAGGGAGAATTTGTGGATGTCCTCGGGCCTTTGGGAAATGGCTTTCCTGTTAATGAAGTTCAACCCGGAAAGACGGCTTTGCTGGTAGGAGGCGGAGTAGGTGTGCCGCCTCTCCAAGAGCTGTCGAAACGCTTGAATGAAAAAGGGGTAAATGTCATCCACGTTTTAGGATTCCAATCGGCAAAGGATGTTTTTTACGAGGAAGAATGCCGGCAGTACGGAGACACGTATGTGGCAACAGCTGACGGAAGCTACGGGGAAACCGGATTTGTCACAGATGTGATTAAACGGAAAAATCTAGAGTTTGATATCCTCCTCAGCTGCGGGCCGACACCGATGCTCAAGGCGTTAAAACAGGAATATGCCCATAAAGAAGTATATCTGTCCATGGAGGAACGAATGGGCTGCGGAATCGGCGCATGCTTCGCGTGTGTGTGCCATACAAACGAAAGTGAGACATCCTATGTAAAAGTATGTCTCGACGGGCCTGTATTTAAAGCTCAGGAGGTGGCGCTGTAATGCTAGAGGTGAAATTGCCGGGACTTGATTTGAAAAACCCAATCATTCCTGCATCAGGCTGCTTCGGTTTTGGAAAAGAATTTTCACGTTTTTATGATTTGTCTTGTCTTGGAGCCATCATGATTAAGGCTACGACAAAGGAGCCGCGCTTTGGGAATCCGACGCCGCGGGTAGCTGAGACTGGTGCTGGAATGCTCAATGCGATCGGTCTCCAAAATCCGGGGCTGGATAGCGTGTTGCATAATGAGCTGCCGTGGCTTGAGCAGTTTGATACGCCGATCATTGCCAATGTCGCAGGTTCTCAAGTCGAGGATTATGTTGAAGTTGCAGAGCATATCAGCAAAGCGCCTAATGTTCATGCTCTTGAATTGAATATTTCCTGCCCGAATGTGAAAACAGGCGGAATCGCTTTTGGCACGAATCCTGAAATGGCTGCCGATTTGACAAAAGCGGTGAAAGAGGTTTCGAATGTACCCGTTTATGTGAAGCTTTCTCCGAACGTGGCCAATATCACAGAAATTGCATTAGCGATCGAGGAAGCGGGAGCGGACGGTCTTACGATGATCAACACACTAATTGGCATGAGACTCGATTTAAAAACCGGCAAACCGATATTAGCGAATAAAACAGGGGGACTTTCGGGTCCTGCTGTGAAGCCGGTTGCCATTCGCATGGTGTATGAAGTCAGCCAGATGGTCAATATCCCGATTATCGGAATGGGAGGCGTGCAAACGGCTGAAGATGCCCTGGAATTTCTTCTCGCGGGAGCAAGCGCAGTCGCTGTCGGAACAGCAAACTTTGTGAATCCTTTTGCATGTCCAGAGATTATTGAACAGCTCCCATCTGTTTTGCGCCAATACGGCTATCAATCAATTGAAGAATGCATCGGAAGGAGCTGGAATCATGAAAAACAACCTGCCCATCATCGCGCTTGATTTTGCATCAGCTGAAGAAACACTCGCGTTCTTAGCTCCTTTTCAGCAAGAACCGTTATTTGTAAAGGTTGGAATGGAGCTTTTTTATCAAGAAGGGCCATCGATCGTGAAACAATTAAAAGAAAGAAACTGCGAGCTGTTTTTAGATCTAAAGCTTCATGACATCCCGACTACTGTAAACAAAGCGATGAAGCGCCTTGCCAGTCTCGGAGTAGATCTCGTCAATGTTCATGCTGCCGGGGGCAAAAAAATGATGCAGGCAGCTCTCGAAGGCTTAGAAGAAGGTACGCCGGCTGGAAAAAAACGTCCGTCACTGATCGCGGTAACCCAGCTGACAAGCACATCTGAACAAATCATGAAAGATGAACTGCTAATCGAAAAATCTCTGATTGATACGGTTGTGCACTACAGCAAACAGGCGGAAGAGAGCGGACTGGATGGAGTGGTCTGCTCTGTTCATGAAGCAAAAGCCATTTATCAAGCGGTGTCGCCTTCATTTCTGACGGTCACTCCGGGGATCAGAATGTCTGAGGACGCTGCGAATGACCAAGTCCGCGTAGCGACGCCTGCTATTGCAAGAGAGAAAGGTTCATCAGCGATTGTAGTAGGACGCTCGATTACAAAAGCGGAAGACCCGGTAAAAGCCTATAAGGCTGTCAGACTTGAATGGGAGGGAATTAAATCTTGAAACAAATCATCGCAAAACATCTATTAGACATCCAAGCTGTATTTTTACGCCCGAACGAGCCGTTCACATGGGCAAGCGGCATTTTATCTCCAATCTACTGTGACAACCGCCTTACGCTATCTTTCCCAGAGGTCAGAAATGATGTCGCCTCAGGCATCAGCAAGCTTGTCAAAGAGCATTTTCCCGAAGCTGAAATGATTGCGGGAACAGCAACCGCGGGTATTCCTCATGCTGCTCTTGCGGCTGACCGTTTGAATCTTCCGATGTGTTATGTGAGGAGCAAGCCGAAGGCGCACGGTAAAGGCAATCAGATTGAGGGAGCTGTGCAAGAAGGGCAAAAAACAGTCGTCATTGAAGACTTAATCTCCACAGGAGGCAGCGTGCTTGAAGCTTGTGCAGCTTTACAAGCGGCCGGCTGTGAAGTGCTTGGTGTCGTCTCAATCTTTACGTACGGACTTCCTAAAGCGGAGGAAGCCTTCGCAAAGGCAGAACTGCCATACTACTCATTAACTGATTATGATACGCTCACAGAGGTCGCGCTTGAAAACGGAAATATTCATTCAGATGATCTAAAAAAGCTGCAAACATGGAAACGAAATCCCGAGTCAAAAGATTGGTTTAAAAAATAAAAAATAAATTCAAATGATGTAAAGAGGCTTCAAAGCCTTGCTGTACTTGAAAACAGGCTGTGGGGCCTGTTTTTTTATTAATCCTATAAAAAAAGTCGGGTTGACTTATGTTAGAATTGTGCTAAAATTTACTACAAATCTAAAAACTTATCAAGAGCGGCTGAGGGACTGGACCTATGAAGCCCGGCAACCTGCATAGTTTGTAAGGTGCTACTTCCAGCAAAATGAATTCCATTTTGAAAGATAAGGGCTGCATGCTGTTCCTGTCTTTCTTTCCGCCGGATTGAAAGTTTTTTATTTTAAGAGGAAAAAAGGCTGTCTGTGATATCAGCAGCCGCGAATCACATTACAATTGGGAAAAGACAACCGGCAGAAAGCTACTGTTTGTTTGTCTCCGAAAGGAGGAAAGAAGAAATGTTAACGTACGATAATTGGGAAGAACCAACGATTACATTTCCGGAAGACGATCCTTACAAAGGAGCGCTGTCAGTTTTAAAATGGGCATACGGCCATTACGGCAATCAGCTTGTTTATGCCTGCAGTTTCGGAATTGAGGGAATCGTTCTGATTGACTTAATTTATAAAGTGAAAAAAGACGCAGAGATTGTGTTTCTTGATACAGGACTTCATTTTAAAGAAACCTATGAAACAATTGAACGAGTGAAAGAGCGTTATCCGGGTCTTAATATCATCCTGAAAAAACCAGACCTCACCCTTGAGGAACAAGCCGAAGAACATGGTGACAAACTGTGGGAAAGAGAGCCGAATCAGTGCTGCTATCTTAGAAAGGTCGTTCCTTTAAGAGAGGCGCTTTCAGGACATCCAGCCTGGCTTTCCGGCCTGCGTCGTGATCAAGGGCCAAGCCGTGCCAATACGAATTTCTTAAACAAAGATGAAAAATTCAAGTCAGTAAAAGTTTGCCCGCTTATCCATTGGACTTGGAAAGACATTTGGAGATACACATCCCGGAATGAACTGGACTACAATCCGCTTCATGACCAAGGATATCCAAGTATTGGCTGTGCGCCTTGCACTGCTCCCGCTTTTACAGCAGAGGATTTGCGCTCAGGCAGATGGAATGGTATGGCGAAAACAGAATGCGGACTGCATGAATAAGGAGCTGCAAAATGGAATTAGCCGCTATTTTATTTAGCTTGTTTTTCGCGATGAATATTGGTGCAAGCGGCGCTGCAGCTTCGATGGGGGTTGCTTACGGCTCCGGAGCCATCAAAAAGAAAACCTACGCTTTGATCCTATGCGCAGTCGGTGTCTTTGCCGGGGCGGTCATTGGCGGAGGCGAGGTTGTAAAAACAATCAGCTCCGGCATTATTCCTGAGCAGACGATTACACTGACGATTGTTTGCATCATTATTGGAGCTGCTGCCCTGTCGCTCTTTACTGCTAATCTGCTCGGCATTCCTTTGTCGACAAGTGAAGTAACAGTCGGCGCGGTTGTCGGCGTGGGAGTGGCTTATAAAGTATTGTTTGTGAACAATCTTCTGATCATTGTGTCATTTTGGGTTTTTGTCCCGCTGTTCGCTTTCGGCTTCACCTATTTCGTATCTAAGCTGTTTCGTTATTTTAAGATTGAAGTAAAATCTTCTAAAAAGCAAAAAATCCTCGGTATTGTTTTGTTAGTTGCCGGATTTTTCGAAGCATTCTCTGCAGGCATGAATAACGTGGCGAATGCTGTTGGCCCGTTAGTAGCTGCCGGTGTGCTTGATGTCGGAAAAGGAACCTTGTATGGAGGAGCTTTTGTTGCTCTTGGCGCACTGTTATTAGGCCGGCGTGTGTTAGAAACAAACGGGAAGAAAATTACAAGATTCTCCAAAGGAGAAGGCATTCTCTTATCCGGTACAGGAGCGGGACTGGTGATCATCAGTTCTGTATTTGGGATGCCGGTGCCCTTGGCGCAAGTCACGTCATCGTCTATTATCGGAATAGGCATGGCAAAAAACGGGCCGAACGTGTTCCATAAACAAGTTGTTCAAACGATGCTGAAGGTATGGATCGTATCGCCGTTTTTATCTTTATCGATTTCTTATCTGCTTGTATCCTTGTTTTTAAAAGCAGATTATTATTCGATCTTTATCATGGTAAGTGTGCTTTTAGCGGCGGGGGGTGCCGTCAGCCTGACAAAGGCCATTCGTAAAGAGAGACGCTCAGTCCACGAACAAGGCGGGGGAATCTGATCATTAATCTGAGTAATTTTATAAGTTAACTAGGAGGAGATGGATATTATGAGCTTAGCACCACACGGAGGAACATTAGTAAACAGAGTAGATGAATCATATGATGTGAGCGGCATCCAAAAAGAAATTGAACTTGATTTAATTTCTTTCGCGGATTTGGAATTGATCGGTATCGGTGCATACAGCCCGATTGAAGGTTTCTTTAATGAAAAAGATTACGTATCTGTAGTCGAAAACATGCGTCTTTCTTCCGGCGTTGTCTGGTCTCTTCCGATCACGCTTCCGGTCGATGCGCAAAAAGCAGCGGAACTGTCACTTGGTGAAAAGGTAAAGTTAACGTATGAAGGAGAAACATACGGCGTTATCCAAATCGAAGACCTGTACGTGCCTGACAAACAAAAAGAAGCTGTCAATGTGTACAAAACAGATGAACAGGAGCATCCGGGTGTTAAAAAGTTGTTCAGCCGCGGCAATACATATGTCGGCGGGCCGATTACGTTGATTAAAAAAGCTTCAAAACAGTTCCCTGAATTTACATTTGAACCGTCAGAAACGAGACGCCAGTTTGCGGAAAAAGGCTGGGAAACCATTGTCGGTTTCCAAACAAGAAACCCTGTTCACAGAGCGCATGAATACATTCAAAAAACGGCTCTTGAAACAGTAGACGGCTTGTTCTTGAATCCGTTAGTAGGTGAAACAAAATCTGATGACATTCCAGCTGATGTACGGATGGAAAGCTACCAAGTGCTTCTTGATCATTATTACCCGAAAGATCGCGTTTTCCTTGGTGTCTTTTTAGCGGCGATGCGTTATGCAGGCCCGAGAGAAGCAATTTTCCACGCGCTTGTCAGAAAGAACTACGGCTGCACACATTTCATCGTCGGCCGTGATCATGCAGGTGTAGGCGACTATTACGGAACATACGAAGCACAGGAACTGTTTGACACATTTAAACCTGAAGAACTCGGAATTACACCGCTGAAATTTGAGCACAGCTTCTTCTGTAAAAAATGCGGAAATATGGGAACAGCGAAAACATGCCCTCATGGCAGAGAGCATCACGTCATTTTATCAGGCACTAAGGTAAGAGGCATGCTGAGAGACGGTGTGCTGCCCCCTGCTGAATTCAGTCGAAAAGAAGTCGTAGAAGTGTTAATCAAAGGGATGAAGAAAAAAGAAGAAGTAGGCGTATCTTAAGGAGGACTGGCAGTGACAAATCGCGATATTGTATGGCATGAAGCCTCTATCACAAAAGAAGAGTATCAGCAAAAAAACAAGCATAAAAGCTCCATTCTCTGGCTGACAGGGTTAAGCGGCTCAGGCAAATCAACCATTGCCAACGCCGCTGCGAGAGAATTGTTTGAGCAAGGCTACCAAGTGATTGTGCTGGACGGGGATAATATCCGTCACGGCCTAAATAAGGATCTTGGTTTTTCTGATGAAGACCGAAAAGAAAACATCCGCCGGATCGGAGAGGTGGCGAAGCTTTTTGTTCAGCAGGGAACCATTGTGATTACTGCTTTTATCTCTCCTTTCCGCGAGGACAGACAACAGGTTCGCGAGCTTGTGGAAGCGGGCGAATTTAATGAAGTCTACATTAAATGCGACCTTGATATTTGTGAACAAAGAGATCCGAAAGGGCTTTACAAAAAAGCAAGAAACGGAGAGATTCCGTTCTTTACAGGAATTGATTCACCTTATGAAGAACCGGAAGCTCCAGAGCTCGTTCTTGATTCAGGACAGCATGACCGTGAAGCGTGTAAAAATCAGCTGATCGAGTTTGTTAAACAAAAATTGAGCTGAATATGATCTGCTGCGTTCTTCTCAGGTGCCGGAATGCAAGCGAGAACATCATCACAGCGAATGCTCTGGAAGAACTCGAATAGATCGGGGGAAATACGATGGGGAAAGTATATATTGTAGGAGCGGGTCCCGGTGACCCTGATCTGCTGACAATTAAAGCGCTGAAAGCCATTGAAAAAGCTGATGTCATCTTATACGACAGATTAGTAAATAAAGAGATTTTACAATATGCCAAAGAGCAAGCAGACCTGATCTACTGCGGGAAGCTTCCGGATTTTCATACGATGAAGCAGGAAACCATCAATCGGTTTCTTGTAAAGTATGCGCAAAAAGGGAAAACCGTTGTCAGGCTGAAAGGCGGAGACCCTTTTGTGTTCGGCAGGGGGGGAGAAGAAGCGGAATGCCTCTCTGAAAACGGAATTCCGTTTGAAATCATCCCCGGCATTACGTCTGGAATCGCGGCAGCCGCTTATGCCGGGATTCCTGTTACTCATCGGGAGGCGGGCTCTAACGTCGCTTTTGTAACGGGTCACTATAAAAAAGAAGAAGATTTTGAGGAAAAGTGGAAAGCGCTGGCTACAGGAATTGATACACTTGTCATCTATATGGGTATCAAAAACGTGCAGCAGATTGAGAGAAAACTCCTTGAAAATGGCCGGGACGGTTCTACGCCGGCAGCCTTTATTCATTGGGGAACAACGGACAAGCAAAAATCTGTTTTTTGTACAGTTGACACCCTTTCAGAAACGGTGATAAAAGAAAATATTACAAATCCGAGTTTAATTGTCATTGGAAATGTTGTAAATTATCACTATAAGCTGGAATGGTTTGAATCTGAACTGAAAAAACAAGATTTAAGCGAGGCGTTGTAAAAATGAAACAAGCAATTTTATATGTCGGCCACGGCAGCCGGGTCAAAAAAGCGCAGCAAGAAGCCGCAGCCTTTTTGGAAGGATGTAAGGCCCACATCTCTGTGCCAGTACAAGAAATCAGCTTTTTAGAGCTTCAGGAGCCGGCAATTGAGACAGGATTTGAAGCATGTGCGAAGCAAGGCGCCACTCATATCGCAGTGGTGCCTCTGCTTCTTTTAACAGCTGCGCATGCAAAACATGATATTCCGGAAGAAATTGCCCGTGCTGCATCTCGATATCCATCAGTCCGTATTTCATACGGAAAGCCGATCGGGATTGACGAAGAAGTAGTCAAGGCTGTATATCACCGAATGAAAGACATAGGTGTTCCGTATGAAAATGCCAGAGTGGTGCTCATCGGAAGGGGAAGTTCAGATCCAGATGTCAAAAGAGACGTAACCGGAATTGCTAATCTTCTTCAGGAAATGGTTCCAGTGAAGGAAGTCATTCCGTGCTTTTTGACAGCATGCGGCCCGAATTACAAAGAGGTTTTTTCAGAACTTGAAAAAGATGACGGCATAACAACCTTTATCGTTCCATATTTGCTGTTTACGGGTATGCTGATGAATGAAATCGAACGAGAGGTTCAGAAATTAAAAGCCCATAATCCGAACGTCTACCTCTCTTCCTATATCGGTTTTCATCCTCATGTGAAAAACGCATTTTTGAACCGTGTTAGAGAAACTGCGGCAAATTCTGAGGGACAATTTGATTTTGATGGAGGTTCATATGCTTCCGCTGCACATTAGCCTGGAAAAGAAGAAGGTTGTCATTGCGGGGGGCGGCAGCATCGCTCTCAGAAGGCTGAAAATGGTGATTTCTGAGGGAGCTGATATAACGCTCGTCAGTCCAGATGTTGAACCGGAAATCAAGCAAATGGCAGAAGAGCGACGTATCAAATGGGAAAAACGGACAATTGAAAAAGAAGATTATCTCAATGCTTTCTTAATTATTGCTGCGACGGATAATGCGGCAGTGAACAAAGAAATTGCCCAATCCGCTTCGCCTTTTCAGCTTGTCAATTGTGTCAGTGACGCTGAGCTTGGCAATGTATATATGCCGAAAATCGTAAAAAGAGGGCATGTCACTGTGTCTGTTTCTACAAGCGGAGCCAGTCCAAAGCACACGAAAGAGCTTGCTGAAAACGTGGATAAGCTGATTGACGGCGATTTTGTTGCTGAAGTGAACAGGCTTTATCAGGTGAGAAGAAAGAAATAAGCCAGAGCATACAAATGCTCTGGCTTTTCTTTATGCGGCTCAGCTTTTTTTGAGCTTGATGACAGTATCAGCATCAGGCGTGACAAAGACGGTATGCTGGCTGTCATAGGTGACGAAACCGGGTTTCGCGCCGTTTGGTTTTTTGACATGCCTGATTTTTGTATAATCTACAGGCACTGAACTTGAATCTTTAGCTTTTGAAAAATAAGCTGCAATTGTCGCGGCTTCCATGATTGTTTGCTCATCCGGTTCGCTGCTTCTGATCACAACGTGGGAGCCGGGAATGTCCTTCGTGTGAAGCCAGATATCGTCTCTAGCCGCCGCTCTGGTCGTTAAATATTCATTTTGACGATTGTTCTTACCCACTAAAATTGTCAGGCCTGAGGTGGATTCATATGTTTCTAACACCGGATTGTGCGGTTTTTGCTTTTTCTGGCCTTTTTGCTGCTTAGGGCGCAAATATTTGCCCTCAACAAGCTCTTCCCTGATTTCGCTGATATCCCGGGGAGAAGCGGACGAAAGCTGCTGAATCAGCTGATCAAAATATTCGATCTCTTCCTGTGCCAGCCTGATTTGCTCCTCGACAACTGCGACCGAATTTTTCGCTTTCTGATACTTCGTGAAATAGGCCTGTGCGTTTTCAGAAGGCGTTTTGTTCGGGTTTAAAGGAATCGTGATTGTCGGGCTTTCTTCATCATAATAATTGATGACCTCAGCCTGTTTATCACCTTTTTTCAGCATATATAAATTAGCGGTTAAAAGCTCCCCGTAAAGCTGAAATTCCTTCGCGTTTTCCGAATACTCCAGGGTTTTCTCTAATTTTTTGATTTTGTTGGCATTCTTCTTCCGTTCGTTCACAACAAAACGCTCAAGATCCTGAGCCTGCTGTTTGACTCGGTCTCGTTCAGCTTTTCCGAAATAAAAACGGTCGAGCAGTTCGCTTAATGAATCAAAACGGCGCGCTTCGCCCTTTAGATGAGTCAGCTCCAGTAAATAAAAATATTCCTTTCCGTTTACAGTCGTAATGTTGGGAATGAAACGGTGCTCTTTCACTTCGGCAAACAGTGCCAGCAACGCTTTTGGCAGTGTGACTTTGTTGGCAAGGCCTGCTCTGTGAACCGCTTCTTTGGCGAAAAGCGGAGACACCCCTGAAAAGTGGTCGACAATTTGTTTATCAAGCCTTCCTTCTTGAAAGCTGAGGTGACGCAAAATATCATCTTCTGACGCCTCAAGAGGCGATATTTTGTCCTGAGCAGGCGGAAGCTTATAATCTTGGCCGGGCAGTACTGTACGGTAGCTGTTCATTGACGGTGATAAATGCTTAAGTCCGTCGATAATCACATTTTCTGCTGCGTCAGTCAAAATGATATTGCTGTGACGGCCCATAATTTCTACATAAAGCTTTCGTACGGTTTCATCGCCAATTTCGTTTCGGCTTTTGATATGAAAAATCATAATGCGGTCTAAGCCCGCTTGTTCAATTTTCTCAATGAATCCGCCTTCGATATGCTTTCTCAGCAACATGCAAAACATTGGCGGTTCGCTTGGATTTTCATAAGCTTGTGCCGTGATATGCACCCGTGAATAGCTCGGATGTGCCGATAATAATAGTTTTTGGTTTTTTCCCTTGGCACGGATGTGGAAAATCACATCGTGCTTATATGGCTGATGGACTTTTGTAATTCGTCCGCCCATTATTTTCTCGTTAAGTTCGTGTGTCATTCCGTATGTAAACATGCCATCAAACGACATATGCAATACACCCTCTCATTCTTCCTGCATTCGATAATTATAGCATGAAATGGGACGAGTCAGAATAAGCATGCTTATAGAGTGATATCTCTATAAGAGAGCAGGGGAGTGGACGAGCGGAATGAAGTTTCATGAAATGGGACAAACAGATTTACTAGAGGCAACCAATACGTCCATGAAACAAGGATTAACAGAAAAAGAGGTAAAAAAACGCCTTGACAAGCATGGACCAAACGAGCTGCAAGAAGGGAAAAAAACTTCAGCGCTTCTCTTGTTTTTCGCGCAGTTCAAAGATTTTATGGTGCTTGTGCTTCTGGCGGCAACGTTAATCTCAGGATTTCTTGGTGAATATGTAGATGCGGTTGCGATTATTGCGATTGTGTTTGTGAATGGCATACTTGGTTTCTTTCAAGAAAGGCGTGCTGAGCAATCTCTTCAGGCTTTAAAAGAGCTTTCAACACCGCATGTCATGGCACTCAGAGAAGGAAACTGGACAAAGATTCCTTCTAAGGAACTGGTGCCGGGGGATATTGTGAAATTTACGAGCGGGGACAGAATTGGCGCAGACGTTCGAATTGTTGAAGCGAGAAGCCTTGAAATAGAAGAATCAGCGCTGACCGGGGAATCAATCCCGGTTGTGAAGCATGCTGATAAATTGAAAAAACCGGATGTTTCACTTGGCGATATTACCAATATGGCATTTATGGGAACGATTGTGACCCGCGGCAGCGGTGTCGGGGTTGTCGTCGGGACAGGAATGAATACGGCTATGGGGAAAATTGCCGACATGCTTGAATCGGCAGGGACATTGTCAACCCCGCTGCAAAGAAGACTGGAGCAGCTCGGAAAGATTTTGATTGTTGTTGCATTGCTTCTGACCGTACTTGTCGTTGCTGTCGGTGTTATTCAGGGTCATGATCTGTACAGTATGTTTTTAGCAGGTGTCTCGTTAGCGGTAGCCGCTATTCCGGAGGGGCTGCCGGCGATAGTGACAGTGGCGCTTTCGCTTGGTGTACAGCGGATGATTAAACAAAAATCCATTGTTCGAAAGCTTCCTGCTGTTGAAACGCTTGGGTGTGCGTCTATTATTTGTTCAGATAAAACAGGGACAATGACCCAAAACAAAATGACGGTGACACATGTCTGGTCCGGAGGGAAAACATGGAGAGTGGCAGGGGCCGGCTATGAACCGAAAGGAAGCTTCACACTAAACGAAAAAGAGATCAGTGTCAATGAACATAAGCCGCTTCAGCAGATGCTTCTGTTCGGAGCGCTTTGTAACAACTCCAATATCGAGAAAAGAGACGGCGAATATGTGCTTGACGGAGATCCGACAGAGGGGGCGCTGCTCACCGCGGCAAGAAAAGGCGGTTTTTCAAAGGAGTTTGTTGAATCAAACTACCGGGTGGTCGAAGAATTTCCGTTTGATTCTGCACGGAAAATGATGACTGTCATCGTAGAGGATCAAGACAGAAAGCGCTATATCATTACAAAAGGTGCACCGGATGTACTGATGCAGCGATCTTCCCGTATTTATTATGACGGCTCAGCGGCTCTTTTTTCAAATGAAAGAAAAGCAGAAACAGAGGCGGTATTAAGACATTTGGCATCACAGGCGCTCAGAACGATAGCGGTCGCCTACAGGCCGATAAAAGCAGGCGAAACACCGTCAATGGAGCAGGCGGAAAAAGATCTGACCATGCTTGGCCTTTCAGGTATCATTGATCCCCCGCGGCCGGAAGTCAGGCAGGCGATAAAAGAATGCCGTGAAGCAGGAATTAAGACCGTTATGATTACAGGTGATCATGTAGAAACCGCTAAAGCGATAGCGAAAGACTTGCGCCTCCTTCCGAAAAGCGGCAAAATCATGGATGGCAAGATGCTGAATGAACTTTCTGAAGAAGAGCTTTCTCATGTGGTGGAGGATGTGTATGTATTTGCCCGCGTTTCCCCTGAACATAAACTAAAAATCGTAAAAGCCTATCAGGAGAACGGGCATATTGTGGCGATGACGGGAGACGGCGTCAATGATGCTCCTGCCATTAAACAAGCTGATATCGGCGTCTCTATGGGCATTACCGGGACAGATGTGGCCAAAGAAGCATCATCTCTTGTTCTCGTAGATGATAATTTTGCGACGATTAAATCAGCGATAAAAGAAGGCAGGAACATCTACGAAAATATTAGGAAGTTTATCAGATACCTGCTGGCGTCTAACGTCGGAGAAATCCTTGTCATGCTGTTTGCGATGCTGCTCGCCCTTCCTTTACCGCTCGTTCCGATTCAGATTTTGTGGGTCAACTTGGTGACGGACGGATTGCCGGCAATGGCGCTCGGCATGGATCAGCCGGAAGGAGACGTCATGAAGCGCAAGCCCCGTCATCCGAAAGAAGGGGTATTTGCCCGCAAGCTAGGATGGAAGGTCGTTTCCAGAGGATTTTTAATCGGAGTTGCCACTATTTTAGCGTTTATCATTGTGTACCACCGCAATCCGGAAAACTTGGCTTATGCCCAGACGATCGCGTTTGCCACATTGGTGCTCGCTCAGCTTATTCACGTGTTTGACTGCCGCAGCGAAACTTCTGTTTTCTCTAGAAATCCGTTTCAAAACCTGTATTTAATCGGCGCGGTATTGTCATCCATTTTGCTGATGCTTGTAGTAATCTACTATCCGCCGCTTCAGCCGATTTTCCATACTGTAGCCATCACGCCGGGGGACTGGATGCTCGTCATCGGTATGTCCGCCATCCCTACTTTTTTGCTGGCGGGGTCACTTTTAACAAGAAAAAAATAAATTCATATGATATAATCTTAGGGGTAATAGCGTGTCTATTGCCCTTTTATTATGAGAACAGGGAAGAATTGGGTGTTTTAAAATGATACGAAGTATGACAGGCTTCGGCAGTGCAAGCAAAACACAAGACGATCTCTCTGTAAGCGTTGAACTTAAATCTGTGAACTACAGATTTAAAGAAGTGAACGCTCGTTTGCCAAGGCCTTTGCTATATTTTGAAGATAAGCTGAAACAGACCATTCTGCAGCATATTCAGCGCGGAAGAATTGAGCTTTTCGTATCCGTTGACAGCGATATGCTTGTTGAGAAAAGGCTTGAAATTGATTGGCCGCTGCTCGATGAGTTTGTCGCAGCCGCGAGAGATATGAAGAAGCGGTATCAATTGTCTGCAGAGCCCGATGTAATGGATTTCTTTAAGCTTGATCATGTCGTCCAGGTTCATGAAGAACAGACGCAAAATGACAAGCTGGAGGCGTTGATCATCGATGCTGCAGAAGAAGCGGTAAAAGGTCTCTGTGAAATGCGTGAAAAAGAGGGGCTGCTCTTAGCGAAAGACTGCCTGATGCATATTGACCAGCTTGAAGAGCTGGTGAGAGAAACTGAATTGCTGGCTGCAGATGTCGTATCTCGTTACCGGGAACGGCTGTACGCCAGAATCAAAGAATGGACTGAAGATGTATTAGACGAGAGCCGGCTTGTAACAGAATGCGCTATTTTTGCAGACCGCTCTGATATCACTGAAGAGATTACAAGGCTGAAGAGCCACTTCGCCCAGTTTCGTGATATATTAGCTAGTGGCGGAGCTGTCGGGCGCAAACTCGACTTTCTTGTTCAGGAGCTCAATCGGGAAGCAAATACGATCGGCTCAAAAGCAAATGATCATCAGATCACAAAGCTTGTCGTTGAAATGAAAAGTTCTATTGAAAAAATAAAAGAACAAGTGCAAAATATAGAATAGTGACTGTGCGTATTGTTTACAGACGGTCTTACTAGGCTAAACTAGAGACGTCTATTTTACAGGGGGAACGTAGAAGATGACGATTAAACTGATTAATATCGGATTTGGCAATATCATCTCCGCCAATCGGATGATTTCGATTGTCAGCCCGGAGTCTGCGCCAATCAAACGGATGATTCAGGATGCAAGAGACCGCGGAATGCTAATTGACGCTACATACGGACGAAGAACCCGTGCAGTTGTCGTCATGGATAGTGATCACATTATCTTATCTGCCGTCCAGCCTGAGACAGTTGCACACAGACTTTCTGTTAAAGAAGAAATTATGGATGAAGGGCAGGGGTAATTGCCGCATGAAAGAAAGAGGGTTATTAATCGTTCTCTCAGGTCCCTCAGGAGTTGGTAAAGGAACGGTTCGACAAGCGATCTTTTCGCAGGAAGACACAAAATTTGAATATTCGATTTCAGTAACCACAAGAAGTCCAAGAGAGGGCGAAGTGAACGGAGTCGATTATTTTTTCAAAACAAGAGACGAATTCGAGCAAATGATTGCGGACAACAAGCTGCTTGAATGGGCAGAGTATGTCGGCAATTATTACGGCACGCCAGTCGATTATGTTGAACAGACGCTTCAAGATGGAAAAGACGTCTTTTTAGAAATTGAAGTTCAAGGGGCTCTTCAAGTGAGAAATGCTTTCCCGGAAGGCCTATTTATTTTCCTTGCGCCTCCAAGCCTTTCTGAACTGAAAAACAGAATCGTGACACGAGGCACAGAAACAGACGCTCTGATTGAAAATCGAATGAAAGCCGCAAAAGCTGAGATCGAAATGATGGATGCTTATGACTATGTCGTTGAAAACGATAATGTCGAAACGGCTTGCGATAAAATCAAAGCAATCGTTCTTGCTGAACATTTGAAGCGTGAACGCGTTGCACCAAGATATAAGAAAATGCTGGAGGTTGAATAATCAATGTTAGATCCGTCAATTGATTCTTTAATGAATAAATTAGATTCAAAATATACGCTGGTGACTGTTTCTGCGAGACGCGCACGTGAAATGCAAATCAAAAAAGACCAAATGATTGAACATACGATTTCACACAAATATGTAGGCAAAGCTTTAGAAGAAATTGATGCAGGCCTGCTTTCGTTTGAAAAGGAAGACCGCGAATAGTAGCACAAGTAGCAACCTATATCATGTAGGTTGTTATTTTTTTCCGTGCGGTTTTGTAAAGTGCAGAGGGGGAGAATTCATTGCTTAACAATCGAAATGTGTTACTTTGCGTGAGCGGAGGCATCGCTGTTTATAAAGCCTGTGCGTTAACGAGCAAGCTGGTTCAGGCAGGAGCAAATGTCAAAGTGATTATGACTGAATCCGCTTGCCGATTCGTTTCACCGCTGACATTTCAGGCATTGAGCCGCCACGAAGTCTATACAGATACATTTAAAGAACAAAATCCAAGCGTTATTTCTCATATTGATGCTGCAGACTGGGCCGACTTGATTATCGTAGCGCCGGCTACTGCAAATGTGATTGGAAAACTGGCAAACGGCATCGCTGATGATATGCTGACGACAACATTGTTGGCAGCAACGGCTCCCGTTTGGATCGCGCCGGCAATGAACGTTCATATGTATGACCACCCGGCAGTCAAACGAAACATTTCTGTTCTTTATCAGGACGGTTATCGTTTTATTGAGCCAAGTGAGGGCTATTTAGCATGCGGTTACGTAGGAAAAGGCAGATTGGAAGAGCCGGAAAACATCGTAAAGCTGGCCGAAAAACATTTTGCTGAAGAAACATCCGCTCCTTTAGAAGGCAAGCATGTGGTCATTACAGCCGGTCCAACGCGGGAAGCGGTTGATCCTGTCCGGTTTTTTACCAATAAATCGACGGGCAAAATGGGCTACGCGCTAGCGGAGGCTGCTGTTCAGCTCGGCGCACGGGTAACCTTAATTTCTGGGCCTGTTTCACTTGATCAGCCTAAAGGCCTTGCTGAGTTTATCCCGGTTCAATCGGCTGCGGATATGCGCGAAGCTGTGCTCTCTGTGTATGACGCAAGCGATATAGTCATTAAAACAGCTGCGGTAGCCGATTTTACGCCGAAAACAGTATTTGACCATAAAATGAAAAAACAAGACGGCGGCATGACCTTAGAACTGAAAAGAACAGTCGATATTTTGAAAGAATTGGGCGAGAAAAAGAAAGAGCAAATCTTGGTCGGATTTGCCGCCGAAACACAAGACATTGAACACTATGCACGTAAAAAGCTCGCCGCTAAAAACCTTGATTTGATTGTGGCAAATGATGTGAAAGCAAATGGGGCCGGTTTTGGTGCTGATACGAATATCGTGACAATCTTTTTCAAAGACGGGCATAAACGCGAACTCCCGATTATGTCTAAGCTCGATGTTTCTTTTGAAATCCTTCAGGAGATCGCAGCCCTCTCAAAACAAACCGGAGAGCGCTCATGAATTTTGCAGAAGTCATCGTTGATGTCAGCACCAAAAATATAGACAGGCCTTTTGATTATAAAATCCCAGACCATCTGAAGGGCATGATCAAAACGGGGATGCGGGTCATTGTTCCGTTTGGCCCCCGTAAGATTCAAGGGTTTGTGACAGCAGTCAAAGAAGCATCTGACCTATCGGGAAAATCTGTCAAGGAAGTAGAGGATTTATTAGATCTTACACCTGTTCTGACAGAGGAGCTTATGGATCTGTCATCATGGCTGTCAGACAAAACGCTGTCTTTTAAAATAACGGCGCTTCAAGCAATGCTGCCTGCCGCCTTAAAGGCGAAATATGAAAAAGAATTAAAAATTGTACACGGCGCCGATCTTCCGCCGCAAGTGGAACGGCTGTTTTCTGAAACAAAGACGCTGCTGTATTCAGATATACCCGATCATGATACGCTGAAACTGATTCAAAGGCATGTTCAAAAAGGGGTCATTGACGTGACGTATAAAGTCGCGCAAAAAACCAATAAAAAAATGGTCAGGCATATTCAGGCAAATGCGAGTAAAGAAGAGCTTGCTAAGCAGGCTGAGGGATTGTCCCGACAAGCAGCAAAACAGCAGGCGATTCTTCACTTTCTCATCTCTGAGCCGGAAGGTGTGAAAATTCCTGCAGCGGAATTGTGCAAAAAAACGGACACGAGCTCTGCAACCATCAAAACCCTTATCCAAAAAGGGCTTTTGAAGGAAAGCTATGAAGAGGTTTACAGAGATCCCTATCAGGACAAAATGTTCAAAAAAACAGAGCCCCTGCCGCTGACAGACGAACAGAGGGCTGCCTTCGAGCCCATACGCGAGACATTGGACAGCGATGAGCATAAAGTGTTCCTCCTTCACGGCGTGACAGGAAGCGGAAAAACCGAAATTTATCTGCAATCAATTGAAAAAGTACTGGCGAAAGGAAAAGAAGCCATCGTCCTCGTACCGGAAATATCGCTGACGCCGCAAATGGTCAACCGCTTCAAGGGCCGCTTCGGCTCCCAGGTGGCAGTCATGCACAGCGGTTTATCCACAGGAGAAAAATATGACGAGTGGCGTAAAATCCACCGGAAGGAAGTACGGCTTGTCGTCGGTGCCAGATCCGCGATTTTTGCTCCGTTTGAAAATCTCGGAATGATAATCATCGATGAAGAGCACGAGTCTTCCTATAAACAGGAAGAAATGCCGCGCTATCATGCGAAAGAGGTGGCAATCAAGCGGGCTGAGCATCACAGCTGCCCGGTTGTATTAGGGAGTGCTACGCCGACATTAGAGTCATATGCAAGAGCGCAAAAGGGCGTATACGAGCTTCTATCACTGAAGCACCGTGTTAACCACCGGATGATGCCTGAGGTTTCGCTTGTCGATATGAGAGAGGAGCTTAGAAACGGCAATCGCTCGATGTTTTCAGTTGAATTGATGGAAAAGCTTGAAGAAACGATTGCCAAGGGTGAGCAGGCAGTGCTGTTTTTAAATAAGAGGGGCTATTCTTCCTTTGTGATGTGCAGGGATTGCGGCTATGTCCCGCAATGCCCGCACTGCGACATTTCCATGACGTATCATCGTTACGGCCAAAGGCTGAAATGCCATTATTGCGGACATGAAGAGCCTGTTCCGCACACTTGTCCTGAATGCGCAAGCGAGCATATCCGCTTTTTTGGAACGGGAACACAGCGAGTGGAGGAAGAGCTTACAAAAGTGCTGCCAAGTGCGAGAGTGATTCGGATGGATGTTGACACGACATCACGGAAAGGCGCCCATGAAAAATTACTGTCAGCTTTCGGAGAAGGAAAAGCGGATATTCTTCTCGGAACGCAAATGATCGCGAAAGGGCTTGATTTTCCGAATGTCACGCTTGTCGGAGTGTTAAGTGCTGATACAACACTTCATATTCCTGATTTCAGATCGGCTGAAAAAACATTTCAGCTGTTAACGCAAGTCAGCGGCCGGGCAGGCAGGCATGAAAAGCCCGGCCATGTCATCATTCAAACGTATACACCGTCTCATTACAGTATCCAGCTGACGAAAACACACGATTATGAAACGTTCTATCAGCATGAAATGGCGCACAGGAGAGAGCAATCCTATCCGCCATACTACTATTTGGCTCTTGTGACTGTTTCTCATGAGGAAGTGGCGAAAGCAGCGGTTACAGCTGAAAAGATCGCTCATTTTTTGAAAGCAAACTGCGGAGCTGACACGAAAATTCTCGGACCAAGCGCGTCGCCGATAGCCAGGATCAAAGATAGATATCGCTATCAATGCGTGATAAAATACAAACAGGAAACCCAGTTATCCGCTTTATTGAAGAAGATACTGGAACATTATAAACGCGAAATTGAACAAAAACATGTAATGATTTCAATTGATATGAATCCTTATATGATGATGTAAGATCTCACGTCTTGGAGGGTAACAAATTGGCAGTAAAAAAGGTCGTCACACATCCTGCGGAGGTTTTGGAAACACCTGCGGAAACCGTGACTGTTTTTGATAAAAAGCTAAAAAAACTGCTTGATGATATGTACGACACCATGCTTGAAATGGATGGTGTCGGACTGGCAGCGCCGCAAATCGGCATTTTAAAAAGAGCGGCAGTTGTAGACATCGGGGATGACAGAGGGAGAATTGATCTCGTTAATCCTGAAATTTTAGAAAAAAGCGGCGAGCAAACCGGAATTGAAGGATGCTTGAGCTTTCCTGGCGTCTATGGTGATGTCACACGTGCCGATTATGTCAAAGTGCGTGCGTTTAACCGTCAGGGAAAACCGTTCATTCTGGAAGCGCGAGGCTTTTTAGCAAGAGCCGTGCAGCATGAAATGGACCACTTAGACGGTGTGTTGTTTACATCTAAAATAAGTAAATACTATACAGAAGATGAACTAGCGGATATGGAAGGATGATTTGATGACGAGAATCGTATTTATGGGAACGCCAGATTTTTCAGTTCCTGTTTTAAGAACCCTGATTGAGGACGGATATGAAGTAGTGGGGGTCGTCACACAGCCGGACCGTCCGAAGGGCAGAAAAAAAGTCATGACACCTCCTCCGGTAAAGGAAGAGGCATTGCGCCACGGCATCCCGGTTCTTCAGCCGGAAAAAGTCAGATTGACAGAAGAAATTGAGAAAGTGCTGGCATTAAAGCCTGACCTGATTGTAACGGCGGCATTCGGACAAATTTTGCCTAAAGAGCTTCTCGACAGTCCAAAATACGGCTGCATTAACGTTCACGCCTCTCTTTTGCCGGAACTGCGCGGCGGGGCACCGATCCATTATTCCATTCTGCAGGGAAAGAAAAAAACCGGGGTTACCATTATGTATATGGTAGAAAAATTGGATGCCGGGGACATGATCTCAAAAGTGGAAGTGGACATTGAAGAAACCGACAATGTCGGAACACTGCACGATAAATTAAGCGTTGCTGGCGCGAAGCTGTTGTCTGAAACGGTTCCAAACGTTATTGCCGGCAGCATTTCACCTGAAAAGCAGGATGAAGAGAAAGCGACGTACGCGCCTAATATCAAAAGAGAGCAAGAGCTGCTCGACTGGTCCAGAACGGGCGAAGAGCTTTACAACCAGATCCGCGGCTTAAATCCATGGCCTGTTGCCTATACGACTCTAAACGGACAAAACTTGAAAGTATGGGCGTCGAAAAAAATACCGGCACCAACAACAGCTGAGCCCGGCACAGTCGTTGCGGTTGAAAAGGAAGGGATTATCGTTGCCACAGGTAACGATACGGCTCTGTTATTAACCGAACTCCAGCCGGCAGGCAAGAAACGAATGAAAGGCGAAGACTTTGTGCGAGGAGCTCATGTTGAAGCCGGTGATGTGTTAGGAGTAAACAATGAAAAAAACTAGTGTTCGTGACATCGCCCTTGAGGCGCTGATCAAATTAGAACAAAACCAGGCATACAGCAACCTGCTGCTGAAATCGGTCATTAAATCAAATGAACTGAGTGATCAGGACAGAGGGCTTTTGACTGAACTTGTCTATGGTACATTACAAAATAAGATCGCGCTTGATTATATGCTTAAACCGTTTATCAATAAGCCTCAAAAGGTAAAGCCGTGGGTGATTCAGCTTCTTCGCCTATCCTTATATCAAATGGAGTATTTAGAGAAGATTCCAGACAGGGCAGCCATCCATGAAGCGGTTGAGATTGCTAAAATCCGCGGACACAAAGGCATTGCTTCTTTTGTCAATGGCGTGCTTCGTTCTATCCAGCGCGAAGGTGTTCCATCCTTTGACGCCATCGAAGATCCTGTACGCAGGCTGGCGACAGAAACAAGCCATCCGGAATGGCTTGTGAAAGAGTGGGCGGATGCGTATGGGTTTGACGCGGCCGAAAAGATTTGCCGTATCCACCTCATTCCGCCGAAGCAGACGCTGCGTGTCAATCAAATGAAAGCAGACAGAGCTGAGCTGCTTGACCAAATGGCTGCTGAGGGAATCGAAGTTGAAAAAGGCGATCTCGCTGAAGATGCTGTGAAGCTCTTAAAGGGATCAATTGCCGGAACTCATTTCTTCCAAAACGGCGAAGTATCCATCCAGGATGAGAGCTCCATGCTCGTCGCCCGCGCCCTTGATCCTAAGCCTGATGAAACAGTGCTTGACGCGTGTGCGGCGCCTGGCGGCAAGTCAGCTCATATCGCAGAATTAATGAAGAACAAGGGGAGCGTTACGTCGCTTGATCTTCACAAACATAAAGTGAAGCTGATCAAAGAAGCGGCAAACCGTCTTGGCCTGACAATCATTCATGCGGAGACAATGGATGCGAGAAAAGCGGGGGAAACGTTTGAAAACGAACAGTTTGACCGGATATTGGTTGATGCTCCGTGCTCAGGTTTCGGTGTTATCAGAAGAAAGCCGGACATGAAATACACGAAAAAGCCTGACGACAGCGCGCGTCTAGCTGAAATCCAGCTGTCGATCCTGAGGGAAATCGCACCATTAGTAAAAAAAGGTGGCACTCTTGTCTACAGTACGTGTACAATGGACCGGACAGAAAATGATGAAGTAATACATGCGTTTATACAAGAACATCCTGATTTTGAACCCGATTTGTCTCTTGAAAAGCGGCTGCCTGAAAAGGTGAGACCCTTTGTTCGGGATGGAAGGCTTCAAATCCTTCCTCATTATTTCGGAACAGATGGTTTCTTTATTTGCAGCATGAGAAAGAAGGGATAAGCAATGGCAGAACTTAATAAAACAAAAGTAAGAAAAGAATTGCGGACAGATCGTCCGTCGATTTATTCTTTTGAATTAGACGAAATTAAACAATGGCTGACAGACAACGGAGAGAAACCGTTCCGTGCGGCTCAGATTTTTGAATGGCTATATGAAAAACGCGTATCTTCTTTTGAAGAAATGACAAACCTCTCAAAGGATCTGCGTGAGAAATTAAACACTCACTTTGTGTTAACAACGCTGAAAACGGCTGTTAAACAAACCTCTCAAGACGGTACGATGAAGTTTTTGTTTGAGCTTCATGACGGTTATACCATCGAAACCGTTTTAATGAGACACGAGTATGGCAATTCTGTATGTGTAACGACACAAGTCGGCTGCCGTATTGGCTGCACATTTTGCGCGTCAACGCTTGGAGGCTTAAAACGAAACCTTGAAGCGGGGGAAATTGTCGCTCAAGTAGTTAAAGTGCAAAAAGCTCTTGATGAAACGGATGAACGCGTCAGCTCTGTCGTGATCATGGGAATCGGTGAACCTTTTGATAACTTTAACGAAATGCTCGCTTTCTTGAAAATCATTAACCATGACAAGGGCCTGAATATCGGTGCTCGCCATATTACGGTCTCTACGAGTGGAATCATCCCGAAAATTTACGAATTTGCTGATCAGCAAATGCAGATTAACTTTGCAATTTCTCTGCACGCGCCGAACACAGAAATCAGAAGCCGTTTGATGCCGATTAACAGAGCATATAAACTGCCTGATCTAATGGAAGCCGTTAAATATTATATTAATAAAACAGGACGCCGTATCAGCTTTGAATACGGGCTGTTCGGAGGCGTAAACGACCAGGTGGAACACGCCGAAGAGCTTGCCGACTTGCTGGAAGGAGTCAAATGCCACGTGAACTTGATTCCGGTAAACTACGTGCCTGAACGGGACTATGTGCGCACACCGCGTGATCAGATTTTTGCTTTTGAAAAAACGCTGAAATCCCGCGGAGTAAATGTCACAATCCGAAGAGAGCAAGGACATGACATTGACGCAGCCTGCGGTCAGCTTCGCGCGAAGGAGCGTCAAGACGAGACGAGGTGATGAGGGTTGTTAACAGCCTTAAAAACAGATACAGGAAAAATCCGCCAGCATAATGAAGATGATGCGGGGATATTCAAGGGGAAAGATGAATTTATATTAGCGGTTGTCGCTGATGGCATGGGCGGCCATCTTGCTGGAGATGTTGCGAGCAAGATGGCTGTGAAAGCCATGGGGGAGAAATGGAATGAAGCAGAGACGATTCCAACTGCGCCCTCGGAATGTGAAAAATGGCTCATTGAACAGATTCTTTCGGTAAACAGCAAAATATACGATCACGCTCAAGCCCACGAAGAATGCCAAGGCATGGGGACGACGATTGTATGTGCACTTTTTACGGGGAAAACGGTTTCTGTTGCCCATATCGGAGACAGCAGATGCTATTTGCTTCAGGACGATGATTTCGTTCAAGTGACAGAAGACCATTCGCTTGTAAATGAACTGGTTCGCACTGGAGAGATTTCCAGAGAAGACGCTGAACATCATCCGCGAAAAAATGTGTTGACGAAGGCGCTTGGAACAGACCAGTCAGTCAGTATTGACACACGTTCTTTTGATATAGAACCCGGAGACAAACTGCTTCTATGTTCTGACGGACTGACGAATAAAGTGGAAGGCACTGAATTAAAAGACATCCTGCAAAGCGATTCAGCTCCTCAGGAAAAAGTAAACCTGCTTGTGGACAAAGCCAATCAGAATGGCGGAGAAGACAACATCACAGCAGTTTTGCTTGAGCTTGCTTTACAAGTTGAAGAGGGTGAAGATCAGTGCTAATCGGCAAGCGGATCAGCGGGCGTTACCAAATTCTCCGCGTTATAGGCGGCGGGGGAATGGCCAACGTGTATTTAGCTGAGGATATCATTCTAGACCGTGAAGTCGCAATTAAAATCCTGCGGTTTGACTATGCAAATGACAATGAATTTATCAGACGTTTCCGCAGAGAAGCCCAATCCGCATCAAGCCTCGATCACCCGAATATTGTCAGCATTTACGATTTGGGCGAGGAAGATGATATTTATTATATTGTCATGGAATACGTTGAAGGCATGACGCTTAAAGAATACATAACAGCAAATGGGCCGCTTCACCCTAAAGAAGCGCTGAACATCATGGAGCAAATAGTCTCAGCCATCGCTCATGCCCATCAAAACCAGATTGTTCACAGAGACATCAAGCCGCATAACATTTTGATTGATCATATGGGAAATATCAAAGTAACGGATTTTGGAATTGCGACGGCACTAAGTTCGACCACAATCACCCATACCAATTCAGTTCTGGGCTCGGTCCATTACTTATCACCTGAACAGGCCCGGGGCGGCTTAGCCACAAAGAAATCGGATATATATGCGCTTGGAATCGTTCTATTTGAGCTTTTAACCGGCCGTATTCCGTTTGATGGAGAGTCAGCAGTCAGCATCGCTTTGAAGCATCTTCAAGCGGAAACTCCTTCGGCAAAAAGGTGGAATCCATCGGTCCCCCAAAGCGTTGAAAACATCATACTCAAGGCAACTGCCAAAGATCCTTTTCATCGCTACGAAACGGCTGAAGACATGGAAGCAGACATAAAAACAGCTTTTGATGCCGACAGACTCAATGAAAAGAGATTTACGATTCAAGAAGATGAAGAAATGACAAAAGCGATACCTATCATTAAAGATGAAGAACTTGCTAAAGCTGCTGGCGAAAAAGAAGCTGAAGTGACAACCGCACAAGAAAACAAAACAAAGAAGAACGGCAAAAGAAAAAAGTGGCCGTGGGTTTTGCTCACGATATGCCTCGTTTTTATCACAGCTGGAATTCTTGCTGTCACTGTTTTTCCGTCGCTTTTCATGCCTAAGGATGTCAAAATACCTGATGTCTCCGGAATGGAATACGAAAAAGCCGCAGGGCTCTTGGAAAAAGAAGGTTTACAGGTTGATTCCGAGGTGTTGGAAATCTCAGATGAAAAAATTGAAGAGGGCCTGATGGTAAAAACGGATCCTAAAGCGGATACCACAGTCAAAGAAGGCGCCACGGTCACCCTTTATAAGAGCACCGGAAAAGCAAAAACGGAGATCGGTGATGTGACAGGCCAAACGGTCGACCAGGCAAAAAAAGCGTTGAAGGACCAAGGGTTTAAACATGTAACAGTAAATGAAGTGAATGACGAGAAAAATGCGGGCACTGTCATTGACCAAAATCCTTCAGCAGGGACTGAGCTTGTCCCGAGTGAAGATCAAGTCAAACTTACAGTCAGTATCGGACCCGAAGACATTACGCTTAGAGACTTGAAAACCTATAGTAAAGAAGCAGCGTCTGGATATCTGGAAGACAACGGATTGAAGCTTGTAGAAAAAGAAGCATACTCAGATGATGTTCCAGAAGGACAGGTTGTCAAACAAAAACCAGCAGCAGGTACGGCAGTAAAGCCGGGAAACGAAGTTGAAGTGACATTCTCTCTCGGACCAGAGAAAAAACCTGCGAAAACAGTGAAAGAAAAGGTCAAGATCCCCTACGAACCAGAAAATGAAGGGGACGAGCTTCAAGTGCAAATCGCGGTTGACGATGCAGATCACAGCATCTCTGACACTTACGAAGAATTTAAGATAAAAGAGCCGACTGAACGAACGATCGAACTAAAGATTGAACCCGGCCAAAAAGGGTACTATCAAGTAATGGTAAACAATAAAGTTGTCAGCTACAAAACCATTGAGTATCCGAAAGATGAATAACAAGGAGGGAAAATATGCCTGAGGGCAAAATTATTAAGGCGCTAAGCGGCTTTTACTATGTACTGGATGAATCAGAGGATTCAGATAAAGTAATACAATGCAGAGGAAGAGGCATTTTCAGAAAAAACAAAATTACCCCTCTTGTCGGTGATTATGTTGTGTATCAAGCTGAAAATGACAAAGAAGGATATTTAATGGAAATTAAAGAAAGAACCAACGAGCTTATCAGGCCGCCAATTTGCAACGTTGATCAAGCGGTCCTTGTTTTCTCAGCGGTTCAGCCTTCTTTCAGCACGGCATTGCTCGACCGCTTCCTGGTTCTCGTTGAGGCCAATGATATTCAGCCGATTATATGCATTACTAAAATGGATCTGATTGAAGATCAAGATACAGAAGATACGATACAAGCCTATGCAGAAGACTATCGGAATATTGGTTATGACGTATACCTTACCTCCTCTAAGGACCAAGACAGTTTAACGGACATCATCCCGCATTTTCAGGATAAAACAACGGTATTTGCCGGTCAGTCCGGTGTTGGAAAATCCTCGCTTCTCAACGCGATCAGTCCGGAGCTCGGATTGAGAACAAACGAGATTTCCGAGCATTTGGGCCGCGGGAAACACACAACCCGCCACGTGGAGCTGATTCACACGTCCGGAGGTTTGGTTGCAGATACGCCGGGATTCAGCTCGCTTGAATTTACAGACATTGAGGAAGAAGAGCTGGGCTATACCTTCCCAGATATCAGAGAAAAAAGCGCTTCATGCAAATTTAGAGGCTGTTTACATCTGAAAGAGCCGAAATGCGCGGTGAAACAAGCTGTTGGAGACGGGGAATTAAAGCAGTATCGCTATGACCATTATGTTGAATTTATGACGGAGATTAAAGACAGAAAGCCGAGGTATTAGCATAATGATAAAGGTTGCACCATCTATTCTTTCCGCTGATTTTGCCGCTTTAGGCAATGAGATTAAAGATGTAGAAAAAGGCGGAGCCGATTGTATTCATATTGATGTTATGGACGGCCATTTTGTCCCGAATATCACAATCGGTCCGCTGATTGTAGAAGCAGTCCGGCCGGTAACGGATCTGCCGCTTGATGTCCATTTAATGATAGAAGAGCCGGATCGTTATATCCCGGCTTTTGCGAAAGCAGGCGCAGATATCCTGTCTGTACATGCTGAGGCATGTCCGCACCTGCACCGTACCATCCAGCTCATTAAAGAGCAAGGAGTGAAGGCCGGAGTAGTTCTAAACCCGCATACTCCTGTTCAAGTCATCGAGCATGTTTTCGACGATCTTGATCTTGTTCTTTTAATGACGGTGAACCCGGGCTTCGGCGGCCAGAAATTTATTCATTCAGTCCTTCCTAAGATAAAAGAGGTTAAGCGAATGGCGGATGAAAAAGGAAAAAAAGATCTGTTAATTGAAGTAGACGGCGGCGTCAACAAAGAAACCGCTCCGCTCGTCATTGAAGCGGGCGCAAATTTACTCGTTGCCGGTTCAGCTGTTTATGGGCAGTCTGACCGCAAAAAAGCAATTTCTGAAATCAGAGGAAGCAAATAAGCAGCTTTAGAAAAGAGCTGGGCATACAATAGCCTAAGCTCTTTTTCCTGTATGCAGAGAAAGGAATCAGAGATGAAAACAATTAATATCGTTGCGGGAGGCCCGAAAAATCTCATTCCCGATCTAACCGGCTATACGGATGAACACACGCTTTGGATCGGTGTTGACAAAGGCACCGTCACTCTCTTAGATGCCGGGATCATTCCTGTTGAAGCCTTCGGAGATTTTGACAGCATAACAGAGCAAGAACGCCGGCGAATAGAAAAAGCCGCTCCCGCCCTTCATGTGTATCAAGCAGAAAAAGATCAAACAGATTTAGACCTCGCCCTTGATTGGGTGCTGGAAAAGCAGCCGGATATTATTCAGATTTTCGGCATTACAGGCGGCAGAGCTGATCATTTTTTAGGAAACATTCAGCTTCTGTATAGAGGTGTAAAAACGAACATAAAAATTAGGCTGATAGACAAACAAAATCATATTCAAATGTTCCCTCCTGGTGAATATGATATTGAGAAGGATGAAAATAAGCGATATATCTCCTTCATACCGTTTTCCGAAGACATACATGAGCTGACCCTGACCGGTTTTAAATATCCTCTAAATAATTGTCATATTACGCTCGGTTCAACACTATGTATTAGTAACGAACTCATTCATTCACGAGGTACTTTTTCGTTTGCAAAAGGCATATTAATAATGATAAGAAGCACGGATTAAGCATGTGCTTTCATTCAATTGCTGAAAACAATGAACAAGGCGGTTACGGGACGTTATAGGAGGGGACAAAAATGAAATTTTACACCATTAAATTGCCGAAGTTTTTAGGAGGAATTGTCCGGGCGATGCTGGGCTCATTTAGAAAAGATTAAGGCCCAGGGGTTCAAAGCCCTCTTTCACCACATAAAAACGCCTGCCACATATCGGGGCAGGCGTTCATTTTGTTATACACGCTCAACTTTACCGGATTTCAAAGCTCGAGCAGATACATATACTTTTTTAGGTTTTCCGTTCACAAGGATACGAACCTTTTGAAGATTCGCGCCCCAAGTGCGCTTAGAAGCGTTCATTGCGTGAGAACGGTTATTCCCAGCTGTTGTTTTTTTACCTGTGATAACGCATTTACGTGCCATTTGTTTCCCTCCTCACTTGCACAAAACATCTACTTTTTAACATTCATATAATCTTAGATGCTTTCGATATGGATACTTTAAATAATTTACCACAGCTAAAAAACGTTTGCAACTATTGTTTCATCATCTTTCAAGAAAATTCACTTGACATCTTGCGGAAACAGCAGCGCTATAGTATATGTAGAGGTACGGCCAGCGATTATTGCCTGGTCTTTTCATAATGGAAACCATATAGTAGAATAGCTGTAACTCTATGCATTCGAAGGAGGAACTAGTGTGTCCATTGAATTAAGAACGAAGTACGGACAGATTGATATATCTAATGAAGTCATCGCGATGGTTGCAGGAGGCGCGGCGGTTGACTGTTACGGCATTGTCGGCATGGCCTCTAAAAACCAGATTAAAGACGGACTGACTGAAATCCTTCGGAAAGAGAATTTCAGCAGGGGTGTCCAAGTTCGCCAAGAAGGAGAACAGATACATATCGACATGTATATCATTGTCAGCTACGGCACGAAAATTTCTGAAGTGGCACATAATGTCCAAACAAAAGTAAAGTACACAGTAAATCAAACCATCGGACTGGCAGTGGATTCTGTCAATATTTATGTCCAAGGCGTACGAGTGACGAACCCGTAGTTAGGAGGAGTAGGATTGTCTATCAGAACATTAGACGGCAGAACCTTTGCCGAGATGATTCTTGCGGGAGCGCAGAATCTGTCTCAAAACGCCAGTGCAGTTGATGCACTGAACGTGTTTCCGGTGCCGGACGGTGATACGGGAACAAATATGAACCTGTCGATGACTTCCGGAGCAAGAGAAGTTGAACAAATGGATACGGATGATATCGGGATGGTGGGCTCCGCGTTATCTAAAGGGCTGCTCATGGGAGCACGCGGAAATTCAGGAGTTATCCTATCCCAATTGTTCCGCGGATTTAGCAAAAACATTGAAACGAAAAAAGAAATTAATGCACTTGAGTTTGCCGCTGCGCTGCAAGCAGGTGTAGACATGGCGTATAAAGCTGTCATGAAACCTGTAGAGGGCACCATTTTAACAGTTGCAAAAGACGCTGCAAAAAAAGCAATGATCTTAGCAGAAAAAGAAACCGATATCACTGCGCTGATGACTGCAGTGACAGAAGAAGCAGAGGCGTCTTTAAACCGCACCCCTGAATTGCTACCTGTCCTAAAGGAAGTAGGAGTTGTCGATAGCGGGGGCAAAGGCCTGCTCTGTGTGTATGAAGGTTTTCTTGCTTCATTAAAAGGTGAAACTGTACCTCAGAAAGCAGTTCTTCCGTCACTTGACGACATGGTCAGCGCAGAGCATCACAAGAGCGCGCAAAGCATGATGAATACCGAAGATATTGAATTTGGATTCTGTACCGAAGTGATGGTTAGGCTTGATCAGACAAAAAGAGAGTTCGACGAAGGCACGTTCAGGCAAGACCTCAGCCAGTTCGGAGATTCTCTGCTTGTGATTGCGGATGAATCGCTGGCGAAGGTTCATATTCATGCTGAAGAGCAGGGAAACGTGTTAAACTACGCCCAGCATTACGGTGAATTGATCAAAATAAAAATAGAAAATATGAGAGAACAGCATACCTCTATCATCAGTCAAGAAAGCAAACCTGCAGACAACGAAACACCGCCGGCAAAACAGCCGTATGGCATTGTGACTGTAGCGATGGGAGAAGGAATTGCAGACCTATTTAAAAGCATTGGCGCTTCTGTTGTGATTGAAGGCGGCCAGACCATGAACCCAAGCACTGAGGATATTGTTGATGCCGTGAAGTCTGTAAATGCAGATACGGTATTTATCCTGCCTAACAACTCCAACATTATCATGGCTGCTAACCAAGCGGCCAGCGTAGTGGATGAACAGGTTTTTGTCATTCCTGCTAAAACGGTTCCGCAAGGGATGTCAGCTCTGCTGGCTTTTAACCCGGATCAAGAAGCTGAAGCGAACGAGGCCAATATGCTAAGCGCCATTCAGCAAGTAAAAAGCGGACAGGTGACGTTCTCAGTCAGAGATACTCATATTGACGGTAAAGACATTAAAAAAGGCGACTTTATGGGCATTCTGAATGGAACGATTATCGGCACTTCTGAAAATCAGCTGTCAGCCGCGAAAATGCTGCTGTCAGAAATGATCGGAGAAGATGATGAAATCGTGACCATTCTATATGGTGAGGATGCGTCTCAGGAAGAAGCTGAGCAGCTTGAAGCGTTTCTCAGTGAAAAGTACGAGGAGATTGAGGTTGAGATCCACAATGGGAAACAGCCTCTGTATTCGTATATAGTTTCAGCAGAATAGAAGGGCAATTTGCCCTTCTATTCTTATGTCTGCTTTTAAGTGCGGCAGCGCTGTAACGCGCCCGCTTGCCATTTTATATCTGATCAATTAGTCTAGAAGCAAAGCGCTAATAAGCTCTGGTTCATAAGGAGGAATAGCATGAAATACAGAAGCGTTTTTGATATTATCGGCCCGGTTATGATCGGTCCGTCCAGCTCTCATACAGCGGGAGCTGCTAGAATCGGGAGAGTGGCCAGAAGTTTATTTGGCAGAGAGCCTGAGCGCATCATTGTATCTTTTTACGGCTCGTTTGCGGAAACGTATAAGGGCCACGGCACAGATGTCGCGATTATCGGCGGATTGCTTGATTTTGATACATTCGATGAACGGATTAAAACCGCTATACAAATTGCAGAAACTAAAGGAATTGATATAGAGTTTCGGGTAGAAGACGCAGTCCCGGTCCATCCGAACACAGCAAAAATCACCATTTCTGATGAAAAGGGTGAGCTTGAACTGACGGGTATTTCGATTGGCGGAGGAAAGATTGAAATCACAGAATTGAATGGTTTTGAGCTCCGGCTGTCAGGAAATCATCCGGCCATACTAGTTGTTCATAATGACAAGTTTGGCACAATTGCCGGTGTTGCCAATGTTCTGGCGAAATTTTCAATTAACGTAGGACATATGGAAGTAGCCCGGAAAGATATCGGCCAGCTTGCGCTGATGACAATAGAGGTCGACCAAAATATTGACGACCACATTCTCGACGAGCTGTCGAAACTGCCGAATATTATTCAAGTGACAAAGATTGCTGACTAGCGAAAAGGGTCAGGAGGAGCCAGTTATGTTTCGTAATGTAAAAGAATTAATTGAGATTACTAAAGAAAAACAAATATTGATCTCTGATGTGATGATAGCTCAAGAGATGGAAGTAACAGAAAAAACAAAAGAGGACATTTTTCAGCAGATGGATCATAACCTGTCTGTTATGGAAGCGGCGGTTCAGAAAGGACTCGAGGGAGTTACGAGCCAAACGGGCTTAACAGGCGGAGATGCCGTTAAATTGCAGGCCTATATTCGATCAGGAAAAAGCCTGTCTGGCCCGCTGATTTTAGATGCTGTATCGAAAGCCGTTGCAACAAATGAAGTAAATGCAGCCATGGGAACCATCTGTGCGACACCGACTGCAGGTTCTGCCGGTGTGGTGCCCGGTACGTTATTTGCTGTAAAAGAAAAGCTGAATCCAACAAGAGAACAAATGATCCGCTTTTTGTTTACAGCCGGGGCTTTCGGATTTGTCGTGGCTAATAACGCAAGCATTTCCGGCGCCGCCGGAGGATGTCAGGCAGAGGTTGGATCAGCTTCAGGCATGGCGGCTGCGGCCATTGTTGAAATGGCAGGAGGAACACCCGAACAAAGCGCGGAAGCCATGGCCATTACATTAAAAAATATGCTAGGCCTCGTGTGCGACCCTGTTGCAGGGCTTGTTGAGGTGCCTTGCGTGAAACGGAATGCGATGGGCGCGTCAAATGCGATGATTGCCGCTGATATGGCATTGGCGGGCATTACAAGCCGTATTCCATGTGATGAGGTTATCGATGCCATGTATAAAATAGGCCAAACTATGCCAACTGCACTTAGAGAAACAGGCCAGGGCGGTTTAGCGGCAACACCGACAGGAAGAGAATTAGAGAAAAAAATTTTCGGAGGAGCGCTAGGTTCACGTGATACAACATCAGCAAACTAGTATAGCTAACATTAAGGGTATTGGGCCGGAAACAGAAAAAACATTGAATGAACTCGGTATTTATGACATTTCTGATCTTCTGAATTATTTCCCTTATCGTTATGATGACTACGAGCTGAGGGATTTAGAAGAAGTAAAGCATGATGAAAGAGTCACAGTCGAAGGGAAGGTTCATTCAGAGCCTTCTCTTACCTATTACGGAAAAAAACGAAACAGGCTGACATTCAGGCTTCTGGTCGGCCACTATTTAATTACAGCCGTATGTTTTAACCGGCCTTATTTGAAGAAGCAGCTTTCGCTCGGCTCTGTGGTGACGGTCTCAGGTAAATGGGACAAGCACCGCCAAACCATCTCTGTTCAGGAGTTGAAAAACGGGCCGCATCAAGAAGATCAAAGCATTGAACCAGTGTATTCTGTGAAAGAAAATGTTACCGTCAAAATGATGAGGCGCTTTATTCAGCAGGCGCTGACCCAATATGCAGACTCACTTCCTGATCCTCTTCCGGAAAAGCTAAGAAAAAGCTATAAACTGCCTGACTATTATCAAGCGTTAAAAGCAATGCACCAGCCTGAAACAAGAGAAGCATTAAAGCTTGCCAGACGGCGGTTTGTTTATGAAGAATTTTTGTTGTTTCAGTTGAAAATGCAGGCGTTCCGAAAGGCGGAAAGAGAGCAGACACAAGGGATACGGCAGCGTTTTTCAAACGAAGAACTCATGAGATTTATCAAAAGCCTCCCGTTTCCCCTCACAAACGCCCAGTCACGCGTTCTTCGCGAAATAACAGCAGACATGTCTTCTCCATACAGAATGAACCGTCTTCTTCAAGGGGACGTTGGATCAGGAAAAACAGCAGTCGCCGCCATTGCACTGTATGCCGCGATCCTATCCGGATACCAAGGAGCGCTCATGGTGCCGACAGAAATTCTGGCCGAGCAGCATGCTGATTCGCTCGTTTCGCTATTTGAAAAATGGGACGTCAGCGTTGCTCTTTTGACAAGCTCTGTTAAAGGGAAGCGGCGAAAAGAACTGCTTGAGCGTCTTGCGGCGGGTGAGATTGATATTCTTGTAGGAACCCACGCTTTAATCCAAGACGAGGTGGAGTTTAAGGCGCTGAGTCTCGTTATTACAGATGAACAGCACAGATTTGGAGTTGAGCAGCGCAAAAAGCTTCGGAACAAAGGGCAGGATCCCGATGTTCTCTTTATGACAGCCACTCCAATCCCAAGAACATTAGCGATCACAGTGTTCGGTGAAATGGATGTATCTGTCATTGATGAGATGCCGGCTGGACGAAAGCGAATTGAAACCTATTGGGTAAAACATGACATGCTGGATCGTATTTTGGCATTTGTCGAAAAAGAATTAAAGCAAGGCAGGCAGGCTTATATCATCTGTCCGCTGATTGAAGAATCAGACAAGCTTGATGTGCAAAACGCCATTGACGTGTACAATATGCTTTCTGATATTTTTCGGGGAAAATGGAATGTCGGCCTTATGCATGGAAAGCTGCATTCCGATGAAAAAGACCAGGTCATGAGAGAATTCAGCGCAAATCACTGTCAAATTCTCGTATCAACCACTGTTGTGGAGGTTGGCGTGAATGTTCCGAATGCAACGATTATGGTGATTTATGACGCCGACCGTTTCGGACTATCACAGCTTCACCAGCTGCGCGGCCGTGTTGGACGGGGTGAGCATCAATCTTTCTGTATTCTGATGGCTGATCCAAAATCAGAAACAGGGAAAGAACGGATGAGGATCATGTCGGAGACCAATGACGGTTTCGAGCTGTCTGAAAAGGATCTGGAACTGAGAGGTCCCGGTGATTTCTTCGGAAAAAAACAAAGCGGAATGCCGGAATTTAAAGTGGCGGACATGGTTCATGATTACAGAGCGCTTGAAACGGCAAGGCAGGATGCTGCGAATCTTGTGGCTTCTGACGCGTTCTGGAAGGAGCCGGAATACGCTGTGTTAAGAGATGAATTGCTGAAGAGCGGAGTAATGGACGGGGAAAAATTAAGCTGAGTATCAGAAGTTTTTGGTGTTCAGCCAGAAACAATCGTTGCATTCCAATCTATGAAATTATATACTACTATTAGTACCTAGTCTTAATTGTCCGGATGGTGTTTAGATATGAGAAGAAATAAGAGAGAACGCCAGGAATTACTTCAGCAGACGATTCAAGCAACCCCCTTTATTACAGATGAAGAACTAGCGGGTAAATTCGGGGTGAGCATCCAGACGATACGTTTGGACCGCTTAGAGCTTTCCATACCTGAACTGAGAGAAAGAATTAAGAACGTGGCAGAGAAAACACTTGAGGACGAAGTGAAGTCCCTGTCACTTGATGAAGTTATCGGAGAAATTATTGACCTTGAGCTGGATGATCAGGCGATATCCATTTTAGAAATAAAACAGGAGCACGTGTTCAGCCGGAATCAGATTGCGAGAGGACACCATTTATTTGCACAGGCGAATTCTTTGGCCGTTGCAGTCATTGATGACGAGCTGGCGCTGACTGCAAGTGCAGACATCCGCTTTACAAGACAGGTAAAGCAGGGTGAACGTGTCGTAGCAAAAGCGAAAGTGACGGCTGTCGAAAAAGAAAAAGGTAGAACGGTTGTCGAAGTGAACAGCTACGTTGGCGAAGAAATTGTTTTTTCTGGACGCTTTGACATGTATCGTTCAAAACATTCATAAAGGTGGAGCATGCATGAGAATAGCTGTAGATGCAATGGGAGGAGACCACGCTCCCAAAGCTGTTATTGACGGAGTTATAAAAGGTATAGAGGCATTTGATGATCTCCATATCACACTTGTCGGTGACAAAACAACGATAGAATCACATTTAACAACTACATCAGATCGCATCACGGTGCTGCACGCAGATGAAGTGATTGAGCCTACGGATGAACCGGTCCGTGCCGTGCGAAGAAAAAAGAACTCATCTATGGTTCTTATGGCGCAGGAGGTTGCGGAAAACAGAGCTGACGCCTGCATTTCCGCAGGAAATACCGGTGCATTAATGACAGCCGGTCTCTTTATTGTCGGAAGAATTAAAGGAATTGACCGTCCGGCGCTTGCCCCGACACTTCCGACTGTTTCGGGAGACGGATTTCTTCTCCTTGATGTCGGCGCCAATGTCGATGCCAAACCGGAGCACCTCGTTCAATACGCCATCATGGGTTCTGTTTATTCTCAGCAAGTGCGCGGTGTCACTTCACCGAGAGTCGGACTTTTAAATGTCGGAACAGAAGATAAAAAAGGAAACGAACTGACGAAGCAGACGTTTCAAATTTTAAAAGAAACAGCAAACATCAATTTTATCGGAAACGTGGAAGCGCGAGACCTTTTAGATGATGTGGCGGACGTTGTAGTAACAGACGGCTTTACCGGGAATGTTACACTCAAAACGCTGGAAGGCTCTGCGTTGTCTATTTTTAAAATGATGAGAGACGTAATGACGTCTACTTTGACATCCAAGCTTGCAGCAGCTGTGCTGAAGCCAAAATTGAAAGAAATGAAAATGAAAATGGAGTATTCGAATTATGGCGGAGCAAGTCTTTTTGGCTTAAAAGCGCCTGTGATCAAGGCGCACGGCTCTTCAGATTCAAATGCTGTATTCCATGCGATTCGGCAAGCAAGAGAGATGGTCAGCCAAAATGTGGCTGCGCTCATTCAGGAAGAAGTGAAAGAAGAAAAAACAGATGAGTAGTCTGGAGGTTTTTACATCATGAGTAAGATTGCATTTTTATTCCCTGGTCAGGGATCACAATTTATCGGCATGGGAAAAGAGCTTTATGAGCAGGTGCCTGCTGCAAAGCGTCTGTTTGATGAAGCTGATGAAACGTTGGAAACAAAACTCAGCTCGCTTATTTTTGAGGGGGATGCTGAAGAATTAACACTTACATACAATGCGCAGCCTGCTTTGCTTACGACAAGCATCGCTGTTCTTGAGAAATTTAAAGAATCTGGCATTACACCTGATTTCACAGCAGGACACAGCCTTGGTGAATATTCTGCACTGGTTGCGGCTGGCGCTCTGTCTTTCAAAGATGCTGTTTATACCGTCAGAAAACGCGGAGAGTTTATGAATGAAGCGGTACCGGCTGGCGAAGGAGCAATGGCTGCGATTCTCGGCATGGATGCTGAAGCATTAAAGCAAGTAACCGATAAAGTCACAGAGGAAGGCAACCTTGTACAGCTTGCGAATCTCAACTGTCCTGGCCAAATCGTCCTTTCCGGAACAGCTAAAGGGGTTGAGCTTGCATCTGAACTGGCAAAAGAGAACGGCGCAAAACGCGCAATTCCGCTTGAAGTAAGCGGTCCGTTCCATTCTGAACTGATGAAACCGGCTGCTGAAAAGCTGAAAGAGGTATTGGACGCCTGTGACATAAAAGACGCTGACATTCCGGTCATCTCAAATGTTTCTGCTGACGTGATGACTGAAAAAGCAGATATCAAAGAAAAACTTATTGAGCAGCTTTACTCTCCGGTTCGTTTTGAGGAAAGCATTAACAAGCTGGTCGCAGAGGGTGTTACGACTTTTATTGAAATCGGTCCCGGAAAAGTGCTTTCAGGCCTTGTGAAAAAAGTAAATAGACGGTTAAAAACAATTGCTGTATCAGATCCGGAAACGATCGAGCTGGCAATTCAAACGCTTAAGGAGGAGAATGATAATGCTTAATGATAAAACGGCTATTGTCACTGGCGCATCCCGCGGAATCGGCCGCTCAATCGCCCTTGATCTGGCAAAAAGCGGCGCCAATGTTGTCGTGAACTACTCCGGCAATGAAGCGAAAGCAAATGAAGTGGTAGATGAAATCAAATCTATGGGCAGAAAAGCAATTGCTGTAAAAGCGGATGTATCAAATCCCGAAGATGTACAAAACATGATAAAAGAAACATTGTCTGTTTTTTCTACGATTGACATTCTAGTTAATAATGCGGGAATTACAAGAGACAATCTCATCATGAGAATGAAAGAAGACGAATGGGATGACGTCATTAACATTAACCTGAAGGGTGTTTTCAACTGCACAAAAGCTGTTACAAGACAAATGATGAAACAGCGTTCAGGCCGCATTATTAACGTATCGTCTATCGTCGGCGTCAGCGGAAACCCTGGACAGGCCAACTACGTGGCTGCAAAAGCCGGCGTCATCGGTTTAACCAAGTCTTCTGCTAAAGAGCTCGCCAGCCGAAATATTACGGTAAACGCAATAGCGCCAGGATTTATCTCAACTGATATGACAGATAAACTTGCAAAAGACGTTCAAGACGAAATGCTGAAACAAATTCCGCTCGCGCGCTTTGGTGAACCTAGCGATGTCAGCAGTGTTGTCACGTTCCTAGCTTCAGAGGGAGCCCGTTATATGACAGGCCAAACGCTTCATATTGACGGCGGAATGGTGATGTAAGTTTTTTCTCGAAAATTTCATCATAGTTTCTCTAGTTTTTTAAAAACGAATCCACTATAATACTTGAGGGGAGGTGAATTGCTATGGCAGACACATTAGAGCGTGTAACGAAAATCATCGTAGATCGCCTTGGCGTTGATGAAGCAGACGTCAAACTTGAAGCTTCTTTCAAGGAAGACTTAGGTGCTGATTCCCTAGATGTAGTTGAGCTTGTTATGGAACTTGAAGACGAGTTTGATATGGAGATTTCTGACGAAGATGCTGAAAAGATTGCAACAGTCGGCGACGCTGTGAACTACATACAAAACCAGCAATAAGCTGATGCTAAAAGTCCCGCCGAAACGCGGGGCTTTAGCCCTTTATTCGTGCAGTTATTACAGCATGCCGCTTTTACGCGCGTTGTATCCGGTTTAGTCAGAGAAGCGCGGTGAACCTGATGTGCCTATGGAGGTTACTATGTCAAAACACTCACATTATAAAGATAAAAAAAAGTTCTATAAAAAAGTAGAACAATTTAAAGAGTTTCAAGAACGGATTTCGGTTCACTTTCAAAATGAAAAGCTTTTGTATCAAGCATTTACACATTCATCTTATGTGAATGAGCATCGGAAAAAGCCGTATGAAGATAATGAAAGGCTTGAATTTTTAGGTGACGCTGTTTTGGAACTGACGATCTCCAGATTCTTATTTGCCAAATACCCGGCTATGAGTGAAGGAGATTTGACGAAATTGAGAGCCGCAATTGTTTGCGAACCGTCTCTCGTTTCATTGGCTCACGAGCTGTCATTCGGCGATCTTGTCCTGTTGGGTAAAGGCGAGGAAATGACAGGCGGAAGAAAGCGTCCTGCTCTATTGGCGGATGTTTTTGAGGCATTTATCGGAGCCTTGTACCTTGACCAAGGATTAGAGCCGGTCGAAAGTTTCTTAAAAGTTTATGTGTTCCCTAAAATTAACGATGGTGCTTTTTCTCATGTGATGGATTTCAAAAGCCAGCTGCAGGAATACGTGCAGCGGGACGGCAAAGGCTCTCTGGAGTATAAAATCTCTAACGAAAAAGGACCTGCGCACAACCGTGAATTTGAAGCCATCGTATCTCTAAAAGGTGAACCACTCGGAGTCGGAAACGGCCGTTCAAAGAAAGAAGCCGAACAGCACGCTGCTCAGGAAGCTTTAGCTAAATTGCAAAAACACCATACGAAACAATAAAATCCCCCTTATGACTCAGGGGGATTTCAGTATGTATGCCGTCTTATTTCACCAATGTTTATGATAGAATTGAAATACTTATTACATAAGGAGGATCGCTATGTTCCTCAAACGTTTAGACGTTATAGGATTTAAATCATTTGCAGAACGGATTTCCGTAGACTTCGTTAAAGGCGTGACAGCGGTTGTCGGGCCGAACGGAAGCGGAAAAAGCAACATCACGGATGCCATTCGCTGGGTTCTCGGCGAACAATCGGCACGCTCTCTTCGCGGCGGAAAAATGGAGGACATTATTTTTGCCGGGAGTGATTCAAGAAAGCGATTAAATCTAGCTGAAGTTACGCTTACTCTTGATAATGATGATCATTTCTTGCCAATTGACTTCCACGAGGTGAGTGTCACAAGACGTGTGTACAGATCAGGTGAGAGTGAGTTTCTGATTAACAATCAGCCGTGCCGCTTGAAGGATATTATTGATTTATTTATGGATTCTGGCCTTGGTAAAGAAGCATTTTCTATTATCAGCCAAGGGAAAGTGGAAGAGATCCTGAGCAGCAAAGCGGAGGATCGCCGCAGTATCTTTGAAGAAGCGGCCGGGGTGCTTAAATATAAAACGAGAAAGAAAAAAGCAGAAAATAAACTGTTTGAGACACAGGACAATCTAAATCGGGTAGAAGATATATTACATGAGCTTGAAGGACAGGTTGAACCTCTAAAAATTCAAGCTTCAATAGCGAAAGACTACCTTGAGAAAAAGAAAGAGCTGGAGCATGTTGAAATTGCGCTGACTGCCTATGATATCGAAGAGCTGCATGGTAAATGGTCGACTCTTAAAGAGAAAGTGCAGATGGCAAAAGAAGAAGAGCTTGCTGAATCGTCTGCTATTTCTGCGAAAGAAGCAAAGATTGAGGATACAAGGGACAAAATACAAGCGCTTGATGAGTCAGTAGATGAGCTCCAGCAAGTTTTACTGGTAACTAGTGAGGAGCTGGAAAAGCTTGAAGGCCGTAAAGAAGTCCTGAAAGAACGAAAGAAAAACGCTGTGCAAAACCAAGAACAGCTTGAAGAAGCCATCGTTCAGTTTCAGCAAAAAGAAACGGTTCTGAAAGAAGAGCTTTCGAAGCAGGAAGCTGTCTTCGAAACGCTTCAGGCTGAGGTGAAGCAGTTAAGGGCGCAAGTAAAAGAAAAACAGCAGGCTCTCAGTCTTCACAATGAAAATGTCGAAGAGAAAATCGAGCAGCTGAAAAGTGATTATTTTGAGCTGTTAAACAGCCAGGCTTCGATACGCAACGAACTCCAGCTTCTTGATGACCAGATGTCCCAATCCGCTGTCACATTGCAGAGACTCGCGGACAACAATGAAAAGCACCTGCAGGAACGGCGTGATATTTCTGCGCGTAAAGCCGCATGTGAAACGGAATTTGCCCGAATTGAGCAGGAGATTCACAGTCAAGTCGGTGCATATCGTGATATGCAGACAAAATATGAGCAGAAAAAGCGTCAATACGAAAAAAATGAATCCGCTCTGTATCAGGCATACCAATACGTTCAGCAAGCGAGATCAAAAAAGGACATGCTTGAGACGATGCAGGGAGATTTTTCTGGCTTTTATCAAGGTGTTAAAGAAGTGCTGAAAGCGAAAGAGCGCCTTGGTGGAATTCGCGGAGCGGTTCTTGAGCTGATTTCTACAGAACAGAAGTATGAAACGGCCATTGAAATAGCGCTCGGCGCTTCTGCTCAGCATGTCGTGACCGACGATGAACAATCTGCCCGAAAAGCGATTCAATATTTAAAGCAGAATTCCTTCGGCCGGGCGACGTTTCTGCCTCTTTCTGTTATTAGAGACCGCCAGCTTCAAAGCCGTGACGCGGAAACAGCCGCCCGACATTCATCATTTCTCGGGGTTGCCAGTGAACTTGTCACATTTGATTCTGCGTATCGAAGCGTCATCCAGAATCTTCTTGGAACCGTTCTGATCACAGAGGACTTAAAGGGTGCAAACGAGCTTGCGAAGCTTCTCGGGCACCGGTACCGCATCGTAACCCTTGAGGGAGATGTTGTGAACCCCGGTGGTTCAATGACGGGCGGCGCGGTTAAAAAGAAAAATAACTCCCTCCTTGGAAGAAGCCGGGAGCTAGAAGATGTGACGAAACGGCTCGCTGAAATGGAAGAGAAAACAGCACTGCTTGAACAAGAGGTCAAAACCCTTAAGCAATCCATTCAGGATATGGAGAAAAAACTGGCTGACTTAAGAGAAACCGGGGAAGGCTTAAGGTTAAAGCAGCAGGATGTGAAAGGCCAGCTGTACGAACTTCAAGTTGCCGAGAAAAATATCAATACCCATTTAGAGCTCTATGACCAAGAAAAATCTGCTCTGTCTGAAAGCGATGAAGAGAAAAAAGCGCGCAAACGCAAGCTTGAAGAAGAGCTCTCTGCCGTATCTGAAAAGATGAAACAGCTTGAAGAGGACATAGACAGACTGACAAAACAAAAACAAACGCAATCCTCAACGAAAGAGTCTCTCTCCAACGAGCTGACTGAGCTGAAGATCGCTGCGGCCAAAAAAGAGCAGGCTTGCAAGGGGGAAGAGGACAACCTTGCCAGATTAAAGAAAGAGCTCACTGAAACAGAGCTTGCGTTAAAAGAAGCAAAAGAAGACTTAAGCTTCTTAACGTCAGAGATGTCATCTAGCACCAGCGGCGAAGAAAAGCTGGAAGAGGCAGCAAAACATAAATTGAATGACAAAACGAAAACGATCGAACTGATTGCATTAAGGCGCGATCAGCGCATCAAGCTTCAGCATGGGCTTGATACGTATGAGCGTGAGCTGAAAGAAATGAAACGTCTGTATAAACAAAAAACAACGCTCTTAAAAGACGAAGAAGTCAAACTCGGACGGATGGAAGTCGAGCTTGATAATTTACTCCAATACTTACGGGAGGAATACAGCTTGTCCTTTGAGGGGGCAAAAGAGAAATATCAGCTTGAAACTGATCCAGAGGAAGCCAGAAAGCGCGTGAAGCTGATTAAACTCGCAATTGAAGAGCTGGGTACCGTGAACCTCGGAAGCATAGATGAGTTTGAGAGGGTCAACGAACGGTACAAGTTTCTGTCGGAACAAAAAGAAGATTTAACAGAAGCGAAAAATACCTTGTTCCAAGTGATTGAAGAAATGGATGAAGAAATGACGAAGCGCTTTAACGACACATTTGTCCAAATCCGCTCACACTTTGATCAAGTTTTCCGCTCCTTATTCGGAGGAGGGCGAGCTGAACTGAGGCTCACCGATCCTAACGATCTGCTTCATTCAGGAGTCGAGATTATCGCTCAGCCGCCGGGGAAAAAGCTGCAAAACTTAAACCTCCTGTCAGGCGGAGAGCGTGCGCTTACTGCTATAGCGCTCTTATTCTCAATCCTAAAGGTTCGTCCAGTGCCGTTTTGCGTCCTTGACGAAGTAGAGGCTGCGCTCGACGAAGCGAATGTGTTCCGATTTGCGCAGTATTTAAAAAAATACAGCAGTGATACCCAGTTTATTGTGATTACCCACAGAAAAGGAACGATGGAGGAAGCGGATGTGCTTTATGGCGTAACCATGCAGGAATCCGGTGTTTCCAAGGTAATCTCCGTTAAGCTGGAAGAAACAAAAGAATTCGTTCAGTAACGAGGAAAGAGGTTAAATGATGAGCTTTTTTAAAAAATTAAAAGAGAAAATCACAAAACAGACAGATTCCGTATCTGAAAAGTTTAAGGATGGCCTTGAAAAAACAAGAAACTCCTTTCAAAACAAAGTGAATGATCTTGTATCCCGTTACCGTAAAGTGGATGAGGATTTCTTCGAAGAGCTTGAAGAGGTTCTTATCAGCGCGGATGTCGGTTTTACGACCGTTATGGAATTAATAGATGAGCTGAAAAAAGAAGTCAAACGCAGAAATATTCAAGATCCAAAGGAAGTCCAGTCAGTGATTTCTGAGAAACTGGTCGAGATTTATAACAGCGGAGATGAGCAAATTTCAGAACTGAACATCCAGGATGGGCGTTTAAACGTAATCCTTCTGGTAGGTGTAAACGGCGTCGGGAAAACAACAACGATCGGAAAGCTTGCCCATAAAATGAAACAAGAAGGAAAATCTGTCGTACTTGCCGCCGGAGACACTTTTAGAGCGGGAGCCATTGAACAGCTGGAAGTATGGGGAGAGCGTACAGGAGTGCCTGTCATTAAGCAGACGGCCGGAAGCGATCCGGCAGCTGTCATCTACGATGCTGTTCATGCTGCGAAAGCAAGAAATGCCGATGTATTAATTTGTGATACGGCAGGTCGTCTCCAAAACAAAGTAAATCTCATGAAAGAGCTTGAAAAAGTAAAACGTGTTATCGAAAGAGAAGTTCCTGAAGCTCCGCATGAGGTGCTGCTTGCCCTTGATGCCACGACCGGCCAAAATGCAATGGCTCAGGCAAAAGAGTTCTCGAAAGCAACAAATGTTACCGGCATTGCTTTAACGAAGCTTGACGGTACGGCAAAGGGCGGTATCGTCCTTGCGATTCGCAACGAGCTTCACATCCCGGTTAAACTAGTCGGTTTAGGAGAAAAAGTTGATGATCTTCAGGAATTTGATCCAGAATCCTATGTGTACGGACTCTTTTCAGATTTAGTGGAAAAAGCCGACGATTAAGAAAAAGGCCCCAACATCTTGGGGCCTTTTCTTTTTTATCTTCTTACTTGATAGGCGAAATGATAAAGGCTGTTATCAGTGGATACCAGTCTTGACTCACCAGAAAAAACTCTGAATGGGATGATGTCATAGTAATGAACGGAAACAGATGTGTAATACGTGTAATACCCAGCAGCTGGCCCCAAATACATTGGAACCTCAAATGTTCCGTTTGCATCAGTCGTTCCTGAAGCAGTTTGTGTTGTGTTTCCGACCTTCGTGTCCGCTTCAAATCTTACGGGCGCGTTTGGCACTGGCTGTCCGTTTTGGTCGAGTAATTTGCCGCTTACTGTAATATTGTACTTGACTCGCCAATATTGACCTTGTCCGTAATTGATTTTACCGTATACCCCTCCATCTGTGCTGATATTTGTGATTGAGGCCTTATAAGGTGCCTCAGCAGCGTCTGCTTGCTGTGCCGGGAAACCTATTGTAAACAGGGCTGCCAGACACAACATAAACAATAAACCGATTTTTTTCATAAAAATCCTCCTTTAAATAGGGTTCATATACAATATCGGAATAAATTGGATGACATTTAGCGTTTTTTGGAAAAAGTTAATCGCCGCTTTGACAAGATAAAAACTTGACAGTCTCAACAAAACCGTGTAAACTAAGTTATCGTAAAGGGATTTGACTTAACAAAGGGGAGAGCTCAAATGTCACTCGAAAAGACAACGAGAATGAATTATCTGTTTGATTTTTATCAGTCGTTGTTGACGTCAAAACAGAAGAGCTATATGTCGCTTTATTATTTGGACGATTTCTCCCTAGGCGAAATAGCCGAAGAATATGAGGTTTCAAGACAAGCTGTTTATGATAACATCAAACGAACAGAAGCGATGCTTGAACAATATGAAGATAAGCTGCTCCTTTTGAAAAAGTTTCAGGAGCGTAAAGAGATGTTTAATAAGCTGAAGGAGCTTGCTTCCGGTTCAAAAGAAGAGGAAGAAATTACAGCTCTGATTGAAGCGCTTGAGAAATTAGATTAGGAGGCGGCAAACTATGGCATTTGAAGGATTAGCCGACCGACTGCAGCAGACGATTTCTAAAATCCGCGGAAAAGGGAAAGTCAGCGAACAAGATGTAAAAGATATGATGCGTGAGGTTCGTCTTGCGCTGCTTGAGGCTGACGTTAACTTTAAAGTAGTCAAAGATTTTGTCAAAAAAGTAAGTGAACGCGCTGTAGGCCAAGACGTCATGAAAAGTCTGACGCCCGGCCAGCAGGTCATTAAAGTTGTTAAAGAGGAACTGACTGAGCTGATGGGCGGCGAAGAGAGCAAAATCGCCGTCGCAAAAAGGCCGCCGACTGTTATTATGATGGTCGGTCTCCAAGGTGCCGGTAAAACGACAACAAGCGGTAAGCTTGCGAATCTGCTGCGCAAAAAGCATAATCGCAAACCGATGCTGGTTGCTGCCGATATTTACCGCCCAGCCGCAATTAAACAGCTGGAAACACTCGGCAAACAGCTTGATATGCCTGTTTTCTCTCTTGGCGATCAGGTCAGTCCTGTAGAAATAGCTAAACAGGCTATTGAGAAAGCCAAGGAAGAACATTATGACTATGTCATTTTGGATACGGCAGGCCGCTTGCATATCGACCATGAACTGATGGATGAACTGACCAACGTCAAAGAAATCGCGAATCCGGAAGAAATTTTCCTGGTTGTCGATTCAATGACCGGTCAGGACGCTGTGAATGTTGCCAAAAGCTTTAATGAACAGCTCGGTTTAACCGGTGTTGTGTTAACTAAGCTGGATGGAGACACACGCGGCGGGGCTGCGCTTTCTATTCGCGCTGTCACAAACACGCCAATTAAGTTCGCAGGTTTGGGCGAAAAGCTTGATGCGTTAGAGCCGTTCCACCCTGAACGCATGGCATCAAGGATTCTCGGCATGGGCGACGTGCTGACATTGATTGAAAAAGCACAGGCCAGCGTTGATGAAGACAAAGCCAAAGAGCTGGAACAAAAAATGAGAACGATGAGCTTCACATTGGACGATTTTCTGGAGCAGCTCGGGCAAGTCAGAAACATGGGGCCGCTTGATGAGCTTCTGCAAATGATGCCGGGTGCAGGTAAAATGAAAGGCCTGAAAAACATCCAAGTTGATGAAAAACAGCTGAATCATGTGGAAGCAATCATTAAATCAATGACTGTTCTTGAAAAAGAACAGCCGGATATCATCAATGCCAGCCGGCGGAAACGGATTGCAAAAGGAAGCGGGACATCCGTACAGGAAGTCAACCGTCTGCTTAAGCAGTTTGATGAAATGAAAAAAATGATGAAGCAGATGACAAACATGTCAAAAGGCAAGAAAAAAGGGTTTAAGCTACCTTTTATGTAATCGGTTATACATGATAAAACCGTTGTTAAGAAAAAACACTTTACAAACACTTTTATCATTGTTAATATACTATCTTGTTGAAATATTTTCGGAGGTGCTAGTAAAATGGCAGTAAAAATTCGTTTAAAACGTATGGGAGCAAAAAAATCTCCTTTCTATCGTATTGTTGTAGCAGATTCTCGTTCACCACGTGACGGCCGTTTCATCGAAACAGTCGGAACTTACAACCCGGTTGCAAAACCAGCGGAAGTAAAAATTGACGAAGAGCTTGCTCTTAAATGGCTTCAAACTGGAGCGAAACCATCTGATACAGTTCGCAACTTGTTCTCTAGCCAAGGAATCATGGAAAAATTCCACAACGCTAAACAAGGCAAGTAATGACTGATCAACACTTGGAAGATTTGATTGTCCACATTGTGACGCCGCTTGTTGATCATCCAGATGACATTCGCGTCATAAGAGAAGAAACCGATCAAAAGATTGCGCTGCGCTTATCTGTCCATAAGTCAGATACCGGTAAAGTTATCGGAAAGCAAGGCCGGACTGCAAAAGCGATTCGAACAGCTGTATTTGCAGCTGGCGCACAGTCTTCTAAGAAAGTTCAATTTGAAATATTTGACTAAAAGGGAGAGGGCCGGCACCTCCCCTTTTTTTACACGCAAAAAAAGGGTAAACTGATAGAAGCTTAGGCAAAATAGAAAAGCCTGGGCGAGTAAAAGTTTTAAAAGCGGGGAGCTTGGTGCGATGCAAATTATTCACCGTGTAGCCGTTATGCAAGTCTTAACCGAGCGCAGCAAAGAAAAGCTTTTAGCTTCTTTTGCCGAAAAGAAACAAATGCTTGAACGAGAATGCAGCCAGCTCTATTTTCAGCTTAGAAAACATGAGAAAGAACAGCAAAACCCTGATATGATTGAACAATTTAAAAAGGCAATAGAAAAGCGAAAAGATGATATAAAAATCATCGATTTTCAAATTGCCCAAGTACATACATTGCCGCTTGGCAGTGAGTTGAAAGAAAAGGAAGTCGATGCGCTGCTGACGATTGAAGCCGGGGATGACTGGCATGAGAAAACAGCAGCGAACACCATCGTCATAAAAGACGGAAAAGTAATTGAAATTCGCCAGAGGTGATCATATGACAAAGCGATGGTTTAACGTAGGCAAAATCGTAAATACCCACGGAATCAAAGGCGAAGTGCGGGTGATTTCAAAAACAGATTTTGCCGAAGAACGATACAAGCCGGGAAACACGCTGTATTTGTTTATGGACGGCCGTAACGAACCAGTGGAGGTAACGGTAAACACACATAGACTGCATAAGCAATTTCATCTCCTGCAGTTTAAAGAAAGACAAAACCTAAATGAAGTAGAAGAGCTGAAAAACGCAATCATTAAAGTTCCTGAAGAAGAATTAGGAGAGCTGAATGAGGGTGAATTTTATTTCCACGAAATTATTGGGTGTGAAGTATTTACTGAAGAAGGCGAACTCATCGGAAAGGTCAAAGAAATTTTGACGCCTGGAGCCAATGACGTTTGGGTCATCGGACGAAAAGGAAAAAAAGACGCACTCATTCCTTACATTGAATCAGTGGTTAAACATATCGATGTCAGGGAAAAGAAAATTGAGATTGAACTCATGGAAGGGTTAATAGACGAATGAAAATCGACTTTTTGACGCTGTTTCCCGAAATGTTTGAAGGCGTGCTCGGCTCATCAATTCTTCAAAAAGCCCAGGAAAAAGATGCGGTGCAGTTTCAAGTCGTAAATTTCCGGGAGTACTCTGATAACAAGCACAATACTGTTGATGATTATCCTTATGGCGGCGGGGCAGGCATGGTTCTCAAGCCTCAGCCTGTTTTTGACGCGGTCGAGGACCTGACATCAAAGGCAGCCGCTGCTCCGCGTATTATCCTCGTATGCCCGCAAGGTGAGCGTTTTACCCAAAAAAAAGCCGAGCAATTAGCAAAGGAAGAGCATTTGCTGTTCATTTGCGGCCACTATGAAGGCTATGATGAACGCATTCGCGAGCACTTGGTAACGGATGAAATATCAATTGGCGATTTTGTTCTGACGGGCGGTGAGCTCCCTGCAATGATGATCGCAGACAGTGTGGTCAGACTGCTTCCGGGTGTACTGGGTAAAGAGGCTTCCCATATTGAGGATTCCTTCAGCACCGGACTTTTAGAGCACCCGCATTATACAAGACCGGCAGATTACAAAGGTTTAAAAGTGCCTGAAACACTCTTGTCAGGAAACCATGCAAAAATTGAAGAATGGCGGAATAAAGAATCGATCAGAAGGACCTACCTAAGACGTCCGGATCTGTTGAAAGACTACCCGCTTACAGAGCAGCAAAGAAAGTGGATTTCTGAATGGGAAAAAGAATAGATTTTATTGCATAGGCTATGAAATTGTGATAAGATACTACTTGTGGCTTAAGCGGGCTTATCCGCTGCAAGCTTGAAAACGATGTTCCGCTGTGCCGGTTTTTGTGGCCAAGAGCATCTGTTGGAAGGAGTTGAAAACGATGCAAAAACTAATTGAAGATATCACAAAAGAACAGCTTCGTACTGATCTTCCTGCGTTCCGTCCTGGTGACACTTTACGTGTACACGTTAAAGTTGTTGAGGGTAACCGTGAGCGTATCCAGATCTTTGAAGGTGTTGTGATTAAGCGTCGTGGTGGTGGAATCAGCGAAACGTTCACAGTTCGTAAGATTTCTTACGGTGTTGGCGTTGAACGTACTTTCCCAGTACACACACCAAAAATCGCGAAAATCGAAGTTGTACGTTACGGTAAAGTACGCCGTGCTAAACTTTACTACCTGCGTGAACTTCGCGGAAAAGCGGCTCGTATTAAAGAGATCAGACGATAATGATAACGAACGAAAAGAGCTTGTTACCTGTAACAAGCTCTTTTTTTATACAGAATTTGAAAATGCCGGACAGGCATCGTAAAATACATAAAGGACAACAATGAATCATGCATACTGAAGATAAAGGCGGTGTTCGTGTCACATGACAATTCAATGGTTCCCGGGCCATATGGCAAAAGCAAGAAGGGAAGTAACCGAAAAATTAAAATTAATCGATATCGTATATGAATTGGTAGATGCCAGAATTCCAATGTCATCAAGAAACCCAATGATTGAAGATATTCTAAAAAACAAGCCGCGAATTATGCTGTTAAACAAGGCTGACAAAGCAGATGCGGCAGTTACACAGCGGTGGAAAGAGCACTTTGAGAAGCAGGGGATCCGCTCTCTGTCTATTAATTCTGTAAATGGACAAGGGTTAAATCAAATTGTGCCTGCATCAAAAGAGATCCTCCAAGAAAAATTTGACCGGATGCGTGCGAAAGGTGTGAAGCCGAGAGCGATTCGCGCTTTGATTATCGGCATTCCAAACGTCGGAAAATCAACGCTCATCAACCGGCTTGCAAAGAAAAACATAGCAAAAACGGGAGACAGACCTGGTATTACGACTTCTCAACAGTGGGTCAAAGTTGGGAAAGAATTAGAGCTATTAGATACACCGGGAATTTTGTGGCCTAAATTTGAGGATGAGCTTGTCGGTTTGAGACTGGCAGTCACCGGGGCTATTAAAGACTCGATTATCAATTTGCAGGACGTGGCCGTGTTTGGTCTTCGTTTTCTCGAAGAACATTACCCAGAACGGCTTAAAGAGCGTTATGGCCTTGATGAGATCCCAGAGGACATTGCCGAGCTGTTTGATGCAATAGGTGAAAAGCGGGGCTGTCTCATGAGCGGTGGGCTCATCAACTACGATAAGACGACTGAAGTCATCATTCGCGATATTCGCACTGAAAAGTTCGGCAGGCTGTCATTTGAACAGCCGACGATGTAAAGGCGCGCAGAAATGCGGGTCTTTATTTTTTCTTGGCTGAACCGATACATACAGTAAGGGAGAAGAGAAAGTGAATACATTAACCGTAAAGGACATTAAAGACCGTTTGCAGGAAGTGAAGGATGCACAAGACCCATTTATTGCCCAATGCGAAAACGACCCGAGAAAAAGTGTTCAAACGCTTGTAGAGCAATGGCTTAAAAAGCAAGCGAAAGAAAAAGCGCTGAAAGAACAATGGGTGAATATGACTTCCTATGAAAGGCTGGCAAGAAACAAGGGATTTCGCTTGATTGCAGGTGTTGACGAGGTCGGCCGGGGGCCATTGGCAGGACCAGTTGTCGCCAGCGCAGTCATCCTTCCAGAGGAATGTGAAATACTTGGGCTGACAGACTCCAAAAAGCTTTCAGAGAAAAAACGCGAGGAATATTACGAGCTTATTATGAAGGAAGCACTGGCGGTCGGGATAGGAATTGTAGAAGCTACTGTGATTGATGAGATCAATATATATGAAGCTTCAAAAATGGCAATGGTGAAAGCGATACAAGATTTGTCGGATACACCTGATTATTTGCTTGTTGACGCAATGACACTTCCCCTCGACACGGCTCAGGCGTCAATTATAAAAGGCGATGCCAAAAGCGTGTCTATTGCGGCAGGTGCGTGTATCGCAAAAGTGACGAGGGACCGAATGATGAGCGCTTATGCCGAAACGTATCCCATGTACGGCTTTGAAAAAAATAAAGGCTATGGGACAAAAGAACATTTAGAAGCTCTCGCTGCATACGGCCCAACTGAATTGCACCGCAAAACTTTCGCTCCTGTTCAATCTTTCAGATAAATCACATGGACAAGGAGGCACCTTTTTAAAATGAACATACGAAATGATGTGCAAAAGGCGCTGCAGCACCTTTTTGGGCGTACAGCCGTCCCGCAGGAAACATCAAAAGTAAACGAAGCGCTAAACGGGGAGAAGCGTCTCCTCTTAGGAAAAGTGCTTCGCTTACTAGGAGATCAGCATGCCCTGATCCAAGTCGGCAATCAAACTGTTCAGGGAAAACTTGAAACCCAGCTTCGTCCTCAGGCATACTATTGGTTTTCCTACGAAAAAAAAACGGCAGAACAAGCAGGCCGTCTTCAAGTCGTTCAAAGCTTTGATCAAAATCCTAAAACCATTCAGGATGCAGCTGGCAAGCTTTTAAATGCCTTGTCAGTGAAGACGTCAAACGCAGCTCTCATGATGATAGGAGCGATGCTGAAAAGCAAAATACCTGTAACAGAAAATGATATCAAAACAGCTGTCCGGTGGATGGACACGCTGCCTTCACAAAACACAAAAAAAGCAGTTGAAACGGTTCTCTTCGCTTTAAAGCGTGATCTTCCCATTCACTCCGAGATTTTGAATGGTGTTCACGCGGTGAAATCGCCTGTTCCGTTGCATCAGCACGTATCCCAGCTGCTTCAGGCAATCGACCAAAACCCTCAGCAGAGCCAAATGATGTCAAAGCTAAAGGAAGCAGTCACGGTGCTTTTAAATAGTGAAATCGATGTCCATGCAGAACGGCTGATTGATAAGCTTATTTCTTTAACCGACAATACGAAAGCACCTTCTCAGGCGAATACAGCTGGAAGCAGGGAGCTTAGCACACCAGCTGGCTCCCCCGGAAAAGCCAGCCTGCCGATTGCAAATCACACAGCAGAACAGAGAAGCATACAAGAAGAGTCTGTTAAAACAGCAGCAGACATTCCAATTAAAGAAGCCCGCCAGCTGCTGGTGAAGCTGACGGAATCTGCTGAAAAAAACAGTCTCCAAATTGTGAAAGAAGCAGCAAATTGGATTAAAGCGGCTGCTTCATCGGGTGATAGTAAGTCACTTGCAGCTTCAGCTGTTTTACAGGCGGCACAAGTCACAGACCAGGAAGCCGAAGTCTTTTTAAAGGCTGTTCAGCAGACAGCACCCCATTTGGCGGATAAGGCAGATGTTCTTTCTTTCTTATCCAAAGTGAAAACGGCAATCGGCGCAAGGGACGAGGTTGCGTTCATTAAAGCGTTTGAACAAGGAAGCGCAGTCACATCTGGCGAAATGCAATCCATCAAGCTGGCTCTTTCTGCCTTAAGAGCATCGCATGAGGTAGCCGAACCAGTCAAACAAGAAGCCGATCAGCTTTTTCATAAATTAAATGGCCAGCTTTTCATGCAGCAGGACCATCCATCATACAGCCAAATTGTAATGTCATTTCCGATGTTTTCGAAGTCAGGGGTTCAGGACATGACTGTTCTGTTTAAAGGAAAGAAAGAAGCGGATGGAAAGCTTGATCCTTCCCATTGCCGCCTTTTGTTTTTGCTGCAGCTTGATACACTAAAAGAAACCGTCGTTGATTGCTTGGTACAGCAAAAAGTCATGACCATTACAATAGAGACTGATTTCGAGCTGCAGGCTGCGATCGATCCGATGGTGCCCGCGCTTAAACAGGGGCTAAAGGAAATGGGGTACAGCCTTTCAGGGGTAAACGCTAAAAAAAGGGTTCACACCGAAGAAAAGGCTTCAATCGATCAATATATAACAAGTATCAGTGATCAGGAAGTGGATGTGAAAATATGAAAGAGCAGACACCGATCAGAAAAGCTGTTGCTCTCCATTATGACGAACAAAAAGACAAGGCGCCGAGAGTGATTGCCACAGGGAAGGGCCATGTAGCTGACAACATTATCAAAGAAGCGAAAAAAGCAGGGGTCCCGATTCAAGAAGATCGGACCCTTGTCGAATTAATGCGCCATTTGACGGTAGATGATCAAATTCCTGAAGCTCTTTATGAAACGGTAGCCGAGATTTTTTCATTCATTTACAAATTGGACGAAAGCGTAAAAAACAAAAAATAGCTAAAATATTCCCCATCCTTCTTTGAAATTTATGTTTTTAATAAAGTAAAAGTTTGAATGTTTAGAAGGATTAAAAGATTTTGCATCGAACTGTAGACAATTCTTCCAGTATTATTATAGAATGAAAGCGCAGTCTATTTTAGTTTTGTTACATAAGTTAGGAGGATGGGAAATGAATATCCATGAGTACCAGGGAAAAGAAGTCCTCAGAAAATATGGGGTATCTGTTCCTGAAGGTAAAGTGGCTTTTACAGCAGAAGAAGCAGTTGAGAGTGCAAAGAGCTTATCCAGCTCGGTTTATGTCGTAAAGGCTCAAATTCATGCTGGCGGTCGAGGCAAAGCTGGTGGGGTAAAAATAGCAAAATCATTAGACGAAGTAAAAGCGTATGCCGAAGAACTATTAGGGAAGACCCTAATTACACATCAGACGGGTCCGGACGGCCAAGTAATAAAACGCTTACTTATTGAAGAAGGCTGCGATATTAAAAAAGAATATTACATCGGTCTAGTGCTTGACCGCGCCACTTCAAGAATCGTTTTAATGGCTTCTGAAGAAGGCGGAACGGAAATTGAAGAGGTTGCGGAGAAAACACCAGAAAAAATCAAAAAAGCTGTCATTGATCCGGCTGTTGGCCTTCAAGGCTATCAAGCCAGAGAAATTGCATTCGCTATTAATATTCCAAAAGAGCTCGTGGGAAAAGCTGCTAAATTTATGCTTGGACTATATAAAGCGTTTGTTGAGAAAGACTGCTCAATCGCCGAAATCAATCCGCTTGTTGTGACTGGCGACGGAAATGTGATGGCGCTTGATGCAAAATTGAATTTTGACAGCAATGCGTTGTACCGACAAAAGGACATTATGGAATACAGAGATTTGGATGAAGAAGATCCGAAAGAAATTGAAGCGTCCAAATATGATCTAAGCTACATTTCCCTTGATGGAAATATCGGCTGTATGGTAAACGGCGCGGGACTTGCAATGTCTACGATGGATATTATCAAGCATTATGGAGGAGAACCGGCCAACTTCCTTGATGTGGGCGGCGGTGCAACCGCGGAAAAAGTCACGGAAGCATTTAAAATCATTCTTTCTGATCAAAACGTTAAAGGGATTTTTGTCAACATTTTCGGCGGCATTATGAAATGTGATGTCATCGCAGAAGGGGTTGTTGAAGCGACTAGACAAGTTGGTTTGACATTGCCGCTTGTCGTCCGTCTTGAAGGCACAAACGTGGATCTAGGGAAGAAAATCCTTAGTGAATCAGGATTAAACATTACATCTGCGGAATCAATGGCTGACGGCGCGCAGAAAATCGTATCCTTAGTTTAAGAAAGAATGAAAGGCAGGGGACCAAATAATGAGTGTTTTCATTAATAAAGATACAAGAGTTATTGTGCAAGGGATTACAGGTTCTACCGCTTTATTTCATACGAAGCAGATGCTCGAATACGGCACAAATATCGTTGGCGGTGTAACACCTGGAAAAGGCGGAACAGAAGCGGAAGGTGTTCCTGTATTTAATACAGTGGCTGAAGCAGTTCAAACGACCGGCGCTAACGCGTCTGTTATATATGTGCCCGCACCGTTTGCAGCTGATGCGATTATGGAAGCGGTAGATGCGGAGCTGGATCTCGTGATTTGTATCACAGAACATATCCCGGTTTTGGATATGGTGAAGGTCAAACGCTTCATGGAAGGCAAGAAAACGAGACTGATAGGGCCGAACTGTCCTGGTGTCATTACGCCTGAAGAATGTAAAATCGGCATTATGCCCGGATACATCCATAAAAAGGGTCATGTAGGCGTTGTATCACGTTCAGGAACATTAACATACGAAGCGGTGCACCAGCTCTCAGAAGCGGGTGTAGGGCAATCTACAGCTGTTGGAATCGGCGGCGACCCTGTAAATGGAACAAACTTTATTGACGTTTTAAAAGCGTTTAACGAAGATCCTGACACACACGCAGTCATCATGATTGGCGAAATCGGCGGTACTGCCGAAGAGGAAGCGGCAGAGTGGGTAAAAGCCAACATGACAAAACCGGTAGTCGGTTTTATCGGCGGTAAAACAGCACCTCCTGGGAAGCGCATGGGGCATGCAGGCGCCATTATTTCCGGCGGAAAAGGGACAGCTGATGAAAAAATCAAAACCCTTAATGCATGCGGAATCGAAGTTGCAGAGACACCTTCTGTCATGGGTGAAACCTTAATCAAGGTGCTGAAAGAGAAGAACTTGTTCGAAACTTGCAAAACGCATTAATAAAAAAGGGACAGCCGTCAAGGCTGTTCCTGCTTTTTCTAACAAAAGGAGGTCAATCTATTGGATCAGGCCGCTGCCTGCCTAACGATTTGCAGAATCAATCAATTATTATCCCCATCCCTTCTATTAAAATGGTGGAAAGCCGATCCGTCTATGTCGCTGACATCACCTGTGTTACAAACGGTTACTCGTGATCAAATAAAAGCAGCTGCATTAAAAAACGAAATAGAACAACTTTATCCAAAGCTCCAGCGTGTACTTGCTGCTTATCGTGAGCAAGGCATTAACACCATCCCTATTTCTTCAAAGCAATATCCTTTCTGGCTTAAAAGCATTTATGATCCCCCCGCCGTACTGTTTGCAAAAGGTGATATGACTCTTCTTTCGAAAGGGAGAAAAATTGGAATTGTAGGGACAAGAAATCCAACAGCTTATGGGAAACAAGTTGTCAATCATCTTACAAAAGAGATCTGTCGTAAAGGTTGGGTGATTGTCAGCGGACTGGCGTCTGGGATAGACGGAATGTCCCATGCTGCAAGTATTAAGGCGAAGGGGCGGACAATTGGCGTCATTGCAGGCGGATTTCAGCACATTTATCCCCGAGAAAACCTTCAGTTAGCAGATCACATGGCTAAACACCATATCCTGCTGTCAGAGCACCCACCTGAAACTAAACCCCAAAAATGGCATTTCCCTATGAGAAACCGTATTATCAGCGGACTAAGTGAAGGCGTTATTGTCGTTCAGGGCAAAGAAAAAAGCGGTTCGCTGATTACTGCCTATCAAGCATTGGAACAAGGGAGAGAGGTATTTGCCGTACCCGGTTCATTGTTTGATCCTTACGCCGGAGGTCCTATAAAACTGATCCAGCAGGGGGCTAAAGCCATATGGTCAGCAGAGGATATTTTCGAGGAACTTCCTGAGAGAAACGTTCAATATACGGAACCCTTTTGAATTATCGTTTGACAAACGGTATTGTAATATTTAATAATAGTGAGGATTTAAAGTTGCATATTGTTTTCTATTTAATTAATGACGTTCATGATAAAGAATGAAATGTTGAAAGCCAAATAAAGACAGCTGCAAAAATAAAATTGAAATATCTTGAAAAGAGAGAGAACACCTCTTGAGGGGGATGAAAATGTCTGATTATCTAGTCATCGTGGAATCGCCCGCTAAGGCGAAAACGATTGAACGTTACTTAGGTAAAAAATATAAAGTAAAAGCATCAATGGGACATGTCCGGGATCTTCCAAAAAGTCAAATGGGAGTTGACATAGAACAGAATTTTGAACCGAAATATATTACCATTCGAGGTAAAGGCCCGGTATTAAAAGAGCTGAAAACGGCTGCGAAAAAAGCCAAAAAAGTGTATCTCGCAGCCGACCCCGACAGAGAAGGGGAAGCGATTGCATGGCATTTGGCACACAGTCTTGATTTAGATCTCAACTCAGACTGCCGTGTGGTGTTTAACGAAATTACAAAAGACGCTATTAAGGAATCGTTTAAGCATCCCCGCATGATCAATATGGATTTAGTGGATGCACAGCAAGCGAGACGTATTTTAGACAGGCTTGTCGGATATAAAATCAGTCCGATCTTATGGAAAAAAGTCAAAAAAGGGCTTAGCGCAGGACGCGTGCAATCCGTTGCCCTCCGTTTGATTATTGACCGTGAAAAAGAGATTAACGACTTTAAGCCTGAGGAATATTGGACAATTGACGGTACGTTCTTAAAAGGTCAAGAAACCTTTGAAGCGAGCTTTTTCGGGAAAAACGGCAAAAAACTTCCTTTAAATAGTGAAGCTGATGTAAAAGAGATTCTTTCTCAGCTCAAAGGGAATCAATATACAGTTGAAAAAGTAACCAAAAAGGAACGCAAACGTAATCCCGCTTTGCCTTTTACCACTTCTACCCTGCAGCAGGAAGCGGCTCGCAAGCTCAATTTCAGAGCGAAGAAAACGATGATGATTGCACAGCAATTATATGAAGGAATTGATTTAGGAAGAGAAGGAACGGTTGGTCTGATCACGTATATGAGAACGGATTCAACCCGTATTTCAAATACGGCTGTTGATGAAGCAGCTGCATTTATTGATCAGACTTATGGAAAAGAGTTCCTAGGCGGAAAACGGAAGCCTGCGAAAAAGAATGAAAATGCCCAGGATGCCCACGAAGCAATTCGGCCGACATCAGTTCTTAGAAAACCAAGTGAATTAAAAGCAGTCCTCGGCAGAGACCAAATGAGACTGTATAAATTAATTTGGGAGCGTTTTGTTGCCAGCCAAATGGCACCGGCTGTTCTCGATACAATGAGTGTCGACCTGACAAACAACGGTTTGACATTTCGTGCAAATGGAAGTAAAGTCAAGTTTTCCGGGTTTATGAAGGTGTATGTTGAAGGAAAAGACGATCAAATGGAAGAAAAAGACCGGATGCTGCCTGACTTACAAGAAGGCGACACGGTATTATCAAAAGATATAGAACCTGAGCAGCATTTTACCCAGCCGCCTCCGCGATATACTGAGGCCCGGCTTGTTAAAACCCTTGAAGAACGCGGTATCGGCCGTCCATCCACATATGCTCCGACACTTGATACTATTCAGCGGCGCGGCTACGTGGCATTGGATAATAAACGTTTCGTTCCGACTGAATTAGGTCAGATCGTTCTTGACTTGATCATGGAGTTTTTCCCTGAGATCATTAACGTTGAGTTTACAGCTAAAATGGAGAGAGATCTTGATCATGTTGAAGAAGGAAATACCGAATGGGTCAAGATTATCGATAATTTCTACACCGATTTTGAAAAACGCGTGAAAAAAGCCGAATCGGAAATGAAGGAAGTTGAGATTGAACCAGAGTATGCTGGAGAGGATTGTGAATTGTGCAGTTCTCCAATGGTATATAAAATGGGACGGTACGGTAAATTCTTAGCTTGCTCCAACTTCCCTGACTGCCGGAACACGAAACCGATTGTGAAACAAATTGGTGTGAAGTGCCCGAGCTGCGGAGAAGGAAACATTGTTGAGCGAAAATCGAAAAAGAAACGGGTGTTTTACGGCTGTGACCGTTATCCGGACTGTGAATTCGTATCATGGGACAAACCAATTGAACGAAAATGCCCGAAATGCGGAAAAATGCTCGTCGAGAAAAAACTCAAAAAAGGCATACAAGTCCAATGCGTGGAATGCGATTATAAGGAAGAACCACAGAAGTAGCGGTGAGCAGGGTCTTGCTCACCTTCTTTGTGTGTTAAAAGAAGGCCTTGAATAATAAACTAGGAGATGTGAAAGATGAACCAACGAACAGTGAATGTAATCGGAGCCGGACTTGCAGGAAGTGAAGCAGCATGGCAGCTTGCCAAACGGGGGATTCAAGTCAAATTGTATGAAATGCGTCCAGTTAAACAAACGCCTGCGCACCATACAGATAAATTTGCAGAGCTTGTCTGCAGCAACTCTCTTCGCTCTAATACGCTTGCTAACGCTGTCGGTGTATTAAAGGAAGAAATGCGTGCACTTGATTCAGCTATTATCGCTGCGGCTGACGAATGTTCGGTGCCTGCCGGGGGCGCTCTTGCAGTAGACCGTCATGAATTTGCCGCAAGTGTGACAAATCGGGTGAAAAATCATCCAAACGTAACCGTTATTAATGAAGAAGTGACTGAAATTCCTGAAGGCCCTACTATCATCGCAACGGGTCCGTTAACATCTGAATCGCTGTCTGCCCAGCTGAAGGAGCTGACTGGAGAGGACTATTTATATTTTTATGACGCAGCGGCGCCGATTGTAGAAAAAGACAGCCTTGATATGGATAAAGTGTATCTGAAATCCCGTTATGATAAAGGTGAAGCAGCATATTTGAACTGCCCGATGACAGAAGAAGAGTTTGACCGTTTTCATGAAGCATTAACATCAGCAGAAACAGTGCCGTTAAAAGAATTTGAAAAAGAGATTTTCTTTGAAGGCTGCATGCCGATTGAAGTCATGGCAAAACGGGGTAAGAAAACAATGCTTTTCGGTCCGATGAAACCGGTTGGTCTAGAGCATCCTGTTACAGGAAAACGCCCTTATGCCGTCGTTCAGCTCAGACAGGATGATGCTGCGGGAACACTTTATAATATTGTAGGATTCCAGACTCATTTAAAATGGGGAGACCAAAAGGAAGTTCTCAAGTTGATTCCAGGACTTGAAAATGTAGAAATCGTCAGATATGGCGTGATGCATAGAAACACATTTATTAACTCTCCTAGCCTGTTAAAGCCGACTTATCAATTTAAAAACCGCAGTGATCTGTTCTTTGCAGGCCAAATGACGGGAGTAGAAGGATATGTGGAATCAGCTGCCTCAGGACTTGTAGCAGGCATTAATGCGGCGAAGCTTGTATTGGGAGAAGAGCTTGTGATCTTCCCTCAGGAAACAGCAATTGGCAGTATGGCACATTATATTACAACAACAAACCAGAAGAACTTCCAGCCGATGAATGCAAACTTTGGGCTTTTGAAAGAATTGCCAGTTAAAATTAAAAATAAAAAAGAACGAAATGAACAATACGCGAACCGTGCGATTGAAACAATTCAAACAATTTCGAAAACAATATAGGTATTGATTGCAACCTGAGCGCGATTTGTGATACCATTTAAAAGCCCTTCCTGGGGAGGTATTAGGCATGGAGAATGTTAAGAATTTCGTAAAGTTATTCGTTGAATATTTACAAATTGAAAAAAATTATTCACAATATACTATTGTGAATTATGTGGATTCAATTGAAGAATTCGAGACTTTCCTGCGCGTTCAAGGTATAAATGGATTTGAAGAAGCTGCATATCAAGATACTAGGATTTTTTTGACAGAAGCCTATGAAAAAGGTTTATCGAGAAGAACAATAAGCAAAAAGATATCTGCATTAAGAAGCTTTTATAAGTTTCTGATGCGGGAAAAGCTTATTGAAGAAAATCCGTTTCAGCTTGTTCATCTGCCAAAACAGGAGAAACGGATACCGAAGTTTCTATATCAAAAAGAGCTTGAGGAGCTGTTTGAAGTTTCAGATATAAGCCAGCCGGCCGGAATGAGGGATCAAGCGCTGTTAGAGCTGCTCTATGCCACCGGAATGAGGGTCAGTGAATGCTGTTCCATAACTATTAACGACGTTGATTTATTTATGGACACTGTGCTTGTTCACGGCAAAGGCAAGAAGCAGCGCTATATCCCCTTTGGGTCTTATGCCCGCGAAGCGTTGAAGGTATACATGAATAGCGGAAGACAGTGCTTGCTGATGAAGGCAAAAGAACCTCATGATCTATTATTCGTAAATCAAAGAGGCGGACCGCTTACAGCCCGTGGCATCAGACATATTTTAAGCGGGCTTGTTCAAAAAGCGTCAAGCACTTTACATATCCATCCGCATATGCTTCGACATACGTTCGCCACGCATCTGTTAAATGAAGGAGCGGATTTGAGAAGCGTTCAAGAACTGCTCGGGCATTCCAATCTGTCTTCTACACAGATATACACGCACGTTTCGAAGGAAATGTTGAGAAACACATATATGTCTCACCATCCAAGAGCATTTAAGAAAAATTAAAGGAGGCCCTTTATGTCATCTTTTCATGCGACCACAATATTTGCCGTACAGCATAAAGGACGAAGCGCTATGTCCGGAGACGGCCAAGTAACATTTGGTCAGGCTGTTGTCATGAAACACACGGCACGGAAAGTGAGAAAACTGTTTAACGGCAAAGTTCTTGCTGGCTTTGCGGGATCTGTTGCAGACGCTTTCACTTTATTCGAAAAGTTTGAAGCTAAGCTTGAAGAATATAACGGCAACTTAAAACGGGCGGCTGTTGAGCTTGCGAAGGAATGGCGCAGTGATAAAGTGCTAAGAAAGCTCGAAGCCATGCTGATTGTTATGAATCAGGATACTTTGCTTCTCGTATCGGGAACAGGCGAGGTGATCGAACCAGATGACGGCATTCTCGCGATTGGATCAGGAGGCAATTACGCTTTGGCAGCGGGAAGAGCTCTGAAAAAGCATGCCGGGGAAAGCATGTCTGCAAGTGAGATTGCCAGAGCCGCGTTAGAAACAGCAGGCGAAATTTGTGTTTACACGAACGATCAAATCATACTGGAAGAGCTTGAATAGAAAGGACTTGAGGCGCATGGAAAAAAAAACGTTAACTCCGAGACAGATTGTAGATCGGTTAGACCAATATATTGTCGGTCAGCAAAATGCGAAAAAAGCTGTCGCCGTGGCATTAAGAAACCGCTATAGAAGAAGTCTTCTGGATGAAAAGCTGAAGGACGAGGTCGTTCCGAAAAACATTTTAATGATGGGTCCTACCGGCGTCGGGAAAACTGAAATTGCCAGACGAATCGCTAAGCTTTCAGGTGCGCCATTTATCAAAATTGAAGCTACTAAATTTACCGAAGTCGGCTATGTAGGCAGAGATGTTGAATCAATGGTCAGAGATCTTGTGGAGACTTCTGTTCGGCTTATCAAAGAAGAGAAAATGAATGAAGTAAAGGAACAGGCAGAAGAAAATGCAAATAAACGCATTGTTCGTCTGTTAGTTCCCGGGAAGAAAAAACAATCTGGCGTTAAAAATCCGTTTGAAATGTTTTTTGGAGGCAGCCAGCCGAATGGTGAAGATGAGGCGGAGAGCCAGGAAGAAGCAAACATCGAAGAAAAAAGAAAACGAATGGCACATCAGCTGGCTTTAGGAGAGCTCGAAGACTACTATGTAACAGTAGAAGTCGAAGAGCAGCAGCCTTCTATGTTTGACATGCTGCAGGGCTCGGGTATGGAGCAGATGGGTATGAACATGCAGGATGCGCTGAGCGGATTAATGCCAAAGAAAAAGAAACGGCGCAAAATGACAGTCAGAGAAGCCAGAAAAGTCCTGACGAATGAAGAAGCAAGCAAACTCATCGATATGGATGAAGTCAGCCAGGAAGCTGTTCAGAGAGCAGAAGAGAGCGGGATTATCTTTATCGATGAGATTGATAAAATCGCAAAGAACGGCGGTGCATCTTCTTCTGCCGATGTTTCAAGAGAAGGCGTTCAGCGGGATATCCTGCCGATTGTTGAGGGCTCAACCGTTGTCACAAAATATGGTTCTGTAAAAACAGACCATGTATTATTTATTGCAGCAGGAGCGTTTCATATGGCCAAACCGTCTGATTTGATTCCTGAGCTGCAGGGGCGTTTCCCGATTCGTGTAGAACTGAACAAACTCACGGTAGACGACTTCGTGAGAATTTTGGTTGAGCCGGATAATGCGCTGCTGAAACAATATCAGGCATTATTGCAGACAGAAGGTATATCTCTTGAATTTTCTGACGAAGCTATTCATAAGATTGCTGAAGTTGCTTATCATGTGAACCAGGACACAGATAATATCGGTGCGAGACGCCTTCATACAATACTTGAACGCCTATTAGAAGATTTGTCGTTTGAAGCTCCAGATGTAACGATGGAGAAAATAACGATTACACCACAGTATGTCGAAGAAAAGCTCGGAACGATAGCCAAAAACAAAGATTTAAGTCAATTTATATTGTGAAAAATTTAATATGAGGAATGTTTAGGAGGATTATTTATCATGGCTTTATTACAAAAAACAAGAATTATTAACTCCATGCTGCAAGCTGCGGCAGGGAAACCGGTAAACTTCAAGGAAATGGCAGAGACGCTGCGGGATGTAATTGATTCCAATATTTTCGTTGTAAGCCGCAGAGGGAAACTCCTTGGGTATTCTATTAACCAGCAAATTGAAAATGATCGTATGAAAAAAATGCTTGAGGATCGTCAATTCCCTGAAGAGTATACGAAAAATCTGTTTAATGTCCCTGAAACATCTTCTAACTTGGATATTAATAGTGAATATACTGCTTTCCCTGTTGAGAACAGAGATCTGTTCCAAGCTGGTTTAACAACAATTGTGCCGATCATCGGAGGCGGGGAAAGATTAGGAACACTTATTCTTTCACGTTTACAAGATCAATTCAATGACGATGACTTAATTCTAGCAGAATACGGCGCAACAGTTGTCGGAATGGAAATCCTAAGAGAAAAAGCAGAAGAAATTGAAGAGGAAGCAAGAAGCAAAGCTGTCGTACAAATGGCTATCAGCTCGCTTTCTTACAGTGAGCTTGAAGCAATTGAGCACATTTTTGAGGAGCTTGACGGAAACGAAGGTCTTCTTGTTGCAAGTAAAATTGCTGACCGTGTCGGCATTACCCGTTCTGTTATTGTGAACGCACTCAGAAAGCTGGAGAGCGCCGGTGTTATCGAGTCTAGATCATTAGGAATGAAAGGTACTTATATCAAGGTACTAAACAACAAATTCTTAATTGAATTAGAAAATCTAAAATCTCATTAATCACAAAAAGAACCCTTTTTGAGGGTTCTTTTTTTATTTCAAATAAAGGAAATCAATAAGCTTTATTTCCTGGGTTGAAAGTCTTTCTATGTAATAATTTTAATAAATTTTGCATTTTTCTTCAAAAAGTTTCAAAAATGCCGAAAAGAAAGGAGAAAAAACAGAAATTCTGCTATTTTCAGGCTTATATCAAGGCGAGAAATGTAGTTCTAACAATCTAGGACTTTATACCTAGTTGTAAAATAGATAATTGTGAGGACATTTTTTTACACGAACTTCATAGACTTTATGCCTGTTATTTCTTACAATAAGCATATAGTTTTACAATTCTCGACAAGGATATTGAGGGTGAAAAAAACTGAAATGGAGGTAAGTGGATTTGAGCTTATTTTCTGGAACGATACAAAATCTTGAAAATGCCTTGAGTAGAGCGGATATTAAGCAAAAAGTCATAACTAATAATATCGCCAATATAGATACACCGAACTATAAGGCAAAAAAAGTCTCTTTCCAAAATTTATTAGATCAAGAATCCTCGCGTCTTGAAGCGATAAAAACAGACTATCGTCATGTTGATTTTTCTGATACTGATTCGAATTATTCAATTGTTGCGAGCGGAGATACATCGTATCAGCAAAACGGAAACAATGTTGATGTTGACAAAGAGATGACAGAATTGGCGCAAAATCAAATCAACTATCAAGCTTTGGTTGAAAGAATGAACGGTAAATTTAATTCGCTGAAGACCGTATTAACAGGAGGAAAATGATGACAGCTTTTCATAGCTTAAATGTTTCAGCATCGGCTTTAACAGCTCAGCGAGTCAGAATGGACGTTGTATCATCTAACTTAGCAAATATGGATACGACAAGAGCTAAGCAGGTGAATGGAGAGTGGGTGCCTTACAGACGGAAAATGGTCTCCCTTCAGTCAAAAGGTGAATCGTTCTCTTCCATTCTCAATTCTCAAATGAGCGGAAGCGGTAGTGCTGGAAACGGTGTGAAGGTTTCAAAAATTACGGAGGATGATTCGGATTTTAATCTTGTCTATGATCCGACAGACCCTGATGCAAACGCTGAAGGATATGTACAAAAGCCTAATGTTGATCCATTAAAGGAAATGGTTGATCTTGTCAGCAGCACCAGATCATATGAGGCGAATGTCACGGCGATGAATGCTACAAAGGGAATGCTGATGAAGGCGTTAGAAATCGGAAAGTAGGTGAATGAATGTGATTAATGCAATTTCTCCTTTTCAGGTTCAAAATACTCAAAACACTCAAAATGCAACAAATCAAGTAAACAATAGCCAAAAAACAGATTCTTCAAATCAAACAAGCTTTTCGGAGCTTTTAAAAAACTCTATTAGTTCGTTAAATGAGTCCCAAGTAGCTTCTGACAACATGACTAATGCCTTGGCTGCAGGAAAAGATGTAAATCTTGATGAGGTCATGATCGCTGCTCAAAAAGCTAGCATCTCTCTAACTGCAGCAACAGAGTTCCGCAATAAAGCTGTGGAAGCTTATCAGGAGATTATGAGAATGCAAATGTAGGGGGTCTGACGATTTAGAGAAAGAGTGGAATGACCGGGGGTTAACATGAATCGTACTCTAATGCAAATGAAAAACAAAACGAGTGAGTTTTGGAAAAATAGATCTAAACTACAAAAGATTTTAATGGTTAGTGCTTTAGCGGCAATTATTATTATTGGAATTATTATTAGTGTTTTTGCTTCAAATTCTAAAATGGCGCCGCTGTACAAAGATTTGTCTGCTGAAGAAGCAGGACAAATCAAAAAAGAATTGGATGCAAAAAAAGTTCCAAACGAACTTTCGAATGGCGGTACAGTGATTAGTGTTCCGGAGGATCAGGTTGATTCTTTGAAAGTGCAGATGGCTGCAGAAGGACTTCCTAAAACGGGATCAATTGATTATTCGTTTTTTGGACAGAATGCCGGCTTTGGTTTGACAGACAATGAGTTTGATATGGTGAAAGTGAAAGCTACACAGACAGAACTGTCAAACTTGATCAATGAAATGGACGGTATTAAAAATTCAAAAGTAATGATTAATCTCCCGAAAGACGCTGTGTTTGTCGGTGAGGAGCAATCTGCAGCATCTGCATCAATCGTTCTGCAGATTCAACCGGGTTATACACTTGATCAAAGCCAAATCAACGGATTATATCATCTGGTATCTAAAAGCGTGCCAAACCTAAAAGAAGATAACATCGTCATCATGGACCAAAATTCTACATACTACGACAAATCAGACAGCGATGCAGGGTCCTACGCGGATAGTTATTCTTCTCAGCAAGGAATTAAGTCTCAAGTTGAAAAAGACATTCAAAAACATGTACAGTCACTGCTGGGTACGATGATGGGCCAAGATAAAGTCGTTGTCTCCGTTACAGCAGACATTGATTTCACAAAAGAAAATCGGACAGAAGACATTGTCGAACCTGTGGATAAAGAAAACATGGAAGGTATTGCAGTCAGCGCTGAAAAGGTATCTGAAACATATCAGGGCGACGGTGCAGCCAACGGCGGAACTGCCGGAACCGGCGAGGAAGATGTTACAAATTATAAGGCTGACGGTGAAAATACCGAAAGCGGGAACTACGAAAAAAACAGCAACAAAATCAATTACGAGGTTAACCGAATTCATAAAGAAATCGCTGAAAGTCCTTATAAGGTCAGAGATTTAGGGATTCAAGTAATGGTAGAGCCGCCTGATGCCAAAAACACTGCGTCGCTATCAACTGAAAGACAGGATGATATACAAAAAATCCTTTCAACTGTAGTCAGAACATCTTTGGATAAAGATGAAACGCAAAATCAGAATTTATCTGATGCTGATATCAATAATAAGATTGTTGTTTCTGTTCAGCCATTCGACGGAAAAGTCAATTTGGATACAAATACGGAAGAATCCTCAGGTATCCCGCTGTGGGCATATATTGTAGGCGGTGTTTTAATCGCAGCGATCATTGTTCTGATCATTATGCTTATCAGAAAGAAACGGGCGCAAGAGGATGAATTTGAGGAATATGAGTATGAGGTTCCTCAAGAACCAATCAATTTGCCTGATATCAACGAAGAGGAAAATGAAACAGCGGAATCAGTCAGACGAAAACAGCTTGAAAAGATGGCGAAAGACAAGCCGGAAGATTTTGCAAAACTGCTGAGAAGCTGGCTGGCCGAGGATTAGGAGGAATTAGAAATGGCGAGACGTGATCAAGATAAGCTTACAGGAAAACAAAAAGCAGCCATTCTCATGATTTCCTTGGGGTTAGATGTGTCAGCTTCTGTCTATAAGCACTTAACCGATGAAGAAATTGAAAGGCTTACTCTGGAAATATCAGGTGTTCGAAGCGTCGATCATCAAAAAAAGGATGAAATCATAGAAGAATTTCATAATATAGCCATTGCGCAAGATTATATTTCTCAAGGCGGTTTAAGCTATGCAAGACAAGTTCTGGAAAAGGCGCTTGGAGAGGATAAGGCGGAGAACATTCTAAACAGGCTGACTTCTTCTTTGCAGGTTAAGCCATTTGATTTTGCCAGAAAAGCGGAGCCTGAACAAATTTTGAATTTTATCCAGCAAGAGCATCCGCAGACGATGGCGTTAATCTTGTCTTATTTAGATCCAGTGCAGGCTGGGCAAATTTTATCCGAGCTGAATCCTGAAGTACAGGCTGAGGTTGCGAGAAGAATCGCGGTCATGGATAGAACGTCTCCAGAAATAATTAATGAGGTAGAACGGATTCTGGAACAAAAATTATCTTCTGCATTTACTCAGGATTATACACAAACAGGCGGAATTGAAGCTGTTGTGGAAGTGTTAAACGGGGTAGACAGAGGGACAGAGAAGACGATCTTGGATTCATTGGAAATTCAGGATCCCGATCTTGCTGAAGAGATTAAAAAGCGGATGTTTGTCTTCGAAGATATTGTCACACTTGATAACCGTGCCATTCAGAGAGTCATTCGCGATGTTGAGAACGACGATTTGCTCCTTTCATTAAAGGTTGCAAGCGAGGAAGTCAAAGAAATTGTATTCAACAATATGTCACAGCGTATGGTTGAAACCTTCAAAGAAGAAATGGAATTTATGGGCCCTGTACGCTTGAAAGATGTTGAAGAAGCTCAATCGAGAATTGTAAGCATCGTCAGAAAGCTTGAAGAAGCCGGTGAAATTGTGATAGCAAGAGGCGGAGGGGATGATATTATTGTCTAATATCATTAAACAAGAATCATCTATTTCTCCACAAAAGGAAAAAAGAAAACTTTCTATACAAGAGGTGCGTATTGATCATTCTCACCTTTTGCAGGCTGAAGAGAACCCGGAGGCGCTTATGGCCCGAGTGAAAGAGGAAGCTGACCGGATTTCTGAGCAGGCAAACAGTCATATAGAAAATATTCGCCGTCAAATTGAACAGGAGAAAAACGATTGGGCGGCTGAAAAACAGAAGCTTATTGAAGAAGCAAAAGCCGAGGGCTTTGAACAAGGAGTAGCGCTGGGCAAAGCTGAGGCAATGAAACAGTATGCCGAACTGATCGGCCAAGCAAACAGTATAACTGAAATGTCCAGAAAAGCTGTTGAGGACAAGCTTGAAGACGCTAATGAAGAAATCGTTGAGCTTGCCGTTGCCCTAGCAAAAAAAGTTTGGCAGCAAAAGTCTGATGATAAAGAGGCTTTCCTCCTGCTTGTACAACAGGTTATAAACGAAGTTAAGGAATATGACGATATATCAATTTATGTTGATCCATATTACTATGAGACAATCTTTCAGCAAAAAGATGAAATCCAGCAGCTTCTTTATAAAGAATGCCGGCTTGGCATATATGCTGATGAAAAAGCTCAAAAAGGAACCTGTTATATTGAAACTCCTTTTGGCAGGGTAGATGCGAGTGTTGACACACAATTGATGCAATTGAAAGATAAACTTCTGACAGCGCTGGAAGCAGGTGCAGCTGAATGAAGACACAGAGTCTGATAGATTGTATAGAAATGACAGACTCGTATAAACGGTACGGAAAAGTCAAGCGGGTAATCGGCCTGATGATTGAATCAAAAGGGCCAGCAAGCTCAATTGGCGACGTGTGCCTGATTTATGCAAAAGGACAATCTGGGAAAGTCATTAAAGCTGAGGTAGTCGGCTTCCAGGAAGAAAATATTTTGCTTATGCCTTATTTAGAGGCTGCGAGCATTGCACCTGGCAGCATTGTAGAAGCTACTGGGGAATCACTTCGGGTTAAAGTTGGAACCGGACTGATCGGACAAGTCATCGATGCTTTTGGAGAACCGCTTGACGGAAAACTTCTGCCGAAAGGGCTTTCGCCTGTATCGACGGAGCAATCACCGCCCAACCCGATGAAACGGCCGCCTATCCGTGAAAAGATGGGTGTTGGAGTCAGATCAATTGACAGCTTGCTGACAGTCGGGAAAGGCCAGCGGATTGGAATTTTTGCAGGAAGCGGTGTCGGAAAAAGCACATTAATGGGGATGATCGCCAAGCAGACAGAGGCTGACTTAAACGTCATTGCACTTGTCGGAGAACGCGGACGAGAGGTTCGGGAGTTTATTGAAAAAGATCTTGGGAAAGAGGGGCTGAAACGATCGATTGTAGTTGTTGCCACCTCAGACCAGCCAGCATTAATGAGATTGAAAGCGGCATATACAGCGACTGCAATTGCCGAGTATTTCCGAGATAAAGGCCAAAATGTCATGTTTATGATGGATTCTGTTACAAGGGTGGCAATGGCGCAGCGAGAGATTGGATTGGCTGCCGGAGAGCCTCCGACAACAAAAGGCTATACACCTTCAGTGTTCGCTATTTTACCTCGTTTACTAGAACGAACAGGTGCAAACGAGCATGGAACCATTACGGCATTTTATACAGTGTTGGTAGACGGGGATGACATGAATGAGCCGATTGCCGATACTGTACGCGGAATTTTAGACGGACATATTGTGCTGGACAGGGCGCTTGCCAATAAAGGTCAGTTTCCAGCAGTTAACGTACTAAAAAGCATCAGCAGGGTGATGTCAAACATATCGACAAGACAGCATCTGGATGCGGCAAATAAATTCCGTGAACTTTTATCGACATATCAAAATTCGGAAGATCTCATTAATATCGGAGCTTACAAAAGAGGATCATCCAGAGAAATTGATGAAGCGATACAGTTTTATCCGCAGCTTATTCAATTTTTAAAGCAGGGAACAGACGAACCGGCTTTATTGGAAGAAAGCATTGCTGTATTAACTAGTTTGACAGGAAATGAGGAATAAACGTGGCTTATCAATTTAGATTCCAAAAGCTACTGGAACTAAAAGAAAATGAAAAAGACCAATCCTTATCCGAGTATCAGCAATCAGTTTCTGAATTTGAAAACGTTGCTGAAAAATTATATGAAAATATGAGCAAAAAAGAATTGCTAGAACAAAATAAGGAAAAGAAATTAAAAAGCGGCATGAGTGTACAAGAAATGAGGCACTACCAACAATTTGTCTCAAATCTTGATAATACGATCTATCACTATCAAAAGCTTGTCATTATGAAAAGAAATCAAATGAATCAAAAACAAGAAATTTTGACAGAGAAAAACATTGAAGTGAAAAAGTTTGAAAAAATGCGTGAAAAACAGTTTAAAATGTTTGCTCTTGAAGATAAAGCTGCAGAAATGAAAGAAATGGACGATATTTCGATTAAGCAGTTTATGATTCAAGGCCATTAGGAGCGAATGTAATGTCCGGCAAAAAGAAAGAATCAGGTAAGTTCCGTTCGGTTTTGCTTATCATTATCCTCCCGCTGATGTTTCTACTAATCGCAGGGGGGATTGTTCTTTGGGCTGCTGGTATCAATGTCTTAAAGCCGATACAGGATGCTGCGGCAAAAACGCCGGTTCTTAAGGAATTGGTCCCTGAAACCGAAAATAAAAAAGACACAGCATCAAATAAGGATAGCAGTAATACGGCAGCTCTGGAAAAGACCATTAAGGATCAAAAAAGTGAAATCGGTATATTGAATAAAGATTTAGAAACAAGTAAATCGGAAATCGATAGGCTCAATCAAAAGATCCGTTCACTTGAAAAGACAGCTGAGGATCAAAAAAAGTCATCAGAAGATCATACTGAAGGATCAGCAGACTCGAAAGCTTCATCTGAAAATGACAAAGTGATCAGTGTGTACAAAAGCATGGACAGCGGAAAGGCTGCTAAAATTATTGCCCAATTAAAGGAGAAAGAAGCACTGAAAATATTGAATGGCCTAAGCAAAAAGCAGCTTGCTGACATATTGGCGAAAATGACTCCTGAGCAAGCAGCAACCTATACAGAAAAAATTGCTGCCAGCCAAGAATAGGGGGAATGAAAGGTGAAGCTGCTTGAATTAGCGGGACCTTTGCTGCAAACCACAACGGGTTCTGCCGCTAAAAACATGAAAAGTAGCCGGGGAGTTTTTCAAAACTGGCTTATTTCTGAGGCAGGATTGAAGGAACTCTCAGAACAAGGAAAGGGAACTCCTAATTCCGAAGATCAGCTTTTAGCAGATGCGCTTAAAAAGATCGGTGAATGGCTAAATGCAAGTCCTGAAGACCAAGACAAACAAAATGCGGATCTTTTGCAAACATTAAGCAAACTGACAGGGAAGCAATTGGATGCGAATGCTCTGCAAATATTGCAAAATCTTTTGCAAGCAGTTGAATCAAAAATGTCAGACGGGACGGATCAATTGCTCACAGAAACGGAGAAAATCTTTTCAGAAGCTAAAACGGCTCGGAATGCCAATGATTCTGTTTCTGACATTAATGGAGCACTGAAGTCGGATACAGAGCAATCAAATCAGGAAAATGAAGTATCCGATGCTGCTAAAGAGCTTATCTATATCCAGATGTTCATTAGCCAGCTCGTAGAAGGGAATAAGCTGACTGATCGCGGGAATGGCAATGAAGCTCATGCCATTTACCAAAATGGAGATCAATTCCTATCTGCATTAGAAAAAAAGGGTGTATCTCAACAACTCATTCAGGATCTTAAACAGCAAATATTCACTAAAGCTGAGTCAAGTTCAAAACTTTACTCCATGACAGCGTCAGAGCTGAAAAGTTTTCAAAGCTTAATGGACCAAATGTCTATGCTTCCTCAAAAAGGGACCAAAGAATGGAGTCTAGCTGAAAGCCAGCTGAAAGCCTTCTTGTTATCGAAATCATCCGAATCATCACAAGACTTTGGGAAGCGTGTTCTCACACCGCTTTCGCAGAGTTCATCCAGCAAAAATGCATCGGATGTTTCTGGAAGTATTCAGCCTGTAGATAGTAAATCAGGACTCCAAATGCTGTTTTCGGGGCATCGGAGCATAGGAGGAGTTCAAACACTAGATCTGCAGCAGATGTCATCTGATATACCAAATGCCGAAACAAAAACGGTGGCTGATCAAGTGATTAATGCGTGGAAGCAGATGAAATATACGCCTTTCGGCAGATCGACGGGAAGTTTCACTATTCGGCTGAACCCTGAACATTTAGGATTTGTCACAATCAAGCTGACAAATGAAAATGGAATGTTTCAGAGTAAAATCATAGCATCTAGCCAATCAGCAAAAGAATTGCTTGAACAGCATCTTCCTCAGCTGAAGCAATCATTGCCGAATATGGCCGTCCAAATTGACCGTTTTACTCTTCCGGTCCAAAGCGGGGATCAGCCGATATACGGCCAGCTTGCTGATGAACAGAAACAGCAGCAAGAGGGGCAGAGACAGCAAAGACAGAAAAAGCAATCAAATGATTTTGGCGATCTGCTCGATGAAGTGTCGATGGTTGAAATGGAGGAAGAAGAATGACTTCTATAAGTTCAGAATATAAACTGCCTGAAAAAACGAACACTGTGTCGACGAACAACAGCAGCTTGGGGAAAGACGAGTTTTTAAAAATATTAATGACTCAAGTTCAAAACCAAGATCCGCTTAACCCGATTGACGATAAAGAATTTATCAGCCAGATGGCGACTTTTTCAAGCTTGGAGCAAATGATGAATCTGAATACGACAATGACTCAATTCGTTGAAAACCAAGATCCGTTTACAACGTATGTTGATTGGATGGGAAAAGAAGTATCTTGGACTGATGGTAAAAGTGCAACAGATAAAACAGGCACAGTAAGCTCTGTTAAACATTTTAAAGGAAATTATTATCTCGTTCTTGATGATGGGACCGAGATCAGTCCTGCGAATGTCATGTCTGTGGGACAATCATCTAAATAAAAACATCTGGGGGAATATATTATGTTACGTTCACTTTATTCTGGAATCAGCGGTATGAAGAACTTTCAAACAAAGCTTGACGTAATCGGTAACAACATTGCCAACGTAAATACAGTAGGATTCAAAAAGAGCCGTGTGACCTTTAAAGATATGGTAAGCCAAACGATTGCCGGCGGTTCTGCTGCTGGTGCAACAATCGGCGGAACAAACTCTAAGCAAATCGGTTTAGGTTCATCATCTGGCACAATTGATACAATTCATTCAACAAGCGCGACACAAAGTACAGGAAGAACACTTGATTTAGCAATTGACGGCGACGGTTACTTCCGAATTGATACAGGTGACGGGACAGCTTATACAAGAGCAGGGAACTTCTATTTAGATAATACCGGAACACTGGTTACAGGTGATGGCTACCATGTGTTAAATATGAATGGGGGAACAATTAAAATTCCTACTGATGCTCAAAGCTTTAGCATTGGTTCTGATGGAAAGGTGTCAATTGTTGATGCTGAGGGGAAAACACAAGACGGGGGACAAATCGGGATTGTTACTTTTGCCAACAGTGATGGATTGGATAAAATCGGAAGCAACCTATACCGTGAATCTTTAAACTCTGGAACGGCCAGTGCAGCGAACCAGCCTGGTGACGGCGGAACTGGTGCTCTTAAATCAGGATTTCTCGAAATGTCTAACGTCGATTTAACTGACGAATTTACTGAAATGATCGTAGCCCAGCGCGGATTCCAATCAAACTCAAAAATTATTACAACATCTGATGAAATCCTTCAAGAACTGGTTAACCTTAAACGTTAAGGAGGGAGGGGAGGCGAGTAATCGCTTCTCCGCTGTTTTATGATTAAAGTAACCCGTTTGAACGGGCAGCCCTTTACACTGAATGCGCTATTTATTGAACAGATTGAATGTTTTCCGGATACTACAATTACTCTGTCAAATGGTAAGAAGTTTGTAGTAAAAGAAGATGAAGAAGCTGTTCTGGAAAAGATCGCAGCTTTCTACCGAAAAATACAAATATTTGCAATGGATCAAGGAATAGAGGAACCGGAATGAAGAAAAAGTTAATGATCATATTACTAATTATTCTTATCGTAATTGGTGCTCTCGGGGCGGCGGCTTATTTTGTTTTAGGCGGAAAGTCCGAAAAAAGTGAAGCGAAAAAAAGTATTGATGAAATCGTTGCGTCTTCTGTTGATGTAGAAGAGATCACAACAAATTTAAAGTCTGATAACATTATCCGTCTTGCTATTAAGCTTGAAACTGATTCTGATAAATCAAAAGAAGAACTTGAGAAACGTGATTTCCAAGTGAAAGACGCTGTTATATCACTGCTGGCTGATACGAATGCTGATCAGATTGAGGGAGACAAGGGAAAAGAAACCTTTAAGAAGGAACTAAAAGATAAAATAAATAGCTACCTCCAAGAAGGAAAAGTAGAAAAAGTGTATATTACCTCCTTTAATCTGCAATAAAGCATAATTTGACAGAATACGGAGGTGAGGAAAATGTCAGGAGAAGTTCTCTCCCAAAATGAAATAGATGCACTGCTTTCTGCAATATCAACAGGTGAAATGGACGCTGAAGAGCTGAAAAAAGAAGAAAAAGAGAAGAAAGTCAAGGTTTATGATTTCAAACGTGCGCTGCGGTTTTCTAAGGATCAGATCCGCAGTTTAACGAGAATTCATGACAATTTTGCAAGACTTCTTACCACTCATTTTTCTGCTCAGCTCAGAACCTATATTCACATATCTGTCAGTTCTGTTGACCAGGTCCCGTATGAGGAATTTATCAGATCGATCCCGAACATGACGATTCTGAATCTATTTGATGTCCATCCGATGGAAGGCAGAATTATGATGGAGGTCAACCCCACGATAGCTTATACGATGATGGATCGGGTCATGGGCGGGATTGGAATCAGTCATAACAAGGTTGACAGTTTGACAGAAATTGAAACAAAAATCATTTCTAATTTATTTGAAAATGCACTGGGTAATTATAAAGAAGCTTGGCAGTCAATTGCTGATATTGAACCGGAAATGACTGAGTTTGAAGTGAATCCGCAATTTGTTCAGATGGTATCTCCTAATGAAACAGTCGTGGTGATCTCGCTCAATACTCAAATTGGTGAAATCAGCGGTGTCATTAATCTCTGTATCCCGCATATCGTACTCGAGCCGCTCATACCGAAGCTTTCAGTCCACTATTGGATGCAATCAGACCGAAATGAGCCAAAGCCTGAGGAAACAAAGTCGCTTGAAAAACGTATCATGACAGCACAAATACCTGTCGTGGCCGAGCTCGGCACATCTGAACTGACGATAGAAGAGTTTTTAAGTTTAGAAGTCGGAGACTGCATAACTTTGGACAAATCAGTCACGGATCCTCTTACTGTATTGGTCGGAGATAAGCCGAAATTTTTAGGACAAGCCGGCCGGGTGAATCGAAAACAGGCAGTGCAAATTTTAGATCACGACATAAGAGGTGAACAAGATGGAGAATAATAGATTATCTCAAGATGAGATTGACGCGCTTCTTAACGGTACTGGCAGCACGCTTGATGAGCCAGAGGTTCCGGAAGTAGATGACTTATCGGAAATGGAGCGTGATGCGATCGGTGAAATCGGTAATATTTCATTCGGCAGTTCTGCGACAGCACTTTCAACGCTTTTAAATCAAAAGGTCGATATTACGACTCCAAGCGTAACGGTCATTCCAAGAAGTAAAATCAGCGATGCGTTTCCTGAACCGTATGTAGCGATTGAAGTGAATTATACGGAGGGCTTCAGCGGAAGCAACCTGTTAGTCGTGGAACAAAGTGACGCGGCGATCATTGCTGACTTAATGATCGGGGGAGACGGAAAAGGTGCGGACCCTTCACTGGGTGAAATCCATTTAAGTGCGGTTCAAGAAGCAATGAACCAAATGATGGGATCGGCTGCCACATCAATGTCTACTGTATTCAGTAAAAAAATTGATATTTCACCTCCTCGGGTTGAATTGTTGGATGTTACTGAAGAAAAGGGTACAGACCGTATTCCTGATGATGAAATGCTGGTGAAAGTTTCTTTCAACTTAAAGGTGGGAGAATTAATAGACTCCAGCATTATGCAGCTTTACCCATTGACATTTGCGAAAGATTTAATTTCAAGCCTTATGAACTCAGAAAGTGCAGAGGAAGAAGAAACGGTGCAGCCTGAAGTTACATACGAACAGCCGAAAGAGCCTGTGACGCCAGAGCCGCGTATTGAACCGAAGCAACAGCAGCAGCCGCCAAAAAGGCAGGGAACAGCAAAAAAAGCAGCGCCAGTTCAGGTTTCACCGGTGGAATTTTCCGCGTTTGATCCAAACGAAGCTGTACAAGCCCCTATTCATAATCTGGATATGCTTTTGGATATCCCGCTTTCGATTACTGTTGAGCTTGGCAGAACGAAGAGAAGCGTAAAAGAGATTTTAGAGCTTTCTGCCGGAAGTATTATCGAGCTTGATAAATTAGCTGGTGAGCCTGTAGATATTTTAGTTAATCAGCGTATCGTTGCCAAAGGCGAGGTCGTTGTCATTGAAGAAAACTTCGGAGTAAGAGTCACTGACATTTTAAGCCAGGCAGAGCGCATTAATAATTTAAAATAACGAAACACAAGGAGAGAGATAGATTATGGCACATAGAATTTTAATTGTAGATGACGCAGCATTTATGAGAATGATGATTAAAGATATTTTAGTTAAAAATGGTTTTGAAGTTGTGGCGGAAGCTGAAAATGGAGCACAAGCGGTAGAGAAATATAAAGAGCATTCACCTGACCTTGTTACTATGGATATCACGATGCCAGAAATGGATGGTATTACAGCATTAAAAGAAATTAAACAAATTGATGCGCAGGCAAGAATCATCATGTGTTCTGCTATGGGACAGCAATCAATGGTTATTGATGCCATTCAGGCCGGCGCTAAGGATTTCATTGTGAAACCTTTCCAAGCTGACCGTGTGCTTGAAGCAATCAACAAAACATTAAGTTAAAGGGTGTACGACTGTTGAAAAAGAGTCAATATTTTATCGTTTTTATTTGTTTTTTCGTTTTATTGAGTGTACATCCGATTGCTGCTGCCGCGGCAGACTCTGATAATTCAACTGTAAACGAATGGTTTCAAAAGAAAGATGAAAAAACTGCAGATCAATCAGAGCAAAAGAAAGAAAAAACAACAAAAACTGCTGATGAGACGGAGGGAGCGGCTGCTCCTTCTGTCTCAGCTTTTGATTTTGTAAAGATGATTTTCGCTTTATTGTTTGTTATCGTGCTGATTTACGGGCTAGTTAAGCTCATGAACAAAAGAAATCGGCTCCTAAAGCCTTTTCAATATGTTGAAAATATTGGCGGCACATCGGTCGGCCAGAACAGATCCATACAATTGATCAAGGTCGGGAAAAGTGTGCTCGTCGTCGGTGTAGGAGAGACGATCCAGCTGCTGAAAGAAATTGAGGATGAAAAAGAGATTGAAGTCATTCTCAGTCAGCATGAAGAGGCAATGTCAAGCAAAATAGAGTGGCAAAAGTTTGTGAAGCCGCATAAGAGTTCTGAACATCAGCCGCAGCAAAAACTGCCTTCATTTTCAAAAGCATTAAAAGAGCAACTTGAAGAGTTAAAACAAAACCGTTCTGAAGGAAAGAAGAAAGGCCCACGTCATCATGAATGAGTTTATAAATATTTTCAGTTCAAGCGATCCGGAAAACGTAAGTTCAACTGTTAAATTACTATTATTGTTAACTGTATTTTCAGTGGCGCCTGGAATATTGATTCTTATGACTTGTTTTACTCGCATCGTCATTGTTCTGTCATTTGTCAGAACTTCACTTGCGACGCAATCTATGCCCCCAAACCAGGTTCTTATCGGGCTTGCGCTGTTTTTAACATTTTTTATTATGGCTCCTACTTTTTCAGAAATTAATAAAGAAGCGCTGACCCCATTAATGGACAACAAAATCAGCTTGGATGAAGCGTATACGAAAGCTGAGGAACCGATTAAAGAATTTATGAGTAAACACACAAGGCAGAAGGATCTGGCGCTGTTTATGAATTACGCGAAAATGGATAAACCTGAATCATTAAAGGATATTCCGTTAACAACAATGGTTCCGGCTTTTGCCATATCGGAGCTTAAAACAGCATTTCAAATAGGTTTTATGATTTTTATCCCTTTTTTAATTATAGATATGGTAGTGGCGAGCGTCTTGATGTCAATGGGGATGATGATGCTGCCTCCAGTTATGATTTCTCTGCCCTTTAAAATATTACTTTTTGTTTTGGTAGACGGCTGGTATTTAATTGTGAAATCTTTGCTTCAGAGCTTTTAGGGTAGGTGCTAAACGTGAGTTCAGAATTTGTAATTTCTATGGCGGAAAAAGCCGTATACGTAACGCTGATGATCAGCGGGCCATTATTGGCTATTGCTTTACTGGTCGGTTTAATTGTCAGCATATTTCAGGCGACAACTCAAATCCAGGAACAGACTTTGGCGTTTATTCCGAAAATCGTGGCGGTTCTCCTGGCTCTCATTTTTTTTGGTCCGTGGATGCTGTCGACGATTCTTTCATTTACAACAGAGCTGTTTTCTAATTTAAATCGTTTTGCAGGGTAATGTAGAGATGAATTCAATTATTGACTTATTTCCTGCTTTTTTATTGGTTTTTATTAGAATCTCTGCTTTTTTTGTAACAATTCCGCTATTTGGACATCGAAATGTGCCAGCTGTTCATCGCATAGGTTTTGCTTTTTTTCTTGCGGTCATTTGTTTCAGCACCATTGATAAACCGCCCTCTTTGGAGATAGATGAGCACTATATGCTTTTGGCGTTTAAAGAAGCTTTGGTCGGCCTATGTCTGGGTTTAATTGCTTATATGATGATTGCCGCAGTGCAGATTGCCGGCTCGTTTATTGATTTTCAAATGGGATTTTCAATAGCAAACGTTATTGATCCGCAAACCGGTGCACAAAGTCCGTTGATTGGCCAGTTTATCTATACGATGGCACTTTTGTTTATGCTGAGTGTCAATGCCCACCATTTGTTGCTGGATGGTATTTACTACAGCTTTCAGTATATTTCAGTTGATCAGGCATTTCCGAATTTCGGCGATGAAAAGTTTGCCTATTTTATTGCGAAAAGCTTTAATGCAATGTTTATTATCGCTTTTCAAATGTCAGCGCCGGTTGTGGCCAGCTTGTTTCTAGTTGATTTAGCATTAGGTATCGTGGCTCGAACTGTTCCGCAGTTAAATGTATTTGTGGTCGGTCTGCCTTTAAAGATCGCTGTCAGTTTCATCATGCTCATTGTATGTATGTCCGTTATCTTCGTCGTTGTCCGGAATGTTTTCAGTTTAACGATTGAAACGATGCGGAATCTTTTAGCATTGGTCGGTGTTTCTTAATGAAGCTTAGAGTTGACCTGCAGTTTTTTGCGGGAGAGAAGACAGAAAAAGCCACTCCGAAAAAACGGAAGGATACGCGAAAAAAAGGGCAGGTAGCCAAAAGCTCGGATGTCAATACCGCCGTTTCTTTACTGGTAATATTCCTTTCGCTTATTGCAATTGGTCCGTATATGAGAGACAGGCTGCTGTCATTCATAGAAACATTTTATACCGAATCGCTCACAATGAAGCTCTCAGAATCAAATGTGCATACATTGTTTGTCAGCTTATTAAAGGATATGGGCATAATACTCGCACCGATTTTGCTTGTTGCTCTTGTTGCAGGAGTCGTAAGCAACTATATGCAGGTTGGGTTCTTATTTTCTGCTGAAGTGATACAGCCTAAGCTTGAAAAACTGGATCCGATCAAAGGCTTTAAACGAATATACAGTATGAGGGCGATTGTAGAGCTGATTAAATCAATTTTGAAAATCGTAGTCGTCGGTTTTGCGGCTTTTGCTGTGCTTTGGCTGCATTATGGAGAAATTCTCCGGCTTCCTCTCCTGACACCCGAAGAGGCACTATCTTTCGTTTCAAAACTCACTTTGTGGATGGGACTGAGCGGTGCAGGCGCTTTATTAATTCTTGCTGGTCTTGACTATTTATATCAGAGATTTGATTATGAGAAAAATATCAAAATGTCAAAACAAGATATAAAAGACGAGTACAAAAAATCTGAAGGTGACCCGATTATTAAGTCTAAAATTAAACAAAGACAGCGGGAAATGGCGATGAGGCGGATGATGCAGGAAGTTCCAAAAGCAGATGTCATTATCACAAACCCGACTCACTATGCGATTGCTTTGAAATATGATGAAGAAAAAATGGACGCTCCTTATATTGTTGCAAAAGGTGTCGACCACCTGGCGTTAAAAATCAGGAAAATTGCTAAAGAGCATGATGTCATGATGGTAGAAAACAGACCGCTTGCCCGTGCGTTATATGATCAGGTGGAAATTGACCAGGCAGTGCCGGAAGAATTTTTTAAAGTTTTAGCAGAAATTCTGGCTTACGTATATAAAACAAAACAAAAAGTATATTGAATTTTTCGATTTAAAAGGAGAGAAAAAACAGCATGTCAACAAGAGATTTATCCGTTTTAATAAGTGTTGTCCTCATTGTGGCGATGCTGGTGATTCCATTTCCTCCATGGCTGTTAAGTATTTTGATCATTATTAATATTTCTCTTGCGTTGATCGTGCTTCTCACCACAATGAATATGCAGGAAGCGCTTCAGTTTTCGATTTTTCCGTCACTGTTGCTGCTTTTGACCCTATTTCGTTTGGGCTTGAACGTCTCAACTACCCGTTCAATTCTTTCACACGGTGAAGGAGGGAAAGTCGTCGAGACTTTCGGAAATTTCGTTGTCGGCGGAAATGTATTAGTTGGACTCGTTGTATTCATCATCCTTATTATTATTCAGTTTATCGTCATTACAAAAGGTGCTGAACGTGTTTCCGAGGTTGCAGCAAGGTTTACGCTGGACGCAATGCCGGGGAAGCAGATGAGTATTGATGCTGATTTAAACGCAGGGATGATTACCGAACAGGAAGCGAAGCATCGCCGCGAAAAAGTGGCAAGAGAAGCAGACTTTTATGGAGCAATGGACGGTGCCAGTAAATTTGTAAAAGGTGACGCCATTGCCGGAATCATCATTGTGATGATCAATATTATTTTCGGAATCGTGATCGGAATGCTTCAGCAGGGCATGTCCATTCAAGAGGCTGCTTCACACTTTACGATGCTGACTGTAGGGGATGGAATTGTTTCGCAAATCCCGGCACTGTTAATTTCTACGGCTACGGGTATTGTGGTCACAAGAGCTGCCTCTGAAGGAAACTTAGGGCATGACATTACAGGCCAGCTGTTTGCGTATCCAAAGCTTTTATACGTCGCAGCAGCTACGATCATGCTTTTAGGTATTTTCACTCCGATCGGCATCCTTCTGACGGGGCCGCTTGCGGGATTGCTTGCTTTTGGCGCATATACACTATCTAAATCAGGTAAGGAAAAAGAAGAAGTGGATGAGATTCTTGAGGAAGAGGCTGAGGTGGACGAGCTTAAAAGCCCTGAAAGTGTTGTTCAGCTTCTGCATATAGATCCGATAGAATTTGAGTTTGGATATGGCCTGATACCGCTTGCTGATGCCAATCAAGGCGGTGATTTATTAGACCGAATTGTTATGATACGCCGTCAGTTGGCTTTGGAACTCGGGCTTGTCATTCCTGTCGTGCGAATCAGAGATAATATAGCGTTGCAGCCTAATGAATACCGATTGAAAATTAAAGGAAACGAAGTAGCAAAAGGCGAGCTGTTGCTTGATCATTATTTAGCGATGTCGCCTACTCCTGAGGACGATCTCATTGAAGGGATTGAAACAGTGGAGCCTTCATTCGGGCTGCCGGCTAAATGGATTAGCGAAGCGGTAAAGGATGAAGCCGATATGCTTGGTTATACAGTAGTTGATCCTGCATCAGTCGTTTCAACGCATATTACGGAGAAAATTAAGCAGCATGCCCACGAATTGATCGGAAGGCAGGAGACAAAACAGCTGATCGATCACTTGAAAGACACGTATCCAGTCCTGGTTGAAGAGGTTACGCCGAATCCATTGTCTGTCGGTGATATTCAGAAAGTGCTTGCTAAGCTTTTAAAAGAAAAAGTTTCAATTCGAAACTTAGTAACGATTTTTGAAACACTTGCTGACTATGGGAAATTAACAACAGATTCTGATCTCTTGACAGAGTATACAAGACAAGCGCTTGCTAAACAAATTACAGCCCAGTTTGCCAAAGAAAATGAAGTGTTGAAGGTTGTTACTTGTTCCGGCCGTGTAGAAAAAGCAATAGCAGACGGTGTGCAGCAGACGGAACACGGGAACTATTTATCACTTGAACCAGATATTTCAGAAAGTATAGTGCGCTCTGTCGCTAAAGAAGCTGAACAGCTCTCATTACGTCAGGAAACCGCGATTCTTCTTTGCTCGCCGCCTGTCAGAATGTATGTGAAGCAGCTTCTGGAACGGTACTTCCCTGATCTTCCGGTACTCTCTTATAACGAACTTGAGGCGAATGTTGAGGTACAAAGCATTGGAGTGGTGGATATTTAATGAAAATAAAAAAATTTACTGCTGCTTCAATGCAAGAAGCGGCACTTCTCATCAGAAAAGAGTTAGGTAATGAAGCGGTCATATTAAATTCAAAAAAAATTAAAAAGCGAAAATGGTTTGGCCTCGTCAACAAGCCTGCTGTTGAAGTAATCGCTGTATTGGATCAGGACTTTCTTGAGAAAAAAACGCCTCAGAAGGCAGCTGAACCGAAACAAACATTAAAAACTCCGGTCAGCAGTCCGAAAATAGAGGAGAGAACATATCCCCCTCAAATTCCGGCGCAACAGGAGCTAGGTGATTTTTCAGCATATCAATCTGTACTTCCTGAGCCGCTGCGAAAAGCAGAAAAGCTTTTGCAAGAAACAGGGATCAAAGAGTCTACGAAAACGAACACTCTGAAAAAATTGCTTCGCTTCTCTGTTGAAGCAGGCGGCTTGACTGAAGAAAATGTTGTCGGCAAACTTCAGGAAATACTATGCGATATGCTGCCCTCAGCAGACAAGTGGCAGGAGCCAATTCATTCAAAATATATCGTTCTCTTTGGTTCAACAGGGGCTGGTAAAACAACTACACTGGCTAAACTCGCAGCCATATCTATGCTTGAAAAACATAAAAAAATCGCTTTTATTACAACAGATACGTATCGTATTGCAGCTGTTGAACAGTTGAAAACATACGCTGAACTGCTGCAGGCTCCTCTGGAAGTTTGCTATACAAAAGAAGAATTTCAGCAGGCGAAGGAGTTATTTTCTGAGTATGATCATGTGTTTGTTGATACAGCCGGAAGAAACTTCAAGGACCCGCAATACATTGATGAACTGAAAGAAACGATTCCTTTTGAGAGCAGCATTCAGTCATTTCTTGTTTTATCCGCGACTGCAAAATATGAAGATATGAAGCATATTGTCAAACGGTTTTCATCCGTCCCTGTCAATCAGTATATTTTTACGAAAATAGATGAAACGACTTCCTTAGGTTCTGTATTTAATATACTGGCAGAATCAAAAATAGGTGTCGGGTTTATGACAAACGGACAGAATGTGCCTGAGGATATACAGACTGTATCTCCACTTGGTTTTGTGAGGATGCTGTGCAGATGAACAGATATGACCAAGCAGCAACTTTACGGGCGAAAATGGAAAAACGTGAGCGCGTTCTGCCAATGGTTTATTCACAAAAAGCGAAGACACTTGCTGTCATCAGCGGCAAGGGCGGTGTCGGAAAATCCAATATTACCTTAAATATGGCACTTGCGCTGCAGGATAAAGGTAAGAAGGTGCTGCTCATCGACCTTGATATCGGGATGGGGAACATTGATATATTAATAGGAAATTCATCGTCTGCCACGATAATTGATGTTTTAACCGATCGTAAGCCTTTGCTCCAGTCATTATCCATTGGCCCAAAGGGTTTGCGGTATATATCAGGGGGAACCGGTCTTGATGTGATGTTTCAGCTCGATCAGAGAAAATGGACGTTTTTTGCCAATGAACTTTCTCATGCATTAAGCCAGTTCGATTATGTGCTGTTTGATATGGGAGCGGGCTTATCAAAAGATCAACTGCCTTTTATTTTATCAGCAGAAGATATTTTGATTATAACAACTCCCGAGCCGACGGCCATTATGGACGCATACAGCGCTGTCAAGCACTTGGTTTTGACAGAAAATAAGCTTTCAATGAAGGTGGCTGTCAATCGGTGCCGTGACCAAAAGGAAGGGCTTGACGCTTTTGCCCGCCTCTCCCGTACAATTCATATGTTTTTGGATGTTCAGGTTCAGTTTGCCGGTTCCGTTTCTGACGATGTGATCGTGAGCAAAGCGGTTGTCGAACAGGTTCCTTTTTTCATAAAAAGCCCTCAGGCAAAAGCCAGCCGGTCAGTCCGTATTTTAGCGGACGCCTTGTTTGGAAGAGAAGAAACGAGACACAAAGAAGACAAACAGACATTTATTGAGAAATTATCTTCTTTTTTAATGAGGAGGGCTTAATTTGATTCGTGTGCTTGTAGTTGATGATTCAGCTTTTATGAGAAAAATGATAAGTGATTTTCTGACCGAGGAAAAGCAGATAGAAGTAATCGGAACTGCGAGAAACGGAGAAGAAGCGCTTAAGAAGATTGAATTATTAAAACCGGATGTTATTACTCTTGATGTTGAAATGCCGGTCATGAATGGGACAGATACGCTCCGCAAAATTATTGAGATTTATAACTTGCCGGTCATTATGGTGTCTAGCCAGACCGAGAAAGGTAAAGAATGCACAATTAATTGTTTGGAGATCGGTGCCTTTGACTTTATCACAAAGCCATCAGGCTCAATATCTCTGGATCTATACAAAATTAAAGAACAATTAGTTGAGCGTGTCGTCGCGGCAGGACTTTCCGGCAAGCGGAAACGTCCTGTTTCCCAGACAGTTCGGCCCGAACCTATTGTGCGTGCTGTCGTTAAGCCTGAATTAAGCAAACCGAAACCTGGCACGGGCAGACAAATTGTGTGTATCGGCACATCAACAGGCGGTCCACGAGCGTTACAAAAGGTGATACCGAAGCTCCCTAAAGATTTGAACGCACCAGTGGTTGTCGTTCAGCACATGCCTGAGGGGTTTACTGCTTCTTTGGCTGATCGGCTGAATCATTTATCTGACATTCAGGTAAAAGAAGCAAAAGATGGTGAAGCAGCTCTTAACGGCTGTGTTTACATAGCACCGGGCGGAAAAAACATATCCGTTATTAAAAACAGCGAAGGACTCCAGGTTGTGCTTGATAACCATGACACACCAAGCCGTCATAAACCATCTGCTGATTATTTATTCCGTTCTGTCGGGAAACTGACAGATTATGAAAAAGTAGCGGTTATCATGACCGGAATGGGCAGTGACGGCACTGCTGGGCTAAAGGACATGCTAACAGCCGGCAATGTGAAAGCCATTGCGGAGTCTGAAGAATCTTGTGTCGTATACGGGATGCCAAAAGCTGCTGTTAAAGCGGGTCTCATTCATGAGATTAAACATGTGGAAGATATCGCAGCATCCATCACAAGCTGTGTGAAAAAAGAGAGGGTGTGATTCAAATGGATATGAATCAGTATTTAGATGTCTTTATTGATGAGAGTAAAGAACATTTACAAACATGTAATGAAAAGCTTCTTCTTTTAGAGAAAGACCCGACTGATCTTCAGCTCGTACATGATATATTCAGGGCTGCCCATACATTAAAAGGAATGAGCGCAACGATGGGCTACACGGATTTAGCACATCTTACCCATCTGCTTGAAAACGTGCTGGATGCAATCCGAAACGGAGACATGGAAGTCACCTCAGACTGGCTGGATATTTTGTTTGAAGCTCTGGATCACCTGGAAGCAATGGTTCAGTCTATTATTGATGGCGGGGATGGTAAAAGAGATATCTCAGAAGTGAGTGCCAAGCTTGATGTGAATGGTGCGCACGCTGAATCCGCTGCCTCCGCTGAACCTGCAGAAGCACAGAGTTCAGCATCTGATTGGGAATATGATGAATTTGAACGCACAGTTATACAAGAAGCGGAGGAGCAAGGCTTCAAACGATATGAAATTAAGATTTCTCTGAACGAAAACTGTATGTTAAAAGCAGTTCGTGTCTATATGGTGTTTGAAAAACTAAATGAAGTCGGAGAAGTAGCCAAAACAATTCCAAGTGCTGAAGTGCTTGAAACAGAAGATTTTGGAACTGACTTTCAAGTTTGTTTCTTAACACATCAATCAGCGGAAGACATTGAACAATTAATCAATGGCGTGTCGGAAATTGAGCATGTTGAAGTCATTCAAGGGGCTCCTTTAACATCAGCTGAAAAGCCTGAAGAATCTAAGCAAGAAGATTCACCAGCAGCAGCTGTACCTGCGAAGCAGGAGAAACAAAAACAGCCTGCTAAAAACGATGAACAGGCGAAGCATTCAGCCGGCGGATCTAAAACAATTCGTGTCAACATTGACAGGCTTGATTCTTTAATGAACTTATTTGAAGAGCTTGTCATTGACCGCGGGCGTCTCGAGCAGATTGCGAAAGAGCTTGAGCACAATGAACTGACTGAAACGGTTGAAAGAATGACGAGAATTTCCGGAGATTTGCAATCGATTATTCTGAATATGAGAATGGTCCCGGTTGAAACCGTTTTTAACAGATTCCCGAGAATGATTCGCCAGCTTCAGAAAGAGCTGAATAAAAAAATTGAACTCTCGATCATCGGTGCGGAAACTGAACTGGATCGTACAGTAATTGATGAAATCGGAGATCCACTCGTTCACTTGATCAGAAACAGTATTGACCATGGTATCGAGGCGCCGGAAACACGTTTGCAAAAGGGAAAACCGGAATCAGGAAAAGTTGTGCTTAAAGCTTATCACAGCGGCAACCATGTCTTTATCGAAGTAGAGGATGACGGCGCAGGCCTTAATCGAAAAAAAATTCTGGAAAAAGCGCTTGAGCGCGGGGTCATAACGGAAAAAGAAGCTGAAACCTTAGAAGACAACCAAATTTACGAATTGATTTTTGCTCCGGGGTTCTCAACTGCTGACCAAATTTCTGATATTTCCGGCCGCGGTGTAGGACTTGACGTTGTAAAAAACAAACTGGAGTCTCTTGGCGGTTCAGTCAGTGTGAAATCAGCCGAGGGTCAAGGCTCTCTATTCAGCATCCAGCTGCCGCTTACCTTGTCTATTATTTCAGTTCTGCTGATTAAGTTGGAAGAAGAGACATTTGCCATTCCGATTTCTTCAATCATTGAGACAGCAGTTATTGACAGAAAAGACATTTTGCAAACGCATGACCGTGAAGTGATTGACTTTAGAGGGCATATTGTCCCTGTCGTTTATTTAAAAGAAGAGTTTAAAATAGAAGATACAAGAAAAGATGCGGAACAGCTCCATATCATTGTCGTGAAAAAAGGCGACAAACCTACTGCATTTGTGGTGGACTCCTTTATTGGCCAGCAGGAAGTTGTGCTGAAATCACTCGGAGATTATTTAACAAACGTCTTTGCAATTTCCGGAGCTACTATTTTAGGAGACGGAGAAGTAGCGCTCATTATTGATTGTAATGCACTGATTATTTAACCATTCGAGGAGGTGTCTCACATGACTGCAGAAATTAAAACAGGCGAAAAAATGATAGTCTTTATGGTAAATGGCAAAGAATATGCCATTTCCGTCACTCAGGTGAAATCAATTGAAAAATGGCAAAAGCCAACGAGGGTACCTGGCGTCGAACCATATATTTGCGGGGTAATCAATTTACGCGGGGTGGTGACTCCGGTTATTGATTTAAGAAAACGCCTGAATTTGCCAGAGTATGAAATTACCGATGAAACACGAATTATCATTATTGCTTATCGTGATATTGAAGTCGGCTGGATTGTGGATGAAGCGAACGATGTGATTACCGTACACGAAAGTGAAATAGAATCTGCTCCAGAAGGCGTTCAGAAAGATACGGATGTGTCGATCGAACAGATTGTGAAACAAGAGAACAGACTCTTAAATATTATTGATGCGAACGCGGTTTTGGATAAAGAATCATCTCAGTCCGCTGTGCCCGATCAAGCTTAATCTTAAAGGGGTTATGACATGAGTATTTTTAATGGAATCAAAGAAGAGCAGATGGACATTTTGCGGGAAGTCGGCAATATAGGCGCCGGCCACTCCGCCTCTGCAATGGCCCAGCTGTTAAATAGAAAGATAGATATGGAAGTCCCATTTGCAAAGCTGCTGTCTTTTGATGAGCTTGTTGATTTTTTCGGCGGCGCCGATGTCCCGGTTGCCAGCATCTTTTTAAGAATGGAAGGCGATTTAACGGGTTCAATGTTCTTTATAATGCCTTTTTTTCAGGCGGAGCAGTTTATCAGAGAGCTGATTGGAAACCCCGATTTTGACATAGAGGACTTAGGTGAAGACCACATGAGCTCATCCGCTTTGCATGAACTGGGCAATATTTTAGCGGGGTCATATTTAACAGCTTTGGCGGATTTGACGAAACTCCAGCTCTATCCAAGTGTTCCTGAAGTCTCATTGGACATGTTCGGAGCTGTGATCAGCGAAGGGCTGATGGAGCTCAGTCAGGTTGGAGAACACGCCATTGTTGTCGACACGTCAATTTTTGACCAAAGCCATCAGCAGGAGCTGAAAGCGCATATGTTTATGCTGCCGGACTATGATTCATTTGAAAAGCTCTTTGTCGCTTTAGGTGCATCATTATGAGTACAACTGAGGCTGTTGTTATAAAGGTTGGGATTGCTGACGTGAAGATCGCCCGCTTCCCGGATACCATCCGGACCTCTGGTTTGGGCTCATGTGTGGGGCTGGTGCTTTATGATAAAGAAAAGCAAACGGCGGGTCTTGTTCATGTCATGCTTCCGGATTCGACGTTATCGAAAACTGCCGAGCTCAACCGGGCTAAGTACGCTGACACCGCCGTACAGACCACGATTGATATGCTGATAGAAGCGGGATGCCGGAAATTTGCATTAAAAGCAAAGCTGGCCGGCGGATCAGAGATGTTTAAATTTAAATCGACAAATGATTTGATGAAGATCGGACCGAGAAATGTATTAGCGATAAAAGAACAGCTGTCTTTATTTAATATTCCTATTATTAGTGAAGATACGGGCGGCTCAAGCGGCCGGACAATAGAATTTGAACCGAAGTCCTGCATGCTGCATATTCGAACTGTTAAACAAGGTGAAAAAACGATTTAATTAAGGTATTAGGGGGATAACAATGCAATCCTTGAATTATGAAGATCAGGTGCTTTGGACGCGCTGGAAAGAGTGGAAAGATCCTAAAGCCGGTGACGACTTAATGCGCCGTTACATGCCGCTTGTCACATATCATGTAGGCAGAATTTCTGTCGGACTGCCGAAATCAGTGCATAAAGACGATCTTATGAGCCTTGGTATGCTTGGTTTATATGATGCCCTTGAAAAATTTGACCCCAGCCGGGACTTAAAATTTGATACCTACGCCTCGTTTAGAATTCGCGGCGCAATCATAGACGGGCTTCGCAAAGAAGATTGGCTGCCCAGAACCTCGCGCGAAAAAACAAAAAAGGTTGAAGCAGCAATTGAAAAGCTTGAACAGCGGTATCTTCGCAATGTATCGCCCGCGGAAATTGCAGAGGAACTCGGAATGACGGTACAGGATGTCGTGTCAACAATGAATGAAGGTTTTTTTGCAAATCTGCTGTCAATTGATGAAAAGCTCCATGATCAAGATGACGGGGAAAACATTCAAGTCATGATCAGAGATGACAAAAATGTTCCGCCTGAAGAAAAGATTATGAAGGATGAACTGGTTGCACAGCTTGCGGAAAAAATTCACGAACTCTCTGAAAAAGAACAGCTGGTTGTCAGTTTGTTCTACAAAGAGGAGTTGACACTGACAGAAATCGGACAAGTATTAAATCTTTCTACGTCCCGCATATCTCAGATCCATTCAAAGGCATTATTTAAATTAAAGAATCTGCTGGAAAAAGTGATACAATAATGAATTTCATGGTTAGCGAGTGAAAAACATGTCAACACTATTATGGCTTTTAAGCTTTACGCTCCACGGCGTTCTTCTGTACGCTGTCATTATCCTGTATACGAGGCTCGCTGCAGTGAAAGAAACAGAAAAACAGCAAAAACAGATACTTGAAGAGACGGAAAACACCTTGGCGGCATTTCTGCTTGAATTAAAAGAAGAAAATGAGAAACTGATAGAAAATAAAGCTTCATCTGCAAGTCAATCAGATGAAGAATCCCAAAAGCCAGGCCTTCAGACCTCTGAAACATATCAAGAGCGGGATCCAGTCCAAGAGGCAGAGAATCTTCCTGAACATATTGAAGGTCTGATTACAGAGGTTGACCGTCGGGAAGAGATCGTAAACAGTGAGGTCCAATCATTTGAAGACCAGGTCATAGAATTATATGAACAGGGATATTCGGCAAGTCAAATTGCCCAGAAAATGAAGAGCGGAAAGACAGAAATCGAGCTATTTTTAAAATTTCGCTCCAAAGGTGTAAAGGATTCTTGATTGTCGGATAAAGCTGTGTTATATTATGTCTTGGTGTTAAATACACACGCTTAACGATTTATGCAGAGGGTGCTGCAGGCGGCAGTTCTGCACAAAAATGACCTAAGCGGAGGAAAAAAACCATTATATTAGGAGGAAATAACATGTCAGTCATTTCTATGAAGCAATTGCTTGAAGCTGGTGTTCACTTCGGTCACCAAACACGCCGTTGGAACCCAAAAATGAAGCGTTACATTTTCACGGAGCGTAACGGAATCTACATCATTGACCTTCAAAAAACAGTCAAAAAAGTAGAGGAAGCTTACAACTTCACTAAAAATCTTGCTGCTGAAGGCGGAAAAATCCTTTTCGTCGGAACAAAAAAACAAGCTCAAGATTCTGTTAAAGAAGAAGCTCAACGCTCTGGCATGTACTATGTCAACCAACGCTGGTTGGGCGGTACATTAACAAACTTTGAAACAATCCAAAAACGTATTAAACGTCTTAAAGACATTGAAAAAATGCAAGAAAACGGTACGTTTGATGTACTTCCTAAAAAAGAAGTCGTTCAATTGAAAAAAGAATTAGAACGTCTTGAAAAATTCCTAGGCGGAATTAAAGATATGAAGGATCTTCCTGATGCATTATTCATCATCGATCCTCGCAAAGAGCGCATCGCTGTTGCGGAAGCTCGCAAATTAAACATCCCTATCATCGGTATCGTAGATACTAACTGTGATCCAGATGAAATCGATGTTGTTATCCCAGCGAACGATGACGCTATCCGCGCTGTTAAACTTCTAACTTCTAAAATGGCAGATGCAATCTTAGAAGCGAAGCAAGGCGAAGAAGAAGCGGAAGTTGCTGAAGAAACTGCACCAGAAACAGAAACAACAACTGCGTAACCTATTCAAAAGGTGATAAGAGGGACTGCCTTTTATCACCTTTTTTCAAGAAAAATGTGTAATATACATACTCTTGTTTAAACATATAAGGAGGAATACAAATGGCAATTACTGCACAGCAAGTAAAAGAACTGCGTGAAAAAACTGGCGCGGGCATGATGGATTGTAAAAAAGCGTTAACTGAAACTGACGGAGATATGGACAAAGCAATTGACCTTTTAAGAGAAAAAGGGATTGCAAAAGCAGCGAAAAAAGCTGACCGTATCGCAGCAGAAGGTTCTACTCTTATTAAAACTGACGGCAACAAAGGCGTTATCCTAGAAGTAAACTCTGAAACTGATTTCGTTGCGAAAAACGAAGGCTTCAAAGAGCTTCTTAACACTTTAGCTGACCACCTTCTTGCAAACACGCCAGCAGATGTTGAAGAAGCAATGGGTCAAAAAATGGAAAATGGCTCAACTGTTGAAGAGTACATCACAAGCGCAGTTGCTAAAATCGGTGAGAAAATCACTCTTCGCCGCTTTACAGTTCTTACAAAAGACGACAGCTCTGCATTCGGTGCCTACCTTCACATGGGCGGCCGCATCGGTGTATTAACTGTTCTCAACGGTACAACTGATGAAGAAACTGCGAAAGATATCGCAATGCACGTTGCTGCGGTTAACCCTCGTTACATTTCTCGTGATCAAGTATCTGAAGAAGAAACAAATCATGAGCGTCAAATCTTAACTCAGCAAGCCCTCCAAGAAGGCAAACCTGAAAACATCGTAGCGAAAATGGTTGAAGGCCGTCTGAACAAATTCTTCGAAGAAATTTGTCTATTAGACCAAGCGTTCGTTAAAAACCCAGATGAAAAAGTGAAACAAGTTATTGCAGCGAAAAACGCTACTGTTCAAACTTTTGTCCGCTATGAAGTTGGAGAAGGCATCGAAAAACGTCAAGAAAACTTTGCTGAAGAAGTAATGAACCAAGTGAAAAAATAATGGTGAAAAGATTTCGCGGCTAAGTCGCGTCTTTTCAGGCAGTATAGGGGACACATTTTGTGTTCCCTATTTTTAAAACTATATTTACAAACCTTTTTTTCTCTTGCATAATAGAAAACGGCAATGTTTACACTTGGAGGTTATCATGGAAAAACCAAAATACAAACGTATCGTATTAAAGCTTAGCGGGGAAGCATTGGCAGGAGAACAGGGAAATGGAATTAACCCGACTGTCATTCAATCCATTGCAAAGCAAGTGAAGGAAATCGCTGAGCTTGAAGTCGAAGTGGCTGTTGTAGTAGGCGGCGGCAACTTATGGCGCGGAAAAACAGGAAGTGATCTGGGCATGGACCGCGCGACTGCTGACTATATGGGAATGCTGGCGACAGTAATGAATTCGCTTGCTCTTCAAGACAGCTTGGAAACACTCGGAATCCAGTCCAGAGTGCAAACATCCATTGAAATGAGACAAGTTGCTGAACCGTACATAAGAAGAAAAGCGATACGCCACTTAGAGAAAAAACGTGTCGTTATTTTCGCTGCGGGTACAGGAAACCCATATTTCTCAACTGATACGACAGCTGCACTGCGGGCTGCTGAAATTGAGGCAGACGTTATTTTAATGGCTAAAAATAACGTTGACGGTGTGTATAATGCTGATCCTAGAAAAGATGAATCAGCTGTTAAGTATGAATCACTTTCTTATCTTGACGTTCTTAAAGACGGCCTGGAAGTCATGGATTCAACAGCTTCCTCTTTATGCATGGACAATGACATTCCGCTTATCGTCTTTTCTATTATGGAAGAAGGAAATATCAAACGTGCCGTTATCGGTGAATCAATCGGAACGATCGTGAGGGGGAAATAACGTGTCAAAAGAAGTATTAACTCAAACAAAAGAAAAAATGGAAAAAGCAATTGCTGCTTATCAGCGCGAATTGGCTACTGTACGCGCAGGCCGTGCAAATCCATCATTATTAGATAAAGTAACGGTTGAATATTACGGAGCGCAGACACCTTTAAATCAGTTGTCTTCTATTAACGTGCCTGAAGCTCGTATGCTCGTTATCACACCATACGACAAAACAGCAATTGGCGATATCGAAAAAGCGATTTTAAAAGCTGATTTAGGTCTTACACCAACAAGTGACGGCAATATGATTCGAATTGCAATTCCGGCACTAACAGAAGAGAGACGGAAAGAATTAGTGAAAGTTGTAAAAAAATACGCTGAAGAAGCAAAAGTCGCTGTTCGTAACGTTCGCCGTGATGCTAACGATGATCTCAAAAAACTTGAGAAAAACGGAGACATTACTGAGGATGAACTGCGTGCTTCCACTGAAGACGTTCAAAAACTGACAGATGAATATGTGTCAAAAATTGACAGTGTCACAAAAGACAAAGAAAAAGAAATCATGGAAGTTTAATGAAAAACTATGTACAATAGATAATAGTGAAAAGACCCTCTCATGTTTACAGGGGGTTTTTTTGTTAATACTGTTGATTACATTGATTATCAGCAGGGAATGTAACCTTTTTGGGTGACGGAGGAATCTCATGCTCAACATACTCAAAAATTGGAAGAATCAGCAAACAGCGGCTTCCAACTTAGAACGTTATACAAAAGAAGACATACTTAAGGGAGAAATTCCCGAACACATCGCCATTATCATGGATGGAAATGGCCGTTGGGCTAAAAAACGCTCTCTTCCCAGAATTGCAGGCCACCATGAAGGGATGAAGGTGGTAAAAAGGACCACGAAGCTCGCAAACGAATTAGGTGTCAAAGTACTGACATTGTATGCATTTTCAACAGAAAACTGGAAAAGACCGAAAATGGAAGTCGATTTTTTAATGAAGCTTCCGGAAGAATTTTTGAATACGTATCTTCCAGAGCTTGTTGAGGAAAATGTACAGGTTCGGATCATTGGGGATGAAACGGCTTTGCCGGCGCACACATTACGTGCGATTGAAAAAGCTGTACAGGACACGGCGCAAAACGACGGAATGATCCTTAATTTTGCTCTTAACTATGGAGGCCGTACTGAAATTGTCAGTGCTGCAAAATCACTCGCGGAAAAAGTGAAGGAAGGCTCTTTGAATATTGAAGACATTGATGAATCGCTTTTTTCTACTTATTTGATGACTGAATCTTTGCAGGATCCTGAACTTTTAATTCGAACGAGCGGCGAGATAAGGCTGAGTAATTTTATGCTATGGCAGGTTGCCTACAGTGAATTTGTCTTTACTGACGTCTTGTGGCCTGACTTTAAAGAAGATCACTTCTTGCAGGCGTTAGGAGAGTTTCAGCAGAGAGGCCGGAGGTTTGGCGGAATTTAGAGGATGGTGGACATGAAACAAAGAATTTTGACAGGTGTTCTGGCAGCAATTGTATTTTTATTTTTGGTTATTGTCGGGGAATTGCCGTTCACCATATTAATTTATGCTATGGGCAGTGTGGCGCTTTTTGAACTTTTACGGATGAAAAAGCTGAAGCTGGTTTCACTGCCGGGTTTGATCGGTCTTTTATTGTTGTGGATGTTCTTATTGCCAAGCCAGTATTCGTTTTTTGAAGCGGACGGAATTTCCAAAATGGAAATCGCTTTATTTGCGGTACTGCTATTGCTGACTTACACAGTGTTGGTCAAGAACACCTTTACTTTTGATGAAGTCGGGTTTATTACGCTTGCAGCAATTTACATCGGAATGTGTTTTCATTATTTTATCGAAATCAGAAATCTTGACCAATACGGATTAACATACATTTTTTATGCGTGTGTTGTCATTTGGTCCACCGATTCCGGTGCCTATTTTGTCGGTAAATCGCTTGGGAAGCGGAAACTGTGGCCTGAAATCAGTCCGAATAAAACAGTGGAAGGGTTTGCAGGCGGAATTGTCATCGCACTTGTATTGGCGACGATTTTTCAGCTTGTTGCACAACTTCCGATCCCGTATATCTATCTGCTGTTGATCACGCTGTTTTTGTCTGTTTTCGGACAACTTGGAGATTTAGTGGAATCCGCCTTGAAAAGACATTACGATGTAAAGGATTCTGGGAATATTCTTCCCGGGCATGGCGGTATATTAGACCGTTTTGACAGTTTCTTGTTTGTCATGCCTTTCTTGTACTTTCTGCTTGCCCTTTTTTCATAAAAAAGTCTAATATGAATATGAGACTGATCATGCAGCAATAAGAATAGGAGTAGTGGCAACTTTGAAAAATATTTGTCTTTTAGGAGCAACAGGATCAATCGGCGAACAGACTCTTGATGTACTGCGTGCACATCAAGATCAATTTCAGCTGGTATCTATGTCGTTTGGCAGAAATATTGATAAGGCCGTTCCAATGATTGAGGTCTTTCAGCCGAAGTTTGTCTCTGTCGGTGATCTGGATACATATCATAAATTAAAACAAATGTCTTTTTCTTTTGAATGCCAAATCGGGCTGGGAGAAGAAGGACTGATAGAAGCAGCAGTAATGGAGGAGGTTGACATTGTTGTCAACGCTTTGCTTGGAAGCGTCGGTCTTATCCCGACGTTAAAGGCAATTGAACAGAAAAAAACAATTGCGCTTGCAAATAAGGAAACTCTTGTCACTGCAGGGCATATAGTAAAAGAACATGCTAAGAAATATGATGTTCCGCTGCTGCCTGTTGACAGTGAGCATTCAGCCATTTTTCAAGCTCTTCAAGGCGAACAGGCTAAAAACATTGAACGCCTCATCATTACGGCATCCGGAGGAAGTTTTCGGGACAAGACACGGGAGGAGCTCGAATCAGTAACGGTTGAAGATGCATTAAAACATCCAAACTGGTCAATGGGTGCAAAAATTACAATTGATTCGGCTACAATGATGAATAAGGGATTAGAGGTGATCGAGGCACACTGGCTTTTCGATATACCTTATGAACAAATTGATGTGGTTTTACATAAGGAGAGCATCATCCATTCAATGGTTGAGTTCCATGATAAAAGTGTGATCGCACAGCTCGGAACTCCGGATATGAGAGTCCCCATTCAATATGCGCTCACTTATCCTGACCGATTGCCATTACCAGATGCGAAAAGGCTTGAATTATGGGAAATCGGCAGCCTTCATTTTGAGAAAGCTGATTTTGACAGGTTCCGATGCTTACAATTTGCTTTTGAATCAGGTAAAATAGGAGGAACAATGCCGACAGTGCTAAATGCGGCAAACGAAGTAGCTGTCGCTGCCTTTTTAGCTGGCAAGATACCGTTTTTGGCTATTGAAGACTGTATCGAAAAGGCACTAACCCGCCATCAATTACTGAAAAAACCGAGCCTGGCGGACATTCAAGAAGTGGACAAAGATACCCGGGGATACGTCAATTCAATACTCACATAAGGTGGTATGTTCGTGAATACAGTTATAGCGTTTATCATTATTTTCGGAACGCTCGTTTTCTTCCATGAACTGGGCCATTTATTGCTAGCCCAAAGAGCGGGAATTCTCTGCCGTGAATTTGCGATCGGCTTCGGTCCAAAGATTTTTTCTTTCAAAAAAAATGAAACAGTTTATACGATCAGGCTGCTTCCGGTCGGCGGATTTGTTCGTATGGCCGGCGAAGATCCGGAAATGATTGAGGTGAAACCCGGATACACGGTCGGGCTTCTGTTTAATAAGGAAGATCAAGTTGAGAAAGTCATCATCAATCAAAAGGAAAAATATCCGGATGCTTTAGTCATTGAAGTGGAAACAGCGGATCTAGAGCATGACATGAAGATCACCGGTTATGAACAGGGGAAAGAGGACGAACTTTCCAGCTTTACTGTCAGCGAAACATCCTTTTTTATTGTAGACGGAGAAGAAGTGCAGATTGCGCCGTATAATCGCCAATTTGGTTCCAAACCTGTGTGGCAGCGGATTAAAGCAATTGCTGCAGGGCCGATTATGAACTTTATTTTAGCTTACGTCATTTTAGTGATGCTTGGGCTGATTCAAGGCGTACCGTCAAATGAACCTATGCTCGGGCAGCTGACAGACAATGGACGGGCGGCTGAAGCAGGGCTAAAAGAAGGGGATTATATCCAAAGCATTAACGGAGAGAAAATGAGGTCTTGGACTGACATTGTCTCCGCTGTAAAAGAAAACCCGGAGAAAGAAATGGACGTTGCGGTAAAAAGAGATAACAAAACGCTTCATATTTCGGTGACTCCGGAAGCTGTTAAAGATGAGAACAAAAAAACAATCGGCCGTTTCGGTTCCTATGCGCCGACTGAAAAAGGCGTACTCTCAGCGGTTGCTTACGGCGCGACATCAACAGTTGACATTGGCAATCAAATCTTAGAAACGTTTGGTAATTTAGTAACAGGACAATTTAAAATAAATATGTTGGCGGGACCAGTTGGTATTTATGATATGACAGACCAAGTGGCGAAAACCGGGTTAGTTAATTTGGTTCGTTTCGCTGCGTTTTTAAGCATTAATCTTGGGATTGTCAACCTGCTTCCGATTCCGGCACTTGACGGAGGAAGACTGTTGTTTCTATTTATTGAAGCGATTCGGGGCAAACCGATTAACAGGGAAAAAGAAGCATTTGTTGTGTTTATCGGAGTAGCTTTCTTAATGCTTCTTATGCTGGTTGTCACATGGAACGATATCCAGCGGCTGTTTTTGTAAACGAAAAGTAAATCAATCAGAGGTGCGAAGAAATGAGACAAAGCTTGACGCTTATTCCTACGCTCCGTGAAGTTCCAGCTGATGCCGAAGCAAAAAGTCATCAGCTTCTTCTGAGAGCAGGATTTATCAGACAGAATACGAGCGGGGTATACAGCTATATGCCTCTTGCGTATAAGGTGATTCAAAACATTCAGCAGATTGTTCGAGAAGAAATGGAGAAAATTGATGCCGTAGAAATGCTCATGCCTGCGTTGCAGCAGGCAGAGACATGGCAGGAATCAGGCAGATGGTATACGTATGGTCCCGAACTGATGAGACTAAAAGACCGTCATGGCCGTGAATTTGCTTTAGGGGCAACGCATGAAGAGGTTATCACTTCGCTTGTTCGCGATGAGGTTAAATCTTATAAGCGTCTCCCTCTGACTCTTTATCAAATTCAGTCTAAGTTCAGAGATGAAAAACGTCCTCGCTTCGGTTTGTTAAGAGGCCGCGAATTTATTATGAAGGATGCGTACTCTTTCCATGCATCTGCAGAGAGCCTGGATGAAACGTATCAAAAAATGTACGAGGCCTATTCTAATATTTTTGCCCGCTGCGGCATTAATGTAAGACCTGTTATCGCTGATTCAGGCGCAATGGGAGGAAAGGATACGCACGAATTTATGGCACTTTCTGCGATCGGAGAGGATACGATTGCGTATTCTGATGAATCACAGTACGCGGCTAATATCGAGATGGCTGAAGTTCTTCACCAGGAAGTTCCTTCAGATGAAGAGCCTAAAGCTCTAGAGAAGGTTCATACGCCTAACGTGAAAACAATCGAAGAACTGACTGCGTTCTTACAGGTTTCGGCTGAAGCGTGCATTAAGTCAGTATTGTTTAAAGCTGATGACCGTTTTGTCTTAGTGCTTGTAAGAGGGGATCATGAAGTTAACGATATTAAAGTGAAAAACTTGCTTCATGCAGAAGTTGTAGAGCTTGCTACACATGAAGAGGTCATTCAGCAGCTCGGAACAGAGCCAGGTTTTGTAGGCCCTGTTGGTATTCATCAGGATGTGGAAGTATATGCCGATCAAGCTGTGAAAGCAATGGTTAATGCTGTTGCCGGGGCAAATGAAGGAGATCATCATTATAAAAATGTCAATGTGAATCGTGACGCGCAAATTAAAGAATTTGCTGATCTTCGTTTTATTAAAGAAGGTGATCCTTCACCAGACGGCAAGGGAACGATCCGTTTTGCTGAGGGAATCGAAGTCGGACAAGTCTTTAAGCTCGGAACACGCTATTCAGAAGCGATGAATGCGACATATTTAGATGAAAACGGACGCGCGCAGCCAATGCTGATGGGCTGTTACGGAATCGGTGTGTCAAGAACGCTTTCTGCTATTGCTGAACAGCATCACGACGAAAAAGGATTAATATGGCCAAAAAGCGTTGCCCCGTACGATCTTCATATTCTTGCATTGAACATGAAAAACGATGGGCAAAGAGAGCTTGCTGAAAAGCTGTATGCCGATTTAAAAGCGGAAGGCTATGAAGTGCTCTATGACGACCGTGCTGAGCGTGCCGGTGTAAAATTCGCTGATTCAGATCTAATCGGCCTTCCAATCCGCATCACTGTCGGAAAACGGGCTGACGAAGGAATCGTCGAAGTGAAAATTCGTCAAACTGGTGAGTCAACTGAGATTTCAGTAGACGAATTATCTGCGTTTATCAGCAAGCAGTAATCACCATAACGATTTATCAAAAAACATGTTAAAATAGAAATAATAGAAGGTACCTCATTGCCTGAGGTACCTTCACTTATGATGTTTTTAGGGAGGGATACTGTCTTAATGGAACAGTTATCAGTAAACAGAAGGCAGTTTCAAATTCTTCTGCAGCAGATTAATATGACAGATGATACCTTCATGACATACTTTGAACATGGCGAGATTAAAAAGCTGACAATTCACAAAGCTTCTAAATCTTGGCATTTTCATTTTCAATTTAAATCTTTGCTGCCTTTTCAAATATATGACACATTAACAACGAGGCTGACGCAATCGTTTGCCCACATAGCAAAAGTGACATCTTCAATTGAAGTTCAGGATGCCGAGGTCAGTGAAAGTATCGTTCAAGACTACTGGTCACGCTGCATTGAAGAACTGCAGGGCATTTCGCCGCCGATCATCAGTCTTTTAAACCAGCAAAAACCGAAGCTGAAGGGCAATAAACTGATTGTCAAAACCAAAACGGATACAGAAGCGGCTGCGCTAAAGAACAAATACAGTTCCATGATACAAGCAGGCTACCGTCAATTTGGCTTTCCAGATCTTCAGCTTGATGCTGAAATATTTGTATCCGAGCAGGAAGTTCAAAAGTTTCGGGAGCAAAAGCTTGCAGAAGACCAAGAGCGGGCTATGCAGGCCTTGATTGAAATGGAGAAGAAAGATAAAGAAAGTGATGAAGACCAAGCACCATCTGGTCCTCTTGTTATCGGTTATCAAATTAAAGATAACGAGGAAATTCGGACACTTGACAGCATCATGGACGAAGAACGGAGAATTACGGTCCAAGGTTATGTGTTTGATGTGGAGACGCGCGAGCTGAAGAGCGGGCGCACGCTGTGTATCTTCAAAATTACAGACTATACAAATAGTATTTTGATCAAAATGTTTGCACGTGAAAAAGAAGATGCGGCACTGATGAAGTCTCTGAAAAAAGGAATGTGGGTAAAAGCACGCGGAAGCATTCAAAATGATACATTTGTCAGAGACCTTGTCATGATCGCAAATGACGTAAACGAAATAAAAGCAAAAACCCGTGAAGATTCAGCACCTGAAGGAGAAAAAAGAGTGGAATTGCATCTTCATTCCCCAATGAGCCAAATGGATGCTGTTACGGGTATTGGAAAGCTTGTCGAACAGGCGAAAAAATGGGGGCATGAGGCCATCGCTTTGACTGACCATGCTGTCGTTCAATCCTTCCCTGATGCGTATTCTGCGGCCAAAAAGCATGGAATTAAAATGATTTACGGGATGGAAGCGAATCTCGTGGATGATGGCGTGCCAATTGCTTATAATGCCGCACATCGTCTGCTCGAAGAAGAAACATATGTTGTTTTTGACGTTGAGACGACAGGATTGTCTGCTGTATACGATACCATTATTGAGCTGGCTGCAGTAAAAGTAAAAGGCGGAGAAATTATTGATAAATTTGAGGCGTTTGCGAACCCGCATCGTCCGCTTTCCGCCACAATCATAGAGCTGACAGGGATCACTGATGATATGCTACAAGACGCTCCGGATGTCGTAGATGTAATAAGAGATTTCAGAGAATGGATTGGCGATGATATCCTTGTCGCTCATAATGCAAGCTTTGATATGGGATTCTTAAATGTAGCCTATAAAAAGCTTCTTGAAGTCGATAAAGCTAAAAACCCAGTCATTGACACGCTAGAACTAGGACGTTTTCTCTATCCGGAATTTAAGAACCACCGGCTGAACACACTTTGTAAAAAGTTTGATATCGAACTCACACAGCATCACCGTGCGATCTATGATACTGAGGCAACCGCTTATTTGCTTCTGAAAATGCTGAAAGACGCGGCTGAAAAAGGTATTCAGTACCATGATGAGTTGAATGAAAATATGGGTCAGTCCAATGCTTATCAAAGATCAAGACCGTATCATGCAACATTACTTGCCGTGAACAGCACGGGACTTAAAAATTTATTTAAGCTTGTGTCACTTTCTCATATTCATTATTTTTACAGAGTGCCGCGTATTCCGAGATCTCAGCTTGAGAAATACAGGGAAGGGCTGCTGATCGGTTCTGCCTGTGACAGGGGAGAGGTTTTTGAGGGAATGATGCAAAAATCGCCTGAAGAGGTGGAAGATATCGCGTCATTCTATGATTACCTTGAGGTTCAGCCGCCTGAAGTGTATCGTCACTTGCTGGAGCTTGAACTGGTCCGTGATGAAAAAGCGCTGAAAGAAATTATTGCGAATATCACGAAGCTGGGGGAAAAGCTTAATAAACCGGTTGTTGCTACGGGAAATGTTCATTACTTGAATGATGAGGATAAAATCTACAGAAAGATTTTAATATCCTCACAAGGCGGGGCAAATCCGCTGAATAGGCATGAACTGCCGAAAGTGCATTTCAGAACGACAGACGAAATGCTTGAAGCTTTTTCTTTCTTAGGTGAAAAAAAAGCGAAGGAGATCGTAGTCACCAATACCCAAAAGGTTGCTTCTTTAGTTGATGACATCAAGCCGATTAAAGATGATTTATATACGCCGAAAATCGAAGGCGCTGATGAAGAGATCAGAGAAATGAGCTATCAGCGTGCAAGAAGCATTTACGGGGAAGAGCTGCCTGAAATTGTCGAAGCGCGGATTGAAAAAGAGTTAAAGAGTATTATTGGCCACGGATTTGCTGTTATTTACTTGATCTCTCACAAACTTGTAAAACGTTCACTAGATGACGGGTATCTCGTTGGTTCCCGTGGTTCCGTAGGATCTTCATTAGTTGCGACACTTACTGAGATTACTGAGGTAAACCCGCTGCCGCCGCACTATGTTTGTCCTGAGTGCCAGCATTCTGAGTTCTTTAATGACGGTTCTGTCGGTTCCGGTTTTGACCTGCCTGACAAGACATGCCCTCATTGCGGAACGCCTTTGAAAAAAGACGGCCATGATATTCCATTTGAAACGTTCTTAGGATTTAAAGGGGACAAAGTACCTGATATCGATTTGAACTTCTCAGGGGAATATCAGCCGCAAGCACACAATTACACAAAAGTATTGTTCGGGGAAGACAATGTATATCGTGCGGGAACAATAGGCACGGTGGCAGAAAAAACAGCCTACGGTTATGTAAAAGGCTATGCCGGAGACAACAATCTTCATATGCGCGGTGCCGAAATAGATCGGCTCGTACAGGGATGCACAGGTGTAAAACGTACAACTGGACAACACCCTGGCGGTATTATCGTAGTTCCGGATTATATGGATATTTATGATTTTTCACCGATCCAGTTCCCGGCAGATGCCACAGGTTCAGAGTGGAAAACGACTCATTTTGATTTCCACTCCATCCATGACAACCTGTTAAAACTTGATATTCTCGGACACGATGACCCGACTGTTATTCGGATGCTTCAAGACTTAAGCGGAATAGATCCGAAAACAATTCCGACGGATGATCCTGAAGTGATGAAGATCTTCCAGGGAACCGAATCACTCGGTGTGACTGAAGAACAGATTGGCTGTAAAACGGGCACTCTTGGAATTCCTGAATTCGGAACCCGATTTGTCCGGCAGATGCTTGAAGATACAAAGCCGACCACTTTTTCTGAGCTCGTTCAGATTTCAGGCTTGTCTCACGGAACTGATGTATGGCTTGGCAATGCACAGGAGCTCATCCACAATAATATTTGTGAGCTGAGTGAGGTTATCGGCTGCCGTGATGACATTATGGTTTATTTAATCTATCAAGGCCTTGAACCGTCCCTTGCCTTTAAAATCATGGAATTCGTGCGTAAAGGAAAAGGATTAACGCCTGAATGGGAAGAAGAAATGAAAAATAACAATGTCCCAGACTGGTATATTGATTCTTGTAAAAAGATTAAATACATGTTCCCGAAAGCCCACGCCGCGGCATATGTCTTAATGGCAGTCCGCATTGCTTACTTTAAAGTGCATCATGCTCTTTTGTATTATGCGGCTTATTTTACCGTTCGTGCAGATGACTTTGATATTGATACAATGATCAAGGGCTCTACAGCAATCAGAGCGGTAATGGAGGATATAAACGCTAAAGGACTCGATGCTTCACCGAAGGAAAAGAACCTTCTGACTGTTTTAGAATTAGCGCTTGAGATGTGTGAGAGAGGCTATTCATTCCAAAAAGTCGATTTATATCGCTCCAGCGCTACAGAGTTTATTATTGACGGCAACAGTCTTATTCCGCCGTTTAACTCTATTCCAGGGTTAGGGACGAACGCTGCTTTGAACATTGTAAAAGCTCGCGAAGAAGGCGAATTCCTCTCAAAAGAAGATTTGCAAAAGAGAGGGAAAGTATCAAAAACGATTTTAGAGTACTTAGATCGCCATGGCTGTCTGGAGTCACTGCCTGATCAAAATCAATTGTCACTGTTTTAAAATAAAAAAGACACAGTTTTCTTAATTGTGTCTTTTTCTGTTTTGAAAATAATTAAAATATAAACAATTAAGTCGAATGTTAAAGTATAATATTGACATATAAACAAAATATATGTTACATTTCTATTAAAAGGGAGGTGATTGGTTTGGAAAAGGATATTTTTGATTTAGATTTGAAAATTCAAACGAGCAAATCGAATGTAGAACCTAATAGTATTCGACTTACCTTTGGTTGCAGTGGTGGTGTCGCTTCAAAAGCTCTCTGTTCTCGGGCAATGTGTGATGGTATCGTTATTACTAAAAACTATGGGTATTGTGATGCTTAATATTTTGGGTGAAGATAGTATTATCTTCACCTCTTTGGTAAGTTGTTTAATTAAATTTGTTATAAAGAGAGTGTTGTTTATATGAAATCACTAAAGAAAGATAGTTTAAAGAATATAGAGCAGAAATGGTTCTCTTTAGATAGTTTCTTTATTAGAACCCCTACTTTATCTCTAACCTTTCTTGAAAATTATTTACATAAAATGATAAATGGAAAAGAAAGTTACTCTAACTGGGTGAAAGATTTAATTAATAATCCAATTTTTATGGAAGCTATTTATATTGCCAGTCCTTCATTATATGAGAATTTAAAATATTGGAAAAATATAACGGACAAAAAAAGGAAAGAGCAAATAGCAATATCATTAAATAATTATTTATTGCGGATGACCTCTAGAACAACTCCTTTTGGGCTTTTCTCCAGTGTTACTGTTGGAAGATTCGAGAATGAAACCTCAATTAATATAGATCCTCTTGTACATAATATTAAGAAGTGCAACCCAGATATGAATTGGTTATATAAGTTGATAAAAAAATTAGAAAAAGAAAATTCGATTTTTTTAGAGCTTAATGTAAAATTCAACAACTTAGTTGAGAAAGTAGGGAACCGTTATTTTCTTTCCTATAATTCAAAAATTGATTCTGCACGTCAAAATAACATAACAAATGACATAAGCTCAATCATTGTTAGTCCTCCTATTGAAATTATAGAGAAGTTAACACAAGAACCTCTTAAAATAAAAAATATATTAAGGTATTTAAAAAAAGAGTATTCCTCAGTAACTAGCGAGAAAATATTATCTTTAATACACAATTTAGTAGATCAAGATTACTTAATTACAGACTTAAGACCATCTCTGTTGGAGAAATCGCCGTTTAATTATGTGATCAATAAAATTAAAAGTATTGAAAAACAAGATTTACAATATATCCTTCAGGAGTTATTATCAATACAAGCTAAAATAAATTATTATGAAACCTTGCCAATTGGAGAAGGCTTAAATGAAGTCAACGAGATCGAAAAACTAATGAGCAATCTTGTTGTTAGCGATATTTACTTACAAGTTAATTTGAGTTTAAATAATAAAAGTGAGATTAAATTAAGTAATAATGTAAAAAAAGATTTAATAGAACTGACAGAGTGTTTAGAGTACTTTTCTATAACAAATAATAAACCTCGACATCTAAAAAACTATCTAAATGAATTTATAGATAAGTATGGAGAGCATCGCGAGGTTGAATTATTAGAATTATTAAATAATGATATCGGATTAGGATCTCCAGCAAGTTATAAAAATCCTACGAGTACTAGAGAGTTTATCTATAAGAGTAATCAAAAGTTGGAAAACTATTTGTTAAGAAAGTTACTTAATTCTATAAAAGAAAATGAGCAAGAAATTGAAATTACATTGGAAGAACTAAAACATTTAAATAAAGAAAAAAATATAAGTGGCCAAAATAATTTCGTTAAATCGTTTGAAATATTCGGAAATATTGTAGCTGATAATATTGATTCCTTTAATAAAGGAAAGTATACAATATTCCTTAACTCTGAAAACCCAGTTTCTAACTTTGCAGGAAAAGCCGCGGGTAGATTTACTGATCTTTTAAAAGATAAAACTAATGTAAAACAATTCTATGACCAACAAACAATTTGTGAGCATTATATTAATGCCGAAATGAGTTACACCCCTAATAATGGTAAAATAGCCAATATTATGATGGTAGATAATTTTTCCGACTATGAAATTAACCTTAACAACTTTTGTTCTGAGGAAAATGAAACTATTCCAATTGAGGATATAGTTGTCGGCGTAGAAGAGGATTTATTTTATTTTAAATCCAAAAACTTAAATAAGAGAATTAATATTAGCGTAAATAGTCTAGTTAATATGGATATAACTCCAAATGTATTTAGATTTATACAAGAAGCTTCATTATTTAATGATCAATATCTTACAGGATTTAATTGGGGAAGACTAATAGAAAGTGAATTTTTACCAAGAGTTAAATTCAAAAAAACAATATTATCCCCTGCAATGTGGAATTTTAATTTAAGTGATCATATTACGGAAAAACCTAATTATGATGAATGGTTAAAAATTTTTAAAAGATGGGCAAAAAAATGGAGTATTCCTAAAAGTGTATATTTAGTTGAAGGTGATGAAAAATTATTTTTAAATCTAGACGTTCATCTTCACTTGAAAATACTGTATAAAAAAATCCAAAAAATGAAGATTATTAGATTAATCGAAAGTGAAATTAATTTGTCAAAGTCATGGGCACAAGATAGGAATAAAAATAAATATAACATAGAGTTTATTTTTCCTCTCATACAAAATAAAAATAATAATAGTATAGGCAAAACTAAAAAGAATAAACCCATTATTTATACTAATAGTATTCTTACAAAAAAACAAATAGGCAGTGATTGGTTGTATTTCAAATTGTACTTTAATTCATTTAGAGATGAAGAAATAATTGCTGACCATATTCCGTCTTTTTTAAATCAATTAATTAATAATAATCAATTAATTAATAAATATTTTTATGTGCGTTATTTAGATGATAAACCGCATATAAGATTACGAATACAGGGAGACCCCAACATTCTTTTGTCGACTGTATTAATAAAAATGAAAGACTGGACATCAAATCTAATTGAAGGAGGTTTAATTAATAAAATCGAATTATCTTGCTATGAAAGAGAAATTGAACGATATGGAGGACCTGATTTTATAGATATTTGTGAGACTTTATTTTATTATGATAGCATCTGTGTCTCTGAGCTATTCAATTTTTTATCGTATACTACTAATGAGTTATTTGATAAAGAGACAATTGCAGTTCTTAGTGTCATTTTCTACTTAGAAGAAATAGGTTTTGATTATAATCAACAACTTAATCTTTTTGAAAGAATTTTAGAGAATAATAAATTTCCTAAGGAATTTAGATTAAAGAAAGACTATTTAGTTTTCCTATGTAACTCAAATCTAAATTGGAGTAACCTAAGAAAAAGCGAAGATGGAAATAAATTAATTAGTATTTTCGAAAAAAGAAAAAAAATAATTAATCATGCCAGCGAAGAATTTTCTGTTAAAAGCAATTATTTATATAGTCCTACTAAAGATATTTGGTTGAGTATAATTCATATGCATTTAAATAGATTATTAGGAGTGGATAGGGAAAAAGAGAAAAATATTATGCTGCTTGTAAAATATACACTTAAAAATCTTAAATACCAAAAGGGAATACTATGAGTAAATTTTATAATGTTACTTATAAAGAAGTAATTAGTTCTTTTAATAATTGGCCAAAATTATATAAGATTTTTCTTAAGGTAGATAAAATAAGTTTCTTTCAAATCATTATAATTGCTGTTATAAGTGGATTTATTCCACCTTCTTTATTACTTCTAAATCAATCGCTTTTAAATAATTTACAAAGAGAAACACAAATAAATAAAGTATTACTTATTTTCATATTATTAATAGTGGTTTATTTAGTGCAGGTTATCGTTAATCAATATAAACAATATAAAGAGGAGATCTTTGCAAATAAGTTAGCCTATTTTATTAACTTGGAAATTTTAAAGAAAACTAAGATTTTAGAATTACCTGATTTCGAAAACCCTCATATTTATGATCAGATACAAAGAGTAACTTCAGAATCTAGTTACAGACCATTCCAAATTTTCACTGAGATTCTTAATATATTAACTAATATTATAACTATAATTTCAACTTCAATAATTATAATTATTTGGAAATGGTGGGTTGTAATACTCTTGTTTTTAACGCCAATCATATCTTCAATTTTTTTTGTGAAATTAGGGAAAAAGGAATACGAAATAGAATGGGAAAGAACTCCATTAAGAAGAAAAATATACTATTATATTTTTTTGATGACACGTGATTTTAATATTAAGGAAATAAAGCTTTTTAATTTAAGCGATTTATTAATTAGTAGATACGAAAAAATTAACAAGGTTTTTTTAAAAACAGATAAAGAAATGGCACAAAGAAAAATGAAGGTTTCGACAATTTTTGAAACTGTAAACCAATTAATTGTTGGTGGAATAATGTTATATATAATATTAAAAGTATTCTCCAAAGAAATTATGATTGGAACAATGATGGCCTTAATACAGGGGGTTATATCTTCTCAGACAGCTTTGAAAACGTTAATGCAGGGAGTATTCTCTGTTTATGAAAACAATTTGTATGTAAATGATTTCTTTGAATTTGTGAAAAATAGAAAATTGAATAATGATACTAAATTGGAGGAAAAAATCCAACTTACCGAAATAAATAAAATTACTTTTAATAATGTTTCATTTAAATATCCAAATAAAAATAATTATGCCCTTAAAAAAATTAGTTTTGAATTAAAAAAAGGAGAAACAATTGCAATTGTTGGTGGTAATGGCTCAGGTAAGTCTACCTTAATCAAACTTATATGTCGCTTGTATGATGGTTTTGAAGGAGAAATATTAATTAACTCTATACCTATTGAAAAATACTCAATTGAGAGTATTAGGGCTCAGACAAGCATTATTTTTCAGGATTTTATTAAATATGAATTTTCAATAAGGGAAAATATAGGGTTTGGTAATTATAATGAAATGAAGAATCAAGATTTTTTGGAATATGCAGCTTACATTTCTGGTGCAAATAAGATTATAAATAAGTATCCAGACAGATTTGACAGTCAGTTGGGGAAGATGTTTAATAAAGGACATCAACTTTCCGGTGGAGAGTGGCAAAAAATGGCTATATCGCGTGCGATCTTTAAGAAGGCAAGTTTGTATATGATGGATGAACCAAGCTCTGCCTTAGACATTTACTCTGAACAAGAATTATTTATAAAATATAATGAGTTTTTAAAAAATAAAATTGGATTATTTATTACTCATAGATTTAACACAGTGCAACTGGCATCTCGTATTTTAGTAATGAATAATGGAGAAATAATAGAGTGTGGCACTCATAAAGAATTGTTGCAGAATAAAGGTATGTATTATGATCTGTATAATCAACAAAAAAAAGTATTTTATTCAGGCCTATGATCTGAGTAGAATATTTAAAAGTAATAAGTCGATGGATCTGATAATTGAGACATATTATAGTTATCTAGGAGCTGTATTATCATGCTTAACAATTATATCGATAAAATAATAATTAAGACCAGTAAACAAATTTCTGATTTACAACTAGTCTTAAATTTGCAAAGATTAGATGATATATCAGTTGCAAGTGGAATTTCATCAGTATGTATTTTGTTTGCTGAATTAGATTATACTTTTCCAAATAGAGGTTGGGATAGGATAGGACATGAATATCTAATTCATATAAAAAAAAAATTAGAAGGAATGGAAGATTATTCACCGTCATGTCTAGGAGGCATGGGAGGGATAGGTTTTTGTATATTAGCTTTGTCGAAAAATGGAAATAGATACCGTAATTTTCTAACTGATTTTAATTTATACTACTTCGATATAATTAAAAAACATATTGAAGAATTTAAAGACTTGTCGAGCCTACAAAAAAATGATTTATTCTTGTATGAAACAATTTATGGTTTTGCTGGAATAGGAAGATACTTATTGTTCTTCAGGGATCAGAGAGAGTCAAGAGATTTATTAGAAAAAATATTAGTATTAATTACTCGTATGGCTAATAAAAATGTAAATTCATTAGCAGATGAAAAATATGTATTAGACTGTGGGTTGGCACATGGGGTAAGTGGACCGCTTAGCTTACTTTCTCTTAGTTACATTAATAATATAATTGTTGAGGGCCAATTAGATGCGATAAAGAAAATTTCTAATTTCCTTATAAAAACAAAAACTAAGAGCGCTAATGGTTATTTATTTCCCAACGGTATCATTCTTAATGAAAAAAATAAAGATCAAACAGTTGATATAACTACACGAGACGCATGGTGTTATGGTTCTCCAGGAACATGCAGGGCATTGCTATTAGCAAAGGAAGCAACAGGTGACGCGAAATATAGTAACTGTGCGGTTACAGTATTTAAAGATGTTATAAAAAGGAATTTTGAACAGCAAAAAAACTATTCTCCTACATTTTGTCATGGATTAAGTGGATTATTGACGATTACATTCTTATTTAATGAATCAATCAGGGATCCTAAATTTAAATCTTATCAAATATATTTAGTGAAAAAACTTCTTGGTTATTATAATGATAATAATGTTCTTGGATTTCAAAATATCGAAAGGGATAATTTGAATAAGGAGATTGTTAGTGACGAGTTAGGTATTTTGAATGGAGTAACAGGAGTATTACTGACTTTACTTGCATTTAGAAACCAAATGACGTATACACGTTGGGAATCAATTTTACTGCTTAATTAAAGGTTATTTTTAACGAAAAGATTTTGCAATAAAAATATGGTTATGGTATAGTTTTATTGGAAATGCTAACGATTACCGAGGCAAAGAGTGGGGAAACCCGCTCTTTTGTATTGAACAGGAGAATTTTGTCTCGACATGTTCATCGTTTACTTTTTAGCCCCTGCTCTTTTGAAGCAGGGTTTTTATGCAGAGTGACGAGACGAATATGAGATCGACAGCACAAGGAGGAAGAACATGAGCAAAAAAGTGACTGACACCGTTCAAGAAATGGCTCAGCCAATCGTAGACAGCCTTCAGCTGGAACTCGTTGACATTGAATTTGTCAAAGAGGGCCAAAGCTGGTTCCTTCGCGTGTTTATTGATTCCGATGACGGTGTGGATATTGAGGAATGTGCCAAAGTAAGCGAAGCTTTAAGCGAAAAGCTTGATGAGGCAGACCCAATCAGCCAAAATTACTTTCTTGAAGTCTCATCTCCAGGAGCTGAGCGTCCGCTAAAGAAAAAAGCCGATTTCGAAAAATCACTAGGAAAAAACGTATACATTAAGACGTATGAGCCTATTGACGGCGTAAAAGTGTTTGAAGGTGAACTGGCTGAATTTGATGGACAAACAGTGACAGTTGAGATCACGATCAAAACAAGAAAGAAACGGATCAATATTCCGTATGAAAAGATAGCTAATGCAAGATTAGCTGTTACATTCTAATGAATACAAATGTTTTAAGGGGGGAGACCGTTAAATGAGCAGTGAATTATTAGATGCTCTCACGATTCTTGAAAAAGAAAAAGGCATCAGTAAAGAAATTATCATCGAAGCAATCGAAGCTGCGTTAATTTCTGCTTATAAGCGGAATTTTAATCAAGCGCAAAATGTACGGGTGGATCTAAACCGTGAAACTGGCTCCATCCGTGTATTTGCAAGAAAAGATGTCGTTGACGAAGTATACGACCAGAGATTAGAGATCTCAATTGAAGAGGCACAGGGCATCCATCCGGAATATATGGTCGGCGATGTCGTCGAAATCGAAGTTACACCTAAGGATTTCGGGCGCATAGCTGCTCAAACAGCGAAGCAGGTCGTCACACAGCGTGTGCGCGAAGCTGAGCGCGGCGTGATCTATTCTGAATTTATCGACCGTGAAGAAGACATCATGACAGGGATCGTCCAGCGTCTGGATAATAAATTTATCTACGTGTCTTTAGGCAAAATAGAAGCCTTGCTGCCGGTTAATGAGCAAATGCCGAATGAAAGCTACAAGCCCCATGACCGCATTAAGGTATATATCACAAAAGTAGAAAAAACAACGAAGGGCCCGCAGATTTATGTGTCAAGAACACATCCAGGCCTGTTAAAGCGTTTGTTTGAAATTGAAGTGCCTGAAATTTATGATGGAACTGTCGAGCTAAAATCTGTTGCCAGAGAAGCCGGCGACCGTTCGAAAATTTCTGTTCGCACAGATGATCCTGACGTGGATCCTGTCGGTTCATGCGTAGGGCCTAAAGGCCAGCGTGTGCAAGCAATCGTCAATGAATTAAAAGGTGAAAAAATTGACATTGTCAACTGGTCCAGTGATCCTGTAGAATTTGTCGCGAATGCGCTCAGCCCTTCCAAAGTGCTTGATGTCATCGTTAATGAAGAAGAAAAAGCGACAACTGTTATTGTTCCTGATTACCAGCTGTCTCTGGCAATTGGCAAAAGAGGACAAAACGCACGCTTAGCTGCTAAACTGACAGGCTGGAAGATTGATATTAAGAGCGAAACGGACGCAAGAGAACTTGGAATCTATCCGAGAGAACTTGAAGAAGATGATGAGCCGCTCTTTACGGAGCCTGAAACTGCTGAATCGGATGAATAAGAGGTGACTTTAGGTGAATAAACACAAAAAGATCCCATTACGCAAATGTGTAGTGACTGGTGAAATGAAGCCTAAAAAGGAACTGATCCGAGTTGTACGGTCAAAAGAAGGCGAAATCTCAGTAGACCCGACCGGAAAAAAGAATGGGCGGGGTGCTTATTTAACGCTGGATAAAGAGTGCATCTTAGCAGCAAAAAAGAAAAACACTTTGCAAAATCAATTTCAATCACAAATCGATGACCAGATTTTCGATGAATTGCTGGAACTGGCGGAAAAGGTGAAAAAATAAAATGTCTGGAATGGAATGGTTTCCCTTGCTGGGTCTGGCCAATCGAGCTCGTAAGGTCGTGTCAGGCGAAGACTTGGTAATAAAAGAAATCAGGAATGCGCGTGCAAAGCTTGTCCTGCTTACAGAGGATGCATCATCTAACACAGCAAAAAAAGTAACTGACAAGTGCAATTATTATAAAGTCCCTTATAAAAAAGTCGAGAGTCGCGCGGTTCTTGGACGCTCTATCGGTAAAGAAGCCCGTGTCGTTGTCGCCGTCACTGACCAAGGTTTTGCGAATAAGCTGATCAGCTTGCTCGATTAATATTTTTGGGGGTGAACGAATGGCTAAAATGAGAGTATACGAATATGCAAAAGCGTTAAATGTTTCAAGTAAGGAAATTTTGACCGCACTGAAGAACATGGATTTAGAAGTGAATAATCACATGGCCATGCTTGAAGAAAAGGCCATTAAAAAGCTAGATGCCAAATATAAAAAAGGCGGCGCAGCTGCTAAATCTCAAAAGCCAGCAGAAACGAACAAAAACAAACAGCCACAAGGGGTTAATCAGCAATCAGCTGGAAATCAACCAAATAAAATTCGAGACGGAAAGAAGAATGACGTGCAGAATAATCAATTTAACAAAAACAAGAAGAATAACAACAACAAAAAAAATAAACGCAACAACAACAATAATAAAAACCAACATCAGCAAAAGCCTGTAAAGCCGAAAAAAGAGCTTCCTGAGAAAATTACATTCTCTGGCACTTTAACAGTTGGCGCACTTGCTGAAGAGCTTGGCAAAGAGCCTTCAGAAATCATTAAAAAGCTGATGCTTCTTGGCGTAATGGCAACTATTAACCAAGAGCTTGATAAAGACACAATCGAACTCATTGCATCAGAATATGGTGTTGAAACAGAAGAGGTCATTGTGCTTGAAGAAACAGAGCTGGAAAAATACGAAGAGCCTGATAATGAAGAGGATCTTGAAATTCGTCCTCCTGTCGTGACAATCATGGGCCACGTTGACCATGGGAAAACAACGCTTCTTGACAGCATCCGTAAAACAAAGGTTGTTGAAGGAGAAGCAGGCGGAATCACTCAGCATATCGGCGCTTATCAAATTGAAGAGAACGGCAAGAAAATCACGTTTTTGGATACACCGGGCCACGCCGCATTTACAACAATGCGTGCACGCGGTGCAGAAGTAACTGATATTACGATTCTTGTCGTAGCTGCCGATGACGGTGTCATGCCGCAAACAGTTGAAGCGATTAACCATGCAAAAGCAGCAGAGGTTCCAATCATCGTTGCTGTGAATAAAATAGATAAAGAATCCGCAAACCCTGACCGTGTGATGCAAGAACTGACGGAATACGGACTTGTCCCTGAAGCTTGGGGCGGAGAAACCATTTTTGTGCCGCTTTCCGCTTTAACTGGAAAAGGCATTGATGAGCTCGTTGAAATGATTTTGCTTGTCAGTGAGGTAGAGGAACTGAAAGCGAATCCGAACCGTCAGGCAAAAGGAACGGTTATTGAAGCTGAACTCGATAAAGGCAGAGGGTCAGTCGCGACATTGCTCGTACAGACTGGAACACTGCATGTCGGTGATCCGATCGTAGTCGGCAATACATTTGGCCGTGTCCGTGCAATGGTTAACGACATTGGCCGCCGTGTGAAAACTGCCGGCCCGTCAACTCCGGTTGAAATTACCGGTTTGAATGATGTCCCTCAAGCGGGAGACCAATTCCTTGTCTTTAAGGATGAAAAAACAGCTCGTTCTGTCGGTGAAGCCCGTGCTTCGAAACAGCTTGAAGAGCAGCGCAGCGATAAAGCGAAGCTCAGTCTTGATGACTTATTCGAGCAAATTAAGCAAGGTGATGTAAAAGACATCAACCTCATCGTAAAAGCTGACGTTCAAGGATCTGCTGAAGCTTTAACGGCTGCACTTCAAAAAATTGAAGTAGAAGGCGTTAAAGTGAAAATCATCCATACAGGCGTTGGTGCGATTACTGAATCAGACATTATCTTGGCATCTGCTTCCAATGCAATTGTTATCGGGTTTAATGTGAGACCGGACGGAAATGCTAAGAGTACGGCTGAAGCTGAAAATGTAGATATTCGACTTCACCGTATCATTTACAAAGTAATCGACGAGATTGAAGCTGCCATGAAAGGTATGCTTGATCCTGAATATGAAGAAAAAGTAATTGGTCAAGTAGAAGTACGCCAAACATTCAAAGTATCTAAAATCGGTACAATTGCCGGCGGATATGTTACTGAAGGAACCATTACGCGCGACAGCGGCCTCCGTTTAATTCGTGACGGCGTCGTCATCTTTGAAGGCGAAGTAGATGTTCTGAAACGCTTTAAAGACGATGTGAAAGAAGTTTCACAAGGCTATGAATGTGGTATTACAATTAAGAAATACAATGACATTCGTGAAGGTGACATCCTTGAAGCGTTTGTCATGCAAGAAATTGAAAGAACGTGATCGGATTTGCGGAGTGTGAATGCATCATTTATGATGCAGGATCGCTAAAAGAAAAGCGCGCCGTTCTGAAGCGGGTTTTAACCAGGGTTCAAAACAAGTTCAATGTTTCGATTTCGGAGATTGGCTATCAGGACACCTGGCAAAGAACCAGCTTCGGAATCGCCGCTGTTTCTTCCTCTCGCGTTCAAACAGAAAAAGAACTGCAACGCGTCCTAGCGTTTATCGATTCTTTTCCTGAAATTGAACGGACGATCACTAGGACAGAGTGGTTTTAACTTAGAGGTGATTGAATTGAGTATGAGAGCAAACCGTGTCGGCGAGCAAATGAAAAAAGAACTCGGTGATATTATCAGCCGCAAGCTGAAAGACCCGAGAATTGGTTTTCTGACAGTAACGGATGTACGTGTATCAGGTGATTTGCAAATTGCAAAGGTGTATATCTCGGTTCTCGGTGACGAGAAAAAACGGGAAGAAGCGCTGAAAGGGCTGGCAAAAGCGAAAGGATTTATCCGATCCGAAATCGGCAGCCGCATCAGACTTCGAAAAACGCCTGAAATTGAATTTGAGTTCGATGAATCAATCGATTACGGGAATCGGATCGAAACACTGATTCACGAATTACATTCAGAGAAACCATCTGAATAAAAAATGAGAGGATAGGCGTATATCGTCTGTCCTCTTTCTTCGTTTAAAAGAAAAAAGCTCAAAAGAAGGAGTGAAAAGCAAATGGTTAACGGAGTTCTCCTTTTACATAAACCTGTTGGCATGACATCGCACGACTGTGTCATGAAGATCCGAAAGCTGTTAAAAACAAAAAAAGTAGGACATACAGGAACGCTCGATCCGGAAGTGTCAGGCGTGCTTCCGATTTGTGTAGGAAGAGCGACAAAAATAGTCGAATACTTAACTGGAAAATCTAAAACGTATGATGCAGAAATAACGCTTGGCTTTTCAACCACAACAGAGGATCAAACCGGAGAAACGGTGGAAACAAAGCCTGTCAATCACGACATTGATAAAGCGGATGTAGAAAAGGTTTTAAACAGTTTAAAGGGGAAACAAGAACAAATTCCGCCCATGTATTCCGCTGTAAAAGTAAACGGCAAAAAATTATACGAATACGCAAGAGCAGGGATTGAAGTAGAACGTCCGAAACGTATGATAACCATTGAAGACATTGCCCTGACGACAGAGATTAAACATCATGGAGAAACCGCAAGCTTCCGGTTTACAGTGACTTGCTCCAAAGGGACCTATGTAAGGACGCTGGCGGTCATGATCGGAGAAAAGCTCGGATATCCGGCTCATATGTCTCATTTAATCCGTACGGCATCCGGAGATTTTTCTCTCGACGAATGCTTTACTTTTGATGAGCTCGAAGCACAGGCCCAATCCGGAACCGTGGAAGAGCATACAGTTCCTATTGAACGTGCGCTCAATCATTTGCCGAAATGGATCATAAGTGATACATTAGCTAAGAAAGTAGAAAATGGGGCTTTGCTTGAGACGCCCGAGCAGTTTTCTGAAATGACAAGTGAAGACCGTATCGCCGTCTTTACTGAATCCGGAACCTGTTTGGCGATCTATTTCCCTCATCCTGCAAAAAAAGGGCTGTTAAAGCCGGCAAAAGTATTGATGCAAAAAAGCGAACAATAGAAAAAAGGTGACCGTTCTGTGAAGACGATACATATTACACATCCTCATCATTTAATAAAAGAGGAGCAGGCAAAATCAGTGATGGCGTTAGGATATTTTGACGGCGTTCATCTCGGGCATCAAAAGGTAATCGGCACAGCGAAGCAAATAGCCGAAGAAAAAGGTCTGACATTGGCTGTGATGACCTTTCATCCCCATCCTTCTCACGTGTTGGGCAGAGATAAGGAACCTAAGGATCTGATTACGCCTCTTGAAGACAAAATAAATCAAATTGAACAATTAGGTACAGAAGTTCTGTATGTCGTTAAATTTAATGAAGTGTTTGCTTCTCTTTCTCCTAAGCAGTTTATAGACCAGTATATTATCGGCCTTAATGTGCAGCACGCAGTGGCAGGCTTTGACTTTACGTACGGCAAATACGGCAAGGGAACAATGAAGACCATGCCGGATGATTTAGACGGAAAAGCTGGGTGCACAATGGTAGAAAAATTAACGGAGCAGGATAAAAAAATCAGTTCTTCGTATATCCGTACCGCGCTTCAAAACGGAGATGTTGAATTGGCGAATGTCTTGCTTGGACAACCTTATTTTATTAAAGGAATTGTCATTCATGGTGATAAAAGAGGGCGGACCATCGGGTTTCCGACAGCGAATGTCGGTTTAAATAACAGCTATATCGTCCCGCCCACAGGTGTATATGCCGTAAAAGCGGAAGTGAACGGCGAAGTTTACAATGGCGTTTGCAATATTGGCTATAAGCCAACGTTTTATGAAAAGCGCCCTGAGCAGCCTTCCATCGAGGTCAATCTGTTTGATTTCGATCAAGAGGTATATGGAGCCGCTATAAAAATCGAATGGTACAAACGGATTCGGAGCGAGCGGAAATTCAATGGCATCAAAGAATTAACAGAGCAAATTGAGAAAGATAAGCAGGAAGCCATCCGTTATTTCAGCAATTTACGGAAATAACTTGCAACGCACGCAAATTTTATTCTAAAATATTTGCATATAGGCACGATTTTTAGTATGATAGTTTTCGTAGTCTTAAAACCATTGCTTGGCAATCCGAAGTCACCGACGGTTGCTAGGTAACTGGGGCTAAATATGATTTGGAGGTGAAACAGGATGGCAATTACTCAAGAGCGTAAAAACCAACTCATCAATGAGTTCAAAACACACGAATCTGATACTGGATCTCCAGAAGTTCAGATCGCTATCCTAACTGACTCAATTAACAACTTGAACGAGCATTTACGTACTCACAAGAAAGACCACCACTCACGTCGCGGTCTTCTTAAAATGGTAGGTAAGCGTCGTAATCTTCTTACGTATCTGCGTAATAAAGACGTAACTCGTTACCGTGAGTTAATTAACAAACTAGGCTTACGTCGATAATCGTAAAAAGCGGGAGGATTCCCGCTTTTTTATCGTATTAAAGCGAAATTTCTTATAACAAATCATTGAAATCCTTTTACATACTACTTTGACATTGATATGTTCAATTCATTTCGTTCATAATAGGAGTAATTGATTATTTCACACAACGAAGAGAGGAGTTCGTAATTGTATGGGACAAGAAAAACATGTCTTTACCATAGATTGGGCCGGAAGAACGCTTACTGTTGAAACCGGCCAGCTTGCCAAACAGGCAAATGGTGCTGTGATGATCCGCTACGGTGATACAGCAGTACTTAGTACAGCAACCGCTTCAAAAGAACCTAAACCGCTTGATTTCTTCCCTCTTACTGTAAACTATGAAGAAAGATTATATGCGGTAGGGAAAATTCCGGGCGGATTTATTAAAAGAGAAGGACGTCCAAGTGAAAAAGCGGTTCTTGCCAGCCGTTTAATTGACCGTCCGATCCGTCCTTTGTTTGCCGATGGATTCCGTAATGAAGTTCAAGTCATCAGCATTGTCATGAGTGTTGACCAAAACTGCTCTTCAGAAATGGCTGCCATGTTCGGTTCATCTCTTGCACTTTCTGTATCGGATATTCCGTTTGAAGGACCGATTGCAGGGGTTACTGTCGGACGCATTGATGATCAATTTATCATTAACCCGACAGTCGATCAGCTTGAAAAAAGCGACATCAATCTTGTCGTTGCCGGCACGAAAGATGCGATTAACATGGTAGAAGCGGGAGCGGACGAAGTTCCTGAGGAAATCATGCTTGAGGCCATTATGTTCGGCCATGAAGAGATTAAACGCCTGATTGCATTCCAAGAAGAAATTGTTGCAGCAGTCGGCAAAGAGAAATCTGAAATTAAGCTCTTTGAAATTGATGAAGAGCTTAATGAAAAAGTAAAAGCTTTGGCAGAAGAGGATCTGCTGAAAGCCATCCAAGTTCATGAAAAGCATGCCCGTGAAGATGCCATTAACGAAGTGAAGAACGCAGTTGTGGCAAAATTCGAGGATGAAGAACATGATGAAGACACAATCAAGCAAGTGAAGCAGATTTTATCCAAGCTGGTGAAAAATGAAGTTCGCCGCCTGATTACTGAAGAGAAAGTAAGACCGGACGGCCGCGGTGTCGATCAAATCCGCCCGCTCTCTTCAGAGGTTGGCCTTTTGCCAAGAACGCACGGTTCAGGTCTATTTACAAGAGGACAAACTCAGGCCCTCAGCGTATGTACGCTAGGTGCTCTGGGAGATGTGCAAATCCTTGACGGCTTAGGTGTCGAAGAGTCAAAACGGTTTATGCATCATTACAATTTCCCGCAATTCAGCGTTGGGGAAACAGGACCGATGCGCGGACCGGGACGTCGTGAAATCGGACACGGAGCACTGGGTGAGCGTGCGCTTGAGCCAGTTATTCCGTCTGAAAAAGACTTCCCTTATACTGTCCGTCTTGTTTCAGAAGTGCTTGAATCAAACGGTTCTACATCTCAAGCAAGCATTTGCGCAAGCACACTTGCAATGATGGATGCTGGTGTACCGATTAAAGCGCCAGTTGCTGGTATTGCGATGGGTCTTGTCAAATCAGGCGAACATTACACTGTCTTGACTGACATCCAAGGCATGGAAGACGCGCTCGGAGATATGGACTTTAAAGTAGCGGGAACCGAAAAAGGCGTAACGGCCCTACAAATGGACATTAAAATTGAAGGCCTTTCCAGAGAGATTCTTGAAGAAGCGCTTCAGCAGGCGAAAAAGGGCAGAATGGAAATCCTCAACAGCATGCTTGCAACATTAAGCGAATCAAGAAAAGAGCTTTCTCGATATGCGCCTAAGATCTTAACAATGACCATTAATCCTGATAAAATCCGCGATGTCATCGGACCAAGCGGAAAACAAATCAATAAGATCATCGAAGAAACCGGTGTTAAAATTGATATTGAGCAGGACGGCACAATCTTTATTTCCTCTACAGATGAAAGCGGCAACCAAAAAGCGAAAAAAATCATCGAAGACCTTGTTAGAGAGGTTGAAGTCGGCCAACTTTACCTAGGTAAAGTGAAACGGATTGAAAAATTCGGTGCTTTCGTTGAAATTTTCAGCGGAAAAGACGGTTTGGTGCACATTTCAGAGCTTGCGCTTGAACGCGTAGGGAAAGTTGAAGATGTTGTAAAAATCGGAGACGAGATTCTTGTCAAAGTCACTGAAATTGATAAACAAGGACGAGTGAATTTATCCCGCAAAGCGGTGCTCCGTGAAGAGAAAGAAAAAGAAGAACAACAATCTTAAATGAAAACATAAAAGGAGCCTGGGAGACCCGGCTTCTTTATTTTGAAGCTTTTCAAAAGCAGGCGGGTTCTACCTTGTCCTTCTCCTTCATAATGTGAGGTGAGGGGGGACAGAACATGTACAAAAAATTTGTACCGTTTGCCGTTTTTTTATTTCTTTTTTTTGTCTCATTTGAGATGATGGAAAATCCGCATGCACTTGATTATATAGGGGCAATGAAAAAAGATACGGTGACTGTCACGGCGTCAAAAGACCAATTATATGAAGAATTGCTTCAAAAAGCGCCGGAGTACGAAGTTAAGCCCCAGAATGCAAGAATTGATAAAGTGTGGAAAAGCATTCCAGGCTACAATGGATTAAAGGTCAATATTGAACAATCATATAAAAAAATGAAAAAGCATGGTGAGTTTCGGGAAAAAGATTTGGTGTACAGTCAAGTAAAACCAAGTGTTCATCTTGAGTCACTTCAGCCTGAGCCTATTTATAAAGGAAATCCTGACAAACCGATGGTGGCTTTTTTAATCAATGTGGCATGGGGAAATGAGTATTTGGAAAAAATGCTCCCTATTCTGCAAAAGCACCAGGTTAAAGCTACGTTCTTTTTAGAAGGCAATTGGGTGAGAAACAATGAAAAGCTCGCTAAGAAGATTGCAAAAGACGGACATGAAATCGGAAATCATTCATACAATCATCCGGATATGAGCAAACTGACTACAGGAAGAATTTCCGAGCAGCTCGACAAGACTAATGAACAAATAGAACAAACGATCGGCGTTAAGCCAAAGTGGTTCGCTCCGCCAAGCGGAAGTTTCAGAAAAGCGGTTATCGACATTGCAGCAGAGAAACAGATGGGAACAGTCATGTGGACAGTTGATACAATCGATTGGCAAAAGCCGGCTCCGTCTGTACTTCAGACGAGAGTGTTAAGCAAGATACATAATGGTGCCATGATTTTAATGCATCCGACTGACCCTACGGCGGAAAGTCTTGAAGCGCTGATTACACAGATAAAAGACAAAGGATATGCGCTTGGAACAGTCACTGAACTAATGGATGAAACAAGACTATTGAAGTAACAGATGAAGGCAGCTTGTCTTTGAATAGGAGGAACAAATTTGATTAAACGATATACGTGTCAAAATGGTGTAAGAATTGTGCTGGAAAATAACCCGACAGTCCGTTCTGTTGCGATCGGCGTATGGATCGGCACAGGTTCGAGACATGAAACGCCGGAGATAAACGGAATTTCTCACTTTTTAGAGCACATGTTCTTTAAAGGGACGAGCACAAAATCTGCACGCGAGATAGCAGAATCTTTTGATCGTATTGGCGGCCAGGTCAATGCGTTTACTTCAAAGGAATATACCTGCTACTATGCAAAGGTGCTTGACGAGCATGCGAATTACGCGCTGGACGTATTAGCAGATATGTTCTTTCATTCAACGTTTGATGAAAACGAGCTGAAAAAAGAGAAAAATGTAGTATATGAAGAAATTAAAATGTATGAAGATGCGCCGGACGACATTGTACATGATTTATTGAGCAAAGCCACTTACGGCAATCATTCTTTAGGCTACCCAATTCTAGGCACGGAAGAAACGCTTGCTTCCTTTAACGGTGACTCTCTCAGACAATACATGCATGATTATTATACGCCGGACCGAGTGGTGATTTCGGTAGCGGGCAATATATCTGACAGTTTTATCAAAGATGTAGAAAAATGGTTCGGGTCATACGAGGCGAAAGGCAAAGCGACAGGCCTTGAGAAGCCTGAGTTCCACACGGAAAAACTGACGAGAAAAAAAGAAACAGAGCAGGCTCATTTGTGCCTTGGATTTAAAGGCTTAGAGGTTGGCCATGAACGTATTTATGATTTAATCGTCCTCAACAATGTGCTCGGAGGCAGCATGAGCAGCCGGCTGTTCCAAGATGTGCGTGAAGATAAAGGACTTGCTTATTCTGTTTACAGCTATCACAGCTCATATGAGGACAGCGGAATGCTCACTATTTACGGTGGAACGGGTGCAAATCAGCTTCAGCAGCTGTCGGAAACAATTCAAGAAACCCTTGCCACATTAAAACGTGACGGCATTACCTCAAAAGAACTGGAAAACAGCAAAGAGCAAATGAAGGGAAGCTTAATGCTGAGCTTAGAAAGCACAAACAGCAAAATGAGCCGAAACGGAAAAAATGAACTGCTGCTCGGCAAACATAAAACATTAGATGAAATCATCAATGAATTAAACGCCGTGAACTTAGAGCGTGTTAACGGCCTTGCCAGACAATTGTTTACCGAAGACTATGCATTAGCACTTATCAGCCCTTCCGGCAATATGCCGTCTTAAAAAGGAAAGCCTGCTCCATAATGGAGCAGGCATTTTTTAATCCCTTTCATCATACATAGTACAAGGGGGTGACAGACATGCGGCTCAGTGAATTATCAGGAAAGGAAATTGTAGACATCAAAAGAGCTGAACGGCTCGGAGTGCTCGGCCAGACCGATTTGGAAATCAATGAACAGGATGGACAGATTACAGCACTCCTCATTCCCACAGTTAAGTGGTTTGGTTTGAGAAAGCGAGGTCATGACATTCGTGTCCCATGGCACCATATTCAAAAGATCGGTTCAGATATGATTATATTAGATGTACCTGAGGAAATGCCTCCTCGACAAGAGTAAATAGCCCAATTGACTGTGAAGCGGGCTCTAAAGAAAACATCTGAAACATCGGCTGCCGGAGCCGATGTTTTTTTATATGGAAAAAGCGCATCTTTTATATTCACCAGTATTTTCTTTTGATCATAAGATGAAGGGGAGCTTAACAACTAGAGATCCAGTATATACAAAGAAGGTGAACGTTTAGAATGTTAACCGGATTGAAAATTGCAGTTATCGGCGGTGACGCAAGACAGCTCGAAATTATAAGAAAGCTCACTGAACAGCAGGCTGACATCTATCTTGTCGGTTTTGACCAATTGGATCACGGTTTTACCGGGGCAGTAAAATGCAATATTGATGAAATTCCTTTTCAGCAAATAGACAGCATCATTCTTCCAGTATCCGCGACAACAGGAGAAGGTGTCGTATCGACTGTATTTTCTAATGAAGAAGTTGTGTTAAAACAGGACCATCTCGACAGAACGCCTGCACATTGTGTCATTTTCTCAGGAATTTCTAACGCCTATTTAGAAAACATTGCAGCTCAGGCAAAAAGAAAACTTGTTAAACTGTTTGAGCGGGATGACATTGCGATATACAACTCTATTCCGACAGTAGAAGGAACGATCATGCTGGCTATTCAGCACACGGATTATACGATACACGGATCACAGGTGGCCGTTCTCGGTCTGGGGCGCACCGGGATGACGATTGCCCGTACATTTGCCGCGCTCGGGGCGAATGTAAAAGTGGGGGCAAGAAGTTCAGCGCATCTGGCACGTATCACTGAAATGGGGCTCGTTCCTTTTCATACCGATGAGCTGGAAGAGCATGTAAAAGATATAGATATTTGCATTAATACCATACCGAGTATGATTTTAAATCAAACGGTACTTTCTAGCATGACACCAAAAACCTTAATATTGGATCTGGCCTCACGTCCCGGGGGAACGGATTTTAAATATGCCGAGAAACAAGGGATTAAAGCACTTCTTGCTCCCGGGCTTCCAGGGATTGTCGCTCCTAAAACAGCTGGGCAAATCCTTGCAAACGTCTTGAGCAAGCTTTTGGCTGAAATACAAGCTGAGGAGGGGAAATAAGGATGTCGTCATTAAAAGGAAAAAGAATCGGGTTTGGGCTGACCGGGTCGCATTGCACATATGAAGCGGTTTTCCCGCAAATTGAGGCGTTGGTCAACGAAGGAGCTGAAGTCCGTCCGGTTGTCACATTTAATGTAAAATCTACAAATACCCGATTTGGAGAGGGCGCAGAATGGGTTAAAAAAATTGAAGACCTGACTGGATATGAGGCCATTGATTCGATTGTAAAGGCAGAACCTCTTGGGCCGAAGCTGCCCCTTGACTGCATGGTCATTGCGCCTTTAACAGGCAATTCAATGAGCAAGCTGGCAAATGCCATGACGGACAGCCCGGTGCTGATGGCGGCAAAAGCGACAATCCGAAACAATCGGCCTGTCGTTCTGGGTATCTCGACAAATGATGCTCTTGGTTTAAACGGAACAAATTTAATGAGGCTCATGTCAACAAAAAATATCTTTTTTATTCCATTCGGGCAAGACGATCCCTTTAAAAAACCGAATTCAATGGTAGCCAAAATGGATCTGCTACCGCAAACGATTGAAAAGGCACTCATGCACCAGCAGCTTCAGCCGATTCTAGTTGAGAATTATCAGGGAAATGACTAAATTTACAGAAAATCTTTCCCAAACTAAAAAATTCGGTCATCACCCGCATATTCTATGGTAAAATAAAACGTAAAATCATAGTCAAATCAATTCAATGAAGCTGATTGGCGGAAGGAGTTTTACAGATGGGAAGAGGTTTACACGTAGCTGTTGTCGGAGCGACAGGGGCTGTGGGACAACAAATGCTTAAAACACTTGAAGACAGAAACTTTGAAATGGACACACTTACATTGCTATCTTCAAAACGCTCTGCGGGGACAAAAGTCACGTTTAAAGGCCAAGAGCTGACTGTTCAGGAAGCTTCTCCTGAGAGCTTTGAAGGGGTAAATATTGCTTTGTTCAGCGCCGGCGGAAGCGTATCACAAGCATTGGCACCAGAAGCTGTAAAACGCGGCGCTATTGTTATAGATAATACGAGCGCGTTCCGCATGGATGAAAATACACCGCTTGTTGTGCCAGAAGTGAATGAGGCAGATTTGCATGAACACAACGGCATTATTGCCAATCCAAACTGCTCTACAATCCAAATGGTTGCGGCACTTGAACCGATCCGCAAAGCATATGGCTTAAACAAGGTCATCGTATCAACTTACCAGGCAGTATCAGGAGCGGGTAATGAAGCTGTAAAAGAGCTTTACAGCCAAACACAGGCGATTTTAAATAAAGAAGAAATAGAGCCTGAGATCATGCCTGTAAAAGGTGACAAAAAACACTATCAAATCGCCTTCAACGCGATTCCGCAAATCGATAAATTCCAAGATAACGGCTATACGTTTGAGGAAATGAAAATGATAAATGAAACGAAAAAAATCATGCACATGCCTGACCTTCAAGTAGCGGCTACATGTGTGAGACTGCCAATCCAAACTGGGCACTCAGAGTCCGTCTATATCGAAATAGACCGTGATGACGCTACCGTTGAAGATATTAAAAATCTATTGAAAGAAGCTCCGGGCGTGACACTTCAGGATGATCCAAGCCAGCAGCTTTATCCGATGCCTGCTGATGCTGTCGGCAAAAACGATGTGTTTGTGGGCCGCATCCGCAAAGACTTGGACAGAGCAAACGGTTTTCATTTATGGGTTGTTTCTGATAACCTATTAAAAGGCGCAGCATGGAACTCTGTTCAAATTGCAGAAAGCCTGAAAAAACTAAACCTCGTATAAAAGAGAGAATTTTTTAAAGACGAATAGAAGAGAGTAAGGCGCTATCAGCCTGCTCTCTTCTGTTACGTCCGAATAATTTGGAGTGAAAACAGTGAAGATAATTGTTCAAAAGTTCGGCGGAACATCAGTAAAAGATGATAAAGGCCGCAAACTGGCTTTAGGGCATATTAAAGAAGCAATCAGTGAAGGATATAAGGTTGTCGTTGTCGTTTCAGCGATGGGCCGAAAAGGGGACCCGTATGCAACAGATTCTTTGCTCGGGCTGCTTTACGGCGATCAGTCAGCGATTTCTCCTAGGGAACAGGATTTGCTTTTATCTTGCGGAGAGACTATTTCCTCTGTCGTCTTTACAAGCATGCTGCTTGATAACGGTGTGAAAGCAGCTGCGCTGACAGGGGCTCAGGCGGGCTTTTTAACGAATGATCAGCATACCAATGCGAAAATCATTGAAATGAAACCGGAGCGTTTATTCAGTGTGCTCGCCAATCATGATGCGGTAGTCGTCGCAGGCTTCCAGGGCGCAACTGAAAAGGGTGATACAACTACAATCGGCAGAGGGGGCAGCGATACGTCTGCAGCCGCACTCGGAGCAGCTGTTGATGCGGAATACATCGATATTTTCACCGATGTAGAAGGCGTGATGACTGCTGACCCAAGAGTGGTGGAAAATGCAAAACCGCTTCCTGTTGTGACGTATACGGAAATCTGCAACCTGGCGTATCAGGGGGCCAAGGTCATTCATCCGCGTGCGGTGGAAATCGCAATGCAGGCCAAGGTTCCGATCCGCGTCCGTTCGACTTATTCGAATGATAAAGGTACATTGGTGACATCACATCACTCTTCCAAGGTCGGCAGTGATGTTTTTGAAAGGCTGATTACGGGAATCGCCCATGTCAAAGATGTCACGCAGTTCAAAGTGCCTGCGAAAATCGGCCAGTATAACGTTCAGACTGAAGTGTTCAAGGCTATGGCAAACGCTGGAATCAGTGTCGATTTCTTTAACATTACACCTAGTGAAATCGTCTATACGGTAGCCGGAAATAAAACAGAAACAGCTCAGCGTATTTTAATGGATATGGGCTATGATCCAATGGTGACGAGAAACTGCGCGAAGGTATCGGCGGTCGGCGCGGGCATTATGGGTGTTCCCGGTGTTACGTCCAAAATTGTATCGGCTCTTTCAGAAAAAGAAATTCCGATCCTTCAATCGGCTGACAGCCATACGACGATATGGGTGCTCGTCCATGAAGCGGATATGGTTCCTGCTGTAAACGCTTTGCATGAAGTGTTTGAACTTTCGAAGTAAATGTGATTGAATCATGATGAGGTGAATAAAATGAATTTCGGAAATGTGTCTACAGCGATGATTACACCCTTTGACAATAAAGGGAACATAGACTTTCAAAAACTGTCTACACTGATTGATTACTTGTTGAAAAACGGAACGGATTCTTTAGTAGTAGCGGGAACAACTGGAGAATCTCCGACCCTTTCAACTGAAGAAAAAATTGCGCTTTTTGAATATACGGTAAAAGAAGTAAACGGACGGGTGCCCGTTATCGCTGGTACTGGAAGCAACAACACGAAAGATTCCATTAAGCTGACAAAAAAAGCTGAGGAAGCGGGCGTGGACGCTGTTATGCTTGTTACCCCGTATTACAATAAACCTTCTCAAGAAGGAATGTACCAGCATTTTAAAGCAATTGCGGCAGAGACATCTCTTCCGGTTATGCTCTATAATGTTCCTGGCCGTACGGTTGCTTCTCTTGCTCCTGAAACGACGATCCGTTTGGCGGCGGACATTCCGAATGTGGTTGCGATTAAAGAAGCGAGCGGAGACCTAGAAGCGATTACAAAAATTATTGCTGAAACACCGGAAGACTTCTATGTCTATTCAGGGGATGACGCTCTGACGCTTCCTATTCTTTCAGTTGGAGGAAGAGGAGTTGTATCAGTGGCGAGCCATATTGCAGGCTCTGATATGCAGCAAATGATCAAAAATTATACGAATGGGCAAACAGCTAATGCGGCACTGATCCATCAGAAACTGCTGCCGATTATGAAGGAACTGTTTAAAGCGCCTAATCCTGCTCCAGTCAAAACAGCGCTTCAGCTGAGAGGTCTTGATGTCGGTTCTGTGCGTCTGCCTCTAGTCCCGTTAACTGAGGATGAACGTCTGAGCTTAAGCAGCACGATCAGCGAACTGTAAGAAAATTTCATACAGTGAAACAAACGCGGTCATTCTCACATTCAGCTGAGTTTGACCGTTTCTTTTACATATTGGTTTTCCCTAAACCTTCTGCTTTATCTTGTTTTCTAAATTTACTTTCAGTTATAATAGGAACAAGTGATGATGGACGGGTATGAGACTAGGAGGATATAGATTTTGAAAAAGAAAAATACAGAAAACGTTAGAATTATCGCCCTTGGCGGTGTCGGAGAGATTGGGAAGAACCTTTATGTCATTGAAATTGACTCGGACATATTTGTCGTTGATGCCGGCCTTATGCATCCAGAAAACGAAATGCTCGGTATTGATGTAGTGATTCCTGACATATCATATTTGATTGAACGGGCTGACCGCGTCAAGGCAATCTTTTTAACGCACGGGCACGATGAAAATATCGGCGGCGTTTTTTACTTATTAAACAAGCTGTCCGTTCCAGTGTACGGAACAAAACTGACGCTTGCATTGTTAAGAGAGAAATTAAAACAATACGGACATAACCGAAAAACTGATTTAAGGGAAATTCACTCAAAATCTGTCATTACATTTGAATCAACAAAAGTATCGTTCTTTAGAACGATTCACAGCATTCCTGATTCTGTAGGTGTGAGCTTTAAAACATCACTTGGATCTATTGTATGCACGGGAGACTTCAAATTTGACCAAACACCTGCACTTAATCAGACGTGCGACATTGGCGAGATCGCCAAGATCGGTAATAGCGGCGTGCTCGCTCTGCTTTCTGACAGTGCAAATGCAGAACGGCCGGGTTACACCCCTTCGGAAGCGGCTGTCAGCGGAGAAATTTCGGATGCGCTGTATAATTCACAGAACCGGGTGATTATTGCAGTATTCGCATCCAATATTAACCGGATTCAGCAAGTCATTCATGCAGCGGCTCAAAATGGCAGAAAGATTGCCGTAGCCGGAAAAAATCTTCAATCTGTCCTGCAGCTGGCGAGAAAGTTAGGATACATTGAAGCAGATGATGAATTGTTTATTTCTGTACAGGATGTCAAAAAATATCCGAAGCGCGAAGTGGCCATTATTACAGCCGGAAGCCAAGGTGAACCATTAGCTGCTTTGACAAGAATGGCAAACAAAGCTCACAAACAGCTGAACATTGAAGAAGGGGATACGGTGGTCATTGCGTCAACTCCGATTCCCGGGCAGGAACTCATTTACTCTAAAACAGTAGATCTTCTTGCGAGAGCCGGTGCACAAGTCATCTTTGCCCAAAAGCGTGTTCATGTATCAGGCCACGGCTCACAAGAAGAGTTAAAGCTGATGATCAACCTGCTTAAACCAAAATATTTGATTCCTGTAAACGGCGAATACAGAATGCAAAAAGCTCATTCAAAAATCGCTGAAGAAACCGGCATGAAGCGCAGTGACATCTTCTTAATTGAAAAAGGAGACGTCGTTGAATTCCGCGGCCAAAACGTAAAAATTGGGGATAAAGTTCCTTACGGCAATATTTTAATTGATGGTTTAGGTGTCGGTGATATCGGCAATATCGTATTGAGAGACCGCCGCTTGCTTTCACAGGACGGAATTTTAATCGTTGTCATTACACTTGATAAACAAAAGAAACATCTTGTATCAGGACCAGAAATTATCACTCGCGGCTTTGTTTATGTAAGAGAGTCTGAAGGTCTAATCGTACAGGCTACTGAGCTCGTCCGGTCCATCGTGACAGAAGCGACTGAAACATCAAATGTCGAATGGTCAACGCTGAAGCAGGCAATGCGGGATGCTTTGAACCAATTCCTTTATGAAAAAACGAAACGTAAACCGATGATCATCCCAATTATTATGGAAGTATAATGACTGACTAAAGACCGGAGCTGCTCCGGTCTTTATTTTTTGTCCTTCAAGCCGGGATTGAATGAAGTATCTTTGTTCATAATACAAAGAGAAACTCGGAAAGGATGAAAGCGAGATGGATCATCGTATGGAAAACACAGAAGAAGAGCGTCCTGAAAAAAATGATGCGAAGGACAGCATTATGAATAAAATACAGCAGCTTGGTGAAACGACGCTTCCGCAGCTGCCCCAAGATACAAATATTCATTGTCTGACCATTATCGGACAAATTGAAGGCCATGTTCAGCTTCCTCCGCAAAACAAAACAACAAAATATGAACATGTCATCCCGCAGATTGTGGCAATTGAACAAAATCCCAAAATTGAAGGCTTGCTGATCATATTAAATACTGTCGGAGGAGATGTTGAAGCTGGTCTTGCAATAGCGGAAATGCTTGCATCTTTATCGAAACCGACCGTTTCTATCGTGCTTGGCGGGGGGCATTCCATCGGCGTTCCGATTGCTGTATCCTGTGATTACAGCTATATCGCCGAAACAGCAACGATGACGATTCATCCAGTTAGGCTCACCGGGCTGGTCATCGGGGTGCCGCAAACGTTTGAATACCTGGATAAGATGCAAGAAAGAGTTGTTAAATTTGTGACAAGCCATTCCAATATAACCGAAGAGAAATTTAAAGAGCTAATGTTTTCAAAAGGAAACTTAACACGGGATATCGGAACAAATGTAGTCGGTAAGGATGCAGTTAAATACGGATTGATCGATCACGCAGGCGGTGTCGGACAGGCAATCAATAAACTGAATGAGCTCATCGACGAAGCAAGGAAAGAAGAAGGACGGATGATTCAATGATTCTTTATACCGTGATGCCGCAGGAAATTGTGTTTGCAGAACAGAACCAAGAGACAAGCGCACATGAGCAAATTGAATATAAAGGTGTACCGCTTCTAGTCGAAATGAAAGGGAATGAAGCGGAAGTCATTCAAATCATGAGCACCAATCCAATGCATTTTCTGCATCCGGACATTTCACCCGGACAAAAGCTGAAATTAAACGTATAAGAATCCAACCCTTTTTTAAGGGCAAAATATGCTATAATAGGGGAATCCTACAGAAAAAACGCAGCCTGTAAACGGCTGCTTTCTTCATTATGTATGAACTTACATTTTTTAACGCAGTAAGGTGATGAGTGTGGCAAAGAAAAAACGAAAATCAAGAAAAAAACAGGCGAAACAGCTAAATATAAAATACGAGCTTAACGGATTGCTGTGTATAGCCATTTCAATTATCGCAATCTTGCAGCTGGGGGTAGTCGGGCAAACGTTTATCTATTTGTTCCGCTTTTTTGCTGGAGAGTGGTTTATTCTATGCTTGTTAGGTTTATTGGTGTTAGGAGTCTCACTGTTTTGGAAGAAAAAAACCCCAAGCCTTTTAACGAGACGAAAGGCCGGGTTGTACTGTATCATCGCAAGCATATTGCTGCTTTCTCACGTGCAGCTATTTAAAAATTTGACGCACAAAGGGTCTATTGAGTCTGCAAGCGTGGTGCGCAATACGTGGGAATTGTTTTTAATGGACATGAATGGCAGCTCTGCTTCACCTGATTTAGGCGGAGGGATGATCGGTGCGCTGCTGTTTGCGGCTTCACACTTTTTGTTTGCGTCGACTGGTTCTCAGATCATGGCGATTGTCATGATTTTGATCGGAATGATTTTAGTAACTGGACGCTCGCTACAAGAAACGCTAAAAAAGTGGATGAGCCCGATTGGACGTTTTATAAAAGAACAATGGTTAGCATTTATTGATGATATGAAATCCTTCAAATCAAATATGCAGTCATCGAAAAAAACGAAAGCGCCGAGCAAAAAACAAAAACCGGCCCGCAAAAAACAGCAAATGGAACCGGAGCCTCCTAATGAAGAGGGGGATTATGAAACAGTATCGCCTCTTATTCATTCAGAGCCGATTATCTCAAGCTTTTCTGATCGTAATGAAGAGGAAGAGTCTCCAGTTATAGAAAAGCGCGCCGAACCTGTGTCGAAGCCGCTTCAGGACATCCAACCGGAGACAGGTGATCAGGAAACTGTTTCTGCTCCTCCTATGACCTTTACAGAGCTCGAAAATAAGGATTACGAGATGCCGTCACTGGATTTGCTGGCAGATCCGAAGCATACCGGCCAGCAGGCTGATAAAAAGAATATTTATGAAAATGCCAGAAAGCTTGAACGCACATTCCAAAGCTTTGGCGTAAAGGCGAAAGTCACACAGGTTCATCTCGGACCGGCCGTAACAAAATATGAAGTATATCCTGATGTCGGAGTGAAGGTTAGCAAAATTGTCAATTTAAGCGATGATTTAGCGCTTGCGCTTGCTGCGAAGGATATCAGGATCGAAGCGCCTATACCAGGCAAATCAGCAATCGGAATTGAAGTTCCAAACGCAGAAGTGGCAATGGTTTCGCTGAAGGAAGTGCTGGAGTCTAAATTGAATGACAGACCGGATGCGAAGTTGTTAATTGGACTCGGCCGCAATATTTCAGGTGAAGCTGTATTGGCTGAGTTAAACAAGATGCCCCACCTTTTGGTCGCAGGCGCAACCGGTAGCGGGAAAAGTGTCTGTGTCAACGGCATTATTACAAGTATTTTAATGCGCGCGAAACCGCATGAAGTGAAAATGATGATGATCGATCCTAAAATGGTAGAGCTAAATGTCTACAACGGGATTCCGCATTTGCTTGCTCCGGTTGTAACCGATCCGAAAAAAGCGTCGCAGGCTTTGAAAAAGGTTGTCAATGAAATGGAGCGGCGATACGAATTATTTTCTCATACGGGTACAAGAAATATTGAAGGATACAATGATTATATAAAACGCGCCAACAATGAAGAAGGAGCGAAACAGCCAGAGCTGCCTTATATTGTTGTCATTGTGGACGAGCTTGCCGATCTCATGATGGTCGCTTCATCTGATGTGGAAGATTCGATTACGAGATTGTCCCAAATGGCGCGGGCTGCCGGCATCCATCTTATTATTGCGACACAGCGGCCATCGGTGGATGTTATCACAGGGGTGATCAAAGCGAACATTCCGTCACGAATCGCGTTCAGCGTATCTTCACAGACGGATTCAAGGACCATTCTTGACATGGGTGGCGCTGAGAAGCTTCTTGGCCGCGGCGATATGCTGTTTTTACCTGTAGGGGCTAATAAACCTGTCCGTGTGCAGGGAGCGTTTTTGTCGGATGACGAAGTGGAGAAGGTCGTCGACCATGTGATTACGCAGCAGAAAGCGCAATATCAAGAAGAAATGATTCCTGAGGAGACAACGGAAACTCATTCCGAGGTTACTGATGAACTTTATGATGAAGCTGTTGAATTAATCGTCGGCATGCAGACGGCATCTGTTTCAATGCTGCAAAGAAGATTCAGAATCGGCTATACGAGAGCGGCGCGCCTGATTGACGCAATGGAAGAACGCGGTGTTGTCGGACCGTATGAAGGCAGCAAACCTAGGGAAGTATTATTATCAAAAGAGAAATATGATGAGCTCTCTTCTTAATGAAGGGAGTTCCGCTTTCTATAGTTGTCAATAATAACATTATGTAAACTGGTCACCTTTCTATTTATTTTTTCGACAAAACATGATATAGTTGTCCCAATTGTTCAATAATTTTTATCGAAAGTGGTTTACGGAGGGGAAACATGTCTACAAAAGCTGATAATCGGCACTTGTATTTGAAAGTAATTGAACGAATTAAAGAGGATATAAAAAATGGGATCTACACTGAGAAGGAAAAGCTGCCTTCTGAATTTGAGCTTTCCAAAAAGCTTGGTGTCAGCAGAGCAACGCTAAGAGAAGCCTTGCGGATACTGGAAGAAGAGCATGTGATTATCAGAAGGCATGGTGTAGGCACTTTTGTCCATTCTAAGCCGTTATTTCTTTCGGGCATTGAACAGCTGAACAGTGTAACCAAGATGATAGAACAGGCGAATATGACCCCTGGCACGATTTTTCTATCATCACAAGTGCTTATGCCGTCTGAAGATGATACGAAGAGATTTCATTTGGCAGAAGGGCAAGAACTTTTTTACCTTGAACGAGTCAGGACAGCTGACGGACAGCCGATTGTGTATTGTATAGACAAAATTCCGATGAATATTTTGCCGAATTCTTTTTCTCATCAGCAAGAATCTATGTTTGACCTGCTTGAGAAAAATTCAGGCTCCGTAATCAGCTATGCAGTAACTGATATAGAACCGATCGGTTATCACGATACCATTTCTCCAGTACTTGAATGCGATCCGGAAACAGCTCTTTTGCTGTTAAAACAAACCCATTACGATCAGCACGATAAACCGGTGCTTTATTCTTTAAATTATTTTAGAGCAGATAAATTCAGATTTCATGTTTTGCGTAAACGATTCTAAAAACGGACGCCTGTATGTGTCTGTTTTTTTATTTGCACTGATTCATGTTTCTTTGTACATACTTTCATTCCGGTTAACGCAATATATAAGGGATGACAAGAAAGTGAATGGGTGAAAATGTTGAGAGAGAAAAATGGAATGAAAAATATTATTGCATTGTCTTCCGTCCCGCTTGTGATGACACTCGGGAACTCCATGCTGATTCCTGTTCTTCCGATGATGGAGAAAAAGCTGTCTGTGACTTCATTTCAAGTGTCTTTAATCATTACTGTATACTCAGTAGTAGCAATTATTTGCATTCCGATTGCCGGATATTTGTCGGATCGTTTCGGGAGAAAAAAAATATTGCTTCCTTGCCTCCTCATTGCAGGATTGGGGGGAGCGGTAGCTGCTTTTGCCTCGACCTATATGAAAAATCCTTATGCGATGATCTTGGCGGGGCGGGTTCTTCAAGGCATTGGTTCTGCAGGTGCCGCTCCGATCGTCATGCCGTTTATCGGCGACCTGTTTAAAGGAGACGATGAAAAGGTCAGCGCCGGTCTTGGCGATATTGAAACCGCCAACACGTCAGGGAAGGTACTGAGTCCCATACTTGGAGCCTTACTGGCTTCTTGGTATTGGTTTGTACCGTTTTGGTTTATTCCGTTTTTCTGTTTGATCAGCTTTTTGCTCGTATTGTTTTTGGTGGCCAAGCCTGAAGAAGATGAAGATGCGCCTGCTGTTTCTGAGTTTATTAAGAGTGTGAAGAAAATTTTTAAACAGGATGGTCGCTGGCTTTATACGGTCTTCATTATCGGGTGTGTCATTATGTTTTTGTTATTTGGCGTATTATTTTATTTATCAGATACGCTGGAGAACAAGTATGCTATTGACGGAGTAGCTAAAGGCGGATTACTGGCAATCCCACTTTTGTTTTTGTCAACCAGTTCTTTTATAGCTGGCAAAAAGATCGGTAAAGATAAAGGCCGAATGAAATTTTGCGTTGTTACAGGAATGATTCTGTTAACCCTTTCGTTTATTGCCTTGTGGTGGAACCACAGTTTTTATTTTTTATTTGTCTTTTTAAGCTTTGGCGGGATTGGGATTGGAATGGCTCTTCCTGCTTTAGATGCATTGATAACCGAAGGGATTGAAAGTGAACAATGCGGAACCATTTCCTCCTTCTACAATAGCATGCGCTTTATAGGAGTAGCTCTCGGTCCACCTGTTTTTGCTGCATTAATGTCTAATGCAAACTGGATTATTTTCATACTCTCGGCGTTTTGCAGCATCGTTTCTTTATTTTTAGTGCTCTTTACTGTAGATGCTAAAAAAAGTGAAGAAGAAGAAAAAAACTTAGGGACGGTCTAGCCAGCCGTCTTTTTTTGCGCTTTCTTGCACAGTTTACAACTGTACCTATACAGCATGCGGAGGTTATTGTTTCCTTATAAATCCTACAGTTGCTATAATTACATGAAAGAGTGTTTCTGCGAATGCTGAAAATTGGTCATAATACATACTAATTAAGAAATGAACGAAGGAGGTTCCATATGTCATATGTTAATGAACTCAAATCAAAGCACGGCGGTTTAACCGCACACATTGTAGAAACAGAAAAATTCAAAACCGTCTCGCTTATTTTTAAGATGCTTGCGCCGCTGACAAAGGATCAAGTCACCAAAAGAGCGCTGCTTCCGCATGTGCTTCTTCGCGGAACGAAAAGCCATCCGAAAACCGCAGAATTGCGTTCATACCTGGATGAGCTGTACGGCACGTCAGTATCGGCTGATCTTACGAAAAAAGGAGAGCGGCACGTCATTACGTTCAGGCTTGAAATCCCAAATGAAAAATATTTAAAAGACCAAACGCCGCTACTTGAGAAAGGGCTCCAGCTTCTTGCAGAAATCGTCTTTTCACCTGCTTTGGAGGGAGACGCTTTTCAGTCACAATATGTGGCTCAAGAAAAACGGACGCTTAAGCAAAGAATCCAAGCCGTCTATGATGATAAAATGCGCTATTCGAATTTAAGGCTGATACAGGAAATGTGCAAAAATGAGCCTTACGCGCTTCATGTCAATGGTGAAATCGACGATGTCGATGACATTACGGCAGAGCAATTATACGAAACATACCAAAGCGCTATCCAAAAAGACCAGCTTGATTTATATGTAGTTGGCGATGTGGACAGTAACCAGGTACATTCGGCAATTGATAAGTATTTCAAAACAGAAGAGCGCACTCTTGGCACGATTGAAAACAATCACCCTGATGAAAAAGTTCAGCCAAAAGAAGTAATTGATGAAGAGGATGTCAAGCAAGGAAAACTGAATATCGGCTACCGCACCAGCATCACTTATACAGATCAGGATTATCCTGCTTTACAAGTGTTTAACGGATTGTTCGGCGGATTCTCTCATTCTAAACTTTTCATTAATGTTCGGGAAAAAGCCAGTCTTGCTTACTACGCGGCTTCGCGTATAGAAAGTTTTAAAGGCTTGTTAATGGTGATGTCAGGCATTGAAGTGAAAAATTATGAACAGGCGGTTTCGATTATTGCTGAGCAATTCCAGGCAATGAAAAATGGCGATTTCAGTGAGCAGGATATAGCACAGACAAAGGCCGTCATTCGAAATCAAGTGCTGGAAACGATTGATACAGCATACGGTTTATCTGAATTTTTATATCAGCAGGCTGCTGCTCAAGTCGAGATTCCTATCGAAGACTTTCTTGCCAATATTGAGAATGTCACAAAAGAGGATATCATTAAAGCCGGCGAAAAGATTCAGCTTGATACGACTTATTTCTTAAAAGGGACGGAGGGTGCATCTTGATCAAACCAATCGAATATGAACAGCTTCAGGAGACGCTGTATCATGAAAAAATGTCCAACGGCCTTGATGTTTACGTTTTGCCGAAAAAAGGCTTCAACAAGACATATGCGGTCTTTACAACAAAGTACGGCTCGATAGATAACCGGTTTGTCCCTTTAGGTAAAAACGAGATGGTTCACGTGCCGGACGGGATTGCTCACTTTCTTGAGCACAAGCTGTTTGAGAAAGCGGACGGAGACGTTTTTCAAGATTTCAGCAAACAGGGGGCTTCTGCCAATGCGTTTACGTCATTTACAAGAACGGCTTACCTTTTCTCAAGCACATCAAATGTTGACCGCAATTTAGAGACGCTTATCGATTTCGTACAGGACCCATATTTTACTGAAAAAACGGTTGAAAAGGAAAAAGGGATTATCGGGCAGGAGATTAATATGTACGACGATAACCCTGATTGGAGGCTTTACTTCGGGGTCATTGAAAACATGTACAAAGAGCATCCTGTCAGAATTGACATAGCGGGAACAGTGGAAAGCATTTCACATATTACAAAAGACCTTCTTTATGAATGCTATGAAACGTTTTATCACCCGAGTAACATGCTCCTTTTCATTGTCGGACCTGTAGATCCTGAAGCGATTATTTCTCAGGTAAGAGAAAACCAGGGGAAAAAGCCGTATACTGATCAGCCGGAGATCAAACGGGAAGAAGTGAAAGAGCAAGAAGCGGTTTTCCGAAAAGAAAAAGAGATCAAAATGAACGTGCAGGGACCGAAATGCCTTGTTGGGCTGAAATCCAAAAATCCGTTTAAATTAGGCAAAGAGCTCTTAAAGCATGAACTTTCAATGAACTTATTGCTTGAAGCTCTTTTTGGCAAAAGCTCTGCCCAGTATGAATCACTTTATGAAAAAGGATATATTGACGAAACGTTTAGCTTTGATTTTACTGCTGAATATGGGTTTGGTTTTGCGGCGATCGGCGGAGATACGCCTGAGCCTGATCAATTGGCTGAAGACATTTCAAGCATGCTTTTGCGCGCCGGTGAACTGATTACTGCTGAAAAGATTGAACTTGCCAGAAAGAAAAAGATTGGTACATTCTTAAAAGCGCTGAATTCCCCTGAATACATCGCCAATCAATTTACCCGTTATGCGTTCTTGGATATGAGCCTGTTTGACGTTGTAACGGTACTCGAGCAGATTACCCTTGAGGATGTCCAGAACGTAATACAAGAGGAAATCGCTGCAGACAGGCTGACTGTCTGCAAGGTTGTTCCTAAATCATAAATAAAACATCCCTCCAGTGTGAGGGGTGTTTTTCTGCGGAAAGAAGGAAAGAGGATGAACAAAACAGCACTAATCACCGGAGCAAGCGGCGGCATTGGCAAAAGCATCAGCGAAACCCTTGCGGCTAAGGGATACAATCTGCTGTTGCATTACAATACAAATCAATACGCGGCAGCGGAGCTTGCTGAAAAACTAAGTCAGATGTTTGGCGTAAATGCGGAGATATTACAAGCTGATCTGTCTGCGCAAGATGGAGCAGATAAGCTGACAAGTTCAATTGTTCAGCCGATTGATGCGATTGTTTTAAACAGCGGACGAAGCCATTTTGGGCTGATTACGGATGTAGATAACGCAACGGTTCAGGAAATGGTTCAGCTTCATGTGGCAAGTCCGTATATGCTGACGAGAAACCTTCTGCCAGGCATGATTCGGAATAAATCGGGAGCGATTGTGGCTGTCAGCTCGATTTGGGGAGAGACTGGAGCATCCTGTGAAGTACTGTACAGCATGGCAAAAGGAGCTCAGCATTCATTTGTAAAAGGATTGGCTAAGGAGCTGGCACCAAGCGGAATCAGGGTAAACGCAGTAGCGCCAGGTGCAGTTGATACAAATATGATGAATCAATTTACCCCGGCTGAAAAAGAAGAGATCGCTGATGAGATTCCGATCGGCCGGCTGGCCCGGCCGCAAGAAATTGCTGATGCAACAGCTTTTCTCCTGTCTGAAAAAGCGTCATATATCACCGGCCAAATTCTGTCGGTGAATGGCGGCTGGCACTGTTGACACGAAAATATTCGGTGTATAGTTTCTTTTGTGAAGGACACAATAATCTTGTAACTTCACATGAAATGGAGGAAACAAGCATGTCAGTATTAGAAAACTGGGATAGCTGGAAAAACTTCCTTGGCGACCGTCTGAACTATGCGCAAGATAAAGGTATGAGCCAGGATACGATTACAGATCTTGCGACAGAAATCGGCAGCTACTTGGCTAATGAAGTGGAATCTAAGAACGAGCAGGAAAAAGTGCTGGCAGATCTTTGGAGTGTAGCATCAAAAGATGAACAGCACGCCATTGCCAATATGATGGTTAAGCTTGTTGAAAATAACAGCACTCACTAGGAAGAGAGGGGATTTTTCCTCTCTTTTTTATGTTTTCCTCATCACAGCAACATTCTTCTTTCTAATTAGAGAAAAATGCTTTATGATAAAGGAAGGTAAAATTTTGCCACAATGAAGGGGGTATATCATTTGGCAAAGCTCGAATGGTATTTTGAATATGAAATTCAAGTGAACCGCCCCGGACTGCTCGGGGATATTTCATCTCTTCTTGGGATGCTTTCTATCAACATCGTAACGATAAACGGCGTCGATCTTTCCAGAAGGGGAATGCTTCTCAGGTGCCGCCATATAGATCAAATTAAACGATTAGAATCAATCTTAAAAACGATGGAAACAATTAAAGTAACGAAGCTTAGAGAACCGAGGCTTCGCGACCGACTTGCCGTACGCCACGGCCGTTATATTCAACGGGATGCCGATGACAAGAAAACGTTCCGCTTTGAACGGGACGAGCTTGGCTTATTAGTCGATTTTATGGCCGAATTGTTCAAAAAAGAAGGCCATAAATTAATCGGAATCAGAGGTATGCCGCGTGTCGGGAAAACGGAATCGATTGTAGCCTCTAGTGTGTGTGCAAGCAAAAGGTGGCTGTTTGTGTCATCAACCTTGCTGAAGCAGACGATAAGAAGCCAGCTGATTGCCGATGAATACAGCACTGAAAATGTCTTTATCGTTGACGGAATTGTGTCAACACGAAGAGGATCGGAACGCCATCTCCAGCTGGTCCGAGAAATCATGCGGCTGCCTGCAACAAAAGTGGTGGAGCATCCGGACATATTCGTTCAAAATACAGAGTATACACTAGATGACTTTGATTATATTATTGAACTGAGAAATGACCCTGATGAGGTTATTACATATGAACATGCCGAGGAACCCCAAATGTTTGATCAATCCGGGTTTTCAAGCTTTGATTTTTAAAATTGGAAGGTGTTTGTTGTGACTGAACTAGGAATCCGGCTCAAAGAAGCCAGAGAGGAAAAAGCAATGTCATTGGATGATCTCCAAGCGGCAACAAAGATTCAAAAAAGGTATTTAACCGCCTTGGAGGAAGGAAACTATGACATTATTCCGGGGAAGTTTTATGTTCGGGCATTCATCAAGCAATATGCAGAAGCCGTTGGGCTTGATGCGGATCAGCTGTTTGAGGAGCATAAAAAAGATATCCCTAATACGTATCATGACGATGTGTCTGAAAAGATCTCCGGCATGAATCTTCAAAAGGAAATGCCAAAGCCAGCATCTAAGGCGCTGGAGCTGCTGCCAACGATACTTGTTATTCTCGGCGTGATTGTCGTGATTGCCATTGTGTACGCGATCATTCAGTTTGCCAATCACAAAAACAGTGATGATCACAATGCGGCATCAGAAAAAGCAATTACGCAAAGTGAGAGCAAGTACGAAATCCCTAAAGATTCAACGCTGAAAGAGAATCAAAATAACAGCTCTGAAAAAGAGACAGACACTAAAAAAGAAACGAAAGAAAACGAAGATAAGAAAAAAGAAAATGACAGTGATAAGCTGGAGATTAAAGCTGCTGGCACTGAAGGATCGTTAACGACTTATGAAGTGTCCGGCGCTGATAAAATCGAGCTGGAACTGAAGGCATCAGACAGCTCCTGGATTCGAGTGCGCGATGAAAACAGCAGCTCTTTAAAAGAAGGAACGCTGAAAAAAGACGAGACCTATAAAAAAGACATAACTGATCAGAAACAAGTTGATATCCGCACCGGATATGCACCTAATCTGAAAATAAAAATCAACGGTAAGGTTCTTTCATATGAACTTGATCCGAAAAAAGTGATGGCACAAACTATAAAGATTGTAAATAAAAAGGAAGAAAAGTCATCTTAATTACCAGATGACTTTTCTTCACGTCCGAGTATGAAATTGGAGGGGCTTTATGTTTAACTTACCAAATAAAATCACACTAGCTAGAATCGCATTAATCCCAATCTTCATGATTATCATGCTGGCGCCGTTTGACTGGGGCAGGCTCGAAGTTGGAGACGAATCGATCCCGGTCGCACATTTGGCGGGGGCCATTCTATTTATTATTGCATCTACAACAGACTGGGTGGACGGGTATTATGCCCGAAAATTGAATCTCGTAACAAACTTCGGGAAATTTCTTGATCCGCTTGCGGACAAACTGCTGGTATCCGCAGCGTTAATTATCCTTGTTCAATTTGATCTCGCTCCAGCTTGGATGGTCATTGTGATTATCAGCAGGGAGTTTGCCGTGACAGGTTTAAGGCTTGTCTTAGCCGGAACAGGAGAAGTCGTAGCTGCTAACATGCTTGGTAAAATCAAAACCTGGGCACAGATTATTGCGGTATCCGCATTGCTTCTTCATAATCTTCCATTTGAACTTGTGTCATTCCCGTTTGCAGACTTGGCACTGTGGGTAGCCGTCTTCTTTACTGTCGTCTCAGGATGGGAATATTTCTCTAAAAACTGGGAAGCGTTAAAAACATCTAACTAAGAAAGAAGGACTTCGTCATGGAATTTCCAAAAAAAGCAGAAATAATTGCAGTCGGTTCAGAGCTGCTGCTTGGCCAAATCGCCAATACAAATGCTCAATTTATCAGCAAACAGCTCGCTGAAATCGGGGTCAACGTATTTTATCATACAGCGGTCGGAGATAACCCGGAGCGGCTGAAGCAGGTCATCCGCATTGCTGAAGAACGCTCTGACTTCATTATTTTTTCAGGAGGGCTTGGACCCACAAAAGATGATCTGACGAAAGAAACGATTGCAAATACGCTGGGACGTCCGCTTGTGTTAAATGATGAGGCATTCCAATCCATTGAGGACTATTTCAAACGAACAAAACGCACGATGTCACCTAATAACCGAAAACAGGCGCTTGTGATCGAAGGTTCTGACGTGCTGGCGAATCACTTTGGAATGGCCCCGGGAATGCTCACAGAGCATGAATCGCGCTATTATATGCTTCTTCCTGGACCGCCGAGCGAATTGCGTCCAATGTTTGAAAACGAGGCAAAGCCTCTTCTGCTGAAAAAGATGGGTTCAAATGAAAAAATTGTGTCAACCGTTCTTCGCTTTTTCGGTATCGGTGAATCTCAGCTTGAAGCCGATTTGGAAGATATTATTGATGCGCAAACCAATCCGACAATTGCGCCTTTGGCGGCTGATGGAGAGGTGACGCTGCGTCTGACAGCCAAACACGCCGATGAAAAGGAAACAGAGCGTCTGTTAAAAGAAACAGAGGCCGTTATCTTAGAGCGTGTCGGTGAATTTTTCTATGGTTACGATGATACTTCTCTTGTAAAAGAGCTATCTATAGCGTGCAAGGAAAAAGGCATTACAATTTCTGCGGCAGAAAGTTTTACCGGAGGGCTGTTTTCTGAATGGCTGACGGATCATAGCGGTGCCTCAAAATTATTTGCCGGGGGCGTTGTTTGCTATACAAACGACGTGAAGCAGAATGTGCTTGGTGTCAAGAAGGAAACATTAGATCGTTTTGGGGCGGTCAGCAAGGAGTGCGCATCCGAACTGGCTAAGGGTGTTCAAAAACTCACTGGCAGCGATATCGGCATTAGCTTTACTGGTGTAGCAGGACCTGATGCTCAAGAAGGGCATGAGCCTGGGCATGTGTTTATCGGCATTTCCGCAAATGGTAAAGAAGAGGTTCACGAGTTTCACTTTGCGGGCTCCAGAACGGGGATCAGAAAACGCGGCGCTAAATACGGCTGCCATTTAATCTTAAAGCTTTTAGAGCAAAAATAATATTTTCAGCACATTATCCTCCTAAGAAAACATGATTTCTCTGATACATTATGATATTTTGATAGGAATCACGCCAAGAAAAAATCCGAATATGCGTTCGCTTTTTTCTTGGCAAATCCCTTCAAACAGGGTATAGTATATGTAGTGGTAACATAAAGGAGGAAAAAATAGAATGAGTGATCGTCAGGCAGCCTTAGATATGGCTCTTAAACAAATAGAAAAACAGTTCGGCAAAGGTTCCATTATGAAACTGGGAGAAAAGACAGATACAAGAATTTCTACTGTACCAAGCGGCTCCCTCGCTCTTGATACAGCACTGGGAATTGGCGGATATCCTCGCGGACGGATTATTGAAGTATACGGTCCTGAAAGCTCAGGTAAAACAACTGTGGCGCTTCATGCGATTGCTGAAGTTCAGCAGCAGGGCGGACAAGCCGCGTTTATCGATGCGGAGCATGCGTTAGATCCGGTATACGCGCAAAAGCTCGGTGTTAACATCGAGGAGCTTTTACTGTCTCAGCCTGACACAGGCGAGCAGGCGCTTGAAATTGCGGAAGCATTGGTTCGAAGCGGGGCAGTTGACATTGTCGTTGTCGACTCTGTAGCCGCTCTCGTTCCGAAAGCGGAAATTGAAGGCGACATGGGAGATTCTCATGTCGGTTTACAAGCACGCTTAATGTCTCAAGCGCTTCGTAAGCTTTCAGGGGCCATTAACAAATCGAAGACAATCGCGATTTTCATTAACCAAATTCGTGAAAAAGTCGGCGTTATGTTCGGGAACCCAGAAACAACTCCTGGCGGCCGTGCGTTGAAATTCTACTCTTCCGTGCGTCTTGAAGTGCGCCGTGCTGAACAGCTGAAACAAGGCAACGACGTAATGGGGAACAAAACGAAAATCAAAGTCGTGAAAAACAAGGTGGCTCCGCCGTTCCGTACAGCCGAGGTTGACATTATGTACGGAGAAGGCATTTCAAAAGAAGGCGAAATCATTGATCTAGGAACTGAACTTGATATCGTGCAAAAAAGCGGTTCATGGTACTCTTATGAAGAAGAGCGTCTTGGCCAAGGCCGTGAAAATGCAAAACAATTCCTGAAAGAAAATAAAGATATCATGCTGATGATCCAGGAGCAAATTCGCGAACATTACGGCTTGGATAATAACGGAGTAGTGCAGCAGCAAGCTGAAGAGACACAAGAAGAACTCGAATTTGAAGAATAAAAATAAAATAAGTTTCAAATGATACAAAAGGCTGAGTGAAAAACTCAGCTTTTTTGTATTTTGCAAAAAAATGATAAAAATATTGCTTTTTTTGACAACTTTTTTAGGGCTTTATTCGTCTAACAAAACGTGTGCAAAATGGAATTTATTTTGGGAGGAAAAAATGAATGACAAGCCCAACCCGCAGAAGAACTGCGAAACGCAGACGGAGAAAACTAAATAAAAGAGGAAAACTGTTGCTTGGTCTTTTAGCAGTGATGGTTTGCATTACGATTTGGAATGCTCTTCATCGAAATAGTGAAGAAAACAAGCCATCTCAAGAAACTGCAGCGGTTTCAAATACCGATCAGAAAAAAGAGGTCAAAAAGAAAACTGCCAAAAAATCAGAGGAACAAATCAAAACAGTGGATCGAAATCAAAAAATCAGCAATTATTTAGAAGAGATCGGTTTCAGCGGAACAGCCATGATTGTCAGAAATGGAGAAATCGTAACAAATAAAGGTTTTGGCTATGCTGACCGTAAACACTACATTCAAAATAATCCATTGACATCTTTTTATGTCGGTTCATCACAAAAAGCGCTGATTGCAACTGCTATTTTGCAGCTTGAGGAAAAGGGGAAACTTCAGACAAGTGATCCGGTAAGTACGTATTTACCTCATTTTCCTAACGGACAAACGATTACTTTGAAGAATCTGCTTACACATACATCGGGGATAAACGGACATATTGAAGGAAACGGCGCCATTACGCCGGACGATTTAATAAAAGACATAGAACTGCAGGGAATCAAACGTCAGCCGGGCGTATGGGACTACAAGGATTCCAACTATTCTGTTCTCGCTTATATTATTGCTGAAGTAAGCGGTGAGCCCTATGAACAGTACATACAGAATCATATTTTTAAACCTGCGGGAATGACGCATGCAGGCTTTTACAAAACATATGAAAAAGAACCTTATCCTGCTGTCGGGTATAAGATGGAGGGCAGCAAAACAGTTACACCGTATATACCTGATCTATCCCAGCTGTATGGAGCCGGTGATATTTATATGAGCGCTATAGATATGTACAAATTTGACCAAGCGTTGATAGACGGAAAACTGTATTCGCAAAATAGCTATGAAAAGATGTTTACGCCAGGGAGCAGCTCTACATACGGCATGGGATTTTATGTTGCTCCCGGAAGCTATTCAAACCATGGTGTGATGCCGGGCTTCAATATCTTGAACAGCTTTAGCAAATCGGGGCAAACCATTGTTATTTTGTTCTCAAACATTCAAAATAATGCTAAATTGGGCCAAGTGAACAATAAAATATACCAGCTTCTAAATCAAGAATGATTAGTGATCTTCTTTTGGATGAATTACATTCGGCACGTGAAAAGACGACTGGCCTGCAAACGTTAAGATGGCAAGCTTGACAAGTATTTCCGACACATTTACAATGAAGTTGTAACATTTGTTTTTTTAACATGATTGTTAAACCATTTAAACTTGACAAGGGCGATGAACACACTCATTCCCTGTGAAGGTTCTGTATGTTGAGAAAACTAGACAATGTACATGCCGACACTTTTTAAGCAACAACCAAGTTCATAGCAAGAGGAGGTGAAAGTATGACCCCAATTATGATGGTTCTCATCTCCATTTTGCTGATTCTACTCGGTTTAGTTGTTGGCTACTTTGTTCGTAAAACCATTGCCGAAGCGAAAATTGCGGGCGCACGCGGTGCAGCCGAGCAAATTCTTGAAGATGCAAAGCGTGATGCTGAAGCACTGAAAAAAGAAGCTCTGCTTGAAGCAAAGGATGAAATCCACAAACTTCGAATAGATGCTGAACAGGAAGTTCGTGAAAGACGAAATGAGCTTCAAAAACAAGAAAACCGTTTACTCCAAAAGGAGGAAAACCTTGATCGCAAACATGAGGGAATTGATAAACGGGAAGCGATGTTGGAGAAGAAAGATCATTCTCTGAATGAACGACAACAACATATTGAAGAGATGGAAAGCAAAGTGGATGAGATGATTCGTATGCAGCAGTCAGAGTTGGAACGAATTTCGAGTCTGACTCGTGATGAAGCAAAACAAATCATTCTTGAGCGGGTTGAAAACGAGCTTTCACATGACATCGCCATCATGACAAAAGAAACTGAAAACCGTGCGAAAGAAGAGGCGGATAAGAAAGCGAAAAACATTCTTTCACTCGCCTTACAGCGCTGCGCAGCGGACCACGTTGCCGAAACAACGGTATCAGTTGTCAATCTTCCAAATGATGAGATGAAAGGACGTATCATCGGACGGGAAGGGCGTAACATTCGTACGCTTGAAACGCTGACAGGAATTGACCTGATTATTGATGATACGCCTGAAGCTGTCATTCTTTCCGGATTTGATCCGATCAGACGTGAGACAGCCAGAATTGCTCTTGATAAACTCGTTCAGGATGGCCGTATTCATCCGGCACGGATTGAAGAAATGGTTGAAAAATCTCGCCGCGAGGTCGATGACTATATTCGTGAGATGGGTGAGCAAACGACATTTGAGGTTGGCGTTCACGGCCTCCACCCAGATCTCATCAAGATCCTCGGCCGCTTAAAGTTCCGTACAAGCTACGGTCAAAATGTGCTTAAGCATTCCATGGAAGTCGCATTCTTGGCCGGTCTAATGGCATCGGAGCTTGGTGAAGACGCAAAGCTTGCTAAACGTGCGGGTCTTCTTCACGACATCGGGAAAGCAATTGACCATGAAGTAGAAGGAAGCCACGTTGAAATCGGGGTAGAGCTTGCGACCAAATATAAAGAGCACCCAGTCGTGATTAACAGTATTGCATCACACCACGGGGATGAGGAGCCGACTTCCATTATCGCTGTGCTGGTAGCTGCAGCAGATGCGCTTTCCGCTGCAAGACCTGGCGCAAGAAGTGAGACGCTCGAGAATTATATTCGAAGACTTGAAAAACTCGAAGAAATTTCTGAGTCCTACGAAGGTGTTGAAAAATCATTTGCCATTCAGGCTGGACGCGAAGTGCGTATTATGGTGAAGCCAGATTCAATTAATGATCTTGAGGCTCATCGACTGGCGCGAGATATCCGCAAGCGAATTGAGGACGAGCTCGATTATCCAGGTCATATTAAGGTGACAGTAATCAGAGAGACTCGAGCCGTAGAGTATGCAAAATAAAGTGATGCGCTAAGCATCACTTTATTTTTTTGACGGCAAGGAATTTTCAAGAAGAAAGGATTTACAAAATGAGAATTTTATTTATCGGAGATGTTGTCGGTTCACCGGGCCGTGACATGGTCAAAGAATATGTACCAAAGCTAAAAACAAAATATAAGCCTCACTTTACCATTATTAATGGTGAAAACGCCGCACATGGAAAAGGCCTGACGGAAAAAATTTATCACAGCTTAATCCAGTCCGGCGCAGATGCAATCACAATGGGGAACCACACATGGGACAAAAAAGAAATATTTGATTTTATAGATGACGTTCCGAACTTGGTTCGCCCGGCAAACTTTCCTGAAGGAACACCGGGGAAAGGGATCACATATGTGAAAGCAAACGGCAAAGAACTAGCAGTCATTAATTTGCAGGGACGTACGTTTTTGCCGCCGCTTGATGACCCGTTTTTAAAAGCGGACGAATTGATCGCAGAAGCTGCGAAAAGAACACCGTACATTTTTATCGACTTTCATGCCGAAGCGACAAGTGAAAAGCTCGCACTTGGCTGGTACACGGATGGGAGGGCGTCGGCTGTAGTAGGAACTCATACACACGTGCAAACAGCGGATAACCGCATTTTGCCGAAGGGAACGGCATATATTACTGATGTGGGAATGACTGGCCCGTATGACGGTATACTGGGGATGGACAGAGAGACGATTATTAAGCGATTCAAAACGAACCTTCCAGTCCGGTTTACTGTCGCTGAAGGAAAAACAACGCTCAGCGGAGTTGTCATTGACATTGACGATCAAACGAAAAAAGCCGTGAAAATTGAGCGTATTTTAATCAACGATGATCACATGTTCTTTGAATAGTTGAACATATGGTTATTTTATAAAAATATTAAAAAGAAAAGCAGGAATATAGCAACTCCTTAGTGAATATAGTAAAAATGGAAGGTAGCCCGCTATTTTTGAAAAGCATTGTGGGGATGGCTTTTTGGATAGCAACATCTAATAATGATTGTTCTAATGAACACTCACTTATCCATTGTAAAACTAAGGGGGAGCAGAAATGGAAATCTTAAAAGTTTCAGCAAAATCGAGTCCAAATTCAGTGGCAGGTGCGCTTGCAGGCGTGTTGAGAGAGCGAGGAGCCGCCGAGATTCAAGCGATCGGAGCGGGTGCATTAAACCAGGCTGTAAAAGCTGTGGCGATTGCCAGGGGATTTGTGGCGCCTAGCGGCGTTGATTTGATTTGTATTCCGGCTTTTACAGATATTCAAATCGATGGGGAAGAAAGAACAGCGATTAAATTAATCGTGGAGCCTCGCTAAAAACAAATAAAGCATTCTCAACCTGTTTGCGTAATGCAAACAGGTTGTTTTTCATTTATTGTGATATTTTCTCCCAATAGTATTTTTAGCACATAAATGAGCGAATATACAAAACCAGAAATGAGCTAAAACGTTTCAAAAAAAATTCCGCTCATTTTTCAAGACAGATACTTTTGTCCTTCTGGAGAAGACAGTGCTGTTTACGCTTATTCCATATCATGGTACAATCCGAATATAACAAGAATTTTTCAAGGAGGATTGTACATGCAGAGTGGAAAGATGAAAGCTCTAATGAAAAAGGACGGGGCGTTCGGTGCTGTGCTGACTGAAGTTCCCATTCCTGAGATTGATAAACATGAAGTCCTCATAAAAGTGAAAGCCGCTTCCATATGCGGCACGGATGTCCACATTTATAATTGGGATCAATGGGCACGTCAGAGAATCAAAACACCCTATGTTTTCGGCCATGAGTTCAGCGGCATCGTAGAGGACGTGGGAGAGAATGTCAGTAGTGTAAAAGTGGGAGAGTATGTGTCTGCGGAAACACACATTGTCTGTGGTGAATGTGTCCCTTGCCTAACAGGAAAATCTCATGTGTGTACCAATACTGCTATAATCGGAGTGGACACGGCAGGCTGTTTTGCAGAGTATGTAAAAGTTCCAGCTGATAACATTTGGAGAAATCCCGCTGATATGGACCCGTCGATTGCTTCCATTCAAGAGCCTTTAGGAAATGCAGTTCATACCGTACTCGAGAGCCAGCCTGCAGGAGGAACGACTGCAGTCATTGGATGCGGACCGATTGGTCTTATGGCTGTTGCGGTTGCAAAAGCAGCAGGAGCTTCTCAGGTGATAGCGATTGATAAGAATGAATACAGGCTGAGGCTTGCAAAACAAATGGGAGCGACTTGTACTGTTTCTATTGAAAAAGAAGACCCGCTCAAAATTGTAAGCGCTTTAACTAGTGAGGAAGGAGCAGATCTTGTTTGTGAGATGTCGGGTCATCCCTCAGCGATTGCCCAAGGTCTTGCGATGGCTGCGAATGGCGGAAGATTTCATATTCTCAGCTTGCCGGAACATCCGGTGACAATTGATTTGACGAATAAAGTGGTATTTAAAGGGCTTACCATCCAAGGAATCACAGGAAGAAAAATGTTTTCAACATGGCGCCAGGTGTCTCAGTTGATCAGTTCAAACGTGATCGATCTTGAACCTGTTATTACCCATCAGTTTCCGTTAGAGGAGTTTGAAAAAGGTTTCGAACTGATGAGAAGCGGCCAGTGCGGAAAAGTAATTTTAATTCCATAAAGGGGGATAAACATGACGAAGGAATTTGATTTTTTAAAAGCAGAGCTTGATAGTATGAAAGAAAACCATACATGGCAAGACATAAAACAGCTTGAATCTATGCAGGGTCCATCTGTCACAGTGAATCACCAAAAAGTCATTCAGCTATCTTCTAATAATTACCTCGGATTCACTTCACATCCTAGACTCATCAATGCCGCACAGGAGGCCGTTCAGCAGTATGGAGCCGGCACCGGATCAGTGAGAACGATTGCCGGTACATTTACAATGCATCAAGAGCTTGAGAAAAAGCTGGCAGCCTTTAAAAAAACGGAGGCGGCACTTGTATTCCAATCAGGCTTCACAACAAACCAAGGCGTACTTTCAAGTATTCTATCAAAAGAGGACATTGTCATCTCAGATGAATTGAACCATGCCTCTATTATTGACGGAATACGACTGACAAAGGCGGATAAAAAGGTGTATCAGCACGTCAATATGAGTGATTTAGAGCGGGTGCTGAGAAAGTCAATGAATTATCGGATGCGTCTGATTGTGACAGACGGCGTATTTTCCATGGATGGCAACATAGCTCCTCTGCCTGATATTGTAGAGCTCGCTGAGAAATATGACGCATTTGTGATGGTGGATGACGCCCATGCATCCGGAGTACTTGGCGAAAACGGCAGGGGAACGGTGAATCACTTCGGCCTTGACGGCAGAGTTCATATTCAGGTCGGAACATTAAGCAAGGCAATCGGAGTGCTCGGCGGCTACGCTGCAGGTTCAAAGGTGCTGATCGATTATTTGCGCCATAAAGGCCGTCCATTTTTATTCAGCACATCTCATCCGCCGGCTGTCACTGCAGCTTGTATGGAAGCAATTGATGTCTTGCTTGAAGAGCCGGAGCATATGGAGCGCTTGTGGGAGAATACTGCCTATTTTAAAGCAATGCTTGTGAAAATGGGGCTGACTCTCACGAAGAGTGAAACGCCGATTCTTCCTATTTTAATAGGTGATGAAGGTGTGGCAAAGCAATTTTCAGATCAGCTCCTTTCTCACGGTGTTTTTGCCCAAAGTATCGTTTTCCCGACTGTAGCAAAGGGAAAAGCCAGAATTCGCACGATTATAACAGCAGAGCACACCAAAGATGAACTGGATCAGGCGCTTGATGTCATCGAAAAGACGGCAAAGGAGCTCCAGCTATTGTAACAAGAGGAAGAGTTTACTCTTCCTCTTTTGATTCCTTATTGATTATTATTCTCAATGAGTGTACAATGATAGGTTGCCAGTTGTGCAGAGCTTCAATAACCTTTATACTGAAGGGTGGAAGTTTGGTTTGAAAGGAGAAAATATGACATGAATGAAAAACAAAAATTAGAGAGCGGACAAGTTAATCCATCGGACAAAAAATCCGAGAAGGATTACAGCAAGTACTTTGAAGCTGTTTACATTCCGCCTTCTTTAAAAGACGCGAAAAAACGAGGCAAGGAAGCCGTTACTTATCATAATGACTTTAAAATTTCTGAACAATTTAAAGGATTGGGAGACGGAAGAAAGTTCTATATCCGTACGTACGGCTGCCAAATGAATGAACACGATACAGAGGTTATGGCAGGGATCTTTATGGCGCTCGGTTACGAAGCGACAAACTCTGTTGACGATGCCAATGTCATTTTGTTAAATACATGTGCAATCCGTGAAAATGCTGAAAATAAGGTGTTTGGTGAGCTCGGGCACTTAAAAGCACTGAAAAAAAACAATCCCGATCTAATTTTAGGCGTGTGCGGCTGTATGTCCCAAGAGGAATCAGTCGTGAACCGTATTTTGAAAAAACATCCGTTTGTCGATATGATTTTCGGAACGCATAACATTCATCGCCTGCCGGAGCTTTTGTCAGAAGCATACCTTTCAAAAGAAATGGTTGTAGAAGTTTGGTCTAAGGAAGGGGACGTTATTGAAAACCTTCCGAAAGTCCGAAATGGAAAAATTAAGGGCTGGGTCAATATCATGTACGGCTGTGACAAATTCTGTACGTATTGCATTGTGCCTTACACACGTGGAAAAGAAAGAAGCCGCCGCCCTGAGGATATCATTCAGGAAGTGAGAAGGCTTGCAAGTGAAGGCTATAAGGAAATTACTCTGTTAGGCCAAAACGTAAACGCGTATGGAAAAGACTTTGAAGATATGACGTACGGACTTGGTGATTTGATGGATGAACTGAGAAAAATCGATATCCCGAGAATCCGTTTTACAACGAGTCATCCGCGCGACTTTGACGACCGCCTCATTGAAGTGCTGGCAAAAGGCGGAAATCTGCTTGATCACATTCATCTTCCGGTTCAATCAGGAAGCTCAGAAGTTCTGAAGCTGATGGCCCGCAAATATGACAGAGAGCGTTACATGGAGCTGGTGCGAAAAATTAAAGAAGCAATGCCAAACGCTTCATTGACAACGGACATTATCGTCGGATTTCCAAATGAAACGGACGAACAGTTTGAAGAAACGCTTTCTCTATACCGTGAAGTGGAGTTTGACAGCGCCTATACGTTCATTTACTCTCCGCGTGAGGGCACTCCGGCTGCTAAGATGAAAGATAATGTACCGATGCGTGTGAAAAAAGAACGCCTGCAGCGTCTGAACGCGCTGGTGAATGAAATTTCTGCTAAAAAAATGAAGGAATACGAAGGCAAGGTTGTCGAAGTATTAGTTGAGGGTGAAAGCAAAAATAACCCTGATATTCTTGCCGGCTATACGGAAAAAAGCAAGCTTGTCAATTTCAAAGGGCCGAAGGAAGCCATCGGCAAAATCGTCCGCGTGAAAATCCAGCAAGCGAAAACATGGTCGCTTGACGGAGAAATGGTAGGAGAAGCAATCGAGGTGAAATAAGATGACGCTCTACTCAAAAAAAGACATTGTGCAGCAGGCACGAAACCTTGCAAAAATGATCTCTGAAACAGAAGAGGTTGATTTTTTCAAACGGGCTGAAGCGCAAATCAATGAGAATGACAAAGTGTCCACAATCGTTAATCAGATTAAAGCCCTGCAAAAGCAGGCTGTCAATCTGAAGCATTATGAAAAGCATGAAGCGCTCAAACAAGTAGAAGCAAAAATTGACGCGCTGCAAGAAGAGCTTGAAGAGATTCCTGTTATCCAGGAATTCAGAGACTCGCAGATGGAAGTAAATGACCTACTGCAGCTCGTTGCACACACCATTTCCAACCAAGTCACAAATGAAATCATCACATCAACCGGAGGCGACCTGCTGAAAGGGGAAACCGGTTCAAAGGTGAAGCATTCAAATAACAGTTGTTCTCTCTAAACACGGTGCCTTTACAGGCCCGTGTTTTTTTATCATTTGTGCGGTTAAAAATGAACTAAATAATCTATGTACCAAATGTTCAATTTGTTTTTCTGTGCTCAGCCGCGTATAAACTTTATCGCACTTATAAGTAAAGTTTCTAGGCACCCCTGCATACAATGGAACAGAAACTTTGTATTTTTATATTTTATTTATAAAAATGCACACTAGACAAATGCCCAGCATAAGATAACACGAAGAAGAACAAGGAGGCATGCCGGAATGTCTGAATACAGGGAAATTATTACGAAGGCAGTAGTAGCGAAAGGCCGAAAATTCACCCAATGCACCAACACCATCTCGCCTGAGAAAAAACCGAGCAGCATTTTGGGTGGTTGGATTATTAACCACAAGTATGACGCTGAAAAAATTGGAAAAACGGTAGAAATTGAAGGGTATTATGATATAAACGTATGGTACTCTTATGCGGACAACACAAAGACAGAGGTTGTCACAGAACGGGTAAAATATGTAGATGTCATTAAACTCAGATACAGAGACAATAATTACTTAGATGATGAGCATGAAGTGATTGCCAAAGTGCTTCAGCAGCCAAACTGCCTTGAAGTGACCATTTCGCCGAATGGAAATAAAATCGTTGTGCAGGCAGAAAGAGAATTTTTGGCGGAAGTGGTAGGGGAAACAAAGGTAGTTGTTGAGGTCAATCCTGACTGGGAAGAGGATGACGAGGAAGATTGGGAAGATGAGCTTGATGAAGAGCTTGAAGACATCAACCCGGAGTTTTTAGTGGGAGATCCTGAAGAATAAAAAAGGGACTAGGGGAGACAGTACCCCCAAGTCTCTTTTTTATATTGATATATCATTCTTTTATCACTTTTTGTTTATGTTATAATGAAGGTTGGAAAATAGAAACGTAGATACATAGTGAGGGATTAAACAATGGCCGGTTATACGCCTATGATACAGCAATATTTAAAAATAAAGGCAGAGCACCAGGATGCCTTTTTATTTTTTCGCCTGGGTGATTTTTATGAAATGTTTTTTGAGGACGCCAAAAAAGCGTCACAAGAGCTGGAAATTACGTTAACGAGCAGAGACGGCGGTGCGGCTGAAAAAATACCGATGTGCGGTGTGCCGTATCATTCTGCTTCCGCGTATATCGAACAGCTTATTAAAAAAGGATACAAAGTGGCGATCTGTGAACAGACGGAAGATCCGAAAGCCGCAAAGGGCGTTGTGAAAAGAGAAGTAGTTCAGCTGATTACGCCCGGAACTGTAATGGACGGCAAAGGCATCCATGAGTCGGAAAATAACTTTATCGCATCTGTTTCAGCCTGCTCGAACGGATACGGACTTGCGCTGTCTGATTTAACAACGGGAGAAAATTTGGCTGTTTTGATTGAACGGCTTGAAGACGTCATATCAGAAATTTATTCAGTCGGCGCACGGGAAATCGTGGTTTCAGGAAGCTTGGATGCCGATACAGTGGCACAGCTGAGAGAGCGGTGCGGTGCAACGATTTCAATTGAAGACGGAGAAACAGACGAACACGTAACGATCATTGAGCACTTAAATAATGAAGATATAACAAAAACATTTATGCGCTTATATACGTATCTGAAAAGAACCCAAAAGCGCAGCCTTGATCATCTTCAGCCCTTGCAGGTGTATGAGCTTGAGGAAGCGATGAAAATTGACTTGTACTCAAAGCGTAATCTGGAGCTGACCGAAACAATCCGTTCAAAAAATAAAAAAGGCTCCCTTTTGTGGCTGCTGGATGAAACAAAAACGGCAATGGGAGGCCGGCTGCTTAAACAGTGGATTGACCGGCCGCTTATCAGAGTCAATCAAATCGAAGAGCGCCAAGAAATGGTGGAAACATTGATGTCCCATTTCTTTGAACGGGAAGATCTGCGTGAACGTTTAAAAGAAGTATATGACTTAGAACGCCTTGCCGGCCGCGTTGCATTCGGAAATGTCAATGCCCGGGATTTGATTCAGCTGAAGGAATCGTTAAAGCAAGTTCCTGGCATCAAACAGCTGGTTGCTTCACTGGCTCATGACAAGGCCAAGGAACGTGCAAAGCGCATTGACCCTTGCGGGGATGTACTTGAACTGCTGGAAGAAGCGCTGTACGAAAACCCTCCTTTATCGGTAAAAGAAGGGAACCTGATTAAAGATGGTTATAATCAAAAGCTTGATGAATATCGTGATGCAAGCAGAAACGGAAAAGACTGGATTGCCCGCTTGGAACAGCAGGAGCGGGAATACACAGGCATTCGCTCTTTAAAGGTCGGCTTTAATAAAGTTTTCGGTTATTACATTGAAGTGACTAAAGCAAACTTGCATTTGCTTGAGGAAGGGCGTTATGAGCGGAAGCAGACGTTAACCAATGCAGAGCGCTACATTACACCTGAATTAAAAGAAAAAGAAGCGCTCATTTTAGAGGCGGAAAATAACATCTGTGAGCTGGAGTACGAGCTGTTTACCGAGCTGCGCGAGAAAGTGAAGCAGTATATTCCGCGGCTGCAGCAGCTTGCAAAACAGATGAGCGAGCTGGACGCACTGCAATGCTTTGCGACAATCAGTGAAAATCGCCACTACACGAAACCAGAGTTCTCTAAAGATGAAGTCGAAGTGATTGAAGGCAGACACCCGGTTGTTGAAAAAGTCATGGACAGCCAGGAATATGTCCCGAACAACTGTATGATGGGCGATAACAGACAAATGCTTCTCATTACAGGTCCAAACATGTCAGGGAAAAGCACGTATATGAGACAAATCGCGCTCATTTCCATTATGGCGCAAATCGGCTGCTTTGTACCCGCGAAAAAAGCGGTGCTTCCGATTTTTGATCAAATTTTTACGCGAATCGGCGCTGCAGATGATTTGATTTCCGGACAAAGTACATTTATGGTAGAAATGCTTGAAGCGAAAAATGCGATTGTCAACGCGACGAAAAACAGCCTCATTCTGTTTGATGAAATCGGGCGGGGAACGTCCACTTATGACGGCATGGCGCTGGCACAGGCGATTATTGAATATGTTCACGATCACATCGGCGCCAAGACGCTGTTCAGCACACACTATCACGAGCTGACCGTTCTTGAGGACAAGCTACCCCAGCTGAAAAACGTTCATGTTCGCGCTGAAGAATATAACGGAACGGTTGTCTTTCTTCATCAAATTAAAGAAGGTGCGGCTGATAAAAGCTATGGTATCCATGTAGCTCAGCTTGCCGAACTGCCGGGAGATCTGATTGCGCGCGCCCAAGATATTTTAAAAGAGCTTGAGCATTCAGGAAACAAACCGGAAGTGCCGGTGCAGAAACCTCAGGTGAAAGAAGAGCCGGCACAGCTGTCCTTTTTTGACGAAGCGGAAAAGCCGGCTGAAACACCAAAGCTTTCAAAAAAAGAAAAGCAAGTGATCGATGCTTTCAAATCACTTAATATACTGGATATGACACCGCTTGAAGCGATGAATGAAATGTACAAGCTGCAAAAGAAATTACATTAAAACGGGGTGATGAATGTGGCAAAAGTCATCCAGCTGTCAGATGAGCTTTCAAATAAAATAGCGGCGGGCGAGGTTGTGGAACGGCCCGCCTCAGTCGTCAAAGAATTGGTGGAAAATGCGATCGACGCTGACAGCACAGTCATTGAAATCGATATTGAGGAAGCAGGCCTTGCATCCATTCGGGTCTTGGATAACGGCGAAGGAATGGAGAATGAAGATTGCAAGCGAGCTTTCCGGCGCCACGCAACGAGTAAAATAAAAGATGAAAATGATTTATTCAGGGTGAGAACGCTCGGTTTCAGGGGAGAAGCCCTGCCGAGTATCGCGTCAGTCTCTCATCTGGAGATTACAACAAGCACTGGTGAAGGAGCTGGGACGAAGCTCGTCCTCCAAGGAGGAAACATCATTTCCGAATCGCGTTCCTCAAGCAGGAAGGGAACTGAAATTGTCGTTTCCAACCTGTTTTTTAACACACCGGCCCGTTTGAAATATATGAAAACCGTTCATACAGAGCTTGGAAACATTACAGACGTGGTTAACCGTATTGCTCTGGCGCATCCAGAGGTATCGATCCGCCTGCGCCATCATGGGAAAAACCTGCTTCAAACGAACGGAAACGGAGATGTGCGCCATGTACTGGCAGCGATTTACGGCACGGCTGTCGCCAAAAAAATGCTTCCGCTGCATGTGAGCTCCTTAGATTTTGAAGTAAAGGGATATATCGCTCTCCCAGAGATTACACGGGCGTCGAGAAACTATATGTCGTCTGTGGTCAATGGCCGTTACATTAAAAATTTCCCGCTCGTCAAAGCGGTTCATGAAGGCTATCATACGCTTCTGCCGATCGGACGCCATCCGATTACTTTTATAGAAATTACGATGGACCCGATTTTAGTCGATGTCAATGTGCATCCATCGAAGCTTGAGGTCCGGCTCAGCAAGGAAACAGAGCTTCATGACTTAATTCGTGACGGAATTAAAGATGTATTTAAACAGCAGCAGCTGATTCCGAGTGCCCAGCTTCCGAAAAAATCGGCACCTGTTATCAAAAATGAGCAGCAGTTCATAACCTTTGATGAAAAGCCTCCGGAAAGAAAAGTACCGGAAAAAGCGCATGCGCCATCTTATTCACCAATGAAGCTCAGCTCAGTCGTGAAAGAGCCGGTTGATACGGAGGAAGAATTGCCTCCTCACCAATTTGATGCTCCTCCTATCGTTGATCAGGAACAAACCCTTGAGGTGTCCGATGTTTCAGAAGAACTGCCTGAAACATTTGAGCAGGAATGCCATGAGGAACAGCAGCAGCCAGCGTCTGAGCGGGTTCCGATTATGTACCCGATCGGCCAGATGCACGGGACTTATATATTGGCACAAAACGAAAACGGCCTGTATATTATCGACCAGCACGCCGCCCAAGAACGTATTAAATATGAGTACTTTCGTGAAAAGGTGGGGGAGGTTGAGCCTGAGGTGCAGGATATGATTGTACCGCTGACGTTCCACTACTCCACAAATGAGGCTTTGATTATTGAACAGCACAAACAAGAGCTCGAAAGCGTCGGTGTCTTTTTAGAGTCATTCGGCTCTAACAGTTACATCGTCCGTTGCCACCCGGCCTGGTTTCCAAAGGGAGAAGAAGCAGAGCTTATAGAAGAAATCATTCAGCAGGTGCTCGACTCCAAAAATATAGATATTAAAAAACTCCGCGAGGAAGCGGCGATTATGATGAGCTGCAAAGGCTCCATCAAAGCAAATCGCCACCTCAGAAACGATGAAATCAAAGCGCTTCTCGACGACCTCCGAAGCACATCAGACCCATTTACATGCCCGCACGGCCGCCCGATCATCATACACCATTCCACTTATGAGATGGAAAAGATGTTCAAACGCGTGATGTAGCGGGGGTGGTAAGCATTGATCCATTCTCTGAATGGATCAATGCTTTTTTTGTACTCCTTCGAGTGTCAGATTATAAGAAACGGTTGTAAACGTGTGAGCAGTGTTAACGCATTATACTTCATGGTTTCTCCGTATAACAAAATTTCCATTTACAGGCAATTGGGATTAATGTATATTTTGGGTGAGGGGGTGGAAACATATGGCATGTGGTCCGAAGATCATTATCTTTTTGGATGAACTTGATGATCCAAATGTAAGAATCATTTTAGAATGCAGAATTTAAATTACAACATTGTGTTTTGCTCCCTGTTCGTGTGAACAGGGAGATTTTTTCGTTTATATAACTGGTGATGTCCAAATATAGGGTGTTATGAATTTTCCATATCTGCCATCGGCTTTAAGCTGCTTCTCTATTAGGCTGGTTATCAAAAGCAAGTTCAATGAAAGCCATGAAAGCTGATATCACAACAAGCAAGATATCTGGAATATAAATAGACTGCATAAAGTAATCTGCAAAACAAATTGTTATAAGATTGCTGATAAAATACAGTATAAAAGCAAAAAGTGCAGTCTTTTTCAATGAAAGTGATTTTGCCAAAATGATAGAGAGAATCTTTGTGAGTGGGTCTATGATTAAACCTACAGCAAAGCAGGCTAAAATAAATAAAGCTAATGTTTGATTGGAAGCGTATGTGATGCCAAGTATGGAGAATAAGCCTTTCATCCCGAAGAAAAAGCCGCCGAAGATGACTGCAAGCGCAATGGCCGCGATAAAAGTGATAGATACAATTCCGATTAATTTTGATCTCAGGTTAAAATCTTCTTTAGAGTGCTCGTTCTGTTCTTTTTGGTTCAAGTATGACACTCCCTTCCCCTGCTTACTCATACAAACAGCACCCTTGAATCAGCCCAAAATATCTATAAGTCTATTTTCTAACGAAAATAGTATAGCATATTTTAACAAAACCAAAAAAGGTCCTTTCCACTGGGGAAGGGCCTTTTTCTTCATGTTAACTCCTGAGATTCGCCGAAGCTTTCTCTTTTTTTGGCCAAATAAAATAGCTGGCTGTAATGAGAAAGTCAATGCCTATAATGACAGTCCACAGTTTAAGAATGCCGCTCAACGCCTCGGTTCGGGCAGAGTCATTGATAAAATAGATCATCCCTGCCAATAGTCCAGCACCAATTAAGTAGGCCAGCACATGTCTTAGCCAGCCTTTCGCACCGTGCTTGGCATGGTCCATTCCAAAACGTTTCAGCGGTTTTGCGCCTTTTTTTGTCACATAATATTGAAATTTTTCATCTGCCCATTGAATCATTTGTTTTCCATAAGCGATCGATATACCGATGTAAACAGCTGCAATCCCATGGGCTGCGGTCGCTGAGGCTCCGCGGTAAAGGTCCACACCAGTTACCGCTAACAAGATCAAATCGATAACTGGAGTTAAGGCAAGGAATAGCAGTCCTAATGTATGTCGTTTGAATACGTAGCGTACAGCAAGCCCCAAAACAATGACAACCCAAAACGCAATTTCACAGAAAACAATCATCCATGCGATACCGTTCAATCCATTCCCCTCTTTTCAATACAGTTGTATTATTTAAATAATATGTTACCATCTTTGTTTTTGTAACACAACTGTATTATAAAAATTGCTCTCTCATTTTTTTCTTGTTACAATAAAGCTATGCCAAAACAAATTGACCATGAGAAAAGAAGAAAACAAATTGCAGAAGCAACGTGGCGCGTCATTTTAGAACGAGGGATGGAGGGAGCATCAGCCAGGAACATTGCAAAGGAAGCAGGATTGTCATTAGGTGCGCTGCGCCATTATTTCTCTACACAGGATGAATTGCTTGCTTTTGCAATGAAACTTGTCCAAGAAAAGGTGACGGACCGAATTAAGGACATTGCAGTGAGGGATTTGCTCCCTAAGGAAAAAGTGTTGCAAATTTTGCTTGAAATGGTCCCAACGAATGAAGAAACGATTAGAGAGATGGAGGTTTGGTTTGCTTTTACTGCTTACGCCAGACATAAAAAGGATATGTTTGATGCGAATCATGACGGGATTTTCAGCGGCATGCGGAATCTGATTGCCTATTTAGATGAATCCGATTTACTGAAGCAGAATGCTGATAAAGACATTGAAGCTGAGAGACTTTACGCGCTTGTTGACGGCTTGGCTTTACATGCCATGCTTGACCCCGTGCGCGTGAATAAAGACCGAATCAAGCGGGTCATTATGCAGCATGTAGAGTCAATTTGCGTGGAAGGTAAACGTGAGACAGAAGAGAAGGAATAATGATAAATCTGTATAAAAACGGTTCAATAAAGTGCCTTGATCTATTTACTAAGTGTTACTGGATAGCTCGATATAAAGCAGCGCCTTTGAACGAAAGCTCAAAGGCGCTACGCTGTATTATTTTGATGAAAGTGACTGTCAGCTGTGCTGGATATCAATTGTATATACTGCACGATCTGTTACGACCTTCAATCCTTCGTTTTCTTGGTGAATATGAATGTCACCTAATAAAGGAATCTCATAGGCATTTTGCGGAAGCGGTACGTTTCCGTCCTCAGTGAATGTTGTTCCTTCGCCTTCTAAAACAAGCTCTTCTTTCGCAACATAATCATCAGGATGATTCGTACTGCGTATAGCCACTTTTTGAAGGTGGAGAACAATCTGATCCAAGTCTGATATCTCTTCATCATGGGTCAATTCACCTTTTCTAATATCAAGCGTCTGGCCGACTTTTGATTCCAGCCATTGAGAAAGCTGTGTATTCGTGTGTGCCATCAATATTCCTCCTTTTGATCTACACGATACTATTCCCAATTGCTGCATCTTTTACACGGAAAAGAGCCGCCTCACTCTTTATGTATGAAACAATTCGCTGTTGAGAGCCTTGATATAGCGTACGGCAGAACGCTGGACCGCTTCACTTGCATTTTCTTTGACAACTTTAGAAAAAGCATTGTAAAGCCGGTTGAATTGAAGCGGTTTTACTTTGGCTGCTATTTCTTCAACTTTGGAGGCGGGAAGGGGAATGAGATTTGGGTAGCTGTACATAAAGCTGACCCAGTTTCGGTCCGCCGCAACCGTAATGATATCTCCGGTCAATAGACACCCTTTCCCTTCATTGCCCTTGCTCCAATGCAAAACAGCACCGCCTTTAAAATGTCCGCCCAGTCGGTAAAGGTCCAGTCCCGGCTTTACGTTGAGCGTTTCCCCTGACCAGAAGTGAATGTGATTGCTTGGCCTTGTCACCCATTCTTTATCATCCTCATGGATATAGATCGGCGCCTGAAACGCTTCAGCCCACTCAACCTGAGTAGAGTAATAATGCGGATGAGACAAGGCGATGGCTTGAATACCGCCTAATTCGTTGATTTGGTCAATTGTCTTTTGGTCAAGATATGTCATGCAATCCCACAGCACATTGAAGCCCTTATGCTGGATAAGATGGGCTGTTTGTCCAATCGCAAACTCTGGTTCAGTTTTGATGCTGTAAAGATGCTCTTCTTCCTTTTGGAGGATGTTTTGAAGGGTTCCTTTCTCACGCATGTCTTCAAGGGTTGTCCAACTTTGTCCATCGGGATGAATATACTGCCTTTCATCCTCGCAAATCAGACACGAGTTGGGCGGATCTACAGTCTGTGCATGTTGCACACCGCATGTGTTGCAGATATAATATGGCACTTTCTTCACTTCCTTCATCTATTTTCCATTATTTTACCTTATGATTATGAATATTCAAACAAAAAACCGGCAGTTCTGCTGAAAGAGAATTGCCGGCTTTTGATGATGTTTATTGGCCGGGAACGGAATTTTCTGCGTTGACAGCGCCCGCTCCGTAGATATTCGGATCTTCATCTTTCCATTTGTCCGTGCCGTTTTTCAAAAGCTCTTTTACTTCATCAGGGGTAAGATCCGGGTTTTGCTGAAGAATTAAAGCTGCGATTCCTGCGCAAATCGGTGTTGCCATCGAGGTTCCTGACATTGTAAAGTACTGAGACCCTACACGGCTTGACTTTTGGAGCTTATCAATATAAGAATTCGGAGAGCGAAGGGAAATAATATTAACACCCGGCGCTAAAATATCGGGCTTTTCTTTCCCATATACTGTCGGGCCGCGGCTTGAGAAAGAAGCGACAGCATCATCATCGCTGCTTGCAGTATTGTTATCGTCAAGCGCACCTACTGTAATCACCTTTTCGCTCACGCCCGGGCTTGCAATGGTCTGCGAATCAGGGCCTGAGTTTCCGGCAGCGACACAGACGACAATCCCTGCGTTCCACGCTTCTTCAACCGCTCTGACTAACGGATCTTCCTGTTCATGATCATATCTAAGGGCATCGCCCCCGAGCGACATGCTAATAATATCAATCGGTTCATCGGGGTTGTCCTCATTGTATTGAATACACCACTCAACACCCTCTATAATATCTGCTAACGTTCCTGAACCCTGCTTGTTTAATACCTTTACGCCGATGAGATTGGCTTCCGGTGCAGGTCCGCGGTATTGACCGGAAGAGGATGCACCGCTGCTTGCGACATCACCTGCACAGTGTGTGCCATGACCATTATCATCGTACGGCTCTGTTTTTTGATTGACCATGTCCGCGAATCCGATAATTCTGCCTTCTAGATCAGGATGCGGGTAGATTCCTGTATCGACAACAGCGACAGTAACACCTTTTCCTGTCAGGGTTTGCCCGTTTCTGACGACTTCCTTCGCATGGCTTGCTTCGGTTGCCGTGTCTAAAAGCGCTTTGACTTCGCGGTTTAAATACACTTTACGGATATTGCTGCATTCAGAGAGAAGGGAATGTAATGCTGAAGGAGTAACCTCCGCGCTGCAGCAATTGATTTTGTTGAAGCGGCTTTTTAGCTTGCTGCGTTTTTCTTTTTGCAGAACCTCTCCAGCCATTTGAAAGCCGGTCTCGTGACAGCCTTCCTCAAATTCGATAATGACTGACATTTTTTTTCTGTTTTGCAATTTGGTTTCGAAAAATTTATGCAAGAAGCAAGGAGTCCATTTGAAGGGCCTGTAAAGCTGCAATACGGTTTCCCGTAACGGCCAATCTAGCTTGTGAGCATTTGCTCTCACCATTTGTACCATAGAGTACCCAAACATGTATTTTCCTCCTATTATAAAGTTCTCTGTATACTCTATGAACAGATGATAGGTTTGGTAAGTTTGTTTGTCCTCTATAAGAGACAGACAAGAGTTTGTTTTTCTGAATCTTTCGCATTAGATGCGATAGATTCAGAAGTTGAGGAAATCATTGGGGATTGAAAAAGAACGTTTGTTCGTATTATAATGTGGTCATATCAAACTGGGAAGGGGAGAGCAACCGTATGAATTTCTACTTGCACCGATCTTTGGAAAGCCAAATGCCAATCAGCATTATATATATGAAGAAAGACGGAACGATTAGTAAAAGAACGATTATTGTGAGACAGAAAAGCAAAACGAAAATCAAAGCATTTTGTTTTTCGAAACAACAGATCAGAACATTTTTATTGGACTCTATCCTCTCCTGTGACTTTGTGAGAACAAATAAGCAAAATCTCTATTCTGCAGGCCGGTAACAGCTGTCCGTCTCAGCAACCGGGCAGCCTGTTACTAAAACCCTCCTTGAACCTATATACATTTATTTGCCAAGTGAGGTTGTTCCTACCTTTTATGTCTTTCCTCTCAACCTTTTTTCACTCTTATTTGAAATGAACCGCTAATAACCGTGACAATCAATTGATTTTTTGAAACCGGGAACTTTTTCACTGATGATATTGTGTATACAATGGTAAGATAAAACCTATTGGCTAAACCTCATATAATGAACCGCGCCATTCTTATGAAAGGAGTTAAACATGAGAAGATTTTTACTAAATGTCATATTAGTCTTAGCCATTGTCTTGTTCTTGAGATATGTTCATTACTCATTGGAACCTGAACCATCAAATCAGCCAGATACATATTCAAATTTCAGCAGCTTGGCAGAGAATGAGAGCCCAGCCGATTACGATATTTCATATAATGAGAAAAAAGGAAGCAAAGTCTTAATTATGTCTCCGCATGGCGGAAGAATTGAAGGCGGAGTAAGTGAGCTTGTGCGTTATTTCAATAATGAATACTCTACATACCTGTTTGAAGGGTTGAAGTCCCACGATAACCAAACGCTGCACATTACAAGCACCAACTTTGATGAGCCATTGGCAAAAAAGAAAATCAAGGAGCATCAATATGTGGTGGCTTTTCACGGATATAAAGGAGAGAACAAGAATACGCTTGTAGGGGGAACAGACCGAAAGCGGGCGAAAATGATTGTGAGAGCCCTTGAGCGGAGAGGGTTTTCCGCTGAGTTAGCGTCGTCTAAAAGCGGTCTTGCTGGATTGAATGCCGAAAACATTAATAACCAAGGGGAAACGGGGCTAAGTATCCAGCTGGAAATCAGCCGTGAGCAGAGAGAAGCATTTTTTGATGATTTTTATTATAAAAATAGAAAATACACAAAGAATAGTGAATTTTATGCTTATGTCAGTGCGATCAAAGGTGTCCTGGAAAAAGAGTATTCGTAACAAGCAGATCAGAAGACAAAATAAGAGAAGATCAGTAGACTGAAATAGGATAAAAAAGGAGGCAAAACAATGGCAGATCATCATTTTTATTTAAAAGTGAATTGGCCGGGTAACCGCAATGATGTCGGTACGATCGAAAGCGGAAACCTGATCACATCGATTTCCATTCCTAAAGAAATGGATGGCCCGGGAGAAGGGACCAACCCAGATGAAATGCTTCTCGGGGCGGCAGCGACCTGTTACATTATTACACTTGCAGCGATGATGGAGAGAAGCGGGCTGGAAAAAGAAGACTTACAGATGGAGTCAGAAGGCATTGTCGACGTCACAAAAGGAGTCTTTACATACAAAAAGATCATTCACCGTCCCTCTGTCGTGCTTAAACATGATGCTTCTCAAGACGACGTCGCATTGGCGCACAAGCTTTGTAAAAAAGCGGAGTCGTCATGCATGATTTCGCGTGCAATTCAAGGAAATGTCGAGCTGCAGCTTGAAGCCTCTGTGAAACTGGGTGGAGAATAAAGAAAACAGACGGTCACTCACAGGCCGTCTGTTTTTTATCTTCAGCGTGGGCTTTCGATTGATTTAGCACGACCACGCCTGCAATGACAAGCGTGAGACCGAATACACCTTTTAAACTGATGGTTTCGCCAAAAAGCAAAAACCCGACAATTGCTGTAAGTGCGGTACCAACGCCCGACCATGTTGCATACGCGCTTGATAAGTCAATTGTTTTTAAAGAAAAGCTTAGAAACGTAAAAGCAGAAAGAAATCCGACTATGACTCCGGCAATGGGCCAGGCTTGTGTAAATCCTTCTGAAAGCTTCAGCATCGTGCTCCCAAACACTTCAGATACAATGGCGAGAGCCAAATAAAGCAATCCTCTCATCTTCATCACTCCTTTACTGCCAATTAAGTAACACGACCCCTGATAGTAATAAAAGAATCCCGATAAGCCCTTTGGCATTCAGATCTTCCTTGAACCATTTTACTCCGATCACTGTCGTCAGCACCGTGCCCGCCCCGCTCCAAGTCGCATAGGAGAGGCTCAGGGGAATATGGTTTAAAGTCAGGGACAGCATATAAAAGGCGAGGGAATAGCCAATAACGACCAAAGCACTTGGCTTCCACTTTTTGAAGCCATCAGATACTTTCAGCATGGCTGCTCCTATCGATTCCGAACATATGGCAATCGTGAGGAATATATATCCTATCAACATCATGAATTCTCCTCACTATATTTTTAGATTAGAAAAAACTTCAGCTAGAAAAATATTAGTGTATGCCTATGTATGAGTCAAGAGATTCATTTTCACACACTTAAAAAGACCCCTTTTTAAGGGGTCTTTTGCGTTTAATAATAAAAAGGGAACGGGGCATACGGATAATAGGGGTATCCGCCATACAAATAAGGATTAAATAAAGCGCTTCCTATAAGCCCGCCTGCAAGGCCGCCGATAAACGGTCCTCCAAAAAATCCGAATGGCCGGCCAAACCCATAACCAAATCCGGGTCTTCCAAACCCGTAACCGAACCCGAACGGTCTTCCAAACCCAAATGGTCTCCCGAATCCGAACGGCCTTCCAAATATTCTTGTATCTTCAGGGCTGAAATGCTCTAACTCGTTCATGTTTTCTTTCCTCCTGTAATAAAGTGTAGATGATGCAGTGTATTCACCCTGCCCGGATTTGATTGGGCGAATCGAGGAAAAGGAGGATGTGAACACATTGGGCCTGTATCAGTCTGACTGGTCAAAAGCACCGCCCCACGCACATGCTTATCATGTCAAAACAACGAGAGAACAGGGCCATTATCATCTCATCGAAGGGTTTACTCAGCCGGCAAACGGATCAAATACCGATCAGCATACACATTACTATACAGGGATCACTTCATTTGAAAACGGCCATTTTCATCGGTATTACGGAATCTCAGGACCGGCGATTCCCTTAGCAGATGGCACACATTATCATGAAATCGAAGAAACGACGTATCTGGCCTATAACGAGCCGATTGAGATCCAGTACGGAGGGGTTGTGTACGATCCCGGAGATGACAGAAGAAAAACGCATCGTCATACCCTGAAAGGAAAGACAAGGGAAATTGTCGGCAATGAGCCGCTCGGCTGGTAGAAGGATGTTTACCGATGCAAAAAAAGGGCAAAATGGATAGGTGGTTGTCCATGTTGAATGATATAATGGGGGGAGATTTATAAAAGAGAGTGATACATATTGAATAATACGAAGCAGCCCGTTGTCATTTTAGTCGGACCGACGGCAGTGGGGAAAACCAATTTAAGTATTCAGCTAGCCAAATCCTTAAACGCGGAAATTATCAGCGGAGATTCGATGCAGATTTATAAAGGGATGGATATTGGAACAGCTAAAATTACCGAACAGGAGATGGAGGGAGTGCCCCATCATCTGATTGACATTTTAGATCCCCAAGACTCTTTCTCTACTGCCGATTATCAAAGCTTAGTAAGAAATAAAATCAGCGAGATTGCAAATAGAGGAAAGCTTCCGATGATTGTCGGCGGTACAGGGCTTTATATACAATCTGTGCTTTACGATTATACATTTACGGAAGAGGCAAATGATCCCGTGTTTCGAGAGAGCATGCAAATGGCTGCTGAGCGGGAAGGCGCTGACTTTCTTCATGCCAAACTTGCTGCAGCAGATCCCGAGGCAGCAGCTGCGATTCATCCGAATAATACAAGAAGAGTCATTCGCGCACTGGAAATTTTACATACGTCCGGAAAAACGATGTCCCAGCATTTGAAGGAACAAAAACGAGAACTTCTGTACAATGCAGTGTTAATTGGCCTGACAATGGATAGAGACACGCTTTACGAAAGAATTAATCAGCGGGTCGATATGATGATGCAGTCAGGCCTTCTTCCGGAAGTGAAACGCTTATACGACAAGAACGTGAGAGACTGTCAATCAATACAGGCGATAGGCTATAAAGAGCTGTATGCATATTTTGACGGTTTTGTGACACTTTCCGATGCTGTCGAACAGCTAAAGCAGAACTCGAGGCGGTATGCGAAACGCCAGTTGACGTGGTTTCGCAACAAAATGCAGGTCACATGGTTCGATATGACACCGCCTGTTGATATGGAGCTGAAAAAAAAGGAAATTTTCACACATATAGCAGGAAAACTCGAACTTTAATCGAAACTGTATGATATAGAGAATCAAGGAGGACGAAACATGAAACCGATTAATATTCAGGATCAGTTTTTGAATCAAATCCGGAAAGAAAATACGTATGTCACTGTTTTTTTGCTGAACGGCTTTCAGTTGCGGGGCCAGGTGAAAGGCTTTGATAACTTTACCGTATTGTTGGAATCGGAAGGTAAGCAGCAGCTTATATATAAACATGCGATCTCAACGTTTGCGCCGCAAAAAAACGTCCAGCTTGAACTCGAATAGATCAAAAAATGCCATGTCAAGACATGAGGAAAGGCTGCCGGGGGTTCCCGGCGGCCATTTTTAACATGCATCCACTTTTGCTCCAAGCTTTTTGTGTAAGCTGACCATGCCAAGGCACGGTCTTTTTTTATGAGAACAACATACGGAAGTAAAAATGGTATATTATGTATAAAATGAATTTGGGAGTGATCGACCTTGTTTGAAAGTGAAGCAGAACTGAGACGAATCAGGATTGCACTTGTATGGATAGCTGTCTTTTTACTGTTTGGGGCGTGCGGGAATCAAGATACCATTATTGAAACAAACAGCGGCAATTCAGACTATGAAACGCCTCAGCCCACCTCGTTTCCACTTGAACATAACCATTTTGGCGTTATGGAGGACGGCTATATCAAAATTTATGAGTATAATGAGTCCCGCAATGAGGTAAAGCTGAAGAAAGAATACGCGGATGATGAGCTTGAATAAAATTCACAAGCATTCGAATTTACAAAGCGGATGCCAGCCGCTAAACTAAATACAGACACAGATCAAACAGAGGGTGAAAACATGAAGCATAAAGTGATCGTGAATCATTGGGAAGAAATTTGCGAAGATGATTCTTGCTATGAATACGGAACAAGTATCATTGTGAACGGAAAAGAATTAATCAGAGAAGCGTCAATTATCACTGCTTTGAAGACGGTTTTAGAAGAGATCGGCGCGGATGTTGAAATAGAAGAAACAGTAGAGAGCGAAAAATGCTGTGATAGCTTAAGAAAAAAAAATCTAGACTACTAAGCAGTTTTTTTTCATGTTATGATATACATCGGCTAAAAACGACACCCCGAGTAGGACGAGAGATGATTCTCGTTCTGCTCTCTTTTTTGGGCCCTAATGAGTCTGCCCATTTGCCTGATTTGATCAAAATATGAATTTTTCATAAAAACGAATCTATATATTGTGTTTTTGCTAGAGGGTAGTATACTATATATAGTGTTAGTGATGAGAGATTCATATTTTTTGATAGGTCGTGATAAAACGTGGTACAAATCATATTTGATTCGAAAACAGGGAATGTTCAGCGGTTTGTGAATAAAACAGGCTTTCAGCAGATACGCAAGGTGGACGAAATGGACCACGTGGACACTCCGTTTGTTTTGGTCACCTACACGACAAACTTCGGCCAGGTACCGGCATCAACACAATCATTTCTCGAAAAATACGCCCATCTCTTATTAGGAGTCGCTGCGAGCGGCAACAAAGTATGGGGCGATAACTTTGCAAAAAGCGCCGATACCATTTCAAGACAATATCAGGTGCCGATCTTGCACAAATTTGAACTCAGCGGCACATCTAAAGACGTTGAATTGTTTACTCAGGAGGTAGAAAGAGTTGTCACAAAATCAAGTGCCAAAATGGATCCAGTTAAATAACGAAATCATGATCCAAAAAGATGGGAAATTCCAGTTTGATAAGGATAAAGAGGCTGTACATAGCTATTTTGTAGATTATATCAATCAAAACACAGTCTTCTTTCACGATTTAAAAGAGAAGCTGGATTATTTGGTTGAAAATCAATACTACGAAGAGGAATTCTTAAGCCTTTATTCTTTTGAAGACATTAAAGAAGTGTTTAAGACAGCTTACGCTAAGAAGTTTCGTTTTCCTTCCTTCATGAGTGCGTTTAAATTCTATAATGACTATGCTTTGAAAACGAATGACAAGAAAAAAATCCTCGAGCGTTATGAGGACCGGATCTCAATTGTTGCGCTGTTCTTCGCTAACGGCGACACTGAGAAAGCAAAAGAATATGTAAACCTGATGATCAATCAAGAATATCAGCCGAGCACACCGACATTTTTGAATGCCGGCAGAAAACGCCGCGGTGAACTTGTGAGCTGCTTCTTGCTCGAAGTTAATGATTCTTTAAATGACATTTCAAGAGCAATCGATATCTCCATGCAGCTTTCTAAGCTTGGCGGCGGGGTTTCTCTTAACCTGTCCAAGCTTCGCGCGAAAGGTGAAGCCATTAAAGATGTTGAGAATGCGACAAAAGGCGTTGTAGGCGTCATGAAGCTTCTTGATAACGCGTTCCGTTACGCTGACCAAATGGGACAAAGACAAGGGTCCGGCGCGGCGTATTTAAACATTTTCCACCGCGATATCAATGATTTTCTTGATACGAAAAAGATTTCTGCGGATGAAGATGTGCGCGTCAAAACGCTTTCGATCGGTGTTGTCATTCCGGATAAGTTCGTTGAGCTTGCACGCGAGGACAAAGCGGCTTATGTATTCTATCCGCACACGATTTATAAAGAGTACGGCCAGCACATGGATGAGATGGACATGAACGAAATGTACGACAAGTTTGTCGACAACCCTCGGGTGAAAAAGGAAAAAATCAACCCGCGGAAACTGCTTGAAAAATTGGCGATGCTTCGTTCTGAATCAGGCTATCCATACATCATGTTCCAAGATAACGTCAATAAAGTGCATGCGAATAACCATATTTCCAAGGTCAAATTTTCTAACCTTTGCTCTGAAGTGCTGCAGGCATCTCAAGTTTCTTCATACACAGACTATGATGAAGAAGATGAAATCGGTCTGGATATTTCCTGCAACCTGGGTTCGCTTAACATTCTCAATGTCATGGAGCATAAATCAATCGAAAAGACAGTCAAGCTTGCGACAGACTCTTTAACACACGTGTCTGAAACAACTGACATCCGTAATGCGCCTGCTGTAAGACGGGCAAACAAAGCGATGAAATCAATCGGCCTCGGTGCTATGAACCTTCACGGCTACCTTGCGCAAAACGGCATTGCGTATGAAAGTCCGGAAGCGCGTGACTTTGCAAACACGTTCTTTATGATGGTGAACTTCTACTCCATCCAGCGTTCTGCGGAAATCGCAAAAGAGAAGGGTGAAACGTTTGATCAATATGAAGGCTCAACCTATGCGACAGGTGAATACTTTGACAAATACGTTTCTACTGATTTCTCACCGAAATATGAAAAAATCGCCAACCTGTTTGAGGGTATGCATATCCCGACGACAGAGGACTGGAAAAAGCTAAAAGCATTTGTGGCTGAACACGGTATGTATCACAGCTACAGATTATGCATTGCGCCGACAGGCTCTATCTCATACGTTCAATCAAGCACGGCGTCTGTTATGCCGATTATGGAACGGATTGAAGAACGAACATACGGCAACTCAAAAACGTACTACCCAATGCCTGGGCTTGCATCTAATAACTGGTTCTTCTATAAAGAAGCCTACGATATGGACATGTTCAAGGTTGTGGATATGATCGCCACTATCCAGCAGCACATTGATCAGGGAATCAGCTTCACATTGTTCTTAAAAGACACAATGACGACCCGTGATTTAAACCGAATCGATCTGTATGCACATCATAGAGGAATTAAAACCATTTACTATGCAAGAACGAAAGATACTGGGCAAGACAGCTGCCTTTCTTGTGTTGTTTGATTAAAGGAGAGTTTATAGTGACAAAAATTTATGACGCAGCAAACTGGTCAAAGCATGAAGACGATTTTACCCAAATGTTCTATAACCAAAACGTGAAACAGTTCTGGCTTCCGGAAGAGATTGCTTTAAACGGCGATCTTCTCACATGGAAGTACCTCGGAAAAAATGAGCAGGATACTTATATGAAGGTACTGGCCGGACTTACGCTTCTTGATACAGAGCAGGGGAATACGGGGATGCCGATCGTGGCTGAACACGTAGATGGCCACCAGCGGAAAGCGGTGCTGAACTTTATGGCGATGATGGAGAACGCTGTCCATGCGAAGTCGTACTCTAATATTTTCATGACCCTTGCACCGACTGAAACGATCAATGAAGTATTTGAATGGGTTAAACAAAATAAATATTTGCAGAAAAAAGCGCAAATGATTGTCGGGCTTTACAAAGCCATTCAAAAAGATGATGAAATTTCACTGTTCAAAGCGATGGTTGCTTCCGTCTATCTGGAAAGCTTCCTTTTCTACAGCGGTTTCTATTATCCGTTATATTTCTACGGACAAGGAAAACTGATGCAAAGCGGTGAGATCATTAACCTGATCCTTCGTGACGAAGCGATTCACGGCGTGTATGTCGGTCTCCTTGCTCAGGAAATTTATAATAAACAGACAGAAGAGAAAAAAGCAGAGCTTCGTGAATTTGCGATTGACCTTCTGAATCAGTTATATGAAAATGAGCTTGAATATACAGAGGATTTGTACGATCAAGTCGGACTCTCACACGATGTAAAGAAATTCATCCGCTATAATGCGAATAAAGCGCTGATGAATCTTGGATTTGATCCATACTTCGAAGAGGAAGATATTAATCCGATCGTATTAAACGGATTAAACACAAAAACAAAATCGCATGACTTCTTCTCTATGAAGGGGAATGGCTATAAAAAAGCGACAGTTGAGCCGCTCAAAGATGATGACTTTTATTTTGAAGATGAAAAAGAGCAGATATAATATCTGCTCTTTTCGGCTTGAAGGTTCAAATGAGGAGGACGCAGTACCCATGGGAAAAATGGACGAAATGATTTTAGTTGCCCCGCGCGATGATGTGTTTAAGAAAGAAAGCTTAACCTTCCAGGGCGTATACAGTGAAGATAGCAGAGTAGCAGAAATCATGGCTCAGATTGAAGCGGCCTATCGTGAAATGAGAAGAGGGGACGCAGAAGAAGATACGCGTTTCAAGCAGCCGATACCTTATGTCGTCATTAAGCGTGAAGATGAAGTTTTTCTTTACGAGCGGCTGGCTGGCGGCGGTGAATCGCGTCTGCACAACAAGCTTTCTCTCGGCTTTGGCGGCCATATGAACGCCATCGAAGGGGCAGCTTCATTTGCTGAAGTCTTAAAGCTGAACACAGACCGTGAGCTTGAGGAAGAACTGCAAATAAATGAAGAAGATAAACAGGCGATTGTCACACTGGGATTGATCAATGATGATGAAAACAGTGTTGGCAAAGTGCATATTGGTATTCTTTCTGCGCTTCAATTAAAGCCTGGGGCACAAGTGGAAGTGAAGGAGAAAGAACAAATTGCGGGTAAATGGATGAAAGTTTCTGAATTAAAACAGGAAGACATCTACAACCGTCTGGAAACATGGTCACAGTTTGTTGTTGATATTCTTGAATAAAAAAACCCGGTTTCTCGCGATGAGGAGCCGGGTTTTTTTATGAGACGCTCGTCCCCGTCTCGGCTATGATTCTAGGATCACAATAGCGTCAAAGCCGGCATTTTTCGCTCTGGCAGCGAGGGTGTCTGCATTGTCTTTGGATGAAAATGCGCCAATCTGCACTTTGTATAATCCGTCCTTTAAAAGGACAATCGAGTCAAAACCTTTGGCTTCGGCTTTACTTGCGAGCGAGTCGGCATTCGCTTTGACTTTAAATGCGCCGATTTGAACCTTATATAACCCTGAGCTGGAAGTCTTTTTAAGGTTAAAGGCTTGCTCCAGCCCGTTTGCATGTCCTCTCGCTAAGCTTTGAATAAAACTGCTCGTTTTCAGCTTATTTGCATCGGCAACGGTATCAATGAAGCCGTTCTCGGTCAAGAGGGCAGGCATTGCCGACTCCCTTAGGACGTGGAAGTTCGCCGTTTTTTTGCCGCGATCGGCAAAGTCGACAGCTTGTATCACTTCAGAGTGAATTGCCGATTGATAAGTCGTCGTCGGGGCTCCTACACCTGGATAAATATAGCTTTCAAAACCTGTGCCTCCCCCGGAATTAACGTGAATGGACAAAAAGAAATCTGCTCCCCAGTTATTTGCGGCATTTGTCCGGTCGTTTAAGCTGACATATTGGTCGCTTGTCCGGCTCAGCAGCAAAGAAACGCCTTCATATTCATTAGTTAATATCGTACGTAAGGCTAAAGCGATTTGCAGGGTTAACGTTTTCTCCTGAAGGCCATTACCTGTTGCGCCTGGATCAGACCCGCCATGGCCAGGATCAATAAAAATTTTAACCATTTTTCATCACCTCATTACAGGATATGAAAAAACACGGCTTCTGCTTGTACGATTATCATTCAACTGAAAAATGAGGAAATAACCCTTCCACACCGGGAATTATTTCTCGGGAAAGCGCACAATTCAACATGAAGCGACAACAGATACGGTCCGAAATGAAATATGTGCATATGCCATATGTTTGTATGTACTATGGGTTCGGTTAACCTGCACTGATTCCTGTTTAAGCTTTGCGTTCATAAGCATTTGAAACGTTAATTGATGAGAAAAGCTCCTTTCATTAAAGACACCACTTTATAAATCGAAAAAAAGAAAAACACTTCAGGTATCTTAGGGCGGGTAATACGCTTCTTACAAAAAACAGCCCGTTACATGAAAAAAGGATTGGCGAATGGAGAAAATAATGAGAAAGAAGCTCACTATAATACTTTGACAAAATGATTAAAAACAAAATCTCATGGTTTGTCCACCCCATGTCCGTGAATACAATAAGAAATAAAGTATTTCTCGGGAAAGCGCAGGATTCCTTATTGTTCCCGAAAAAAGCAATTGTTTCGACACATGATAGGCGTTTGTCACAATCGGCATCCGCTTGAATATCATATAGAGAGAACAGAGAGGTGAAGATGTTGGAGCGCGCTGTGACTTATAAAAACAACGGACAGATCAACATTATTCTGAACGGGCAAAAGCAGGTGCTGACGAATGCTGAGGCAGAGGCGGAATATCAGGCTGCATTGCAAAAAAACGAAGCAAAGCACGGCATTTTGAAGGAAATCGAAAAAGAGATGAGCGCATTAGTTGGGATGGAGGAAATGAAACGCAACATCAAGGAAATATACGCCTGGATTTTTGTGAACCAAAAACGCGCGGAGCAAGGCTTGAAGGTTGGAAAGCAAGCGCTGCACATGATGTTTAAAGGAAATCCGGGAACGGGAAAAACGACGGTTGCACGGCTCATCGGCAAGCTGTTCTTTGAAATGAATGTCCTGTCAAAAGGCCACTTAATAGAAGCGGAGCGGGCTGACCTGGTCGGGGAGTATATCGGACACACCGCCCAAAAGACGAGAGACTTAATCAAAAAGTCATTAGGTGGCATTTTGTTTATAGACGAAGCCTACTCGCTGGCAAGAGGCGGCGAAAAGGACTTTGGGAAAGAAGCGATCGACACACTTGTCAAGCATATGGAAGACAAACAGCATGAGTTTATTTTGATACTCGCCGGATATTCACGGGAAATGGATCATTTTCTCTCGTTAAATCCCGGTCTCCAATCAAGATTTCCCATCTCCATTGATTTTCCGGATTACTCTGTGACACAGCTCATGGAGATTGCGAAACGAATGATCGATGAAAGGGAATACCAGCTCAGTCAAGAAGCTGAATGGAAATTGAAAGATTACTTAATGACAGTGAAAAGCACGACAAGTCCCATTAAATTCAGCAATGGACGTTTTGTCAGAAATGTGATCGAAAAATCGATCAGAGCACAAGCCATGAGGCTTTTAATGGGAGACCAATACTTAAAAAGCGACTTGATGACCATCAAAAGCCAAGATCTTTCCATTAAAGAAGAAGCATCTGGATCTGCATAGACCTCTCAGTTTTTGAGAGGTCTGTTTTTTGCTCGTATTTCCGCTTTTCAAAGCAATCGATTTGTGGTATACACATGCAGGGTTTGGTATGATAATACTACTGCCCAATATGCAAAAGAAAGGAACATCCATTTGAACGAACAAGAAACGATTCAGGAGAAAGCCATTTTAGTCGGATGTCAGCTGCCGCATATCACGGATGAGCATTTTGAAAATTCTATGGAAGAGCTAGCATCTCTGACGAAAACAGCAGACGGAAAAGTACTGACCAGCGTCACACAAAAACGGAACAGGGCTGACGCCGCTACATATATAGGAAAAGGGAAGGTAGAAGAGCTGAAGGCACTGGTGGAAGAGCTTGAAGCTGATCTCCTCATCTTTAATGATGAACTGTCGCCAAGTCAGCTGAAGTCATTGGCAACAGCAATTGAAGTGAAGATGATTGACCGCACGCAATTGATATTAGATATTTTTGCAAAGCGGGCGAGAACGAGAGAAGGCAAACTTCAAATTGAGCTGGCTCAGCTGCAATATGCACTGCCGCGTCTGACGGGACAAGGGATCAACCTTTCCCGGCAAGGCGGTGGAATTGGGGCAAGAGGTCCCGGGGAAACGAAACTGGAAACCGACCGCCGCCATATCAGAAATCGCATTCATGAAATCAACACACAGCTTTCCACTGTCATTCGCCATAGAAGCCGATACCGTGAAAGAAGAAAGAAAAACGGTGTGCTTCAAATTGCGCTTGTCGGCTATACAAACGCAGGGAAATCAACATGGTTCAACCGCCTGACGAGTGCTGACAGCTATGAAGAAGACCTCCTGTTTGCCACGCTCGATCCGATGACCAGAAAAATGGTCCTGCCAAGCGGCTACAGTGTTCTTCTATCAGATACAGTAGGATTTATTCAGGATCTTCCGACGACATTGATTGCTGCATTCCGCTCAACGCTTGAGGAAGTAAAAGAAGCGGATTTAATTCTGCATTTAATTGATTCTTCAAATGAGGATTATGCGGGACATGAAAAAACAGTGCTTCGGCTGCTTGAGGAGCTTGAAGCAGATGATATCCCGATGCTGACGGCTTACAATAAACGTGATCAAAAACTGCCTGATTTTATACCGTCCGCCGGAAGGGATCACATTATGGTCAGTGCGAAATTTGAGGACGACGCTGAAATCTTTAAAGAAGCGATTCAGCGCTATTTGCGCCAAGAACTGTTAACGTCTTTTGAAGCACATGTGCCGGCAAGTGAAGGGAAGCTCCTTTCCAGAATCAAATCGGAAACGATGGTAGACCGCTTCTATTTTAATGAAGAAAATGAACAGTATGACATATCCGGCTATGTCCAAGAAGAGCAAAGTATCATCGGTGAATTAAAGAAGTATATGTAGGAAGGAAATATAAAGACATGTTTGACACATTAACACACGGAGAATTATTGAAGAAAACGGCAATGGAAGTGGAAGCGGACATTGCCGGCATTCATAAACAAATAGAAGAAATCAGCGAGCGAAATGAGTGGAGAGTGCTTCAAAGCTATAGAAAACACAAAGTAAGCGACACTCATTTCACGCCGTCTACTGGATACGGCTATGATGATATCGGAAGAGACACGCTTGAAAGCATATATGCGGATGTGTTTGGCGGAGAAGCGGGGCTTGTAAGGCCGCAAATCATTTCAGGCACACATGCCATCTCAATTGCTTTGTTCGGTGTCCTCAGACCGGGGGACGAGCTCCTTTATATCACGGGCAAGCCGTATGATACGCTAGAGGAAATTGTGGGCGTCAGGGGTGGAGAAAACGCTGGATCGCTAAAGGATTTTCAAATCGGCTATAATGCGGTTGATCTGACGAAAGATGGAAAGATAGACTATGATGCAGTCGCCGCTGCGATCAATCCGAAAACCAAAGTAATCGGCATTCAGCGCTCAAAAGGATATGCGAATCGCCCTTCTTTCTTAATTAGTGAAATAAAAGAAATGATACGTTTTGTAAAAGAAATCAATGAAAACCTGATCGTCTTTGTGGATAACTGTTACGGAGAATTTGTGGAAGAGCTTGAGCCTTGCCATGTCGGAGCCGATCTGATGGCGGGATCTCTCATTAAAAATCCCGGCGGCGGCCTTGCGAAAACAGGCGGCTACCTCGTCGGAAAAGCGAAATGGATTGAAGCTTGCTCATACCGTATGACGTCACCAGGCATCGGCAGAGAAGCGGGGGCATCTCTTTACTCGCTCCAAGAAATGTACCAAGGCTTCTTTTTGGCGCCTCACGTTGTGTCTCAAAGTTTAAAGGGAGCGGTGTTTACAGCGAGATTCCTTGAAAAACTGGGCTTCACTTCAAACCCGAAATGGGATGCGAAAAGAACGGATTTGATACAATCCGTTGAGTTTTCTGACAGAGAAAAGATGATTGCTTTTTGCCAGGCTATTCAATTTGCATCGCCAATCAATGCTCATGTGACGCCTTATCCAGCCTACATGCCGGGATACGAAGATGATGTCATTATGGCAGCAGGCACGTTTATTCAAGGAGCAAGCATCGAATTATCAGCTGATGGCCCTATCCGCCCGCCGTATGTAGCGTATGTTCAGGGAGGATTAACCTATTCGCATGTGAAGAATGCCATATGCAGTGCAGTGGATTCATTGATGGAAAAGCAATTAATTTAAATTTTTTAAAAATTTCTCTGAATTCGATGTTAAGAATCCTTACATCGTATTGACACAAAATATAACATCACCTATAATGAAACTAAGTTAAGAAAAGGAGGAAATTGAGATGAGTGATAATATTCGCCGCTCAATGCCTTTATTTCCAATAGGAATTGTCATGCAGTTAACTGAGTTATCAGCAAGACAAATTCGATATTATGAGGAAAATGGACTGATATTTCCAGCCAGAAGTGAAGGGAATAGACGATTATTTTCATTTCATGATGTAGATAAACTGTTAGAAATCAAGCACCTGATAGAACAAGGTGTAAACATGGCAGGAATTAAACAGATTCTGGCGAAAGCCGAAGCCGAGCCAGAACAAAAACAAAGCGAGAAGACGAAAAAACCAATGAAACATGATCTGTCCGATGACGAACTGAGACAGCTCCTGAAAAACGAGCTCATGCAAGCCGGCCGTTTTCAAAGAGGGAATACATTCCGTCAAGGCGACATGTCCCGCTTCTTTCATTAATCCGTTAGCAACTGTTTTGCTATATACATTTACCTTTTAAGAGGAGGAATTTTACCAAATGGCAAAGTACACTAGAGAAGATATCGAAAAATTAGTAAAAGAAGAAAACGTGAAGTATATCCGCCTTCAATTTACTGACATTCTTGGAACAATCAAGAATGTTGAGATTCCTGTAAGCCAGCTTGGAAAAGCGCTTGATAATAAAGTCATGTTTGACGGTTCTTCTATTGAGGGATTCGTTCGTATCGAAGAGTCAGACATGTACCTGTATCCAGATCTAAATACATTTGTTATCTTCCCATGGACAGCTGAAAAAGGTAAAGTAGCACGTTTCATCTGTGATATTTACAATCCGGATGGCACACCTTTCGAAGGTGACCCGCGAAACAACTTAAAACGGATTCTGAAAGAAATGGAAGACCTCGGCTTCAGTGATTTTAACCTTGGACCTGAGCCTGAATTCTTCTTATTCAAATTGGACGAAAAAGGCGAGCCGACGCTTGAACTAAACGACAAAGGCGGATATTTCGACTTAGCTCCAACTGATTTAGGAGAAAACTGCCGCCGCGATATCGTACTTGAGCTTGAAGAGATGGGCTTTGAAATCGAAGCGTCTCACCACGAAGTAGCACCTGGTCAGCACGAAATCGACTTTAAATATGCTGGAGCAGTCCGCTCTTGTGATGACATCCAAACATTTAAACTAGTTGTCAAAACAATTGCCCGCAAACACGGCCTGCATGCGACATTTATGCCAAAACCATTGTTCGGTGTGAACGGTTCAGGTATGCACTGCAATCTATCACTCTTCAAAAATGGTGTTAACGCATTCTTTGATGAAAGCGCAGATCTTCAGTTAAGTGAAACAGCGAAACACTTCATCGCAGGTATCGTGAAGCACGCAACAAGCTTTACAGCAGTAACAAACCCGACAGTAAACTCTTACAAACGTCTTGTTCCTGGCTATGAAGCACCTTGCTATGTAGCATGGAGCGCGCAAAACAGAAGCCCGCTTATCCGTATCCCGGCTTCTCGCGGCATCAGCACACGTGTTGAAGTACGCAGCGTAGACCCAGCTGCAAACCCATACCTTGCACTTAGCGTATTGCTTGCTGCAGGATTAGACGGAATCAAAAACAAACTGGAAGCGCCGGCTCCAATCGACCGCAACATCTATGTGATGAGCAAAGAAGAGCGCATGGAAAACGGAATCGTTGACCTTCCAGCAACACTTGCGGAAGCGCTAGAAGAATTCAAATCAAACGAAGTCATGGTCAAAGCGCTGGGCGAGCACCTATTCGAACACTTCATCGAAGCAAAAGAAATCGAATGGGATATGTTCCGCACGCAAGTACATCCTTGGGAACGCGAACAGTATATGTCTCAGTATTAATCTTTCAATCCCTTGACACTATTGTTGTCAAGGGATTTTTATGTTAATAGGTAATAAATTATAGAGCGGCACTGCTAAAAGCAGGTCGCTTTTATTTATGTCACTAATAAGACAATGTACTAAATTTTTAAGTAGGAAAATAATTTTATGCTTAAGGAAAGCAATACGCATAAATAATTCGACAATTTCTGTGGTAGTTTCTTTGTTCAATACTTCTACCAGCACTAGATGAGTGAAGTAGATGCTTAACATTGACACTATAACCAAATAAATACATAATTGTGTTAAAATCTAAATCAATTTTTTCAAAAAGGAGATTTCTATGAAAAAATTGACTATCTTCTCCGGAGGATTAGGAGCAGTTTTTTCTGTACTGGCTCAACTGTTTGCGGTTATAGATGACTCTTACACTTTGGGGAATTTATGGTTTTTAGGTGCTTTGGCGGGAATTATAACCATGCTTGCTTCAATCCAGACAAATAATAAAATAGTCTTCAGCATATTATTAATTATTAGTTCAATAATAGGTCTACTTGGAACTGGTCTTATATACATCATACCAACACTGTTCAATATAATAATAATTTATAAATTTTCAAAAGTAAGCCAATGGTAAAATAAAGGTTCTTTTTTTATTTAGCATCCCTTTGACAAGGCCGGTAATGAATCGCAGAATGTTGCAACTGGTCCACGCAGTTGGGGCAATCGTGGGCATGATTATCGAACGCCATGTTTCTAGAATACCGGAATTGAAACATTTGCTGAGGCATTCCGTGAAGCTATCACCAAATGTCCATTTCAATAGTTGCACGTCTAAAGAAGCTATCATAGGAGGACAATACTGTGTGGAAAGCTTTTAGTCAATTACTCAAGAAACAGAAAAATCAAAGTCCACTCGATGAGGGTTATATACAGATTCCAGAAAAGGATATAAATCAAGAATTAAAGCAAGTGATATTTGAGTTGGAGAGCCTGGGGGAAGTAGTATCGAAAAAGCTGCAGAATAAGTATGCAGGTGTTTTGAAGCTCAGGATAAACCAAATCTCAGCATCAAACTTTGTAGAGACATAGATGGAGATGTGCTAAATGATTTTACAGCTGAGAGATGTTTTGAAAAAGAATACCGTTCACAAATAGCAATTAATTACTATCAACCTGCAATAGTCTGTGATGAAGAATTAGACTGTTTCACAACGGATTTGTGGTATTACTACTGTGGATATAAAGGGACGGGTTGTGGAACATTATACGATTTAAATAATAATGATTTAGAAAAGAAATTGAAGAGACGCTAATATTTTTGCTCAATGACAAACAATTCGAGAAATAAAAAAGAAAGCCGCAAAGAGCTTTCAATCAACTGATGAAGCTAAGAAAAGCTTTTAAGAATTAGCTGACTTGGGTGACAGCGAGTTTTCCGGGAAGGGTGCAGACAACATTAAAGCATTTTATCTTGATCATGCCGGCATTACAGATCAATGTATCGATCGGATTGACATGGAAATTGCTTTCTTAAGCATCATTTCTGCAAAACTTGTAAGTGCAAAGATGTGAAGATGCTTACATAGAAGAGTCATTTTTAAAACATGAGCTGGCTAACGATTACACAAAATCAAAATTCATTATGTCTGAACAAAAGAAAACGATGAAAGACATTCTGATAACATCATTGAATAAATATCTTAGAGGATAAAAAAGTGAATTGGTCAAAGGAATTGAAATATTTTAAAAGGCTATCAGGCTCCAAAACGCTTGCAATAGATTTAGAAATCCAAATGAATATTTAAGTATTTGTTTTCAGGTTTAGTGATAACTATGTCTATACTTAAAATTATATCCATTTGATAATCCAGAGAGAAAAACCTTTGCACTGCATAGTCATTGTTGTTTTGTAGTAGGTGATATACATTAATGCCCCGTTTAATAGGGGAAAGAACCACGATATCTAAGCTGTTGGTACCCTTGCCAGCAGCTTTTATAAAACGTTTTTTTGACTTTGAGTTGCTCTTTCTTAGTCTGATAAAACTTCTTCATTAGCGTGCTTCTCAATCTAGGATATGTAAAATCCTCAATCTCATTGCAAATTCCCGAAAAGCTTTTTCTGTCTTTAAATCAAGTCCAAACTTCATTCTCTCGGCCGTCTAAGAAGCTAATTTACTGCTTCTTCTTTTCAGGTTCCATGTACCGGTCTTTACAGTGTCTGGGAGAAAAAGTGATTCAGGGCATTCATCTTTTTTTATTTCAGCTAGCGAAGTGAAAGACCGATGGCATTTTTCCTGCATATAATAGCTGGAACTATTCAAAAAGGCAGGGAATGAAGTTGAGTGAATGATGTGATTGTAAATGGAGGTTTTGAAACAGGCAATCTGACGGGCTGGGCTTCTGCAAATACGTCCGTTATTAATACTTTTGCCCATTCTGGAAGATATTCCGCACAGTTTTTCAGTAACCAGCCGTATGCTTTTTTAGGGCAGATCGTGCCTGTCGTTTCTGGACAATCTCTGATATTCATCGTTTCGCTTGGGAGAATTGGAAACAATTCCAGTCCCCAAGTAACTATACAAATTTTATTTGTTAACAGTGAAGGCGAAGAGATTAAAGGCGGACAGGAAATTATCATTGCTTCCGGAAATTTGCCAAATGTCTCATTTAATACATGGAATGAAATATATAGAACAATTGAAACCCCCGCTGAAGCAGTAAACGCAGTAGTGGTAATAAGTAAAACTACTTTTGGGTCTGTTCTAATTGATGATGTTTCTTTAATAGAGTCTGCTGGGGGAATTGGACCGACTGGACCAACAGGTGCAACGGGATCAACAGGTGCAACGGGAGATACAGGAGCAACCGGAGTAACAGGTGCAACCGGAGCAACGGGATCAACCGGAGTGACAGGAGCAACCGGATCAACAGGACCAACAGGGGAAACTGGAGCTGCTGGAGTAACCGGTGCAACAGGAGAAACTGGACCAACAGGACCAACGGGTGCAACCGGAGCAACCGGATCAACAGGACCAACGGGTGCAACGGGAGTCACTGGACCAACAGGAGCAACAGGTGCAACTGGATCAACAGGACCAACTGGTCCAACAGGAGTAACAGGAGCAACAGGAGAAACTGGTGCAACTGGTGCAACTGGTGCAACTGGAGCTACTGGAGTAAAAGGAGCAACAGGTGCAACAGGAGAAGCTGGTGCAACGGGAGAAACGGGAGTAACTGGTGCAACAGGAGTAACGGGATCAACCGGAGCAACAGGTGCAACTGGAGTAACAGGGGCAACAGGAACAACAGGAGAAACTGGTGCAACCGGAGTAACAGGAGCAACGGGAGCAACGGGAGCAACCGGAGTAACAGGAGCAACTGGTGCAACTGGTGCAACAGGTGCAACTGGAGTAACAGGAGTAACAGGAGCAACAGGAGCAACCGGAGTAACAGGAGTAACAGGAGCAACCGGTGCAACTGGAGTAACAGGAGCAACTGGTGCAACCGGAGTAACGGGATCAACCGGATCAACTGGCGCAACTGGAGTAACAGGAGTAACAGGAGCAACGGGATCAACCGGAGCTACTGGAGTAACAGGAGTAACAGGTGCAACTGGAGTAACAGGGGCAACAGGAACAACAGGAGAAACTGGTGCAACCGGAGTAACAGGAGCAACGGGAGCAACTGGTGCAACGGGAGCCACAGGAGAAACAGGAGAAACTGGTGCAACCGGAGCAACAGGAGAAACAGGTGCAACTGGAGTAACAGGAGAAACAGGAGAAACAGGTGCAACTGGAGTAACAGGAGAAACAGGAGAAACAGGTGCAACCGGAGTAACGGGATCAACCGGAGCAACTGGCGCAACTGGAGTAACGGGAGAAACAGGACCAACCGGTCCAACAGGAGTGACTGGACCAACAGGAGAAACAGGTGCAACTGGATCAACAGGACCAACAGGATCAACTGGTGCAACGGGAGAAACTGGTGCAACGGGAGAAACTGGTGCAACAGGAGCAACCGGTCCAACAGGAGTAACGGGAGTCACCGGAGAAACAGGAGCAACGGGAGAAACAGGAGCCACAGGAGAAACAGGTGCAACCGGATCAACAGGTCCAACAGGAGTAACGGGAGTAACAGGATCATCGGGAGCAACAGGTGTAACAGGTCCAACAGGAGTAACGGGTGTAACTGGTGCAACTGGAGAAACAGGACCAACCGGTCCAACGGGAGAAACAGGAGCAACGGGAGAAACAGGAGCAACGGGAGAAACAGGAGCCACAGGAGAAACAGGTGCAACCGGATCAACGGGAGTAACTGGTGCAACCGGAGCTACAGGAGTGACAGGAGTAACCGGAGAAACAGGAGCAACCGGATCAACCGGATCAACTGGCACAACCGGAGCAACAGGTGCAACGGGAGTAACAGGAGTAACAGGAGTAACAGGTGCAACCGGAGCAACCGGAGTAACAGGAGTAACGGGAGAAACAGGTCCAACAGGAGCAACAGGAGAAACAGGTGCAACCGGAGCAACCGGAGTAACAGGAGTAACGGGAGAAACAGGTCCAACAGGAGCAACAGGAGAAACAGGTGCAACAGGAGCAACGGGAGTAACGGGATCAACCGGATCAACTGGCGCAACGGGAGCCACAGGACCAACAGGAGAAACTGGACCAACCGGAGCAACCGGTCCAACAGGAGTAACAGGAACAACAGGTCCAACAGGAGTAACAGGAACAACAGGTGCAACTGGAGTAACAGGGGCAACAGGAGAAACAGGTGCAACCGGAGTAACAGGAGTAACGGGAGAAACAGGTCCAACAGGAGCAACCGGAGCAACTGGAGCAACCGGAGCAACAGGAGAAACAGGTGCAACAGGACCAACCGGTCCAACAGGAGTAACAGGAACAACAGGTGCAACTGGAGTAACAGGGGCAACAGGAGAAACAGGTGCAACCGGAGTAACAGGAGTAACGGGAGAAACAGGTCCAACAGGAGCAACCGGAGCAACTGGAGCAACCGGAGCAACTGGAGCAACCGGAGCAACTGGAGCAACAGGACCAACTGGAACAACAGGAGCAACCGGATCAACGGGAGTAACTGGTGCAACAGGAGTAACAGGAGAAACAGGAGTAACAGGAGCTACTGGTGCAACAGGAGCAACAGGACCAACCGGTCCAACAGGAGAAACAGGATCAACAGGTCCAACAGGATCAACCGGATCAACAGGAGCAACCGGATCAACGGGAGCTACTGGAGCAACCGGAGCAACCGGAGCAACTGGCACAACCGGAGCAACAGGTGCAACGGGAGTAACCGGATCAACAGGAGAAACAGGAGAAACTGGTGCAACAGGAGCAACTGGCGCAACAGGAGTAACCGGTCCAACAGGAGAAACAGGAGCAACAGGTGCAACTGGAGTAACAGGAGCAACCGGTGCAACTGGAGCAACGGGAGAAACAGGTCCAACAGGAGCAACCGGTCCAACAGGAGTAACGGGAGTAACAGGATCATCGGGAGCAACAGGTGTAACAGGTCCAACAGGACCAACAGGAGTAACGGGAGTAACTGGTGCAACTGGAGAAACAGGACCAACCGGTCCAACGGGAGTAACAGGAGCAACAGGTGCAACAGGAGCAACAGGTGCAACAGGAGTAACAGGTGCCACAGGAGAAACAGGAGTAACGGGAGCAACAGGTGCAACAGGAGTAACGGGAGTAACGGGATCAACCGGATCAACTGGCGCAACGGGAGTAACAGGATCATCGGGAGCAACAGGTGTAACAGGTCCAACAGGAGTAACGGGAGTAACTGGTGCAACTGGAGAAACAGGACCAACCGGTCCAACGGGAGTAACAGGAGCAACAGGTGCAACAGGAGTGACTGGAACAACAGGAGCAACAGGTGCAACAGGAGCAACAGGAGAAACAGGAGAAACTGGTGCAACCGGAGTAACGGGATCAACCGGATCAACTGGCGCAACTGGAGTAACGGGAGAAACAGGACCAACCGGTCCAACAGGAGTGACTGGAACAACAGGAGCAACAGGAGAAACAGGAGAAACTGGTGCAACTGGATCAACAGGACCAACAGGAGCAACTGGTGCAACGGGAGAAACAGGTGCAACGGGAGAAACAGGTGCAACGGGAGAAACTGGTGCAACAGGAGCAACCGGTCCAACAGGAGTAACGGGAGCAACAGGTGTAACAGGTGCAACAGGAGTAACAGGTGCAACAGGAGAAACGGGAGTAACGGGATCAACCGGATCAACTGGCGCAACGGGAGCAACAGGAGAAACGGGAGTAACGGGATCAACCGGATCAACTGGCGCAACGGGAGCAACAGGAGAAACAGGAGAAACTGGTGCAACCGGAGTAACGGGATCAACCGGATCAACTGGCGCAACTGGAGTAACGGGAGAAACAGGACCAACCGGTCCAACAGGAGTGACTGGAACAACAGGAGCAACAGGAGAAACAGGAGAAACTGGTGCAACTGGATCAACAGGACCAACAGGAGCAACTGGTGCAACGGGAGAAACAGGTGCAACGGGAGAAACAGGTGCAACGGGAGAAACAGGTGCAACGGGAGAAACTGGTGCAACGGGAGAAACAGGTGCAACGGGAGAAACTGGTGCAACGGGAGAAACAGGTGCAACAGGAGCAACCGGTCCAACAGGAGTAACGGGAGCAACAGGTGAAACAGGTGCAACAGGAGTAACGGGAGTAACTGGTGCAACAGGAGAAACAGGACCAACCGGTCCAACGGGAGTAACAGGAGCAACAGGTGAAACAGGTGCAACAGGAGTAACAGGTGCAACAGGAGTAACAGGTGCAACAGGAGTAACGGGAGCAACAGGTGCAACAGGAGTAACAGGTGCAACAGGAGAAACGGGAGTAACGGGATCAACCGGATCAACTGGCGCAACGGGAGCAACAGGAGAAACAGGAGAAACTGGTGCAACCGGAGTAACGGGATCAACCGGATCAACTGGCGCAACTGGAGTAACGGGAGAAACAGGACCAACCGGTCCAACAGGAGTGACTGGAACAACAGGAGCAACAGGAGAAACAGGAGAAACAGGTGCAACTGGATCAACAGGACCAACAGGAGAAACTGGTGCAACGGGAGAAACAGGTGCAACGGGAGAAACAGGTGCAACGGGAGAAACAGGTGCAACGGGAGAAACTGGTGCAACAGGAGCAACCGGTCCAACAGGAGTAACGGGAGCAACAGGTGTAACAGGTGCAACAGGAGTAACGGGAGTAACTGGTGCAACAGGAGAAACAGGACCAACCGGTCCAACGGGAGTAACAGGAGCAACAGGTGAAACAGGTGCAACAGGAGTAACAGGTGCAACAGGAGTAACGGGATCAACAGGTGCAACAGGAGAAACGGGAGTAACGGGATCAACCGGATCAACTGGCGCAACGGGAGCAACAGGAGAAACAGGAGAAACTGGTGCAACAGGAGAAACGGGATCAACCGGATCAACTGGCGCAACTGGAGTAACGGGAGAAACAGGACCAACCGGTCCAACAGGAGTGACTGGAACAACAGGAGCAACAGGAGAAACAGGAGAAACTGGTGCAACTGGATCAACAGGACCAACAGGAGCAACTGGTGCAACGGGAGAAACAGGTGCAACGGGAGAAACAGGTGCAACGGGAGAAACAGGTGCAACGGGAGAAACTGGTGCAACAGGAGCAACGGGAGTAACCGGAGTAACCGGAGTAACCGGTCCAACTGGATCAACAGGACCAACTGGTGCAACGGGAGTCACTGGAACAACAGGATCAACCGGAGAAACAGGTGCAGCAGGAGAAACAGGACCAACCGGATCAACTGGCGCAACGGGAGCCACAGGAACAACAGGAGAAACTGGACCAACAGGAGAAACTGGACCAACAGGAGCAACCGGTCCAACAGGAGTAACAGGAACAACAGGCGCAACCGGAGTAACGGGAGCAACAGGATCAACCGGTCCAACAGGAGTAACAGGAGTAACAGGAGTAACAGGGGCAACTGGTGCAACAGGACCAACAGGAGCAACCGGAGCAACGGGAGTAACAGGACCTACCGGTTCAACCGGGGCAAATCCACAGCTGTTTTACAGTGAGGTAGCAGGCCCCATTCCGCTTGCTATTAACGGTACTGAAACGTCGATTGGTACTTTAAGTGTGCCAACAGTCGCAGGACAATTAATAAAATTAGACCTTGCCATTTCTGTAGATGTTACAACGACAGCTAACTCAAACTTTACTTTTCAAACCAGAATTTATAGAAACGGAGTATTAGTAGATACACGCTCCGTCCAAAGAAATGTCAACGCTGCAATTACGTCAAGATTTCCAATTGCTACAACGTATGTAGATGCTACAACGGTCACAGGCACGACTTCTTACGAGATTAGGATAATCTTCACTACAGTAAGTAATGTGAGTGGCAGCAGCGCACTAAACCTAGATATAAATGCTATTAGGTTCCCTTAATAATAGAGAATTAAAAAATCACTTTTTTAAAAAAATTCAAGCATATGAAACAAGAAACCTACTTTTAAACAGTAGGTTTCTTTGTCGTGGTATTGAAACCTTAACATGTCTCGGAATATTCCTCCAAAAATTTTTTAAGGTAATAAGAATACTGGTCTGTATCAAACTCGTTGCCGCATGCATGTAAGACCCAAGGCTCTTTCTGATGAGGGATGCCCACTATATATCCTTTTTTTCTGAACTCAAAACATTGAGAAGTATCATATAAATGCCATCCGTCAAAAATATCTTTTCGCCATGGAACATCGTACTGAGTCGCAAGTAATAAACCGTCTAATGCTTGAACTGCTTTTACAGTTTCATCAATTTCATCAAACAATAAATAGTTGTACGTGCTGCGGTATTCAATGACTTTTCCGGCTTTTTTAGAAGCCTCCCACCAAATCCCGCTTTGCGGCACTTCTTCACCTCCTATGACGCCTATCATGCCAAGCTGATCATTGTGCTGAAAGACATGGAGAATATCATAAATAAAGGAACGATTGATGATAAATGTGTCCTGATGTAAATACACTTTATATTTTGAGTCAGAGTCCTCCATTGCCGCCTGGTAGCCGGACGCCATACTGTCTGCGTCTCGGATATTGATTAATTTTACCTTCATATGCGGCGGTACAGATAGAGACTGAATATGTTTTAGACAGAGATCATAAAGGGTATCGTCATTCACACATGTAATGAAGCTAATTGAATTTTCGTTTGTATGCTGATTCATCTTTTCTCTGCCTTTATGACATATTGATAGGCTCTGGTCTCCTCCTCAAGATCTGCATGGTGAATTCCCATGCATGATCTGACATAAGCAAGTTTGCTGATCATTTTTTCATAATAATGAGTCGTAAAAACAATAGGCTCGATTTGGCTGATCTTGTAGCCTGTTTCATGAAACATCTTTTTCATTTCCTCCAAGGTGAAAAAACGGAGGTGTGTTTTATCGAGCAGCCCTGCCTGTATATACGTCCATTTGCCGGACAGCAGACTTTCGAAAATCGAGATATGTCCGATATTCGGGATGCTTGCCAAGATACTCCCTGTTTCTTTTACGTAAGGCTTGATGTTACCTAAAACTGCCCACGGGTCTATTAAGTGCTCCAGAACATCACCGAAGATAATGTGATCAAATGTGTTTTTTTGAAAAGGCAGCTTCAGTGTTTCAATGTCTCCCGTTATTACTTCGTCAATATAATGTGTTGCTTTTTCGGAAGCTGGTGGATAAGACTCGATCCCATAATAGGAGCAATTCGTTTTTTTCTTCACAGCTGCGCCAAACAAGCCTTCAGCACATCCGACTTCAAGAATGGTTTTCGCATGCGGTTCTATCAGATCAAATAGCTGCCAGTTGATGCCTTTGTAATACTCTTTATCTTTTAGCTCATACTCTTTCATAGAATCAGCAAGTGAATTTTTATTGATTTCCATGATGTTCACCCCCGGAGCCGTTCTGCATCTTTAGAATATCTTCAAAATATTTTTTGTTGGCTAGCATTCTTGAATCATGGGGGCGGTATTGTAATGCCGATTCATTATGCTGATAGGCAAGCTGATGCTGGCCGAGTTTATCGTAGCAGACGGCTAATTGCAGGTGGGGAAGCCAGGTCGCGCAGGCGCGGTTTTGAAAAGCCAGGTTTTCTGCTCCTTTGTTTTCTATTGCTTTTTCATACCAATAGACCGCACTTTGAAAATCGTTTTTTTCTAAAAAAGAGTATCCCAGCCTGCAGCAGGTTTCTGCTCTAGGCGGTCCATAGACGAGCGTGTGGAGCACCCAGCTTAATTCTTTTTCCTTCAGCCCCAGTGAATGGTAGCAGTCTGCTAATTTATTGCACGCTCTGATATTATCCTCGACCCATCCCTGCTTCGTTTGTAAAAAACGTAAATAGTACTCAATCGCTTGCTCCATTTTTCCGTGATCACACAACTCGTTCGCATAGTAAAATAAATCTCTTGAAGAAAAATCCTTTCCTGACGAGACCATTTTTTCATAAATTCGGAGGTTGCGATCTGCGTCATGGCTAAGTGGCAGGTGAGAAACCGCTGCATCACTGTGGTGAAGTTTCCCATATACTTCTAGGTATTCATGAACCGCGCCGATCCATTTAAAGCTCTTTTCCCGTTTTATGAGCCGGTATCTCCTTAAGCTGGATGTGACGTTATTTTCTTCATCAAAAGCCAAATGGTATTTCATTGAGACCGCGTCTATATCCGGGTCAAGCGTTCTTTTTAAATCCAATAACAGCTCTTGATCTTTCTTGGTAAACACGTCGTCGGCGTCAAGCCATAAGATATAGTCGGATGTCGCCTGCTGAAACGAAAAATTTCGGGCTGCCGCAAAATCGTCAATCCATTTAAAATCAAAGATTCGGTCTGTATAGCGAGCAGCAATGTCTTTCGTCTTGTCAACTGACCCGGTATCCACAATATTGATCTCATCAGCTATCTCCTGCACAGAATCTAAGCATCGGCCAATAACAGCCTCTTCATTTTTTACAATCATGCATAAACTGATTGAAATCACATCGCCACCTCCGTTTTATTCTGTTTTTTCTTTATGGCATGGACAAACATGTAATCAATATGGGCATGTTTTGACAAGTGATCCAAAGACAAACCAAATTGCCCGGCAAGGAATTGAAGTTCTTGTAAAAAGAGCTGTATGTTTGATTCAGTATCGGAGGAATGGGAGGTGATGGATTTTATGTCATAAAGATATTCAGGAAATTGGGTATTTACGTTGTGAGGTGTGATGAAATGTGTGTACGTCGATGCACCACATAATAAAGAGAAAAATGTATCTGCATAGGCAGTATTTGGGATGCTGCAAATCAGCGACCCAGAAGGCTTTAGATAAACGGCAAGAGTCTCAATTGTATGTCTGGGATTTTTTGAGCAGTTTAAAAGGTCACCGATCAAAATGACATCGAAAAAGGACTCAGGGTAAGGGAGGTCGCATGTTTCCACATCTGCCGAAATGACTTGTTCGTAATAGGGGCTTGCAATGGTCTGCAATAACTCATCCTTTTCAATCCCATACAATAAACAGGATTGCCGGTTCAAAAGCTCTGTCCCCGCAGCTCCCGTGCCGCAACCGATATGTAAGATAGAGTCGGCTTCCGCTGGCACAAGTGCTGTCAACTGGGGCTGGGAGTCAAAGAATGTTGTTACATCCACCTTCCATTTATCGATGAAGCGTTGCCGGTTTTCTTCGTATAATTTACTGATGCTTAAATCTGGATTGCCTGTAAACGTGGCATGACCGTGATGGTGGACAAACGAATCAAGAGCGATTTTTAGCTTATACCCCGCTTGCAGTACGCGGAGGCTTAAATCATCATCCTCAAATGAACCGCCTACAAAACGTTCATCAAAACCGCCGACTTCATCCAACACCTTCTTTTTGACAAGCAGGCAAAATCCGACCAGCCTCAATACAGCTTTTGATCTGCCTCGCTGCTGCAAACAGTAAAGACGAGAAAAATCTTCAATTTCTTCAACGTTTGTGTAGTTAACGGGAACTTGCTGCGGACCGCTGACATAATTGCTTACAGGCCCGACCATGCCGATTTTATCATCCTGATAAAGCAGCTTGATCATTGGCTCCAGCCATTGATTTGTTACAACAGTATCATTGTTTAAAAAAAGAATATTGTCCCCTGAGGCAACTTCAAGACCCTGATTACAGGCTTTTGCGAAGCCTTCGTTCGTTTTATTAAAAATCGCCTTAATTGAAGTTATCTGTTTGAGGTAGTCACGTGTACCGTCATGAGAGCCGTTATCTATAACAATTACTTCTATACAGTCATTATTCGTATGCTTCCATATGCTCTCCAAGCATTGTTTTGTTAAAGCTAATTGATTATAAGTCAGAACAATAATACTCGTTTTCACTATAACCTCCGCCCTTCGCCATATCATTCGGATACTATATGTATATCGTAATGTTCAGACGGAATGATTCTTTCCTGTAAAAAGGAGAATGCTGCTTAAACGTAAAAATGTGAATGGTTTTTTAAAGAAAAACTCGATGAATTTGTTTTACATTTAGTTTTCCCTTAAGGGGATCAACAAGGTTGGGGAATTCAGGGAAATAGGGATGATAAGTTGCCTTAACCAGTTTGTATGAAAGTTATATTTAATTCTTTCTGTATTAAATGGTGAATTAGGAGTTATATATTTAGATCTTCTAGTCTATGAGGCACTTGAATTTAACAAAGAATTGCTATCGAGACTATTTGAGATGCGTCGCAAATCCACAAACTTTAGAAGAAGAGATCATTTGCTCCAACACAAGCCCTCCTATATTAAATATGTAATATTTTATCATATTTAAATGAATATGGAAGACTAATGTTATATTAAAAAACAAAAAAGCCTCCTGTTAAATTAAGAGAAGGGTAAGGGAATTATTTTGGAGAATCATATTCCTTTGCTTCTTCATAGTCAGAAATCCTTGAGTTGTTCTAGCAAGAGGCAATATTGTTGAATAAGGATAGTTTTAAAGAGGTTATTGTTGTCTTAATATCGAAATAAAGATCAAGTAAGCATGAGGGGAGTTACTTTAATGCACATAACAACAAAAAGGTTATTGATACGTGAATTTGAATTCAAAGATTGGCAAGCTGTATATGAGTATACATCTGATAGTAATGTAATGAAGTATATACCTGAAGGAGTTTTTAGTGAAGAAGATGCAAAGGCATTTGTAAATAAAAACAAAGGTGATAACGCTGAAAAATTCCCTGTCATACTAAGAGATGAAGACTTTCTTATAGGTCATATTGTTTTTTATAAGTATTTTGGTGAACATACATATGAAATTGGGTGGGTGTTTAATCCGAATTATCAAAATAAAGGGTATGCTTCTGAGGCAGCACAAGCTATTTTGGAATATGGATTTAAAGAAATGAACTTACATAGGATTATAGCTACGTGTCAACCTGAGAATATTCCCTCATACCGAGTTATGGAGAAGATTGGAATGAGAAGAGAAGGATTTTTTAAAAAATGTATTCCAAAAGGCAATGAATGGTGGGATGAATATTATTACGCTATTTTAGAGGAAGAGTGGAATTGTAAGAGGGGTAATGCAGGAATTTGAAACCATAACAGCTATAGAACGTATAGTGATAGTAGGGCTTATAGTGCTTAATATGAATGATGTGAGAGGGGTATCCAAATGCAAATTCATCTCACCAAAAGCGGAAAACAAGACAATCATCATAAATGGTTAGGAACTGTCTTGCTCAGTTGGGGAACATTCGTATTTGCTTTGTTTTTTGCTACTTTAGTCGGTTCAATGGCTAGCCAAGCAGGAGCTTCCAAGCTTTTGAAGCAAGGCATCCAAGCAGGTTTAGTCACATTAATAACTGTCCCGTTGCTCTACATTCTTCTTAAACGGATGTCTAGTAGACCCTTTTATTCCATAGGACTGTCTGGGTGGCGGCAAGCCATTCCGAAAGCCATAATAGGAGCAATATATGTGATTGTACTATCCGGGTCTGGTTTCGCTATCGCCCATTTATTAGGCTGGATCAAAGTTACACAATTTCACTTCTCTGTCCATTTAGTGACAGCATTGCTCTTAAATATGATTATCGTTTTCTTTTATGAAGCTTTTCCAGAGGAATTAACTTTTCGGGGGACGGTGTACTATGCTCTAAATAAGCGTTGGAACTGTTTTATGGCCTTACTCCTACAACCAATCCTGTTTGTGCTTGCACCAATAATTGTAAGTGGTTTACAATATATAGCTGGAATTGAATCACCTGCTATCACATTAGATTACATCGTTTTATTGTTGACTTTTGGATGCATCCTTCAACTCCTGCGTATTGTAACAGGAAGCTTATGGACGTCTATCGCTTTTCATCTGGCCTTTCTCGAAAATTCTCGGTTCTTCGTCCTGCAGGGGAAGGAGCGCTTTATTACCTATGAAGAAATTGTTCCGGGAACAGGTGCGCTGTTTGTGATCTTTTTTATGTTGCTTATTGTCGGTACTCTACTCTTAATACCTGTTGCGATAACTCGCCGAAATGCTATTCAATGGCGGAAGAATGAGAAATGCGACCAAGATGTTTAATTTCTAAGTAGAACAGTAGTTTTAAAGTGATTTTAAGGAGGATCTAGACAATGTTGAAGAAGCATTCATTAAGAAAGAGGTTATAAACATGCAAGTTTTAAGGATCATATTTGTTCATGTCTTGTCCGCGTTATCAGCTGCTGTTGTTTATGTTTTTGGCATTGGTTATGACGGCTACATACCATACTTCCTAATAAGTGTTCTTCTCTTTATCTTTTATTTAATCTTTGCTGCACCTGTTCAATATTTCTTAAATCGCAATCCAAAAAGGTTTAACGCGAAATATTTACTCATATACATATTCTTTTCCTTCTTAGTATGGTTATTCTTCGCTTTCATTACTGATCCAAAAAACACCTTAAACTTTCTGATGGGATATGAAATATACTTGTTTAGCGTCTCATTTGCTGTAATATTTTGGATCTGGGACTCGGTTTTTCTGCAAAACATTGGGAGGGTAGCAGCGTAGCTTAAATCATCACAATCCTTTTCCTTATGCACGGTCAAAAAGCTCTTTCATTTACCGAATTACGCCATAAACGGGTAAAGGGAGAGAGGGATGAAAAGGGTTAATCGTTTAACTTTGGTTTGCTTAGGCTTAGTCTCAAGTTTTAATCTTCCGAATGCTGAAGCAAAGCTAACGGTGGATTAAACAAATGTAGACTTTGTTTTGAGCGAGGAATCAACAATTGTCTTCATGGCAGATAATTTCGACCGGAATTCCGACCGCACTTGGTTATAAATTCACAATACACAATAATAAAGACTGTACTCTAAATATGAAACTTAGCAGAATAGCTCTAACTGATGGATATTTTCAAGGAGCGAGAAAGAATTCCAGGAAGTTATTTGGACTACAGTGCAGCAGATCGAGTAGAAGGTGATCAGTTGGAAATAACAAAAAGTTCAGGCTTCGGCGATGTGTGGATAAAAGGTACTTATGGATTTGAACATGAAGAGCGGGATTATTAAATTCAGCGAGGTCAAGGATCCATTATAAACTTAATGATCATTTTAAGTGATCAAAAATAACTAAAAGGTGAGAATATGATTAAATCAAAGGTAAAAACGATTATAGACCAAAGAAAGATCAGTATCCGGAAACTTTCCAGAGATATTGATCATGAGTATCCAACTGTCAGAAAGCTATATAATAACGAAATGGAGCGGTATCCGAGAGAGCTGTTTGATAAAGTCTGGCCCTATCAAAACATCGAACTGCATGAGTTGTTGATATTCCAAAAAGATCATATTCCTAAAGTGAGAATGTCTAAATGAAGATAATGGAGTATATGGAGGAAAGGTTTCAAAACCTCGAATTAATTCCTAGCATCTATAATCAATGGGGCACAGGAATCCATTTTTGTCTTGGGGGAAATATCTATCAACTCAAAGCAAATGAAGAATTGAATTTAAAGATGTTTCGGGTTGTATATGAACAAACCTCAATCATTTTTAATGAATTATTTGAACAAAATGATGACATATTCCTTGTGACGAATATGTATAAGCACAAAAAGAAAGAGAAATGTATAAGAAAATTAAAGGTGTATCAACCGTTTCTAAAATGTAAAAATCATTTGAATCAAATTATGGTGAAGACATATCCCTACCCTTTCGAAATCAATAAAGCTGAAGAATACGAGATGCAACAATTTTCCCTGTTATGCAAACCTCGAGACTTACGTGTAACTGAATTACTTAAAGCAGCCAGTAATGAGGATTTTCCACAAAAACCGAAATTCGGAGGTTACTCTATTGATTACCCTGATGTTTTCTTTGTGAACATTACAAAAGACATTATTTTCTTTATCTATGATGACCGCGGATGCGAAGTCATAGCTCATGATTTCAAACGAATACGTCACCTTTATGAAAAGTATCACGACTGGGTAGAAGAGTATAAGTGAATGTAATACTTTTTTAAAAACGATTTATATCAGGAAAGGCAGAATTAGATTATGAGGGCCTTACATACAAGATTTAAACGGTTATTGAAACTGAGAAACTTAGAATTTTTTCAGTTGGTATTATGTGATGATGAGAGATCTGCATTTTTATTAGTAGTTGATAAAAGATTAGTGGATTTTGATTCTCAAGGTGGAAACCATATTAGTGTTTATTTAGCTACTCACTTTGAGTTATCTGATCAATCGTATAAAGAATTAAGCTTTAATGATGATCTTTTGGGTATGAAGCATAACTGTTCGTATGCAATGGATATTCTAAGCGTTAAAGAGGAATTTGATTTCGATTTCCCATTTAATATGCTTGCAAATAAAAAGCTACGTACAAGAATTAATAAAAATGTTAGGGATTGATATAACTCTGCCTGAAATGAAAGAAAGAGATTTTGACAAACTTTCTCAAGACTAAATAAAACTACAATTTTAAGGAGAACGGAGACTTGCTTTCAATATGAATATTAGAAAAGCTGCAGCTATTTTTTCAATCACGATTCCAATTATCTCAGCTATTTTAATTATTAATTTTTTTACGGGAGTTATGTCAATTCCGTGGCAAGGAATGCCGGTGTTTTTTCCATTATTACTTTCTCCTATAGGAATCATTTTAGCGTTCGTTTCAATAAAGACAAATAAACGATGTGCTGTATATGGGATTGTTTTAAACGCAATTATGTTTCTATTTCCTTTTTTCTGGTTTATCGGAGGGGCTTTGTTTTTTGGAGTTTAAAATCCGTTAAGCATTACGCTTATACATTGGTATTTTCGAGCTTGTCAAAAGAAGGAATAAAAAAATTTCAGAATTGCTTGGCTTTACTTTATTTTGAAAGGGGTCGAGTAAGATGGATAGGAAAAAGGATGAAATACAAAGAAAATATAGGGAATAATTGAGGGAGAAGAAAGATCGAGAAAAAGAAGATGGCAGTTCACATGCTTTTGAGATTGTTGTTGTAATAGCCATCATTATTTTAATGTTGTTCTTTAATTCAGTATCAAGGCCTTTTAGATAAAAGAATCCTTTTAAAATGACCTTCAATCCAATTCTGAGTACTGATACTCAATTTATTTTTCTTGTGAGAAAAGGGTTTAAATGAGTTTGTGGTATTTACTACATGAAACAAATTGAGGGCTTAAGAAAAATCAAGAAACAATTGAATCTTAGTAATCATACAACAAATATTAGGGAGGTAAAAATGAAATTGTATAATGAATTTATCAATATAGCTAAAACGTTTAATAAAGAGTTAGGCATAATTCCATTATTATATGGCTCTTTAGGTCTTGAAAGGGTAACTGGGTTGGACTTTTCCCCAGAAGATATTGATATCCTTATTCCTTTAATTTTTTTAGTGGAAAAGTGGGAAAAACTAAATAAACTTATGGAACTGCAAGGGTACAAAATGGTTGATTTACATGAGCATGAATTTAAAAAAACTAATACTAAAATAGGCATTGCTTACATCGAGGATTTAAAACCATTTGCAGATGTAGACTATAATAACTTAGAGGTATTTGAGGATGGTGGAGCGAAATATCATTTGCTAACGATTGATGATTACCTCAAGGTTTATAAAAAGTCTTTATTAGATGGCTATAGAAGAACAAAGAAGAACTATAAAGACCAAAGGAAAATCAATATATTGAATAAACTAATACAGAACTGATTTCTGTATTCCTCTTTTGTTCCAATTTCAATAACAAGTCGCAACAAAAGACAACATGGAATTTGCTTGGATTCTTAATTTAATATTTAGATAAATAGTGTTTGGCTCATAACATAAGCCACTCTGGCCAATCCTTCTTTCAATTATGTTTCAAGACCAGACTTGTCATTAACCAAAACGCACGGCTAACAGTCTTCCATAATTATCTGTGATCAACTTTATCAAACTCTAATTGCAGCTTACCGCTGCTAACCACTTCCTTGTTTCGCATAGTTCACATTGTTGCCATATGATTGAACATAAGAATCCTGTTTTCTTAGTCTTTGGAATGATTATGAGTAAGTAACAAACTGTAACAAAAAGACTGGGTGTCATTAATTGATACGTGCATTCTTAAATATTATTCGAGACAATGCTTAAACTTTCTGAAAAAGATGTTGAAAAAGTCGAAAGGATTTTATAATATTAAATCAAGTTAGTTTGTTCGATCAACAAACTAATAAGATGAACTTTCATTGTCCACAAGATAAGGTCTTACTGAATATGGATGGAAGGGGGATAAGAGGGTCTATTTAATGGAGCTAAACAATATAAGAAACGAAAGAATGAGGCTTTTATCCTTTTCCAGGTATATAAGGTATGACGAAAAAAGATGAATTTTTTGCTTGCTGATCACCATATTTTTTTGCACTGTTTTGAAAGCGCTTTTATAAACGTTTACTGACCGTAAATTCGAGAAATTGTTATACCGTTTCACACTGTTCCATATTAAAGGATCGAAAAGGGGAGAAATCATGCTCAGTGAAAATGTAAAGAAGATTAGCATGGTTGAAAAAGTTGGATATGCGTCTGGAGATTTTGCTTGTAATTTAATTTATGCAACAGTGTCTACTTATCTTTTGTTCTTCTATACAGATATTTTTGGTTTATCGGCAGCAGCAGCCGGTACTATGTTTTTAGTGGTTAGAATAATCGACGCTCTCGCTGATCCTTTTATCGGAACAATAGTTGACAGAACGAACAGCAGATTTGGACGCTTTAGACCGTATCTTTTATTCGGAGCTTTTCCATTTGTCATACTGGCAATACTCTGTTTTACAACACCAGACTTTTCGGATATGGGGAAATTAATATATGCCTATATAACCTATGTTGGCTTGTCGCTTACATACACAACGATAAACGTTCCATATGGCGCGTTAACTTCTGCAATGACTAGAAATAATCAAGAAGTGGTTAGTATAACTTCTGTTCGCATGTTATTTGCGAATCTTGGGGGACTTGTCGTTGCATTTTTTGTTCCCTTACTGGCTGCTTATTTAAGCGATACTTCCGGCAACGAGTCTCTTGGCTGGCAACTAACCATGGGTATTTTGGGAATGATAGGCGGGTGCCTTTTAATCTTTTGTTTTAAAAGCACAAAAGAGCGGGTCACTCTTCAAAAATCCGAAGAGAAAATTAAATTTACGGATATATTTGAGCAGTTTCGTGTTAATCGTCCACTTGTTGTATTAAGTATTTTCTTTATTATTATTTTTGGAGTGAATTCCATCAGTAATTCGGTTGGCATTTACTACGTAACGTATAACTTAGAAAGAGAGGATTTGGTGAAGTGGTACGGTTTGATAGGAAGCTTGCCCGCTTTGGTCATTTTACCGTTTATTCCAAGGCTTCATCAATTTTTGGGGAAAAAGAAATTACTAAACTATGCATTATTACTGAATATTATCGGCCTCTTAGCTTTACTGTTTGTTCCGCCAAGTAATGTTTACCTCATACTTGTCTGTCGATTAATCGCTGCTGCTGGAAGTCTCACTGCCGGGGGGTATATGTGGGCGCTTATTCCTGAAACAATTGAATATGGAGAGTACAGGACTGGGAAAAGAATGGGTGGGCTCATTTACGCTATAATCGGATTTTTCTTTAAGTTTGGTATGGCCTTAGGAGGAGTTGTTCCGGGTCTGGTTCTTGATAAGTTTGGATATGTAGCAAATCAGGCACAAACCCCGACGGCATTAATGGGGATTTTAATTACAACAACCATTATTCCCGTGTTCTTGCTTGTTCTAGCTTTAATTGATATTAATTTCTATAACTTAGATGAGAAAAAATATAAAAACATGGTTCGAGAATTAGAGAATAGAGACAAAGTTTATTTGGATCATATTGATGATTTCAAGGCTTAAAAAAGAAAATAAACTGAGGAGGAGTCCCAAATGAAGATTACCAATCCAGTACTCAAAGGATTCAATCCCGATCCAAGTATTTGTAGGGCAGGAGAGGATTATTATATCGCTGTATCTACATTTGAGTGGTTTCCGGGAGTCCAGATACACCACTCAAAAGATTTAGTAAATTGGCACTTAGTTGCACATCCATTACAGAGAGTTTCACAATTAGACATGAAAGGAAATCCAAATTCAGGTGGGGTTTGGGCACCATGTTTAAGCTATAGTGATGGGAAGTTTTGGCTGATCTATACGGATGTTAAGGTAGTAGATGGCGCATGGAAAGATTGTCACAATTATTTAGTTACCTGTGAAACGATTAATGGTGATTGGGGGGAGCCGATTAAATTAAATAGCTCGGGGTTTGATGCTTCTTTGTTCCATGATACGGATGGAAAAAAGTATTTATTAAATATGTTATGGGATCACCGTATTGATCGGCACTCATTTGGAGGAATTGTTATACAGGAATATTCTGATAAAGAGCAAAAATTAATCGGTAAACCAAAAGTCATATTTGAAGGAACGGATAGAAAACTGACAGAAGCTCCGCACCTTTATCATATCGGGAACTATTATTATTTATTAACTGCAGAAGGAGGAACACGGTACGAACATGCTGCTACAATTGCCCGTTCTGCAAATATTGAGGGGCCATATGAAGTTCATCCCGATAATCCAATCTTAACGTCATGGCATGACCCAGGAAATCCATTGCAAAAATGTGGTCATGCATCCATTGTTCAAACACATACAGATGAGTGGTATTTAGCTCATTTAACGGGACGTCCTATTCATCCTGACGATGATTCAATTTTTCAGCAGAGAGGATACTGTCCTTTGGGCAGAGAAACAGCTATTCAAAAACTTTACTGGAAAGATGAATGGCCCTATGTAGTAGGTGGAAAAGAAGGAAGCTTGGAGGTAGATGCACCTTCTATACCCGAAACAATATTTGAAGCAACGTACCCGGAAGTTGATGAATTTGAGGATTCAACATTAAATATAAATTTTCAAACTTTAAGGATTCCATTCACGAATGAATTAGGTTCATTGACTCAAGCGCCAAATCATTTACGATTATTCGGTCATGAATCATTGACCTCGACATTTACTCAGGCATTTGTAGCCAGACGCTGGCAAAGTCTCCATTTTGAAGCCGAAACTGCTGTTGAGTTTTATCCGGAAAATTTTCAACAAGCCGCTGGATTAGTGAATTACTACAATACAGAGAACTGGACGGCTCTTCAAGTCACGCATGATGAAGAACTTGGCCGCATTCTTGAATTAACAATATGTGACAACTTTTCTTTTTCACAGCCATTACACAATAAAATTGTTATTCCTCGTGAAGTAAAGTATGTATATTTAAGAGTAAATATTGAAAAGGACAAATATTATTATTTCTATTCTTTTAACAAAGAAGATTGGCACAAAATTGACATTGCACTGGAATCGAAAAAATTATCAGATGATTACATCCGTGGGGGAGGATTCTTCACAGGGGCCTTTGTAGGGATGCAATGCCAAGATACCAGTGGTAATCATATTCCGGCCGATTTTAGATATTTTCGTTATAAAGAAAAATAATTTGCACATGAAAAAGGAGATTTCTATTTTAGAACTCCTTTTTCATATGAGAAGGTGCCTATGTCACTATTGCTTCAGAAATACTCCTAGAATAAAAAAACTCATCTTTAAAGATGAGCTGTCCATTCCTTAAAAAATTACATTGTAATCATGTCCAGAAAATGATCAATCACAATGGAGGACATTCCTAATGCCGGCGCATTCTGTCCTAAGGAAGATGGCAATAATTCATAGCTATTGCCTAATTGGGAATAAACCCTTGATGATACTTCACTTCTCATTGAATTTAAAACCATAGGATGCGATTCAATTATGCTATTTCTTAAAATTACGGCTTGTGGGTTGAAAGTATTTAGAATATTGGTAAGGCCTATTCCTAAATAGAATCCAAAATTCTGTAATGCATTTAAGGTTCCGATATCATTTAGATGGGCGAGGTCTATGATATCTTGATAGGACAGTTTTTTCTCTTTGGTCTGAAGAGATTTTAATAAAGCCTTCTCTGAAGCATACAATTCCCAGCAGCCTCGGTTTCCGCAACTGCATTTAGGACCATTAAAGTCTATTGTCATATGTCCCATTTCTCCAGAGAAGCCGCTTACTCCTCTATATAAATGGTTGTTGATAATAACACCGATCCCTATTCCTGTGCTGATACTTACGTAAATAATGTTATCGTGATTTTTTGCAGCTCCAAATACTTTTTCTCCATATGCGCCAGCATTTGCCTCATTTTCAATAAAAACAGGCACATTGTACTTCTCTTGTATCGAAGATTTTAAGTCAATATCTCTCCAGTTGGAGTTCGGAGTGAAAACAATTTTTTGATCTTTATCAATGAGTCCAGGCACGCAAATACCTATACCAATAAGCCCGTACGGAGATTGGGGCATTTGCGTAATAAAGTGATGAATCATATCAATCAAAATGTCTTTCGTTATTTCTGGAGAATTGGATTCCAAATGGCGGTATTGATCAAGAACGATTGTTCCTTCAAGGTCTGTTAAAATGCCATTGATATAATCCACACCAACATCTATTCCTACGGAGTATCCTGCCTTTTTATTAAAAACAAGCATGACAGGTCTTCTTCCGCCACTTGATTGTCCTTGACCTATTTCAAATACCAGATTTTCTTTCATTAACGTGCTTACCTGTGATGAAACAGTTGATTTATTTAATCCAGTCATTTCAGATAATTTTGCTCTTGAAATAGGTGAATTTTTAAGTATTTCTTTTAATAATAACTTTTGATTTACTTTTTTGACAAAGGCTTGATCTGCGATATCCACTTCATCCACTCCATTTGTATAACCTTTAAATTAAGTATGAACATAGTACATAGTGAATCTTATCTTTATTATATCTAATGTGTTCATAAAAAACTAAAAAAAATATTGAAAATACTGACGAGGTTATATAAGATGAAAATAAGTTAGTTTGTTTAAACAACAAACTAATAGGTAATGTACTTACTATATGAAATAAAATGCATCTGTATTTGAATGAATTTATTTTTAAGGGGGAAATCACATGGCTCAATCTCATTCCAGTTCAATCAACTATTTTGGAAGCGCAAACAAAGTGGTTTACGAAGGGAAAGATTCGACTAATCCTTTAGCATTTAAATATTATAATCCTCAAGAAGTAATCGGCGGAAAAACGATGAAAGAGCATTTGCGATTTTCTATTGCCTATTGGCATACATTTACCGCTGATGGAACAGACGTTTTTGGAGCAGGTACGATGCAAAGACCATGGGATCACTATAAAGGCATGGATCTAGCGAAGATGAGAGTAGAAGCAGCATTTGAGATGTTTGAAAAACTAGATGCACCATTCTTTGCTTTTCATGACCGGGATATTGCACCAGAAGGCAGTACGCTAAAAGAGACAAACCAAAATTTAGATATGATCGTGGGCATGATTAAAGATTACATGAGAAATAGCGGCGTTAAGCTATTATGGAATACCGCAAACATGTTTACGAATCCCCGTTTCGTCCATGGTGCCGCGACTTCTTGCAATGCAGATGTGTTTGCGTATGCTGCAGCACAAGTGAAAAAAGGGTTAGAAACAGCAAAAGAGCTTGGCGCTGAGAACTATGTATTTTGGGGCGGCCGTGAAGGATATGAAACATTGTTAAATACCGATTTAAAATTTGAGCTTGATAATTTGGCTAGATTTATGCATATGGCAGTGGATTATGCGAAGGAAATCGGGTACACAGGGCAGTTTTTGATTGAGCCAAAACCAAAAGAGCCGACCACCCATCAATACGATACAGATGCAGCAACAACCATTGCCTTTTTGAAGCAATATGGCTTAGACAATCATTTTAAATTAAATCTTGAAGCCAATCATGCCACATTAGCCGGGCATACATTCGAACATGAATTACGCATGGCAAGAGTACATGGTCTGCTTGGCTCTGTTGACGCAAACCAGGGTCATCCTCTTTTAGGCTGGGACACGGATGAATTTCCGACGGATTTATATTCTACGACATTAGCAATGTACGAAATCCTGCAAAATGGCGGCCTAGGAAGCGGCGGATTAAACTTTGACGCGAAGGTCAGAAGATCTTCTTTCGAGCCTGATGATCTAATATATGCCCATATTGCAGGGATGGATGCATTTGCAAGAGGATTGAAAGTTGCCCACAAATTAATCGAAGATCGTGTGTTTGAAGATGTGATTCAACATCGTTACCGCAGCTTTACTGAAGGGATTGGTCTTGAAATTATAGAAGGAAGAGCTAATTTCCACACACTTGAGCAATATGCGCTAAATCATAAATCAATTAAAAACGAATCTGGAAGACAGGAGAAATTAAAAGCGATATTGAACCAATACATTTTAGAAGTATAACAGGATAAGCTCCAGATCCTGCTATCAATACCAAGTCACTGAATTACCCGTCATGATTCCTTTCCTATTGCTTGTTGTTATGACGGGTAACTTCTATAATTAGGATTTATTTAGAGTGAATGGTTTTTTAAAAGGGCAAGGAGTGAAAAAATGAAGTATGTCATTGGAATAGATCTTGGAACGAGTGCTGTTAAAACCATTTTAGTTAACCAAAACGGCAAGGTTTGTGCAGAAACGTCCAAAAGGTATCCGCTCATCCAAGAGAAGGCGGGATATAGTGAGCAAAATCCTGAAGACTGGGTGCAGCAAACAATTGAAGCATTGACTGAATTGGTTTCTATATCCAATGTTCAAGCCAAGGATATTGACGGGATAAGCTATTCGGGACAAATGCATGGATTAGTACTGCTTGACCAAGATCGTCAGGTGTTACGTAATGCAATTCTTTGGAATGATACCAGAACAACGCCTCAATGTATAAGGATGACCGAGAAATTTGGCGATCATCTTCTTGACATCACAAAAAACCGTGTTTTAGAAGGGTTTACATTACCTAAAATGTTATGGGTAAAGGAACATGAACCTGAACTTTTTAAAAAAGCTGCTGTGTTTTTGCTTCCGAAAGACTATGTGCGATTCCGTATGACCGGTGCCATTCACACCGAATACTCCGATGCAGCAGGAACTTTACTTTTACATATTACTCGCAAGGAGTGGAGCAATGATATTTGCAATCAAATTGGTATTTCTGCAGATATTTGTCCTCCGCTTGTTGAATCTCATGATTGTGTAGGGTCGCTGCTTCCGCACGTTGCCGCCAAGACCGGTCTATTAGAAAAAACAAAAGTGTACGCTGGGGGAGCAGATAATGCTTGCGGCGCTATTGGAGCAGGTATCCTTTCTTCCGGAAAAACTTTATGCAGTATTGGGACCTCAGGGGTCATACTTTCCTACGAAGAAGAAAAAGAAAGAGACTTTAAAGGCAAAGTCCACTTTTTTAATCATGGAAAAAAGAATTCTTTTTATACGATGGGCGTCACGCTCGCTGCAGGATACAGCTTGGACTGGTTTAAAAGAACGTTTGCACCAAACGAATCGTTTGAGCAATTATTGCAGGGGGTGGAAGCTATTCCGATAGGAGCCAATGGATTGCTATACACTCCTTATTTGGTTGGTGAAAGAACGCCGCATGCTGATTCTTCTATTCGGGGAAGCTTGATCGGAATGGATGGAGCCCATAATAGAAAGCACTTTTTGAGGGCAATAATGGAAGGTATCACATTCTCTTTACATGAATCAATTGAGCTATTCCGCGAAGCGGGAAAATCAGTTCATACTGTTGTTTCTATTGGTGGGGGAGCTAAAAATGATACGTGGCTGCAAATGCAAGCTGATATTTTCAATGCGAGGGTAATTAAGTTAGAAAATGAACAAGGGCCAGCTATGGGGGCTGCAATGCTGGCTGCCTTTGGAAGCGGATGGTTTGAATCCCTTGAAGAATGTGCAGAGCAGTTCATTCGTGAGGCTGCTGCATTTTATCCAAAGGCACAAAATGTTCAAAAATATAAAACACTATTTGATTTGTATAAGAACATTTATACTCACACAAAGGATCTCAATACAGCTTTGAAGAGCTTTCGAAAAAACTAATGATGTTATTGTCCGGAGATCAACCGAAAAACAATTAATGATCAATCATCATCAAAGGCCTTTGATGACATGGCTGCCTTCTTTTGAAAAGATGGTGAGAATAAGGTATCGCAACCTTTAAACAGTATTGGAGTGTCCAGCAGCAAAACGAACGAGCGGAACCGTATTCTGTCAGCGAACACTTCAAGAAGTGGGGAAGCTTAGGAGTGCCAATGGGTAAGATGTATGAAACCGCGCTAACGACGGTAGAGGGATCTCTTGATTTATGATGAAATAGGAAGGATGTTTATACACAAATAACCCCCTCACATTGACGTGAAGGGGTGTTTTTTATTGTTACTATACAGCGGAAATTTTACAGGCTAGTTGCATGATTTTAGCTTGATAAGCAGAATGGAAACTAGACACGCCATCATCTCTTTCTCATTCTTTGGAAACTGCATTCTGCTAGGTTTGCTGCTTTTTTTAACGAACAGTGTTTTTCTATTTCACACAGCCATTAAATCCTCTGTTTGTCACATAACCGCTCTTACTCCAAATTGACAGTTTATCTGATTTTGCTTCTTGCTCATCTAGTCTGAATTGGTCTATGTATTTTGTGTTAGGCTCATATACATATGCTACTCTGGCCAAACCCTCTTTCAATAATGTCTCTTGAACAGATTTGCCGTCAACATAAACGTATGCTAACAGTCTTCCATACTTATCTCTGCGATCGCCTTTATCAAATTCCAGCTGTAGCTTACCGCTGTTGACCAATTCTTTATTTCGTTTCGACGCATCCTCACCGTATGGTTGAACACAAGAATTTGGTTTCTTCGTCTCAGGTGTATCAACGAGCAAGTAGCGAACTGTGTCTTTCTTTCCGTTGTAAATAACCTTAATCGTATCTCCATCTATTGCTCTATCTAATGTAACATTGACCAATTTCTTCTGCTTTTTTGAATGAGGCGTGCCGGCCTTTTGTTCTGTCTGATTATATTCATTAGATTGAGTATCTTGAGAGACTTGCTCCGTCCCATTAGAATCTGAATGGTTTTTGGCTGCGTGATGTGATCCGCAAGCTGCCAAAGTAATACTTAAAACGATTGCGATCATACTGATCAAAATCTTCTTCATATTGATTCCCTCTTTATCATTTTCTCTTTTCGCGATTAAACATCATCATTATAACGATATGGACATTTTTTGTGAATGGAAAACTTCAAGGGAACTTATAACACTCAAATTGCCAATAGTTAACTTCACAACGAGATGATCAAAACATCACCATCACATAGCGGAAATAAATAATCCTGAAAATAATATTGACTGAAAATGCTTTTGGAATTATGATAATATGAGAAATGACAATAATGTGACAAAAACATTACTACAACATAACAACTAATAGCTTAGGTTTATTCTATTGGCTAAAAATGTAAACGGTTACAAATCCAGAGGCGAAAATCTAAGATAGAGATGACTTTAGTTTTGACTCAATATCCACACTGAAAGAGCTTATTAAGTATTCTTAATAAAGGCAGGGGAAATGGATATGAATGAACATCGAAATCGAAGGTTGAAATTAATAATGATTTCAGCAACTTTTGGAGGGCTTCTCTTTGGATATGACACCGGAGTTATAAATGGAGCTTTACCTTTTATGGCAAGGCCAGATCAGCTTGATTTAACACCGGTTACAGAAGGGCTTGTTACGAGTATTCTATTATTAGGTGCCGCGTTTGGAGCGTTGTTATGCGGAAGATTGGCTGATCGATATGGCCGCCGTAAAATGATCCTTAATCTTTCCTTTTTATTTTTCCTGGCATCACTGGGAACAGCGTTAGCACCTAATGTTTTCATCATGGCGGTCTTTCGTTTTTTACTGGGGCTGGCTGTTGGAGGAGCCTCGGCGATGGTGCCGGCCTTTTTAGCAGAAATGGCACCGCATGAAAAGAGAGGGCGTATGGTAACCCAAAATGAACTAATGATTGTTGGCGGGCAATTTTTAGCATATGTTTTTAATGCGATTCTCGGTGTAACAATGGCAAATACGGGACATGTTTGGAGATACATGCTTGTCATTTGTGCTGTACCGGCTATCATGTTATTTGCCAGTATGCTTAAGGTACCAGAAAGCCCCCGATGGCTAATCTCCAAAGGCAAAAACAGTGAGGCGCTGCGAGTTCTTAAACAAATTCGAGAAGATAAACGTGCAGAAGCTGAATGTAGAGAAATTCAAGAAGCGGTAGAAAAAGATACAGCACTAGAAAAGGCATCACTCAAGGACTTTTCTACACCATGGCTGCGCCGTCTTTTATGGATTGGAATCGGTGTTGCCATAGTGAATCAAATTACAGGTGTGAACTCGATTATGTATTATGGCACACAAATCCTTAAAGAATCTGGTTTTGGTACAAAAGCGGCTTTAATCGCTAATATTGGAAATGGGCTGATATCAGTTATTGCAGTTATATTTGGGATTTGGCTGGTCGGAAAAGTGAGACGGCGTCCAATATTATTGATTGGTTTGGCGGGGACGACTACAGCTCTCCTATTGATTGCAATTTTCTCAATTGTGCTTGATGGATCTATGGCACTTCCTTATGTAGTGCTTTCTTTGACCGTTTTATTTCTTGCCTTTATGCAAGGGTGTGTAGGACCTGTGACTTGGCTTGTCATAGCGGAAATATTCCCTCAAAGGTTAAGAGGACTTGGTTCTGGGATAAGTGTTTTTTTCCTTTGGATATTAAACTTTGTGATCGGTTTTGCTTTCCCGATCTTGCTTAGCTCTGTAGGTTTGTCTTTTACATTCTTTATATTTGTGGCTTTAGGTGTATTGGCAATCGGTTTTGTATACAAATTCATGCCGGAAACAAAGGGGCGTACACTTGAAGAATTAGAAGAGCATTTTCGTTCTCGACAAGATCATAATACTCCTGAACAATCAATTATTGAGGTATAAATATGTTGAAAATCTCTCTTCTTATAGGAGGGATTTTTTTAGTTTCAGAAAAATCAAAATCCCTCTGGTAGAGGGATTTTGATTCAGCATTTTAAGATGTTCTACACGTATAATACTGGAGTTGATACTTTAAAAATCTCGCCATCTCTTATATAAAAACGAGGGATGCGGCGGCTTAATGTAGACACGACTTCATAGTTAATCGTATTGAGCATTTCAGCCACTTCATCAACGGAAATCTCGGCTCCTTTTTGCTTACCGTAAATCACGACTTCTTCTCCTTGTTTACCTTCACCGTTTTCTCCTAAACTGACCATGATCATATCCATTGTTACTCTTCCCGCCACTGGCACTCGTTTTCCGCGATGAAGAACAAACCCGCGATTGGAAAGGGCACGAGAATAGCCGTCAGCATAGCCAATCGGGAGTGTAGCAATTACTTCATTAGGTTCTGCGACGTATGTAGCACCATAGCTAACGGTTCGGGGTTCTGTACGCATGGTTTTCACATAAGCGATGCGCGCCTTTAAACTTAACGCAGGTTCAAGCTTAACGAGGTTTAGTTGTTTAATATAGGCTGAAGGATATAAACCATATAAGCCGATACCTAAACGGATCATATCAGCGCTAAATTCCGGAAATGCGATAGCTGCAGCCGTGTTGCACATATGCACGGTGGGCAGCTCAATCCCCTGTTTTTTTAAAAAGCTGAGAAAACTGATGAATTTTTCGTGCTGCAGCTTTGTGAGTGTTGTGTCCGGTTCATCAGCTGTCGAAAAATGTGTGAAAATCCCTGTCCATCTGAGGAATTTACTTGCCTTTAAGGCTTTCACTACTTCTAAAAGTTCTTCCTTTGTGCGTACACCTAATCGTCCCATGCCGGTATCCACGTTAATATGAATGGCCAGCCGGTTAGCACTCGCTTCTTTTTCCAATATCTCGTTTGCTTCTTTCATCCAATCAACCTGAAATGCTGATAATGTTATATTCCAAGCTGCTGACTTCTTTACACAACTAAGGGATGTAAAACCAAGCACAAGGATAGGTGCTGTAATCCCAGCTTTTCGTAAAACGATTCCTTCCTCCACACTGGCAACAGCGAGCTCACTCGCCCCGTGTTCCAGTGCATGGCGTGCCACTTCTATAGACCCGTGACCATAACCGTTCGCTTTTACGACAGCCATAATTTTGCTCTTATGTGGAATATGACGGCGAATCGCTCGCAAATTCTTTTTAACGGCATCAAGATTGACTTCGATCCAAACTTCTCGGCAAAGCTTTATCATCAACGCTTCCTTCCTTCTTATGGATTGTAAATACCACCTATTGCCGCAAGAATAAATGTTAATTGTTGGATGATTCGATCTTATTTTATTCAACTTTATTTGAAATCATTCAACAGCAAATCCATGTGATACGAGAAGGTGCCTATCAATGTTCGAATAATAGCAAGTACGGGATACATGAGGCTTGTAAGTGGGGTGTTAATGGGTACGGCGACCGAGGATTACAAAAATGATTATTTGTTTTGGGACATTTTTTTCTAAGGGTAGATGATAACGAGAAATCTAATCAGGAAATACTTACCGTTCATCAATACAAAGGATACAGGTTAGAATTAGTGATGTTTGATGTTTGATGTTTGATGTTTGCAGTATAGAAGCACAGAAAAAGCAAGGAAGTAACAGCAATCTTCCTTGCTCCATTGGATTCCTATTAGAGAGCACGCACTTTTGCAAAAGCTTTTATCTTAGCTCCATCATCATTTTGACAGCGAATATAATATGTTCCGGTTTTATAGTGTGATACGTCAAGAGTTAGAGTTACACTTTTGCCAGGTTTAACTGTATAGCCGGAAGCGATTGTTCCACCACCTGGTTTTACAATTTTGAATTCAAATGGATTGCTTCCTGTATTCTCAACAAAAACTCTGATTTCGCCATCTTCACTTCCATAATAATCAAAATAAAATTTTCCGTCACCTCTAAACGTTTCTTCCTCTTCTAGTATAATATCGGATTGTGCGGCAAACGCAGTGACTTTTTTAGGTGTGTGGTCAATTGATGCAGCTGAAGCATAAGTAGAGCTTAATCCTGTAATTGAACTAACTAAAATCGAACCTACCACAATTTTCTTAAACACTTTTCTTCATCTCCTATATAAGAAATAAATTACAAAATTATACATTCGGTAAAGAGTTGGAAAGACCTTTGGGAAATCCTATAATTCACAAGAAATACAAAAAGGGTATGTTTATTTCTGGTGAATATTTATGACGGAGTAAACATGTCATAACATCAGGATGATTAAAGCGTAATCAAGTACGGTCTGAGACAAGCAGGACACTACATATGAAGGCACTGACTGGCTAACTTTTCTCAACAAAGACAAGAGAACAAGAGGGCGTCTATTGTTATGAACATTGAAGAACCTTTTAAATGAGGAGGGCTGAGGAAATTCTGTAAAAGATAATCGGTTGAAAAGGCAGTCGATTCCTTGTTCCATAAACCTAACATTAGAGTATATAATTAAACTCGTATTCACAAAAATCGTTTAAGTAAGGGGTATACATGAATAGGGGAGTTAGTTTTCAAATACCGAATGAATATGGAAATTTTCTATGGAGAATACTGCAGCCGGTAGAAATAGCTAATTATAGGTGGCAAACGAGTGGGGAATCTTATTTTGTTGTAGAAGGAGAGCTCGATGATGAGGAGCTTTTTCATGACTACGCAATTGTTGAAGGGGCAGTTTTTGAGCAACAATTAAAAACGAATCAGTACTATACCATTTTCGTTGAACTGAAAGCATTTCCATATGGAAAAATGGTTAATCAAGTCAATACATATGAAGAGTTTGCTGACAGTGATTGCGAACTTGTCCTTTTGATAGCAGATAATAGCTACGTTTCGATTTACTGTAAAAACAAAAATATCATTGAAAAACTTTACTTCAATGCTTTACAGAATGATTTTGAAGACGTTCAATTTATAACTGATGAAAATGACACAAGAACAAGCCTTACTGTATGATAGTCAATAAAAATTAAAGGAGCTAGTACATGACAATGCAAATTAAAATCAAGTATCTAGATGAAACACAAACAAGAATCAGCAAAATTGAGCAGGGAGACTGGATTGATCTTCGGGCAGCTGAGGATATAACAATCAAAAAAGATGAATTTAAGCTTGTCCCATTAGGTGTTGCAATGGAGCTGCCTGAAGGTTACGAAGCACATGTCGTCCCTCGTTCAAGTACATATAAGAACTTTGGCGTTATTCAAACAAATTCAATGGGTGTTATCGATGAGTCATATAAGGGAGACAACGATTTCTGGTTCTTTCCTGCTTATGCATTGCGTGATACTGAAATTAAGAAGGGTGATCGTATCTGCCAGTTTAGAATCATGAAGAAAATGCCGGCGGTTGAATTGGTTGAAGTCGAGCATTTGGGAAACGAGGATAGAGGAGGACTCGGTTCAACAGGTACTAAGTAAACAAAATAAATCCTTGGCTGTCTTCATGCTGTGTGATTGATCAATGGAGGTTTCAGCCAAGGTACAAAGAAATACTTTTATCTAAATTTTTATAAGTAGGGGAAGGCAACTACAAACTAGTAATGCCACTAATAATAAGCCAAGTTAAATGACATGTGTTCATTAATAATTGAATTTACAGCAGCCATGAGACAAGTTCAAAATATAAGATGAAATGAGACATAAGACTTCACAAAAAAATCTGAGTATCGTCGATAAATATCATAAAAAAGCCCCCGGTATGTCGCCGGGGAATAAATAGACGTTTAAGAGATTTAGTGATGTTTTTTATATGATTCGACAAAATCATAATAATGATCATCGTCATCATAATACTTTTTTTCGTAATGATAATCGTGATCATCGTAATACTTTTTATCATGGTCATAATACTTTTTATCATAATCATAATGTTTTTTATCATGATCATAATACTTGTCGCAATCATAATGCTTCTTATCATTGTCGTAATACTTTTTGTAATATGTTTTTTTCCAAGTGTAATACTCTTCTTTATATTTTTTATAATAACCCAATTAAATTCCTCCTTTATGTTATTCGAATTTAATTTATGAAGTTTAAATGATATGGTATGGTCAAATGAAATAAGAATAGTAAAAAGAGGCTGTTTAAAACACTTTCTGAAAAACAAAACGGATAGCTGTTTAAGAGCGAGAGAGAGCACTCAATCACTGTAAAATAATAGTAAAGTGTATAGAGAAGATTAGTATACGTAAAAAGGGACTTTCTCATTGAAGAATATTTGAACGTTATGGTTAAGATTCAAGAGCTCTATGATGTGATTTTTAACACTGCTTTTGAAGGATTTAGAGTTAGACATCAAAAACAAACAGCAAAACCGGTTAGAAACAGATAAGGAATGAACCGCTGCCAAATATCATAAAAAAGTTGTTAATGATCAAATGATTGAAATTAGAGAGAATTTATTTTAAAGAAAGCCCAATTGCACATGGACAAATGACAATTGATTTTGAGGTAAAATACAATACATTAAATCAGAAAAAGCTATTGGAGGATTTAATGTGTTTAGACAATTTCCAATTTGGTATACACAAACACCTGACTATTTGAATTTTTATGTGCCGCAATATCAAACCATTTCTTATAATCCTCAACAATGTTATCAACGGTGTATGTACCAAACTGGCGGTAACTATGAGCTATGTGACAGACTATGTTATGGAGAAATACAGGTGTAAAAGAGGGGGTTATTAACTCCTCTTTAAACACACAGTGAGTGGAATAAGATCCTCACTTTATCTGCGAGTGCTTAGTATTTGCGATAATATTGCATTCGTAATAAATTATGCTTAGCAACTGAAAATGAAAGAAGGATATGAATAGTCATGACGCAATTCGATAAACAATACAATTCAATTATAAAGGATATCATCAATAATGGAATCTCAGACGAAGAGTTTGATGTAAGAACCAAGTGGGACTCAGATGGAACACCGGCACATACTCTAAGTGTAATGAGTAAGCAAATGAGATTCGACAACTCAGAGGTTCCGATTTTAACGACAAAAAAGGTTGCCTGGAAAACAGCCATTAAAGAGTTGCTCTGGATTTGGCAGCTGAAATCTAATGATGTTAATGATTTAAACAAGATGGGCGTACATATTTGGGATCAGTGGAAACAAGAAGACGGCACCATCGGACATGCATATGGATTTCAGCTGGGGAAGAAAAACAGAAGTCTAAATGGAGAAAAAGTGGATCAGGTAGACTATCTTCTTCATCAATTGAAGAACAACCCGTCTTCACGCAGACATATTACAATGCTGTGGAATCCTGATGATTTAGACGCAATGTCCTTAACGCCATGTGTATACGAAACTCAATGGTATGTGAAGCAAGGTAAGCTCCACCTCGAGGTAAGAGCACGGAGCAATGATATGGCATTGGGAAATCCATTCAATGTATTCCAGTACAATGTGTTGCAGCGCATGATTGCTCAAGTGACTGGTTATGAGCTTGGTGAATATATCTTTAACATTGGGGATTGCCATGTGTACACACGTCATATAGACAATTTGAAAATTCAAATGGAAAGAGAACAGTTTGAAGCACCTGAACTATGGATCAATCCTGAAGTGAAAGATTTTTATAACTTTACCATTGATGATTTCAAATTAATCAACTATAAACATGGGGCCAAGCTTTTATTTGAGGTAGCGGTTTAATGCTGCCTTTTTATTGTTATTTTTCAGAATATAAGCTGGCATTAGGCTAAAAATGAAGAAATTTCTTCTTCATATTTCTATAAACAAATAGTAAACAAAATTGGAGCCCAACGCGAAACAAAAGGATTGTTAGAAGCGTTGGGTTCTCTTAGTACAAGTGAACAACGATTGCGTGGTCTGAAAAATTAAACGAACGATATGAAAAGGCCATTGGTTTTATAAGGTGTTAATTCCTCCTATTAATATCATAAGGCTCAAGAAAATTGTAATGAAAAGAAAAGCCCATACTATAGCTGAAAAAGGATTGTTGAGTCCCATCCTTTCTTTCCAATTTATATTAGTGGATCGATTGGTTTTGTATTTTATTAACTGGATACATAAGATCACATTAAAAAAAACTGAAATAACAAGAGCTATAACTAAATAAAGGTTCATTTTCATCAACCTTTCTAGGTTTTTTAAACACTTGAATAGCTTAATTGTAAACCTAATATTAACATATACATATTTCACCTTAAAAGACCAGCATCGTGCAATGAATACAATTACTTTGTGCAGTTCTAGGTTATTTGTTTTTATTATGAAACTTTTTGGTCCCTGGCTAAAATTCAACTAAAAATGAAAAGATTGAAATTATCCATGATTGTGTTTCTGCGATGGATTGCCTTAAAATTTGGTAGGGATGAACAAGCACTATATTAAATAATACTATACCAATGAATTTCTATTAGAAAAATTCATAATATTTTAAAATAACCATTTAAATATATTTCTAGAAATTGTATACTTATATGGTACTAAATGAATACATAGAAAGGACTGTTGTCGATGAAAAAAGTTTTTTGTAAGTTAGCCATTAGTTCTATAGCTCTATTTACCCTATCTCTTCCTAATGGCAATGTATTAGCTGCTGAAAAAGGGGAAGAAAAACCTGTCTCAATTAAAGGCGTTGAGTCACAAGTGCATACTGTATTTGCAAACGAGACAACTGGGGTAAAAAGCAACTTAGGAGGAGGGGAGTTTACTGCGCAATTTGTGAATGATTTTCGTAATGTTAAGATGAATGTAAAAACATATAAAAGCTGGTCTAGCTTTAAAAGAGTTTCTGATAATATAGCAACGGGGAGTAAAGGAGGATCTATTACTGCAAACAAAACAGTTACTTTTACAACAACTGTCAGCGGATCTATAAGTGGTTTAGGAATATCCACTGCAGGCTCTGTAGCTAGCTCTAAAGGATACACTCTAAATGTTGGAGCGAATAAAAGAGTCTATATGGCATATAGAGTTAGGTATAATGTAGAAGAAGGGTACAATTGTCGTAAGGATATAGTTACTGGTAAATGTGTATCAAAGAAAAAATACGTAGTTAAAAAACCTATGTATGGAGAATATGCACTGAAAAACTATTAATTTTATATAAAAAAGATTAGCTATAAAAGCTAATCTTTTTTATTAAGAAGAAAATATCCTAATTTTGAAACGAGATACAAAGTGAAAGCAATCATTAATGTTCTCGATATAACAATTCCATGAATAGCCAAATCATATCCAGCAGGTATCAAAGCTTTTGTATTAAACATAAAATACATTGATACCAGAAGAGCAATAATAACTAAAATAATTCCAAAAAGACCTATTTTTCCGTATTTCATACAAATTCCACCCTATATTAAAATATGATAAATAACCAAAGGAGCTGAAGATTTCGATAATTCACTTTACAATCATCAAGCAATGACCAACATCGAACCTCAGTTGGTGTAATTGTCAACTTAAGCTTCAAGTTAGTTATTTTTGTAATTAAAAAAATAATTGAAAGCCCCATAAATAAGGGGCTTTTAATTTATGTAGTTCTATAGTAATTGAATTAATCATACCAAAGTTATTTCAAAATTTCAACTTTTGCTTATGATGTTTTTATCATCGAAACAAAAATGTCTTAATTCTAACGCTGTTCAAATAAAGTTTCATATAAAAAGGAAGTACTACTGTTCGTAAATCTATATAGGGAGTGGATTCCGACACGGTTTTTTATGGAGATGGAAAATTAATTATAAAACCGCCAGACAATGCTGGCGGCTTTTTGCTGCTTCGTTTATTTATTAACAGAGATCGTAACGTTATTTCCTGCAACTGAAACCTTTGCGAAATCCTGTGTATCTACCACAGGAGTGACGGCTTTATTGTCGATTGTGATGTTGTTAAAAGATGTCGAAAAGGTTGCTTTGATCGCATCACGCTGGCTTTCATACGAAACAGCCGCGGTAGCAAGGGTTTTCCATTTTGAAATCGTGCCGATGTTGGTTCCTTGAATTTCTGTGATAATCCGTCCGGTGTAGCCGTCATTGTTCGTTCCCCAAAGGGTCATGCGCGTATTGCCGTTTAAGTTTTTATAGATTGTCATTTGGACTGTGCTTCCAGGGCGGAAGCCTTTATTGTATGTGAATTTGTCTTTTCCTTCGATGTACGTTTCTTCATTTTTGGACCCAACCTTCATGAGGGGCTTCCAGACGTTGTATTGTTTGCTGTACTGAAGCCCGATATCTGCTTCAGTGCCGCTTGTTGCCCTAAAGCCAGAATAAATATAGGGAGTGGAGACCGAGTCGTTGTTTTTTACAGTTTCAGGAAGCGCAATTTTAGCTGTAAAAACGGCGCCCGTACTGTTCAGGTAGACACGGCCGCCGATTCCGTTAGGCAGCTGGGATGCTGCTTTTGCGACTTGAGCGTCTGCCGCGGGTAAGCCTGGTATACCTGATGAAAGGGTTCCGAAAAGAACTGCTGTTCCTACTGCACCTGCAATCAATACTTTTTTCACCAAAATTCCCCCTTTAGATAGTGGTTTCGCCATTTATTATACCTTATTTTGGAACTGGATTGATGTATATAAATAGACAAAATATTTCATTTTGAATGATGTTAGGGACGAAAAGCTTCTCCAATCTGAAAGCTATGTAACTTTATCAGAGGAAAGAACGAGATCACAATCGTTTTAACCGATTTGAAATTTTCCTCAAAATAAAAGTACAAATGCTTAAAGAAACGATCATTAAAAGAATGCCCGCTATCGTTTCCCAGCCTGTAAAAAAGAGGTGACGTTTCATCAATGTCTGTCCTTGTAAAATGATAAAAGCACAGATACCGACTAAGAAAAGAAAACAAATACTTAGGATTGCTAACGCTTTACGTGAGTATGTTTTCATGTCGTCTTTAAGGTATAGCAATACGAAAACAAAGCAGATAACATTGGCTATTGTGCTTATCACCTCAAAGCTTTTCATGACAACTGATATAAATAGACAAAGTAAAATGAGATAAAATACGATGTTTCTATACAAAAAACCTCTCCTTTTATGTATGATCCTCAAAGAGTTTATAAAAGTTTCTTTGTAACTGCAATAAACTGAATGCGCTCACTTATGAACTAACTAAACTATGTACTAAATTTTCATTATCGTTTTTTAGATTCAGTCACCAAGGTTTTCATAGAAAGGGAAGATTCAGAAATATACATATAGTGCATAAACAAAAAAGACCCGGCAATAGCCGGGGGAAAGTAAAAACGAGGAGATGTTAATGGCGTTTAGTAGTGTTTTTTATGCTTTTTATACTCTACAACATAATCATAGTCTTTTTTATCGTGATCATAATATTTTTTATCATAGTCATCATATTTTTTGTCGTAATCACAGTCATCATATTTTTTATCATGGTGGTCATAGTATTTTTTATCATATTCGTAATACTTCTTATAATACGTTTTTTTGACCGTATAATACTCTTCTTTGTATTTTTTGTAATAACCCATATATACTCCTCCTTTATTTTTACTACGCTTTATTATACGGCGAGTAGATTTTGCGGCTTGGACAGTTAAAATCATAGAAGGAAAAAAGGGCTGTCCAAATGATTAAAAAAAGACAGATGACACAAAAACAAATCAAAATAAAGAGCCGATTTTTCATCGGCCCAAACGATTTATCCTACATTTGTTTGTCTTCTTTGTTTTCTGAGTCATTTTTTCTGATATCCTGAGTCAGTCCGCTTGTTGCTTGTTTAAATTCTGATAAGGCTTTTCCTGCTGCACGGCCAAGCGCCGGCAGTTTATCAGGCCCAAATACTAAAAAACCCACAAACAAAATAACGAGTATTTTTGTGAAGCTTAATTCCATATCCTTTTCCCCCTGATTGAAGTACAACCTTTTAAACAAATTATAAGAGATAGCAGTACAAATGGGAATGCATTTATTTTGAACATTTTAAAACCAGCACAAAGGCAGATTCATAAAACGGCTGCTGCTGAATATAATGTCCAATGCCACCTGCCTAAGAAGCAGTGAGGCAGGCTGGATCAATTATGTAGCTCTGCCGGAAATGATACAAACGTATCTACGGCTATTATTGAAATAGAGGAGTGGTGTAGCTGATGAGATTCACTAAGGTAGTTGGATTTTTGTCTGTTTTAGGATTGGCTGCGGTTTTTCCATTAACGGCACAAGCAGAAAAAGCCGGAACTGCGGGGGCTGGAGAGTGGGATAAGTTGGGGACTTACACATATACTTACTCAAGTCCGACGGTATACTCGACCGGAGGAGATTTTAGAGTGTGCCTTTCAGGAAGCACTCCTTTTTCTGTTTCACTGCACTTGTATGAGGATGATCCCGGTGACAATCCTGATGATTATGTAGGGGCAAACTATTTTTCACCCGGAGAATGCCACACCTTTGGCAGTATTGGAAAATTTGTAGATGGGAGCAATAACAAGGCCGAGTTCTTTGTTACCGATTACTCTGGTAAATCTAAAACTGTTACGTTTTATGATTGATGGACTCAAATTGTGAAGTATAACCCTTGGAAAAAAACAAAAAAGAGAGATACCTCTCTCTTTTTTATTCTTCGATAGCCTTACGAAGCCGTTCATTTACAATGCCAGTCCAGCCGCCATCCATCTTACCGCGAACGACGGAGCTTTTCTCGTTTGCTTTGCCGATCACTTCATTCGGCTCTTTCCAGCCGCTGTGAATAAGGGTAAACCCTGTCTTTTCCCCCAAGTCTTCTAATTGAAAGGTAACGACCCATCCTTCTGTATCCCATTCAAAAGAAAGTTCAGTTGGAGCTTGAACAGCCAAAACTTTACAAGGGGACGGCCCAAACGGTGATTGTAAGTGAAATTCTTGTCCTTCTTTGAGCTGAAAGTCATTGGGCATAAACCACTTGGCAATGCCTTCTGAAGTAGAGACTGTCTCCCAGACTTTCTGAATGGGAGCCTCTAGGGTAATGCTTTTTGTAATATCTGGTAATGTGTTTTCGTTGTTTTGAGCCATTTCGTTTACCTCTTGACAAATGATGTTTTTTCAATTCAATCATATAATAACTAATAAGATCATGTCCATAGCGTGCATTATTTATGCTAGAGCTGCTGTTCAACAGCGTGTCAGTCGCCAGTCTGATCTGTGAATGGGAGAATTCTGCATGTTCGAGAAAGAGAGAGACGTGTATGTTGTCATTTCGTTCATGCTTGTTTGCTCAGCCGCAACTGTTATGTTTGAACTGGAATTCCTGTTCAGCCAATTTATTTTGCGATTTTTGTTTTAATAGTAAATGAGCCATTTTCTAAAACAGGAGGTTTTTTATGCTTGGAAAAATCAAAGCAGCCATTGATAACAGTCCAGGGAAGCCGGCCAGAATTTTAGTTAGTGAAAAAGCGTTTCAGCAATTAGAGGAAGAAATGCGCTTTGTTTACGTTTCCAAACCGAAAACGATAATGGGGATTCCTGTGGAAGTTTCAGATCAGGCAGAAAGCTTCAAGCTGGAATTTTAGTTTTCCCAGACTGCTAAAAGGCTCATTTTGTGTTAATTATGCAAAATGGTCAGGTTGATTTCTTTAAAAGCATGATGAAATGTTCATCATGCTTTTTTATTGAGAAAAAAGACGAACATAAAAAATAGGTATACGGGAAAAATAATCCTATTAGAGAGAGGGGAAATGACAGATGGATAACATGATATCAACACTTACTGATTGGAATGTGTGGTTTCAAGCGTTAGTAGTATTTCTCGTTCCATATGTAATCTATAAAGTGTTTACTTGGATTCATGTATAAGAAGGTGCAATGATGAGGTGGCGGAACAATCAGTACAAAACACAGAAGCAGCATAAATCAGATTATTCGACAGCTGAAAAGCAGGATCAGGATGTGTTAACCGGTAACATCGGATACGACTTAGAACATGTAAAAAGAAAAATAGGACATAACGGGGACGTTCATTTCCGTGAGCTTGAAATCACTCAATTACATGTGAAAGCGGCATTGATCTTTGTTGAAGGACTGTCTGATCAGGACTTGATTAATAAAGGACTATCAGTGTTAGTCATGAATCAACCTAATCAGGTAAGCGATGAAATTTCTCAATCCGGCAAAGGTATTTTAACTTCGAAACAGATAAAAAATCAAATCGTATCAATCGGTGATGTCATAGAATCAGAGAAAATCAGTGATATCGTGTTGAATGTTTTCATGGGTTCGACAGCGCTTCTCATTGATGGAATACCGCAGGCCTTTCTTCTGGGAACTGTAAAAAAACAAAATCGAAGTATCGAGGAGCCGCTTTCAGAAGCGCTTGTCAGAGGGCCGCGCACAGGCTTTACAGAAGAGTTGAGTACGAATACAGCTCTTTTGAGACAGCAAGGAAAAAATGATCAATTAACATTGCAGAGATTTGAAGTAGGAACACGATTAAAAAAGGATTTAATCATCGCTTATATGAATGACATTGCAGATCCAAAAGTAGTCGAGGAAGTAAGAAAAAGAGTGAGAGGGATTGAGATCGATCATTTGCCGGAGTCAGGCTACGTTGAACAGTTAATTGAGGATAATTATTTGAGCCCGTTCCCGCAAGTACAGAGTACAGAACGTCCTGATCGCGTCATAAGCGGATTAATGGAAGGAAGAGTAGCCATTCTGCTTGACGGCACTCCGTTTGCTTTGATTGTTCCAGTCACTTTCAGCATGATGCTTCAATCGCCTGAAGATTATTATGAACGGTGGTTCCCGAGCTCGCTCATCAGATTGCTGAGGTTCATCGCAGCAATGATAACGTTATTCGCACCCGCTTTATATATATCATTTATTTCTTTTCATCCGGGGTTAATTCCGACCAAGCTGGCGATTTCAATTTCCGGGACGCGCCAAGGTGTTCCGTTCCCATCTCTGATTGAAGCCTTATTTATGGAAGTCGCGATTGAAATTTTAAGAGAGGCGGGGCTTCGTTTGCCAAAACCAATTGGACCCGCAATAGGCATAGTTGGCGGATTAATCATCGGGGAAGCAGCTGTGCAGGCGGGGATTGTCAGTCCAATCATGGTCATTGTTGTTGCGCTCACAGCAATTTCTTCATTTGCCATCCCGCATTATAGCACAGGTATAGCACTTCGGATGCTTCGGTTTGGCGCGATGTTTTGTGCGGCGGTGTTTGGATTGTTTGGAGTCATTATGTATTATCTGCTGCTAAGCAGCCATGTCGTAAAGCTAAAGAGCTTTGGTGTGCCATACGCAAGTCCGGCAGTGCCCTATCACTTAAAAGATTGGAAAGACTTTGTTATCAGAATGCCTCTTTTAGTCATGAAGCGCCGGCCTAAAATGATGAATACAGATAATACAAAACGGGTGAAGTGATGAACTCGACAGGATGGTGATAAAGTCTCATGTTCAGCCCAACCAGTAAAATCACAACCGCTCAGGCAACGATTATCATCATTAATTATATGCTTGCTGCCGGAGTTCTTACGCTCCCTCGGACAGTAACAGAACAAACACAATCTCCTGATGGATGGATTTCAGTTTTATTAGGCGGGGTTCTAGCGGTAATAGCCGGGATGATTATAGTTAAATTAAGCCAGCAGTATCCTAAGGAGACCTTTTATGAATACTCCCGACATATTGTAGGAAAATGGCTCGGGCATCTGATCAGTATTGTTTTTATTACTTATTTTCTGGCACTCGGTGCATTTGAAGTCAGAGTCATGTCCGAAATCGTGGATTTTTTTCTCCTCGAAGGGACACCGTCTTGGGCCATCATTATGACAGTTCTTTGGATTGGGCTTTATTCAATTACACAAGGCCTAGATCCGATTGCACGGCTTTTTGAAATGATTTTTCCGATTACGGTCATCATCTTTTTAACGATAGCCCTCATGAGTTTAGGCATATTTGAGATCAACAATTTGCGGCCTGTATTAGGTGATGGAATCATGCCTATTCTTAGAGGTGTAAAGACAACGAACCTTTCATTTACATGTTCAGAAATTATGTTCATTTTAGTAGCATTTATGAAAAAGCCGAAAAATGCGGTGAAAGCAGTTGTGATCGGGACAGGCGTTGTGACCAGTTTTTATATGATTACGATGATTATGGTCATCGGTGCACTATCAGTTGAGGGAGTTGTGACGAGAACATGGCCGGGGCTTGACCTGATGAGAAGTTTTGAAATACCTGGTTTAATATTTGAACGGTTTGAATCATTTCTGCTTGTGATTTGGATTATGCAGCTTTTTGCCACGTTTATTATCACTTTTTATGCAGCTTCCCTGGGAGTCTCACAAGTTTTTAAAAAGAAACCCCTTTCATGTATGTTTGGGCTGCTTCCTGTTATATATATCCTCTCTTGCATGCCGAAAAATGAAAATGACGTCTTTATATTGGGCGATACGGTCAGTCATATCGCTTTGTATATATTTGGCGCTTTGCCGATTTTGCTGTTAGTCATTTCGAAATGGAGGAAAAGAGGTGAAAAGTAAACTAAAACGTCAATTGCCTGCTATGGTCATAGTATGTCTGCTGATGATTTGCGTAACAGGATGCTGGAGCAGTCGGGAAATAGAAGATCTGGGTCTCACATTCGCTATCGCAATTGATAAAGGAAAAGAAACGAACACTGAAAAAGAGTTAAAAGAAGAGGGCGGGAGCTATCCGAAAAAAGACAACATTACGCTGACCTATCAATTTGTTAATGAAAAAGCGGCAGGCGCGGGCACAAGCGGGGGAGGCGGTAGCGGACAAGGAGCACAAAAAGCGTACATTAATATAAGTGAAACAGGGGATTCATTACAGCAGATCGGAAGTGAGGTTGCATTAAGACGGGACCGAGAAGTGTTTAGCCCGCATTTAAAAGTTGTTGTCATGAGTGAAGATGTGCTGCACACATTTCCTATCGACGAAATGCTGGATCAATTTTTTCGTGATAATGAAATCAGGCTGAGCTGTCTTGTTTTATCTGCTAAAGGGGAAGCAAGAGACGCTCTCCAGCTGAAAGAGAACGGAGAAATTCCGGCATTTCGGCTGATTGGATTAGGTGAAAATGAACATAAAGTTTCCAGAATTCTTCCCCCTATGACACTCGCGAAACTAATTGGAAAACTGCATTCTGGCAGCAGTTTTTTACTGCAAAATGTGGTTGCGGCCAATGGAGCGGTCAAGTATTCCGGAGCAGCTGTAATCAACGGAAAATCGAAAAAAATGATAGGCACTTTAAATGAATATGAAACTGAGGGGATTACATGGATTAGAGGAGAAGGGAAAGGCGGAGTTGTCAAAAGCCATGATAAAAAGAGCCAACAAACGATAGCGTATGATATCAATAAAATCAAAAGCAAAATTCAGCCAATCGTAAAAGGGAAAGATATTTCATTCCATGTCGATATTGAATCAGAAGGCGATTTGGTTGAAAACTGGAACACAAAAGAGGCGTTGGACACCCAGTTTATAGATCGTCTCGAAACGACTATTGAAAACGAGGTAAAGAAAATAGTTGGTCAGGTATTAAAAAAAATTCAGCGTGATTATAAAGCAGATGTTGCGGGTTTTGATGAATCTTTAAGACTTACATATCCTCACTTATGGAAAAGGGTGAAAAATAACTGGGATGACACCTTCAGTAAAGCCGACATCACATACAGTGTGAACGTCACAATTACTCATTACGGCACGGTTAAAACTCAGTAATGAATCCCAAGGAAGAGAAGGAAACCTCTCTTCTCTTTTTTATACTTTTTTTGGAGAGATATACACTTTTCAAATCGACCAATATGCTAATATAGGAATTGCTTGAAATAGAAGGGAGAAGGGGCTGTGAGGCAGAAACCGATTTATGTAGAAATCGAAATGAAATCTGATCTGGATACACTCTGGGAATATACACAAAACCCATCACTGCATAAGGAATGGGATCTCCGGTTTTCAAATATTACGTATTTGAATAGACAACCATGCGAAAAACAGAAGTTTCTTTACGAAACAAGGGTAGGCTTTGGATTAAAGGTGTCAGGTACAGGAGAAACCGTCGGTGTTTTCAACAAATGTTCATCTGAAAGGTCTTCTTCACTGGCTTTTGGCTCTAATCATCCGTTATCTCTGATTCGGCATGGAAGCGGCTACTGGAAGTATATACAGAGAGAAAATGGGAAAATGACGTTTTTAACACAGTACCAATACAAAACAGCCTACGGACTGCCGGGAAGATGGATCGATCGTTTATTATTTCGACCGCTGCTTGGCTGGGCGACTGCCTGGAGCTTTGATGCATTAAGGCTTTGGGTAGAGCAAAATAAACATCCGAAGCGCTTTATTCGATCCGCTATCATCTATGTGTTCATGTGTCTGTTTTTCAGCCTGTTTTGGTTCTATCAAGGCTTTGCAGGTGTTGAGACAAGCATATTGGCAGGAACAGCGGAGATAGGCTTAGCTATTTTGTGGCTGATTCCTTTAAAAAGAAAATGGATCATTCATGGTGTCCAGGCTTGTATTTTTGCTGGGTTTGCTTGTCTAGGTTCCGAAATATTCATGTGGGTTCTATTGAGTGTGTTTTCCGCTGCAAGCGGCGCTCTTAGCCTGCAGCTCCCCAGTGCCAGGCGCACAAAACGAAAGAGAAAGAAGTGACATTGTGAGTTCGATTTATGAAAAATCAATTATTAACTATCATTTGCTGCATCCCAAGCTGCAGAAACGGTACCAATTAGACGGGTCTCAAACATTCAGCGGTACGGGAACGATGTCAGAAATAAGCGGAGGCTCTTTTCTGGTTAGAATGCTGTTAAAGCTGGGTGTTTTTTTCAGATGCTTCTTTTCAGAAAGAGGCAAAGACATTCCATTTACAATACAAAATAGAACTTGTCTTTTGAAATCACAACATACAGGGATAGAATGGAATCGTACATTTTTCTTTAAAGGCAAAAAACGTTTCTTTGACGCGATAATGATATATGACGAGAAAGAAAATAGAATACTTGATTTCTTCGGCAAACCTCATCTGCTGTTGTCTGTTTTGACGTTCGAGGCATCTCTTGACGGCTCTCTTACGATCATATCGGGAAAGCAATGGCTATTAATATGCGGAAAAAGAATCCCGTTGCCGAAATGGCTGACCGGTACATCCGTAGTTTGCGAAACGTTTGATGAAAAAAAGAATTGTTTCACCATTGAAGTGCATGTGCAAAATACAATTCTTGGCACTCTTTTCTTTTATAAAGGAACGTTTCAGGAGGAAGAGAGAGAATCATGAAACGAAATGGCATAGTCAGTGCGCTTTGTTTTATAGGATTTCTTGCAGCGGAAGCACCGGATATTTCAGTGGCAGAGGCACTCGTTTTGTTATCCATTCTATTTTTTGTGCCGGGAATTTTCCCTTTTGTTTTTCGTCAATCGCCGGTTCGTGCTGCTCAGTTTATGGAATATGGGCTAATCCAGTGCTATCCGGTAGCCGCATTCTTTGCGGTGCTGGCTCTAGTGACGGAGGTTGGAGGTTTCGCGCTAATCTGGTGGATGTACACAGTTTTTATTGCATTGTATGCGATCCTCCGCCTTTGGGAAACAAAGATACATAGAATCGAAGAAACATCAGTTTTGTTCGGTCTTATTTATTTGGCGGGAGGAGGATTTTGTTTTTTTGCTTATGCTGCCCATTTGCAGATCATGCAATTTGGCCCTCTCATCATTTTGCTGACTGCTGTCCACTTTCACTATTCTGCTTTTCTGATCCCGATCTTCAACGGCTTACTCGGCAGAACCATTAGAAAACATCGAATGTTGTATAGTTGGATAACATGGGTGATTTTGCTTTCGCCCCTTCTTATCGCACTGGGCATCACATATTCAAAAACACTTGATGTCATTGCGGTTAGCATTTATATGGCGGCGATTTATCTTCATGCATTTTTGGTGTTCACGGCAGCTTTTCGCACCAAGACGGGGACATTTCTTATTCGGGTTTCTTCCGCTGTTTTAATGATAACGATTGCTTTCTCGATGATTTATTCATTTGGTGTATTTCGGCAAGAAGTTACATTGACCATCAATCAGATGATTTGGATTCACGGTTTTGTCAACGCGTTTGGTGTTATCTTGCCCGCTCTCATAGGGTGGAGAATAGAGGATCCGAAGTCTTTTGATGCAGACAGTGTAAAGACATTCAGCCGTATCTACGGAAAAAGAAAGATTGGAGAAGAATTTTTAGCTAGCATTCAAGCTGAAAATAACGCTCGGTACAGCGGACTTGTGGATGATATGGGCAGCCTGCGTTCAAAAGATTTTTCACCAGAAAAACTGGCGCCGCTCATTCTTTCGTTTTATGAACAAACCATCGAATACAATATTAAAGCAAAAGTAACATGGAGCACGTGGTTTCGGCCGCTTGCAATTGTTTACGAATGGTTCAGCAGAAGAATCGGTCAAATACATCTTTCGACGAATCCTGACTGGTATAGGATGTACAGCAAGATAAGAGGTGTTCATTCGAAAAAAGAAGGAAGGGAAAGAGTACGTGCCTGGATTAGAACAAATGAAAAAAACGAAACCATTTTTACCGCTCTTTATTCAGTGTATCGTTCAAATGGAGAGGGGTATATGAATATTTCTTTACCGCTTCCATTCAGTAGCATGACAGGTATTTTAAAACCATATCATCATCAGGAGAAGCTGGTTTTAACAAGCAGGCGGAGAAAAAGCAGAGCGGGGGATGAGGGGATTTATCTGCAAACAATAGCGGGAACTTGTCCGCTTCCTTTATCTGAAACCTTTCTGATAGAAGCTGCACATGACAACAAATTAACCGCTGTTCATCATATGTGGCTGTTTGGAATAAAATTTCTAACTGTTCATTACAGCATTACACATATTAACCAGCCTATTGAAAGAACCTAACACAAAGAAGAAGCTTCGTCTGCCAGTTGTAATAGATGCACTGTTTTAAAAAAATTCTGCGCCGCATCAAGACAGGAAAGGAAGGGTTTATGGTGTTTTATATCAGTTTATTTCTGATTCTTTGGCTGGCTGCGGGGTTTGCAGTGGGAATGAAACAAGTGTATGTCGATCAGCTGTTTGATAAAACTGTGATCGAAAGGCTGGAAAAAGAAGCGAATGATCATGGACACGCTGACCGGATGATCAAACAGCGCGCCCTTTATATTGCAGCAGTGACATTAAGCGGGTTTATTTCTGTTTATTATGAAATGAAAACAATCCCGCAAAGGCGAAACATAAGAAAAATTGAAAAAAACATCATGAAATTAAATCAAGCAAAAAAACGAAGAATGAAGAGAAAATAAAAATGCACAGGCCAAAGGGCAGGTGCATTTTTGTTTTGTATGGAAATGGGGGAGGTGGTGCCAGCTTACTTTTCATAAATTCAAAAATGAGAAGAACAGCGCCCGGGCTAATGGTATATAATATTGTGAATTTAACAAAAATTTAACAAGGAGGACAAGAGAATTCGTGCTAAAGCCTCAAAGAGACCTACATCCTGTTGATTTGGACTTAGAGGCGGAGTAGATGAAACCGGCCAAAGTATCCCTGCTCCGCCGTTTGCTCCATTCCTTGAAGCATGTTGATTGTAACATAGCCAAACGTTTTCCATCAACTATTAAAATTGTAAAATTATTGTTTATTTTTATGGTATTTACTCCGATTTCTTCAATTTATGCTGAAGATGTATATCAGAATTTTGAGGAATTAAAAAACAATGAAGATCCTTCTGATTACGACATTTTTACGAAAGAAACCGGAAGCCCTGTTCTTGTTTTAGCTATTCACGGAGGAGGTATTGAAGGCGGGACAAGTGAAGTAGCGAGAGAGCTCAGCAAAGAGTACTCGATGTATTTATTTGAAGGCTTAAAATCGACAGGAAACTCAGTCCTGCACATTACGAGCACGCACTTTGATGAACCTCGGGCCCTTAAAATGACGGGAAATCATGAATATGTCATTTCATTACACGGGTACGCAGAAGAAGATCAGCAGATCGAAGTCGGCGGTACAGATCGCGTAAGAGCGGCAGATTTAGTTGAGAAATTGCAGCATGCCGGTTTTCCTGCTGTATTGCTCAATACGGACCATCCGCATGCGGGCGTTAGTCCGAATAACATTGCAAATAAATCAAAAACAGGTTTAAGTATCCAGATAGAAATGAGCACAGGCTTTAGAAAGTCTTTGTTCGGCATCTTTTCTTTAAAAAGCAGAGCTGTTACTCAAAATGAGAGGTTTTATAAGTATACAGAAGTGATGTTCCGTTTTCTCAAAAATAGCTACTGAAAAATAGGAGGCGATAAGACAGCCTCCTATTCCTTATGTTTCTCTTTCGTTTCGGGAAATAGCTCGTCCGCGGCTTCCGTTTGATACTGCAACGTGTTATCTCTCGCTGACAGTTCATTTCGGAAATTTTCATCAAGCACATTTTTCAGTAAATACCGATGAAAAAAGTATTCAAAAACAGTAAGACAGGCAGCGGAAAGGAGAGCTGCTCCAAATGGTGAGAAATCGTTTCTTGTTTGGGTTAAAACAAATACCCAAAGAATAACGAATGAAAGGCCAAAGTCAGCCAATGAAGCTGTAATATTGTTTGTTCTGGGTAAGACGAGCATGTCACCAGAAAGATAGGAAACAAAACCTAAGAAAAGTGCAATAAACATCACACTTAAAAAGGATGCGTGATAGACTCTGTCCAAAATCACATATAAAAGGGCGAGAGTGAAAGCAATCTTTGAAGCAAGCGCAATGATATGTTTCATTTGACCACCTAAATTGTTATTTTTTGAAGAAAATTCTTGGGCGTAAACAAATGATAAATAATGCAATTCAAAACCATTCATAATGGTCATGTTACTATTTTAAACAGTCCGTTTTTGTTTACACTGGTATTTTTTTTCAGCAGTATGAAACTTTCTTATGAAAAAAGACGTATATGTGGATGATCAGCTTTCAAGGGGGGAATGATTTGTGGAGATAAAAGGAATCAATCACTTGTTATTTTCAGTTTCGCATTTGGATACATCGATTGATTTTTATCAAAAAGTGTTTGATGCAAAGCTTTTGGTAAAGGGAAGAACAACTGCATATTTTGACATGAACGGCATCTGGCTAGCGCTTAATGAAGAACCAGACATCCCGAGAAATGACATTAAGCTTTCTTATACCCATATTGCTTTTACAATTGAAGATCATGAATTTGAGGAGGTATCAGCTAAATTAAAAAGACTTCATGTCAATATTCTGCCTGGCAGAGAACGAGATGAACGCGATCGAAAATCAATTTATTTTACCGACCCTGACGGCCACAAATTTGAATTTCATACCGGAACACTTCAAGACAAGCTTCGATATTACAAACAAGAAAAAACCCATATGCACTTTTATGATGAAACGGCCTTTTGATATCACACACCATATTTCATATAAGGTTAAATTTAAAGAAGGGTGTTGGTGGAGACTTTATGTTTGGGGAAGGTTTCTACCCGATTAGTTCAACGATGCCATATCTTTTGAACTGCACAAGTGATTCGGTGAAGGAGAATTTGAAATACATATTACATTTTATATGAAGAAAGCGAGCTGTTTTAACAGAGTGTTGAACTACCTAAACTATGTACTAAATTTTCAGTTATATCAATTGCCTCGCCCTTTAATAAATATAAAACCGCATCCTTCCACGACCTAAAAATGAAACGTTTTTAAGAAGATAGCGTCTAATATTCTAAACGTTCATATTTTGAATAAAAGTTTCCTGAAGGAAAGAAAATTTCTTGACTTCAACAATTGTTTGGTGGATAATTATGGTGTAAACATGATGTTCTTTTTCCTCCTATTCAGGCTCGCACCCAAAAGTCAGGGCGAGCCTGCTTTTTTTGAACAACAAACCCCCTCTCCGTAAAGGAAAAGGGGGTTATTTCATGCATCTGATAGATCAATAGATTAATGGACGGTTCTGAACACGCCAATCACTTTCCCTAGAATGCTGACATTCTGCAAAATGATAGGTTCCATCGTTGGGTTCTCAGGCTGCAAGCGAATGTGTGTATCCTCTTTATAGAATCGTTTTACAGTTGCTTCATCATCTTCTGTCATCGCAACTACAATTTCCCCATTGTTCGCTGTGTTTTGCTGTTTAACGATGACATAGTCCTTATCGAGAATACCAGCATCTATCATACTGTCTCCCATAATCTCCAGCATAAATACATGCTCGTCTGGAGGAACCATGCGGTCAGGGAGCGGAAAATATTCTTCAATATTTTCTACTGCTGTAATAGGAGATCCCGCCGTGACTTTCCCGATGACCGGTACATTAACGACCTGGCTTTGCGGAATGTCTACTTCTTCATCAAGAATTTCTATTGCTCTTGGTTTTGTCGGATCCCGTCTGATCAGCCCTTTTGTTTCCAAGCGGGCCAAATGGCCGTGGACAGTAGAGCTGGACGCAAGCCCGACAGCCTCTCCGATCTCTCTCACGGAAGGCGGATATCCTTTTGATTTAACCTCTGCTTTAATAAAACGGAGGATATCAAGTTGCCTTTTTGATAGCTTCGTCATTTTTCGCACCTCAAAACGTCGATTTTAAGAAGATTATAGCATGATTTTCCTTACAGTACAAACATAGGTTCGAAAAAACAATTGACAGAAACGTTTGTTCGTATATACTGAAATTATAAAAATGCGAACAAACATTCCTGTTGGAGGTTATGATCATGAGTAAAGAATCTATTATTTTTGTCGGTCTGTTCACAGTGATTTTGAGCGCGGTTATCCTTATGCTGTCATATACAAGCAGCGGCCAAGAGCTTAATCAGTATGTTAAAATAGAAGTCCAGCAAGGCGACACACTCTGGTCAATTGCTGATCAGGTAGCCGATACAAAAAAGATAAACAAAAATGATTTTATTGAATGGGTAGCTGATAAAAATCAACTTCAAACCTCTGATATCCAGCCGGGTGATGAGTTAGTGATCCCATTGAAAAAGAAGCATCAGGATGCATATGAATTAGCAACTGTAAGATAGAGAGGAAAGAGAGATAAAATGAAAGCACTCATTTATGCCCGTGTAAGCACAAATAAAGAACAGCAGGAAACGTCATTAAAGCGGCAGGAGGAGGAGCTTACGGCCATTGCAGCGGAGAACGGCATGGAAGTGGTCAAAGTGATTTCAGAAAAAGCCAGCGGATATGAAATGGATCGGGATGGTGTATTTGAGCTGCTTGATGTGATTAAGAACGCTGGAATTGATGTCATTTTGGTTCAGGATGAGACTAGGCTCGGACGGGGAAACGCAAAAATCGCACTGCTTCATTGTATTTATAGAGAAGGTGTGAAAGTCTATACAACGGCTCATAGAGGTGAACTGGAGTTATCGGAGGCTGACTCAATGGTCTTGGAAATCGTCAGCATTGTGGAAGAGTATCAGCGAAAGATTCACAACATGAAAATCAGACGGGGAATGAAACGTGCAGTAAAAAACGGTTTTAAACCGCAAAAAAACTTAAAAAACCAACATGGGAACAGTGGAAAAGAAAAAATAGAGGTGCCAATCTCAGAGATCGTCCGCCTGAGAGCGAATAAACTGACGTTTGCTGAAATCGCGGCTACCCTAAGAGGGTTTGGCTATGATGTCTCTAAAGCAACCGTTCACCGGCGTTTTCAGGAATACATAGAGAATGAAGAGACAGCAGAGTGAATCAGTTGTAAAACTTTTTTTGATCTAGTACTATATAGACAAAATGCAATAAAGGAGTTTAACATGATTTCAAACGCGAAAATTGCCAGAATTAATGAACTTGCTGCCAAAGCTAAAGCTGGCGTTATTACAGAAGAAGAAAAAGCCGAACAGCAAAAGCTCCGTCAAGAGTACTTGAAAGGTTTTCGTTCTTCTATGAAGAACACGTTAAAAAGTGTGAAAATCATTGACCCAGAAGGCAATGATGTTACACCAGAAAAGCTAAAAAGAGAACAAAGAAATAACAAACTTCACTAATATAAGAGGAATACGGCAATATCGTATTCCTCTTTTGCATATACTATAATCAAAACTCTTATGTGACAAAATTCAACAAGTTTCTCTCAAATTTAAGCTGAAACAGTTGAGAAAAAGTCGTCAGACATTTATGATGTAAGGGTACAACACATAAGGAAGGGGATTTTTATGGATACAATTGAAAAGAAATCAGTTGCTACCATTCGCACACTGTCAATAGACGCTATTGAAAAAGCAAATTCTGGTCACCCAGGGATGCCGATGGGAGCCGCTCCAATGGCATACACGCTGTGGACAAAATTTATGAACGTAAGTCCGGCAAACCCTGGCTGGTTTAACCGTGACCGTTTTGTTTTATCTGCTGGACACGGGTCAGCACTATTATACAGCATGCTTCATTTAAGCGGGTTTGATCTTAGTATTGAAGATCTTAAGGGATTCCGCCAGTGGGGCAGCAAAACACCAGGACATCCGGAATTCGGACATACTGCCGGTGTTGATGCTACAACAGGTCCGCTTGGCCAAGGAATTGCCATGGCAGTCGGTATGGCAATTGCTGAACGCCATTTGGCGGAAACATATAACCGCGATTCATTTAACGTAGTCGATCATTATACATACAGTATTTGCGGTGATGGTGATTTAATGGAAGGTATTTCTTCTGAAGCCGCTTCACTCGCAGGCCATCTTCAGCTTGGCCGTCTGATCGTACTATACGATTCTAATGACATCTCTCTTGATGGAGACCTCGACCGTTCATTCTCTGAAAACGTGAAACAGCGTTTTGAAGCAATGAATTGGGAAGTTCTTTATGTTGAGGATGGAAACAATATTGAAGAATTAACAGCGGCTATCGAAAAAGCACGCCAAAATGAAAAGAAACCTACATTAATTGAAGTGAAAACGACAATCGGATTCGGTTCACCTAACCGTGCCGGTACATCCGGTGTTCACGGTGCACCGCTTGGTAAAGAAGAAAGCAAATTAACAAAAGAAGCTTACGCGTGGACATATGAAGAAGACTTCTACGTTCCGTCAGAAGTCTATGAGCATTTCGCTGCAGCTGTTAAAGAATCAGGTGAGAAAAAAGAACAAGAATGGAATGCTCAATTCGCTAAATATAAAGAAGTTTATCCTGAACTTGCTGAACAGCTTGAACTGGCAATCAAAGGAGAGCTTCCGAAGGACTGGGATCAAGAGGTTCCTGTGTATGAAAAAGGAAGCAGCCTGGCATCCCGTGCATCTTCCGGTGAAGTTCTCAACGGACTTGCGAAAAAAATTCCTTTCTTTGTCGGAGGTTCTGCTGACCTAGCGGGATCGAACAAAACGACTATTAAAAATGCCGGTGATTTTACAGCGGTTGATTACTCAGGCAAAAACTTCTGGTTTGGTGTACGTGAATTTGCGATGGGTGCAGCCTTAAACGGTATGGCGCTTCATGGCGGTCTTCGTGTATTCGGCGGAACTTTCTTTGTCTTCTCTGATTACCTGCGTCCTGCGATTCGCCTTGCAGCGTTAATGGGCCTTCCTGTGACATATGTCTTCACACATGACAGTATTGCGGTTGGTGAAGACGGTCCGACGCACGAGCCTGTTGAACAGCTTGCTTCACTCCGTGCGATGCCTAACCTTTCTTTGATCCGTCCAGCAGACGGCAATGAGACAGCAGCAGCATGGAAGCTTGCAGTGCAAAGCACTGACCACCCAACAGCGCTAGTGCTTACACGTCAAAACCTTCCTACCATCGATCAAACATCTGAAGAAGCATTGGCAGGAGTAGAAAAAGGTGCATATGTCGTTTCTAAATCTAAAAACGAAACACCTGACGCTCTTCTCATCGCTTCCGGATCAGAGGTAGGTCTTGCAATTGAAGCGCAGGCTGAATTGGCAAAAGAAAATATCGATGTTTCTGTTGTCAGCATGCCTTCAATGGACCGTTTTGAGAAACAATCTGATGAATACAAAAACGAAGTCCTTCCTGCAGATGTGAAAAAACGTCTTGCAATTGAAATGGGCTCATCATTTGGATGGGGCAAATACACGGGGCTTGAAGGTGACGTTCTCGGCATAGACCGATTCGGTGCATCTGCTCCTGGTGAAACCATCATTAACGAATACGGCTTCTCAGTTCCGAACGTAGTGAATCGAGTTAAGGCATTAATCAATAAGTAAGCTTTTGAAAGAGGATGAGTCAAATCATCCTCTTTTTCTTGTTTATCCGACAAAAATAGTATTGGCTGTTTAACAGTAATAGACAATTCTTTCTTTTCTTCTTTTGTATAATAGAGAGCAAATGAAATGCTGCTGGAAAAGGGGATGAAAAGATGGAACGTCACTACTATACGTACCTGATCAAAGAGGAATTTGCCAATCACTATTTCGGCCGGGAATCGGTTATGTTTGAGCTGTTTCAAGACTATCATTGGACAAGCCTTGAAAAGCAGCAGTATGAAATGACAGAGAAACAGATTCAATATATTACACAACCAATCCCGATTTTACATATGCATCAGCGGTTAAAAATGAATTTAAACAAGACGGATTACAGGCAGCTGGATTATATTTATAGAATAGCTTTGCCGAAAGCAAAAGGCCACGCGACGTTTATGATGAAGGAGCACATGATAGAAATTGTGGCTTCGGGAGATTACGAGGCAGAAACAATATTCTTTGAAGTGTTAAGAAAAGTAAGCCCTTGCTTTTTAGCAATGGATTTCAATTCGAAGCGTTACGGATGGCTAAATCCGGTGAAAGAAAGAAATTTTGTCTAAAACCGAAGAAAAAGAGATGTAAATGTTGTATAATAGCTTTTGGTTTAGTACACTTTAAACTAGACAACATGAAGGAGGAAATAAAATGACTTTATGGGTTGGCATCCTAGTGGGCGTTGTTGCATTGCTCATAGGTGTTGCACTCGGGTTTTTTATTGCTCGTAAATATATGATGAGCTACCTGAAAAAGAATCCGCCTATTAATGAACAAATGTTACGCATGATGATGATGCAAATGGGAATGAAACCTTCTCAGAAGAAAATCAATCAAATGATGAAAGCCATGAATAATCAAACGAAATAATACGTAAAGATTATGATATAGAGAAACATGGTTATAAAATAAAAAACCCTTATACGGGTTTTTTATTTTGCAATCATTCATCACCCGCTACTGCTCGAAGGCGCTGCTTTTGATATTGTATGAGAAGATGGTCAAGCTCCTGACTGAGCTCTATCGTAATATGAGATGTCATTCCGTTCGCCATGACAATTTGCAGCAGCTCTGCTCTTTTTTTTTCAATTTCTTTTAATAGATGCTCTCTAATCACAGGGATGTATCCTTTCATACATTAGATCTTCAAAGTGAATGTTTATATTATATCCATATTTATACTAATTTTCAAATGAGAAGGAGTATAATGTCTCAATGTCAAATTAAATTATATAAGTTTTTTCTGAAAATAGAAATCCTTCAAGTGAAAGTGTTAAAAAAATGAAATGATTTTGTCATAACTTGAAGGAATGTCAAATCATGAAGGGATGATGACATGGGAGACGTGAATTATTTTTTGACATTCGGTGCGGGGTTTTTATCCTTTATTTCGCCTTGCTGCCTGCCGCTTTACCCAGCTTTTTTGTCATATATTACAGGGGTCAGCATGGACGATGTAAAAACAGAAAAGCTGCTGCTGCAGAAAAGAAGCCTGTTTCATACTTTGTGTTTTTTGCTTGGCTTTTCAGTCATTTTTATTGCTTTAGGCTATGGAACATCTTTTATTGGCAGCCTGTTTAGGGATTATCACGATGCGATTCGGCAAATTGGCGCGTTGCTTATTATTTTGTTCGGTTTCATTACACTCGGTGTGTTTCGGCCTGAGGCTATGATGAAAGAGCGGAGAATCCATTTTAAGCATAAACCAAGCGGGTTTTTAGGGTCGGTCTTAATCGGAATGGCATTTGCAGCTGGATGGACACCATGTACCGGTCCGATATTAGGTGCTGTTATCACACTTGCAGGCACCAATCCGGGTTCAGCGGTGCCATACATGATGTTATATGTACTCGGTTTTGCGGTACCGTTTCTTTTATTGTCTTTTTTTATCACAAAGCTGAAGTGGATAAGGAAGAACCAGCTTTTCATTATGAAAGCTGGCGGCGTTTTGATGATTGTGATTGGTGTGCTGTTATTCTTTAATTGGATGAGCCTGATCATTATTTTGCTGTCAGATCTTTTTGGAGGCTTTACTGGTTTTTGACGGTAAATTACTTTCGTACTACTACTAATCCTTTTGTTTTTGGTACAATAAGACTATTATCTGTGGAAATCGATTGTTGGAGGGGAATATGACAAGAGTTTTAGTTGTAGACGACGCCAAGTTCATGAGAGTGAAAATCAGAGAGATCTTGGAAGATGCAAATTACATAATCGCAGGCGAAGCGGCGGACGGTGAACAAGCAGCGGACCTGTATAAAAAACTGCGACCGGACCTTGTGACAATGGATATTACAATGCCGGTGAAAAACGGCATAAAAGCGCTTCGTGATATCTTAACCTTTGATCCTAAAGCGAAGGTCATCATGTGCACCGCCATGCGCCAGCAAAGAATTGTAACGGAAGCAATTGAGCTGGGGGCAAAGGATTTTATTGTTAAGCCGTTTGAGGAAACAAAAGTGCTGGAAGCTGTAAGCCGCGTTATGGGACATTAAAGTCATTTCTTTTCAAAATGGTTTTTTTTATTGTTTTGGAGTATAGTATATAGTATCAACACTCCGAGAAACAAAGGAATGATAAGTATGATGATTATAGTTTCATCGATTATTGCTGTGTTAATGGCTGTAGCTGTGATGGTGGTCAGAATAAAGTCCTCTGACAAGCCTGTTTCACCAAAAAAAATCATTCTTCCGCCGATTTTTATGAGTACGGGAGCGTTAATGTTTTTATTTCCGGTATTTTGGGTAACTGGTGCAGAGTTTTTGGAAGCATTCACTTTAGGTGTGATTTTCTCTATTTTTCTAATCAAAACTTCTAAGTTCGAAATTAAAAATAATGAAATTTACATGAAACGCTCTAAAGCATTTGTTTTTATATTAGTCGGTCTTTTGGTGATCAGAATCGTGATGAAATCCATCTTGAGCACATCAATCGATTATGGTGCACTGAGCGGAATGTTTTGGATTCTGGCTTTCGGTATGATTGTGCCTTGGAGAATCGCCATGTATTTATCATATCGAAAACTTCATAACGAGCTGCAGTCAGCTAATATTCAAATGAATTAAAAAACCTTTCCTCTTGTCAGGAAAGGTTTTTTATTTGAGAAGGGTCTGATAAGGTTCCAAATCGATTTTTTTGTCCCGCAGATGCCTTTTTAAGAAGGTATGGTCTCTTTTAGGAGTTGCGAGAATATAGCCTTTGATCATAAGTTGCTGATCAATCTTTGCTACCTTTTCTTTTAATGCAAGCTCACCGATTTTGCCTGCGATTTTGGCTTTTGCTGCATCTCTGAACAGTTCTGGCACCGGCGCAGTCAATTCATCTAGAAACTGTTTGTTTTCATCGTTCCATAAATGTCTGCTGTTTTCAATATAGTAATCCTGCCAATCAAGCTCTGATCTGCCGTCCTCTTTTGGTAAACGCTTTAAAAACTTTCGAAACATGAAAAAACCGCCGATTGATAATAAGACTACCATCATGATCACCCAAAACAGAATAAACCATAAAAACCATCCTTCCAGCATCAATCATTCCCCCTTATTCTAACCATATTGTATACGAAGAGAGATTAGAAGAACACAGTAAAAAAAGAATAGAAAAAAGTGATAGACGTCTAGTCAAAAGAGATAGTAGATCATATTCTATTGTATAGTGAATCTGCTATTTGGCCATGGGAGAGTCACTAGAGGGTATTTGACGATAAATGGACGGAAAAAAAAGTCACTTTCATAATAGGGGATGAAAGTGACTTTTTATGTTTAGCTGAGAGGAAATTGAAGAGAAAAAGAAGAGCCATCTTCTGTTTCTTTATTGACGGCGACTGTGAGTATTTGATTTTCGCATTCGGCTTGAATTGTTTTGTCATTAAAATAAAAAGGAAGCATCATTTGTTTTTCAAAAGTCTGTCCTGACGATTTGACAGTTAAGATGAACTCGCATCCAGAAAGGGTAACTGTTACTTGTGTAGGCTGTAAAAAAGTCAGATCCGCTTCTATAATATACTGCTGACTAGTTTCATATAAATCAATAGGCAATGTTTCGTCGTACCAGGCGAAGGGGTCTTCAAAAAATTGCCGAAGCCATTCATCCATACTATCGAAATCATTTGCATCGTTGCGTTTTGAATGGTCCATGGAAGCATTCCTCCACATATCAACCTTGCTTAACATCATATGCGGTGGATTATAAATGGGTGAACGCATAAAAAAACAGACACTAAGGTCTGCTTTTCTTACATATCATGGCTTGAGTTGTGCTTTTGTCTTGTATGGTTTCGGTTCTTTACTTTTTTGCTTCCGCTTAGAGGCTCAGGTTGGCCGGGATTGTGTCCTTTGGGGGCGTTTTTATGCATATCTTTACTTGTATTCTTATTGGTCATAAAATGAGAACCTCCTTAAAAGAGTTCGGTGTTATTGATTGGTTTTTCTTTTTTTGTTATTTTGGCGTTCTGCTTCAGTCAGTACAAGCTGGTCGTTTTCAATATAGCCGGCGCCTTTGCCTTGGCTTTTTGCGTCATTCATTCCGTTAATGACGTGATTCGCTTTTCTTTTGACCATCATTATCACCTCAATCATAATATGGCTCCTTTTATTGTGTTATATGAGAGAGCGTAAACAGTAAAAATTACCGGTACATTTTTCTCATAAGCCGAACTTATTGTATTTAATAAAAACATTGATATTTACTTATGTATGATTTTGTTTTAATATGAAATTGTGAGAAAATTGTGATGGAATGTAATGTTCATCTGAGAATGATCTGATCTGAAGGGGGATTTTGGAGAATGGCAAACGAGCAAAAAACTGCAGCAAAAGACGTTTTCCAAGCGAGAAAAACGTTTACTACAAATGGGAAAACATATCATTACTACTCTTTAAAAGCGTTAGAAGATTCAGGTATAGGAAAGGTTTCGAAGCTTCCTTATTCCATCAAAGTTCTTTTAGAATCAGTATTGCGTCAAGTTGACGGCTTCGTTATCAAAAAAGAACACGTGGAAAATTTGGCAAAATGGGGAACTGCCGAATTAAAGGATATCGACGTTCCGTTCAAACCGTCTCGTGTTATTTTACAAGACTTCACAGGGGTTCCGGCAGTAGTAGATCTGGCTTCACTGCGTAAAGCAATGGCAGCTGTCGGCGGAGATCCTGATAAAATCAACCCTGAAATTCCTGTTGATCTCGTTATCGACCACTCTGTACAGGTAGATAAAGCGGGTACAGAAGATGCATTAGCAGTAAATATGGACTTGGAATTCGAAAGAAATGCAGAGCGCTACAAATTTTTAAGCTGGGCAAAGAAAGCGTTTAACAATTATCAGGCAGTGCCGCCTGCAACAGGTATTGTGCACCAGGTCAACCTTGAGTTCTTGGCAAGTGTTGTCCATGCCATTGAAGAAGACGGCGAGCTTGTAACGTATCCTGATACGCTTGTCGGAACAGACTCACACACAACAATGATTAACGGTATCGGTGTTCTCGGCTGGGGTGTCGGTGGAATTGAAGCTGAAGCGGGAATGCTTGGACAGCCTTCTTACTTCCCAGTTCCAGAGGTAATCGGAGCGAAACTTGTCGGCAAGCTTCCAAATGGAACAACAGCTACTGACTTGGCGTTAAAAGTAACACAAGTGCTGCGTGAAAAAGGCGTTGTCGGTAAATTTGTTGAATTCTTTGGACCGGGAATTGCTGAACTGCCGCTTGCAGATCGCGCAACAATTGCGAATATGGCTCCGGAATACGGTGCTACATGCGGATTCTTCCCAGTAGATGAAGAAGCGCTTAACTACCTGCGCCTGACTGGCCGTGATCCTGAACATATTGATGTTGTTGAAGCATACTGCAGAAGCAATGGCTTGTTCTACACTCCAGATGCGGAAGACCCTCAATTTACTGATGTGGTTGAAATTGACCTGTCTCAAATTGAAGCAAACTTATCGGGTCCAAAGCGTCCTCAGGATTTGATCCCGTTATCTGCTATGCAGGAAACGTTTAAAAAGCACTTAGTCAGCCCTGCAGGTAACCAAGGATTCGGTTTAAATGCTGAGGAAGAAAATAAAGAAATTAAGTTTAAACTCCTTAACGGTGAAGAAACAGTTATGAAAACGGGTGCGATCGCCATTGCTGCGATTACAAGCTGTACAAATACATCAAACCCATACGTTCTGATCGGCGCCGGACTGGTAGCGAAAAAAGCGGTTGAGTTAGGGCTTAAGGTGCCTAATTACGTGAAAACGTCACTTGCACCGGGTTCTAAAGTTGTTACAGGATATCTTGTGAATTCAGGCCTTCTTCCATACATGAAAGAGCTTGGCTTTAACCTCGTTGGGTACGGCTGTACAACATGTATCGGGAACTCAGGTCCGCTTTCACCGGAAATCGAAGAAGCGGTTGCGAAAAATGATCTTCTGATTACGTCTGTCCTTTCCGGAAACCGTAACTTTGAAGGACGTATTCACCCGCTTGTTAAAGGCAACTATCTTGCTTCACCGCCGCTTGTTGTGGCATATGCGCTGGCTGGAACGGTAAACATTAACTTGAAAACCGATCCAATTGGTGTGGGCAAGGATGGTCAAAACGTATACTTTAATGATATTTGGCCGTCAATGGACGAAATCAATGCACTTGTTAAGCAAACTGTTACGCCAGAGCTATTCCGCAAAGAGTATGAAACAGTATTTGATGACAACAAGCGCTGGAACGAAATTGAAACAACAGATGAAGCTTTATATAAATGGGATAGCGAGTCAACTTACATTCAAAATCCGCCATTCTTCGAAGAAATGTCTGTTGAGCCAGGCAAGGTTGAACCATTAAAAGGTTTGCGTGTTGTCGGTAAATTCGGCGATTCAGTCACAACTGACCATATTTCTCCTGCGGGGGCAATCGGAAAAGATACGCCTGCCGGAAAGTACTTGCAAGAAAAAGGTGTTTCTCCTCGTGACTTTAACTCCTACGGTTCCCGCCGCGGAAACCATGAAGTCATGATGAGAGGAACATTTGCAAACATTCGCATCAAAAACCAAATTGCACCGGGTACAGAAGGCGGATTTACAACGTACTGGCCGACTGGTGAAGTAACATCCATCTATGATGCGTGCATGAAATACAAAGAAGATAAAACTGGTCTTGTCGTATTAGCAGGAAAAGACTATGGTATGGGATCTTCACGTGACTGGGCTGCAAAAGGAACAAACCTTCTCGGCATCAGAACGGTCATTGCAGAGAGCTTCGAAAGAATTCACAGAAGCAACCTTGTATTCATGGGTGTGCTGCCGCTTCAGTTTAAACAAGGTGAAAATGCGGATACACTCGGCTTAACGGGTAAAGAAGTCATTGAGGTAGATGTTGATGAAACAGTTCGTCCTCGTGACCTTGTGACTGTAAGAGCAATCAATGAAGACGGCAATGTAACAACTTTTGAAGCAGTCGTACGCTTTGATAGTGAAGTTGAAATTGATTACTACCGCCATGGCGGCATCCTTCAAATGGTGCTTCGTGAAAAAATGAAGCAGTCCTGATGAATCAATAGGAAGAGAAGGCATTTCGCTTTCTCTTCTTTTTATGACACAATGTGCTGCGGAGGTGGCATATGCTGAAAAAATGGCTCGCAGGGATTCTGCTTATCATGCTAGCCGGTTATACGGGATGGAATTTATATCAAACATACAGCAAAAAAGAAGTCGGAATTCAAGAGGGGAAACAAGCACCTGATTTTACTTTGAAAACGCTGTCAGGAGAGAAAAGCTCTTTACAGGATGCAAAAGGCAAAAAAGTGCTGCTCAATTTTTGGGCAACTTGGTGTAAGCCGTGCCGTCAGGAAATGCCTGCGATGGAAAAGCTGCAAAAAGAGTACGCCGACAAACTTGCGGTTGTTGCGGTAAATTTCACTTCAGCTGAGAAAAGTGAGAAACAGGTCCGAGCGTTTGCTGATACGTATGATTTAACGTTCCCCATTCTGATTGATAAAAAAGGGATCAATGCTGACTATAACGTGATGTCATATCCAACGACATATATCTTAGATGAAAAAGGTGTTATCCAAGACATACACGTTGGCACCATGACAAAAAAAGAAATGGAACGAAAACTGGATCTTGATTAGATTCAGTTTTTTTTATGCTCAAATATGCTTACAAGTTTTCAGAATTGGAAAAAATAAAAGAATATGCGGAGGTGAGAAGCGTGAAGAAGATGAGAAAACGTTCTTTTCATGAGCTCGTCATGGAAAACAAAAAAGAGCTGATGACCAATACAGAGTATTTAAATCAGCTTGAGGAAAAGCTTGAACAGCGATTTAAGCAAAAATAACCTTTAATTTGTATTCATGTTTACCCCTCCTTTTGAGAAACCTATCTGTTGAGGAGGGATAAACATGGGAAACAACAAGAAAAACGGTCAGCCTCAATATGCTCCAAGCCACTTGGGTACAAAGCCTGTAAAATATAAAGCCAATAAAGGGGAAAAAATGCATGATACTTCAGGTCAGCGGCCGATCATCATGCAGACAAAAGGCGAGTAGCGAAAAATCGAGTTTATTTCTAGGAGGTACATCCGAATGACAAAGAACCAAAATCAATATCAGCAGCCTAATCCTGATGATCGCTCTGACAATGTGGAAAAATTGCAGGATATGGTTCAAAATACAATTGAAAATATAGAAGAAGCAGAAGCATCAATGGAGTTTGCTTCAGGAGAAGATAAACAGCGTATCAAAGAAAAAAATGCAAGACGCGAACAGAGCATTGAAGCGTTTCGTAATGAAATACAGGACGAATCTGCAGCGAGACAGAACGGATACCGTTCTTAAAAAACCAGGGAAACCTGGTTTTTTTCTTTCTGATTTGATTATGGTAAAATGGGGCTAAATTGACGTTAAGGGAGCAGAGTAATCTTGCATGTATCAAAAAAAGAAATAGAAGTGCGTTATGCAGAAACAGATCAAATGGGAATTGTCTATCACGCAAATTATCTTGTGTGGATGGAGGTCGGCAGAACGGCCTTAATTAAGGACTTAGGCTTTTTATATAGTGATATGGAAAAAAGAGGCGTTCTGTCCCCAGTCGTTGATATCAACATTTCCTATAAAAAGCCGCTTCATTACGGAGAAACCGCGGTTGTACATACATGGATAGAGGAATATAACGGCTTTAAAACCGTCTATGGTTATCACATTTATAATCCGGCCGGTGAGCTTTCCATCAAAGCCACCTCATCTCATATTTGTGTGGATAAAGAAAGCTTTAAGCCAATTCAATTCCGCAAAGCTTTTCCTGATTGGCACACAGCATATGAAAAGGCCAAAAAATAGGGAAGTGAACGGGATATGGCGTTTGGTGTGAAACGGGAGGAACTTAACCGGTGGAAACAAGCAGTGAAAAGAGGAGAAATCGCATTTTTAACACATTACTGGCTGGATGACCGATTTCCAGAAGCAAGGACTGTGACAAAAGCCGGCTGTGCAGACATTGATAAGCTGGTTCAGTGGGGAGCGGCGTACGGGTTAAAAAAAGAATGGATCCATAAGAAAAGTGAATTTCCTCACTTTGATCTGCTGGGTGAAACACAAAAATATATTTTGGAACAAGAAAACCTAACCGATCATCTTATACGATTTCATTTGTAAAAAAAGAACGCACATGATGTGCGTTCTTTTTTATTGGTATTCAAAAACCGGTTCATCAGCGTCTTCTGAATAGCTGACGAGAAGGTCGTGGTTATCAAAGTACCATAAATCACTTTCTTCAATAAAGAAGGTAATGCCGTCAGCTTCTGCAGTGACTCCAGCCTCTTGTGGGGCATCTTTCGCTACACCGAGAGAAAAACCCTTTTGAACGTTGCTGCAGCCTCCATAGCGCACGAAAAAGCGAACCTGGTCTCCGCTTTCCAAATCGAGTTCTTCTTTATACCAGTTCAATGCGTCTTCGTTAATTGTCATATTCATAACAGAACACCCCTTTGTTCTTCATTTGAATTTTCTCTATTATAAACGTATTAGGCTATTCTGTGTCAAAAGAGAAGTTTTTTAAGCTTATAACCATTTTACTTTAGGTTCTGTTTTATTGATAATTCGTTTAATGTTCGCTCGGTGTCTGTATATGACAAAAATAGTGAGCAGGGTAACGACAATCAATAAATACGTATCATGGACAAAGAAACTATATATAACAGTATAGATCCCTGTTAACATCGATGAGAGAGAAACAAATTTAGTCAAGTATAAAAAGATGAAGAATACCGCAACCATCGTGATAAATAACAGGGGTGCGTAAAACAGCAAAACGCCTCCTGATGTCGCCACGGCTTTACCGCCTTTAAATTTGGCGAAGATGGGAAACACGTGGCCTAAAACCGCAAAGACTCCTGCAAGAAGCGGGTGAATATCAACATGCATGAGAAAAGGCAATGCAGTTGCCAGTGTCCCTTTCAAAATATCTCCGGCTATGACAACCGAACCAGCTTTTACACCCAATGTACGGAATGCATTGGTAGCGCCTAAGTTGCCGCTTCCGTGCTCCCGAATATCAATTCCCTTGGCAAGCTTGCCCACAATTAAGCCAGATGGAATGCTGCCTATCAAGTAGGCCAAAATAATCAATAAAGCAATTAACATCTACATTTCTCCTTTTTCAAATTCCCTTCTTTTTATTTTAACATGAGATGTCATGATCTGATGATAAGTTTTTTTGTAAAGTTTGCTTACAAATCCAATCAAACATGCATCATATTTTGATTTCTCCTGTTTTGATCGTGTAAAATAAGTGGAAAAGGAGTGACATACGATGCAAAACCCTTCTAAAGCGGAAATTAAAGAGATTCTTCAAAGAAGCAAACGTATAGCCGTAGTAGGGCTTTCAGACCGTCCGGATAGAACGTCACATATGGTTTCAAAAGCAATGCAGGACGCGGGTTATGAAATTATCCCTGTGAACCCGACAATTGATGAGGCGCTAGGTGTCAAAGCCGTTTCATCTTTAAAAGAGATTGACGGTCCGATTGACATCGTAAATGTATTCCGGCGCTCAGAACAGCTTCCTGGAGTGGCGGAAGAGTTTTTAGAGACAGATGCGCCAGTATTTTGGGCACAGCAAGGGCTAGTTAATGAGGAAGCATACCAGATGCTAAAAGAAAAAGGCAGAACGGTTATCATGGATCTGTGCATAAAAGTGGCACACGCTGTAACAAAATAGGTGCAGAACTGCAAAAATCCTTGTAAATTCAAGGATTTTTGCTTTTTAATTTTAAGATATTGTTTGCGTATTACGGTGAAACAGATACAATAAAGCTTGAACAGCTTTTTTTGAATACCTTGTCCAGCTGGGTTTCGGCCGTTCGATTTGCGAAGGTCTGCTGCTTTATATATAATAAACAAACATACGTTCTCATAGTGTGAAAACAGCACTAGCCGATGTTTTGAGAAGAACTGATTCGTTAGCTCTATGTTGCGATTGCAAACATATTGGTTATAATGAGGAGTCCAAGGCAGTACTGGCTCGAGGCGAGGTTTATAAAAAATATCTTATATACAAATGATGTGTAACACTGAAAAAGAGAAAGACAATGTTAGTTTTTGAAAGGGGTTTGTACGTTTGGCTAGAAAACAGCAATTTGATTACAACGAAGATGCCATACAGGTGCTCGAAGGCCTTGAGGCTGTCAGGAAAAGGCCGGGTATGTATATTGGCTCTACTGACGCACGGGGTTTGCACCACTTGGTTTATGAAATTGTAGATAACTCTGTCGACGAGGTGCTTGCCGGCCATGGAGATCACATAATCGTCAAAATACATAAAGACAATAGTATTTCTGTACAGGATAGAGGCCGCGGCATGCCGACCGGAATGCATAAGCTCGGCAAACCAACCCCTGAAGTGATTTTAACGGTGCTTCATGCCGGAGGAAAATTCGGCCAAGGCGGCTATAAGACAAGCGGCGGGCTCCACGGAGTTGGTGCATCAGTCGTGAATGCTTTATCTGAATGGCTGACGGTTACCATTGAGCGGGACGGTTTTGTCTATCAGCAGCGATTTGAAAATGGAGGAAAACCGGTTACATCTCTCGAAAAGATCGGCAAAACAAAAAAGACGGGAACTCTTACACACTTTAAGCCAGATCCAACGATGTTCAGCACAACCACTTATAATTTTGAAACGCTCTCTGAGCGCTTAAGAGAGTCTGCGTTTTTGTTAAAAGGATTGAAAATTGAGCTGATTGATGAACGCAATGACCAGCATGAGGTCTTTTATTATGAAAACGGCATAGAAGCGTTTGTTGCTTATTTAAATGAAGAAAAAGACGTCTTGTCTGAAGTGGTCTCGTTTGAGGGTGAGCATCATTCTATAGAAGTGGACTTTGCTTTCCAGTTTAACGATGGTTATTCTGAAAATATTTTGTCGTTTGTCAACAATGTCAGAACAAAAGACGGCGGGACGCATGAGTCAGGTGCAAAAACTGCAATGACGCGTGCTTTTAATGAATATGCGCGAAAAGTGGCTTTGCTGAAAGAAAAGGATAAGAACCTTGAAGGCACCGATATAAGGGAAGGGCTTTCAGCCATTATTTCTGTCCGCATTCCTGAGGAGCTTCTTCAATTTGAGGGACAAACAAAAGGAAAGCTCGGTACCAGTGAAGCAAGATCAGCGGTTGATGCGATTGTTTCAGAGCAGCTTGCTTACTTTTTAGAGGAAAATCGGGACACCGCAACGCTTCTTGTCAAAAAAGCAATCAAGGCGAGCCAGGCGCGCGAAGCGGCACGCAAAGCCCGTGAAGAAGCAAGAAGCGGCAAAAAACGAAAAAAATCAGAAGCGACTTTAAGCGGAAAGCTGACGCCTGCGGGTTCAAGAAACCCGGCAAAAAATGAATTGTATCTCGTTGAGGGAGATTCAGCAGGCGGGTCAGCCAAACAGGGAAGAGACCGCAGATTCCAAGCGGTTCTGCCTTTACGCGGTAAAGTCATTAATACAGAAAAAGCTAAGCTTGCTGATATCTTTAAAAATGAAGAGATCAATACGATCATTCATGCGATCGGCGGGGGAGTCGGAGCAGATTTCTCAATCGATGACATCAACTACGACAAAATCATCATTATGACCGATGCCGATACTGACGGCGCCCATATTCAAGTGCTGCTTCTTACCTTTTTCTATCGCTATATGAAACCGCTCATTGAGCATGGCAAGGTGTTCATTGCGCTGCCACCTTTATATAAGGTCAGTAAAGGAAGCGGGAAAAAGGAAATCATTGAATATGCATGGTCTGATGAAGAGATGGGTGATGTCCTGAAAAAAGTCGGCAAAGGCTATACCATTCAACGATATAAGGGTCTTGGAGAGATGAACGCAGACCAGCTGTGGGAAACGACGATGAATCCGGAGTCCCGCACACTTGTTAGGGTCAAAATTGACGATGCGGCACGTGTAGAGAGACGTGTGACGACGTTAATGGGAGACAAAGTAGAGCCGCGCAGAAAGTGGATTGAGAAAAACGTCGCTTTCGGCTTAGATGAAGAAAGCAATATTTTAGAAAATGAAAACTTATCGGTCGCTGAGGAGGTTTAATGATTGTCACAGCCAGAATTATTTCATGATTTACCATTAGAAGAGGTGATCGGCGACCGTTTTGGACGCTACAGTAAATATATTATTCAAGACAGGGCGCTGCCCGATGCGAGAGACGGATTAAAGCCGGTACAGCGCAGAATTCTGTATGCAATGCATACAGATGGAAATACGTTTGATAAAAACTTCAGAAAAGCGGCCAAAACGGTCGGTAACGTCATCGGTAACTATCATCCGCACGGTGACAGCTCGGTTTATGAAGCAATGGTGCGGATGAGCCAGGATTGGAAAGTTCGTAATGTGTTAATCGAAATGCATGGAAACAATGGAAGCATCGACGGAGATCCCCCGGCAGCCATGCGTTATACAGAGGCACGATTATCTCCGATAGCATCTGAACTTCTTCGGGATATTGACAAAAACACGGTTGAATTTGTTCCGAACTTCGATGATACAAGCAAGGAGCCTGTCGTACTCCCGGCGATGTTTCCTAACCTATTGGTCAACGGATCTACCGGGATTTCAGCAGGATACGCGACCGACATTCCCCCTCATCATCTGGGAGAAGTCATTGATGCTGTCATTAAGCGTATTCAAATGCCATCTTGCTCTGTTGATGAACTTATGGAAGTCATTAAAGGGCCTGATTTTCCGACAGGCGGTATTATTCAGGGCGTTGACGGGATAAGAAAAGCTTACGAAACCGGAAAAGGAAAAATCATTATCCGCGGAAAGGCTGAAATTGAAACAATCAGAGGCGGACGAGAACAAATTGTCATTACTGAAATTCCATTTGAAGTAAATAAAGCAAACCTTGTAAAAAAAATGGACGAGTTCCGTATTGATAAAAAGGTTGAAGGCATCTCAGAGGTTCGTGATGAAACGGATCGAACAGGGCTGAGAGTGGTCATTGAACTGAAAAAAGAAGCTGATGCCAAAGGTATTTTGAATTTCTTATACAAAAATACTGATTTGCAGATCACATATAACTTCAATATGGTAGCTATCCATAACCGCCGTCCGATGCTGATGAGCTTGCCGTCTATTTTGGATGCATATATCGGACACCAAAAGGAAGTTGTCACAAATCGGTCCGTTTATGAGCTTCAAAAAGCAAAAGACAGACATCATATCGTAGAAGGGCTCATGAAAGCTTTGTCTATTTTAGATGAAGTGATTGCAACAATCCGTTCTTCTAGCGATAAACGTGACGCTAAAAACAATTTGATCGCGAAATATGAATTTACGGAGCCTCAGGCTGAAGCCATCGTGTCATTGCAGCTATATCGTTTAACCAATACAGATATTACAGCGCTTAAGGAAGAGGCAGAAGAGCTCGGTAAAAAAATTGAAGAGCTCGAATCTATTCTGAGCAATGATAAAAAACTGCTAAAAGTGATTACAAACAGCTTAAAAGCACTGAAAAAGAAATATGCAGATACGAGACGCTCCGTGATTGAAGAAAAAATTGAAGAAATTAAAATCAATCTCGAAGTCATGGTTGCATCTGAGGATGTATATGTAACCGTTACGAAGGATGGTTACCTAAAACGGACGAGCCAGCGCTCATTTGCCGCTTCCAACGGACAGGACTTCGGAATGAAAGATACGGACAGGATGCTGCATCAGTTTGAAATGAATACGACAGACGTGCTGCTGCTCTTTACGAACAAAGGAAGCTACATCTATTGTCCTGTTCACCAGCTGCCTGATATCAGATGGAAGGACATGGGCCAGCATTTTTCAAATCTGATCACTATTGACCGTGATGAAACGATTGTAAAGGCCATACCGATAAAAGAATTTGATCCGTCGGCATATCTTCTATTCTTTACGAAAAACGGGATGGTGAAAAAGACAGAGCTCACCCATTATAAAGCACAGCGTTATTCTAAGGCGCTTGTGGCCTTAAATCTGAAGGGTGAAGATGAACTGATTGATGTACATGTAACAAATGGGGAAAGCCAGATCTTTATGGCCACTCACTTAGGGTACGGTCTATGGTTTGGAGAAGACGAAGTGAATGTAGTTGGCGCACGTGCGGCAGGTGTCAAAGGGATTAACTTAAAAGAGGATGACTTTGTTGTCTCCGGTGAGATCCTTCAGCAATCTGATTCAATTGTCTTGTTCACACAGCGGGGAGCGGTAAAACGCATGAGTCTTTCTGAGTTCGAGAAGACATCCCGCGCAAAACGCGGTGTCGTAATGCTAAGGGAACTGAAAAAGAATCCTCACCGAGTTGTAGCACTGTTCGCTTGCGGTCTTGAACAGCGACTAATGGCAGAAACAGAAAAAGGCGACAGAAAAGAACTGCAGGCAAAAGAGTTGCGGACAAACGACAGATACAGCAATGGCTCTTTCTTTTTTGATGAAGAGGAATCAGGCAAGGTTACAGCTGTTTGGCGCCTTCATACAGAACAATAATAAAAAACCCGCTCATACTATATGAGCGGGTTTCGTTTGTTTTTTATCAGCTTTCATGGTTGGTGAATAGATCTGTTACAGCATGAATGACTTCAATCCCCTGCCATACAAATAAATTCAGCGCTGTGAAAGAAAATAAGCCTAAAATCACCATTCTTAAGATAAACAACATGTTTAACAGCCTCCTCATATTTTCGTTACATAATCGGGTGATGTTGAACATGAAGTTTGCCGAAATAAGACGATTGATAAAATTTGGCCAGTATAAAGCTTTTTTTCCGCTGACGTCTGCGGGAGTATCCCGTACTTTTGCTTTCAGCGGTCAGCAGCAGAACAGCCATTGCCCATAAAGCGGTCAGTGTAAATGCCCCTGTGATGGATTTCTTCTCATCATCAGCATTTTGGCCGGCTTTCATCTCATGCATTTCCTGCTGGTCGGCTACGGCTTTATAATGATGGCCGATATCAAAGGCGTGGGGAATTGAGAGCAAATGAAAACTGGCAATCGCCAAGAATAAGATGGATGCTTTCAATATCGTTACTTTTTTCAAATGATCTCCCCCTCCTTTAATATTACTGAATATTTTTATAATAATACCCCAATCCATCCTAAAAGTAAACCTGATTTATTAAATTTAAAAATAAATTTCACTTTGTTAAGTATATATCTTTTTACTTATCTTTGAAAGAGAAACATTCTTTTTTTAGTGTATGTATACCCGATTTATGTTGTGAATAAAAGCATATTTTAGATGATATGTTTGTTGTTTAGGGTTTATTACTTTATTTATGTGTAAATCAAAGAGAAAGGCAAGAGAATGGGAAGAAATCATTACATTGTTAATAGGGCACTCTTAATTAAATGCCAGCTTGCAAGGAATGTTTTTATTCGTAGGAAAATAATAGAGAAGGGATCAACAGAGTAACATCTGGCTATGACAATATTCTTCTCGAAAAAACTTCCTAATTCGTCATATTGTGATATAATAAAACTCGTTATGTTAAAAAATCTAACATCAAAATCGAATTCGTATTGAATTGATGAAAACGGGAGGTAAATATGGAGTCTTTTTTCAATAGTTTGATTAATATTCCAAGTGATTTCATCTGGAAATACCTATTTTATATTTTAATAGGGCTTGGATTATTTTTTACCATACGTTTTGGTTTTATCCAATTCCGTTATTTTATTGAAATGTTCAGAATAGTAGGGGAGAAGCCGGAAGGAAATAAAGGTGTTTCATCTATGCAGGCATTCTTTATTTCGGCCGCATCCCGAGTCGGCACAGGGAATTTGACTGGTGTAGCCTTAGCAATTGCGACAGGCGGACCAGGCGCTGTATTTTGGATGTGGGTAGTGGCTGCAGTAGGTATGGCTTCAAGCTTTGTTGAGAGTACGTTAGCGCAGCTTTATAAGGTGAGAGACGGGGAGGATTTCCGCGGAGGGCCGGCCTACTATATTCAAAAGGGTCTTGGTGCCAGATGGCTTGGCATCGTTTTTGCAATCTTAATTACCGTCTCATTCGGCTTGATTTTTAACGCTGTTCAAACAAATACAATTGCTGGAGCATTGGATGGCGCATTCCATGTAAATAAAATAGTTGTAGCCATAGTTCTGGCGGTTTTAACTGCGTTTATCATTTTCGGCGGTTTAAAACGTGTTGTCGCTGTTTCACAGCTAATTGTGCCGGTTATGGCAGGCATTTATATTCTTATCGCTTTATTTGTTGTCATCACGAATATTACGGCTTTCCCTGGCGTTATCGCTACAATTGTTAAAAATGCTTTAGGTTTTGAACAAGTCGTCGGCGGCGGAATAGGCGGCATCATCGTTATCGGTGCGCAACGCGGACTTTTTTCAAACGAAGCAGGAATGGGGAGCGCACCAAACGCGGCTGCGACGGCTCATGTATCCCATCCGGCAAAGCAAGGCTTTATTCAAACATTAGGTGTATTTTTCGATACATTTATCATATGTACGTCCACAGCATTTATTATTTTGCTGTACAGTGTAACACCAAAAGGCGACGGCATCCAAGTAACACAGGCTGCTCTTAACCATCATATTGGAGGCTGGGCGCCGACTTTCATCGCAGTCGCAATGTTCTTGTTTGCATTCAGTTCAGTTGTCGGCAACTATTATTATGGCGAGACAAACATTGAATTTATTAAAACAAGCAAAACATGGCTGAACATTTACCGTATCGCTGTAATTGCTATGGTTGTGTATGGATCTTTATCAGGCTTCCAAATCGTTTGGGATATGGCGGACCTCTTTATGGGTATCATGGCGCTGATCAACTTAATTGTGATTACGCTGCTGTCAAACGTTGCTTACAAAGTGTATAAAGATTACGCGAAACAGCGTAAGCAAGGACTTGATCCTGTGTTTAAAGCGAAAAACATCCCAGGGCTGAAAAACGCTGAAACATGGGAAGATGAGAAACAAGAAGCATAATATAAATATAAAACAAAGCTGCATTCAATAGTTGAATGCAGCTTTTTCATTATTGGAAATAAATTTAATTTTTCGACTCGAATGAAAAATGACGTGTAAAGTCCCAATTCAGTCCAGTTTTCTTTGTTCTATATGTGTCATGTGTGTCTTATTCAATGGAGATAGAGTAAATTGACAGGCTTTTAAACCTCCCAAAAACAAGAAATTAGGTTGATAGACAATCATAAGAAAGATTTTTACAATGAGTTCGTGCTCATAAGAAGTGGAGAGCCAAAATGATGCGAAGGAGGAAAAGATCAGATATGAAACGGTCAATCTCGATTTTTATTACGTGTTTATTGATTACGTTATTGACAATGGGCGGCATGCTGGCTTCGCCGGCATCAGCAGCAGGGACAAAAACGCCAGTAGCCAAGAATGGCCAGCTTAGCATAAAAGGTACACAGCTCGTTAACCGAGACGGTAAAGCGGTACAGCTGAAGGGGATCAGTTCACACGGATTGCAATGGTATGGAGAATATGTCAATAAAGACAGCTTAAAATGGCTGAGGGACGATTGGGGTATCACCGTTTTCCGTGCAGCGATGTATACGGCAGATGGCGGTTATATTGACAACCCGTCCGTGAAAAATAAAGTAAAAGAAGCGGTTGAAGCGGCAAAAGAGCTTGGGATATATGTCATCATTGACTGGCATATCTTAAATGACGGTAATCCAAACCAAAATAAAGAGAAGGCAAAAGAATTCTTCAAGGAAATGTCAAGTCTTTACGGAAACACGCCAAACGTCATTTATGAAATTGCAAACGAACCAAACGGTGATGTGAACTGGAAGCGTGATATTAAACCCTATGCGGAAGAAGTGATTTCCGTTATCCGCAAAAATGATCCAGACAACATCATCATTGTCGGAACCGGTACATGGAGCCAGGATGTGAATGATGCAGCCGATGACCAGCTAAAAGATGCAAACGTTATGTACGCACTTCATTTTTATGCCGGCACACACGGCCAGTTTTTACGGGATAAAGCAAACTATGCACTCAGCAAAGGAGCGCCTATTTTTGTGACAGAATGGGGGACAAGTGATGCTTCCGGAAATGGCGGTGTATTCCTTGATCAATCGCGGGAATGGCTGAAATATCTCGATAGCAAGACCATTAGCTGGGTGAACTGGAATCTTTCTGATAAGCAGGAATCATCCTCAGCTTTAAAGCTGGGGGCATCTAAAACAGGCGGCTGGCAGTTGTCAGATTTATCTGCTTCAGGAACATTCGTTAGAGAAAACATTCTCGGCACCAAAGATTCGACGAAGGACATTCCTGAAACGCCAGCAAAAGATAAACCCACACAGGAAAACGGTATTTCTGTACAATACAGAGCAGGGGATGGGAGTATGAACAGCAACCAAATCCGTCCGCAGCTTCAAATAAAAAATAACGGCAATACCACGGTTGATTTAAAAGATGTCACTGCCCGTTACTGGTATAAAGCGAAAAACAAAGGCCAAAACTTTGACTGTGACTACGCGCAGATTGGATGCGGCAATGTGACACACAAGTTTGTGACGTTGCATAAACCAAAGCAAGGTGCAGATACCTATCTGGAACTTGGGTTTAAAAACGGAACGCTGGCACCGGGAGCAAGCACAGGGAATATTCAGATCCGTCTTCACAATGATGACTGGAGCAATTATGCACAAAGCGGCGATTATTCCTTTTTCAAATCAAATACGTTTAAAACAACGAAAAAAATCACATTATATAATCATGGAAAACTGATTTGGGGAACAGAACCCAAATAGTTTAACTTTTGGCGGGCATCAGCAATGATGTCCGTTTTCATTATCTTATCCAGTAAAACAAGGAGGTTTAGGCTGTGGATGAAATACTGAAGCGGTATATGATGCTGTTCAAAGAAATGAATAATGCGATAAATGGTCCGGACTATCCAGGTAAGGAAAAAGACATCCAGCATCAAAAAGATCAGATCGAAGTTTACGAAAAACAGCTGCAGCAAGGATTTTCTACAGATTATGACTATGATGTGTTTGCTGATTCTGTTATCAAATGCGCATATGGCGATATGACGCTGGAGGATTTAGAAGCAGTTTATTATGGATTGACAACGCCATTTTTTTGATTTGTCATTCAGCAGAAAAATTTTAATTTCTGTCTCACTAACTTAAGTATACTTTTATATTGAGACAGGAATTTATTTATTTTCTTTACTTCCTAGAATATATATTATGTAAACTATAAAAGATGAAGATTAAAGCTTTGCTGTTTTTATGTACATCCTTTCTTCTTTTTGTAATTCAGCAACAAAATAAAAAAGCGATTTCCCAATCGGAAAATCGCCAATTCAGACACTCTATTATTTATGTGTGTCTTTGTGCTCTTAACGATTTACAACAAATGTTGTTACGCTTTGAGCTGGAAGATGGGCCCAAAAATGATTGCCTGATACAGTGAGATTCGTTCCAGGTTGTAGATTGCTGCTGCTGCTCGTGATCCATCTAGATACGTTTGAAGCAGATCCATTCTGCAAAACAAAGTTTTGGTTGACTCCTGTGTTGCTTTTATTGATGGCAACAATAACGACCTTGTTGTCACCTTTATAGGCTGACACGTAAACGTTCGCATTAGGGTTTTTCGTTGCATCAATCCTTACATAGCCGGGACGCACAAACTTTGAGAAATGAGCCATATTGTAGCCGCGTTTGCTGATCGTACCATCTTCTTTCATAGGTCCATATGATCTTCGGATGTACCACCATACATAAGCTTGAAAGTCCCCCTCTACCATCGCATTGTGAATATGCTGTGAAACATCCAATGCCTCAGGCCATCGATCCGCCGAGTTGTTATCACTGTTTGGATAGTATACTTCCGTCATCCAAAGGTCCTTCCCCGCTCCTTTTTGTTTGAATAGAGGATAAGGGAATTGGCTGACCTGGGTGCCGTACAGGTGAGTTCCGAGAATATCCATATTGGCAAGAGCCTGCGGATCGTTCAAGATCGGGTCCGACAAATTCTTTAAGTATTGAAAAGACTCAGGTGCAATGACGCGGGCATTGATCGAGCCGGCGTTTTCTCTCATAAAGCGAAGTATTTCTTGCGGCGTCCACCACGTCCACTCGTGAGCGTAATCAGGCTCGTTTTGGACCGAAATCGCATAAAGATTCACACCATTATTTTTCATGAAGGTAACAAAATCGTTAAGATGCTGCGCGTATGCGGCGTACTTATCGTATTTCAGCCGCTTAGCTGATGTGTCACCATTCCGATTGAAGGTCTCAACCATATCACTTGGAGGATTCCAGGGAGATGCAAAAACGATTGCCCCATGTTTGACCGCACTCTTGGCAGTCTCCACCTCTTTATACCAATTATTTCGATTTTCATCTACATGAATTCTTAAGATTGAAAATCCTAACTGGTTCTGTCCATTGCCAAAAGCAGTTTCTCTTTGAGCTGCTGTAAGATCCCCAGCCCAAGCCGGATGATTCATCCCTCCAAAACCGCGAATCACTTGTTTCTCTGCAGATACATTAACTGTTACATCACTTGCTGCCAAAACTTCAGTAGCGCCTGGCCCTAACATGACTGACAGCATAGTGAAACATACTAATAGTACACAAATTGTTTTTTTTATACGTGGAATCATTTATTCCTCTCCTTCGTAATGTGTCTTTTACGGTATTAAAAAATCTGCATGGCATATCCATAATGGCGGGCTGTTCCGGTGCTGGCCCGTACTTCACCCGCCTCGTTTTTAAGCGGTCCCATTACGAGTCCTATCTTTGCGTAAACTGCCAGTAATCAAAATTAAACAAGTTTCCTGTACCTGTTCCGGTAAATACAAAGAATACTTTGTGCACACCGTTTGCCCCGCTTACTGCAGTTTCTATTTCTCTCCACGTTTGCGCTCCACCTGTGGAAGGTACATTCAGAGTTCCAACAAGCTTACCATCAGCACTGTCGAGGCGCACTTCTATTTTCCCGCCTGAAGTGGATGCTACATTTGCTTTAAATGACCTGGCACCGCCCGCTCCGAAGTCTGCATTTCCTACAGCAATCCAGTCTCCATTTTGAATGCTTGTTACATGCTGATTATTTACTGGCCCGCCGGGTGCTGTGGACTTCTCTGTCAAAATGCGTCCATTCCAAGCAAACGTTTCAGCTTCTACCCGGTTATAAGGATTCAAATTGGAAAGCTGTGTTACACCTGCATAATTTGCTGCTACCTCTTGGATGGATCCATCTGGGTTATGCACCAGCTTATTAATATGGGGAGAACGGTATCCTTTGCCGGCCCCAAACAGAGCGGAACTGACAGTTTGCGCGTGGTACACCACATACCACTCGTTTTTAAAATTGAAAACAGCATGATGGTTGTTTCCGCCACCTCCGAAAAATGCACCCGGATTTTTCAGGAAATGCCCTCTATATGTAAAGGGACCCATGGGATTTGAACTGGTCATGTAGCCGATCTCACCCGGGGGTTTATCGGCCGGGTGCGTGCCGCCGAAATTAATGCAATAGGAGTAATAATATGTTCCGTTATACTTGTGCAATCCCGAATCTTCAAACATGAAAGGCGCATCAATTGTAGATGCACTTCCAACAACACTCGTCATATCAGGCCCTAATTTTATGACTCTAGCCGTTTTAGGATTGGCCCATTGTCCCTGCGTTGGATTTGAACCGCCAGGAACGCCTCCCCCGGCATACAGGTAACCGGTGCCGTCATCATCTACAAATACTGCCGGATCAAAAAGCCATACAACACCAGACATTCCTGGCGTACTTGGCGTTACGAGCGGTTTTCCGATTGGATCGGTCCATGGACCAATCGGGCTGTCTGCGGTGAGAACCCCGATACCTCCGCCGCTGTTTGCGAAATAAAGGAAGAATTTATCCTTGCCATTGATTTTTTTTACTGCGATTGACGGTGCCCATGACGCCCCTGCCCATTTTGCTATCCCACGGCCACCATTAGCTCCATTGGCACCTGCTACTGGAATGGCTCCGTGGTCTGTCCAGTTCACCATATCCGCTGAAGAAATGACGAATACTTTATTCAAATTGGCAAATGAATTATCTTTAATCGTTCCGTTGCTATTATATTCATAGTCATCACTTGACATATAAATATAGACTCTCCCGTTATAGGTCAGCGCAATCGGATCTGCGCCCAAATGATGGTCGATAAGCGGGTTTGAATTCCCTACATGTTTTGCAATTGTACTACTGGTGGCAGCATACGCAGACTTTCCAGATAAACAGCTCAATAGTAAAGCAAAAACAAATAAACATACGCTACACTTTTTCCTCATCACTTAACAGCCTCCTTTTTCCTTAAAATGAAGGGTTCTTTTGAAATTTGTTAACAACAGGTCATGAAGACTGCACCACTTGTTTCTTCAAGATCAATCTAGAAAAGTTCCCCCATTCCTAGCGGTCATTGTCCAGAAAATAAAATGGCGAATTGTTAAGTCCCCTATAACGCTTGAGCAGGTATGTATATTTATTCAAAAAAATCCCTTTATCTAACATCCTACATTATTAAAAAAATAGTGTATAGAATACTTTTGGAGGAATTCGTGTTCGATTCTACAAAGGAACTGGATACATTTATTCATTGTTTAGATGGGGCTACATATACGGCTGTTACCGACTCTTCTTCGCTTAGACTGTTCCCTCGATTATTGACATAATAGACATCATCTCTGCTGATAAGGAATCAAGGCTTAAAACCACTCAATCTATTGAAGTATTGTTCTCTTCTTTGCAAGACCTTTCGTTATCATTTGCCCTCTTCCCCTGCGAAATATGTCATATTTTTTCATCTTTATGTAATGAGCGTTTTCGAAAAATCAGCCGTTCATGCCGCTGCTTTTTAAAGAGTATAAAAACTATTGAGCGGTATACCCGCTTTTTTCATGTTTTGTTCATATTTTATTAATTGTTTATTCAACACTGTCCGCTATAGTAATCCATATCAACAAATATGACTGCCACTCGCATCTTTTATGAAGGGAGGTCCGTTACGCTGAAAGAAAAAATAAAGACCTTAGGCCGTTTTTGCACCGTAGGCGTCGGCAATACGCTGATAGATTTTGGTGTCTTCTTTCTTCTTACCGCTTGTCATGTCTCTTATCTGCCGGCGCAGATCTGCTCCTATACTGCAGGTATCGTCAACAGCTATGTGTGGAACCGGAATTGGACGTTTTGTGTGAAACGTAAGGCTGACGGGAAAGAGATCGTGCGTTTTCTCATGATTAATATTGCCGCGTCGGGGATCACCTTTTTGCTGCTTTATTTGTTTCAAAATTGCGGCTGCTCGCTTTTGGTGAGTAAGCTCGCCGCCACTATCGGCGGAATGATGATGAATTTTATCGGAAACCGAATCTGGGTATTTGGAGATTCGCTGAAAAACATACAGGATCAGGAGTGAGGATGAATGAGAAAAAAAGTGAGAAAAGCGGTTATTCCCGCAGCGGGTTTAGGAACGAGATTTCTGCCGGCGACAAAGGCGCAGCCTAAAGAAATGCTCCCAATCGTCGACAAACCAGCAATCCAATATATTGTAGAAGAGGCCGCAGAGTCAGGAATTGAAGATATACTGATTATTACAGGGAGAAACAAACGCTCGATTGAAGATCATTTTGATCGGTCGGCGGAATTGGAATTCAATCTCCGGGAAAAAGGCAAGACGGAGACACTTAAGGAAATGCAGCAGATTGCCGATTTGGCCAACATTCATTACATCCGCCAGAAAGAACCGCTCGGATTAGGCCATGCGGTGCTGTGTGCGGAGCATTTTATCGGAGATGAGCCTTTTGCTGTTCTCTTAGGTGATGATATTATGGTGTCTGAAACACCGGCTCTTCGGCAATTAATGGATGTATATGACGTTTATGGCACAGAGGTTGTCGGTGTACAGTCAGTTCTCCCTGAGGATGTCAGCAAATATGGTATTATAAATACATCAGGGTCTCAAGGGCATGTATACGAAGTGAACGATTTAGTGGAAAAGCCTTCTCCTGAAGAAGCACCTTCGGAAATCGCAGTAATGGGACGTTATGTGCTGAATTCTTCGATCTTCTCCGTTTTGAAGACAATTGGCAGAGGCGCGGGCAACGAAATTCAGCTGACAGATGCGCTTCGTGAGGTTTGCCGTAAGGAGCCGATCCATGCCCGGCTGCTGGAAGGAAATCGATATGACATTGGCGATAAGCTGGGCTGTTTTAAAGCGAGCACCGAAATCGGCTTAATGCGTCCCGAAATGAGATCTCAGCTTTTGGCCTATTTAGAAGATGTGATCAAACGGGAAACGAAAGAAATGCTGCGGTAAAAAAATTGTAACCATCTTGCTCGTCAATCAGTCATATAATAGTGAAAAAGATTAGGACAGGTTGTGAAGAATGTGGGCAGTTTGATAAGCGAAATTTTAACATGGCTGACGAACATGGGATATGCGGGTATTGCGATTGGGTTAATGATTGAAATCATTCCGAGTGAGATTGTATTAGCTTATGGCGGCTATATGGTATCGGAGGGCACGATTGGATTTATTGGCGCAATTATTGCGGGTGTTATCGGGGGCACCATTGCCCAGATCTTTATTTACTGGATCGGCCGCTATGGCGGCAGGCCATTTCTGGACAAATACGGGAAGTATTTATTGATTAAAAAGCATCATATCGACATGTCGGAAAACTGGTTTCAGAAATACGGCGCCGGAGTTGTCTTCTCGGCTCGTTTTATACCGGTTGTCAGACATGCCATATCCATTCCGGCAGGTATTGCCAGAATGCCTTTTCTCAAATTTGTGGTACTGACTGTGCTTGCTATCATTCCATGGTCTATCCTGTTTGTTTATTTAGGCATACAGCTAGGAAGCCAGTGGGATGATGTTGAGAATATAGCAGGCACTTATACAACACCGATTATGATATTGGCTGTTGTCGTGATAGCCCTTTATTTTGTGATTAAGAAACGTACAGCCATATTTAAACGATAGCTAGCAGATATGCATAGGGGTGACTGACGCTCCCCTATGCATATTTTTTTACTTCCGATGTTGATTTGCCAGCTTCAGATTCTCCGCTAAAAATGCGACAAACACTTCATCCCGCACGAGCGATGCGGCATAATTTCTCTTAATAAACCATTCTGCCTCTTCAAACGCTGCGAATGTTTCGTCTTGGGTTTCTCCGTTAATTTGAATATTCCATTCGTTGTCTAAAGGGAAAAGAAAAAATCTCATTTGTGCGCGATTTTCATATAATGATCCATTCGCAGATCCCTTTAGATTATAGATGTTACGGAAGGCATCCGGCCGTACAGGATCAATACGGAAAGCTTCAGCTACAAACAACTCGTATACTTCATCGGTTATTGAACAGCCGGACGCTTTTGCATGCCCTCCGCCGCCATATCGGCCGGCGATTTCTGACACATCGATGTAATCATGAATGGTGCGGAGACTGACTCGTTTTGACCCCATGCTCAAAATCGCAATGTAATCGAGGTGCGGATTATCTTTCCCTAGCCTGTTCCCCAGCTCTGAATGGTACGATTCAGCGTGAACGATGCCTACACAGTGTTCGTGAACAAAAGTTTGTACCATTTCCCTTTTCTTTCTGCGGAGGTAGCGCTCGATTTTTTCGTCTTCTAAATCAAGCAGTTTTTCTTCAAAATCATCGAAGAAAAATTCGTCATGCGCGGAAAGGCGCTGGATCATTTTTGCTTCAAATTCATCGATTGACAGCAAAAAGAAAAGATCATTAAGCCGCTTTGCCTGTTTTTGATCGTACCGCTCCCACTCCCATGTATCGTATTGGCGGACGAGCTCTGTGAATTGATCTAAGGCATTTGTCGGTTTCATGAAGCCATTTTCAACGAGATAGCCATATAAAAGCGATGTCGCGGATGTGAGCCTTCCATCATCGTATTCCACCTGGACAAATCCCCATTCATGCTCATTCAAATGAAGGGCTGTTTTATGATGGTCAATGAGCTTCACTTTGCCCCCTGTATGAACATACTCATTCAATCTCTCTTCGTTTTCTTCATTGACGGCGAGATCGGTGATGAATAACGCGTCCTGTCTGTTACTCTCCTTCGCTTTTTCTAAAAAGTACTGCACCTGTGCGTTTAAGCCGTTGACAGAGTTATACCGGACCTCTACGTCTTTTCCGAACGCTAATTTTGCTACGATTCCGCACCCTACTCCGTCCAAGTCGTTATGTGAATATAAATGATACATAATATGGGCCCCTTTTTATGATTAACTGACAATTGCCGCTAGAGGTGCGGCAGCCTTTATTTACTATTCTAAAAAACAAAGTGTTTTATGCAAATGTAATTAGTTGACATAATGTTGTTATTGTAAATATATAAAGGAGCGCTTTTTACGCTCCTAAGTTCTTGCTTTTATACTGGATAAACCGGATGCTTTCGATTGGTAAATGTCATTTCCTTTGTCATGTATGCCTTGAGCCGTTTGGCCAGCTCATCACGCAGCGAATTGGCTGGGATAACAGCATCAATGATCATTTCTGAAGCCAGACGGTAGATATTGATGTCCTCTTTATATTCTTCCCGTTTGCTGCTGATAAATGCGGCTCTCTCTTCTTCTGGCAGCTCGGCGATTTTTTTAGCGTAGACAGCGTTTACAGCGGCCTCAGGGCCCATGACGGCGATTTGGGCGGTTGGGAGCGCTAGACAGCAATCCGGTTCAAATGCCGGTCCTGCCATTGCATACAACCCAGCCCCGTAAGCTTTTCGGACAATGACAGAGAGTTTTGGAACAGTTGCCTCCGACATCGCAGAAATCATTTTCGCTCCGTGTCTGATAATCCCAGCCTGTTCTACTTTTGTGCCAATCATAAAACCGGGGATATCCGCTAAGAACAGCAATGGGATATGAAAAGCGTCACATAAGGTAATAAACTTAGCCGCTTTGTCTGCTGAATCGTGGAATAAGACGCCTCCTTTTACCTTCGGCTGGTTTGCAACAATGCCGACAGGCTGTCCGTGGATTCGTGCGAGGCCCGTCAATAATTCCGGTGCAAATAAGGCTTTGATCTCAAAAAATGAGTCTTCATCTATGACCCGCTCAATCAGCTCATGCATATCAAAAGGTGCGTTTTGATTTTGCGGAATGACGTCGGCAAGCGGGGTGTCGAAGTGTTTTGGCGGGCGTTTCTCATGAATGGGCGCTTTTTCTTGAAAATTTGCCGGAAAGTAAGACAAATAAGCCCGCGCCAGCTGTATGGCTTCTTCTTCAGTTTCTGCAAGAATATCTCCGCAGCCGGAGATTGAGCAATGCATACGGGCGCCACCCATTTCTTCAAGAGACACTTTTTCGCCAATAACCATTTCCGCCATCCTTGGCGAGCCTAAATACATGGAGGCGTTACCGTCTACCATAACGACGATATCACAGAAGGCCGGAATATAAGCGCCACCTGCTGCAGATGGTCCGAAAAGCAGACAGATTTGCGGAATGCGTCCCGATAATTTGACTTGATTGTAAAAAATTCTTCCTGCACCGCGTCTCCCTGGAAAGACATTGATTTGGTCGGTAATTCGGGCGCCTGCCGAATCGACTAAATAAATGAGCGGACAGTTTAATTTTTCGGCGGTTTCTTGAATTCTGATGATTTTTTCAACTGTTTTAGCTCCCCATGACCCCGCTTTCACTGTTGAATCATTCGCCATGACGCAAACAGTTTGGCCGCCGATTTTGCCGATAGCGGTGACAACTCCGTCAGCGGGAAGCCCGTCTGACATACATTCCGCAAAAAAAGCGTCTTCTAGCTCAATGTCATCGTCAAAGAGAAGGGAAAGCCGCTCTCTGACAAAGAGCTTGCCTTTTTCCCGATTGCTTTGATGATACTTTTCCGCTCCGCCTTTTCGAATCCGTTCAGCCCGTTCTGTTCGTTCCTTTTCATAATCCATGAGCATTGCCTCCCTTTTATATTCCCTTGTATACGGCCCGTCTTTTTTCTTGAAAGGCCTGAAGCCCTTCTCTCCTGTCTTTTGTCGGGATGGTTTGTTCATACGCTTTTTGTTCAATCGCAAGGCCTGTAGCGAGATCTGTCTCCAATCCTCTATTGATTGCAAATTTAGCCTGACGGACAGCGATCGGCCCGTTGGCAGAAATGGCTGCGGCCAGTTCCTCTGCTTTTGGCATAAGGTCACAAGGAGCGGTGACATGCTCTACAAGGCCGATTTCTTTTGCTTCGTGTGCGGTCACGCGGCTGCCTGTATAAATGATTTCTTTTGCTTTTCCTCTGCCAATCAGCCGGGGCAGCCTTTGGGTCCCTCCAGCGCCCGGGATAATAGCTAACCCTGTTTCCGGAAGTCCCAGCACAGCTGATTCAGTTGCGATTCGAAGGTCGCATGCCAATGCCAATTCTAGTCCGCCGCCTAATGCGCTTCCATTTATCGCAGCTATGACCGGCTGAGGCAAGGCATCAAGTAAAGCCGCCGTTCTTTGAATGAGAGATACACTTTCCAGAACCTGATCTTCTTTCAGTTTTATCCGTTCCTTCAGGTCTGCCCCTGCACAAAACGCTTTTTCACCGGTGCCTGTGAGGATGACGCAACGGATGTTTGAGTTGAATTCAATTTCCTGGATAATCATTTGCAGGTTTCTAAGCATTTCCGCTGAAAGAGCATTTGCTGCCTGAGGCCTGTTTAAGGTGATCAACGCAATATGTTCATTTTTAACAGTAAAAAGAATAGAATCTCCCATTGTATGCGTCCTCCCTTTTATCAAGATGATTTAAACACCTGTAAATTTCTGCTCGGCAGCGGTTTGCCCATTTTTTCTTCAATCCATTTGGCCGCAGATAGCAGTTTTTCTAGCTTTACATTTGTTTTGATATCCATCTGTTCAAGCATGTACACGATATCCTCAGTTGCGGCGTTTCCTGATGAACCTGGCGCATATGGGCATCCCCCAAGCCCGCCTGCCGAGCCGTCGAACACCGTGATGCCCATTTGGAGTGCTGTGACCATGTTGGCCAGAGCGGTTCCTCTCGTATCATGAAAATGCAAGGCAATTTGATTAGCCGGGAATCGTGCCAAAAGAGCTTCAAGTACAGTTTCCACTTGGGCGGGATTAGCCGCTCCAATCGTATCTCCAAGCGAAAGTTCAGAAATCCCAAATTCAAATAGAGCTTCTGAAAGGCGAATGACTTGTTCAATGGGGACATCTTTTTCGTACGGACAGCCGAAAACAGTCGAGAGGTAGGCTCTTGTTGTGAGGTTTGCTTTTTGTGCGTCGTTGTTTACTTGTTTGAGTATATGAAGGGATTCAGAAGTGGATTTATTGATGTTTTTTCTGTTGTGCGTCTCGCTGGCGGACATAAAAACGCAAGCCTCGTTAATGCCTCCTTCAAGTGCATTCTCCAGTCCTCTTTGATTCGGGACAAGTGCCGCGTACGTTACCCCTTTTAAACGGTCGATGCCTTTTGCTACGTCGATAGCATCTCGAAGCGCCGGAATCCATTTCGGGTGAACGAAGGATGTGATTTCAATATACGAAAGCCCTGTCCGGGAAAGCTGGTTGATCCAGGTTATTTTATCCTCTGTTGCGATCCATACGGGCTCGTTTTGTAAGCCGTCACGCGGGCCGACTTCTTTGATTGTCACTTTTTTAGGATATGACATGGTCTTCCTCCAAATTATTGAGTGGAATCGCTCAGTTCGAGCAGTACGTCTCCTTCATTTACAAAGTCGCCTTCATTTTTTTTGACTTCTTTTACGATTCCGCTTCTATCTGCAACGATCGGGATTTCCATTTTCATCGATTCCAAAATGGCTACCTCCTGGCCCTTTTCGATTTGGTCGCCGGCTTTGACGTGGACTTTCCACAGGTTTCCTGCCATTTGTATGTTAACCGTCATGACAACTGCCTCCTTTACAGGTGTTGTTTCAAAAAGTCAGTCGTGACATCCCCTTCTTTAAATGCCTTTGTTGCCGCAGCCTGTATGAGAAGCGGAAGATTTGTTTTGATTCCCTCTACACGATAGTCGCGAAGCGCTGTCTCTAGTTTTTCAATTGCTTCTGTTCTGGTTTGGCCTTTGACAATCATCTTAGCGATCATCGGGTCATAAAAAGGGGTAACGATGCTGTCTTTTGCTACCGCACATTCGTGTCTGACTCCTTTTTGGTCAGGAAGTGAAAACGCAGTGATCGTACCTGGTGACGGGAAGAAGGTCTTGGGATCTTCCGCGTATATTCGAACCTCTATCGCATGCCCGTTCCGTTGGATGTCTTTTTGGGAGAATGTGAGTGTATGGCCCGCAGCAATCCGCAGCTGCTGCTCAACTAAGTCCAGGCCTGTTATTTCTTCAGTCACGGGGTGTTCAACTTGCAGTCTCGTATTCATTTCGAGGAAATAAAAATTTTGCTTCTGGTCAACTATGAATTCGATGGTGCCTGCGTTCGTATAGCCGATTGCCTTTGCTGCTTTTACCGCTGTTTGCCCAATCTTCATTCTTAGTTCATCGTCTACAAATGGAGACGGTGCTTCTTCAATGACTTTTTGGTGGCGCCTCTGAACAGAGCAATCACGTTCAAACAGATGTACTGTATGGCCGTGTTGATCGGCCAAAAGCTGAACCTCGATGTGACGCGCATGTTCAATAACTTTTTCTATATACATCGACCCGTCACCGAAAAAATCTGCTGCGCGCTTTTTGTTTCCCTCGTACGCTTTTTTTAATGCTTCTTCATTTTCAACACGCTGCATTCCGATGCCCCCTCCGCCCGCTGAAGCTTTCAGCATGACAGGATAGCCGATTTGACCTGCGGTGCGGCAGGCTGCCTCTATATCTCCGAGGGATTCAGAAACGCCCGGCACCACAGGGACACCTGCAGCCTCCATTGCTTTTCGCGCTTCAATTTTGCTGCCCATCTTTGCGATGATATCAGGGGAAGGTCCGATAAACACGATGTTTTCTTGCTTGCAGCGTTCAGCGAATCGGCTGTTTTCTGATAACAATCCATATCCAGGGTGGATCGCGTCGGCATTTGCTTTTTTCGCCGTCTTTATGATTCTCTCTATATTTAAATAACTTTCACTGACTCTCGATTCCCCGATCAAATAAGCCTCTGTAGCGGCTTTTGTATGGAGCGCGTCCTTGTCGGCTTCTGAATAAACCGCAACCGTTTTAATGCCGAGACGGCTGCATGTTCGGATAATTCTCATTGCAATTTCTCCGCGGTTGGCGATCAGTACTTTTGTAAACATGATTTCACCTCATTGACTTGATGATAGGTTGAACATTTCAATCGTTTTTCCTCGCAGTTTATATTTTTGAATTTTGCCTGAGGCCGTCATCGGATAGTCATCCGTAAAAATAACATAACGCGGAATTTTGTGGCGGGCGATTTTCCCTTTGCAATAGGCTTTAAGCTCATCAGGTGATACGCTTTTACCGTCTTTCAGTTTAATCCAGGCTGCAGCTTCCTCCCCGAATTTGGCGTCAGGCACACCAACGACCTGTACATCTAAAACAGCGGGATGCCGGTATAAAAATTCTTCAATTTCCCGCGGATAAATGTTCTCGCCGCCTCTGATGAGCATATCTTTTAATCTTCCGGTGATGCGGCAGTACCCGTCTTCATCCATGACAGCAAGATCTCCGGTAAACAGCCATCCGTCATGATTGATTGCTTTTCTGGTCGCATCTTTGTCTTTATAATAGCCTTTCATGACGTGATAGCCACGGGTGCACAGTTCTCCCTGCATGCCTCTTTGAACTTCTTGACATGTCCCAGGTTCTACAATTTTCACCTCAGTATGTGGCAGGGCGCGGCCGGTTGTTTCGACTCTTCTTATGAAGGAATCATTTGCTCTCGTTTGCGTAATGACTGGCGAGGCTTCGGTTTGTCCATAGGCGATCGTAATGTCTTTCATGCCCATTCTTTCAATCACAGCTTTCATCACTTCACTTGGACAGGGAGAGCCGGCCATGATTCCTGTTCGGAGCGTCGATAGATCATATGCATCAAAATCCGGATGATGCAGCTCGGCGATAAACATGGTAGGCACACCATGGAGCGCTGTGCATTTCTCTTTTTCTACCGTTTTAAGGACGGTAACGGGATCAAATTCTTGCACGGGTATCATGGCTGCCCCGACGGATACACATGCCAAAACCCCAAGGACGCATCCAAAGCAGTGAAAAAACGGAACCGGGATACACATGCGGTCTTGAGAGGTTAAAGCCATACATTCAGCGATATTAGCAGCGTTATTGATGACATTGAAATGGGTCAGCATCACGCCTTTTGGAAACCCTGTCGTTCCTGATGTGTATTGCATATTAATCACATCGTCTTTATCCAGGCTGTTCATTCTCTCTTCAAGCTCAGCATCTGTCACTGTTTTCGCCAATATCTCTGTATCGTCCCAATGATACATGCCAGCCAACCGTTTATTGCCAATATAGATTAGCGTTTTTAAAAAGGGATAGCGTTCAGATTTCAGTTGGCCGGGCTTTGCTTCTTGCAGTTCTGGAATTAAACTGTTTACGATGTCTGGATAAGAAGTGCCCCTGTATGAATCCATGATAATAAGCGCGGCGGCATCCGATTGCTTTAACAAGTAGTCCAGCTCGTGTGCTTGATAATTGGTATTGACGGTTACGAGCACGGCTCCGATCTTCGCAGTTGCGAACTGGACGGCAAGCCATTCAGGGATATTAGAAGCCCATATGGCGACGTGGTCTCCTTTTCCAATCCCCATCCGCATAAGACCTTTAGCGGTTTGACGGCACAGACTGTCAAATTGAGCGTACGTATAGCGGATATTTCGGTCTGGATACACAACAGCATCTCGATCGGGATACGCATCAGCTGTTTGTTCCAGCAGCCTGCCGATTGTGGAATGGATGAGTTCAGCCATTCATTGTTCCTCCTTTCTTAATGATAGGAAAGCGTTTACATTTTTATTTTAAAAGCTGTCTGGCGATCACGAGACGCTGAATTTCAGATGTGCCTTCACCGATTTCCATTAATTTTGCGTCCCGCAGCATCCGTTCCACCCCATACTCTTTCATATAGCCTGAACCTCCATGGATTTGAATGGCTTGATTGCAAGCTCTTGTCGCCATTTCAGATGCGAATAGCTTGGCGTACGCCGCTTCTTTGGTGAACGGGTGGTTATGGTCTTTCAGCCAGGCGGCTTTTAACACCATTTGCCGTGCCAGATCAATTTCCATCGCCATGTCAGCAAGCTTAAATTGAATCGCTTGAAAGGAAGAAATCGGCTGTCCAAACTGCTTTCGTTCTTTCGCATATGCCAATGATGCGTCAAGGGCCGCTTGGGCAATGCCGACTGCAAGAGCAGCGATGGAGATTCGCCCTCCGTCCAGCGTATATAGAAACTGTTTAAACCCTTTTGTTGGATCGCCAAGTAAGTTGGCCGCAGGCACTCTTACATCTTCAAGCAAGATTTCCGCTGTATTCGAACCGCGGACGCCCATTTTATCGTACGGGCTCGTAATCGTAAGTCCTGGTGTATCAGTTGGCACGATTAATGCGGAGATGATGTTTTTTCCGTCTTTGTTTTTGCCTGTTACGGCGGTTACAATAACTGTGCGTGCGTAGCTTGCATTAGTGATCCAGCACTTTTCGCCGTTGATTACATACTCGTCACCATTTGAAATCGCTTTTGTTTGAGTGCCTCCTGCATCTGAGCCGGCATTTGGTTCCGTCAGGCCGAATGATCCGAGTGCTGCGCCTGAAGCCAGCGGCGTCAAATGCATCCGTTTTTGTTCTTCTGTTCCGAAGTAGTAAAGAGGGCTTGCGCCTAGCGAGACCGCTGCAGCATAGCTTAATCCAGTACTGCCGCAGGCTTTGCCGACTTCTTCAACCGCTAAGGCATATGAAATCGTATCACCGCCAGATCCGCCGTATTCTTCTGGAAATGGAATACCCATCAGACCGAGTTCACCCATTTTTTCAAATGTTTGCATCGGGAACTCGCCTGTTTGATCTACATGTTCAGCGTGAGGAGCAATTTCTTTTTTCGCAAAATCTTTTACCATTTCACGCACCATTTGTTGTTCTTTTGTCAGCTCAAAATTCACATCGTTTCCTCCTTCACATCTTTGTAACATCCTATTAGGCGAGTTCTATAATCATTCCCTGACAAGAAAAGTCTGAAAATTAAAACTGAATCATTTTTTATGTGATAATTTCAGCGGAATGAGCAAATACATGCAGTAGGCGCATACCATCCATATCGCAAACGCAATAACTTGGCCCTTTGATAAAGCCGGGAAGATGAGGGAGATTCCAAAGGGAAATCGTATCAATCAATAAACCGACCGCTGATCCCCATATACCTAGCTTGATCACCGCGAACTGTGATTGATCGAGTTTTTGATAGAGAAAGAACACAAGGCATAAAACAAGAGCGGTGAACGCTTCCAAGAGAAGAAAGTTCGGCAAAAAGGCTTCTTCAGCCGGATCAGTCAACACAGCATCTCCAAACAGCACAAAAAATAATGTGGCACCTAACCAGACTAGAAATGAAAACGTAAAACACGTCCTGTACGTGTTTCTCTTCGATTTTACTTAGTACTAGTTTCTCAGATTCCAATAATGGAAAATGTCCAAACACCGCCTACAGCGGTTTACCATCGTTTCCTGTCTCCAAAATCACTTTTAAAAAAAAGACGACTTAGAAAGCCGTCCTTCTCATTTCTTATTTTGTTGTTCGTTTGGAAGCCTTGCTTTCGTTATGAAGCCGGTCTGCTGAAGTGACATAATACGTATATTTCTTGTTGGGATCTGCCGTGTTATCTAAGAAGGTTTGCTGCTCATGTGTTTTTCTTTGCGTTGCCAGCAATGTTTTCTGCTTTTTCCCTTCGGCTCTGTATATCGCATAATAGGCTGTTTCTTTCGTTTTTTGATTTGATGGGTGATCTTTAATCTGCAGAAGATTGCCGTTTTTGTCTTCGGTGACTTTCGTAAGCTTCGGTTTTTTTGGGGCGGTATTGTCAAGCCAAGGCATTTGCGGAACCAGTGCCGGCTTGCTGTAAAGATCGGCGATGAGCCTGTCTTTGATGCCAAGCGGATTTTTGTTGAGGTCCTTGAGGCTGAAATGCATGCTTCCTTTCACCAGTTCAAGCTGGCGGTTCAAAGTGATTTGCCGCACATATTCCTCAGGGTCGGACCAAGGCGGATCAAAATTGTTATTGATTTTATATGCTGCCTGGCCAATATATAAGTGAACAGGCCTATTTTTGACTTCATTGCTCCACCAATCAGCCAGCACGTCGTAAGCCGCTGCGTTAAAGCCAATACTCCAATAAATTTGCGGAGCAATATAATCGATGTCGCCTTCTTGGATCCAATGTCTTGTGTCTGCATATAGATCGTCATAATTTCTGACGCCTGCTTTTGTATTCGATCCGGTCGGGTCATCTGCGGCGTTTCTCCATACTCCAAAGGGACTGATGCCGAATTTGACATACGGTTTTGCAGCTTTAATTGTTTGGTTGATTTGTTTGACAAGCTGGTTCACATTGTCCCGCCGCCAGTCATCGATATTAGAAAAAGCGTCTTTTCCGTATTGTTCGTACTGTGCTTGATCAGGAAATTCCTGTCCCGCTATTTTATAAGGGTAAAAATAATCATCCATATGAACAGCATCGATATCATAATGTTTTACGACTTCTTCAATGCCTTTGACGATAAAATCTCTCGTTTCTGGAATGCCTGGATGATAATACAGCTGGTTTCCGTAGGCGGCAACCCAATCTGGATGTTTTCTTGCCGGGTGACTCTCAGACAATTTATTAAGATCTGTATGATTCATTGTAATACGGTAAGGGTTAAACCACGCGTGAAATTCCAAATTTCGTTTATGGGTTTCTTCAATCATAAATGCAAGAGGATCATAGCCCGGGTCCTTCCCTTGGACACCGGTTAAGTATTCCGACCAAGGCCCGTAAGCTGACGGATAAAAGGCATCAGCCGTCGGTTTAATCTGAACGATAACGGCATTCATTCCCATTTTCTTCACATCGTCCAGCAGTTTGATATACTCCTGTTTTTGCTCTTTCACAGATAACCCTTTTTTGGACGGCCAATCAATATTTAATACGGAAGCAATCCATACGGCTCTCAGCTCCCTGTCAGACTGCGCATTGGCCATAAACGGAACGGAAATGACAAACGTTCCGATGATCAAGCTGACAAGGAAACGGACAATCGACTTTTGGCAAACCTTCATTCTGTTTCTTCTCCCCCATTACATCACTTTCACTATTCGCTATTACGGTATTCCCGGGCTATAAAAGGGTGATTAACAGAATGTCTATCTCTCTAAATAAACGAAAAAAGTCCTAAAGCATGTTGTGAGCCGCTTTTAGGACTTTTTATCATTCATCATGGTTTGCAGACTTTTTAACACGTCAATAAGTTTTACGCCGACACCGACAGCCGTTTCAAGGATCGCTTGTGCTCCGGCAATGGCTAAAATAAAGATCACCGGTATTGCAATACGAGGCAAATAAAGATAGCCAAGTCCGATCAAAATGGCACACCAAACACCGGCACACCAGTAGCAATTGAGCATGTATCCAAAGTTAGAAGCCGGCACACTTTTTTCATCTACATGCCCGTTTTGATCAACAATCCTTTTCTTTTTCATAAAAGGTTTTCGGATAAATTCTGTGATTTTGTCGAATACAATCAAATGTGTCAGCCTGTAACTGGCTAGAATCAGCATGATAAACGTAAGAAAAGATAGATGATCCATGACAAGCCTCCAAGAAAAAGGATGATGTTATCATTCCCTAGTGTCATCGATCCATTCTTTGATACAAAAAGAAGCAGACAGAGAATGCCTCTGTCCGCGAATCTGTTCTATTGTTTGTGCGGGATTGCTTTATTTGAAGTGATCTTTTCTAAAATGTCAAGGATGATGTCAGCATTCTTTTCAGCATATGTTCCTTCCAGCATGTCTTTATGAGCGCCAAAACCCGTGTACTCGCTGTAGTTTCCACAGGCGCCTTCCCATTTCGTTAAGCCTGTATTCTCGCTGGTTTCGATTTGAATTCCAGCTTCGATGAAATGAATGCTTGCTTTGATGTGCCCTTCATTCAGCAATTGTGCCCAATATTCTTGATAGTTTCTTTTTTTCTTCATCACCTTTTCTCTGACTGCTTCAGGCAGATATGCTGCAGATTCGTCATTCCCGGTATCAATAGGCAAAGGCTGTTCTTTTAGATAAGCGTCCACGATAATGAAGTCGCTGACTTCTAATCCTTTGCGCTCCATAGCTTGTGCCACTTCAAAAGCCAGGTTTCCGCCTGCAGAGTAGCCTAATAAAACGTATGGGCCCTCAGGCTGTATGTTCGTCATGCAATTAACATATTGTTCAATACGGGTGTCTTGTTCAATAAAGTGAAACCCGTATACGGCTGCCTTCTCATTCAGCAATAAAGCAAGGTCTTTGAAATAAATGCCAAATCCAGATATCGGCGGGAAGCAGAAAAGATTTTGCGCGCCGTGCTGGTTCAGTTTGATCACATGCTGTTCATCTGCCGCTCTCAGCTGTTTAGAATAAAGTTTTTCGGCAAGCTGAGCGATTGTCGGATGTTCGAATAAGAAATCAATCGGTATGTCAATGTTCTGCTGATGTTTTAGTGTATGTATGACTTGCAGTGCTTTTAGTGAATGTCCGCCAATAGCAAAGAAGTCATCATCAATACTGATTGTGTTAACACCGAGGACTTGCTTCCAAATGTTCGCTAATTCTTCTTCGACCAAGTTTCTTGGCAATATGATGTTCTGTCGTTTGGCAGGCTTATTTTCTGGAATAGGCAGCGCGCTGCGGTCTATTTTTCCGTTTCCGGTAAGCGGCATCCGCTCCACACGCACCCAGTGCTGCGGGATCATATAGTCTGGAAGCACACGCGCCAAATCGGCGCGAAAATCCGTATCTGTTTTTTTGTGATCACCGACGTAATGAGTGTACAGCTGCGCCTCTCCATCTTTTTCTCTCAATGTCACTGCTGCTTCTTGAACGCCTTCCATTTCTAACAGGCGCGCTTCTATTTCCGCAGGCTCAATTCGTTTTCCGCGGATTTTCATTTGCCTGTCAATTCTGCTGATGTATTCTAAGTTTCCATCAGGCAGCCAGCGCGCCAAATCACCGGTACGGTATATTCTTTCTCCAGGCAAGAAAGGATGAGGAGAAAACACAGCATTTGTCAGGTCATCTTTGTTCAAATAGCCTTTAGCGACCCCATCACCGCCAACACAAAGCTCGCCGGGAACGCCTATTGGCAAAAGACGTCCTTTTGTATCTAAGATGTAAGCGGTGCTATTGCTGATTGGTTTTCCAATCGGAATCGGCCCCGCATAGTCTCTCTTCATTTCAAAAAAGGTTGAAAAAGTCGTGTTTTCCGTAGGCCCGTAAATATTATGAAGCGCGAGATCTGGACAGGCGTGCCTGACAGCATTCATCAGGGCAGGAGAGAGTGCTTCTCCTCCGACATATAACGTATGGAGTCCGCGAAACATGTCAGCTCGTACCTGTGCCAGCTGATTAAAAAGAGCCGTCGTTAAAAATAGCACTGTGATGCCATTTTCAAGCAAATACGCTCCAAACCGATCAGGTGTCAGCATTGTCGATTTATCAATGATATGAAGGCTTGCGCCATTTAAAAGCGCCCCGAACATTTCAAAGGTGACGGCGTCAAAGCTGATAGATCCAGTCATAATAAACCCGTCATCACCGGACGCAGACGTGTAATTGCTGTTGCTGATAAGGGACACGACATTGCGATTCGTGATCATGACCCCTTTCGGCCGGCCTGTTGATCCTGAGGTATACATGATATATGCAAGATCATCTGGACTGGAGATGGTGTTAATAGGAAAATGGTTCTCTCCCATCAATGCCTGCGCATCTGCAATCATACATGTTCCTGAGAACGCAGCATTTTGCTCCAGCCCCTTTTGAACAATCAGCATTTTTGCTTGCGTTTCCTCAAGCATAAAGCTGACTCGTTCAGGCGGAAGCTCCTTATCAAGCGGGAGGTATGCTCCCCCTGCTTTTAATACGGCGAGCACACTGATCATGAATTCGGGAGAATGTGCAGCCAATATTCCGGCTGTCTCGTTTTTCCGAAATCCCTTTTGAATTAACTCTCTGGCGAGCGCATTAGAGCGTTTATCAAGCTCTTTATACGAAATAGACATATTGCCATACACAAGTGCGGTATGGTCTGGCGTCTTTTCTGCTTGTTTGCGAAATAAATCGATAATTGTATGATTCTTTGGATACTCCGTTTTTGTATTGTTGAACTGTGTGACAATCTGCTCTTTTTCTGTTGCATCAAGAAAAGAAAAATCAGCAATTGGCATATGAGGGTGCTGTGCAGCTGTGCTAAGCGCTTGCGTAAATTGCCTCTTGATACAGCTGATCCAGGCAGCATCGTAAACGAATGCATTATAGCTGAACTTGACGACAAGCTCTTCGCCGGGAGCAACGACAAGATTAAAGTTATATCCTGATTGCTCGGATACTTGAACTTGATCGATTTGCAGCGGTGAATCGGTTTGATCAGCGGAATCGGCGATTTTCTGCTGTAACGGATAGTTTTCAAAGACGATAATGTGATCAATCAGTTCCTGTTTTAATGCGGTGTTTGCCTGAATATCAAATAAAGGCTGGCAGGTAAACGGCTCAGCTTCCAGCATTTCTTTCTGGCATCGTATGAGCAGTTCTTGAAACGTTTCGTCTTGATGTGTTTTAATTCGAATCGGTATGGTATTGATAAACAACCCTATCATTTGCTCCACGCCCGGGATTTCTGACGGTCTTCCTGATACAACTGCGCCAAACACAACGTCGTCTGTGCGGTTATATTGCTGCAGCATCACACCCCAGACCGCCTGAATTAGGGTAGCGAGCGTGACGCCGTGTTGTTTTGCAGTCTCTTTCAGCTTGTCTGTCAGTGGTTTATTTAATGAAAATATCAAATCTTCACGGTGATAACCTTCTTTTGTTTCTTTATCAGACACACGAGGCAGAGGTGATGGAGTGCTGTAGTTTTTTAAATAGGTATCCCAGTAGGCTGCTGCTTTTTCTTTGTCTCGGTTTGTCAGCCAGGAAATATAGGTGCTGTACGGACGGACAGGGTCTAATGAAAGCGGTTTTCCTGCATGAATTGATTGATAAATTTGCATAAATTCCTGCATAACAATACCTAGGCACCATCCGTCCATTAAAATATGATGGTGACTCCAGATACAGACATGCTCATCTTTAGCTGTTTTGAATAGAGAAATCCGCATCAGCATGTCTTTTTGCAGATCAAAGCCTTTTTGCTTGTCCTTCTCCTTAAAGCGTTCAATATACTCATTCTGGTCGTTTGTTGGCAGATGAGAAATGTCTTGTCTGTACAAATGGAATTCACGTTCTGTCATCACGACTTGCCGAGGTCCCGACAAATGCGGGACGTGCGGCAAAAACACAGTTCTGAAAATATCATGGCGGTCGATAATGGCTTGAATGCTGCGCTGAAACCATTCATAGCTGAGGCTTCCTTTAATGGTGAAGAGCGACTGCTCAACGTATGCCCCCTCCTCTTTACGGAGGAAGGAATGAAACAGCATTCCCTCCTGCATATGACTCAGAGGATAAATGTTCTTGATTTTTTTGATGTTATCCATAGTGTCTGCACCTTTCTTCACGGTTTCATTAGTGAAAACTGAGCATATCAGCAATCTCTTGCAGGGCGTCCTCGGTTAGTTCTTGATCATCATAATCGCTGATCGTCTTTTCTGTTTCTCTTTTGTTCTGGCAGTGTTCGATCAGCTGTAATAAAAATTGACGGCATGTTTCGCTAAGCTGTTCGATGGTTTTGCGCTGAAAGCGGGCATTGTCATAAGTCATATTGACAGTCAATTTTCCTTCTGCAGCGATTGCGCTGATATCCAGCGACTGTTCACGGTTCCATGTTGTGCTGATATCACCTCCGGCACCAAGCGGAGAGAATGAGAAGGCGTCCTCCTCAGGTACTTCAGCTGAGCGGCCGCTTTCAAATTGACCAAGATAATTAAAGCTGATTTCTGGTGCACCTGTGAAATTGATGTCTTTTTTGCCAGGCGGCGTCAAATATTTGATGACACCGTAGCCGAATCCTTTGTCAGGTACACGTCTCAGTGTATCTTTTGTTGTTTTTAGCACATGAACCATGTATTCTTCCGAATCTAGCAAGTCTGCGTTCAATTTAACCAATAACGGATAAATGGCGGTAAACCATCCAACCGTCCGGCTCACATCTATTCCTTCTAATACATCCTCTCGCCCGTGGCCCTCTAATGATAGTTTGAAGGCGGATTGATTGGTCCAATGGCGCAGCGCAAGAATGACAGAAGCGAGCAGCATGTCCTGCGTATCAGTGTTATATGCGCTGTTGGCGTCTTTTAAGAGTGCTGCTGTCTCTTTCTCGTTTAAGGTAAACGAAATCGTGGACCGTTGTCCCTCGTCTGCTCTAGTGCCATCGATGTGATCAAAAGGCAATGCCTCTGTTTGATACTCTTCGGCTTCGCGCCAATACTTGAGCTGTTTCATTAGCTGCTGGCTTTCAGCGTAGTCAGAGAGCTTTTTCGTATACGCTTTAAATGAGCTTGTTTTAGGAGGCAGCTGAATCTCTTCCCCGCCTGCAGCTTGGCGATACCCTAAAGCCAAATCTTCAAGCAGAACCCGCCATGAGATGCCGTCAACGACGAGGTGATGAGCCGATAAAAATAAGAAATCACCGTCAATTGTGTGGAAAAGACCGGCTTGCAGCAGCGGACCATTCTTCAAATCCATTTTCTGCTGAATATCAAGTACATGACGTTTGATAATAGGCTCATACGTGCTATTTCCATCAGTGCCGTCCGGAGCTGATAAATCAATCATCTGAAGGCCGTACAACGCGTCGTCCGAATGACTGAGCGGCCGATTATATTGATCCCACTTTCCTTGTTCATTCTGTGTAAACACCATTCGCAGCGCATCATGATGACACGTTATTGCTTTTAACGTTTTGCGCAGTGCGTCTTCTTGTACAGAGGTGCTTCGATACAGCATTACGGACTGATTAAAATGGTGTTTTTCTTTTATATCTTGAGAAAGAAACCATTTTTGAACAGGCGACCATTGTACGTCTCCCTCAACCGGAGCTTGGCTGGAACTTGTATCTGAATCACGGATATAAGCTGCCAATTCTTGAATGGTCGGATGGCTAAACAAATCTTTCACTGCCATTTGCTTGCCTATCCGGTGAAGCCGCGCAGATACCTGTAACGCTTTGATTGAATCTCCGCCAAGTTCAAAGAACGAATCAGCTGTTCCGATCTTTTCTGCCCCCAGTACTTCTTTCCATATATCTGCCAGTATTTGTTCCATTTTGCTGGCTGGCGGGAGGAATGGACGTTCACCTTCGTGGTTGTATACAGGTTTTGGAAGTGCTCCGCGATCCAGCTTGCCGTTTGGTGACAATGGAAGTGAGTCCAGTTTTTCAATAAACGCAGGGTGCATAAACACCGGCAGCTTGTTTTGTAATTCTGAGCGTACAGCATTTGTGCTCAACTCTGGTTTTGCCACCACATAAGCACTTAATTCGGTTTGTCCTGACGCTGTTACATGAGCAACTACTGCGGCGTCTTTTACACCATTTATACACCGGATGACCGATTCAATTTCTTTCGTTTCTACACGGTATCCTCTGATTTTGACTTGATCATCGATTCTTCCGAGATATTCGAGTGTACCGTCGGCCATCCATCTGGCGGCGTCTCCTGTTCGGTACATTCGTGTTTCGGGTTTAAGTGGATTCTGCGTGAATGCTCTCTCTGTCAGTTCTGGAAGATTGACGTACCCTCTTGCAAGCCCTGTTCCTGCTATACAAAGCTCTCCCGCAACACCGATTGGCTGAAGCTGATGATTGCTATTTAAAATCAGCACTTGAGTCCCGTCAATCGGCTGGCCGATGCTTACGTATGCCTGCTTTTCCATATGTCTCATGACGGTAGTCGCCACGCTGTTTTCTGTCGGTCCATATTCGTTGGCGAGTTCGGTATGCGGACATATAGCTAAGCTGCGGTCGATCAATTCGCGGTCAGCCGCTTCTCCCGCCAGTGTGACGACTCTAAGCGTCTTTACATCTTCCGGCTGCACTACGTCCAAAAGCGCTCGATATAAAACAGGCACAATAATCATATGTGTAATCCGTTGACGAGACAGCTGATGCTTAATGGCCAGAATATCCTTCGCTTCCTCTTCATGAAGCAAAACGGCTTTTGCACCTGACAAAAGCGGTGTAAACATACTAGTTATAAAGCCGTCAAATGAGAAAGAAAAGAGCTGCAGAATGGTATCTGTCTCGTTGAATGCATAAGCGTTTCGCCGCCACTGAAGAGTGTTGGCAATACCTTTATGCTCGACCATTACCCCTTTTGGACGGCCCGTCGTTCCAGAGGTATAAATGATATAAGCCAAATGATGGGCAGACGACATTTGCGGCAGCGGCGATTTGTCGTCTGCCTCTACACTTTCTATCGTTAAGATCTCTCCTTCAAAGTCAGCAAGTGCTTCCCGATCCTCTTCATTTATTGTCATCAGCAGTTTCGTTCCGCTGTCGCTAAGGATATAGCGTTTCCGTTCTGTCGGGTATTCAGGATCGATGGGAACGTAACAGCCTCCGGCTTTCCACACACCAAGTATGGATGCTATCATACTGAACGAACGATGCATCATGATGCCTACTGGTGTGTCCGGCTTAACACCTCGGCTGCGCAATGCACGTGCGATTCCATTGGACCACTCGTCAAGCTCCTCATAAGTGAGTGTTTTGTCTCCGCTGACAAGTGCAGAAGCTTTTGGTGTTCGTGCAGCTTGCTGCTCAAACAGTTGACTGATTGTTTGAACTCCGTATTGATTCGCTTGCCCGGTGTTAAACTCATTAAGCAGCTGGTGCCGCTCTTCTTGGGTCAGGATGTCGATATGGTTGAGTGTCACCTCCGGGTTTTTGCCGATGATGCTAAGTACATTTGTTAAATGCGATGCCCAGCGTTCAATGGTGGTTTTCTCGAACAATGCGGTTGAATATTCAAAAAGGAAATGAATGTTTCCGTCGCCTTCAGATGCCTGTAGTGTCAAATCAAATTTAGAAACGAGATGAGAAACTTGTGCCGGCTTCATTTGCAAATCATGAAGATGCAATGGCTCGTAATCATTATTTTGAACAACTAACATCGCATCAAACACTGGATTCCGGCTCATATCTCGTGTCAATTCAAGCTTATCGACAAGCTCTTCGAACGGGTAATCTTGGTGCTCAAAGGCTTCCAATGCTGTCTCACGCACTTCCTGCAAATACTGTACGAATGGCTTCCCGCCCTCCGGGCGCGTCCGAAGCGCCAGCGTGTTCACAAACATGCCGAGTATCGGCTCAAGATCCTTGTGCGGCCGGCCGGCAATTGGCGAGCCGACGATGATATCTTCCTGTCCGCTTAAGCGTGACAAGAACGCGGTGTAAGCCGCAAGGAGCACCATGTACAGTGTGCTTCCGTTTTCTCGTGCCAGCTTGTGAAGGCCTGATGCAACCTCTTGATCCAGCGTAAATGAGACCTTGTCACCCGCGAAGCTTCGTACAGGCGGGCGGGCATGATCAGCCGGAAGATCCAGCACAGGCAGCTCGCCCTCGAGCTGCTTCAGCCAGTACGCCTCCTGCGTTGTGTACGCGTCTCCTGTTTTGAATCCTTCTTGCCATACGGCATAATCTTTATATTGAATGCGCAGCGCCGGAAGCTTCCGATTATTGTACAGCTCGCCGAATTCCCGAATCAGAATGTTGACGGAAACACCGTCTGAAATGATGTGATGCATATCCACCAGCAACAGGTGCCGCTCATCTGATACCTTTACGATTTGGGCACGGAACAGCGGCGCTTGGCTGAGATCAAACGGTTTGATAAAGGCGGCTGCGGCCTCCTGTTCGGTTCGTTCGCCGAGAACTGTAGTCTGTAACGTAAACGGCACCTCGTCATGGATGCGCTGCACCGGATCGCCTCCTGCGTCCTGTTCGAAGGAGGTACGAAGCGACTCGTGGCGCTTGATCAGCTCTTTGAAAGCTCTGTCCATCCTTTCAGGGTTGAGCTTCCCTTCGAGCTCTAACACAGCCGGCATATTGTAGCCTGTCCCTCCGTCCTCCAGCTGCTGAAGGACATAAATCCGTTTTTGGGCAGAGGAAACCGGATAGGTTTCCTGTTTTTCAGCGGGCTTAATCGCTTCATATGGACTGTCCGTTCCTTCACGGATAACGGTAGCCAGTCCTTCTACCGTCGGATGGCCAAACACATCTTTTAGCGGCACCTGTACATCGAATTCTTTGGCAATCCGTGAGACAAGCGCCGTTGCTTTTAAGGAATGTCCGCCGCGGTCAAAAAAGTTGTCGTGAATCCCGACAGGGCCATTTTTCAGCACGTCCTCCCACAGCTGAGAAAGCTTCATCTCAGTCACGTTTCTCGGCGCTGTGTAGGTCTCCGCATCTGCCGCTCCGCCAGGAGCTGGCAGGGCGTTTCGGTCGAGCTTTCCGCTTGGCGTAACAGGCCACTGTTCCATCTCTATCATATAGGCTGGGATCATGTAGCCCGGCAACAGTCTCTCAAGCTGCGCTCGGACTTCGTTTCTTTGGAGCCCTTCTACATAAGCGCATAATTCCGGCTCGCCGCTGTCTGTCCGTACGGTAACGGCCGCCTCTCTTACATCTTCTATACTTCTTAGTGCCGCTTCAATTTCTCCCGGCTCAATCCGGTAGCCGCGGATTTTCACCTGATCATCCAACCGTCCCAGGAATTCAACATTCCCGTCAGGGAGCCAGCGCGCCACATCCCCTGTTTTGTACATGCGTTCACCCGGGTAAAACGGATCCTCAAGAAAACGCTCCTCCGTTAATGACGGCCGATTCAAATAGCCTCTGGCAACACCGGCTCCGGCAATGTATAGTTCGCCGATACATCCGGCAGGCAGCATCCGCTGCTTTTGATTGAGGATATACAATCTGACATGATGAACAGGTTTTCCAATTGGAATACGTTCAAGTTTTTCATGCAGCGGACAATCAAAGAATGAAGCTTCTACAGTTGCCTCCGTTGGTCCGTAGGAATTGGTTAAAGCAACATTTGGAAGCAACTCGCAAAATCGGGAGACGAGATGGGTTCCCAGCTGCTCTCCCCCGGAAAACACCCGCTTGAGTCCCTTTGTTTTAATCGGTACAGGGCGATATTTTATATGTTCTAAAAATACATGAAGCATTGAAGGCACAAAATGCATAGCTGTGATCTTTTGTTCTTCTATAGCCTGCGCGATCACTTCAGGTTCTTTTTCGCCTCCCTGAGGAAGCAGATAAACAGAAGCACCGGCATAAGACCACCAAAACAGCTCCCATATTGAAGCATCGAATGAATAGGATGTTTTGTGCATAATCATGTCTGAATGCTTTAGCTGATAGCGGGACTGTAGGGAATTCAAAAAATTCACCGCTGATCGATGTTCAATTTCAACACCCTTAGGCATCCCGGTAGAGCCGGATGTATAGATGACATAGGCTAAAGATTGCGGGAGAACGTTCACATTCGGATTGGACAAACGATGTGCCAGTCCGCTATTTGTCTGATTGAGATAGACAATCTCTCCTGTAAATGCCGGAATATGAAGGCTGGCAGACTGAAGCAGGAGAATGTTTGTACCGCTGTCCTCCAGCAGAAAGCTGATTCGTTCTTCCGGATAATCCGGGTCGATGGGCAGATAAGCGCCGCCAGCTTTAAGAATGCCATAAATGCCAAGCAGCATTTCAGGTGAACGCTTTCCTATAATGGCAACAGTCGTTTCGGGTTTTACCCCCCGTCCGATCAGCTCCCAGGCGATACGGTTAGCCTGTTCGTTCAATTCTTTATAGGTCATCACTCCATTTTCGAAGATAACGGCCGCCTGATCAGGCGTTTTTGCTGCCTGCTGTTCGAGTGCATAGTGGAGCGTTTGATTCATTGAATAGTCCGTCTCCTCAAACAGATGGCATGATTCAATGAAATCTCGCTCTTCTTCTTTTGTTAAGATTGGAATATTGTCCAATTCTGTTTCAGGACTGGCAGCTGTATGTTCCACAAGCGTGGTGAAAAGGCTGGCCCACCTTTGGATGGTTTCTTTCTCAAACAAAGCTGTACTGTATTCAAACTGACAGAAAAGCTCGGAATCATGTTCTGTAACGTATAGGGAAATATCAAATTTTGATATTGGGTGCACCAAGTCGTTCCACTGAAGCTGTACATCATTCATTTTTAGCTTTTGCTGTTCCATATTCTGAAGGACTAGCGTTGTGTCAAACAAAGGATTCCGGCTCATTTCCCGCTGCACACCGAGTTTGTCCACAAGCTCTTCAAACGGGTAATCCTGATGCTCATACGCTTCTAGTGCCGTCTGTCTGACTTCTTTCAGAAATTCCTCAAACGTCTTATTACCCGCCGGGCGTGTGCGGAGAGCCAGTGTATTGACGAACATCCCAAGAACAGCTTCAAGGTCGGCATGGGGCCGTCCGGCGATAGGTGAACCAATCACGATATCATCCTGACCGCTTAACCGAGACAAAAAGGCTGAATACAAAGCGAGAAGCGTCATATAAAGCGTGCTTCTGTTTTTATGGGCGAGCCGCTTTATGCGGGCCGTGATCTCTTTGTCCAATTGAAAGGTTACTTTTCCGCCTATGAATTGCCGTTCTGCCGGACGTCGTTTATCTGTTGGAAGCTCCAGTATAGGAAGATCCCCGCTAAACTGCTGCTGCCAGTAAGTCTCCTGCTTTTGGTACGAGTCTCCCTTTTTAAATTTCTGCTGCCATACGGCGTAATCTTTATATTGGATCCGCAATGGCTTAAGCTGCCGGTTTGCATAAAGATCGGTAAATTCTCGGATTAGGAGCTGAACGGATACGCCATCTGAAATGATATGGTGCATATCCACCAGCAATACATGCTTCTCGTTTGACACTTCTATAAGGCCTGCTCTAAATAATGGCGCCTGGCTGAGATCAAAGGGACGGACAAATCCCTCGATAGTGGTCTCTTTACTTAACGTAAACGGCACTTCGGTGTGGATACGCTGAACTGGCTCGTCATCAGCTCCGGATACAAAGGAAGTTCGAAGCGGCTCATGCCGGCTGATCAGTTCTTTACATACAGCAGACAGTTTGGCGACATCCAGTGCACCTTCCAGTTCTAAGACCGCAGGCATGTTATAGGCGACACCCTCATCAAGCTGTTGAAGCACATAGATTCGTTTTTGGGCCGAAGATACAGGATATGTATCCCTTTTTTCTGCTGGTTCAATTGCTGCATACGGATTTTGTTCTGCCTCTCGAATGATTAAAGCTAATCCTTCAACAGTCGGATGAGCAAAGATGTCCTTAAGTGAAACTTGCACATGGAATTCCTTTGCGATCCGTGACATAAGCACTGTTGCTTTTAACGAGTGGCCGCCATTGTCAAAAAAGTTGTCTTGGATGCCTATATGCCCATTCTTTAGCACATCTTCAAATAGTTGCGAAAGCTTTGCCTCTATCAGATTTCGAGGGGCAGTATATGGGTTTCCGCTGATTGAAGCATCTGGCTCCGGAAGTGCTGCGCGATCTACTTTTCCGTTTGGGGTAAGAGGTATGCTGTCAACCCATACCCATTTCGCCGGAATCATGTATTCTGGGAGCTCACTAGCCATATAACTGCGTAAATCTATTGCATTCAGCTTTTGTACACTGCAATAGTAAGCGCATAATTCATGTTCACCGTTTTGATTTTGCCAGATGAGAATGGCAGCCTCACTAATGTCCGGATGATTCATTAGCGTGACTTCGATTTCTTGCGGCTCAATTCGATAACCTCTGATTTTCACTTGATTGTCTGCTCGTCCGATATATTCGATGTTGCCGTCTTCAAGCCGTCTGGCCAAATCACCTGTCCGGTACATAATCACACCAGACCTGAATGGGTCGGATGAAAATTTGTCGCTTGTCAGTTTATCGTGATTGACATATCCTCTGGCAACACTTGCGCCGGAAATATAGAGTTCGCCTGGTACGCCGCATGGCTGAAGCTGTTTTTGATGATTCAAAATATATAGATCAGTACAGCCTATCGGTTTACCGATTGGCGGAAGCTCAGGAATAGGGTCTCCAGGATGAATGGTATACGTAGATACCACATGAGTTTCTGAAGGTCCGTAATGATTGTGCAGGTGTATGCCGCGTTCACGCAACACATTTTGGAAAAGGTCTGAAATCATTAATTGTTCCCCGGCTGCGATCAGGTGTTTGACGCCATCAGGAAACGAGTTCGCAAGTTCTCGCTCGCTGAAAATCATTTTGATAAAAGCAGTTGGGAGAAACACAATATTCGTCTGATGCTTGTTTATAAATGTAAACAGCTGAGGCACATCTCTTTTTATGTCTTCTGGAACGATGTGGAGTGTGCCGCCTTTCAGAAGCGCAGAAAATATTTCTTGATAGCAGACGTCGAAGGAAGGTGTCGCAAATTGCAGAACATCTGCTTCAAAGTCAATGCCGGAGTGAGTATATTCGAATTTCAGCAAGTTAGCCATGTTTCGATGCTCAAATTGAACACCCTTTGGTTTACCTGTTGTGCCTGATGTATAAATCATATACAGCAGATCGTCAGCATCGTTGACTGACTTTATGTTACTGCCGTCTACTTTGCTTTCGATTTCTTCTGGATGAGTGATAATGTAATTGTCTTCTAACGATGAGGAAAGATGCGCTTGTGAAACAACATGCGAACAGCCGCAATCATGCAGAATATAACGGATTCTGTCAGCCGGGTAATGCGGATCAACGGGAACAATGGCGCCGCCTGCCTTTAAGATTCCAAGAACGCCGCTGATAAACGCCGCAGAGCGATCCATCATAATCGCAACGGGTTCCTGTCTCACAACGCCTTTCATTCGTAAATGCCGTGCCAATCTGTTAGCCGCTTTATTCAGTTCTCTGTATGTTAATGAGTAGGCTTGATCAATTACAGCATGAGCATCTGGTGTCTTTTCCGCTTGCTTTTCAAACATGGCATGGATGGTTTCGTAAACTGGTGTTCGATCTGTGATTTCTCCAATCAGCTGCCGCTTTTCAGTATCTGTCGTGATATCGATTTCTTCAGGTGGAAGATTCGGATTATTTAAGATTTGTGATACAGCATTCAGAAGATGCTCTTTGACAGAGAGCACAAAAGACCGATCGTGCTGCTCCGCATCATAGTTCATTTTGATATGAATTTCTTCCCCTGGCGCCACCATAAGATAAAAGCTGTAGTTGGTTTCATCTGCGACAGTGAAATTATGAATCTGAAAAAGATCAGTAGCATGTTCCTGTTTGTTCAGCATTTGAATCTCTTGCTGCACCGGATAGTTTTCAAATACGAGAATATGATCAATCAGCCCTTGCTTAACAGCTGAGCGGGATTGAATCTCATATAAAGGGTGGTAGCTGTACGCTTCAGCGGCAAGACGGTCTTTTTGCATATCTTTTATAAGTTGAAGAAATGGCGTTTTTGCCCCCTGCACCCGAACCGGCATCGTATTAATGAAAAGACCTACCATATGTTCAATGCCTTCGATTTCTGCGGGTCTTCCTGAAATAACAGAACCGAATACGGCGTCATCGTTATTATTATATTTTTGCAGCAGAATGCCCCAAATAGTATGAAAAATCGTACTGAGTGTCACTTCTTCTCTTGCAGCAAGCTCTGAAAGTCTGCTGCTTTCTTCCTTAGAGAATGAAAATGTAACGTGTTCCTGCCTGCTTCTTCCCTTTGTTTTTTTCTTCTGCTTCGGAAGCACGGTTTGCTGTTCGTGGCCGGAAAGATAATGGTCCCAATAAGAAACCGCCTGCTCTTTGTCTTGCTCCATCAGCCATTTGATATACTTTCCGTATGGCTGGACCGGCTCCAATGTTATAGGGGATGCATTTACATAAGATGCGTAAATATGCAGAAACTCCTTTAGCACAATGCTGAGGCACCAACCGTCCATCATGATATGATGAAAGGTCCAAATGCAGGAGTACTGGCTCTCTCCTGTTTGAATAAGAGCGATGCGCATGAGCACATCCTTTTGCAAATGAAACCCCCGGTCCCGGTCCTTTTCTTTCCATTGCTCGATAAACTGTGATTGCTCCGCCTCGTTTAAATGAGTAATGTTTTCTTCCAGGACGATGACATTTCGTTCTCTCAGAACAACCTGCTGGGGGGAGGAAACATTTTGGCTGATAAAAATCGTTCTGAAAATATCATGTCTTTCTACAAGAGCGTTGATGCTGTTTTGAAAAAACTGCGGGTTGACTTTTCCTTCTATTGTAAAAGAAGCTTGCTCAACATATGCCTGTGAATCTTTTTGCAGGAGGGAATGGAAAAGCATCCCTTCCTGCATGTAAGACAGCGGATAAATATCCTGAATTGAATTCGCTTTTGTCATGTTCATGTCTCCTGTCACGATTTTCTACAATTCTTCCACCAAGCTGGATATGCTGTCCAAGTCCTCTGCCGTTAATGATTGACTGCTGAAATCGCTCAGTGTCTTTTCAGCTTTCTGTTGACCGGCGCAGTGTTTCATAATGTCCAGCAAAAAGTGTTCAATCCTGTTAATAAGCTGCTCCATTGTGTTTCTATGAAAGCGGGCTGGCGGATAACTAAGATTGAAATGGAGCTTTTTGTCTGCTGCCATTGCACTCATCTCAATGATTTGCTCACGCTTCCATGTATGAGTGATATCCTTTCCGCTTCCAAGGCTTGATGGACGGAAGGTGTCCTGTCTTTCGATGTCGTTGAACTGGCCCAAATAGTTAAAGCTGATTTCAGGTGTTTTTGAAAACGTAATGCTTTTATTTTCAGGATGTGTAAGGTATTTCAGCATACCGTAACCTACCCCTTTGTTTGGTATCCGGCCCAGTGTATCTTTAACGGTTTTTACTGCGGTTCCGAGCTCATCCCTATGATTTTCAAAGCTTATGAGGGCCGGGTACATGGATGTAAACCAGCCGACCGTCCTGCTGATATCTAACTCTGGCAGAATGTGTTCTCTCCCGTGTCCTTCCATAGCGATACGGAGCTTGCTTCCGCCTGTCCATTCACAAATCGCCAAGGATGCTGCGGTTAACAGAATATCTTGTGTATCTGTGCCATAGGCGTAATTGACGTTTTGCAGCAAGACGGCGGTGTCTGCTTCAGTCAGTGAAAAGCTTAATGAGTCCCTTTTGCTGGAGTCGATGTTCACATGATGCGGTATTTCATATGGCAGTTCTGCGGCTTGCTGTTCTTCTACACTTCGCCAATACGCCTCTTCGCGAATCAGCTTACTGCTTTGGGCATATTCCTGTATGCGTCTTGCGTATTCCTGGTAGGAATCCGTTTTAGGTGGAAGCTGGATCGTCTGGCCTGCAGCAGCTTGTTGATATCCGGCTGACAAATCCTCCAGCAAAATCCGCCATGAGACACCATCAACGACAAGGTGATGGATCGCAAGGAACAAGTAATCTCCGGTCAGTGTTTTAAACAAAGCGGCGTGCAACAATGGTCCTTCCTGCAAATTGATGCTTTGCTGAAGATCTGCAACTTCTTGTTTGATTTTCGTCTCCCAGCCGCTTTCTGACTGTGAAAGATCAGAGATTCTTAAGCTGTATAGCTGTGACTCATGAATGCCTTGGTTGATTTGAATCCATCGCCTATCATCGTTGCGATAAACCATCCGAAGCGCATCATGATGCTCCGCCAGTTTTTTCAAGGCTGGTCTAATGGCGTTTTCAGACAAACGTCCAGAATGGAATAGCATGACAGACTGATTGAAATGGTGTCTTTCTTCAATATCTTGTGAAAAAAACCATTGCTGAACAGGCGTCCAAGGAACGTCACCCTGAACGGGTCCTTGCTCTATGATTCTCTCTGACTTACGGATAAATGGTGATAAGTCCTTTATCTTTGGATGACGGAATAAATCACTTACCTGCAAGCTTAGTCCATAGCGCCCAAGGCGTGCAGAAACTTGAAGGGCTTTGATTGAATCTCCACCCAATTCAAAAAACGAATCCTCTATTCCGATCCTCTGGATGTCGAGAACTTCCTGCCAGATCAACACAAGTTGGTCTTCAAGGTCATTTCGAGGTGGAGCGTACGTTTGTTTAGATGTGAAATTTGGTTCAGGAAGTGCTTTTCGGTTCAATTTGCCGTTTGATGTGAGCGGGAGAGTCTCCATTTCAATAATGTACGCCGGGATCATATAGTTTGGCAGCGAACGCGCGAGAAGTGAACGTACTTGTTCAGCATTCGTGCCTGCTTTTACGCTGATATAGCCAAACAGCTCTTTGCTCCCGGTCTGGGCTGTACGTGCTAACACTGCGGCTTCTTTGACCCCGTCTATTTGACGAAGTGCTGATTCGATTTCACCCAGCTCCACCCGATAGCCTCTGACTTTTACTTGATCATCAATACGCCCAACGTACTCAATTGTGCCATCAGGAAGCCAGCGCGCCAGATCACCTGTGCGATACAGTCGATCGCCAGATGCAAATGGATGTGGGACAAATTTCTCTTTCGTTAGATCAGGACGGCCCAAATATCCTCTGGCGACGCCATCTCCGCCGACACAAAGTTCACCGACAGCTCCGACCGGCTGCAGCACTCCCCATTGATTTAAGATAAAAGCGGTGGAATTACCAACCGGCCGCCCGATCGGAATGGAAAGTTCATATGTTTTTTGAATGTGAAGGCATGTCGAAAAAGTTGTATTTTCGGTAGGGCCATATCCATTCCATATCGATACTTCAGGGCAGACATTTCTGATTCGATTGACGTGGCTCGGCGACAAAGCTTCTCCGCCAATAATCAAATGTTTCAGCTGTGAAAATGTTTGTTCATTTTGCTCTGTCAAATGATTGAATAGAGAAGATGTCAGCCAAATCGTTGTGATTCCTTGATGTTCTATGTACCTCTTAAGCTGATGGGAATCGAGAAATGTTTGTTGATCGGACAGATGCAAAGCGGCACCATTTAGCAGCGGTCCGAAAATTTCAAATGACCCAACGTCGAAACCGATTGATGATGTCATCAGAAGGCGGTCTTCAGGTGTAAATGTAATATAATTGCTGTTTTTAACAAGACGAATTACACTTCGCTGCTCAATCATGACACCCTTTGGTTTACCGGTTGATCCAGAGGTATAAATGATATATGCGAGTGAATGTGGCCCTGCTGAAGAATCAACGTTCTTCGTTTTTCCTTGCTTTTGAATATCTTCGATTATGATTTGTTCACATTCAATGTCTAATAGTTGTTTTTCTGTTTTTTCAGATTGAAGGAGTAATGCCGCCCCGCTGTCTGACAGCATATAAGCTATTCGTTCAACAGGCAGATCAGAAGCAATAGGCAGATAGGCTCCCCCGGCTTTCAGAATGCCCAGCATTCCTGCAATGAGTTCTGGTGTTCTGCCTGTCAACAAGGCTACAACACTATCAGGCCCTACGCCCTTAATCTGTAGAACTGAGGCAATTTGATTTGCCCAGCTGTTCAGGTCCTCGTAAGTAAATACTTGGGTGTCGCTGACAATTGCGACAGCATTAGGCGTTTGTTCAGCCTGCATTTCAAAGAGTCTGCTGATGGTTTCATTTCTTGGATAATTTATTTTTGTACGATTGAGCTCGTGGATAAGGTAATGGGTCTCATCCTCATTCAGGATATTTATTGTTCCGAGAGCGGCTTTGTTGTCTTTGATGATGGAGAGTAACATATTGATGAAGTATTGAAGCCACTTTTCTATCGTTTTTTTCTTATATAAGTCAGTACTAAACTCCATTTGGAACGTCAGCAAACCGTGGGGCTGTTCCTGGGCATATAGGGTTAAATCAAATTTGGACGTTTGATGCCCATTGTTTGCTGCAGGTTTGAGACAAAGTTCATCCAGCTCCAACGATTCCTGATCCATGTTTTGAAGAACAAACATTACGTCAAACAGCGGATTTCTGCTCATATCCCGTGTCAATTCAAGCTTATCAACAAGCTCTTCGAACGGGTAATCCTGGTGCTCAAAGGCTTCCAATGCTGTCTCACGCACTTCCTGCAAATACTGTACGAATGGCTTCCCGCCCTCCGGGCGTGTCCGAAGCGCCAGCGTGTTCACAAACATGCCGAGTATCGGCTCAAGATCCTTGTGCGGCCGGCCGGCAATTGGCGAGCCGACGATGATATCTTCCTGTCCGCTTAAGCGTGACAAGAACACGGTGTAAGCTGCAAGGAGCACCATGTACAGTGTGCTTCCGTTTTCTCGTGCCAGCTTGTAAAGGCCTGATGCAACCTCTTGATCCAGCGTAAATGAGACCTTGTCACCAGCGAAGCTTCGCACCGGCGGGCGGGCATGATCAGCCGGAAGATCCAGCACAGGCAGCTCGCCCTCGAGCTGCTTCAGCCAGTACGCCTCTTGCGTTTTGTACGCGTCTCCTGTTTTGAATCCTTCTTGCCATACGGCATAATCTTTATATTGAATGCGCAGTGCCGGAAGCTTCCGATTATTGTACAGCTCGCCGAATTCCCGAATCAGAATGTTGACGGAAACACCGTCTGAAATGATGTGATGTATATCCACCAGCAACAGGTGCCGCTCATCTGATACCTTTACGATTTGGGCACGGAACAGCGGCGCTTGGCTGAGATCAAACGGTTTGATAAATGCGGCTGCGGCCTCCTGTTCGGTTCGTGCGCCGAGAACTGTAGTCTGTAACGTAAACGGCGCCTCGTCATGGATGCGCTGCACCGGATCGCCTCCTGCGTCCTGTTCGAAGGAGGTCCGAAGCGACTCGTGGCGCTTGATCAGCTCTTTGAAAGCTCTGTCCATCCTTTCAGGGTTGAGCTTCCCTTCGAGCTCTAACACAGCCGGCATATTGTAGCCTGTCCCTCCGTCCTCCAGCTGCTGAAGGACATAAATCCGTTTTTGGGCAGAGGAAACCGGATAGGTTTCCTGTTTTTCAGCGGGCTTAATCGCTTCATATGGACTGTCCGTTCCTTCACGGATAACGGTAGCCAGTCCTTCTACCGTCGGATGGGCAAACACATCTTTTAGCGGCACCTGTACATCGAATTCTTTGGTGATCCGTGAGACAAGCGCTGTTGCTTTTAAGGAATGTCCCCCGCGGTCAAAAAAGTTGTCGTGAATCCCGACAGGGCCATTTTTCAGCACGTCCTCCCACAGCTGAGAAAGCTTCATCTCAGTCACGTTTCTCGGCGCTGTGTAGGTCTCCGCATCTGCCGCTCCGTCAGGAGCTGGCAGGGCGTTTCGGTCGAGCTTTCCGCTTGGCGTAACCGGCCACTGTTCCATCTCTATCATATAGGCTGGGACCATGTAGCCCGGCAACAGTCTCTCAAGCTGTGCCCGCACTTCGTTTCTTTGGAGCCCTTCTACATAAGCGCATAATTCCGGCTCGCCGCTGTCTGTCCGTACGGTAACGGCCGCCTCCCTTACGCCTTCTATGCTTCTTAGTGCCGCTTCAATCTCTCCCGGCTCAATCCGGTAGCCGCGGATTTTCACCTGATCATCCGTGCGCCCGAGGAATTCAATATTCCCGTCAGGGAGCCAGCGCGCCACATCCCCGGTTTTGTACATGCGTTCACCCGGGTAAAACGGGTCCTTAAGAAAACGCTCCTCCGTTAATGCCGGCCGATTCAAATAACCTCTGGCAACACCCGCTCCGGCAATGTACAGTTCGCCGGCGACACCAGAAGGCTGTACGGCTAAATGTGGATCTAAAACATACAAACGCGCACCGGGTACGGGCTTCCCGATCGGAATCCGCAAGCGGTCCCTGTCCCGTTCTGGGTCCAACACGTAAAATGCCGCGTCTACCGTTGCTTCTGTCGGCCCGTAACCATGGATTAATGATACCTGTGGCAAGATAGAAGCAAAACGGGCTGCCGTACGCGGCGCAAGCGGTTCACCTCCGGCGAATACACGCTTTAGGTTTGTCCCGTCACCGAGCGCTAACATTTCCGCTTGATCTAGAAAGCTGTTCAGCATAGCCGGAATAAAATGAGCCGTTGTCACGTTTTCCTGATGAATGGCTTTTACGATCAATGCCGGATCTTTCTCCCAGCCGGGCGGAAGCAGATAAGCCGAAGCGCCGGAAAGCGACCACCAAAACAGCTGCCAGACAGACGCATCAAAGGAAAAAGAGGTTTTCACCATGACAATGTCATCTTCCGAAAGCGGAAACTGGTGCTGCATGCCGGTCAGAAAAGAAACAGCCTGACGGTGCTCAACGGCCACTCCTTTCGGCTGACCGGTAGAGCCCGATGTATAGATGACATAGGCGAGAGAACCGCCGTCAGCAGGAGTAAACAGATGGTTTTCTGCTTTTTCGCTCGCAAGAGATGTCATGTCCACTTCAAGCGTCTCTCCGGAAAAGTTCGGTACGGAGCATCCCGGCTGCGTCAGCAAGAGCGATGCCCCGCTGTCTTTCAGCATGTAGCTCAGCCGCTCCTTTGGATACGCAGGATCAAGCGGCAAATACGCCCCGCCGGCCTTCAAGACAGCAAGGACAGCGATCAGCATGTCAGGTGAGCGTTCAGACAGGATACCGACGATACTTTCGTTTGAGACGCCGCGTGCCGCAAGGTGCGCAGCCAGCCGGCTGGCGTACATATCAAGCTCAGCGTATGTCAGCGAACCGCCTGAAAAGCGAATCGCTGGCCGCTCCGGTGTGACTGCCGCCTGTCGTTCAAACAGCCCATGCAAGGTTGGGGCTTCAGGTGAAACAGATACTGTCCTGTTATTTTGAGAAACGATTTTCCGTGTTTTGTCCTCATCTAGCAATGTCATCTTTGACACAGGAAGAGATGGATCAGAGATGACGTCAGAGATCATGTGCTGTAAATAATCTTTTATTTCGGACATCATATTTGGTTGATAAGTGCCTGTATGAAAATGAATCCGAACGTACAAAGTACGCCCTGGGATCACTTTGACACTGCATCTATAATTAGTTACCTCTTCCATCTCAAAATCTTTCACGGAGAAATCAAATGATCCAGCTTGATTCAGCTCTTCAATCTCTTGTTGAGTAGGTGTATTTTCAAAGACGATAATATGATCAATCAGCTCTTGTTTAAGAGCGCTCTGCGCCTGAATGTCATATAAAGGGAAGTAACTATACGCTTCTGCTTCAGTCATGTCCTTTTGCATTCCGCTGACTAGGTCAGAAAAAGACAGAAAATCACTTTGGACTCGAATAGGAATGGTATTGATAAAAAGTCCGACCATGTTTTCCACATCTTTTAGCTCAGAAGGTCTGCCTGATATAACTGATCCGAATACAGCATCGTCGCGACGATTGAACTTTTGGAGCATGATTCCCCATAAAGCTTGGAAAACAGTGTTAAGTGTCGCACCACATGCTGCAGCGATTTTCTGTAATTCGGAGGTTTCTTTTTCAGGAATGGTAAACGTGATCTGCTGTAATGTCCCATCCGACATTTGATCTGTTCTTTTAGGCAGAGGTGAAGCTTTTTCGAAATGCTGAAGCCTCTTTTTCCAATACTCAGCTGCTTCTTCCCGGTCTTGCTGCATCAGCCATTTAATATACGTCCCGTACGGCTGTACGGGAGGCAAATCAGGAAACTGCCCTTTTCCAAGCGCTTGATAAATATGGAGAAAGTCTTTAATGACGATGCCTAAACACCAGCCATCCATTAAAATATGATGGTGGCTCCAGATACAGACATAATGATCAGGCGCCCATTTTAAAATAGATATTCTCATCAGTACATCCGTTTGGAGATCAAAGCCTTTTGATTTGTCCTGTTCTTTGAATGCCTCTGTACAATGTTCTTTATCTTTTTCATTGAGATGAGAAATATCTTCAACATGAACATGGCAATGACGTTGCTTGAGCACGACTTGACGAGGTTTGGCTACATTTTTATAGATGAATGCTGTTCGAAAGATATCGTACCTGTCAAAAACAGCATCCATACTTTTCTGGAAACGCTCCAAGTCAAGCTGTCCATTGATCGTAAAAGAAGCCTGTTCAAAATAAGCTCTCGACTGCTCATCATACAATGAGTGAAAAAGCATCCCTTCCTGCATAAATGACAAAGGGTATATATCCTGTATTTCAGGTTGCTGCGGCATCAGTGAATCTCCTCTCCTATAGTTTGTTGACGGCTCCCATGATCTCACTCAATTCATCAAGCGTTAAGTCTTCATCAGTGAAATCAGATGCGCTCCACTCTCGGTTTTCTTTGCCGGTACAATGCTCAATGATGTTTTCCAGAGTCTGTTTAAAATGCCTGGAAAATGTTTGGATTGTTTTTTCCTCAAATTGAACCCTGTTATAGATGATGTGCATGTTCAGGCACCCCGAAGAAACGGCGCCGCTGATATCCAGTGCATAAGGACGCTCCCAGTTCGGGCTGATCTCATTTCCTGGCTTGATGTCAGACACCTCAAAGGCATTTGATTGAATATCCTGATCAAACTGGCCTAAATAATTAAAGCTGATTTCTGGGCTGTTTTTCTGAGAGCCCCATCTTTTGCTGATATATTTCAGCACGCCGTAGCCCGCGCCTTTATGCGGTATACGGTGCAGCATATCTTTTGTCTGTTTAATAAGGTGGCCCAGCCGCTCTTCTTTGTCCTTATGATCGGAATCTCTCATATCAAGCCACACAGGATAAATAGAGGTGAACCAGCCAACAGTTCTGCTAATATCGATGTCCTCAAGATATGATTCCCTTCCGTGGCCCTCCATGCTGATTTTAAATTGGTTATTTCCCGTCCATTTCTGCAAAGCAAGACCTAAAGCTGTCAGAAGGATATCATTCATCTCCGTACTGTAAGCTTTATGTGCAGCCGTTAGTAGTAATTCTGTGTGATGGCGAGATAGCTCAAAATCAATCACTTCTGTATCTTTGAATGTGTTAGATGCTGCGTCATTGTCTTTTGGAATAGGCTGGATGTGACGGCTCTCGCACTCATCCCAGTACGCTGCTTCGCGCTGCACCTGGCGGCTTTTAGAGTAGTCAACTATTCTTTGTGAATACGTTAAATATGAATCTGTTTTTTGCGGCAGTTTAATAGATTCTCCTGAGACTGCCTGTTTGTAAGCAGCTGAAAAATCCTCGAACAAAATGCGCCAGGAAACCGCATCAACAACTAAGTGATGAATCGTCAGAAATAAATGGTCACCATTCTCGGTTCTAAACAATCCAGCGTGAAGTAAGGGGCCGGTTTCCAAACGAATATGTTCTTGCATCCGGCTGGCTGCTTCCTCAATCGTGTACCGTGCTTCTGTTAGGCTATCCTTTACATCAAACAGTTCAAGTGCATATAGCTCCTCATCTGAAAGATCTATCCCTCTGTTTATCTGCACCTGCCTGCCATCTTCATGCCGGCATACGATTCTCAGTGCATCATGATGAGTCACAAGGCTTTTTAGTACTTTTCTAAGCGCAGCCTCATCAAATCGTTCAGCCCGGTAGATCATAACGGACTGGTTAAAATGATGGCTTTCCAGAGATTGCGAGAAAAACCACTGCTGGATAGGTGTCCAAGTAATCTCGCCTTCGACCGGGCCTTGGTCAATGGCGCGTACGTCTTTTCGAACCCGGGCGGACAGTTCACCAAGAGTCTGATGTTCAAACATCTCACGTACTGTCGTTTCAAATCCGCGCTGCTTCAGTCTGGCACAAACCTGCAGCGCTTTAATAGAGTCTCCGCCAAGCTCAAAGAAATTGGCGCTTACACCCAGCTCATCTACATTAAGAAGCTCCTCCCAAATTTCAGCCATCACCGTTTCAATCTCATTTCTAGGACTGATATCATCAGCTGTATAAGCGTGTTTTTCAGGCTCTGGCAGGGCTTTCTGATCGAGCTTTCCATTAACAGTCACCGGGATGCTGTCAATTTGTATCATACGGGCAGGCAGCATAAAGTCAGGTAAGGCGTTTTTTAGGTAAGTTCGGATGTCTGATATATTCGCAGCCTGTTGATCTTTTATCACCATATATGCATATATAGCTGTTTGCCCTTGCTCGTCTGCTCTGGTAATGACAGCCGCCTCTTTAATCATTGGATACTGAAGAAGTGCCGCTTGGATTTCGCCTAACTCAATACGGTGCCCTCTGACTTTCACCTGCTCATCAATGCGGCCTAAGTATTCCAGCTCGCCATTTGACAGGCGCTTAGCAAGATCTCCTGTTCGGTATAATCTGTCTCCCGGAAGATAAGGATTGGATACAAAACGGTCAGCGGTCAGCTCATCTCTGTTGAGATATCCCCGTGCCACACCTTCGCCGCCTATATACAGCTCCCCTGGAACTCCGATCGGCTGCAGATTCATATGAGCATCCATCACATAAGCCTGCAGAGTTGAAAGCGGCCGTCCGATATTGCTTTTATTTTTTGCAATGTCTGCTGCGGACAATTTTTTGAATGTTACATGGACCGTTGTTTCTGTAATACCGTACATATTAATCAAATCAATATGAGGATATTTTTTATTCCAGCTTTGAAGCAATCCGGGCTGTAAGGCTTCGCCGCCAAAAATCACATAGCGGATGCTTAAATGATCTGTATGATTTTGATCTTCAAGCATCAAGCCGTAAAAAGCAGTCGGGGTCTGATTGAGTACAGTTACGCGCTCTTTTTTTAACAATAAACGGAATGCATGGGGGTCACGGGCTGTTTCTTTAGAGACCACGACTAATGTACCTCCGTTCAATAGTGCACCGAACATCTCCCATACAGAGAAATCAAAGCAATAAGAATGAAATAACGTCCAGACGTCTTCATGGTTAAATTCAAAAGGCAGGTTTTGATGCTTCAAGAGACTGATCACATTGCGGTGCTCGACAATGACGCCCTTTGGCTGGCCAGTCGTTCCAGATGTGTATATCACGTATGCGGGCTGATCCGTTACTATTTCTTGAATGTTTACATCAGCCGGAATTGAGTCGTTTTCACATTCATCGATATACAAAATATGCCCGGTGTAGTCTGCAGGTTTGTTTTGACCGCGCTCTGTCAGCAGCCGTTTTGCTCCGCTGTCATTGAGCATAAAGCTAATACGCTCCTTGGGATATTCAGGATCAATCGGCAAATAGGCCCCTCCAGCTTTTAAAATCGATAAAATGCCAATGATCATATCAGGTGACCGATCGAGCATCAGACCGACGATATCCCCAGTTCTCACCCCTTGTTTGATCAGCATAGCAGCTGCCCGCTCGGCTTTTTCATTCAGGTCTCGATACGTAAGCTGAGAATGGCCGCACACTACTGCGATATGCTCCGGATATTTAGCGGCTTGCTTTTCAAATAAGCTTACTATGTTTTCATTTCTCGGATAAGCCGCATACTGTCCCATTTTTTCAAGGAGCAACCTACGCTCTGCAGCAGGAAGCAATTGCATGTCCGAAATTCTCATCTCGGTATCCGCCGTTACCCCTTTCACCAATTCAATAAAATAGGATGCCCACTGCGTAATGGTTTCTTCTTCAAAAAGAGCAGTGCTGTATTCAAAACGGCAGCGTATTCCACTCGGATGCTCCTCAGCGTGTAATGTTAAATCGAATTTAGATATATCATGTTTAGGAGTGACAGACGAAATCGACAGACCAGGCACTTCGAACCGGAAATCTTCACTGCTTTGAAGCACAAGCATCGCATCGAACAGCGGGTTGCGATTTACCTCTCGATTTGTATCGAGCTTATCTGCCAGCTCCTCAAAAGGATAATCCTGATGCTCGTAAGCGGTCAGAGCCAGGTGGCGAATGTCCTGCAAATAGGAGCTGAACGTTTTGTGGCCCTCGGGCTTGCTGCGCATCGCCAATGTATTGACGAACATCCCGATGACGCGCTCCAGATCAGCGTGCGGTCTTCCGGCAGCAGGCGAACCGACAACAATATCCTCTTGCCCGCTTAGCTTAGATAACAAAATAGAATAGACAGCCAGAAGAATCATATACAATGTTGTTCCCGTTTCAGCCATTAAACGGTGCAGTTCATCAGCCGTGTCTTTATCAATGTTGACTTCAATTGTTCCACCGCTGAAATCAGGGAGACGCGGCCTTGTTTTATCAAGCGGTAATTCTAGTGTAGGAAGACTCCCGCCAAGCTGACCAAGCCAGTAGGCCTCCTGTTTTTTGTATAGCTCTTTCGGGTGCTTCTCTTGCTGCCAAACAGCAAAATCCTTATAATGCAGGTTTAAAGCTGGCAACTCTTTTCCGCAATATAAGTCAGTAAATTCTTGGACAAGAGTGCTCATCGAGACACCGTCGGCAATAATATGGTGCATATCGAGCAGCAAAAAGCCGCGGTGATTGCCGATTGTAATGACACATGCTCTAAAAAGCGGACCGGATGATAGATCAAACGGTTTGATAAAGGTCTCGATTGCAGACTCAAGCATTTGTTCTGATTCCATTTCAAGCTCTTTTAGATCAAAAGCTATCTCTGGATAAATGATCTGCACAGGCTCGTCTCTGTCAAGCACAAAAACAGTCCGTAATGCTTCATGCCGATTCACAAGTTCTGTGAGAACGCTTCTCAACCGCTGGCGATTCAGATTTCCGCGTAATTCAAGTACAGCTGGCATGTTATAACCTGTGCTGGCATCTGCCAGCTGATGAAGAGCATATAATCGTTTTTGCGAGAAAGACAGCGGATAGACATCTCTTTGATCCGCAGGTTCAATCTGTGTAAAAGCGTGTTCTTTTAAGCTCATCAATTTGACCGCCATGCTTTCAACCGTCGGATAAGAAAACACCTCACTGAGCGGCAGCTCGACATTAAGCTTTTTATGTATTCTTGATACCAGTGCGGCCGCTTTTAAGGACTGTCCGCCTAACTGAAAGAAATCATCACGAATGCCGATGTGCTGTTTATTCAGCACATCTTCCCAAATATGTGCGAGATCAGCTTCGATTAAGGTTCGGGGCGCCATATATGTGACACTCGTATTGTTTTCTGGTTCAGGAAGCGCAAACCTGTCAAGCTTGCCGCTGGATGTTAATGGCATCCGGCTGATGTTGATAATACTTGCTGGGATCATATAGGACGGCAATGTCCCGGCAAGATGCTGATACAAATCTGGGAGGCTGTTTCCCTTTTCTGGAACGATATAAGCAACAAGCTCCTTTTCCTCAGCAGAAACATCACGGGCCAGTACCGCGGCTTCCTTTACCCCCGGTGCTTGTCGAAGAACTGTTTCAATCTCTCTCAGTTCAATACGGTAACCCCTAATTTTTACTTGATCATCAAAACGTCCAATATATTCAATCGTTCCATCAGGCAAAAAGCGGCCTGCATCACCTGTTCGGTATAAACGCTCTCCTTCAAGGAATGGATGATCAGAGAATGCTTTCTGTGTCAGCTCTTGCTGTTTGTAGTATCCTCTCGCAAGACCCGCGCCGGAAATACACAGTTCACCTGAAGCGCCGATCGGCTGCATTTGATTTCCGTGCAAAACAAATACTTTTGTGTTTCTGATCGGGTGTCCAATCGTGATCCTCTCTTTTTCATTCAGATGCCGCAATATTGTTGTTGCCACACTGTTTTCTGTGGGCCCGTATTCATTTGCCAGTTCTGCAGAAGGACAAATCATTTGACTCAACTCAAGCAGATCAGGCGTGACCGCTTCACCCGCAAATGTCACAATACGAAGACTTTTTGCATCGTCAGCAGTCATCACTTCCAATAACACCCTGTACAGGGAAGGAACAATGATCATGTGGCTGACCTTATAACGGGCTATTTTTCGCTTAAGGGCCAGCACATCCTTCGCTTCGTCATCTGTTGTCAGCAGTACGCACGCACCGGATAAAAGCGGGGTAAATAAGCTCGTTACACAGCCGTCAAACACGTACGAAAACAAATGGAGGGATATATCCTGTTCGGTCATGCCATACTCTTCCCGTCTCCATTGCAATGTATTGGCAATACCGTGATGATCAACTAAAACCCCTTTAGGGCGCCCCGTCGTTCCCGACGTATAGATCAAGTAGGCTAGATCACCTGGCGGCATATTTGGAGCTTCTGTTTGGTAACTTTCTGTATGTTCTATCGTTATCGTATTTCCTTCATAGGACGGAGGGATCAAAGAAATAAGGTCTTCTTCTATCAGCAATTGAGCCGCTTGACTGTCCTTCAGCAGGAAAGAAAGACGTTCTGCTGGAAAATGTGGATCAAGCGGCATATAAGCGCCGCCTGCTTTCCAAATCCCAAGCAGAGCTGCAGGCATTTCCATTGACCGGCCCATCATTACAGCAACGATATCTCCAGATCCAACGCCTTTTTCTATCAGGGCGTGCGCAATCTGATTGGCTCTTATATTTAATTGGCGATAGGTCCAGCAATCGTCTCCCATTTTTAATGCTGCCGCTTCAGGTGTTTTGCGGGCTTGTTCCTCGAACAATTGGGGTATCGTTTTGTTCACATAAGGACGCTCAGTTTCGTTAAACGATTGGATAACCTGTTGCTCCTCCGGCGGCACGATATTGATGTCACTGACGGCAACATCGGGATTTGTCAAAATGCAATCCAGTGCTTGCTTTAGATGCCCCTGAATCCTCAGCATCTCCTCCCGCTCGTAAACGTCTGCGTTGTAGCTGAATTTGATATAAAATGATTCTCCCGGAACGATAACGATATTAAAGTCGTAATTGGTTTGTTCCGACATTGAAATGTCACTCAGCTTCAGAGCGCCTTCGTCATTTTCACTCTCCACGCTTAATGCCTGATGAAGCTGTACAGGGTAATTTTCAAAAACAAAAATATGATCGATCAACCCTTGCTTCAATGGACTATGGTTTTGAATTTCATAAAGCGGATAATACCCATGCTGTTCAGATGATAAAATATCCTCCTGCACGGCTTTGACCAGCGAAGAAAACGTTATGCCTTCCGCAGATCGGATTCGCACTGGAACAGTATTGATAAACAAGCCGACCATTGATTCAATCCCGTCAATCGCTGACGGGCGTCCCGAAATGACGGAGCCAAAAACGGCATCATCTGCAGCATTATATCGATGGAGCAGCACGCCCCAAATACTCATAAACAGCGTGTTTAATGTCACTCCCCAGTTTTGGGCAGCCTCTGTCAGTTTCTCAACCATATCCGGCGCTAATGAAAAGCTGACCTGGGCGGCTTTATAATCCCCCTCTGCCGTGCGGCGCCTTATTCGGGGAATAGAAGCAGTATTGCCGTACTCCTTCAAATATTCGCTCCAGTAGGCAGCAGTCTCTTCTTGATCTTGTTCTCCGAGCCATTCAATATAACGGCTGTACGGCACCGTGCTGCCAAGCTGTACAGGTGAGTTATTTTTGAGCGAATCATACATGCTGAAAAACTCTTTAAGAATAATGCCGAGACACCACCCATCCATGATGATATGGTGATGTGTCCAGACACATGTATATTGGCTGTCTCCTCTATCAAAAAGGGCAAGACGCATTAAAGGATCTTTTTGCAAATCAAATCCTTTTTCCCGATCCTTAGTCATAAAAGCATCAATCAGCGCCTGCTGTTCTTGATCAGCCAGGCGAGAAATATCTTCTCTATATACTGTCAATTCCCGGTTTGATAAGACTACCTGCTGCGGACCTGTAAGATCTGGTACTTCTTTAATGAAAATCGTTCTGAAAATATCATATCTAGAAACAAGAAGGTTTAAGCTCTTTTGAAACGAGTCGACGCATAGATTCCCTGTGATCGTAAACGAGGTCTGTTCGATATATGCTTTCGAGCTGAAATCCATTAATGAATGAAACAGCATTCCTTCCTGCATGTGCGATAACGGATAAATATCTTGAATTTGTGCCGATTGTGCCATCAATTCCACACACCTTTTCAAAAGTTAAAGATCTTTCACGAGATCTTCGATGCTAGATAATGCAGACAACGTTAATTCCTTATTGCTGAAATCGCTCAATGTTTTTTCGCGTGCTTTTTTCTGCGAACAATGCTCAATCGTCTCGATAAGATGCCTGTGAAAACGATCCATAAAGCACTCAATTGAGTGTTTGCTGAACACCTGGGTGTATACCGCTTTTACTTGAAGCCGTCCGTCCGTAATGAGAGCGTTGATGTCCAGCTCATACTCTCGTTCTCTCTCACCCGCTATTTCGTAACGGGGCTGGTAATATGATAATTCAAACGTATCAGCTTCCTTCTCTTCGCTAAATTGACCGAGATAATTAAAGCTGACCTCAGGCTCTTTATGCCGCAGTTCTCCTATGTGTGTTAACAATCCGTATCCAGTTCCTTTGTTCGGTACTCTTCTCAGCATATCTTTTGTCGTCTTAATTCGGTATGCGAGCTGATCCTCGAAAGGCTCGGGAATACCCATGTCTAGCAGAATAGGATAAATGGAAGTAAACCATCCAACTGTCCTTGAAATATCAATGTTTGGCACATGCCCTTCTCTGCCGTGTCCCTCAGTGCTGATCACGACTTGGTCATGCCCAGTCCATTCATAAAGCGCCATTCCTAAAGCTGTAAGCAAAAGTTCGTTGGCATCAGTACCATAGGCTTGCTGGGTTTCAAACAGCAATTTTTCAGTCCAGTCCCCGGATAGTACAAACGCTGCTGCGTCGCTGTTCTTTTGGAGTCTGTCCGGCACATTTTCTATGTCCTTAGGAAGAAAAGCAGTGTGAGCGTCTAAAATCGTTTGCCAATACGGTTTCTCTGAAAGCAATTGTTTACTTTCAGCTATTTGGGTAAGACCATCGGCGTAGGATAAATAAGAATCCGTTTTTGGCGGTAATTGGATTTCTTTCTTTTCTAAAGCCTGTTGATATGCTGCAGCTAAATCTTCAAGCAGAATTCTCCAAGAAACGCCATCTATCACAAGATGATGAAGTGCAATCAGCAAATGATCCCCTTCTGCCGTTTTAAACAAACCTGCTTGCAGCAAAGGCCCTTTTTCTACATTCATTTTGCTTTGAATGACGGTTTCCTCAGCGGCAAGTTTTTCATCAAGATGAGCCCTTTCCAGCGATGCTTTTGTCCAATCTGAAATATAAAGGCCAAACAGTTCATGATCCTTGTGATTGATTCCACGATTAAACTGAATGACATGGCCGTTTTGGTCACGTTGGAAAATCATGCGAATGGCATCATGATGCTCGGTTATTTTACGCAGCGCTAGATGAAGCGCGTTAGCATTGAATCCTTTTTTACTGAAAAGCATGACGGACTGGTTGTAATGATAGTGAAAAGCATGTACCTGTCCGAAAAATCTTCGCTGAATCGGGGTGAGTTCAGCTTCACCTTCCGCAGGTCCCTGGTCCGCTTGAGATGCCAATGGTGTGATATGTCCGCATAGTTCCTGAATCGTTGAATAACGGAATAAGTCGCGTATTGTCATGCTCCAGCCTTCAGCTGCCAGACGTGCTGCCACTTGTAATGCTTTAATTGAGTCTCCGCCAAGCTCAAAAAAGGAATCGTGAATGCCGACTCGTGACATGCTCAGTACATCTTCCCATATATACGCCAACGTTTTTTGCATGTCGTTAACTGGTGCGGTATATGGACGCGATAACACATTATTTGGAGCCGGCAAGGCATTTCTGTCCAGCTTTCCGTTTAGGGTTAGCGGCATGTTTTCTAAAGGAATCAGATGTGCAGGAATCATATACGCTGGCAGCTCCTTTGTTAAAGCAGCACGGAGAGCATTCGCATTGACGTCTGAAGGCACAATATATGCTGCCAAACCAGCCTGTCCATTCTTATCATGCTGAACGGCAACAGCAGCTTCTCTGACAAGCCCCGTTTGAAGCAGAACACTTTCAATTTCTTCTGTTTCAATTCTGTATCCATTTATCTTCACTTGATAATCCATTCGGCCAAGAAGCCGGATCGTTCCGTTTGGAAGCCAGCATGCTCGATCACCGGTTCTGTACAGCCTTTCTCCAGAGACAAATGGATTTTCTGTAAATTTCATTTGCGTTAAGTCAGGTTTATGATGATAGCCTTTCGCAACACCTGCCCCGCCGATGCACAGCTCGCCGGCAACGCCGATCGGCTGAATTTGATCAGTCTGGCTGAGTACGTACATGCGTACATTCGGCAGCGGGCTGCCGATTGGTACGTTATCGCCCGTACACTCTCCACTCATACTTGTTTCATAAAAGCTCGAATCAATGGTTGCCTCTGTGACACCATAGCTATTGATGATGCGCATGCTTTGACCAAAGCGGTCTGTCAATGTTTTGAAATCTTGAGCTTTCACCATGTCGGAACCAAGAATCAGTATGTCTAAGTCAGGGAGCTTGAACTGGTTACGGTATACATACTCCATCACCGGGATAATGAGAGCCGGTGTCGACTCCATCACCGTAATTCTCTGAGAGTTCATGATCTTATATATTTCAGCAGGTTCCAGCCGTGTTTCATCTGGGCAAACGATTAGAGTCCCGCCGTTGGACAATGTTCTCGCCAAATCTCCTGAGAAGACATCGAATGAAAAGCTCGCGATTTGAAGCAGTCTGACAGGCTTCCGATCCAGTTCATAAATTTGACGCCAAGCAAGAGCAGCATGAGTAAAGTTCTGATGGGTGACAATAACACCTTTAGGCGCACCCGTCGTTCCTGACGTATAAATGATATATACCGCCTCTTCAGGAGCAGGAGATAAGTTAAGGTTGCAATTACTTTCTTCATAAGAGCTTTCATCGTCAAGGCAGATATGAGACATCTCAGATTCAGGCGAGTTCGAAATCAAATGCTTCAATTCCTGCTGTGAAAGTAGAATATCTGCTCCGCTATCACGAAGAATATATTCAATACGGGCTTTTGGATAATGTGAATCGATTGGGATATACACTCCGCCAGCTTTCATCACTGCCAGCACTCCAACAATTGCATCAATGGACCGCTTGGCTAAAACAGCCACAGTTGGCTTCGGTCCTTTTCTGTTTTGCAATGTTCGTGCCAGACGATTGGCTCTTTCATTTAGAAGGCGATAGCTAATCTCTGTTTCGTTATCAATAACAGCTATATGTTCTGGAATTTCTTCAGCTTTCGCTTCAAATATGCGATGAAAAGGAATATCTTTTTGAGCAAATTCAACTTGAGTTTTGTTAAATTCAAAGACTATTTTTTGTTTTTCTTTATCACTAAGTATGTTTATTTGTGCAAGGCTTGTTTCAGGAGTTGAAAGTGCCTCATGCAGAAATTCGATAAAATGATCAGCCCAGCGTTCAATCGTAGCTTTCAGGAATACTTCTGTACTAAATTCCATTTCGCAGCAAATAGATCCACTTATTTCCGTAGCTATTAATGTGATATCAAATAAGGAAATGTGATGTGCGAAATTGGCAGGCCGGACTTTTATTTCTCTCAGATCTATGTCTTGTTTTTCCACATTTTGAAGGATAAACATCGCATCAAACACTGGGTTCCGGCTCATATCCCGTGTCAATTCAAGCTTATCAACAAGCTCTTCGAACGGGTAATCCTGGTGCTCAAAGGCTTCCAATGCTGTCTCACGCACTTCCTGCAAATACTGTACGAATGGCTTCCCGCCCTCCGGGCGTGTCCGAAGCGCCAGCGTGTTCACAAACATGCCGAGTATCGGCTCAAGATCCTTGTGCGGACGGCCGGCAATTGGCGAGCCGACGATGATATCCTCCTGTCCGCTTAAGCGTGACAAGAACGCGGTGTAAGCTGCAAGGAGCACCATGTACAGTGTGCTTCCGTTTTCTCGTGCCAGCTTGTGAAGGCCTGATGCAACCTCTTGATCCAGCGTAAATGAGACCTTGTCACCAGCGAAGCTTCGCACCGGCGGGCGGGCATGATCAGCCGGAAGATCCAGCACAGGCAGCTCGCCCTCGAGCTGCTTCAGCCAGTACGCCTCTTGCGTTTTGTACGCGTCTCCTGTTTTGAATCCTTCTTGCCATACGGCATAATCTTTATATTGAATGCGCAGTGCCGGAAGCTTCCGATTATTGTACAGCTCGCCGAATTCCCGAATCAGAATGTTGACGGAAACACCGTCTGAAATGATGTGATGCATATCCACCAGCAACAGGTGCCGCTCATCTGATACCTTTACGATTTGGGCACGGAACAGCGGCGCTTGGCTGAGATCAAACGGTTTGATAAAGGCGGCTGCGGCCTCCTGTTCGGTTCGTGCGCCGAGAACTGTAGTCTGTAACGTAAACGGCGCCTCGTCATGGATGCGCTGCACCGGATCGCCTCCTGCGTCCTGTTCGAAGGAGGTACGAAGCGACTCGTGGCGCTTGATCAGCTCTTTGAAAGCTCTGTCCATCCTTTCAGGGTTGAGCTTCCCTTCGAGCTCTAACACAGCCGGCATATTGTAGCCTGTCCCTCCGTCCTCCAGCTGCTGAAGGACATAAATCCGCTTTTGGGCAGAGGAAACCGGATAGGTTTCCTGTTTTTCAGTGGGCTTAATCGCTTCATATGGACTGTCCGTTCCTTCACGGATAACGGTAGCCAGTCCTTCTACCGTCGGATGGGCAAACACATCTTTTAGCGGCACCTGTACATCGAATTCTTTGGCGATCCGTGAGACAAGCGCTGTTGCTTTTAAGGAATGCCCCCCGCGGTCAAAAAAGTTGTCGTGAATCCCGACAGGGCCATTTTTCAGCACGTCCTCCCACAGCTGAGAAAGCTTCATCTCAGTCACGTTTCTCGGCGCCGTGTAGGTCTCCGCATCTGCCGCTCCGCCAGGAGCTGGCAGGGCGTTTCGGTCGAGCTTTCCGCTTGGTGTAACCGGCCACTGTTCCATTTCTATCATATAGGCTGGGACCATGTAGCCCGGCAACAGGCTCTCAAGCTGCGCTCGGACTTCGTTTCTTTGGAGCCCTTCTACATAAGCGCATAATTCCGGCTCGCCGCTGTCTGTCCGTACGGTAACGGCCGCCTCTCTTACACCTTCTATACTTCTTAGTGCCGCTTCAATTTCTCCCGGTTCAATCCGGTAGCCGCGAATTTTCACCTGATCATCCAACCGTCCCAGGAATTCAATATTCCCGTCAGGGAGCCAGCGCGCCACATCTCCTGTTTTGTACATGCGTTCACCCGGGTAAAACGGGTCTTCTAGAAAACGCTCCTCCGTTAATGCCGGCCGATTCAAATAACCTCTGGCAACACCCGCTCCGGCAATGTATAGTTCGCCGGCGACACCGGAAGGCTGTACGGCTAAATGCGGATCTAAAACATACAAACGCGCACCAGGTACGGGCTTCCCAATCGGAATCCTCAAACGGTCTCTGTCCCGTTCTGGATCCAATACGTAAAATGCCGCGTCTACCGTTGCTTCTGTCGGCCCGTAGCCATGGATTAATGATACCTGCGGCAATACAGAAGCAAAACGGGCTGCCGTACGCGGCGCAAGCGGTTCACCTCCGGCGAATACACGCTTTAGGTTTGTCCCGTCACCAAGCGCTAACATTTCTGCTTGATCCAGAAAGCTATTCAGCATAGCCGGAATAAAATGAGCCGTTGTCACTTTTTCCTGAGTAATGGCTTTTACGATCAATGCGGAGTCTTTTTCCCAGCCGGGCGGAAGCAGATACGCCGAAGCACCGGAAAGAGCCCACCAAAACAGCTGCCACACAGACGCATCAAAGGAAAAAGAGGTTTTCACCATGACAATGTCATCTTCTGAAAGCGGAAACTGGTGCTGCATGCCGGTCAGAAAGGAAACAGCCTGACGGTGCTCAACGGCCACTCCTTTCGGCTGCCCGGTAGAGCCCGATGTATAGATGACATAGGCGAGAGAACCGCCGTCAGCAGGAGTAAACAGATGGTTTTCTGCTTTTTCGCTCGCAAGAGATGTCATGTCCACTTCAAGCGTCTCTCCGGAAAAGTTCGGTGCGGAGCATCCCGGCTGTGTCAGCAAGAGCGATGCCCCGCTGTCTTTCAGCATGTAGCTCAGCCGCTCCTTTGGATACGCAGGATCAAGCGGCAAATACGCCCCTCCGGCCTTCAATACAGCAAGGACAGCGATCAGCATGTCAGGTGAGCGTTCAGACAGGACACCGACGATACTTTCGTTTGTGACGCCGCGTGCCGCAAGGTGCGCAGCCAGCCGGCTGGCGTACATATCAAGCTCAGCGTATGTCAGCGAACCGCCTGAAAAGCGAATGGCCAGCCGCTCCGGTGTGAAAGCTGCCTGTCGCTCAAACAGCCCATGCAGGGTGAAAGCTTTAGGCGAAACAGCTTCCGTCTTGTTAAACTCATACAACAATTTTTGCTTTTCTCTTGTATTCGTCATATCTAATTCTCTTATAAAGCTGTGCGGATGTTGAAGGGCGTTTTCCAGTATGGTAAGCAGATGAGATTGTATTCGTTTAATACCCTCAAGAGAAAACAAGGTATTTTGATAGTCGAAATTTAATTGAATGGTTCCATTGTCTATCCGTTCTTGTATTTGAACTGAAAGCTCGTTCGCGGTGTATCCGCTGAAATAAAGCGCTGTTTCATAGTCAAAATCATCTGCATTATGCCACTGAAGTGGCTGATACTGCATAGATATACCGATAAGGTTGTGTAAATCCTTCTGTTCATTTCTTAATTCATTTACAAGCAAATTATAAGGAAACCGTTGATGACGCATAACAGAAAGCTGTTCCCTGCCTATTGTGCGGACAAAGGAAAGAAAATCTGTGTCAGGATCAACCGTTATTCTGATTGGAAGAGAACTAACGAACATGCCGAGCATTTCTTTTTCAGCCTTTGACCCTCTGTTGCCATAGTAGGTGCCAATGGCAAGATCTTTTTTAGAAGTGATTCGGCTAATGCATATGTAAAATGAAGCCATAAATAAGGAAATGATATTGATCTTGTGTTCTTCGCAGAAGTTTCGAATCGTTTGCTCTAGATCAGGTGAAAGAATGATGGTGTCTCTGGATGCAGATGTGCTCTGTTTTTGTAAGGACGTCTGGTCGGCTAACGAGTGGTATTCCAACGGGTGCTCAAAGGTTTGTGTCCAAAATAAACGGTCCTTTGCAAACCGCGGAGATTGTAGATATTGACTCTCTTTTTCGATGTAACTCAAGTAAGAAGGTTCCGGCTGATCAGGTAAAGGATCTTTCTTTTTCATTTTTTGATAAAGATCTATAATTTGATTTCCCATCACATTTAAAGAGATTCCATCCATTATGATATGATGGAATTTCGCAAATAGCCAAACTTCATGAGAGTCAATTCTAAGGAGGTAAAATTGATAAAGAGGCGAGTTGAACAGTTTAAATGGAATGCTCGCTTGATCCTGAATCCATTGCTCTATTTCTATCATTTCAACATTTGAAAAATCAATTATTCTAAGTGGATAATATTTATATTCAGTAAGGTGCAATCGCGGCTCAAGCTCTTCTCCTTCTAACAGCTGAAATCTAATGGCGTCGTTGCGGGAGATGGAATGATTCAGCGCTCCCTCGAGAGTATGAAGCTCAATATTGCCTTTGAATTTCACACAGGCTGTGAGATTGCAAATGCTGGTATCTGGCTCCAGCAGTTCAGTAAACCACACTCTCCTTTGGGCATGGGTTAAAGAATAAGTATGTTCGCTCAACGGATTCCCTCCAGTTCTCATAATAAGAGGATAAGAAAAAGTAGAAAAAAGCAGAAAAATGTCAATAAAAGAAATTATATGACTATATAATCCATATATGCACTATATTAACGGATATTTTTTAAAGTACAATAAAAAACATTAAATTTTTATAACATTTTTTTGAATATAGTATTATTTCTTTATTTTTCGTTTCTTTTTTTATCAAATTTCCGGATATAAAGTGATAAAAGTATTGTTTTACATAAGGTCTTATACACTACTTTTTAATCGGACTAATTTTCTTTTGTGCATCATTCTTCTAATTGTTGGAAGGTTCGACAAAGCGTTATTACAGACATAAAAAAACCTGTTTTCTCTTGGAAAACAGGTCTGCCGCTATTATTGATTTGCCAAAATGACAGCGATTTGATCCTCAATATCTTTTCCATCCTCTTCATCAATCAATCCATTTAGAAGAATAGAGAAAACAAGTTTTTTTCCGCTCTTTGTTTCTGCGTACCCCGATAGAGAGCTTACCGTACTGAGCGATCCGGTTTTTGCTCTTACTTTTCCTTGTGCAGGAGTGTCTTTCATGCGGTTTCTCAGCGTTCCGCCCACCATTCTGTCAGGATTGCCCGCAACAGGTAAAGAATTTAGATAAGCCGAGAACCAACTCTGATCCTGAATGTCATATAACAGCTGTGAAAGTTGATCTGAGGATACAGCATCAATATGTGAGATTCCTGATCCGTCTCTTAAGACGAGTGATTTAGAATCAACACCAAATTCCGGAAGCGTACTGTTTAACACTTCGAGCCCCTTTTCCCAGCTCCCTTCTCCTTTTTTCACTTTCCCCATCTCTTTTACGAGCACTTCGGCATGTCCGTTATTACTTAATTTCATGAACGGCACAAAAAGTTTCGATAAAGGCATTGAGCGATGAGAGAGCAGCACATCTGAAGAACTAGGTGCTTCACCCGTCTTGATGTTCCCTTTCACAGTAATTCCTTGTTTTTTTAGTGACTGCTTAAATAAATCTAAGGCATATCCGGCAGGCTCCCAGACAGAAATCCATTCCTTTGTCTTGTTTGCGTCAACCGGTACGCTCCCTTCAATTGTAATCGTGTTTGTTCCATGCTCTCTTTCGATTGTGAGGTCTTTCTCTGAACCGGCAGCAGTCGTTTCAGCACCGTTCTTTATCGTTATATAATCGGTTTTCGGAGAGACAGACACGGCAGGCTCTTCCCCTTCTTTTTGATTTGGGGTGACCTCAACAATCACAGTGCCTGCATCATAGTCTTCATTCGGAGACGCTGTTAGAGCGGAGATTGGCGCGCCATAATATGTGTATTCATCGCTCCAAGGCATATCAGGTGATAATCGCATGTCATCATGCCACGTATCATCACCGATCAGATTGCCTTTAATTACTTTTACGCCGGAATGTTTCAATTTCTCAGCCATTTTGTCAAAATCAGATGGTAAAAGTGTCGGATCGCCTTTCCCTTTCAAATAAAGGTTACCATTCAGCTTTTTCCCTTTCAGTGTTCCATCCGTCCGGACCTCGGTTGTAAAAGAATAGTTCTCGCCAAGGACAGAAAGTGCCGCGGCCGCTGTCAAAAGCTTTAGAGAAGAGGCAGGCCTCATTCGGGTGTCTCCTGAATGTTCATATAGAACAGCACCTGTTTCCGCAGAGCGAACGGTGATGCCGGCCATTGCGCCTTCGAGGGCAGGATGATCAGCTAAAATCTTATCGATCTGCTCGGAAAGTGCATCTTGTTTTTCAGCGGCAAGCGCAGCCTGATGCATATAAGGCACCGAAGCAACAACGAAAAGCAGTAAAACAGCAACATAAAGCTTTATGCTTTTTTTCATTCATTTCCCCGCCTCTCTGCGCTTCATCATTGGCTATTGATGATTCAGTTCAATGGTGATACTGCTTTTAGCTGTCGTTTCTTCTCCCGGCTCCAGCACTTGTAAACCAGTGAGTGACGAAGGTAAATCAAGATTCACAGCGTTTGTCACCCATGTGTAAGGTTCAGGGCATAAATACCCTTGTTTTCCGTCCGCATTGTATACAACCCAATGTTTAAATTGTTCATCTGCCTTATAAATAATGCTGATATGTGCATGCTGATGATAAATGACTGCCTGGTTTTCTCCGCCCCTCTTCTGATAGGAAGATAAAAAGACATCATCCAGCTGCTTGTGGCGCAAATCCATTCCTTCATGCAAAGCTTCTTTATTCGGTACATCCATCAGTTTCCCGGTCGGCAGCAGGCGTTCATCCAACTCCCATTGCTGATCTGCTGTCAGGGAGAATAACGAGCTTTCTGCCGGAAACACAAATGTAGTATGATACCCAATTCCCCAAGGAAACGCTTCCTTTCCTTTGTTCATGACCGTCGCATGTTTAAATAGGGTATTCCCCTTGATCGTGTATGTCATCCGAACGACGGCATGATGAGGAAATTGATTCTGCACATGGGGAAGCTCAGAAAGATCAATTTCTGTTTCAACAATCACTCCTTCATCAGTTTGCTTCGTGGTCACGACATTCCACTTTTCATGGTAAAGAAACCCATGAAGATGGTTGTGTTTATCCTTCTCGTTGATATCAAAATGATACGTTCTGCCCCGGAAACTGAATGTACCGTCACTTATGCGGTTAGGCGGGAACAGGATTGGAATGCCATACAATGTTGGTGTGTCGTGAAAACTTTCTGCTGTTTCCGGTTCACGCAAAAGCTGGACATTTGTTGTTTTGTCCACGAGAGAAATGACGTTGCTCCCCCACTCAGGGACAACAATCATTTCTAGATGTTCGTTGCCCGCTTTGATGGCCGGCGTTCCCAAATACGTGATTTTCTCAATAAAGTTTGCCATGTTTACTCAACCTCTCCTTGATTCATTGCTAGTATAAGAATTCAATGTACTGTACCATATTTCCTCCATTTTATATTTTCCTCGATCAAATAAAAAAACACCGTTCAAACTTATGAACGGTGTGATTCGGAGGCTATTGGATGAGACGTGTGATTTGTTTCTTTTTCCAGACGAATTGATAATACCCATAAATCAACAGCAAGCTGACGGCAAACGCAGCTGGATAACCAACCCAGACGCCGAGTATTTCAAGCTTTGTATAGTGAGAAAGGACGAAAGCGACAGGCACCTCTACTCCCCAGATTGCAAAAATACTGATGACGGTCGGCCATAAAACTGTTCCGCTTGCCCGCATCGTTGCAGAAATAATTTGGGCATTTCCAAACAGCAAATAGCTCCACAATGTAATCATCAAAAGACGGTGTGCAATGTAAAGCGTCTCTTGCTCGGTTAAAAATAACGATAAAATCTGATGTGAAAAAACATAGATCAGAATGATCAGTACGCCGCCAATGATATAATTCAGCCAAATCCCCACGCGAATGACCTGCTTTAAGCGGTCAAACTCGTTTGCCCCAATCGATTGCGCAGCGAAAATAGAAACCGCAATACCAAGGCTGACGGCCGGCATCTGTACATAGCTGGCCACCTGGTTGACCACTCCGTATGCAGCTGTTGCATTAGAGCCGTAATGATTGACGAATGAAATAACCGCTATCTCTGATAATGAGACAAGAATCATATTGATGCTTGCTGGGACCCCAAGACGCAGCAGGAGAACCAGCAGTTCCTTATCCATTTTCAAATAACGACGCACTGTTTTATCAAATTGCAGCGGGTGTTTTCGCTTTCGTAAATACACCATTAACACGAGAAAAGTCGCAATCGTGGAAATGACAGTTGCATATGCCGAGCCGTATATGCCCAGTTTCGGAAAACCAAACATGCCAAGGATTAAAACAGGCAAAAGCGCGATGTTGATGACCGTGCTCACAATCAGCGTATAAAACGGTGTCTTAGAATCCCCTGTTCCGCGCAAAAAGGTAGTATATGCAAAATATAAAAACATAAACGGCATAGCATAAAATAAAATACGTGCATAGTTAGCGCTGACATGAATGACATTTTCAGGCGTGCCCATTAAACGAAGGATATCCAGGGTGAAAATACTGCCGATGACGGCTAACACAACGCCTAATAAAAATGTAAACGTGAGCGTCGTCCCGACAACAGCCTTTAGCCGTTCCTCATTTTTCGCTCCGTAAGCTTGTCCGATCAGAATCGAACTACCTGAACCGATCCCAATCGTAAATGAGATTAAAAGAAAAAATAACGGGAAAAAGGATGATACAGCTGCCACTGCATCAACACCAAGCCATCTGCCTACAGCCATCATCCCGACTAGCTGGCCGACTGATTGCAGCACATTGCTCAGCAGAAGCGGCACTAAAAAGAGTGACATCGACCGCCAAACTGATGGTTTGCTTTTCTTTTGAGTTACAAGAGGTTCTTGTGATGTTTCCATATTAAAGGACTCCTTTATTTGAAATCGTTTTTAAACATGCCCTCATTTTTTGACAAAAACAGGATATGTAACATGTTATTATTCATCACTGCACATATGAAACCCTTCCCGATTCTTCTAATTTTACACATCTTTTTAGCTTATAAAGAATAAACTAGCAAGTAATGGCATATTTTTTGTGAGTAAAAGAATAAAAAATAATTTATGCAAAAGTATTGTAATCTATCCGTAATTATTGTAACATTTGTAACATAAGAGAAAGAGATTTTGAAGGAGAGAGCGATAATGAAAAAATGTCTTCTATTTCTAACAACCATTGCACTTATTCTGTCATTAAGCACAAATGCATTTGCGAAAAATACATCAGGCGATTTATCACAAAAACAAGCATTACAGTTGGCATTATCTGCTAGAGAACATTTTTGGAACACCATGAGCGGACACAATCCGAAGGTGAAAAAAGCAGTTTGCCCATCAGGCACATTCGAGTATCAAAATCTTCAATATGTATACATGTGCAGTGATCTAGGCACTAAAGCAAAAGCGGTGAATTATTTAACTCCTATTTTTACAAAAACAGCAATCGAAAAAGGCTTTAAAGATTATCATTTCACTGTTTCAAAAGGAAAACTTGCTGTTCCAATCGGTGACGGAGACAATCTTTTGAATTGGAAAAAATCAACTGCTAAACTGATCTCTAAAAAAGGCAGCACAATCACATACGAATTTACCGTCCCTACATTAGACGGATCCCCTTCTGCAAAACGGAAAGTGACATTTGTGAAAGAAAATAAAAAATGGAAAGTCAATCAATTTGACGCAGTTATATAAGAAAAACGCCCGGGATAAGCGGGCGTTTTTTATTTGGTCTGCATAAAGAAAGACAACAGGCGAAAAGTGCCTGTTGTCTTTTTGTGAATATAACGCTCTAGGAGAGATTCGAACTCCCGACCTGCAGTTTAGGAAACTGCTGCACTATCCGCTGTGCTACTAGAGCTTTTGGTATTTATATAGTAGCTCTGATGATCAATATTTTCAAGCGATTTGTATTAAAGCCCTCCAAAAACCTTATACGCGGCTCTTGTTGTATCTTCATCAATACCAATATACCGCATTGTAATTGATGGTGATGAATGATTCAGTATTCTCTGCAGCTCGGCGATGTCTTTCGTTCGCTGATAAAAATGATAGCCAAACGTTTTCCGGAGTGTATGCGTCCCTATCTCCTCAAGTCCGCACGCCGCAGCGGCCTCTCTTAAAATTCTGTAGGCCTGAATGCGGGAAATCGGCTTCCTGGTCCGCACTGATTTAAAAAGATATTCGTTTTCCTTCATGTCTTTCGTATACTCGTATATTTCCTGTTTCAGCGATTCTAAAATAAGAATCTTTCTTTTCTTTTTCGTTTTGCTTTCAGTCGCCCATAAATGATCTTTATTTTGAACGTCCTTCACTTGCAGCGGCAGAATATCAGAAATGCGGAGCGCGCTGTTGATGCCGAAAATAAACAGAAAATAATCCCGCTTGTTTTTGTTAAGCAAATACTGTTTGACTTCTTGGATTTTCTCTAGACTGCGAATCGGCTGTACAATATGCATCAAAAAACTCCTTAAAAACCGTTATGTAACGTTTTGAGGTCTATGTTACTATTATAGCTGAAAAACGTTGAATGTCAAAGTGCGGCGGCGTTTATGTAACATAATATACATAGTGTTACATAAGCTTTTAAAAAAGCTTCTTCCAACCTTCACCCTATAAAATAAGCTTTAAAGCCTCTTATAAAGCTTTTAACCTCTTGGATACTTATCCCCCTGCTAATCATCAAAAAACCTCTTAAAACGAAATCTGACACTCCCAATTTTCTGGAGCTTCCGCAAAAATATACAAAAAAAGACACAATTTCAAATTGTGTCCTAATCCTCATCCTTTACATCAATATCTTCCGGGATCGGTTCATTTAATATTTCCTGCACCAGTGCTTTGTAATTCTCCAGCTGTTCGAGATGCGTTTTGAACTGTTCCTTATAAATCAAAAATTGCTCCCCGTCATGAACGGCTCTGATTTTCCCTTCGAGCACCAAGCTTTTAATATAATCCTCTGAAAGATTTGTATATTCTGCTGTTTCTTCAATCGTTAAATACATATAGCAGTCCCTTCTTAATCCGTATGCTGATTCTAATATAGCACATGGCTCATATCAATATAATCAATTTTGCACAGAAAAACCGCTTTATGTACTATATAATATACCATTTGTCACTTGTGAAAACGCTGTAATTTTTTTACGCTAAGATTGTAACAATACAGCTTCATATAGGAGGGAGAACATGAAAAGAACGTGGAACGTCTGTTTAACAGCTCTGCTTAGTGTTCTGTTAGTCGCTGGAAGTGTCCCTTTTCACGCGGAAGCTAAAAAACCGCCCAAAAGCTACGATGAGTACAAACAAGTAGATGTTGGAAAAGACGGCATGGTTGCGACCGCACATCCTCTTGCTTCTGAAATCGGTGCTGATGTGCTGAAAAAAGGAGGAAATGCTATTGACGCAGCGGTTGCCATTCAATTTGCACTCAATGTAACAGAGCCGATGATGTCAGGTATTGGCGGCGGCGGTTTTATGATGGTGTATGACGGAAAAACGAAGGATACAACGATAATCGACAGCCGTGAGCGTGCTCCAGAAGGCGCAACTCCTGATATGTTTCTGGACGAAAACGGCAAAGCAATTCCTTTCTCTGAACGTGTAACAAAAGGTACTGCCGTTGGTGTTCCAGGCACTCTGAAAGGGCTGGAAGAAGCCTTGGATAAATGGGGAACCCGTTCAATGAAGCAATTAATTACCCCTTCTATTAAACTCGCTGAAAAAGGCTTTCCGATTGATTCGGTGTTGGCAGAGGCCATTTCTGATTATCAGGAAAAGCTTTCACGGACTGCCGCAAAAGATGTATTTTTACCAAATGGCGAACCGCTTAAAGAAGGAGATACCCTTATTCAAAAGGATTTGGCTAAAACATTTAAGCTTATTCGCTCCAAAGGCACTGACGCTTTTTATAAAGGAAAATTCGCCAAGACGCTTTCTGACACTGTCCAGGATTTCGGCGGATCAATGACAGAAAAAGATTTAGAAAATTACGACATTACAATTGATGAACCGATTTGGGGAGACTATCAAGGCTATCAAATCGCTACTACTCCTCCTCCAAGCTCCGGCGGTATTTTCTTATTGCAAATGCTAAAAATCCTTGATGATTTTAACCTTTCACAATACGATGTCCGCTCATGGGAAAAATATCAGCTGCTTGCTGAAACGATGCATTTGTCATATGCCGACCGTGCGTCTTACGCAGGTGATCCCGAATTTGTAAATGTTCCTCTCAAAGGCCTGCTTCACCCCGATTATATCAAAGAACGCCAGCAATTAATCAACCTAGATCAAGTGAATAAAAAACCGAAAGCCGGTGACCCTTGGAAATACCAAGAAGGATCAGCAAACTATAAACAAGTTGAACAGCCGAAAGACAAAGTAGAAGGCCAAACAACCCACTTTACAGTTGCTGATCGATGGGGAAATGTTGTTTCTTACACAACAACAATCGAACAGCTATTCGGAACGGGTATTATGGTCCCTGATTACGGTGTTATTTTAAACAATGAATTAACGGATTTTGATGCGATACCAGGCGGAGCTAACGAAGTACAGCCAAACAAACGGCCTTTAAGCAGCATGACCCCGACGATTTTATTTAAGGATGACAAGCCTGTCCTCACGGTTGGATCTCCTGGCGGGGCCACAATTATTTCATCCGTTTTGCAAACCATTCTCTACCATATAGAATACGGTATGGAATTAAAAGCGGCTGTTGAAGAGCCGAGAATTTATACAAACAGCATGAGCTCTTATCGTTACGAAGACGGAGTTCCTAAAGATGTCCTCAGCAAGCTAAACGGGATGGGCCACAAATTCGGCACAAGTCCGGTGGATATCGGAAACGTGCAAAGCATATCGATCGACCATGAAAACGGAACCTTTAAAGGTGTAGCTGATTCAAGCAGAAACGGCGCGGCGATCGGCATTAATTTAAAACGTAAATAAATTAAAAAACTGTACTCGCTTCAAATGAGTACAGTTTTTTCATGCAGATCTTTAATAACAACGGGCATTGGTAATGCTCTGTATCCCTGATTGCAATCCAAAATGACAGAATGATGACTGCTTCTTTGACAAAATCTTTATTCTGCTAATGCACGTCTATCTTCATCTTTTCATTTCGTTTATCTCATCAAGAAATGTCTGAAACGCACTCGTAATAAAAAAGTCTTTCCTGTATATAAAGACGATCTCTAAGTCTTGATATGCTGGTGGCAATTGATGAATCCATACATTTGTACGATGCTCGGAGCAGTCAACAGAGGACTTTGGGAGCAGCGCCGTACCCATCCCGGCGGAAACACCTTTTATAATAGCCTCCAATGTGCCAAACTTTATGATTTTTTGATTGTCTATGCCTGCTTCCTCTAGTAATCTTTTGACCCTGTCACGATGAGAACAGCCAGCCCCAAAAAAGAGCATCGGCTGCTGAAGCATGTCTTCTGCCGTCCCTTCTCGTGATGAAATCAAAACTAATTCATCATGGGAAACATGGAGTTGTCTAACTGCAGCGTGTTCAACCGGCCCATATACAAAAGCGCCATCAACTTTATGATCAAGAACCTGTTGAATCAAATGATGCGTATCCGCTGTGTTCACTGATAAATCCACTTCAGGAAAACGCCTGAGGAAGGATGCTGCATGCTCAGGCAGATGCGTTACCGCCGTCGTTTCCAGTGATCCGATCCGCAAAGGCCCTTTTGGTTGCCTGCTCATACGGGTCGATTTTTCAGCTTTGTCTAACAGCGATAATACTTGATCTGCATATTGTAAAAGATTTTCTCCTGCAGCAGTCAGCTTCATCCCCCGATTCGTTCGATGAAAAAGCCTGATATTCAAATCTTCCTCAAGGTTATGCACTCTGGCTGTCACATTCGACTGAACATAATTCAGCATTTGGGCTGCTTTCGTTATGCTTCCTTCGCGAGCAACAGCCTGAAAAATCTTTAAATCTCCGCTTTCCACGCGCTCTCACCTGCTTGCTATGATGAAAAGTGATATTGGCTATCATATTTGTTCATTTTACTCGAAGAAAACCGCTATGTAAAATATGTAAAGATATGAAAATACAATTCAATGTGGAGGCAGACAGCATGAAAGCTGTAATTCACAACGGAAAAGCCGGTCTTCTGGGGTTATCAGTTCAGGACGTTCCATCAACAAAGCCTGGATACGGAGAGGTAAAGGTTAAATTGAAATCTGCGGGTCTGAATCATCGTGACTTGTTTCTTATGAAAAACAAATCTGAACAAGATCCTCACGTGATCCTCGGTTCTGACGGCGCGGGTATCATTGAAGAGATTGGTGAAGGCGTGAAAAATGTTACTGTTCAGACAGAAGTAGTCATTTTCCCGACATTGAACTGGGATTTGACAGAGAATGTTCCACCTGTACCTGAGATTCTGGGAGGTCCTTCAGACGGAACACTTGCTGAATATGTGATCATTCCTTCACAAAATGCAATCAAAAAACCTGCTTATTTATCATGGGAAGAAGCGGGCGTTTTACCTTTATCCGCTTTAACTGCATATCGGGCCTTGTTTACAAAGGGGCAATTAAAAAAAGGCGAGCAACTATTGATACCCGGCATCGGAAGCGGGGTTGCAACCTACGCTTTATTGATGGCTAAAGCGATTGGGGCAACAGTAAGCGTGACCTCCCGCAGTGAGGAGAAAAGAAAAAGGGCGCTGCAATTAGGTGCTGATTACACATTTGACAGCTACAGCAATTGGGATGATCAGTTGCAGGGAAAAAAGATAGATGTTGTTCTTGACAGCATAGGACCTGCCCTCTTTTCGGAATACTTCCGCCATGTAAAACCAAATGGCCGTATTGTCAGCTTTGGGGCAAGCTCAGGGGATAATCTCAGTTTTCCGGTGCGTTCTTTATTCTTTCCTCAGGTCAATGTTTTGGGAACCTCGATGGGAAGCGGTGAGGAATTTCAAGCTATGCTCGCTTTCATTGACAAACATAAGCTGCGGCCTGTAATTGACCGGATATATCCTTTAGAAAAAGCATGTGAAGCATATAAAAGAATGCAGGAAGGCAGACAGTTTGGAAACATCGGGATCGTAATGGAATAAAAAAAGAAACCGGCTGGCAGCCAGACCGGTTTCTCTTATATGATAATCCCCTTTATTTACGGAAGAACTGAACTCCCCATCAAATATCGATCCACTTCCCGCGCCACTTCACGGCCTTCATTAATCGCCCATACGATTAAGCTTTGGCCTCTTCTTGCATCCCCTGCGGCGAATACACCATCGATATTTGTTTGATAATCCCCATATGCTGCACTGATTTTGTTATTTACTGAATCAACACCGAACTGTTTCAACAGCGGCTGTTCTGTGCCTTCAAAGCCGATAGCGATAAAGACAAGCTGAGCAGGCCATACTTTTTCCGTTCCAGGCAGCTCGCGGAACTCGTATTTACCATGCTCATTTTTCACTTTTTCCATTTGGATGGTATGAAGCTCTTTCAGCTTTCCGTTTTTATCCGCGACCATTTTTGTCGTTTGAATGGAGTATTCTCTCGGATCTCTTCCGAATTTTGCTTCTGCTTCCTCGTATGCATATTCAAGCGTAAAGACGTGTGGCTGTTCAGGCCACATATTGTCATTCGTGCGGGCTGGCGGAAGTTTCGGGTGTTTGCCGAATTGGTGCACACTTTTGGCTTTTTGACGCAGAGCGGTAGCCACACAGTCAGCTCCTGTATCTCCGCCTCCGATTACGATGACATCTTTCCCTTTGGCATCAATGAATTGCTTGTCTTTAAAATTAGAATCTAAATAGCTTTTTGTTGCAAGTGTGAGGTAGTCCATCGCGTAATGGACTCCTTTTGAGTCGCGTCCTTCAATTAAGAGGTCCCGCTGTTTTTGAGCGCCTGTGCATAAGATCACAGCATCAAATTGCTCCTTTAGCTCATCAGCTGTAATGTCAACACCGATTTCTGTATTCGTTACAAAATCAATTCCCTCTTGCGTCAGCAATTTAATTCGGCGTTCTACAATGCCCTTCTCAAGCTTCATGTTTGGAATGCCGTATGTTAAAAGGCCGCCCGCTCTGTCTGCTCGTTCAAAAACAGTGACGGAATGTCCCGCTTGATTCAGCTGGTCAGCACTCGCCAGTCCGGCTGGGCCTGACCCGACAATGGCCACTTTTTTGCCTGTTCGTTTTTTAGGAATTCTAGGTTGAATCCAGCCGTTCTCAAATCCTTTGTCGATAATGGTTCGCTCGATATTTTTAATTGAAACGGCCGGGTCTGAAATCGCTAAAGTGCATGATCCTTCACAAGGAGCGGGACATACCCGCCCTGTGAATTCAGGAAAGTTGTTTGTTTTCAACAGGCGTTCCAATGCTTCCTTCCATCTGCCCCGGTAGACAAGATCATTCCATTCAGGAATTAAGTTGTAAATCGGACAGCCGGATGTAAATCCGTTAATGTCCGCACCGATCTGGCAAAACGGTGTACCGCAATCCATGCACCGCGCCCCCTGCCGTTTCGATGCTTCTTCTGAAAAAGGAGCAGAATATTCTTTCCAATCCTTTAAGCGAGTGAGAGGGTCCCGCTCCGCAGGTTTTTCTCGTTTGATCTCCATAAATCCAGTTGGTTTCCCCATGTTCCTCTCCCCTTCCTTACTGTACTACCGCTTGTTTTTGTCCCGATGCTGCTGTATTCTGCTTTGGCTTCGTGTTGGCCTCAAAAGCGAACATGATGGCTTCTTCATCTGATAAACCTGCAGCTTTTTGCTCTTCGATGCTTGCGAGCATTTGTTTATAGTTTTTTGGAATGACTTTGACGAATTTTTTCACACTGTCTTCCCATTGATCTAGCAGATCTTCTGCTTTTTGGCTGTTTGTATACGCAGTATGTCTTTCAAGCATTGCTTTGATTTGCTGGATTTCTTTCTCATCCTCTAATGATTCAAATAAAATCATCTCAAGGTTGCATTTGCGTTTAAACGCTTTGACATCTTCGGCCAGTACATAAGCGATTCCGCCGGACATACCTGCCGCAAAGTTTTTGCCTACATCACCGAGAACGACAACGCTGCCGCCAGTCATGTATTCACAGCCGTGGTCGCCAATACCTTCTACAACTACGTTCACACCGCTGTTTCGAACGGCAAAGCGTTCACCAGCACGTCCGTTAATATATGCTTCTCCGCTTGTCGCACCGTAAAAAGCCACGTTGCCGATAATGACATTGTCATCCGAAGCAGAGTTGAATCCTTCTGGTGACTTGACGATGATTTTTCCGCCAGAAAGCCCTTTTCCGACGTAATCATTTGAGTCTCCGTCCAAATAAAGCGTCATCCCTTTAGGAACGAAAGCTCCAAAGCTTTGGCCGGCTGATCCGGTAAATTGCAGCTTGATTGTATCTTCAGGAAGCCCTTCTTCTCCGTAGCGCTTTGAGATTTCACTGCCGGTTATCGTTCCGGCTACACGATTTGTATTATTGATTTCAATCGAAATATCAGCTTCTTTTCCAGATTCGATGGCTTCTTGTACAGCCGGGAGAATTGTTGTGATATCAAGCGATTGATCAATTTTATGATTTTGCGGAGATTGGAATGTCCGCACTCCTTCAGGCTGATAAAGAAGTGTAGACAAATCAAGCTGGCCTGCTTTCCAGTGCCCCTTCGCCCGTTCACTTACATGAAGTACATCAGTGCGGCCGATCATTTCATCAAATGTCTTGAAGCCTAACGCAGCCATGTACTCACGAACTTCTTCGGCAATGAACAGCATATAGTTCACAATATGGTCAGGATCTCCCATGAACTTTTTGCGAAGCTCTGGATTTTGTGTCGCTACACCGACAGGGCATGTATCCAAATGGCAGGCACGCATCATGACACAGCCGAGTACAACTAACGGAGCCGTTGCGAAACCAAATTCTTCGGCGCCGAGCAAGGCAGCCATCACAACGTCGCGGCCCGTCATGAGCTTTCCGTCTGTTTCTAATACAACACGGTCACGAAGTCCGTTCAGCATTAGTGTTTGATGTGCTTCTGCAAGGCCAAGCTCCCACGGAAGCCCTGTATGTTTAATACTGGTTTTCGGAGAAGCGCCTGTACCTCCGTCATAGCCGCTGATCACAATGACATCTGCAGTCGCTTTGGCAACACCTGCAGCGATTGTTCCTACACCTGCTTTTGACACCAGCTTTACGCTGATTCTTGCGTCACGGTTGGCATTTTTCAAATCGTGGATCAGCTGGGCTAAATCCTCAATCGAATAAATGTCATGGTGTGGCGGAGGTGAGATTAATCCGACACCTGGCGTTGACCCGCGGACATCGGCAACCCATGGATATACCTTGTTGCCAGGAAGCTGCCCGCCTTCACCCGGCTTAGCACCTTGAGCCATTTTAATCTGCAGCTCATCAGCATTGACAAGGTAATGGCTTTTGACACCAAACCGTCCGGATGCAATTTGTTTGATCGCACTTCTTCTATCATCGCCGTTCTCATCTGGAACAAAGCGTTTGGGATCTTCTCCGCCTTCACCGCTGTTGCTTTTTCCTCCAAGACGGTTCATTGCGATTGCTAAAGCTTCGTGCGCTTCCTTACTCAAGGACCCGAATGACATCGCACCCGTTTTAAAACGTTTGACAATCGATTCAGCGGATTCAACCTCCTCCAACTCCAAAGGCTTGCGGTTTCCGTCAAATGCGAACAAGTTCCGCAAAAATCCGATGCGTTCTTCATCAGCCGCTTTTGTATACTGTTTAAACAGACTGTAATCATTTCTGCGGCACGCCCATTGCAAAGTATGAATCGTTTTCGGATTAAAGGCATGATGCTCTCCGCCATTTCTCCATTGGAAGTCACTTCCCGGTTCAAGCGTTTTGCTGTAATCATCCTGATACGCTTCCCGGTGGCGGCGCTGTGCCTCTTCTGCAATTGTTTGTAAATCGATGCCGCCTAGCTGTGATGCAGTACCTGTGAAATAGCGGTCGATCACATCGCGGCTGATTCCTACCGCTTCAAAGATTTGGGCGCCTCTGTAGCTTTGCACAGTTGAAATTCCCATCTTGGACATCACTTTTACGACGCCCTCAGTAATGCTTTTTCCATATTTGCTGACCGCTTCTTCATAGCTGATATCCAAACGGCCTTCATCAATTTCCTGCTTGTAGGTCGCATAAGCGAGATAAGGGTTAATCGCATCTGCGCCATAACCGATTAACGCTGCAAAGTGATGCACTTCACGTGCTTCTCCCGATTCCACAATAATGCTGACCTTCGTACGCAGCCCTTTGCGGATTAAGTGCTGGTGCAGCGCGCTTACTGCCAGAAGCGGCGGAATTGGTGTCAGTCGTTCGTTCATCTTTTTGTCTGATAAAATTAACAAACTTACGCCTTGGCTGATGGCTTTCTCTGCTTGTGTGAACATGTCCTTTAATCCGCGTTCAAGATCCTCTGAAAACAGCACATCAATTTTTTGGCTTTTTAAATCAGGATGAACAATCGTTTTCAATGCGTAAAACTGTTCATTGGATAAAACAGGTGTATACAGTTTAATCCGGCGAACATTTCGTTCACTTGGATGAAGAAGATCGCCTTCCGCACCGAGCCAAGTCATCGTTGAAGTGACAAGCTGCTCACGAATCGCGTCGATTGGCGGGTTCGTTACTTGTGCAAACAGCTGTTTAAAGTAGTTAAACAGTGATTGCGCTCGGTCAGAAAGTACAGCAAGCGGCGCGTCATTCCCCATTGAACCAAGGGGATCTTTGCCTTCTTTAATAACGGGAATTAGATATTTTTGGATATCCTCATATGTGTATCCGAATGCCTTCTGGCGAGTAAGAAGATCACTAAATTGTTCTTCTTCTCTTGACTCCGGATCAGGATTTACTTGTACAAGCTCTTCTTCAAGCCATTTTTGGTACGGATACTCAGTTGCAATTTGTGTTTTGACTTCCTCATCGGAGATAATACGGCCTTCTTCCAGGTCGATTAAAAGCATTTTCCCAGGCTCAAGGCGGTTTTTATATAAAACGTTCTCCTGTTCAACTTCAATAACGCCTACTTCAGATGAGAAAATAATATAATCATCTTTTGTGACATAATAACGGGCCGGACGGAGACCATTCCGGTCAAGGATCGCCCCGATTTGTTTACCGTCAGTAAATGAAATGGCTGTCGGTCCGTCCCAAGGCTCCATCAGGGAGCTATGGTACTCGTAGAACGCCCTTTTTTCCTTGGACATATGCGTATTTTCCGTCCAAGGCTCTGGAATGAGCATCATTGCCGTATGTGCCGGTTTGCGTCCAGCCATCACAAAAAACTCAAATGCGTTATCCAAAATGGAAGAGTCACTGCCATCAGCATTGAGAATCGGCAAAATCTTGTTTAAGTCCTCACCGAAGCTTTCAGAAACAAATTGCTGCTCACGTGCTCTCATCCAGTTGATATTTCCGCGAAGGGTGTTAATTTCACCGTTGTGAACCAAATAGCGGTTAGGATGCGCTCTTTCCCATGTAGGGAATGTGTTGGTACTGAAGCGTGAATGAACGAGCGCAAAAGCAGAAACGAATGCTTCGTCTTGCAGATCAGAATAAAATGCATCAACCTGTTCAGGTGTTAAAAGGCCTTTGTAAACAATGGTCTGGCTTGAAAGACTGGCAAAATAAAAATCAAGACCTTCCGTTACTCCCCAATTTTCAGCCTGTTTACGAATGACATACAATTTTCGTTCAAAAGATAAATTGTCCTTTAGATCAGAATTTGCGCCGATAAATACCTGACGGACAAACGGACAGCTTTTTTGCGCCACTGTTCCGATTTTTCCGACATTTACAGGTACAGTTCTCCATCCAAGAACGACTTGGCCTTCTTGTTCAATCAGTGCATTGATTTGCTTTTCAATTTTTTTTCTTTCATCTTCTTTCTGTGAGAAAAAGACCATTCCTACCCCGTAACGTTCTTTTTCTGGCAGATTGATGTCTTTGCACTCTTTTCTAAAGAAAGCATCAGGGATTTGAACCAGTAAGCCGGCTCCGTCTCCTGTATCCGGATCACTGCCTTGCCCTCCTCTATGGTCTAGCTGGCAAAGCATCTTAAGTCCTTGTTTGACAATGTCGTGAGTCTGCTTGCCCTTTAAGTGTGCATATAGGCCGATTCCGCATGCATCATGTTCAAATTCAGGACGGTAGAGACCTTGAGCTTTTGGCATTTGATTGTACGTCATAATTCCTCTCCCCCGATCAATTTCCGATAATACCGGTCATAAAATCTAACAACTCTATAATCATTGTAGGTTTTCAAAACGATATAAACAATATATAATTTAGATCAAAAGAATCTCAAAATGAGATAGATGGATGTGAGACAAACATGGAGCTGCGCCAACTGCGTTATTTCATGGAGGTGGCTGAAAGAGAACACGTTTCAGAAGCCGCTGATCATTTGCATGTGGCCCAATCAGCAATCAGCAGACAAATTGCCAATCTTGAAGAAGAATTAAATGTGACCTTATTTGAGCGTGAAGGGAGAAATATCAAACTCACGCCAATCGGAAAAGAATTTTTGATTCATGTGAAAACGGCGATGAAAGCCATTGATTATGCGAAAGAGCAAATTGATGAGTATCTTGACCCGCATCGCGGAACGGTAAAGATCGGCTTTCCTACAAGCCTCGCCAGCCAGCTTTTGCCGACTGTCATTTCAGCGTTTAAAGAAGAATATCCGCACGTCGAATTTTTGCTGCGCCAAGGCTCCTATAAGTTTCTGATTGAAGCTGTCAGAAACCGCGATATTGATCTGGCCTTATTAGGACCGGTGCCGACGAATTTCTCTGACATAACGGGAAAAATATTATTTACTGAAAAAATTTACGCGCTTGTTCCATTAAATCATCCGCTTGCTAAACAAAAAACGGTTCATTTAATCGATTTGCGCAACGACCAATTTGTATTGTTCCCGGAAGGATTTGTACTTAGAGAGATGGCAATCGATACTTGCAAACAAGCAGGCTTTGCTCCTCTCGTTTCCACGGAGGGTGAGGATTTGGATGCTATCAAAGGGTTAGTGTCCGCAGGAATGGGCGTTACCCTTCTGCCTGAAAGTACTTTTGCTGAAACAACACCTCGTTTTACTGTGAAAATTCCAATTGAGTTCCCTCAAGTAAAACGGACTGTCGGAATCATTAAACCGAAAAATAGAGAGCTTGCGCCTTCTGCGAATGATTTTTATGAGTTTGTCATTCAATTTTTCTCTAAGCTGGAGCAGTATCAATAAAAAAATGAACCCGAGCTTCTATATAGAAGCTTCGGGTTTTTTTCTGCAAATTAATTTACAGGTAAAGAAAAATCCACATGGCAAACAAAGGCTTCTTGATCAATTAGAGCTCTGTTTGTCAGTTCCTTTTTCTTTTCCGGTTCTTGAAGCTGTACAGAAGAGTAATTGACGATTCCAAGGCCGATTTCCGTCCCTTTTGAATCCATCAGCCGAACAACTGAACCGCTTTTGAATTTCCCTTTAATCTTCTCTACACCGTCCAGGTATAAACTCGATTGGCCGTTTGTTATTTTTCGTGAACAGTCATCTGATAAAAACATTTCACCTTCCGGACCGGAATTAAAAGCGATCCATTTCTCCTTTTGATTCAACGGAAGCGTTCCTTCTGCTTCAAAATAGGTGCCTTCCGCCTGTTCATGAACGGCGTGATATAAAATATCGCCAGCATCTGCCTGACCAAGGAAACCTTTAATGCCAGACGCCATTACGATTTTAAACGCATCAAGCTTAGAGCGCATGCCGCCGGTGCCAACGATGCTTCCAGTGTCACCTGCGCATGCTTCGATGTCAGGTGTTATTTCACTCACCCGCTGTATCCTTTTCGCTTCTGGATTTGTGCGCGGATTGCCGTCATATAATCCGTCTATATCTGATAAAATCACAAGCATATCTGCATCAATCAATCCTGCGACTTTTGCCGCGAGTGTATCATTGTCGCCAAACTTGAGCCGATTGACGGTAACTGTATCATTTTCGTTTATGATCGGGATGATGCCGCGCTCGAGCAGTACATTCATTGTATTCCTGACATTGTTGTATCGATATTCATCAGAAAAATCGCTTCTCGTAATTAAAATTTGGGATGCGACATAGCCGTGTGCCAAAAACAGCTTTGAATAAGCCTCCATCAGCAATCCCTGGCCGATTGAAGCTGATGCTTGTTTTTCTGGAAGCTTCTCGGGCCTTTGGATAAATCCGAGCTTGCGATATCCCGCCGCCACTGCGCCTGAGGAAACCAAAATCACTTCATAACCGGCGTCTTTGAGTTTGACGACCTGGTCGACCAACGCTTCTAATTTTCGAATGCTGATTTCTCCATGAAGGCTTGTTAATGAACTGCTTCCAATCTTCACAACGACTCTTTTCATGCTTGTATCAGGCGTCACTTTATCACTCCTGATAGCGGCGCTGCAGTTTTTTCGATATCTTCGCTGATTTCCTTTGAACGCTTAGCAGCATGCTTTATTGCTTGAGAAATCGCTTCTCCGCCGCCGCTCTTTTTCAAGGCTTGCAGCCCCGCTGCTGTCGTTCCGTTCGGTGACGTGATATTATCTCTTAAGATCTCAGGATGTTCTCCTGTTTCCATGAGCATTTTTGCGGCACCTAAAAGTGTCTGTGCGCCGATGCTTCGAGATAACTGTTTATCGAGGCCCGCTTCCTCGCCTGTCTTTTCAATGAATTCCATTAAATAATAAAAATACGCGGGTCCGCTGCCTGCAATTCCGGTGAATATATCCATTTGATTTTCTTGGATTGTATAGACTTCGCCCATGCATCCGAGCAATGCTTCGGCCAGCTTCTTCAGGTCTTCCGACACATATTTGCCAAGGGCAATAGCTGTTGCAGAAGCGCCAATCATACTGGAAGTGTTGGGCATCACTCTGACAACCGGCTGTTCATTAAGCAATGATTGTTCAATAAAAGAGGTAGTTATGCCGGCAAGGACCGACAATATTAATTGATGGGGTTGAATACGTGATTTTAGTGATGACAGAGCGTTTTCGGCATCTTTTGGCTTCATTGCCAAAATGAGCACATCCATGTCTTCAATACATAGCTGGTTCGGCAAGGCGCCTTTAATGCCATATTGAAGTTCAAGTTCAGTTAATCGCTCTGTATTGCTGCGGTTTGTAACGCAGATGTTTTGTTTCGGGATTTTGTTGGCACGAACGATACCTGATATCATTCCTTCCGCCATAGATCCTGCTCCTATAAAGGCTACTTTCTTTTGATCAAAGATCGGTAACATCTCCTTTGTTCGCTTTTTTGTTCGCATTTTCACACGTTTAAAATGTTACCACGTGAGGAAATGATGTCAAGTTTGAAGGTCATCATTGATTTGTATTGTTTCTTTTCGACAAATATGTATAATGAAAAGCAGAAAACACCCGGTTCACACTGCTGCGCCGGGTGTTTGTTTCTATTAAAAATTATCTGAGAGAGCTTTTTCAATCAGTTTTTTACAGCGATCCAGCTCTACCTTCAGCTGTTTTTTATATAGCTTGGCAGCTTCGTAATCTTTAAATTGATAGAGGACGACTTCCTGGAGCTTAGCCCCTTCTTTTTTTACTTTAATTTGTTTTAATATCCCGTCATCAAGAAGCTCATGCAAAGACCGGTATACTTCTGTATGATTTGGTTTAAAACCAATCTCTTTAAATTCAGACCGAAGTACTTCAAGCAGCTTTAACCCATAGAGTCTCTCTTGCTCTGTCATCGTTATCATATAAAGCTTCAAAAATGCGCGCTGTTTCACTAAAAAGCCTGTTGAACTCCTTTTTTCTTCTTTCATCATATGCACTCCTTCTTCTGTCACTGACAACACTATGTACTAAATATTCAATTTTCTTTTATTGTTTTCCTTCTTTATATTAAAGACTGATAGTCCAGTCATTTCATGTTTACTGATTATAGGTGTAGCGGAAAAAATAAATTTCGACTGAACATTTGGTACATAGTTTTCTTAGTTCTATTATAGCCTGCATTCACTGCTATCTTCAATTTAAACGATTGCCAGGGTTTACATATCTCATTTTACCGGTACGGATTTCACTCAAATAAACAAATAAAAAAACCTGTCGAAAGACAGGTTTTCATTTTTAAGGATTTGTTGACCATAATCCCGCTGTTTTGATGAAAATACGAGGATCTAATTTCAATTGTGCCACCATGTACTCAGCAAGATCCTCAGGCTGCATCACTTTTTCAGGATTACCGTCTGTTAAGTTCAATTCGATAGACATATCACTAGCGACAGTGCTCGGCGTTAACGCGCTGACTCTGATATTATGTTTTCTCACTTCTTGCATAAGAGACTCTGTTAACCCGAGAACGGCAAATTTAGAAGCGCTGTAAGCACTTGTTACAGCAGCTCCTCTTTGACCCGCTGTAGACGAAATATTAATGATGTCTCCGGCTTTGCGTTCGATCATTTCCGGAAGCACCGCGCGCGTGACATGGTACACACCCATTAGGTTGACTTGAATAATATTTTCCCACTCATCGGCTGACAGATCTAAGAAACCGCCAAATTTGCTGATGCCGGCATTATTAATGAGAATATCGATATCACCGAGCTGTTCCTTCACTTGAGCTACAGCTTGGTTAACCTGATCGGCATCTTTTACATCTGCAGCAGCAAATGCAGCTTTTACACCAAGCGCTTTGACTTCTTCAGCCACTTTTTCTACATTAGCGGAAGTCCGGCCAATTAATCCGATATTCACGCCTTCTTTGGCAAGCGCCAAAGCAGTAGCGCGGCCAATTCCTCTGCCTCCGCCTGTGATTAGTGCAGTTTTATGTTGTAAATTTTGCAATTGAAGCACCCTTTCTTTGTTTACATATGTACGATATCACATTATAAGTACAATACATCCAATACGCAAATCAAACGAACTGTGTAAATATCATTTCTTCTGATTAAAAAAACGGATACAGGGTAATGACATAAGAAAAGGAGTGAACATATGATTATTGTTTATATCAGTCTTGCAGTATTAGCAGTTTCTATTATCTTCTTAGGAGTTACCGTGATTCAAAACAAGAAAAAAATGGACCCTGCACTAAAGGAGCTTTCCTCTGTTACGCAGGCTATGCAAAAACAAATCGAAGGATTAAAAACAGAAACAGAGCTGCTGACGCAAAAACAAAAGAAGATTCAGCAGGATGTCCAAATGAAAAAATCCGCGTTTCAGCAGACCGCAGCTGAAGTAAAAGAAGTTCCTAAAGCTGTTAAAGAGGTGTGGCAGGCTGGTCATTTAAATAGCAGGTCATGATGAATGATATCCCGTTGTTTCGATCAGAATGGACAATGGGATATCATTTTTTGAGGAGGCTTTCGCATGATTGTAAACCACAGTTGCTTAAAGGAGTTCGCAGAAAAACTACATTCTCTTCCCTCTTCACTTACAAAGTCGGATTTACTTATTTCTCCATTTCATCTCCATCAAGAAAATGAACTTGACATCTACTATTCACCTCATAATGAATATATCAATCGGACTGCTACGATTGTGATTGCCGGGATCACGCCGGGTTTTTCCCAGATGAAAACAGCGTACGAAACAGCAGTCGAAAGTCTGCGGCAAGGCCGCACTCTTGAGCAAATGGCGGTAGATACAAAAATAGCAGCGGGTTTCTCCGGGTCGATGAGACATAACCTTATCACCATGCTGGATTTATGCGGGCTGCCGCAAGCTTTTGGCATTCAAAGCGCCGCAAAGCTTTTTGGAGAATTACGGCATATGCTCCATACAACTTCCGTTATTAAATATCCTGTCTTTATCCAGCAAAAAAACTATACCGGATACAAACCGGCTATCACTCATTCTCCTATCCTAAGCACCTATGCTTTTGGGCACTTCCCTGCGGAGCTTAATCATGTGACGGGACCAGCTCTTCTCATTCCGTTAGGAAAAGCGGCCGAAACAGTATGTGAAACATTGATCAGACAACACAGCCTCCAGAATTTGATTTGCCTTAACGGCTTTCCCCATCCATCAGGCGCGAACGGCCATCGTTTGAAACAATTCAGCAAAAACAAAGAGCAACTAGAAACACAAATTCGTTCCTTTGCTGCATTGGTTGATTTCGCTATAGAAAAGAGGAAATAAAAGGGATATGATAAACAAAAACACAAACGCGGGGAGTGGTTGAATGTTTCCTATATTAGAAACGGATCGGCTTATACTTAGGCAAATCACAGATCAGGACGCGGAAGCCATTTTTGCTTGTTTCTCAAACGATGAGGTGACACGCTATTATGGGCTTGAAAACATGGAATCTAAAGAACAGGCCATTTCAATGATTCAAACGTTTGCTGCCCTCTATCAAGAAAAACGCGGTATACGGTGGGGAATTGAAAGACTGGACACTAAAGAACTGATCGGAACAATAGGCTTTCACGCTCTGGCCCAAAAGCATAGGCGCGCGGAAATCGGTTATGAAATCATCCCGGAGCATTGGCAAAACGGATTTGCATCAGAAGTCCTTTCAAAGGTCGTATCTTACGGATTTTCTGCCCTTGGACTGACGCGTATTGGCGCAGTTGTATTTATCGCTAATGAAGCATCAAATCGTCTGCTTCTAAAAATGGGGTTTCAAAAAGAAGGTGTTTTAAGACAGTACATGTATCAAAATGGGACTCCATATGATACAAATGTGTACTCTATTGTGAAACCAAGAGAATGACGGTATTCTCTTGGTCTGTGCCACATCCCTTTTCCTTTAAAATGTCCGATTCATGACCTGCATCAGCTATGACGTTTTGATTCTTGATCAATCCCTACAAGATTTTCATCTCTTAAAACAATGCTAATAACTTTTTCCCCTACTCATAAATCCCTTTATTGGTTCTTCTTCTTGTGATAAAATCCCCAAGGAAACAAAACGCAGCCGACCACATCAAAATATAAATAACCTGAGTTTTGTATTCCCACATTGAATCCCCCATTTCTACCCCGTGAATGAAAGTCATATACGCTTTTTGTGGCAGTATCGCACAAAGAGCATTTAATATTGGATGATGTGGAGCAAAAGAAATAAAACAGCCTGACAATACACACGTGATCACACTGATACCACTCGTCATCAAACTGATGTTTCGATCCATCACAGAAGCCATAAAGATAGCGAATGCTGTTGCAAGCACTGTAAGAACACCCAGTAACCCAGCAAGAATATTTAAACGGAAACCAATTTCAGCATGAAAGAGTACATTTGTAATTAGGATGGCCAAGTAAGTGGGTATGTATAAACATAAAAAAGTAAAGATAAACTGAACCAACAAATATTTCCCCACATGCACGGGAGACACTAAAATCCTTTTGAAGGTTTTGAGCATCCGGTCTTCTGGATATAACGCAGCTAATGCCACACCTTGCATCAATACAAGCATCATGATAAAGCCTAATATATTCGTTCCCGTTCCCCGTTCAGTCCTTAATTCATCCTCTCCCCGGTAGCTGCCTGGCATTTCTCCAGTCTCAAAAAATTGCTGAATCATTTTTTGATCCGCTTTACTTTTCAACGTGGTTACTTTGTAATCAAGTTGATTTTTTTCTACAATGGCTGCATATTTCCCTAACATCAGATCAGAAAACTTCGGCTTCTGATCTACCGTTACCACTCTAAATGCAGAATCACTCGGCAAATGATGAACTTCGTCCAGTTCTGTAACAAAAGCGATTGTTTCTTTGAAAACCGGCTTCCCGGAAAACATAATCGCAACGCCAATCATCAGAGGGATAATGATTAATGCAATGATAATAATGTCTTTTTTGGTCAGGATTCGCTCCCACCTGTTTTGGAATAAACTCAGCATATATATCCCTCCGGCTTAAATACAACATGAGAAACGGCAATACAAATGATTGAAGCCAATATTAGTCCTGACATAACAGGCTGCAGCATACTGAAATCATGATCATAAATGAGACGAAATGAACATTCTGTTACCCATTTAATCGGAGAAAGAATCGATATCTGATTGACGGTATCTCCAAATCTATGAATTCCGAAAAATACGCCACCAAAGAAAACAAAAAAAGCTATCGGAATTTGCATAATCCCATTCGCCTGTTCTTCATTCTTGAACAAACTGCAGAACATTGTGCCTAAACAGCAACCGAAAAATAAAAATACATACAATAAAAGCATGAAATACGTAAGATATTGTCCTCCAAAGTTCAAATGAAAAATCGTTTGGGCTATCAACACATTCATGCTGTACATAATGACACTGAATATAAAGGTTGATAGTAATTTAGAAAGATAAATACTAGTTGTCGAAACCGGCGCATACACAATACGAAGGTTCGCTTTCTTCACCTTTTCCTCCATAAACGTATTAGAGGTCGTCATAGCAATCAGAGCTGCAGTGAAAATCATCATATTCACTCCGTAATAATCATAAGAACTTACCCCGCCTGCTCCAAAGCTGCTTTTCGTAACAAAGCCCATGACCAGAATGAGAACGAAAGGAAAGGCCGTATTGGCTATTACAAGAACCGGATTCCTTAAAATATTCATAAAATCAAATGTTATCAATTTTAACAAACTCATTTTGCTCTCCTAATCTCTTAAATTTCTTCCCGTCAGCTCTAAAAATACCGTTTCTAACGATGCCTCTTTTTTGTTCATGTTTAGGATGCTGCAGCCTTGGGCACTCAATTCTAATATGATTTCACTCAAATGATCTTGGTTCTTTTGAACGGTAACATTTAGTTGATGGTCAGAGAAATCCACTCCTGTCACTCCTATGATTTCTCTAATCGAGTTTTTATTTAATCGCTGAACATGCGCCAGTTGAAAAGCGTATGTTATTTCTTTATTGACTTCTCTGTACAGCTCTTCTTTTGTTCCATTGGCAATAATTCTTCCTTCATTCATGATCATAATACGATCTGAAATTGCCTCGACTTCTTCCATATAGTGTGTAGAGTAAATGATGCTTGCGCCTTTTGTTTTCAGCTCTTTTATCGATTCCAAAATGTGATGCCGGGATTGCGGATCGATTCCTACCGTGGGCTCATCCATGATAATCAGTTTCGGCTGATGGGCAATGGCGCACGCAATGTTTAATCTTCTTTTCATCCCGCCTGAAAACGTCTTTGGCTTGTCATCTTTCCGGTCATATAGCTGTACGAGCTCCAAAGCCTCTTTGACTCGGGCTTTCAGTTCTTCTCCTTTAAGAGAATAAAGACTGGCAAAAAAACGAACATTTTTCTCAGCGGAAATCTCCTCATAAATCGCGATATCTTGAGGCACAATCCCGATGCCTTTCTTCATTTCCTTGGACCCTTTTTTCACACTATGGCCCAATATCGAAACATTTCCGGAACTGGCCGACAATACTCCTGATAAAATATGAATGGTTGTGCTTTTCCCTGCACCATTTGGACCTAGTAAGCCAAGCACTTCCCCCTCTCTCACTTCGAACGAAATCCCATCTACTGCCGTTTTGTTTTCATACTGCATTTTCAAGTTTTCTACTGTTGCTACGTTGTTCATAGTTGGTTCTCCTTTTTACTTTCTCCGTTTTGCGAATTCCTGCAATAAATTTGTTTTCAAATTGTCTCGATTTTGTTCAATGTCAAAATCAGCAGCGTCTTCTTCAAAACCATCCTGTTCTTCTCCGTCAAAACTGTACAGTTTCTTCAATAAAACCCACAATGTTTCCAGCTCTTCCGTCGAAAAGCCTTTAAATAGATCGGCCATAAAATACACCGCTTTTTCACCGCATTCCTCCATGACACGCTTTCCTGAATCAGTAATCTTCACATTAACTGCACGCTTGTCGTGTTTACTTGGTACAGTGATGACATAACCTCTTTTTTCAATACCGCTGACAAGTCTGTTGATGTTTTGTTTTGATGTGCCTAATTTTTTTGCAATGTTGTTGAATGTCGTTTCCTCTTCCGGTAAATGCAGTATGGCAACCATTGTCATAAATTGCCTCGACGTTAAGCTTTCATAATAATCGTCTCCACGTGATTGAATTTTGTTTAAAGTGGAAAAAAGTGTAGCATAAGACTGTTGCATTAAAAATAAATCTTTCAGTTCCTTAGAATAATCCACGATGTTCCCTCCTCAAATAGACAACTTATTGTCTATTCATCATAACATTTCTCATTATATTGTCAATATGTTGTCTATTTTTCTTTAGAATCCCTCGATTATTCATAGAATAGTAATATACTGATCGATTCAGAAAGAGGTAATGTTGATGGCTCGTCATCGAGAATTCAATGAAGAATAAAGCGTTATGAATCTGTTTTGAGTGAACATTCATGACGAGCTAAGACGTGAAATTAACGTGGAACAAACGGCTCAGACTTATTTTCTGTTTCTTATCGGCTGACTGTGATGGTGAAATCCCGTTCAGATCAATCATTTTTGCGTCATTCCGTATCGGAAATCCTTACATTGCTGAACAAATGATAAAAAGCGCCCCGGAAAATGGGCGCTTTCTAATTAAGATGCATATTGAGGAGATGTTTCCTCCTTAACTGCTTTTTCCTCAGGTATATGAATACATTTCGTCAAGACCGCACTTGCAAGGTAAAGGGCCGCAAAGATCCAGACGACACCTTGCGCGCCGACGAGACCAATGAACAGCCAAGCGAGTGCGGGGCCGACAAACGCTGATAAACCTGCAGCCAAATTTAATACAGACATGGCTGCCCCTTTATCTTTTCCTGCCACCGTCGGCACAATTGCACCAATCGGCACATAGCCTGCCAGCAAACCGCCCCAAATAAAGCCGATCACGCTGACAACCGCTAAGCTTCCGCCGGAGAAAACAGGTGCGTAGTATAATAAGAGGGTGAAAATGCCGCAGCCGACTCCGCCGAACCAAATAACAGTATTTTTCCAGCCGAATTTATCGCCGACAATACCAAAGATAAGGTTAAACACAATGTTCCCCAGGAAAATCGTTCCCCAAATTTGCAGCCACACATTGGTTGAAATTCCATGCTGGGCCATGTGCATCGGCAAAAAGACTGGAAAACCATATGTACCAATGCTGTTGATGATTCTGATGATTCCGCCTGTAAGCACGCGCGGATTTGTAAATAGAATCGTAACCCCTTTTAAAAGCTCCTCGGCTGTTTCTGATCTTTTTCTTTTCTTCTTTTCAAAACGGTCTTTATTGATAAACAATGCAAAAAATGCACCGAGACATACCCAGAAAATAGAGCTCCAAAGCGTATTCAAATAACCGAACGCTTTGATCGCGTAGCTTGAGTACCAAGCGCCGAACACAAACATGCCGAGGCAATATGCAATCCAAAACCAGCCGACAGCAGTGCTCAGTTTGCTTTGCGGTGTTCTGTAAATGACCCATGTCAAGAAAGAGTAAGCAAAAAGCGGGTAACCTAACCCTTTTACGAAGTAAGTCACATACATCACTGGCAGGTTCAGCTGTTCAAATCCAAATACGATAAAAGCAGCTGTACCGATCACATAAAACAACAGCCCCATAAACATCGTTCGTTTTGCGCCAAATGCTTCGAGACATACACCCGAAAACCAGGAAGCTATGGCAAGCGCAATTCCGTATATACTAAAAATGGAAGCGGACTGCTGAACGGTGAGCCCGTTTTCGATCAAAAAAGGACTGAGCCAGCCTTGTTCAAGGCCATCTCCCATCATAAACAAAACAACCCCTAAAAATCCCCAGGCAAGCCGCTTCGGTATTCCTATTTTATCCAACATATCTGTCTCCTCCTTAGATGCTTATATTCATTACCGTATTACCTTATTAAAGTTGAAAATTAAATGATTCCTCAAAACAGCAAAAATGCCGCCTTAAATCAATACTTTGCTTTCTGAACCTGAAAAAAAGCGCTGTGTTTGCTTCCATTTCTCATATAAAGCCAATTCTGTCTGACAGTCCTTCGGTTCGATCACCCGGACATTTGCTGACATCTCCTCCGTTAATTGAAAGGTTTCATTGCAAATGACTGCAGCTCCAACAACAGATGCCTGATGATATCCCTCTTGGACATAGACCTTTTTTTGAAGAAGATCCGCGATATATTGAGTGAGCGCTTTGCTTTGGAATCCCCCTCCGCACACCCAAACATAGTCACGTTCAAACGGAGTAACCTCTGTTAAAATGTCAAAGTTCCATTTAATTGAAAATGCGATCTCTTCTAGCGCTGCACGTACAAAATGTGCCCTCTTTAAATGTGCTGACAGCGGGGCATCAAAAAGAAAACCGCCTCTCGTTAACGCATTCTTTTCAGCCGATAAATAAGAGCCGAGAGCCGCTACACATGCATGGTCTTCTTTTGCAAGTGCAGAAATCTCCTCCTCCATTACTTCGTACGTTTCATTCGGATAAAAAATCTGTTTTAATTTTTGATAATTCAAGCCGGTAATTCCCGGATTCGTTTCCACAAGCCAATGCCCTTGATCCGTATGACAGTTCAGCCAGGCTTTATGTTTTGTGTCGCCATGATCCGCAGTAATTTTGGTTATTGGCGTTGTTGTCCCTGATACAATGACAATGTCCTCAAGTCCAGCTCCGGTGCTTTTGACAGCTAGCTGTGTATCCCCGCCCCCTGCTATAACCTTAGCATCTATTGAAAGGCCTAATTCGGATGCATATTCATTTGCTATCGTTCCAATTGCTGTTCCCGCTCTTACAAGAGGCGGAAGGATAGATGGAGAAAAGCCGAATATGTCGCACATCTCTTCTGACCAAGTGTTTTGCTTCACATCAAACAGCAGGGTTTCTGTTGCCTGTGATGGTTCATATGTTAATATTCCGCTCAGTTGGTACGTCACCCAATCACTGATGCTAGTAAAGCTTGCAGTCTTTTCCCATAAAGAGGGCTGGCGCTGTTTTAATCCATAAAGCTTGAGCGCGGAAAAAAGTGCGGTTGGCAGGCGGCCTGTGCGGCTGTATATCTCTTCCCGATCGGGAATGCTCGCCTCCCACTCTCGACCGCGGTTATCGATGTTCGGCAGCCCAAGAAAAGAATCGCCGTTTTGATCGATCAGAACAATCCCCTGTCTTTGACTCGTCGATGTCAAACCAATGATGTCAATATCACACGAACGGGATAGCACACGTTTTGCCAAATTCATCACCTGCTTCCACAGCACCTGAGGAGAAAAATAACGGCTGTCCGGGTAAAGCGTCTCTGTGGAATACACGATGTCCTCCCGTTCAACTGTTAGAACACTGCCAGTTACACTCACGACCGCTACCCTCGCATTGCCTGTGCCAATATCAAAAACGAGATAGCCTTTTTGTTTTTTCATTCTGTTAGCCTCCTTTCTTATACCCCTGTTTTCAGTTCGTCCTTGTTATACATTGTCGGAATATTAAGAGTTTTTTCACCCTTCCACTTTTTGAGGGCTTTATTCAGTATCGTCACGTGATGATCCTCCACTTCAAATGTTGCTCCAGCGAGATGCGGTGTTGCCAGAACATTAGGCAATGAAATCAATTCATAATCTGATTCCTCTGGAGGTTCATGATAAAAAACGTCTAATATCGCACCTCTGATTTTATGTTCTTTTAATACAGATAAAAGATCTTCACGGTTTACAACAACTGCTCTTGAAGTATTGACGAAAATCGCACTCTGTTTCATCAGATCAAAATACTTCCGATCAATAAGTCCAAGTGTTTCCTCAGTACGAGGCAGATGGACAGAAACGATATCACTGTCTGAAAACACCGTTTTAAGAGATACTTTTTCATACAGCGGATGATCGTCTTGAATGAATGGATCGTAATACTTTATTTTACAGTCAAACGCAGTCAGCAGTTTTGCAATCCTTTGACCAACCGCCCCGAACCCAATCATGCCAACCGTTTTTCCTGTTAATTCATTTCCTTTAAATTTGACATAAGCCTGCAGGTAATCACTGTTCCACTTTCCATCCTTCAGCCATTGATTCGAGGCGCTGGTATGGCGCAGAAAGGAAATCACATTTCCAATAAACATTTCAGCAACGGCTTGTGCATTCCGCCCTGGTGTATAAAAAACAGGTATGCCTCTTTTTGAGGCAGCTGCCACATCCACATTGGAGGGCATTCCCCTGCAAACACCGACAAATGAAAGTTCGGGAACAGAAGCAAATACGCTGTCTGTTACCTGATCAAGTTCAGTAATCAAGCCTGTCGCATTTGTTGCTTTTAGCAGCTGAATGAGTTCATCCTCCCGATATGCCCGGCCTTGTTCCTTCCAAGATTGATAAGCAACTGAGTCAAACAAGTTTTCTAGCTCTTTTCGTCCTTCTTCGTTGTACGGTGCTGTAACCAAAACCGTCATGGTGCAAAACATCCTTTTCATCGTATTTTTTCATAAAAAAAATCTCTTTCCGCAGATGGAAAGAGATTCATATATAGGCGCGCTCTGTTACAGGCAGACGCCGGTATAAACCTTGCTTTCCTATCTTTCAAGCTGACGCTTGCTGGAATTGGCACAATAATGTTGCCGAGGTTTCATAGGGCCAGTCCCTCCACCTCTCTGGATAGAAAATGTTGAGTATGTAATTTTCAGAATGAAGAATACGTTTATCATAAAGAAGTCTCAGATTGATGTCAATCTCTTTTTTCAGAATTGACGTTATCATCCGAAATGTTATAATTCTTACAAAATATCTAACTAGAGAGAGGAACTGGGCCATGAAATCTTTTGCCACACAACAAAACGGCATTTTCAAATCCGTTTGCTCGCTGGACTGCCCGGATCAGTGCGGATTGTTAATACATAAAAAAGACGGGAAAATCGTAAAAATGCAAGGAGACCCTGATCATCCTGTCACAGCCGGAAACATATGCAACAAAGTCCGGAATATGACGGAGCGCATATATGATGAAAAGCGGCTGACTACACCGCTCAAACGAACAGGTGCGAAAGGCCAAGCGATATTTGAACCGATTTCCTGGGAAGAGGCAATCGATACGATCACCTCCCGCTGGAAACAGCTGATTGATGCAGAGGGAGCTGAAAGCATACTTCCTTACAGCTTTTACGGAAATATGGGGAAATTGACAGCTGAAGGAATGGACCGCCGCTTTTTTTACCGCATGGGGTCAAGCCAGCTTGAACGGACGATTTGCAGCAAAGCGGGATCTGAAGGCTATAAATATACAATGGGCATAAGCGCGGGAATCGATCCTGAGGAAACCGTTCATACAAAACTATTTATTTTTTGGGGAATCAACGCGGTCAGCACAAATATGCACCAAATTACGATCGCCCAAAAAGCGCGAAAACAAGGTGCCAAAATTGTCGTGATCGATGTGCATAAAAATCAAACAGGACGTCTTGCAGATTGGTTTATCCCAATAAAACCGGGAACCGACAGTGCACTTGCTCTTGGCATCATGCACATTTTATTTAAAGAAAACCTTCATGATGAAGCATTTCTGTCCGAGTACACGGTTGGCTATGAAGAGCTCCGTGAACACGTGAAACAATATGATCCTGAAAAGGTATCGACGATCACCGGTGTCAGTACCGAAGATATTTACCGACTGGCAAAAATGTACGGGAAAACCTCCCCTTCTTTTATCAGAATCGGAAACGGACCCCAGCATCACGATAACGGCGGGATGATTGTAAGGACGATTGCCTGTCTTCCGGCGATTACCGGCCAATGGCTGCACACAGGGGGCGGCGCAATTAAGCATAACAGCGGAATTTTAGAATATAACACAAATGCCTTGCAGCGGCCCGACTTATTGAAAGGGCGCACCCCGAGGTCGTTTAATATGAATCAGCTTGGCAGGGTGCTTTTGGAAACAGACCCGCCGATTCGCTCTCTATTTATTTACGGAACGAACCCTGCCGTCGTCGCGCCCGAAGCAAACAAAGTCAGACATGGATTACTGCGGGAAGACTTGTTTACTGTGGTTCATGATTTGTTTTTAACGGAAACGGCTGCATATGCGGACATTGTACTGCCTGCAACATCCGCTTTTGAAAATACTGATTTTTACACCTCCTACTGGCACCATTACATTCAGCTTCAGCAGCCGGTGATTGAGAGATATGGGGAAAGCAAGTCTAACACTGAGGTTTTCCGATTACTGGCTGAAGCCATGGGATTCACAGACCAGGAGCTTAAAGATTCAGATGAAGAATTAATCCGCCAGGCGCTTGACCATCCAGATAATCCACATTTGGCAGAGATTGATTACGATGCACTTGCTAAGCATTCATTTATGAAAGCGAAACGCGAAAAGCGACTGTTTCCGGGCGAACTTCCAACGCCAAGCGGAAAAATAGAATTATATTCAGAACAAATGAAACAAGACGGCTTCCCTGCTTTACCGACATATACACCTCTTGTAACCGATAATGAACATCCGTTTATGTATGTTCCGGGGCCAAACCATAATTTCTTAAACTCAACATTTTCCAATAATGAAAAACACATCAAGCTTGAAAAGACGCCAAAGCTCTTTATCAACACAAAAGATGCTGAAGAGCTCGGAATCGTTGATGGGGCACCTGTACGAATTTGGAACAGCCGGGGAGAATGCCAGCTGACCGCTGCAGTTGGAGAACAAGTGCTGCCAGGTGTCGTTGTCAGCCAAGGATTATGGGCGGATGAACAAGGAAAAAAACAGCTTGTAAACGCGCTAACCCCAGACCGATTGTCCGATATGGGCGGCGGCGCCACCTTTTTTTCAGGACGCGTGCAGATTGAAAAGGTTTGAAAAAATAATGAAACCCCTAGTATGCCAAGCCCGTATAACATAACATCGACATAATGGAGGCATACACATGGACGTTTTTTTAGGAATTGGTATTGCTTTGGCTGGATATTTTATCGGTGAAGGCTTAAAGCAGATGAACCATCCAAAAGCATATGAAAAAAGTGATACCTTGCTTATAAAAGAACGAGATATTTACTTTTACATCGGACATTTTTTAGGAATAACGACAACTGAGGCAAAACAGTTAGCCGGAGACATGACAGACCTGCCTTACATTAAAATCAACGGGAAAAAGTATGTGCAAAAACAAAGTTTAATAGAATGGATATTTGCATTAGTCAAAAAGCAACAGGATGAAGTTAGTATTAAGAAAAACGGGATTTGCTAGTTGTTTAATGGAAAACATTTGAAAGTAAAGGCTTGCTTCAAAAGCAACGCCTTTTTAATCATAATAAAAGAGAGCGTTTACATATTTATTTCTCCTTTGCCCGATGATGCTTTTCGAACACCTTGATTGCTTCTAAAGTCGTTTTCAAGCTCTTCTAGAGTACGACCTTTTGTTTCCGGCAGATACTTTTTCACGTAAAGAATCGCAGAAGCCCCCAGAACAACGAAGACGAAGAACGTTGACGACATCCCCAATTGATCTAGTAACACAGGAAACGTTAAGCCGATAAGAAAATTCATCATCCAAAGGAAAAACACTGAAATCCCCATTCCGAGCCCTCGCAATCTGAGCGGGAATATTTCTGAAATCATGAGCCACGTAACCACGGATACCGCTGACTGCTGAAAAGCCAGGAACGTAATTGTCAGGCCAATCACGATAAACGGCAGCACGGGAGTTCCTTGAAGTGTGATGGAACAAATCGCTATAAGCAAAATAGAAGCTGTTGTGCCTGCAAGTCCTGTAAGGAGAAGAGGCCGCCTCCCGACTTTACCTACAATCCAGATGCCGAATGTACAGGCTATCACTGAAATAACGCCATTTCCAATGTTTGCGACAAGTGCTGCGTCTCTGGCAAAACCAGCTTTCTGCAAAATTTGCGTGCCATAGAACATAATGGAGTTAACACCGGTTATTTGCTGCACTACAGCGATTCCTATTCCAAGACCTACAAGTCGGCGAATCCATGGGACTGACAAGTCTTTCAGTGTCGCCCGATTTATTTCAGTCTCTCGATTGATTGAAGCTTTGATTTCAGTCAGCTCAGCTTTGGCACAATTTTCTTCCCTTACATACTTAAGAACTCTGAACGCCTCCCCCACCTTCCCTTTCGATGCCAGCCAGCGCGGGCTCTCTGGTACAATAAGCATCCCGAACCACAGAAAAATGGCCGGCAGTGTTGCCAAGATAAGCATAAATCGCCAAACGTGCGCATATTCACCCATTGATGTACCAATGACTGCATTACATGTAAATGCAAGAAGCTGACCTAAAATAATCATCAGATCGTTCTGAGTAATTGTTTTGCCCCGCTGTTCCGCTGGCGACATTTCAGCTAAAAAGGCCGGTACCGTGACAGATGCTGCCCCTACTGCAAGACCAAGTAAACTTCGGCAGATTATCATAACAGATGTGTTTGGTGCGAACGAACAACCAATCGTAGCAATTAAAAACAAGAAAGCTAGATTTAAGATGGTTTTCCGCCTGCCAATACGATCTGCTAACCGTCCTCCAGCCAGGGAGCCAAATGCGGCTCCGAAAAGGAGGGAACTTGTGATGAGACCTTCGGTGAAGGGAGTTAGATCAAGCTGATCTCTTTGTGCCATAAAAGGCAACGCTCCATTGATTACTCCAGTGTCATAACCAAAGAGAAGGCCTCCGAATGTAGAAATGATGGTAATCTTGCGGAAAAATTTTTTATGTTTACACGAGGTATTTCCGCCTGCAGTATCCATTTTTTCACGCTGGTCCATTTTTCTCCTCCTTTTAAAAGGACTTACAATCGCTACATGTTATTGATAGTCCACCCATACTGCGCCTTTATCCGCGGATCGAACGCAGTTTTCCACCCAGCGTACACCTCCCACACCCGCTTCAATTCCTGGATACCACATGTGCTCCAATTCTTTCCCTCGATCAGCAGCTTCCATAGCAACAGCGAATCGGGAATAAAGATTCGACCACGCTTCAAATAGACCTTCTGGATGGCCGCCTCCAATACGGTCATCTTGTAATGCTTCTGGGTATAAATATCCCATTCCGCGCTCTAAAATCTGTACAGGTTTTCCCTGTATTTCAAAACGCAGCTGGTTAGGCTGTTCATCCCACCATTCAATACTTGCTTTGGAACCGATCACACGAATTTTCTGGCCATGCATTGATCCGGCATTTACACATGAAGACCACACCGTGCCGACCGCCCCATTATCGTATTCCATAATCGTATAAGCATTATCTTCAAGAGGCGCTCTGCTTTTTACAAAGCTCTGGCGAGTACATAACAGTTTGTTTATTTTCAGTTCCGGAATCATGATTTCCGATAAAAATAACGGATGAGTTCCTAAATCTCCTAACACGTAGCTCGGACCGGCAAATTTCGGGTCTACACGCCATTTCGTGCTTGGATTATTCATTTCTACAGGATCTGAGTGAAAACCATGTGCAAATTGCATATTAATAATTCTGATGTCACCCAACTCTCCATTTGCGATCATCTGGCGCGCCTGTTCAATCATTTGATGCCCAGAATAACCATATGTAATGCCGACAACTCTGTTCTTTTTCTTTGCCAAATTCTCAAGCTCTTTTGCTTCTTCAAACGTGAAACAAAGAGGCTTTTCACATACAACATGCAAACCGACATTCAGGGCCGCCTTACAAATTTCATAATGAGTGCCGTTTGGAGTTGCGATAGAAACAGCTTCAATACCGTCTTCTCGTTTTGCTTCTTCTTCAAACATTTGCTGGAAATCCAAGTAGCAGCGTTCCGGAGTAACATGAAGATTCATCCCAAAATCTTTTCCCCGTTCCGGATTGATGTCAAATGCCCCTGCAACCAACTGAAAGTGATGATCACGCAAGGCAGCCGAGCGATGAATGTATCCAATTTGACTTCCCCGGCCGCCTCCTACCATTGCCCAGCGTATCGGTCTATCTACCTTTTTTTCACCATTAATCATTTTTGATTCCTCCCTCACTAGTAACCAACATTTTTTAAATAGGCAAGGCTTTGACTGACATCTCTTAAACTAGTATCAGAGTTTCTCGGATCACGTTCTTGCTCAATCGTAATATAGCCGTGATAGTGAATGTCTTTTAGCAACTTGTAAATCGCTTCATAATCAATAATTCCTTGGCCTATCGGACACATGACTCCCTTTGCGCAAGCATCAAAAAAGCGGATATGCTCACCCATTACTTGTTGATAAACATGTTCATCAATGTCTTTAAAATGGATATAGTCTACACGGTCCGCATAGTCCCGCAGCCATTGTTCCGGATCCATCTTTGAATAATATAAATGTCCTGTATCAAGACAAAGCCCCGCAATATCGTATGGTATATCTTTTAGTAATTGCTGAATCTCATCCTCGAATTCAATATATCCCCCTGCATGAGGATGGATGACGGCTCGTACGCCATATTGCTTCCACGCCCGTTCCGCAATTGTCCGAATATGAGACATCATACGGTTCCATTCCTTTTTAGATAACCGTTTCGCTTGATCAGGACGCCCCGCCTTATAATCTCTTTCGTCATGCCCCCAGTCAATCAGGACCAAATAAGGAGGTGAAAAGCGAAAGCGCTCCTCTTTATCCTGAAAAGAGAAAGGTAGTTTTGTAATCAGAGAACAAATCTCATCAACTTGCTCCAGCAAATTTCCTAAGTGCGACTCTGATACTAAATCATCAAAAATCGTACCGGCAATAATGGATAAATTGTTTTTCAAAAGCTCTGCTTGGACACGTTCGATATCCATCGGAATATAGCCGTATGGACCTAACTCAATCCCTTTATAACCAGCTTGTGATGCTTCTTGCAGCACTCTCTCCCATGGAGGAAGATAAGGATTTTTCGGATCGTCAACGCCCCAGCAGCACGGCGCGCCAGCAATGTGAATACTCATCCAAGACACCTCTAATCAAATGAATTATGAATCGCAACCAAAAAATAAAGCGCTTTCTTTTAACTGGATTTAAAAGTACGTTTATTTCGGTTCTCCGAGTTGATCTTCTCTTCTTAATCGTGCACTTTATCTAAAACCGGAAACAAATCATATAAAGCGCTTTACACTCCGTTTTTAAAAGCAAATAGATTTCTTTTTTACTAATTATATCCCTGCATATAGAAAGCGCTTTATATTTTGTGAGTTGATTGTATAATATTCAATATATTTTGTAAACGTTTTTTTGAAATTCCTTTCAGAAAATAATCAACAATATACCAATATATATACACCTTCCACTTTAAAAAAGGATATTCCGACCTATCAATGTTGTTTTTTGAGTTTTTCTTGCTTCCCTTTTGTCATTCTATGGTGAAACACAAAAAAGCAGCGGGGACTTTCCAGCTGCTAAACAAATATTATTGATTTGGAACACACGTCTTTAATGAAAACGGCTTGTTGATTTTCGGACAATTAATTTCGGCAATACTAAAATTTTTTGTTTTTCAGAGGCTTTTCCTTCTATTTCATCAATTAGTAAATCCACTGCCTGTGAACACATGCTTTGCACAGGCACTTCAACTGTTGTCAAAGGGGGATCACTACTTTTTGATATCAGTGTATTATCAAAGCCTGTGATAGAAAGTTCTTCAGGAACCAACACATGTTCCTCCCTTGCTGCAAGGAGCGCACCAATTGCTAAGATATCATTACAACAAATCATAGCTGTGGGCGGATTTGAAGATTGTAATAATGAAGAGGCCAAAGACTGTGCAGACTCGGCCGTTGAATCTGTTACAACAATCAGATCTTCGTGAATATCAAGATCAGACTCTTGTAATGCCTGTGAATATCCGCGAATTCGTTCTCTGCTGCTTGAATTGTCTTCTGCAATCACCGCAATCCTTGAGTGGCCAAGCGAAATTAAATATGCTGTTAATTCATACCCTCCCAAGAAATTATCAACTGTAACCGTTGTAAGAGATGAGTATGGCTGTGATTCCGAAAGAAGGATAACAGGAATGTTATCGCTGATTAACTCATGAATAACCTGTTTATTCCTAAACCCCCCAGCTAAAATAAACCCGTCAACACGCTTCTGCCTTAATAATGAGACGTATCTCTCTTCCTTCTCTGACTTGAAATCCGTACTGCAAATGACGACATTGAATCCATATTCGTGTGCCCGATCCTCTACTCTCCGTGCCATTTCTGCAATCAGAGGATTAGCTATGTCCGGTAAAAGAAATCCTATTGTCGAAGTCCGTTTCCCTGTTAATGCTGAAGCGAGCACACTTGGTTTATAATTCAGCTCTTGCATGGCATCTAGCACTTTTTGTTTCGATTTCATCCCGACCGGCTGATGATTGATCACTTTTGAAACTGTTGAAATGGACACGCCGGCTTTTTCTGCAACATCGTAGATTGTAGTTTTCATTTTGCTAAAAACCTCTTTCTCCATACAAGTAACCAGCTAAAAAATGCACGATTTGGAAAGCGCTCTATATAGGCTATTGTAAAGATAACTGTGAAGATTTCAATAATCTTTTTTAACTTTATGAAGCATTGCAATATCTTGTCCAGCCCCTATCTAACCCATTAACGGATAAAGACACATTAAGCAAATAATATCGCTGCTAATCCTCTCAATCAAAACACCATTTTCTATTTTAAGTAAACTTGCAAAGATACATGACGATTGATGTAAGACCAAACGGTGTTTTCAATTTTGAGGTTCTGGCTGAATGTTTCGATTCATACCTGTTTTGAGTGTAATAAAGCAGACAGCTGCGCTGAGTTAAGCTCAACTTCTTCAATCTGTTCGTTTTTTTGAAACACAAATACAACCTTTATCGAATCTCCATTTTTCACCAGACTCATCTCCCATATCTCCCCTTTATGATAAGAAAGAATGTTACTCACCTTAACAAATTTGTTCCCAGTTCTATACAGCCTCTTCATATACGCAATATACTAACAAAAGGTTTCAAAAATCAAATGCACGCCTGGCATAACTGGCTCTTTTCCTAATGGGGAAGAGTCAACGAAAAAAAGCGAATGAATACCTGCCTAACAGACAGAATAAGAAGAGTTGATATTCAACACTTTTCGTAAAGGAGTGAAACCAATGAGTAAAAAGGGAATTCAAAATTCAAGTATTGAACAAATAAGAAATGACCATGAGACTGAAACAGCTTTTAAAGCAGATGATCCTAAAAAACATGGTTCTGATCCTAAAAGAACGAAATAAGTTCTTACCCCCACTAAAATATCAATAATCTGGAGGAAGTAAAGTGACTCAAAAAAACGGTGCAGACAGACCTGATGATTATAAAAGATTTTCTTCATTAGACAAGGAATATGATTTTCAGCAATCTATAAGCAGCAATACTGAGACAGAAAGTGTAAACACTGAAACACAAACTCATAACAAAGAAAACAAAAATGACACAACAGATGTAGCCGGGAAATACTTTGAGCCCTCAGATTATAAAGGAAGCACGCAATTGGAAAAAGGATTGGCTGAAACTCATGAACAGGTGAGCGATGACTATTTTGAAGGAACGATCGATCAAAATTTGGACTAGCCATACAAACGGAGCTAACTTAAAAGAAGTCAGTTAGCTCCGTTTGTAGAAACAACCACAGTAAAAGTAGCCAACCCCCACCGAATAAGATGGGGGTTGCACGTAAGTAGCCTGTTTAATATTTAAAACGATTAATGACGGTTTGAAGCTCTTCTGCCAACTGAGATAGAGATTCTGCGGCATAGGAGATTTCCTCCATTGAATGTAGCTGTTCCTCTGATGATTTTGCAACCGCTTCTGTATTTGCTGACGTTTCTTTTGTACCAGCAGCCAATGTATGAACTGTGTGCTGAATCACTTCAACGCCTGAAGTAAGCTGTTGAGTTGCTGCTGCAACTTCTTGTATTTGAGAAGTGACCTGTTCCACCAGGTTCAGTATTTCATTGAAATTTCCTGTTGTCTCTTGAGAAAGAACAATACCTGAGCTCACATTTTCTTGAACAACTTTAATATTATTTACCGTTTCTATCGATTCGTTTTGGATGGTCGCTACCACCGATTGGATGTGGTTTGCTGATTTATTTGTTTCATCCGCTAATTTCCGAACTTCTTCAGCCACCACGGCAAATCCTTTTCCTTGCTCTCCGGCTCTGGCCGCCTCGATCGCTGCGTTTAGGGCCAGCAAATTGGTCTGCTCTGAAATCGTCGTGATAAGCGAGGAAATATCACTGATTTCTGCTGTGCTCGCTACCAATGCCTGTAATCCATTGCCGGCTGAATCTACAGATTTATCAATGAATTTCATCTGATCTAACATCTTGTTGACGGACTTAGAGCCTATTTCAGCCTTGTCTCTCATCGAAGAAGAGAGATCCGCTATGTTCCCTGTATTTGAAGCAACAGATGATATACTGTCTAATAATTCAGTAATGGATTCCGCACTCTTTTCTGTCATTGAGCTTTGTTTCACATTGCTTTCGGCAGCCATCTGCATGGCTCGGGAAATATGTTCAGATGTTGATTTTGATTCTTCTGCGCTTGCCGATAATTCTTCGGAGGAAGCGGCGACTTGTTCAGATGAACTGCTGATTTGCTTCACAATTTGAGATAATGAATGAGTAAAAGAATTAAAAGATTTGGCAAGCTGGCCAAATTCATCTTTATTTTTCACTATGACTTTTTTGGTTAAATCAGCCTCGCCATGAGCAATTTCCTCTAGCTGCTTATTTATGCTTCTTAGTGGCACCATAATGGACTTTAACAGCATTATGCTTAGAACAATGCCTAACATTACTGATATCCCTGTGACAATGATAATGAGCGATTGACTCATTTTCCCATTGCCCCGTATTTCATCCTTTAGATCCTCTACCTCTTGATCCAGGCGATCAGACAGCTTATTGACAGCCGGATCTACGACTTCTTTTCTTAATGTTCTTTCTTCTCCAAAATGGATGGTTTCTGCTTTTTTAGGATTTGAAGAGTAGGCTGTTACTACCTGCTGATTCAAAGCTCTATACTGAGTAAAACTTGTCTTAATGTCTTCAATATTGGATTGATACTTCTCTTCATCAATCAAGTCATTAACCCGGTCAAGGCTCTTTAAGACATCGTCTGCTTTTTCCTTCATACCCTCGTCGTATTCTTTGTCTCCGGTAATCAAGAAGCCTCTTTCATCATTTGATAACCCGGTCAATTCATATTGGATGTGTTTTATCTCTTTTTGGAATTCCATTTTGTCTTTAAGTTCTTCATTCTTTTTCACAGTAGAAGAAATCATAAATACTGAGGAGCCTCCAATTCCAATAATTGAAACAACTAATATTGATATAATCCCCAGCAATTTTGTTTTCACTTTCATGTGTCGTTTTCCCTTTCCGCACAATGTAATGGCTGAAATAAAATATGTTCAAGCGCGTTTGAATCCAATTCGCTTACGCTCATGTCCATAATATCGACACGTGTTATCAAGTTTTATAGTGCTATTTTCATATGAATAAGCAAATTCTTTACGGCTCTAAATCTTCAGAAAGGCTTCACGAAAAATTGACTGTCTTTTGTCGTATAAGTCACTCTTATTCTCATTTTCTATTAGGCATACAAAAAAGGCTTTTCCCACCTCAAATTGGCTGAACCGGCTGTTTTCTCGAAAATATAATACAATACGCAGCATAATATGAAGGAGCGAAACTTAAATGGGGATCATCAATGGTAAAGAATTCATTGACCGATTGAATAAACTAGAAAACGAAATATGGTATGATGGCGAAAAAATAAAGGGTAACATTTCTGAGCATCCTGCATTTAAAGGAATAATCAAAACAAAAAGCTCACTTTATGAATTGCAAACAAAGGATGAGTTAATACATGAAATGACTTATTGCCTTCCTGGAGATCATAATCGAATCGGCCTTTCCTATCTCCAGCCTAAAACCAAAAATGATTTGAAAAAAAGAAGGACCATGATTGAACATTGGGCTAGACATACTCACGGAATGATGGGGAGAAGTCCGGATTACATGAATACGGTTATGATGAGCTTTGCTTCGTCAGCGGAGCTTCTAAAAGATAAAGAGAATTGCTTTCCTGAACATATACTAGATATGTATGAACAAGCTGCTAAGCATGACCTTTCTTTTACCCATACATTCATTACTCCGCAAGTGAACCGGTCACAGTCCTATTTTGGGCTAAGTGAAAAACCGATATCTGCTAAAGTCATTGATAGAACCGAAAAAGGTTTAATGATTCATGGCGCACGACTGCTTGCAACACAAGGCGGATTGACCGATGAAATCTTGGTTTTTTCAGCGCCTAAATTTTTCTTTGAAACAGATGAAGCTTATGCTTTTTCAATCCCTTCTAATACAAAAGGCGTAAAATTCATCACAAGAGAATCATTTGTATTAAGCGACTCTTCCTTTAATCATCCCTTAAGCTCAAGGTATGAAGAAATGGATTCAATTGTGGTTTTTGATCATGTGTTAGTGCCGTGGAATCGTGTGTTTTTTTACGATAATGTGGAAGCAGCTAAAGATTTTATGACAAAAAGCTCTTTTCATGCCTTTACCTTTCACCAGGTTGTCATTAGGCAAATGATAAAAATTGAATTTCTATTAGGTGTTGCACAGCTTCTTGTCGACACCATTAATGTTTCCGAATATCAGCACATCCAAGAAAAGCTCTCAGAAATCATTGTGGGATTGGAAACAATCAAAGCCCTCATTGACAAATCGGAAAATGATGCTCAGTTAGATGAATTCGGCTATATGCGCCCCTGTTTAATTCCTCTTCAAGTCATCAGTACGATCATTCCTAAGCTATATCCTCGATTTACTGAAATCATACAATTAATTGGAGCTAGCGGAATGGTGACACTGCCTACCGAAAATGCATTTGACTCAGAGATACGGGAAGATCTTGACCAATATCTTCAAGCAACCAATACAAATGCTGAAGAACGTGTGAAAATTTTCCGTTTGGCATGGGATTTAACAATGAGTTCATTCGGAACTAGACAAACTCACTATGAAAGATACTTTTTCGGAGATCCTATTCGGATTTCAAGCAGGCTGTATACCAGTTATCCAAAGCAGGAGCAGTTGAACATGATTAAAACATTTTTACATGCAGATGCAGAACAATGAAAAAACAGCGGGAAAAGATCCGCTGTTTCGTATTTTTTATTCAGGAAACTGAACATGGCCCGGTACAGTATAGGCTTTGGACGTTCCGCTTTCAGGCAGCTTTGGAATGGTGTCTTTCACAACTTTTCCGCGGATGTCAGTCATTCTGACTTTGAGAGAGCCTGTACCTAAATTCGTACTCACAAAATGGTTATAGTCCATTTTCTCCATGTTGATCCACTTACCATCCTTTTCATATTCCATTTTCATAACAGGATACTTGTGATTTCTGACTTGGATTGCTGCCCACCACCTGCTGCTGCCTTCTTTGATCCGGTAGGTGAAATTGCCGGTGATTGGGGCTTTGACAACACGCCATTTAATATTGATTTTTCCGTCTTTCATATTGCCGATTTTACGGAAGGCATTAGGTGACAGATCAAGAGCTCCCCGAGCGCCTTCGGGATAAAGATCAGTAACATATACGGTTGTTTTCCCTTTTGGCCCTTCAACTTCCAAATAAGAGCCGGCAAGTGCTGCTTTTACTCCTCCGTAATTGAGATCCGCCGGATTTATTGCAGTAATCTCCATATCGGAAGGAATGGGATCCAGCAGGAAAGCTCCTCCTGAATAACCTGACCCTGTATACGTTGCATAACCTTCATGCAGGTCGTCATATGCTGCCGAAGCTTGCGGGGAAAAACAGAAGATCGTCAACAAAACCATACCAACAAATGCACTCATGATCTTTTTCATATTTGGTCCTCCTCAAACCAGACTTCAAATGAGAATCATTATCATTATAAGACTCAATCCATCTGGTTTGAAAGAGGAAATAGATTCATAGATGATTTTAAGGCAAATTCACTATCATTCATATATCAAATGTAGGTACTTATGAAAAAGCCAATACAAATGAACGAATGTGCACTTCAGCCGAATGTCTTATTTTCCCCTCTCAAAATTCGCACTTCAATAACGAAATGAAACAGGCTGTTGGCCTGATACCAGCTATACAGGAAAAGCTATTTTTCCCCGCTCAGTTTCAACTTAGCTGTCATCATGATGCCAAAGATCAGCACAATCGGAACCCAAATAATGAAGTGATAAAAATCAGGCTCAGCCAGAGCAACAATAATAGCCCCTACACAATACAAAATAATAGCCAGTGCTCTTAACACAGTATCTCTTAAGAAAGTCTTCTTTTGCTTCTTAAAAAACAAACGGCCGGATATATCCTCTAAAAGAGAAGCCAAAGTGCCGGTCAACACAGTTGAAGAAATACCTGCAATCCCCAGTTTTTTTGCTGCTGTAGTTTGAATCCCCATAGAAATGCTCATGAGTATAATCAGAATGTGCACAGGAACAAATGCCCGGTAAAAAGAAAGACAAGCAAAGACAAACAAAATGAATGCTTCAAGTGCGAGGGCTTTTGTCACAGCAGAAGGCCAAAGGGTATTTTCCGCCTTTCCGACCATCAATGTAGCAATGATCACGCCGCATATAAATCCGATTAGCGCAGTCAAGGAATTAAAAACAGTGACCTGAATGGATTTGCCTATAGCTAACCCCAATAATACAATGTTTCCAGTCATATTAGCTGTGAACACATGTCCCAGGCTTAAATACCCGATTACATCCACGATTCCAGCTGTTAAACATAAAAGTGATAGCAAGGTGTTTCGATAAGCTGCTGCAGTCAACGGTGTATCAATCCTTTCTTCTATTTCAATTGTTAGTATGTCTTTTGGCGCAATCTCTATTTTTTAAGTAACCCAACATTAATTAGGAAGATAGAACCTATCATTCCTTTCCATTAACTGTAATAATAATCCCGCAAGGAAATGATTAAAATTGAAAGGAAGCATATTGTGATGAAACGACTTTGTTTATGGTTCACCGTCTTTAGCTTGTTTTTGGTTCTCTTGCCTGGAAAAGCATTAGGTGCAGTCGATTTTCCGAATACCTCAACAAATGGCCTTTTAGGTTTTGCCGGAAATGCCAAAAATGAAAAAGGCATCTCTAAAACGGGCACAACGGGTGGAAAAAACGGGCAGATTGTTTACATTCAAAGCGTAAATGATTTAAAAACCCATCTAGGAGGATCCACTCCGAAAATTTTAGTGCTTCAAAATGATCTTTCCGCATCTGCGAAAACAACAGTTACCATTGGCTCAAATAAAACACTCGTGGGCTCTTACGCGAAAAAAACGCTGAAAAATATTTATTTAACAACTTCATCAGCTTCTGGAAATGTCATTTTTCAAAATTTAACGTTTGAACACAGTCCGCAGATTAACGGAAATAATGATATCCAGCTTTATTTAGATTCCGGTATGAACTATTGGATTGATCACGTCACATTCTCAGGTCATAGCTATAATGCAAGCGGAAGCGATTTGGATAAACTCGTGTATATCGGAAAATCCGCAGATTATATCACGATCAGCAACTCAAAATTTGCGAATCATAAATACGGTTTGATTTTAGGATACCCGGATGATTCTCAGCATCAATATGACGGCTACCCCCACATGACAATCGCCAATAATTATTTTGAGAACTTGTATGTTAGAGGCCCAGGTCTGATGAGATACGGTTACTTTCATGTTAAAAACAATTACAGCAATAATTTTAACCAGGCGATTACAATTGCTACAAAAGCAAAAATATATTCCGAATATAATTACTTTGGGAAAGGCAGTGAAAAAGGCGGCATCCTTGACGACAAGGGCACTGGTTATTTCAAAGACATAGGCAGCTATCCATCACTCAACAAGCAAACCTCTCCGCTGACTTCTTGGAATCCCGGTTCAAACTATAGCTATCGTGTCCAAACGCCGGAATATACAAAAGAATTTGTCACGAAATATGCCGGATCACAAAGTACAACTCTGGTATTTGGCTACTGATATAAAAGAGGCCATGCGTTAAAAACGCTGTGCCTCTTTTTATACTATAGGCTATTTTTAAGCGATCCTTGTAATTCCATCAAGATCCAGCGTCGGTCAAACTAAAAAGCATATGTTCTATTCCACAATAACTTCTTAACTGGCTTTCTTATTATACCAGTTTATCGCAAGTGAAAAGAAATCATTGTTCTGGACCTGTATTAAATGAACGTTCGTCCCACAAACTATTCAAAAACCCCTAAAAAGGATGATGGATATGTGCGGCAGGTTTACTTTGTACTCTGCATTTGATGATATTATTGACCAATTTGACATCGATCAATTTTTTCCTAAAGGTGAATACCAGCCAAGCTATAATGTCGCACCATCACAAAACATCCTTGCAATCATCAATGATGGATCAAATAATCGCTTAGGCAAGCTTAGATGGGGACTTATTCCACCTTGGGCAAAAGATGAAAAGATCGGTTATAAAATGATCAATGCTCGAGCCGAAACAATTACCGAGAAACCGGCCTTTCGAAGACCGCTTGTCAGCAAACGCTGCATCATACCAGCAGACAGTTTTTATGAATGGAAACGGCTTGATTCCAAAACCAAAATCCCAATGCGGATCAAATTGAAATCATCTGCTCTTTTTGCGTTTGCTGGCTTATATGAAAAGTGGAGCACACATCAAGGATACCCTCTTTATACCTGCACTATCATAACAACTGAGCCTAATGAGTTCATGAAAGATATACACGACCGAATGCCGGTTATATTGGCCCATGATCATGAAAAGGAGTGGCTTAACCCCAAAAATACAAGCCCTGATTATCTGCAAAGTTTGCTGCTGCCTTATGATGCTGATGACATGGAAGCATACCAGGTTTCATCATTAGTAAATTCACCCAAAAATAATTCAGCTGAGCTTCTTGATGCAGAAAATCATATGTAGTGATTGAAATTCTCTAGCAAGAACTTGTCAAATAGCTTTGTTCCTTAGGTGCCAATCCCTCTAGTAATTATGAATATTTAGTACATAGATCAATTAGTTATTTTAGCATCAGTTTGAAATAATTTTATTATGTAAACTTAAATAAGCATGTTATCCCTTTCATATAAAATAGTTTACATTTTTATAAAATCGCTTCACTTTTCTATTTTGTCAGTAAAAAAACTGAACCACATTAAACTTATGAAACCTGCCGCACCTGTGATTGCAAATATGATATAAGCCCATAGAGGTAAATCCATACACTTTCCCTCCTAAGAATTAAATGAAATTTCTTTCATCTTACATGAAGGTCTTCTTTCTTTTGTTTATCCAGTGTAATACTTAATAATATGTTGATGAATGCAGCTGGAAAATATATAAATCCCACTCCAAGAATGCCTAGTATCGTACTTAAACTTACTATGTAATTCTTTGTCATCGTTTGACTATCAATCAATATTAGAAGTGAAATCAATCCAGCTAAAACACCTATAAACCAAGCATCGCCAAACAGCATAAGAATCATCCAGCATCCCTAACCATCGCCCCAATATAGAGCTCCCAATGGCAGTCAAACTGGATAAAAATATGAGTGCTTTCATTTCTTGTCCTCCTTTAAAGCCAATCAAACTGATAGAAATCGGCCATTGAATTCCCATTATCGAATGGTTATCATTTCCACATTAACATTTTAAAGCTCATTACAATACGATTCAAGCAGAAAAACCCTACATAACGTATATATAGGGATTTAATAAAACACAGGCCAAAATTCAGCTCTAGTTACTTTAAGACCACTGTGTGATCGGTTCAGTCTTTACGTACCGGGATATTTCACAACAGGCACTTTCTTCTTACGCAGAGAATCAAGCATGACTGATCCAGCATTCAAGTTGCTTTGCACTAATTCTTTAGGCGTCAATGCCATCCACTGATTGAGTGACACATCTGCATAACGGTCACTTTTGAACATTTCTAAAAACCATAATGTTTCTGTACCAGTGTTTTGTATATAGTGTCCAGCATTAGAAGGCACGTATCCAACGTCGCCTGCTCTATAATCAAATGTGCGGGCAGTCCCATTTCCGATAAATACCGTCATTCGTCCCTGTCCTGTTAGATAATATTGCCACTCATCGCTATTGGGATGCCAATGAAGCTCTCTCATCGCGCCAGGCTCAATCTGAACAAGTGCAGCGGCTATCGTTTTTGAAATTGGGAAGTTAGAAGAATCCACAATTCGTACACTCCCCCCTGGCATTTGAATTGGGGGTTGATTTAACAACTCGTGTTTAAAGGTCATGGGGACTTTTCCATATGGTGACTGAATGTCTTCACTGGCGACTGATCCCGGCACATTCCCTTGGTAGATATAGACTTGCTCAGACGGAAGAGAGTTAAAAGCATTCACCGGGACACCGAAATTTGCAGACAGAACGTCTTTTGGTGTGTGTGCAAGCCAATCTGAAATGGTTAACGTTGAAAACTCAGAAAAGTTTCCATCATCGAATACGAGCAGAAACTCGCAGTGTTCCAATCCCTGTATGGAATGCGGAATTCCTGCTGGGAAGTACCAAAGGTCGCCGGGACCAACATCAGCAATGAAATTTCGTCCGTCTTGGTCAACAGCGGTGATACGTGCCCGTCCCAAAAGCATATAAGCCCACTCCGCTTGCTTATGCCAATGAAGCTCACGGACGCCTCCCGCAGTTAAGCTCATGTTTACACCTGCAATCGCAGTTGAAATCGGAAGCTGTCTTACGGTGATTTCTCTTGACCAGCCGCCATGATCTAATTTCATAGGAGCGTCTGAGAATGAAAATCTCAAGTTAGGAATCATACCCTCATCTGTAACAGGCGGAACAAGTATATTCGGATTTTGAATATCCCGCATTATATTTCGCGGGCCTGCATCAATAGCTCCAGCTCCATCACTTCGAATAGGCTGCGGCACGTTTCTGTCTTCATGATTGATTGGTTGTTGTTCCAACAGCATGCACCTCGTTTTAGAAATGAACAAGATTTTATTTCAGCCTATGCAGAATCTTAGATTGCTGTGCCTAGGAATCCGCAAATAAAAAAGTGACCACCAATGTGATCACAAATACATCAAATAAGCTATTTTTTATACCATGGCTTCTTATGTAATTTGATTTCTTCTGTCTGTTTTTTCTGGCCTGTCTTCCACTCCACTTTCACTAATACATCATGTCCTATCACTTCATCTTCAGGCATATAATCAAAGGTGGCAATATGGTCCTCATGCGTCCCCCACCTGGCATTTCATCACCTGTGTATTCTGACAAATCATAATTTTCCCTGTCATCATACATTTTACCATCTATGTATAAGGTGATTTTTTCTATGACAGTCCTCTTTTCGTCCTTCTTACTCCCCTGCCAATATAGATTTAGAAAATAATTAGGTCCAATTGAAGTTTTGTCTGATTTTTCAAGGTTAGACATCCACAGTCCGCTTTTCCCGCTGCCCTCATATTTCACTTTGTTTCCTGATACCATTACAAATAATGTGATGATGCAGATGATCAAGAATCCAGCAATGATCAATAGCCATTTCTTAATATTGTTCTTTTTTCTCATGCTTTTCCCCACTTCCCTAACTCGTTAGTAGGAAAATATGATCAAAATGTTACTAAAAAGAAAATTAAAAACTTCGAATTTAAATTAAAGCTCTTTCAGAGACAAAATTTAACCGTATATCACGCCTTACATACAATTTTGTTTTAAAATGGGCTTTTTATTTTGAAAAATCAAGCTAACAAGAGTTTATTAAGTAATTTTTCAAATTTATTTATACTCATGATCTCGTGAGTCACAAATCTCCCATCAAAAAAAACGCTAAAAGTTGTCCAAATAGCTGGTGACTTTTGTTCCTCTTCTTTCGATGATAACTGAATTGACTGAAATTGAACTGTGAAAATTTCGAAATTAAAGATTTTTAATAATGAAACGGGCTGCACTTGTTTAGGTGTCACTGTCATTATCAGTAAAATGTTACGCTGAAATGCGCAGTCAGTCACAAAGTCTCTATTCGTATTCCATAAAGACTTTGTGATCATCGACAAACATTTCACTCCCATCGGATAAGTGTATCCAAAAAGCCTCCTCTGGTTCTTCTCTATAGTCATAAATCACAGTCACTTTGACATTTGACTCAGCTACAATTGGTTTTCCAACAATTATCCTCGTTTTTTCCTCAGGCAAAGTAAGAGATCGAATCATCAAAGCCATTCTATCTTTACTGTCTAATTAACGCCATCTTCAGTGAATTTAAAGGTCTGTTTTAAATTGCGTCCTTCTTGCCCCTTCTGTGTCCAAATTATAACAACTTCTAATTCAGAGGCTTTATCTGCCAGCATAAAATGATTGAACTTCAGCGGTGAGCCATCATTTAAACTTTCAGCTAACATTTTAGAATCTTCTTTTGGTTTGACACAATTTGCATCGGGACATCCAAAAAGTGAAAACCTTGTGATTGAATCAGGGTCATTTCTATACAATTGCACATCCACTGTAGCTGCTTTTTCCCCTATATTTTTGACTTCCAAGGAATATACTTGATATTCTCCTTTTTGAGGTCTCGCAAATTCCTTTACATTTTTTGCTTCACTTACTTTTACTGACCACTGGTCTGTTTTTTGTGTAATAGGCAACACCGTAAAAGTCAGGGCATGCGCTTTTGATTGGCAAAACGTAAATCCAACTGCTGTAAAAACAATTACAGAAAATAATACCCTTTTCACTTCATTTATCCCTCCTTCCTTTCACTGGCTGCTCCTTAAAGAATTGATTTTGAGCAATCTACAAGCTCTCTTAACCAAAACCTTACCTGAGGTTTTGTCTTTTACTGCTCTGCATTTATTTCTTTCGGTATCCGAGATGGAGCCTTGGGGATTTTTCTCAATTTGCTGTTTATCACATCAGAAGAGTATAGCGTAATAATCATACTTCCCCCATACCTTTTTGCCCGAATTAAGATTGGTTGGTTATATTGGTTTTGAAAGCGAAAGTCAGGACCTCCCCAGCTTACCGTCGCATCCCGTCCGGGCGGTACATATGGTACACTTCTAGTATGAGAATAGCGCTGAACGATCTGCAGTCCTGCACGATCAACGGCATTAAATAGAGTTGAGGACACCTGACAAATTCCTCCTCCTACACCTTCAGACAACTCCCCTTTTACAATAATGGGTGCACTTTTATATCCTTTGTTCCGAGTTCTCATTCCCACAACTTGGTTAAACGAAAACGTCTCATTAGGGAAAACAACGTGATTGTCGATTGCTTTTGCAGAAAGAGAAATATTGTGTGAACGACTTTTATTGCTTGAGTTAAAATACGTCACGTACTGACCAAGCTGCTGCGTACTGATGTGAGCTAGCAGCTCGCTGTCAACTTTCGGATAAATGTTCATTTCTGGCACTTCTATCTTGGAGGGACCTTGGCCATAAAAATACGCATAAAACTTTTCCATAAACGCCTGTTGATACAGTTTGTAGCCAACCCTGCCCGGGACGATGCTTCCATGATCGTTAAGGACAGCATTTATCGGCTCACGGTACACTTTCTGATCAAGCTGTTTGATGAATTTACTGTATTTTTCATAGTCAACCATTGGAGTGCCGGGAAGAGGCATTGTAAAGTCTTCACGGTTAACAGTGGCAATCGTCCGTCCTTGCTGTGTGACCGTTAAACTGTCCTGCGGCTCACTCGGCTGAGCCAATAAAAAAAGACCAGTGATCAAAATTTGTATCATAAGTCGGTTTACCTCCCGATCATTAGTATGAACAGCCGCTTATCCTTTGATGTATTTCTTCCCATCGTTTGTTTGAATCTTTAGACGTTGATAAAAGCCTTCATAAAAGAGCTTAGCTTTATGTTCACACCGATCCCTGAGTTCACTGAGGTACACGGTTCATTCAGTCGGCAAAGTTTAAAATAGTTGAGCATCTCCAGTGATGAGGGATGCTTTTTTGTCTTGTCAAAAATGAAAAGGGTCTCCTATAACAACAACAAATCAATCCATTTCAATATTTTTTTATTGAGAAACGATAACTTTTTTGTTATATTCAATTAGACAACAAATAAATGAGGTGCTTGTTATGAATCGAATGTCGACAATTTTTTTAAAGATAGCTTTGGTTCTTATTGGAATTCCAATTCTTGCTTTATGCATTTTTTTAGTGCCTAAGATAGCCAACTATTCAGCAGAATTATTTCCAAATATCGCTTATATAAAATATCTCGTTTTCATCTATTTGTATGTAACGGCGATACCTTTTTACTTTGCTCTTTATCAAGCGTTCAAACTTTTAAGCTATATTGACAAAAACAAAGCTTTCTCGGGTTTGTCTGTAAGAGCTTTGAAGAATATAAAATACTGCGCAGTCACTATCAGTATCTTTTACGCAGCAGGCATGCCTGTCTTTTATCTGATGGCCGAGATAGACGACGCCCCGGGTATCATTGTGATCGGATTGGTTATTATTTTTGCTTCAATGGTGATTGCGGTCTTTGCTGCTGTTCTTCAAAAACTGTTAAAAGAAGCGATAGATATAAAATCAGAAAATGACTTAACGGTCTGAGGTGATGACATGGCGATTATTATCAACATTGATGTGATGCTTGCTAAGAGGAAAATGAGCGTAACAGAGCTTTCAGAGAGAGTTGGCATCACCATGGCTAATCTTTCGATATTGAAAAACGGAAAAGCAAAGGCTATTCGATTATCAACTTTAGAAGCGATTTGCAAGGCTTTAGAATGTCAGCCCGGGGATATATTGGAATACCGAAGTGATGAAGACACACAGGATTCGCAAAAAAATATGTAAGATCAACAGAAAAATAAAGTGATTGGCGGTGAGCTTTTGGACATAAACTTATATCCATCTAGCTGCTATACTAAGCGTCCCTTCCATACACGAAGAACACAACTATGGAGGAGGCATACATCATGAGAGCAATAAAACAAATCGTTCATTTTGGCTGGGAACAAGCCCTTTCATGTTTGTTTCCTGCCGTTATTTTTGCCTCTTTGGCTATTACGCAAATCATCCCACTGCCCTTCTTGCCGCGATATGACTGGCTGCTCATTATCTGCGTTCTCATGCAATTGTGGATGGTGCGTTCCGGTCTTGAAACACGGGATGAATTAAAAGTGATCACATTATTCCACCTTATTGGGCTTGCTCTGGAACTTTTTAAAGTCCATATGGGCTCCTGGTCTTATCCAGAAGAAGGATACTCCAAAATATTTGGAGTACCTTTGTATAGCGGCTTTATGTACGCAAGTGTAGCCAGTTATTTGTGCCAGGCATGGAGAAGGCTTAAGGTTGAACTGGTTAAGTGGCCGCCTTTTTTTGCAGTTGTTCCGCTTGCCGCAGCGATTTATTTGAATTTTTTCACCCACCATTTTTCTATAGACTTTCGATGGTGGTTATCTGGGCTTGTCATCATTGTCTTTTGGCAAACATGGGTTACATACGAGGTGAATGGAGCTCGTTACCGTATGCCGCTCGCACTTTCTTTTGTACTCATCGGATTTTTTATATGGATAGCGGAAAATATCGCTACGTTTTTTGGAGCTTGGAAATATCCAAACCAAATCGATACATGGAGTCTCGTACACCTTGGAAAGGTAAGTTCATGGCTCTTGCTAGTGATTGTTAGCTTTCTTATAGTAGCATCATTAAAACAAGTTAAGGAGCAGAGTCCCACAAAGGCAGAGATGGATGAATCTTTTTCTTAGCATACGCATACAAGGTCCCAAATAGAGTGAAAAGCAACGTTCAAATGGTTGCTTTTTTCTTTTATGTAACTCTGCCGGTGAGTATTCATCTTCTTCAAATTTCATCGCAACACGATAACTGATTCAGATTACAACTGCTTTCAACACTTTGACAAACTCATGCGCCGCCGGCGTTATCTCTTCAAATGAATGTACGATGACGCCAATATCGCGTGTAACCCTAGGAAAGATGTCCTTTTTAATCAATTGATGCGGGACGGATGAAAGTGTAAAGTTTGAAATGATGCCGATACCCAAGTTATTTTTGACCATATTAATCAAGGTTTCGGCATTTTGCACAGTTAAGTTTTCCTTTAATTCGATGTTGTATTGCGAAAATGCGTTTGACATCGCGATTTCATGACCGCCTTTACAAAAAATGAGGTCATCTTGATATGTTTCAAGGTCGACATGCTTTTCAAGTTTTAATTCGTCACGCTGCGGCGGGATGACGGCCACCATATAGTCGTTACACAATAGCTGATTTTCAAACGGTTCAAATGGAGATGCTGCGATCCCGATATCAACCGTCCGATCTTCAACCCATCCTTTTATTTGGTCAGAGGTTCCTTCGATCAATTCTATGCGGATCAGCGGGTAGTTTGATCTGAATGCCGCAATCGCCTGTGGCATGATATTTGTTGAAACTGCAGGAAATGAACCAATTTTCACCTTCCCGTTTAACAGCTTGTTTTCCCGGTTGGCTACTTGATATATTTTGCTTTCAATTCCCTTCATTTGCCTCGCCAGCAGCAATATTTCTTTTCCGATGTCAGTCAGCATTAAACCATGATGTTTATCCCTGATCAATAATTTGAGCTGCAGTGAGCTCTCCAGGTTTTTTATCGCTTTACTTACCGCCGGCTGAGAGATGAACAATTCTTTTGCCGCTTCTGTAATATTTAATTTCTCCCCGACTTTTACAAATATGTGAAGATGGTTCATGTTCATAACCATTTGGTTATACCCCCAATAATAAAAATGTATTTCAGTTATACATAAATGTAACATATGATAGAAACCAGCACGATATTTTAACAAGAAAGGCGGCTTCATTATGGTAAAAGTTATGCTGGGAATCATATCTGTCACACTTATTTGGGGTTATACTTGGGTTGCGATGAAAGTAGGAATTCATGACATCCCCCCGCTTTTATTTTCGGGTTTGCGCCTGTTCATCGGAGCGGTTCCTTTATTTCTCATTCTCTTCATCCAAAGAAAAAAGCTTTCAATTCAAAAAGAACATCTCAAAAGCTATATCATCATGAGCCTGTTGATGGGGCTGGGCTATATGGGGATTTTGACGTATGGAATGCAGTTTGTCGATTCAGGGAAAACCTCTGTTTTGGTATATACGATGCCTATATTTGTTACGGTGATCAGCCATTTTTCATTAAACGAGAAAATGAATGTGTATAAAACGATGGGACTGGTCTGCGGCCTCTTCGGACTGTTATTTATATTTGGAAAGGAAATGCTCAATATCGATCAAAGTGCTTTATTTGGGGAGCTGTGCGTACTTGCGGCAGCGCTTAGCTGGGGAATCGCGAATGTGTTCAGCAAGCTACAATTCAAACATATCGATATTATTCACATGAATGCCTGGCACCTTATGATGGGAGCCGTCATGTTATTGGTGTTTTCCTTTATATTTGAGCCGGTCCCTTCAGCCGAGTGGACATATCAGGCGGTGTGGTCATTGCTGTTTAATGGCTTGCTTTCCACCGGCTTTACCTTTGTCGTATGGTTTTGGGTGCTCAATCAAATCCAAGCGTCAAAAGCATCCATGGCATTAATGTTTGTTCCCGTATTGGCCCTATTCTTTGGATGGCTGCAATTGCACGAACAGATCACCATCCACATTATCCTCGGCGCACTGCTGATATGCTGCGGGATTTTTATGAATACATTTACATTTTCACGACGGAAAGTGTGAATGTATAAAGATATACATTTCCCCTGTCATTTGGGCTTCATGTGACAGGTGACGACTATTACGAGAAAGTCTTCTAGAATCCTGACGACAGCCTATAAAACAATGGAAAAAGCTAATGTCTGCATGTGAGACATTAGCTTGGCTGGCGTTTAGGCTGGTGAGAATCCAGATTCTTTTTTATTACCATTCTGGCTGATCAAACTGAAAACCGTATAGACCTTTTACTTTAACATCTCCGCAATCTGGATCTTTCGTCAAAATCAAATAATGAGTCTTATAAGGCATCGTCTCAACTCGATCAGTTGCACTCAAATCAAAATGATCCCCCGAGAAGTTTTTTTCACTAACGGTTATTTCATATCCTGACAAAGTCATTCGCATGATTCTTGCGTTAATTGTACATCCTTCAGTATCGAAAATGGTGAATCTGTACCCAAAGTGAGATGTCCAATGGTTTGAATTTAGGTTATCAGACTTCATAAACCATTTTTCATTCTCTGTCATTGTAAAACTCACTTTCTCCTCATCTTTCACGATAACGGCCGAAGCTTCCCCTACATGGATAGTCAAAGCCAAAAGAAATGTAAAAGCTAACATCAACATCTTTTTCAAAAGAGTTCCTCCCGATATCTTTTACTTCAATATATTGGAAGGGTCTTTTCTGATCAAGACAGTCTTCTCCAAATGAATCTTTAGCACCATGAAATGAGCCTTAATAAGAACAGTTTTAACCCAAATCAAACTCTATTCGAAATAAGGCTTACCAATCTATATTCTTTTTAAAAGTTTCTGCATTTCTTTATATAGCTCCTAGACACATATAAAAAATGCTCCCATAAGTTCAGGAGCACTACAAAAAACTGCTAAAGTGTTTTCTATCGATTTATTGTATTCATTAGCTCAAAGAAGTATTCAGGCTTTTGAGTCTTATTCAGCTTATACCATGAACGCAATGTATCTGGTGCAAATACATCTAATTTTTTCAATACTTCTACTGCAAATTCCAGAGGAGCAATTCCTGATGCAGTAACCAAATTTTTATCAGATACTGCTGGTTCCTTTTCATATAGTGTTTCTCCTTTGTAATTAGGGCAGACCATTTTCATATACTCTAGGTCATTGCTTGTGTGCTTTCTCGAATCTAAGTATCCTTCATTCGCGAGGCCCAAGGTTGCCCCACAAATTGCAGCAATAGTCGTGCCGAGCTTTAAAGCGTCGCCAACTTTTTTCAAGATCGGCTGATGAATATCTTCTCCCCAAGTGTTTCCTCCGGGTAAAATGATAAGATCTTGACTCCCAAGAGTACATTCGTCAAGAGAAATATCTGGTTTTATGCTTAATCCTCCCAACGTAGTTATCATTTCTTTATTAACCCCTACTGTAACTACTTTTAAAGATGCTGCATCTTGTTTAAAGTATCTCCCTGAGTTTAGTTCCGCAATTAAATATCCATATTCCCAGTCTGACATTGTGTGAAATACGTAGAGATAAACTTTTCTCGTTTGCATCCAATAACACTCCAATCACAATTGATAAAGCTTTCTAATAGATGACTTTGCTGACAGCCATTGTCAGCTTTTTTGTTGATTCTATTCTTATGTCCTTGTTCTCCCAACTTATAAAAATATAAGATAAATTGATTCTATGTTTACTAGCGCAAAGGGGTTTGTTACACTAACTGTCATGGGAAACATTTCAAAGGTAATACAAAATCATTTGAATGAGGAGGCCTGATGAAGTTGAAAAATAAAGCGTCAATAAAATTCGGAATATGTGTTGGGCTTTTATGTTTAAGCATTACTGGTTTCACACCTTTTTTCAACTCAACACATGCCGAAGCAAAATCCATAGAAGACACAAACATGGCAAGCTGTATAACGAATAAAAAATTTGTTCAACTTGAGAAAAAATTTGATGCCAGGCTTGGTGTTTATGCAATTGATACAGGTTCAAACAAGACAATCGCCTATCGGCCGAATGAACGATTTGCTTACGCATCAACCTATAAAGTTCTAGCCGCAGCTGCTGTCCTGAAGAAAAACTCAATTGAAAAACTTAATGAAGTCATCCACTACAGCAAGGACGATCTTGTTACATATTCTCCAATCACAGAGAAACACCTAGATACAGGCATGAGCCTAAAAGAAATCTCGGAAGCGGCTATCCGTTACAGCGATAATACCGCTGGGAACATCTTGTTGCAACAGCTTGGCGGCCCTAAAGGTTTTGAAAAGTCACTGAAACAGATTGGGGATCATGTAACGAAAGCTAAACGATTTGAGACGGATCTAAACTCTGCGATTCCTGGTGATATTCGTGACACAAGCACCGCAAAAGCACTGGCAACCGATCTTAAAGCCTTCACTTTAGATAACACTCTCACGACTGACAAACGCACGATCTTAACCGATTGGATGCGAGGCAATGCTACTGGTGACGAACTGATTCGGGCAGGCGCTCCAATAGGATGGGAAGTCGGCGATAAATCCGGAGCCGGAAGTTACGGGACACGAAACGACATTGCTATCGTTTGGCCGCCAAACAGAGCTCCTATTGTTGTGGCAATTCTGTCAAACTGCTTTACGAAAGATGCTAATTATGATAATGCTCTTATCGCTGAGGCTGCAAAAGTCGTCCTTAACGATCTCAAATAAATGTTTAGCCTTTTGCCACAAAGGAAAAGACATTACTTTTTTAACTCCTACCGTTCATTTTTTGATGAACGGTTCTTTCATAAGACCTCTAGAATCATATATTTAAACACCACAAAATTAAACGTTATTATAATTAACGGCAAGTTTTCATTTTATGGAACAAGTAAAGTTTGACCTGACAAGAATTAAGATTAAGCACCCTAAAATCCGTTTTCTTTCCTTCCAAGAATATACTCCTTAGTGCAAGCCATTATAAAGAAGTGAACATACAATGCAGACAACTCCCTTAAGTCTCTTATTCTGTGACCAATTTGTAATACTCATGAATATCCGGACTCACTTCCAATATTTCGTCTCGAAGACACTAACATATCAAACCACTTGAATTAACATAACTGAACTTGATATTGGTCACTGGCAGTTTCAATGCAATAGAACAACATTTGTTGACTCAGAGGTTATCTATATGAGAATTCAACAATTTTTTTATAATATTTCATATTTTTGTATCGTTGCACTTGGTGGATTTGACTCTTTTCGTGTATGGAACCACACTTTTATTTTTTCACCTCTTTTGAGATCATCTGTGTTATCAATCTCACTTAATCCTACAATTACTATGTTATTTTTAAACTTGTTCATAAGTTGTCCTTCAGAAAGATCGTAATCTTCTTTTACTGGAGCTTTTGTATCGGTAATGAGAATTGCCCTTTCATTGTCTTTAAGCACGACATAGCCTACTAGGCTCTGCATCTTTGTTTCTTCTCCGTGTTGTTCATTTTTATTGCAGCCTGCAAGAAAAATAATGAGCACTATCAAGCTTACTCCAATTTTCGGCAACCTTTCTCCCTCCCGTCATGTTAAACAATCTCACTCCATAACTACATATCAAAAAACTGTAGTGTAAAAATCTATCCAGAAACTTCTTCATTTTCTCATATTGAATCTTTTACAAGCTGGTAATACACAGACTAAATCGGGTAAAAATTCGTAGAGGTGATTTCATTGAATAATGATCATAAAGTAACTCATTACTCTTCATTTATTTTTTCAACAATCATGGTATTGGCGGTCGCCATCTTTCCACAATATACTTCTTGGTTTGTAACAGTTTTCTTCTTGGGTTTTGCACTTATCTATACATTCCAAAAACATAAAACAAGTTCTTCAAAAGCAATATCTTATATTTCGTATTTTTTATTCATTGTTTCATTGATTTACACTTTAGTTAATATGTAATAGTAATCCTCCCTTTTTGGGAGGATTTTTTGTTTAAGCTTATTTCTAGGCTGCTTTTGGGCCACCTCTATCTATAATGATAAAACTATCTGAACCAATTTTTTCTTCCGATCTTTGTCTTCGTAAATAGCAACATTGTGGCGTGTCATTAATGTAATACCGCCCATTTTAAACTCTTTTTGATCTTTAAAATAAACAACAGGGACATTCACCAAACGGATCTACTTCTTTTTGTTCTTTCTCAAATGTTTATATGTGGTTGCCTTCGAACCATACCCTTACTCTTATTCCGCTAAAATCGAGATTTTTTACTTTTTACGATCCATTATTCACTTTCGAAACAACTTCCAATCACAGCATAATATATGTATAAATTGTAAATGGAGTTGATGTAATTGAAGATTAAGAAAATCTTATTGAGTTCTGCTTTATCCTTTGGCATGCTAATATCCGCGGTTCCCGCATTGGCTGCTGGCACTTCGTCTGAGGTTGCAGTAAAAAGTGATGAATATGATTATGACACTATATACCGCATTAGTCCTCTGCCAATGGACTTCCAGCCAACAATAGAATACAACGGTTATACTTATACGCTTACACGTCATTATTTTGATTACTCAATCGGGTTTTACACGGCTATTTATACAAAAGTTGTTTAAATTTATAAAGGAGCATTTTAGCTCCTTTTTCTCTTGTTTTAAGCACAAATACAAGTTTAAATGCTGGTAATAAACAATTCACTTTAAAGAAGCGCCGCCCGCAAAATGCGGCTTTTGCACACTACGCCAATTTTATATAGAAAAGCCAGACCTCCTCCAAGAGGTTCCAGCTTTTCTTAATGTGCTATCGATCTTCGTTAGTTCAACGGGAACTTTATCATTCGGTACAATTGCAGCCTCCCAACTTCTAGTTAGGGCTGGTGGGGAATATCTGATGGCTCTCTACACACATCAGACATTATAAGATTTCAATGTAGCCTTCTGTACCATGAACGCGAATTCGTTGCCCATCTTTTATCAGCTTGGCAGCATTTTCAACGCCAACAACTGCAGGTAAGCCATATTCACGGGCTATAACAGCTCCATGGGTCATCAGCCCCCCAACTTCGGTGACTAGGCCTTTTATGGATACAAACAATGGTGTCCAGCTTGGATCGGTAAAGGAGGTAACTAATATATCTCCATCTTCTAAATCAGCATCTTCCATGTTTAAAATGACACGCGCTCGCCCCTCTATCACTCCGGAGGAAACAGGTAGACCTACAATCGCTCCGGCTGGGAGATTTTCTCGTTTATACTCACCTGTAACGATTTCACCATCAGACGTGATAACACGTGGTGGAGATAGTTTTTCATATAATTTGTACTCGTCTTGTCGTGTACTGATGATTTGATAATCCAGTTTATGTGTGTGTACGACTTCGTGAAGTTCTTCAAAAGTGAGATAGTATATATCTTCTTTTTCTTGAATAACGCCCGCTTCTACGAGTCGTTCGGCTTCTTCCAGTAAAGCCTGCTTATAAACGAAGTATCGATTAATCATGCCGTATTTTGGATATTCCCTAAACCCGCTGAAATTTCGGATGATATCTATCATTCGTTTTGTTTCTTTGGCTTTTTGTTCACCATCCGGTAATTGCTTCAATCGATCTAATAACTCTTGTTCTTTCTTCAAAGCTTCCTGTCGCCCTTGCTCAAATTTCCGATGGCCGACATTAGGCTCAAAATTTTTAATATTATTAAGAATCATTGGGACAAGTGTAGTTGGTTTTTCGCTCCATCGAGTTCTTGTAATATCAATTTCTCCGGTACATCGCATTCCGTATTTGCTGAGATAATCAGAGATCGCGTCTCGGGTTTTGCTTCCGCCATCAAACTTAGCCAGTTCATCCAAAAAATTATCATCTTTTACATGTTGTAAGTAATCAATTACCTCTGGATAAGGACGAATCACATCTGCGACGTCTAATAGCGCAAGACCCATTTCTGAAGTAATATTATGGGGTACAGATTGAGAAAGCGTATCTGCTGCGTTTTTTTCACCTAACCACTCGTTCATTTTTTCGTTAATCCATAATGAAGCATTCATAGCAGTTCGAATCACAACAGAACTTTCTGGGTTAAATAAAATCTTCTTTAATTCCTGGATATCTTCCAGAATAAAACGAAATAAATCTGATCCTGATTTCGTTTGGATGTTTTGTTTTAACTCTTCTATCGATGTTTGACTGCTCTCAATCAAATCAGACACGATTGTCGGATCGTTTTCAACTTGAGCCGGCATATCTGCATTGCCTCTGCTGGGATTTGGTGCTGTTTTATCATTTGGTATCGACTTTATGAAATCTCGTCGCTTTATTATGGTCATAAGTGCGTCTTTTAAGAGCTGATCGTGCTGCCCCATGCCTTTTAAGAAAACTTCTCTGCTGTCAGGGGATGCCAGATGATGTGTGACATCAACAAATAGCCTTCCACCGGCTTTACGCATGGGTGCAGCAGTCGTCAACAGAAAAAAAGACAATCCCAGTGGTTTTATGGGATCCGTCATCATTTGTTGATGACCAACAGAAATATAGACGTGATTTTCTTGGTCACTCGCTTCAGGGATGGGGAATAAAGTAGTGATTGGACGACTCTGTACAATATAAAAAGTATCGCGGGTCAAACACCATTCGATATCTTGCGGCTGGCCGAAATGAGCTTCGATCTCTCTTCCAATGCGTGCCAGCTGTAAAATTTGTTCATCAGTCAGTGTTTGAGCCTTTTGCTGATCAGAATCGATCTGCTGTGTTTCTGTTCCGCCTTCTTTTCGTCCGTAGATAGCCAATTTTTTAGTTGCTAATCTCTTATCGATGATTTGCCCATCCTGTACTTTATAACAATCGGCAGATACCAAGCCGGAAACCAGTGCTTCACCAAGTCCAAAACCGGCATCGATGGATAACACCTTTCGGCTTGAGGTAATCGGATCAGCGGTAAATAAAATCCCCGAAGCCTGAGGGAAAACCATCCTTTGAACGATAACGGATAAATAGACTTGGCTGTGGTCAAATCCATTTTGCATACGGTAAATAACCGCGCGATCCGTAAATAGGGACGCCCAGCATTTACTGATATGCTGCAAGATTGCATCGACGCCGATAATATTTAAATAGGTGTCTTGTTGACCGGCAAAAGAAGCATGAGGTAAATCTTCAGCAGTCGCACTAGAACGCACGGCATAGGCATGTTCCTCGCCAAACTGGGAGAGATATTGAGCCACTGCTTTCACAACATCGGAAGGGATGTCTACTTCCATAATGATTTGCCGAATCTTTCTGCTGATGTTACCAACTTGATCTCGGTCCTCAACTTTTAGCATGGTCAATTGATCCAACAACACTTGTAACGTTTCGTTTTGTTCGATGGCTTTTTGATATCCTACTGTTGTGACACAAAATCCTTCTGGTACTTGTATACCTTGAATTTTTGATAATTCCCCTAAATGTAACCCTTTTCCTCCAACGAGCGAAAGCTGTGTTTTTTCAATTTCATGTAAACCGAGAACCAAAGAACTCATTCTACATCTCCCCTTCAAAAAAAATATTGACAAGAGCTTCCTAGCAGGATATAATAAAATTATAAGATGGATATCTATAACCTTTTAACTAGAAATCGCACGTAGTGTGATTATATCACCGTGTCTGTTTTTGTGCAATATAAAAAGAACCTGGTGAAATTGCCCAGGTTCTTTTCTTAATTTCCATAGCTAGTCGCATTAAAAAACTTGGTTTGAGCTGATTCAATCCTCTAAGGAAATCCTAAAGTTGGGTTCTTTTTGAACTTACTTGCTTTGTTCGTAGAGTCCCCATTCATAAATTAGACTTTTTGTTCTTAACAGTCCCACCTTTAACTAGTGTAAAGTTATGAAGATTTGGTTAACTACTAGATATTTTTATTTTGAATAAGGCTTATGTTTGATAAAGAAGAGTTATGTAAAGGTGTCTGTTGTGAGCAAGCGCTGACTACAAAAAATTGTAGCATTCTCATTTAAATACCATTCTATTAACCTATAGGAAAAGTTATAAAACCAGATGGAGAATACCCTACCTCCAGCAATTGCAAGGCCGTTCACCTAGTAGAAAACAACCTTTAACCATTACTAACGATTTTAATAATCATTGATTATAAAACTTCTCAAGGAACGATCAGCAGCCCGTTAGCTACCCCTAATTAAAGATGATCTGTTACCACACTGTTACGTTAGAACTTCCACTACTTTGATATCCTTCTGTCGCCATGACTTGGTAAGCCCAATTACTGCCCAGATTCATTCCATGGCTCTTCCATGCGTTCACATGATTACTGAAAGTGATTGTAGCGTTGCTTCCAGTTGGTCTCTTCGTCTGACGAACACTCCAGTACTGCGTAAAAGTAGTGCGATCGCCATCAATGGAAGGTGCGTTATAACGTGTAGTTGTATATATGTCATATGTACCCCCATCACTTTTTACAGTACCTTTATACGTTCCAGTAGGTCTATAAGTACCCCATGAATCCACTACATAATATTCTATGAGAGGTGATCTCGTCCAACCATATAAAGTTAAATATCCATTACCATTCGGTGCCCAAACTCCGGCATTATAGTTTATCGTCCTAAATGGCGAACCTGTAGTCCAACCTTTACCAACAACAAAATTTCCGGTATTAGACCAATTAACACTGTAGTTCCCGCCAGACCCATTGACAGCGTTTACTATACCGCCCCCATCAGTCCAATTTTGCCAGTAGTCTGTGCTAGCTGCAGAGGCGGTTGCCGAAAACAAGCTAATACTCATTAAAGCTGCCGATAATCCAACTAAGAAATTCTTTTTAAACTTAAACATATGTTACCTCCTATAATATTTTTTCCGACTTTGAGGCAGCACTCGTATACATTTAAAACATTTTTAATTACTAACGCCAAAGCTTTTGATCGTCCCCTTCAGTATAATACCACGAATTCATGAGCAAATATTAAAAGTATTTGTAATTTAATTACAAATACCTAGAAACACATTATAAGTGGTCTTCTTCCACCATATCCTGATCCTTTTTTCGTAGGATCACAATTCTTGTTTCTAATTCAGATGGAGTAATATCTGTAATTAATCCCCATTGAACCATTGCGTATAAAGGAGATATACATTAGAGTTGTGAAATTATTGTAGCTGCCTCTTGTCTAATGAAGGGAAGCAAATTTATGAAGAATATGAAGAACTGAAGAAGAAAACAATTAAGGTTATACTAAGAAAGAACTGCTCAATTAGAATTATTGACCAAAAATTTGAGGATGATAGCTTAGATCAGTTTTACAAAGAGTTGCGAGATTGTTATTTGAAAGGGCTCTGAAAAAGAAAAATAAGAATTGACAATCAGGGTAACTGTGGAATGTAACCGAACCTCCAATTCAAAATAAATTTCTTTAACTTTCTTTTTTTATTTAAAGAGGGACTGTATTTCCCTCTTTAAAATTAAGCTTTAGATTGCTGCTGGAAGTAATAAAAATTGTACTTTTGATCAAACGCTTCTTCGCTTCCACAAAGAAAAATAATGAATTCAATAAATGCGATAATAGACGGGATACCAGTCCAGCAAAACAAAATATATAGAATACCTTGTCCTACTCTTCCCAAATAAAACTTATGTATTCCCAGACCCCCGAAGAAAAATGCTAATAATGCCGCTACAATTTTGTTCTTCTTGCTTACCATGACTTCCTCCTAGTTCATTGCTACCATTTTTAAAGTAATGCTTTCATATTATAATGCATTTCCACCAGAAATCGGGGGAATTTTTGAACTTCTGTTGAGATTTTTTATTTTATTGAGAAACGAAAGCTCAATAGATAGTATTCGGGTTCGTTATTCAAAATGTATGACCAAAGGTTACATCAATTAAGAAATCGCACTAATTAACCATGGAACAGTTAGGCGAGAAACCTATCTTAAATACCTCTTTTTCTTTTTCCAGATTCTTAAGGCGCTCTTTGGTTAAATGATCTGTAGTCATAATACAATTCTCCTTAAATCTTTAACTATTTGTATAATCAATCGATGACATCCACTGCAATAATTGCTGGTAAGGATAATAGACTGTTCCTTTTAATTCTAATTTTGGAGCACCCGGGAATTTTTCCAGCAATTCTTTGACTTCTGCTTTACTTAAACCAAGGTGATAATGAAGATCCGACTCCTTAATTAAAGTTGGATAGTCTGAATAACTTCCTTTAGGATTTTTGAAGTTTTTCAAACCATCGCTAATAAAGTATCCCAATGCAGCCAAACCAATTCCTATCCACATAAGATCCAAAGTGAACACCCTTCCCACTAATTTAATCAGAATAAAACAATTATTTTATTTGTAACCTGTTAAAAATTTTCATTTTCTTCTCTTGTTAGTTGTTCTTGTATCTCATTAAGAGTTGAAATGCATTCATCTACCATTTTTTGTAATGTTGTTGCTATGACTAGACTATCAAGGTTAGGTTCTAATAAAACAAGACTTGTAGTAATCTGACTTAATGAAATACCTGTAAGTTGTCCAGGTAAAGATAAACCATAGTTTGATCCTCCAAAAAGATAAAAGGATTGTTGATTCACAGTAGATACCATAGAAAGACTTTGAAATATTCCTTTTGGGCTAGCGTGAATTTGATAATTGGCTTGCTTATAGTAGGGAGTTAATCGATCTATCCCCACCAGTTTTTCAAAATCTGAAAAATATAGAGGTTTGTTATTTATATTAGAAAACAAAGGTCTAGCCCAATTATTTGGTTTTTCAAATTCTTTACCGTATTTCTTTAAAATACTTTCTTTTTTTGCTTTATATTCTTTTTCTTCTTCTTGTGAAATTGGATTTAAATTAAGAACATTAGTTGCTTTTTTATATGTATAGATTTCTTTAATTCTTTCTATTTCACTATAATCAAGAAATCTACTTACCAAATCATGAGTAAATTCTATATCCTTAAATTTATAGGATAAGGTTTTGAAAATAACATTTAATTCATGTAGACTCCTCCACCTAGCCATAGCACCATCTGAATAACCTGATTTTAACAAAACTAAAACTTCTTTACCGGCTTGTATACTTTTAGAATGCAATTTAAAAAGAACACTTAAAATCAGTTTGCTTTTTTCATCAACATGCTCTTTTTCATAATGCTTATCAAGCAAATCTATTGATATTTCTTCACAGACCTTAATAATACCTTGTAATATTAAAAATCCTTCATACCAACGTTGGTGTAAACGTGATTTAAATTCTTTTGCAATGTCTTCTTCTTCAGAATACATTCTAGCCATATCGGCTTTTAAACTTTCATATACATGTTTAGAAATACTTGATGGGGCCTCTTTAGTAAGATCAATAATTCTTTTGTTTAGTTTTTCTTTATCTAATTCCTTTCCTGCTTCAGCCTCTTCTTTTAAAATTTTCATTATTGCTTCATCGAGCATCTTTTGATAAGTATCCATATTTTTCCACCCCGAGATCAAAAGTTTCTTGTATTGTAATTTACCTTACTCATTAGGTATATTTTATATAAAAGGATTCTTTTATCTCAATGGATCTCCTGAAGCTATATGCCAATGCAGATGCTTTGAGTCCTGATAATCTCCTAAGTTTGTAAGCACCCTGCAAGAACCACTTTCTTTTGTCACCTTCGCTGCAACCTTTTTAATCACACCCATCAACTCGAGTAAAAGTTCGTTGTCGTCTTCTTCCAAAGTGATTAAAGAAGAGATATGTTTTTTAGGAATAGCAACAATATGCACCGGCCAAAAAGGTCTTGTATGATGATACGCCAATACATTCTCGGTTTCTAAAACTTTATTTACTTTTGTTTTTCCGCTTAATACTTCACCGCAATAAAAGTCTTCTGTCATCATTAATCCCCCCCTTACTTTTTAGCTTTGGATCATCATAATCAATATACAGATTAACCCAATGCTCTGCTTTATATTTCACCTTTATCATTAAAATAAGAGAACCACAATAAACTAATGAACCCAGCAGCTCCTATAATTGTAGATATAATGTAAGTCTAATTAAGTAAATCCATAAGCTTACTCCTTTAAGAAATAATGTCTAAATAAAATGATTATTTTATTACTATTATACTACAATTTTCCACGGTCACACTAAACAAAAAGCAGTCTATTCAGATCTGCTTTTTATTATTGTTTTCTTCTTTTAACTTTTTGTTTAGTTTGAACCCAATTAAGATATTGACAATAGCCGCTGGAAGATATAAAACTCCTGCACCTATTATTCCTAATGCAGTACTTGAGCTCACTATAAATGTCTGCATTTCTGTGTTTCTGGACTTCAAGCAAAGTAATACTAGGAGGCCAGCTAAAACCCCCATAAGCCTTGCAATACCTGGAATAAAGAAATCTGTTAGGACTCCAAATAATTGCCCTATAATTGATAGCACAATTCCTAAAAAGCTGGACAATAAAACTAAATTTTTAATTGCATTTCACCCCTTTTCAAAGCCGCTTCCAATCAACATAATCAAACCGCTTCTGATACAAGTCTTCAAGTATAACAGCCCCTTCAATCCAACCTTCTGCAACAATGCTTTTCTTTTCTCCATTTTCAATCCACTCTATCCAATACATCTGAACACTCCTAACGCTTTACGACTTGGATTTCCCTTACCTCACATTGCACATTGCACATTGCACTTTGTTTTGAGTTCACTGGCTACCTCAATGACTTCATACATTGTTTGCAATTTAGAAGCGCCGTGGAGGTCGCTAGATGTTAAATAACCGTCCTCATCTAACTTAAATGATTTGAAGTATTCCTTGTTTTCAAACTGCAGTACATAAAAATAATCAAGCAAAGGCATAAATCAACCTCTTTTAAATAATTTTGTAATCCTCATTGCTAATGGCAGCAAACCAATTAACATGAAAAAAGCAATAACATTAAGCTTATCTTTGAAAAACAGGCTGGCCAAATTCCTTTCCATGCCCGCTGCTGTTTCTTTATCCATGAGTTCTTTAAACTCTTCATCATAGACCTGATCAACAAAAATAAACTTAATGCCAGTCAATAATCCAACTCCAAGCCAGATTATTAAAAAATAACCTAATCCAATCATTTGTTCCCTCCCTATATCGAACGAAATTTGGTATTCTTGAGTATGTGAATAAATTATGTAGGTGATCTTGTGGAAGAGAAATACGAAACTAATGGATATGACACTTCAATCGTTTATGATTACAAAGAGTATCCTGATGTAAAATATGGCCGCTGCGACAATTGTGATTACACTTTGTTCAAAAGCTCTGTGAAGAGTGGAATATTCTTGCGTGAATGTCGGCGATGCGGTATGAAAAAGAGCATTTAGTTTAATGCGCTTTTTGTTTAAAACACTTCTTTTATCTTGATTCTTTATGCTCTCGGATTAAGACGCGTAATCGTGTTAAGGTTAATTCATGACCGCATAAGGAGTGATACCTTGCTAAAAGTTGCAAAAATTTCGGTTTCTTGCATTGCATTAGTCTTGTGCGTATACTCATTGTTCAATCAAAATGAATTATTGTTGATTGTTGTGCAATTATTTGTTGCCGCCCTTTTATCATTAGTCGGAGTTGAAGCGATATTAAGCAAACAAAAACTGTCCGGATATTTACTGTTTGGATCAGAAGCCTTCTTACTTGTTGTAAACGGTGTGAAATTCATAATTTAATTTAATGTGTTAATTTCGTAGGAATATGGAGTCCCAAAACCAATAAATAAGACCTGCAACAATACTCATAATGTAATAATTTAAGCTTCTGAATACAGTAAGAGCATTTGGCGGATAATCAACAGTCCAGAACAAAAACACAGCTAAAAAGGCTACTGCAATATAAATTAAAAAATTGTTCAAACTGAATTTTCTGGGCCTTCTTCTAAGCCACACTTGCAAAGGGACAGCAAATACCAAGTAAGTGATTAAAGCATAAACTCCTATGATGCCAATAGTGACTAATGCGAATGCCATAAAACCAGAGTAAGCAAACATATACAGACCAAAGATTAAACCAAATGATAAACTAGAGATAATTAGAGTATAAACATAACTGTTTAACAATCTATTAGGTAGCAAAAGTCTATCCTCCTGTCTTCAAAAAACCTTATTAATACAAAACTTTACTTAAGCCAAATAGCCTTAGTCGCATCAACTACTCTAGATTTTTCATCAAGATATGCATATTTTCTCTCCCACTCGCTTTTTCTCCAAGCCTCTTGATTTGCAAACGATGATTTAATTGGTTTTGGGTACTCATTCTTTGACCAGCCGTCTTCAATATGGTTTAACTTAGGGTCATTATCATCGTAATACTTATACCAAACAGTAATCATTTTTAACATTATTGCCCCCTGCTTCTCTTTAAAATCGTAGTTTTATTTAGTCTTGAGAAAGTTTGTCAAAATCTCTTTCTTTCATTTCAGGTAAAGTTAGATTAATCGCTAACATATTTATTAATTCTTGTACATATCTTTTAATTGCAAGCATATCAAATGGAAAATCGAAATCAAATTCCTCTTTAACGCTTAGAATATCCATTGAATACGAACAATTATGCTTCATATCCAAAAGATCATCATTAAAGCTTAGTACATCTTTATATGATTGATCAGATAACTCAAAGTGAGTAACTAAATAAACACTAATATGGTTACCACCTTGAGAATCAAAATCCTCTAATCTTTCCTCAAGTACTAATAAAAATGCAGATCTCTCATCATCACTTAAGACCAACTGAAAAAATTCTAAGTTTCTTAGTTTCAATAACCGTTTAAATCTTGTATGTAGTGCCCTCATAATCTAATTCTGCCTTTCCTGGTATAAATCGTTTTAGAAAGAGTATTATATGTATTTATATGTATTTATATTCTTCTACCCAGTTGTGATATTTTTCATTAAGTGGACGTATTCGTTTGAAATCAAGAGCTATGACTTCACATCCTCGGTCATCATAGATAAAGAAAATAATGTCTTTTGTAATGTTCACAAAGAAAACATCAGGGTAATCAATAGAGTAACCCCCGAATCTCGGTTTCAATGGAAAATCTTCATTACTGGCTGCTTTAAGTAGTTCAGCTACATGTAAGTCTCGAGGTTTGCATAACAAGGAAAATTGTTGCATCTCGTATTCTTCAGCTTCATCTATCTCAAACGGGTAGGAATATGTCTTTACTTGAATTTGATTTAAATAATTTTTACACTTTAGAAACGGTTGGTACACCTTCAATTTTTTTATAAATTTGTCATTGGTTTTGTGCTTATACATATTCGTCACAAGGAATATGTCATCGTTTTGTTCAAATAATTGATTGAAAATGGTTGAGATTTGCTCATATACAAACCGAAATCTCTTAAGATTCAATTCTTCATTCTCTTTGAGTTGGTAAATATTTCCCCCGAGATAGAAATGGATTCCTATGCTCCACTGATTATAGATGCTAGGAATTAATTCGAGTCTTGGAAACCTTTCCTCCATATACCCCATTAAATTCATTCACACATTCTCACTTTCGGTTAATCGAATCTTTTTCCTTTTAGATAACAATTATGAAACAACAAATCATTTTATTTAAATAACAAAATACCCTTTTGGATAAAAGTACGATTTTATTTAGACCTAGAAAACTTGTAATTCTTTCCTAACCTTATAACTTTAGTATACCATTTTCATCCTGAGTGTTCGATATGGTTATGATTTTTTGGAAAATCAATAACTCATGCAGCTCGATGTTTAAATATGTACAGACTTTATCTAACAGCTCTCTTGGATACCGCTCCATTTCATCTCTGTATAGCTTTCTGACAGTCGGATACTCATGATTAATTTCTCTGGATAGCTGCCTGATGCTGATCTTCCTCTCGTCTAATAAGGGCTTTAAATTTGATTTAATCACGTTCTCACCTCTTAGTTTATTTCTGATCACTTAAAATGATCATTAACTAAATAATAATGGCCAAGGCTTTTTTCTCCTTGGCCTCGCTGAATTTAATACTCATCAGGCTCTTCATGTTCAAATCCATAAATACCGTTTATCCAAACATCTCCACAACCTGGATTCTTTGTAATCTCTAACACGTGATTACGATTAGCATCTCCCTCTACTCGGTCTGCAGCAGTATAATCTAAATAATTTCCGGTAAATTCTTTCTCACTACGTGGGAATACCCAGCCAGCAAGAGTAATTCTGCTGATTTTCATATTTAGAGTACAACCTTCAGCATTGCGAATTGTGAATTTGTAAAATAGCCAAGTACGGTCATAATCACGATCAAAATAATCTGCCATAGAAAAACTTTCTGAATCCTCACTCATGTGAAAGTTAACATTTTTGTACTCTAATGTAAGCTTTGCCTCGGCATTTGGAATACTAAAACTCGACATAAAGCCAAGGCAAATCATAGTCAGAACGATTAATTTTTTCATTCCCTCTCCCCCCTTTTATTCCAATTATAATATAAATTGGTAATTAAAGGACGGTCTTTTTTCTTAATAAGGAAGAAATTTTATGACGTTCTTACTTAGCTGCTTTCTTTGCCTTGTTTTGCAGAAAAACTGAATCCCAGATCCAAAAGATTACAGCAAATGAAATGCTAAATAAGTAAATTTCATATCCCATTAGAAAGTCTATTGTGGTTTTTGGGTCAGTAGTTATAGCAAAGATTAACCACACTAAGAAGGAAAAGAATATGTATGTAAGCAAATATTTCAGGCTAAACCTTTTTGGATTGCGATTCAAGAAATATTGAACAGGTGCAGCAAAGATTAAATAGAAGATAAAGAGAATAACACTTATTAAGAAGTATGGAATGTAGCCATCATAATCAATGCCCAAAACATAAACAACAGCAGCTGATAACGCAGACAAGACATGAACAATAAAGATCCTTAAAAGTTGCATGTTTATAACCCCTTTCATGTTAAAAGCTTCTTCAACATTGTCTAGACGCCTCCTTAAAATCACTTTAAAATCCATGTTTTAACTTAAATTATTTGAAATATCACAAACATTGCAACTTCAGCTACAAGCAAATAAATCATATATCTGGCATAATTAAACACATCTTCATCAGCATTTTTTTCTTTTTTAAATGTCAAAGCAAATAATCCTAATATAGTTGCCACTAACACGATTTCAATTATTGTTAAAATTGACATACTTTCCTCCCAAATAAGAGCCAATATAGATCAGAATTTCTTATGACAAATATTTACTTAGTTTCTCCAAAGCAATAACGGCAATAAACTGAGTTGTTATCTTCATCTCTAATGTATGTATCCTGGATTAAGAAATTTTAAAGCCAGCTGTTTTGAGTATCGATTTACTCATCATGAGCAAATCCATCTGGATATCATAATCAGTTTAAAGATCCAAATTAGTAGTAAACGCTGCATGTAATTTAAATATAGAATTATCAAATTTAATGTTTAAGAGTATCAAGATTTCCTTTATTATACAAATATTACACAAAAAAGATTGCTTCAACTTAGACTAATACTGTAAATCAACCTCAATTGCCTTTTCATATGCTGAATGGAAAATTATTTTGTTATTTATCCATTCGACATTACCTACTCCTAATACACTAAGGTCGTCTTTATCCTCGATATTTCGAGTCATAATACGTATGGTGTCCTTATTCACTTTTTTCATTAAACCAGGGTATAAACTAGGAACATGAACATAAAAATCGTAAAAATGATTCGTTTCCCCTAAGGTGGCATTATTATGTTCTATAGTTATTGTTACATTTTTAGTTGGCGAAGAAATGGTATCGTATGAATCACCAGTTAACGCAAACCACGCAACTGAAAGTATCAGTGGAATTGTTATGCAAGTTACATATAATTGTCGAATTTTAAACCTCCAAGCTAACACAAAAAAACCGGCTAAAGTAAGTAGTATAGGGAAAATATAATTTGTTTGTACAAAAAAGCTTAAGTAATAATCATCAAAAGACAATAAGAAAACAGTTAGATCAAAAATTAAAACCAAGACAAAGAAGATTGTTGCTCCGTCTATTTTGCGTAATACTTTGTTTACCATATTCATTCCCCCTGTTAATACACCACTATCGATAATTTGTATCTACAACCTTTGAGTTGTATTATAGCAAAGTAAAAGGGGTATCCGTAATCAAGAAACAGAATAAAACAAAAGGACGAATGTCTATTTTGAGGAAAATTTAATCTCTCCTTTCTATTTATAATTCAATGTTCCCTGTTATATCCTGGATAAAATCAATATTACAGTAAACACACAAGTTTCGTGACCTTCCCCACGGTCTGAGAATTGAAGGTTATCCAATATTTCTTCAGGCTTAGTTAACCTCCCTTCTCTTTAAACTGCTGTTTATTCAAAACTTAATGTCCTTTGTTCCTTTCCCTCTTCCGACCATTGCGGATGCTAGCCACTTCATAGTTTCTTTAATAATTTTAATATAATAAAAGCTTCATGAGAAAAGGTCATTTTTTGCCCGCTTGCACGCCCCCCAACATTTTTAGTTATAATTATTATAAAAATCAATAGGAACTATAAATATATTAAAGAGGGATTGCTATGACTAAATTATATACATGTTTAATTTGCGGATATAAAGGATTAAGTGAAAACCCATTAAACAATGATGGTGAATATCAAAAAACATTTGAAATCTGTCCTTGTTGCGATTTTGAATACGGCTACAGTGAAGATCATGAAGTAAGCTTAGGTTTTATTGTAACTCCAGATTATTTAATTGACGCTGCAATTCAGTTATACCGAAAACAGTGGATTGAGAATGGAATGAAAATTGCAAATCCTGAAGATATTCCAGAAGAATTAAGAAACGGTGACTGCTTAAAATTTGAGGTTTTGTTAAAGCAATTGAATAGCCTAAATCTCGATACAGAAAACTTTGAAATCAAGGGATTTAATGGTTATTAGGCCGCTTCAAGCCCCCGGTATGGGGGCTTTCTTATTATTGTAAAGACTATCAGAAGACTGTTTAAGTATTAATATCATTGATTATTCTTTCTCCATATTCCCCTGACCAACACTTCAACTTCTTTAACCTCAACTGTTTGCTGCATCACATCCCTCCTTTTTGTTTTTCGTGTATCAAGCTTGTACAATGACATCATCAAGCAATTCAACATAGATCAATTCTTACCTGAAGGTGAATTTCACCTCCAATAACCGTCTGGGCAAGCTTAGATGGGGCCTTATCCCTCCTTGGGCTAAAGATGAAAAGATCGGATACAAGATGATTAATGCTCGTGCCGAAACACTGGCCGAGAAACCAAGCTTTCGAAAGCCACTTGTCAGCAAACGTTGTATCATACCCGCTGGCAGGTATACAGAATACCGTTCTGCATTTTCTTCCCGAGCTTCCACCCACTCATAGTCACCCACCGTCCAGAAACGCGGTGAAGCTTGACCGTCGCTGTCTTGATATTTCAACTTTTGCTGAAGTTCTTTTAAAAACTGAATATCTTGATTCATTCATTTCCTCCTATCTGTTTAAAATCTCGATTTTAAGTTAACTTTAAAGTACATGGTCTTGAGAAATTCCCCTTTAATTGGTAAGCTGGCACCTAGGATCATACAAAGCAGGTGATACCTTGAAAAAAATAATCGGAATAATTGGATTAATTGCTTCCTTAATTGTGCAAGGATTTTCAGCAAGCGGTTCGTTGACTCATGAGATTGCTATGGCTTGTCTATTTGTATTTCTAATAATTTATAATTTTGAACATGCTAAGGATTTCTCTAAAAAATCTCTAATTGTTTTAGGAGCAATCTTTATAGCTCTAATGCTAGGTATTTATCAACTCATTTCCTTTAGCGGTGATTACTTTGATAGGCTTGACTTAAATATTGGACTTATCATCTTACTTGAGATCGCTTTGATCATTGTTTTGGTATCTATTGCAGTAAATTTAATGAAACTTATTGCGAATTGGTTAAGGAAAACACCTCATGGTAAAGAGTCTTAACTTTTTGCCTTGTGGTCTCTTATGTATGAAATCACATGCTTTCCCTAATTCCTTCTCTTCTGTTACCGCTGAGTAATAACAATTACTTGGCCAAATCTTATATTGCATATAAGGATTAATCAGTCGAGATCATTAAGGGATCAAAATATGGCCAAATAAAAAAACGATGGATGCTCCATTTCCATTAAAAAGACAAGATTGAATATATGTAGTACTTCACTCAGAACATTTTGCTTATTAAGGCTATAATAAGTGTTCGTATTAATTTTTCCTGTTACGATAACGATCAAAAACAGAGTTATCTATCCCATTTCAAGCCAGAAATTATTCTGCTTTTTTTAAAAATGTTCTTGATTTTCACTTTTGTATATATCCATAAAGCATTCGGACATAACCCATTATATGTAACTGAAATGCAGGTATAAGACTTATTATATAGAGATTTAACTACCAATATGTGGGGGTCTATTAACATCCAAATAACTCAAAAGCAAGAACAAATGTACTCATAGCACTTCCATTTCCACACCCTATCCAAATTTTCATTTTCCTAATTTCACTTTAAATCGCCCTATTTCACATCGTAATCGCTATCGTAAAAGCCTATATTATCAACGTTTTTCCTTCTGAAAATTTTCCCTTTTTATCAATATCTCCTTAAAACAACCACTTTTCCCTACTCCCGCTTACGTTTTAACGTTTACCCCCTATTCACTAATTAAAGTTTCAAAAATCCTTATGTTTACTGTCTTTTTTAACTCATTTTAAATTTTTACGATAAGCATTTTATTCGTGTACGTTATACGACTTGACTGTATTTGGTGACGATTTAACAGAGAAATTTAATGCACTTCTAACTTTTTAAACTGCAATGGGTATCATTGTTGACTCAACAACTCAAGGTATTTCTGATAGTAAAAAAGCAATGGATTATGATTCACCGAGAAAAAACCCCTGCCCTTCTCTTGAAGAGGGTATTTTTTTCGCTTTTTAAGAAAATATTAATCTTCCTTAAACACTTAAATATGATAAAATATTACATATTTAGTCTATTTGATACATAGAGGGAGGGATTTCAATGGAGCAATTAATTCCGTCATCCACGGTTGGAGTTAAAATCAATGAGTGGTATAAATACATACGGATGTTCGCCGTTCCAGATGCTGAGATATTAAAAGCAGAAGTTGAAGAAGAAATAAAACATATGAAGGAAGATCAAGACTTATTGTTGTATTATTCTCTAATGTGTTTTCGTCATCAGCTAATGCTGGATTACCTTGAACCTAAGTCATTGAATGAAGAACGCCCTAAAATTTCAGACTTATTAGAAAAGATCGAAAGCAGTCAAACAAAGCTTAAAGGTGTCCTGGAATATTACTGCAATTTCTTTAGAGGAATGTACGAATTTGATAAGAAGGATTATATAAAAGCAATAAGGTCATATAAAATTGCTGAGAAAAAGCTCGCTTTAGTAACAGACGAAATTGAACGAGCTGAGTTTTATTTCAAAATGGCTGAAGTGTATTATCACATGAAACAAACCCATGTATCAATGCACTATGCTGAAGCAGCACTTAACATTTATAAAGACCAAAAAACTTATACTGTTCGCCGAATACAATGTGCATTTGTTGTAGCAGGCAACTTTGATGATCTGGAAAGTCATGAAAAAGCAGTTCCGCATCTTCAAAGAGCCCTAAAAGATTCTAAAGCTATAAACAAGCACAAACTAATTGGGGCATCATTATATAATTTGGGAAATTGTTATTATAAGATGAAAGAGTATGACAAAGCTGCTGAATATATTGAACAAGCAGTTTCACTGTACGAAAACGATAAAAGTGATCTTCTCCCTCACACGTTATTTACACTTACACAAATTTACTTTAAAATGAAGAATATTGAAAAAGCCTTTATACTTTATAAAAAAGGAATCGAGAAAGCACAAGCCATTAACGATGATGTCTTAGTTGCTGAGTTTAATTACTTAAAGGCTTTATATATCGACTCTATAGATAAACGCACAGTTTTCCGAACTTTTTCTGTACTTAAAGATAATGTAATGTATCCAGATTTAGAGGAATTAGCACTCGACACGGCTAATTATTGTAAGGAGATAGGGCAATTTGAAAACTCAACCACCTTTTTTGACGTCATGGTGGATGCCCGAATCCAAATACAAAGAGGAGAGTGTTTATATGAAATTTAAACTTGCATTAGCCACCTTGTCAGTTGTCGTTGGATTAGCAATTTTTAGTGGCTTTTCATCCTCGAATGACAAAGAGTTCCATGAAGCTAAAAGGAATATTACTTCTATTCAACCGACCAAGTTTATTGTTTAATATTTAATCCATTAGAACCATTACTGAGCAATGGGTGCTACTAATTTGTCAACTCTTGATTAATCATTAGCTAATTAAACTAAAAAGACCGCACTACGAAATACAGTCAGTGTGGTCTTTTGTCTTCAAAATAAAATTTTAATGGAAAGTTTGTTACCACATATGCAAAGCAAGAAACGAAAGCCCCCATGCTAATATGCCGAACATTACGAAGAACCTAAGAAAAGTTTCATATTTTGTAAGTCTTCGTTCTCTTTTTATTTTACTCAATCTCCAATAAAAGGCGTAGCCGGAGAACAATAAAATAATTTGTCCCAGTTGTGACACAGATTCTAAAAATTCTATCCCATTCATTGATTTTCACCTCGTTTATTTATGAGAAAAGTAGGTTTTATTACTCAGATGAAAAAACCATTTCCAACTGTTTAAGTAAAAATAAGTAAGCTTATACTGTGTCTAATGGTATAAGAAAAGATGTCCTCTGTGTCTAGTAAAACCATAGTGTATGGTGGCAGAATACGTTATGTTTCTCTATTAAAATAAGCAAATTAACATTGTAGTTTTATCATCTTAACTTTATGATTTATGTCCACCAGTCAGCCCTGCTCTGTGAAGCGCAGTACCAGCAGATGTATAAGAAACTGCTCTAAGAATCGCTTTCGAATTGTTTTGGCTCGGTGAAATCCACCACCAAGATCATCTTTACTGTATCCAATACCCAGGCTGATTGTTCGACCAGCTTTGTTGTCTGCACCCTTACCGGAAAACTCGGTGTCATCTAGGTCAGCTACAGACTTAAACGCTTTTTTAAGCTTCACCATTTGCGACCTTAGTTCCTTATACTCTTTGGTTCTTTTATCGGCCTCAAAGAGTAATGAATCAGCCTCAAATACCTTCATATCATTCTCCTTCCTAGACTACTCTATGTAAATTTTACCACAGTAATCTATTTGAATAACAGAAAAAGACAGCCCAAATGACTGTCTTATACATCACACACTATCTTGTTCTATAATAATTTTCTGCGGTATAGTAGCGCCAATCTCAAAAAGGTTCTCCATTGGCCAATATATACCGGTCTAAAAATATTTCAACGTTTACATTTAATGGATTATATTCTAAACCACTTTCAAATATATAGAGATAGTTGGGATCACCTTGGTTCACTTTATCTTTATCGATCATTAAATGGCATTCTTCCAATAAGTAGCCAATTGGAATACCATTGATATCTTCAAACAAATCCTCATATTTTAACTCCTCTTCAATCTCTTCAAGGCTAAATAGCTGAAGTCCTCCACCTATATTCTCCCCATGAGAAAGAATCTCAAAAAATTTCGCGCCGTTATGCAGTGTCATGAACTTCTGATAATCTTCTGGAAGGGTAATCTGATGTTTAGCTTCAAGGCTTTGAATGTCATTAAGGGTTGCTTTGTCCTGTGAAAATGTAACAAGGAACTCCATGATATCTCCTTCAGAACAAAACAATTGAATGGCTCCTTTTTCGTCTAAAAGACTTTTCAAGCCATTTACAGTCTTATGAACAAAGTTAGTCACATACATCACCCCTTTATTTCCTTTTAACAATAACCTTTCAAATTCCAAAAGATGTGAACAGATCGTGATAGGTGCTCTTTTCAGTGAATATAATGCAATAAATTCTAAAAAGAGGTGCCTCTAAAAATTGAATTCTCTAATGAATGATGACATGGTAAAGATCATTAGAAATGGCCTTAGCGCATCCCAGCATCCAAAGCATATTCTTGTTGTAGGAGCTGGATTGTCCGGGCTTGTATCAGCATCATTGCTGAAAAATGCCGGTCACAGAGTAACGATTCTCGAAGCGAGCGGCAGAGCGGGCGGCCGTGTCTGCACTTTGAGAGCTCCCTTTAGTGATGATTTGTATTTTAACGCTGGCCCGATGCGCATACCGAATAACCATTCGTTAACCTTAGAATATATAAAAAAATTCAAATTGCCAACAAATGTATTTATCAACAGAACCCCGATGGACATCATTTATGCAAATGGAATCAAAACACGTCTCCAAGTTTTTGAACGAGCTCCTGGAATATTGAGATACCCAGTTGCACCAAATGAACAAGGGAAAACGTCTGAAGAGCTGATGCTTTCTTTACTGCAGCCTATTCTAAATTTTATCAATCAAAATCCAGCGAGAAATTGGCGGATTGTCGAAGAACAATACAAAAATCATTCGTTAAGCTCTTTTTTAAACACGTATTTTTCATATGGCGCGATCGATATGATTGGTGTACTTTTGGATATGGAAGCGTATATGGGGATGTCCCTTGTTGAAGTATTGCGGGAATCTATCTTTTTTTCATCGCCCGCTCACTTCTATGAGATAACTGGCGGCATGGATCTGCTGCCTCACGCGTTTCTTCCTCAATTAAAAACAAACATTCTATACCATCAAAAAATGATGAAAATGTCTCAGGGGGAAAATAGTGTTACGATCCATTGTCAGCATCAACAAACGGCAGAATTCACATCATTCACAGCTGATCTCGCTATTGTAACCATTCCTTTTTCAACATTGCGATTTGTAAAAGTCGAACCATACCATTCATTCTCGTACTATAAACGAAGGGCAATCCGTGAGCTAAACTATATCAGTGCAACAAAAATCGGCATAGAGTTTAAAAGCCGATTTTGGGAAAAAGCCGGGCAGCGCGGCGGCAAATCTATTACTGATCTACCGATTCGTTTTTCGTATTATCCAAGCAGAAATATTGGAGCAAATGGACATGCCGTCATTCTGGCAAGTTATACTTGGGCTGATGAGGCACTGATATGGGACAGTCTTTCAGAAGGAGAGCGAATCCAGTATACTTTACTGAATTTATCTGAAATCTATGGTGATATTGTGTGGTCTGAATTTGTGTCTGGCACTTCTTTTAGCTGGAGCCAGTACCCGTATTCTGCGGGAGGTTTTACAGCTTTCGAACCAGGACAAGAATTAGAGCTGTATCCCTATATTCCTGTCCCTGAGGGCAGAGTTCATTTCGCCGGAGAACACGCCTCACTCACTCATGCGTGGATGCAAGGCGCGATTGAATCTGGAATACGTGTTGCTTATGAGGTCAATCGCTTACCTTAGATCATGCTCACCTTCTGTACTAAAAGATTATTACATTTCATATAATAAGATCTTGATTAGACGGACAAATTCAATCACAAAAACAAAGTAATCCTTGCATTCCTTCGCCCTCCATGCTATATTCATATAGCGATGAGCTGAATTGTGTAAGCCGATGTACATGCCTTTACGGCACACACGAATGTGGCGTGTGGTGCATCGCCTCAATACGCAAAAGACGTTTGCCTTAGGCAAACGTCTTTTTTTGCGTTATCCGATTTTTGTGCCGTTTGGGACAGGCTGATCCGGCTGCAAAAGGACGACGTCGCCCTGGCCGGGTATGCCACCGAGGACCAAGACTTCCGATTTAAATCCGGCGATTCGGCGGGGCGGAAAGTTCACGACTGCTATGACTTGCTTGTTGATGAGACCTTCCGGCTTGTAACGCTTCGTGATTTGTGCGCTCGATTGTTTTATGCCGATTTCAGTCCCAAAATCTATCACAAGCTTGATTGCCGGTACTCTTGCTTCAGGAAATTCTTCCGCTTTTACAATTGTTCCCGTTCTGATATCCAATTTCTCAAAGTCTTCAATGACTGCCATATCAATAACTCCTTTTTCTCCTATTGTAAAGGAGATATTCAAGATTTGTTTAACCAAATAGCCATTATTTTTTATCTGAATATAAGGTGTTTCGATACAGGCGGGGCGGCATTCCTGTGCTTTTCGTGAACCATCTTGTAAAAGAAGAAAGGTTTTGAAAGCCCAGCGCCTCGCTCACGACGGTAAGGGTTACATTTCTCTCCATCAGCATTCGTTTTGCTTCCTCAAGGCGAAGGTCGGCAATATAGTTCTGCGGGGACTTCCCTGTCTGTTTTTTGAACCAGCTTGAATAGTAAGCTGGGTGATAATGCTCGATTTCTGCCAGCTTCTTAATCGTCAGCCGCTCAAATAAATGGCTGTGAATGTATGCAATTGAGGCATAGTTATGGGATTGAAGCTTTTCTTTTATGTATTGTACTATCATATGAAGCGAGTTGGCTGTTCCGGCCTTTGCTTCCTCTGTCAGCAAGTACCTGATCGAAGACCAGAAAGGATCGAGTGCAGCTTCAATTCCCGATCCTGCACGATACTCATCAATTTTCATTGCATGAAGCGGAACATCCAGTACAAGACATTCATTTCTTCCGATAGAACGGAAACGATGCTCACACTCCGGCGGAATATATAAAAAATGATCTGGCTTTAATTTCACCTGGCGCTCTTCAGTCTCAAGATCAATACTCCCTTCAAGCGGAAAAAGAAATTGGCTGTATGCGTGCTTATGTGAATGATAAAGGCGTGTGTATGTCCGTTTTTCGCAAATCATCTCTTGAAGCGAATCCATCAGCAACCCCCTTCCTTTGGTCAGCTTTTAATCCGGTAATGGTGTTCCGATATAGGCGAAAATCCGATCTTTTCATATAAAGAAACTGCCGCCAGATTTTCTTTCATCACTTGTAAAAACATGCGTTCCGCTCCGTTGTTTTTTGCTTCAGTCAACACCCTGATCACTTGGGTTCCTGCCCCTTTTCCTCTGTGCTCCTCAGCTACAACGATATTACTAAGTCCGCCATAACCATCAATGACAGAAACCGTGCCAAGCGCTGTCAGGCTTTCTTTGTCATACATCTTGAAAAAAGTTTTACACGGCGGCATGCGTTCGAAAATGTGTTTGTAACCTTTGTGACGCTCGGGTGAAAACCCTTCTAATTGAATAAATTCATCTATCCAAACAGATGATGGCTCTTGTTCCCACTTGTATGTAAATCGGCTGTTGTCATTTGTTCGGCTCATAATTGACCGGCACAACGCTGTCATCTGGAAGCACTCGTCTACCTTTTCATAACGGCTGTCTGCCAAAGCGTCATCAAGCCCTTTCGGTGATGCGTTGCTAATATGAAAACAAACAGGTAAGCCTAAACTTTGATAAAAAAGTTCGGCCTCTAGCTGAAAATTCCCTTCAGGCATATCCGCAGAAGTCCATACGCTATTTGCCCTTTTGGTTACGCCAAAATTCGCTCTGAGAAGCCATTGCCCTATGCTTTTTTGAAAATAAGCCGGCCATGAAGCTGCCGCTAACCGTTCAATCTTGTGAATGTCATCCATTGCATAATGCCTCTCCCCTATGTATACTCCCTTGATATTATACAATATTCAGAAATATAAGACATCCATTTATTTGTTTACATAATATTTTTATTGTTTATTAATAATCCTGACAAAAATGTCCGAATTGAAAATGACAGGCTTTCTAAAATGTCCTCCTCACGTTCAAATGCTTCTTTTGCGATTAAAACAGTAAAGCCATGCAGCAGGCTTCTGAGCCCCCTTGTCGCATGAATGGCAGTCTTTTCACTTGCATAGCCGTTTTCAATGAGCAGCTTCGTCACAAGACAGACAATTTGGTCAGAGACGATTTCCGTCCGTTTGTCCTGAACCTTAAGCAGAGCCGCTTCATAATATCCGGGATTTTCAATTGCAAAATCAACATATGCATGAGCTAAAGAAAGCATAGCGGAATCTCCCTTTCGTTCGGTTACGGAGTCCGCCATTTGATCAAAAAGCTTTGTCAGTCCTCTGACAGCAAGTTCTGCTCTGATCGCTTGCAGCCCGTTGATATGATTATACAATGACGGGGGGCGCACATTCATTTTTTTAGAAAGTGCGGCAAGTGAGACACCATTTACCCCTTCCTGATCGGCAATCTCCGCTGCAGCGTCTACAATCATTTTTTGGGTCAAACCTATTCTCGGTGACATGCTCATCATCCTTTCTTTGCTTTTTGGATCGCCTGTCTCATCCGCTCTGAAGGTGATCGCAGGAATTTTCCATGTCCGACAGCGAGACAGGTAGGCGCCTTATCGGCGAGCAATTGTGCGCTTTTGATGGCCTCCTCCTTATTCCATGTAGCGAAGGCGGGAAAAGGAAACGCCCATTTTATCTGACCTGATACAGCGATTCCTCCGCGTAACTGGAGCGCATCTCCTGCTATTAAAGTGCCGTTTCTTGTATCAAGAAATGACATGCTGCCCGGTGTATGGCCCGGTGTTGGAATGGCAAGCAGGGAACCAATTGTTTCACCGCCCGTCAGCAGTTGGTGAGGCTTTGTTTGTATGTGTTTCGGAATACCTCCTTTTATAGGCGTCTGCGGCTCATCTTGCCGCAAGGATGTGTCACCTTGGAGCAAGAATGAATCCCGTTCCGAGATCATGACCTTTGCATGCGGAAATGTTTGTGCCAATGTATCCAGTGATCCGACATGGTCCCCATGTGCATGAGTCAGTAAAATATGCTGAAGCGGTTTTCCAAGCTGATTCACAGCTTGAATAATCCCTTTATAGCTGCCTGGCAGTGCGGCATCAATAAGGGTGACTTCGTTTTCTTCCTCTACTAAATAGCAATTAACCGGAAACAATGCTGGAAAAAAAGTCAGCTGCCAAACCGTTTGGTACTGAGTAATTCTCATCTTTTTACCCTCCTAACAAAAACTAATGGCGTTAGTTTTATTATTAACTAACACCATTAGTTTTTCAAGAGTTTATTATTTTTTTATCGCTACATAAATGTTAACTTGTGCTCGCTGTGGCACTGCGGCACTTTGATCATACATCTCAAAATCACCTGTAAACGTGCGCAGATGCCGCTTATCCCAAGTCCAAATTTCCTTCCACGTTTCAAGCACAATCTCTTCAATAGGACCGATTCTGGAAGTGAAAACGGCGTAAGCGGAAGCCGGCAAATCAATGTTTTCATATGGTCCCGGAAGAATGTCGTCGTATTCCTGAAACGTTCCGACTGAAAACGTATAAAACCCATTCGTCTCTTGTTCATAATTCGAATATAAGGCAATAATGCTCTTGTCTTTTTCAGCCTGTGATAAAAGAGCGCTCATATCCTGCTTCCAGAATTGATCCCACAGTGCCGGAATCCTCCTTTCTTCCGTCATTTCCAGTGCGTTGCTTGTCCGTTGTGACAGTCCGGCAAATCGTTTCCGGTCTAAGTGTGTTATATGTGAAAAGCCCATACGATCTCCTCCTTTTTTTAAGATTATAGACAAAGAAACCTGACAGCAGTGTGTCAGGTTTCATATATTTTTTGCATGTGATGAATGGTTTCTTTTACTTTATCCCGTATATGAAGAGGCTGCAGAACCTCAATATCCTTTCCGAACTGGAGCAAAAAACCGATCAGCCATTGATCTTCTGGAAGTGAAATCACTGCCCGGCAGATTTCATCTTCCTCACAGTGAAGGACATCATATCCGAACCATTCACCTATACGCTGACGTGCTGCCGGCTGAACAAGAATAACCAATTCAGTTAAACGGCCCTTCTGGTACCAATTCTTATCCCATGGCAAAGTGTCCAGCTGAATGTCTTTTCTGATAAAGGTCTGATGTAAGATGGCCAGATCTTTCATCCGGTTTAGTTTAAAAAAGCGAAAATCATTTCTCACCAAGCAATAAGCGTATAAATACCAGTGCCCCGCCTTGCAAACCAATGTATAAGGTTCAGTTTCACGAAGAAGAGTTTCCCCGCTTGCGCTTGTATATGTAAAAGATATCGTTGACAACCGATCGATGGCGGCGCTGATTTTCTCACGAAGCGTCTTTTGATCCTCAGTATGGCCCCAAGCCGTCATGTCAATAAACCATTTTTCTGTTTGGTGCTTAAATGCTTGAGCAGATTGCTCAGGTATAAGGTGTTTGATTTTTTGATAGGCTGTGCTGTGAGAAACGGGTTCATACATAGATGAAACGCTCTGCAAAGCGGAAGCAATTGCAAACAATTCCTCCTCCTTCAGCCACTCTCTTTCAAGCCGATACGTTTCCATGATGCCAATTCCGCCCCCGGAACCCTGTGAGGTCACAATCGGAATACCAGCCCTATTGATTGTCTCAATATCACGGTAAATTGTTCTGACAGATACTTCAAACAGCTCAGCAAGCTCTGCAGCCTGCACTTGTTTTTTGCTGATCAATAACACAACCATCGCTAACAAACGTTCCAGTTTCATTCTGCGCACCTTTTCTTCTTGTATTTTCCAACAAAACAATCATAACATTTTGATAAAGCTTGGGCATATCTATTATGCGGCGGAATACACCTTGCATATGCTATGAAAACAGGGGTTTCCCCTTCTTTTTGTGTTCAGTATTTATTTCAGCTACTATTTCTGACCGGATAAGCATACACTTCTCAACGGAGGGGATTTCACATCATGCATCTTACACTTCAGAGCGTTTATCCTGCCATGATCATCATCTTTTTTCTGTATAAAAAAATTAAAAGGTCCATCGGATACCAGCCGCTGAAGCCCCGCTGGCTGTTCACCCGTATCATTCTTTTCTCGCTGTTTGCTTTTGGCCTTTCAATCTTCAGCGCCATTCACCCTTTTTTATATGGATATCTCATTTTGGGCATTCTTGGCGGATGGCTCCTTGTCTTTTTCGCTAAGAAAAACATCTCCTTTGAAAAACGCAGAGGAAAGATCTATTTTCGGACTCATATTTGGGTAGAGGTGATTCTCTTAACTTTATTTCTATCAAGATTTCTGTATCGAGTGACGGAGCTTTATCTTACCTCACCTGATCTAAACCGCCTTGGATCATACAGTCAGTCAATCGGAACGGACCCTCTGACAATTGGCGTCTGTTTTCTGATAGCCGTTTATTATATCGGTTTTTCTTCTTTTGTCATCAAGCTCAGCAGAAACGAACTCGAACAGCACGGACACAATAAAGAAAAAGACATCCTTGCCCGCTAGCAGCGAGTTAAGCAAGGATGTCTTTTTCAATCATGCTGTGTATGATGGATCATTTGCTGAAGAACATCTAAAACATGTTCATCCTCGGGAGAGTAATAAATCGATGTTCCTTCTCTGCGCGATTTGACAAGCCGGAGATTTTTTAAAAATCTAAGTTGGTGGGACACGGTGGATTGCAGTAAATTCAGCTTTTCTGCAATTCCGTTTACTGCATGCTCACCCTGGGACAATAAATGGAGAATTCTGATTCGGGTAGGATCAGAAAGCGCTTTGAATGTTTGCGCGACTAGAAACAGCGTCTCCTCGTCCAGATCAGCAGCCGATTGTTCCGTTTCTCTAAATTCAGTCATATGGTATCACCTTTCTTTATTCATAGTTTTATCTTATAACAAATGCGCTTGAGTGCAAACCAGCCTGCTTGTATTCCATTTCAATCTCATAGTTTAAATTTATGTTTCAAATCAGGTTTTTACTTGGTCTGATATACCGTCTTATGTCATAATAAAAAAGGTCATACTGCTCCAAACATTGAGGGTGAAACACAGTGAAGAAAAAGAGAAAAGGCTGTTTCGCTGCTGCGGGTTTTATGATGATTTTTGTCTTTGTCATCGCCTCTTTTTTATTGGTCCTGCTTTTTTTCAACCGGGATTTAGTCAAAAAACTTCCGATCGATACGAAAACGATTGTTTTGGAACGTTTAACCGATTACAAACCCTTGGTGGAAGAAGAGCTTGAAAGCCAAGGACTCTCTAATTATACATCACTCATATTAGGCATGATGTATCAGGAGTCAAAAGGAAAAGGCAATGATCCCATGCAGTCCTCTGAATCTCTGGGGTTAAAACGCAATGAGATAACAGACCCTCAACTCAGTGTTAAACAAGGCATCAAGCAATTTACCCTCATGTACAAGACCGGTAAGGAAAAAGGCGTGGATTTGGATACCATTATTCAAAGCTACAACATGGGGGCAGGTTACATTGATTTTGTAGCTGAACATGGAGGAACGCATACTGAGGAATTGGCAAAACAATACTCCGAGCAGCAAGTCAAAAAAAATCCTGATCTGTATACTTGCGGGGGAAATGCGAAAAATTTCCGCTATCCGTATTGCTACGGTGATTATACGTATGCAGAAAAAGTAAAAGAAAAAACAAAAACTGTTGAAGAATCTTTGCAGGTTGCAACACTTGAAACCATGGAATCCAAGGCTCATGAATAAGAGTCTATCAATTTACTGACAAAAGCCCAAAAAAGAATTTGGGCTTTTGCCATGTTTACACGTAAAAAAAGCCATACTGAGTATGGCTTTTAATAATACGGTGAAATCATCAAATATACAATAACGCCTGTAAGGCTTACATACAGCCATAGAGGCATTGTCCATCTCGCAATTTTTTTGTGGCGCTCTACCTGCATGCTGAAGCCTCTGATCAGCGTAAACAGCGCAAGCGGCACAATAATTGCAGAAAGGCAGATATGTGTAATTAAAATAAAGAAATAAATCGGGCGCATAATACCTTCTCCGCCATAGAGCGTGTTTTCCGCAATCGAGTGGTACGTCACATAGCAAATCAAAAATAGTAATGTTGTTGTGAATGCGGCCAAAATAAAGCGTTTGTGAGCTTTGATATTTTTCTGTTTAATCATAATCAGCGCGGCCAATAAGAAGATAAACGTAAAGCTGTTGAATATCGCATTCAGCATTGGCAAAATGTGAATATTCGCATGGCTGAACTGATCTAATTTAGGCATAAAAAACAGCACTGCGATTAAACCGTTAATCAGAACTGTCAGCGTAAGGACAATCCCCGTGTAATTTTTCGGTTTATTTTCTGTTTGGTTCATTTGGTGACCTCTCCTAATTTGTACTGGCTATCCAAATCGTATGCAAATTCAAAGAAGATGTCAACGGTTTCGATTGCTTCGTCAGAAATTAGACACACTTCAAAGGCCGGAGGCTATTAGCCCCGGCCTGTTAGGTTTACGCCTCTTTTATCAAATGTTCAATGACCTTATGTTCATTTTCATTCAGCAGGTTCTTTTGAATTTTCGAATGAATGGGTTTATTCATATGCTGATCCAAGATATCGGCCGTTTCTTTATCCCCGGCAATAACCATTCGTTCCCATCTTTTCGCGGCAGCTTTTTGATCAAGGCTGGCAGCCAGCCGCTTATACAGTCTCGATTGGTTCTCTGTTACATGTTCCCTCATCCGGTTCTCTTCAAATGGTGGCGCTTTGTCTACAGCGGAATGGCTATTCTTCCAAGACTCATTGATCATATCATACTCATAACGCTCCACCGCCTCAATTTTTCCTAATACGGTTTCAATAATTTTCACTTCATGCTGCTGAGTTAAAATAAACGCTGTACTTGGGTATGCCTGGCGCAAACCCTTCAGCTGATCCAGGACAGCTGTTTCTTCCCAGTAAAATCTTGTATCTACAGGGACTTGAAGCTTAATAGGTTCCCATATGCCGCTGTCGGAAACAAAAAACACGAGACTGCGGGGCATGTCTTTTCCCATTGCATTCAAGTATTGATTCATTTTAGCCCTGATTCCATCCAGACACTTTTCCTCCTCTGGATCACTAGCTGCCAAATACTCTTTTAATCGGCTGAATCCTGACTTTAGGGCAATCTTCCATTCTCCCCCCTGCTGCTCTGGATCTCTCATGTCTGTATTGAGATACAGAGAGAGAATTTTATCCGGCGGTTCCAATTGGACATACTGTAATTTGTTAATCAATGAATCAATCGCCATTCCGATTCCTCCTTTTTCACAGGTTAGTTTTCTTTTTCCTCTCTTAAAAACGATCAAACCTGACTTTCCGCTAATTTCTAGTAATAATGGAATTGTTGTTTACAATACGCCGCTCTTCTAATACAATTGGTAACTGTGTTTCTAAGCTGATTTTTGAAAGGAGTTTGATCTTGTTTACTATTAAAGAAAAAAATCGTCAAGAGCTTGAAGAAGAACTAAATGATTTAGAATTTCAAATTTATCGCATGCAGGAGAATATGAAGGATTTGTCTAAAGATGCCAAAGTGCTTGGTATTGATCAATCGAAACATGATGAGTGGATGATTGTTTCCTCGATTGATGATGGCCAAACATGCAAAATTATGCTAACTGATTGTAAAACGGCATACCGAGGAAAAGGCTGTTTTTCACTTGTAGCGTCTTACAAGGACGATGCCATTCATATAGGGGACATCAAAGGCCCTCCGAATCACGGGTTTGGCTCCATTTGCATGAAATATTTAAAAGATATTGCAAGAGACCACAATATACCGAAAGTCACCGGAGACATCGCCAAACGGGATTGGAATCATGTAGACCGGCTGATTCACTTTTATGAAAAACATCACTTCAAAGTATGTATCGATCATGATACCCAATCTGGCAGCATTAAGTGGGTTGATTTGTAAAAAAGTCTGGAAGAAAGAGCCAAGATATGCTGTAATGGTATAAAACCATTGATGGAGGGTTCTATGCACGCCTCAAAACTGAAAAAGGGAGACGAAATCCGGATCGTGTCTCCCGCGACCAGCATGTCTATATTAACAAATGAAGCAAAAATCCAAGCAAAAACGGCGTTAGAACGCTTAGGTTATCGGGTAACCATCGCTGAACACGCAAATGAATGTAACGAATTTGATTCATCCTCTATCGAGTCAAGAGTCCATGATCTGCACGCTGCCTTTTTTGATCCAGGCGTCAAAGCGATTTTAACGACACTCGGAGGGTTTAATTCAAATCAGTTGCTGCGTTATCTTGATTACGAGCAAATCAAACGACATCCAAAAATTCTGTGCGGCTATTCCGATATAACCGCTCTTTGCAACGCTATTTATCAAAAAACGGGTCTTGTTACGTATTCAGGTCCCCACTTCTCAACATTTGCAATGAAAAAAGGGCTTGATTATACACAAGAGTATTTTCTTTCTTGCTGCGCTTCGGACGACCCGTTTGAAATTCTTCCTTCAAGTGAGTGGAGCGATGATCGCTGGTTTTTGGATCAAGAAAACAGGCGTTTTTATCCTAATAACGGCCCTGTTGTAATCCAAGAAGGTTATGCGGAAGGCACTTTAATTGGCGGAAACTTATGCACGCTTAATTTGCTGCAGGGTACGGAGTATTTTCCTGAAACAGAACATACTATTTTATTGATTGAAGATGATTATATGTCAGACATCCATATGTTTGACCGCGATCTGCAATCACTCATCCACCTCCCCGCTTTTTCACATGTAAAGGCGATTTTGATCGGCAGATTTCAGAAAGCATCAAACGTATCAATGGATCTTGTAAAAGCCATGATCGAAACAAAAAAAGAATTATCCAGCATCCCGATCATCGCAAATATAAATGCCGGACATACCTCGCCAATTGCCACGTTCCCTATAGGAGGAACATGCAGGATTGAAGCTATTTCGGGTACATCACGCATATGGATTGATAAACATTAATCAGCTTGTAAATTTTTTTTACAAGCTTTTTTAGCGCAATCGGTTATGCATGCCGCACGAGACATGACAAATGTCATATAGGAGGCATGATGTGTGCTACTACAAAAGACTTCTCTCATTAGCGTATACTGAACCGAGACACACAATGAGAGGATACTTACTATGACTGAACAAACCATTGCACATAAACAAAAACAGCTGACAAAGCAAGTCGCTGCATTTGCTCAGCCTGAAACAAAAAACAGCCTGATTCAGCTTTTAAACACGTTTATCCCATTCTTCGGCCTATGGTTTCTTGCTTATCTCAGCCTCGATGTCTCCTATCTTCTTACGTTAGCATTAACGGTGATTGCCGCAGGTTTTCTGACAAGAATTTTTATCATCTTCCATGACTGCTGCCATCAATCTTTTTTCAAACAAAAACGCTATAACCACATTCTCGGTTTTCTGACAGGTGTCCTGACTTTATTCCCGTATCTTCAATGGCAGCACAGCCATTCGATTCATCATGCGACTAGCAGCAATCTGGATAAACGCGGAACAGGAGACATCTGGATGTTAACAGTAAACGAATATAAAGCTGCATCCAGACGAACAAAGCTTGCATACAGACTTTATAGAAACCCGTTTATCATGTTTATTCTCGGACCGATTTATGTTTTTCTGATCACGAACCGTTTTAACAAAAAAGGCGCAAGACGCAAGGAACGTGTAAACACATACCTTACGAATCTGGCAATTGTCGCGTTGGCTGCCGCTTGCTGTCTGATCTTTGGCTGGCAATCGTTTTTACTGGTGCAAGGCCCGATATTTCTGATTTCAGGTTCAATCGGTGTTTGGCTGTTTTATGTGCAGCATACCTTTGAAGATTCTTATTTTGAAGCGGATGAAAACTGGAGCTACGTTCAGGCTGCTGTTGAAGGCAGTTCATTTTATAAACTCCCGAAACTGCTTCAATGGCTAACAGGCAATATTGGTTACCACCACGTTCATCATTTGAGTCCAAAGGTGCCTAACTATAAGCTTGAAGTTGCTCATGAACATCACGAACCATTAAAAAACGTACCGACAATCACCTTAAAAACAAGCCTGCAATCACTCGCGTTCCGTCTTTGGGATGAAGATAACAAACAGTTTGTGTCATTTCGGGCTATAAAACATATACCTGTAAGCCTTCCGCCTGATTCACCAGAAAAACAGAAGCTGCGGAAGAATGCCTGATGATAAAGGAGGTCTTCTAATATACTAGAAGGCTTCCTTTTTATTGTTGGAGGGTGCATTCTGGCTTTCACAATGATAAAGTTACAAGTAAGATGAAAAGCTGAAAATGAGGTAAGATCATGATTAAAAATCATTTTACATTTCAAAAACTAAACGGGATTACGCCCTATATATGGACGATATTTTTCATCCTCCCCTTCTACTTTATATGGAAATCATCATCTACATTTGTTATTATTGTCGGCATCATTTTGACGCTTTTATTTTTTTCGGTATATCGATTTGCTTTTGTCTCAAAAGGCTGGACCATTTATTTGTGGGGATTTTTATTAATTGGCATTTCAACCGCCTCCATTACCCTGTTCAGTTATATTTATTTTGCTTTTTTTATCGCGTATTTTATTGGAAACATTAAGGAACGCGTCCCTTTTCATATTTTATATTATGTCCATTTAATAAGCGCAGCCGTCGCAGCCAATTTCAGTCTCGTATTAAAAAAGGAATTCTTTCTGACACAAATTCCTTTTGTCGTCATTACCCTCATCAGCGCAATTTTATTGCCCTTTAGTATAAGAAGCCGCAAGGAGCGCGAACGGCTTGAAGAAAAGCTCGAGGATGCAAATGAACGGATTGCAGAACTGGTAAAATTAGAAGAACGTCAGCGAATTGCCCGCGATCTCCATGATACGCTTGGGCAAAAGCTTTCTCTTATCGGTTTAAAAAGCGACTTAGCAAGAAAATTGATATACAAAGATCCCGAACAAGCAGCTCGTGAACTGAAAAGTGTTCAGCAAACAGCGCGAACTTCTTTAAATGAAGTAAGAAAAATCGTTTCCTCTATGAAGGGCATACGGCTCAAGGATGAATTGATCAACATCAAACAAATTCTCGAAGCAGCTGACATTATGTTTATCTATGAAGAAGAGAAATGGCCCGAAAATATCTCATTGCTGAATGAAAACATTTTGAGTATGTGCTTAAAGGAAGCTGTCACAAATGTCGTCAAACACAGCCAGGCTAAAACTTGCCGAGTTGACATTCAGCAGCTCTGGAAGGAAGTTGTGATAACAGTGTCTGACGATGGAACATTCAAAGGAGAAGAAAATTCCTTTTCAAAAGGACATGGCTTACTCGGGATGAGAGAACGGCTTGAGTTTGCAAATGGAAGCCTTCACATCAATACCGAAAACGGAACCAAGCTTACCATGGCAATTCCTAATAATTCAAAATAAACATAAAGGATGGCTTATATGATTAGTATATTTATTGCAGAAGATCAGCAAATGCTGCTGGGCGCTTTAGGATCACTTCTAAACCTCGAAGACGATATGGAAGTCGTAGGCAAAGGTACAACCGGCCAAGATGCTGTTGATTTTGTCAAAAAACGCCAGCCTGATGTATGTATTATGGACATTGAAATGCCCGGAAAAACAGGGCTTGAAGCTGCTGAGGAGCTAAAAGATACAGGCTGCAAAATTATCATCTTAACCACCTTCGCCAGACCCGGTTACTTTCAGAGAGCTATTAAAGCTGGTGTTAAAGGCTATTTGTTAAAAGACAGTCCGAGTGAAGAGCTGGCCAACGCCATCCGTAGCGTCATGAACGGAAAACGAATCTATGCACCTGAGCTGATGGAGGACTTATACAGCGAAGCTAACCCTCTTACAGATAGAGAAAAAGAAGTGCTTGAACTTGTGGCTGACGGTAAAAACACAAAAGAAATCGCTCAGGAACTCAGCATCAAAAGCGGGACGGTGCGGAATTATATCTCAATGATTCTAGAAAAGCTTGAAGTGAAAAATCGAATTGAAGCCATTACCCGGTCAAAGGAAAAAGGCTGGTTTAAATAAAAAAGGATCTTGGCATCTGCCAGGATCCTTTTTTTAACCTGAAATTCCCGTTTGAGAACCTCGCCGCAACCAGAAGAATTAAACTGATCCATATCCTCGCTCCTATGCCCGCTGAACGATTGCTTGGTTAACAGCCCAATAAAAGACTGGATTGAATGATATCCCTGTTAAAATGGTCGGCCATTGCACATCAGCAGAATTTCTGATATTGATTATATTGTATTTTCAGTATGACAAAGTTGTGCCACTTCGCTCCCGAAGCTGCCATGCCCAACTGCAAGAGCCTAATAACACAATAAAGAACCGTCTGAAATCAATCCGAATCCGTCAATGGCATCTGCTACATCCAACTGCTTATTATCTGCCAAAAAAGATACAACACCAGCTCGTTTCGCTGATCAAAGATAGTAACAACCAGCTATAAATGTCATGATGCCGAATGTCTCTGTAATGTGGAATCAATCTTTTAACCCGAGAGCCCCTGAATCGCACATAAAGAGAAAAACGGGACCACTTTCTTTTATCAGCATATGATATAAACAGCTCTAAGCAGAACGAAAAAAAGACACAAGCCAAAAGCTCATGTCTTTTACCACAATCTATATTATTAGTTTAAGATTTTAACATTTACAGTTTTGACGCCCCAATTAGATGCATCACTTTTACTTGGTACAAATACGTCGATTTTATTTCCTTTAATAGCGCCGCCAGTGTCTCCTGCTGTTGCTTCCCCGTAGCCTTCAACATAAACTTTAGAACCTAGCGGAATCACATTAGGATCAACCGCAATAACTTTCGCGTTCGGGTTCTTATTTAAGTCAATGCCTGTAGCTGTAACGCCGGAAATGCCGCCGTCGTTAGCAGTGTAAGCAGTAGCAGTAACTGTTAGTTCTTTTGAAGCTTCTTGATTATTTGTATTTGATTGAACAGCCTTCTCTTCTGTGTTAACAGAAGTTTCTGCCTCAGCTTTTGTTTCTTGTTTAGGTTGCTGTTGTACAGCTTCTTGTTTAGGTTGCTCTTTTTGCACAGCCTCTTGTTTTGGCGCAGCTTGAGGTGCGTTTGTTTGCGCATTCTCAGTAGCTGTGTTTGCTGCTGTTGCCTGACCTTTTACTGAAAGAGTTGATCCAGCATAGATCATGTCAGAGCTTAAGTTATTCCAAACTTTCAGGTTGTTGACTGTCGTGCCGAATTTTTGAGCAATCTTAGAAAGCGTATCTCCCGCTTTAATTGTATATTGCCCAGTCGTGGTTGTTTCTTCTGAAGAAATGGTCAGTTTTTCTCCTGCAATGATTTTATCAGAAGTTAACTTGTTCCATTCTTTTAAGTCCTTTAGGTTCACTCCATTTTTCTGAGAGATTCCCCAGAGCGTATCACCCTTTTGCACCGTAATTTCTTTTGCAGAAGCGTGAGCTCCGAATGCAGTTGTTGAAAGTGCAGCAACTGCCACAAAGGACATAATCGTCTTCTTCATAAGTAAATCCTCCCTTGTTAGCTTTTTATTGGCGGCTAACAGGTGATATCGTAACACACGTAAATGTCAAATCAATAACAAAAAGATATGATTTAGATTACAGTTCCTTTACATGAAGGATTTCTCTCTGATGGAAAGACTTGCTGAACCCTTGATATAATAGGCTTCGCAGGTCTTTTTATTTTGAGGCGAAACAGAGAAAATAAAATGTGTTTTTTATAGAAAAAAAGATTGTTTTTCTGTTTTTTTAGTCTGTCATCCTTGCATAAGCTTGTATTTCTTGTAAAAAAAGCCGGCCGTATTTTGCTCTTTTTTGTTCTCCGACTCCTTTTATAGACAAAAGTTCATCATCATTTACGGGCTGTTTTCCTGACATTTCTTTTAACGTTTGGTCAGAGAAAACAACAAATGGCGGAACACCCTGCTCAGCCGCAATTTCTTTCCGAACCATGCGCAATCGTTCAAATAGCTCGTCATTTTCAGTAATCGCTGCCGCTTTTAACGATTCTTTTCTCGCTACTGATAATTCTCCTTTCAGCACATTCCTTCCTTTACTGCTGACAAAAAGAGTCGGAAACGTTCCGTCTGACATCCTGATGAAGTCGTCAGAAATAAGAAATTCGATAAAATCGCTGATTTCGCCAACGGATTGGTGTTTTAATATCCCGTATGTTGAAAGGTCTGAAAAGCCGTTTTCAAGAACTTTTTTATTTTTGGAGCCGGCAAGTACCTGGGCAACCATCGTCTTGCCAAACCGTTCTTTCATGCGAATGATACAAGATAAGACCATTTGCGCCTCCCGCGTCACGTCATGGGCCGCTCTTGTATCGGTACAGTTTCCGCACTGTCCGCACGCATCAGGCTCCTTTTCTCCGAAATACATAAGGATAAAACGCTGCAGACAATCTTCGGTATGACAGTAGTCGACCATTTGTCTCAGCTTTTTTAAATCCTGCTTTTGTTTCTCTTCATGTTCTGATTGCTCAATTAAGAAGCGCTGCACCATAATATCCTGCGGTGAAAACAGGAGAACACATTCACTGGCAAGGCCGTCCCGTCCAGCTCGTCCTGCCTCTTGATAATAGCTTTCCATATCTTTCGGAATTTGTGCATGCAGAACAAATCTAATATTTGATTTATCAATACCCATTCCAAAAGCAGAGGTTGCCACCATCACTTGAAGCTCATCATTAAGAAACCTTTCCTGCTGCTCTTTTCTCTCATCATCAGCCAAACCTCCATGATACCGGCCTGCCCTGACCTGATTTCGTTTCAATCTCTCATATATCCGATCAGCTTCTTTTCTGGTCGCTGTATAGACAATTCCTGCTTCATGCCTGTTGTTTTGCACATATTCGTCTATAAACCGATCTTTATTTTCTCCTTTTACTACTTTAAAGGTTAAATTCTCTCGGGAAAATCCGGTATATACCGTGTTTTCTTTTTGAATATGCAGCTGTTTGCAAATATCATCATGAACCTCGGGTGTGGCTGTTGCTGTTAACGCCATGATGACAGGCTTGTCATGTAATTCACGGAACAAGATTTCAATATTCCTGTAGCTTGGCCTGAAATCATGGCCCCATTGAGAAATACAGTGCGCCTCGTCTATTGCGACCAAAGGAACATCTATGCCCTGCAAAATCCGGATAAACTCTGTGGACGTTAGTCGCTCTGGTGTAATGTAAAAAAGTTTATAAGCCCCTTCTTTGAGTCCGTTCAGCCTCTCATATATTTCCTGATTGGATTGTGTGCTGTTAATGTAGGCGGCGTTAATCCCCGCTTCTTCTAACGCATCAACTTGATCCTTCATCAAGGAAATCAACGGTGATATGACGATCGTCGTCCCTTCAAACATTAATGCCGGAATTTGATAGCAAATCGATTTGCCGCCTCCCGTCGGCATAATGCAGGCCGTATTTTGCCTCGCTTCCGTCACCAAGCGGATCGCTTCATCTTGGCCGCTCCGAAACTTCTCATAACCAAAATAATGAGCCAGAAGGGATTGGGCTCTATGTAACATAACGTGTAAACCTCGCTTTTCCTTGAATTTCTCCCATCATATCATAAAAAAGCGGCCTTCATTTCTTTCACACAAAAATGGAATATTCACTATACCAAACCTTTTTAGATAAAATAAAAAGCCATTTCCGAAAAGGAAATGGCTTTCGCTACGTCTTGCCGTATGCAAGTAAGAAAGTTTTAAACCACCACTCCTCAAAGTGGGTGTTTGCAGAAACGTTCCTGTCGTCCTCTGCAATGGAGGCATGACATTCCGGCTTCGATATAAAACTCCCTATTACAGCTTAAAGGTTAAAACTTAATTAACAATACGCACAAAGTAGCTTCTTTAATATAGTACACCATCAGGCGGTTTTAATCAAGAGGTCAGAACAATTGTTTAGAAAAACTTTTTCCAGTGAATAAAACTGTTTTTTCTCCAAAATACCTGACAATTCGACAAACAAAAAATATATTACAATAAAAAAAACAGCCTTTTTCGCTAAAAGCGAATGATTATTTTCTTCTATATTAATGTGTATATACAAAAAGACTCCTATTTGTAACGATAGGAGTCTTGGCTTTATTAGAATTTTGCAGCAAGATCTTTTGCTTCTTGTAAACCTTTTTCAACGATTTCTTGCGCTTGATCAGGTGCTGCGTTATGTCCTTCGATGACAACTGTGTGCAAGTCTTGAACACCCCAGAAACCAAGAACTGTTTTCATGAAGTTTAATGACATTTCAAGTGCAGCCATTGGTCCTTCTGAGTAGACACCGCCGCGAGCGTTAAGAAGCGCAACTTTTTTGCCGCCCATTAAACCGACTGGTCCTTCTTGTGTGTATTTGAATGTAACGCCTGCGCGAGACAGATAATCAACATAAGTATGAAGCACTGCTGGCACTGTGAAGTTCCAAAGCGGGAATGCGAAAACAACTTTGTCAGCTTTTACAAACTGGTTCAGATATTTGTCAGCAATTGCTGCTTGTTTTTTCTCATCTTCTGTCATTTCCATTCCTTGACCTGCTTTAAATGTTCCGTTAATCATATCTCTGCCAAGGTAAGGAAGGTTTTCCTTATGAAGATCTAATTCAACCACTTCATCATTAGGGTTGTTTTCTTTATAAGCAGCTAAGAAAGCTTCGTAAAGTTTAGTTGAAACGCCTTCTTCAGCTGTACGGTCGCTTGATTTTACAAATAAAACTGTAGACATCTGTATTCCTCCCGGTAAACTTTTTATATTTACTTACAAATAGTATGTTACTTTCTTTTTTACGCAAAGTCAATCACTTTATTTTGAATATGAGATTTTTTTTCAAAAAAAAAGCAAGTACATCTAATATCGGTGTACTTGCATGGCATTTTCACTTCGAATCTTGTTCACGATCCAAGATTTCATACGTCTGCGAGCTTTTTTGATCAATTGTTTCTTTGTTGGATAAGTCTTTTACCTGTTCATGAAACTCTCTTTCATAAGAAGGAGCATCTGTCTCCAGATCATCCTCCACATCAGCTTGGGCCTCAACTGTCATTCTTGCATAAGGAACAGCTTCAAGTCTTTCGTAAGGAATCTCTTGGCCGGTTTTTTCACACACGCCGTAAGTTCCGTCTTTCATCTTTTGTAATGCACGGTTGACCTCCTCTAACAGCTCCCGGTCAATCTCTCTCACTGTTTGGTCTGTCATCCGATCTGTGACGAGCGTCCCGTGGTCTGCCATATGGTTGTCAACCCCATTGGAAAGCTCCCCCACTTCTTCCGTCATTGATTCTGTTTCCTTTTTCTCGCCAGACAATTCTTTTTGCATATCGAGCAATTTATGATAGAGATGCTGTGTTTGTTCTTTTGTCAGTGCCATGTATATCCTCTCCTTTCTATCCTGTTTCCCGTTTTGCCTTCTGTCAAACATGGGAACATCAATGGAAAGATGAGCTACTGCCTTTTTGAACGGATCGTGACCGCTGGCGTCGATGGTGCTTCGGGTTTTCGTTGGCACTTTTTGTCCTTCTCTTCTGGCGGTATATAGTAGGTTGCGCCTATATTTAATCTGCCGCTCAGTTCATCAATGGTCAGCTCGCCGAATTCAAGATGATAGTCAATTTTTTCGACATTCAGCGTTTCAATATGTATATAGGTTTCTTCAGACTCCTGTTTGCTGCTTTGTTTTTGTTTCTCAATCACTGAGAGTCTTTCTTCACATTCACGCAGTTTGTCAAGTTCTGGTTTCAAGCAATGCCTGATCAGCGACCGGAACATTTTTTTCATGACATCACGACCCTTTGCATACTCCTCTTTCGTCTACATATATAATGAGGTATATCCCATAGAAAGGAGAGGTTTTCATGCTTCCGACTAACATCAATATTTCTCATCTCAAGACTAACTCGATAGGCACCGGCTCATCCCTTACCTTTGGTTCTGCGGAGTTAAGGAACAGGCGCTCTGCTATCAAAAGAAATAACGGTTTTGGGGAACAAAATGCAGATGTTATTGTCATGGTCATTCCGATTGAATCAATTGATGACCGTGATGGGGCAGATGCACTCAGTATGAAAATCAATCATCAATAACAATGGTTTTCGCTTGACCTTCGTCTTTTTGAATAGTGATGTATAGGATTCCGTCTTTAAAAATGGCATTCATCTTTCCATGAAGATGATCGGAAAGCGGAATTTTCTTTTCAAAACTTCCGTATCTCCCTTCTTTTTGGCGAAAGTCCTGTTCATTAAAATAGGAAAAGCGCTGCCCCTTCACCACTAAATAATCTCCGTACGATAATATGTGAACGTCTTGTTTACGGTAGCCTGGAAGATAAATTAAAAATTGTACTTCCGTAACGGTATCTACAATATCCATGCTCGGAAATGAAGCATCTCCTTTCCCTCGCTGATCTTGCTGCGCAAACGGAAACGGAGATTGGCCATTTGTCATAAAAGGGGTTTTTTGGTCTTCATCAAATACCTGTTTCCAAAAGTCACCGCCGTACATCTGCTGTGCGAATTCCATCCACTGCTTCATCTTTTCGAAATCCATTTGAAGCCCCCTGTCTTAACATACTTTATAACCGCCAGCATACAACTATAGAAAGGAGGTTTGCCTGTGGTTCAACCAACTCCGTATATCAATATTAATATTTTCATGCTGAAAATTAATTCCTTTGAAAATGCTTCAGCGGTTAACGTAGGACAAAATTTATTGGCAGAATGGCAAAATTCTGATAAAAAAAATCAAGGCTACGGACAGAATTTTGGAGATGCGAGCGGATTTATGGGCACGAGAAGCCATGTGGATGACAGAGACCAAATTGATTCTCCGGCCTCTTTTGAAAGTGAAGCGGTTAACTCCTCAATCAAAAGGAAGTGATGAGATGTTCTTTTCTCCCTCCGTCGTGAATGTCGGCGGATTTAAAATCAATACGATGGACCGTGGTTCCTCTTTAACACTCGGTCCGTATCAGCAGGTCGATTACTTTTTATCAGCTAAAATAAATCAAGGGTTTGGAGAAGAAAATGGCGACTTTACTCCTCTTGTCGTACCGATTTCAAATGTGTTAGATGCAGATCTTGTTGATTCGAACTCAGCGAAAAACAGTGTGGTGTAATAAGAACAGGGCGCACATGCCCTGTTCTTGTTTATATATATAAAAAAAGCCTAACCATTTTTTGAACGGCTGGCTCATCAAATATTCAGCTGCACAAATGCTTTGTCAGCACCGCCTGAACCTCGCTTAAATCGGTGTCTTTCGCAAATTCTAATTCGAACGTTTTGCTTCTTGTCATCAATAAAAGCCCAGTGTCCGGATCAAACATTCCCGCTTCTTGGATGGCAAAGCTTTCAATTGTTTTATATGGAAGAAATACACGAACCTTCTTTTTAGAAAACATTTTATTGTCAAAGAAAATGATCCGCTTATTTGTAAAGCAAATTTGGTCCACTCGGAGCTTATAAATCGATTCTATTCTTTCCCCTTCAACGAGCAAAGCCTCAAGCTTCTTTGCGTCCGTTGATCTGCTAACAGAAAAAATACCCAATGAAGAACCCCTCTTTCTGCATTTATCTATTTGTTTTATCATTCACTACATAAAAATAAGTCCTTTATCCCTATATAAGAATACGACATAGAAGACATTTAAACCATTACGAACAGATTACATTTTTCAAATTTTTGATTTGTTTTTTGGCTTTTAAGCTGTTGTCATCAAGTAATACGCACATATAGAGAAAAAAGTTTCAATATTCAGCAATGTTTTTATAAAAAAGTGGTTTTTAATGATTTTTTATTCTTGTTTTATATTTCCTGTTTTAACCACAAAAAAACCGCAGCTGAGCTGCGGTTTTGTGGATTGACCACTTTTAACAAAATATTCCTGATTATTCAAGGAAGCATTACATCTCTTCGAAGTATTCTTTATAATAGCCGCCGACTTTATTCGTATTGTCGACCACAAAGAGAAACTCCTCTGTTTCATTTTTTACTTCATATTCTTTTCCCGGCGTTAAAACGCGGTTTACGATATATTTTTTTGCGTTTGTCTGCACACACTTTACTTTTTTAATTGTTTCTTTTTCAAGCCAATTTTTATGAATCATGATGAAATCTCCTTTTCTTATCTATAAGCTTATTGTAGCTTTTTTCTTTTGTAAATTGCAATATCGGTTATTCATTGATTTTGCCTTGATTTCTATTATAGAATGTTTGTATACGCTTACGTTTGAAGCAACTATCACAGCTTATTTCTGCTATTCAATCCAGGAATCAATGTGCTATCACCAAGAATCTCAGAACAGACCATAAAAAATGACTGGAGGTTTGTTACGGATGAGTTCTTTAACGATGCAAGTGACGAAAAGGCTGGAGACATTTTTACAGGGAACAAAGAAGCTTTATATTGACGGAAAGTTTGTTCCGAGTGCCTCAGGGGCAACCTTTGACACTCCAAACCCGGCGACCGGCGAAACCTTGATGACGCTGTATGAAGCCCAGGCTGCGGATGTGGACAAAGCGGTTAAAGCTGCCCGGAAAGCCTTTGACCAAGGTGAATGGAGAACAATGTCTCCAGCTTCGAGAAGCAGACTGATGTATAAGCTGGCGGACTTAATGGAAGAGCATAAAACTGAGCTTGCTCAGCTTGAAACACTTGATAATGGGAAACCGATCAATGAAACGACTAATGGAGATATTCCGCTGGCTATTGAGCATATGCGCTATTACGCCGGCTGGTGTACAAAAATAACAGGACAGACGATTCCGGTTTCCGGCGCTTATTTTAATTATACGCGTCATGAGCCTGTCGGTGTCGTCGGCCAGATCATTCCATGGAATTTCCCGCTCCTGATGGCGATGTGGAAAATGGGCGCGGCACTTGCAACAGGCTGTACAATCGTCCTCAAACCGGCTGAACAAACACCGCTTTCAGCTCTTTATTTGGCAGAATTAATTGACCAAGCCGGTTTCCCTGCCGGTGTAATCAACATCATCCCGGGATTCGGTGAAGATGCGGGAGAAGCGCTGACGAACCACGAAGCGGTTGATAAAATTGCCTTTACCGGTTCCACTGAAATCGGAAAGAAAATCATGTCCACCGCAGCGAAAAGCATTAAGCGTGTTACATTGGAGCTGGGCGGAAAATCACCTAATATTCTTCTGCCGGATGCGAATTTGAAAAAAGCCATCCCGGGCGCTTTAAACGGTGTGATGTTTAACCAGGGCCAAGTCTGCTGTGCGGGCTCACGTGTCTTCATTCATAAAGACCAATATGATGAAGTTGTTGATGAAATGGCGTCCTATGCTGAGTCACTCCGCCAAGGAGCGGGACTTCATAAAGATACTCAAATCGGGCCTCTCGTAAGCAAGGAACAGCATGAGCGCGTTCTTTCCTATATTCAAAAAGGAAAAGATGAAGGAGCAAAAGCAGTGACCGGCGGAAGCTGTCCTTTTGAAGCAGGATATTTTGTCGCACCGACTGTGTTTGCGAATGTTGAAGACGAAATGACCATCGCAAAAGAAGAAATTTTCGGACCTGTGCTGACTGCAATTCCGTACGAAACTGTCGATGAAGTTATTGAACGGGCAAACCATTCAGAATATGGGCTTGCGGCCGGACTATGGACAGAGAACGTCAAGCAGGCTCACTATATCGCGGACCGACTTCAAGCCGGAACCGTTTGGGTGAACTGCTATAATGTGTTTGACGCGGCGTCTCCATTTGGCGGTTATAAACAGTCAGGACTCGGACGAGAAATGGGATCATATGCCTTGGATAATTACACAGAAGTCAAAAGTGTATGGATAAACCTTGAAGACTAACATGTATGTTTAAAAAACTGCTGCATGCCAGCAGTTTTTTTCTTTCTGTAATGGCAGTAAAAGACGCTGAATATATATGCTTCTGAAGGAGTTGAGCGTGATGGGCACACTTCAGGAGAAAGTGAGGCGTTTTCAAAAGAAAACCATTACCGAGTTAAGAGACAGGCAAAATGCTGATGGTTCATGGACATTTTGCTTTGAAGGACCAATCTTGACAAATTCCTTTTTTATTTTGCTCCTTACCTCACTAGATGAAGGCGAAAATGAAAAAGAACTGATATCATCCCTTGCAGCCGGCATTCATGCAAAACAGCAGCCAGACGGCACATTTATCAACTATCCCGATGAAACGCGCGGAAATCTAACGGCTACCGTCCAAGGATATGTCGGGATGCTGGCTTCAGGATGTTTTCACAGATCTGAGCCGCACATGAAGAAAGCTGAACAATTTATCATCTCACATGGCGGTTTGAGACATGTTCATTTTATGACAAAATGGATGCTTGCCGCGAACGGGCTTTATCCTTGGCCTGCTTTGTATTTACCATTATCACTCATGGCGCTCCCCCCAACATTGCCGATTCATTTCTATCAGTTCAGCTCATATGCCCGTATTCATTTTGCTCCTATGGCTGTAACACTCAATCAGCGATTCGTCCTTATTAACCGCAATATTTCATCTCTTCACCATCTCGATCCGCACATGACAAAAAATCCTTTCACTTGGCTTCGGTCTGATGCTTTCGAAGAAAGAGATCTCACGTCTATTTTGTCACATTGGAAACGCGTTTTTCATGCACCATTTGCTTTTCAGCAGCTGGGCCTACAGACAGCTAAAACGTATATGCTGGACCGGATTGAAAAAGATGGAACATTATACAGCTATGCGAGCGCAACCATATTTATGGTTTACAGCCTTCTGTCACTTGGTGTGTCACGCTATTCCCCTGTTATCAGGAGGGCGATTACCGGCATTAAATCACTGGTGACTAAATGCAACGGGATTCCTTATCTGGAAAACTCTACATCAACTGTTTGGGATACAGCTCTAATCAGCTATGCCCTTCAAAAAAATGGTGTGACCGAAACGGATGGCTCTGTTACAAAAGCAGCCGACTTTTTGCTAGAACGCCAGCATACCAAAATAGCAGATTGGTCTGTCAAAAATCCAAATTCAGTTCCTGGCGGCTGGGGGTTTTCAAACATTAATACAAATAACCCTGACTGTGACGACACTGCAGCCGTTTTAAAAGCGATTCCCCGCAATCATTCTCCTGCAGCATGGGAGCGAGGGGTATCTTGGCTTTTATCGATGCAAAACAATGACGGCGGATTTTCTGCTTTCGAAAAAAACGTGAACCACCCACTGATCCGCCTTCTGCCGCTTGAATCCGCCGAGGACGCTGCAGTTGACCCTTCAACCGCCGACCTCACCGGACGTGTACTGCACTTTTTAGGCGAGAAAGTTGGCTTCACAGAAAAACATCAACATATTCAACGCGCAGTGAAGTGGCTTTTCGAACATCAGGAACAAAATGGGTCTTGGTACGGCAGATGGGGTGTTTGCTACATTTACGGCACTTGGGCTGCTCTTACTGGTATGCATGCATGCGGGGTTGACCGAAAGCATCCCGGTATACAAAAGGCTCTGCGTTGGCTCAAATCCATACAAAATGATGACGGAAGCTGGGGAGAATCCTGCAAAAGCGCCGAAATCAAAACATATGTACCGCTTCATAGAGGAACCATTGTACAAACGGCCTGGGCTTTAGACGCTTTGCTCACATATGAAAATTCCGAACATCCGTCAGTTGTGAAAGGCATGCAATACCTTACCGACAGCAGTTCGCATAGCGCCGATAGCCTCGCGTATCCAGCAGGGATCGGATTGCCGAAGCAATTTTATATTCGCTATCACAGTTATCCATATGTATTCTCTTTGCTGGCTGTCGGGAAATATTTAGATTCTATTGAAAAGGAGACAGCAAATGAAACGTGAATCTTATCAAACGGAGATGTTCAATTGGTGTGAAGCCCTGAAAGATCAGATTCAAAAGCGAGGACAGCTTGACCAGTTTGAAGATCAAATCGACAAGATGATTGAGGCTCTGGAAGATGACCAAACAACAGAAGAAGATTGGTATAAACAGGCCGCTGCCCTTTACCGGGATATTACAGAATCAGATGATACAAGTGAAAGACGCGCATATGTCCCTATAGGGAAACACGTGCTGCCAAAGCTTCCTTACAAATACTCCGCCTTAGAACCTTATATTTCACGCGATATTATGGTCCTTCATCATACAAAACATCATCAAAGCTATGTCGATGGCCTGAACAAAGCAGAATCAGAGCTTAAAAAAGCGAGAGCAACAAAGAATTATGACTTAATCACTCATTGGGAAAGAGAGCTTGCGTTCCATGGAGCAGGCCATTATTTGCACAGTATTTTTTGGTTTTCTATGCATCCAAACGGAAAACGGCGTCCTACAGGGGCATTATTCCAAATGATAGACCTTTCATTTGGAAGCTATTCCGCTTTTAAAGAACATTTTACCCAGGCCGCTAAAAAAGTGGAAGGCGTCGGCTGGGCCATTCTGGTCTGGGCACCTCGATCAGGACGGCTGGAGATTTTAACGGCAGAAAAACACCAGCTCTTTAGCCAATGGGATGTGATCCCCCTTTTACCGCTTGACGTATGGGAGCATGCCTACTATTTGCAATACAAAAATGACCGGGCCAGCTATGTCGATCACTGGTGGAATGTCGTGGATTGGCGCGAGGCTGAAAAACGTTTTGAGCAGGCAAAAGAAGTCGTTTGGAAGCTCTATTAAAAAAAGCCCCCTTTCCTCGGGGGCTTCGTGTATTAAAAAATGCCTATCACATGCAAAAACACGATGATGATGGCAACAGGAGATAAATATCGAATGAGCAGCAGCCAAACCGCAAACCACTTTCGTTTGAGATTGGAACCGCTTTTCAGCTCGTCAAACAAATCCTGTTTCGGTATTTTTAGCGGAACAAAAATCGAAATCAGTAACGCACCTAACGGCATTAAAATATTGCTCACAAGATAGTCAGCCGCATCAAAAATAGACAGATGAAATATAGTGACGTCACTTAAGACACCGTATGATAATGCAGACGGCACACCGACAATAAAAATAGCAATACCGCCTAACCAAGCGAATCGTTTTCTCTTATTGATATCGCCTTTCGACAGTACTGCGACCAAAATTTCCAGCATTGAAAAAGCAGATGTCAATGCAGCAAATAAAAATAGAAGTAAAAATGCTAATAAAAAGATAATTCCGAACGGCATTTGATTAAACACAGTCGGCAGAACGTTAAATAACAGAACCGGGCCTTGGTCTGGCTTGAGGCCGAATGAAAATACAGCTGGAAAAATCGCAATTCCGGCCATTACAGCAACAAGCATGTTCATAACAGTTACAGATACAGCGGACTGTACCAGATTTTCCTGTTTCTCTAAATAAGCGCTATACGTTACCATGACAGATACACCGACACTTAATAAGAAAAAGGATTGTCCCATTGCATATAAAATGGTATTGGCATCAATTGCAGTTAAATCAGGCATGAGGAAAAATTTGATTCCTTCCATCGCGCCATCAAGTGTAACCGAACGCACCATTAAAATGATGAATAATAGAAAAAGCGCCGGCATTAATACTTGGCTTGCTTTTTCAATTCCGCTGCTTACCCCTTTTGCAACAACTAAAATTGTTACCACCATAAAGAGCAGCTGGCCTCCTACAGCCAAATAAGGATTTGAAATGGTACTTGCAAATATCGTATCAAAACCAGATGTTTGCGATAAACCGCCAGTGAAGCCTTTTATAATATAAATTAAAATCCATCCGCCTACGACACTGTAGAAAGATAGAAGAATAAAGCACGTCACCATGCCTAAATAACCGATCCAATGCCACTTCGTTCCTGGAGCAAGTGTTTTATAGGACTGAACGGCATCTTTCTGTGTTCTTCTGCCTATGATGAATTCACCTAACAATAAAGGCAGTCCGATTAAAACCGTAAATAAAATAAAAATAAGTAAAAATGCGCCTCCTCCGCTGGTTCCGGCAACATATGGGAATTTCCATATCGCACCAAGCCCGATAGCTGATCCTGCCGCGGCTAAAATAAAGCCGAGCTTCGAAGACCATTGATTTGCTTCCTTCACCGTATCACTCCTATTTGATCTAACCATTATAAAGGTTCATTGTAAGAATATCTTCCTATATAGTCAAGAACATTTTAATTAGTTTACATCATATATCTATAGACATCTGCCAAAAACTAATATTGAATTATTCAGAAAATTATTTATAATAAGAGAATGTTATGAAATTTGTAAGAATTTCTGCTGAAGTTCTTGATAAGTGTGTTAGGAGTGTTTTTATGGACATCATTAGAAAAATAAGTCATTTTGCAGGACAAACCTTTGGCATATGGGTCATTGTTTTTGCAGTGCTGGGATTTTCTTTCCCATCTTTATTTACGTGGATCAGTTCTTATATTACGATTTTTCTCGGCATTATCATGTTTGGGATGGGCCTTACACTGCAAGCCGATGATTTCAAAGAGCTGGTCAGAAAGCCTTGGCAAGTTATTATTGGAGTAATAGCTCAGTATACGATCATGCCGCTCGTTGCTTTCGGCCTCGCATTTGGGCTTCATCTTCCAGCTGAAATCGCAGTTGGTGTTATTCTTGTCGGCTGCTGTCCCGGGGGAACTGCATCTAATGTTATGACATTCTTAGCAAAAGGAAATACTGCCCTTTCTGTTGCGGTTACGACAATTTCTACCTTATTGGCACCTGTTGTAACACCGTTGTTGATTATGCTGTTTGCCAAAGAATGGCTTCCTGTCTCGCCGGGGTCTTTGTTTATCTCAATCTTACAGGCGGTTTTATTTCCGATCATTGCAGGTCTGATTGTCAAAATGTTTTTCAGAAAACAAGTGGCAAAAGCCGTACATGCCCTTCCGCTTGTTTCTGTCATTGGCATCGTTGCGATTGTCTCAGCTGTCGTCAGCGGCAATCGGGAAAATCTGCTTCAATCGGGGTTGCTCATTTTTTCAGTTGTTATCCTGCATAACGGTATCGGTTATTTACTGGGGTTTCTTTGTGCAAAGCTTTTAAAAATGGATTACCCGTCTCAAAAAGCGATCGCAATCGAAGTCGGCATGCAAAACTCCGGACTCGGGGCCGCACTTGCCACGGCTCATTTCTCACCGTTATCTGCCGTACCCAGCGCAATATTCAGTGTGTGGCATAACCTTTCAGGTTCTATGCTTGCAACATATTGGTCAAAAAAAGTGAAAAAGAAGCAAGCTGGATCCAAAAGCAGCAATCTATCACTTTAAATATGCATCAAAAAGGGTACATCACTTTATCGTGATGTACCCTTTTTTATTATCCTTCTAATAAAAGCTGTTCAGGATCTTCCAGTAAATTTTTGATTGTCACGAGGAAACCAACCGCTTCTTTACCGTCTACAATTCGGTGATCATAAGATAAAGCGATATACATCATCGGACGGTTTTCGAAACGCTCTTCATCAATGGCTACAGGGCGCAGCTGAATCTTATGCATGCCCAGTATACCGACTTGCGGGCTGTTTAAAATTGGAGTTGACATCAATGAACCGAAAGTCCCTCCGTTTGTAATCGTGAAGGAGCCCCCCTGAAGCTCGCTAAGGGTTAATTTATTGTTTCTTGCTTTTTTCGCAAGCTCGCCGATCTCTTTTTCGATTCCTGCAAATGTCAGGCGATCCGCATCCCGCACAACCGGAACGACAAGACCTTCATCAGCAGCAACAGCGATTCCGATATCGTAGAATTTTTTAACGATCAACTCATCGCCTTGAATTTCTGCATTCAACAGCGGATATTTTTTCAATGCAGCCACGACCGCTTTCGTGAAGAAAGACATAAAGCCGAGCTTCACTTCATTTTGCTCAAAAAATTGATCTTTGCGGCGTTTTCTGAGATTCATGACAGCCGTCATGTCCACTTCATTAAATGTAGTCAGCATCGCCGATGTTTGCTGCACCTCTACAAGGCGTTTTGCAATCGTTTGTCTGCGGCGTGACATTTTTTGCACTTCGACAGGTTTATCAAAGCTTTGCTGTGCTTTTGGAGCCTGAGGCTGCTGCTTTTGCTGAGGAGCTGGTTTTGATGCCGGTTTTTCGTACGCTTCGACATCCTGCTTGCGCACTCTTCCAAGCGGATCTCCAGTTGGAACTTGAGACAGGTCAATTCCTTTTTCTCTCGCCAGCTTACGGGCCGACGGAGAAGCAATTGTTCTTGATTTTGCTTCAGATTGTGCTTCCTCGCTCACCTCTTGTGCAGCTGGTTCAGCCTGTTTCTCTTCTTTTACGCTTTCCTTGCTTTCTGCTTTCTCTGTAGGAGCAGGGGCAGAACTTTCACCCGCGCCTTCTGAAATCGTACCGATAATTTCTCCGACCTGGACGGTATCACCCGAATCTTTCAATACCTCTTGAAGTACACCCGATTCTTCTGCTGTCAATTCAACATTCACTTTATCCGTTTCTAGTTCAAGCAGATATTCACCCTGTTCTACATAGTCACCAGGCTGCTTTAACCATTGGGCTATTGTTCCTTCTGAGATTGATTCTGCTAATTCAGGTACCTTAATTTCCGCCATTTTTTCATTTCCCCCTTAGTTTTTGCGAGTCAAGCTATCAGATACAATACGTTCCTGTTCTTTTTTATGAACTGTCGGATCTCCCTCTGCAGGGCTGGATCGTCTTCTTCGTCCAATATATTGAACGCTTACTCCCTCTGGTGCAATCTCTGTCAAATACGGGCTGATATAACCCCAAGCCCCCATGTTCTGCGGCTCTTCCTGCACCCAAACGATTTCTTTCAGGTTCGGAAGTTTTGCAAATAATTCTTTGACTCCTTTTGCCGGGAATGGATACAGCTGTTCGATTCTCGCAATGTGAAGCCACTCTTTACCGTCTTCTAACTTATTAAAATGATCGCTAATGTCTATAGACACTTTACCGCTGGATAATACAAGTCTGGTTACTTTTTCATAGTCATGAGAAAGTCCCGACTGTTCATAAACAGGCTGGAAGCGGCTTTCGCTGAGCTCCTGCACTTCCGACACCGTATTTGGGTTGCGAAGAAGGCTCTTTGGCGTCATAATGACGAGCGGTCTGATTTCTTCACGAAGCAGCATTTTAGCCTGTCTTCTTAAAATATGGAAATACTGTGCCGCGCTTGTCAGGTTGGCAACCGTCCAGTTGTTTTCCGCTGCAAGCTGCAGGAATCGCTCAATTCTTCCGCTTGAGTGCTCAGGCCCCTGTCCCTCGTAACCGTGCGGGAGCAGCATGACTAATCCGGATTTTTGGCCCCATTTCGCGCGTCCGGCAGAAATAAATTGGTCAAAATACACTTGAGCAGCGTTGGCAAAATCTCCGTACTGTGCTTCCCACAAAACAAGCGTTTCCGGTGAATGCACGTTATAGCCGTATTCAAAACCGAGAACCGATCCTTCAGACAGCGGGCTGTTATGAACAGCAAATGATGTGCTGCAGTCAGATAAGTGATGAAGCGGCACAAATTCTTTGCCCGTCTCACTGTCATGAAGCACAAGGTTTCTTTGGGCGAACGTTCCGCGCTCGGAATCCTGTCCTGTTAAACGAATCGGTGTTCCGTCTTTCAAAATTGAAGCAAACGCGAGTGATTCTGCCAAAGACCATTCCACTTTTCTGTCATCATCGAACGCCTTGGCGCGTCTTTCTAAAATGCGCTTTAGCTTGCCGAAAACATTAAATGACTCCGGCCAGTTGATCAATTCGCCATTCAGCTTGCGGAGCACATCAAAATCAATCGAAGTGTCCACATCTGGGAAACCGTTTGATACAGGCTCTGGAAGTTCAATTTCACAAGCAGTGTGTTCCTTTTTAGACGGAACTTTCTGATATGCATCCTCAATGCGCTTCGTTACCGATTTTTCGATGTTTTGAACGACTTCCTCGGTAAGCACGCCTTCTTTTACCAGCTTTTCAGCGAAAATTTGTTTGACGGTCGGATGCTTTCTGACAGCATCATACAGCATTGGCTGAGTGGTTGACGGTTCATCCATTTCGTTGTGTCCATAGCGTCTGTACCCGATCAAATCAATCAGAAAATCCTTGTTGAATGTTTTTCGGTATTCGACCGCAAACTTAACAGCTGAAAGACAAGCTTCAGGATCGTCCGCATTCACGTGAACAATCGGAATTTCATAACCCTTGGCCAGGTCGCTGGCATATTTTGTCGATCTGGATTCAGCGCTTTCTGTTGTAAATCCGATCATGTTATTGGCGATAATATGAATCGCACCGCCTACTTGATACCCTTTTAAAGAGCTTAAATTCAATGTTTCAGCTACAATTCCTTCCCCAGGGAATGCAGCATCTCCATGGATTAAAATGGCCAGCGATTTTGTTTCATCTTGTACCGGGTATCCGCTTTGTGTTCGCGTTTCCTGTGCTGCTCTTGTGCTGCCTTCAACAATCGGATTGATAAATTCCAAGTGGCTCGGGTTGTTCGCTAACGTAATGCGCGCTGATTTTGTTTCAGCGTCTTGAAGCTCCCGATTCGCCCCCAAATGGTATTTGACATCCCCCGTCCATCCGTAGCTGATTCCAATGGATCCCTCAGACGGTACAAGATCTTTGTTCGGCGCATGCTGGAATTCAGAGAAGATGATTTCATACGGTTTGCCGAGCACATGTGCCAAGACATTCAGGCGTCCCCTGTGCGCCATCCCGATGTTGACACTTGTCGTGCCTGATTTGACAGATTGTGCAATAATGTCATCAAGCACTGGAACAAGAGCGTCCAGACCCTCAATGGAAAAGCGCTTCTGCCCGACGAATGTGCGGTGCAAAAACTGCTCAAAGCCCTCTACTTCTGTCAATCTTTCCAGCACAGCTGACAGCTTTTCAGCTGAGTTCTTCTGGAACAGCTCGCCAGATTCAATCTTTCTTGTCAGCCACTCGCGCTCTTTGAAGTCATGCACATGGTCAAATTCAAAAGAGATGGTTCTTTTATACGTATTTCGTAAATACTGAATGGCTTCTAAACCGTTCGTAATGTTTTTAGGAGCGTCTTTGCAGATGACAGACGCAGGTATTGCTTTTATTTCCTCTTCTGTTAGCCCGTAATCGGATAATGGAAAAAGTTCGCTCTTTTTCTCATCCTTTCTGAGCGGATTGACGGAAGCGTTCAAATGGCCATAGGTTCGGATATCTTCTGCAAGTCTGACTGCGGATGCGATCTTTTGAATCAGATCGGCTGTAACACGTCCCTTTTCTTTTGTTCCCGAGGCCTCTTTTATATCGCTTGGCGGAGCACCGAGCTCGTCGAACATTTCCTTCAAATCCGGGTCAATGCTGTTCGGATCCTGGGTATACTGATCGTAAAGCTCCAGCGCATAGCCGAGGTTCGGACCGTAAAAATCTTCCCAATTCATTCGTTGTTTCATACTATTTTGAAACATTTGAATATTACCCCCAACTTAAATAATCAAGTGATTGATTCACTATCTTGAAATAACTTTCGAACGCTGTGTCCAAAATTATGTAATAAAAACGCTTCCAACGATATTTTACCACTGTTTGCAATTTGATTCTACCTTGATTGTTCACAAAATAGTAAAAAACCTTTATAAAAAACAAAAAATTTAATCATTCGAAAAAACAAACGCCAAAAAGCATAGGATTAAGGGCTATCCTATGCTTTTATGAAGCAGTTTTTTCAGCAGCGGATACAAAACATCCGGTAGCTGATCAACATCCGGGACAAATATACTGAATTTTCCGTACATATCCTGGATCGTCTTCATTTGCGATTCTTCTATTTCTGAGTTGGAGAGAAAAACATTTATCACTTCTATTCCTCTTTTTCGGGCTTCGATAACCGCCTCACTTGTATCAACGATCCCATTTTGTTCGTAGCCAAATGCGGCCGGCTCTCCATCTGAGAAAACAATTAAGAACTTTTGCGCCTCGCTGCGATGCAGCATTTTTTTCGTCATCTGCCTAATTGCGTACCCGTCACGGTTATCTTCTTCTGGCTCAAGCTGCATAATGGCCGGTCCAGAATCTTGTCTTAATGATGATTGGAAGGGAATAACCGTATTGAAATAGTTTGGCTGGCTTGTTTCGGTTGCATCATTTGTGTCCTCCCAAAAACCGACAATCTGATGCGGAACCGCTACCGATTTCAACGCTTCGTGAAACAGCACGATTCCTCGTTTTGTTTCGTCCATTTTGTCGAACATGCTGGCGGAACAATCGACCAGCAATGTAAAAACTGCGTCAATTTCTGAAGACGGTTCTTGCTTTTTGTAGAACAGGCGCGGATTTCGCTCAGTGAAGTAACGAAGAAGCTTATTGTTCAGTCTCCCGGCATGAAGGTCTGTTCTCGGCAATGTTTTTTTATGCTCCAGCGTTTTTTGAATCATTTGTTTTAAACGCTTTTGATACGATTCAATCGTTTTTGCCTGCTGTTTATAAGAAAGCTCTTCTTCACTGGTTGCCGGCCGCGGTTCTTTATAAATTGGAAATGCATATTTATTTTCTTTGCCGTCAGCCATACCCGCTCCGTTCGGCTGGTCTTTTTGGGACTCCAGCGCTTCCAGCTTGGAATAGTCTTTCCGTTTCGTTTGTCTGGCTGATCCTTGAACAGAACCAAGGGCCTGATCTCCGTCGTCGCCTTCCCTTGAAGCATCTTTTCCTAAATCTGATTTTGCGCCGTGTTCAATATCAAATTGAAGGAAGCTTTTAGACGGTGCTTCAGTTTCCCGGTGCCATGTCGGCATTTCTTCTTCATGGATATCCTCATCATCCTCTGATTGTTTTGGAAGCGTGATGTCATCACTCAGCTTCGGCGCTTTTTTCTCTTCTTCAAATAACGGCTGTTCTGCAGCTTTTGCGTAATCAAGCTCAGGCAAAAAGAAGTAGGTGTTCAACATGTCTTTATCGAGTACCTCTTCAAGTCCGTCCATGAGGTCCTCAACAATTTTCAGAACCTGCCGTGTCGAATCTGCTTCATACACACGCAAGAGCTGCTGCTCAATAAACGGGCGCATCAGATCGATATCTTCACGCATGGATGGAAGGGTCTCGAGCGGCGATTCCGCTGTGAGCTTGACATAGATCGCGCAAAAGAGCGCATCGGTAAAAATGCTTCGTTCCAAATTTAAGGTCAGCTGGGTTGAGAAATGTTTTCTGTACATGTCTTTTCGCTTCGCAAATACATGTTTCGTACCCGGACGCTCACGTTTGATGCATTCTTCGATCCTAATGTCTTCAAGCAGCATAAAGAGCTGCTTGGCAAAACTTTTAAAGGTGAGATGACGATGGGTATCATTCAAAAAGTTCGCAAACTCATGCAGCGAGCTATATCTTGTTCCGACTGAACGCAGGTAGACGTCGCTTTTCAGACCCGCTTCCATGTCCTCAGCTGCCCTGTCTTTCCAAAAGTGGCTCATATAGATTTTCTTTTCAAATGGATTGTAATAGGACTGAACGCCATACTCCACTTCTACCGCTTCACTCTTGGTGAGTGTTTTGGCCAAATCAGTCAGCATCATAAATAAAAATGAATCAATCGTGCTGTCGTTAAATTTGATAAATTTCATCGCAGCCCCCTCATTCAAACAGAGTTTCTGCAATATTTCGGACGGCCGCTTTTTCCCGATCATCATCAAGCTTTTCTACAATTCCCCGCTCAATGGCACGACGCGGCGGAATATAAGCGGCTAAATCACATGTATCGATTAAAGCTCTGATGGACGCCGCTTCTTCAGACACCTGTCCGTTATTGGCCTGAACGATCAAGTCAGAGGAAAGCGTGATAAATCTGTCAATCAATTTCTCGTCTTTCAGGGCTGACTGAGACATGAGCACTTGTTTCAGCAGCTCGCCTTTAATATAAGGCACATCAATGATGACAAAACGGTTTTTCAACGCTTCATTCAGAGGAACAGTTCCGACATAGCCTTCATTGATGGCTGCAATGACTCCGAAACCGCTTTTAGCCCGTATGACCTCGCCTGTAAACGGATTTGTCATCATTTTTCTGTAATCTAATACACCGTTTAAAATAGGCAGTGTTTCCGGCTTCGCCATATTGATTTCATCTATATAAAGAAAATGGCCTTCCTTCATTGCCTTTGTAACAGGTCCTGAAACAAACTCGATTGTCGCCTGGCCAGATTGATTTTCAATCGTTTTATAACCGACCAATGCCTCAGCGTCCAAGTCGACTGAACAGTTGACACTGTGCATCGGTTTATGAAAATAGCTGGACAATGTTTCTGCCAGCTTTGTTTTACCTGAACCTGTAGGCCCTTTCAGCAGGACATTTTTCCCCATGGCTAATGCAATAATGGCGTCAAATAAAATGGCTTCATCCTCCGCCTCATAGCCTGATGTTCCTATAAGCGATTGAAACTCCGGGGAAATAGGCTGCTCTTTATATGATAAAAGCTTTTGTTGTATATCTTCCGGCAATGTTAAGTGCTGTAGTTGAGTTGTCATAGACAGATTCCCTTTCCTATTCATATTCCATTAACGAGTATACTAAAAAAGCCCCTGTATGCTCAATACAAAAGGGCTTGGATGATATTACTGCTTCTCGTTATTTCCCAAAAGGGCTCCGCAGACAATACGCGCACCGGAATTGCCGCTCGGGTTTGTCAGATAATCGTCCGCTTGTTCATGAATAATAAATGCACTTCCGTCCTCGTCGAGAATATTTAGTTTACTTCCTTTTTTCAGTGAAGTGTCAGGCGCATTCATTATGACATCTACCTTTCCATCAGCACCGACTTCAAGGTTCGGCAGATCTCCGGCATGATGCCCCATCGGATTATTGAAGCCGTGTTCTTTGTTCAGTGGATTAAAGGGACCGCCCGCTGATTCAAAATCCGGCCTGACACAAGAACCTTTCTCATAAATATGAAAACCGAGAGAAGCACCTGGACGCAGGCTGTTTGCGGAAATATGAATATCGAGGCCTTCATCATCTGATTCTTTGATCTCTATAAAACCGACTGCTTTCCCTTCACGATTGACCAGCTGGACATGATGACCAAACGCTGACGTTTCAACCACTTTTTTTTCCGGCACCCGGTTAGGAGGGTCTGGAGGTTTTTTTTGTCCGCATCCGGCAACTCCCAGTGCCGTCAGCATCATCAACAGCAAGAGACGGTGCATACTGTCTCCCCCTTGTTTTTTCTAACAGTGTGGTCAATCATTGTCTGATATAAACAAAAAAGCCTATAAAAGGCTTTTTGTCATACTCATTTTTAAAAATAACTTCTTGCGCCCAAGTACCGCTGTTTCCAATACGAATTGCTGAGATTGGAAATGTCGACGCCCGATGAGCTTGCATGAATAAAATCACCGCCGCCTAGATAAATCCCCATATGAGACGGGCCGGATTTATATGTGGTAAAGAAGACAAAGTCTCCTACTGACGGCTGGCTGACTTTCTGCATGACATTCCAATATCCTGCCGTACTCAATCTTGATATAGATGATACATTATTAATGAGGTAATAAATGAAGCCGCTGCAATCAAAACCGGCAGGCGTGTTTCCGCCCCATCGGTAAGGCACTCCGACATATTTTTTCGCTTCCGTGATCATTCTGTCAATCTTCGAGCCTATTTGAATGTTTGACCCTGAGTTATCTTTTGGCTTTGTTGGCTTTGTCGGATGTGAAGGATTAGATTTTGATGTTCCAGAAATAGTCAGAACCTGCCCGATTTGCAGCACATCCGATGATAAATTGTTTTTATCACGGATGCTTTGGACAGTGACTCCGAGCCGATTTGCAATTTTCCACAGCGAATCGCCTGCTTTTACCTTGTACGTCGTTGTTTTTGAGGGATTGGAGTTTAACGGCTTTTTGGAACCGCTGTTTCCGTTCTTAGGCGAACTGCTTCCTTTTATTTTGAGCACCTGTTTAGGATAAAGTGTATCTGATGTTAAGCCATTTAAGGTTTTTAATTCGGCTACAGTCATATTTAAGCTGTTTGCGATTTTCCACAGTGAGTCACCAAGCTTGACCGTATATGTACTTTTTGAAGAACCTGAAGAATTGGAACCGCTGTTTTTCTTTGATCCATTTGATCCGCTTGAACTGCTTGTCCCTTTGATCTTAAGCTTTTGCCCCGGACGAATCAGGTCACTGCTCAGGCTGTTTAAGCTTTTAAGCTCAGAAACACTCATTTTATGATTTTTAGCAATCATCCATAGGGAATCACCATATGCAACTGTGTATGTTGACGTTTTGCTTGAATTAGATGGGGATGTCGTGCTTTTTTTGCTGCTTTCAGGAACCTTAAGACTTTGTCCGACATAAAGCACCGTTGATTTCAATTTGTTTTCGGATTTCAGAGCTGATATTGTCGTATCATACTGGCGGGAAAGTTTCCAAAGAGAGTCACCGCTTTTTACTTTTATCGTTTTTGCTTCCGCGGGTGCTGCGGCCATCGACGACCCAACAACTGCAGAAACAGCCAAGCCGGCTACAATCTTCTTTTTCATTCATTCAACCTCCTAAACTGTTTTTTTTGTAAAAACAGCTAGTATTTTGTTTCCAAAAATGGCACACAACTGTTTTATCGTCAATTTTTCAGCAAGTTAAACCCTTTTCAAACATTTGGCGCAGCATTTTCAGCATCGTTCGACCTTTAAACCTTCAAATAAACATCTAACATTTTACATAAGCACGATATGTTTTTCGAAAGTCTAAGGAACTATTTAAGTGAGGGTAAAATGATGGTTTTCTATTGATGAACGAAGCAGTTTCTCCTCCTTTCTTGTCTATTTTTCTAATCAATTCTCTATCGGCGTATCAAATCCCTTCCTCTGCATTCTTATGAAATGGCAAAAAGCCTGTTCTTTCGATAAGAACAGGCTTTTACACTATGCGTTTGCTGATTGAGTTTTTTGTTTTACAGCTTCAAGAATGCTATCGGCTGCTTTTTTAGAGCCGCCTGCCGCTTTCAGTGATTGTCCAATTTCTTTTGCCTTTTCAGCATACGAACGATTATTCATTACATCTTGTATCGTCTCTTTCAGTAGGCTTTCAGACAATTCTTCCTTTTTAATTACTTTTCCTGCGCCGACTTTTTCTACCTGATCTGCGACAACAAATTGGTCGCCTCCCATCGGAATGACAACGAGCGGGGTTTCAAAATACAAACCTTCACTTGTGCTGTTCATTCCGCCGTGGGTCACAAATAAGCTGGCTCTTTTCAAGATCTCAAGCTGAGGGACATACGGGCGTACAATGAAATTCTCCGGAATGTCGTTTAACTCACTTGTTTTAATATGCTTGCCGATGGAAAGCACAACTTTACCGTCAAAGTCCTTACACACTTCAAGGCATTGATTAAAAAACTGCTTTTGATTATTAAAAATGGTTCCCATTGAAATAAACAGCACGTTTTCATTGTCAATCTGATCAAATGGGAAATCATTGTTTCCGGCTCTTTCTGTAATGGAAGGACCGACAAATACATATCGCTCGCCAAATTGCTCAGCCAGTGGCTGAAATTCCCTTGATGTAAAGACAATTGTCAAGTCACCATCAGCTAAAAAAACATCAAATGGCTTCTTGATCTCTGCTTGAAAATCAGCATTTAACGTTTCTGCAAGCTGCTGGTATAATTCATAATGAGGCGAATCTTCAAGTGATCCTTTCATGTACGCTCCCATCATTTCCTTCGCAAATTCCTCATTCATCGCAAAGGTTGTACACAATGAAAATCTTGGCAGCTTCAGCATGTTGGCAATGACTTTACCCGCGAGAAGATGGTGATCATATATGACATAATCATACGATTCATGTTTGACTTCCTCATAAATATGAGTCGCGATATCCTTACAGGCTTTCAAAAAAGCGCAGAGCATTTCTGTGAAATCTCTTTCTTCATCGCCGGTTGCGTTTTTCCCGAAGTAATCTCCTCTGAAATCATGATACTCACGAAACTCTATATCAAGAGCTGTGATTTTTTCTTTATATTCCTTCACTGCGTAGTACGTAATGTTTTCTCCCCGGGATTTCAGCTCCTTCATCACACCGATAGAGGGATTAATATGCCCTTCACCGGGGAAACCGATCATTAATACATTAGCCATGCGGCAGCACCCTTCCTTTGAGAATTTATGTAATATTTTATACGGTACTATAAATGCATAAACAGGTAAAGTATTTCACTTAATTAATATTAATCACATATAACTTTTCTACTAGTTTATATTCCCTGTCATCAAGACAAAAAGCATTCAGCTTGAAGCGAATGCTTTAATAAAGATACGAATTCAGTCATTTTGTCTCATGATAGGATTCTTAATCAGGCCCTTTTTATTATTTTTACGTTCTTGGTGAAATTAACGGATATAATACACCGTCTTTGGCAAACGACATCTTCCCTGTTTCCTCTGAAACCACGAGCACCAGTGCATCCGTATAGCCCGACATACCGAGAGCCGCCCGGTGCCGGGTTCCCAAATGGATATCCACTTCCTTCGTCGTCAGCGGGAGCACATTGGCTGCTGACACGAGTTTGTTTTCCCTCACTAACAAAGCGCCGTCATGAAGAGGGTTTCCGGGAAAAAAGATGCTTTCAATTAATGAAGAGCTGATCTCGGCGTGTAGGGAGGTGCCTTTTTGAATAAAATGTTCAACCGGGTCTGCTCTTTCAATCACAATTAAAGCTCCATGCTTATGTTCCGATAAGGCTTTAATCGCCTTGGCCAGCTCAATAAATGCCGGCGTAAATTCCTCAATGTATGATTGCAAATAAAAGGAGGATGCAATCCCCTGCATGTCCTGAAAAATGTGCCCTAATTCATCTAATTCACAAAGGAGACACTGGTCTTTTTCGTGAAGCGTTTTCAAGATTAGAGATGCATCACCTAATATTTGCTCTAGGTACACCTGTATTTTCCCCTTGAACGCATTTTCTGATATCTGCTCATAGCGCATAATCTTCATCTCCTGTTCAAATTTCCAACTTTTCACGAATGCTTATCTTATTGATGCACATTCTATTGGTAAAGGAGGGATGTAAAGAATGGAAATCGAAAGAATCATTCAGTATATTTGCACCTTTTTAGGCGTGATTTCGCTTTCTTTTATTTATGCCCAAATGTTTAGAAAAACGAAACCGACAAAAAAAGAATAGGCCCGGCGTTCATTGCTTTTTATACATAAAATGTTATAATTTCTCTCGTTATGAAAAAGAAACGGAGATCAATGTATGAAAGAAACTCAAAATGCCCGGGAAAAAATCAAACAGCTCTTGCACATTTTAATACCGATATTCATTACCCAGGCGGGGCTTTCTCTTATGACTTTTCTAGATACGGTGATGTCAGGGAAAGTCAGCCCCGCTGATTTAGCGGGTGTCGCGATTGGCTCAAGCCTTTGGACCCCTGTTTACACAGGACTTGCAGGTATATTAATGGCGGTCACCCCGATTGTCGCTCAGCTATTAGGCGCAGAGAAAAAACAGAAGATCCCCTTTACTGTTTTACAGGCTGTATACGTGGCCGCGCTACTTAGCATCGCCGTTTTATTGATTGGATATGCTGCAGTTGACCTTATTCTTGGCCGATTGAACCTTGATATTCACGTGCATCAGATTGCTAAACACTTTTTAGGCTTTTTATCACTGGGAATTTTCCCTTTATTTGTTTACACCGTGTTGAGATCATTCATCGACTCATTAGGAAAAACGAGAGTCACCATGATGATTACACTCAGTTCTCTTCCGATCAATTTTGTATTGAATTATGTATTTATCTTCGGGAAGTTCGGAATGCCGGCACTTGGGGGTGTCGGCGCGGGGCTGGCATCCGCTTTAACTTATTGGTGTATCTGCATCATCAGTTTTTTCATTATTCATAAAAACGCACCGTTTTCTGAATACGGGATTTTCCTTACCATGTATAAGTTCTCTTGGAAAGCATGCAAAAATTTGCTCAAAATCGGGCTGCCTATTGGGTTCGCCGTGTTTTTTGAAACGAGCATTTTCGCAGCTGTCACGCTTCTAATGAGCCATTTTCATACAGTGACCATCGCGTCCCACCAGGCAGCCATGAATTTTGCGTCTCTTTTATATATGCTGCCGCTCAGCGTGTCCATGGCTCTAACAATTGTTGTCGGGTTTGAAGCGGGTGCAGCCCGTTTTAAGGATGCACGCTCATATAGCTTAATCGGCATCATGATGGCAATCGGCTTTTCTTTGTTCACTGCCGCCTGTATCCTTTTATTCAGAGAGCAAATTGCGGGCATGTACACTTCTGACCCCGATGTGCTCCGGCTGACACAGCACTTTTTAATTTATGCGCTATTTTTTCAGCTTTCCGATGCTGTTGCCGCACCGATCCAGGGAGCACTCAGAGGGTACAAAGATGTGAACTATACGCTTGCGGCCGCTTTTGTCTCTTACTGGGTCATTGGCCTTCCGGTCGGTTATATGGTCGGTACGTTTACAAGCCTCGGTGCATTCGGCTATTGGATTGGATTAATAGCAGGACTCGCCGCCGGAGCAGTTGGGCTATTTTTCAGGCTGGCAAAACTGCAAAAACGTTATTCGCAAAAACAACACATTTAAAAGAGGTGATCAATCATGGCAAAAAACAAAAAATTATTCGAGTATCTTTCCCAGCATGCGGAAACCATCAGTTCAACGTGGTATGAAACAATCGAGGAGACTGACCCCAATTCCATTTATGCCTCAACAGACCCTGTTGTCATTCACAATTTAAAGAGCCAGAATCTTGCCTTTAACTATAAAATAAACCGTATTTTTATAGATGATGAGGACGTATACTTGCCTATACTGAAAGAATGGGCTTTTGAAGTCACACAGGATCAAGAGCATTTAAAAACTCCTATCCACTATATTATTCGGGAGTTTGTCAGAGTGAGAGATTTATATGTTTCCTATGTGAAAGAATTTGTCCATCTCAATCAGGATACTGTGAAAAGCGAAGAAGCCGAAGACCTGTATCACGCCCTTATAAAAGCGTTTGATCTTGTGATTCATATTTTTATAGAAGAAATGTACAAAAACACAAGCCTTCAGCTTCAGGCCCAAAAAGATATGATTACTGAATTGAGCGCTCCGGTCATCGTGCTGTTTCACAGCGTCGGACTGCTGCCTTTAATCGGAGATATTGATACAGTCCGCGCCAAGCTGATTATGGAAAACACACTGCATCAATGTGCGAAAAAAAAGGTGACACAACTGTATATTGATTTATCAGGAGTAGCTGTGATTGATACGATGGTTGCCCATCAGCTGTTCAGTCTGATTGAGGCGCTTCGTTTAATCGGTGTTTCTTCAACTTTGTCTGGAATCCGTCCGGAAATCGCGCAAACAGCGGTTCAGCTAGGTTTGTCTTTCGAAGGTATTTCCTTGAGATCCACTCTCGCTTCAGCAATTGCATCGGACTTAAAATTAAAAAAGGTATAAGGCTTAAGGCCTTATACCTTTTTGATTAATCATTCCATTGATACGTCCAATATATTTCTTCTTCAAACCATGTTGCCATAACAGGTTCATTATTTTTCAATTTCTCTTCAAGCTCTCTGAGCATGCCTTCTGTTTGTGTGCGGTGAGCTCTTAACGCATTCATTTTAATATCAGCTACTTCTTTGATATCAAGTACGACATCAGCTTCGCCGAGAACCTCTTCTCTATTGCGGGTAATGGCCATGCAGAGCGTGCGCGGACGGTCTTCTTTCTTTTTGCGATATAATGCACGGATAACCGCTTCCCCGCATGCATCATGGTCAGGGTGCACACCGTGTCCGGGATAAAATGTGACAATTAAACTTGGTTTTACATCATCTATGATCTCTTCCATGATATCAGCTAAATACTCATCATCTTCAAATTCGAGCGTTTTGTCACGGAGTCCAAGCATACGAAGGTCATTGATATCCATTTCTTTGCAAGCGTTGATGAGCTCTTGTTTTCTTAGCAGCGGCAACGTTTCACGATTCGCGAAAAATGGATCGCCCATATTTCTGCCCATTTCACCTAAAGTGGCGCAGGCATACGTAACGGGAATGTCTTTTTTTCTGTTTAAGGCAATGAGGCCTGCCACTCCATATGATTCATCATCAGGGTGAGGCAGGATTACTAATACGTGTTCTTTCATTATTTTTCACCCTTTTCTTTAAACTGTGAACGGTTTTTCACTGATTTGCAGAGAAATAGCCAGTTTACCGCCCGGCAGGTGCCCCGCCATTAATAAACGGTTTTCTTCATCTACCGTGTATTCAGTCAAGCCTTCAGCATAAATCCAGCCTTCTTCTGTTTTCAATCCAACGCGGTAAGGCCCGTTGCCTTTGATTTTTGCCTGATGATAAGTGACTTTTGCATTGCGGATATACGCAACAACCGTCATGTTCTTTTCATTTAAGTGCGCTGAATAAGAACCTGTGGTGGTTTCTAAATGGATATATACAGGGCGGTCCGCATATCGTTCTAAAGATGCTTGCACATCTTCTTTTATGATCGCTTTCATGATTGCTCCCCTCTTTCTTCTTTTAAATACTCTGCACGTTCTGTATGTAATTTGACCAGCTGATATTTCACAGCCGGTTCGAGCTGTGAATTCACAATGCGCTGAATCGCGGCAAAATATTTTTCCAGCATCGGTTTTCGGAGTCTTGGATGTGTTCGTTTATCCAAGAGCTCAAGATCAATCGCCTCTGCTACCGCTTCTGCGTCATCATGTGCGAGAGATCGGTTATTCCAAAGTGAAGCATAGGCTTTCACTATCTCTTTATCATTGTCCATCGTCTTGCTCCTTTATGTCTTACATACATGAAATGATTATACATAATATATGCATCAGCTGAAAAGCCAAAGGCCTCAATGGCTTTTTGACGCCCGTTTCCACTTCACTTGTGAAAACGTAAACAAGAGCAGCGCAGCCCATATACAGCTGAATGTAAAAGCCTTCGAGCTTGAAAATGGCTCATGGTAAACAAACAGCCCGATCAGCAGGGTAATGGTCGGCGCAATATATTGTAAGATACCGACTTGATACAGTGGTAGCCGTTTCGCTCCTTCCGCAAACAATAAGAGCGGCAAAGCCGTAAACACACCGGCCAAAAAGAGAAGCAGCCACGTCCCTCCGCTTTCTGCACCCGCTGGCTGATCATGTCCACTGAACAGCAAATACCCCAATGCAATGGGCATAATCATGAATGTTTCCAGCGTTAAACCGATGGCGCTCGGCAGGCTTGTTCTTTTTTTGCTTAACCCGTACAGCCCAAAGCTGAATGCGAGGAGAAGCGCAACATAAGGAATGGAGCCGTATTGGAACGCCGAGATGATGACACCGGCTGCCGCAATCGAAACGGCCACTAATTGCAGGCGATTCAGTTTTTCCTTTAAAAATAAAATCCCAAGGAGCACTGATACAAGCGGATTAATGTAATAGCCAAGACTAGCCTCAAGCAAAAAGCCATGGTTTACAGCCCATATGTATACAAACCAGTTGATCGAAATCAGGATAGAAGCAAGAAATAAAGAGAGGATCCCTCCGTTCTTTTTCAGAGAGCGCAGCTCCTGCCATCCTATTTTCCATTGCCGCAAGAAAAAAAGTACGATACACATAAAAACAAAAGACCATATAATACGATGAGCCAAAATATCAAGAGCCGGCAGCTGTTCGAGAAGCTTCCAATAGAGCGGAAACAGGCCCCACATGATAAAGGAAACGGCTGTGTAAATAACGCCTTTTTTTGTTTCTGAATATTGCATTTATATCCCTGCCTTTCTTTAGAGCATCTTATATTATATCACGTGAAAGATCTGGCGGGCATATACTATTTTGTCCGTGAAGAAAGGATGTGAAGACAATGTTTGAGTGGAACAAGTACTTTCCTTTCCACAATCAATTTTCTAAAGAAGCATTAAAAAAAGCTGATCCGAAAGAAGTTGAAACGTATGTCAATCGTGTGATGGAAAGTGTGTTCGGCAGTGATTATGCGGCTCAATTTCCTTTCCGCGATCCTCTCCCCCAAAAAGAACAGCCCGCCAAACCTGATGTCAAACCTGATATTGATATATTCGAAACTGCAGACCATGTGTTTGTAAAGGTGCCAATCAGCGAAGAATGGCTGGAACAAGTGAGAATCAAACACACATCTCACGAATTATGGTTGGAAAACTTCCCAAGAGCAGATCATCCGAAAAAAGTAAATCTTCCTTGTTTAGTCAAACGCAAAGGAACAAAAGCCGTCTATAAGGATGGCCTTCTGGAAGTCATGTTTCAAAAGCAGCAAGACTACAATATGTCCGAGGTAGAAATCATCCGATAAAAAACGGCCTGCAATCGATGCAGGCCGTTTTTATTAATAGAAGCCGGGATATCCCCCGTATGGCACGCCGGCACCAAAACCGTACGGACCGCCTCCGTATCCATAAGGGCCAGGAGGATAGGCATAGGGACGAGAATAGTTAAACAGCGCACTCCCGAGAAAACCGCCTAATAAACCGCCGACTAGAGGAGCGCCAAACAAAAAAGGACTACGCGCCGGATATCCGGCTGGACCTGGGATTCCGCGATAATACGAATGATGAGGGTACATGATTTTTTCCTCCTTTATGTCTGCCTATACGTAAAGTATTCAGCAAGGAAGAAAAACGATTGGGCTACGGACTGTCTATGATTGTTACATCACAAGCTCTGCCAATAACACACAGCCGAGTCCTGTAACCGAAAGAACTGTTGTAAGCAGCGTCCAGGTTTGAAATGTTTCTTTCATGCTCAAGCCCAAAAATTCCTTTACCATCCAAAATCCTGCATCATTTACATGACACGCAATGACACTGCCGGCTCCTGTTGCAAGCACCATTAACGCGGGGGTTACACTGCCAGCCTCCATAAGCGGAGCTGCCATTCCCGCTGTGGTAAGCGCAGCCACGGTAGCAGAGCCTAGACACAGACGCAGAACCGCGGCGATGGTCCATGCAACGAATAGCGGCGACATGTTTGTTTGGCGGAAAAAATCAGCGACATAATCGCCGACCCCGCCGTCAATCAGCACCTGTTTAAACGCTCCTCCCCCTCCTATGATGAGCAGCATCATCGCAATTTGCGAAATTGATTCTGAAATAGATCTGCTGATTTCCTGCATAGGTATTTTACGGGCATATCCCATCGTATAGAGTGCAAGCAACAGCGAAATGAGCATTGCCGTTCCCGGAGTGCCGATAAATTCTATAATGTCTTTTCCTTTTGAATGTTCATTCAATAATAAAGAAAAAACTGTTGCCATTGCCATAAAGATAACCGGGAATAAAGACGTGACAGCACTGATCGCAAAGCCCGGTGTTTCATCCAGCTGAAATTCTTTCCTCGGTCCTAACCCCGATAAGTTTCCATGCTTTTGATACGCACCAGGAAACCGTTTCATCGCAAATTTATTAAATAAAGGCCCGGCAATCACAGTTGTCGGAACAGCGATGATGATTCCAAAAAGCAGCACCTGGCCAATATGGGCACCGTATGCAACTGAGATAGCAGTTGGAGCAGGATGCGGGGGCAAAAATCCGTGAGTAACATTTAAGGCGGCGGCCATCGGGATTCCCAGATACAGAAAAGGCATTTTTAATTCTTTAGCAATCGTGTAAACAATCGGTATCAACAGAACAAGACCCACTTCAAAAAACAGCGCAATACCGATGATAAAAGAGGCAACTACAACCGCCGCCTGTATTCGTTTCCTCCCGAATTTGTCAATCAGCGTAATGGCAATCCGGTAGCCACCCCCAGCATCAGAGACAAGCCTCCCAAGCATCGCGCCAAGTCCAAACACTAAAGCTAAATGCCCCAGCTGCCCGCCAATTCCAGTCTCAATTGAAAGAACAATTTTATTGATATCCATTCCAAGTCCGATGGCTACTAAAAATGAAACGACAATCAGTGAGACAAAGGTATTTAATTTTACTTTAATAATGAGAAATAACAGAATCAGCACTCCGACAGCTACAATTAAAATCGGCATGGAACCCCCTCCAAAAGTGTTTTATATGATTCTCGCGACATTGTTTCGGCGCTTTTCATGCCTAAATTAATAGAAAACGCTTTTATTTTAAATAACAACGTCTTGGTTATATGATTGTTATCTTTTGATCAACTAATATGTTCATACTAATCTCCTAATCAATGACTGTCAATCGTTTTTATGAGCTTTTCTCGATTATCTACCGCCTAACCTAATGATTCATTAGTTATATGTTGATTAACTTTTGGTTATATGTTATGTTTTTTAAAGTTGACAGCCAATCATTATATCTCTCCATTGTCTGAAAGCAAACGAGACAATATGAGAACAGACGGATAACAACTTCACAAGAGGAGGAGTACACATGCCATTATTGCGTTTTGATGTAATTGAAGGCCGTGACGAAAAATCGCTGCAATTGTTATTAGATACTGCTCACCAAGCGATGGTTGAAGCGTTTGGTGTTCCGGAAAGAGACCGTTATCAAATTGTCCATCAGCATCCCGCAAACGAGCTTATAATCCAAGATACGGGATTAGGGTTTCAGAGAACCAAGGATATGGTCATCATTAGCATGACAAGCAAAGCAAGAACCGAAAGCCAAAAGGAAAAATTGTATGCTCTGCTTGCTGAAAGGCTAGAAGAAAAATGCGGAATTTCCCCTGAAGACCTCATGGTATCTATTACTGAGAATGGTGACGCAGACTGGAGTTTTGGTCTCGGTGAGGCGCAATTTTTGAATGGAAAACTATAAGATTTCGTCTCCCCACAAAAAAAAGAAGAGAGAGCTCCAAAGAAGCTCTCTCTTTTTTCATAAATGCGGAAGTCATCAGTATAGAAGCATCCAGCAATACGAAAAACCTGGATTTCCTTTTATATCCGGTTTAAATGCCAATTGGAAGCTGACTGGGTTTTGGCCGAAAATATAAAATTTTGCTGATTTGCATAATAAGATACATCATAATCCCCATTTACAATAGGTTGGATGTTATAGCTTATTGATCATTTCCTATTTTATATATCCCCTTCATATGCACATGACACTTTTGCCAATCCGGAAATGTCAGTCTGACAAATATAAAAAGTCATGTAAACGGGTGTGAACCGTACTTACATGACTCACCATGGAAACAAGAGCGCTTTTTCAGACGCCGCTTTCCTTATTTCTCTTCTTCACACACTGTGTCACCAGGCTCGCAAAATTGATCGGCCCATGCCTGCATCTCTTGAAATACAGCTTGAAGCGCTGTTCCTTTTTCAGTCAGCGTGTAGATGACTTTGACCGGCGTTTCAGGGAGAACCTGCCGTTCGACAATCTCGTTTTGTTCAAGCTCCTTCAAGCGCTCTGCCAACATTTTTTGGCTGATCATCGGTATTGTTTCCGTTATCTCTTTAAACCGTTTCGGCCCATCCATTAGCACATGGATGATCAGACCGTTCCATCGTTTTCCCAGCAATGAGAATGCGGATTCCATTTTAGGGCACATCGTATTTCCCACAAGTCTTCATCCCTTCATCTATTGATTGACATGTATTCAATGATCCATTACAATAATCTTTCAAGTTACATTTAGTAAGCTTCTAACTTTTCTATTATCATACCACGTTTATCCGAAGGAGGAAACACTATGACGAATACTCTGGATGTTTTAAAAGCACGTGCATCTGTAAAGGAATATGATACAAATGCCCCGATCTCTAAGGAGGAGCTGACTGAGCTATTAGACCTTGCCGCTAAAGCGCCTTCCGCTTGGAACCTTCAGCATTGGCATTTTACAGTATTCCACAGCGATGAATCAAAAGCGGAGCTTCTTCCTGTAGCGTATAATCAAAAACAAATCGTTGAGTCTTCTGCTGTTGTTGCCATTTTAGGCGATTTAAAGGCAAATGAAAACGGTGAAGAAGTTTATGCTGAATTAGCAAGCCAAGGCTATATTACGGATGAAATCAAACAAACATTGCTCGGCCAAATCAACGGTGCTTACCAAAGCGAGCAATTCGCACGTGATTCCGCTTTCTTAAATGCTTCTTTAGCTGCTATGCAGCTTATGATTGCCGCAAAAGCAAAAGGTTATGACACTTGCGCAATTGGCGGATTTAACAAAGAGCAGTTCCAAAAGCAATTCGATATCAGTGAGCGCTATGTTCCGGTTATGCTTATTTCAATCGGCAAAGCAGTGAAGCCTGCCCATCAAAGCAACCGTTTGCCGCTTTCAAAAGTGTCAACTTGGCTGTAAGGATATGAAAAACCTTAGTCCGACATACGGACTAAGGTTTTTTTATATAATCGCCTCTTTGTACCATTCACGAGCCTGTTCAGCTTCATGCTGAGTCAGCTGATGGCCCCCGTCCTGCCAGAAAACGGAGGCTGATGCCCCGCTGTCACGCAAATAGCGGTAAAGCTCTTCTGATTCTTCCTTCGTGCAAAGAGGATCGTATTTCCCGGCACCGATAAAAACAGGGAGCCCCGCCATATCAGGCAGCTCGATACCCCGAATCGGAACCATTGGATGATGCAGAATAGCCCCTTTTAACACATCTTTATAATGAAAAAGCAGGCTTGCCGCAATGTTTGCGCCGTTTGAATAACCGACTGCAATCACTCGGCCGCGATTAAACTGATGCGTTTCTGCAGCCTCGTCGATAAAATCTTTCAATTCTCTTGTCCGCACCACAAGATCCTTTTCATCAAAAACTCCTTCACTCAGACGTTTGAAAAATCGCGGCATTCCATTTTCAAGCACCGATCCTCTGACACCAAGCAAATGGGCATCAGGGTCTATAAACCGTCCCAATGAAAGCAGATCGTGTTCATTACCGCCCGTGCCATGCAACAGCAAAAGTACGTTGTCAGATGTTCCTTTTTCATAAATATGCTTCATTATAAATTCCCCCTTTTAAAGTTCAGGTAAAACGTCTGTAATTTGTTGTCTATGTTTCTCCAGCCATTCAGGCAGTTTTAAGGAAGTTCCTAGCTCAGCAAACGTTTCATCTGTCATAAAGCCCGGTTCATCTGTGGCAATTTCAAATAAGATACCGCCTTTCTCCCTGAAATAAACTGATGTAAAGTATTCCCTGTCGAGAATTTCTGACGAAGGCAGATGGTTTTCAGCAATAATCGGCAGCCATTTCGCCTGTTCCTTTTTCTTAGTCCGAAACGCTACATGGTGTACCGTACCATATCCTCCGACTCCTCTTTTTTCAGGATGTAAATGGACATCAATGACACCGCCGGCGGCCGCTGAGGATGCCAGTCTGACAATCTGGTCTTCTTCAGCCACTTTGGTGTATCCAAAGCTTTCCGTTAACAATTGTATGGTCGCCTGCGGGTCGTAGGAATATAGCAGCACACCTTTCATTCCCGTAATTGCTTCATTTGTTGTGATCCCGTCAGGCGTCCACTCGCTTTTGCCGCTTTTCGCATCCTCCATGATCGCCAGCGGAAGGTCTTCTGTATCATCAAAAATAAGACCTTTTTCACCAAACAACGTTTTTTCCTCTAGGCTCAGCCCGCTTTTCTCAAGACGCTCCTTCCAAAAAGACAGGGAGCCTGAGGGAACTGAAAAGTACACCCGGCCCGCTTGGCCTTTTCCTACCGTTCCCTGTCCGCTTCCTTGGAACGGAAAAAAGGTCATTATTGTACCGGGATCTCCGTTTTGATTCCCAAAGTAAAAATGATACGTCCCAGGATCATCAAAGTTTACTGTTTTTTTAACAAGTCTGAGCCCAAGCACTTCTGTATAAAATCGCAAGTTTTCTTGCGGATCTCTGGCGAATGCTGTGACATGGTGCAATCCTTCTGTTTTCATTTTCTCACTCCTATTTATCTCGATTTCAAGATATTTATTATTTTAAACCTTTATTGAAAAGGATGCAAACCATGTGTTTTGTTTAAATAATTGAAAAAATCATTTTTTTCTAATAATTATCTTGTGATCTTTTCTAACAACTGCTATTATAGTGAGCATTATCATGTTTCAGGAGGAAAGTAAATGGTTAAAAAAGCACTTATTGTTATTCTCATTCTTTTGCCATTCGTTCAGCTCGCGCTTTTGCCGCTTGTGAATCGAATAGAACCGATTATGTTCGGCCTGCCGTTTTTCCACTTTTGGCTGCTGCTGTGGATTATTGTTACGCCGTTATGCTCGTTTGGCATTTATCAGATGCAAAAAAAAGATGGAGGACTTGAATAATGCAAGGGAATCTGACTGCACTTCTCATTACTTCTATTATTGTTTTAACCGTTGTCTGTATCGGCTTTCTCGCCGGAAGAGACAAATCCTCGCGCACTTCTGTGGAAGAATGGTCTGTCGGCGGCAGACGCTTCGGCGGTCTTCTCGTCTGGTTTTTAGTAGGCGCTGACCTTTATACGGCCTATACTTTCTTAGGGTTGACCAGTACTGCTTTTACAGGCGGAAGTGTTGCATTTTTCGCCATTCCTTATTCTGTGTTGGCCTACTTTATCGCCTACTTCTTCTTGCCAAAACTTTGGAAAGTTGCGAAAATTCATAAATTAACAACACTCGCGGATTATGCCCGGGAACGTTTTAACAGTAAGCTTTTGGCAAGCCTCGTTGCCATCGTTGGGGTACTCATGCTTATTCCGTACATATGCCTTCAGCTGAGCGGCATTCAAGACACGCTTCAGGTTGCCGGCACTGGCTATATTAACGTAAAATTCGTTGTGATCATTTCATTTATTCTTGTTGCTCTTTACACATTTTTCAGCGGGATTAAAGGGCCCACATATACAGCCATCATTAAGGACATTTTAGTATGGGTCATTATGCTGTTTATGGTGGTGTCCCTCCCTCTCATTCATTTTAACGGCTGGACGCCAATGATTGACACGTTAGTGAAGGAAGCGCCGCAAATGTTGACGATACCGTCAGAAGGGCCAAAAGGCATTCCTTGGTTTATCACAGCATCTATTGTTTCCGCTCTGGCACTTTTTATGTGGGCACATGCCGCTACAGGTGTTTTCACGGCAAAAAGCGCTGATGCAGTAAGAAAAAACAGCATGTTTTTACCCCTTTACAATATTGTGTTAATTTTGGTCATTTTTCTTGGCTTTATCGCCTTTCTTGTTCTGCCGGAAGATACAAATCCAAGACTCGCGCTGCTGCATTTGATTCAAACATCTTACGGCGGCGTGGCACAAGGTTTTGCATATGCCACTATCGCTCTTGCTTCATTAATACCTTGTTCCATTATGGCAATCGGCGCATCGAATTTATTCGCCAACAACCTATACCGGGATTTGATTCATCCGAATGTGTCGCAAAGCAAGCTTACTCTTGTCACACGTTCAATGGTCTTTGTTGTCATCGGTCTCGCGCTGCTGTTTGGAATGCTGTTCCCGACTGCCTTAGTGACACTCCAGCTATTAGGTGTATCCGGCATGGTGCAAATTTTCCCTGCGATTGCTGTCAGTCTATTCTGGAAGCGTCAAACGAAAGAAGCGACAGTTATCGGATTATTAGTCGGCCTTGCGGTTACGTTTATTGTGTATACCACTCAATCCGCACATGGCATTTATGAAGGATTCTGGGGATTGGCCGCCAACATGATCGCTGTGGTGATCATGAATCCGCTGTTCGTTAAAAACGCGGGATCCAATCCTGTCATTGAAGGTTTATTTGGCAAAAAACAAGACGCTAATCCAAATCAAAAGGGTGCATAAAAAAACCATACGCGGCAGCCGCGTATGGTTTTTTTACATTTCTTTTTTCAGTGTTTCAATTGCCTTTTCCATTTGCGTATCATTATCAGACAGCTTCTTTTGAAGTTCTATCATTAATTTCGTTGTTGTATCGCCAGTCAGTATGCCTGTTTCTTTCAGCTTCTCTTTTTCCTGGAACTGTTTGACGACAGATACAAAATCCTGGTCATACGTACTGTTAACCTTTACCTTGTAACCAAGTGATTTGAGCATTATCTGAGCCACTTTGACGTTTGTCCCTGTATCACCTGATTTGTACGTTTTATCTGCGTCCAAATACGGCAGCTTCGCGTAATCAGGCAGCTCTGCTTTCACTTGAGGCTTGATGCCTTTTTTGTGAATCCATTCGCCGTCAGCAGTCAGCCATTTGGCAACTGTCAGTTTGACGGTAGAGCCATCATCATATTCTTTTGCCGTTTGTACTGTACCTTTGCCGAATGTCGTCTCGCCGATTAACGGTACGTCTGACGATTCATGAAGGGCAGCGGCCATAATCTCGGCTGCACTTGCTGTACCGTCATTTACTAAAACGACGGTCGGCTTGGTCACTTTCCGTTCTTTTTCGGCCTTCATGACTTCTTTTGAACCGTTTTTGTATTCAACCTGCATGATGTTTTTCCCTTTATCAATGAACAGGTTGCTCATCGTAATCGCCTGTTCCATTAAGCCGCCCGGGTTGCCTCTCAAGTCTAAAATATAGCCTTTGGCGCCTTTTTTCTCTAAACCGTCAATCGCATCTGTCAGTTCTTTAGCTGTTGTTTCAGAGAAAGAAGTGATTTGAATTTCTCCAATGTTGTTGTCTTTCATCTCTGAATAGACAGTCTCTACAGGAATGGTATCGCGCTTAATGGAAAGATCGATATTCCCCACTCCCGCTCTGTTCAGTTCCAGCTTCACCTTTGTGCCCTTTTTGCCTCGGATTAAAGCGACGGCTTCATTTACATTCATGCCTTTTACGCTTTTTCCATTTACCTTAATGATTTGGTCCCTCGGTTTGATACCGGCTTTTTCAGCAGGTGAACCTTTAATTGGGGATACAATAAGGATTTCTCCGTCTTTCTCCTCTACTTGGGCTCCGATTCCTTCAAAAGATGCTGAAATCGTCTCGTCGAATGATTTCGCTTGCTCTTGATCCATATATGTAGAATACGGATCATCCAGAGATTGAATCATTCCTTTAATTGCTCCGTCTACTAATTTGTCATCATCTGTTTTTTGGTAATAATCACTTTTGATTTGCTCATACGCTTTATTTAATTTGTCGAACTTGCTGTCTCCTGTGCTTGTTGATTTTTGGCCTAGGATACTGGAATTGCCCGTAATAAATAAAGTAAGCGCCGAAGCGACAACTGCAGTGATCAGCACAATAAAAAACAGTTTTAATTGCCGTTTCAATTAAACACCACCTTTTTCTTCTTACATTATTATCATGGACGAATTCTTATTCGTCAACTCGGAGCAGAAATGAAAGAGAAACGCCCTTCTTTTGCTTTTCATAAACCTATGTCTTTATACGACATATGATAAGGAAAAAGGAGGATTCGATATTGAGCCGATATTTAGAAATGCTGTCCTTATTCGGTGTCGCAGGGGCGCACCCAGGCGGGCTGGCTTTTTCAAAAGCGGTCTTGCAAAAGGCTGCACCCTCTCCGAATCAGCCGATTCTTGATGCCGGATGCGGAACAGGACAAACGGCGGCTTATTTAGGACATTTGCTGTATCCTGTAACAGTCGTTGATAAAGATCCTATTATGCTTGAGAAAGCGAAAAAAAGATTTGCGAATGAAGGGCTTGCCATCCCTGCATATCAGGCGGAGCTGGAACATCTCCCGTTTTCTTCTGAGTCCTTTTCCTGTGTCCTGTCAGAATCGGTCCTCAGTTTTTCACGCCTGACATCCTCTCTTCAAGAAATTTCAAGAGTTTTAAAACCCGGCGGGATGCTGATTGGTATCGAAGCTGCTTTAAAAAAACCGATGCCCCCTGCAGAAAAGAAGCAAATGATGGATTTTTACGGATTTACTTGCTTACATGAAGAAAGCGAATGGCATAAACTCCTAAGATCCTATGGCTTTCAAAAAACAGAAGCGATGACACTTCTTCCGGAAGACATGGAATTTGAACCAACCACAGAAATGGATTTATCGCAAACGATTGATCCCATCTATTACGATACGCTTCAAACACATTATCAGCTCATGCAGTTATATAGTGAGTACATGGGTCATTGTATTTTTATCGCGTACAAGTAAAACGGCGTATCGCCCCCTGTTTTCGTCCAACCTTTTTTTCCTATCTATCATATGCTGATAGAAAGTCAGGATAGGAGGGGAACAATATTGGAGAGATATTATCATCTTTGCAAAAACCATCAAGGTAAAGTCGTCAGAATTACAGAGAGAGGCGGGAGAGTTCACGTCGGCAGAATTACCCGTGTAACAAGAGACAGAGTTTTTATAGCTCCGACCGGCGGAGGGCCAAGAGGTTTCGGTTACGGATATTGGGGCGGTTATTGGGGATACGGAGCAGCTTACGGGATTTCCCTCGGTTTAATTACAGGGGTCGCTCTTGCTGGTTTATTCTTCTGGTAAGCATAGAACAAATGCTAGATTCACCAGACACAATGAAGCCCGCTTATCTAGTGTAAGCGGGCTTTTCATTTTAAATTTTCTTCACTTTTTCAAAGTACTCTTCAAGCGTTAAATCATTATCTTGGATGACCTTTGCGGCTTTTTTGCCTACATAGCGCAGATGCCATGGCTCATATTCATATTTCGTGATATCTTCTTTATTTTTCGGATAGCGAATGATAAAGCCATATTTATAAGCATTGTCCTGCACCCATTTCCCGTCTGCCGTGCTTCCGAACGCTTCATTTAGCTCAAAGCCATTGCTCCGGCTCGAAATGTCCATCGCAAGGCCTGTTTGATGCTCGCTTTCACCCGGGTAAGCGACCGCTTCCTTTGCCTTCTTTTCCCCTTTTAGGCTTACTTCATTGTCAAAAATGACTTTCTGTCTGTCATACGAACGGTACCCTGAGACAGCTGCCAGTTCATAGCCTTCCTTTTTGGCAGCATCGAACATTGTTTTTAATGCGTCGGCCGCTTCTTTTCTGATGTAACGTTTTTGAATCTTTTCTTCAAAAGAAAACTCTACATCAGGTATGACAAGATCGCTAGGTTCATAGTTTCCGGGCAGTGCATATTGTTTATTGACAAGCGCGAGTATATTTTCTGGATTTTGAATGGTTTCCAGACCATCGACTTTTTTAATATCATTGAAATACTGGCTTTCCAATGAAAACTCACTGTTTTGAGTGTTTGATTTTTTGCTGTCAGCTGTTTTTTGTTCTGTTTGCTTTGTTTCTGCTGTGGTTTTCGTATCCTTTTGAGCATCACCGTTCGACATGCTGCAGCCGGCTCCGACTATTGCCGTTACACTCAGAGCGGCAGCCAGTGAGAACCATTTACCGGACTTTTTCATATTACATTACCTTCCTTTTATCAATCGTTTCCGCATTCATAAAGAAGAGGCTGCCGGCACCCAGCACGCCTCTTGATATATTTTATTGTGATACGGAATGTAAAGCCACTTCTATCATATCATGAAATGTCGTTTGACGCTCTTCCGCTGTCGTTTCTTCTCCTGTTAATACGTGATCACTCACGGTGAGAATTGACAGGGCTTTTCTTCCGTGCTTCGCTGCTAATGTATACAATGCAGTTGTTTCCATTTCAACGCCAAGCACACCGTATTTTGCAAGTTTTTCAATTTGCGAATCGTCGTTGTAGAACTGGTCAGCTGTAAATACGCTTCCTACAGTCACCGGCACACCTTTATCCTTTGCGGCATCATAGGCATTTTTTAAAAGCTCGAAATCTGCGCAAGGCGCAAAATCAATGCTTCCAAAAGCGACTCTGTTCATTTGTGAATCAGTTGAGGAGGTCATCGCCAAAATGACGTCTCGCACTTTGACATCTTTACGAATAGCGCCGCAAGAACCGACTCTTATTAGATTTTGCACATCGTAGCTTTGAATTAATTCATTCACATAAATTGAAATAGACGGAACACCCATTCCCGTGCCTTGTACTGAGATTTTTTTACCTTTATATGTACCCGTAAATCCATACATGCCTCTGACTTCATTGTAGCATTCTACATTTTCAAGATACGTTTCTGCAATAAATTTTGCTCTGAGAGGATCTCCCGGCAAAAGCACTGTATCCGCAATTTGTCCTTTTTCAGCACCTATATGTACACTCATCTCATATCCTCCTGTAAATCTAAATTATCATCCAGCCCGTCCATTTTACAACGAATGTCATGATGAAACAAACTTCAGCATTGATTATAAAGGAATATGTCGAAAAAAGAAATGTTCGAGGATCTGTTTGGCACTTCCTCAGAAAAACGGATAATCGGGGTGTTAATTTGAAAACCTAACCGCAGGAAGGAGGGGTGGGACATGGGTAAAAAACATCGCAACCGGATCACCGGCCAAAAAAAGAACAATCATATACCTGAAAAAGATATCATTGCAGCTGAAGAAGCACACGGGAAAGAATATTCTGCTGCCAAACGCAAGCCTTAAAACTGCAGAAAACTGCGGGTTTCCGCAGTTTTCTTTTCATTATGTCGTTTGTACAATCAGACGATTGATTTTCCTCCAGCCGGCGGGAAGCAGTTGATAATATGTTTTCCCTTTTCTGCCTTCATCAATCAGGATCACGTCCCCTGTGGCCATAAATCTTGCATCATAATCACTCGGAACAGTGTCGAATACATTAAACAAAGAGAATGCTCTTTTCAGCACGTCTTGATGATCGCTCCCGTTCAGTTCAGTTCGATAGACGGCTCTGTAGCCCTTTTTTTCGCCAAACCGGGGTGTCTGAAATATTGTCACGTCATAGGAACAAGACTTCTTTTTAAACACGGATAACATCATCAAGATCCCCTCCCTTTTATTTCTTTAACATATTGGCGTTTTTGCTGTGTTTTCCTCTCTCTATTTTTGTCGAAACCGCTTAATCTTTTCGTCAAAACCTTTTACTAGGAAAAACAGAAGCAAGCCGAGGCTAAAGCCTCCTAACACATCTGTCACAAAATGAACCCCCAGATACACTCTGCTTATGCCGACTAAAACAGTAATTACACCGGCTATGATATATACCATTTTTTTATGCTTGGACAAAAACGGGAGATGTTTCACTAAAAAGTAGGCAATAACAGGATAGACACAAGCAGCATTCATGGAATGGCCGCTCGGAAAACTGAAGGATGATTCATGAACCAGCGGTGCAAAATCAGGCCTCACTCTTTCGATCCATTCTTTTAAGACTTTGTTTAACAGCCGATCTGTGCCGAATACTAAGAGCATCAACAGGCCGTCCCATGTTTTTCTGTAGAAAAACAGGCCTGCCCCAATGATGACAATTAGAGGGAGCAGAAAAGAAGAAGCACCAAGATGCGTGATCCCCGTCATGACTTCATTAAGCCATGGCTGACGGATCAAAACAGCTGCCTTGCTTATTGCTTCATCTGCAGATTGAACAGCATTTGTATGAATGGCCGCAGCTAGAATGAGAAAGAAAAGAAACAAACTAACGGGCTTGTACAATTTTAACCACCTCAATTTTCACAGAAGTCATAGAACATGAATAATAAAACCGGAGCTGACCGCTCCGGTTTTAAGCCTCACTCATCTTCATCCAGCTCTTCATCTATCATACATTTTTCTATCAAATAATCAAAGGTAATATCAGCGATTTCAAACAGCTCATCCTCACTCGGTATGTAGCCCCGTCTTGCAAGCTCTCTGTAAAAAAATTCAGCGATTTCTTCCGTATCAATCACAAGATCTATTTCTTTCATCTCCGTACCGCCTCCTTTTTTATGTTTTATGAAAAAACAGGCTGAATTATACCCGGTGTTCTAAACAATTCTTTCAGTCATATATTGAATAAAAAACGAGCCATGGGAGGCTGACGCTATGATTGCTAAAATGATGGAAGCACTGGACGGAGAAAGATTTGATATCATAATGGAAAAAACGCTCAAAGGAATGACGCGTGTGATGATTTGGGGCTGTCTGCCATATTTTTTATATGTCTTGATCCGTATGTTCACAAACTAACTGAAATGCTCTTTTAAACTTTCCAAAACAAACATCATCATGTCTTTATATTCTTCATCATGAAACATTTCGTACAGAATTTTGTAGTCATTATAAATATCCAGAAGCTCATCAACAATTGACACAGCAAGGATGTGAAGGGTATCTTGATCTTCATCATCGCCTTCAAACTGAAGAAGAGCAGACGATGCGATATCTTCGCCGATCTCATGGCCAGTTTCTCCGACATAATGGACAAACAACAGCTGATGCACAAACTGGTCCATTTCATATTTTCTAAGCACCAGCGTGAGATCCTCTTCCTCCGTTTCAAGCCACTCTCCATCCTTTAAACGGGTCAGCTCATAAATGATATCTTCCCAGCCATCTTCCAAATATCTCCAAATTTCTGTTCTATGGCCGATAATGCGAAAGAGTTCTTTTCCATAGTCTTTTACATAAACAACGTCCCCAATAAGGAATTCATACTCAATATCAAGCTTTTCCATGTCGACAATAACACCCTCATAATCTTTATAAAGCTGAATAGATGATTCAAAGTATAAAACTTCGTTATGATTGACTTCATAAAGATAGTGTTTATCAATTTGGTGTACTTTTGTGATGGTGCCGACTGTTCCATACATAATGACGACTACGATATCCCCTACTTGGAATTTCGGTTTATTTTGCTTCATGGTGTCTCCCCCTCGCCGCAACATTTCTCATACGCTATCGTATGCCGGGTGAAGCCAATTCGCATGGGCATGAAAACCAAAGGAAATATCCAATTATGGTATGGGGGACATAAAAAAATCCGCAGTGATCTGCGGATGAAACAGCTATTATCTGCCGTGCACTTCAGACTCGTATTGATCCCAAGCTTCATCAAACGTCGCCATCGTGTGAAGGTAATCAGCATTCAGCTCCAAATATGAACTGATTTCATGATAATCGGTTGATGTTTTTGGAAAGCTGTGATCCTCATACGCCTGATTGGCAAATTCACTGATGCTGTCCTTCGGCTTAGGGTGTCTGTATTTCAATAAATAGTGATAAAAGGATTTCATGGGTTTCCCCTCCTGGTGTCTGTCTTTTGTTGTTCTATTATACAGTTCAAGTGTAAAATTACAACAAAAGAATACTGAAACATGACTCAGGAGAAGTCAAAATAGTTGCGTTTCAAAATTCTTTCTGTCTCCATGAGCTGCTGATATGTCAGGCTTTCAGGCAGTTTTTTTGTTTGAATTAAAAGCAGCTGATCCTCAATCTCCTTAACCGTGTTTTCCTCTTGATAGGTCATACCGCAGGAAGAACATACCATGGCAGGGGTGTCTGTCAGTTCTATAGCCCTCGTTCCATCAGGGAGCTCCCAGTACACCGTGTTCCTGCCGGGCACCGCTTCAAGCTCGCCGCACCATTCGCATGTTTTCATGAAGAATCCCCTCCGCATTCAGCCTCTTTCTGTTTTTTCTGCTGCGCCAAAAATTTCTTTTCTTTGAGCTGATCTCTTTTCTCACGCCGATCTTTTAATGTTTCATGCTCCGGATTTGCGATGTATGCCTCTCTCCTTTTGATTCTGTCTACATTTTCAGGTGTAAACGAAACTTCTTTGTCAGCAAAAATGGCACTCAGCCCGATCGGCTCCTTTTTGTCAGCGGTTTCAGGGAAAACGGACTCAAAATAGGCGTCTGCCTGATTGGGGATATAATTTTCTGGTTCCGGATATGACGTAATCACACCTTCAAAATTTCTTAAGATCACTTTGTCAGGACTTTGTGACAGTACATAGTTTGGCTGCAGGGCGATTTTACCGCCGCCGCCTGGTGCGTCAACGACAAAGGTAGGAACCGCATAGCCTGAGGTATGACCTCTCAGCCCTTCAATGATCTCCAAACCTTTGGAAACAGGAGCTCTGAAATGCCCAATTCCTTCTGACAGATCACATTGGTAAATATAATAAGGACGGACTCTGATTTTTACCAAGTCATGCATGAGCTTTTTCATAATTGGAACCGAATCATTAATACCTGCTAATACGACAGCCTGATTTCCGACCGGCACTCCCGCGTTCACCAGCTTTTCACATGCCTCAACGGATTCTTCTGTCATTTCGATGCTTGTGTTAAAATGGGTGTTCAGCCAGACCGGATGATATTTTTTCAATATCTCGCACAGATGATCGGTAATGCGCTGCGGAAAGACGACGGGCGCTCTGGTTCCGATTCTGATGACTTCCAGATGCGGAATGCTGCGCAGCTCTTTTAAAATATATTCTAAAATTTGGTCGTTGATGAGCAGCCCATCACCGCCTGAAATTAAACAATCGCGGATTTCAGGTGTTTCCCGGATATAAGCAATTGCAGCATCAAGCTGTTTTTTTGGGACGCCCATTCCGATTTGTCCGGAAAAGCGCCTTCTAGTGCAGTAGCGGCAGTACATGGAACATTGATTCGTGACAAGAAACAGCACACGGTCGGGATAGCGGTGTGTCAGACCGGGTACCGGTGAATCTTCATCCTCATGAAGCGGGTCTTCCAGATCGTATTTTGTTTTGTGCATTTCTTCAGAAAGCGGCACAGACTGCATGCGTACCGGGCATCTCGGATTGTCGGGGTCCATTAAAGAAGCATAGTAAGGTGTAATATTTAAGGGGATCGTTTTGGTAGAAATTCTGACGCCTTCCTCTTCATCCTCGGTCAGATTGATGACTTTCTTTAAATCATCTAACGTTCTTACAGTGTGTGTCAGCTGCCAAAGCCAATCGTTCCATTTCTCTTCCGGAACGTCCTTCCATAACTCGATCTCCTTCCAATGCCGTTTCGGTTTATACCATTTGTTTTTCAAACGAACTCCTCCTCGCGCATATTTTGACTTACAGTTGCTTGCACCAAATATTCATGTTTTCAAGGCCTTCGGCTATAAAGCAATTATTGATCAGCCTTCCGCCATACTGATAACCTGAATGGTACAACACAGCATTCATCCCAAAAGACGAAGCACGGGCGAGAGAAAACACATGAAAGATATCCTTTCCAGCCATTTCTTTTTCTAACGCCTCGATTAAAAAGCTTGTTAACGAATGGCCGCGATATTCCGGCAGCACAGCGCAATCGGTTATTTCTGCATGCCCAAGCTCTGGATTGATTTCTGCGCTTGCTGCGCTGATCAGGCGGTCATGATCAAGCATGATATAATACACCGTATTTGCATTCATCGTCTTTTCAATATAAGCGGGGTCAAATACTGGGGTTGGGTACGTGCGAAATACTTTTTTATACAGCATCGATAGCTGGTACATGTCGTTTGTTTCTGCTTTTCTCATCGTAAAAACGGGTGTACTGTCGTTGCGAAGACGGGGCGCTGTGCGATATATGGCTTCGATGATCTCCTGTTCCTCTGTATAAGAATCTGTTTGTCTTCGGCTTTCTGACAGATAACGTACCATGACACAAGCCGAATGGCCGAGATAATAGCCCTTTAGATAGCCCTCCGGCGCAAATAATTGTTTGACAAGCATTGGCTCATCATGCTGCTTCGCATAGACGATGATTTTTTCTGCATTCTCTTCTTTTGCCGCTGCCACGATATCTGGCAGGGCCTTCTCAATGGCTCCGTCATAACGGACCACTCTGATTCGTTTATTAAAACCGTCATGGTCCAAAACTGCTGTGACACCGCTACTCTTTATTGACTTGAGCATCCGCATCCTCCCCATCTGTATGAAGCCCGCACCAATCCATGACAAAAAGTGCAATAATTTTAGCAGATTCTATCATGGCTTCAACCTCAATGTATTCATTGGCCTGATGAGCCGTTTTTGTTTCCCCCGGCCCGAAAACGATCACTGGTGTATCTCCTGCATGGTACAAAAGCCCTCCATCCGTTCCCCACGGGGAAGCCTCAATAATCGGCTCTGTCTGTTTCATTTTTTTATAGGCTGATTGCAGCACAGAAATTAAAGGGTGATCATCAGGTAAATCATTCGGCAGCCATTGAGCGCCAAACCATTCGACTTGTACGGGATGGCGTTTAAACCATTCGTCATGGTATTCTAAATCCTTCAGCCAGTTTTCCAATTCAAGTTTTACAGCTTCTGGTTTCTCATGGGGAGCAATTCCGCATCTCCCTTCTATGACGACACGGTCTGCAACTGAAGATGGCCAGGCACCGCCTGAGATGGTGCCGATATTCACCGGTACCGGTATTGGGATATTGTCATACAGCGGATCTGAAATTCTCGCATTGCGGACTTTCTCCAGCTCTTGTATCGCTGTGATAACGTGCATGCTTTTTTCAATCGCGCTTACCCCTTCGTAGCGTGTGCCCCCATGTGCGGATAATCCCTTCACAGTGATCCGAAACCACATTGAACCCTGCTGCTTAATAAATAGTTTCATATTCGTCGGTTCAGGAATCAGCGCCCCGTCAGCACGATAGCCTCTCATGATGGCGGACAGTGTACCGGCGCCGCCGCACTCTTCATCTACAACACTCTGAAACAATACATCTCCCTTCAGTTTGACATCGCAGGCGTGCAGGGCTTCTAAAGCAAAAAGAAGGGCTGTATTGCCTCCCTTCATATCCGTTGAGCCGCGGCCGTATATTTTACCGTTTTCTTCGACAGCTTGATACGGTTCATACTTCCAATCCTTTACGCTTCCTTCAGGCACAACATCGATATGGCCGTTCAAAATCAGGGACCTGCCTCCGCCGGCTCCCGTTTTTTTAGCCACGATATTCGGGCTCTCATGAAAATCGGATCGGTTAGATTTAAAGTAGGGATGCTGTTTTAATTGCTTTATGCTTGGCTCCCATACATCAATGTCCATATGAAATTGCCGCAGCTTTTCAAGCACAACAGCTTGGGCGTTAAACTCTGACCCCAATGTGCTTTTTTCCCCAATCAGCCTTTTGAGAAGACGAATGGCTTTGGCCGAATGCTGATCAAGCCACTCGATTACTTTTCTTTCAATGTCTTGCATCCTCATTCCCCCTCTTAAGAAAAAGGCATATCTATTTTGATTTCAGCTTCTGTCAGCCTCGTCACCTCATCTATTGTCGAGCCATTCATCAGCTCTTTTAAAATGAAGTGATGGCTATCGACCTCAAGAACCGCTTTTTCGGTAATAATCAAATCTACACAGCCTGCAGCAGTTAATGGCAGCGTACATCTTTCTGTTAATTTAGGCCTTCCCTTTTGATCTGTATGACTCATGACGACAACCACTTTTTTCGCTTTTTGGGCAAGCTCCATCGCCCCGCCCATACCAGGCACCTTTTTTCCCGGAACAAGCCAATTTGCCAAATCTCCTGATTGGCTCACCTGCAGGGCGCCTAAAATCGTAATGTCAATTTTGCCTTTTCTGATCATTGCAAAAGACATGGTTGTATCAAAATAAGACGCCCCTTTTACAGCGCGGACAGGATATCCCGCGGCGTTGCATAAATGCGCATCCTCTTCTCCCTTTTCGGGACTTTCTCCAATGCCAAGGACACCGTTTTCCGCTTGAAACATGACCTGCATGTCAGGCTTCAAAAAGTTCGGTACCAAGGATGGGATACCGATACCGAGATTCACAATCATGCCCTGCTTAATTTCAGTAGCAGCGCGTTTTGCAATCTGTTCTCTTTCTGCTACTCCCAAGCCCATTTCCACTTCACTCCCTCGCTTCGTACAACCCCCTCAACAAAAACCCCCGGTGTGACAATCATTTCTTCAGAAATCTCCCCCATCGGAACGATACGCTCAGCTTCGGCAAAGGTTCTCCTGGCGGCCATTGCCATAAGCGGATTCATATTGCGCGCGGTTTTGTCATACGTTAGATTGCCGAATTCATCTGCAATGTAAGCATTGATAAAAGCAAAATCAGCCGTCAGCGCCTCTTCAATCAAGTATCGTTTTCCCGCCACTGTTACGATGTCCTTTTTTTCGCAAACCATTGGATTATCAATGCCCACATCGGTTAAAATACCGCCAAGTCCCGCTCCGCCAGCGCGAATCCGTTCCGCAAGCGTTCCCTGAGGTGAAAATTGAACCTCTAACGTCCCCTCTGTCATCTGTTTTCCGGCTACAGGATTGGAACCGATATGCGAGGCGATCAGGGTTTTGACCCGTTGATTAACAATAAGCGGGCCGATCCCGATATCCGGGAAACCGGCGTCATTGCAAATCACAGTTAAATCCGTTACACCGCTGTCCAATATCGCTTCAATCAGTGAAGGAGGCGACCCGACTCCCCCAAAACCGCCAAACATCAGAACCGATCCATCCCGAACATCTGCAATTGCTGTGTCAATGCTGATTGCTTTTTGAAATGGCGCCATTTAATGTCAATCCTTTTTTAAGTTTTTTTCGACCGCTGCAACTGTTTCTGAAAAAATAGAGATAAGCTCTTCCATTTCACCGTCTGAAATGGTAAAAGGAGGAGCAATAATGACAGCATCTCCTTCTCCGCTGTCTATTCCAGCTTTGGAAGGATAAACAATCAGCCCGCGTTTTTTCGCCTCGCTGACAATAAGCTGGGTTACCGCCTGCTCTGGCGGAAACACTTTCTTCGTTTTTTGGTCTGCCACAAATTCAATGCCTAATAGCAGTCCTTTTCCGCGCACATCACCTATAATGCCGCTTTGAGATGCCGCCTCATCAAGCTTCTTCTTCAGCACAGCGCCCTTTTTTTCTGATTGTTTGATCAAGCCGTGCTTTAACACATATCGCAAAACTTCAAGAGCAGCTTTGGCTGAATAGGGATGTGCACTATATGTGTGACCGCTCATAATCACACCTGACCCTTGTTTTATCGTTTCAATAATAGAATCAGATACGACGGCAGCAGCAATAGGCGCATACCCCGCACCGAGTCCCTTCCCCAGTACAGCAATATCAGGTACGGTGTCCCAATGCTCTGTCGCGAGCATCCTTCCTGTTCTCCCAAGCCCCGTCATCACTTCATCTGCAATAAAAAGCACATCGTGTGTGCGGCATACCTCACTTAATCTCTCATAATATCCCGGAGGCGGAGTAATCGCTGCTCCTGCAGCACCAATAATAGGCTCAGCCACAAAGCCGGCGATGAATTGGCTTCCGATTCTTTTGATCATAGTGTCCAGTTCATCAGCTGCAGTCTGAACAAAGTCTTCTTCCGTCTCATAATTCAGCCGATAAATATGTGGAGCTGAGATAGCTGGATACCGCTCAATGAGATGGGTGAACCGGTATCTCCTTTCATAAAAACCAGACAATGAAAGCGCTCCCAAAGTTATTCCGTGGTAACTGCTCCATCGAGACAAAAAGATGGATTTTTGTGTTTGCTTTTTTTCCTGCCAATACTGAATGGCGATTTTCATAGCTGTTTCTATCGCTTCTGATCCGCTGTTGACAAAAAAAGACCAATTCACATCTCCGGGCAGCTCCTGTGCCAAGAGAGCGGCTAATTGCTCGGCGGGCTCACTCGTAAACTGTGAGCGGTAAGCAAAAGACACCTGATCAAGCTGTTCTTTCAGCTTCTCAGTCACATCACGAACTCCGTGGCCGATATTACATGTCACCGCACCTGACGAGCCGTCGAGATATTTTTTTCCGGTCTGATCATAAACATATGAACCCTTCGCATAACTGACAACCGGATAGGCCGAGCTAAGCTCTGGCTTAATCAAATAACTGCTCATGCTCCCACCTCAAAACCCCTTTTACCATATTGTATGAGTGTCCAAATGGCGGCATGACGTTCCCCGCAAAAACTTTTTCACATAAAAAGAGCCTTCCTAATAGGGAAGGCTCTTTTGAAATTTCAGCATCTAGCAAATAAAAGCGGCTCCAACAATAATTAATAAAATGAACAAGACAACAATTAACACAAATGTATTTGTCCCGCAGCCAAATCCGTAACCGTACCCAGAGTATCCATACATGCTGTTTTCATCCTTTCTTATCACGATATACGGCATTTTATGCGGGCCAAGTCCCAAATGGTTTGTGCAAACGCCTATTTCATGTAAGGAAATAATGAAATACAGTATGCACCCGCTCATATTTTTTAAACGTCAGCTTTTCGTAAAACTGAGTTGCACCGTCAGTGCTTGCAGCCACTAAGTAGGCTGCTTCCATTCCTAGTGATTTGGCGATGGACAGCATTTCTTTCACTAAGATACTGCCGTAGCCCTTCCTTTGAAACTGATCTAAAATTGCCACTTCTTCGATTTTAGCCGTTTTCTCTTGCTGATCGATAAACAGCTCGCCGCACCCAATGGGAACTTTCTGTGCCTGGTCGCTGTAACAAACAACAAGAATGATTATACCTGCTTCATAGAAAGGATATTTTCTTTTTAATTTTTGTTCAGCGATTGCTTCTCCAATATAAATGGAATCGTAAATTTTCATAATAGAAGATCCGTCGCAAAGACTTTTTGCCGTCCCCCATGCGGTTAAAGGATGTCCCATCTGCCCCTTCCAGTCACTAAGCTTCATGTCATATAGTAGCTCATCCTCGACGACAAAACCGCTTTTTACAAGCGACTGCTTCAAACCGAGCGGAAAAACATGCTGCGGCGACGCTTTTAAATGGAGATAATTCGCATCAAGCAGCTTTGGTACGGAGGGTAAAAAGTTAAGTAACCGCTCCAATGGAAACGTATCATGGAGCTGAACAAAGTTATGAGAAAAAATTTGCGGAAGCTGCGGATCTCTGTATACGCTGTAATGATCAAACGATGCCGATTCAGACGTTAACAATATATATTGATGTTCCGTTTTTGAATAATGTCCTGTCATGAACGTCTCCTTTTTATGACCTATACCTTTACTCTGTTGCAATATTCAATTTCTTTATAATCTCATCGTACACCGGATAAAACGGCTTTCCAATTGGAAATTGCTGAATATTTCGGAAAGAAGCGGAGATTGGCTTCTGATGTAAAAAAAACTTCCTTGTTACTTGTTCACTAATCGGGTGAAAGACGCCGTTTAGAAACAAAAACGGCTCGCGTTCGATGAAAAACAGACGTCGGCCAGGCGGATTTTTGATCAATTCAGATCGTTTCCACGTAATCGGCGGTCCTTCCGGAAGCGTCTCCATCTCTTCTTTTCCAATTGTCACTATGTCTTTTCTTTGAAATTGATAAAATTGAAACGCATACTGGTCCACAATTCGCCTTTTTTTTCCGGCTTCGATATAAAATATTGCAGGATGGTCAGCTTCCTTTACTAAAATATAATTCGGAATGTTTAAAATTTTTCCAATCCTATATTGGAATAAATATGGGTCTGGAACAGCGACAGTCCGATTTAGATACAAAAAACCCCACTTTTCTCCAACAGGATGCCTTACACCCTGATCAAAAAAATACACATTTTGATCTGAACCTTTTACAAAAGAGCCGTCAATCAAATCGGCGGGCAGAAACCGATATGCATTTTGAAATGAATCTGGGGTTTTATAGGTTGTGTCTAATACTTCATTTATCGGCAGAAATGGGGTAAAGTTGTTGAGTCTCGCCCAAAAAATTGCGTCGCCATGATTCCAATGCTTCATATCATCATCCCAGTAGCCTCCAAATTTATGGTGGATGAGATTAAGTAACGAACGGCGATGCATAACGGAGCAATGATCAACTTGAAAAGCGGCCTGATCAAGCACTGCATTGGCATTTCTGTAGAAATGTGAGATTTCCTCTCCCCTTTCGTTTACATGTACAACTTTTTGTTTTGAATAGACCGCCTGCGCTTCAGGCTTATGTGAAAACTCTTGCACCATACGGCTCAGCCGCTCAGGATGATAAACAGTGTCGTCAGTAAGATAGGAAATGTAATCGCCGTCTGTAAATGGGAGCGCACTGTTAATTAATGTGGCATAACGGGCTGTTTTTAATCGATCTGCAGGATACACGAAACTGTTATGATATTGAATACGCCGGTCATGAAGATACTTATGAATTACCGCATTTGTTTCTGCATTCGAATGATCATCCATGATAAAAAGCTCCCAAAGATCATGCGTTTGCAGTATCACGCTTTCGATCGCTTTTTGCAAATAATCGGGTTTGTTGTAACTTGTTAAAATAATAGACACTTTCTCTCCCATCTATACCGCCTCCCTCCGTCAAACATAAAAACGGCTCCGCAGCAAGCAGAGCCTCTGTCATCATTTAAAAAGCACCCCAGCTTACAACACTTGAGAGTGAAACATGAGATCTCGTGTTATTTAACGGGTTTTGGAAAATAACCAAATCAGTCAGAACTTCTTTTACGATGACATTTTGAAGTGTATCTCCGTTAATCAAATTGACTTTTGAAACCGGTACGCCCAGCTCTTTTGCAAAAACAAGCTGGCGTCTGAGGTCAGATGGATTTCCTTCAGAAGACGATTGACGTATCAGCAGAATCAGCAAAAGCAAAATAAAATGCAGTTCATCTAGATTTTCTTCTCGATCCACTTGTTTCTCTAAATCCAAATCATCCCTCTCCCTTATCCTTATCTCTGTTTCACAATATGTGCGACTCCGATTTATGGTATAGGCTATGTCCACTCCATTAAAAAATCAGCATTTTCCTTAAATAGATGAAAATTAGATCAGGTACGGCGTTCGACTCATACCAAATAACAGCCGGAAGAATATGATTAACGTGAGTTCACTATCGAATAGGAGGTGTGTGTAATGAGCTCTGAAAATGCACAGTTAAAAAAGGATTTAATTAAAGCCGTTTTAAGCCCTTTATTTCCAACTGCAACAGAAGGAGGAGAAAACATGGATAGTAACCTTAAAGACTTGCTTGAAGCTGCCATCGATCAAAGAGTAGATGAAAGTGAGATGGTTACGGCAGAATCTCTTTTAGACCCTTCCCTTCCGGCAAGATGGATTTTTGCCAGAGTTACGCCAGGCACGACAATCAGCATTGTAACCGATTCGGGAGACATGATCGGGCCGGTTGTCTTCGTTGCTTTCGATCAGGTTCACGGGATCGTATTTGTAACACAGGAAAGCTCCGTCACTCCAGCAGGCCAAGCTACAACATTAATTGATGTAGACAAAGTAGAAAGCGTTACGTTCTTTTCATAACATCCGATGAAAGTGTTGTATATCCAGTCGGGATACGGAGGAATATATTGTTATTTTGATCGCTGGGCTGAAGAATGTTTTCGGAACACTCATACAGAGTATATGTCTGCAGATACACTTGAAGCAGAAACTTTGGTGAAGATCGAAACGTTTCAGCCGGACTTCGCACTCTTGATGGTTGGAGACCGCGTTCCTCACGACTGGCTGACCTGGTTAAAGGGTAAGGGTATCCCCATATATGTTTGGCTGACCGAAGACCCATTTTATATGGATATCAGCCTACAGGTAATCAAGCTCGCTGACGCCATATTAACGATTGAACAAAATGCCGTTCTCTATTATCAAGGGCTCGGCTACCAGCACGTCTATTATGTTCCGATACCAGTTAATCATCGGCTGTTTAAAAAAATGGGCACCGAACATTCCTATCATTCAAATCTGTTAATCATCGGCTACCCTTACCCTAATCGGGTTCAGCTTATGAAAGAAGCGGTCCATCTGCCATTCACGGTTCGGGTAATCGGCAAGGAATGGAGAAAATATCTGCCTAAAAAAGTGCTCAAACAGCCGCATATTGATGTCGTCAGCACATGGGTTCCACCCGAACAGGCCGTTCATTATTATAATGGGGCAGACATCGTAATTAATGCGCATCGTCCCTATCATTTTGCTTTCAACCAAAATACTATGCGCATCAAAAATGCCAGTTTTAATAACCGAACGTTTGATATTGCTGCATGCGAAGCATTTCAATTAACAGATTTACCCGCGGCGCATCCTTTTTCATCCTTTATTTCTTATCACGGCATGAACGACTTTAAGGAAAAAGCCGCTTTCTATATCAACCATCCTGAAGAACGGCAAAAAGCTGCAGCAGCCAATTATAAAGAGACCGTACCCGCATTTACGTTTGATGAGCTTCCTGCAAAACTAAAAGCGATTCATCTGGCGCTTTCTTGAAAAATCGTTCATTGCTATGAACGATTTTTTTATTCATAGAAAAAAGCAGCTGCACAAGCTGCTTTCTATTCTAGCCGTCAGAACGGTCTTTCAGCTTCCTCGGATTTACCTGTTTATGAAGATCAGGCATTCCGCCGAGATGCTGTGCAATTTGTTCCCACGATACAATTTTGAAATTTTGATTGACGGCTTGTCCGTTATCGATATTTTCGCCATCCTGCGCCACAAAAATCCCGTACGGATATTTTGGGCCAAGTCCGAAACCGAGAACATCAATACCATCCGTGTCACTAGTACCGTCTATCTTCTCGCCATCTGTAATCTCAAAGTTGGCTACATAGCGATTTTTCCCCTGGCGTTCATACATTGCATAGCTGTTATTTCCTTGACTTGAAGCCATGAGATATCCTTTGCCATTTGGTGCATAATAGATTGTCAGTCCTTCAATATCAGCTGTCAAATGATCTCCTGTCGCACGGTCAACAACCTGCCCCTTTGACCCTCCGCCGGGCTCAGCGTTAAATTTCCAGATGGCCTCATCTTCCTCTGCTATGTATAGGTTTCCGTACTCATCATCCGCAACAAGGCCTTCGGTCTGAGAATTCAACTTAAATTCACGCACCTTTTTCCCTGTTACATAACCCTTTCCACCATCAACAATTTCATACTGCTCAAATTCCCCTTGTTTGCCTGTCACTAATGCGTAAAATGCTCCTGTTTTCTGGCTGTGATACAGGCCGAATCCATAAACCTCAGAAATATTGGTGGAAATAGGATGTTTCGGATCTGTAATGCTTTTCAATTTTCCTTTATCCCCGTCTATTGCATATACTTCAATTGTATTTTTTCCTTCGGACCGGTTGGATGCGGCAGCAATATCAATTTTTTCGCCGTTCAATGGAAAATCATAGCGCAGATCGACATTATTGAGCTTGCCAAACTCATAAGAATGAAGCTGTTTTCCGTCTAAATCATACACAACGAGCCCTGACTTCTTATTTGTTGTAATCAACTTGCTTTTTTCCGGGTGTTTTTCATGAACCCAAATGGCCGGGTCATCTGCTGCGTCATCGCCAGATGCGACCGGATCTGTCTCCGTGTGTGCAGTCACTTTGAAATGATGTTCCTCATTCACATAATGAGCCGACACCGAGGTTGCTGTCAGGCTAAGCAATAAACCCGCGGCAGTGCTTAGCAGCATTGTTTTTGAAACCTTCATTTGGTATCCTCCTCTTTTATCACTATCACTATTATTGTAAAATATATACATGTGATTACCGTGAGGAAAATGAACCTTTTTTTATAGGGTTTCTGACTCATAAACAACTTATTCCCCAAAGAGGTACGTGAGATGACTTTGCCAGCTTTGCTTTTGCGGAGCGAAATAAAAATATGTTGAATATTTAGTACATTGTTTTTTTAGTTTTGTTATTCCCTAGTTACGTCCGTTTTTCCATTTTCCATTAAAAAAGAACACTTTGTGACATGATCATTCCCCTAAATTTTGTTTTATTGGTTGCTTTCATTAATTCGATTACAAAGTTGAACATATGATGCATGGTAGAGAAACGAGAGTTGGAGGATAAGCCATGCCTAAACAGCAAACAGCAGAACTAAAACCATTTTTCCATAACAAAACAGTTTTAGTCACTGGCGGAACGGGTTCAATCGGGAGTCAAATTGTCAAACGCCTTTTGCTGCTTACACCTAAACAGGTGATTGTATTCAGCAAAGACGACAGTAAACAGTATGTCATGAGCCAAAAGTATGCGGAGGATAAGCGGCTATTATTTGTACTCGGAGATGTACGCGATCACAGAAGGGTGAATCAGGTGATGAAAGGCGTCGATATCGTCTTTCACGCGGCTGCGCTGAAACAGGTTCCGACATGTGAGGACCATCCATTTGAAGCGATTCAGACCAATCTCATCGGCGGACAAAATGTGGTGGAAGCTGCTCTTTCACACCGAGTGCAGCATGTCATTAATATCAGTACAGATAAAGCTGTATCTCCTGTGAACACAATGGGTGCCACCAAGCTGTTATCTGAAAAGCTGTTTCATCAAGCAAACCGCCACGTCCAAAACAAAGGAACCTTGTTTTGTTCGGTCCGCTTTGGAAATGTTCTCGGTTCCAGAGGTTCGGTCATCCCCATATTATTTGAACAGATGATGGAGGGTGAACCTCTGACCATCACAGACAAAAACATGACCAGATTTTTCATGTCAATAGACGATGCAGCTACATTGACATTACAATCGGCTGCTATTACAAAAGGCGGAGAAACCTTTATTTTCAAAATGGAATCACTGAAACTTGAAGAACTGATTCATGGGTTTGAAGAATATGCATCGCAGCACGGGCTCCCGCGGCCGGCTGCAGTAGAAGTGGGCAAGCGTCCAGGTGAAAAGCTTCACGAAGAATTAACATCTCCACATGAAATTGAATCACTGTATGAATGGGGCAACCTTTATGCAATCCTTCCAGAGCCGGAAAAACATCCTGACTTTCGCAAAGTCAATCTGCCTGGGTATCAATCAGATCAAGCCCCGCTCATTACGAAAGAAAGAATTGCTCAGATTATTGAAGAATTGCATCAAGAGAAAAAGGCATAAAAACAAGCCTGTCTATCCATTAGGCAGGCCTGTTTTTAACAGTTTATTTATTAAAGAGATGCAGATAGCTTTCGTATCCTTCTTCTTTCAGCTTATGCTTCGGAACAAACCGCAGCGCTGCTGAATTTATGCAGTAACGAAGTCCGTTTGGACCCGGTCCGTCATTAAATACGTGGCCAAGATGAGAATCAGCAGTTCGGCTTCTTACTTCTGTGCGAATCATGCCGTGGCTCGTGTCCAGTTTTTCTTCCACTTCTTCTTCTTCAATCGGCTTTGTAAAGCTTGGCCAGCCGCAGTGGGAATCAAATTTATCTTTGGATGTAAACAATGGCTTGCCTGACACAATGTCTACATACAACCCTTCTTCCTTATGATCCCAATATTCATTTTGAAATGGCGGCTCCGTACCGTTATTTTGCGTTACTTCATATTGCATGCGATTTAATGACTTCATTTTTTCTTCTTTATTGTACGCCATTTATTTAGCCCCCCAATGCTCGCTGATAAATCCCGCTCGTCCGGAACCTGTCCGGTAGCGCTGATAATGTGCTGGATTCTTTTTATAAAAATGCTGATGGTAGCCTTCCGCTTCATAGAAAGGTTCAGCTTTTAAAATGTCCGTTACAATCGGATCTTTAAAGATGCCGCTTTCAGCCAGACGTTGCTTGGAAGCTTCCGCAAGCACCTTTTGTTTATCATTATGATAAAAAATGGCTGCGCGATAGGAACTGCCGCGATCAGCAAACTGCCCCCCGGCATCTGTCGGATCGATTTGCTGCCAAAATAATTCAAGCAGTTTTTCATAAGGGAATACATCAGGATTAAACGTGATTTGAACGGCTTCACGATGTCCCGTCGTTTCACTGCACACCTCTTCATACGTAGGGTTTTCAGTATGGCCGCCTGTATACCCGGACACCACTTTTTCAATTCCCGGCTGTTCGTCAAAAGGTTTAACCATACACCAAAAACAGCCTCCTGCAAATGTGGCGATTTCTTTTTTTTCAGACATACTGGTGCCTCCTTTGTTAATACGTGGTATTATTATATTATAGCATGTAAAAATAGAATGAAAATGATTCTGCTTTTCAATAAAATCTATAGGTTTTAAGCAATATGCTTATGTAATGGAGGTTCACAAATTTGAAAGTAAGAACACAGATGATGTACGATATGGAAACTTTACTCCGTAAAGTCTTTAAACAAATACGCAATGAAATCAATGAAATTTTAGATAAAGAGCTGTCGCGGAATGAATTCACCATTCTTCGGATCCTCAGTGAACAAGGGCCTAAAAAAGTCACTGAATTTGCGCCTATTTTAGAAGTATCGGCAAGCCACATTACGGCTGTGACAGATGCGCTGGTAGAAAAGGAATGGATTACGAGAATCAGATCGAAGGAAGACAGACGCATCATCCGCATTCATATCACTGAAGCGGGCGAAAAAGTCCTTCAGCACTTTAACGAGAAAAAAACGGAATATTTCTTTAAACGCTTTGACTGCTACACTGATGCTGAACTTGCCACGTTAATCGAGCTCTTCAGCAAACTTGATAAAAAACGGTGAAAAAAAGCACATACCGATATATAGGTATGTGCTTTTCGCAGTGCTTCACTTATTTTTCAGTAAACAGCTTCATTGCTTTCCAGCGGCCATATCTATAATACAAAAATGCCGCGCAGCTGCTAAATAAAAAACTCATTCCGATTCCAAGCCCGATTCCTTTTTGTCCAAGCCAAGCTGAAAATAGAGCTGTGAAAGGATATCTCAACACCCAAAACGAGATCAAATTTAATACCAGAACCTGCAGCATCGCTCCCGCGGCCCTGACGATTCCGTTCAGCACAAAATTAATCCCAATAAAAGGGTAGAAAAACGCGATCCACTTCAAATATTGTTCACCAAATGCGACCGCATCGGGCTCACTGATAAATAACCTTATGAGATATTTACCAAATACCCAAATCATAACCGCAATCACCAGCATGCAGGAAATAACAGCCATCACACCTAGCCTTGCAATTGTTCCCACTCTTTTTTCGTTTCCGATTCCAATATTTTGCCCTGCCATACTGTTGACGGCCGTACCGGCAGCCATTGCTGGAAGCGTGATGATGCTATCAAGCCGCTGCACTGCGCCAAAGCCTGATACCACGTGATCCCCGTATGAGTTAACAACACTCATAATCGCCATCATACCGCCTGTAATCACCATCATCTGCAGACCTGCCGGAATCCCGAGTTTCAAAATCAGCGCGGACTCTTCCCACTTGGGCATTCTCGGAATTGAGAATGGCACAAGCTTGTGTTTGACGACATAAAACAACCCATATAGAAACGCAATTCCCTGTGACAAAATCGTTGAATAAGCCGCTCCCGCTATTCCCATGCGGAACACAGAAATAAAGAGCGGCGCAAGCACTGTATTCAGTACAACAGCAAACGCAATAAACCGGAGAGGTGTCTTGCTGTCGCCCAGCGCACGAAGCACAGTACTGATAAAGTTATAACCAAACAAAAATAAAATGCCGATAAATTGAATCTGTAAATACGTCTCAGCAAGCGGTATCATTGACTCCGGTGTTTTTAGAAGACGCAGCAAAAGCTCTGAGAGAAAAAAACCGGCAGCGCCGAATCCGATGCTTAGGCCTGTTAATAAAACAACAAAAGCGTTAATATACGATGCCATTCCTTTTACATCATCTTTTCCTTTTTGCTGAGATAAAATTGTTAACGTCGCATTGTTAAGGCCCAAAATAAAAGACAGCACGGTCAAAACAATCGTGCTTGATACCGCGGCTGCCCCAAGGGCCTTTGCCCCCAGTAAATTGCCGATCCACAAGCTGTCTATAAATTGAAAGGAAACCTGCAATGCGTTTCCAAGCATAATAGGCATTGAAAACAGTACAAGCTGTTTCAGCACGTTCCCCTGTGTAAAATCGTATGCTTTCATCTTTTCTCCTTGTGTTCTCAAATTTTCTTCCGACCGCACGAAAAAAGAGACGTTGTTTCATGTCTCTTTTTTCATGACTTATCGGGTTTTTTTCGGTCTCGCATACCGAATGTAAACACCATCACACTTAGGAACAAGGCACAATAGGAAACATTCAAATACATTTGATCCATATCTTCAGCAGCCAGATGATGATAAGCAAGCCAGCCGAAGTACAGGGAAAATGTAAAGGATAATAAACTGAAATACTGGTAAATCCGTTTCATTTTCAGTCACCTCTATTGTTTAGGATGGTAATAGGAAAACTCAATTTCATCTTTTTCTAAATTTATCTTATCCGCTTTGACATACATTCCATTCGTTAAAGGCATTTCTGACAAACGCACTTCAATGCTTTTTTCTCCGGGGTGAACATGGACAAATGACGGCAATTCATAAAAGCTGTCCATATAATTTAACACAAAGCTAATTGGTATACTCAATTTCCCTAACGAAAATTTCGTGACATTCAGCTCTACATCACCGTTTTTTTTCACAGTCGGCTCAAAAGCGATAAACGCATCAATAGACGTGGAAAATGCCTTGATTTTCCCTGCGACATGAACATCATCATCAATCTCTACTTTATAATCAAGCTTGTTTGATGCTTTGTCGTTTAAATATGAGTTAACAAACGCAGCTAATGATTCTTTTGTGCTTGTCACTTGAAATCCATACTCGCTCTCAGATGAATCCTTCACCTGAGCCTGTTCCCCCGGGAGCAAAACAAGTGCCACAAACCCGGCGGCGAGGATAAAATTGATTGCAAGCAATATAAAAAACAGTCGCTTCCACTTATTCATGCTGTCACCCTACTCTTTCGGTAATCCTTCTTTTTTAATGGCTTGATAGACGCGCTTTGCGATAAGAGAATAACCCGTACCATTAGGATGAAAATCATCTTCCTCAGAAATTCGGCTGCTGTCACTTTTTTGATTGAACAAATCTTCGATATGAACGATTTTTGCATGTTTATCTTTTTTCAGCTCTTTTTCAGCAATATGGTTCCAATCCGTGACGACACCGTTTATTTCATTTAGTTCTGATAATGTAAACGTAAACGGATTGTACATGCTGACATAAATCAGCTCAGCGTGATCATTCAGCTTGCGAATTTCAGAAATGATTTTTTCAAAGCGCTTTTCGTACGGTTTTTCCGCTTCCTGAAACGGTTCAACGGTTAATTGCAGAAAGTTTTGGCGAAGGATTTTCATCAAATCATTACCGCCAATTGTAAAAAAGACATAATCTGCGTCCTTTATGCCTTTTTGAACCTTTTTATCTTTTAGTTTTTCTAATAAATCATCCGAACGGTTCCCTTTTACGGCATAATTTTTCACGTCGACCGTTTTGACTTGTTTATCTGACCGGATAGAATCCGCCACCTTGCCGACATATCCCTTTCCGTCGGGATCTCCGATTCCTTCTGTCAGCGAATCTCCGACAGCCGCTATGACAATGTGTTCTTTTGTTTTCGTTTCATGGGCTTTTTGTTTTCCCTCAGATGATGTACGTATGCTCGTACACGCAGTAAGAAGCAAAATCAAACTGGCCATGATTGAAAAAATGCGCAGCTTCAATCTTGTTGCTCCTTCCCATTCTACTAGTGGAAAGTGTATCATGTTTTAGAAGATTTGCAAATGCCTAGTCTCTTAGCTTACTTGAGTGTACTGGCTGACTTCACATCGGAAATGATATCATCGTACGGTGTATTCTCCACTCCATTGTAATCTTTCAGCACCTTACCGTCCGGACCTACCAAATAAAAAGAAGATTGATGAATCACTTGGTCCTCTCCCTCCGGCTTCTTTACGATCGCTTTAAAGCTCTTAAGTGCGAACTCCTCAATCTCACTCTGGCTGTATCCCGTGAGAAAATCCCAGTTATCAAAAGATAATGGATAATTTGCGGCAAATTTCTTCAGCTGTTTCGGCTTATCGTTTTCTGGATCAACACTAAATGATATGATGCGGACATCTATATTTTCGGCTTTCAGTTTTTTTTGCAGATCGGTCATATGAGCGGTCATTGGCGGACATATAGTTTCACAATTGGTAAAAATAAAATCCGCCAGCCATACTTCTCCTTTTAAACTCTCTAAAGAAACGTTCTTGCCGTCTTGGTTTTGAAATGTAAAAGGCTCCACCTCGTAATTGAGCGGATCTTTAATCTGCTGTCCTCCGCATGCACACATAAACAGAAAAATCAGCCCAGCCGTTAACCCCTTGATAACCTTCATGACATCCACCCTTTCCAGCCAGCATAAAAACGCTTTCTAAAACCGTCCTTACTGTCCCATGTTTGTATTCGATACTGAGCAAAAAAAATCCTGCATGCCTCCCATTAACGATTACAAAGGAGGGCATGCAGGTAAAAAACGGCATGTTACGCGTTGTGCTTTAACACCTCTTGATGAAAAACAGCCTTATAATCTGCCCACTTCATCCGGCGCTTCATATAATGTCGGAAAGAATACACTTTTGCCCTGCTGTTTGATGAAAACACTTCTTTTAAGTAGAATTGCAAATGGTGATGTAACATAAAGAAATAGTGCTCATCTTCCTTTAATACAGGTATTTCTGTCACTTTCACCTGAATCCCGTCATCGCGTTTGAACTCTAGGCTTTTGAGTAACAAGCTATCAATCCTCTTTTTTGTTTTTCTTCTATTATATATGATGCCAGCCGGGCTGTCTGTCATTTTGCGCGGTTGTGTAAAAAAATTAGATTAGCAAATGGAACAAGTCCTCATCCTTGTTCACCTCTACATAATGAAACGGTTTTTTGTTCATCCGTTCAATCAGCGGCCCATAATCGGCTTTGTTCTGCAGCTCGATGCCGACAAGAGCAGGTCCATTGCTTTTATTATTTTTCTTCGTATATTCAAACCTTGTAATGTCATCATTCGGCCCGAGGACTTCGTCAAGAAATTCGCGGAGCGCCCCCGCTCTTTGCGGAAAATTGACGATAAAATAATGCTGAAGACCTTCAAAAATCAAGGAACGCTCCTTCATTTCCTGCATTCTTCCGATATCGTTATTGCCCCCGCTTACCACACACACCACGTTTTTCCCTTTAATTTGATCCTTGTACAAATCAAGCGCTGCGACAGAAAGAGCTCCAGCCGGTTCAGCAACAACCGCACATTCGTTATATAATTCAAGAATGGATGTACATACTTTTCCTTCAGGCACAAGGAGAATGTCATCAACGACAGTTTCCAGCGTCCGGAAGGTTTCCTCGCCAATTTTTTTAACAGCCGCACCATCTACAAACTTATCAATTTTATCAAGTGTGACGACATGCCCAGCTTTGTTTGATTCAAAGTAGGATGCCGCTCCCGCCGGCTCAACAGCAATTACCTTTGTATCAGGAGACACGTTTTTCAAATATGTACCTACCCCAGAGAGAAGGCCGCCGCCTCCGACACTTGCAAAAAGAAAATGCGGTTCTGTATCAATGTCGTTTAAAATCTCGACTGCGAGCGTTCCCTGTCCGGCCATCACATCCGGATCATCGAACGGATGGATAAACGTCCGAGATTCCGCCTCACAGCATTCAGCAGCGCTTTTATACGCGTCGTCAAACGTATCGCCTGTCAAAATAATATCGATAAATCCTTTTCCGAATAGTTCAACTTGAGATACTTTTTGTCTCGGTGTAGTAGACGGCATAAAAATTTTCCCGTGAATGCCAAGATGTTTACACGAAAATGCCACACCTTGAGCGTGGTTTCCGGCACTTGCACACACAACTCCGTTCTCTGTCTGCTCGCTGGAAAGCTGTTTCATTTTATGATAAGCCCCTCTGAGCTTAAAAGATCTGACAACTTGCAAGTCTTCGCGTTTTAAATAGATATTGCATTCATATCTCTCAGAAAGTCTGTCATTCCTCTGCAAAGGTGTGTGAATGACAACGTCCTTTACGTTTTGGTGAGCCTTCAAAATGTCTTTCACTTGGATGAGAGAGTTTTCTTTAAGCAACGGTTTCATGTACAGATTCCTTTCTTGTTTTAAATCCCTATTTAATATGCCATTATAACATGAATATTCAAAAAATAAGACAATTATTTTTATTTAATAATTAAAAAAATACAGACTATGTCCACCACATCTTGTGGTAACTTCTGTTCAACCATTATCCTGCAGAGCCAAGAAAAAAGATGATCGTAAAATAAAGGGTGTTTTCAACCAAAAGGCATGATATAATGAAACCAATTAGAACCAAAAGGAGCCAATTGATGAATAGTGCACCAAAACTCAATACATTTCAACATCTAATCGGAGAACATCAAACTTTCCTGGAAGCGAAGCGAATCGCCAAGCAGTTCTCGTTATCGGAGCTTCCTGTCTTAATAACAGGAAAAATCGGAACAGGCAAAAATCACTTCGCACATGCCATACACTTGGAATCTTCGAGAAGCAATGAACCGTTTATAAGCGTCAATTGCAACACCCATTCGGAAGAAACCCTTATTCATGAGCTTTTTGGCCCTAACGGAAACACAGGTGTTTTTCAAAAAGCGGTACGAGGAACCCTTTTTCTTGATGATGTATGGCGCATGCCTGCTTCTGTACAAGCTCAGCTGTTAAAAGCGCTTGATTCAGACACGGAGAAACCGCGAATGATCTGTGCTTCTGCAGACCGATCCGTGGAACATACATTCAGGCAAGACTTATTCTACAGACTGAACATTTTAACGCTCGCACTGCCAGAATTATCGGAACGAAAAAGCGATATTCCGCTTTTGACACAGCATTTTCTCTCAAATTCCGGTCGGCAATTGTTAATCGATCCCTCCGTTTTTCCCGTGCTTGAGAAGCATGCATTTGAAGGCAATGTCAGGGAATTAAAAAACGCTGCAGATTATTTGGCGGCAGTATCAAGCGGGGGAACGATTCAGCCATATGACCTCCCGCCATATATTAGAGGCGCGATAGACGGAAAAACGTCGAAGAAAAAAGCGAAGCTGCTGACTTTAATGGAAAAAGCTGAGTTTTTGTTTATTTTGGAAACAATAAAAGTATTGAACGAAAAAGGAGAACCTGCCAGCAGACGGATCATTTCTGAACACAGCAAAAATACCCAAACCTCGTTAACTCCTCAGCAGGTCAGAAGCCGTCTCGACTATTTGGAGAAAAAAGATTATGTCACCAAAAGCCGCGGACGCGCAGGCACAAAAATTACCTTTGAGGGCTTGAGCTTTATAGAGACGTTAAAAAATCAAATGATCTAGCGATCGAAAGGAGAATGTACTTGTTTACAATCAAAGAAGAGATCGCCAATGCGATTACACACGGCATCGGTGTCCTCTTATCCATCCCAGCATTAGTGTTTCTAATCATATTTGCGGCTAATTACGGGTCTGCATGGGACATTGTCAGCTTTACAATATTCGGTGTCTCTATGCTGCTGTTATATTTGAGCTCCACCCTGCTTCACAGCATCACACATAAAAAAACGAAGGACATTTTGGAGATTATTGATCATAGCGCAATTTACGTACTCATCGCCGGAACCTACACGCCTTTTTTGCTTGGGCCGCTGAAAGGCACACTCGGCTTTACCCTGTTGGTTATCGTATGGTCACTTGCCCTAGGCGGAATCGTTTTTAAAATTTTCTTTGTGAAACGGTTTATCCTATTGTCAACCTTCGTGTATTTAGTCATGGGGTGGCTGATGATTATTGCAGTTAAACCTTTATATGCTTCACTAAGCGGAGCGGGATTCAGCCTCCTTTTTCTCGGCGGCATTTTATACTCTGTCGGAACCATCTTTTACATTTGGAAAAAGATCCCCTTCCATCACGCCATTTGGCACAGCTTTGTATTGGGCGGGAGCGCTGCCATGTTTTTCTGCGTGCTCTTCTATTGTGTAAAGGTGCCGTTCCTTTCGTAACAGTAACAGAAAAGCGCAGTCTTCACGACTGCGCTTTTTTTATGCACGTAATTGTTTTTCATTGGCAGGTATATAAGCTTTTGAAAAGGACAATTCAATGTCTGCCGGTTTTAAGCGTTTAAAAAACGAGCCCTTTTGCATGTTATCTGTTCCTTTCGTTTCCACCATCACCAACGGAAGATGATAGCGGGCCGCAAGTTCTATAGGATCAATAGAACCATCTAGTGAAAGAATCAGGCTTTGTCCCTTTTCCAGCTGTTTTGTCACATCTTCATATACCTTTTCTGAATCACCGTCTGAAATCACATCCATCCGATCCAGCCATTGCCCGATAAAAGGCAAGCGGAACACTATTGGGTTGGCGATAAAGCCAGCCGGTTCCTCAATATATCCAGCAATTAAGGCCAGTTCAGCCAAACGCAAACGGGGATGCACATACAAAACAGGACCTTGTGGTATTGGCTCTGGCTGATGGATTGTCACAACTGAACCGGAGATGCCGATACAGCCTTCCAAAAACGCCTTTGGCTGTTCGTACACAAGAGTCATCTGTTTTTTGTATGACAGACGGGGATCAAGCATTGCTTGATTAAATAATTGTTTCATATTTTTTAACAGCATATACACAATATAAACCACTAGAAGGCTGTAGCGAACCAATTAAAATCCTCCCGCTTTAGAAGAATTCTTTTTTTCATACATTAGAAATTCGTAATCATACGGGTTTTTTTCGTCTTTGATCCCCTGCTCAGAAGAAACCAGCTTCCAATTGGATTCATCAAATTCAGGGAAGTGACGGTCACCCTCAAACTCGTGATGAATTTTCGTCATATACAGTCTGTCCGCATAAGGGAAAAGGTCCGTATAGAGCTGAGCCCCTCCGATCACAAAGCATTCTTCAGGGCCTGAACAAATGTCCAGTACATCCTTTAATGAACCGACAACCGTGCATCCCGGAAATTCTGAAGACGGCGCTGAGGTAACGACAATATTTTTCCGATTTGGAAGCGGACGTCCGATCGATTCAAATGTTTTTCGGCCCATAATGATTGAATGGCCCGATGTTACTTTCTTAAAGTATGCAAGATCATTGGGCAAATGCCACGGCAAATCATTGTCTTTGCCGATAAGCCTGTTGGCATCCATCGCAAAAATGAATGAAATCATACGCTTACCGCCCCTTTTTGCTCTAAAACATGTCTGCATAAATCCTTAAACTGTTTCATTTTTTTCATCCTTTAAAAGTAGTCTTCTAGTAGTGTAACACAATAAAAAATCATTTCTGAACCCAGAAATGATTTTTTTATAGTCAGCTGACGACAGGCTTTTCATCCTGTTCTTTTTCTTCATCTTGCAGATCCTGATGCGTATGTGCAATTCTGCTCGCCGCTGCTGCAGCAAGAGCTGCCACAATATCATCCAAAAAGGTGTGAATACCGTCTGGACTTTCATCAAGTTCCTTAATAATTCCAATCTTCTCTTTATCCAAATAACCGAAATTGGTCAAACCGATCGACCCGTACACATTAACGATGGAAAGCGGGATAATTTCATCTATGCCGTAAAGCGGTTCATCCGTTTCAACAAGGTGCTGCAGCGGTTCGGGGAGAACCTTCTGTTCTGCAAGCTGATCGAGTGCAAGGCCTGTCAAAACAGCATGAATAATTTCACGTTTGTTCAGGACTTTTTCTACATTCTCCATGCAAACACTGAGCGGCAGATTTGGATTGTATTTTTCCTGAAGTTTTTGAACAATCCGTGCAATATCTTCTATCATAACGCCCCGTTTGTTCAGCATATCCTTTGTTATATCGACCATTTCATTCATTGTGTACTTTTTCATGTCTAATGGCATCTCCTTTAGGCACTCATCCAGTTGGGAGGCGTGTTGCGGTCCCAGTAAATACTCCCAAGCTCATGATGTGATTGAAACCCATCTTCTGCTGTATGATAATGAAAATTAAACCAGTAGCCGTCATGAGGCGGGTGGTCTCTTCGCACATGGAATCTGAGAAGATCTTCTCCAGTTGTCCGATTGTAAACGTTGAAAATTTTTTCCGTTTTGCCCGCTGAAGGCATGCTTGAGATCACAACATCTTGGTACGCCTCATCATCTTGCAATGTCGCTAAATAATCACTAATCACATTTTCGATTTTTGGCAGGATCTCTTTCCGATAGTCATCCTCAATGACAGGAGCGATTCTGCTGCCGAATTTTAAAAAGGACTGATCCTCAGCGCTGTCAAGGAGCTGTTCCTTGTACGATTGAAAAAGCAGTTCAGGATCTCGCCTGTCATCCGACTCATCATCGTACAGGTCATGCTCATCATAAAAAGCGGTGTAATCATTCTGCTCAAGACTGCTCGGCTGTCCGGAAGGCTTGTCCGCCATAAGGGCAGCCGGAGGAGATACGAGCCCGAACGTTACAATGGTAAATAAAACCACAAGGGTCTTTCTCATCCACAATTTCATGACTGCTTATTCCTCTCTATTTTATTGTCATGTTTCTCTTATTTTAGCACATCCAAAACATGCAAGTCATGTACTATATGAAACTGATATGCAAATTAGGAGATTCGTTGCTATGCACTTTGTGTAAAAACGCTTACAATATTCCATGAAAGGAGGCTTTCCGCATGATTGACGCTCTGTTTGCCACAGTTTCACTCTTAACATTGTTATACTTTGTCGTCATGGAGGTCACCGATTAACAGAAAGCCCGTGATATGAATCACGGGCTTGTTTGAATGACGCCATAATGGAACAGTGCTGTTTTTCTTTTCATGACGTTAAAACCAAACTGTTCAAATCGCGGGCTTTTCCAGTGGTCTTTTAGCACAACGCTTTTTCTGGCGACTCGTACCGCTTCATTGATACATCCTTCGTGCAAAACGGAATCTTCTGCCAAATCACGTAAAGGCGCGATGCCGTCAGAGGTTTCTACAGGTTCATGAAACATTGGATCGAAATAAACCACATCAACAGAGTTGTCAGGAAGCTGCTTGATGTGTTCAAAGCAATCACCATTCTTCACCTGGATTCTTCTCATCGCAGCTTGAAGCTCTTCTATACCCGTTTCCCATGAATGCAGTCCCGTCCTCACTAAAACAGACACAAGATGGTTTTTTTCAATCCCAACAACAGAACCCGTTTCGCCTACTGCCATACTTGCGATAATGGCATCTGACCCCAGCCCGAGTGTGCAATCTAAAAACGCATCCCCTTCAGATAAGCCGGCAGCCCGAAGCATAGGCTCTTTCTCCCCCTGCAAGAAGCGTTTGGCTCTGAACATCGCTGTATTCGGATGAAAAAAGAATTTGGCACCTTGTTTCGTATACAGCTCAAACCGCTCTTTGCCGACCACTAGCAAATCACGTTCAGCTGACTTCAACAGGTGTTCAACCGTTTGTTTATTCCGGCCGCAGTATGGCATATTTAGCTCTTTAGAAAGCTGCTTTGCAGTTTTTATGGTGTGTTCAGACGGTCTATAGCTTGTTGTTATCATCTTCTGTACTCCCAAAAAGAAAATGCCCGGAAAACGGGCATTTAGCAGTGCGCATCGAAGGCAGCAGTCAGATTTTTCATAATTTCTTCCATATCGTGTCCTTCAATTTCATGACGCGGAATAAAATGTACGACTTCTTTGCCTTTCAAAAGAGCCATTGATGGTGAAGAAGGCTCCTGGCCAGTAAAATACTCACGCATTTTCGCAGTAGCTTCTTTATCTTGGCCCGCAAATACAGTCACCGTATTGTCAGGTGTTTTGTCATTCTGGAGGACTGCCTGTGTAGCCGCAGGACGCGCAAGGCCTGCCGCGCAGCCGCATACAGAGTTAACGACTACAAGAGTTGTGCCCTCTGCCTTTTCCATAAAGTTTTCTACTTCTTCCGCTGTTGTTAACTCTTCAAAACCTGCTCCAGTCAGCTCGCGGCGCATCGGTACGACAAGCTGGCGCATGTATTCTTCATAAGCCATTGACATAAAAAAAGCCCCCTCTAGTATCCTTCATCTGAAGTAAAGGATACTATAGAGAGGGCCGGATTTCAAATGTTCACACCTTAAAATAAAAGAAAGTGTCCCCAGCTATCTAGATTTTCATAATACCGCCGGTGTTGGCACTTGTCACAAGTTTAGAATAACGTGCCAGGTAGCCGGTTTTCACTTTCGGTTCAAAACCTTTCCAGTTCGCTTTTCGTTTTTCCCACTCTTCTTCTGGCACTTGTACATCCAAGATACGTTTTTCAATATCAACGATAATATGGTCTCCGTTTTCAACAAAGGCAAGCGGCCCGCCCTCAGCTGCCTCAGGTGATACGTGGCCGATTGAGAGGCCACGGGAGGCTCCGGAAAAACGTCCGTCCGTAATCAATGCCACTTTTGGTCCGAGTCCCATTCCAACGATTTGGGATGTTGGCGCCAGCATTTCCGGCATGCCAGGTCCGCCTTTTGGCCCTTCGTATCTGATGATGACAACGTCGCCTTCTTTTACTTTTCGGTTGATAATGCCGTCAAGCGCCTCGTCCTGAGAATCGAATACGACAGCCGGCCCTTCGTGTCTTGTAATCCCATTCTGTACGCCGCCTGTTTTAATGATAGCGCCGTCCGGAGCTAGATTACCGAATAAAACAGCAAGGCCACCCTTTTCAGTGAATGGTTGATCCAGCGGATGAATGACGTCATAATCCTTTACTTCATGTCCGGCAATGGTTTCTCCAAGAGTTTTTCCTGTAACAGTCAGCGCATCTAAATGAAGCGCTCCTTCTTTCTTGGAAAGCTCATTCAGAGCCGCTGACACGCCGCCCGCTTCATGAAGATCTTCAATAAACACATCCGATGCAGGCGCCAGCTTGGCCAAGTGCGGCACGCGCTCAGCGACTTCGTTAATGCGTTCTAAAGAGTATTCAACGCCGGCTTCGTTTGCAAGGGCAAGCGTATGAAGAACGGTATTTGTAGAACCTCCGAGCGCCATATCGAGTGCAAACGCGTTATCAATCGCTTTTACTGTAACGATATCACGCGGTTTGATATCTTTGCGAATCGTTTCCATTAATTGCGCAGCCGATTTTCTCACAAACTCTTTGCGTTCCGGAGATGTCGCCAGAATGGTTCCATTACCCGGCAAGGCAAGACCAAGTGCTTCTGACAGACAGTTCATTGAGTTCGCCGTAAACATGCCTGAGCAAGACCCGCACGTTGGGCATCCGAACTGCTCTAGTTCTTGAAGCTCGTTTTCGTTGATTTTCCCTGCTTGGTAGGCGCCTACCCCTTCGAATACTGAGGAAAGAGAGATTTTTCGCCCGTCACTTGTTCTTCCTGCCGCCATCGGTCCGCCGCTGACAAAAATCGTCGGAATGTTGATGCGCATTGCCGCCATAAGCATTCCCGGTGTGATTTTGTCGCAGTTCGGAATACAGACCATTCCGTCAAACCAGTGTGCGGATACAACCGTTTCCACAGAGTCTGCGATAATTTCACGGCTTGGCAGCGAATATCTCATACCGATATGCCCCATTGCGATGCCATCATCTACCCCAATGGTATTAAATTCAAACGGAACGCCCCCTGCTTCTCTGATTGCTTCTTTTACGATTTTCCCAAACTCCTGCAAGTGAACATGACCGGGAACGATATCAATGTATGAATTACACACCGCAATAAACGGCTTGCCGAAATCCTCTTCTTTTACTCCTGCTGCACGAAGCAAACTGCGGTGCGGAGCTCTATCGATTCCTTGTGTGATCATATTACTGCGTAATTCTGCCATGGTGATCCTCCTAAATTCTTTCAATTGTTTGATTGGATTTTATTTTGACAATTTTCAGTTTATTTATGGGCTGTTTTTGCAAATAAGATAAATACAGGCCGCCCTCACCTTGTTTTGTTCTTTCGTGTTTTTATATTTATATAGCTTTCTTTCGATTTGAACCCTCCAACTATTAATATTGTTACTTACTATAAATAGTTTTCGGATATTTTTCAACAATATTCGAAATAATTTTTATAAAAAGTGAATTCACATAAAAAAGGTGCATGATCTGCACCTTTTTTATTTCTATTCGCCTTTTTTTCTGCTTTCCGTCATTTGTTTCCAAACAGAACCTTTTGCTTCTTCTCCATGCTCAATACGTTCAAGCGCCATTTTGACTTGAAGGCTGACCTCAAATTCGGGGTCATCTTCGGCAGCGCGCAAAGCTTCAATTGCACTTTCATCCCCGACTTCGTATAGGAACATGGCCGCACGCCAGCGAACAAGCTTGCTGGAGTCGCTTAACGACTTGATCATAGCAGGAATGGCTTGAGGATCGCCGATATCAGACAGGCAGTCTCCGGCCGTTCTTCTGACTGATACAGCTTTGTCCTCAAGTGCTTTATACAATAGAGGAAGAACATCAGGTGTTTCAATCATCCCTAAGTACACAACAGCCTGTCTTCTGATGGACACCTTTGGATCATCCAATGCCTTCTGTAAAACCGGGATATCCTCTTCTTTCGGATCCATCTGTTCCAAGTGTGCATAACGCTTTTTCCAGTCCTCATCATCCAGCATGTCAAGCGTTACTTTATACGCTTTGCGCTGTACAGTTTGTTTTGATTCGCCCTTTCCTTGAGCGGCTGCTTCAGTCAGTCGTTTCAGCCGTTCATCACTGTATGCCGCCTGAAGCTCTTCTGTCACGTCATGGCCGATTTCATCAAAGTCACCGAATCTGACACCTTGTTCTTTCCAAGCCCGCTCAAACACAACATTGGAAGCTTCAGATCTAAGTTTTAAGATCGCCTTCTGAAAGCGTTCAGGTAAGCCGAAGCGTTCTTCCCGCTCTCCATCGGTTAATTTAACTTGCATAGGAATGCCGCTGAACATCTGCACAAAAACTTTTACCTCTCCAAAAGATTCTTGATCAGAACGATTTTCTTCTCCGCTTTCAGCACTTTCCATCCCAAATGCAGTGCGGACTTGCGGTAATATGTCTTTCCAGTCGTATCTTGCATTCCGTTCAACAGCAAGAAAATCTGCGACGTGATATACCCCTTTAACTCCATCTATTTTAAGAATTTCCGCTATAACAGGCGGTGCGCCTTCTGCTTGCTCAGGTTTATAGTTATTGCTTTTGCCCGCCGGAAGCTCTTCCGTTAAGATGACTTTCATTGTATTCGGGCTTGGTGTAGGTTCAATTGATTTTATCTTCATGATCGTCCTCCTATAGCATATCTGTGACTTATTCTATCATAGTCGCTCCAAGCCTTCTATTACGACGTTTTGGCATCAATCCCGGGTATTTCTTTTTCTAATTGGCGGACAAACTGAAGCATAAAATTGTGTCTTTCTTCTGCCAGTTCCCGTGCAGTGTCTGTATTCATCATATCTTTCAGCCGCAGGAGCTTATGAAAAAAATGAGCGTAGGCGCTTTGCTCATCTCCATAAAGGCCATGCCCGTTTGCGCCCGCAAACATGAAAGCTCTCGCAATGCCGACAGCACCAATCGCATCAAGTCTGTCAGCATCCTGTACAGCTTTTCCTTCAATTGAGAGCGGCTCCTTCGCCAATTTCCCCCTGTCCCGAAAGGACATCCTTGTTATAATATGAATCACCCTGTCAGCATTCTCTTTTCCTACTCCGAAAAAAACGAGCTGATCATATACATCGCTCACAGAAAGCCTGACCGTGTCAGGCAGCTTCACATCAATTAAATCATGAACCAAAGCCGCCGTTTCAACAATGAACAAATCCGCTTTTTCCTTTTCTCCAATATACGCTGCAAGATCTGCTACTCTTGATACATGATGCCAGTCATGTCCAGAGCTTTCGTCAGTCAGGATAGATTGAACCCATGTCCTGATTTGCTCTGCCTGCTTCAATTCCTTCACAAAAACACCCTCTTTTTATTGCTATAATAGCTTCACGATATCGTTTTCCAGCTCTTTCGGATTTGTATTTGGTGAATAACGGCCAACGATTTCTCCATTTCTATCCACTATAAATTTCGTGAAATTCCACTTGATCGCCTTAGTTCCCAGCATCCCTTTCGCATGTTCTGTCAAATACACAAACAGCGGGTGGGCGTTTTTCCCGTTTACATCCACTTTTGAAAACATAGGAAATGTAACACCGTAATTTGTTTCACAAAATTCCTGTATGTCAGCCTCTTCACCAGGCTCTTGGTTCATGAATTGATTGCAGGGGAACCCTAAGATCTCCAGCCCCTCCTGCTGATATGTATCATATAATTCCTGCAGCTGCTTTAATTGAGGAGTAAAACCGCACTTACTTGCTGTATTCACGATCATCAGTACCTTTCCCGCGAAAGGCTGAAGTGTCATGTCTTTCCCTGTGATTGTACGTACCTTCATATGATAAATAGACATGTAAGTCCCTCCTATGTCCCTAGTGCTGATTATTTTACCTTTTTTAAATCGCAATTCAAAATGTAAACATCAATTAAGAACTCATAAGAAACCTAACGATATGAGCGTCCGTTCATTATCAATTCATATGGCTCATTTTTTATCTTAATCATTCTATAAAACATTACAATTCCCTCTGACATCATGGAAAATCATTTTACTGTGAAACCAAAAGGCGTGTCAGTGCGTTTTATTTAAAGAGTTTTCTGTTGTTTCCCCCTCAACACGCATAGATAGATTGAAAATTGGCGTGAAAATTCCTATAATGAAGAAAATTAAACGGGGAAATAATGGAGGTGGCACGTTGCCTATTAATATACCAACACACCTGCCGGCAAAACAGGTGCTTGAAAGTGAACATATATTTGTAATGGATGAAAGCAGAGCATTTCATCAGGATATCCGGCCGCAAAAAATTATTATATTAAATTTGATGCCGAAAAAAATCCAAACAGAGACTCAGCTTCTCAGATTGCTTGGAAATTCGCCTTTACAGGTTCATTTCACATTTTTAATCCCAAGCACACACACGCCGAAAAATACTGCGAGAGAACACCTTGACGAATTTTACACGACTTTTTCCAATATCCGTCACAAGAGGTTTGACGGCATGATTATCACCGGTGCGCCGATCGAGCATTTGGCGTTTGAAGATGTTTCATATTGGGAAGAGCTCAAGGAAATCATGGAGTGGAGCAAAACAAATGTCACTTCAACCTTGCATATTTGCTGGGGTGCTCAAGCAGGTTTGTATTACCATTACGGTGTGGAAAAAATTCAAATGCCGAAAAAAATCTTCGGTGTGTTCGAACATACCGTTCTTTCAAAACACGAAAGATTGGTAAGAGGTTTTGACGAGCTATACTACGTGCCGCATTCCCGGCATACAGATATAAATATGGAACAGCTTCAAGCAGTGCCCGATTTAAACATTCTTACCGCATCAAAGGAAGCCGGGGTTTGCTTAATTGTGTCAAAAGACGAAAAACAAGTCTTTTTGACAGGGCACCCTGAATATGATACAAATACGCTTCTTCAAGAGTATGAAAGAGATTTGGAACGAAACCTTTCTACTGTCGAGGAGCCTAAACATTATTTTGCAAAAGGCAGCAACGAGCCAGTGAATCGCTGGAAAGCGCATGCCACATTATTGTTTATGAATTGGCTGAATTATTACGTTTACCAAGAAACTCCTTATGAATGGGACTAATTTTTCTTTTTTTAGTGATACGCTGAGCAAAAAATATGATAAAATACATCTGATTCAGTCTGCGTATAACAAAAATTTAAAATACTGGAATCCAAATCATTTAAAATTAGCTTAACTTTTTCACTGCATTAATAATTCGATTATGTATTTGTGTTATGTTTATGTATAGACAATAACTCCTTACGATGCATGAAGCTTGCTTGTTGTTGATTACATTGAGGTGAATTTACTTGAATACCAATAAAAGAGTATTAATTTTGACTGCAAATTACGGAAATGGACATGTGCAGGTAGCCAAAACACTTTATGAACAATGTGTACGGCTCGGCTTTCAGCATGTAACAGTTTCTAATTTGTACCAAGAGTCAAATCCGATTGTTTCAGAGGTAACTCAATACCTTTATTTAAAAAGCTTCTCAATCGGGAAACAGTTTTATCGTTTGTTTTATTACGGAGTTGACAAAATCTATAATAAACGTAAATTCAATATTTACTTTAAAATGGGTAATAAAAGATTGGGCGAACTTGTCGATGAACATCAGCCCGATATTATTATTAATACATTTCCGATGATCGTCGTGCCGGAATACAGACGCCGAACTGGAAGAGTCATTCCTACCTTCAACGTTATGACTGATTTTTGTCTTCATAAAATTTGGGTTCACGAAAACGTGGATAAATATTATGTGGCAACAGATTACGTGAAGGAAAAACTGCTGGAGATCGGCACTCATCCAAGCAATGTAAAAATCACAGGAATTCCAATCAGGCCGCAATTTGAAGAATCCATGCCGGTTGGCCCGATATATAAAAAGTACAATCTTTCACCAAACAAAAAAGTGCTTCTGATCATGGCAGGTGCTCACGGTGTATTAAAGAACGTAAAAGAGCTGTGCGAAAACCTTGTCAAGGATGACCAAGTGCAAGTGGTTGTCGTGTGCGGGAAAAATACGGCTTTAAAAGAATCTTTGAGTGCGCTTGAGGCGGAAAATGGTGACAAATTAAAAGTTCTGGGCTATGTGGAGCGCATTGATGAGCTATTTCGGATCACAGATTGCATGATTACCAAGCCCGGCGGCATTACTTTGACAGAAGCCACAGCCATTGGAGTGCCTGTCATTCTGTACAAACCCGTGCCTGGCCAGGAAAAAGAAAATGCAAACTTCTTTGAAGACCGCGGAGCTGCCATCGTTGTGAACCGTCATGAAGAGATTCTCGAATCAGTCACTTCCCTTCTTGCAGATGAAGATACCTTGCATCGCATGAAGAAAAACATTAAGGACCTTCATTTAGCAAACTCCTCTGAAGTGATTTTAGAGGATATCCTGAAGGAATCAGAAATGATGACTGCCAAACAAAAAGCCAAAGTGCTATCGTAATGGCGTACTTGAGAGCATACGAAAATCGTGTGCTCTTTTTATTTATATTCAGCCATCAATAAAAGCGGTTACATTTTTTTATGGAACTTGCCCTTCTTTTGAAAAATAAGCCGTTTCGCAACTTGACGGGTGCTCCCAGATGGTGTATAGTTGAACCATCATTTAACAATGAATCAAAGTTAAATGATGACAAAATTTTTTTTAGCACATGGGTGCTACAGTACTAGGAGGAATTAAGCAATATGCAAAACGGTAAAGTAAAATGGTTCAACAACGAAAAAGGATTCGGCTTCATTGAAGTTGAAGGCGGAGACGATGTATTTGTTCACTTCACAGCTATCGAAGGAGAAGGATACAAATCATTAGAAGAAGGACAAGAAGTTTCTTTTGAAATTGTCGAAGGTAATCGTGGACCTCAAGCTTCTAATGTTGTAAAACTCTAAACTCAATACATGATGATGAGATGACAAATAGAGGAGAGGCATTCGCCTCTCCTATTTGATTTTCATCTGGATTTCAATCGCCAAAATGTTTTGTTTGCACCTCTGTTCAATCTCTTCAACATACTTTTCCATTGACGGTTTTCCTTTTTTCGCAATATCCGCCAGTTCTTCTAAATCACTGTATATTTCTATAAATGTTTTGTGAAGGATCAACTTCAAGTCTTTATCATCCATAGCTGCGTTCCCCTTCTCTATCAAGATACCCAAATAGTAAAACAGTCCTATTTATTCTGGTTCAATAGTTATATCGGCTTATTTTTATTTTCTTTTCTATTTTGGTACATAAATTTCAAAAAAACTCTGCAAAATAATGGCGGAGGTGTTTTTGGTGACTTCAGAATTTCATAATGAGGATCAGACTGGCTTTACGGATAAGCGGCAGCTGGAACTAGCGGTGGAAACAGCGCAGAAAACAACAGGAGCTGCGACGAGAGGCCAAAGCAAAACATTAGTTGACTCTGCATACCAAGCCATTGAGGATGCTAGAGAACTGTCACAATCTGAAGAGCTGGCAGCTCTCGATGATCCTGAATTTGTAAAGCAGCAACAGCAACTGCTAGATGACAGCGAGCATCAGCTGGATGAATTCAAAGAATAAAAACCGCAGCTTCTGCGGTTTTTATTTTTAGTGATTGGTTAAGACATCTCCGTATTGTTTCAGCTTTTCACCAACCGTACATTTATTGATACAAAATGAATGCGCATAAGTTTTGCCAAATTCTTTGCGAAACTGCTTCTTAATAAAACAGTCCTTGCAATATTCATCGTGCAGTTCTGTCAGTTCTTTAAAGATCATTTTCTTATCCAATATCGTCATCTCCGTTACGGTCTAATTTCGTGTGGCTTTCTACGAATTGATGGGATAGAATTTTTTTAGCGAGGCCGTCAGCTTCCTGATTGTCTTTTCGTTGTATTGTTTCGTAGGTTGGAGTAAGCTTCAGCGATTCAAGGAGTGCTTCTATTTTGTCAAGCCATTCATTATGAGATGGATCATAACAAGGCCAGCTGCCGTCAAGCTGATTCAGCACAACAAGCGAGTCCCCTTTGATTGTAATTGAATTTCTGCTTGCCCCAAGCTCTCTTACTTCTCTTATTGCTTCATAAAGCGCTGCGTATTCAGCTTCATTATTGGTTTTCAGCCGGAAGCTTTTATTTTTTCTCAAGCGATGCCGGATTCCTCCCAATGAATAATAGATGACGATCCCGAGACCGGCCAGTTCGCTCTCCTTATCGAAACTGCCGTCAAAATAAACAGTAATGTCATCAGGCTCTTGAGCAAGCTCCTCTGTCAGCTTTTCCAATTCCTTCAGCGTCCAGCTGCCGCCTTTCTCGTCTTCGAACTCTAGCTCTTTCATGTATGGAAAACGACCAAGTTCTCTGGCGAGCATACGTGCCTGCTGTGCTGTCAGCCAGTCTTCGCTAAAAAATGAGACGGATCCCGTTCCTTTTGCTTCTATTTTCAAATGCGGTCTGAGCTTCATTACAATCACCTTACCATTCATTAGTTGCCGGGCTTATGCTATAATCAAACCAATCTTACCCCGGAAAGGAAGCTTTTTCATCTTGTTTAATAATTCGTTTTGGATCTTTTTTGCGATCATTCATTTTATCATTGTTCTTTTATTTTATAAAGGATTTGGCAAAATGGGACTGTTTGTTTGGATCGGTTTTGCGACAGTCTGCGCCAACCTCCAAGTCGTCAAAACAGTTGAACTGTTTGGCTTAACAGCGACACTCGGGAATGTGATGTATGGCACAATCTTTTTTGCGACAGATGTGCTGAATGAAAAATACGGACCAGCTGAAGCCAGAAAAGCGGTATGGCTCGGATTCTCAACGCTCCTGACGCTGACATTTGTCATGCAGGGTGTGCTGCTTTTCGAACCGGCTTCCAGCGACATATCACAAACAGCGCTGGAAACGATCTTCGGATTCCTTCCGCGAGTTGCGTTAGGAAGTCTGCTTGCCTTTATCTTCAGCCAAACGCTGGATGTTTATGTATATTCGGCAATTAGAAGGATATTTCCTTCTGATCGGCTTTTATGGCTCAGAAACGGCGGCAGTACAGCAGTCAGCCAGCTGTTTGATACATTCATATTCACTGCAGTCGCCTTTCTCGGCATTTATCCGGCAGGCGTGTGGCTTCATATTTTTATTTCTACATATTTGATTAAGTTTGCGGTATCTTTGATTTCATTGCCTTATGCTTATGCAGCCAAAAAAATGATACCTAAAGATGAAAGGAGTTCATAATGCCTACAGAAATATACGTAGACGGCGCAAGCGCTGGTAATCCCGGGCCTTCGGGTATCGGCATTTTTATCAAACATGAGGGAACAGCAGAATCCTTCTCTATTCCAATCGGAGTGCATACAAATCAGGAAGCGGAATTTCTTGCATTAATTGAAGGGATGAAGCTATGTGCAACGCGCGGGTATCAATCGGTTTCCTTTCGAACCGATTCAGATATTGTGGAACGCGCCACTGAGCTTGAAATGGTTAAAAATAAAACGTTTCAACCGTTCGTAGAAGAAATCATCCGATTAAAAGCGGCATTCCCTCTTTTTTTCATCAAATGGATACCGGGCAAGCAAAACCAAAAAGCCGATCTTCTGGCAAAAGAAGCGATTCGGCTGAATGAAAAGAATTAAATCTTGATGATTGGTTCATCCTAATGGCGAGGTGAACTAACATGAAAAAGAAAGATAAAGGCCGGCTGACCGGCGGTGTTACTCCGCAAGGCGACCTGGAAGGCAATACACATAATGACCCTAAAACAGAGCTTGAGGAGAGAGCAAAAAAAAGCAATACAAAACGCTAGAGAAGATCTAAACGATCTCTCTAGCGTTCAGCTTTTCAAGCATACGCTCAATTCCTTTGATTTGGTGGCGGCGAAGCATGTCAGCCGCCTGCTCCATTTGCAAAGTAAATAAAGCGTCTTTCAGTGTGCAGGCCAGCGGCACTGAGCAATGAATTTCCGCAAGCTTCCTCGACATCTCCAAATCGCTTAAACCTTGCTGAATTTTTCCCTGCTGTCCTTTTGGAAGAAGAGAAAGATTTTCCAATAAACGGTCAATCGTTTCGTATTCACGAATCAGTTTGTAGGCTGTTTTTTCTCCAATCCCTTTGACTCCGGGATAGTTATCACTGGAATCTCCCATAAGCGCTTTAATATCAATCAAAGCCTTCGGCATTACGCCTGTTTCTTCATAAAAAGTCTCTTTTGTATAGACTTTATAATTTCCGATTCCTTTTTGAAGCAAAGCAACGCTTACTTTATCCGTTAACAGCTGAAGTAAATCTCTGTCCCCTGTTACGACCGTAATGTCCGCTTCATTCGCAAATAAATCGGCAAGAGTACCGATACAGTCATCCGCTTCATAGCCGGCAAAGCCAATATTCATGATTCCAAGCTCTGCGGCTGCTTCCTTTGCCAAATCAAACTGCGGAATCAGCTCCACAGGCGGCGCGCTGCGGTTGGCCTTATAATCTTGGAACAAGTCATTTCGGTACGTTTTGCTCCCCATGTCCCAGCAGCAGACGACGTGTGTCGGCTGGAATGTTTCCACAGCTGTAATCAAATGCTTTAAAAAGCCGTTGACGCCGTTCGTCGGCACCCCGCTGTCATTTATCATAAAGTTGCGATGTACGGCCGTGGCAAAAAAGGCCCGGAATAAAAGAGCCATGCCGTCAACCAGCAATAGTTTATTATTATTCATCAAATAACTCCCTTTTCTTTCATTCCTTCTATTTTATCATAAAGCAGCCCAAAAATAAAAAACAGTATCTCTTTAATTAGAGATACTGTTTGGATATTTATCAATCGTTGTGTCTTTTGTTGCTGGCGATCAGCTTTTCAGCTTCGCGTCCTGCGTAAGAGTCAAAATGGGTTTGAAATCCGTTTTTCTTTTTGGCATTGTTATTCGCCTGTGCATTTCTGTTTCCGAGCTTTGTTCTGCCCAACATGAATCCCCCCTTACGTCGGATGCATATAGTATATGCTTCCGGCAGGAGGTTCACTCGCGACAGGATCATCCAGCTTACATGCGGCTTACGTATTCTCTGACCATTTCTTTTGATACAAGCCGTCTTGTCGGGACGATGCCTTTTTTAGCGAGCTGATTCATTTGCTCGGTAATTTCATTAATTGCTTCTGTAGTATAAGGCTCATCGTTTTTGCATTTCGCAACAGCTTCTTCAATCGCCAATTCACGCATATTTTCAAGACGCATAAATGCTTTGATATGCTCGTGCTGTTTTGATGAATGTGCTGAAATTGCTTTATGTACCTCTGACATTAATCGTTCATCTCGCTTTTTTCTATTTAGTCTACCATGACTTGAAATACAAGCCAACTGAATTTTACATTTTTATTGTATTGTCTGAATTTTTCCAGGAGATGCACGCCTGGTACGCTATTTCAATCTCTTTCGCATGTTCCCCTTCCGCATATCCTCTTAAATATGTCTCTTTTTGATCCGTTATTTGCGCGATTGCTTTTTCGCCCATATCTTCCTGTAAGCGTCTGAGGTGAGCTGTGTAATGAGAAATCAGGCTTTCTTCTTCATTTTTTATCCATGCCTCTGTGATTTTCGTAAGTTTCATCCGTACAGCTTCGATAAAGGCCGATTTTCCTTTCTGCTCAAAAAACTGCTTCGGTGATTTGACCTCTTTTAGTTCCTGCTCAAAAGCACATTCTTCTATTTCTGGTTCAACTTCCTTCAACTGTATGCCGTTTGAATGCTGATCACCCGCATAAACGGAAAAATAGCCGTCCTCGTTTAATGTTTTTTGAAATTGATCCAGCCATTCTTCATTGATATGCCGTTCGATGAAACCGCTCATACGAACATCAAGCGTTTTGATTTCCTGAATATATTCAAATTGATATTCATGTAAGGCTGTTGTCATCGCCTTACTGACGTTCTTTTTCCAATCCCCGTTTTGCAGCCCGGGATGAAATGCCGATTTTAATAAATCATTTGCAAAATATGATAATCGCTGTGTAATGTGATATAGCTGCTCTCTTGTATCTTTTTTTACTTTTTCAATGATGGTTTCTGAGTTCCGCCGTTTCTCGATATCGGCCGCTGTCCGCTCAAATGACAGCATAAGGCGCTGTTTCTGCGCTTCCTTCTCTTCTCGGGACTGATGCTGGGATTGGTGAAGCTGAAAAACGGTTTCGCATAGTTTGTCTGCCTCCGAACTGAGCTGCGCTGCTGACGCTTTTTTTACATCCACTTCGATAAACCGGTCTAAGTGTTTTCTTACTTTCGAGAACTGATTATAAAATGACTCCGGTTTTCCCACCAGTTCCTCCTTACTTGATACAGTAAAGAGCTGCGGCTCATAAACCCCTTCTTTTACAAGCTCTGCGCTGACATAATCGGTCACTGTTTCGAGCTCTGTTTTATCTTTTGCAAGGTCTGCAGCATTAATAATAAAAAACATTTTATCCATGCTGAGCGATTCTTTCACAAGTCCAAGCTTTCGCAAAAATGAACGGTCTCCTTTTGAAAAAGAGTGCTGATAATAAGTCATATAAAAAAATGCATCGGCATCTTTGATATATTGGAATGCCAGTTCTGTATGCCGTTTATTCATGCTGCTCGCGCCGGGTGTATCAACGATCGTAATCCCTTTTTCAGTGAGCGGGCATGTATAGTAGACCGTTACCTCTTTTACAGCACAGGCCGTTGTTTCCTCTGCTACATACGGCTTTAATTCAGATAGCGGAATCGTTAATTTCTTCTGTTCCTGTATATACTGCTGATACTTCTCATATGCAAGCAGGAAATTGCTGATCAATTTCACGTGTTCTTCCTGCAGCCTGTTTTTTTTGACTGCCTTTTCCCACTTCTCTGTGAAGGAACGGCCTGCCGGTTCCTTTGGTATTCCGGTGAGCTGCAAAATTTCAGCCGTTATGTCATCCTCTGTCTTAAACACTACATCCGCTGTTTTGTTTAAGTTGCCATTGATTGGCATTGTGATCTTGTTAATTGTCGCTGTGGTTGGCGTTGGTGAGGATGGCAGCACTCTTTCGCCGACAAGCGCATTGGCAAATGATGATTTCCCCGAGCTGAAGCCTCCAAAAAGAGCGAGTGTAAATTTCCGTTCCTCAAGCCTTTTCACCCTTTCACGAAACGCTGAAGTTTGCTTTAACAACATGCTGCATTCGCCTAAAAGGTCAGACAAAGTGTAAAAGCGTTTGATTTGGTCTTGAAGCGGCATTTCTTGTTCCATTTTGATTTCTGATTTCGGCATCGGCTGCGCCGTCAGCTGGCTTCGGCCTTGTTTCTGCTCTGGAGCCGCCACTCTTGTTTTCTTCGATTTAAACCATTCTGTGTCTATATGCATTGGGCATGCGGACTCTTCTTCCCAAATGGCCCACAGGCGATCGGTTTTCTCTCGGGCATTATTCTCTAAACGCGCCTGTTCTTGAAGAAAGACAAGTTTTTCTGATTCTTGGACGAGCCGGTCGTTAATCGTTTGCACGTCTTTGGAAACACGCTCTTTCACCATAGCGGAGAGCACCTTTATGATGTCTGCGGCTTCTCTTTTCGCCTCTTTCCGGATGAGCTCTGCCAAATCTTTTGTATATTGCAATACATATTCAGAAGAAAAGGCTGCACCATGCTTGACCGCGCGTTCAATGATGCTTATATCAAGCGGTGTGCGATAGGCCTGAATCAGCTTTTCACTTTCAGCGGTATAGACATCAAATGCCTTGGCGAGTTTATGAAGCGTGTCTATCATATGCCAATCCGCTTCGGCCTCTGTTCGTTTTGCCACATCAGAGAAAAAAGCATTCCGCCTTTTATCTCTTTCCTGTGCAGTTTTCGCTTTAGAAAAGAAAAAGCCGGTTTTAAAGGAAGGCTCTTGTGATTCTAAAAATGCAGCCGCCAATTCACGCATTTCAAAAGGCGTCAGGTTGGCGTTTTTTAAAATACGATTGATTTCTTCCTGCATCCTCTTCTCTGCCTCAGTCGTTTGTTTTTCGGCCTCATCCAATTGATCACGCAGCGATTGGACCAGTCCAGTTTGGATATTAAGCTGTTCAGCGAAACTCGGAGCGCCTGTGTCGTCTTTCTTCAGCATTTCCGTATGTTCCTTTAGCAGATTACGGACTTTTTGTTCGGTTAAAGCCTGCATATTGCTTTTTGATTGCTGTTCTATTCTTCTTAACTCTTCTCTCAGGGCCCCCATCTGATTGAACGGGTGGTCCGGTTCTGTTACTGACGTAAAATAGAGCGCTTCCTTTGAAATCCCTTCATTGCAAAGCATCTCCTCTACCTGCGCTTTATAGTCTCCAAATTTCGTCTCCGTCTCATCATGGCGGTCAATTTGATTGACGATAAAATACACATTCGGAATGCTTTCTTTTATTGATCTGAGAAACTTTACATTTTCCTCAGAGTGCACGTGATTATAGTGAACGACGTAAAACAGCGCATCCGCTTGGTGAAGAATAGAAGCAGCCGATAGAAAATGCGCATCATCTGTTGAATCTATCCCTGGAGTATCAATATACGCAACCCCGGAATCGATCTCAGTATATCTGTCAAAAATTTCGACGATTTCAATCTGTTCCCCGTCTTTACAATATTGCTGCACCTTGTCTTTCTGGTAAGGCCCTTCCAGCTCAGCACACGCTCCGTCTGTTGTATGAAGTCGAACTCGCTTTTCCCCGTTTCTGATCACAACAAGGTTAGCGCTTGTCGGAATCGGGCTTGTCGGCAAAATATTCTCCATTAACAGGCAGTTCAGCAGTGACGATTTCCCCGCTGAATAATGCCCGGTAAACGCGATATAAACCTCTTCATCAGCCGCTTTTTTCATGACCGCAGCCAGTTTAGCAGCCCTTTGTTCATCTTGATTCTCAATAAATTGCTTATAAAGTTCCCCGGTTTTATGCAAAAGCTCTTTTCTGTTTTGATCTGTCATAAGTCTGAACCCCTTTGTGCCGTTTCAATTGTGAACCTTTTTCGAAAGATCTGAATTCATTCCCTTTTCATTTTACACAAGAATAAACCAAATTTCTTTAGGTGAATAGAAAAAAGCCGCCATTACGGCAGCTTCTATAAAAGAAAATCTGCAACTTTTACAAGTTCCAGATTCATCAAACAGATTTATTAGAGATTCCTTTTAATACAAAACCAATTAATACACTATATGTACAAACCGCTCCAAGCAAAAACAGCATTGTCATTTGCTTCACCATCCTGATTGAGAATCTTTTTCAAATCCATTTTAACATGGTTGAGAATGATTTTCAATCGCTATTTTACGCTGTATTCCTGTAATGCTTTGTCTTCTGCGCGAATTCTGACGCTTAACAACACGGCATTGAAAATGGAAAACAGACACATGGTGACGTATGCTTGATAAAGCAGCGGAATCAGCAAAATTTCGAGTATAACAACGGCATAGTTTGGATGTTTCATCCATTTATATGGACCTTTTTTTACAAGCTCTACACCTGGAACAACAAGGATTTTCGTATTCCAATATGCCCCTAAGGAACAAAGCGCCCAATACCGTACGATCTGTACGCTTAAAATAACTGCAGCGATACCGAGCCACCAGCTGGACGGCTGTTTATTCATCAGCAGCACCTCGGCAATTAAGGACAGGAAAAAAAGGATATGCATCGTAATGATATACGGATAGTGGCTCTCGCCAAATTCAATTGCTCCTTGCTTCTTTACCTTTTGTTCGTTTTGCCTGGCCACTGCCATTTCTGCTGCTCTTTGAACAATGAGAATGGCGATCAACAACCAAAACATGAGTCAGGCCCCCTTTTCCCAGCTGAATAACAGCAATTCTGATGAGAAACCCGGCCCTAATGCGCCAATCAGTCCTCGTTCAGCTTCCTTTTTATGTCCGTTCTGCAGATGGTCTTTGATCACATACAAGATTGTGGCTGAAGACATATTTCCGTGCTTTTGCAAAATGCTTTGCGCAGATGAAAGCTTTTCTGACGACAGCCCGAGACTTTTGATGTATGCATCGATCACTTTTTTTCCGCCTGGATGCGCCAAAAAAACACTGATATCATGGAATGACAGCTTATGTTTGTCCAAAAAAATCTGTACATTTGTTTTGAGCCATTTTTCCACCAAGGTCGGAATGTCTCGTGAGAAAATGACTTTGAATCCTTGATCGGTAAAGTCCCAGCCCATGACATCTTCTGATTGTTTCATCAAAACAGATTGGGCGTCCATTATCTTCGGCGCAAGCTTCAGCTTTGACATCCTGCGGTCCGCCTTCTCTCCGCATAATAAAGCTGCGGCAATGCCGTCACCAAAAAGCGAGGTGCCGATCAGATTGCTTTTCGTTTTATCTTCCGGCTGGAATGTCAGGCTGCACAGCTCTGCAGCAATGACAAGCACAAAAGCCTCAGGATACGCTTTGCAGTATTCGGCTGCACGCGCAAGTCCGCTGGCTCCTCCTGCACAGCCAAGCCCCCAAATCGGGATCCGCTTCGTATATGGAGAAAACGGAAGTTCATTCATAAGCCGCGCCTCGATACTCGGTGTGGAAAGACCTGTACTGGAGACGAAAAAAACAGCTTCCACTTTCTCATAAGGAATGGCTTCTTGAAAAAATTCCGGATGAGAGAGGCACTCACGAACAGCTGCTCTGCTGTGTTTAAGTGTTTCTTCTATGTATATTTGATTTTTTTCTTCAAAGCTGTGCCCCTCTTTATACCATTCAATCGGCTTAACAAACTGTCTCGAATGGATTTGCCCGTTTTTAAAGGAGGATAACAGCCGGTCAATATCCTTAAAAGAATGCTGAAACATATAGCGGGCGAACTCGGCCGCTTTCTCTTGGTTTACATTATACGCAGGAAGACTTGTTCCAATGGATAAAATAAACGCCATGCGATCACCTCTTTGCATACATTGTGCCGCAACAATCTTTTTTATATGCAAAAAAACTCCGCCGCGGCGGAGTTAGACTGCTGTTTTTTGTTCAGCGAGGTCAGCTTCTTGTTCTGTTTTTTTAGCTTTAGAAAAAACGTTATATACAATATTTAAGACGACTGCAGTAAAGCTGCCCGCCACAATGCCATTCGTTGTAAGCAGCGTTAAGGCACTCGGAAGCTGTTTGAAAATATCCGGCACAACGGTCACACCGAGCCCCAATCCCACTGAGCAAGCAACAATCAGCAGATTTTCCTGTTTCGCAAAATCAATGCGGCTGAGCATTTTAATTCCGTAAGCAATCACCATTCCAAACATCGCCACCATTGCACCGCCCAAAACAGCGGATGGAATAATGGTCGTGAAAGCAGCGATCTTTGGAAACAGCCCAAATGCCATTAGGATCACACCTGTGACCACAATGACGGCATTTTTTTTGATCCCTGTGAGCTGAACAAGCCCGACGTTTTGAGAGAATGCCGTGTAAGGAAAAGCGTTAAAAATACCTCCCAGAAGCACAGCCAGTCCTTCAGCTCGATAGCCTTTAGACAAATCTTTCTCTGTCAAATGGCGGTTTGTCAGGTCACCTAAAGCAAAGTAAACACCAGTTGACTCCACAAGGCTGACAATTGCAACGATGGACATCGTAATGATAGGCGCTGCATGAAAAGACGGCGCGCCGAAGTAAAATGGCTGAATCATTTGAACAACTGCCGCGTCCGAAACATTATCAAATTGAACTTTCCCCATAAAATAAGCGATGAAGGTGCCAATCATAATACCGATCAAAATCGAGACGGACTTGATAAAGCCTTTTGTAAAACGGTACAGAAGCACAATGATACTCAACACGGTAAAAGCAAGAACAAGGTTGGAGAGATCTCCGAAATCTGCACTTCCTTCTCCGCCGGCCATGTTATTCATGGCAACCGGCATCAGTGTAATACCGATAATCGTAACAACAGAGCCTGTCACGACCGGCGGAAAAAACGATACGAGCTTTCCAAAGAAAAATGAAATAAGAATGACAAGAATGCCTGAAGCGATAATGCTGCCGTAAACTGTTGAAACCCCATATTCAGATCCAATCGCAATCATTGGCGATACAGCTGTAAAGGTACATCCAAGCACTACCGGAAGCCCGATCCCAAAAAATCGGTTGCTCCACACTTGCAGAAGTGTAGCCACACCGCACATAAAAATATCAATTGATACTAAGTAAGTCAGCTGCTCGACGGTCAGTCCCATTGCTTTTCCGACAATCAGAGGAACGACAATGGCGCCGGCATACATGGCGAGAACATGCTGAATCCCTAAAGACAGCGTTTTGCCGAATCCATTTCTCATGAATGAACCTCCTGTACGAAGGACACTTTTCCTTCTTCTAAAGACTGAATTCTTGCCAAAGATTCCACTCGGTAGCCCAGTTTTACAAGTTCATCTCTTCCCGGCTGAAATGACTTTTCAATAACAATGCCGATTCCCGCAATAGAAGCTCCCGCTTGCTTCACAATCGACACAAGCCCGTGCGCTGCCTGTCCATTTGCCAAAAAATCATCGATAATCAGCACATGATCCTGTTCCGACAGGTGGGTCCCAGACACTGCGATTTGGCTTTCTGTTCGCTTCGTAAAGGAATAAACAGACGCTGTCAGCAAGTTGTCGGTGAGTGTTAACGATTTATGCTTTCTCGCGAAGACAACTGGCACACCCAGCTTCAAGCCCGTCATTACAGCGGGGGCGATACCTGATGATTCGATTGTCACAATTTTGGTAATACCGTCTTTTGCAAACCTGGACGCAAATTCGTCACCAACTCTCTGCATAAGCAGCGGATCAATTTGGTGATTCAAAAAAGAATCCACTTTCAATACCTGATCAGATAATACGACGCCTTCTTCCTCTATTTTCCGTTTCAGTGCTTCCATCCTGTCTTACCTCCGTTATGAGAATAAAAAAAGCATTGCCCGCTCAAATAAAGAGCAAGCAATGCTGATATCACAAAAAACCGTACACGTGCGGTTCCATTGCTCACCCATAGTCGGACATTTACGGTGCCCGGTAGAAACTTGCGTGCCATATCCACGCGATTATATGAGTGTTCCTATTATATTGTAATAAATTATATCAAGATTCTAATCTCTTGCATAGGCTGAAAATAAAAATTCCCGAACTTTATTTTTGTTTTTTTAGATATCATTCGTATTTCAAAGGAATTCGATATAAAAGAGCCTGACGACTGCGCCGCCAGGCTTTTGATTAAGACAGATAGAGATTTGAATATTTGTTTGATAAATAATCAATTAAATAGCGAACATTCAGCTCTTCTCCTGTTGCATCTTTAATAATGTCTAACGGCTTTTTCCGTTTTCCGTGAATGTGCACCTTTTCCGTCAGCCATTGCTTTATCGGATGGAACTCTCCTCTTTCCAAGAGAGCGTCAAATTCAGGGAGATCCTCAAGCATTTTTTGTTTCAGCTGAGCCGCATACATGTAGCCGAGCGCATAGGATGGGAAGTAGCCGAAATCACCACCTGCCCAATGGACGTCCTGTAAAATCCCCTCTGCGTCGGTCTGCGGTGTAATCCCTAAATAATCCTGGTATTTTTGATTCCAGAGCGACGGCAGATCTTCCACAGACACTTCATTGCTGAAAATCGCTTTTTCAATTTCATAACGGATGATGATATGAAGAGGATACGTTAATTCATCCGCTTCGACCCTGATAAATGAAGGTTTTGATTCATTGATTGCCCGGACAAAATCATCCAGGGAGATGTCCTTGAACTGTTCAGGTGATGCTTCTTGAATCTTCTGATAGTACGGTGTCCAAAAATGCTTGTTGCGGCCGATAAAATTCTCGTAAAATAATGATTGCGATTCATGAATTCCCATTGATGCGCCGTCTGACAAGTTCGTGCCACTGAGTGCTTCATCAATATTTTGCTCGTATATCGCGTGCCCGCACTCATGAATGGTGCCAAAGATCGCCGTCCGGAAATCTTTTTCATCATATCTCGTCGTGACCCGAACGTCTCCCCGGTTCAGCGTAGTTGCAAACGGATGAACGGTTTCATCAAGTCTTCCGCCATCAAAATCGTAGCCAAGCTCCTGTAAAAAATACAGACTGAGCTCTTTTTGCTTTTCTTTCGGGAACGCTTTTGTAATAAAGCTTGTATCTGGTTTATTTTCGGAAGCTGTCACCTGTTTAACAAGAGGGATAATCGCTTCCTTCAGCTCAGCAAACAGCTGATCAAGCACCTTTACCGTGACGCCGGGCTCAAACAAATCAAGCAATGCATCATAAGGATGCTCTTGATATCCCCAATACGTAATAAAACGTTTATTGAATTCAATCAGCTGTTCTAAATAAGGAGAAAACAAGCTGAAATCAGATTTTCCTTTCGCTTCCTCCCACGCTGTTTCTGCCTTTGAACACAGAATCACGTATTCTTTGTATTCAGCCTCAGGGATTTTCTTATTCTCTTCATACTCTTTTTTCGCCAGTTCCACTGCTTTTTTCGTATCTTCCGACAAGTCATCAAATCGTTCATACAGGACATCGATAAGCTCCTTCATTCGATCTGATGTTTGGATATTGAATATATCTGTTGAAAGCTGGCCGATACTTTCGGCACGATCCTCTGAGCCGTTTTTCGGCGCGCCTGTTCTGGAGTCCCAGTGCATTAACGCAACTGCTTCGCTGTAATGTGAGATTCTTTTTAAAAGATCAAAAAATTCTTTTTCATATGTATGTATCTCCATATCCATTCCCTCCCTATTCTAGCCGTTCCATTACAGGCTAATGCAAGGGGGTATGAAAGTCAAATTGTTTGTATAAAAGGCTGCCGGTATGTTTTTATGGCAGCCTTTTTATTCAGTTGATCGTCATTTGATTTTTTGGCGGAGGTGTTCTCCGCTTTTTCTGCTTGATTTTTTTATCTACCCACACTGTTGCCAGCGGGGTTAAGAGCGAGGTGACAATAACGCTTGTCGCGATAATTGCAGTTGCCGACTCAGCAACTGGCGCAAATGAGGCATTCGCTTCCGCTAATGCATATGGCACGGCTACAGCCGCCCCCGCCGTAGAAGAAGCGGCCACTCCCGCGACACCATCTCCCCGCGCAATAAAACGATCAAGCAAAAACAAAGAACTGCCCGATAAAATGACGACAGAAACTCCGATAAAAATGCCGAGCAGCCCTGATTGGATCAGCATTCCAAAATTCAAGGTATTGCCGAGCGAAAAGGCGAAAAATGGAATGATCGCCGGCACAACCTTGCTGAATAAGTCTCTGAGATCATGATCCAGATTTCCAAGTATACATCCAAGTAAAAACGGGATGACTGTCGCTGCCAGCGTTTCCCATGGGAATGCGGCAAGTCCCGTCACACCAAACGTCACCATGGTCATAAAAGGACCAGATTCTGTACTGATAAAGGCGAAAGCGCCCGCATCCTCTTTTCTTCCCATATGGTTCATGAGCGCTAAATACAGTCCGCCGTTCGTTTCATTCATTACCGCGACAATTGCTAAAACAGAAAGGCCTGCAAAAAAGCCGGATTGTATGCCTTCGTCAGGTATAAATTGCGCTGCGATCACGCCGAGCAGCGCCGCAAATCCGATCTTCCCCAATAATAACGTGATTCCTTTTCTTGCGATATAGCCTGAAGAACGAAAATCAATCGTTGCTCCTACGCAAAAGATAAAAACACCCAGTATCGGCAGCGTTCCGGTAATCAAAGCACCCGTAAACCCTCCAAAGAACTCCGCTGTTCCAGGCGCAAACGTGTTGAGCGCCGCTCCAAGAAATAGCGGAATAATCATCATTCCGCCAGGTACCCGTTCAATTGTCGCCTTGATTTTCATATTGTGGATTCTCCCATCCTCCGGTTATGAAAAAACAATTCCACTTACACTTGGAAAACAGCCTGCAAATCCTCTTTTGAACAGCTGCCCAGCTGGCTGCCGACTCCGACGGCGCCAGCTCCGGCTCTAAGCCAATCAGGCACTTCAGACGGATGTATCCCGCCTGTCGGAATAAAGGTCACCTGCGGGAAAGGACCCGCTAAATTTTTCATAAACGGAATGCCAAACACACCGCTTGGGAACAGCTTTAATGTCGTGAACCCGAATGTCAACGCTTCCATAATTTCGCTCGGAGTCAAGACGCCGGGGATATAATGTGTCTTTACAAAAGATAGATGTTCAGCAAGATCAGCTGAAAAACCCGGACTGACAATAAACTGCGCGCCAGCCTCAGCAGCTTCCCCAGCTTGCTGCGCGGTGATGATCGTGCCCGCGCCAATTAAAATATCTTCCCTATTACGGAAGGATTCGATAATATCTGATGCCTCGGGGGTCGTATACGTCACTTCAACTGCACGAATCCCTTTATCTAATAAACTCTCAATCTGCTGACAGGCCTCCTGCTTATCCTTTGAACGAATGACTGCAATCAGCTTTGCTTCTTTCAGACGGTTTTCAACGACTTTGGACTCCATATTAATAATCCCCTTTCTTTTGGTGAACCGTTCTTTGAGCAGATAAAAAAGAAGCTAATTTCTCCCTGGTCGGCAAACCGTCCATATCCCCCGGTGCCTGCACTTGCAAAGCGCCAATCGCATTTCCCCTTTGCACCGCATCCTTGTACGACAAACCGTCTAGGATACCGCTGATTACACCGACTGCAAATCCGTCTCCGGCGCCGACCGTATCAACCACCCGGTCGACCCGGCAGCCTTCTAGAAATCCTTCACTTGTCCCCGTTTTAAAGTAAGCGCCTTCTTTTCCAAGTTTAATAGCAACAAAGCTGGCACCTTTTTTCAAATAATAGTCGGCAATGCCTTCAGGTGTTTTTTCTCCGGTCAATAGCTCTCCCTCTGCGATACCCGGGAAAAACCAGTCTGCAAGCCCAGCCAGATCATTGATTGTGTGTACCATTGTTGCTTGATCAGGCCAAAGCGAAGGTCTTACATTAGGGTCGAATGAAATGGTCTTCCCTGCGTTTCTCATGTCGTTCATGACATGATACGTGAAGTCTTTCATCTCGGCTGATAAAGCAGGCGGAATGCCTGTCACATGCAAATGGCCTGCGCATTGAAAATAATCTCTTGGATATTCAGCTGAAGTTAATGTGCTTGCAGCTGAGTTTTTCCTATAGTAGGTAACTTGCGGGTCGCCTTCTTTCACTTTTGACTTCAGCAGCAGCCCGGTGGGATTTTCGTCCTGCGAGCGGATCACGCGGGACACATCCACTCCCTCTTTTTTAAGCTCTTGTAAAATAAACGTTCCGAGCTGATCATTGCCGACCTTGCTCATCCATCCCATTCGGAATCCGAGTCTGGCAAGGCCGCAGGCGACATTGCTTTCTGCTCCGGCAAGCCCTTTAGAAAAAGTGGATACTTCATGAAGGCCTCCATACTCATTTGCATAAAACATGGCCATTGATTCCCCGAATGTCACCGCATCAAGCTTCATCTCTTCCCAACCTCCTCTTAGTTGAGGGCACCTAGGATTAAAGTGACTTTCTCATAATGACTTTTGCCTCTAATTCAATGGTTTGAGGCGCTCCTTTGTCACCTTCAATCCTTTTTAATACACGTTCCATCGCCGTCCTGCCCATATCATGTGACGGCTGGGCGATCGTTGTAATACCTGGACCGATCAGTTTATACCATTCCGTATCATCGAATCCTGCAATCCCTATATCTTGAGGGATGCGCAGGCCAAGCTCTTCCATACAGCTGATGATTTTCAGCATAATCAAGCCATTCAAAGCCAGAATCGCTTTTTTTTGCTCCGGCATTTCCTTGTGAAAAGAACGAAGCGCCGCCTTAAGCTGCTCCTTGTCCTTTACGTCAATTTCATGCAATCTGACAAGCCCGTTCACATTTTGAACCGAAGCCATTTCCTGATACACAGCTGCTCTTTCTGCACGAGGGCTGATAGAGGAAATCGGTTCGGTAAACAGCGCGACATCAGTATACCCTTTGCTGTACACCTTCTGAAGAATCTCTTTTGTGATCCATCTGTTGTCAGTCGTTACGGTATCCAGTTTCAGATCCGGCAGTTTCCGGTCAATTAAGATTGTTGGAATTTGCTGTTCAGCAAAAGCGCGGAGTACATCCTTGTTTTCCCCTGTTGCGTTTAAAATCAAGCCCTCAACCGAATGGGCTTCTAGCTTTAAGAGCATTTCCCGCTCTTTTTCAGGACTGTTATCTGTATTGCACACCATAATGCTGTATCCATATTGATCACAAACCTCTTCGACTCCCCTGAAAGCAGCGACTGAAAAAGGATTTGTAATGTCAGCCACAACAAATCCGATTAACTTGCTTTTTTTTATTTTCAAACCTTGTGCCATTTTACTCGGCCGATAATTCAATTCTGCGATTGCCTTTTTAATGTTTTTCACTTTTTCAGGAGAAATCGCGTCAATTTTTCCGTTAATATAGCGGGAAACTGTCGATTTCGAAACTCCTGCACATTCAGCTACATCTTTGATGGTTGTATGGCCTGTTGTTTTCTTTTTCATTCAAGTGCTCCTGTATCTCTTATATTTGAAACCGATTTCAAAACCGTTACAACAAAAGGATACCATAATTTTAGAATTTGGAAAGAGTTTTTTTAATAATGTGTCAATTCATTATTTTTCCGTTGACTCTTTTCACTATTTATCCTAAAATTTTCTTTGAAACCGTTACCAAAATATTTTCATTCAAGTGATGCTGAAATCCTAACCAAGGGGGAAATATAATGGAAAATCGTTATTCTGTACATCCTGAACAAGTAAAACGCTTTACAACAGAGGAGCTTCGCAGTCATTTCTTAATGGATCCTTTATTTACAGAAAACAAACTTACGATGTATTACTCACATGAAGACCGGGTTGTCATCGGCGGAGCGGCTCCAGGGCAAAGTGAACTGAAGCTTGATGCAGGTGATTTTCTAAAAACAGACTTCTTTTTGGAACGGCGTGAAATCGGGATTATTAATGTCGGCCAGCCTGGTGCCGTTAGAGTCGGCGATGATGAATATGTGCTTCAAACAAAGGATTTTCTCTATATCGGAATGGGTAATCAGGATGTATCATTTTCAAGCCTGAACGGTGAAAAAGCGAAGTTTTACTTCGTCTCCGCTTGCGCCCACAAAAGCTATCCGACACAAAAAGCCGCCCTAGCTGAACTGACACCGGACCGCCTTGGTGATGATGCAGCGTCTAATGTCAGAAGTCTGTACAAAGTCATTCATCAGGATGGCATTAAAAGCTGTCAGCTGATGATGGGAATAACGATGTTAGATCAAAACAACAACTGGAATACCATGCCAGCACACGTTCATGACCGTCGGATGGAGGCTTATCTTTATCTGGATCTTGAAAAGGACTCAAAGGTATTTCATTTCATGGGCCAGCCGGACGAAACACGCCATCTTGTTGTTGGAAATGAGCAGGCTGTCCTTTCTCCCGCCTGGTCTATTCATTCTGGCGCAGGAACATCAAACTATAGCTTTGTGTGGGCGATGGCTGGAGAAAATTACACATTTACGGACATGGATCTCGTTCCGATGGATGGGCTGAAATAAGATGGGTTATCTACATGACGCCTTTTCATTAGAAGGAAAAACAGCGCTGGTGACAGGCCCGGGAACAGGGATCGGTCAAGGTATTGCCAAAGCCCTAGCCGGGGCTGGCGCTGATATTATCGGCACATCACATACAAGCAGCCTGTCTGAAACACAGCAGCTTGTGGAACAGGAAGGCCGGATATTTACATCTTTTACATTGGACATGAGCAAGCCGGAAGCGATAAAGGATTCTGCAGCTGACCTGTTTGAAAACAGGCAGATCGACATCCTTGTCAATAATGCCGGCATTATTCATCGGGAAAAAGCGGAAGATTTTTCAGAAGAGAACTGGCAGCACGTACTGAATGTCAATCTAAACAGCCTGTTTATTCTGACACAGCTTGCTGGCAGGCACATGCTGAAAAGAGGTCATGGAAAGATTATTAATATTGCCTCTCTCCTGTCTTTTCAAGGCGGCATCCTTGTTCCGGCTTACACCGCGAGCAAACACGCTGTTGCCGGTTTGACAAAATCATTTGCAAATGAGTGGGCAGCGTCCGGTATTCAGGTCAACGCAATCGCCCCAGGCTATATTTCTACTGCGAATACAAAGCCTATTCGGGATGACGAAAAGCGAAATGAGGACATTTTAAAGAGAATTCCTGCCGGCCGCTGGGGCCAAGCGGATGATATCGGGGGGACTGCAGTCTTTTTGGCATCACGTGCTTCAGATTATGTAAATGGACATATTTTAGCAGTTGATGGCGGCTGGCTATCCCGCTGACAAATAAAAAAAGCTGACGAACGATCGTCAGCTTTTTTCCATTACATCATGTGCGGTTCAACAGGCAAGACCTTTTTGACCTCATCAATGATGCGTTCATTTTCTCCGCCAGCGTAAATGTGAATCGAGCCGCTGTCTTGATTCGAGCGAATCAGGCGCCCGATGCCCTGCCGTACACGTAACAACATATATGGCAGATCAACTTCTTCGAACGGATCTTTTTTCGCTCCGTTGCGCTTCGCTGTAAATACAGGATCGTGTGGCGGGAACGGTAATGACCAAATGGTAACATTCTTCAATGCGTCACCGGGAATGTCGAGTCCTTCCCATAAGTGAACTGAACAAAGTACTGTTTCTTCTTCCTCTTGGAATTTCTCTACTAAGCTGCTGATTTCCTCATCACCTTCGAAAAAAATTGGATACGGCAGCTCCCATGCCGCCGACAGCTCTTTAAACTCGTTTAATTCTTCAAAAGAAGGGAAAAGCACCAGCGTTTTTCCTTTGTATCGTTTGATTGTTTCAATCGTTTCAGCCGTTTTTTGTTCAGCGGCCATATCTGTTTTTGCGTATAAATTAATACTCATTTGCTCGTCATAATCATAAGGGGAATTAACAGTTAATGACAAATAATCATGAATCCCAAGACTGTCGGCAATATAATCAAACGAACCGCCTTCTGACAGCGTAGCAGAAGAGAAGATATAAGGAATTTTCTTAGAAAACACTTTTTCGCCAAGTACTTCTGCTACCGTTCTCGGCATCACGACAAAAGTTGATTCTGCTTCCTTTTTCTCCAGCCAGCTGATTGCATCCTTTTGATATAGAGATAATGAATACGCCATTTGTTCAACATATTCTTCCACTACTGACAGCTCGTATTGATCAATCGTATACATTTCAGACTCAAATACAAGTGCCTCACCGATTTTATCAAGTAAACGACAAAGCTCGTCCGCCGCCTTTTTGACACGCTGGTCATTTTTTATTTCTAAACGGTGTGAACCGGCTACTTCCTTTGATTCTTCAGAAAGAACATAGAAAAATTCGTCGTTTGCGAGAAGCGCATCTTCAATCAATTCTGCAAACTCTTCTCTGATGTCATTTTGCAGCAATCGTTCTAAAAACAATTCAAGAGTAGACTGCTTCACTCTATAGGTTAGCGCTTTTTGCGCAGCAAACTCTAACAAGTGCCCCTCATCAAATACAACTGCACTATGATCAGGCAAGAGCGGCAGCTGGCCCTCTCGTTTGCGTGATTCTTCCGTCCACACATGCTCCATATAAAAATCATGGGAACATATGATTAAGTCCGTTGCCTTACGATAGTAATCTCTGGAAAGTGTCAGACCGCATCTGTGTCTCATATCACAAGTCAGACAGTCCTGAAACGAGTCGTAGCTTACGTCAGACCACTCTTCATTCGATAGATTTGCGTACTGCTTACGGTCGCCATACGGATAAAAGCGCTGCATCGCCTGTGACTCGTGGACAAATGACGGTAACGACTCATAAAGATCCAGCCATTTATCATCATCAGAACGCTGCATTGTTTTTTCAAGCTTCTTCAAGCATAAATATTGTTCATGTGATTTTGACAGTCTTGTATCAATTTTCAGATCAAGATGCTCAGCCAGCTTAGAAATATCGCCCTCTTTTTTCACCAGCTGTTCAATTAATGTTTCATCTGCACAAGCGATGATGGCGGGTTTGCCGACATACCTTGCATAGCTGATTGCAAAAAGAAGATAAACCAGCGTTTTCCCCGTTCCCACTCCAGCTTCGGCGAACATGACTTTTTTCTCTTTAAACGCCCGCTCCAGCTGAAAAGCCATAAATACTTGCTCGTCCCGAAGATCAAACCCTTTTTCGGGAAGGATATCGTAAAACACGTCACCAATCCAATTGTTCAATTCTTCATAAAAATTCTTTGTTTTCGTTAAAGAAAAAGGCAAACGTGATGTTGTCACCTAGTTCCAACCCCCAACTATTCGACATTCAGACCACCAATAATATCATTTTCCGCTGATGAATACAATAAAAAAACTTGGCAATGCCAAGTTTTTTGCAGTTTACTTACGATTGATCACATGCGACGATAAAAAAGGATGGTCTGTTGAATAAATATGTTCTACCGCTTTTTCTAAATCAGTTTGCGCATGCGAAATCACAGACGGAGACGAATCAGTCCCGAGCTCCTTCAGCTCGTTTGCTGTTGCGTCAAGCGCCCTTTGAATAAGATTAAAATGTTCGCTGTTCAGCATGAGATCACCTCTGATGGAAATAATCATCATTGTATGCGAACTTTTCATTTTATATACATGCTTTACCGCATGTTATCACCGAAACATGCACAAACTACACTTGATATTCCGTCTCCGGATTATCCGTCTTATCAACAATATTCTATCAGGGAGTGATGTTGACATGAGTTATAGAAACCGATTAGATCAGCATTCTGAACTGTTTCATCACAATTGGACGCGGCCTAAACGTTCTAAGTCTCAAGTAAACGGTCACACTGAAATGTCCCAAACCAACATTATTTTGAGAAGCAACGCGAAAGCTCACCGTTGGTAACGATAGAATAGGGCTGAAAGATGAAAGAAGACGCATGCAGAGCGTCTTCTTTTTATGCGTTTTCTGTTTTCTTTCGCTGCGGCCTTACTTTTGACCAATATTGATAATAATCCGTTTTAATAAACCCGTTAAAGAGCTTTCGTTTCTTCGTTGCTTTTCTGCCATATGCTTCCTCAAAGTTTTCATTTGATGTCAGCATATACACAGACCAAGTATCAAGCGGCTCGAACGCCTTCCCCATTTCTTTGTACATCTGCTCAACGGCTTTTTTCTCGCCGAGACGCTCTCCATATGGCGGGTTGCCGACAATTACGCCAAATTCCAGATTTGTGGTAAAGTCTTTGACCTGCATCTGTTTGAACTGGATTAGATCTCCCAATCCTGCTTCCTCTGCATTTTCTTTTGCGATTTGAACCATGCGGTGGTCTATGTCGCTAGCGAAAATTGTAAGCGGCTGATCATAATTTGCCTTTTCTTCGACTTCAAGCCGCGCTTTGTTCCACAGATCTTTACCGATCCATTCCCAATCCTCTGATACAAAATCGCGGTTGAATCCCGGGGCGATGTTTTGGCCAATTAACGCCGCTTCTATCGCGATTGTTCCGGAGCCGCAGAAAGGATCAACAAACGGGCGGTCCGGCGTCCAATTGGTTAATTGCACCAAAGCTGCAGCAAGTGTTTCTTTAATCGGCGCACCGCCCTGATCGACACGGTATCCTCGTTTGTGAAGGCCTGTCCCTGATGAGTCCAGCGTAATCAGAGCCTGATCTTTCAATAAAGAAATTTCCACTTTATATTCGGCACCTGTTTCTTCAATCCAATCATTGGCTTTGCCGGACTGCAGCTTGAGCTTTTCGACAATTGCTTTTTTGACGATCCGCTGACAGTCGGGAACGCTTGCAAGTGTTGATTTTACCGATTTTCCGATGACAGGGAATTTCCCGTTTTCAGGTATAAATGAGCGCCAGTTAATCGCTTTCGTTTTTTCAAACAGTTCATCAAATGTTTTCGCTTTAAAAGAAGCAACCTGAACCTTTATGCGGTCGGCTGTTCTAAGCCAAAGGTTCGCACGGCAGATGGCAAGTGCATCACCTTCAAAAATAACTTTCCCGTTATCAACCTTGCATTCGTATCCTAAATCTCGTACTTCCTTTGCGACAACAGCTTCAATGCCCATCGGCGCCGTTGCAATTAGTGTATACTTCTTCATCGTATCACCCTGTCTTTTAAAACTTTTCTCTTTTCAAGATAAAAGCTCTCCTTATACGGGAGAGCTTGTTTTCATCATTTTAAATGTAAGTGGTCTAACGTTCTGTAAGCCATGTTTTGTTCCGTCGTACTGCAAACGGCTCATCACCTCGTACTCAGGCGGCAATCATCTATCTACAGAAAGCATTCTGTCCTTCTCTCCGTTGAATTCCGTTAAGAAGGTTCCCCTACCAAAATTTGGGTTTCTCGCTCGAGGGGTTTACCGCGTTCCACTCTCACCATTTCTAGTGAGACTTCGTCACTGTGGCACTTTCAAGGATACTCAGCCATATCCGAAGACGTAGGCTTTTTTCCTGCCGTCAGCCTCTAAAGACTGCCCTAGCTTATGACTTCGCTAGGCACGAACACTACGGGCATCTCAGCACCGTGCGAGCATGGACTTTCCTCTACAGATTCAAGATCTGCAGCGATTACCCGAACGTTAAGAACATGAATTATTATATAACAACTGATTACAATTTACAAGCGCCATTTTTTTCAAGCGTGATCAATCATAAAGCTTGCTACCAAAAACGTGTTTTTCTAAGTTAGACAGCCGTTTTAAAATATCAAAGTTTGTTGTGTTAGATTGCACAGGCTGTTTTTTGCTTGCTTCTTCAAGCTGTTTTTTCAGCTGCAGATTTTCCTGCTGCAGTTCTTCAATTTCTTGATGGAAGGTTTCATAATCCTTAATAATCATATCTAAAAATTTGTCAACGTCTTCTTGCTTGTAGCCTCTAACGCCTGTTTTAAATTCTTTTTCCAAAATTTCTTTCGCAGAAAGCTTTACTTTATCAGCAAGCATCTTTTTCACCTCGTATCGTGAATCATCACATATATTTTTTCAGAAATCTGTACGGTTGTCAAATTTCTCTTATTGCTATGAGTAGCTGTCTTCCTCTACTGTCACTCTCAAGTCATCCATTGTAATAAAGTAGATGGGATAGCCATCCTTTTCGCGCCTTTTTTCCGCTGTCCCAAGCATATACTTAGGGGAGCCTTCCTTTTCCGGGTCATATAAAAGTAGAAGCCCGTCGGACTTATCAATGAAGAACTGATTTTTTTGTTTGAATTGAAGCGGGCTTTCATAAGGACGGTGAGTCAGGCTTGCTTCATAGTCTGCCTGAGCCAGAACTGCTTCATACTGTTCCTTATTCGGTTCTTTCCAGTTCTTTTCCTGCTCGTAAAATGGTGTGATGACAGCTACCTTTAAGTCAGGGTATTCCTCCTGCAAATCATATGCAGCTTCTGCCGTCCACAGCTCCGCTCCAAGCTGGCCCGAAATTAAAATCCATTCTAATCCTTCATCCAAAAAAGCAATCAGCCGGTTCTTAATGGCTTTTTTTATGTAATACAGCGCCTTGTCATCCTGCTTAAATATCCCGAGTTCAAACGGTTTATAGCCCGTAATTGCCAGTACTTTCATCATTTCACCTGCTTTAAAAAATGGGGCTCCCGTGGGCCCCATTTGTTGTGCTGCATTGTTTACACCATCAAGCTGCACGTTTTCCATACTAGTAGTCGCAGCAAGGTTTTCCTGCTTGAAAATGCTGATGCGTAGCCGGGTCAACATTTGAGAAAGTGTGTGGAAAGTAGTGAACGTGCTGAAAATGCTGGTGGTTTACGTTTGTTGTATGCTGTGGGTGAATGTGCGGCACGATAGTCTTCGAAAACGTATGATGTTCACAGCAATGAGTAGGATGGACAATTGGCGCCATCATATGCGGTCTGCAGTGATGCATGATAAAATCCCCTTTCCATAAACTTTATTACAATACTAAGCTATGAAAAATAAGGGGTACATGTTCTGATGCAAAGACCTATTTTAAAAGTGTGCAATTAAGCTGTCTTTAAAGTTTGAAAATACAAAAGCAATCAAAAATACCACAACAAAGAACAAGTAAAAAACACCCTTATACATACCAACTCTCCCTTTAAAAATAACTAAAGTCATTTTACAGGATTCGCCGCTATTCTACAACAAAATCAATGTGAATTCAGCAAAAAAAATTCATGGCGAAACAAGTCGTCTTTTGCGCTTTCCCGGGGAATATTTAAGAGGAATATTTCCTCTTCAGCCGGGCAATTCTCACATGCAGTTTTTCAGTTTCTTTCTCTGATAAGCATGCCGCCTCGCTAAGCAATTGCTCTGCTATTTGCAATGCTTTTCCGAATTCTTTTTTCTTATGCTCAAAATATTTCGCGAGCTCTATTACAGCAGCGTATCTGCACTTCTGGTTTTGCGAGCGGGACAGCTTTTCCCAAAGCGGCACTGCTTCTTCCAAGCGGTTTTGTTTTTTGTACAGGAGCGATAAATCCAGCCGTGCACTGTCCTTGTCCTCAAACGATTTTTCTATAAGCCTTTCCAACTGCTTGATCGCTTGGTCCGTTTCTTTATGAGCCATAAACCATTTCGCCATAGCATAGGCTTCACTGTGTTCTTTTGGCGCATGTGATTCTGAAAGGATTTTTTTAGACATATGGATGTACAATGAAATGAGTGATAACACATCCATTTCATTATGATGCAGGACACCTTTTAAAAGATCCGGCTCTTGCGCCTTGATAAAATGAAAGTAAAGCATTGGAGCCAAGTAGCCCGGTGTGTCTTCTAGTCTGCGGATGCCGAGCTCCTCTTTTTCAACCGTGCCAAGAGATACGCGGTCCATTTTGTGTTTCCACAGGCGTCTAGCTCCATGCAAAAGATCAAAGTGGCCAAACTCCGGAAGCTTCGGAAGTCTGTCACGGATCAAGGTGTGCCTTGTTTTCACCTGCGGCCAATCAAAGGCTTTGCCGTTGTAGGTCACAAGTGATGTAATGTCAACCTCGCTTAAAAAGCTTTGGTACAAGGCGACTTCGTTCCCCGGTTTGGGCAAAAGATGCTGTTTGACTGTCACTCGGTCTTCATATACTCTCGCATGCCCAAGCAAAAAAATGGTATTCCCAGCTCCACCCCCAAGACCGGTTGTTTCTGTATCAAAGAAAAAGAGGTTGTTTTTGTTATACCCTTTTGCTGACAACGTATGCGACAGGCCGCTTTGATTCCACAGTGTGATCACTTCCTCAAGCTCAGAAAAGCTGTATAACCCATGGCGGTGAGAAAGCGGATATTCTACTTCTCTGATGAGGCAATATTCATCTTCGAAGATGAAAGGCTTCATGCCAAAAGCCTCCCACTCTTCTAAAAACGGGATGTCATCAAAGTGGTTTTCTTGTTTGCCTGCTTCTATTTTTTGTTCTCCTTCATTGAGCACCATGTGCTTTTTCATCCGCTGGAGTTTCCCTTTTAATGACATATCCGGCCCCCCTCCTTACGACATTTGATCCAACAGCTGCAAAATTCTTTCCTTTGCTTTTATCCCTTCTATTTCCGTACCTATACAAGACGGACAGCCGTCATGACAAGGACAATGTGTAATCAGTTGTTTCGCCGCTTCATTAATGTCTGAAAAACGTTTAAAGACTTCCTCCGCCAAACCGATACCGCCCGGATAATGATCATATAAAAATATGGTTGGCAATCCGGTATGGGCTGCTTTGATTTGAGAAACAACATGAACATCATTTCGATCACACATGATATACACAGGGACAATATGCTGCAGCACATTCGAGATGCCAAGAAGCAGCTGTTCCAGTGTCTTTTCCCCGATGTCCTCATCCGCTGTTTTGATTTCGAGCCAAGCTGCACTTGTATGCAGTTCTTCTTCCGGCAAATGAATAGGTCCAGACCCAATATTTTCAAAAGTGGTCATTTTTATTTTTTTAAAAATGGTCGGCAGGGCATTGACAGTGACGTCTCCGTAGTGCAATGACGTACGGCTTTTTTCTTTCGTTTTATCGATTTCTAATACCTTCAGCTGAACTGCCAGGTTTGCATCCGTATAATATTCGACATCGACTTTTCTGACATACGCCTTTTTATGGTCCCAATCGAGCTTCTCAACTTGATACTGAACGCCTTCATGCAAATAAATTGCTTCATCATGTAAAAGCGTCATCGCACTAAAACGGTCCATTTCACCGATAATCCTTACATTTGCAATATCCGACTGATCAACTATAACGACATTTTCCTGGGAGGCGGAACGCAAACTGATGTTTGAAGCAGGGAACGACTCACTTGCCCAATGGTACCGTTCGCCGTTGCGGTGAAGAACAGCCTCTTCCTGAAGATACTCAAGAATATCACTGACTTCCATGGCTCCAAATTCTTCATCAGCTCTAAAAGGAAGCTCATAAGCCGCACACTTTAAGTGGTCTATTAAAATAATCAAATTCTCCGGATTGATTCTTGCAGATTCCGGCGAACGATTAAAGAAATATTCAGGATGCCGCACAATATATTGGTCAATCGGTGTTGAATTGGCTACCATGATAATCAAAGATTCACCGTGTCTTCTGCCGGCTCGTCCCGCCTGCTGCCAAGCACTTGCAACACTTCCGGGATACCCCGTCATTACACACACTTGCAGCTGGCCGATATCAACACCAAGCTCTAATGCATTCGTACTGACCACTCCTAAAATGTCGCCTTCTCTCAGTCCTCTTTCGATTTCTCTTCGCTCTTTCGGCAGATAGCCTCCCCGATAGCCTCTGATTGATTTTGTTCCAATCTCTTTTTTCACAAGCTCCTGAATATGGCTTAAAATAATTTCCACCCGAACTCTGCTTCTGGCAAAAACAATGGTCTGCACTTTGTTTTTAAGGAACTCTTTCGCCAGTTCATTCACTTCTGCGGTTGCGCTCCTTCTAATATTCAGCGGTTTGTTCACAATTGGCGGATTGTAAAACACAAAATGCTTGCGTCCGCTCGGTGCGCCGTTGTCATCGACCAGCCGCATCGGTTTGCCTGTCAGCTGCTCTCCCAATTCCTTTGGGTTGGCAATCGTTGCGGAAGTACAAATAAAAACTGGATCACTTCCATAAAACCGACAGATCCGCTTTAGCCGCCGGATCACATTTGCTACATGGCTGCCGAACACACCTCGATACGTATGAAGCTCATCGATGACGATATACTTAAGGTTTTCAAACAAACTGACCCATTTCGTATGATGCGGTAGAATGGCAGAATGCAGCATATCGGGGTTTGTAATGACAATATGACCTGCTTTTCTCACCTTTTGTCTGATTGCCGGAGACGTATCCCCGTCATATGTAAAGCTTTTAATATCAATGCCCATTTCATCAATAATTTCATTTAGCTCGCTCTTTTGGTCTTGTGCCAGCGCTTTAGTCGGGAATAAATATAACGCCCGGTTTGTTTCATCTTGGGCGATGGACTGCAGGACTGGGAGGTTGTAGCATAACGTTTTTCCTGATGCTGTTGGCGTTACGGTAACGATGCTTTCTCCTTTTTGCACATATTGAAAAGCGGAATATTGGTGAGTATATAGTTCATCAATGCCCCTTTTCGAAAGGGCCGCTTTGATTCTCTCGTCTATACTTTCGGGCATAGGCCTTGTTTTTGCTTCCCGAGGCTCAATTTCATGCCAATTCACAACGTTTTCATTTCCTTTTAAATCAGAAATGAGTTCAGTCAGTGATTTCTTTTTCATTCTTTACACCTCTTTGTCAAGTACAGTTTACCGAATATTTGTTTGCATGGCTAGGTGCAAATTTTATACAGTTGAATAAAAAAAGCAAGGCATACGCCCTGCTTATTTCGCTTTTATTGTAAGGAGCTTTGATTCGCCTTTACGAGCAGCCTTTTCGCCTGCCGGCACAATTGATCCTACAGCCTCACCATTCATTATAACGATTGGGATGACTGTGCTGCTCGCTTTTTCTTTTATTAATTCCAAATCACATGTAATCAGCGGGTCACCGACCTTCACTTTATCCCCTTCTTTAATGTGGGCAGTAAATCCTTCTCCGTTCATATTGACTGTCTCCAGCCCGACATGAATTAACAGCTCAATTCCCGAGCGAGTCCGAATGCCAACGGCGTGTTTGGTGTGGAAAATCTGAATGACTTCACCTTCAGCGGGAGAAACGATTTCACCGCTAGAAGGTTCCACCGCTATTCCTTCTCCCATCATTTTCTGTGAAAAAACAGGGTCCGGCACATCTGACAGGTCCATTACTGTACCGTCTGCCGGAGAATAAATAACCTCTTCTGTCACCTTTTCCTGAGTTTTGCCCATTCCGAATAATTTTTTCAGCAATGTATTTTCTCCCTTCTCATTCACTTCAACCGTTATCCCTTCATTCACCACTATTTAACCACACTTTCAATTTTGCTTCAATTTATAACAACATCTGGCATAGACGCATAATCTGGATAAAAAAGGCGGTGGCGAAATTGGAATTCTATGATGACAAAAAGAACGAACTGCAAAAGAAAGAAGAAATCATAACGGAGGCAATCGACACTCTTTTTCAATCCTCAGCGTTCGGCAACCTTATAAACAGATTTCAGAACCTGATCAACTCAAGTTTAAAGGATGTGCAGACGACCATACATGTCAGAGAAAGAGATACTGGGCTGTATATCGATATTACCATTCCGGCGACGTTTCGAGATGGCGAGATCGTCGTTGATGTTAAATCGAGGTATCTCCATGTAACACTCCAAGAAAAACAGAAACACCAAAATGAGGCTACCTTTACAAGCATGACAAGAACGGTTCAGCTGCCTTATGAAGTTCGCCAAGAAGATATGGAAACGTCTTGGAACGAGCAGACAATGACACTTTTCTTTCCAAAAAATAAGCATGAATGAACGATTCATTCATGCTTCTATCATTTAAAAAAGCTGGTAAATCCCTTTATTAAAGATCCGACCTGATTCATTGCACTCATTACTTGACCTGTTGTATCCATCATTTTATTAAAATCAAATTGCCCATTGGCTTTTTTGAACTGCGACATAATGCTTTGAAATTGCGAAGGCTGCTGTTGATTAGGCCTTGGGATAGGATAAGGGTTAGAAAATACAGGCGGCTGCATAGGCATAGGCTGGATCGGAGCATAGGGCTGATAATAATCCTGCTGTCCATAATGCTGCTGAGGCAGTTGTTGCTCTAAATAACCGGGTGCAGCCTGCTGATAATATCCTTGCATTTGCTGAGGATAATAATAGCCCATTTGCCGAGGATAGCTTCGAGAGCTCCTGTTCATTGCGATTCCCCCCTAAACACAACATATTTCTCTTCTATATATGTATGAATGACTTCTATTGTTTGTGTCACAAGTGATGATTAGCATTTGTCAAATTGTGTCGAAAGTTTAAATTTTTTAAAAACAGAAAAAAGTCGAATCATTATGGTACCATATTTTCAATACAGATGAGAGGGGATGCACCATAATGAACGTATCATACTTAAGCAAACGTTTTGCAGAAATGAAGAAATATGAAACAGACTGTATGAATAAACTGATGGACTTTGCCAAGTTCCTCTATATTCAAGGACATCTCAGCATAACTGAGTTTCGTAACAGTATGAAGGTTCTCGAAGCAAATGGAGCAGAAAGCCCGGCATATGAGATGAATTAACGTCCGGCCCCCTATAAAAACGAAAAGAAGACAGCCTTTTACCGGCTGTCTTCTCTTGCAATTTCATCCTTTACTGCGTGCAATGTATAAAGGACTGACTCAGTGATGTCCTTGAATCGTTTTTTATGAATATGATGAACATATGATTGAAGGACCAATTCCAGGAAATTATCCTTTACGGCCTCAATTTGCTCTTTATGCACATATTTAGGCCGGCGGACTTTTATCAATTCAAGAGCACCCTCTGCCCAGCGAGCGGCCAGTTCATCATTCTCTTCAACTGCAGGCTTTATCGTCTCAAAAAAATCATAAGAATGATTACTGTTTTTCCCTTCCTGATACCGATCAGCGCCTTTTTCAGCAACTTCAATCATTTGCTCGGTCATTTCCAGCAAAGTTTGTGATAGCAATATCTTTCACCTCAATGCCTATCGTACCAAATTTCACTCGCAAATTCAGCCGATGCGGTATACCTTCTCAAACGCATACCTGTGTTCAGGCGATTGATACAGCTCATTTATACAAATATGAAGATCTATGATTTCTTCTTCCAGCACACTCAGGCGATCGTTTTCCGTTTCCCGCATCTCAGCCTCTAATGCATTTACAGAATGATTCAGGCTTTGCTCAGCTCGCGTTAATTCATCTTCTATATCAGAAAGCATACGGAGAATATCTGTCTTGCTAACATAACCGGACATTCGTGTACCTCCCTTTCCTCGTCTCTCCCGGTTAAAATTCTTTGCTCTCAAGGCTCTTTCCTTCCTCATGACAAAACTAGAAGCAAATCGCCAAACAAACAGGTATTCCACGAAAAGCTGAAGTTTTCGACAAAAACACCCGCAAAAATTGTATGATCCTCCTCGTTAATGCAAACGATACTTGTGAGGAGGTGCCGTATGAAAACAAGACCGAAAAAAGCCGGCCAGCAAAAAAAGACTGAATCAAAGGCAATCGATTCTTTAGATAAAAAATTAGGCGGCCCGAACCGCCCTTCTACGTAAGAAGCAAGGAATTTCCTTGCTTCTTTATTTTTTCAGCCACTGCTCCACCGCAAAAAGCGCATGAAGCTGGCGCTTTTTATGTAAATACCAGTCTGTCAATTCAATCTGCTTCGGCAATTCCTCGCGCCTAAAGAACGTTTTCTTTATCTTTCCATGAAACCAATCTGTTTTCGTTCCGTCTAATGAGTGGATTAACTCAGGGTAGCATGTCCTTAGCATAGGAGATGTTCTTTTTGTAATCCCGATTATCTTTTCCATATCAAAACGGGAACCTGTGTGCGGCACTGTGTGCAAAAAGTGATAAAAAGAGGAGAACAATTCTGGCTTGAACAGCAATTGAGACAGCTGCTTTCCCAGCCTTATCCTTTCCTCCGCCTTTGAAAAGCGTTTCACTGAAATGCCGTAAAGAAACCCATTTGAGGAAGGAAAAATAACGGTGTTAAAATGTAACCAATCACTTAAATAAAAAGGAATCGTGTCAAAAACATTCTTTTTAAACGAAGGATTTTGTATAATAGGTGTTTGGATAGTGTTTTGTTCATTTATAATGAGGGCATACATTAGCCGCTCCGTATTTCGCTCATGCCAAAAACGGGTCCATTCTTCCGTCATAAATTGTGAGACGCCAAACACATGCAGCAGATGAAACAGCGGTTTCCCGACTCTTTTTGACCATTGGTATAATAGAAGCTGCGGATAGGCATCCGAAAATATAAGCCAGTTCGCTCTTTCATAGGCTAAAAAGAACCATTTTTGCTGTCTCTCACGGAGTCCAAGCTGAAACAGACTGCCTTTTAAGTCAGTCATTGACCAGCCGGCATTACGAGAAACGAAAGAAGCCAAAAGCGACCATTTGATTTCCGGATGACGGTCGTAAAATGCTTTATAAGCATTTGTTCTTGAAATGTTATCCGCGTTTTTTATTTTTGTCTGCCGCTCAATTCGGCTCAGAAGCTTTCTGATGGTCTGTTGTTCTTGCACGTTCATTCACTTCCGTCATGATTAGTTTAATAAGGAGGATGAGAAAGTGATTCGGTATCCTAACGGAAAAACATTTCAGCCGAAACATTCGGTTTCATCCCAAAACAGTCAGAAAAGGGCCCCGTCTTACAGTAATCGCGGAATGACCCTCGAAGATGACTTAAACGAAACGAATAAGTATTATCTGACAAACCAAATTGCCGTTATACACAAAAAGCCGACACCTGTTCAAATTGTAAATGTCCATTATCCAAAAAGAAGTGCCGCAGTGATTAAAGAAGCTTACTTTAAACAATCATCGACAACAGACTACAATGGGATTTACAAAGGGCGGTATATTGATTTTGAGGCGAAAGAAACGAAAAACAAGACCTCTTTCCCCCTGCAGAATTTTCATGACCATCAAATCGAGCATATGAAGCAGGTAAAGGCTCAAGACGGTATTTGTTTTGTTATTATATCCGCTTTCGACCAGGTTTATTTTTTGGAAGCCGATAAGCTGTTTTATTTCTGGGACAGAAAAGAAAAAAACGGCAGAAAATCAATTCGAAAAGATGAGTTGGAAGAAACAGCTTATCCGATTTCTCTTGGATACGCACCCAGAATTGATTATATTAGTATTATTGAACAGCTTTATTTTTCGCCATCATCTGGTGCGAAAGGTTGATTAACGAAAGGTTGAGATGTTATGTCAGATCAATTTAACAGCCGTGAAGCTCGACGAAAAGCGAACAGCAAGTCGAGTCCTTCACCGAAAAAAGGCAAGAAACGAAAAAAGGGCGGATTGTTTAAAAAGACCCTTTTCACTTTACTCATTCTGTTTGTTTTAGGCGTAGTCGGCGGTGCTGTTACATTTGCCGTCATGGTTTCTGATGCGCCGTCCCTTGATGAAAGCAAATTGAAGACGCCTTATTCATCAACGATTTATGATAAAAATGGAAAAGAGATCGCCGAAGTCGGCGCCGAAAAACGGACCTATGTCTCGATAGATGAAATTCCCGATGTTGTAAAAGAAGCCTTTATCGCGACAGAAGACGCTCGTTTTTATGAGCACCACGGGATTGACCCTGTCCGTATCGGCGGTGCTTTAGTTGCCAACTTTAAAGACGGCTTCGGGGCTGAAGGCGGAAGTACGATCACCCAGCAGGTCGTCAAAAACTCCCTTCTTTCACATCAGAAGACGCTGAAACGGAAGGTGCAGGAAGTATGGCTTTCGATTCAGCTGGAGCGCAATTACTCTAAAGATGAAATTTTAGAAATGTATTTAAACCGGATTTATTTTTCTCCTAGAGCATACGGTATCGGAAAAGCGGCGGAAGAATTTTTCGGCGTTACAGATTTAAGCAAATTGACTGTCGAACAGGCTGCGACGCTTGCAGGAATGCCGCAAAGCCCGACAGCGTACAATCCCGTTAAAAACCCGGATAAAGCGGAAAAACGACGGAACATCGTACTCAGTCTGATGAAAAAACAAGGATTTATTTCTGATTCTCAATATAACAAAGCGAAAAAAGTGGCAGTGAAAGACGAAGGCGTCGTGTCACAGAAGGAATATGAAAAAGCAAGTACAAACAAATACAGCGCATTTGTTGAAGAGGTTATGAAGGAAATTGATGAAAAATCTGATGTCGATCCATCTGCTGACGGATTAAAGATCTATACGACATTAGATACAAAAGCACAAGATAAACTAGATGAATTAATGGACGGAGACACCGTCGGATTTACTGAAGGCATGCAGGGCGGTGTGACGCTTCTCGATACCAAAAACGGAGAAGTCCGAGCGATTGGTGCGGGACGCAATCAGCCTGTCGGAGGCTTTAACTATGCTACTCAAACTAAGGCACAGCCTGGTTCAACCATAAAACCGATTTTGGACTACGGACCAGTTATTGAAAATAAGAAATGGTCCACATACGAACAAATTGATGACTCAGCTTATACGTATTCTAACGGAAAACCGATTCGTGATTGGGACCGCAAATATCTAGGGCCTATCTCAATGCGTTACGCTCTGGCCCAATCAAGAAATATACCTGCTTTAAAAGCATTCCAGGCAGTCGGTAAAGATACTGCTGTAGACTTTGCAAATGGACTTGGCCTTGGTTTAACAAAAGATAATGTAACAGAGGCCTATTCTATTGGCGGTTTCGGTGGGAACGATGGTGTTTCTCCTCTGACAATGGCAGGTGCATACAGCGCGTTTGGAAATAACGGAACGTATAATGAACCGCATTTTGTAAAATCTATCGAATTTAACGATGGCACGAAGCTTGACTTAACACCAAAATCAAAATCAGCCATGAGTGATTATACTGCGTTTATGATTACAGATATGCTGAAAACAGCTGTGAAGACAGGTACTGGACAGCTTGCACAAGTACCTGGTGTAGAAGTTGCAGGAAAAACAGGAACGACTAACTTTGATGATAATGAAGTCAAAAGGTACAATATCGCTAGCGGTGGCGCCCGAGATTCTTGGTTCGTTGGCTACACACCGCAATATACAGCTGCCGTCTGGACGGGTATGGGAGAAAACGAAGCTGGAAAGAAATCACTTTCAGCTGAAGAGCAAAAAGTTGCAAAGCGCATCTTCGCCCAACTCATCGCCGATGTCGATGACGGAAGCGGATCATTTGAGAAGCCTGACAGCGTAGTGGAAGCCACCGTAGAAAAAGGTTCTAATCCGGCAAAACTGGCAGGGCCAAATACGCCAAGCGATAAGAAGCTCACAGAGTACTTTGTTAAAGGCACAGCTCCTTCTACTGTTTCTAAAACATATGAGAAAGAAGAAAAAGAGGAAACAGCTAAACTGTCTGGTTTAAACGTGAAATACGATAAAGACAATCAATCTTTAACGTTAAGCTGGAATTATGACGGAGATGCGACCTTTGCTGTTAAGCAATCTGTTGACGGCGGCAGCTACTCGGAAATTCAAAACAGCTCTGCAAAAGAGGCAGTCATTTCGGGTGTGCAGCCAGGATCTGTGTACAAATTCGAGGTAACAGCCGTCAGTGATGATGGCAAAAGTACAGCTTCCACATCTTATGAGGTGCCAAAAGCTGAAGACGATGAAGATAAAAAAGACCAGCAACAAACGGATGATGAAAAACAAGATGATGAGAAGACTCAGGATGATACCCAAACTGATGATTCTCAAAAAGATGACGGTAAGACGGATCAAGATCAGACAGATGATTCAACAAATGATCAAGACAAAAAACAAGACAACACGAACACCAATCCGTCTGACAACAGTAACCAAGACCAATCTAACAATAGTAATAACAATAACAGTAATAACCAGGATACGTCGGATGGTGATTCGAACTCAGATACGAATGACTCAACAGGTACTGACACGAATAAAAATAAAACAGACACATCTAATAAAACACAAACAAACTCATCATCAATTGAAAAAACAAATTAACCAAAAAAGCCGTCACCTTTGGGGTGATGGCTTTTTTGGTACACAGTAAAAAACCTCCCGTTTTAACAGGAGGTTTTATCGATTCATCGCATGATATTTATAAAAATGCTTTTTCATTTCGGTAATCAGCTCATCAAGCTGAATAAAGCAATGGTATTGGGTCGGCTTAAGAAGAATAAATTCCACTCGTTCAGCCCAATTAATCGGCTTTGCGGGATATGATTTCTCCCTCAGTTCTTGCCAATCGAGCGATTGCACCGGCTCACCTGCTGTCCAATGTAACGAAACCAGCAAACACACAATGCCCTTTAACATTTCGTTTTGGTCACATCTCGATTTTCGTGTTTGAAAGACTGGGAGAAGTGATGCTTTGATGTCATCCCACACTTCAAATAAAAGCGGAACGTATTTCCCGCTGTCCTCCCATGGCAAATCGCCTTGTAATTCCGTGCAGAAATCAAAATACACGGGATTGGTCTGCAAGGTTTTCTTCATATCCGAGGAACTCTTCTGGCCAAGACTGCGCAAGTATTGCTCATAGGAAGCCAACACTTCTTTTGCTTGCGTCATCGTTTCACCAGTCCTTTTTTATCCCTCTTCTGCCCTTCTCTGCACAAAGAAAGCAGCGGACACTCCGCACAGCGCGGAGATTGGGCTTTACAGTGATATCTGCCGAAGAAAATAAGCCGGTGATGCGTAACGGACCAGTCTTCTTTGGGAACCTTGCGCATCAGCGTCTTTTCAACTTCCAGAACCGAGTCCTTCCACCTGCAAATGCCCAATCGTTTGCTGACTCTCTCCACATGGGTATCTACGGCTATGGCCGGCACGCCAAACGCAACGGATACCACTACGTTTGCGGTCTTTCTCCCGACCCCTGGCAGTTTGACAAGCTCATCGCGGTCTCTCGGCACTTCTCCGCCATAATCTTCAATAATCATTTTACTCAGCTTTTGAATATTTTTCGCTTTATTACGATATAAACCGATTGATTTAATATCTTGCTGAAGCTCTTCCAGCGGAACAGCCAAATAGTCTTCCGGCCGTTTGTATTTTTGGAATAATGTTTTGGTCACTCTGTTTACAAGTGCATCTGTACATTGCGCAGATAAAGCAACAGCCACCACTAATTCAAAAGGATTGGAATGAACCAGTTCACACTCCGCATGAGGAAACATGTCACCTATCTTGTCTAAACAGAATTCAATTTGTTTTAGATTTAACACGATTGTCACCTTTTCACTTTATTGTTCAAGCCAATTGTAAAAAGGAACCTGCCTTTTATACTCTTTTTGCTGTTCATTCTGCTTTGCTTGTACACGCCGGAATTTTTGGCTGTGTATTTTTGCCTGCTCCACAGTTTTAAGCCCGTTTTTCTTCCATTCAAACAAAATCCGGTCAATGTAGCGGAAACTGAGTTTTCCTGATAGTACAGCCTCTTTTAACGCGTGTTTGATCAGTTGTGCGTCATGCTGATCCTGGTCCTGCCAGATCGCCAGCGTTTCACACTCCAAAGGCGATAACGGCCTTGCGAACTCTTCCTCAAAAATGGTATAAAGGCTTTTTTGTTCCCCTTCTGCTTTTCTTTCCTGTGTTTGATTCTGTGCAAGCTGAATATACTCGTACAGTTTCCCCCATAAAGGCTGAAGAGAATATTTCTCAAATTTGATGCCGTTTTGATCCTCGCATTCTTCAATAAACAGAAAGCCTTTTTGAATAAACATCCGCAATCTGTTTGTGCATTCTTCAACAGAAATTGACATACCTTCCTGCAGCTGATTCGGTGTAGGAAAATATGATCCTTTTTCTAAATGCATTTTAATTTTTAACAGCAGAATAAGTTCTGTTTCATTAAGCCCAAGCTGTTTATAATGCGTAAGCAGAAGATTGGGGATGGTTGATGTTCCCTGCTCCTGCATATCAATAAATTGCTGTTTTTTCATCGTCACACCTCTTACTGTAAAGGATTGTGATTGCCCCTTTACTGTAAAAAGTCTCCCTTGCAGGAGACTCTTTTTTGTTTCATTTGAATGTATTACGGATACAGACGGTTTAACAGTCTTGGGAACGGAATCGTTTCACGAACGTGAGGCGCTCCGCTGATCCAAGCTACTGTCCGCTCTAATCCAAGGCCGAAGCCGGAATGAGGAACTGATCCATATTTTCTAAGTTCAGCATACCATTTATATGCGTCAGAATCCAGTCCATGTTCTTTAAGACGGGATTCCAAAAGTTCCATATCGTGAATCCGTTCAGACCCGCCGATGATTTCTCCATAGCCTTCCGGCGCAATCAAGTCAGCGCAAAGCACAACGTCCTCACGGTCAGAAGCCGGCTGCATATAGAACGGTTTTAAGGACGTCGGATAGCGAGTGATGAATACCGGTTTGTCATAATGTTCAGCAATCGCTGTTTCATGAGGCGCTCCGAAATCATCTCCCCACTCGATATCGTTAAAGCCTTTTTCTTTCAGAAATTCAATCGCTTCATCATACGTGATTCTTGGGAACGGGGCTTTGATTTGCTCAAGTTTTGACGTGTCTCTTCCCAATGTGTTTAATTCAATTTTACAATTCTTAAGAACTGATTGTACGATGAAAGAAACGTAATTTTCCTGTACTTGAAGGTTTTCTTCAAATTCTACAAACGCCATTTCCGGTTCGATCATCCAGAATTCGATTAAGTGACGCTTTGTTTTAGACTTTTCCGCTCTGAATGTCGGTCCGAAAGAGAATACTTTTCCTAAAGCCATTGCCGCAGCTTCCATGTAGAGCTGGCCGCTTTGAGACAGATACGCATCTTCATCAAAGTACTTTGTCGCAAAGAGTTCTGTTGTACCTTCAGGTGCGCTTCCAGTCAAAATCGGCGGATCCACTTTTACGAAGCCTTCGTTATTAAAGAATTCGTAAGTCGCGCGAATGATTTCATTACGGATTTTCATGATCGCATGCTGGCGCTTTGAACGCAGCCATAAATGTCTGTGATCCATCAAAAATTCCGTTCCGTGTTCTTTTGGTGTAATTGGATAATCGGTCGCTTCGTGAATGACTTCAATATCTGTCACAGCAAGTTCATATCCAAGCGGAGAACGCTCGTCCTCTTTGACAATCCCTTTTATATAGAGCGACGTTTCCTGCGTCACTGATTTAGCTGTTTGGAAAATGCTTTCTTCCACTTCCGCTTTTACTACGACACCCTGAATAAAACCGGTACCGTCCCGAAGCTGTAAAAACGCAATTTTCCCGCTTGAACGCTTATTAGCGACCCAAGCTCCGATCGTTACTTCCTCACCTACGTGCTTGTACACTTGGTTGATTGTTGTTTTCAACATATTTCCCTCCAAAACAAGAAAGACATTCGGAAGCTCATTGCCCCGCGAACTCTTTTATCATCACTTTATTATACCCGCTCTTAACTAACCGGGTCAATGCAGATAAAAAGCGGCTTTTCTGTCAGCCGCTTTTTGATCTGTTAGCTATGTTTTTCTACAAAACGCTTGATTCTTTCAATGGCTTTTTCAAGAAGATCTAACGATGTTGCATAAGAAAGACGGACATTCTCAGGAGAGCCAAATCCGGATCCTGGAACAATCGCAACTTTTTCCTCCTCGAGAAGCGCTTTAACAAATTCATCTACATCTTTGAAACCGCAAGAGTGAGCTGCCTCTTTTGCATTTGGGAACAAGTAAAAAGCACCTTCCGGCTTCACACAGCTGAACCCTGGGATTTCTATGAGCTTTGCATAGATCGTATTTAATCTATGTTCAAATGCTTCTCTCATTTCTTCCAATGGCTCAGAAGGCCCGTTATAAGCAGCAATCGCTCCGTATTGTGCGATTGATGTCGGGTTTGACGTGCTGTGGCTTGCAAGGTTCGTCATCGCTTTAATAATGTCTTCAGAGCCTGCCGCATAACCGATTCTCCAGCCTGTCATGCTGTGGGACTTCGATACGCCGTTTATAATGACCGTTTGCTCTTTCAGTCTGTCTGACAGCTGTGCAATGGAAACATGTTTCTTTCCGCCGTATGTAAGTTTTTCATAAATTTCATCTGACACAATCAAGATATCATGTTCAAGGCACACTTCACCGAGCGCAGATAGTTCTTCTTCCGTATACATGACACCAGTCGGGTTGCTTGGAGAGTTAATAACGATTGCTTTTGTTTTTTCCGTAATTGCATTTTTCAGCTGCTCAGGCGAAATTTTGAAGTGATTTTCCTCAAGCCCTTCTACATAAACAGGCTTTCCGCCAGCGAGTTTCACCTGCTCCGGGTAGCTTACCCAGTAAGGCGTTGGAATAATAACTTCATCTTCTTCATCCAAAATCACTTGGAAAAGGGTATACAGAGCATGTTTGGCACCAGTGCAGACAATAATTTGAGACGGTTTGTATTCAATATTCTGGTCGCGTTTAAATTTCTCTGCAATGCTGTTTTTCAGTTCAGCCAAACCACCGGAAGGCGTGTATTTCGTATGGCCCTCGTTCATCGAACGCACAGCGGCATCAATAATATGCTGCGGTGTATTGAAGTCAGGTTCGCCTGCTCCTAAGCCGATGACATCATGGCCTGCGGCTTTCAGTTCTTTCGCTTTCGCTGTGATTGCCAGTGTGGTTGATGGTGTTAATGCGGATACTCTTTTTGCCAGTTTCAACTTGAACTCCCCCTAATTCGTCTTAAGGCGTGATATTTTTGAGAATCTTTCCAGTTGTAAAGTCCACATAACTTAAACTGTATTGCCCTTCTTTGTCTAAGTACGTCACTTCCCAAAGCAGGACGTTTCCTTCTCTTGCCAGATGAACCTCTTTTTGCTTTGAAACCAGCCCTTCATCCTTTATGATTTTCGCCGCTTTGTCTTCAGAGATTCCCTCTTTCGCTTCTTTTGAGAGAATTTTTGCTTTTTTATCAGCAGGAACCCAGACATATAATGCAGTGCCTTTTTTATCCGTTCCCTTTACAACATAATATTTTTCTTTTCCGACAAATGTTTCGACTTGATCAACATTGGCGAGATCGGTTTCTTTTTTAGCTTCAGCAGCTGCTGCTTCGTGCCCCTCTTCCTTTTGTGCCATGGCTGATTTATAAATGCTTGCCGAGACAAGAAGTACTGCTAAAAAAATAATACCAAAAATGACGGTAAATATTAATGCTTTTTTTCTCATCTTCTCACCTACGTACGATAAATGGTAAAAACGGCTTGGTTTTTGTTTTCTTCATCCAGCGCAAGGCCGAACATCAGATTGTCTCTTTTCAATGTACGATTCAATGTGTCCACAATTTTATACAGATCATCAGAATGCTCTACATTAATTGTTGAAAGAATTTCGATTTTACTTTCCATTTTTTCATCCTCCAGTTTGAACAAATATTGTTAGTCATACTCCATTTCAGGACACGCCATACTAGTATCACAGAGCGGGAAATCCGCTTTTAAATAAAACACCATCCTACTCCCACACCGCAAAAGCCGCTTTATGCGGCTTTTATTCTTTTTCCCCTGCAACATAAGCTTCAAGCTCGCTGTCAGTCATTTCGGATACTGAGGTTGTCGGCAAGGCATCAAGAAACAGCCGGCCGTAACCAGCGGTTTTAATCCGTCTGTCCAATATCATAATCGTTCCCTTGTCTCCCGCAGAACGCAGCAAGCGTCCGATTCCTTGCCTGAAGGTCAGCACAGCTTCCGGTAATGACACTGTTTGAAACGGATTCTTTCCTTTTTTGCGGGCAAACTCACATTTTGCAGCATGAAGCGGGTGATCAGGGGACCGAAATGGGAGCCTCACGATCATTACTGTTGTCAGCTCATCACCAGGGAAATCAACGCCTTCCCAAAAATGATTTGTTCCGAGCAGGATCGCCTGATTGGATGTTTTAAAAGTCTTCATCAGTTTGCCGGGACTTCCGCCTGTAATCCCTTGTGCCAAGAGCTGAATGCCGGAAGCACTCATGTTATGCTTGAGCTCCTGGTGAACCTTTTTCAACATATCATGGGATGTAAACAGCACAAGAATTTTAGGCTGTTTTTCCTTTGCCATCAGTTCGATATAACGGGCTGTATCCTGTATAAATTCAGGTTGCCCTGTATCCTGAATTGATTTCATTTCCTTTGGAATCATCACCTGCATACGCTCATCGTAAGAAAAGGGTGATTCAATTCTCATTGTCCGCGGGAAAAAGTCACTCAGTCCCAGTCGTTCAATCATAAATTGAAAAGAACCTTCGACTGTAAGGGTTGCAGATGTCAGCACCACACTATTTTTGCGCGCGAAAAACTGATCAGCCAGAAGTTCACCAGGTTCAAGAGGCTGTGCGTAAATGGCCACTGCATTTTTCGCACCCTTTGCATCTATTTCAATCCAAACCGCTTCATCGTCATCAGAGCCAAAGAAGAGCTTCTGCAACGTCTGACAATAATGCTGCAAGCCTTTCATGCTTCTTTGGTATTCATCGGCTAAAAAGACGGTTTTGCTCTTCATACCCTTCAAATGTTTTTCCATCAGGGATGACTGCGCCTCAAAAAGCTGCTGCAAATGTGTCAGCATGGAACAAAGCCTCTCCGCACCATCTGTTAAGATCGACCAGCTTTTATCCTGGCTTTCTTTGTTCACCTTAAACACTAGACGGTTTAAGTCTTCTTTAGGTTTTCTTCGTTTGACAAAAGAATGTACAGAGCTGAAGAAAGCATCACTTTCTGCTTGAACGTGCTGAAGCCACTCTTCCAATTCGAAAAATGAATCAACCGGCAGGCTATTTCGCTGGAATAGCTGTCTCATCTTTTTTAGAAGTCCCTGCTCCTTCAGAGTGCCGATTCTGCTCAATTTCGTATGCAATTCTATGTACGTGGCTCTTTTCCCTAAATGTTCGCTTGCCGCACGTTCAAAATGGTGTGCTTCATCAATAATAAATGTGCCGCTTTCGGGAAGCCTTTTTTTCTGACTGCCTTCATCGGTCAGCAAAAGAGAATGATTGGTGATCACCAAATCAGAACGCATAGCAACCTGTTTGGCCCGCTCGTAAAAACCGATCACATGCTCACTGCGACTTCTTTTATAGGAGTCATCGTCATAAGCCAATCTGTCCCACAGCAATTTTCCGCCTGAAGGCAAATTCAGTTCCGCTACATCTCCTGTATTTGTCTCTGTCAGCCAAACGAGAAGCTGTGCCTTTGTCAGTACGGCATCATAATTATCATCTTCTTCATGAAGCACCTGCTCAAATTTATACAGGCATAAATAATGCGATTGCCCTTTTAAAATCGCCGCTGTTACCGGAAATGGAAACAGATCTTGGACAATCGGCAAATCCTTTGTGAGAATCTGCTGCTGTAAAAGCGTCGAATACGTGCTGATTATGACCGGCTTTTTTGATTTCTTGGCAAAAAGCGCAGCCGGAATAAGATAGCCAATCGTTTTTCCGATTCCCGGAGGAGCTTCAATCAGCGCATGCTCACGATTGGCAAACGCATCAGCCACCTCTCTCATCATCATCATTTGGCCGTCTCTTTTTTCATACCCAGGCATTAACTCTGACAGCGCTTTTTCATTTCCCGCTTCCCAGCTTTCGATCTCAAATGAGAAGTTCTCGTCCTCATTTATACGAACATCGATAGCTTCAGGTTCTCTGACAGAAAACGAAGAAAAGCGCGTATAGCCCGGTATCTCGGTATGTCTGTTTTCATTAATGAACATATCCAACAAATGCGTCAGATCACTGATGAAATGCTGCGAAAGCCTTCTTAACTGCTTTAATGTCGGATAAGGAAGCTGCCGCAGCTTTTCAAGGATTTCCAAAAAAATAAGCCCTGTCACTTCAGCATCGCTGTCAGCCCGGTGCGGCTGATCATGCCGCAGCTGAAGCTCCTCGCTTAATTCCGTCAGCTTATACCCTTCAAATCCCGGAAAAACAATACGTGAGAGCTCGACAGTATCAAGCACTTCACAATCTGGGAGCTGAAAGCCCGCCTTATGTAGCTCATACTTGACAAATCCAAGGTCAAAATGGATATTGTGTGCGACAAAATAAGCGCCGTCAAGCAATTGGAATACTTCTTCAGCAACTGCTTCAAATGGCTGTTCATTCTCGACCATTTGATTAGAGATTCCAGTAAGCTGCTCAATAAAAGCAGGGATTGATTTATTTGGATTAATGTATTTTGAAAACCGCTCAGTAATTTGTCCATTTTCGATTACAACCGCTGCGATTTGTATGATTTTATCGCCTTTCTTCGGCGAATTCCCTGTTGTCTCTACATCTATAACAACGAACCGTTGCTTATTCATTAAAATGGACACCTCAATTCTTGCATACGACAAAAGTGTAACACGTTTTGTACGGAAATGGAGCGGCAAAACCGTTTTACTCTCAAAATCTTAAAAGAAAACCCCCGATAAAGGGGGCTTTTCTTCTACAAAATTGTACGGGCTGGTTCGTTCCCCAGCATTTGTTCAATTTTGTTTTGATCATTCAGAACAGCCACTTTCGGCTCGTGGCTTGCCGCTTCTTGATCAGACATCATTTTGTAGGAAATAATAATGACCTTATCTCCTTCCTGCACAAGGCGTGCGGCTGCACCGTTTAAGCATATGACGCCGCTTCCCCGTTTACCAGGAATAATATACGTTTCAAGACGTGCTCCATTATTATTATTCACAATTTGTACTTTTTCATTAGGAAGCATTCCCACAGCATCAATGAGATCTTCATCAATTGTAATGCTTCCCACATAGTTCAGGTTTGCTTCCGTAACAGTTGCCCTGTGAAGCTTGCCGCTCATCATTGTTCGATACATATTATATTCTCTCCATTTCTCGAATATCAATAATGATATTATCTATTAAACGCGCTTTTGAAAAAGCAACTGCAACAGCGAGAATCATCTTTCCAGCAATTTCATTCACAGGCTCGAGTTCCGGATAGGAATAAAGCTCTACATAGTCTATGGTTCCGCTAGTCGTTTCAATGATTTCTTTTGCAGCTTTTATCACCGCTTCAGGATCTCTTTCACCGGCTTGGATCAGCTCCGCACTTGTTTGAAGGGCCCGATACAGCTTAGGCGCTTCTTTTCTTTCCTCAGCTGTTAAGTATACATTGCGAGAGCTTTTAGCTAAGCCGTCTTCCTCTCTGACCGTATCGACAGGAACCAATTCAATATCCATGAAGAAGTCACTGATTAACCCATCAACAACAGCTACCTGCTGCGCATCCTTTAAACCGAAATAGGCACGAGTCGGCTTGACTAGGTTGAAAAGCTTCGTCAGTACGATCGCGACCCCGTCAAAATGTCCTTCTCTTGAGCGCCCGCATAACACGTCTGTGCGTCTTTCTACATGAATCGTGACATTCTTTTCACCGGGATACATATCATGAGCATCTGGCGTAAAAAGAATATCAACTCCGGCGTTTTCTGCAAGAGCTGCATCCCGCTCAATATCGCGCGGATATGCTTCAAAATCTTCATTAGGGCCGAATTGTGCAGGATTCACAAAAATACTCATAATAACGGCGTCGTTTTCTTGTCTTGCTTTGTCTGCTAAGGTTAGATGGCCCTCATGCAGAAACCCCATCGTCGGGACAAATCCGATTGACTTGCCCTCTGAATGATATTGTTTTATGGCTTCTTTCAACTGTGAAATATCAGTAATCTGTCTCATCTTATTTTCCCCCGTACAAGCCGTCCAGCACTGTCTGGTTCATTTGAAAGGAATGCTTTTGTTCAGGGAAAGCACGATGTCTTACATCCTGAACATATCCGCTGATTGCTGTTTCGATGGTTTTATCAATGCGCGTATATTGCTTTACAAATTTAGGTGTTCTCTCAACACCGTGGCCAATAATATCATGATAAACGAGAACTTGTCCGTCCGCTTTCACACCAGCACCGATTCCAATGACCGGTATGCTTAGCGTCTCGGCAATTTTGGCTGTGAGTTCTGCCGGCACACATTCCAGCACAAGCATCATAGCTCCTGCTTCTTCGCATTTTATACTGTCTTCTATTAATTTTTTGGCGCTTTGTTCGTCTTTGCCCTGTACTTTATAGCCGCCCAGTACGCCGACTGACTGCGGTGTCAAACCTAAGTGACTGACTACTGGAATGCCTCCAAGCGTCAATGCGCGAATGGATTCAAACACGCCTTCTCCGCCCTCAAGCTTCAGTGCGTCAGCTCCGCTTTCCTGAACGATAGCCGCTGCATTTTTCAGCGTATCTTCCTTAGATAGGTGATAAGACATAAACGGCATATCTGTCACAATAAAGGTATTCGGCGCACCCCTTTTAACGGCTTTTGTATGATGAATCATGTCCGCAACTGTCACACCGACAGTTGAATCAAGGCCGAGGACGACCATTCCAAGTGAATCACCGACTAAAATCATGTCAACTCCCGCTTGTTCAGCAAGTTTAGCTGCCGGATAATCATAAGCGGTCAGCATGACAATCGGTTCTTCAGACTCCTTCATTTTTAGAAAATCCAGTTTTGTTTTCATGTTTTCTCCTCCTCATGTTTAGAGGAGATGATCTGCCGTTTTCTTCTGCAAGCCAAAAAACCTTCCGTTACAACGAGAAGGATTCTTCACTTTCTAAAGTTCGGCGAGTTTCATCCCTCTGTCCCAGTCCTTTTTTGGATCAAGGCAGACTGCTGCAATGTCTATCTATTTTAATAATAGGTGCAGTTCGCAGGCGATACTGCCCAATGGAAGTATACCAAAATCAACGGGCTTGTACCAACACATTAGCCCAATTCGATATCGGCAGAATAGATTTTTTTAATGCCTTCGTTCGTTTCTAAAAGCAGAACGCCTTCATCATCTATACCTAACGCCTTCCCGTAAAAGGTTCCGTTTAACGTTCTGGCTCTCATATTAGTGCCAATACCGAGCGCATAGCTTTCCCATAAAAGCTTAATCGGCGTAAATCCGTGCGTCATATAATCCCGGTACCGTTTCTCAAAGCATAGTAAAATATGCTGGATGACGCCGGCCCGATCAATTTTTTCCCCAGCAGCTTGGCTGAGGCTTGTCGCGATGTCCTTCAATTCATCTGGAAAATCATTAGGCTGCTGGTTAACGTTAATGCCGATCCCAATGATCACTGAACGTACGCGGTCTTCTTCAGCCTGCATTTCCGTTAGAATACCGACTGTTTTTTTTCCGTTAATCAAAATATCATTTGGCCATTTAATATCCGTTTGGATGCCTGCTGCCTCTTCTATTCCCTGCACAACAGCTACTGCAGCAAGAAGAGTCAGCTGCGGTGTTTTTTGGAGCGGAATGTCAGGCCGCAAAATCAGGCTCATCCAAACACCGTTTCCTTCTTGAGAATGCCATACCCTAGACATTCGGCCCCTTCCGGCTGTTTGTTTGTCAGCCACCACGAGGGTGCCTTCCGGTGCGTTATTATTCGCGAGCTCATGAGCCGTTTTTTGCGTGCTTGAAAGAACGTCATGGTAAATAAGATGCTGGCCCATCACTTCCGTTTTTAATCCAAAACGAATTTCGCTTTCACTGAGTTTTCCGGGCTTTTTGATGAGCCGATATCCCTTTCTTCTAACGGCTTCTACTTCATAACCCTCTTTCCGAAGCTCTTCAATATGCTTCCACACAGCAGTTCTTGAACAGCCGAGAGCATCACTGATTTTTTGGCCGGAAATAAATTCATTGCCGGCCTGAGAAAATAATTCAATAAGGTCTTTTCTTAATGTTGACCGCATGTCTTCAGCCACTCCTCTATGTGTTTCTTTTGATTGGAGAGCTTCCCTGTCACAACAGCCTGCTCGATCCGCTGTAATTCTTCCGACACCCATTTTCCGGCCGGCTGGTTTCGAAGCGCAAGCAAGTCCTTACCCGTGATATCAAGATCCTTAAGGCTTTTGATCGGCAGGTTTTGATAAGTGTACTGAATGTCCTTCAGTTTCTTTTCATCCAGTTTTTCGTTTTGACGAAGCTGCGATATTTTGGCCGCTGAGAGCAGTGCTTTTTCCCCAGCTCTGTACATTGTCATTGCGTCAAGGCTCTGGCCAAACGTATCGACAATGTGAATGGCTTCCTTGATCACTTTTCCCGGGAGCTTCCAGGCTTTCAGGAAAAGGGGCGCGTCTTTTAAAACTATGCCAAGGTTAATTAAAAGAGCAGCCCAAAGCTCCTCACGGGATGTTAAAGAGAAGAATGGAAACTCACTCGTTGAAATCAGGTTTTCTCGTTTATGATAAAAACCAGGAAGCTCTTCATACAATCTCGTTTGAATGAGCGTTTGAAGCGCCTGGCGAGAAGCTCTTCCCTTCAGCAATTTCTCGAACTCTATAGTTTTTCGTTCGACTGAAACATGGGAGAGGAGTGATTTTTCTTTCGCAATGGCTTCTTCTGTTTCCGGTGAAAGCGTAAAGCCAAGCTGACTCATAAAGCGTACGGCTCTCAGCATACGAAGCGCATCCTCTTGAAATCTATCCTCAGGCTTTCCAACGGTTCGAATCACTTTCTGATCAATATCTTTCTTGCCGCCAAAATAATCAAGCACCTTCCCGTCCGCTGTCATGGCCATCGCATTGATCGTTAAATCTCTTCGTTTTAGATCCTCTTCTAATGATGAGATAAATTGCACTTCTGACGGTCTTCTGAAATCAACATAATCAGATTCAGTCCGGAATGTCGTGACTTCATAGGTTTCATCCTCCCAGAGCACAATAATGGTCCCGTGCTCTTTGCCTACATCAACAGTTCGTTGAAACAGCCGTTCTACTTGATCAGGTGCCGCATCTGTCGCGATATCGACATCTCCGATCGTTCGTTTCATATAGCTGTCACGAACTGCGCCCCCGACAAAATAAGCCTGATGGCCCGCTTCGATTAAGATGCGGAGCACGGGAAGTGCTTTGATAAAAACTTTTTCCATGTGATCACTCCGGTTCTGCTAAATCGCCATAAATCTGTTCATACTGGCTGACAATTTTTTGGGAAGAAAATTCATTTTCAAGCATCTCTATTGCCGCCTTTGTAAAACGATTGCTTAGCTGTTCATCTTCTAAAATGCTCATCGCGCGGGCTGTTGCAGCCGCAACATCACCGACATCCACCAAAAATCCGCTCACATTGTTTTTAATAACCTCAGGGATACCGCCAATGTTTGTTCCGATACAAGGCACTCCGCAAGCCATCGCTTCAAGCAGGACAAGACCGAAGCTTTCTTTTTCAGATAGCAGCAGCTTCAAATCGCTAATAGAATAAAGCTCTTCAACACGGTCTTGATTTCCAAGCATTAAGACTTGGTCTTCCAAGCCATATTTTCTGATAAGCTCGCAGGCTGTCGATTTCTCCGGACCGTCTCCGACTAAAAGCAGCTTCGCTTTCGTTTTGCCAGCGATATTGCGGAACACACGGATGACATCCTGCACGCGTTTAACTTTTCTGAAGTTGGACACATGGATGACGACTTTTTCATCTGGTAAAATTCCATGTTTCTCTTTAATTGCCGCTGTGTTTTTCTTCAGATACACACGCTCGTCTATAAAGTTATAAATCGTTTCAATTTTTTTCTCCGGTTTAATTAAATCGTATGTTTCAGCCGCAAGCGCTGAGGAGACGGCAGTCACCCTGTCTGATGACTCAATGGCAAAACGGATCAGATCTTTTAGAGACGGATCATAACCTAACACCGTGATATCCGTGCCATGCAAAGTGGTAACAATGCCGATATTGCGTTTCAGCATTTGTTTTGCAAGATAGGCGCAAACGGCATGCGGGAGAGCATAGTGAGCATGGATAATGTCTAAATTCTCCCGTTCCGCCACCTCTGCGATTTTGCTTGCCAATGTCAAATCATACGGAGGATACTTAAAAACAGCATATTGATTAACCTCAACTTCATGAAAATGAATATTGGGATGATATGTATTCAGTCTAAACGGAATGCTTGATGTGATGAAATGGATTTCATGTCCCTTTTCAGCAAGCTGCTTCCCCAGTTCTGTCGCAATGATACCTGAGCCTCCAACGCTCGGATAGCATGTGATTCCTATTTTTAGTTTTCTCATTGTTCGCCCCCAAGCACATCATGATCAAGCATCAGCATCCGTTTGGAAAAGAAACCTTCGGCATACTCCACGCCCGCTTCTTTACCGTAAAGCTTTTCTCTCGCTTCAACGATTTCAATATACCCATTCGTCAGAGGAGTAGAAACGGAATCCTTTGACGGGATAAACTGGCTTTTGTAGGCGTTGAGGCTTTGTTTCTTTGCCTCTATTGTATCCGAGATATCAATAACAAAATCCGGCTGATGAAAACCATTTATCATATAATAGTAAACCTTGCTGACTTTATGCGCCGGAAGGCTTTTTTCGTCTTTATATTTATGGATTCCGGCGGAAAAGATCGCTTCTTCCACCAGTGCAGCCGCATTGCCGTGATCCGGATGGCGATCCTTTTTATACGGCATAAAAACCGCTTTTGGCCGACAGGTTCTGATGACAGTGACAATCGACCGAATTGCCTGATCACTCATTATTAGGCCGCGGTCTGGAAGCGTTAGCTGAATTCTTTTATCTGCGCCTAATATGCGGGCTGCTTCAGCTGCTTCTTCTTTACGCAAACTGACCGTACCGTTAGAAGAGAGTTCCGCTTCTGTCAAATCGCATATCATTACTTTTTTTTCCTGTTTGACAAACTTCGCTATTGTGCCGCCCATTCCGATCTCGACATCATCACTGTGGGCGCCAAAAGCAAGAACGTCAGCATTATACATTCGGCTCTTCTCCCCGAAGAAGGTCACGGAATTCGAAAACACCTTCATCAAGTGTGCGGACGAGAATTTCCGCAGTACCCATATTTGTGGCGAGCGGAATGGAATACACATCACATAACCGGATTAATGCCGAGACATCCGGTTCATGCGGCTGCGCGGTCAGCGGGTCGCGCAAAAAAATGACAAGATCGAGTGCATTGGCAGCGATCAGTGCACCGATTTGCTGGTCTCCCCCTAAAGGGCCGGATTGAAAACGTTCAATTTTAAGACCTGTCGCCTCTTGAATTTTCAACCCTGTGGTTCCGGTTGCGTATAGATCATGATTCTTTAAAATATCCCGATAGGCAGTCGTAAATTGAACCATATCCTGTTTTTTCTTGTCATGCGCGATCAAAGCAATTTTCATTGTTTATCCCCCCGTCTAATCAATGATATTTTCTAAACCGTACACAAGCTGATCAACCTTCATGACTTGTTCGACTGACAGTTTAACGCCTGACATGAAAGAAGCCCGGTTATAAGAATCATGGCGTATCTGAAGCGTTTGGCCATCCATGCCGAACATGACCTCCTGATGCGCGATCAGTCCCGGAAGACGGACGCTGTGCAAGCGAATGCCGTTTTGCTCCGCTCCTCTTGCTCCTGGGAGAATTTCTTTTTCATCCGGATGTCCTTGCTGCTTTTCTTTACGGACTTCTGAAATCATTTCCGCTGTTTTAAGCGCAGTTCCGCTTGGCGCGTCAAGCTTCTGGTCATGATGAAGCTCAATAATCTCAACATCCTCAAAATAGTTGGCAGCCATTTTTGAAAATTTCATCATCAGTATCGCACCGAGCGCAAAATTTGGCGCAATGATGGCTCCGATCCCTTTTTCTTCTGTTAAAGACGTGAGCTCTTTTAAATCGGCTTCTGAGAAACCGGTTGTTCCGACAACTGGACGGACTCCGTGCTCTAATGCAATTTTTGTATGTACTTTTCCGATTTCGGGCGTTGTTAAATCAATCAAGACATCCGGTTGTGTTTCTGTAAAACAGGCATTGATATCTGTATAAATGAAAGCATCTGACTCAACAGGCATCACATCAGATAATTTTTGCTGATCGTATGTATGGTCTATGGCCCCGACAAGGTCAAAATGAGGTGTTCGTTCTGCCAATTTAACAGCTTCCTGCCCCATTCTTCCACGCGGTCCCGCAATGACTACTTTAATTGTTTCGTTTGACATCTCGATCTCCTCTACTTTCCTTCTTCTTTTCTGGTCCAGCGATCTTTATCTCTTGTATTAAATTTATGCATGACTCGGTCGTGGGCTTCCTCTAAAGAGATATCAAGGGAGTTGGCTAAACAAACCAATACAAATAGCACATCGCCCATTTCCTCTTCCATGCTTTTATCATCTTCAGTCGCTTTTTTTGGTTTTTCTCCATAACGGTGATTCACTTCTCTGGCAAGCTCGCCCAGTTCTTCAGTCAGCCTCGCCATCATGGCCAGCGGGCTAAAATATCCTTCTTTAAATTGGCCGATGTAACGGTCTACTTCAGCCTGTATGTCTTTCATTGTTTTATCACTCACTGAACGAAACCTCCTATCATCCTCTTACATGTTAGCTAATTCAGATACGTTTGACAAATGTTTAAGCACGTTTGCTGTTTTCTTTTTCATCCACTATAATATAAACGCTATCTAATGGAAGGAAAAGGGGTTTTGTGTGATGCTTGGAGAAATTAGATTAAAAAACATATTTTTTATTTTAATCGGAGCGGCAATTTTTTCATTTGGCTTGGTTCATTTCAATATGCAGAACAATCTGGCTGAGGGCGGTTTTACAGGTATTACACTTTTGCTTTATGCCCTTTTCCACATCAGCCCCTCTATCTCGAACCTGGTGTTGAACATTCCGATTTTTTTTATTGGCTGGCGTTTGCTCGGCAGGACAATGTTTGTTTATACCCTTGTCGGCACTGTAGCCTTGTCTTTGTTCCTCAGCATCTTTCAGCGATATGAAATACATATGCCCCTTCAGCACGACTTAGCGCTCGCCGCTTTATTTGCCGGCGTATTCATCGGAGCCGGACTGGGAATTATTTTCAAGTTCGGCGGAACGACAGGCGGTGTTGATATCATCGCACGTTTAGTGAATAAGTATTTTGGGATCCCGATGGGCAGAACGATGTTTGCTTTCGATGCCTGCGTCATCATTTTGTCTTTGCTTACTTATCTCTCCTATAAAGAAGCGATGTATACGCTGGTAGCTGTATTTGTAGCGGCAAGATTAATCGATTTTATTCAGGAAGGCGGATACGCTGCTAAAGGCGCTACGATCATCTCTTCGAAAAACGACCTGATTCAGAAAAAGATTCTTGAAGAAATGGAACGAGGCGTCACCATTTTGAAAGGACAAGGTTCCTACACAAAAGAGGATATAGATGTACTTTATTGTGTGGTGCCGAAAAACGAATTGGTGATGCTGAAAAGCGTGATTAACTCCATTGATCCCCATGCCTTTGTAGCGGTAAGCGATGTTCACGATGTGCTCGGAGAAGGATTTACGCTTGATGAAAATAAAAATCCGCTTCCGCGCTGACATGTAATAGAAAAAAGGCGGCTGACCGCCGCCCCTCATCCTTATTTAGGGTAGTCCCTTTTTTTCAGCTTGTTTTTTTCCGCCTTGTACTTTCTGTAACCGACATAGGTAAGAGCAGTAATGATGATACTGCCGGTTGTAATCATCACCCAGAGTAAAGACGGATCGGCATCATCCTCCTCCACCCTGTCAAACACATTTTTCAGGTCATGCTGAAGAAGGGAAAGCCGTTCAAGCTTCGTGCTCTCTGTCATTTGCTGAAATTCCTCTTGCTCAATGACGTCTATATGTTTTCCGACTGTTTCAAGCTGATCCTCTGATACATCGATTGTAAGACTAGGGTAAATCAAGTCATATAAACTGATAAATTCATTCCACTTTTCATGAAAGCTTGTGCTTCCATTCTTTTGGACATCTCGCTTCAGCTCAGTAAAAGCTTCCATAATCGGTTTTTCCAGTGATCCCCAAAGCGGGTCAGACCGATTGTCAACCGCATCCATCAGCATTCTGAACTGCGCGGCTGCTCTGAGTTTTTGTGTGTCTGATGTATCAGCTTGCTTTAAACTCCGAATCATATCATTATAGCCCAATGTGATTTGACGAATTTGGGCTCCCGTTAGCATGGGGTCTTGCTGTTTTTTCTCAGCGGATTTTAATGTTTTTTCAAAATACTCCAAGACTTGAAGCGCCTCTTCATATTTCGCCTGTCGGGTCATTTGAAAGACTGTATCGGATAAATCATTCAATTCCTCGAGGCTTCCCCGCTCTGCAGCCTTGGCATTTCCATTATAAAAAATAAGTGCAATCAACAAACAGATCGTCAGCTTTCGTTTCATGCAGGTCCCTCCCACTCTCTCTCCTTACAGAATATGAAGAAAGGGACAAGGATAGACCAACATTGTCTTTACATCAGCTCAAGCTTCGTTTGCTTTTTTGAGACCACAAGAAAGTAAGCAAGCCCGATTGAAAAGATGCTTAGCCAAAATGTTCCGTATCCTATTTCAGTCATATAATCAGAAAGCATAGAGTATTGCGGCATCATATCAAACAAGTAGTCAATGACATCGTTATGCAGTGTCCAGACTGCAGCAATTGCAAGATGCCAAAATGAAAAACGAAAATACGGACTGTATAATACGCCTTGAACTGCCATTGCAAAATGCGAAGCAATTAGCATGTAGCCCTCCCACGGCAAGTCACCAGTTACTGCAAGCACAAGAAAATTCATAGCCACCGCCCATAGGCCATACTTTACGAGGGTAACTAGCGCAAGCGCCTCAAAGAGCGGAGCATTCCGTTTCATGAGAAAGGCAAGCAGCACAAACAGAAAGAAAAACGTTGCTGTCGGACTGTCCGGAACAAAAATCAGGAAACGGGCCGGTGTCTCCAAAAGCTGCGGCAAGTACCAATAGTAGCCGTAAACCGTTCCCAGAAAATTAATGGCTAAGACAAGAATAAGCATCGGCCGCTGCCCTAATACATATTGAAACCATTTCACATCGAATCAACTCTCAGTCTGTAAAAATAATATGTCCATATAAAAAAGCTGACGCCGGGTCAGCTTTTGATAATAAAAGTATATCCTTCCATTTGACAATTCACAATACGTTATTTTGCGGTTGTTTCAGAAATAAATTTTGCAAGTTCTTCGAGTTGCTTATCATTTCCTTTGAACACACCCGCCGGCATTTTGCCTTTCCCTTCTACAGCGATTTTTTTGATTTCATCCGGTTTCAGCCCGCTGTCAACCAATGAAGGCCCGGCCGCTCCTCCCTGAAGGTTATCCCCATGGCAAGAAATACAGCCCTGTTCCTTAAAAACCTTATATCCTTCTGCATTGGTGTCAATGTCGGCTTCTTTTGTAATTTTCCCCTGTTCTTCTGCCTTGGCCCAGTCATGAGTAGCAACTGACTGCCACGTCAAAAATACAGCAGCGGAAATGGCCAGAAGCATCATACCGACAGCGACCGGACGCTTCCACGGCCTTCTTTCTGTCCCTCTGTCTAGGAATGGAGCCAATAGCAGGGCCCCAAAAGCGAGACCTGGCATAATCATGGCGCCGACCACTGTAAAGCTTCCAGCGGCGTATTCATATTTCAACAGCTGGTATAAGAAAAGAAAATACCAATCCGGCAGCGGAATATAACCAGTATCAGTCGGGTCCGCCATCCGCTCCAAAGGCGGCTGATGCACAATCGTCAAAACGAGAAAACCGATGAGAAAGACAGCTCCAACCATCCATTCCTTTAACAAGAAATTTGGCCAGAAAGCCTCTGTTTTACCGGGATACTCCGAATAATCCTTCGGTATATTCGGCTTTTTTTCAGCCGGTATCCTTGAGTCGCCTACAAATTTCATCCCTTTGCCCCGGTGCATGTCATCCCCTCCCTTTTATTCGCAGATCAAGAGTTTAAAGCGGTCCTGAAATCCCCTGCTTCCGGATCATAATAAAATGTGCAGCCATCAGCCCGAACAATGCGGCAGGAAGAAAAAATACATGGATCGCAAAAAACCTAGTCAGCGTTTGGGCGCCTACAATATCCGGATGCCCTGCAAGGAGCGTTTTAACTTGCGTTCCGATCAAAGGCGTGGCTTCGGCGATCTGCAGCCCGACTTTTGTTGCAAACAGAGCCTTCATATCCCAAGGAAGCAAGTAGCCTGTAAAGCCAAGACCGAGCATAACAAAAAAGATCAGCACACCGACAATCCAGTTCAGCTCGCGCGGTTTTTTATACGCGCCTTGGAAAAAGACCCTCAGCGTATGTAAAAACATCATCACAATGACCAGGCTCGCACCCCAGTGGTGCATCCCCCTGACAATCTGGCCGAATGCCACTTCATTTTGCAAATAATATACCGATTCCCAGGCATTTTTGATATCAGGCACATAATACATCGTTAAAAACATTCCAGATAATACTTGGATAACGGTTACAAAAAACGTCAGTCCCCCAAAGCAATACACAAACGCAGAGAAATGATGGGCGGGATTCACATGTTCCGGTACTTCGTGATCGGCAATATCCCTCCACATCGGTGTAATATCAAGCCGCTCGTCTACCCAGTCATAAATTTTGTTCAGCATGTCACCCTTCCCCCTTAGGCTTTGCTTTTCCAAGATACAGGAAGCCGTCTTTTACTTCTTGCTCATAATGATCAAGAGGCGCAAGCGGCGGCGTGCCAGGGACATTGGTGCCGTCCTTTTCATAGAGTCCGTAATGGCATGGACAAAAGAATTTATTCGGGTTTTTAGGATCACTATTCCAGTTCACCGTACACCCTAAATGTTTACAAATTGGCGAAAGTGCTACAATTTCATCCCCGTTTTTGAAGACCCAGGCTGATCTTGACTCTTCAGACTCATACCAGGCATCGACTTGATTAATTTTAAAATCAAAGCGCTGCGGCTCTTTTGTCAACTCATCAACGCTGACAACTTGAACCATATCCTGCTTCCCTGTCGATTTTAATACCGGGTCGAGTGCGAAGCGAACCATAGGCATGAGCATACTAGCCGCCATAAAACCTCCTACGCCTGTGAGCGTGTAATTCAAAAATTGACGTCTGGATATATCATGTTTTCCGCCCATCTCTTCTCCCCCCTCTAGGTCACCCCTGCAAACTGACTAAAATAGAAAATATTGCAATAACTCTAGACACCCTCATAATATATGAATCTCTCAGCAAGGTCAATATAGCCAAAATATTGTTCATAAGGAAATGTAAGTGTTTTTATGAAGTGCTCCATAACTGTAACAAAACGTTCAAAATTTCAGCAGTGCGTTCATCCAATATTTTTCTTTTTAAAGAGTCATTTAAATGCTCTAATGGAACAGAAGGTGTAACAATCATTTTGCCTAACGCATCCTCAGCTCTCCAACTTTCGTCAGATGTGAGCAGGACAACATGCGGAAATTCCGTTATCAGCTCTTCCCGCAAATCCTTAAGCCCTTGAACGGTTATTTCATTTCTATCAACATATGTATAAGGCGGAAGTAAATATACCCGTCCCTTTAACTGCCTTTCAAGTTCTTCTGAGAGAAGCTGCGTAAACTCGCCTTTCTCCGCCGCCATTTTAAAATGGTTATTAACCCTTATGTTAATTAATGGTATGACAGCGGTATCAATGTAATCCTTAGCTTGTAAATAGTCCTTGGCATCAGTGATTCTCCACCTCATCGTTCTCCCCCTTTACGGCAACAAGCCTTGCAATTCACTGCAAGGCTGGTCATATTATGTGAGCTGATTTAATTGGCGCGATAATTGTTCAAATGCCTCTTTATCATGACGATCTAACGCCTCGTCAATGTCTTTTAATAATTTTTCTCTTTGGAATGTGGAAATAGCGTGCTCTAAAATCTGTTCCGCCAATCCCTGATCTTTTTTATTCTCAAAAAGATCTTTCGGAATATGCGGGTTGGACTCCAGCACCGCCGCATATTCAGGTGAGCTGTAAGCCGAACGGAAATTAAGCTGGATAAACAAATCCTGCTGTTTATTTAATCTAATATCATGAAAAGATTTTTCCGCGTCGGTAGTCATGACATTCTCTTTATAGAACCGGAACGGAACTTCTTCAACACAATGTGTTGACATTATAATGCCTCTCGGGCAAAATTCAGCCTGCTCCACAAAATGAACCTTCTCCATGAGAGAATCATGGCTCATTAAGTAGTTCAAGATCCAAACGCACTCTCGGCGCTTTAACTGATAATGGTTTAAAAACCAACGGATAAAATCTTTTTTCTCATTGACAGAAACAGGGGTCTGCATGTAATTCCCTCCTCTATCGTTCGTATAATCTATATACTTATATGTTCCACATGAATGGTTAATATTCCTGCTTATCTAGAAAATTCATCCTCGATTCGCAAAATCGTTTCTTCAAGCTCTTCATTGGCTCCGTCCATTTCAAGAACCTTTTTCAAAAGCGGCAGCGCTTCTTTTTGATGGCCTTCTTCTAATAGGAAGCTTGCGTATTCATATAAGAAATCTCTATCCTCCCGATAATGAAGATAGGCAGCCTCAAAGGATTGTTTTGCTTCCTCGTATTGCTCTAATTCAGTATATGCGCTTGCAAGATACCAATTGTATTTCGGATCTTCTTCACCGTAGCTTCGAACCTCTTGAATAAGATCAATGATCTGATCATAATCCTCTTCTTTGTGATACACGGCAAGAAGTGTATGAAGCGCCTCGACAAAGCCCGGATCAAGCGCAAGCGCCTCCTGAAGCAGCTTTTTCCCCTCTTCTGACTTCCCGATTTTTAAGGCCATTTTGGCGGCATAAAGGAAAAGTTCTTTGTTATATTCATCATATCTGATCCCCTCTTTTGCCGTTTTTAATGCCTCTTCATACATCCCTTCAGCTTCATAGCTTTTCGAGAGCGGCATATAAAGTGAAGTATAAGATGGATCAAGCTCCTTTAAATCAGACAGCTGCTTAATAGCTGTTTTCACAAGCCCCGCCTGTAAGGCTGTAAAACCATAGCCGAAAATCGTATTAGGATCAGGATTCTCATCGACAGCTTTCTCATACCATGGAATGGCATCCTCAAATTCACCTGAGGCACTTAACGATTCTGCCAGTCTTTGATGGACATTAACGCCTCCGATCTCACTCTGCTCCTCAGCCGTTGTTTTAAAATATTGAACCGCTTTTGCATAGGCTCCCTGAGCAAAGTAAAGTTCTCCCAGTGCAAAATCAATAACAGGTTCATTGTCCAGAATGGACTTTGCCTGTAAAAGCTTTTGTTCACTGACTTCGAATAACCCCTGCATCTGATAAAGATCCGCCATAAGCAGCAAACTTTCCGGATATGATGGATCTGTTTCCGGAATAGTCTCCAGCACAGCGAGGGCTTTTTCTTCTTCGTCAATATCTATTAAAAGTTCAGCGTAGAAATTCGTCAGTTCTGTTTCATTTGGATATAAATCATGTAGATCACTAATCAGTGAAATTGCTTTTTCTACATCGCCCCACTCGTAATAAAGCTGGGCTGCAATGGCTTTATCTTCATCATGCAGCTGTTTTTCAGCCTTCGAGAGCGTGTTGAGGCCTTTTTCTGTTTCACCTGCTTCAACTAATTTTATGGCTTCTTGAATCAATGTATTCAAATCGGACCGGTCCTTTCTTTTCCTATACAACATCAACCATACAAAAAAGCTTTATTTGTTCGGGTTAATCTTATCATAATTCAGACGAATGCCCCCGGCAAATAAGATGCTTCTGTACGGAAGGGAATTATTGAGTCTTATTAGTTTACCAAAAGATCTTGAGATAGAAAATGAAAAAAGGAAGATCGCCCTCTGTACAGTAAAGCAGCTCTTTGACCTGCCGGCTTGTAAGTAAAGCACATCCCCCCTTTTTGTTTTTCTATCCCCTCTATAAGACAAGCTATGTTTTTTCGCCTCGAATTATGATCTGCATAAAAAATCCTGAAGTAAAACTTCAGGATTTTTTCGAAAGCTTATTTAAATGCTCGAAGAAGGTTGGATAAGAAACGTGAATGGCATCCGTGTGCTCGATTTCAATCGGCTCCTCCGTTATACAGGAAGCAATACCAAGCATCATTCCGATTCGATGATCTCCGTGGCTGGACACTGCCGCGCCGCCTTTCAACGTTTGTTTGCCATAAACCTTCATTCCATCTGCTGTCGGTTCAATTTCAGCACCCAGCTTGCGAAGCTCAGAAACAACAGTATCAATACGGTTTGTTTCTTTCACTTTTAGCTCTGCCGCGTCCTTAATAACGGTAGTTCCTTCCGCCTGAGTCGCAAGAAGCGCGATGATAGGGATCTCATCAATTAAACGCGGAATGATATCTCCTCCGATTTCAACTGCTTTTAGAGATGACGTTTCTATAATCAAATCTCCATAAGGCTCTGCACCGCTATCAGCAGATGGTTTGATTTCAAGTTTTGCCCCCATGTTTTGAAGGACGTCAATAATACCTGTCCGAGTCGGATTTAAACCTACGTTTTTCAATACAATTCTGCTGTTTGGAACCATCGCGCCAGCAGCAAGGAAAAACGCGGCTGAAGAAATGTCTCCAGGAACAAAAATATCAGCAGCTGTCAGTTTCTGGCCACCAGCAATGGAAACACTCGTTTGATCTTCAGAAAGCTTAACGCCAAAAGCAGAAAGCATCCGCTCAGTGTGGTCCCGAGATTTATGGGGCTCTGTGACAGTTGTTGTGCCCTCAGCCTGTAATCCGGCCAGCAAAACAGCAGATTTAATTTGCGCGCTTGCAACAGGTGATACATAATCAATTCCTTTTAATGAAGCGCCGCTCACTGACAGCGGTGTAAACTCTCCGCCGGCTCTGCCGTCGATTTTAGCCCCCATTTTTTTCAAAGGCTCAGTCACACGCTTCATTGGGCGCTTCGCAATGCTCTCATCTCCGGCTACCGCGCTGTAAAAAGGACGGCCCGCCAATATTCCGAGCATCAGGCGAATCGTTGTACCTGAATTTCCGACATCTAAAAGGCTTTCTGGCTCTTTCAGGGCATCGATTCCTTTTCCGTGAATCACGACATCGCTGCCGCTTTGCTCAATGTGAACACCCATTTTTCTAAAGCAATCGATCGTGCTCAGACAATCTGCTCCCGGCAGAAAGTTTTTAACTGTTGTTGTGCCTGCCGCTAGCGCGCCAAACATAACAGAGCGGTGAGAAATGGATTTATCACCCGGAATATGTATTTCTCCATGTAAGATCTGCACCTTTTCTCGTTTCATTTTTTCCACCTCAATCAGCATAAAAAGTTTCATATTCCGCCCGGGCTTCAATGCATTGTTCTGCCCTTTTGCGGTCGTCATCAGACTGAAAACTGATCCTTAAAATCCCGTTAATATCCTCTCGTGTTTCGATAATGCGGATATTCGTGATACTGATGCGCTCCGCAGCTAAGATCGCTGTTATCTCGGATATTACACCCGGATGATCGGGTACATCCACATATAAATCATAAAATGCAGGTATCGCTCCCTTCTGCCGAAGCGGCAGCCCGTCGCGATAATCCTTGGCTGTTTTAAAATAACGAAATAGATTTTCCGCATCTTCTTGTTCTACATATGTACGGATCTTGTCAATTTCACGAATCCACTCATCAAAACGGTCTAAGATTTTATCTTTATTATGTAATAAAATATCCCGCCACATTGCCGGGCTGCTTGATGCAATCCTTGTAATATCTCTGAACCCGCCGGCAGCAAAACGCTTAACAAGCGGATACAGGTTTTCCGAATGATGGGTTTGGTGAACAAGACTGGCTGCTACAATATGCGGAAAATGACTGATTACACTTGTAACGCCATCATGCTCCTCCGGCGACATTTCCACAAAATGGGCATTCGTCCCCTTCAGCAGGTTTTTTAACTGTTCCACAGCTTGTTTGTCCGTTTTCTGGCCTGGCGTTAAAATATAAAATGCATTTTCAAACAGGAACTCCTTCGCAGCGGCCACTCCTGATTTATGTGAACCCGCCATCGGATGTCCTCCGACAAATTGATAGCGGCTAGGCAGCACTTGATCAGCGTAATCAACCACTTTTTGCTTTGTGCTTCCTACATCCGTAATCAAAAGCTCATGTTCAATTCCTGAATGAGCCAGCTCTTCAAGCATAACCAGTGTTTGTTCAACAGGTGTCGCAATGATTACTGTAGCTGCCTCTTTCGCACCGCTAATAAACGAATCAGCACGATCGTCTATCACACCTAATTTTAATGCCGCTACCGCCTGTTCATCAGAGATGTCGATTCCGATAATCCGTTTGCCGGGATGATTTTTTTTGATGGCTAGGGCAATCGAACCGCCTATCAATCCGAGACCGGCGAGCAATATTGTATCTTTCATTTGATTCATACGTCATCACCTGGTTTATAGACTAAAGAGGTGATATTTGATCACCTCTTATAAAATTTCAGCTAAAATGGCAAGTATTTCTTCATTTTGCTCTTTTGTTCCGATCGTAATCCGGAGTGATGTCGGGAAACCTAATGCATTTCCTGACCGGACGATATAGCCTTTTTCCAGCAGAGCCTGAAACAGTTCATCAGCAGGACGTTTAAAGTCAATTAACACAAAATTTGTCTGTGAAGGGTAGCACTTTAAACCATGAGTTTTCACAAAATCATAATACTGCTGAAGGCCTGCATTATTTTGCTCAACACAGGAAGCAATAAACGCTTGATCATCAAGTGCGGCAATCGCCGCAGCCTGGCCCAGACGGCTCGTATTAAACGGCTCTCTCGCCGGCTCAATCTGGCGAATCAGGTTCTCGTCAGCAATTCCGTATCCGACTCTGAGCGCTGCCAGACCGTATGCCTTTGAAAATGTGCGCAAAATCATCAAATTGGAAAACTTGCTTAAGAGCGGCACGGTTTCCGGGTAATCCTCTGCTGTTACATATTCATAATATGCTTCGTCAAGAACAACAAGGACACGTGAAGGAACGCGCTCCAGAAATGCGAGTAATTCTCCTTCAGATGTATAAGTGCCAGTCGGATTATTCGGGCTGCATATCCAAACGACTTGTGTCTGTTCGTCGATGGCTTCTAACATGGCGTCTAAATCATGTGAGCCGTCGGGACGAAGTGCAATTTCACGCACTTCAGCACCTTCAATAACCGCATTATGTTTATATTGCGGAAAAGTCGGGGCAGCAGTGATCGTATTGGTTTTATTGTTTAGAAATGCCCGGCAGATGATCTGAATGATTTCATCAGAACCGTTGCCGAAAATAAGTGATGTTTCGCTGACATCGAGGTGCTTACTGAGCCTTGTCCGCAAAGCGGCGCTATACCCGTCCGGGTAAAGGGCTAGCTGTTGAATCTCATGATGAAGCGCCTCTTTTGCAGCCTCTGAACAGCCGTAAGGATTCTCGTTTGAAGCAAGCTTCACAACTTTGACCAAGCCATATTCTGATTTCACTGCTTCAATCGGCTTTCCAGGCTGATAAGGCTTCAGCTGTTTTAAATGTTCTTTGATACGCAAATCAGTCACCTCATTTTAAACTGTACAAGCCGCCAAACGCCATTGCATAATCCTCAAACTCCTGCAGCGCCTGATTTCTCGTTTCAGCGCTGATGAGCCGGTCCTTTAATTCTTCTATTTTTCTGACGAGCGCGCTTCCCACTACGACACCGTCACTAATCTCATTCATCTTTATGACCTGTTCACGGTTTGATATACCGAACCCTACGGCAACCGGAACAGTGCTGAGATTCTTCACTGTCCGAATGAACGGGTACACGGATGAATTGAACTCATTGCGGACACCGGTCACACCCAGAGAAGACACACAGTAGACGAAGCCCTCGGCTTGTTCAATAATGGTTTTCAAACGGCTTTCGCTTGTCGGCGCAACCAAAGAAATATACGTCACCTCATGGCTTTTACATTCCTCTTGAAGGCTGTTGCTTTCTTCTAGTGGCAGATCCGGAACAAGCAGACCGTCAATATGATTTTCCCGCAGTAAAGCGAAAAAGTATTCTTTGTTCAATTGTAACACAGGATTATAATACGTAAAGAGGATAATCGGAATATTCACTCCGTTTTTTTTCATTTCTCCGCCTAATTTGATTGCCTTTACGATATTCATTCCTTGATCAAGTGCCCGCTTTGAAGCCCGCTGGATCACCGGACCGTCTGCAAGCGGGTCAGAGTATGCAACACCAAGCTCCAATGCAGTGGCGCCTGCTTTTTGGAGTGACTTCGCCAGTTCAATCGAAACCTCAGGAACTGGATCGCCCGCCGTAATAAACGGGATAAACAATTTTTCTAATGGTTGAAGATCCAATTTAAACATGGGCTTTCACCTCTTCTTCCAATACCTTCATTAATGTGTTGACATCCTTGTCTCCCCGTCCTGATAAACAGACGAGAATGAGTTGACCGCGATCCATTCCTTTGGCGAGTTTGAATGCTTTCGCCAACGCATGGGCAGATTCGATTGCCGGCAAAATCCCCTCTTTTTCTGACAAAAGCTTTAATGCATCCACCGCTTCTTCATCAGTGATACTGTCATAAGTGACACGGCCGCTCTTATGCAAGTATGCGTGCTCCGGACCGATTCCAGGATAGTCGAGACCGGCTGAAATAGAGTAGGGCTCAATAATTTGCCCGAATTCATCCTGAATGAGATAAGTCAATGAACCGTGAATAACCCCTACGGTTCCTTTCGAAATAGTGGCGGCATGAAGAGGCGTATCAATTCCTTTTCCTGCTGCTTCAGCGCCGATCAGTTCAACATCTTCATTTAAAAATGCCTGAAACATACCCATCGCATTGCTTCCTCCGCCTACACATGCCACTACTTTATCAGGCAGAGTGCCTTCAATACGTTTCAACTGATCCTTCGCTTCCTCTCCGATCATTTTTTGAAATTCACGGACCACTTGCGGATAAGGATGCGGGCCGACAACTGATCCAATCATATAAAAGTGATCCTCACAATGCTGAACCCAGTACCGGATCGCCTCATTTGTGGCATCCTTCAATGTTCCGTTTCCGCTTGTTACAGGCACTACCTCCGCTCCAAGAAGCTTCATGCGGAAAACGTTCAGAGACTGGCGGGCAACATCCTCTTCACCCATAAACACAGTACAGGAAAAGCCGAATTTGGCTGCAACTGTTGCAGCGGCAACGCCATGCTGGCCGGCACCGGTTTCAGCAATGATTTTCGTTTTGCCCATTTTTTTAGCAAGCAGCGCTTGACCTAGCGCATTATTGATTTTATGAGAACCTGTATGGTTTAAATCTTCTCGTTTCAAATAGATTTTCGCGCCGCCTAAGTATTCAGTGACTCGATCAGCGTATGTTAATGCAGTCGGCCGTCCGGAATAGTCCTTTAACAGCTTATAATATTCTTCACGAAAAACAGGATCATCCTTGATTTGCTTAAATGCTGTTTCTATTTCATCTAACGGCTGCATGAGTGTTTCCGGAACAAACTTTCCGCCAAAATCACCGTATCTGCCTATTTCATTCGGATATGGATACATATCGGTTCATCCTTTCTTCTAAAAGCCTCATCAGATTCTGATCTTTTTGTCCGTTTTTTTCAATTCCGCTGGCAAGGTCAATTCCTTCTGGCTGCCATTTCAATAGGCCTGTGATGCTATCCGGATTCACGCCGCCAGCGATAAAGCAGCGTTTACCAATAGCCGCCTGCTGATATTCCGGCACACATTCCCAAGAAAATGCAACACCAGTTCCGCCTCTAGACCCTTTTACAGATGAATCAATCACAAAGCCGTCAACATTATCTTTAAAGCGGGCTATTTCTTGAGTTGTGTTATCTTGATGGTGAAGCGCCTTCCATATTTCACAGCCTGTCAGCTTGCGAAGAACAGCAGCATCCGTCGGTTTTTCATCACCGTGAAGCTGAATGACGTCGAGCTTCAAGCTCTTGGCAACACGTGACATCGTCTCTATTGATTCATTAACAAAAACACCTGCAACCTGTTTTTCGACACGAACTTGGTTCAGCCATTTTTTCACATCTTGCGGAGATACTTTTCGTTTGCTTTCAGCAAAAATAAATCCTAGGTAATCAGCCTGTGATTCCGCCGCAAGCTGCAAATCCTTTAGTGACCGAATACCGCAATATTTTAATGCCGGTTTCTTCACAACCTCACTCCCTAAACAAAGCATGGATTGCTTTACGCTGAGAAGTTTGTCTCATCAATGATTCACCGATAAGTACAGCTCGCGCCCCATGCTCATTGACAAAGGTTAAATGTTCTAAAGAACCGATTCCGCTTTCGCTGACAAGCAAGGATTCTTTCGGAACGAGAGATGCGATTTGTTCTGTCTGCTTTACAGATGTTTTAAACGTTTTTAGGTTTCGATTATTTACGCCAAGAATGTCGGGTGTGAACACTTTCAATATTTGTTCTAGCGTTGATCCATCATGAACCTCCACTAGCACGTCCATCCCCTTTTCACCTGCTTCAAGATATAATTCATGAAGGTGTAAGGGATCAAGCACCTCGCCGATTAACAATATGGCATCCGCTCCGATTCTTCTTGATTCCTCTACTTGAAGAGAATCAATAATAAAATCTTTTCTAAGTACAGGAATCGAAACAGCACGCTTTACGTCTGATAAATAGCTGTTTTCCCCTTGAAAAAACGGGGTGTCTGTTAAGACAGAAATCGCATCTGCCTTCGCAGCCTCATAGTCTTTTGCAATCTGCACAGGCACAAAATCCTCTTTAATAAGCCCTTTTGACGGCGATGCTTTCTTCACTTCGGCAATCAACCCGATAAACCGATTCGGGCTTGCCAGCGCCTCCTTAAATGAACGTTTCTCGAAAGGCTGCTCTACCGGCAGAACCAGTGTTTTCACTTCTTCTTTCTTTTGTTTGATGATTTTTTCAAGCATAGATCTCTTCCTCTTTCTGCTTTAGTCGTTCAAGCTGCGCGGCAGCGCCTCCGCTTGTAATCGTCTCTAACGCCAGCTCCGTTCCTTCCTTCAGTGAGGCGGTAATTCCCGCCGTGTAAATCGCAGCACCCGCATTAAAAGCCGTAATAGATAAAGCGGAACTGCTGCTTTTATTTTCAAAAATATTCTGAATGAGATAAGCGCTCTCTTTCGGAGACTGCACCTGTAAATCTTCAAGTCTGCCATTTGTGAAACCGAAATCTTCGGGTGAAACGGTATACTCCCGGCGCTCTCCGTCCTTTAATTCAATCACGTCGGTCGGTGCTGTAATTGAAAGCTCATCTAAACCGTCACGGCTTGATACAAACATAACGTGCTTCGGCTGAAACGTCTCCAGTGCGCTTGCCATCAGTCCAGCTTTTTCAACAGAATAGACCCCAATCACCTGACGCTTCGCCTGTAAAGGATTGCTGAGCGGTCCAAGCAGATTAAATACCGTTCTGAAACCTAGCTCTTTTCTAGTACCTGCTACATGTTTCATAGACGAATAGTAAAGCGGCGCAAAAAGAAATCCCATGTTGTTTGTTTCAATGCTGCTTTTGACCTTTTCGGGAGTGGTTTGAATAGAAACCTCTAGCTCCTCTAAAACATCAGCGCTTCCGCTTTTAGAAGAGACAGAGCGATTGCCATGCTTAGCGATTTTCGCGCCAGCTGCCGAGGCAACAATTGCCGAGGCCGTTGAGATATTAAAAGTGGAAATACCGTCTCCCCCTGTTCCGCATGTATCAACAATATCAGGAAGTCCATCGACTGTAAGAGCGTGTGCCCGCATTGCCTTCACAAAACCCGCAAGCTCTTCTGGCGTCTCCCCCCGATGAGCAAGAATAGACAATATACCACCCATTTCAGAAGGAGTCATTTCCGCTGCCATCATCATATTCATCAGCGTTTCAGCCTCACCGGCAGTAAGGGTTTTTCCGTCAACGCACAATTGTAGAAATCTGTTCATCAGCTTTATCCTCCTTGCTATGAAACATGTCTTCTGCAATATGAATCGTTTTCAGCAGCGCACCGGCTTTATTACAGCTTTCTTCGTATTCGGCTTCCGGAACAGAATCAGCAACAATGCCAGCACCTGCCTGTATCGATGCAACGCCGTTCTTTACACTCATCGTGCGAATCGTAATACAAGAGTCGATATTCCCGTCAAACCCAATGTAGGCAATACATCCTCCGTATGTCTCTCTCGGTGTTGGCTCGAGCTCTTGCAAAAGCTGCATGGCACGGATTTTGGGTGCGCCTGTTAAAGTCCCCGCCGGGAAAGCAGACATCAGTGCATCGACAGGATGAACCTCTTTTTTCAATCGGCCTGTAACCACCGAGATAATGTGCATGACATGTGAAAAGGAAACAATTTTTGTGAACTCCGGCACAGAAACAGAACCATACTCTGCTACTCTGCCGATATCGTTTCGGGCAAGATCAACGAGCATGTAATGCTCCGCTTTTTCTTTTTCATCCTTCATGAGCTCAACCTTCAGTCTCTCATCTTCAGCTTTGTCTGCACCGCGTTTTCTCGTACCGGCAATCGGATGGATTTCCAAGTGCCCGTCTTGAACGTGGATTAACCGTTCCGGAGAGCTGCCGACTATTTCTCTGTCTAGCAGTTTCATATAATACATATACGGCGAAGGATTGACGATCCTAAGCACTCGGTATAACTCAAAAGCATCTGCTTTTATCGGCACCTCAAATTTTTGTGATAAAACACCCTGGAAGATATCTCCTGCTTTTATATAGCCCTTGATTTTTTCTACATCAGCCATAAAAGCCGATTTTTCATAATTAGAAGATACCGTCTCAAAGCTGGGTGTCTTGTATGAATCAGCAGAGAGAAACAGCTCTTTTATGTTTTTTTGGTCCATCATTTTTTCGATGAGATTTTGGAGCTCCAAATGATTTTGATGGAATACATCCATTTTTTCGTTTTCTGTTTCCTCTCCAGTGAGCCTTGCATATTGGATAAAGTGGACGTTTTTGGTTTCATGATCATACGCAATTAATGTCCGGCAAACAAACAGCATACACTTTTCCATGTCTGTTTCTTTGGTATGCGAAGGAACAGAAGGCTCAATCAGCGGGATCATATCATAGCTTAAGTACCCAACAGCTCCGCCGACAAAAGGAATGCCAAGCTCAGGTGTTTTGATTTTGTATGTGGTATTCATCCAGTTCAGCACTTCTTTTAGTTCATTTCCTGTGTAAAGAGATTTGCTGTCCTGATCAGCGGCCGAAAAACGGCCCTGCTCTTCTTTAATTGTGAGAAATGGATTCAGGCCGATAAACGAATATCTGGACCAAGTGGAAGTATCGTCCTTGCTTTCAAGAAGATACGTAATCTCCCTGTCAAGCTTCTCTATCATTTGAATGGGTGTCAGTGTATCGACTGTGAAGGTCTCCACAATCGGTATCGTGTGGTGGGACAAGCTGTCCTCTAAAAATGCGGAAATGTTTGATTGGAAATTCATTGCTCTCACTCCTTATGGCAAGGAGAATGAGAAGATGGCATGAGAGGTAAAATACTATATAACAAATAAACCCAAAAGAAAGACTTCTTTTGGGTAGAATAAACATACATGTCTCAGCTCAACTAAACTCATTCTCTGCTACCCTATTCTCTAACTCAACTCATTCTAATCGCTTTATACACACTCTTGTGTATTTCTAAGCTATTCTTATCGTATTACAATTCAGTATTTTTTGTCAATGATAAATCGGGCCTCAATACGACGGCTTTTTCTAAATATACATGTCTGATCTGATCCTGAGGGACATCTGTCTGGACGGTCATCATGACTCTTATGCACTTTTTCAGACCGCCTGTTACGTCCATTTCCTGCATACATGTTACCGGTACATACTGCCATCCTGAAAGCTCGCGAACAGCTTTTGCCGGGAAAACAGCGTGCAAATCAGGTGTAGCCGAAAGAAGCATTTGAACAACATCTTCCGGTTTTGTATGATTTTCTTCTATGATTTTCTCTAACAGCTGTTTTGTTTTTTGTAAAATTTCTTCTTCAGTATCCCGTTCAACTGTAGTTGCTCCGCGAATTCCGCGAATCATCATGATGTCTCCTCCAATCGCCATTTGTTCAGCCAGCTCTCAAGTTCATTTCTGGAAAATGTATGATCAGCAACTTTCCCTAATTCGTTGAGCACAATAAACTGAATCTTCCCGCCGCGGGTTTTCTTATCATTCATCATACGGTCCAAGAGAACCGAAGTTTCCGTCTCTTTTCTGATTTGACTTGGATAACCCAGGCTTTTTAGCCAGCTGACCAAACGTTTTCTGTCCATTTCACAGCCTACAGTCTTTTCGCTTATATATAAAGCAAACTGCATTCCGAGGGCTACGGCATCACCGTGAGTGATCTGCCCGTATCCATATTCCGCCTCAACGGCATGACCGAGCGTATGCCCAAAGTTTAAGTAAGCTCTTATCCCCTCTTCTTTTTCATCCTGCTGAACGACAGACGCTTTAATTGAAATGCCTTTAAAAATCATGTCATTCAGCTGATCATTGGTGATATCACGCAGTGAGTGGATATTCAGCAGCTCCTCCAGAAACGCTCTGTCATAGATAAACGCGTGTTTAATCACTTCTGCCATTCCGGACCTAAGCTCTTTTTCAGGCAGAGAACGCAGGAAATCTGTATCATAGAGCACGGCTTTCGGCTGATAAAACGCACCGATTAGATTTTTTCCAAGCGGATGGTTCACGGCTACTTTTCCTCCGACTGCGCTGTCATGCGCCAAGAGCGTCGTAGGCATTTGAATGAAATCAATGCCGCGCATAAAAGTGGCTGCCACAAACCCAGCAAGATCTCCTACAACACCGCCTCCAAAAGCAATGATGCATGAGGAGCGATCCATATGAAATCGAATCGCTTCACTCTGCAGCTTTGTGTACATGTCCATGGATTTTGCCTGCTCTCCACTCGGTACCGTCACTTTTTTCACAGGCCATTTTTCTTGCAGCAAATGGAGCATTTCATCACCATACAGGCGGTCCACTTCTTCATCCGTGACAAGCATAATCCTTGTTAAAGGCCTGTTTAAAGAGGTTAATAGTTCGCAAGCCTTTTTTCTGATACCTTGTCCGATAAAAACAGGATATGACGAGGAAGCAGTTTGAACATGCAGTGTCTTCATTAAAATTCCCTCGACAGTTTTCTCATATTCTCCACATTTTCTCTAATGCGGTCAATTTGATCTAATCCGAATTGTTCAACGACTGCGTTCGCAATTTCCCAAGCGACAGCCGCTTCAGCGACTACACTTGCCGCAGGAACAGCACAGCTGTCTGAACGTTCAATGCTGGCAGAAAACGGTTCTTTCGTTTCAATATCGACACTTTTCAGCGGTTTATACAAAGTCGGAATCGGCTTCATGACTCCGCGGACAACAATCGGCATCCCTGTCGTCATGCCGCCTTCCAGTCCGCCAAGTCTGTTAGTAGCACGGGTGTATCCTTTTTCCTCGTCCCAAATGATCTCGTCATGGACTTCGCTTCCATTTCGGCCTGCCGCCTCAAATCCGATCCCGAATTCCACACCTTTAAATGCATTAATTGACAGTACAGCGGCAGCAAGCTTGCTATCCAGCTTGCGGTCATAATGGACATAGCTGCCCACGCCTACGGGCATTCCCTCGACAATGACTTCTACTATTCCGCCGATGGAATCTCCGTTTGCCTTTGCTTCATCAATGGCAGCCATCATTTTTTTGCCTGCCTCTTCATCGTAGCATCTGACAGGAGACTCTTCCGTTACGCGCTGCAGGTCTTCAATTGACGTATATTCTGTTTTTTCAGCTTTAACAGCGCCAATTTGCAACACGTGGCCCGCCACCTTAATGCCAAGCTCAGAAAGAATCTTTTTAGCTACAGCCCCTGCCGCCACTCTGACAGTTGTTTCCCTTGCTGAAGAACGCTCAAGCACATTTCTCATATCACGATGATTATATTTAATTGCACCGTTTAAGTCAGCGTGCCCAGGTCTCGGTCTGGAAATCTGGCGCTTCATTTCCTTTTCTTCATCTTCTGTAATTGGAGCGGCGCCCATGATTTTTGTCCAATGCTTCCAATCGTTATTTTCAACTACGAGAGCAATTGGTGAACCGAGTGTACGTGCATGGCGCACCCCGCTCATAATTTTGGCCTGGTCTTTTTCGATCTGCATGCGGCGGCCGCGGCCGTGTCCTTTTTGGCGTCTGGCAAGCTCAAAATTGATATCTTCCTCCGTTATGTAAAGCCCGGCAGGTACACCCTCAATAATGGTTGTCAGTTGGGGGCCGTGTGATTCTCCGGCTGTTAAATATCTCATGACTTCTTCTCCCTTCATCGCATTAACGCTTTTAAGTAAGACTACTATAACATATTTTTCAGCAAAAAGTCAGTCTATCTTTTTTGATAAAAGAATGTATCGGCTGGGACTAGGCCAAATTTTTCGGGATTGAAGATTTGCTCGGTGCTGCCGACAAAAAGAACTCCATTCTTCTTCAAGCTATGTGCCATTTTTAAATACAGCTCTTCCTTCGCGCTTTCTGTAAAATAAATAAATACATTGCGGCACACGATTAAGTCAAAGTCTTGTTCATAACGATCCGCCAGCAAATTGTGCTTTTTGAATGTAATATGCTTTTTGATTTCCGGTTTCACTTCATAACTTCTATTTGCGTTTTGCGTAAAATAACAATCTTTCACAGATAGCGGCACTTCCTGTAAAGACCGCTCCTGATAAACGCCTTTTTTCGCTTTTTCCAATGCTTTTTCATCAATATCCGTCGCCAAAATCTGATAGCCCGGAAGACCTTTTTGCTGGTCCAAAAGCATGGCAAGCGTGTATGGCTCCTCCCCCGTTGAGCAGGCGGCACTCCAAATCTTTAAAGGCCTAGAGGTCTTGATTAACGGCAGAATTGCAGTCTCAAGAACTTCCCATCTTTTATAATTACGATAAAATTCTGAAACATTGATCGTCATTCTGTCCAATGTTTCATTTAAGAGAGCTTGATCCTTTTCCAATGCCGCAGCAAAGTCCTTAAAGCTTTGGAACCCCTTTTTCTCATAAAGTGACGTTAGCCTTCTCTTCATTTGTGCTTCTTTATATAGTGTTAAATCGACTCCGGTTAATTGTTTCCATTTCGTTGTAAATACGCTGTATGTATCCATCTCTACTCTCCCAGTCTCGCTGTCTTTTTGTCCTAGTATAGCTTGTTTTATCAGGAAATTGTATTGTTTCAATAAAAAAATCAGCTTTTCAGCTGATTTTAGATCGTTGGGAAAGGCAGAGGTCTGATGCACACTGCCATTCAACCCTTTATTCACTTTAATGTAAACCTTTACAAAACAGATCAAAAACCGGCGGCGTTATATGATGCCGGCTCTGTTACTTATTTTCACAATGATTAATAGATCCAGCCTGCCATAAGCTGCTGATATGATACTAATTCTTCATTCTTAAAGAAAATGTTAATCTCGCGTTCTGCACTTTCGAGAGAATCAGAGCCGTGGATGATGTTTTTTCCGACAAACATGCCATAATCCCCACGAATCGTACCAGGTAAAGCTTCTTTAGGGTTTGTCTTCCCGATCAGCTGTCTCGTCACTTCAATGACATTTTCGCCTTCCCACACCATTGCGAATACAGGTCCTGAAGTAATAAACTCAACGAGCTCTCCGAAGAAAGGCTTTCCTTGATGTTCGGCGTAGTGTTTCTCAGCCATCTGTTCAGTCACTCTCATTAACTTGGCACCAGCTAATTGTAAGCCCTTACGTTCGAATCTAGATAAAATGTCCCCAATGAGCTGACGTTGGACACCGTCTGGTTTCACCATGATAAAAGTCTTTTCCATCATATTCTCCACCCCATCATTATGTATGTATAGGCTTTCACACTGCACACCGAAATCGTAACATCTTTCTGATAATTAATCAATCCGGGGCGGAGAAATTTCTTAATATCTACAAAAATTAAAATTTTCTTTTACCGATATATTTTGCGATGGCTGCAAGAGACGAGCGTGCGCGCCCTCGAGGAAGCGTGTTTAATTTCTGAAAAGCTTTCTGCAGATACATTTCGCTTACTGCCATAGATGCTTCAATTGCATCTGTTTTTTTGATTTCTTCAATGATTGGTTCAAGTTGTTCCTGCGTTGTCTCACTGTTAATCAATTTAAGCTGGTTTTTTAATGCAGGATTTTTCAGGGCATACAGCACTGGCAATGTGACGTTTCCTTGAAGCAAATCTCCTCCAACGGGTTTACCCAGTTCTTCTTCAGTTGAAGTAAAATCAAGAATATCATCAATAATCTGATAAGACATGCCGACGTAATACCCAAACCAGTACAATGCCTTATGAATCTTCTCATCAGCTCCAGACGCAATGGCACCAAGCTGGCAGCTGACCGCGATCAAGAGAGCCGTTTTTCTTTTGATACGGCGGAGATACGTTCTGAGATTTTGTTCCATGTTGTATTTGTCTTTGATCTGCTCAATTTCCCCTAGACAAACTTCAACGATCGTCTGTGACAAAATCCTATGGGCTTTCGGTTCGTTAATTCTCGTCATCATTTCAAGAGATCCCGCAAGCATATAATCGCCTGTGTACATCGCAATACGATTGTCCCACTTTGCTTTGATTGTCGGTTTTCCTCGGCGAAGCTCCGCATCATCAATGACATCATCATGGACCAAAGATGCCATGTGAATCATTTCCAGAGTGACGGCGACATATTTAATCTTATTAATATCGTAATCGCCAAACATGCCGGAAAGCAGCACGAAAACAGGCCGAATACGTTTCCCTCCGGCCTGCAGCAGGTGAAGACCTGCCTCGCTTAAAAGCGGGTAATCGGAACGTACGGTTTGTTCAAGTTCTCTTTCGATTACATCAATATCGTCATTTAAAAAAGAGTAGGCCATTTTAAATTTCATATCATTCACCCAAACATCTGTGTTTTCATTTCCATCCGATATGCGTGGCAGCGACTCCGCCAGTAAACGAATGATATTTAACATTTTTCAGGCCCGCCTCTTCAAACAGGCCTGCCAGTTCCTTCATTCCAGGGAAATCTCTGGCTGATTCTTGAAGCCAAGAATATTCTTTATAGCTCTTCGCAAACAGTTTCCCGAAAAACGGCATAATATACTTAAAGTACATAAAGTAAGCCTGTCTGAATCCGAACATTTCCGGCTGGGACGTTTCCAGACATACCACCTGCCCACCCGGCTTCACTACACGTCTCATCTCTTTCAGTACAGTCAAGTAATCAGGGACATTTCGGAGTCCGAAGCCAATGGTGACATAATCAAATGTATCATCATCAAAAGGAAGCTCCATCGCATTTCCGTGCAGCAGTTCAATTTGGCTGAATCCGCCGTCTTTTACTTTCTGCTCGCCGACACTCAGCATATTTTCACTGAAATCCAAGCCCTTGATCTCGCCGCTTTTGCCGGCCGCTTTTGCAAGAGCGATCGTCCAGTCAGCCGTTCCGCAGCAGACATCAAGTGCTTTTGCGCCTTCTTTTACATTCATGATGCGCATCGTTTTATCGCGCCATTTTTTATGCTGCTGAAAACTGATGACAGAGTTCATTTGGTCATAGTTTTTATATATTTTTTCAAATACTCCGTGTACGCGCTGTTCTTTTGAGTCCTGCATAATGGTTTACCCTTCTTCCACTTTCTGATGATAGGTTTGATCTTGGCTGATTGTCTTCAGACGGTTTATTAAAATGTTCTGAATAGGTGAATTTAGAGGCAGAAGTGACTCAATGCTGTTTTTCGCTTTTTTAAAACAATCTTCTAATATCTCTTCTTTTGTTTTTCCCAGCTGTATAAAACTGCCGATCACATCCAGAAATGCATCATTTCCGTTCATAAGCCGCTTAAATACAAAAAAATCACTCGACAGCTTTTTCCATCGCGGGAGGTTGAAGTGTTCCGCCACACGATGGAATAAAGCTGATTCAACGATGCCGACACTTTCGAAAAAATCGTTTTCGTCCTTGAAAGAACGGTCATATAGACGAATTTTATGTTCGTTGATTTCTTTAATGGCTGTAGCAAGCGTCCGAATCATGTAGATATCCTTCATTTCAGATAGTAAAGAGTAGTACAGCCCGCTGAAATAATCGCCCGCGAGAACAGTCAATTGGCGGTTTTTGTTTTCGTCTCGTTTTATGACTCTAGCTGTCGTCACTTCATCATGGGTATCAAGGGCGCTTTGTACAAGCATCGCTGTTACAATATAATTTTCTCTGTCGTTGTTTTTTATGTCAGCTTCTTCAAATAAAGCATGAAAAAGAAGAAGCTTATCCTCATCAATTTTCGGCGCAGAAATATGCTTCGCTAAATAAGGATGAGACAGCTTTTGTTTTAATTTCGTGTTCAGATTGGCTAAAGTTCCGTAGATGTCTTGCAAAAATATCACCCTTGTCCCCAAATTCACATTTATTTCTTAATCTATGTATGAGTTTTATCTTTTCATTCGCTTACGCAGGTATCATTATAGCATAAAAAAAAGAAATTGGCTGTATCCTCCCGCTGTTTGCGAGCATTTGCTTTTAACAGCGGGGACAGCCAGCTTATTTTTTTTCGCTTTTCATTTCTCCGTACGCGGTTTGAATCAGTGCCTCTCCTCTGACTTTAATGGCAGAAGTATGCTCTGTAAACTGAGCGATGATCACTTCTCCCTTGTCGAGTTTTTCGGAATGGTGAAACTTTGTGTCTGTTCCTCTTGTCAGGCCGATCACATTCACTCCGTCCTCAACGGCTTTAATGACGACAAAATCACTTGAATGCTTTTGGTTCATTTATAGCACCCTCTATCTTTATTAGTCCTGGCGTTTAATATGTTCCAATACTTCTGCACGGGCAGCGGCATCATCTTTAAAAACGCCTCTGACTGCTGAAGTCACAGTTTTCGCACCCGGTTTTCTTACACCGCGCATCGTCATGCACATGTGTTCCGCTTCAACCACTACCATTACGCCATGCGGATCAAGCGTTTCTACGATGCTTTCTGCAATTGTAGAAGTGATGCGTTCCTGAAGCTGGGGGCGCTTTGCAACGGCTTCAACGGCACGTGCCAGTTTGCTGAGTCCTGTGACCTTTCCGCCTCGCGGGATATATGCAACATGTGCTTTTCCATAAAAGGGAACAAGGTGATGCTCACACATAGAATGAAACGCGATATCTTTTACAAGAACAAGCTCCTCATGGTTTTCACCGAAGATAGTCTGGAAATGTTCTTTTGGATCTTCATTTAAGCCGGAGAATACTTCGGCATACATCTTTGCGACTCTTTTCGGAGTATCAAGAAGCCCTTCTCTATTCGGGTCTTCTCCGATCGCTTCTAAAATTTGACGAACAGCTTGTTCGATTTGCTCTTTATTAACTTCTTTCATGTTCTATGTCCTCCACCAATGAATACATTTAATTTCGATTCTAGCACATATGTCCCGCTAAAAGCAAAGTGAATGCCCTGTCAGGAAGCCCATGCTCTTGAAATATGAAAAGCCCCTTAGAAAGGGGCTTTTCTGTGAAGAAATAAAGTGTATGTAAGCTAGATGCATACACGATCTATATTCACAATTATTTTCCGGCAACTGCGTCTTTAAGCGCTTTACCTGGTTTGAAAGCAGGTACTTTGCTTGCTGGAATTTCGATTTCTTCACCTGTTTGAGGGTTGCGTCCTTTACGTGCAGAACGTTCACGCACCTCGAAGTTACCAAAACCGATCAGTTGAATTTTATCACCGTTTTTAAGTGCATCTAAGATCGTATCAAAAACAGAGTCAACTGCTTTTGTAGCGTCTTTTTTAGACAATTCGCTTGCTTCTGCAACCGCATTGATAAGTTCTGTTTTGTTCATGCCTTTCACCTCCTCCCAAAAGGATACATTCAGTTCGTTTATTATCATTTCTTCACAGTTCAGTCTGATTCTAAACCTGTCTCAGAAAAAAATGAGAGCAAGTAAGAGAAAGACAATTAAACGGCTTTTTAAGAAAAACTGCACTCTGAGGAATGTTTGTCCAACAAAGTGAAGAATTTCTGTATGTAGAGTAACACATATAAAAAGCCATATCAAGCATTTTAAAGCGTCAATCCCTTGCTCGTCAAGGATTTAAGGTGATTTACCGAACAAATATTCCTTTTTTTCCTTTTTTCATCCTATTCCTTGATCCTTTTCCATTATTAAGAGCAAAGAAAAAAAGACCTCCCATTCTATAAAGAGGTCTACCGGTATTACAGGATGATGGCGATTAAGCCGCCAGAGCCTTCGTTTATGATTCTTTCTAATGTTTCTTTTAATTTATACCGTGCGTTTTCAGGCATTAATGACAGCTTTGCCTGAATCCCTTCTCTCACAATTGAGCTCAGCGACCTTCCGAAGATATCGGAATTCCAGATGGAGAGCGGATCATCCTCAAAGTCCTGCATTAAATAGCGTACAAGCTCTTCACTTTGTTTTTCCGTTCCGATAATCGGGGCGAATTCGCTTTCGACATCGACTTTGATCATATGGATCGACGGAGCGACAGCTTTCAGCCTCACACCGAATCGCGAGCCCTGCCTTATAATTTCCGGCTCATCGAGACTCATATCAGCTAAAGCAGGCGCTGCAATGCCGTATCCCGTCTGTTTGACCATTTTTAAGGCATCAGACACTTGATCATATTCTGTTTTCGCATGGGCGAAGTCTTGCATGAGCTCAAGCAGATGGTCTCTTCCTCTGATTTCGACGCCCACAACTTCTTTTAGGATTTGATCATATAGATGATCCGGCGCGTACAAATCAATTTCTGCCACCCCTTGGCCCAGCTCAATTCCGGCTAATCCGGCACTTTCAATGAATTCAAACTCGCTGAATTGGCCGACAACCCTGTCTACGTCCCGGAGCCGTTTAATATCCTTAACCGTTTCCTTCACGGACTCCTGATAGCTTTCACGCAGCCAATGGTTTTCTTTCAGCACCATTACCCAGCTTGGGAGATTGACATTCACTTCTAGCACCGGAAACTCGTAGAGGGCCTCTCTGAGCACACTCAGCACATCTGATTCCCGCATGCTCTCTACACTCATTGCCAATACCGGGATATCATATTTTTCGCTTAAATCCTGGCGCATGGCTTCCGTTTCCGGGTGATACGGCCTGACTGAGTTGATGACCATAATAAAAGGTTTGCCAACCTCTTTCAGCTCTTCAATGACTCTTTCTTCAGCCTCTATATAGTCACTTCTGGCGATATCTCCAATGGTGCCGTCTGTCGTAATGACAACTCCGATGGTCGAGTGTTCTTGAATGACTTTTCGAGTGCCGATTTCAGCAGCCTCATGAAATGGGATCGGTTCTTCGTACCAAGGCGTATTGATCATCCGCGGCCCGTTTTCATCTTCATATCCTTTAGCCCCGGGCACTGTGTAACCTACACAATCTACTAATCTTATATTCACATCGAGTCCGTCTGACACATGAACAGACATCGCCTGATTCGGAACAAATTTAGGCTCTGTAGTCATAATGGTTTTGCCGGCTGCGCTCTGCGGCAGTTCATCCTGCGCTCGGGCCCGGTCTGCTTCGTTACTGATATTCGGGAGCACCACAAGCTCCATAAATTTTTTAATGAACGTGGATTTTCCTGTACGGACAGCACCTACGACTCCTAAGTATATATCGCCTCCTGTTCGTTCAGCGATATCCTTGAAAATATCGACCTTTTCCAAGTGATCCCCTCCCGGACTTCCTATCCTTTTCAATTTTATTAAGCTCTTTCAATCAAACACAGGACACTATATGTGTATGACGTTGTCCTATTTGAATATGACATCTTTAGAAAATTTCTCATCCTCAATCTATTAATATAAAAAAACCTTTCTCCCTATTTGTATGCAAGGGAGAAAGGTTCATTCCTTTTTCATATCATTTTCTAAAAAAACAGGTTCCTGTTTGTCATTTACCGTATATTTTACAGAAAACGCGGGGACAAAGGGGGTTTCCTGCCAAATCATATCCTGGATTTCAGTCCCGGGTTTAAACGTTTTCTTGCTTTTTTTGAGGCAAGAAGCCAGCTCAGTCCGGTAATCAGCATATATTTCTCCGTCTCCGTCAATCATAAGCGGCAAGGAATTCCCTGAGATTGGGCTTGTCACTGTAAGAGAGCTTCCATCCCCAAGCTTCTTCTCATCAAGTGTAAATAAATCACGAGATAGCACATCCTTGTAAGGCGGATATTGATGCTCCTGACGATACATTTGGATGCGCAATTTCACATCGCGAATTTTTTCTGCCATCTTTAGATCAATTAATTTAACAGTCGGATCGTTCTCTACGTCAACAAGCACGTATTGATAGTCTCCCCCACTTTCAAATGCCGTACTTGGAGGTTCAGCTATGTATCTTGGCGCTAACCGGTTAAAGTCTATCGGATATTTTTGATATAGCGGTGTCGACATATCTTTTGTTTGAATGGGAAGCAGCCCTCCATTTGCCTTTTGAAATTCATCAACAGCAGATTGAACCTGCTTTAGCTGGTCTTGATAAGGAATGGCATGCACACTGCTTTTCCGTTCATTTGGATATAAACATCCGGATAAAAACACGACTGCCGCAAAAATGATTGCGCACTTCAGTTTACCCATACAGCACTTCCTTTTACAGCTTTATTCATTGACAGGGCCGCTAAAAACCACGACAAACACAATAATTCCAGATATGAGCATACACATGTATGCGAATGATGAAATCGCAATCTTCAAAAAACGGTTTTGGCACTTAAAGCGGCTTAAATAGATGGAAGCTACAGCCAGAAACATCAGACCCATGGACCCTAGTGCAAACCACATTTTCATCAATGCCAGATTCAATGACGTGCGCCTCCCCGATATGTATGATGTAAGCGTTATATTATATTTTAATATACAGCGCCAGAAAAGATCAACCAGATTTTCCATCCTTTGATAGAACAAAAAAACTGAAGCAAAGAGGGGGACCTTCGCTTCAGTCAACTTGACTATATTCACCTGCACGTTTAAGAAACACTCTCTTGGACTTCGATGCTATAGTATGCGACTTGGCATACAGATGCATCCTCTATTGCCTAAATCGGCAAAATGTTTCAGGAGATCCCAAGACTTGGGTGTTCTTCTGTTTTTCGGGCTTTCGTTCAATTAAGATATGCGATTCACCATTTGATTGACACTTTTACTTCACTTGATTTTCAAACGTATTTACCAAATCCTCCATCTCGTGGGTTTTCCCTCTCGCCATTAAAGATTCAACAGCGGTTTCCACTTTTTGTCCGTTGAATAGGACCTGATGGAGAGCTTCTGTAATCGGCATTTTAACATCATATTTCTTCGAAAGCTGGTAAGCCGCTTTCGTCGTGCGGACGCCTTCGACTACCATTCCCATCTCTTCAAGAACATCTTCAAGCTTGTACCCTTTTCCGAGCAAATTGCCCGCACGCCAGTTTCTGGAATGAACACTTGTGCACGTCACAATCAGATCGCCTACTCCTGTCAATCCAGAGAACGTCAAGGGATTTCCGCCCATTTTCGTTCCGAGTCTCGCGATTTCGGCAAGTCCGCGTGTAATCAAAGCAGCTTTGGCATTGTCGCCGTACCCTAAACCATCTGTAATTCCTGCAGCAAGGGCAATAATATTTTTTAAAGCCCCTCCGATTTCAACTCCGATAATGTCAGGATTTGTGTATACCCGAAAATTGTGATTAATAAATAGATCCTGCACCTCTTCTGCTGCCCTCATGCTCTTTGAAGATGCAGTAACAGTTGTGGGGTGCCGCAGCCCTACTTCTTCCGCATGACTCGGGCCGGAAAGGACAACAATATCTTTTCTGACATCACTCGGGAGCTCAATTTCCATAATTTCAGAAATGCGCAGAAGTGAATCCGGCTCAATACCTTTGCTGACATGAACAAAGACCGCCTTTTTCGTTATAAAAGGGACAGCCTGTCTCAGCACTTCCCGAATTGCTTTTGTTGGAACAGCAACGATAATGAAATCCGCGTCTGAAACAGCTGTCTTCATATCCGTTGTTGCCTCTATTGATTCTGGAAGCTTGACGTTCGGCAAATAATCTTTATTTTCATGCTGATCATTGATTTGATGGATCAGATCTGCACGGTGCCCCCACATGGTTACATCATGATGATTATCAGCTAACACTAAAGCCAGTGCTGTTCCCCAGCTCCCCGCTCCGAGCATTGTGACTTTTTTCATATTTGCTTCACACCTTTTTATTTTCTAGCTCTTGCAAATATTTTGATTGGTGTCCCCTCAAAACCGAACGCGTCTCTGATTCGGTTTTCTAAAAACCGTTCGTATGAAAAATGCATCAATTCCGGATCGTTTACAAACACAACGAAGCTTGGCGGCTTTACCGACACTTGAGTCGCATAGTAAATCTTCAAACGAGAACCGTTATGAGTCGGTGTCGGATTCATTGCCACAGCGTCCATGATGACATCATTTAAGACGTTTGTTTGAACTCGAAGTGAATGATTTTCACTTGCTTTAATAATCGCAGGCATCAGCGTATGGATCCGTTTTTTCGTTAAGGCAGACATAAATAGGATTGGCGCATAATCCAGAAATTGAAAATGATCGCGAATATTTTCTTCAAATTCTTTCATTGTGCTCTCATCTTTGTCAACAGCATCCCATTTGTTTACGACGATTACGACGGCCTTGCCCGCTTCGTGTGCATAACCGGCGATACGCTTGTCCTGTTCAATAATGCCTTCTTCGCCATCCAGCACAACTGCCACGACTTCTGAGCGGTCAATCGCTTTCAGCGCCCGCAGTACACTATACTTCTCAGTCGTTTCATAGACTTTCCCTTTTTTTCGCATACCGGCAGTATCGACAATGACAAACTCCTGCTGGTTGTAAGTAAATGACGTATCAACAGCATCTCTTGTCGTTCCAGCCACGTTGCTGACAATAACGCGTTCTTCGCCGAGCATTGCGTTCACAAGTGAAGACTTTCCGACATTCGGACGTCCGATCAGACAGAATTGAACAACTTCCTCATTGTATTTCGTTTCTGGAATGTTTTTAAAATGCTCTGCAACGGCATCCAGTAAATCACCCAGTCCGAGTCCGTGTGTTCCCGAAATTGGATACGGCTCACCAAAGCCTAGCGAATAAAAATCATACATATTCGCTCTCATTTCTGTGTTATCCAGTTTATTAACCGCTAAAACAACAGGCTTTTTTGTGCGGTACAAAATTTTCGCCACTTCTTCATCAGCAGCTGTCACGCCTTCACGGCCGTTCACCATAAAAATAATCACGTCCGCTTCATCCATGGCGATTTCAGCCTGCTGGCGAATCTGCGCTAAGAACGGCTCATCACCGATATCTATACCGCCCGTATCAATCAAATTAAAATCATAATTCAGCCATTCAGCCGAGCTGTATATCCGATCCCTTGTCACGCCAGGGGTATCTTCTACTATTGAAATTCTTTCTCCCGCAATCCGGTTAAAGATTGTGGATTTTCCTACATTTGGTCTCCCGACAATGGCTACGACAGGTTTACCCATAGTACCCTTCCTTTCAATCCAGCCGCTTTCATTTTTACATAAATTTTCAACCGGTTATTAAAATCATTTCATTCACTTTTATGAAAAGAAACCCTTCAGAGGAAGGGCTTAACTCATTTATTATATCAGTTTTTACTGGGATCACAACTATTCTTAAAAATGTTTCACGATCAAATACACGTCATCTCCGATTCTGTGTGCTATTCCATCAAGGATCGCCTCAAGATTTTTAGCGAAAAGCTCCATCTCCTTTTGGTCATTGCAAAAAAAGACAGGTGCTCCCCCTGCAGCCCGGTTTGGATTTGTCGTGATTACAGACAAAATCACTTTCGTAAGAGATTCACTCATCCTATCACCTTATCCTGATTCTTGATAAATTCAGTCGGCATTCTAATCGCATTTTCCAGGGTTGGAACATTGCTAATAATTTGAACAGCCGTTTCGGGATGGTGAATTTGCGGGAGAACAAATACCGCCACTCTCCCATCATTTAAATCCCGTTTTGCAATTGGTGTCAAAGATGGCTCTCCTGAATCCCGATAAACCCCAAGCACATTGGAAACATCAAATAAAATGGCCTGACGCTGCCCTAAATTTGCTATCGTCGCTGCTGAATTAAAGTTTTTTGGCGTTAAAATAAAGCCCATGCCATGCTTTAAAATCAGTTCCTGTTTCTCTGGAAGCCCGATATTCATCATATAAATATTATCAACAAACAGTCCCGGACCGTCAAAGCGCGGCTTTATGTACTCGATGTCTACAATATCCTTCAACACACTGCCCGACATAAATTTCATGGCCAGTAAAAAACAAACGACAGCCGCTATGACAGCAGCCCAGATGGATAAAAACACATACGCAGAGGTTGTCAAAAGCGCTGTAAAGATCACAATATAATTTCTGCTTTCAAACGCAATGGCAATCCCCTCAATATATGTGCTTCCCCTTGAGACAAGTTCATACGAATCCATTTGCGTCAATGTGTTCCGCTCCATGTTTCGGACATCTCTAAATTGCGTCGCTGCCAATGTTAAAAATGTGATGGCCGTAAATTCCTCCTGCAAAAGCGCCGGCATAATAATTGCACCTAAACCAGCCGCTATCAACCCCAGCGCGATGTGAATCACTTTCCCATGAACATAGGTCGGATACTGGCGGTAATCCGTTTTCAGCATATAAAGCCTTGTCGCAATTCCGGCAATGACCCCAGCAATAATCGGATAGATGTAATCACTCATGACATTTTGGTAGCTCCTTTGTTTGATCTTTTGCTTTTCTGACCAATCTGGCTTGCGAGGTGTTCGTATTTAGATATGCCAAACAGCAATATCATCCCCGCAGAACACGCATTCAGCCATTGAAAGCCGCCGACAGCCATAGCCCCGGCCAACTTCTGGATCACAAATGAATACACCAGTTCGCCTTGGCACATCCCTAGGACAAATAAGACAAGCTGCTTCTCAAAATTCCTTTCAACAGAAGCTGTTAAAAGCACTATTAATATAACAGCAGCCCACTCAGGTTTTATGATGAACCAAACCGGGTCATATAATGCAAAAAGATAAACAAACGCATACGCGGCAACAAGCGTCAGATAGACCATGATATAACGAAAACGATACATTCCCAAATACCCGGCATAGACACATCCGCAAACGAAAAACATCAAATATGCAGCATTCAGGGAAAAATATAAAGCGATGTCATGTATGCTTAGAATAATATTAGTTAAAATAAAGACAGAGACGGCAATTCGTCTTTTCGTCTTTTCAAAAATAAATGTTGTCAGAACCCACAGAAACCACATTGACCAATAGTAATAAAATTGTTCCATTTTACTTCCTCCATATTCCCAGTATGGAGTTCAAGCACATTTTTTAAACAATCGATCTCACATTAAGGAGTATGATCATGGGAAAAGACAGACAAGAGAAAAAACTCAAAGCTTCAGGCAGAGTCGAATCAGACCGCGACCAGTCCATTCACTATGACGGAGCGACAAGCCTTGAACAAAACGGAAGATTCAAAAAGCGAAAATCATAACACAAAAAGCCCAAACCACATATGGTTTTGGGCTTTTATCATTTATCGCACACTATAGCTTGATGTATTGACCCCTCTCTCTGTGAGCCAATGATGGGTTTCACCTTTGATCACAAGGGGCGCCTTTTGTAAATCGTCAATCGTTCTGGCGCCCAGCACGGTCATAATCATCTTTAATTCCTCAAGGATCAGCTGAATCTCCTCAAGCAGTCCTTCCTCACCGCTGTCAGTCAGCGTTTTTAAAAAATGCCCTGCCATTCCGGTGCAAGAGGCCCCAAGCGCAATGGCCTTTGCCACGTCAAGTGCATCTTGCAGACCGCCAGAGGCGATCATGGTGCTTGCAGGAAACTCGGAGCGGATTTCCGCCAAACTTGCAGCTGTCGAAATGCCCCACGAGTTAAAAAAGGAGATTTGCCGCTGTCTTCGGAGATTTTCGATTTTCGAGAAATTTGTTCCCCCGTAACCGCCAATGTCAACAGCTGCAGCACCAGCTTCATACAGCTTTCCTGCTGATTCTTTGCTCATACCGAATCCGACTTCTTTCACAATGACTGGTACACTGACATGACTGCAAATTTGTTCAATACGTTCCAGTGCGCCGCCAAAGCTTCTGTCTCCTTCAGGCATCACAATTTCCTGAATCACATTGAGGTGGATCTGCAGCGCATTTGCTCCAATCATCTCAACGGCTTCCTTTGCCTGAGCAGCCGTTGCCTCGCTTCCCAGGTTGGCAAAAATCAGCCCGTTTGGGTTTTCCTTCCGAACGATTTCATAGGAAAGACGCTCTGATGGATCTTTTAATGCTGACATTTGCGATCCCACAGCAAGGGGAATTCCAGCCTGAGAAGCCGCTCGCGCAAGCGATTTATTAATCTCATATGTAAGTTTTCCGCCGCCGCCAGTCATTGCATTGATAAAAATCGGCGAACTGCTTGAAAGTTCGCCGATTTTTGTGGAAATATCTACTTGTTCTAATGCAAGATCGGGCAGACTGACGTGAACAAACGTAATATCATCAAGACCTGTTTCCCGCTTTTGGCCGGTGGACAGGGCATGATTGATGTGTTGTCTTTTCCGTTCTGCTCGAGTCACGTTTATCACCAATTATTTTAGTTTATTCAGCTTATCTCCGATCAAATCTCCAAGCTGGAAGCCAGTGCTTGTTTCTTCCTTCGCTTGATATTGACGGTAATCTTCCTGATCAGCTTTAGGCGTTTCTTCAAGTTCACGCATGCTTAATGAAATGCGCTCCTCATTTTCATTCACATCAAGAACCTTCACTTTTACAGTCTGTCCTTCTTCAAGAACTTCATGCGGCGTGCCGATGTGTTTATTGGAAATTTGAGAAATATGAACGAGACCTTCAACACCTGGAAGGATTTCAACAAAGGCACCGAAGCTTACAAGACGCTGTACGGTTCCTTCAAGCACATCGCCAGGCTTCACTTTTTCGCCGATTTGGCTCCAAGGTCCAGGCAGTGTATCTTTGATTGATAAAGAAATACGTTCATTATCACGGTCAACCGATAGCACTTTCACTTTTACTTCTTGTCCCTCTTCAACAACGTCAGACGGCTTCTCTACATGAGAGTGGGAAAGCTGTGAAATGTGTACAAGTCCATCGATGCCGCCGATATCAACAAACGCGCCAAAATCAGTCAGGCGCTGTACTTTGCCATCAAGTACACTTCCAACTTCAAGAGACTGAAGAAGTTCTTGTTTTTTATTCGCTTGTTCACTTTCAACAACAGCACGGTGTGAAAGGATCACGCGGTTTTTATCACGGTCAAGCTCTACAACGAGCAGTGACAGTGTTTTTCCTTTATAGTCAGTGAAGTCTTCAACGAAATGTGCTTCAACAAGTGATGCCGGAATAAAACCGCGAACGCCGATATCAACGACAAGGCCGCCTTTCACGACATCTTTCACTTCAGCTTCAAACACTTCTTTTGTTTCAAATTTTTTCTCAAGGTCTTCCCAAGCGCGGTCTGCATCAACAGCACGTTTAGATAAAATCAAAGCATCGTCTTCCACTTTTGTTACTTTCAGGTCAAGCTCGTCGTCTACTTTAACAACATCCGATGCTTTCTCTACATGAAGACTTGATAATTCACTGATTGGAATAATACCGGATTGTTTGACATTGATAATTTCTACATCTACATGTTTGTCTTCTACCTTTGTCACAATCCCTTTAACTACATCTCCAACCTCTGGCACTTGAACATCAATTTGATTCATTTCCTCTGTCATTTGAATAACCTCCTTGGTCCAAACCTACACAGCTTAATTAAAACGGTTTGAAAGCTGAACATATAACATGCCCGCTTTTAGCCGAATATGTATTAAAGAATCATCCAAAAAAGTTTTTTGAATGATCAATAAAAAGTTTTATTAGTATTAACTTCTAATAAAAGGACAGGTTTGTCAAGCAATAACATTCTATCTTCGTTGAAAAATTCAAAAAAAGTGGCATTTGCCATCCTCAGCGGGACTTTTGCTCCACAGCCTCGAGGATTTTATCAGCTACCTCTTGAATGGAAAGCGATGTCGTGTCGATTTCAATAGCGTCTTCTGCTTTACGCAGCGGAGATACTTCGCGCTCTGAATCAAGCTTGTCTCTTCTTGCAATTTCCTCAATTAATGTTTCGTAGTTGACATCAAAGCCTTTTTTCACATTTTCTTCATAACGGCGTTTCGCTCTCTCTTCAACAGATGCCAAAAGAAAGATTTTTACTTCTGCATTTGGCAGCACATGCGTCCCGATGTCACGACCATCCATGACGACGCCGCCTTTTTCCCCAAGCTGCTGCTGGCGTTTCACCATTTCTTCTCTGACACTTCTGTGCTTGGCCGCAATTGAAACTTGGTTGCTGACTTCATCTGTTCTGATCGCATCAGTTACATCGGTGCCGTTTACAAGCACTTTTTGTCCATCTTTTGTTGTAATCAGCTCAATGTCTGTCCGCTTTAGCAGCTCAGCCAGTTTTTCTTCATTTGTCAGCTCAACGTTTTCTTGTAAAGCCGCGTACGTAATCGCTCGATACATTGCTCCTGTATCAATATATATGTACGATTTTTTCTCAGCCACAATTTTGGCAACGGTGCTTTTCCCTGCAGCTGCCGGGCCGTCAATTGCAATCGATAATTTCTTTTCCATAATTCCTCTCCTTGCTCTTTTCTCCTCTATGGATTGTATCACGAACTTTATGAAAAAGGGTGAAAAATTGATGAATAATTAATGTTTGAAGGTTTCAATCTTATTGTCCCCCTCCATGTTATCCACCCCTTCATATTGAATCACTTTTGATACGTATGGTTCAATATGCTGATAGTGAAAAAGAAATTGGACACCAAATAAAATGATGGCCTGAATGAACAATAATTTGATCAGCAGCCGTTCAAATGTTTTCATTGGAGCACCTCCATTACAAATAGTATGGAAGTGTTTGCCGATGTTTATTCCATTCGGGCCTTTCTTCTCTTATTTAACTGGCGCCTGATGCAGTATTGAAGCAAAGCCTGCTGGTCACCTGCTGCAATTTCTGAATACTCTAAAGTCATTTTGCGTTTTCCTGACTTGGGGTCATTAAAGATTCGTTTGACAACTGCTTCTGTTTCTATTTGACGTGTGTGCTCCTCTTCAGGAAGACGGATGATCAGGCGCAATGATTCCCCCGATTGAAAAGAAAGGCCATCATTTAAAACCACGGCGATGCCGCCTGCACTGATGTTATAGGATAGTGTGCGGAACTCTTCTTCATTTCCCGGCTGAATTTGCACATCTAATACCGCATCAGTTCTTACATATTGGCGGCGCTGGATTCTTTTCATTTTTTCACGGGGAGGCATTTCAAGACAGATCATTTGAAGTTTGTCCTTCACTTTACCTTTTATACGGCTTATAAAGCGATAAGGAACTTCGTCTTTTCCCACAAACTCTACCGTTACTTCCATATCGTTATGTAAAATCACAGTTCGCCCTGTAACTACATCAACAGGATACGCGATCAAAAGTTCATTGTTTTCAATGCTGACCGCCTTGCTTTTTGCCTTTTTCAATTCATTTTCTTCTATATATTCTAAAAGTACATTTTCTCCAATCTCTATCATTGACTTCACTCTTTCGCATTCAATATACTCACGTTTTTATTAAAGCACGTAATGAAAAAAAGGAAAAGACATTTAGTCCTTTCCTCCTGTTTTTTATAGGTCTTTATATATAGGTTCTGCATTTTTTAGTTTTTCAACCTTTTCTTCCGATCCGTCTTTGGCATTGATATACATTCTGAATGTGTCATTTTCAATTGTCCCAAGCATTTCGTAGCATAACACTTCTTGACCTAGTTCATTTGTAATCAAAGCGAGCCTTGTTTCTCTCACTTGTACATTTTTATTTAATTTAGACTTTGCCTCTGCTTCAGTAATTGCAGGCTTAGGTATGGTTCTTTTTCTGTGAGATGTGAGGAAGTCTCTTGCTGAAAAGCCGACAACTTCACCGTCATCCAAGGCCACTTTCATACGAATTGCCTCTGGGTACATCCGGACTTTATTTTCAACAGGAACATATGAAAATACACCGATTTTATCATATTGGGCACTTTCATCAATTTCCAAATCATCTGTTTCAAATCCGTTTTTCTTTAAAAATGCAAGCGCTCGGTTCGATCCGTCATTCAAACTGATTTTCTGATCTTTCACTTCTCTGTTTTGGATCAAATATACCGGATGCCCGCCCTTCTTCGTAATATCCATATAAATCACTGCTTTATGGTCTGGGTCTTTCATGCTGATGCTATATACATCGCGATTTGTTTTTTTTCCGCTCTTTACCACTTTAATTGAATAATTGTCATCTGGGGCAAAGCGCTCAGCAATTTGTTTTGCTTCCTGTTCGGAAATTTGTTTTCCCTTCAGATGGCTGAAGCCTTTCTCTTCTTTTTTCGTGCTGGTGAAACTCGGGCCAAGATCAGTGCCAGTGGAGAATGCACCAACATTTTTTTCGACTGTTTTAAAGCTGTTGATAATCGTATTATCACTTTGTTTTTCGTCAGAAGCCAGGGCCATTTCTACGTCCATCCAGCGAAGGTTTTTGCTCATGACAAGGTGCTGAACATGACGCAATTCGTTTTGTATATCTTCGGACTGCTGATATAGCTTATTTAGTGATGTATACTCGTTTTTATCAAGCGGCTTTTGGTCCAAATCTCTGACTGACGTTTTATAGCTGAAATCGCCGATCTTTGATAATAGCTCTTCAGTTTTATTAAACGGCATTAATGTAAGCGGCAGCTGACTGACACTGTTATGAGCTTCTGATGTAATCCTCCACACATCGATCAATGCAGGCGACAGTGATTTTTGGCTGTTCATGGCAAGTGTTGTTCCGATTTTATCATGAAGCTGATCCATCTGATAGGTAAGCTCATGAAACGCCCGCTGATAGTTATTTTCAGCATGAAGAAGAACTGCGTCTTTTTCCTGGTGTTCTTTGTATCCCCAGTAGCCTGTACCGACTATTGCAATACCAAGCACGGCGATTAAAATTCCTCTGATCATTTATCACACCTCTTTTTATGCTTTCTCATATCTGCTACTCACAGAAAATGTGTTTACCGATTCTTTTAATCTGTGGACGCCCCCAAATCCACGGACTTGTAGCCGTATCCGGATTAAAGTAGTAAAGTGCTTCCTCTGATGGGTCCCAGCCATTGATGGCATCCAGCACTGCTTCTCGGGCCGTTTCATTCGGCTGCATGTAAATTTGTCCGTCGGCTACTGCTGTGAAGGCAAGCGGCTCAAAAATAACCCCCGCTACTGAATTTGGAAATAACGGGCTGTTCAAACGGTTTAAAATGACTGCTGCAATAGCAACCTGCCCCTCGTACGGCTCGCCCCGGGCTTCGCCATAAACCGCTTGAGCAAGCAGCCTGATATCGTTGTTGGAAAATCCACCAGGCATGTTCGCTGCTACCGCATCCTGTTTTCTTGCTTTTGCTGGTGTATTGTTTTGCTGTTTATTCGCATTCGCTTTAGGCTGCTGCGTTGTTTTTTCCGCAGGCTGTTTCTGCCTCGCTTCCGCTTGCTGTCTTGCTTTTTGTGTTGCTGCTTTTGACGGTTTCGTCTGATACTTCAGCGGGATTTTTCCGTAATGCGTGAATGTATTCCCTTTATTGAGCTGTTCCATAACATATTCACGATAGTATTTTGATTTACATATTAAGGTTTGCTTTGTTTTAGCTCCTACAAGGCCGTCAACCTCTTTTAACCCGAATTGATCCTGAAAATTCCGAACTGCCCAGTACGTCCCCCATCCATAAACCCCGTCAATTTTTCCGTTATAATATCCGTTGTATTGAAGACGCGCCTGAAGCTCGACCACATCATCCCCGGTTGCCCCTCTTTGAATGACCTGATTCGAAAAGGCAGAGATCGTTTCAGTATTAATAAACGTCGTTATTGTAAAGGAAAAAAGGATGAGACATGCCATAATCGATCCTTTGGACTTCATCTTTTCAAGCCTCCTACTGCAAATTTTTAAGTGTAATCGTATTTTCTGTAACGAGGTTATTTTTATACACTCTTTCCTTGTTATCCCTCAGAACATAAAAACTGCACACAAAAAAGCCGCACGGTTGCTGTGCGGCTTCTATACTTGCATCATATTAACGGAACGGGCTTTTTTCGCTTTACGCAAACCAAACCACCATAAAAATACCATAAATGGAAGCATATAATAAATCCAATTGCTAAGCGCTGTTAGGATAAAATCATATGATCCATGCAAAAGGGATGGGACAACTAAAGAAAGAGTAAGCCACTTTACACGCGCCTTATCAGCGGAAAAACGGGCTTTTCCAAGATAAAATCCCATTATAACGCCAATCAAGGCATGGCATGAAACAGGCAGCAGCGCCCTGACAAACGCATGCTCTACGCCGTGGCCAATTAAATAAAGAATATTTTCGAGGGTTGCAAAACCGAGTGATACACTTGTACCGTACACAATCCCGTCATAATGCTCATCAAAGTGGGCGTGCGGGTAAACACTGATCATCAGTATAAACCATTTTAATGATTCCTCCAAAAACCCCGAAGATAAAAAAGAAACGAAAAAGCTTCCGCCTCCTACATTCTCTTTTTCAAGTACATACTGGATAAACATGATGGGAAATACAAGAACAACCCCGAGAAAAAACGACCGTAGCACCATATGTACAGGTTCATTATCATACTGATCTTTTAAATAAAAATAACTTAATAACGCGATGCCGGGGGCAATTCCTGCAGAGATGATTGCAAACATCAGGCAACCTCTTTCCTTTATATTCCTACGTCTATCCTACCATGTTGTTTAAAATTTTACATCTGTCTGCACTTAAAAAAACAAAAAGAGCATACGAATGCATCATATGCTCCTCATCTTTAATGGTTTTCTCTTTTGGCGATTTCCGCTGCGATATGCCCCCCGTGAAACCTGCCGTTTTCAATAAATATTTCATTTGCATTATTTCCCGCAGCAATAACACCGGCAATAAAGACACCTTCAACGTTCGTTTCCATCGTTTCTTCGTTGAAATATGGACGCCCTGTTTCTTTATCAATTTCAACACCAATTTTTTCAAGAAATTGATGATCAGGATGATAGCCTGTCATGGCAAATACAAAATCATTTTTAATGGTAATGAGTTCTTTCTCTCCGGAGCGAAACACAACTTCATCCTCGGTGATTTTTTCGACACAAGCGCCAAATTCCATACGGATTGTACCGTTTCTGACGAGGGCTTCAAATTCCGGCAGAATCCACGGCTTAATGCTTGGAGAATACTCATTGCCCCTATATAAAACTGTGACACGCGCTCCAGATTTCACGAGTTCAAGGGCAGCGTCCACGCTTGAATTTTTCCCCCCGATAACAACAACATCTTTATCAAAATACGGGTGACCTTCTTTAAAATAATGAAATACTTTCGGCAAATCCTCACCGGGTACATTCATATAGTTTGGATGATCATAATAGCCTGTGGCGATGATACAATATGGCGTCGTGTAGGTCTCTTTTGACGTCTCAATAACGAATGTGTTTTTTTGCGTTTTCGTCACTTTATGCACCATTTCAAACGCATTAACACGGATGTTTTTCCGTTTAACGACTTCACGGTAATACGATAAAGCCTGGATTCTGACAGGCTTCCTGTTCTCTGTAATAAATGCGACATCTCCGATTTCGAGCTTTTCACTTGAGCTGAAAAAGGTTTGATGCGTCGGATAATTGTAAATACTGTTAACGACATTGCCTTTTTCGATGACGAGGGCATCAATGCCAATTTGTTTTAGGTGAATGGCAGCAGATAGTCCGCAAGGTCCTCCGCCTATAATAATTGCTTTTTCTTGAATCATTTCTGTCAACTCCTGCGATTGGCATTTCACTTCATATTTTCTATTTCCGAATAAAAAAATCTCCTATTTTATCATAGGAGATTTTTTATTTTTATGCAAATCATCAACTTATATCCAGCCTCTAAAACGCGAAGCTTCAGCCATTTTGCGAACGCCGACCATATATGCAGCGAGCCTCATGTCAATTCTACGGTTGTTAGCCATTTCATAAATATTGTTAAATGATTTGACCATCATTTTTTCTAATTTTTCTTCTACCTCTTCTTCACTCCAGTAGAAGCCTTGGTTATTCTGAACCCATTCAAAATAAGAAACTGTTACGCCACCGGCACTTGCCAGCACGTCTGGTACAAGCAGAATGTCCCGGTCTGAAAGAATTTTTGTTCCTTCAAGCGTTGTTGGTCCGTTCGCTGCTTCAACGACAATTTTAGCCCGGATATTATGGGCATTTTCTTCTGTAATTTGATTTTCAATCGCAGCAGGAACGAGAATATCACAATCCAGCTCCAGCAGCTCTTGGTTGGTAATGGTATCGTTGAAAAGCTTTGTTACGGTACCGAAGCTGTCGCGTCGGTCGAGTAAATAATCGATATCAAGGCCTTCCGGATCATAAAGTCCGCCATACGCATCTGAGATGCCGACAACTTTTGCCCCCGCATCATGCATAAATTTTGCCAAATAGCTTCCCGCGTTTCCGAAGCCTTGGACAACGACACGCGCACCTTTAATATCGATGCCTCTCTTCTTAGCCGCTTCTTTAATACAGATAGTAACACCTTTTGCTGTCGCAGATTCTCTCCCGTGAGATCCGCCAAGCACAAGCGGTTTGCCTGTAATAAATCCAGGCGAATTAAATTCATCAATTCTTGAATACTCATCCATCATCCAAGCCATGATTTGTGAGTTTGTAAATACATCCGGTGCCGGCACGTCTTTTGTCGGGCCGACAATTTGGCTGATCGCTCTGACATACCCTCTGCTCAGACGCTCCAGCTCTCTAAACGACATATCCCTTGGATCACAAACAATTCCGCCTTTACCACCGCCATATGGAAGATCTATTATGCCGCATTTTAAACTCATCCAAATTGAAAGCGCCTTCACCTCTTTTTCTGTTACGTTCGGGTGAAAACGTATCCCGCCTTTCGTTGGACCGACAGAGTCATTGTGCTGCGCACGATATCCTGTGAAAATCTTTACTGAACCGTCGTCCATACGAACAGGTATTTTTACCGTTAATAATCTCATCGGCTCTTTTAACAATTCGTATACCTCTTCGGGATATCCCAATTTTTCCAGAGCCTTATGTATTACGGTTTGGGTTGATTTTAATACATCAAGTTTGTCCTCTTCTGTATGACCGGTGTTTCGATCGGCTGCCATTTGAGTTAACCTCCTAGAATCTTCTGTTTCTCACATGCTCCCTTTCAGAGAATAGTATACACCTTCATATGATCTGTGCATAGAATAAACGTTATGTTTTTCCATGTTTTTTAACGAAAAAAAACTGCTGAAATCAGCAGTTTTCCGTTGCATTCTTATGAAAAATGAGTTTGTATCGTTTCTACGGCATTACCGTCCATAATGAGCTTACCATACTCTTGCAGGCGATAAATCGTTAAAGTTGTCGGATTGCCGTATTCAGCCAGAACCGCCACAACCCCTTCAGCCGTATGTGACCCTAGATCTTCAAGGCTTAAAAAGTACTGCCCGTCATAGTGGTAGACAGTTCCCCCTGTGATACCGATTCGCTGTAAGCTTTCTGAAAGCTGAATGATATCTTCAAAGGAATGGAATTGATATATGATGTCCGCGCTTTCATCAAGCTTGACTTGCATTTCGATGTAATCATCATCATACTCATCGTCTTCTGAATCGGCGTCTTGGTTCTTTGTTACAATCACGACCATCCCTTGTGCTTGGAGAGAATACACTTCCACTGCAATCGGTCCATTCGCTTCAAAGCCGAGCTCTGTATTTGCTTCATTCATCATATCTTTAAATAACTGGTGGACTTTGAATGAGTCCTTCCAGAGGTCTTCTTTTGTCAATCCCCGGTCTGTCAAATCATCGAGGGTTAAAAAGATTTTGATCTTATTATAATTCAGACGCTCAAGCCGCATAACGTTCCCTCCTGCCTCTACTTGCACACAAATCATATAACACATTATATGAGATGATGAGTCATAGGTTCTTAATTGTTATCAGTTTACACTGAGTTCACTAGTAAGACAAGCACAATGCAGTTTTTATTGCCATATGGATTTTTGCTTTTTAGAAGTTATTCTGGCCCGCAAAGAGTCACAATGTGTGTTTCAGGCTCAGCACCTAAACGAAGAGGCACTTTTGTCGTGCCGTAGCCGTTGCTGATCAGATATGCCGCGTTTTTAACAATACCTGTTTTCCCCAGTTCATAAGGGCCAAATTTTCCAAACCTGATCTGGCCTCCATGGGTATGTCCGCTGAGTATCACATCAATACCGTCATCTTCATTGATTTGTTCATGAATCTCCGGATTATGGCAAACCAGAATATTCAGCTGGCTTTCATCAAGTTCTTTGATGGCTTCCTCATAATGATCCATCTCCATCCTGATATCATCAACCCCCGCAATCGCAATCGTATGCCCATTGTATGAAAACGGGACTGACTCATTTCTCAGAGTGATGACGCCGTGCGCTTTAAATATGGAATACAGCTTATGCTGCCTGACTTCATAATCATTATTCCCCCACACAAACACGATAGGGACTCCGAAATGTACGACCCTTTTGATGTTTTCCTCGATTCTCGCACTGGGCACCCCGCCCTCAGCTAAATCACCGCCGATTATAACCAAGTGAGGGGCATGGCTTCGCGCTTTTTCTAAAAGGTCTTGATCGATGAGACGTTTGTGAATGTCTGAAATAAAAAAGATTGTCAGAGGCGGCTTGCCCTTCATCTTTGATAAAGGAAACGTATGTGTCTTCAAATGATTGCCTTTTGCTGTTGCATACATTTTTGCCGTCATTGCCGCTGCCGCAACAGTTAGTACACCGGCAATTTTCACTGATAGCTTCATAAAAAAACTCTCCATTCTTTTTAGAACTTATCAATAAGACGGACAATAAAAAAAAGACGTTTCTATCGTTTGAGAAAACGCCCCATTTTATTTACTTTCAAAATATAGATTAATGTCATATTTGTGCTTCATCATATGAAAAACAGACTCTCTCGCCTTCCATTTATCGGGCTGCGGCCAGAGATCAGTGCTTTTCTGAATAATTTCACATCTCAGTTTATGGAAATCAGTCTCGGATTTTTCTTCCTTTTTCTTGAAATAATATGAAGTGCAGTAGGCAAAAGCGGTTGCCAGCATCCAAAATAAATAAAAGGTATGGCTAAGTATTTCTTGAAGTATAAGCTGAGGCTCCGGGCTTTTGATCATGATCATAACACATAATAAGCCTAGGCAGATAAGTGAAGCCCATCGCCATCTGCGGCATTGTGCTGCATAATTTTCGAATTTTTGTTTTCGTTTTACCAGCGCTTGGAGCATCTGTTTGGTCGGCGCGTCTGTAAACTGATCCAGCTGATTCCATAAGGATTCCATACGCTTCACACCTTGTCCATTTTCATTGCTACAATATATGAACGTAAAATAAAAATAATACCCTATTCATCCATTAAGGGGATGTCCAAAACTTGTCCGGTGTAAACATCAATTCCATTCAGATGATTATACGCTCGAATTTTTTCTTCTCCTGTCCGGCTTTTATAATACTTCATGGAAATGCGGTATAGCGTTTCTTTCTTTTGGACGGTGTGCTTGACAACGCGATTCGGCACATTTTGAACTGGCTCAGCCGGCTGCTGTTGCTGTTCTTGCTGTTGTACTGTTGATTGGGAAGAGGAAGCAGCCGCGGCGGTTGCTTCCTCCTTATTTGCCGAGTCTTCTTTTTCCGCTACAGCAGTCTGTTTCTTATCAGCAGCTGTTTGCTCTTTTGGCTTGGAATCTTCTGGCTCTTTTTTTGACTCCTTCTGCAGTGCGGTTTCTTTAGTGTCTGCGGTATCGTTTTTATCCTCTGATTTCGGGACAACCTCATATTTGCTTTGGCTGCTGTCAATAAAAACGTCTTCATAATCGTCATGATTATCCGGGTGGCTCTTTAGATAAAATAACGTGACTAAAACGATAACTGGCACAAATACAAATATTACTGCGAGTACTGTGAATAATGGCGTTTTTGTTTTGCCTTGCTTTTTTTTCTGTTCTCTTTGATTTTTTACAGATTGTCTTGTCGGAAGGCTTTCTCCATCATCGACATAATCGTCCGCCAATGCGGCGTTTTGATCTTCATAAAGATTCTGGGCTTTTCTTCTCTCTACTCTCGACATGTTCGTCATGTTTATCCCTCCTCACATGTTCAAAACGAATCTGACAGGCAAACACGGCATCAATGATAAAATGCGCCGTCATCGGAACAAATAAGTTGCCGGTCCATTCATACATCAGACCGAGCAAAAAGCTGATTGCTGTCACCATAATAAATAACAGCCATTTTGACAAATACCGAAAGTGCAGAGCGGCAAATATAAGGCTGGCCGCCCATAAACCGATATGAGTCTGCAGCACTCCTCTGAATAACATTTCTTCCGCGAAAGCAATCAGAAGCGTTAAAAATATAATATGAGGGATTGACCTCTTACTGAATATTTTTTTATTGATTCCGCCGTCATCATATAAATGAGACGGAAACCATTTCATTACTGCCATATCGGCTAAAATAACAATAACAGCTATAGAAACACCATACCAGATGATTCGCATATCGCGAATGTCCCAGAGCTTTAATACGTCCCGTACATCCTCAAAAAAGAACAGTCCTGCTGCAGCAGCGGCAAATATGATGAGTAGCTGCGTCAAATATAACTGCTTCAGCATGTCACGGTCAGTCATATGCTGAATATAATCTTTTTGCTGTTTCAGTTCAGCTCACCTACAGTCTGCAAGCTGAATATCCGGTGCAATTCCGAACTCCAGCTGTCTAATGGCGCCATTTTACTCCGTTCCCCTTTTTGTTCATAAAAGGATAAATCAAAACCGCAATGTGAACAGCACGGAAGGTTTCCGTCATCGGGCTCGTATGATTCATCAAAGTAGGTTAACAGTGCCTGCCTTAAACAGCCGTCACGCTGAAGCAAAAATGATACACGGTGCATTTTTTCCAGCTTCAGCTCCATGCGATATGAAATTTCTTTCTTCATCAGTTCAACTGATGTTTTTCCCTGCATAAAGAGATGAATCATCATACGGGCCTGTGTCTCTCCGACGCCATACTGAAGTAATACGTCACGCAGCCTTCTCTCATCCCGCTCCTCCGTCTTCTCTAGCACACGGATTACGTCGGCGATTTCTTCAGCTGTGACACTCTCCATCTGGATAATTTGTTCCTGCAATTCAAAATCCCCTGGCGCCCGCAGCAAAATGCTGACACTCGGCTTTCCGTCGCGTCCCGCTCTGCCGATTTCCTGCATAAAAGCTTCTGCCGTCTGCGGGAGGTGAAAATGAATCACATATCTGATATCAGGTTTATCGACACCCATTCCAAACGCATTCGTACAACATATCACATCAAGCTGGTTATGAATAAACTGCTGCTGAATTAAAATCCTGTCCCCTGACTCCAAACCGCCATGGTAAAAGTCGGCTCTGCTGCTCGTTTTGCTTTTAATTTCACCCGCTAATTCCTCAGCCCATTTCCGTGTTGGACAATAAACAATTCCCGGGCCTTGCAGGTTTTCAACCAGCTGAATGACCCTATCTATTTTTTCGGCAGTATCCGCCGCATTTTCAACCCTCAGTGCGATGTTTGGGCGGTTGACTGAGTTGAGATGGCGTACAGCATGCTGCAGCTCCAGCAGGTTCATGACATCTTGCAGCGTTTCCTTTGTAGCCGTGGCGGTCAATGCCAGAACGGGCGGGTGACCAAGTTTTTTTCTCAGCTGTCCGAGCTTTGAATAATCAGGCCTGAAGTCGTGTCCCCATTCAGAAATACAATGCGCTTCGTCAATAACAAATAGGCTGATCGGGACGCTTTTCAATTTTTCCAATACATATGGAGACTGTAAAGCTTCAGGAGACAAGTACAAAAATTTATATCGATGAATATGTTCTAAAACAAATTGTCTTTCCTGCCTGTTAAGCATGCTGTTCAAAGCTGCAGCACGCTTTTCCCCCCGGGCTTTCAGCTGCTGCACCTGATCCTCCATTAAAGAAAGCAGTGGAGAAACGATTAATACCATGCCGTCAAGCATATAACCAGGCAGCTGGTAGCAAAGCGATTTCCCTCCCCCAGTCGGGAGCATTGCAATGGTATCCTTACCGCTGAGTATGCTTTCAATAATGTCCTGCTGCCCTTTTTTAAAGGAAGTAAAACCAAAAAACTGATATAACGTTTGCTGTAATTTAGTCATATTGCTGCACCTGCTTTGTCAATGCCAGTCTGATTTGAAAGTAGCTGAACCGCTGTTCCAGCCCGTCGCGAATTTGTTTGATTTTATTCGTCCGCATCCGTTTGGCAAACTCTGCGATTTGGAGCTGGTCTTCTGCTGATACATAATCATTAATCATAAACGTAGGCTCATGGAGAGAAATCTCGACAATGTGGTCTTCAATCGTCGCTGTTTTCAGCTTTCTGATTTCAGCAATTCGATGTATCGGAAACCCTTGTTTGACCATCTGCCATGTTTTCCTCGTCGACTCTGTCAGGGCATTATCTAAGTGCACATCAGAAAGGAGATCCTTTAACAAAGCATCTTCACACTCCGGAAGAGAATGAATAAAATAATGTACTGAAGCCCAAAACATGATATAGACATACCATTCATCTTCTTCCAGCGTATCAGCAAGCTGCCTGCTCGTATAACCGATCCGATGGTGCGAGGTTAAGGAGTAGACAAAAATTTGCGCTGCTTTGTTTTCAATCTTTTTCAAATGTGTCTCAAGCATGGCAAAAAGGCTTTTTGCCATCTCTATATGATCCGTATGCCGGGACAGGTATTTCTTTACCCAGTGGAGTGTCTTATGATCCTTTGTGACAGGGATATACTGCCTGCTCCCTTGCTGTTTATGGGATAGGACCTGCACAAGCAGCGAAAGCCTTTTCCAAAGCACGCGGGCAGCCTGCTGATAATGAGCACCGTGACAATAAACGGGCCACGGCCGCTCGCTAAGGGAATGTCTCAAAACTGCTGCGCCGCTGTCTGTCACTTTGTATGTATCTGTTTCAGACATTGGCGCGAGATATGAATGCTTTTCAAGCTTGTCAAGCGACGCAGAAATATCGCTTCTCGAACATTTTGCCGCCATTCCAAAGTATTTTGCAGTCTGAAATAAGCCGGCATCTTGAATGGTTTGTGACGATCTCTTGCCTTTGAATAGGTGAAAAACAGCGCTTCCCGACCGTTCCCCGTTTATTTTGCAAAGACAATCGAGAACCATAATATCGAAGTAATTTAATGACAACCTATCCACCTACATTCTTCCTGACAAAAATCGTTGATTTGCTCTTTTTATTTTAACAGATTTCAAACAGAAATCGACGTTTAAAGTCATCATTAAGGGAGATGTTATGTAGATAACCCCTTATGTGATAAGCATTCTCAATCATTTTTCTGTTGAAATGTAGCAGCAACATCATTACAATAAGTAAGAGGAATAGGTGTTAAATTGATTAAATATAAAGATTGATCCATTTGTTCCACCAAGAACAATCTGGGAGGTTTTATTCATGGCAAAGTACACAATCGTAGACAAAGATACATGTATTGCATGCGGCGCTTGCGGAGCTGCTGCACCAGACATTTACGATTACGATGATGAAGGCATCGCGTTCGTAACGCTTGATGAAAACAAAGGTGTTGTCGAAGTTCCTGAGGTACTGGAAGAAGATATGATTGACGCATTTGAAGGATGCCCTACTGATTCCATCAAAGTGGCGGATGAGCCATTTGAAGGCGACCCGCTTAAATTTGAATAGAAGTAACTAAAAAAAGCTCCCGAACGGGAGCTTTTTTATTTAATGGATATGTGCACTTCGCTGCTGCTCAATCCATGGCTTAAGCTTGATAAAAATTAGTGAGAATACAACCGTAATTACAATACCTTTTATCATGTTAAACGGCAGGATACCTGCGACGACAGCTGTTTTTAGCGCGCTGTCGGATAATGCCGGTGAATGTAAAAACCACGTGTATGCCGGAAGAATCAGAACATAATTTAAAATACTCATTAAAATGGTCATCGCTGCAGTTCCCAAAAGCAGGCTGACAGCCAAGCCCTTTGCTGAGTTGAGTTTTTTAAATAAGAAAGCAGTCGGTAATATAAAGAGTGTTCCTGCAATAAAATTCGCAACTTGCCCTACAGGAACTCCGGCCATGCTTCCCTGAATGATATACTGAAGAACATTTTTTATCGCTTCTACGGCAATACCCGCCAAAGGTCCGTAAATCAGAATGGCAATAATAGCGGGAACGTCGCTAAAATCGATTTTTAAATAATCCGGAAGACCCGGAAACGGGAAATTTAACAGCATCAAAACAAATGCAATGCTGCTCAGCATGCTGACCACAACTAATTTTTTTACTTTCACTTCATTCTCTCCTTTTCGATCACATCTTACTCGAAAACGGAAAGGTTCTTTTCCAGCCAATAAAAAAACCGCTTCATATATAAAAGCGGGGTTTCGAAAATTAGGCTAGGCAAAGAAACGTTTGAAAAATTCAATTTCAAAACGCTTATGAACCTCCATCTTCTCCCATCCAGACTGTACTGTCGGCTCCGGAATCTCACCGAATCCTGCTGTAAAGACAGCTCGCGGGCTTAGAGCCATTGGCTCATCACCGCCGGTAGGGAATTTCACCCTGCCCCGAAGATTGATCATATGAAATTTAATTACATTATAAACGATAACTGGTTGGCTGTATAGAGAATTGCTTCAAATTATATATATTACCTGCAAGCTGTCAAATCATTGATTTATTAGGCTTTACTTTTATCCTTTACTGCGTCAATACACGTTGACACTCTTTTGAGAATATGTTAAATTATCAGATATTTAGTTTGTCAATTTAGGAGGAAATCTAACGATGTTTCGAGTATTGGTCTCAGACAAAATGAGCAACGACGGTTTACAGCCACTTATTGAATCAGACTTTATTGAAATCGTTCAAAAAAACGTAGCAGATGCAGAAGATGAATTACATACTTTTGATGCTCTTTTGGTGCGAAGTGCGACAAAAGTAACAGAAGACCTTTTCAACAAAATGACTTCTTTAAAAATTGTCGGAAGAGCCGGTGTCGGTGTCGATAATATCGATATTGATGAGGCTACGAAACACGGGGTAATCGTGATCAATGCTCCGAACGGCAACACCATTTCGACAGCTGAGCATACATTTGCAATGATCTCTTCTTTAATGAGACACATTCCGCAGGCTAATATCTCAGTGAAATCCAGAGAGTGGAACCGCACAGCTTATGTGGGTTCAGAGCTCTATGGAAAAACGCTTGGTATTGTAGGATTAGGCCGAATCGGAAGTGAAATTGCACAGCGTGCGAGAGCGTTCGGTATGACAGTGCACGTTTTTGATCCTTTCTTAACGGAAGAAAGAGCGAAAAAAATCGGCGTAAACAGCCGTACATTTGAAGAAGTGCTTGAAAGTGCGGATATCATTACCGTTCACACGCCTTTAACAAAAGAAACAAAAGGCTTATTGAATAAAGAAACGATTGCAAAAACGAAAAAAGGCGTTCGCTTAATTAACTGTGCGCGAGGCGGAATTATCGATGAAGCAGCACTTCTCGAAGCTTTGGAAAACGGGCATGTTGCGGGAGCGGCTCTTGACGTTTTCGAAGTTGAACCGCCAGTTGACAACAAACTTGTTGATCATCCATTAGTCATTGCCACTCCTCACTTAGGAGCATCAACGAAAGAAGCACAGCTCAATGTCGCCGCCCAAGTGTCAGAAGAAGTTCTGCAGTTCGCAAAAGGCCTGCCTGTCATGTCAGCTATCAACCTGCCTGCCATGACAAAAGATGAATTTGCTAAAATTAAGCCCTACCATCAAATTGCAGGAAAAATTGGCAGCCTTGTATCACAGTGCATGAAAGAACCAGTACAGGATGTTGCCATTCAATATGAAGGCACAATTGCTAAACTTGAAACATCGTTCATTACAAAAGCCCTTCTGTCAGGCTTTTTAAAACCGCGCGTTGACTCTACTGTTAACGAGGTCAATGCCGGGGGTGTCGCAAAAGAACGCGGCATCAGCTTCAGTGAAAAAATTTCCTCTTCTGAATCTGGATACGATAACTGCATCAGTGTAAAAGTGACAGGAGACCGCAGCACCTTTACTGTAACAGCTACGTATATTCCTCATTTCGGAGAACGAATTGTCGAGATCAATGGATTTAATATTGATTTTTATCCGACAGGTCACTTGGTGTATATCCAGCATCAAGATACAACAGGTGTCATCGGCCGAGTAGGACGTATTCTCGGAGATAACGATATTAACATTGCAACTATGCAGGTTGGCCGTAAGGAAAAAGGCGGAGAAGCCATCATGATGCTTTCCTTTGACAGACATCTGGAAGATAAAATTGTGAAAGAACTAACAAATGTCCCTGATATTGTGTCTGTGAAGCTCATTGATCTGCCATAATCAAAAAAACTCAAGCTATAAAGCTTGAGTTTTTTTATTGTTCTATCCTCGTGTGTTTTTATGCAAAATATCTAAGACACTCCTTAGCTCAGAAACAGGTATTTGACCTGGTGCGGACGCCTCTTCTCCTGCTCCAAAAGTACAAGCCGATCCAAAAACCTCACCGCTCAGCCTGCTGATGAGCCCTGTTGCAGCCATTGACATTGTAATAATGGGGCGGTCTGCATATCTTGTTTTCATTGTATACGTCGCATCAAGCAGCGTTAGGAGATCTCCAGTATCATTCGGCATAACAGCCATTTTGGGAATATGTGCCCCTAAATCCTGCATTTTCCGAAGTCTTGAAAGAATCTCATCTTTCGAAGGCGTTTTTTCAAAGTCGTGATTTGACATCACCACATAGACGTTGTTTTCTTCCGCCATCGATACTAACGCTTTTACATGTGCATCTCCTGAAAATAATTCGATGTCTATCAGATCGATGTCTTTTGTTTGGATTGCCGATTCCAGCAAAGCAAGATAGGAGCTTTCGTCCATCTCCATGCTCCCGCCCTCTTTGTGGGTTCTGAATGTAAATAGAAATAGCTTGTCTTCTAAAGATTTACGAAGCTTAGACATGAGCTTTGTGACCGCTTCTCTGTCATTAGCTTTTTCAAATACGTCGACTCTCCATTCAACAATGTCCGGATTCAGTAATTTTACTGCCTCTGCTTCATTCAGAATTTGTTTTTCCGTCTTTCCCATCAGCGGAACGATGATTTTCGGCATTCCTTCCCCGATGGAAACTCCTTTAATTGTTAACACGTTCACTCATCTCAAATCCTTTCAATCGTTACCTTGTTTTATTATACACGCACAACTTTTTTTTGAAAATTTCTATTATATGAATAGCAACTAAAAAAAGAGCCTCAAAGGGCCCATTTTAGTTTAAGAAAATCGGATTTGGAGCAGCCGGTACCGGAATTGCATCTGATACGTCATATTTGCCGATTTTGTTTGTTCTGGTTTCGGTAAAGGTCACTTCTGTGAAGCCAAACTCTTTTGCGGTTAAAAGAAGTCCCTCAATCATTAAAATACTGGCAATAGAATCCTCAACTTCTGAGTCCTTTGAGAAACGGATATATAAGTGCTTCTGTTTCTTCGTTACAGATTGGACAGTACCCGCTTGAATAAGCGGTGTTGTATCTTTTTGACTGCTCGATTCCATTTCATTAATCGCTTCTTTTACCGTATCAAAAGAATTATTTGACGGAACGAGAAAGTCTTGTCCTTGTTTATTTTGGTACAAGTAGTAGGATCGTTTTGACTGTTTGGGAATCGAAATTTCCGTAAAAGTGCCATATGAGCCAATCCGAACCCCACTCTCATTTTGATCCGATAAAAATTTGACTTTTTCATAAGGACTCCATTTTAAGGATTCTTTAAGCAATTTTTTTAACAGTGTATCATCTTTTACAGAAAATGCCGTAGCTGGCTGATGGACTCGTATACTTAATTCCTTCTGCTTTGGTTTTTCTTTTATTTCTACTTCATCTATGAAGGATGGAATTGTAATGGCATGATCCAAGATATCCAATTCACTACTTACAGTCAGCATGTCCTGGATCGTTTGGTATGCATTTGTTTTTTGAATGCTGACAGGTATGATTGCAGATGTATCGGCATCAGCAACTGCTACAGTGATGTAATTGTCTTGTTCCTTTTCAGTTACAACAAACGATGTATGATCCAGAGATGATGCAGCTTTTGGGCTGTCTTCTGTCTCAGTTTTCGTTACTGCGTTCTCTTGGGACGCTTCTTTTTGTTGAGGCTGTGCCTGATCAAAGAAATGAGGAGAAATAATGAAGGCGATATAAACCGCAATTGCAGCGGCACACGCGGGGCCAATCCACCTGACAGCGGGCTTATTTTTACGCTTTGCCATCGTCAGCCGCTTGTAAATATCCTGAGGCGAACGATGGTCTTTAACTGCCGGAAGTTGACTTAACAACTCCTTTATCTGTTCTTCGTTCCATTCTGACTTCATCATCCATTAGCTCCTCCCTCAAAAGCTCCATATGTTTCCGAAGTACTTTGAGCCCTCTGTGTTGGGTCGTTTTTACTTTGCTTTCCGAGAAGCGCAGAGCCTTGGCTGTTTCCTGTATTGAATATCCCTGAATAAACCGCAAGATAATCACAGCTCTTTGATCGATTGTACATTGATCAAGCGCAGCATAAATTTCCCGGACATTTTCATGTTGAACCGCAAGTTCGTCCGGCAGCAATTGCTGATCCCTGACATCCTGTGTATCCCAGTCAAATGTACCGAGTATACGCTGTCTGATTGTTTGCTGTTTACGAAACCAGTCTATCGCAACATGGCGTGCGATAGACAAAAGCCATGTTTTTTCACTGCTTCTTCCTTCAAACGTATGATAAGAATTTAATACCCGGATATAAACCTCTTGAAGAAGGTCTTCTGTCTGGTTTTTATCCTTTACCATATAAAATAAAAATTGGTACAAATCTTGATGATATGTATCATATAATAATTGAAAGGTTTCTTCCATTTGAAACCCCTCCGTTCACTTTTTTGTCGTATGAATAGCTTGAAAAGTTACATTACAACTATATTACGAGTAACTGGAATTTGGAAGGGAATTTATATTAACATATCCTTAAATTTTATTAATGTTGGCTATTAAAAAAACACCCGCTCAGTCAGCAGGTGTTTCTTATGGAACAAGATTCTTCGGCAAATTCAGACTCGATTTTAACGTTTTGTCGGAATATAAAAAGTAAATGTTGTTCCTTTATCTATTCGGCTGTGCACAGTAATTGATCCGTTGTGGGCTTCCACGATATTTTTAACGATAGCCAGCCCTAACCCTGTTCCTGCTCTGCCCCTTGTCCGCGCTTTATCTGCCTTATAAAACCGCTCAAAGATAAATGGCAGATCTTCTTCCGGTATGCCGGACCCGGAGTCTTTGATATCAATTTTCAATCCATCCTTCACAGAATGGACTGAAATGGAGACACTGCCACCGGATGAAGTATGCCGCAACGCGTTATCGATCAAATTGGTAAATACCTGCTCCATCTTGTCTTCATCAAACATAAATTCCTCTTCTGTGAGAGAAATGTCATGATGTAAAGCAATATTTTTTTCTTTCGCAACACCGGAAAACTTCCGAATGATCTTTTCTAAAAACTCATTCACATTGATTTTTTCATAATGTAAGCCTGTATGGCCTGATTCCATTCGGGCTAAATCAAGCAAATCATTAACTAAACGGCCCATTCGGAGCGATTCGTCATAAATGATTTGAGCAATTTCTTTCCGGTCTTCTTCAGAGCTTGCAATGTCATCGACAATTGCTTCACTGTATCCCTGAAGCATGGAGATTGGTGTTCTCAGCTCATGACTGACATTTGCGATAAAGTCCTCCCGCAGCTTATCAAGGCGGCGTTCTTCTGTCATGTCACGCAGTACGGCAACCGCTCCTCTGACGTGCGATTCCGCATAAAGCGGCGACATCAAAAGCACCCATGATCTGCCTTGCAGCGTCATCTCAATCATTTGTTCTTTTTCAGTGCTGACAGCGTTTTGAAACAGCTCTTTTGCTTCAGGCGGAAGGTTGTCGCCTTCTTTGATATTCATGTTCTGTTCATAATACCAAGCCTGAAGAAAACGTTCAGCCGGCGGGTTGGTCACAAGAATCGTACCGTCAATATTAATGGTAATAACCCCGTCAGCCATACTGCTCAAAATGTTAGAAAGCTGCTCTTTTTCTTGATTGAGCGCATTGATATGAAAGTTAAGCTGCCGGCCCATTTGATTAAAAGCGGTCGCCAGTTCACCGATTTCATCCTGAGTTAAAATCGGGATTTTTGTATCGAACTTGCCCTTCGCCAAATCCTGCGCGCCTTCTCTCATTTTTCGGAGAGGGTACGTGACCCTGCTTGATAAAAAGAATGCGAAAAATGTGGTCAGCACAATTGCAATTCCAGCGGCAAGAAAAATATAGCGGGTCGTATGTTTTGTTGTATCTTTAACGGCAAGCAAAGACTGGGATAAAAAGACCATGCCTTTCTTTCCGTCTTTTTCATACGGGACACCTACAATCAGGCGTTCATTATCCGTGTCTGTATCGCTCAGTCCCGTCCGTTTGCTTACTTTTTTATGGTCTTTGAGAGCTTTATTTAAGTCTTTGTCATGCTGTATTTGCTCAACCGTAATAGACGACAGGCGATTTTTATCATTCGGAGAATACCAGTGGTTCTTCTCATCCTGGATGATGGCAATGCTTGTTAAGTTATCAGCGAGCTCCCAAGTGATTGACCTTGCCAGTGCCTGGTCCTCGTGATTTTCTAGGATGACAGCAACTTTATTCGCAAGCTGTGTTAAATCATTCTCGGCTTCTTCCACATGGTAGTTTTCAATAAACTCCAGCAAAAGAACCGTTAAAATGAACAATACGATCAAGACGAGTGAAAGGATCGTAAACCACAGCTTGCCTACTACGCTTTTCCAAAATTTCATTCAGCGCCGACCTCAAATTTATAACCTACACCCCATACTGTGACAATTTTTTTCGCAGCTTCCGGAGATACCTTGTTCAGCTTCTCTCTCAAGCGTTTGACGTGAGTGTCCACTGTGCGTAAATCACCAAAAAACTCATATTGCCACACTTCTTTCAGAAGCTTTTCCCGATCATACACCTTGTCAGGCGTTTTCGCTAAGAAATATAGAAGCTCATACTCTTTTGGCGTCAGGCTCACTTCTGTTCCATCAGCTGTTACGCGGTGAGCATCATGGTCTATTGACAGATGTGAAAACACGAGCACATTTTTCGTCGGTGTATTGGCATTGAAATAAGAGGTTTGGGATGCTCTTCTCAAAAGGGCCTTTACACGCAGCACGACTTCTCTCGGGCTGAACGGCTTAACAATATAATCATCTGTTCCCGCTTCAAACCCCTGCACCCGGTTTGCTTCTTCTCCTTTTGCGGTCAGCATGATAATGGGTGTCGCTTTTTTTTCACGAATTTGCCGGCACACTTCAATTCCATCAGTCCCCGGCATCATCAGATCAAGCAAAATTAAGTCATAATTGGCTTCAAGCCCTTTAGTAATGGCTTCATCACCATTTTCAGCTTCATCTATAGCATAATTTTCACGTTCAAGATACATTCTTAAAAGGCGGCGAATTCTGGCTTCGTCATCAACTACTAATATTTTTGTTTCGTTCGTTTGGTCCATGTTTTCCCCCTGCTTTCCTTCTGTTACTTTCATTTTATCAAATCGCGAGAAAGTTTGAGAACTGTGTCGCTTTCAAAGGACTATGCATAAGAATGAAGTCCGGCAAGCACAAGATTTACGAATATTAAATTAAACATAATAATAGCAAAACCGATTACGGCCAGCCATGCTGACTTCTCACCGTGCCAGCCTCTTGACAGTCTTAAATGCAAGTAGGCGGCATAGAACAAAAATGTGATCAGCGCCCATACTTCCTTAGGGTCCCAGCCCCAAAATCTAGTCCACGCGAGCTGAGCCCAAATCATTGCAAAGATCAGCGCGCCGAGTGTAAAGATCGGAAATCCGATTGATACGGCCCTGTACCCAACCTCATCCACCAGATCAAGATTGACGTTTTTCACCAGCGGATGTAATAGAGCGCTGATTCTTTTTCTGATGATCAGGCGGAGAGCCCCATACAACACAAGACCTGCTCCAAATGACCAAATGACAGTGTTCACTTTTCTGCCTGAGAAAAGCGCGGGAAGATCAACAAGCGGTTCCATTCTTCCTTCGGTCAAAAGCTCTCCCTGATGCGGACCGACAAGCGCGGGCATTTCGTACACCATCACGCTTTTTTCTTTACTTTTGTCCACCCAGTTAAACTCCGCTTCATAGCCTGCAAGACGAAATGCTGATGTGATTGCAATAAAGGCGACGGTTGTGACCAGGATAAACATAATCGCTTCAAGCCAGAAGGTCTTTTTGCTTGGCTTTGTCTGGTCTACATGCTTCAAAAGAAAGATGACACCAGCGACAAAGCTGATGGCAAGTATAGCTTGCCCAAGCGCGGCCGTTGTTACATGAATATACAGCCAGTTGCTTTGGAGCGAAGGAATTAAAGGCGAGATATCTGTCGGAAACATGCTGGCGTAGGCAATCAGCAATAAAGCAATTGACAGCGTAAACAGGCCTAATGAAGGCAATCTATAGAGAAAATAAAGAATGATAAACGCCAAAACAAGCATCATGCCAAAAGCGGTGGTGAATTCAAACATATTGCTGACCGGCGCATGGCCGCTGGCAGCCCACCTTGTGATGAAATATCCAAGGTGGCAGAAAAAACCGACAATAGAAAGGGTGATTCCAATGTTGGCCCATCGGTTTGGCTTGCCCTTTTTATCTTTATTCCCGCGTATGGCCCCGCCGAAGATCGGGACAGCGATTAAATACACAAGAAAGGCCGCATAAAGAAAATTTCCGCTCAGCTCTGCCATGACATCACTCCCTTTTCGCCTATTTCTGTGTTTTGATTAATTCTTTTTGGTCCACCGGTTCAGTCAGTCCGGAATCAGCCAATATAAATGCTAAATCCTTCTTCAGGCCAAACCAGTTTTTATTGGTATGCCCCGCTACCATAACTGCACCGTCCTGTGAGTGCAGCCAAATTCTTCGATGCTGCCAGTACATACCTTGAATAACACCGATCATAAAAATGGCTCCGCCGACAGCAAGCACCCAGAGTGTAAGGTCCTTTCTGACTGTAAGTCCAGTAATGTTTTTCGTTTCGACATGGTCAAATTTCAGCTTGTATTTATTATTGCCTGATCCTTCGATGGTTTCTTGGATGGCGACAAAGCTCTTTTCGCCTTTCGGTTTGTCCGGCGTTATAATATTAAAGACAAAAGCCGGATTGTTAGGGATCTTTGTTTTTGTGCTCGGCTCTCCGTCCTGATTAAAATAGAAGTCAGGCAGGTAGCTGGCGATTTCCACCTTGTAACCGTTGCCAAGATCATAGACCGAATCTGGATCCAGAAGGTTGATCTTCAGGCTCCCAAAGGATTTTTTTGTTTTTTTATCAATCAGCTGGAACACCATTTGGTCAAGCTGATTCTCTTTGTAATCCACCTGGTAAACGGAAAAAGAATCAAAACGCAGCGGCTGATTGACACGGATGTCTTCTTCTGTTACTTTTTTCAGCTTCGGCTTCTCGCCATAAACAATTTTTCCTTCTCTCTTGTAGAGTACGGCATCGGTTTGAAAGTTCTTTGCCACTCTACCGTCCCCGACTCTGTCAATGGCATCTGCAAATACCTTTTTTTCTGTTTTTCTGTTATAGGTCTCTACGCTGAATTGATTGTTTTTCAAATAATATTTTCCGTCTGTACCCGGAATTGCTGCGGTTTCGCCTTCTCTGACCCAAAGCGTCTCATCGACGTACATGCCAGGCACAAATCTCAGCATCGCACCAATCAGAAAGATGATCAATCCAATATGGTTGACATACGGGCCCCAGCGGGAAAAGCGTCCTTTTTCAGCAAGAATGCTGCCCTCTTTTTCTCTGATTCTATAATGTTTTTTCTTTAATAGAGCAACTATCTTTTCTTTCGATTCCCCGTTCAGTACTGTAACTGTTTCACTGAACAAGCGCTGCCTTCTTAAAAAAGCCGGGCTCCTTCTGACGCCTTGGTTTTTTAACGCTCTGTACAACGGAATGACCCGATCAAGGCTGCAAATCACAAGTGAAATGCCGATCGAGGCAATGAGCAGCAAATACCACCAAGAACCATATAAATGATGAAACCCGAGCAAATAATAAAGCTGGCCGAACGTGCCGTACTGCTCCTTGTAATAAGTATCAGCCTGTGCGCCCGGAGGCAGATAGGCTTCCTGGGGAAAAATGGTGCCGAACGCTGATGCGGCAAGGGTTATGACGATAAGCCATATTCCCACCTTAACCGAGGAAAAGAAATTCCAAATTTTATCGATGATCGTTTTGTTATAGGTTTGCGAACGTCTTGCGCTTCCGTCATATCTCATATCAGCGAGCGGAGGTTGAGTTTCCTGAAGAGCTCTTCCGCACGATTCGCATAAAACGGTTCCGACCGGGTTTATATGTCCGCATTCACATTTGACTTGCTTCATCCCGAAGTCTCTCCGGGTTTTATGAGATTCATATAATCGTGTATCATGCTTTCTGTCATAGTGCCGGTCACCACCTTGACAACTTTTCCTTCCGGATTGATCAAAAAGGTTGTCGGAAGCGGAGATACGTCATAGGCATCAAGCACTTGGCGATCTGTATCCAGAACAACCGGGAAATTGACTCCGTAGGATTTCATAAAATTATGTACTGCTATCTTTGACTCCCCAACATTTACAGCGACAATTTCAACACCTTGGCTTTTAAAATGCTTATATTGGTTTGCCATATAAGGAAACTCTTTTTTGCACGGTTCACACCATGTACCCCAGAAATTCAAAAAAACACCTTTCCCTTTTAAGTCACTGAGCTCGATACGTTTCCCATTCGTATCCTCAAGGACAAAATTCGGTGCGTCGGACCCTTCGGATATACTCTCTTTGCCGGCAAATACAGCATTGTAAATGGTATAGCCGAGTGCGCAGATTAAAACGAGAAGGATGCCGGTCCGAATGAATAAACGCCTTTTTTTCTTCATTGTCCACTGCCCCCTTCCCCCTATTGCAGATCCATTCAATTATATCATTGCACGTTCATTTCACATTTCTTACTTTTTGAAGGTTATGTGAAATTTAGAAAGCGTTTTTACCGTGATCCGCCAGTGCTCTGAGCCTTTTTACTTCGTGAGGCGTAAGCTCTCTGGCATCGCCCGTGTGCAGGCCTCGCAGGTTTAAAAACGCGTATTCCTCACGCTTCAGCTTGATTACCTCATGTCCGATCGCTTCAAACATGCGGCGCACCTGTCTGTTGCGTCCCTCATGGATCGTCAGCTGAATAATGCTTGTCTGCTTTTTCTTATCCAAGGACAGCAGCTTCGCTTTAGCAGGCGCTGTTTTGCCTTCTTCCAGCCTAATTCCGCGCTCCAGCTTTCTGAGCAGCTCTTTAGGCGGGATTCCTTTCACCTTCGCCACGTATGTTTTGTCTATTTCATACTTAGGGTGCATCAGCTTATTGGCGAATTCGCCGTCATTGGTTAAAAGCAAAAGACCGCTCGTATCATAGTCCAGACGCCCAATCGGATAAATGCGCTGCGGAATATTTTTAAAAAAGTCCGTCACCACTTTGCGTCCTTTATCATCTTGCGCTGCGGAAATAACGCCTCTTGGTTTATATAAGAGAAAGTAAACCGGCTCTTCGCGTTCAACCTTTAACCCGTTTACCTCAATCTGATCAGAACCGGTGACCTTAACACCTAGCTCTGTTACTACTTTGCCATTCACCTTTACTTTTCCTTCTTTAATCAGCTCTTCTGCCTTTCTGCGCGACGCAACTCCGGCATGAGCAATCACTTTTTGCAGTCTTTCCATGTCTTTCACCTCAAGTATTATCTTACTTTTTTCAACCTTAACAAACAAGCTTTTTCAAATTCCTATGCCAAATCTAAAAAAAACGCCGTTTTCAGGCGCTCCCAAATAATAACGTAACGATGATGATAGATGCAACTACGCCAATTAAATCTGCAAGAAGTCCCACCTTTAATGCATCACCCATTTTTTTAATGCCGACTGCTCCGAAATACACAGTCAGTACGTAAAGCGTTGTATCTGTAGATCCCTGCATGACGGAAGCCAGCCTGCCGATAAAGGAATCGGGCCCGTATACTGCAATTAAATCGGTCGTCATTCCGAGAGCGGCCGTACCGGAGATCGGGCGGATCAGAGCAAGCGGCACTACTTCAGCAGGGATGCCGATAGCGGAGAAAGCCGGTTTTAAAAGATCCATTATAAAATCAAGCGCGCCTGATGATCTGAAAACAGTTATAGCGACAAGCATTCCGACTAAATAGGGGATAATGGAAAAGGCAATTTCTATCCCCTCTTTCCCGCCTTCGACAAACGATTCATATGTTGGAACCTTTTTGATCGTTCCATAAAGAAGAATTCCGGCAATAATGATTGGAATCATGGCTAAAGACAGCCAGTTGATGATTTCCATCCGCTCACCTTCCCTTCTTTTTGCGGCGGTAATAAAAATACCGATCAATGATAATGGCACCGATTCCGGAAATAAGCGTTGCCAAAATGCTTGGCCCGACGATATCTGTCGGCGTTTTGGAGGAATAAGCCATTCGGACAGCGATCACCGTTGTCGGGATGAGTGTGATGCAGGACGTATTAACAGCTAAAAAAGTAATCATTGACCGGCTTGCTTCCGATCGGTTTCCATTCAGCTTTTTCATTTGTTCCATTGCTTTAATGCCAAGCGGAGTTGCTGCATTTCCGAGGCCGAAGAAATTCGCCATAAGATTAGATAAAATATAGCCCATCGCCGGGTGATCCGGCGGTATATCAGGGAACAGTTTAGATATAAAAGGCCTGCACATCCGGCTGAAAATATCCAAAAGCCCTGACTGCTCGGCGATTTTCATTAAGCCAAGCCAGAAAACAAGCACGCTCATCAATCCAAATGAAATCGTAATCGCTTCTTTCGCACCCTTAAACACGGCTTCATTTACATCTTGCAGAGTTCCGTTGCACATCGCAAAAACGAGTCCGATCACGGTTAAACTGACCCAAATTATATTGACCATTTTGCTCCGCCTGCCGCATTCAGAAAGATTGATTTAAACGTTTCAAAAAATTGTTTCTTCGGTTTTTGATGCCGCTCATTTTCATAATAGATCGGCACTTTTGCGATGGTTGCATCGTTGAACATGATCTCCATGTGCCCTACGATGTCAGGGATTTTCGAGGCATCTTTTTCCCATGCTTTTTTCGGCTTGAGCAGTGTGGTATTAATTTTCACATCTTCTTTTTCCTCTTCAGTCAGCAAATAGGTGATATCACGTTTGATAAAAGCCTTCGATTCATAAAATGTGCCTTTCAGCTTTGGAATATCCCCTTTTTTTGCAATTAAATAGGTTTGATAATGCTCAAACACATAGTTAAACATCTTCATATGGTCATCCCAATCATTAGGGTCATTAATGGTGACGGCTATCAGGTCAATGCCGTCCTTTGAAGCCGTAGAGACCAGTGTCCGTTTTGCAAGTTTTGTATAGCCTGTTTTTCCTCCTGTGCTGTACGGATATAGCATGGTCAGCAGTTTATTTTTGTTTTTCCATACGCTTTCCATCGTTTCCGCTTTGTATATTTTTGTGCCTGAAATCTTTTGATAGTCTTTCAGCTTCATAGCATACTTAGTTAAAATGGCCATGTCATAGGCTGTTGAATAATGATTTTCATGGTCGTCCAATCCGTGCGGGTTTTGAAAACGGGTGTTTTTCATACCAAGCTGCTCGGCTTTTTGATTCATCATATAAACAAACCCATCGAGGCTCCCACCGACATGCTCAGCAATCGCGACAGCGGCGTCGTTTCCTGATCTTAGCATCAGGCCATACACAAGATCTTTTAGCTTCACTTTTTGACCTTCTGTTAAATAAATGGCGGAGCCTTCTGTTCTGACAGCATTTGCCGAAACCGTCACCGTTTGATCCATTTTGCCGGATTCGATGGCGAGGACGGCGGTCATAATTTTTGTGATGCTCGCGATCCGCCTTTTTTGATGCTCATCCTTGGCATATAACACTCTGCCTGACGCACCGTCAATAATGATCGCGCTTTTTGCACTGACATCTATAGCAGCATGTGCTGTATTCACATTTACGGTTGCAATAAGAAAAGAAATCATGATCACGAATACTGCTTTTTTGAAAATGCGCATGTTTGCTCACGTCCTTGTGGTGGTTTGTACAAGTTTATGCGCATGTCCATCAGTTATGAATAACAATTATATTTCTGGAAGCAAACATAAAAAAACTCTCCCTGAAAAAGGGAGAGTAAACGTTATCTGATTGGCGCCATGCTTGATCCGGACGCTTCGTAATGAGCCAGCTCTTCCCTCATCTTCAGAAAGGCCGCGCTCAACGGCAATAATAATTGCTCAAGCGACGCAGGAACAGCATGATAAAACTCAATTGCGCTGACCCCGGTATAAGACGCCCGGCTATTTTCACACCACGTGTCTTTTTTCGGCATAAAGAACTCTTCAATGCATTGGTGATACACATTATAAAGTGTTTTTTCCGCTCTGGCTTCCTGAAAAGGCTCCTGCATCAGGAGACGGCGGCACGCTTCTGCGCCTCCTTCACAAAATACTGCCATTCTTCTCAGAGTGCTCAGCACATCACAGCAGTATCCTTTTTCAATAGGCAATTCAGCCTGTAAGGACTCAAGCGTCGTTTGATTTAGGTAATCGTTCACGGTATTGACAACCATTGATAAGAATTCGCCTGTTTTTTGAGTCTGCGCTCGCACAATCGAATGTCCCATTTCGTTTGGTATCTTCCCCTCATGTCTTTGTCTCTCACATTTTGCTTCTTTCATGATAGCTTCTTCCTTATATCTTATGATGATGAAAAAGCGCGATTCATTAAACTTCTATTTTATATCTTCGAAGGTTTGGTTAAAGTTTTCAAAAAATAAATCTGCTTCTTCTTGAAGAACGTCTTCTTCCGCATTTTCAGGCAGCGGCGGAAGCTCGTCCAGCGTTTTCAGACCGAATTGTTCAAGAAAAGTCGGCGTAGTACCGTATAAAATGGCCCGCCCCGGACCATCGGCACGCCCTACTTCACACAATAGCGCCTTCGCGACAAGACTGTGTAAAATCCGCTCTGATTTTACTCCTCTGATTTCTTCAATTTCTGCTCTCGTAATTGGCTGTTTGTATGAAACAATGGCCAGTACTTCTAAAGATGCTTGAGAAAGGCCCTTTGACGGCACTTCAATCAGTTTTTTCAAGTAAGGCGCAAAGTCTTTTTTGGTAGAGAGCATGTACGTATCTGCATACTCAATAAGTTCAATCCCTCGTGTATCTCCGCGGTATTCGTCCGCCACATCCGCCATGATCGTGTTCAGTTCAGGCTCTTCGATTTCAAGCACTGTTAACAGCTGCTTTTTTGTAAGCCCTTCATCGCCTGCCGCATAAAGAAGGGCTTCCACAATAGCTTTCCAATTCACGATATCAAGCCCCATGAATGGATTCACTCCCCGTAATGTAAATATCTGAAAAATTGTGCTCCTGTTCAATGAGGACCAGCTGATTTTTCATCAGCTCGAGAACAGCTAGAAAGGTCACTACTAAATGTTCTTTTTGCTCATATGGAAACAGATCCATAAAGTTGATTCTCGTTCCTCTAGATTTCAAGCTGTGCACGATTTCGTTCATTCTGGCTTCGATTGGTATGTCCTGTCTTGTAATTGTTGTTTCCATCGGCCTGTTTATTTTTTTGCGTTTCAGCACTTTTTGAAAAGCTCCGATCATATCATAGACCGTGACAGAGAGCTTTTGCTCAGACTGTTTTACTTCTTTTGCATATTCACTCAAATCACTCGGCGGTTTCGTGAACGATTTTTGTCTTTCTTCTTCCCGTTCTTTTAAATCCTTCGCCGCATCTTTATATTTTCGATACTCAATCAGCTTTTCAATCAGTTCCTCCCGCGGATCTTCTTCTTCAAGTAATTCATCTTCAAAAAGCTCCTCCTCTTGCTTCGGGAGCAGCATTCTGCTTTTAATGCTGAGCAGCGTGGCAGCCATAACCAAATACTCGCTGGCAATGTCGAGCTCAAGCACACGCATCGTATGTACATATAATAAATATTGTTCAGTGATCTTCGCCACAGGTATATCATATATGTCAATTTCAAGACGATTGATTAAATGAAGCAGCAGGTCCAATGGGCCCTCAAACGTATCAATTTTCACTTGATATTCTTCCATCATCTCACCATTTTCAAGTATCACTCTCATTGCCGGAAAAACTGGCTACCCTATAGTATAAGCCACCAAAAAGCTCTCGTCCAATACTATTTCATTTCCTGTTTTGAACAAGTTTTGTACAGAATATTCAAAACACGAGAGGTGTTTGCTGGGAGCGCAGAAGCGGGAGAAAAAGCCTTAGCTTCTGGTTTTCCTTTCTAAGAAGCAATAGAGGCCGAGCGTTCTTTTTTCCTTTTATCCCTTCTATGGTACACTAAAAGCACATTAAAGGAGGAAACACCTTGTATCCGAAAGCTTATATAGATTATCTCGTTGAGTTTCACGCGACACGGGATTATTTTGAATGCCATGAAATATTAGAAGAATATTGGAAGGAAGATCCGCCAAAGAAACGAAAACGCTATTGGGTGGGCTTTATTCAGCTTGCAGTGGCTTTATATCATCACAGAAGGCAGAATACAGCCGGAGCAAAAAGACTGATGGCGAACAGCATCCGGATTCTTCAAGCAGAACACCGGGCAGTCGAAGACTTAGGGCTTGATCATGGCCGTTTGCTCGAACTTATGCAATCGGTTTACGAACAAATCGAGACGGGCTCTGCCTATAAAAGCATTATGCTGCCAATCAAAGATGAGAAACTGGAGGAAGCATGCAGGATCGAATGCAGGAAAAAAAAGTATACATGGGGACAGCCCAGTGCACTCAGGAACATATTTCTTATCGACAAACACCGTTTGCGGGATCGGACTGACGTCATCCGTGAACGTGAAAAAGAAATAGAACGCAGAAAAAAAAGCAGAGGCTGATGACAGCCTCTGCTTAATTATTGTATGAAATGTCTTGATCCTGCTGACCTTGACAACGTTCGAAAAAGCTCTGCGTTAATTCATTTGGAACCAGTACTTGCGTTTTGAATAAATGCTTTAAAGCATCCATCATCTGTTTTCCGATTCCTTGATGGCGATGAGAAGGATTCACACTGATATGCCGGATCTCAACCTCAGAATCCTTTTTTTCGACTCCGATTGCTCCGACGATATCCTCGTCCTCTTTCCAAAGAAAGAGCTGGCGGTCTGTATCCGTTTCGTAGTCCTTAATTGTCTGCTGAAGCTGCTTAAGGTCTTTTTCATTCGGCATAAACGAAAGAAGCCCCATCGCAATCTTTTCAAACGATTTTTTATAACGAATTAACATAAAAACCCCTCTATATCCAAAATGTCCAGTCTGCTATTAACGGATACGAATAGGTGATCCGTTTTCTCACATTATATCATTTTCGCCATATTTTTAAACTGTTTTCAGCAAATTATTCAAATGAGCGGTTTAAATTTGCCATTTCAATGGCAGAAACAGCACAATCTACACCTTTGTTGCCCGCTTTTGTGCCCGCACGCTCGATGGCCTGTTCGATGTTTTCAGTTGTTACAATTCCAAAGATGACAGGTACACCAGTAGTGTTTGCTGCTTGCGCGATGCCTTTTGCAGCTTCATTGCAGACATAATCGTAATGCGTCGTAGCGCCTCTGATGACAGTGCCCAATGTGATAATAGCATCATATTTTTTTGTTTCCGCCATTTTTTTCGCAGCAAACGGTATTTCAAATGCGCCTGGAACCCAAGCCACATCAATGTCATTTGTGTCTACGCCATGTCTGAGCAGCGCATCTTCTGCTCCGCTCAGCAGCTTGCTCGTAATAAAATCATTAAATCTTCCTACTACGATTCCGATTTTAAGACCTGTACCAACTAAATTTCCTTGTATGATATTCATATGATTCCCATCCTTTTTTGTGATATTTGTGATTAGAAATGAAGTAAATGACCTAGCTTGTTCATTTTGGTTTGCAAATATTTTTTATTGTGTTCTTTCGCCTCCATTTGAAGCGGCACTCTTTCTGAAATACTGAGTCCGTAGCCTTCAAGGCCTGCGATTTTTCGCGGATTATTCGTCAAAAGCTTCATATTCCGGACACCGAGGTCGCGTAAAATTTGTGCTCCGATGCCATAGTTGCGAAGATCCGGCAAGAATCCAAGCGCCTCATTGGCTTCTACGGTGTCATAACCTTGTTCCTGAAGCTTATAAGCTTTTAATTTATTGATTAAACCGATGCCTCGTCCTTCTTGGCGCAAGTACAGAAGCACTCCACGGCCTTCTGCGGCAATTTGGTTCAGCGCGGCGTGCAGCTGCGGTCCACAGTCACAGCGATGAGAGCCAAACACGTCACCTGTGAGACATTCTGAATGTACCCGGACCAATACCGGGTCTTCTCCGAACGGCACATCTCCCATCACAAATGCGACATGCTCTTTTCCATCTACCTCATTTGTGTATCCATAAACCTTAAATGTCCCAAAATCAGTAGGCAGCGTAATGTCAACTTCACGCTCGACGAGTGTTGTCAGATTGTAACGGTATTGAATCAAATCCTTAATGGTGATCATTTTTAATTGATGCTTTTTCGCAATTTCAATGAGCTCAGGCACTCTCGCCATCGTTCCGTCTTCATTCATAATTTCACAAATGACGCCGGCTCCTGGAGATCCGCAGGCTTCAGCAAGATCAACAGCAGCTTCTGTATGGCCCGCTCTTTTCAGGACACCTCCTTTTTTCGCAATCAGCGGAAAAATGTGCCCCGGACGCTGAAAATCAGATGGCACGGATGTGCTGTCCAGCAATGCTTGAACGGTAAAAGATCTTTCTTGAGCGCTGATACCTGTCTTCGTTTCACGATGGTCTATGCTTACGGTAAATGCAGTGTGGTGAGAATCTGTATTATGCTCAACCATAGGGTGAAGATCAAGCCTGTCTGCAATTTCCTCACTGAGCGGCGTGCAGATCAGTCCTCTCCCATGTGTCGCCATAAAGTTAATGACTTCCGGCGTTGCATGCTCGGCAAGAGCCACAAAGTCTCCTTCATTTTCTCTGTCTTCATCATCTACAACGATGATGACTTCGCCTTTTTTTAAAGCGTCCAGTGCTTCTTCTATCGGATGAAACATGCAAATCTTCCTCTCTAAAAGCCGTTTTCGCTTAAGAAGGCTTTTGTAATGGTTTGTTGGGTCTTATTTTCATTGGCTTTATGCAAAAATCGATACATATATTTTCCGATCATATCGCATTCGATATTCACTTTAGAGCCGATCGTTTTTTCTGAAAAGATCGTTTCGCTGATCGTATGCGGTATTAAGGAAATCGTCACTGTGTCTTCTGTCAGGCCGAATATGGTTAAGCTCACGCCATCCACAGTAATTGATCCCTTTAAAACCAATGTTTTTGTTAATGACGGGTCCATTTTTAAATCATAGTAAACTGCGTTGCTTTTCTCTTCAATTCGTGTGATTTCCGCAGTTCCGTCGACATGGCCTGAGACGAAATGGCCTCCGAAACGGCCGTTTGCCGCCATTGCTCTTTCCAGATTTACTTTGCTTCCTTTTGTTAAATCATTCAGTGACGTAGCTTTGACTGTTTCAGGCATAACATCCACTGTGAATTGATTTTTTGTAAAATCAGTGACAGTCAGACAAATGCCGTTCACTGCAATGCTGTCGCCAAGATGAACATCCTCTAAAATCTTTGAGCATTTAATTGTTAAGGCCATTGAATGCCCTGCTTTTTTCATGGATTCGATTGTGCCTGTTTCTTCGATAATTCCTGTAAACATGGTCACCATCCTATTCCTTTGTCGGTTTTGCCGTCAGTTTGATATCACGGCCGATTTGGGTTATATCAGTGAATTGTAATAAGGGGACATCTTTCATTGATTGAAAACCTTCACCGGAGATTAAGCTGGGAGCATGCGTTCCTCCGATTAGTTTAGGGGCAAAATAGAAGATGATTTCTTGAAAACAGCCTTCTTTGACAAAGCTTCCGTGAACAGCTGAACCGCCTTCCACATACACCGACATGATGCCTTCTTCCGCTAGGATCTTCAAAACATCGGGAATTTGAATGCGCTCGGTTTCAAGTGTAAATATGTTCACTCCGAAAGCTGAAAGCCGTTTTTTCTTTTCCTCGTCTGCGCGTGCCGTCGTAAAAATCCATGTCGGCGCTATTTGATCGCAAATCACTTTAGCGTCCTCAGGAATCGAGAGTACGGTATCAAGTATGACCCGAACCGGCTGTTTTGTTACATTCGGCAGTCTGCAGGTTAAGCTCGGATTGTCGGCTTTCACTGTGCCAACTCCGACTAAAATGCTTTGGTGTGTTTTCCTGTATTGCTGAGCATCCTGTCTTGCAGCCTCTGACGTGATCCATTTGCTGTCACCCGTGCTGGTAGCTATCTTGCCGTCAAGGCTGGCAGCCGCTTTTAGCGTGACGTACGGAAGGCCTGTCCTCATAAAGTGCAGAAATTTTTCATTCAGCCTCTCCGCCTGGTCTGCCAGGATGCCTTCCCTTACCTCAATGCCGGCTTCTTTCATCATGCTGATCCCTCTTCCAGCCACAAGCGGATTAGGATCTCTCATCGCTACGAACACTCTTTTGATGCCAGAGTTGATAATCAATTCTGCACATGGCGGTGTTTTTCCGTAATGGCTGCACGGTTCGAGTGTAACGTAAATATCGGCACTCTCTGCATGTGCTCCAGCCATATGGATGGCATGAACTTCTGCATGAGCTTCACCATATTTTAAATGGGCGCCCATTCCGACAATTTGTCCGTCCTTTACGACAACAGCGCCGACGAGCGGATTGGATTCGGTCTGTCCTTCGCCCTGCTTCGCAAGATCTAACGCCAGCTTCATATAATACTCTTCCATTTGTTTCCCTCCCCTCTTTTGTTATTTACCGTCAAAAAAGCCCCGAATTTATAAAAAATTCGGGGCTTTAGGTATTTTACGCAATAGGAAATAACACTATGCATTTTTGAACCATTTGCATAGCGGTTCATCATCCTTCTCCCATCCAGACTTTCACTGTCGGCTTCAGCTTAAACTGAATCCACCGCGTGCTTATGCACACGGGTCACGGGCTCTAAAGCAAATGTGCTTTACTACCGCCGGTCGGGATTTCCACCCTGCCCCGAAGGATACAATCTTTATTCATTTGTCCTTATTGGCTATTATAGCGATCCTTTTTAAAGTACGCAATGAAATAAACTTACAATTTGAGAAAAACAAAACATCACCCTTCGATCCGAAAGGTGATGTTTTGTTAATCATTCACTTTTGCAACCTTGATTAATCCGTCGATCCGCTTTGATTTGCTGAAGTATGCCTTAATCTTGTCACCTTCTTTTATATCAGATAAATCCTGATTTAATTTTTTTCCGTTGAAGATGATTTTCGTTCCGTTTTCTGCTACTCCATGATACTCTGAGCCGTCAATTTTCGTCACTTTATATTCCTGGATGGTGTATTCCTCTTCTTCCGAGGACAAGGTTTGTCCAATTGCTGTCGGAACATCCTTCAGCTCAACATCATTTATGTACATATAACCGCCTGCAAGTAAAAGCAAAAGCACTAACAGAATGGTAATCTTGGTTTTTATTCTTCCCATTTCTAAACCTCCAGCCAATATGAATCTATTCATTCATATGAGTTATTCCTTTTTTTCATGAATAAAAAACCGTAAATTCTCGTAAATTATTAATATAACGATGCATAACGGGAATATGTTTCACATTTCTGCAAAAATTTCTTTTCTATAGATATACGAATTTATGTTCTGTTTTTAGGGGATGACCGTAAAAAAGATATAAAAAAAGCAGCCCCAATGGGAAACTGCTTGATCCTAATTTGTTTTGCGCATTTCGTTAAACGGGTAGAAAACAAACTTTGACGTACCCGCAATTTGTTTTTTCGTGAAGAGGCCAAGTCCGTTACGGCTGTCCATGGAATTCCGACGATTGTCACCCATCACAAAATACTTGTTATCAGGCACTTTAACCGGGCCGAAATCATCGGTCAAATGGTCAAAACCGTCCTGTTTCGCTCTCTTTTTATTAGCCGCCAAATAAGGTTCGTCCACCTTTTTCCCGTTGATATAGAGCTGGTCATTTTTCATCTCAACCGTATCGCCGGGAAGGCCAATAATACGTTTGACATAGTGAACATCATCTCCATTTAACACGACGATGTCTCCTCTATCAAACTCGCCGATGTATTTGACTGTCATATTGACAAAGACCCTTTCACGGTTGTGAAGTGTAGGATACATAGAGTCACCATCAACGACATACGGCGCAAAAATAAAGTTGCGGATGAGCAAAGCAAGAACGACAGCAATCACAATTGCTTTTGCCCATTCTAATATTGATTTTTTCTTCGAAACATTTTCTGATTTCAACTGATTTCCTCCAATAAACAACGGTCTTCAATTTATGTTATCACGAATCGAAAAAAAATCCCATTAGGACCATTGAAGTGATTTTACAAACTGTTAATCTTCATCTTCTACCCACATCATGCCTATTTTTTCTTGTCGATCATAACTAAGCCTGCAAATATTGAAAGAAATGAATCGCATAATTCAGAAGCGGTGGACTCAGAAGAAAGAGAGTTCTCATATGCTAAATCTTTAGATCGTATATAAGGTATGAGGTTAGGAACAGTTTGTTCATTTACTGCATTCCATTGATGTCCCAGTCCATGATACCCATGGCATTTGACAAAACAATTCACGTCATGAAGGTTACTGGAATGTTTGCAGCAACCTATTTCGCAGGTGATAACCGCACCCCATTTTTTGCTTTCATAATAGGTTTAAAATCATTCAAGCTCGAAAACATGGATCAGCCTCCAAAAAATAAATCGAATATATTCCCAGCAGTTGAAGACTCTTTATTATAAAACTCTGAATATCCGCAGTTCTTACAGTAAACCACTAGAAATCAGTTATGCTGCACGTCAAACAGCTTTGATATTCCCGTACCGGTTGTGGCTATTTCTTTTTGTCCGGCTTCAGTACTGCCGCATTTTCTACAGCCTTTGTTGTCCATATCGCGATCTCCTTTTCATTACATCACGTTTATTTGATTTATTTTACTACAAAATACCAATCCCAATGAACAGGCATCTCCTAAATATTTTTGCCATTAAGTTTACGCTAATCAACTCTAGCACTAATACATATAAAAAATAGAATGATATGAAAGGAGACTTGATAGTATGATTGATTATCCTATTAATATAAACAACGTTTCCGGGAACAGCGTAATTAACGTAGGCGGCGCTTTTATGATCAGGCCTTTAACTTTGTCCAAATCTGTGTTTGGCTCCGGAGGTTTAAACACAGGAATTGTCTTTGAAAATAACTTTGTAAGCAAGGCTAAAATGATTAATCATCAATTTACTGATCAGAACGTCACCAAAACTTTTTAATGTATTCAATACACGGGGGTCACTAACTAAACACCTGGTTTTGCCAACCGCCATCAGCATTCGGCGGTTTTTTATTGAACATTTTTGGCCAATAAAAAAAGCTTCCTCTCTAAGAGGAAGCCTTTTGCCTGCCGATTAGCCTTCTACACGAACTTCTTTCATGACGTCGCCATTAGACATGTTTTTCGCGAATTCTAATCCGCTTGTTACTTTACCAAATACAGTGTGAACACCGTTCAAATGAGGCTGTGGCTCATGAACGATGAAAAATTGGCTGCCGCCAGTGTCTTTTCCGGCATGTGCCATAGAAAGTGCGCCCGCCTCATGTGTATGCGGGTTTCCTTCTGTTTCACATTTGATTGTGTATCCTGGGCCGCCAGTACCAGTTCCGTGCGGGCATCCGCCTTGGCTGACGAAGCCAGGGATCACTCGGTGGAATGTAAGCCCGTCATAAAAGCCTTCGTTTGCAAGCTTTTCAAAGTTTGCAACAGTTCCAGGTGCAGCTTCAGGATAAAGTTCAAATTCAATTTTGTTCCCGTCTTCTAATAAAAAGTAACCTGTTTTCAATTGTATGCCTACTTTCTTTATTTTAATTTTCAAAGGAGATTATGTATGATAGGTTATAGCCTGTCTCTCCTTGTCGCGGCTATTATACCACACCTTTCGGGGGAAAACGAATCTCCCGAGCTTTACTAAAAAATAAAAATGAAACCTGAATCTCTTTATCTCCGTCTAACCTAACGGAACTGTATTTTTCATGATTCAGGTCCTCACAAAGCAGCACTATCCAGCTGCTTGTGAAATTGAAGGAGGTCAAACTGCTTTGAAGAAAATTTGGATTGGAATGCTGGCAGCGGCCGTTTTGCTGCTGACGGTTCCGAAGGTCAGTCTCGCGGATGCCGCAGTTGGAGATGTCATTGTAACACTGGGTGCTGATTTGTCAGAATCCGACAAACAAAAAGTGCTTGATGAAATGAATGTCCCTGATAATGCCACAACGGTAACCGTGACCAATAAAGAAGAACATGAATATTTAGGAAAATATATATCAAACGCGCAAATCGGATCGAGAGCGATTTCTTCATCGTCAATCACCATTGCCAAAAAAGGCTCCGGATTGAATGTTGAGACCCATAATATCAGCGGCATCACAGATGAAATGTACCTGAATGCACTGATGACAGCCGGTGTGAAAGATGCGAAGGTGTATGTTACAGCACCGTTTGAAGTATCCGGGACTGCAGCTTTAACTGGATTGATTAAGGCGTATGAAGTTTCTTCAGACGAAGCGATCTCGGAGGATGTTAAACAAGTCGCCAACCAAGAGCTTGTCACGACATCAGAGCTTGGAGACAAAATCGGTAACGAAAATGCATCAGCCCTGATTGCAAAAATCAAAGAAGAGTTTGCTAAAAACGGGGTGCCTGATAATAAAGCTGACATCGAAAAACAAGTGGACGACGCAGCTTCTGATTTAAATGTCACGCTTACAGACAGCCAAAAGAATCAGCTTGTCTCCCTATTCAATAAGATGAAAAATGCTGACATTGACTGGGGACAAGTCAGTGACCAGCTTGATAAAGCGAAAGATAAGATTACGAAATTCATAGAATCAGATGAAGGCAAAAACTTCATCCAGAAAGTCATTGATTTCTTCGTATCTATCTGGAATGCGATTGTATCTATATTCAAATAAGAAAAGCGCCGAAAAATCGGCGCTTTCTTTTATTGCTTTACACCCGTTTTAAATGGCAGATCAAGTTTTACAATATCTTCGTATGTTTCTCGCTTCACGACTAAATGAGCCTCACCGTTTTCGACAAATACAACGGCGGGTCTCGGAATACGGTTATAATTGTTGGCCATGCTGTATCCATAAGCGCCTGTACAAAAAACGGCAAGAAGATCGCCTTCTTTTACTTCCGGCAAGTCAATATCCCAAATCAGCATATCTCCGCTTTCACAGCACTTTCCGGCAATCGATACCGTTTTGTCATGCGCTTCTCCGATCCTGTTGGCTGCCGCAGCTTCATATTTAGCTTGGTAAAGCGCAGGACGAATATTGTCGTTCATGCCTCCGTCTACTGCCACATATTGGCGGACACCCGGCACTTCTTTTTGAGAGCCAACCGTATAAAGGGTTGTGCCTGCGTCTCCCACGAGAGAACGGCCCGGTTCGATCCAAATTTCCGGAATATCAAAACCGTAACGGGAGGCATTTTCTTTCACAGCTTCAATAATTTTTTCAACGTATTCAGTGGCATGAAGCGGTTCATCATCTTCCGTATAACGAATGCCGAAACCTCCTCCAAGATTCAGCACCTTGGATACAAATGAATATGAATCTCTCCACTCGTCTAGTTTTTTGAAGATTTTTTCCGCTGCTAACACAAAACCGGCCGTATCAAAGATTTGCGAGCCGATATGGCAATGGACACCCAGCAGCTGAATGTGTTCCGATTGTAATACTTGTTCAATGGCCCGTTCAGTTTGTCCGTTATGAAGATCGAAACCAAACTTTGAATCTTCCTGGCCCGTTGTAATGTAGTCATGCGTATGCGCTTCTACTCCGGGCGTGATCCGAAGAAGAACATCGATGGAGTGACCCGTTTCTTTACATAGGTCTTCAAGAAGCGCAATTTCATAGAAATTATCCACCACAATGCAGCCGATGCGGTGCTCAAGCGCCATCCGCAGTTCTTCCCTGCTCTTATTGTTTCCGTGAAAGTGGATGCGTTCTGCCGGAAAGCCTGCCGCAACAGCCGTATATAGCTCTCCTCCGGATACGACATCTAAAGAAAGTCCCTCTTCCTCAGCGAGCTGAATCATTGCGACTGATGAGAATGCTTTGCTCGCATATGCCACCTGTGCTTTCAGCCCTGCAGAAATAAACGCCTGCTTAAAGCTTTTAGCACGCTCACGTATTAAAGCCACATCATATACGTAAAGAGGTGTACCATATTTCTCCGCTAAATAGAGAGCATCCACACCTCCGATTTCTAAATGACCATGTTGATTTTGTCTGCTTGTGCCGTGTAAGAACAATGTCATTCCCTCTTTCTCCGCTTATGGATGAAAGGACAGTTTTATGGACTGTCCCTTCATAATTAAGACATACATTATCATACTCTTCAGTCAGTTTCAATGCGATTATGAATTGGTAGGCTGTCTTAAACGATTTTTGGGGTGAACGATACTGGGTCTTACTTTTGCGCCAGGTTTCGCTGTGCGGACAAGAACCTGCCACAGCGCCTTTCCGTTAAAGGGAATCAGCGGCCATAAGTACGGTGTCTGAAGGGATTTGATGCTTGCCATGGCAATAATTAGCACTGTAAATCCGATGACGAGCCCTTTTATATGAAATAAGGCAACGAGTATCATGAGGACAAGACGGCTCATTTTGTTTGCCAAGCTTAATTCATAACTAGGCGTCGTAAAGGTTCCAATCGCCGCAAGTGAGACGTACAGAATCACCTCAGGCGAAAAAAGGCCGACTTCAATCGCAATCTGCCCGATCAGAACAGCGGCAATTAAACCCATTGCTGTCGATAAAGCCGTCGGGGTGTGAATGGCAGCCATTCTGAGAAACTCGATTCCTAAGTCAGCTAAAAATATCTGCAGGATGATCGGGATATGCGTATCTTTATTTAAACCGATAAATTTCATATTGTCCGGGAGCAGATCAGGCTGAAGCACAAAGAGAAACCAGATCGGAAGAAATAAAGTAGAAGCAAGAATACCGAAAAATCTTACCCATCTTAAAAAGGTCCCGACTGAAGGCGCCTGCCTATATTCTTCAGCATGCTGCACATGGTGAAATAAAGTCGTCGGGGTAATGATCACACTCGGCGATGTGTCCACTATAATGATAACATGGCCTTCTAGAACATGATTTGCGGCCACATCCGGTCTTTCTGTATAGCGCACGAGCGGAAAAGGATTATAGCTTTGATTAACAATGAATTCCTCGACAGTTTTGTCTGCCATTGTTAATCCATCGACATCAATGGATGCAATTTCTTTTTCTACGATCTCAACCAGATCCGGATCAGCTATATCTTCTATATAACAAATGCTTAAATCCGTCTTTGACCGCTCGCCAACTTTAGTCATCTTGACTCGAAGGCGCTCGTCTCTGATCCGCCTTCTGAGAAGGGCCGTATTGACGACGATATTTTCAACAAATCCGTCTCTGGCTCCTCTGACTACCTTTTCCGTATCAGGTTCTTCCGGGTTTCTGCCCGGATAGCTTCTGACGTCAATTATAAATGCGAAGCCTGCACCTTCAACAATGACAGCGACGAGCCCGGACAGCACTTGGTCGGTGGTTTCATCCAAGGTTTTTACTTTTTCGACCTGGGCGTTAAGCAGCCTGTTTTCGACGATGTCGACCAGCTCATCAGGGTCTTCTTTCCGATTGTTAATGGCAACAAGCTCTCTCATTAAATGAATAATATAGGCTGTATCGCATAATCCATTTAGATAGTAAAGCTGGATCTCTTTATCTAAAATCGTGAGTTTGCGAACACCTACATCATAGCTCGTCCCCATCCCAACACGGTTTTTGAAATATTCTTCATTTTTAGCTGGATTCCGATAAACCCGAATTTTCTCTTCCTTGTGGTCCGGCATGATACCCGCTCCTTTCTAAAATAAACTCGACCGCTTTCATGGTGATTGGCGACCCTTTTGAGATATCGTCTTTTCTGCCCATTTTGCCGATATCCCCGATACCGACAATAAGCGGGAGATCAAGTTTATCAAGGCAGTAGACTGTATCTCCACTCATTCTGTGGTCATCAAATTCCCTTTCCCCGACTTTATCGACGCCGTATTCAGTTATTTCTCCATTGCGGTCAATGCTTACATCGACCCTGGTCCATTCAGCCTGATGTGTTTTTGACGCGACCGCAATCACACCGAGCACTTCAATAGACGGATGGGTTGCGACATAGGTTAGAGCGGCTTCTCCCGGACCCTCTCCTTGAAGGCCGGAGTCGTCAAACATGACAAATACAGGATCATACGGTGCTGAGGCGATCAGCTTGACAAGCTCGGCGCCGCTGCGGGTGGAAGGATTCCCTTTTGATTGTGAAATACATCGACCTCCCACTTTGCTTGCGGCGTATTCAATTGTTTTAGCGGCATAAACATCCCCGTCTGTTACCAGTATGACCTTGCGTTTTGTCGTCATGTCGGCATTATCCTTTCGGTTTGAAAATAACAGCTACGATAAAGGCGAAAAGAATAGCGGCTGAGATACCGGCCGAGGTCAGCTCAAAAATCCCCATGCCGATTCCGATAAATCCGTGTATATGCGCCTGATGCATGGCGCCGTGCAGAAGACTGTGACCGAAGCTGACGATCGGAACGGTGGCGCCTCCTCCGGCAAATTCAATAAATTTATCGTAAATGCCGAAACCATCTAATATTGCACCGATTACAACAAATGATGTCATGACATGAGCTGGCGTCAATTTAAAAATATCCAAGAGCAGCTGGCCGACGATACAAATGGCCCCGCCGCAGACAAAAGCCAAAAGGTAGTCCATGTTAAGATGCACCTCCTGCACGCTCAAATACAACCCCGTGGGCGATAGTCGGGATGGTTTCTTTTTGCTGGATCATTGTCGGGCTTAATAGTGCCCCGGTCGCTACGACAAATACACGGTTTAATTTTCCTTCTCTCAGCTGCTTAAAAATATGAGAGTAGGTGACAACCGCTGAACAAGCACAGCCGCTCCCCCCGGCAAAGACCTGCTGATCCGGAGTGTAAATCAGAAGCCCGCAATCATCATGCTTTGTGCCGACTGGATATCCATCTTCTTTTAAGATGTCTTTTACGATTGGAGAACCGACGCCTGACAGGTCACCTGTCAGGATTAGATCATAATCATCCGCTGTCCGGTTGAGATCTTTAAAGTGCTGCTTAATCGTATCAGCTGCAGCCGGAGCCATAGCCGATCCCATATCAAAAGGGTCTGTAATTCCTAAATCAGAAACCTTTCCGACAGTCGCACTTGTGATTTGGATATCACCCGGTGTCTGACTGATGACAACTGCACCGCTTCCGGTTACAGTGGAGGTAGCAGTGTCCGGTTTTTGGCCTCCGTATTCTGTCGGATAGCGAAACTGTCTTTCCGCAGTTGCATTGTGACTGCTAGTGGCAGCGAGTGCCCTTTGGGCAAACCCGCCATCAACTAAGGCTGATGCGACAGCCACTGTTTCCATTGATGTTGAACAGGCGCCAAACATACAAAGAAATGGGATTTTCAAGTGTCTTGCCACATAGTTAGCCGTCACGTTTTGGTTCAGCAAGTCGCCTGCCAGCAATAGGTCAATATCATCTTTTGTCAGATTGTTTTTTTGAAGTGCAACATTAACAGCGTCTTCCATCAGCTGCCGTTCCGCCATTTCCCAGCTTTTTTGATTACAATGCATTTCGTCATAGGTTTTATCAAATAAAGAGCCGAGCGGTCCGTCTTTTTCCTTTGGTCCTGCTGCCGTTCCCGCTGAGTTGACAAATATGGGATGTTCAAATACCCAGGTTTGCTTTCCTGTTAATTTCATTTTCTTCTCCTCCTATGACATCAGTTTCTCAAAAGCAAACCGAATCATTCCAACGATGTATGCAGCTACAACTCCGAAAACAATAACATTTCCTGCCAGTTTAAACATATTTGTCGCTACTCCAAGCACTAATCCTTCGCTTTTATATTCAAGAGCCGCGCTTGCCATACTGTTGGCAAAACCTGTGACAGGTACGGCTGAACCTGCGCCTGCGAATTGTCCGATTCTGTCATAGATGCCAAACCCTGTAAGCAGGGCAGAAATTAATATCAGCGTTGCAGCTGTTGGATTCCCCGCAGTTTTTTCATTGAAATCAAAAAAATGGATATAAAAATTTTGCAGACCTTGCCCGATTGCACAAATCAGTCCGCCCACTAAAAAGGCTTTTACACAGTTCCAGACGTAAGGCGGCTTAGGCTGATATGTTTTCACTTTTGATTTGTAATTTTCTTTTATGTTTGTCATCTTGAAACCTCCTTATGAATGGTCAATAAAGTACAGCCAGTGAAATAAAGATCCCGCGATTTTCCCAATCACGATGGCCATTAATAAAATAATGATTTTACTTCTGAGCCCGATTCGTTTCGCCAAAATCGGCAGGACATTTAAAACTTCTGTAAGAGCAGCCGCTAGCATCCCGACGAACAAACCTGCCAGAAGCCCGACCGGCACAGCTATCCATTTTGTTAGATAAAGATGATTCATATGAAGCGTCTCCCATCCCCCGCAAACCGCGCCAAGAATGACAGCCGCTTCATAAGCCTGAACAAATCTCATTGTTTTGGTGAGCTGCATCAGCCGCGGAATGATTCCCATTACGGTTAAAAAAGCAACGAAACCCGCCCCCACCGTTATGCCTCCGCCGAGCCCTACAAAAATAATGAACAATACACTAACGATCATGCAGATCCTTTATGGTTTCTTGATTCTCATGCATGGCCACATATTGATCGAGATCAAGCTGATAGTTAAACATCTCAACCTCCAGCGGGCTGGGCTCTTCATTTAGGCGCTTTTTAAATATGTGGTTAAAAAACACGATCATCCCCAGTCCCAAACCGATGCTGTATGGGATTTGAAGCAAATATGGATAGTCATTCCTCTCTCCGGTTATGATTTCATATAGTGCGATATGAACATCTCTCATGCTTACATCCTCATGAAAGTTCATGATGGCAAGACACGATCCAATAAACAGAAGCAGCCAGACACCGATAAATAGAACCGTTGATAAATTTCGCTTTCGATACTGAATTTCAACAATGGTTTCTGCTCCGCCTACGGTTTGAACATCAAGTGTCGGATCTTGTAAATGAATGGCTCTGAGGACTTGTATGATATCCAGAATTACGATATTTTTATCTTTTTCGCTCACCTGATAAAGCGGCATAGCCGAAAGTTTCTTTTTCAGCTGAAGCTGCCCTTCTATTTGCGCGGCATCTCCAACGGTAATAATATCCCCTGGATGTGCCAGCACCCGGTGGCGAAGCCGGATAAATATTCGTCGTTCCATCATTGATCACCATCTTTCGGTGGTTATATATGTAGTATGTGGTTCGATTTTGTTCTCATTCATCCGCTCGAAAAGACCATAAATTACCACGCTTTTGCACACAAAAAAGCTAGCCTGCACTGCAGACTAGCCATCCGTATGATCCATTTGAACCTTGATCTGTTTTAATATTTTCTTTTCAAGCCTGGAAACCTGCACCTGAGAGATCCCGAGCCGCTCAGCCACCTCGGACTGTGTCTGGTCTTTATAATATCTGAGATAGACGATTAGTTTTTCCCTTTCCTCCAAATCGCTGATTGCTTCTTTCAGCGCAATTTTGTCAAACCATTTTTCTTCTGAGTTGTCAGCGATTTGATCAAGCAGGGTAATCGGATCTCCGTCATTTTCATAAACGGTTTCGTGAATCGAAGATGGAGCCCTTACCGCCTCTTGGGCCAGTACAACATCCTCAGCTTCAATCTCCAAATGGTCAGCGATCTCCTGCACCGTCGGCACTCTGCCCAGTGTTTTCGAAAGCTCATCCTTTGCGCGCCGGATTTTGTTTCCAAGCTCTTTTAATGACCGTGATACCTTTACGGTTCCGTCATCACGGATAAATCGTTGGATTTCTCCGATAATCATCGGCACTGCATACGTTGAAAAACGCACATCATAGGTTAAATCAAATTTGTCAACAGATTTTAACAGCCCGATGCAGCCGATCTGGAAGAGATCGTCAGGCTCATATCCTCTGTTTAAAAACCGCTGTACGACAGACCAAACAAGACGCATGTTTTTTTCTATGAGGAGGTCTCTTGCCTGCTGGTCGCCATTTTGGCTTTGTTTGATTAATTCCTTTACTTCATGATCCTTCAGCTGAGCGTTTTTGCCGTTTTTCTTAACCTCCACATCCATAACAAATCTCCTTAATTACAAAGCGCTTTGCTTTTTGATAAGTGCTTTGTTAAGCGAATCGTTGTTCCCATTTCAGGCGATGAATCGATACTGACATCATCCATGAAATTTTCCATAATGGTAAAGCCCATTCCAGAGCGCTCAAGCTCAGGCTTAGTCGTAAATAGAGGCTGACGGGCTTCTTCAAGATCTGTAATGCCTAAGCCTTCATCACGAATGGTCATATATACGACATGATCTTCCAGCGTCACTGAAATGTAAACTTTCCCTTCACAGTTCTCTTCATATCCATGGATAATTGCATTTGTGACAGCCTCTGACACGACTGTTTTGATTTCAGTCAGTTCATCCATTGTCGGGTCCAGCTGAGCTATAAATGAAGCAACTGTCACACGGGCGAACGATTCATTCTGACTGAGGGCAGAAAACTCAAGGTGCATTTCATTTTTCATGATGCCACCCCCAGTGTCAGGAGCGCCTGCTGTTCAGATTGTTCAAATCGGATAATTTTAAACAGACCCGACATATCAAACAATCGCTTCACCGCAGGAGAGATAGCGCAAACAACCATTTCCCCGCCAATTTGCTTAATTTGCTTGTATCTTCCTAAAATAACGCCAAGCCCTGAGCTGTCCATAAAGGAAAGGTCCTCCAAGTTCAGCACGATATGGCGAATATCATCCTTCTCCAATGATTGAGTCACTTTTTGCTTCAGGGTTTCAGCCGTATGGTGATCGAGTTCGCCTGTTAATCGAATACAAAGCACAGATTCTTTGACATGCATGTCAATTCCAAGGCTCATGCTCATTCCTCCTTGATATGATCGGATAATGAGTGTTTCGATTTCGACGGAATGAATTCCTTCACCGTGACAAAACTAGTGGTCATTCGGCATAATTACTTAAATTTTGTCCAGTCTCGCATCGTCCGCTTCAAGAATGTGATAAACCCGGCTTTCTTCATATCTTCTTTTGCAGCAACAGGACTTTCAGCGAGTACTTCTCCATCCTTTTTCAGAACAAGAGTGCCAAGCTCTTGGCCTTTTTGAATCGGAGCACTAATATTGTCCTTCATCTTGATTTCTTTTTTCACATCGTTCATATCCTCGCCTTTTTTCGTCAATATTGAAATCGGCTCAGATGTAGTGAGTTCGATAAATTTTTGTTTCCCTTTTTTGACCTTTACTTTTGCTACTGTTTGATTTCGTTTATATAAAGGATGCGTTTCATACTGGCTAAAGGCGAAGTCAAGCATTTTTGTCACTTGCGCGTTTCTTTCTTTAGGCGTGCTCGCTCCGAATACAACCGCTATGGCCCGCATGTTTCCTTTTTTAGCCGAAGCAGTCAGACAATATTTCGCTTCGCCTGTATAGCCTGTTTTTACGCCGTCTACACCAGGATAAAATTTGATAAGGCGATTTGTATTTACAAGCCAAAACTTTTTATCTGTATTTTCACGCAGATAATCTTCATACGTGCCGGTAAACTTCGTAATTGATTCGTATTTCAATAATTCCTTAGCCATGATTGCCATGTCATAAGCAGAGCTGTAGTGTCCTTCCTCGGTCAGTCCTGTTGGGTTTTTAAAGGATGTATTTTTCAATCCCAGCTCTTTTGCTTTTTTATTCATTTTCTTCACAAATTCTTCTTCAGAGCCGGAAATAAATTCAGCCATGGCGACGGAAGCGTCATTTCCCGAAGCGATTGCGATGCCTTTCAGCATTTCTTTGACAGTCATTTCTTCGCCGGGCTCAAGGAATATCTGTGAGCCGCCCATTGACGCCGCATGTTCGCTTGTACGGACCTTATCACTCATTTTGATTTTGCCTTTATCTAAAGCTTCCATAATCAAAAGCATCGTCATAATTTTCGTCATGCTTGCAGGCGCCAGTCTCTCATTGCTGTTCTTGTTGTAAAGCACTTTTCCCGTGTCACGTTCTATCAGCACCGCAGACTTCGCTTCATGAGCAAGCTCCGATGTACGTTTTCCGTCTTGTTTTGCAAATGCAGACGGTGCAAATGTAAGCAGCATTATACCAATCAACAAAGTGGATAAAAGACGTTTCATCTCAAAAGCCCTCCATTTCATAATCCTTTTTATTTTTTCCAAGCGGGATGGTTTTATACGCCACTGATGGAAAATGTTTCGAATTTTGGGCATAAAAAAAGACAGCTGTGTGATATCAGACACAGCTGTCTTTTGATCCTGCATTGATTCATATTTATTCGTACTGAGCGACGATCGCTTTAACAAGCTTTAAGAATCCAGCTTTTACTTTTTCGGTCACTTCCATAACTTCATCGTGACTTAAAGGCTGATCCAGAATTCCGGCTGCCGCGTTAGAGATGCAGGAAATGCCAAGAACCCGCATTCCCGCATGATTCGCTACAATGACTTCCGGAACAGTAGACATGCCGACTGCATCAGAGCCCATCGTTCTTAAGAAACGGACTTCTGCCGGTGTTTCGTAAGAAGGTCCTGTCACAGCAGTGTACACGCCTTTTTGAATTGGGATATTAAGGTCTTTCGCAATCTTTTCAGCCAGGCTGGACAGATCTTTGTCATAGGCTGAAGACATATCTGGAAATCTGGCGCCGAAATCTGCTTCGTTTGGCCCGATTAACGGGTTTGTTCCCATAAAGTTGATATGATCGGTAATAATCATTAAATCTCCCGCACGGAATTCAGTGTTGACACCGCCTGCGGCATTTGTCACGATCAACGCTTCCACACCGAGCACTTTCATCACGCGTACAGGGAATGTGACTTTCTCCATTGAGTAGCCTTCATAAAAATGAAAGCGGCCCTGCATTGCAATGACGGAAACTCCTTCAAGAGTGCCAAGCACAAGCTGTCCGGCATGCCCTTCAACAGTAGATACCGGGAATTCAGGTATATCTTCATATTTCAGCTTGACCGGATTTTCGATTTCGTCCGCCAAAATGCCAAGACCTGAGCCTAAAATAAGGCCGATCTTCGGAGATTCCGGCAGGTTTTGTTTAATAAAAGCGGCTGCGCGTTCAATTCTGTCCTTCAAGAAACAGTCCCCCTATTGTAATAAAGATAAAAAGCTTTTCCCGTATTTCGGTTTATTTGTTTGGAAATTATCAGCGATCGTTGCGCCAATATCGGCAAATGTATCTGCAAGCGGCAGCATTTGCGCTTTCTTATGTTTTTTGCTGTAAGCGAAAATCGGCACATACTCGCGTGTATGGTCAGTCCCATGATGAATCGGATCATTGCCGTGGTCGGCTGTAATAATTAACAGATCGTCTTCTCTCATTTTTTCAAACACTTCCGGAAGCCGCGCATCAAATTCTTCAAGCGCGCGTCCGTAGCCTTCAGGGTCACGGCGGTGTCCGAATAACGCGTCAAAATCAACAAGGTTCGCAAAGCTCAGACCCGTAAAGTCTTCTCCCAGCGTATCGATCACCTTGTCCATTCCGTCCATATTAGAAACCGTTCTGCGTGAAGAAGTAATGCCTTCTCCGTCGTAAATATCAGAGATTTTACCGATTGAAATCACATCTAAGCCGCTGTCTTTCAATTCATTCATGACAGTGCGATCAAACGGTTTAAGGGCATAGTCATGGCGGTTTGGCGTCCGTTTGAATTGACCCGGCTCTCCGACGAACGGCCGTGCAATAATGCGGCCAACCATATATTTCGGATCAAGCGTCAGCTCTCTCGCCGTTTCGCAAATGCGATACAGCTCCTCAAGCGGCACAACCTCTTCGTGAGCGGCAATTTGCAGAACAGAGTCAGCAGACGTGTAAACAATTAAAGCCCCTGTCTCCATGTGCTCCTGACCAAGCTCATCCAAAATCGCTGTGCCGGAAGCCGGCTTGTTTCCAATAATTTTGCGGCCAGATCTCTTTTCCAGCTCTTGAAGCAATTCATCAGGAAAGCCTTCCGGGAACACTTTAAATGGTTTATCAATGTATAAACCCATAATCTCCCAATGGCCGGTCATCGTATCTTTTCCGTTTGACGCTTCTTGCATTTTTCCATAGTAGGCAAGCGGATGTTCTGTTTTTTCTACACCTTTGATATCTTCGATAAGACCAAGGCCGAGCTTTGCCATATTCGGCATATGTAATCCGTTCATATGCTCGGCAATATGACCGAGCGTATGAGCGCCTTCATCATTAAAGTCAGCGGCATCCGGCGCTTCGCCGATTCCGACTGAGTCCATCACAATTAAAAACACACGATTATATTTGTATGCAGGCATCTTGAAAGCCTCCTTTTTTTCTATACGTCTATTGTATCGCTAAGAGGTCTGACAACTCAAGTATAAACCGTTTTCATTCCCGTTGACAATGCATTTGGAAATAATGAGAAACTTCAATATTTTCTGTCGCTCTAAACAAAAAAGCCGCAGCCACCTGCGGCTATGCTCGCGGATGAAACTGCTTGTACACATCCTTCAGCCTTGTTTTCGTCACATGCGTATAAATTTGCGTTGTGGATATATCCGCATGACCGAGCATTTCCTGCACCGCTCTTAAATCTGCCCCGTTCTCAAGCAGATGCGTCGCAAAGGAATGCCTGAGTGTATGCGGAGTCAGCTCTTTCTTAATGCCGGCTTCCAACGCGATTTTTTTCAGGTTCTTCCAAAATCCCTGGCGGCTGATCTGTTTGCCGTGATGATTTAAAAAGAGGGCGTCAGATACATTATTTTTTAACAGTTTTCCCCTGGCTTTTGTCATATATTCCTCAATGGCGGAAGCGGCGGCTTCACCAATTGGCACAATCCGTTCTTTTCTTCCTTTGCCGAAGCATCGGACAAACCCCATAGATAAATGAACATCTGTCGTTTTCAACTCAATCATTTCACTGACTCGTATGCCTGTCGCATAAAGCAGCTCCAGCATTGCTTTATCCCGATATCCGAAAGGGCTCGTCAGCTTAGGCGTGTCCAATAATCGCTCGACTTCATTGAGTGCGAGCACCTTCGGAAGCGCCCGTTCCGTCTTTTGTGTTTCGATATGAACGGAAGGGTCCTTATCCGTTACTTTTTCCCTGAGCAGAAATTGATGAAAAGAGCGAATGGATGCCAAATGCCGCGCCGATGTCTTGCCGGATTTCCCCGAGTCCTTCAAATGCTTTAAGTATTGGATAATATGTATGCGGGTAACGTGATTCCAATCTGTAACATGAAGGGTTTCTGTTAAGTAGAGAGAATAGCTTTTCAAGTCACGTTCATAGGATACGATCGTATTTTGAGAGAGCCCTCTCTCTACCATGACGTAGTGGATGAAATCCTTTATTTGATCTTTCACTCTTGATCTACTCCCCGTTTTGGTAAAAAAAGATCAACCGGTCGAACCATCCGCCTTTTTCATCCTGATCCATTTCAACAACTTTTACAGCGGAGCCTTCCGGTTTATCATACCGATGATAGTTTTCATACTCTTGATTCACCCATATCATAGCATAATAGAACAAAGCGGTAAAACCGGTAAACAGGATGAAAACTTTCAATGCATCGACAGCTGTTTTCAGGAATCTTCCCATGTCCTAATCGATCCTTTCCTATGGTTCCAGTTATATAAACCATATGCCAAATCAGAAAGGTTTTATACATAGAAACAGCAAAAAACCCTTTCCCCATGAGAAAAGGTTCGCGCTCGGCACCGTCTATTCAGTTTCTTTTCCGTTACAGCGGTGGCAAATGCCGTGAAACGTCAATCTATGATCTTTAATCTTAAATTTCCAATCACGTTCAATGATTTCTTCCACGTCTTCAAGCAAATCTTCTTCAATTTCATCAACGGCTCCGCACTCCATGCACACCAAGTGGTGATGAAAGTGAGCTGCGCCCTCTTTCCGAAGGTCATAACGGGACACACCGTCTCCAAAGTTAATTTTATCTACGACTTTTAATTCAGTTAATAATTCAAGCGTACGGTATACTGTAGCGAGACCGATCTCAGGAGATTTCTCTTTTACGAGGAGGTATACATCTTCTGCGCTTAAATGGTCTTCTTCGTTTTCAAGCAGCACTCTTACTGTCGCTTCACGCTGTGGCGTAAGTTTATAGCTGGATGAGTGCAGTTGTTTCTTAATTCGATCAATACGGTTTTCCATGTCTTTCCCTCCTACGCCGCATTCCATGACTCATTATAACAAAATACGCGCAGAGTTCCAACTATAATTATTATAAACTGATAAATAAAATGATTTTCTTTTAATAATGATTTTAAAAAAGTCTAGATGTAAGCTTTTCCATTAAAACAGGAGATAAGTATGCTTCAAAGAGAGATGAAATCAGCGCTAAAAACAGAATGACCAGCAGCACAAAGGCATACCGCCCGAACCATTGAATCGGCGCGTCATGCAGGCTTCGTTTCACGAACAGCTGTCTGATTAACTTTAAAGAAAACGCAATTGCACATGTGCCCATAATGAGATAAGCCGGAATCAGCAGCACATTTTGCGGCAAAACGGAGACAAATGATAGGAAAAACCCGCTTACTCCCATCTGATTGACTAGGAACCCGACAGTAAAGCCGACGACGATCCCTTTCAGAAAGATCATAATGAAAATAATCGGCATTCCAATGACGGAAATTCCCAGTATCCACATCAGGCCTAAATACTTTGCATTATGAAAGATACTTTGCCCAAACATATCAGCTGAACTTGCCTGTTTTCCATCCGAAAGCTGTCCAAAAAATTGACTTAAGTAGTAGTATAAATCTTCTTTCTGGCTGATGGTCATACTGTTGACAATAATCGCGCCAAAGATGACACCCATGAAAAACAGCACTGATACAAATATATAAAGAGAGAGATGATCTTTGACATGCCTGAGAAACATGTCCTTATAAGAGATTTTTCGCATACCGTTTCCTCCCGCCCGTTCTAGTGATTTGATTTAATAGATTGTATGAAAGAAACGGAAAAACATGCCCTTTTTCAAAAAGAAACGATAGAGACGAATGCTAGGCGGCTTTTTTGGGCACAAAAAAATCCTTATCATCAACTGCTGTATGATCATAAGGATTCTTATGCTTCCGTTTATTCAAAATCTCTTTTTTGCTTTTTGTCATTCTTTCATGTGTGCTGAAAGATGGTGTGCTGCCTCTTGATAATAAGACGTCACGTCCGTCGTTTCTCAATCGATGCTCCCGCTTCTTTTTCGCTTGGCTTTTTGCCATGTGATCACTCCCTTTTTTTTCATAGTAATGATAACAAAATTGAACAATAATAAGAAAAAAACAGCACCTGCTACGACAGGTGCTGTTTAGCTACATTTATTTCACTGCTGTAAGAGCTGCATGCTCGACAGCTGCTGCTACCGCATGATGGACTTTTGAATCAAGCGGCTGAGGGACAACATCACCTTGTTTAGTGCAAGCTGCGATGGCCTCTGCTGCTGCGACAAGCATATCATGATTAATCTCCGTGCTTTTTGCGTTAAGCGCTCCTCTAAAAATCCCTGGAAAACCGAGTACATTATTAACAGAACGCCCGTCAGCTGCATATGCGGCGCCAGCCTGCAGTGCGGCCTCCGGCTCAATTTCCGGCTTCGGATTCGATAAAGCCAGAATCACTTGACCAGAACGTACAAATGCCGGTTTTATTAAACCCGGAACGCCCGTTGTAGCAATGACAATATCACATGTTTCCATAAGCTCCTCAATACTGGAAACTGCCTGTCCGCCGTATTGTTCGAGACGGTTCATTGCTGACTCTGATTTGTCTGTGCCGTACACAGCATTCACACCATAAGCCATGAACATCCGGCAGATGGCCACGCCTGCTGCGCCAAGGCCGATTTGCCCCACTTTCGCTTCTTTCAGGTCAACCCCCGCACTCCTGCATGCCGAAATGGCAGCTGCCAGCGTCACTACAGCTGTACCATGCTGGTCATCGTGCATAACAGGGATGTTCAGCTCCTCTTTTAGGCGATCCTCGACTTCAAAACAATGCGGCGAACCGATATCCTCAAGAAGGATGCCGCTAAAGCCCGGAGAAATATGTTTTACTGTTTTAATGATTTCTTCAGGATCACTCGTATCAAGCAGTATCGGAATGCCGCTAATACCTGCCAGCTGATCAAATAAAGCAGCCTTTCCTTCCATGACAGGCATGCCAGCCACAGAGCCGATATTCCCAAGGCCTAAAATTGCGGTTCCATCCGTTACAATTGCAACAGAATTGCTGATCGTTGTATAAATAGAAGCTTTTTCAGGTTCTTTTTCGATCAGTCGGCACACGTCCGCAACACCTGGTGTGTAGACACGTCCCAGCTCTGCCAGTGAACGGATCGGCATTTTGCTTTTCATTTGGATTTTTCCGCCTTCATGTGCGGACAGGACTTCATCAGATACGGTGTGAAGCCTGATCCCTTCTCCGAGGGCCTGTACAGCCGCGATCACTTCCTGAAGCTGTTCTTCATTCTCCACTTGAACGGTAATATTCCGCATTGTGTAATTGGGTCCGACTTTTACCGTCTCCACTTCACCAATATCCCCGCCCAGAAGGCCGATGGCCGTAGCCACCCTTCCAAGATTTCCGGGAACCGAAGGCGTTTCGATCATCAGTGTCCGAATCATGTGTTTCGCTATCATTCAGTGATCCTCCCCTATTAGCCTAGTTTTTCGGCTTTAACTGTATTGTTTTTCGTATACCATATAAATTTTCCTGTATAACCATAGATAATTGCAAGACCTATTGCTACAAAACTGAGCCACATAAACGGCAGATAAGAGAAGGTAGAAACACCTAAAATACCAGCCATGTAAATCCCATTATCAGACCAAGGTACCATCCCCGAAGTCAATGTTCCCCCGACCTCTGAGTTACGTGATAACACTCTTCTGTCCAGATGCAAGCGATCATAGCTGTCTTCCATAATTTTTGGAGTCAAAATAAGAGATACATACATTGCACAGCCGAAGATGTTCGCTAAAAACGCTACGATCAGTGTAGATAAAGTGACATTGCCGGCAGATGTTAATTTCTTTTCAAACATAGAGACGATGACTTTCAGCACGCCGAGTTTCTCAAGCAGGCCTCCAAAACCAAGACCAAATATAATCACGACAAGGGAACTGAGCATTCCGACAATTCCGCCGCGGTTTAACAAGCCGTTCAAAAATTCAACATCTGTTTTAATAGAAAATCCGTTGTACGCAGTGGCAATCGCATCCGCAATATTCATGCCTTGGAACACAGCAGCCCAGATTGCGCCAAGCAAAGCACCGATCACGATAACCGGCATAGACGGCTTTTTCATCGCTAATAAGACAATGACGACAACAGCCGGAATCAGCATCCAAATATGAATATCAAACGTATTTTGCAAAGATGATTTCAAAAATTCAACTTTATCAAGATCAATATTTTTCCCGCCGTACATAAAGCCGGTAATAGTAAATAAAATAGCCGTAATCACATATGCAGGTATTGATAAATAAAGCATTGCTCTCACGTGGTCCAATACATCGACTTTTGATAGTGAGGAAGCCAAAACTGTACTGTCAGACAGAGGAGACAGCTTGTCCCCAAAATATGCGCCTGAAAGGATAGCTCCCGCTACAAGAGGAAGCGGAATCCCTAATCCTTCTCCAATTGCGATCATGGCGATGCCGGCAGTTCCGACTGTTCCCCATGATGTTCCTGTTGCCACAGACATGATTGAACAAATAATCAATGTTGCTAGTAAAAAGATACTAGGGTGAATAAATTCTAATCCGTAATAAATCAGTGTCGGCACAACGCCTCCGGCGATCCATGTTCCAATGAGCGCCCCAACTGAAACGAGAATCAGAACAGCTTCAAGACCGTTTGATATTCCATGCAGAATCGCATTTTGCATATCTTTATAAGAATAACCGAGTCTGATTCCGAGAATCATTGCAATAAACCAGGAAATGAAGAGCGCGAGCTGTATCGGCAAGTCTAAAAAGACTGTAAACGACATGACAAGTGCTAAAAATGATCCTAGTACAATAATAATTTCGAATAGTGTTGGCAGTCTTACATCCTTCATAAGAAGTCCCCCTTCATGTAAAAAGCTAAAACGCTTTCAATAAATAGTGCAACACGTATACTATACTTCCTCATCCCTATGTTGTAAACAGCTTATTCATCCGATTATTCGGAGATGAATAAGCTGCATTTTGTTCAAATTTTATTTTTCTAAGAGTTCTTTTCCTGCAATCCCTGGTTTTGTCATTTCATATGGATTTAAAATAATATCCAATTCTTCTTCTGTCAGCACATCATGCTGCAGGCAAAGGTCACGGACAGATTGCCCTGTCATAATCGCTTCCCTGGCAATTCTGGCAGCCGCTTCATATCCAAGATGCGGATTGACAGCTGTGATCACGCCTGCGCTTTTTTCTACGTATTGCTTCATACGCTTTTCGTTGGCTTCAATGCCTTTTAAGCAGTTGTCAGTGAACGAACGGAAGCCGTTGTTCATGATGCTGATGGATTGAAGCAAATTAAAGACAAGCACGGGCTCCATGACGTTCAACTCAAGCTGGCCGGCTTCTGAAGCAAGGCAGATTGTATTGTCGTTTCCGATAACCTGGAACGCAATTTGGTTGATCAGCTCCGCCATAACCGGATTGACTTTCCCCGGCATAATAGATGAACCCGGCTGACGTGCAGGCAGAGAAATTTCCGCAAGTCCGGCGCGCGGTCCCGACGCCATTAAGCGCAGGTCGTTTGCGATCTTCGACATGTTCATCATGCAGACTTTTAATGAAGCTGATACCTCTGTATAGGCATCTGTATTTTGTGTCGCATCAACAAGATGATCAGCGCCGACAAGAGGAAGCCCGCTAATATCAGCAAGGTGCTTTACTACCTGTTTGATATATTCAGGATCAGCGTTCAGCCCTGTACCAACAGCAGTTGCGCCCATGTTGACTTCATACAGGTGCTGGCGCGATTGCTTGATTCGTTTGATATCACGCTCGAGAACACGGCTGTAAGCTTCGAATTCCTGGCCAAGACGGATCGGAACCGCATCTTGAAGGTGTGTCCGGCCCATTTTAATAACAGAGTCAAACTCCTGTGCTTTTTGCTTAAACACACTATGCATATCTTCCATTGTTTTCAGCAGTTTTTCTAAGAGCTTCAATGTGGAAATATGAATAGCAGTCGGGAACACATCGTTCGTAGACTGTGACATGTTCACATGTGTGTTTGGACTTAAATGGATATAATCTCCCTTTTTATGTCCCATGATTTCAAGCGCCCGGTTTCCGATAACCTCATTCGCGTTCATGTTCATAGAAGTTCCGGCACCGCCCTGAATCGGATCGACGATAAACTGATCGTGCCACTTGCCTTCCAGAATCTCGTCAGCGGCTTGTACGATAGCTTGGCCAATTCCTTCATACAGCCGTTTCACGTCCATGTTGGCAAGAGCCGCAGCTTTTTTCACAATCGCCAGTGCGTTAATCATTTCCTCATGGATTTTGTATCCTGTGATCGGGAAATTTTCAGAAGCACGGAGCGTCTGAATTCCGTAATAAACATCTGCCTCAATTTGTTTTTCCCCAAGGAAGTCTTTTTCCACGCGATATTCTTTTTGGCCGTTTAACATAATCTTTAACCTTCTTTCTCTTTGCTGGTTATCGTTTTTACATTTTACAGGACAACGTCATCAGCTATCGGCGTTTCCATAATTCTCTTGACGACAGGAAGATCCGAAGACTGACCTAGCGCCCACATCAATTTTGGCACAATTGCTTCTGTGTTCATATTTCTTGATCGGATAATTAAGTCTTGGTTGACTCTGCGGCCAACCTCGTAAATGCTCATGTCTTCGCCTTCTTCAAGACATTGAGTCGTAATGACGACGACAATGCCGCTTTCGATCAGCTCATTCACTTTTGACAAAATGTCCCTGCCTTCAAACGGCACCCCTCCGCTGCCATAACTCTCAATGACAATTCCTTTGTACATGCTTTTCAGGGCATCAAACATTTCAGGCTTTAAGCCTGGATGCAGCTTCAGCAGACATACATCTGTGCATAGTGAAGTGTCAACTGTGAAGGTGTCGTTCTCAGGTTCCGTTACTTGTTTGTTGTATTCGATCCCGTCTTCATTGATAAAAGCGATATATGGGTAATTGATGCTTTCAAATGCGTCGTAGCTTTTCGTTCTTAATTTGATCGCACGCGTTCCCTGAATGACTCTGCCGTCAAATACAACATAAACGCCGCCCACGCCTTCACAGGCAAAACGAATGGCATCAGTAATATTTTTTTTGGCATCGGTTTTTTGGAACGTGATCGGAATCTGCGAGCCGGTGATGACAATCGGCTTTTTGGCATGCTGCAGCATATACGAAAGTGCTGCAGATGTATAGGCCATTGTATCTGTACCGTGAGTAATAACAAACCCGTCATAGGCATCATAATTTTCCTTAACGGCTTCCGCTATTTCCACCCAGTATTCAGGCTGCATATTGGTGCTGTCTATATTCATAAGCGACTGAGTTTCCATTGTGTAATCGTTATCAAGTTTTGATACGTAACTTAATAATTCATCAGCCTTGACTCCGGGAGCCAGCCCATTTTCCCCTTCAACTGAAGCAATCGTTCCCCCAGTTGTCAACATCAATAATTTTTTCATACCATGCACCTCTTCACTGTATCTAAAGATGGGTTGCGAGAAGGTATTCGCTTTTCGCATACTTTTAATGCAATTATAGACACGGAAAATAAAATACGCAAGACATTATTATTCAATTCGCGTACACTTCCTAATACCTATATGATATAATCAGCTCAAGGTGAAAAAGGAGCGGAAGTTCATGAATCTAGATCGTTTAACTGAATTGAGAAAAAAGAAAAATTGGTCGCTTCAATATACAGCTGACCTTCTCGGTATCGCAAAAAGCACATATGCCGGCTACGAGTCAGGCTACCGACGGCCTTCACTTGAAGCGCTTGCCATGCTGGCTGACCTCTTTGACACAACCTGCGATGAACTTTTAGGCCGCGAGAAACAAAAGCAGACTGCTCCTCAGGCCATAGAATTGGCCACGTGGAGCAGCCTTGACTTTACCATTTCTGTTGATGGCCAGCCGCTGAGTGAAGATGAAATCATCCAGCTGATTACCTTTATACGCACAAAAAGAAAAGTACAGGAGGAACTGAGTTAATCTTTAGCTCACGGTTTAATTTTACCGTAGGTTCCTCCTCCTCCGGCTTTCAATTCCAGTTTTCCGGATCTCGCTTTTACGATAAGCGCCGCGGTTTTCGGCGGGACAACGCGAGCCAAATCTTCTTCTGCAGCCTCATGAAGAACAGCCATTTCTGTTCCGAAGGCTTTTTTTAGTTTGTCCAGCGTTTTCGGGCCTACACCCGGAACAAATTGCAGCGGGATCTGATGTACATATCGCGGACGCGGGACGCGAACTTCAAGCTGATCACTCAATTCACGCAATCTTTCGCTGACTCCCTTGGTAAATCTGGCATTTCCGCAATTCGCGCACGCTGTTTCCCCGCTTACAGCAGGCTCTCCGCACGCTTCGCAAGCAGTCTGATAATATTTCCCCAATAACGGGTCCAAGCCATAATTTGCGATAATTTTCCTGTCATCTTGTCCCTTTAATGCAAGAGCAAATTCAGTAAAATCAGCTGACTGCACATATAGTTCATTATATTCTCTGCCGATTTTCCCCAACGAATGCGCATCAGAATTTGTTAAAAAAGGATACGGATTCAATTCAGATACCTGTGATGCCATGTCTGTATCACAGCTTAATCCAAGCTCCACCGCGTCTATCATAGATGGATCAAAAACCTCAGTTAAGCTTGATTTAACCCCTTTTCCATATAAGCTTTTATGCGGCGTAAAGATATGGGCGGGGATAAACAAGCCGCCCATATCCTGCACTTTTTTTTGCAGGTTTAAGCCCGTTTCATAAATCCGCTGCGAGCTTAAATGAATATTTTTCAGCCGGGCTGACAGCCAGTTTGAAAACTGTTTCATATCAGCCAGCGTCGGCATAAATACGAGCACATGGATCGGTCCGCTGCAGGCTTCATCATAAATCTCCAGCTCGCTCCCCAATAAAAGAGTCGTGCTGCGATAACGGATTCCTCCCCCGTCAAGCTCGCGATATTTTCCAGATGAAATGCCTTCCTCAAGCTCTAGAATGACTTCCGGAGAATGACAGTCGATAATGCCGAGGAGTTCAATTCCTTTATGTTCACTGGCTTCAACCAAAATTCTGTCCAGCGTTAATGTTTTGGCGCCTGTTATTTTGACAGCCCTTCCTGTAAAGGTCCGGCCGATATGAATGTGCAAATCCGCGTAAATCTTTTTCATTTTTGTGCTTGGAGCGCTTCTTTCAGTTGAAGATACTGAATCGCGTAGGCTGTTTTAGCATCATATACTTCACGCGATTCAACCAGCTTTAGCGCATCTTCAAGCGTCACCTCCATCACTTCAACAAACTCGTCCTCATCAAGCTCCCGTTTTTCTTCAAGCACAGAAAGCTCCTCAGCAAGAAAAACGTGAACGATCTCATCTGCAAATCCGGGTGATGTATAATACGCAGTTATTTTTGTCAGTTTTTTTGCTGTATAACCGGTTTCCTCTTCAAGTTCCCGAAGTGCCGTATACTCCGGCTCCTCACCTTTTTCAAGCTTACCGGCCGGAATTTCAACGATCGTCCGCTCAAGCGGCTTACGGAATTGTTTGACCATGATGATTTTCCCTTCATCTGTGACGGCTAGTACCGCTACAGCTCCAGGGTGTTTCACAATTTCACGTTTACTGGCTTTGCCGTTTGGCAGCTCTACATCCTCGACATAAAGATCAATGACTTTACCCGAAAAGATCTGTTCTTTGGCAATTGTTTTTTCTTCTAATGATTTCATTTCTTCATCTCCCGTTCTGTCTCTATATGATGCCCCATACATTTTATCATACTAGAGCAAAAGGGGGCTTCTTCGTGAAAGTGCACCGCATGCCAAAAGGTGTTGTCTTAGTCGGAAAAGCATGGGAAATTCGGGCGAAGTTAAAAGAGTATGGACGCACATTTCAATATGTGAAAGATTGGATCTCAAAGCCATAAAAGTTGAAACTTTAGCTCCTTTATATTACGGTCAATACAAAGCCTAAAAAAGGAGTGTGCACATGAAAAAGCGCAAATTGGGTACATCTGATTTAGACATTAGTGAAGTCGGACTCGGCTGTATGTCTCTTGGAACTGAAAAAAACAAAGCATTGTCCATTCTGGATGAAGCGATCGAGCTTGGCATCAACTATTTGGACACAGCGGATTTGTATGACCGAGGCCGCAATGAAGAAATTGTCGGTGATGCGATCCAAAACAGACGCCAGGATATTATACTGGCAACAAAAGCGGGAAACCGTTGGGATGACGGAAGCGAGGGCTGGTATTGGGACCCTTCAAAAGCTTACATAAAAGAGGCGGTAAAAAAGAGCCTTACACGTCTGAAAACAGATTATATCGACCTTTATCAGCTTCACGGCGGCACGATAGAGGACAACATTGATGAAACGATCGAAGCGTTTGAGGAATTAAAACAAGAAGGTGTCATCCGCTACTACGGCATTTCTTCCATCCGCCCGAATGTGATTAAAGAATATGTAAAAAAATCAAACATCGTCAGCATTATGATGCAATTCAGCCTCTTTGACAGACGCCCTGAGGAATGGCTCCCGCTTTTAGAGGAACATCAAATCAGCGTAGTCGCCAGAGGTCCTGTTGCCAAAGGGCTCTTAACTGAAAAACCGCTTGATCAAGCTTCAGACAGCATGAAACAAAACGGGTACTTGTCCTATTCATTCGAGGAACTGACAAACGCCCGCAAGGCAATGGAGGAAGTGGCTCCCGATCTTTCCATGACAGAAAAGTCGCTGCAGTATCTGCTAGCACAGCCGGCTGTCGCTTCAGTGATTACAGGCGCCAGTAAGATTGAGCAGTTACGGGAAAATATTCAGGCAGCAAATGCACGGCGTTTAACCGAAGAGGAAATCAAAGCGCTCCAATCTCATGCGAAACAAGACATTTACAAAGCTCATCGCTCATAGCAGAAAAACCAGCACCCGTACGGGTGCTGGTTTATTTATATTGATGCCAATCCATTTGGCTTTCATTTAGGAGTTCTTCAAAGCTCTTATTTTTTTCGATCTCTTTTTTCTTTCTGATCTGTTCTGCTTTTTCTCTTTCCTGCCTCTTTTCATCCTCTTCCTTCAATTGGCTCTTCATCTCCATAAGCTTTGCTTTGATATCGGATTGAAGGCCGTCTTTTAGCTGGTGTTTGTCAGCGGATTTTTGTTTTTTCATTCAGACTTCCCCCAAGTTTTGTTTTGAAGACAGTTTATCACGGAGCATATACACTGAACAAGCAGACTCTCTTCTGATTACTTTCTCAGCGAAGCAGTGTTTAGGTATAATGATTTTAAACACGAATTACCTATATTTAGTTGAAAGGTGCTGTGACTTGTTGAAGAAAATCTTTTTGGCCATTGGCGCTCTCGTAACAGCTGTCATCGCAATCGGAATTGTTTTTTCGAATATGATTCTATACATCAAGAAAAAAACGGATGAAGACATTATCAAAAGAGAGACAGACGACGGACATGATGTGTTTGAATCATTTGAACAAATGGAGAAAACCGCTTTTGTGATACCCTCCGCTTACGGGTACGACATAAAAGGATACCATGTCGCACCGCATGACACACCAAATACCATCATCATCTGCCACGGGGTAACCATGAATGTGCTGAATTCTCTTAAGTATATGCATTTATTTCTTGGTCTCGGCTGGAATGTGCTCATTTATGACCATCGCCGGCATGGCCAAAGCGGCGGAAAGACGACCAGCTACGGGTTTTACGAAAAGGATGATCTCAATAAGGTTGTCAGCTGGCTCAAAAACAAAACAAATCATCGCGGATTGATCGGAATTCACGGTGAGTCGATGGGAGCTGTGACCGCCCTGCTTTATGCTGGTGCACACTGCAGCGATGGCGCTGATTTTTATATTGCCGATTGTCCGTTCGCATGTTTTGATGAACAGCTTGCCTACCGGCTGAGAGCGGAATACAGGCTCCCGTCTTGGCCCCTGCTTCCTATCGCCGACTTCTTTTTGAAGCTGAGAGGCGGCTATCGCGCACGTGAAGTATCTCCGCTTGCTGTCATTGATAAAATCGAAAAGCCGGTCCTCTTTATTCACAGTAAGGATGATGACTACATTCCTGTTTCTTCAACCGAGCGGCTTTATGAAAAGAAACGCGGGCCGAAAGCGCTGTACATTGCCGAGAACGGTGAACACGCCATGTCATATACCAAAAATCGGGATACGTACCGAAAAACAGTGCAGGAGTTTTTAGACAACATGAATGATTCAACAGAATAAAAAAGCGAAAGGCCTCTTCGGCTCTTTCGCTTTTTTATGTTACAGAACGTCGGTAATGCCATCCATATTTTCTCTGATCCATTCAATCGCAAGATCTATCGTTGTAAACTCCTGCGTCTCGAAGGTCATTTCATCCTGCAATAGCCAGACATCTTTCTTGATGGACTCTGCTCCTCCAATTGACCAGTGAAGCAAGGTATAGGGATGGTTTTGATTCAGGAAGGATACCCACGTTTTATTTTGTGCTGTGTTCTTCATTGCCTTCAGCTTTTGTTCCACGTTTCGCGTCTCCTACTTTACTAATATGCTCATTCTGGGGCTGAGCATTTCAGCCGGGCTTTTCAGCGCCAATGTTTTGGCTTTTTCATTGTAATCGATCGTCATTTGATCGTCAAAAAACACTTTTTGTGACGATTGGATATACAGCGGAATGCCGTTCGTTTCCAGCTGCTCGCACTGTCCCGTTAATTCTTCTGCCAGCCAGATTGTCGGGACACCGCTTACCGCGCAGCCGCATCCTTCTGCATCGTAACGAAGCTGGGCTTTTTTCCCCGGGTTGGCGTCAAACGCCTGCTGCAGTGCCTGTTTTGCTGCATCTGTCACATGTATGTTCATAAGGTGAAACCCCCGTTTTCATCATTTTCGCTATTGTAGCATACAACACTGCCATTCGCATTGTTTCTGCCTTTTTTCCACCGCTTCGCATTTTCTTCTGCAGTCTTGATCCACTCATCTTTCCCTTGTATGTACTGATTGATGCTGTCAGGATGCTGGGCCGCCAGCCGTTTTTTGAGAACGGCGTATTCTTTCGCTATGTTTGGATGAGCTCTGAGATAATCTCTGAATAACAGATGCCTTTCAATAGCAGGGTTTCCCTGTTCGTACATATGGACATGATGAGTGCGTTTATTTCCGCCCTTTTGGAAATAACGCCTGCCCGCTATGCCGTTCTCACCTTTTGGTGTATAGCCGTTAGCCTTCATTTGTTCATCAAATTGGCTCACGGCTTCAATGCTTCTGACTTCAATTAACATATCAATGATTGGCTTCGCTGCCATGTTCGGTATTGATGTGCTTCCGATGTGATGAACAGCGATAATCTCCGGCCCGAACACAAGTTTCAGCCGTTCTTTTTCTTCATCGAAACATTCTGCCCATTTTTCGTTGTAGAGAATGACCTCAACTTTTCTTTTCGGATACAAATGAAAGACCGACAGCAATAGACCCTGCGCTGCTTTGACGGTTTCTGCCTTTTGGAATCCAGCCTGTGTATAGAGTGACACGGCCGGGGTATTGTTCTCGGCTGTGACTACTTCGATTTTCTCAGCGTCTTCATTATGATCAATGACAAATTGCAGAAGTGCTCGTCCAATTCCTTTTCTGAAACCGTCAGGATGCACAACAAGCCTGCAAATGGTGAGATAATGCATGTTTTTCTCATATGAAATGACACCGATCAGCTTGCCGTTTTTCCGATATCCCGCAAACCGCTCATGGGATGCTTGAATATCCTTCACCTTCTCTTGTAAAGCGGGAATACCGTCAAAACCAATAATCTCTGTTTCCTTTATGTAGGCGGGGATCTGTACGGCTAAAATCTCACGCGCTATCGTATCTTCCTTATGCTGGATAAATTCAATCATTCGTGTTCCTCCTGAAACAGCCGCTGTCTTTCGACTTTTGCGACGCGGACTGCATACGACTCGTACCAAACGCTTTTTCCTTTTTCTTTTGCTGCTTGATGTTCAGTGTGATGCCTCCAATGGTTAATTGCGTCCATACTGTCCCAATAGGAAACTGTGATGCCCCTTCCATCCGCTTCACGTACGCTTTCCACGCCTAAAAATCCAGGCTGATCCGCCGCAAGCGATACCATCCGCTCCGCTGTTTCTCCATATCCTGTGTCATTTTCGCTTTTGACAGAAGAAAAAATGACTGCATAGTAAGGAGGCTCAGGTGTTTTTGATAAAAAATTCATCATATTTCCCCCTCATATGTTTTTGACAAACAGTACCCTGTCTTGGCCTGGGCCATCATAGTTTGCAAACACTGAGATGCCATTTACCGTCTTGGTGCCCTTTTCAATATCAAACCCCAATTTTGTGTGATATGCGATTGATACCTTATTCACAGGTGAAGTGACGCACTTTACCCGGGTGCAGCCTCTTTGTTTTACTGTTTCGATAAATACATCATACAATTGTTTCCCAATTTGCATTTTTCTGAAATCTGGATGCACACCGGAAAAATGAATGTACGCCGTTTCAGGATCCGATTGCGATTGAAATCCGATTAAAAATCCCGTCATGCTGTTATGTTCGGATGTAATAAAGCTTGTGTCCTGAAAATGCTCAAAAAATAGTCTCGGCAATTTTTCTTTCAGCTGTCTGCCGCCCCACCATTCATTCAGTACAGACGTTACCATTTCATAATCTGAAGACGTGATTGTTCGAATATCCATTACGATTTGATCTCCCTCCGTCTGGCAAAACGAATGTCAGCTCTTTTTCTCACAATATAAAAATTATATTTTGCCTGGCTGGAATTGTAAATGCCTTCTTTCCTTTATCATACGTTTCCAGACTGCCGAGGGAACAATGTTTGATCATTTTACGCCTATTTCTCCCCCAAGCAGGAGGAGAGACTTTACAGCACAATATCAAGCACTTGATCAAGTTTCAGCTTATAAAGCTGATCCTCGTCTCCTTTTATCCATACTGCTTTTTCAAACTCTTCATACCGGCAGATCTTCCCGGTGCAGCGGACAATCTCACCGTCCTGAAAGCAGCTCACAGTGATATCCTGAGCGAACTCCATCGCGGCACAAAGCGTTTGATTCATCTCTTCCAGCTTATCGGGGTCAAGGATCGGCTTTTGCAGCTTCTGTTTAAGCCGCTTTCTCTCCAGCAGGCTTTGCTTATGTTCCGGCAGAAACATCCTGCTCCCTTCCCACAGCAGGTTGCCCCTTTTTAAATGATCGTTCATTTATAATGCCCCCCTATTTTAGCCGCACGTTCAAATGCCTGGCCTGCCGCTGTCAGTGACGCCGCCCTGATGATTGCTGTGTCGCCGAATCGATTTTTAATGCCGTCCATCACATAGCCTAGGCTCATTTTCTTTGCATAATCCTGAAATAAATTGAGCTGCCATATGTCATCAGATGAGAGCTGAGACAGATTGACACCGAGGCGGCGGACAGGTTTCCCGTCCCAAAATGTAAGAAACAGCCGGCGTACAGCCTCATATACATCCTGAGTAGAATTAGTCGGCTCTGCCAGCTTCACTTGCCGGTTGAAGCCCGTCGGCCAATCAAAATCAGCACCCCGGCAGCTCACTGACACCGTCTGCCCCATGACCCCGGCGTTTCGGCTTCGCCTGCACACTTCTTCACTCAGCTCAAGCAATACGACCTTGATTTCTTTGTCAAAGTGTTCGTAGTCTCTCGGGAGAGTCATTCCATGGCCTATCGCCTTTTGCCCGTCCAGAGACGAAGTTGACACAGGGGAATAGTCGATTCCGTTTGCCGTCATCCACAGCACGTGGCCGTTAATGCCCCATTTCTTTTTTAAAAGATCGAGCGGAAAAGCCGCGAGCCCGCCGATCGTGCTGATGCCCATCCGATTTAAATGATGCTTCATGCGGCTCCCGACGCCAAACATGCTGCCCACCGGGAGCGGCCACATTTCGGTTTTCATATTTTCTTTCGTTAAGGTAAAAATACCGTTCTTATTCTTTTTGGCAAAATTGTCACACGCAATTTTGGCCAGCGCTTTGTTAGGGCCGATTCCGACCCGTGCATAAACGCCGATCTCCCGCATGATTCTGCCCTGAATGCTTTTCGCGATCTCCATCGGCGTCCCAAACAGCTTCTGGCTGCCTGTAATGTCCATGAACTGTTCATCGATAGAATAAGGCTCCACAAGGTCTGTATACTCCTCGAGAATGGCCGTAATTTGCAGTGATACATCAATATACCGCTGCATACGCGGCCGGAGCACAACAGCCTCAGGACACTTTTCCTGCGCCTCCCACAGCCGTGAAGCATTCACCACACCCTTTTGTTTCGCCAGCGGGCAGGCAGCCAATACGACTCCGCCCCTTTTTTCAGGGTCACCCGAAACAATGACGGGCCTATTTTTCAAATGTGGATTTTCCGCTTTCTCTACAGATGCATAAAACGATTGCATGTCAACGAGAAAAATCACTTTTTCTTTCATCATACACACCTCTAAAAAGAACTTATGTTCGTTTTTCATTATATGCGAAAGTATGTTCGTTTTATACTGGTAAATGATTCTTGTCTGACAGAAAATATGATCCAAGGGTTTGAGAGAAGAAAAACATTTAGTAGAATAAAAGCGAAGCATAAGGATAGGAGAGTCATGATGGAGAAATTTGTCGAAAAAATGATGGAACAGGCATTGCGGCAATACGGCAGAAACGTTGCTATAGATCCGTTAAGCCCGTATGAAAAACAAAGCCTGAAAGCGGCTCTACAAGAGAGACGGAATGAAGAACCGGATGAGGATTTGCATGCGCATATAGAAGATATCATTTATGACTATGTCACAAACCAAGGCTTGTTCTCTTAAACGCATGACTTTCAGCCGCTGATGCGGCTTCCCCTTGAAAACACCGCCTGAAACAAATAAACAGTCTCAGGCTTACAGAAAAAAAGCAGGATTTTCTCACGCTCCATAGATTCATATGGCCTGGCGTAAAATTCCCCTCAATGCTCGCGCAAAACGGAATAAGCTGTCCATGATCACGCGTATACACTTTTTCGAAGAGATGTGCTCTCTTGTTCTGTCATGCGGTCCATCGGTTTTCAGCGTACATCTTGATCTCATAGCCGGTTTCACTGCCGATATGATCTACGTCCTGGCGGCTTAAACTCTTTTAATGTTTCAAACACACCCTCACTGAATTCGGACATACCGTCATTTTCCTTCTGTCATCACCTTCAATTTCAAGATGTAACCCCCGCCACACGCATCCTCAACGCATAGTATATTGCCATCCATACAATCAGGCATACTACATGTCAATAACGAAATATTTTGAACGATCTATTGGAGAAGGAAATTTTTTCATATATGATAGAGAAAGATCATACATACAGGAGAGAATATAATTCATGAAGAAATGGAAAGATATCCACCCGATCAGCTGGACAATTATAATCGGAACCATTTTCGGCAGAATGGCAACATCGATGAGCATTCCTTTTTTAGCGATTTATTTGACAGCCGTCCAAGGCGCATCAGCTTCCTATGCAGGGCTGGTCATCGCCGCGAGCTCATCAGTCGGCATCCTCGCAAGCTTTTACGGCGGATATATCTCAGATAAATTCGGCAGAAAAAACATGATGCTTGTATCGATTTTCGGATGGATGCTGGTATTTGCAGGCTTTGCGGCGGCATCTCATCTCTGGGTGTTTTTTGTAGTAAACGCATTAAACGGTCTTTGCAAATCACTGTTTGAGCCCGCTTCAAAGGCCTTGCTGTCTGATATGACAGAAGAAAAAACGAGACTGCTAGTTTTTAATTTACGCTATGCGGCTATTAATATCGGCGTTGTCTTCGGACCTGTGCTTGGCCTATATTTCGGCTCATCGCAATCGACTACGCCCTTTTTGGTGCCTGCAGTCATTTACGGACTATACGGAATTATGCTTGCCCTCCAATTTAAAAAACATCCATCCTTATCAGCACCAGCCCAGTCCCGAAATAGGAGCGTGCGGGAAGCGTTTATGGTCACGCAAAAGGATTATCTTTTTACCATTGCTTTGGTCGGCATTACGCTATGCACCTTCGGCTACTCACAATTCAGTTCCACATTCCCTCAGTATATGGCGCAGAACCCCTTGATCGGCAATGGAACGAAGCTGTATGGGCTGATGCTGACATTAAACGCAATCGTTGTGTTGGCGACGCAATTTCCCATTGTCCATTTTGCAAAACGGTTTTCGCCGCTTTGTTCTCTGATGCTCGGTAATGTGATGGTTAGCATCAGCATGGCCATTTTCACCGTATCACACGGTGTTCCATCAATTGTGATGATTGTCATCACATTTACAATCGGCGAAGTGCTTTTATTCTCTATGATGGATTTGTATGTAGACCAGATTGCAAAACCAGGATTAAAAGGCACTTATTTCGGGGCAATCGGTTTTTCACAGCTCGGAAACGTCATCGGCCCTTGGGTCGGGGGGATATGTATAGACCTGTTTGGCGCTGGCCGGCCGATTTATATTTTTTCTGTCCTGAGCGGCATTACCCTGCTCGGCCTGCCATTTTTAGCGTTCGCCTATCGGCAAATGAAAACGGAGACCACAAAACACCGTTCCCGTCTGGAAAAGCCGCTTTACATAAAAAACGGAAGAGAATGAATCTCTCCCGCAAACATGAGGTGAAGAACATGAATATAGGTGATGTGATGTTTCAGCTGTTTGTATTTATTATATTTGCCGCTGTCATCTTTGCGGCTGTTACAGGCTTCAAGTATGCGAAAAACCGAAAAGCGCAGCTGGATCGCATTGAGAAAAAGCTGAACAGCCTGTCCGAAGATCACGATTAACAGCTTGGGGCAACGAGCTCTACCTTAATCCGGTCTGGATCCTCACAAAAAACTGCATAATGCCCGTCTCCTCCGGCAAAAGGATGCCTGTCTCGGTACAACACACGATAACCTTTTGCCGTCAATTTTTCAGTCATCTGATCGACTTGAAGCTTGGATTCAGCATGAAATGCGAGATGGTTCAGACCGACTCGGCATCTATGGTATTTCGGCTCTAGAAATGGCTCTTTCGCCTGCACAATCACTAGGTAAAAACGATCTTTCTTCCAGCTGATGCCTGAGCTCCATTTTTGATACTCTTTATAGCCAAGTTCTTTTAAGAACCAGCCCCAAAACCGCCTAGACGCCTCCAAATCAGAGACATACAGTTCAATATGATGCACAATTTCATACCCTCCTTACCAGCACTTCCTCGACCTTATGCCCGTCTCCCTTACGCAAAATGAGATCTGACCTGAATTTAGTCGGCAAAATATTTTCATATAAATTCGGCCGGTTGACACTCTCCCAAATCGAGGCTGCCATCTCGTCAGCCTCCTGATCGGACAAGTCTTTAAATTTATGAAAATATGAATCAGGATTTTGAAAAGCAGTTTCCCGAAGAAGGCGAAAACGCTCTAAATACCAAGTGAAAATCCGGCTTTCCTCCGCATCCACATAAATCGAAAAATCAAAGAAATCGGAAACAAAAATACGCGGGTTTTCCCGGTCATCCTCCAAGGTGGGCGACTGAAGAACATTAATGCCTTCAATAATCACAATATCCGCCTGTTCTACAACCTCGAACACACCTTCCTCGCGGTCATAGGTTAGATGGGAATACACCGGGGCCTTTACGCTGTCCTTTCCTGATTTTAAGTCATTCAAAAACTCAAGCAGCGCCTTTACATCATAGCTTTCAGGAAACCCTTTTCTAGACATCATATTTTTCTTTTTCAGCTCGGCAGTAGGAAATAAAAAACCATCTGTCGTGATAAGGCTCACTTTTGGACGGTCAGGCAAACGCGAAAGCAGCTTCTGCAAGATCCGCGCCGTCGTGCTTTTTCCGACTGCGACACTGCCGGCAATGCCGATAATAAACGGAATTTTGGCTGAATGTGGGTGCTTCAAAAAAACATTGACATGCTTATTGCGTTCAGCCGCAGACTTGACATGCAAATGAAGCAAGCGAACAAGCGGAATATAGATCGTCTCCACTTCTTCAACAGATAGATAATCATTCAATCCTTCCACAGCTTTTGCCTCTTCTTCAGATACAGCAATCGACAAATGCCCCCCAAAACCAGACCAAGACTCCCGATTGTGCTGTGTATATAAAGTTTGTAGGTTAAGTTCTTTATTTTTCACTGTTTACACCTGACTCTCTGTAGGTTAAAACCCTTACAAAGATTGTAACGGAAAACCTTTTCACTGTCTGCTTATTTTTCATTTCGTTTTTTTAGCAAATCAGCACCAATTCGGTTATACGCAGCCATTTCATCTTTTGGAACCATGCTTCCTCCCGTTCCCCAGACGACATGTACGGCATGTTCCATCTTATATTTCTGAGCATAGCGCCTTCCCTCTTCTGTCGAAAAAAGCTGAACCGGCCCGAACATGCCGGCAAGAGCAGAGGGCTCTAAATATTTATCTTCAGATACAGCCAGCATATGAAGCAAAGTATAAAGCATATTGTCCTCTACCGTATAACAGCCGCTCAGAAGCGGTTCAATCAGCTTGCCGACAAATCCTGACGGCCTCCCTACGGCAAGTCCGTCAGCAGCCGTCTGATTATCCAGGCCGATATCCTGGACGGAGATCTTCTCGTGAAGTCCTGAATAAAGCCCTAACAGCATACAAGGTGAATGAGTTGGTTCTGCGAAAAACACATGAACATGATCTCCGTATAAAAGCTTCAGCCCAAATGCTACACCGCCCGGTCCTCCGCCGACTCCGCACGGCAGATACACAAACAAGGGCGTCTCAAGACTTGGCTTTATATTCATACAGTCAAGCTGTGTTTTTAATCGGCTTGCGGCAACAGCATATCCTAAAAACAGCTGTCGAGAATATTCATCATCAATAAAATAACAGAATGGATCTTGTTCCGCCTGCCGTCTCCCTTCGTTCACTGCTTCGCTGTAATCTGTTTCGTACTCCATAACAGTGACTCCCTTTTGGCGGAGGAGATCCTTTTTCCACTGCTTAGCATCGGCGGACATATGCACTGTCACACGAAACCCGAGTGCCGCGCCGATGATGCCGATGCTTAAACCTAGATTTCCTGTCGAACCGACAGCAATCGAATAGCGGGAGAAAAACCCGGCAAACCGCTCTTCCTGTAAGATGCGGTAATCATCGGTTTCCCGAAGCATTCCTTCTTGAAGCGCGAGATTTTCAGCATGCTTTAACACTTCATAAATCCCGCCCCTCGCTTTAATCGATCCTGAAATCGGAAGCTCATGGTCGCACTTTAAAAGCCATCTTCCCGGAAATGGCTGCTGATATGCCGCTTCCAGCTTTTCCTTCATATGCTGAACCTCAAAAAGCGGAGACTCGATGATTCCTTTAGCGCCTTTCGTCTCAGGAAACACCTCGGCAATGTAAGGTGCAAACCGCCGCATTCTTTTTTCCGCTTCCGCTATCTCGGTTGCCCACTCATCTGCACGGGGTAATGGCCCCTCTTTCTTGCCTGAATTTGCCCAGAATACAGGCTCTGCATCAATCAGTTTCTGAATAAACGGATCTTTAAGCAGAGCATGAAGGACTTCTGAATGAACTAACATTCAACAATCTCTCCCTTCCACTATCAAAAACTGCCTCGTTCGAATCAAGCCATTCCATAACAGGCAGTTCCATATTATTTTTTCATGAGCGCGCGTCCTGCCAGCTTTTCTACAAGAGCTGGAAACAGCTGATACAGTTTAGTGCCGGCATTCATTAAACGCGGAAGATTGATCTCCCGCTTTTTCGTAAAAATTGCAGCTGTAATTTGAGCTGCCACGTCATCAGGATCAAGCATCCAGCGGCCGACATTTTTGGCGTAGTCCCCGCCTTTATCAGCAATGGAAAAAAAGTCCGTCTGAATCGGTCCCGGGTTGACTGTTGTCACATAAATGCCGGTTCCCGAAAGCTCCATCCGCAAAGCGTTTGAGTAACCTAACACGGCATGTTTGGTCGCGGAATACAGGCTAGACTTCGGTGTTGCGATTTTCCCCGCCTGAGAGGCGATATTGATGATATGGCCCTTTTTTTGCTCAAGCATTTGCGGAAGCACCGCTTTTGTACAGGCGATCAGGCCGAAGACATTCACATCAAACATCGCTTTCATGTCATCCAATGTAGAGTCTAAAACCGTTTCAAATATACCAAAGCCCGCATTGTTAATCAGTACATCAACCGAGCCGATCTGATCGCGGACCCGGGCGATATCCTCTAGGCGGCCGACATCCAGAGGAAAAAGCTCACACCGTCCGCTCCATTCTTCGGTTATTTTCCTTTTGATTTCTATCAAACGATCCTCGCGTCTAGCCGACAGAAGGACATGGGCTCCTTCAGCCGCGCATAAGTATGCGATTCTTTCACCAAGCCCTCCTGAAGCGCCGGTTATCCAAATCCTTTTTCCCGCTATATGTTTCACCCATTTCACCTCTTCATTGTTTTAAAGTATGCGGTATTTCCTTCCCAATATGACGTGATGGCTTCTTCAGCCTCCAACACATCAAGGTGACCTGCCGTTTCTGACATCGTTAAAAACAATTCCTTTTCATATACAGCAGGAAAAAGCTGCTGACAGACCTGAAAAGCGGTCATCGGCTTTTCATCCAGCATGCGACGCACATCCTCCGTCCTGTTCCTCTGCTTGTCAAAACGCTTCTCAATCAGCGCTTGTACACTGGTGATAGGCTCGCCGTGACCAGGAAATACGATTGTTGGATCAAGTTGAGACAGCCTTCGCAATGACCGCTGATAATCCACTAAAGGCTTTGACCTAACGTCTCCCGCTTTCGGCGCTTCCAAAATCGGATTAGACGAGCTGTTTGCCAGCAGTAGATCGCCGCCAAGCATCCTTCCGCTTTTTTCATGGAACAGAACGATATGCGATTCAGCATGTCCAGGCATCTCCAACACAGACCAGCCCTCAAGCCCATCTATGCCCATACCTTCTCTGATTGATTTTGTCAGAGATCTCGTACAGGAAAATGCGTACGCTGATCGAATCAGCTTTTCCGCCTTCCCCGTATCAAATGGAACGCCTAATTCAGGCAGCAGCTTTTGAAAAAAACGTTTTTGCCAATCCATAAAGGCTTGATTTCTGCTGATATAAGGTTCGTTGAATGTATGCCCAATCACTTCGATTTCATCTGAAAAGACATCAAGCAAGCCTGCATGATCAGCATGATGGTGAGTCAGTACAACCTGCTCGATATCTGATATTTTCACATTTACAGCGGCAAGCTGCTCTTGTAGGGCTCTGGCAGCCTCTTTTGTATTCGGCCCGGCATCGATAAGTGTCAGCGCATCACCTTTTACGAGGTAAACGATAACATCGCCGACAGCAAACGGCGTCGGGACGCGGATCGCAATTACATCTTCAGTTGTCATCCTTTCGCTCCTTGTCTTCATTCATTATTCATATTTTAGCTTTTTCTCGGTCTTGTGTCATTATTGCAGAATGAGAACAAACCTTTTTGAAAAAGCTATTGACATTAGCTTGTCCGCCATTGCATAATGAACAACAAACTAAAACGAGAACCATTGGAACGCTATGACGAGGAATAGTATACAAGGCAATGGCCTAAGAGAGCGATACCCCCGGCTGAAAGGTGTTGCGGCCCGCTTGTTTGTAGAACCTGCCCTCAAGTCGCGGTTAGGAAAACCTAAACGTTTCCCGCGTTACGGGGATTTGAGCTGAGCACAATTTGTGCTAATGAGGGTGGTACCGCGAACCTTTTCGTCCTTTACGTGATGAAAAGGTTTTTTGTTGTTCTGATAGAAGGAGGATATCAATGAAAAAGATAGGATTTGTCGGCGCCGGGTCAATGGCAGAAGCAATGATCAACGGCATTTTGCAAAGCGGCATCACAAAACCAGAACATATCTATATTACAAATCGCTCAAATGACGAGCGTCTGATTGAATTAAAGGAAACGTACGGCGTGCGTCCATGCAGAGATAAAAATGAGTTTTTCACTCACACCGATATCATTATCCTCGCTTTCAAACCGAAAGACGCGGCGGAAAGCATCGACAGCATCCGGCCGTATATCAAGGACCAGCTTGTCATTTCAGTACTTGCAGGCCTTACCATCGAAACCATTCAGCATTATTTTGGCAGAAAGCTCGCGGTCATTCGCGTCATGCCTAATACATCAGCGGCAATCAGAAAATCAGCAACCGGATTTTCCGTAAGCACGGAAGCAAGCAAGAATGATATTATTGCCGCAAAAGCTCTATTGGAAACAATCGGTGATGCAACACTGGTTGAGGAGCGGCATCTTGACGCTGTCACTGCAATCGCAGGCAGCGGCCCGGCCTATGTGTATCGTTATATTGAGGCGATGGAAAAAGCAGCACAAAAAGTAGGATTAGATAAAGAAACGGCAAAAGCACTCATTTTGCAGACAATGGCAGGGGCAACAGAGATGCTCCTCCAAAGCGGCAAACAGCCGGAAAAGCTGCGTAAAGAAATCACCAGTCCTGGGGGCACTACAGAGGCAGGTCTTCGCGCTTTACAGGACTCCCGCTTTGAAGAAGCAATTATTCACTGTATTGAAGAAACAGCTAAACGGAGCGCAGAAATCAAAGAACAGTTTGCCGGTGCCGCCTTAGAGAGACATTCTTAGATGTAAGGACAAAAACAGAAGGCACAGTGCCTTCTGTTTTTTATTTTTCCCGCAGCAGCTGGCCGGCAGATTCTGATTGCATTAATAGCGCGGAGATCGTAAATGAAAGCAAATCGGGAAGCACTTCAAAGGAATAAGGCATATACAATCTTTCCGTCCATTTATGCGGGTCTTTACCAGCCGGACCGACATTTAAAACCGGGACATATAAAGCCTGATTTTTACCGCTTGGAAATGAATACCCTCTGTTAAAGAGCGGCATATTGCTTGTGTATGCATCAACCTCCTGCTTTTCCAGCTGAAGATAACTCAAGTCCGAAAGTCCGGGGAAGTACTGAACCTCCCGTAATGCAATGCCGTATCGCTCAGCCGCATAATGCTTTAACTGATCTGCTGTATTTCTGATCAATTGATCATCCTTTGAAGAAACAGCTGGATAAAGCGGCGGACTATAAAACAGAACGATGAGCGGCGCATCCTCCTTACAAAGCGAAGCAAGTTCAGAAACAATTTTCGTCGAAAAATCCCTGTCTCCAAGCCCGCCCCTGTTAGCAAAGGCATAATTTAGAGCCCGCTCTGTTTCCGAGATCCCCGCACGCTTTTTTGCACGCGAGACCAGCTCATCAAATGTCAAAACAGTGACATCCCGCTCAATCGGCTGAAATGGCTCAAATTGTTGAAAATCCTGTGTTTTCTTCCGAACGTTCGACATGATTTCCTCCGCCGCCTGTTCTGCTGTTTTAAGCAGCATCTGATGCAGCTCACTAGCTGAGCGTTTCATTGACAGCACATTAAATAATGTGACAGCTGTATGCGGTGTCTGGACTGAATATGCCTCTTTCAAGTCCTTTTGCATTAAGTTTACCGGCGGCGGAGTGACCTCGCCATCAACCTTTTCGCAATAATCAGCATTCAGTTCAAGCAAACGGTTAATCTCAGATACCATTAAATTTGCGTTTAGGCCTGAAAACGGCTCTCCAACATGTGTCTCAATCCCCTTGCAGAAAAAACCCGCAAGCACCTTTCCAATGCTTCCTGTATAAAAATATTGCTGCTGATCGCCGGGAAATTTTTCAAACATCGGTTCGGCATTCAGGCAAGCGGTTAATGTGATATCATGCTTTTTCTCCATTTCCTTCAATGCAGGAACCGCTTCAATCATGCCTCTTGAATTCACTTCCTCGTCCGGAACCGTTATCAACAGCAGATTGCCCTCAAAATGTCCGTTCATTGCCCTCTCCAGCATCGACAGTTGAACACAAAGCCCCGCTTTCATATCCATCGTCCCTCTTCCGAACAGCCAGTCTCCGCTTTCGGCATCTCTTCTCACCCGTTCCGGGAGCAGCTCTTTTTTCTCTAAAAAGGAGCTCAAAAGCTCAGCAGGCTTGCAAGCCATATGTTTAAATTCGCCGTAATCTTCTATGTCAACGACATCAAAATGACTCAGCAGAAGCACTGTCTTTTTGACATTCTTCTTTTTGACTAGAGCCGTAAGAAAAGATCTGCCATCGTCCATCGGATGAAGTGTTACATCATCAGGGTGCTTTTGAAAATAGGGCTTGTCCTTCAAAATAAAATAAAGATACTCTGCAAGCGCTGCCTCGCCCTTTGAACCGGTGATGCTTTCGTATTGCACAAGAGAAGTTAAAAGTGCCAGCAATTCGTCCTTCGTCTGCCAATTCATTGATTCCGCCCCTCCTATGAATAAAAATGCTTCTATACTGAAAAATAAACTGATTTCTCGTCTATTATACAGAAATGTTTGACAAAAGCGGTTCTTTTGAGCAGTTTATATGACGGGAAAGAAATGACTTGATATAATCAATCTCTAAAAACCTTACGGGAGGCGAAAGAAATGGCCAGAAAATTATTTACACCTATTACAATTAAAGATATGACGTTAAAAAACCGCATTGTCATGTCGCCAATGTGCATGTATTCTTCTCATGAAAAGGACGGAAAATTAACACCGTTCCACATGGCACATTACATATCGCGCGCAATCGGCCAGGTCGGACTGATTATTGTAGAGGCGTCAGCGGTTAACCCTCAAGGACGAATCACTGACCAAGACTTAGGCATTTGGAGCGACGAGCATATTGAAGGCTTTGCCAAACTGACTGAGCAGGTCAAAGAACAAGGTTCAAAAATCGGCATTCAGCTTGCCCATGCCGGACGTAAAGCTGAGCTTGAAGGAGATATCTTCGCTCCATCGGCGATTGCGTTTGACGAACAATCAGCAACACCTGTAGAAATGTCAGCAGAAAAAGTAAAAGAAACAGTTCAGGAGTTCAAGCAAGCGGCTGCCCGCGCAAAAGAAGCCGGCTTTGATGTGATTGAAATTCATGCGGCGCACGGATATTTAATTCATGAATTTTTGTCTCCGCTTTCCAACCATCGCACAGATGAATACGGCGGCTCACCTGAAAACCGCTATCGTTTCTTGAGAGAGATCATTGATGAAGTCAAACAAGTATGGGACGGTCCTTTATTTGTCCGTGTATCTGCTTCTGACTACACTGATAAAGGCTTAGACATTGCCGATCACATCGGTTTTGCAAAATGGATGAAGGAGCAGGGAGTTGACTTAATTGACTGCAGCTCAGGCGCCCTTGTTCACGCAGACATTAACGTATTCCCTGGCTATCAGGTCAGCTTCGCTGAGAAAATCCGTGAACAGGCGGACATGGCTACTGGTGCCGTCGGCATGATTACAGACGGTTCAATGGCTGAAGAAATTCTGCAAAACGGACGTGCCGACCTCATCTTTATCGGCAGAGAGCTTTTGCGGGATCCATTCTTTGCAAGAACTGCTGCGAAACAGCTCAATACAGAGATTCCGGCCCCTGTTCAATACGAAAGAGGCTGGTAATGCCCATAAGAGATATCCTGTAGAGGATATCTCTTTTTTTATTTTTAGAGAAACGATCGGCTAAGGTTCTCCGTCTCCCTAGTAGAACCAATTAGAGGAGATGACTCCAATGAAATCAGCTTGGATGGAAAAGACATATACAATTGACGGATGTGCGTTTCATACACAACACCGGAAAGGATCAAGCGGTGTAACGATTGTCTTTGAGGCCGGCTATGGTACTTCTTCTGAGACGTGGAAACCATTAATGGCGGACATTGATGATGAATTTGGCATTTTCACATATGATCGGGCAGGCATAGGAAAAAGCGGGCAAAGCAGAGCTAAACGAACAGCTGATCAACAAGTGAAAGAATTGGAGAGTTTGCTTAAAGCAGCTGATGTAAAACCTCCTTATTTGGCTGTTTCACACTCATACGGAGCTGTCATCACCGGTTTATGGGCCTGCAAAAACAAGTATGATATTATCGGCATGGTCCTTCTTGACCCAGCTTTAGGCGATTGCGCCAGCTTTACCTTTATACCCGAAGAAATGCACAAATCACATACGAGAAAGATGATGCTTGAGGGCACACATGCAGAGTATTCAAAAAGTCTGCAGGAGCTCAAAAAGCGGCAAGTCCACTTAGGAAACATGCCTCTTCTTGTGTTGTCATCAGGAGAACGGACTGAGAAATTCGCTGCTGAACAGGAGTGGCAAAACTTGCACAGCAGCATATTGTCTCTATCTAACCAAAGCGGCTGGATTCAAGCTAAAAACAGCTCCCACAACATCCATCATGATGAACCTCATATCGTTCACTTGGCTATTTATGACGTATGGTGCGCAGCGTGCCAGCAGGCCGCTCCTCTTTACCAGGCAGTCAATTAACGTAAAAAAGACCGGGCCGTAAGGGATTCCCGGTCTTTTATATTATTTTGTTTCACGATGAAGGGTATATTTCTTTAAACGCGGTGAATATTTTTTCAGCTCCAAACGGTCTGGATTGGTGCGTTTATTTTTTGTTGTGATGTAATTTCGGTCTCCCGTTTCAGTGCAGGCTAAAGTAACATTTACTCTCATAATTAACACCTCCTTATAAAACGTAATTATTACGTTTTATTATACAACGTCATCACAAATTGTCAAATAAGAGCTCCGCCTTCAGCCTCGCGGGACGTTTACCTCTAAGAAATCATATGCCACCACGCTATTGGGGAAAACGTCAACCGCTTCTTTTTGAAGCTCCAAAGAAGCATCTCCCTGATATCTTGCGCTGATATGGGTTAAAATGAGCTGCTTCGCTCTTGCTTCTTTCGCTGTTACAGCCGCTTGTTCCGTTGTACTGTGATAATAATCATAAGCAAGTTTACGGTCTTCCTTAGCAAAGGTTGCTTCATGAACAAGCACATCACAATCCCTCGCAAGCTCTTTTAGTTTGTCACTTACTCTCGTATCACCGGAGAACACAACAGATCTTCCCTTTTTAGGAGGCTCCAGAAAATCATTCCCATTGATGATTCGTCCGTCTTCAAGCGTTACCGTTTCGCCTTTTTTGATTTTCTGATATACAGGTCCGGGCGGGATGTTCATTTCTTTTAATACATCAGCCTTCAAGGAACCCGGTACGTCTTTTTCCTGCACACGGTACCCGAAGGCTTCCACTCCATGAATAACAGATACCGCTGTGACAATAAACTGATCGTCCTCAAACACGATTCCTTCTTCAATTTCCTGGACCGCAAGCGGATATGTCAAATGGGTCTTCGTGACGGCAAGGCTTGTTTCAATAAACGCCTTGATCCCTTTAGGTCCGTACACTGTCAGCTCGTCCTCTCCGCCTTGAAAGGAACGGCTCCCCAGAAGCCCCGGAAGTCCGTATACATGATCGCCGTGCATGTGTGTAATAAAGATTTTCTCTATTTTACGAGGTTTAATCGTTGTATGTAAAATTTGATGCTGTGTGGCTTCCCCGCAGTCAAAAAGCCATACCGAACGCCTTTCTTCAAGCAATTTTAATGCCACCGACGTTACATTTCTCGCCTTGGCGGGAATGCCGGCTCCCGTCCCTAAAAAAAGTAATTCCACGTTTCCTTCCTCCTACTAGAACCAGATACCTACAAGAATACAGGATCAAGCTCAAAATGTGAATCTTGCCTCTGAAAAGAACAATCCTTTCGTGCTAGAAACATTTTTTCAGCATTCTGCTTAAAAAAGGGCTTAAATGTTTGCTTTCGTTGAATTTTAGATTTAAAATGAAGGAAATATACGGGGTGTACTAAAATAAAGCTTCGAATAAAGTGAGGTACTTTTAGTGAAAACAAACCAACAACCAAAAGCAGTAATTGTCATATTCGGTGCAACTGGAGATTTAGCAAAACGAAAATTGTATCCGTCTATTCACCGTTTATATCAAAACGGACAAATCGGAGAAGAGTTTGCAGTGGTAGGAGTTGGAAGAAGACCTTGGTCTAATGAGGATCTTCGCCAAACTGTTAAAACATCCATTTCCTCATCTGCAGATAAGCATATAGATGATTTCACGTCTCATTTTTACTATCACCCGTTTGACGTGACAAACCCTGGTTCTTATCAAGAGCTAAACGTATTGCTTAACCAGCTGGAAGATACATATCAAATTCCTAACAACAGAATGTTCTACTTGGCAATGGCTCCTGAATTCTTCGGAACGATTGCAAAAACATTAAAATCAGAGGGTGTAACAGCTACAACCGGCTGGTCCCGCCTTGTCATCGAAAAACCGTTCGGCCATGATCTGCCAAGCGCACAGGCATTGAATAAAGAAATCCGCGAAGCATTTACGGAAGATCAAATTTACAGAATCGACCATTATCTAGGCAAACAAATGGTTCAGAACATTGAAGTGATTCGATTTGCCAATGCGATTTTCGAACCGCTTTGGACAAACCGCTACATTTCAAACATTCAAATCACATCTAGCGAATCACTAGGCGTTGAAGACCGCGCAAGATATTACGAAAAATCAGGCGCCCTTCGCGACATGGTGCAAAACCATATTATGCAGATGGTTGCCCTTCTTGCAATGGAGCCGCCTATCAAATTGAACACAGAAGAAATCCGCAGCGAAAAAGTGAAGGTGCTGAGAGCACTGCGTCCTATTGCAAAAGAGGAAGTGGATGAATACTTTGTGCGCGGACAATATCAAGCTGGTGAAATTGACGGTGTACCGGTTCCTGCTTATACAGATGAAGATAATGTCGCTCCTGACTCCAATACAGAAACCTTTGTTGCCGGCAAGCTCTTGATCGACAACTTCAGATGGGCTGGTGTTCCATTCTACATCAGAACCGGAAAACGAATGAAAGAAAAGTCCACAAAAATTGTCGTTCAATTTAAGGACATTCCGATGAATCTGTACTACGGTAATGAAAACAACATGAATCCGAACTTGCTTGTCATTCATATCCAGCCTGACGAAGGCATTACGCTTTACTTAAATGCTAAAAAGCTTGGCGGAGCAGCACACGCACAGCCAATCAAACTCGATTATTGCAGCAATTGCAATGACGAGTTGAACACCCCTGAAGCATATGAAAAACTAATTCACGACTGTCTTCTTGGCGATGCAACAAACTTTGCACACTGGGATGAAGTTGCCCTTTCTTGGAGCTTTGTCGACTCTATTTCTGAAACATGGGCAGCAAACAAAACCTTATCTCCTAACTACGAATCAGGCTCAATGGGACCGAAAGAATCTGATGATCTTTTGGCGAAAGACAGCTTACACTGGTGGAATATATAATAAGAAGAAAAAAGCCGAAAATGTTTACAAGCATTTTCGGCTTTTTTACGCTGAACAAAGGTATAACAATCTCTTTAATAACAAAACCCCCAAAGCTTAAGAGCTTCGGGGGTTTCTATTGATTACTTCATCCATTCAGTATGGAAGATGCCTTCTTTGTCAGTACGCTCATAAGTATGAGCGCCAAAGTAGTCGCGCTGTGCTTGGATTAAGTTTGCAGGCAGTACGGCTGTGCGGTAGCTGTCATAGTAGGCTAATGCGCTTGAGAATGATGGCACCGGCACACCTTGGGCAACTGCAAGTGAAATCACTTGGCGAAGCGCTCCTTGGTAGCTTTCTACAATATTCTTGAAATAGCTGTCAAGAAGCAGGTTGTCAAGCTCAGGCTCGCGATCGTAAGCTTCTTTGATCTTCTGAAGGAATGCCGCGCGAATGATGCAGCCACCGCGGAAGATCATAGCGATTTCACCATATTTCAGATCCCAGTTGTATTCTTCAGAAGCAGCTTTCATTTGAGCAAATCCTTGCGCGTATGAGCAGATTTTACTCATAAACAACGCTTTTCTGACCGCTTCAATCAGCTCTTCTTTATTTTCTGTAACAGGCTTCACTTCTGGTCCTGAAAGAAGGCCGCTCGCTTTCACACGCTCTTCCTTCATAGCTGAGATAAAGCGCGCGAATACAGATTCAGTAATAATCGGAAGCGGAACACCTAAGTCAAGTGCGCTTTGGCTTGTCCATTTTCCTGTTCCTTTTTGGCCTGCTTTATCAAGAATCACATCAACAAGCGGTTTGCCTGTTTCTTCGTCTTTTTTCGTAAAGATGTCAGCTGTAATCTCAATCAAGTAGCTGTCAAGCTCACCTTTATTCCATTCAGCGAAAACTTCGTGAAGCTCATCAGCAGAAAGGCCCAGCACCTGTTTCAGAATGAAATATGATTCAGAGATCAGCTGCATATCTCCGTATTCAATTCCGTTGTGCACCATTTTTACGTAATGGCCGGCGCCGTCCGGACCGATATATGTCGTACAAGGTTCTCCGTCAACTTTTGCAGAAATGGCTTCAAGAATCGGTTTTACAAGCTCATGTGCTTCTTTTTGTCCGCCAGGCATGATAGAAGGTCCTTTAAGCGCCCCTTCTTCTCCGCCGGAAACGCCTGTTCCGATAAAATGAATGCCGCTTTCAGCGAGTTCTTTGTTACGGCGCTGTGTATCTTTATAGTATGTATTACCGCCGTCAATTAAAATATCATCCTTCTCTAGATGAGGAAGAAGAGATTGAATTGTCGCATCTGTTGCAGTTCCCGCTTTAACCATTAATAAGATTTTGCGCGGTGTTTCCAAGGATTGGACAAATTCTTCAATGCTGTAAGTGCCAACAACATTTTTTCCTTTTGCCTCCTGTAAAAACTCCTCAGTTTTACTGCTTGATCTGTTGTAAACAGAAACAGAAAATCCCCGGCTTTCGATATTTAAAGCCAGATTTTTACCCATGACCGCAAGTCCGATAACGCCGATTTGTTGTTTTGACATATTCTAACGTCCCTTCTGCAAACGTTTAATCATTTTAAAATTTAAATTAAAATAAAATGATATTTATAATAAAGAAATTACCATACATTCACCCTTTTTTTCAAGCGATTCAGCTTTTCTTTTCATCCTGAAAAAAATCTTTATTAAAGCTTGTTCCCTTTGTTTTGCTCTCCTCTTTTTTTAACCTTGCCCCTTTTCTGATCAGTTTGGTACCGTACTTTTTATTCAGCTTTTCCATCATCTGCTGAATGGGCTCATCCTTCGCATCTTCATTAAAGCTGAACAAATCAAGCTGCTTATAGGCCTGCTCTTTTTCTACCAAATCGGTTCCGGTAATGCCAAGCAGTCTGACAGGATTTTTATTCCAGTGTTTAAAAAAGAGGTGCTCTGCTTCTTTCAAAATGTCATTTTTTTGATCAATCGGGTTTCTCAGCGTAGTGCTTCTTGTGATGGTTTTCCAATCCGCATATCTAATCATAATAAAAAGCTTCGAAGCCATGACTTCCTTGCGCTGTAAACGGTCACTCACAGAAGCGGCAAGCTTTCTAAAAACGCCTAACAGCTCCTCTTCATCACTGGAATCATGGGAAAGTGTCGATGAGTTGCCGACGCTTTTAAATTCGTAAATGCGCTCCGGGTCAACCGGCGCATGGTGAATGCCATTTGCTTTATTTTTAAGGCGCGGACCGTTGATGCCAAGCAGGCGCTTCAGCGAGTGTTCATCAGCTGCAGCTAGCTCTCCGATTGTATGGATGCCGAGTCCCTTCAGTTTTTCCGCTGTCTTTTTGCCGACTCCGTGCATCTCTCCAACAGGAAGCGGCCACAGGATATCAGGCACTTGCCTCTTTCTTAAGATCGTAATTCCAAGCGGTTTTTTCATATCAGACGCCATCTTAGCGAGAAATTTATTCGGCGCGATTCCTATGCTTGACGGAAGCAGCAGCTCTTTTTGCAATCTGCTTTGGATTTCTTTTGCCGTCTCCAGAGCCCGGCTGCTGTATGGTGTATCGGTCATGTCCATATAGCCTTCGTCGATGGAGACAGGCTCCACTAGGTCAGTATATTCACGAAGAATGGTAAACATCGCTCGTGAAGAGTTTCTATAGCGGTCAAAGTTCGGCGGAAGAACGATGAGCTCAGGACAATGGCGCTTCGCTTGCCAAACCGGCATCGTTGTTTTGACGCCGCGCGCTCTAGCCTCGTAGCTGCATGTCACCACAATGCCCTTTCGCTCCTTTACGTTTCCGGCAACTGCGACCGGCTTTCCCCGGAGAGCCGGATCATATGCCATTTCAACCGACGCATAAAAGCTATTCATATCAATATGGAAAATAATTCGGCTCTTTCCCGGCATAAACAAATCTCCTTTTCGGTCATTAGACAACAGCTTGTACATATAGTAAAATGAAGCTATTGAATGGATGTGATGACAATGTTTGTGGAATCGATAAATGACGTTTTATTCTTAGTCGATTTTTTCACAATTATTCTTCCTGCTCTAACGGCAATCGGGATTGCATTCCTCTTACGGGAGTGCCGTGCGGGCGAGCAATGGAAATCAAAACGAACAGATGAACATCAGACGGTCTTTCACATTAACCGAACAGACTTTCTTATTATTATATATCATCGCATTACAACTTGGATACGTAAAGTCTTCCGCATGAATTCGCCTGTGAACGATGAGGAAGACGCCGGTTCTCTTCTTTTATAAACCGCATTTATAAAAAGGAGGAGAACAAAATTGTTAAAAACATATCAAAAACTTTTGGCTATGGGTATCTTTTTGATCGTATTATGCTCGGGCAATGCTGCATTTGCAGCGACTAATCAGGTGGGAGGCCTCAGCAACGTAGGGTTTTTCCACGATTATTTAATCGAACCGTTTTCCGCTCTGCTTAAGGGTGTTGCCGGGCTGTTTCACGGAGAATACGGACTCTCTATTATCCTCGTAACCATTATTGTGCGTATGGTTGTACTGCCTTTGTTTGTTAATCAGTTCAAAAAACAGCGCGTGTTCCAAGAGAAAATGGCCGTTATTAAACCTCAGGTTGACAGCATTCAGGCCAAATTGAAAAAAACGAAGGACCCTGAAAAACAAAAAGAACTGCAAATGGAAATGATGAAGCTGTATCAAGAGAACAACATCAATCCGCTTGCTATGGGATGCCTCCCAATGCTGATTCAGTTTCCTATTGTGATTGGGTTTTATTACGCGATTCGCTCTACACCTGAAATTGCGTCACACTCGTTTTTATGGTTCAGTTTAGGACAATCAGATATTCTCGTGTCTCTTAGTGCGGGAGCAATGTACTTTATCCAGGCCTATATCGCTCAAAAACTGAGCGCGAAATATTCCGCTGTCCCGCAAAACCCAGCGGCACAGCAATCCGCAAAATTGATGGTGTTCATCTTCCCTGTGATGATGACGATTTTCTCGCTTAATGTTCCGGCAGCCCTTCCGCTGTACTGGTTTACAAGCGGACTGTTTTTGACAGTGCAAAACATCGTCCTTCAGATGACGCATCATAAAAGTAAAAAAACAGCCGCTCTTACTGAGTCGGTGAAATAAAAAAACAACCCCGCGCGAAAAGCCGGGGTTGTTTTTTGTTACTTGCAAAGCATACCGCGCCAAACAGTCTTGTTTATCATGGCTGAAGCAGAAATGGCCATCCAAAAAATAGCCGTATCGTTTAAAAAGAAGGAAATAGGGAATACCTTTACTCATCTCCAAACGAAAGGAGCATATACGTTGACGGAACACTTTCAGCAAAAAAACATTTCTGTACCTGAAGGAATCTGGATCATGAGACAAACCTGGAATGATGTCTTATTTGCTCACTGGCCTGTTGATGTTTCTATCCTTCGCGCTTTGGTACCGTCCGTTTTAGAATTAGATACATATAACGGGCAAGCTTGGATCAGCATGCTTCCCTTTATGCTCACGAACCTGAGGGCGCGTTATCTTCCTGCCATTCCCGGTGCGCGTGCATTTCCTGAGCTTAACCTCCGCACCTATGTCACGTATAAAGGTAAGCCCGGCATTTATTTTTTTAGCTTAGATGCCGATCATCGTCTGGCGGTCCTTGGCGCTCGCACATTCTTTCATCTGCCTTATTTTTACGCGGATATGAAAGCCGAAAAAAACGGTGATGCCATTGACTATGTCAGCAAGCGGAAAGATGACAAAGAAGCAGCATTCCACGCCGCATATCGGCCCATTTCAGCGCCTTTTACAGCAGAAAAGGATTCGCTCGATTACTGGCTGACAGAACGGTATAGACTCTATACTACCAATCAAAGCAAACTCTATTACGAAGACATCCATCATCATCCATGGCTGCTGCAAAACGCCGAAGCAGAAATTTCAGTCAATACGGTGACTGATGCTCACGGCATTACATTGCCGGAGTCAGACCCCTTGCTTCATTACGCTAAAAAACAGGATGTGTTATTTTGGCCGCTTAGGAAATGGAGCTAAAAAAACCCGATGCGGGAAATCGCACTCGGGTTTTCTTTTTTTATTTTGCCGCCTCTTCAATAATGGCAACAACCATTTCTGCCGTTTTAACGAGCTCTTCGATCGGCATTTTTTCATTTTTTGTATGAATTTGCTCATAACCGACAGCAAGATTGACCGTCGGGATGCCATGACCAGCGATTACGTTCGCGTCGCTTCCGCCGCCGCTCGTTTGCAGCTCGCTTGGACGTCCGATTTTAGCAGCCGCTTTTTTCGCGATTTCAACAACTTGGTCGCCGTCTTGATATTTAAAGCCCGGATACATAACCTCAATTTCGACTTCTGCGCGTCCACCCATATCAGCAGCTGCCTCTTCAAAAGCAGCTTTCATTTTTTGAACCTGAGCTTCCATTTTCTCAGGAACTAAAGAGCGCGCTTCAGCAAGAATATGAACTTCGTCGCACACAATGTTTGTTTGTGTGCCGCCTTCAAACCGGCCGATATTAGCTGTTGTTTCTTCATCGATACGGCCCAATGGCATTTTTGAAATGGCTTTGCTAGCGATTGTAATTGCTGAAATGCCTTTTTCAGGTTCAACCCCGGCGTGAGCGGTTTTCCCGAAAATTGCCGCTCTTACCTTCGCCTGTGTCGGCGCGGCCACAATGATATTTCCAACTTTTCCGTCTGAATCAAGGGCATAGCCGTAGGATGCAGTGATCATAGAACGGTCAAGAGCCTTCGCTCCGATCAGACCCGATTCTTCCCCTACTGTGATGATGAATTCAATCGTGCCGTGTTCAATGTTTTCTTCTTTCAGCACCTTAATCGCCTCAAACATTGCAGCCAATCCCGCTTTATCATCAGCGCCTAAAATCGTCGTGCCGTCAGTTTTGACGTAACCGTTCTCTACAACTGGTTTTACGCCGTTTCCGGGTACAACTGTGTCCATATGAGATGTAAAATAGATCGTATCTGTTTGTTTTGTCCCTTTTAGCGTGCAAATCAGGTTACCGGCTCCGTGGCCCGTGATATCCATTGTATCGTCTTCTTTAACGTCCACACCTAAATCAGAAAATTTTCGTTTCAGCACTTTGCAGATTTCAGCTTCGTGCTTTGTTTCTGAGTCAATTTGGACAAGTTCTAAAAATTCTTCCAGCAGGCGTTTTTCATTCACCATTTGTAAGTCCCTCCATATTAAAGCGGTATGTTACCGTGCTTTTTTTTCGGTCTCTCTTCTGTCTTATGTGCAAGCATATGAAAAGCTTGAATCAGTTTTCCCCTTGATTCTTCCGGCAAAATGATGTCATCGACCATTCCACAAGCGGCCGCTTTGTATGGGCCGGCGTTTTGCTTTTTGTATTCAGCTGTTTTTTCGCGTTTCGTCTTTTGCGGGTCAGCTGAAGCTTTGATTTCCTTTTCATACAAAATCGATGCCGCACCTTCTGGACCCATCACTGCGATTTCAGCATTCGGCCATGCAAACACAAGGTCCGCTCCGATCGCTTTGCTGTTCATGGCCACATAGGCGCCGCCGTACGCTTTTCTAATGATGAGTGTGACTTTTGGGACAGTCGCTTCAGCATAAGCAAACAATAATTTTGCTCCATGCCTGATGATTCCATTGTGCTCTTGCTGAATACCCGGCAGAAACCCCGGGACATCTTCGACAGTCAATAGCGGGATATCAAATGCGTCACAAAAACGGATGAACCTTGCTGCTTTATCAGCAGCGTCAATCGTCAGGCTTCCCGCCAGATGCTTCGGCTGGCTCGCCACGATGCCGATTGCTTTTTCACCCAGCCTTGCAAACCCAATGACAATGTTCTTCGCAAAAAATGGCTGAATCTCAAAAAAAGACTGCGGGTCAGCCAGCTCCCTGATCACCTTCCGAACATCATAAGGCTTTGTCGTATCACCAGGGACAAGACGGTTTAATAACGGTCTGGACGCCTCTTTCTCTGGCTTCGGCTCTGTTGTCCGGCCATTCAGCGGCAAATAAGACAGCAGTTTTCTCACCCCTGTCAGAACCTCCTTCTCCGTATGTCCGGAAAAGTGGGCGTTTCCGCTGACGGCATTATGTATCCCCGCTCCGCCTAAGCTCTCCGCATCAACCTGTTCCCCTGTCACTTTTTCAATCACCTTCGGGCCGGTAATAAACATCCGGCCGGTCTGTTCAGCCATAAATATAAAATCTGTGAGTGCCGGAGAATATACAGCGCCTCCAGCGCACGGCCCTAAAATAACCGATATTTGCGGAATGACTCCGGAATATAAGACGTTTCGATAAAATATGTGACCGTATCCATCTAATGATACCACACCCTCTTGAATTCTCGCACCACCTGAGTCATTCAGCCCGATAATCGGCGCCTTATTTTTTGCTGCCAGATCCATCAAAGCGCAGATTTTCCTGGCATGGGTTTCGCCAAGCGCCCCTCCGAATACTGTGAAGTCTTGCGCAAATACATAAACTGAGCGGCCGTCAATTGTGCCGTACCCTGTCACGACCCCATCCCCTAACATGCGCTGTTCTCTTGTTAACACTTGACTTTCCATGAAGGGGTTTAATTCGATAAAGCTGTCCTGATCTAGAAGAAATATGATCCTTTCCCGAGCAGTGAGCTTGCCCTTTTGCCGCTGCTGAGCCAGCTTTTCCTGTCCTCCGCCTTCTTCTGCCTGCTTGCGTTTCGTGTATAAATGATCCATGTGCTCATTCATGCTCATTGTGTTGGTCTCCTTTCGGTTCACAAAGCTCTATAAGAACACCGTTTGTTTCCCGAGGGGAAATAAACGCGATCTTTTTCCCATTTGCCCCCTGTCTTGGATACCTGTCAATCAATCGAACATGCCGGTCAGACAATGCTTGAAGCTGTTCAGATAGGCCGTTGCACAAAAACGCAATATGATGCAGTCCCTGCCCTTTCTTCTCCAAAAATAAACGGACGGGGCTGTCAGCTGTCAACGGCTCTATCAGCTCAAGTTTGACGCTACCAGCTTGAAAAAAAGCAACATTCACCTTTTGTTCTTCAACCGTTTCTTGATGAAGAAATGCAAGCCCCAATACATTTTCATAAAAGCTTCTAGCATCTTTTATCGAAAAAACGGCTATCCCGATATGGTCAAGCCTGTTCATTTGCATCCCTGCTTTCGCTAATAGATATCGCTTGTCCACCCATTCAAAACACGCTAAAATATAGACAGATTGTTTAAGGAGTGAAAATCATGTCTCAAAAACTGATGAAAAGCGTTTTGATCGTGATTTTGGGAGTTTTTATTCTTTCAACTGTACTCTCAGGAATCGTCATGTTTTTATAACGATAAAAAAGCAGGCGCCTTATTCAATGGGAATATCCTGCTTTTTTATCAGAGCTTTATGCTCGATGGCAATCTCCTCAAAAGAGCGGTTGTCGTCCGTGATCAGCACTCTCGTTCCTACTGGTATCGTTTGAAACAAATGAACGACCTCATCGTTATGCATACGTATACAGCCGTTAGACACAAATTTCCCTACTGATTCCTCTCGGTTTGTCCCATGAATTCCATAAATCCGCCCGTCCGTTCCTTTCGCGTCAAATCCGATCCATCTGGCCCCAAGCGGGTTGTCAGGAGATCCCCCTTCAATATTTTTCTTTCTGTAGTAAGGATTTTCCGCTTTTACCGTTACCGAAAACTCTCCTTCAGGCGTCAAATCATCTGTTTTTCCAGTCGCCACACTATACACGCCTTCTACTCTGTTGTCGAGGATAACAGCAAGTTCATTTGTTCGCTTGTTGACAATAATATACGGATCACCCGGCAGCGGATTTTCGCCGAGCGGCCAAATCGGTGAAATCATCATAAAAATCGAACATAAGAAAAAACGCATAAGCTCCTCCTTTTTCATTAGGTTGACCAATGAAGGAAGAGCTCATGCGAATCATCCGAGTGATTTTTGCGCTTTTATTCCTTTAAAATAACTTTTAATCACTAAATATTGTTCCATTTCGCCGAGAAGATGGAAGAGAGCGGCCCTCGCTTCAAATTCCTCTCTAGTCGCAGGAAGCGCCATCTCCTCAAATTCTTTTCTCATGTCAGCAAGTCTTTTCAGAAATTTGTACGCTGTATTCCCAGGGTGTATCGCCTCCCGCAAATCATGAATAAATTCAGCGATCATTTTTCCCTGATCTACCGTAATGGAGATCGATGTCACTTTAGGGAGAAGGCGTTCGATAATTTCAAATTGCTTTTCTCTCATTTTAAAATAATGATAATGCAGATTTTCATAACGCAAAATGTGGTTTTGCACATCTCGATATGCCAGGTTTTTAGCCTCCGTAATGAGCTGGTGCGTTTCCGGAATTTCTTTTCCTGACCAATCTTGCTCACCAGTTAACAAATACCGTTCGATTTCTGCAAAAATGACAGCAAAGTTATCCTCTATCTTTTTGCGGTAAGCAATCAGTTTCCGGTCAAGACTAGGCATATACAAGTTCATCAATAGAGCGACGCCGATGCCAACCGTAATCAGCTGAACTTCATTCCAGATGAAAGCAAGCGTAATGCCGCCGGACATGTATAAATGAAGGATAATAACGGAACTGGTGACGATACCCTCGTTAATTTTTAACAGAACCGTTATCGGAATGAATATCAAAAGAAGCGCTCCGATCACAAACGGGTGGTAGCCAATAAGCTCGAAAAAGAGATAAGAAAAAACAATTGCCAGACAACATGCCGCAAAGCGGGCCCATGAGGCCTGAAGCGACCGTTTTTGTGTGATTTGTATGCACAAAATGGTGATGATTCCTGCTGATGCGAAGTTTTGCAAATGCAATAACTGGCTTATATAAATAGCCAAAGCTGTTCCTAGCGCGGTCTTTATTGTGCGATAACCAATTTTAAACATGTCGGACTCCATTTCTATTTGTTTCTTCAATAAAAAAGAAGAGGCGGCCAGCCTTCTTCTTTTTTATATTCTATAATATTTTCTCTAAAAAGTCCTGCGCTCTTTTGGATTTTGGCGACATAAAAAATTCCTTCGGATTGCCGTCTTCGACAATCATTCCTTGGTCCATAAACAGCACACGGTCTGCCACTTCTTTTGCGAAGCCCATTTCATGTGTGACAATCACCATGGTCATGCCGGTTTCGACCAGCTCTTTCATCACCTGTAGCACTTCTTTAACCATCTCCGGATCAAGGGCGGAGGTCGGCTCGTCAAACAGCATGATGTCCGGATTCATCGCAAGAGCCCTGGCAATCGCGACACGCTGTTTTTGTCCGCCAGACAAACGGTTTGGATAGTCATTTCGCTTTTCAAACAAACCGACTTTGCGGAGCAGGTCCTCAGCTTTCTCCTGTGCAGCCTGTTTTGTTTCTTTTTTTACATTGACCGGCGCGTACATGATGTTTTCGAGAACCGTTTTGTGCGGAAAGAGATGAAAATGCTGAAAAACCATCCCGATGTTTTCCCGGACCTTTAATGTGTTGGTTTTTGGCTTCGTAATCTCTGTGTCTTTTATTGTAATGGTTCCGCCGTTAGGCTTTTCCAACAGGTTTAAACAGCGTAAGAACGTTGATTTGCCTGAGCCTGAAGGACCGATCACGGCAACAACCTCACCCTCAGCGATTGTTGTTGAAATGTTTTTTAATACTTCGTGTTTCCCAAATGATTTTGACAGCTTTTCAACCTTAATCATTGGATTTCAGCTTCCTTTCTACAGCCTTGCCGATAAACGTTAAAATCAGGACAAGCACATAATAAATCAATCCCGCGATAATGAGCGGCTCAAGGTAATTGTAAGTGGCGGCGCCAGCTTGATATGCGCGTCTCATGACATCACCAAGCCCGATGACGGTAACGATCGCCGATTCTTTTGTTAACGTAATTAATTCATTCACAATTGCAGGTGATATATTTTTGAAGGCCTGCGGCAGCAGCAGATCCTTCATCATTTTTCCATACGGGACACCGAGTGCAACAGCAGCTTCTTTTTGCCCTTTATCAATGGCATTGATTCCGGCTCTAATAATTTCCGATACATAAGCGGCGGAATTCAAAGACAATGCGACAACCGCAGCCCAAAACTGGTCAATTTGAAATCCGAGCAGCTGAGGAAGGCCAAAATAGACAATCATAAGCTGCAGCACTAAAGGCGTGCCTCGGAACACTGATGTATAAAAATCAGCGATCCAGATAAACGGGCGGAATGTGCTGATCTTGCATAAGCTTAGCACAATACCGAGTATAAGTCCGATAATAGCAGATACAACAACAATTTTTAATGTAATTGCCAAGCCTTCTAATATAAAAGGAATTTGGGGGATCGTTGCTGAAAAATCCAAATTCATAGCCTTTGTCTCCTTTTCTTACAGGAAAAAAGTTTCCTATTCAATAAAAAGGCTCAACGAAAAAGTTGAGCCGCTTTTTTTACTTCTCGCCAGTGAACCATTTTTTCTTCAATTTCTCAAGCTCTCCGTTATCTTCCATTTCCTTGAGCGCTTTATTGAATTTGTCTGTCAGTTCACTGTCCTTTCTGAAAGCAATTGCTGAACCGGCTTCTTCCGCTTTCGCATCAGGAATCACAAAGCCTTGCAGGTCATCATTTGATTTGAAATACCCTTCTGCAACAATGTCTTCAATAATCGCGGCATCAAAGCGGTCAGATTTGATTTCCTGCACCAAATCAGAAATTCTGTTGCGGTCTTCTGTTTTAAAACCATATTCCGGAGAAAGCTCTTTCCCCTTCTCTTCCTGAATAGAGCCAAGCTGAACGCCAACTGTTTTTCCTTTCAGGTCTTTCAAAGATTGAATGCCGCTGTCTTTTTTGCTGACAATCATATGGTTCGCTGTGTAATACACATCTGAAAAATCAACTTGTTTTTTACGCTCAGGCGTTGGTGTCATTCCTGACAGAACGAGATCCACCTGTTTTGATTTAAGCGCTGTAATTAAGCTGTTGAAGTCCATATCCTGCACTTCAATTTCATAGCCTGCCTTCTTTGCCAGAGCTTTTGCCAACTCTACATCAAAGCCGACAATATTATCGCCTTCTTTATATTCAAACGGTTTGTAATCCGCCGAAGTACCCATAATTAATTTTTTCTTGCCGCCTTCTGAACCTGAATTGCTTGAGCCGCAAGCAGATAATGCAAAGGTAATGCAGGCAGCTACAAGTAATAAGAGCCATTTTTTCATGATCCATTTCCCCCGTATTCATTACTTTTGTGTATTTGAATATTTATTCGTTAATTTGTATTTTAAACAGTTTCTTATTTTTATGCAATACTATTTTTAAAAATTATCTTCAAGCTTATCTTTCCAGTGATCTCTTTTTGATATTACTAGATAAAAATAAAATCACTGTACAATCCGATTGAATAATCCCTTAATATTTATTCATATACTCTTGGAAATTTATGCACAAAAAAACCCGGGCTGCTTTGAGCATCCGGGTTGTTCGTCTTATACTTCTTCACAATATTCTTCAAAGGCTTCCTGCAGCTTTGCCACTACGGCCATCGGCTCATGGCCTTCAATTTCATGACGCTCTACCATTTTCATGATCTTTCCGTCTTTCAAAATCGCAAAGGACGGAGAAGATGGCGGATAACCTTCAAAATAGTCACGCGCACGCGCTGTCGCTTCTTTATCCTGTCCGGCAAAAACGGTGACGAGCTGATCAGGTCTTTTATCATAGTGAACGGAATGGTAGGCTGCCGGTCTTGCAATTCCTCCGGCGCATCCGCAAACAGAGTTTACCATGACAAGCGTCGTTCCTTTTTTCGTAAGTGCCTCATCCACCTCTTCAGCTGTTTTCAGCTCAGTGTATCCAGCAGCTGTAATTTCCTGTCTCGCTTGGCGGACAATATCATTCATAAATAAATTAAAGTCCATATTCAATGAAGACCTCTCCTTTTTCATCATCTGTTCTTATGATAGCAAGGAAACGTCCATATCGGCAAATGACTTTGCTTCGCCGTGCACTTTTTTTGCTCTTCGTTTACTGCTTACAAAAAAAGGGGATTATATAACCAGAAGTAAAATAAAGGAGCAGTTGTATATGAGCCACCGGAAAGCGTTACTGATTCATAACGGAAATGCCGGCAACAAAAATATAGAAAAAGCACTTGGTGCTGTCGTGCCGGTTTTATCTCACCATTTAGATGAGGTGATTATTAAACAGACAAAGAAAAAGGATGATGCGTATCATTTTTGCCGATCCATTGATGATTCTGTCGACACCGTCTTCATTCTCGGCGGCGACGGCACGATCCATCAATGCATAAATGCTATCAGCGCTCTAGAAAGAAAACCCGCGGTCGGAATTTTGCCCGGAGGCACGTGCAATGACTTTTCAAGAGTGCTTGGCATCCCTCAAAATCTTGCAAAGGCCGCGGAAGCACTTATGTCAGGAAAAAAAACCAGCGTAGACGTATGTCAGATGAATGACCGTTATTTTTTGAATTTCTGGGGGATCGGCTTAATTGCAGAAACGTCGAATCAAATCAACGAAACGGAAAAAGCATTATTGGGAAAAATCAGCTATTTTACAAGTGCCTTGCGAACCGTCTCATCCGCTGCATCGTTTCCGATGACATTAAAAATTGATGGAGAAGAAATTAAAGAAGAAGCCGTTATGCTGCTTGTGATGAATGGCCAATACATTGGAACGAATCGAATTCCTCTGCCCGATGCCAGTATTGAAGACGGCTTACTTGATGTTCTCATATGCCGCAATACCAACCTCACCGCGCTGCGGGAGCTGATGAGCATGGAACAGGGTTCAATTGATCGTTTTACCGGAGAGTTGTCCTATGTCCAGGCTTCCCGTATCGAGATTGAAACAGACACTGCCAAAAAGGCGGATATGGATGGAGAAGTTTATACACATACACCCGCAGTCATTCAGGTCCTGCCGCAGCATATCGACATGCTTATTCCCGCAAATGAATAACTGTCATAAGGCTTTAGAAAGATTTTGCAAATCCGTTGACTCTCCCCTAGGAGGAGGTCTTACAGTATAAGGGATACACACTTGAAAAAGGGGAAGTCATATGGAGAAGAAAAATATTACCTTAACGATATTATTAACCAATTTATTTATTGCTTTTTTGGGGATCGGGCTTGTGATTCCAGTAACGCCGACCATTATGAATGAATTGCATTTATCGGGGACCGCGGTCGGCTATATGGTTGCCTGCTTCGCTATTACACAGCTCATTGTCTCACCAATAGCCGGACGATGGGTTGATCGCTTCGGGCGCAAGATCATGATCGTGATCGGCCTGTTGTTCTTTAGTGTGTCGGAGTTTTTATTCGGCATTGGAAAAACAGTGGAGATGTTATTTATCTCCCGTATGCTGGGCGGTATCAGCGCAGCCTTCATTATGCCCGGGGTCACGGCTTTTATTGCAGATATCACGACCATTAAAACGAGGCCGAAAGCGCTCGGTTATATGTCAGCCGCTATTTCAACAGGATTTATTATCGGCCCCGGCATTGGGGGATTTTTAGCAGAAGTCCATTCCCGGCTGCCTTTTTTCTTTGCGGCAGCTTTTGCACTGTTAGCAGCCATTTTATCCATCCTCACGCTGCGCGAGCCGGAACGAAACCCTGAAAGTCAGGAAATAAAAGGACAGAAGACAGGCTTTAAACGGATTTTTGCCCCCATGTATTTCATAGCTTTTCTCATTATCTTAATTTCGTCTTTTGGTTTAGCATCATTTGAATCTTTATTTGCATTATTCGTGGATCATAAATTCGGTTTTACGGCCAGCGACATTGCCATTATGATTACAGGAGGAGCGATTGTTGGCGCCATTACGCAAGTCGTCTTATTCGATCGCTTCACAAGATGGTTTGGCGAAATCCATTTAATTCGGTACAGCTTAATTCTCTCGACGAGTCTGGTATTCTTGCTGACAACGGTACATTCATATATTGCGATTCTGCTGGTGACAGTCACCGTATTTGTCGGATTTGATCTCATGCGGCCTGCGGTAACGACTTACCTGTCAAAGATTGCGGGAAATGAACAGGGGTTTGCCGGCGGTATGAATTCAATGTTTACAAGTATCGGCAATGTATTCGGGCCTATTATCGGCGGAATGCTGTTCGATATTGATGTAAACTATCCTTTCTACTTTGCAACGGTCACCTTGGCTATAGGGATTGCACTGACCATTGCTTGGAAAGCGCCTGCACATCTTAAAGCCAGCACGTGATAAGAAGCGTATTCTTTGTGTACTGTAAAGAATGCGCTTCTTCTTTATACTGATGATAGAAGGAGTGATGGCATGAAGGAATCATATTACTCAATTGGGGAAGTTTCAAAATTGGCAAACGTGTCGATTAAAGCGCTCCGTTATTACGATAAAATTGATTTATTTAAACCAGCCTACGTCGACCCGGATACCAGCTACCGCTATTATACAGATTCTCAGCTCATTCATCTGGATTTGATCAAATCATTGAAATATATCGGCACACCTTTAGAGGAGATGAAAAAAGCACAGGACTTAGAGATGGAAGAACTGTTTGCTTTTTATACCGAGCAGGAGAGGCAAATCAGGGAGAAATTAGACTTTTTATCAGCACTGGAGCAAACCATTTCATTGGTGAAAAAGCGGATGAAACGGCAGATGGAATATCCCGCGCTCGGTGAGGTTTTTGTTTTAGATGAAGAAGAAATACGGATTATTCAGACAGAGGCAGAAGGAATCGGGCCTGAAAACGTGCTCAACGCCTCCTACAGCAAATTAAAAAAATTTATCGAGTCAGCAGATGGATTTACGAACAATAGCTACGGCGCTACTTTCTCTTTTCAGCCCTACACTAGCATTGATGAAATGACTTACCGTCATATTTTCACGCCTGTATTGACGAATAAACAGATTTCATCAATTACGCCGGATATGGAAATCACAACGATCCCTAAAGGGAGGTATGCGTGTATCGCGTATAATTTTTCGCCTGAACATTATTTTCTCAACTTACAGAAGCTTATCAAGTATATCGCAGACCGCCAATTAACAGTTGTCAGTGATGTATACGAGTTAATCATACCGATTCATTACTCCCCGAAAAAACAAGAAGAATATCGTGTCGAAATGAAAATACGAATCGCTGAATAATAGAAAAAGAGCATTTTTTGAAACAAAACTTCAAAAAATGCTCTTTTTTCTTATTTAGTAAACAGATGTCTTCTCGTCAATCGATTCTAAAATTTGTTTCACTCGTCCGAGGAATCGTCCGCACACGAGACCGTCAAGCACTCTGTGATCTAAGGACAGACACAGATTAACCATGTCTCTGACAGCAATCATGCCATTGTCCATGACAACCGGGCGTTTGACGATGGATTCTACTTGAAGAATCGCAGCCTGAGGGTAGTTGATAATGCCCATTGACTGAACAGAGCCGAACGAACCTGTGTTGTTGACGGTAAACGTGCCTCCCTGCATGTCATCTGCAGTGAGTTTTCCGTCTCTTACTTTTTTGGCAAGACCGGTAATTTCTTTCGCAATGCCTTTAATTGTTTTTTCATCAGCGTTTTTAATCACCGGAACAAATAAAGAATCCTCTGTGGCAACTGCAATTGAAATATTGATATCCTTTTTCTGAATAATTTTGTCGCCCGCCCACATGCTATTCATTTGCGGGAATTCTTTTAACGCCTGAGCGACCGCTTTTACAAAAAAGGCGAAGAACGTTAAATTAAAGCCTTCTGTCTTCTTAAAGGAATCTTTTATACTGTTGCGATATGCAACCATATTTGTGACGTCGACTTCCATCATCGTCCAAGCATGCGGAATTTCTGTTTTGCTGCGTTTCATATTGGAAGCAATTGCTTTTCTTACACCTGTGACAGGAATTTCTTTATCACCGGCTGCAGACGCAGGATATGACGTCTCTTCTTTTGGCTCAGGTTTTGATGCAGACTTCGGTGCAGGAGCTGCTGTTTTCGGCTCCTCAGCCTTCTGTTCTTGCGCGCCGCCTGTTTCAATTAAGCGCTGAATATCTTTTCGTGTGATGCGCCCGCCGGCACCTGTTCCTGTTACTTGTTCTAGATCAATGCCGTGCTCTCCGGCCAAACGGAGTACAGCTGGCGAGTAGCGCTTTTTATTGGGCTGATCAGCGGCTTCGGCACTTTTTGCAGCAGGCGTCTCAGCGGCTTTTGATGCAGCTGGCTGTTCTTGTTTTTGTTCAGCCGGATTCGCGCCTTCTGTTTCAATTTTGCAAATCACTTCTCCGACTTGCAGGGTTTGGCCTTCTTCTCCCACAAGCTCTGTTATTGTACCAGTAAAAGAAGACGGAACCTCTGCATTTACCTTATCTGTCATGACTTCCGCGATCGGATCGTATTTGTTCACTTTATCACCGGGGGCGACAAGCCATTTGCTGATCGTCCCCTCTGTTACGCTTTCTCCAAGCTGCGGCATCGCCATTTGTTCAATTGCCATGATTGTATCCTCCCTTACGTCTTTAAAACTCCGCTAATTCTCTCATCGCCGCTTCCACTTTATCAGGGTTGACCATAAAGTATTTTTCCATTGTCGGCGCATAAGGCATAGCCGGAATATCAGGACCTGCAAGCCGTTTGATCGGCGCGTCTAAGTCGAACAGACAATGCTCGGATATAATTGCGGCTACTTCGCTCATGATGCTGCCTTCGTTTGTATCTTCTGTGACCAAAAGAACCTTTCCAGTTTTGGACGCAGCTTCGATGATGGCTTCTTTATCAAGCGGGTAAACTGTTCTTAAATCCACCACATGCGCTGAAATGCCATCTTTTTCGAGACGTTCTGCAGCTTGTAAGGCGAAGTGGACACATAGACCGTATGTGATCACTGTGATGTCGTCGCCTTCCCGTTTTACGTCAGCCTTGCCAATTGGCAGGACATAATCATCAGCCGGAACCTCTCCCTTTATCAGACGGTATGCCCGCTTGTGCTCAAAAAACAGCACGGGGTCTTCATCACGAACTGCGGCTTTTAAGAGCCCTTTCGCGTCATATGGTGTTGACGGCATGACAATTTTCAGTCCGGGCTGGTTGGCGAAAATTGCTTCGACTGATTGAGAATGATACAGGGCCCCGTGCACGCCTCCGCCGTATGGCGCTCTGACGACAATCGGACAGCTCCAGTCATTGTTGCTGCGGTAGCGGATTTTAGCCGCTTCAGAAATAATTTGGTTGACTGCCGGCATAATGAAATCAGCAAACTGCATCTCAGCAATCGGTCTCATTCCGTACATTGCCGCTCCGATACCGACTCCTGCGATCGCAGATTCAGCAAGCGGCGTATCCATAACGCGCTCTTCCCCAAATTGTTCATAGAGTCCGGCTGTCGCTTTAAACACACCGCCTTTTCTTCCTACATCTTCCCCAAGGACGAAAACGCGAGAATCTCGTTCCATTTCTTCTTTCATCGCCAAATTGATTGCATCAATATATGACATTACTGACATTTGTTCTTCCTCCCTACTTCGCATACACATAATCAAGCGCTGACTCAGGAGCTGCATATGGGGCGTTCTCCGCTTCATCCGTCGCTTCATTTACGATTGCCATAATTTCATCCAGCATGGTTTGTTCCATCTCATCGGACAGCAGGCCTGTTTCCTTTAAGTAAGCTTGATAAGTAAGCAGGGGATCACTTTTTTTCGCTTCCTCTACTTCTTCACGGCCTCTGTAGCTGCTGTCATCGTCATCACTGGAATGTGGTGTAAGGCGGTAAGAAATCGTTTCAATTAATGTCGGGCCTTCTCCTCTGCGTGCCCTTTCGCGTGCTTCTTTGACCGCTTGATAAACTTCCAGCGGATCATTTCCATTCACAGTTACGCCAGGCATCCCATAGCCTATGGCACGGTCGGAAATATTCTCACATGCGACTTGCTTATCGTAAGGCACTGAGATTGCGTATTTGTTGTTTTCACACATGAAAATAACCGGCAGCTTATGGACAGCGGCAAAGTTTGCCCCTTCGTGGAAATCGCCTTGGTTTGAAGACCCTTCCCCAAATGTAACAAAGGCTGCGATATCCTTTTTCTCCATACGTCCCGCAAGCGCAATACCGACTGCGTGCGGCACTTGCGTTGTAACCGGAGATGATCCCGTCACAATGCGGTTTTTCTTTTGTCCGAAATGTCCCGGCATCTGGCGGCCTCCTGAGTTCGGATCTGCTGCTTTTGCAAACCCGGACATCATTAAGTCCTTTGCTGTCATGCCAAACGCGAGCACGACACCCATGTCTCTGTAGTACGGCAATACATAATCCATTTCACGATCAAGTGCGAAAGCCGCTCCTACCTGTGCTGCTTCCTGTCCTTGACAAGAAATTACAAATGGAATTTTGCCAGAACGGTTTAACAGCCACATTCTTTCATCGATTTTTCTTGCTAACAGCATGGTTCTATACATATCAACGGCTTCCTGATCAGTCAGCCCTAGTGCTTGATGTCGGTTTGTACTCATTCAAGCCCCTCCTTTATGCTTTTAAAAATGAATGGCTTTGCCATCTGCGGCAAGCGCTGCTTCCCCAATTGCTTCAGAAAGCGTTGGATGCGGGTGAATCGTTTGCCCGATCTCCCACGGCGTTGCGTCCAGCACTTTGGCAAGACCCGCTTCAGAAATCATGTCGGTGACATGCGGGCCGATCATATGAACGCCGAGAATATCATCTGTATCTCGGTCCGCTACGATTTTGACAAAACCGTCGCTTTCACCGTATACAAGCGCTTTTCCAATCGCCATAAATGGGAACTTGCCGATTTTGACATTATGCCCGTTCGCCTTTGCTTCGTCTTCGGTTAAGCCGACACTGGCAGCTTCAGGGCTTGAGTAAATGCACTTCGGCACAAGCGTCGGATCAAGCGGATGCGGATTGAGACCTGCAAAATGCTCAACAGCAATAATTCCCTCATGTGAAGCAACGTGAGCTAACTGCAGGCCACCGATTACGTCTCCGATTGCATAAATATGAGATTCCTTCGTCTGGCAGCTTTCATTGACTGAAATCATGCCATTTTCAGTAACAATATCGGTGTTCTCTAGGCCAATGCCTTCGATATTTGCCTGTCTGCCGATGGAAACAAGCATTTTCTCAGCAGAGTAGGTAACGGTTTCTCCGCCTTTTTCCGCTTGTATGCTGATATCATCTGATGTTTTTGTCATTGTGTCAGGCAGCACTTTTGCCCCTGTTATGAACTGGATGCCTTTTTTCTTAAGAAGACTTTCCATTTCTTTTGAAATCTCTAGATCTTCAGTCGGCAATATGCGATCCGCGTATTCAATAACCGTTACCTTCACACCAAAATCATGAAGCATAGACGCCCATTCGATACCGATAACTCCTCCGCCGACAATGATGATTGATTGTGGCAGCTCCTCCATTTGGAGCGCCTCATCTGAAGTCAGTACAGACTTACCGTCCGCTTCAAGACCCGGAAGCATTCTCGGTCTTGATCCTGTTGCAATGATCACTTGTTTCGGGATCAGCATGTCATTTTCTTCGCCATTTCCCCGCTCAACAGAAATTGTTCCCGGCAGCGGAGAGAAGATTGACGGTCCAAGGATACGTCCATATCCGGTGTACACGTCAATTTTTCCTTTTTTCATTAAATGATTTACACCCGCTGCAAGCTTATCAACAACGGCTTGCTTACGCTGCTGCACTTTTTCAAAGTTGAGGGACACGCCAGCCGTTTCCACCCCGAATTGATCGGCTTCACGAGCTGTCCGGTATACCTCTGCGCTTCTAAGCAGCGCTTTACTCGGGATACAGCCTTTATGCAGACATGTTCCTCCGAGTTTTTCCTTTTCCACAACGGCTGTTTTTAAGCCAAGCTGAGCGGCTCTGATGGCCGCAACATAACCGCCGGTACCGCCGCCCAGAATGACTACGTCATACTCAGTTGCCATGGTGACTCACTCCTGTCTGTCTATTCAATACGATATTGTTTGGATTGCTCTTCGCCCAGCAACACTCTGAGCGCCCCTTGGGCAAGAGACTGCAGTTCATTTTCACCCGGATAGACTAAAACGTCTGAAATCCAATCTATGTATGATCTGATAGCAGAAACAAAGCTTTTGCCGTACGCAAGGCCTCCCGTCAGCACAATCGCTTCAACTTCGCCTTTTAACGCCGCGCTGGCTGCCCCGATTTCCTTTGCTACCTGATATGCCATGGCATCATAAATGAAGCGGGCTTTTTCATCGCCCCCTTGAATCATCTGTTCTACTTTTACTGCATCATTTGTACCGAGATAGCCTAAAAGTCCGCCGGTGCCAACAAGCTTTTTCATGATTTCTTCTTTTGTATATTCCCCTGAAAAACATAGATCAACAAGATCTCCCGCAGGCACTGTTCCTGCTCGTTCAGGACTGAATGGTCCCTCGCCGTGCAGGCCGTTATTGACATCTACCACTCGCCCGCGGTCATGGACGCCAATTGTAATACCTCCGCCCATATGGGTAATAATCATTTTCATGTTCTCATATCGTTTGCCAAGAGAGGCTGCCGCTTTACGAGCGACAGCTTTTTGGTTTAACGCATGGAAAATGCTTTTCCGTTCAATTTCAGGCATGCCTGAAACTTTCGCAAGCACTGACATTTCGTCTACGACAACAGGGTCGACGATATACGAAGGGATATTCAGGCCATCAGCGATTTCCCGCGCGATAATGCCGCCGAGATTAGAAGCATGCTGACCGGCGTAGCCGCTTTTCAAATCCTCAATCATCTCATCATTCACCACGTAGGTCCCGCCTTCAATTGGCCGGAGAAGGCCGCCTCTTGCGCAGACTGCATCAAACTTTGAGATATTGATTCCCTGTTCATGAAGCGTTTCGAGAATATGGTTTTTACGAAATTCATACTGATCAATAATTCGGTCAAATCGCTGCAGCTCTTCTATGTTGTGTCTCAATGTTTTTTCAAAAATGCTTCTTTCGTTATGAAAAACACCGATTTTCGTTGAAGTTGAGCCTGGATTAATTGTGAGAATGCGTTTTTCGTCATGTAGCACTTTCATAACCTCCAGATCAATTTCTTAACGTCTGCTTAATACACTGTGGCCGTTTTGCAAAAACTGGCTTCTTGAGCGGCGCATGCGTTCAATTCGTTCCTCTGCCAAGCGGTCAGCCGCTAAATATGCAGGAATGCCGTCACGCTGAGAAATCTCTAGTACACGCTCGATATTGCCGTAAATGCCTTCAACTTTTTTCAATGCACGTTCTGCATTATAGCCGTAAAGCTCATCTGCCACGTTGATAACACCGCCCGCGTTAATCACGTAATCCGGTGCATAAACGATGCCCATTTCGTGAATTTGATCACCATGGCGTGTCTCTTTTAATTGGTTGTTAGCCGCACCTGCGATCACTTTCGCCTTCAGCTGTTTAATGGTGTCGTCGTTAATAGTCGCACCAAGGGCACACGGCGCATAAATATCGCAGTCTTGTGAATAAATGTCATCAGGATCTACCGCACGGGCGCCAAAATCTTCAACTGCACGCTGTACAGATTGTTTGTTGATATCCGTAACGATTAAGTTTGCTCCTTCTTCATGCAGGTGGCGGCAAAGGTTATAGGCTACGTTCCCAACACCCTGTACAGCAATGGTTTTTCCTTCAAGAGAGTCGGTTCCGAAAGCAGCTTTAGCTGCTGCCTTCATTCCTCTGTACACCCCGTACGCTGTGACTGGGGACGGATTTCCAGAAGAGCCGAAAGCAGGAGAAATCCCTGTGACATAGTCTGTCTCATCATGAATGATATCCATATCCTCGACCGTTGTGCCCACATCTTCAGCCGTGATGTATCTGCCGTTCAGCCCTTGAATATAGCGGCCAAACGCGCGGAACATTTCTTCATTTTTGTCTTTGCGCGGATCGCCGATAATGACTGTTTTTCCGCCGCCAAGGTTTAAGCCGGCCGCCGCGTTCTTATAGGTCATGCCTCTAGCCAATCTGAGCGCATCTTCAATTGCCGCTTCTTCATTTTCATATGTCCACATTCTCGTTCCGCCAAGCGCCGGACCAAGCGTTGTATCATGAATCGCGATAATCGCTTTTAATCCAGATTGTTCATCCTGGCAGAATACCAATTGTTCGTAATCGTATTTCTCCATATATTTAAAAAGTTCCATGTTCGTTCCTCCTAATGTGTGTATTCTTCAGATGCGCATATTGCCAGCGCAATGGAATACAGTTTATTTTCAGCAGAGTCCGCTCTGCTTGTTAAAGCAATCGGTGCTTTTGCTCCTGTAATGACAGCCGCCACGCTGGCCTTGGCAAAATAAATCAGTGATTTATATAAAATATTGCCGGCCTCAATTGTTGGGACGAGAAGGATATCTGCGTTGCCCGCTACGTCTCCCGAAATTTTTTTCTGGGCCGCGGCAATTTGTGAAACTGCGTTATCCAAAGCAAACGGTCCATCAACAATGCAGCCTTTGATCTGGCCCCTTTTGTACATTTGAGCTAGAGCAGCTGCATTCACGGTTGCTTCCATTTTTGGGTTCACCGTTTCGACCGCTGCAAGGGCAGCTGCTTTTGGCATATTGTTCCCTACTGCATGGGCCACATGAACGGCATTTTGCAAAATCTGCCGGAGCTCTTCCAGCGAAGGAGCAATATTCATTGCCGAATCTGTCACAAACATCAGCCGGTCAAAATCCGGTATATCGAAGACAGCCACGTGAGAAAGGACACTTGCTGACCGAAGCCCCTCCTGTCTGTTCAATACCGCTTTAAGCAAAACAGAAGTCGGCACATTGCCTTTCATTAAAACGTCCGCTGTTTTATGATGTACAGCACGAACCGCTAATTTCGCCGATTCCTCAGGAGTATCAGCATGGACGATTTCCACTTGATGCCCTTGCATGGATGATGTCAGCTCGTTCAGTTTTGTGCTGTTGCCCGTTAACAAGAAACGGGCGGATAGGTGCTCGGCAGCCAGCTTTACAGCCCGGATCACTTCCTCATCCTCAGCATGAGCAACCGCAATGGTCTTATTTTTGTGTATCGACGCTTTGCCGATTAAATCTTTCAGCTTCATCTGTTACCACCTTTCTTGTTTCGACTCCGCCTTTTATTATGCAAGTTCCATGCCAGCTCTTAAGGGTGCTGTCATACCAGGTATACCGAAACATTCGTGCAGATGTTTGCGTTTATTCTGCAAATTATTGCATGCCTTCATTTGCAAGGCCATATTTATCCATTTTGTAATATAAGTTCCGAATGCTGACACCGAGAGCTTTTGCTGTTTTTGTCCGGTTAAAATGATGCTTTTCAAGCGTTTGCTGGATCAAATGCGCTTCAAATTTTTCTACTGCGACAGACAGCTTTTCGCCTTCAATATCCGGAAAATCAAAACCTGTTCCCTGATCTGTGTCATTTTCTTTTTGCTCAAGTTCGAATACAGGCAAGTGATCTTTTTCAATCCATTCCATATGCGGATTCAGAAAAATCATGGCTCGTCCAAGGACATTTTCAAGCTCCCGGACATTCCCAGGCCAATGGTAGGCAGATAAGGCGCGCAAGGCTTGCTGTGAGAGCCCTTTTACATTCCTGCCGTAATCCCGGTTGATCTTTTGGATAAGTCTGACGCTCAATGCTTCAATGTCCTCCAACCGCTGCCGCAAAGGCGGGATGGAGATCGGATAGCGATTGATCCGGTAATACAGGTCTTCCCGGAATGTTCCGTCCGCCATCGCCTTTTCAATATTTACATTTGTCGCCGCGATCACTCTGACGTTGACAGGGATCGCTTTCGTGCCGCCCACTCTGACGATTTCCTTTTCTTGAAGGACGCGTAGCAATTTGGCCTGCATATTTTGTGTCAGCTCACCGATTTCATCTAAGAAAATACTGCCGTTATTTGCTTCCTCAAATAAACCCTTTTTACCGCCGCGCTTCGCTCCTGAAAACGCACCATCCTCATAGCCGAACAATTCTGATTCGAGCAGGTTTTCAGAAAGGGCTGCACAATTCACGCGAATAAATTTATTGTATTTCCGGTCACTTTCGTTATGGATGGCATGGGCGAACAGTTCTTTTCCTGTTCCTGATTCCCCGCGCAGCAAGATGGTTGCCGGTGTTTTCGCACCGAGCTTCGCCTGCTCAAGCGCAACCAGCATTTGCTCGCTTTTGCCGATAATGTCGTCAAACGTGTATTTCGCTTCAAGCGTGCGAATAATTTGTCTGGCGCGATTAAGCTCCGCTGTCAGCATTTTAATTTCGGAAACATCGTGAATCACGCCGACGCTGCCTTTCAAAATCCCGTCCACAATCACCGGTGCTACATTAACGATGACCTCTTTTTCATTCGGGCCGACCTTCATTCTGACACCGCGGACAGGACGTCTTGTTTCAAGCACCTTTAAATGCATGCTTTCGCCTTCGGAAATATCAGTGTTTGCAGGCTTGCCGATGACTTCTTTTTCAGAAAGCCCCGTCATTTTCGTATACGCTTTATTGATTAGCAGGCCGATGCCGTTTTCATCAACGACAGAAATCGCCTCATCGGAGGATTGAATAATTGCCTCCAGCATCGTACGGACCTGCTTTAAGTTGGTCACTTCCTCTGCCAGCTCGACCGCATCAGTGATATCTTTAAACACACAAAGAGCCCCGAGCAGACGTCCGCCTTCATCAATAATCGGCAGTCTTGTGGTCACAATTTGCAAATGATCGCCTAACAGCTGCTTCTGGTTGTATTCAGGCACTCTTGTTTTTAAAATCCGCGGCATCTTAGTGCTCGGAATCACTTCTTTTATTGGGCGCCCAATGACTTCCTCACGTTTTTTTCCGACCATTTTTTCGGCCATATGGTTAAAGAGAATGATTTCTTCATTGATATCAATAAAAATCATTCCATCATGGGTGGAATTAAAAATTCTGTCATATTTATAGGTTTGCTCTTTTAGCATTTGAATCAGGTGCTGCTTTTCTTCCATCAGCTGAAAAACGATGTATGCCATTTTTCCTGGCATGACAATGGTATCTTCATGCTTTCTTTGAAGGAGCTCGTCAAACACGGCTTGATCGCCGGTGGTATGAATGACGATATCCGGTTTTTGTTGTATGTAAGGTTTCCAATCAGATGATACGGCAATCCCATACTGTTCTGCTTCTTTCAATCCCGGCGCTTCGGGGTCTTTGTCAACTACGGCAATGATATCTATGATGGCTGTTTTAATCAGAATATGTAATAACGCCGTTCCCCTTTTGCCGGCACCTACTATCAGTACCTTTTGCATCCCGATACCCCTTTGCATGAAAAAATTTGCACACCTATTTATTCCGTTGCAATAATTTGCACAACCCTATGTTACCACGTTTTCTTCTCTTGACAAAATATTTTTTCCGCTGGACAATAAAGGAAATGAAAAGATAAAGGGGTTTTCTGAAGATGAGCCGACTTCTTGCGCTTTTAATATTAGTCATCCCCGGGGCTATTTCTGCTTTAGGCATTAAACTGATGAGAGATACACTTTTCGGCCATACAATCAAGCCATTTTCAGCTCTTTGGCTCCAAGGGTTGTCAGGATTCATCTTTTTTGCGATCGGCCTCTATGTGCTGGCCGGGTTCATTTTATACAGAGACAGAAAACGCAATCAAGTCAGCCCGCGATTCAGAAAACGATAGCTGAAAAAAAGCCGGAGAATGCTCCGGCTTTTTTTGTTGCACTATTCGTCAGGCAAAACGGTCTTGGCAATCGTTTTGTCTAACGCTTCATAATCATAATAAGAAATCGTATCGTACAGTTCTTTTCGTGTCTGCATATCATGAAGTCCTTCTTTTTGTGAGCCGTGCTCCTTCATCAAACCAAACATCCGCTCACAAGCTTTTGCCGCCGCTCGAAGCGAGGTGACAGGATATATCACCATGTGAAACCCCATATCTTCGAATTCATCGGCACGATAATACGGCGTTTTCCCAAATTCAGTCATATTCGCAAGGAGCGGAACGGAGATACGCTCAGCAAACTGGCGGAATTCATTCTCCGCCTGTAGCGCTTCCGGGAAAATTGCGTCCGCTCCCGCCTCAATGTAAACCTCTGAACGTTTTATTGCGGCATCAAGCCCTTCCTGCGCCCTGGCATCAGTACGGGCAACAACAATAAGGGAGGGTGCCGCTTGTTTAATGGCTTTTATTTTTTGCGCCATTTCCTTTATCGGAACTAGCTGTTTGCCATTTAAATGTCCGCATTTTTTTGGGAGCTGCTGGTCTTCTATTTGAACGGCTGCTACCCTGGCTTCAAGCATCTCCCGGGCTGTTCGGGCGGCATTTAAGACACCGCCAAATCCCGTATCGATATCCACAAGCAAAGGCAGATCAGCTGCACGCACAAGATCTTTGGCCCGTTCAGCTATCTCTGCCGATGTGATGATCCCTAAATCAGGCAGCCCCCTGCTGGCTGTATAGGCAGCACCGGACAAATAAATAGCAGAAAAACCGGCTTCTTTCGCAAGCAAAGCGGCCATCCCGTCATGGGCGCCGGGAATTTGAAGAATGTCCGGTGCTGACATCAGCTTGCGGAAACGCCCGGCAAGCTCCTCTTGTGACGATTGCTTATTGACGATCCACGACATGAAACAAAATCCCCCTTTTACATGCAGAACATGTCTACGAATTCATTTACACGCATCGTTTGTAATGTCTCATAGCTGGTACAGCGCTCATAAATGTGTTTGTGCTGTTTATCAGGAAAATGGGTTTTGAGATTGTCGGAAAACTTTTCCAGCAGTTTCGGCACTGCTTCCTCTCTTCGAAAACGATGGCCGAGGGGAAACTCACATTCCACCATTTCCGTGCTCGTTCCGTCTTTAAAATGAACCTGAACGGCATTTGAGATGGAACGTTTATCAGGCTTCAAATAATCCTCGGTATATATTTTATTTTCAGTCACTTCCATTTTATCACGAAGTTTATCTATTCTCGGATCACTCGCTGTTTCAGCTTCATAATGCTGTGCGGTGATATCACCAAAAAGCAAACCGATTGCTGTAATGTATTGGAGACAGTGATCGCGGTCTGCCGGATTGTGGAGCGGGCCTTTTTTATCAATGATTCGGATAGCGGATTCATGCGTTCTGATGACAACACGGTCAATCTCGTCAATCCGGTTCTTTACCTGCGGGTGAAGAATGACGGCGCACTCCGCCGCTGTCTGGGCGTGAAATTCCGCAGGATAAGACACTTTAAATAACACATTTTCCATGACATAAGCGTCAAGCGGACGGGCAAGCTTGATCTCTTTCTTATTGAATAAAACGTCTTGGAACCCCCAACCCGGTGCACTCAGGGCTGTCGGATAACCCATTTCCCCTTTTAACGACATCAGCGCCAAATGAACACCTCTGCTCGTTGCATCTCCTGCCGCCCATGATTTACGCGAGCCTGTATTCGGTGAATGGCGGTATGTCCTCAATGCTGCATTGTCAATCCATGCATTCGAAAGCGCATTTTTGATTTCTTCTCTTCCGCCGCCCAAAAGCTTTGCCGCAACAGCGGTTGTCGCAACTTTGACAAACAGCACATGGTCAAGGCCAACTCGATTTAAGCTGTTTTCTAACGCCAGCACACCTTGGATCTCGTGTGCTTTGATCATCATCTCAAGTACGTCGCGTACTGTTAACGGCTCTTTTCCTTCAGACAGCCTCACTCTTGATACATAATCAGCAGCGGCAAGGATTCCTCCCAAGTTATCGGATGGATGCCCCCACTCCGCCGCCAGCCACGTATCGTTGTAATCGAGCCAGCGAATCATGCAGCCGATATTAAACGCTGCCCTCACAGGATCGAGAACATATGACGTTCCCGGCACTTTGCTTCCATTCGGCACAGTCGTTCCTGGAACAATCGGGCCAAGCAGCTTTGTGCATTCCGGATATCGTAGCGCCAAGATCCCGCAGCCCAGGGTATCCAGCAATACATGCCCCGCTGTTGTATACGCTTCGGCACTAGTAATCTCTTTTTCAAGCACATAGTCTGTGATTTCTACGATTACACGATCCGTTTTCGGCATTCTACCAGCTCCTTTCATGATTTTGTTTGATATCGCGGGCCCATGTAACTGACACGGGGACGGAAGAGCCGATTATTGGCATGCTGTTCGATCACATGGGCGCATAAACCGGACGTTCTCGCGCTGAAAAAGACCGGCGTATATAAAGGAATCGGTATGCCGAGCATCCAATACACCGGGGCAGCATAGTAATCCAAATTCGGGTAAAGCCCTTTTTCCTTCTCCATCAGCCGCTCACCCGCTTCACACATCTCATATAAACGATGGTCACCGGCTTTATCGCATAATTGCTGCAGCGCCTCTTTCATCATGAGTGCTCTTGGGTCCATTTTTTTCATATACACCCGGTGGCCGAAGCCCATGATTTTTTCTTTTCTTTTCAGTTTTGTTTGCAGAAGCTGCTCAAAATCAGATGTCGTTTTTGCCTCCAAAAGCAAATACATCACAGCTTCGTTTGCTCCTCCGTGAAGATTCCCTTTCAGGGAAGCGACAGCCCCAGTCAAAGCCCCATAAAGATCTGAATGTGTAGATGCAATGACCCTGGCCGCAAAGGTTGAATTCGGCATCTCATGCTCACTGTACAGGACGAGCGACCGGTCAAAAATCTGTTCTTCCAATGAAGACGGCAATTTCCCTGTCATCATGTATAGAAAATTCGCACTGTAGGATAAGGTATGAAGCGGAAGAATCGGTTCTTTCTTATTAATGATCCTGTAGCTGGCAGCAGTGAGGGCAGGCATTTTCCCAAGAAGCTGATAGGCGCGTTCTTTGTTTGCGGAGGGAGACCGATCATCAATTTGCCGATCATAGCCAGCAAGTGCCGACAGGCCGGTACGCAGACTATCCATTGGATGAGTGTCCTCAGGGAGCAGCTCAAGCAGACGGAGATGATCAGCAGGCAGGCTTGCGGCACTGTTTATTTTACGTTCCAGCGTCTCCATTTCACTTTCTTCTGGCAGCCTGCCCTCCAGCAATAAATGGACAAGCTCCAGATAGCTTTTTGTTTCAGAAAGTTCTATTAAATCATAGCCTCTTATCAAAATCTGGCTGGACTGCGTGTCAAGATAAGAAATATGAGTTTCTGCCGCAATCACACCGTCCAACCCTGGAGAATATTGCTGTTTCTCCTCCATATCCTCAACCTCCGTTTTTGCGTTTTTGTCTATCAGGTTCCGCCAAGCAAATGCTTGGAAATAATCAGTCTTTGAATCTCATTCGTCCCTTCATAGATTTGCGTCACCTTTGCATCGCGAAGCAAGCGCTCAACCGGATAATCCTTCATATAGCCATATCCCCCATAAATTTGAACGGCGTCTAACGCTGCCTTCACGGCTGCATCGGAAGCAAATTGTTTAGCCATAGACGCTTCTTTTCCACAATTTAGGCCGCGGTTATGAAGGTCTGCGGCGTGGTAGACAAGATGTCTTGCCGCCTCTGCCCTAGTCGCCATGTCAGCCAGCTTAAATGATATGCCTTGATTGGCTGCGATCGGCCTTCCAAATTGCACTCGCTGCTTCGCATAACCAACGGCATGCTCAAGAGCCGCCTCTGCAATTCCGAGGGCCTGTGCCGCAATGCCGATCCGGCCGACATTTAAATTCGCCATGGCAATGTGAAAGCCATCCCCCTCTTTGCCAAGCAAATTGGCTTCAGGCACTTCTGCATTATCAAAAATCAGTTCCGTAGTATTGGAGCCATAAAGCCCCAGCTTTCTTTCTTTTTTCCCAACGGTAAAACCGGGTGTGTTTTTTTCAACGATAAAAGCTGAAATCCCGTGCCTGCCTTGACCTGGAGCCGTTAAAGCAAACGTGATATAGATATCAGCGGCTCCGCCATTCGTAATGAATATCTTCGATCCATTTAATAGGTATTTGCCGTTCTTTTTGATTGCCGTTGTGCGGAGGCTTCCAGCATCCGACCCCGAGTGAGGCTCCGTTAGTGCAAATGCGCCCAAATGGTCTCCTGACGCGAGCTTTGGTATATATTTCATCTTCTGTTCTTCGTTGCCGAAATACAGAATCGGATTTGTGCCGACTGAGGTATGAACGGAAAGAATCACGCCGACAGCCGCGCTGATTCTAGAAATCTCATGAATCGCCAAAATATAAGAAACAACGTCCGCCCCGGCACCGCCGTATTGTTCCGGCACCGGTATTCCCATCAGTCCGTGTTCACCCATTTTTTTGATCAGCTGAAAGGGAAATTCGTCCGTTTTCTCCATGATTTCCGCAGCGGGAGCAATTTCTTTTCGTGCAAAATCACGCACCATTTTTCGCATCATGACTTGCTCTTGGGTTACATGCAACTCGGCCACCCCCGGATGGAATAGACTTCAGGAAGTCCTCTCCTCATAGTCATAAAAACCGCGTCCGCTCTTTTTGCCAAGCCAGCCTGCTTTGACATACTTGCGGAGCAGCGGGCATGGACGGTATTTGGAATCGCCAAGGCCTGAGTGAAGGACTTCCATAATTGATAAACACGTATCCAGTCCGATAAAATCCGCTAATGCAAGCGGACCCATCGGATGATTCATGCCCAGCTTCATCACTTCGTCTATTGCCTCCGGCTTCGCCACTCCCTCATACACGCAATAAATGGCTTCATTAATCATTGGAAGAAGCACACGGTTGGAAACAAACCCAGGAAAATCATTGACTTCTACCGCTGTTTTCCCCATCTTTTCCGCTAATGCCATAACATCTAAGGCCGTTTCTTCTGATGTAGCCAAGCCGCGAATCACTTCAACCAGCTTCATTACAGGGACGGGATTCATAAAATGCATCCCAATAACCCGTTGAGGCCGGTTTGTTACAGCAGCGATTTCTGTAATAGGCAAGGAAGATGTATTGCTGGCCAAAATCGTATGAGACGGGCACATGCGATCAAGTGTTTTAAACATCTCAGTTTTTGCCGCCATGTTTTCTGCGATAGCCTCAATCACAATGTCCGCATGCTCTGCCTTCTCAAGCGTTTGAGAAATCGAAATGCGGCTGATTACGCTCTTCACTTCCGTCACGGTCCTTTTTCCTTTCTCAGCATCACGGTCCAGCTGTTTCTTCAGCCGTTTCAATCCTGCCTCAGCGGCCTCTGGATTCACATCATACATCCGCACATAAAAGCCCGCGTCGGCAGCTGTTTGAGCAATTCCGCTTCCCATCTGACCTGCGCCAGCTACCATGATTTGTTTGATTTCCATTCAAATCCCCTTTTTCATCATGTTTTAATGAACCTGCACTAAGACGGCGTCTCCCTGTGCTGCCCCGCTGCAAATAGCGGCAACGCCCAGCCCCCCTCCCCGCCGCTTTAATTCATAAACAAGCGTCATGAGAATTCTCGCCCCGCTCGCGCCGATCGGATGGCCGAGCGCGATCGCACCGCCATTTACATTTACTTTTTCAAGATCGAAACCTACGATTTTTTCACATGTCAAAACAACTGAAGCAAAAGCTTCATTTACTTCAAACAAGTCAATATCTTGGACAGTTAAACCGTTCTTTTTCAGGAGCTTGTTAATGGCAAATCCCGGCGCTGCCGCCAGCTCGTGCGCTGGCATTCCCGTAGTTGAAAAACCAAGAATTGTAGCCAGAGGCCGTTTGCCAAGCTCAGCAGCTTTTTCCTCAGACATCAGCACGAACGCGCCGGCTCCGTCATTGACCCCAGGAGCATTGCCGGCTGTGATAGAACCGTCACTTGCATAAATAGGAGCAAGTTTCGCGAGCTGATCCAGACTTGTGTCACGGCGAATCGCTTCATCTTTATCAACAACGTTTGGTTTTCCTTTTCGACCGATCCAGTTGACGGGAACAATTTCATCCTGAAACTTCCCTTCATCGGCGGCCTTAGCTGCCCTTGCATGACTTCTCAACGCCCATTCGTCCTGCTCTCTTCGTGAGATTGCATATTCCATGGCAGCTGTATTTCCGTGAACAGCCATGTGCACCTCGTCAAATGCGCACGTTAATCCGTCATACACCATTAAGTCCCTAAGCTCGCCGTCCCCCATCCGTGCTCCCCAGCGCCCGGCGGGAACGGCATACGGAATATTGCTCATGCTTTCCATTCCCCCCGCAACAAGTATGTCCGCATCCTGCGCCCGAATCATTTGATCACATAAAGTGACAGCACGAAGGCCGGAAGCACAGACTTTATTCAGTGTTTCTGACGGCACACTCCAAGGCATTCCCGCCAGACGGGCAGCTTGACGGGAAGGTATCTGCCCTGAGCCGGCCTGGACAACCATGCCCATGACGTTTCCTTCTACATCATCTCCAGAGACTCCAGCCCGTTGCAGCGCCTCCTTCATCACAATGCCCCCAAGCTCAGCAGCTTTCACCTCTTTCAAAACTCCGCCGAATTTGCCAAATGGAGTTCTTGCAGCACTTACAATGACTGTTTTCCTCATGGTTTCACCTCATTCAGAAGATAGACAGCGCTTACAATTTCTAGTTGTCTTCTATGAATGTATGCTTTGAAAAGGGCATGAATGAATGAAAAAAGAAGGCTGCATCAAACAGCCTCCTTCTAACAATTATTCATTTTTCAGCAATGCCGAAGCCTTTTCTGGAAAGTCGGTAAACATGCCGTCTGCTCCCGCTTCAATGAGACACTTCATATCTTCCGGACGATTGACTGTATACGGCCTTACCTTAATCGAACTGTTCCTCATTTTCTTCAGCACTTCATCTGTGACCCCTGGGCTGTTTAACTTCGGGTGATAGCCGGAAGCCGGAATAGACGCGATATATCGATCTGCCTGATAAAGCACATCTGAAGTTAATACTGCCCGTTCGATATGCGGCGCAAGCCGGGAGCATAGCGCCAAGCTGTCATGATTAAACGTGGATAGGATGACTCTGTCCTCTACATTGAATCGCTTCACTGCCTCCAGCACTTTTTCTTCCATTCCCTCATAGCGGATCACGCTGTTTTTTAATTCAATGTTGATGAGAAAATCCTTTTTTACCGCCCACGAGAGCACATCTTCTAGCAGCGGCACTTTTATATCGCTGTACGCTTGATCGTGACCAGCGGCCGCATTCGCAGTCTTTACCTCATCATAGGCTGTATCCTTCACGAATCCTTTAAGTGATGTCGTGCGATTAAGTCTTTCATCATGAATCACAACAATGCGTCCGTCTTTCGTCAGCTGTACATCAAGCTCTATCCCATCCGCTCCGGCTTCAATTCCTTTTTCAAATGCAAGCATTGTATTTTCGGGAAATTGACCTGATGCCCCCCGGTGGGCAAAAATCTTTGTCATCGTTTCACCTCAAACCCTAAAGTTTTCTCCATTATACTTATTTTGTCGGCTCCACTCTAGGATTAAGGCTGTATCAATCTACTGATCATAATAAGAATCAATGCCGTTGACAATCGCATCTGCGGCCTTTTGCTGGTATTCTTCACTTCCCAGCTTGTCCGCATCAGAACTGTTAGTGATAAACCCAAGCTCCGCCAACACACTTGGCATTTGTGAATATGTAATGACGTAAAAGTCTGATTCTTTCACGCCCCTGTCTCTCGTTTGTAAGGATGAAACGAGCTGTGACTGAATATCGGATGCCAGACGCCGGCTGTTCTCCCCTTCATAATCAGATTGAAAATACGTTTCTGTTCCTGAAGCTGAAGCAACCCCTGAATTCACATGAATGCTGACAAAAAGGTCAGCCTGATTGGCACTTGCCTTAGCCACTCTTTCCTCCAAGGTCAGAAAATGATCGTCAGACCGGGATGCAACAGGATTGGCTCCCTCCTCTTTTAGTTTGTCTGTCACATGCTCTGAGACAGCCAAATTAATATCCTTTTCAAAGAGCCCGTTTCCGACCGCTCCACTGTCTTCACCGCCGTGTCCGGCATCAATATACACTGTTTTCCCTTCTATCGGCTCTGCTGCCTGTGCACAAGGCGCGAGCGTCAAAGCCAATCCGCACAGCGCCAAGCTCCTCCATAACATTCTCAACTTACTCCCTCCGGTCACGAGTTCTTTCGCAGCTGAATATCTTCCAGCTGTAAAGTTCCATTATCCTTCTTTGTATATTTCACCAGGACATGTGTCTGATCTGGCAGTGATTCACATTCATCACGTTTATCCTTCGGAACTTGTATCATGGTTTCTTCTCCATTAAGAGAAACCGCAATCGTATGAGGATCAGCCGAGCCAATGTATTTTCCCTCTTCGGTAAACCTTGGCACTGAGTCATCCGCACTTGCAACACTGCACCCCGAAAGAAAGAGCGCAGTAAACAGCAAAAGAACCGTTTGTTTCACATGACCACCTCTTCCTGATGTTTGGCTTTTATCTTTGACCAGAATGGCGAATTTGTAAAGACAACGCGAATGCAGGCGAGCAAGTTCCATGATTTTCAAAAGGGCTATACGACCCGATCATTTCCTGTTGTTAGAAAGATAACGAGCAGATTTGTCTATGAGGATGGCTCTAATTGAGGCGCCAATTAGAAAAAATTAGCGGAAAGAAGCAACTTTTTATTCATTTTAAAAAATTTGAGAATAGGGTGAGCAAATCGTTTGACGGGTGGGTCAGCCAAGCGTAACCTTTTAAAGGATATTTACTTTATTGAAAGAAGTTAAAGCCATGAAAAAATTCGTTCTGCTGCTGGCGGCAGCTGTCATCACATGCTCCATCGGCCACCAAATCAGCGGCGGCTACAAAGGCCCCGAAAAAGAGCGGCGAAAACATCACTCTGCACTCAAGATATTCAGTCGGTAAAGCAGATCAATTGCATTAATTTTTACATATAGGCTAGAATATGTGCGAATCCAAACGAAAGAAGATGATCAAATGAATCCTAAGTATAAGCCTCTGTTTGAACCATTTACGTTTAAAAGCGGCGTTACAATCGACAACCGGATCGCAGTAGCACCAATGACTCATTACGCTTCTAATGAAGACGGTACAATATCTGAAGCGGAGCTCGACTACATCATCCCCCGTTCAAAAGAGATGGGAATGGTGATTACAGCCTGCGCAAATGTTACACCGGACGGAAAAGCATTCCCCGGGCAGCCGGCCATCCATGACGATTCCAACATTCCAGGTTTAAAAAAGTTAGCACAAGCCATTCAGGCACAAGGCGCTAAAGCTGTTGTACAAATTCATCACGGCGGTATTGAGTGCCCGTCTGAGCTTGTTCCTCAACAGGATGTTGTGGGGCCAAGTGACGTGTTTGATAACGGCAAACAAATTGCTCGCGCATTAAAAGAAGAAGAAGTGGAAAACATTGTGAAGGCGTTTGGAGAAGCGACAAGACGCGCCATTGAAGCCGGCTTTGACGGTGTCGAAATTCACGGTGCAAACGGCTACTTAATTCAGCAGTTTTATTCTCCGAAAACCAACCAGCGCACGGATCGCTGGGGAGGAAGCGATGAAAAACGATTAGCCTTCCCGCTCGCTATTGTCGATGAAGTGAAAAAAGCCGCTTCAGAACATGCGAAGGGTGCGTTCTTAGTCGGCTACCGTCTGTCTCCGGAAGAACCTGAGACACCGGGATTGACAATGACTGAAACTTATACGCTTGTTGATGCTTTAGGGGATAAAGAATTGGATTATCTTCATATCTCACTGATGGACGTGAACTCAAAAGCGCGCCGCGGTGCAGATCCGACTCGCACACGCATGGACTTATTGAATGAACGTGTCGGAAACAAAGTGCCGCTGATCGCCGTCGGTTCCATCCATTCCGCTGATGACGCGCTTGCCGTCATCGAAAACGGTATTCCGCTAGTCGCTATGGGACGCGAAATTCTAGTTGACCCTGACTGGACGGTAAAAGTAAAAGAAGGCCGTGAAAAGCAAATCGAAACAGTGATCAAAGGCACAGATAAAGAAAAATATCATTTGCCTGAACCGCTATGGCAAGCAATTGTGAACACGCCAGGCTGGGTGCCTTATAAAGATTAATGTGCAAAAGACTGCCGAAACGATTCGGCAGTCTTTTTCCCTTTATATAAATAGTTTGTGTACACATCTAAACAGCAAAAGAAAGAGCTCCCCACCAACTTCGAAAAGAAAATCCAGGAAAAACCCCTCACGCTTTCTTGCTTTTTTCTTTTTCATTCGTACGTCTCCTTTTTACATGAATACGCCTTACTTACGATTTTGCAGGAGAAAGGTTTCATTTTATAACGGACACATTTAGGGTCGATCATGCTTCGTGATCCTATAAGATGTATGAATGGACCAAGAGTGCAGGTAATACCGCCATTTGCTTTCCTTACTTTTCAAACCTATCCTTTACTATATGCGGATACTTAATATTCTTCTCCCATACTACAAATGTCCCCAAAACAAAACGCCTCCTATTTATCAGCGCAAACTAATAAATAAAAGACGTTTGATTTAATGACCACTTAATAAGCTCATGTTTAAGAAGCCTTATGTTCTAATCTCAGCTTATCCGCAACCATTGCAATGAATTCCGAATTTGTCGGTTTAGCTTTTGTCATGCTGACAGTATAACCAAACAACGAGGAAATGGAATCAATGTTTCCTCTGCTCCATGCCACTTCAATTGCATGGCGGATCGCTCTTTCTACACGGCTTGCGGTTGTGTTAAATTTTTTGGCGATGTCTGGATAGAGGACTTTTGTAATGCTGCCGAGCAATTCGATGTCATTGTATACCATTGAGATTGCTTCGCGCAGATAGAGATAGCCTTTAATATGGGCTGGGACGCCGATTTCATGGATAATGCTTGTGATGCTCGCGTCGAGATTTTTCTTCTTTGGTTCAGGCTGGCTGCTGCGTATAATACTGCTTTGCGATGATGGCGCACGATGCGTCACACTGCTGGCATTTCCGCTGACCTGGCGGATATGGCCGACAAGGTTTTCCATATCAAACGGTTTGAGAATAAAGTAGGACGCGCCTAAATCGACGGCCTTTTTCGTGACATCTTCCTGTCCAAAGGCTGTCAGCATAATGACATTCGGCTGTTTTTTCAGATCTGATTCCCTCAGCCTCTCTAAAACCGCAAGTCCGTCTAAATGCGGCATAATAATATCTAATACGAGCACATCGGGATCTTTTTCTTTAAACAGCGACAGGCATTCCTGTCCGTTATAAGCAACGCCGATCACTTCCATGTCTTCCTGTCCTTCTATATATTCACTTAACAGGCTTACCAGCTCTCGATTATCATCAGCAACACAAACTTTAATTTTCTCCACGTTTCTTCCTCCCCAAATGTAGTTAACAGGATTCACCCTTGCTACATGTTTACATTCGACAAAACCGCTATATACCCTCTAAAAAAATCATAATCACCAATATTAGTGGCATATCTTTGTTATTCTATGTTTTTCTCTGTTTTTCGACTAAAAATGAAATTTGACAAACAAGGAAACGTGAATTTGTCGAAAAATCTTCTTTTGTATATTTTACCGTATGTATTCTGAGAAGTGAAGAGGGATCAAAATAAAAAAACTGCCGGAAACTCCGGCAGTCAGCTTGCTTTTTCTTTTCCATAAATATCGATTCCTGCTTCTGACAGCATCCATTCAATATGAACACCGTAGCCGCTTGTCGGGTCATTTACAAATACATGGGTGACAGCACCGATCACTTTTCCATTTTGAATAATCGGGCTTCCGCTCATCCCCTGTACGATGCCTCCTGTTTCTTTCAACAGCCTTGGATCGGTAATTTTCAACACCATTCCTTTTGTCGCAGGGAATTTTTGCGGCGTTGTGCTGACGATTTCAATATCGAATTTTTCTACTTTGTCATCATCAATAACGGTTAAAATTTCAGCCGGCCCTTTTTTGACTTCGGTAGAAAACGCAACCGGCAATGCTTGATCTGATATGTTGTTTTGAATCGGCTGATGCAGCGTGCCAAAAATTCCAAATGGGCTATTTCTGTTAATATCCCCGATCGTTTTGCGTTCTGAGGAAAATCGCGCCAGTTTTTCTCCCGGATTACCGCCTGTCCCTTTTTCAATTGATGTTACAGTGGATTTAACAATTTCTCCATTCTCCACTACAATTGGTTTCTTTGTGTCCATATCGGAAATCACGTGGCCAAGTGCTCCGTATTTTTTTGTTTTCGGTTCATAAAAGGTCATAGTACCGATGCCGGCAGCAGAATCTCTGATATATAACCCGATTCTGTATTTGCCTTCTCCTTCATCCTTTTCTGGGATCAGCTTCGTTTTGATTTTCTGTTTATCACGTTTGATCAGTAAGTCTAAAGATTCACCAGTTTTCCCAGCCTTTTGAATAAATGGGGCTACATCATTCATTTTTTCAATTTTCTGTCCATTCATCTCAATAATGATGTCGCCCGCTTCAATTCCGGCCGTTTCTCCCGGAGATTTTTTGCCTTCACTTGTATTGATTTGATGAAATCCGACGACAAGAACACCGACGGAATGAAGTTTTACACCGATTGATTGTCCGCCAGGTATAACCTTTAAATCAGGAAGAACATGCACTTTTGTTTTTTTAATTGGAAATCCGGCAAGATCGTATACCAATTCTGACTCACCTGATTTTTTGCCCGTCACCTTGATTTCATGCGGATCTTTCTTTACTGTAAACGCTTCTGAGGATTCTGATGTCTGAGCGTTTACCGATAAACTCGTTTCAATCGCTTGTGTTTGGGTTTCAAATACTCTCATTTGCGTTGGAATCAGTAAATATTCTTTTAGCGGTTTGCATAAACCTACACTTAATAACGAAACAAGGAGAATTAAACCTACTGCTTTTCTGATGTTATCGGGCATTCACTACTTCACTCTCCTCGCTCCTATCCCACACCTTCTTTATGACTTGCTGCTACATCATTTAATTTTGCCTTCTGACGGCTTATTTATAACTGTCATATGAAGAAAAACATTGGATATACTGATGAACGAATGGATGTGCACGAAAAAAATAAGCTGCGCTTCTCGCGCAGCTTACCCAGTTGTTTTGACTTGATCCGCTTGTTTTAAAAGTTCTTTCGCATGGCGTTTCGTTAAGTCGGTTACTTCGACACCTGCAATCATGCGTCCGATTTCCGCTACCTTTTCCTGCTTAGAGAGCGGCTTGACACGTGTCGTCGTTCTGCCGTCTTTTAACTCCTTCGCAATATAAAGATGCGTATCGGCCATGGCAGCCACCTGAGGCAGGTGTGTAATGCACAGCACTTGTGAACCTATTGACACCTTATGGATCTTCTCAGCGATTGCCTGTGCGACCCTGCCGCTTACACCGGTATCAACCTCGTCAAAAATGATCGATGTCACATCCTGTTGTGAGGAGAAAATGCTTTTTATGGCAAGCATCACCCGTGACAGCTCTCCACCTGAAGCGACTTTCGAAAGGGATTTCAGCGGCTCGCCTGTATTGGTTGAAATTAAAAACTTCACCAGGTCAATCCCTTGTTCAGTCAACTGAACGGGCTGGCCGTTTACAAGCGGCGCCTCTTCATTGCGTGACACTGTTCTGACCTTAAATTCCGTATCGAAAGTTGATTTTTCCATGTACAGGCTTTTTAATTCCCGATGAATCTCATCAGCCAGCTTTTTCGCCCATGTTTTTCGGATTTGTGACACATTTGCCGCTTCCACTGCGACATCTTTGCCGACGGAGTCAAGCTCCTTTTTCAAGCTTTGAAGGTGGCTGTCCCTGTTTTCAATTTGGTCAATCTCTTCTTCAATTTTAGAAGCATATTCCAAAATGTCTTCAACAGTGGCACCGTATTTTCGTTTCAGCTGTTTGATTTCATTAAGTCGTGTCTCAATATAGTTCAAGCGTTCCGGATCAAATTCAAGCTCATCCAGCATATTTCTCATCTGAAATGTGGCATCCTCAAGCAAATAGTAGGAGTTCGAAACACTTTCAGACAGTTTTTTCAGCGGTTCGTTAATATCAGAGATATCTTCAAGCTGCGCTGAAGCCATTCCGACCCAGTCCAATCCGCCCTGCTCACTGCGAAGCGCGTTATATGCATTTTGCAGCGATTCATATATCTTCTCAAAGTTTGAAATTTCCTGGCGCTCTTCTTGGAGCTGTTTATCTTCGTTAAGCTCAAGCTTTGCCGATTCGATTTCTTCGAGCTGAAATTGAATAAGATCAAGACGATGGGCCATTTCCTGTTCGCTTTCAGAAAGCTGCTTAAGCTTTTTGAGCAGCTTCATATACCGCTGGTATCCTTCCTGATACGTTTTGAGCGCGCTTTCCACTTCGGCCCCGGCAAACTTGTCCAAAAGCTGGAGATGATTTTCGTCTTCCATTAACAGCTGGTTATCGTGCTGCCCGTGAATATCTAATAAAAGCCTGCCGATCTCTCTTAGCGAGGCAATCGTGACAAGCTTGCCATTGACACGGCAAACGCTTTTCCCGCTCGTGCTGATATCCCTTCTCATGACGATCATTTCGTCTGAAACGTCGATTCCCTGCTCAGCGCATACGCCTAAAACAGGATGGCCGCTCTCCAACAGAAACAGCCCTTCAAGTTCGGCTTTTGCTTCCCCATATCTAACAAATTCAGATGATCCGCGGCCTCCGACTAAAAGAGAAATGGCATCTATGATAATGGATTTGCCGGCTCCGGTTTCTCCTGTTAAAACCGTAAGCCCGCGTTCAAAAGAAACCGTCAGTTCCTCAATAATGGCAAAGTTTTTAATCGATAGTTCAGCTAACAAACAGCATTACACCTCTTATCTTTGTTAGAATTTCTGTTACAGCAGTTCAAGGAGCCTGTTTTTTACACCGTCTGTATCTTCAGGAGTCCGGCAAATAATTAAAATCGTGTCATCTCCGCAAATGGTCCCCATAATTTCATCCCAGTCCAAATTGTCCATCAGCGCCCCGATTGCCTGAGCATTGCCCGGCATCGTTTTCAGTACGATCATATGGCTTGCAGAGTCTATTTTCACAAATGCGTCCATCAAGGCCCGCTTTAGCTTAGACAGCGGATTGAAACGCTGGTCCGCCGGAAGACTGTATTTGTAAGAACCATTATTTGTAGGCACTTTTACAAGGTGAAGTTCTTTAATATCCCGTGATACCGTGGCTTGCGTTACTTTGTATCCATCCTGCTTTAGCATGTCGACCAATTCATCCTGCGTTTCGATTTCATTGCTTGTAATGATCTCTCTGATTTTAATATGCCTCTGGCCTTTGTTCATGTAAGCACCTCTATTTCCAAGCTTATCTGTTCTTTTATGTTATATGATTCTCTGCACATTGTACATGAATGCAGAAAAAAGGAATAATAGCGCCCTATTATTCCGGTACATCTGCTTTTTTTTCTTTTAACGTCTTATGTGCTTCTTCTACAACGCGCATGATCTCTTCTTCCGGCAGCTCCTGGCCTTCCTGTCCCTCTCCCGGCCAATGCAAATGAAGGAGAAACTCAATATTTCCGTCTCCTCCCGTGATTGGAGAAAATGACAAGCCTTTACAGATATAGCCTTCAGCGGCAGAAAAACTGATCATTCGCTTGAGCACATCTGCATGCACTTTAGGATCTCTGACAATCCCTTTTTTGCCGACGGATTCCCGTCCCGCTTCAAACTGAGGCTTAACTAGAGCCATGCAGTCGCTGCCCGGTACGAGTAAAGTCCTTAGGACAGGCAGGATGAGCCGCAGTGAAATAAAGGACACATCAATTGTGGCAAACTCCGGCATGCCCTTTGTAAAGTCTGCCGGTGTTGCATAACGAAAGTTCGTCCGTTCCATCACGACGACCCGTTCATCCTGTCTAAGCTTCCATGCAAGCTGATTATAGCCTACATCCACAGCGTATGACTGTTTAGCTCCATTTTGCAAAGCGCAGTCCGTAAAACCGCCGGTGGAGGAGCCAATATCAATCATAATTTTATCTTTGACAGAGACGGGAAATTCCTTCAACGCTTTTTCGAGCTTTAAGCCGCCCCTGCTCACATACCTCAACGGGTTTCCTTTGACGGTTAACGGAAGGTCGCGGTCAATTTTTTCTCCAGGCTTGTCCAAGCGGTTTTCGTTTGAATAGACGATCCCCGCCATAATGGCTCTTTTGGCTTTTTCACGCGTTTCCGCCAGCCCTCTTTCCACTAATAATACATCTAATCGTTCTTTCTTTGACGTCATGATCCAATTCCTTTGTGTGTCTTTGGCGGCATCAGTAATCTAATACGATTTGCCACCTGCTGTTTTGTCAGTCCAATTTCCTCAAGAAGCGCTGTTACGCTTCCGTGTTCAATAAACCGATCAGGTATACCCATTCTGTCGATCGGAGTATGATATTCACCTTGATCATGAGCGAATTCTAAAATCGAGCTTCCGAAACCGCCTTCTAAGACCGCTTCTTCAATTGTTAAAATTGGCAAGCCTTCTTTTAGGATACTCTTCATCATCTTTTCATCAATCGGCTTAATAAAACGCGCATTCACAACGCGCACGGAAAGGCCTTCTTTCTGCAGCTCTTCGGCTGCTTCAATCGCCATTTCGATTGTTGTGCCGAATGTTAAGATGACAGCATCGTTCCCCGGACGCAGCACCTCCCACGTACCGATCGGAATCGTTTTCAACTGTTCATCCATTTTTACGCCGAGTCCGTTTCCGCGCGGAAAACGCATCGCTATCGGGCCTTCGTCATAGCTAAGTGCTGTATGAACCATGTGCTGGCCTTCATTTTCGTCTTTCGGCATCATTAAGACCATGTTTGGAATGTGGCGCATAAACGCAATATCAAACACGCCTTGATGTGTCTCTCCATCAGCGCCAACGAGTCCTGCACGGTCAATTCCAATAAACACATTGGCGTTTTGGCGGCAGATGTCATGGACAACTTGGTCATATGCCCTTTGCAGGAAGGTTGAGTAAATCGCCAAAAACGGCTTCATACCCTGCATTGCCATAGCTGCCGCCATCGTTGCGGCATGCTGTTCTGCGATTCCTACGTCGAACATCCGGTCAGGGAATTCCTTTGCGAAACCTTCAAGCTTTGAACCGACAGGCATAGCCGGCGTAATGGCTACAATGCGTCCGTCCTCGCGCGCCATTCGCTGCACAGTTCCGCTGACAAGACCGCTCCACGAAGGAGCTGCGGCTTTCGGCTTTACAAAGTCACCGGTATTAATTTTATATGGTCCGGTACCATGCCATGTCCCAATCGTATCGGTCTCAGCCGGTTTGTACCCCTTCCCTTTTTTCGTGATGACATGCAGAAGAACAGGGCCTTTCGTTTTTTTGGCGTATTGAAGATTCTCAATCAGCTCATGATAAGAATGTCCGTCCACCGGGCCCAAATACGTAAAACCGAGCTCCTCGAAAAACATTCCGGAGACGAGCATGTATTTCAGGCTGTCTTTGACTCGTTCCGCCGTGGCGGCAAGCTTGCCCCCAACTGCCGGAATCTTTTTAAATAAGTATTCAAGCTCATCTTTGACCCACTGGTATTTCCCCGCAGTACGGAGCCGTCCGAGCATAGAGTGAATGGCACCGACATTTGGCGCAATACTCATTTCATTATCATTAAGGATGACAATCATGTCTTTTTTCTCGTCGCCGATGTGGTTAAGGGCTTCGAGCGCCATTCCGCCGGTCAGCGCGCCGTCACCAATGATCGGAATAATATATTCATCCGTTCCTTTAATATCACGGGCAGCTGCCATTCCCATCGCGCCTGACAGAGAAGTCGAGCTGTGCCCGGTTTCCCAAACATCGTGCTCGCTTTCACTCCGCTTTGGAAATCCGCAAAGCCCTTTGTACTGGCGAAGCGTCGCAAATTCTTTTCCGCGTCCTGTCAGCAGCTTATGGACATACGATTGATGGCCTACATCCCATAAAAATTTGTCTTTCGGGCTGTTAAATTCCTTATGCAAAGCAATAGTAAGCTCTACGACACCTAAGTTTGGGCCGATGTGGCCGCCGGAAGCGGATAAACTTGTAATTAAAAACTGACGGATTTCATCACTTAATTTCTCTAATTCATCAATGGACATGTTTTTTAAAAACGACGGGTCCTGTATTGATAAAAGATCCAAAGCGGATCAACTCACTTTCAGCATGAATTTCTGCAATGATACATGTCTTTTGCATGCCGAGCTGACAATAATCTCAGACATAAAAAAAGACAAACGCGCTTTTCCTTTTCATTTTTCATATAAACTGCTTACATTTTACCATATCTCGTGCAGCCGCTTCAAATTAGGATCGTTTTAGTGATCTCTTGCCGCAATTAAATCACAAAGCTCATATAAAAGGTCTTTTTGAAGAGAGAGTCCGCCGATCAATCGCTTCGCCTCTTTTATATGAACATCCAATTTATGTTTGGCCCCTTCCAATGAAAGAAGCGATGGGTATGTCGATTTGTCATTTGTGGTATCCGAGCCGACACGTTTGCCGATTTTCTCTTCACTGCCTTCTAAATCTAAAATATCGTCTCTGATTTGAAATCCGATTCCAATATGGCTGCTGAAGGTACGCAGTGTTTCAATGTCTTCCTCAGGCGCATCAGCCAAAATAGCACCGGCGATTACACAAAAGCCAAGGAGCTTGGCAGTTTTCCGTTCATGAATGGATTCGAGCTCTTCAAGCGTGACTTGTCGGTTTTCCGCTTCCATATCAGCTACTTGCCCACCGACCATGCCTTCGGTGCCTGCCGCTGAAATCAGTTCATTCACAAGCCGCAGGCGCTTTTCTGCTGACACCTCGTCTGACACGTGGGAGGTAATCAGCTTAAAGCTTTCTGTGAGCAGCCCGTCACCCGCTAATACTGCCGTCGCTTCACCAAACACTTTATGGTTTGTCGGCTTCCCACGGCGCAAATCGTCATCATCCATGCATGGAAGATCATCATGAATTAACGAATACGTGTGAATCATTTCGACAGCACAGCCCACCGGAATGCCGTCTTTTTCGCTTTTTCCATATGCGTTTAAAACAGCCAGTACAATCAGAGGCCGCAACCGCTTTCCGCCGGCCTGTAGAGAATACAGCATAGACTTCTTTAATGAGTCCGGCATATCAAGCTTTTCTGTATAGACAGAAAGCTGATTTTCAATTGTTTTTTTCCGGTCCGCCAGAAAGCTCGTTAATTTATTTGTCACCTTCGTCTTCCTCCTGAACACTGAAAGGTGCCAGTTCGCCGTCTTCTTTTAAAATGAAGTCCATTTGCTTTTCGACTTTTTGCAGCTTTTCATGGCACATTTTTGACAGAGCCATGCCTTCTTGGAAATAGTTAATGGCTTGCTCTAGAGGCACATCTCCCTCTTCAAGCTTTGATACAATGCTCTCAAGCCCTTTCATCGCTTCTTCAAATGTCATGTTTTCATTTTTTTTCACGTCTGTCATTTTTCTTCCCCTCTCTTTTCTAATACTTCACAGGTCAGCACGCCATCCTTCAGCTTGACTTCAAGCCGGTCCTGCTCTTCTATTTGACTGACACTTTTAATGAGTTTATCTTCTTTATAAGCCAAGCTGTATCCTCTCTCCATCACTTGAAGAGGACTTAGTGCATTCAGCTTGCCAAGAACGGTTTGAAATTGGGAATGCAGCTGCTTCATTTGGATATTCATATTTTTTCTCAGCTGATTTGTTTGTTCCTGGTATCGTGTTCTTGCTTGTTTCAGCTGTTCATGAGGATGCAGTGCCTCTAATCTGTACGTTTCACGCTCCAGCTGTCTGCTTTTCCGATCTAAAAGAGCGGTCAGCTGTGCTTGAAACTGCTGGTACGCGAGGTCAAACTGCTGCTCTTTTTGCGCATACAAACGCTTTGGAAAACGAAAGGCATAGGACGATTGCAGCGTTTGTATCCGTTCTTTTTTCTGGCCGAGATGCTGCTGCATTGCTCTTGTCATTCTGACTTCCGCTGTTTTTGTCCGTTCGATTAAATCAGTGGTATGAGGCACAGCAATCTCAGCTGCTCCTGTCGGCGTCGCAGCTCTGATATCGGCGACAAAATCACTGATCGTAAAATCCGTCTCATGTCCGACTGCCGATATAATCGGAATATTGGAAGCAAAGATGGCGCGTGCTACAATTTCTTCATTGAATGCCCACAGTTCTTCTATCGAACCGCCGCCTCTCCCGACAATTAATACGTCGCAAATCTCTTTTTCATTTGCCTCTTCAATGCGCGTAACGATGGATCTGCTCGCATTTTCACCTTGTACGAGCGCTGGAAGAACAATGACTTTTACAAGGGGATATCTTCTTTTTAGAGTTGTAATAACGTCTCTGACAGCGGCACCCGTTGGAGATGTCACAACCCCGATTGTGGCTGGAAATGCGGGGATTTGTTTTTTGTAGCGGTCGTCAAATAAACCTTCTCCGGCAAGCTTCTTTTTTAATTCTTCGTACGCTAAATAAAGCGCTCCAACCCCGTCAGGCTGCATTTCTTTGGCATATAATTGATAGTTTCCGCTCGGTTCATATACGGAAATTCCGCCTCTTACCAGCACTTTCATTCCGTTTTCAGGTTTAAAAGGCAGACGCTCGCTTTGTCTCGCGAACATCACCGACTGCATTCTTGCGTTTTCGTCTTTTAAAGTGAAATAAATATGCCCTCGTGTGTGTATCTTTACATTCGACAATTCGCCTTTAATCCAAATATTTTCAAGGTGAGGATCTACATCGAATTTTCGTTTTATATACTTTGTCAGCGCTGAGACGGTCACATACGCTGCTTCACCCATGTCTAAAAACTCCTCTCCTAAGCATTCCTGCACCATAACTAAAGAAAACCCGCCCTGGCTTTAGGAGCCTGAAGAAGCGGGTATCGTGCTCATATTCAAGGCGGGCAAACATTTCGCCTGTGAATATCTCCAATTATCTATGATAACGTACGTTTCGCAGATTTAACAGTATTATGCGCAAGCATCGTGATGGTCATCGGACCTACTCCGCCCGGAACCGGCGTGATGAAGGACGCTTTTTCCTTTGCCCCTTCAAATTCAACGTCTCCGCAAAGCTTTCCGTTTTCCAGACGGTTAACGCCGACGTCAATGACAACAGCGCCCTCTTTGATCTGGTCTGCACTGATGAAGTTGGCTCTGCCGACTGCCACCACCAGGATGTCCGCTTTTTTCGTATGTTCAGTAATATTTTCTGTTCTTGAATGACAGTAAGTAACCGTCGCGTTTTCATTTAATAAAAGCTGGCCGACAGGTTTGCCGACAATGTTGCTTCGGCCGACTACAACAACCTCTTTACCGGAAAGGTCAATATTGGTTTTCTTCAAAAGCTCAACAATTCCATGAGGCGTGCAAGGAAGAAACGTATCTTCGCCAAGCAGCATTTTCCCTACGTTTAACGGATGAAAACCGTCTACATCTTTATCAGGGGAGATACGTTCGATCACCGCTTTTTCAGAAATATGGTCTGGGAGCGGAAGCTGAACGAGAATGCCATGAAACTCAGGGTCTTGGTTATATTGATCAATAATGGAAAGCAGTTCAGCTTCTGTGAGGCTGCTGTCAAATTGATCGAGCTTGAAATTCATTCCCATTGTTTCTGCCGCTTTTTTCTTTCCTCGCACGTAAGAGTGAGAAGCAGGATCATCTCCAATCAAAATAACCGCCAGTCCGGGAGTGACGCCTTGCTTTTTAAGCTCTTCTACCTCTTTTGCCAATTGTTCGCGTTTTTCTCTAGCCGTTTCTTTTCCGTCGATGATTGTTGCAGTCATTTTCTTTCCTCCTATGATTGTTCAATATCAGATTTAATGTTAGAAAGAACCCCGTTTACAAACTTTGTCGCTTTGTCATCACCAAACCGTTTTGCCAGCTCAATCGCTTCGTTCATGGAGACATTCACCGGAATGTCTTCGGCATATGCCATTTCATATGCTGCCAGGCGCAAAATCGCACGGTCAACATTGGCAATCCGATCGAGCTTCCAATTCACCAGATGCTTGGAGATCATTTCATCCAGCTGGTCTTGGTGTTCCAATACCCCGTGTACAAGCTGTTCAAAGAAAGGATCTGTTTTTTCTTCATCCAGTGCGTGTTCTATGGCTTCATTCACTGCAATATCGCTGACATCAATTTGAAATAGTGCCTGCAAAGCTTTTTCTCTTGCTGTTCTTCTTTTCATTTTCTTTCTCCTTTGATCCTCTTTATCCGCTTGTCGTTAAGCCACAAAGAGATCATAACATATTTTTTTCGTATCCGCATATTGAAATCAAGGTTTTTTTACCCTATTACCGAATATTTTCACACACCTTAATATGATTATTCGGATTTCACATTCATGAAGAAACTCGGCTATGTAAGCCGGCTTTCTTCATGCTTTGAAATAAAGGGTAACGTGTAAAAAAACCAAAGGGCCGCCCTCCCCTTGGTTTCGTGTTAAGCCATTTACATTTCTTCGTCGATTTGGACTTCTTGGGCTTTTGTGTCAAATTGAATGCCGACGATGTGAATATTGATCTCGTTAATCGAAAGAGACGTCATATTTAATAAGGTTTGACGAATGTTTTCCTGAACGGATGCTGCAACTTTCGGAATCGAAACGCCAAATGTAACGACACAGTATACATCGATCGTAATTCCGTCATCCGCCAGGTCGACTTTGACACCTTTGCCATGATTCACTTTGCCAAAGCGCTCAACGACGCCTGTCGCAAAGTTTCCGCGCATTTCGGCAACCCCATCAACTTCTGATGCTGCAATGCCGGCAATGACCTCAATGACCTCCGGTGCAATCTCAACCTTACCCAAATGCGTATCTTCGTGATCCATTTTAAGCAAGCTGTTGTCTTTCATTCAATTCACCTCCGTAAAAATTATGAGCCCATTACATCATATGTTTCTAAAAATTTCGTATTAAACTCTCCGCTCACAAAAGTTTCGTGTTCAAGCAGTTTTAAATGGAAAGGGATTGTTGTCTCAATGCCTTCGATGACGAATTCGCTCAATGCGCGCTTCATGCGGGCAATCGCTTCATCCCTCGTTTTTCCGTATGTGATTACCTTTGCAATCATGCTGTCATAGTACGGTGGGATGGAATAGCCAGGGTACGCAGCTGAATCAACACGGACACCAAGACCGCCAGGAGGCAGGTACATTTTAATTTCACCAGGTGACGGCATGAAATTTTTACTTGGGTTTTCTGCGTTGATTCGGCATTCGATGGCCCAGCCTTCAAATTCAACATCTTCTTGCTTGAGGCTCAGTTCCATTCCTGATGCCACTTTGATTTGTTCCTTGATCAGGTCAGTTCCCGTCACCATTTCTGTGACTGGGTGCTCTACCTGAATTCTCGTGTTCATTTCCATGAAGTAATAGCGCTGTTCATTGTAGTCATAGATAAATTCAACTGTTCCAGCACCTGTATAGCCAACCGCTTTTGCAGCCTTTACCGCTGCATCTCCCATTTGCTCCCTGATTTCTGAATCAAGGGCAGGAGATGGTGATTCTTCCAAAAGCTTTTGCAGGCGTCTTTGGATCGAGCAGTCGCGTTCGCCCAAATGGATCGTATTTCCGTAGTTATCAGCAAGCACTTGGATCTCAACGTGGCGAAAATCTTCTATGTATTTTTCGATGTATACACCTGGATTTCCGAATGCAGTTGCCGCTTCCTGCTGTGTAATCTTAATGCCATTAATCAGTTCCTCTTCAGTGCGGGCAACCCTAATTCCTTTTCCGCCTCCGCCTGCGGTGGCTTTTATAATTACAGGATACCCAATTTCATTAGCAAGCGAAACCGCTTCTTCCACATTTTCTATAATTCCCTGTGAACCCGGTACGATTGGCACGCCGGCCTGTTTCATCGTTTCCCGCGCAACGTCTTTTGTTCCCATTTTTGAAATGGCGTCAGCGCTCGGGCCGACAAACGTGACATTCACTTCTTCACATAATTCAGCGAAATCAGCATTTTCAGCTAAAAATCCGTATCCCGGATGAATGGCGTCCGTGCCAGTCAGCTTTGCAACACTCACAATATTTGTAACGTTTAAATAGCTGTCTTTTGATGCTTTCGGTCCGATACAAAAAGCTTCATCGGCCATTTGAACATGAAGGGCATCTTTATCAGCTTCTGAATAAACAGCGACAGTCTCAATTCCGAGCTCTCTGCAGGCTCTGATGATTCTGACAGCAATTTCTCCTCTGTTGGCGATCAATAGCTTTTTAATCATGTTCAGTCTCCTTACTCCGCTTTTACAAGAAATAGAGGTTGTCCGTATTCGACCAGCTGGCCGTTTTCTACTAATACTTCAACGATTTCGCCTTTCACTTCTGCTTCGATTTCGTTGAAAAGCTTCATCGCTTCTACAATGCAGACAACTGTGTTTTCATTTACTTTTGAACCGGCTGTTACATACGGGCCAGCTTCCGGTGATGAAGAAGCATAAAATGTTCCTACCATTGGTGAAGTGATTTTATGCAGATTCTCATCTTGCTTTGGTGCTTCTTGGGCAGGTGCCGCTGCTTGCTGCGCTTGCGGCTGAACTGCCTGCGGAGCCTGTGCTTGTACAGGTGCTGCCGGTGCCTGCTGCATGACTTGAACCGTGCCTGCTTCGTGTTTTTTCAGTTTTAAGGATACACCTTCATTTTCATATACGAATTCGTCAATTGTAGACTCGTCAATTGCTTTAATCAGCTCGTGGATTTCTTTGATATTTAACATTCAATCGCACTCCTATGTATGAAATTTCTTTTTTATAGGTTACTACTAAAAGTACATACTATGTTCATCTTACAGGAGCGGACTTTTGAATTCAACTCTAATATGACAGCAACGCAAAAAGCCCGCTTGTTTAGCGGGCTTCTTTTTCCTCTTTCTTACTTGGATGGTTCAAATGTGACAGCGACATCTTTCATTGTTTTGATTTCTTTTGCCACAAGGTCTATAATGGCTGTCGCCTTCGATTTGGAGTGTTTGTCTGATTTGACTGTAATATTGATTTTATCTCCTTCAGCATTAACAAGCGCATCCTCGTAACCTTGTGTTTTAATCAGCGTTTCAAGCTGTTTTTCTGTTCCTTCCACTTCACTGAGAGCCGTCATTTTATCGTATGCTTCGCTTTTCTCCTTGGCTGTTGCATCATCGCTTGACACAATGGCATTCAGCTCTTCTCTTTCTTTGCTTCTGGCATCTTCTAAATCAAGACGGTACGTTGTAAACAGATCATCATCGGCTGTTTCCGTAACAACAGTTCCTTTTTCACTGGCTTCAGCGGATGTTTCCTTGTCTGCTGATGAATCTTTCGTTCCCTTTGTTCCATCTTCTTTTCCTTTTTCAGTTTCTGTACCGCTTTTTTCCTTCGTGTCTTGCTTGGCAGGCGCTTTTTCAGTTGCGACCTCTCCGCTGTCAGACGCGCTTTTTTCACTTTGCATCTGCACGGCGTTTTTGCTTTCCGGCGACATGATATAGTAGACGCTTAACACCACGACAAGACTGAGCATTGTTAATAGCCAAACGGTTTGTTTTTTAAGCATTTATGAATCCTCCTTTATTTTTTTAGGGGCAACCGCAACCCGGTGGCTTGGAACATCCAGGACCCGTGTCACCGCTTCGATAATGGTTTGTTTTATTTGAACGTTGTCCACTCCTTGAGCAACAACGAGTACACCGCGTATATCAGGTTTTTTCGTTTGGACGACGACAGGTGTTTCTTTATCGCCGTTTTTGATCATGACGATTTCTTCCTCCGATGATTGGTCTGTAACGCTTCTTTTCCCGCCTTCTTTGTCAGTTTCTTCAGTGGTTGTATTTTTGTTTGATTTGTTTTTTTCGTATACTTTCAGCGACGTTGCATCTACATTCACGACAACCGAGACATCGTCCACACCAATGATTGTTTCAAGGATTTCTTTCAGCTGATTTTCGTATTCTTTTTCATAGTCATCGATCGAGTCTTTAGGTTTATCAGATTTTGAGGCTTTAAACACTTCAGCTGTTTTCTCTTTGCTGTCTGCGGAATGTTGTGATGATACGGCCGTTATCGTTTTGGCGTTTTCAGTTTTCTCAGGTGAAGAAAACAGCTGGCTGACAAGCATAAAGGAAACTCCGAGAACAAAAACGAATAGAAAGTAATGATATTTGGTCAGCTTCGGCTTTTCGCCGTCCTTCGTTTGTCCCGGAAGAAACTGCTTTTTCAATACATTCCATAATCCGTTTTTATTCATTGCCGACACTCTCCCCGCCTTCCATATGAACCGTAATTTTCTCACTTCCGATTTCCCAAATGTCCGCGAGCTGCGTTTGTATCTGTTTGGCTTCTTTTTGTTCGGCTGCTTCTTTTGTTACGTATGCATGATCTGTATCAATATGGACCGGCGCGACCGTTTGGACCGTTTTTTCAGAAGACGGGGCCATATACACGCTGATTGTTTTAATATCCTCTTCTGAATCTACCTTTTCTCCTGCCGTGAGTTTGATGCGGCCTACTTTATATTCATCATGACTGAATCTCTCCTCCGCTTTCTTTTTTAGTTGGACAGCCATTTCTTCTAGAATATATGCGCGCTGGGAAGCTTGTATTTCTATTTTTTTTGAATTGATTTGATTTTTTATGTCGGCAGACTCTGACTGCCCGTTTTTTGTGAGGTATTCAAAAATGACTTCGGGGTCTGTCTTGAAAAGTTTAAAAATCGGCGTAAGCATGACGACAATCAAGAGCAGGCTGACTACCATTTTTGCGTACTTTTGCATGCTGGAGCTCGGCAGCAGCATATCAATCACAATTGCAAATAGGATAAACAACACGATGGTGGTAAGCCATTCCGTTAAAAAACTCATTCGCCTGCCTCCTTCATTTCATCATCATCGTGAGGTTTCCAGCTGTGATTATGACAGTAAGGCTTAAAAAAAACATGAGAGACACAATGGCGAGAGCTGCAAAAATATAAATGACGCTTTTGCTGATGACGTCGAGGCAGGTGATGACGGGCCCGCCTCCTAGCGGCTGAAGAATCGCGGCTGCCAGCTTATAAATAAAAGCGAGGGAAAGCACTTTGATTGCCGGAAATGCCGCGATACAGATCAAAATAGCGACACCGAGAATCCCTACCGTATTTTTCAGCAGTAAAGAGGCGCTGATTACTGTATCTGTTGCGTCTGTAAACATTCGGCCAAGCACAGGAATAAAATTTCCGGTTATAAATTTAGCCGTCCTGAGCGTAATGCCGTCTGTCACTGCAGCTGAGGCTCCCTGAACAGAGATGACGCCGAGAAAGATGGTAAGAAAAACAGCCAGTGCTCCGATGGCGATATTTCTGAGCAGGTTGGCCAGCTGCGTTACTTTGTATTGTTCAGTCATCGTGCTGACAATGCTCAGAATCGCTGATAAAAAAATCAGCGGCATGACGATATTCTGAATCAAGAGACCGCTCGTGTTCATCAGGAAGAGGATAACAGGATGAAAGAAGGCAGCAGATACAGCTCCGCCTGAGGAAGCCAAAAGCGCCAAGAGGAGCGGAATGAGCGCCAGGATAAAGCTGGTCATCGTCTGAATCGCCTCAGTTGCATAGTTAATTGCCACATGAAAGCTATTAAGCGCAAGGATAATCAGCACCATGTACACAATTGAGTAAGCGACCTTACTGACGGTGCTTTGCTGAAAAGCATTTTGCAAAAGCTGCAGAATGACGCAAAAAATCGTGAGCAAAATCAATGTGCCCAGCAGCTTTCCGTTGGCAAGCACTTCATGAAACAAATAAGAAAAGAGAGCTTTCAGCCATTCTTGCGGTGAGAATGATTTATCGCCATTGATAAACTCCATTAAGCTGCCTTTTTGGCTTTCCGGCAGCAGTCCGCCGTATTCTGTCATAATGTCATTCCAAAATTCCCCGATCTTATCTGTTTCAAGCGAGGCTGCTGTCCTTTCCGCTAATTGCTCGGCTGTTTCAGCATGGTCTTCCGTTTGCTCTGCATTACCAGCTGCTTGTACAATTTCTGCACGGCCTGCTATGATCAGCACGGCCAAAAGCAAAACCCATTGAAAGCGCTTCAATCTACCGCCTCCTTTCGGTTATGACATAGAAGGTATAAGTCCGAGAATCGTTTCGATAATGACGGTTAAAATAGGCACAGCCATTACGAGTATTAAAATTTTCCCCGCCAATTCTATTTTCGAGGCGATGGCTCCTTGACCGGCATCTTTTGTGAGCTGTGCCCCGAATTCAGCAATATAGGCGATTCCGATAATCTTTAAAATGGTTTCAACATAGACCATGTTGACATTTGCATTAATCGCAATTTTTTCTATCATTCGAATAATGTCGTAGATTTGGTCTACCAAATAAAGAAAAATGGCACATCCGGCAAAAACGACGATTAAAAACGCAAAAGTCGGCTTTTGTTCTTTTACAATTAAAGAAAGGAAGGTGGCGATCAGCCCTAAACCTACAATTTGAACAATGTCAATCTGCAAGCCCCCCTATCCTTGGAATAAAAACACAGCTTTTATCTTTTTAAATAGGTCATCTACAATCGTGGCGACCATAAATAAAATATAGATAAAACCTAACAGCGTCACCCACTGAGCATATTCTTTCTTGCCCATCTGATCCAATATCGTGTGTAAAAAAGCGACCACGATTCCCACTCCGGCGATTTGAAATATGACATTCACGTCTACTCCCATTTTATTTTTGCTCCCCTCACGTTTACATCAATAGAAGAATGAGTAACAAGCCCGCTAAAAAGCCCAAACTTTTTATCATCTTTTCATTTTTCGCTTGCGCCTGCTCAGCATCCGCTTCAGAGGCTTCCAAATGTGACAGCGCCAGCTTGATGTGCTTTTGCTGAGAGATTCGATCATGAATCCCGAGCGTCTCGCCAAACTGCTTCAGCACTTCGTATTCGCTTTTTTTCAAAGACAGGGTGTCCCATACCTTCTTTAAGCTTTGCTCCCACGCCGTTTTCGCGGAATCACTTCCCTTGTCCAGCTGATCACTGAATGCGGAAAAAAGAGCTGAAACAGGCTGTGCGAGCTGTTTGGCAATCTGCTGTGAAGCAGTATGAAGCGGTGTATGGCCGTACATGATTTCAGCCTCGAGGGATTGAAGCGCCGCACGCAGCTGGCGGATTTGCCGCGGCCGTTCTGTATAAATCTTCGCCATCTCAAAACCTGTCCATGTTGTCGCTACCACAATGAATACAGCGCCCAGCAGCTTCAGCATGTTTTCACGCCCGTCGTCCTAGACAGCACATTTCCGTCTTTGTCATAAATTTGGCTCACTGTGCCCGGCCCTTTTGCTCTTGATAATTCCAAATAGCGGTCAAAGGCTCTTTCTTCCCACAAACGCTTCAATGAAGGCCGCTTCATCAGGTCGGATATACTCCAGCCATGCGCCGATACGATTACTGAAACACCGGCATGCAGCGCCTCCAGAAGTGCATCTGTATCTTCCATACGCCCGATTTCATCGACAATCATCACCTCAGGGCTCATGGATCGAATCATCATCATCAGCCCTTCAGCTTTTGGACAGGCGTCTAACACGTCAATTCTCTGACCAAATTGATGCTGCGGAATACCGCGAAGACATCCGGCAATTTCTGACCGTTCATCGACGATTCCTGTCTTAACGGGCAGCATGGGTTTTTTGCCGGTGCTTGAGAGCCTCGCAAGGTCCCGGAGAAGTGTTGTTTTGCCGGTTTGGGGCGGTCCGATAATCAGCGTATTCAGCCAGCTGCTTTGATATAAGTATGGAAGCAGCGGCTCCGCAATCCCCAGCTTTTGCCGGGCAATTCGTATATTAAAAGATGCGATATCACGGAGGCCTTTCACACCTCCGTTTTCCGTAATGACTCTGCCCGCCAGTCCGACTCTGTGGCCGCCTCTGATCGTGACATACCCTTTCTTCAGCTCTTCTTCTAGTGTATACATACTATAGTTGCTGAGCCGGCTCAGGATCAGATGGGCATCCTCGGCCGTGCCCGCATAGGACAAATACACAGGTTGTCCTCTTCGAATCAATTCAACAGGGCGGTTGATCCGAATTCTGACTTCTTCGATTTCCAGCCATTGTTGTTCCGGTATTTCAGAAAGGGCGTTTTTCATGGATTCAGGGAGAACCTCAGCGATTTCATTCAACAGAGCCTCCTCCTTTCTACCGATTGGCTTCTTTAAAATGTATGATGTGAGGCAGACTTTATGACAAGCCTCTCTTTATTTATGAACACCCGCCAAAATCAAGACAACACCCGTAAAAATCAGAATCAGCTTTGCATACGAAAGCTGTCCGGCAATTTGGTAGATTCCGACAGTCATCGTGATGATAAAAATCAACGGACCGACAATAGCGAGAATGCTGTTAACCACAACCGCCTTCCGGACATCGTTGGTCACAAGCATGACAATTGCTGCCGTCAGCTCAATCATAGAGGATAAAACTCGTAATCCCGCCATTGTTAAAACAGTAGAATTGATATTTCCAAGTAAAAATTTCATAGCACTCTCCCAACCTCCCATTTTTTTATATGATATGCTCTAGCTTGCTGAAGTAGTCTTGTCATTTTCGTATAAAAGAAAGATTCTGTTTTTGGGCACAAAAAAAGCCTGCTCCCATTTGGGAACAGACTTCTTTTTTTCTTTCTATGCTCTTGAAACGTAAGAACCGTCTGATGTATTGACAACAAGTGTGTCGCCTTCATTCACAAAGAACGGCACGTTTACAACAAGCCCGGTTTCAGTTTTCGCAGGTTTTGTACCGCCTGACGCTGTATCACCTTTAATACCAGGTTCAGTTTCAACAACTTTCAGCTCAACTGTGTTTGGAAGTTCGATACCAAGTGTTTCATCCTGGTACATCATGATATGCACAGACATGTTTTCTAGCAGGTATTTTAATTCTTCTTCGATTTGAGTTGCGCTCAGTTCAAGCTGCTCATAAGAAGAAGTATCCATAAATACGTGCTGATCTCCGTTTGCATATAGATATTGCATTGTTTTGGTTTCGATTTGCGCTTTCGCTACTTTTTCACCAGCGCGGAATGTTTTTTCCTGAATCGCGCCAGTGCGAAGGTTGCGGAGTTTAGAGCGGACAAATGCCGCACCTTTTCCAGGTTTTACGTGCTGGAAGTCAACGACGCGCCAAATGCCGCCATCTACTTCAATTGTTAATCCTGTACGGAAATCGTTAACTGAAATCATGTTTAATGTCCTCCTATATTCCAATCACAAAATAATAAGTTCTTTTGGGGAATGGGTGATTGTCCGGTTGCCGTTTTCTGTAATCACGATGTCATCTTCAATACGGACACCGCCTGTTTCTGGTATGTAAATGCCCGGCTCCACTGTGACCACCATACCCGGTTCAAGGATAGCTGAAGATCTGACGGATAATCCCGGCGATTCATGAACTTCCATGCCGAGCCCGTGCCCGGTTGAATGGCCGAAATAGTCACCGTAGCCTTTTGCAGCAATATGATCCCTTGTGAGGGCGTCAGCCTCTTTTCCTGTCATTCCCGGCTTAATATGTGCGACGCCAAGCGCCTGAGCATCAAATACAACCTGATAGATCTCCTTCAATTGATCACTGGGCTGACCTACAGCGACCGTCCGGGTAATATCAGAACAATATCCTTTATAATAAGCGCCAAAATCAAGCGTAACAAGGTCTCCGCTTTCAATCAGTTTGTCACTGGCCACACCGTGCGGAAGGCTCGAACGAAGGCCTGAGGCGACAATCATATCAAAAGAAGAGCTGTCTGCTCCCTGGCTTCTCATATAAAACTCCAGCTCATTGGCAACAGCGATTTCAGAAATGCCGGGTTTCATAAACGTCAAGATATGTCTGAAGGCATCATCTGCAATCTTCGCAGCTTCCTCTAATATCTTAATCTCTTCACTAGACTTAATCAAGCGCAACTTTTCCACGGATTCAGCCACAGGCACTAATTCGGCATCACTGATAACGGCGCTGTATGAAGCGTAAGTGCCATATGTCATGCTGTTCTGTTCAAAGCCGAGACGCTTGATGCCAAACGATTCAACAGTGTCGGCAGTGGTCTGAATCAAGCTGCCGCCATGTTCAATGATCTCAAAACCCTTTACCTGAACCTTCGCCTGCTCAGTATAACGAAAATCCGTAATAAACGCTGCTTTGTCACCCGATATAACAGCCAAACCCGCCGAACCTGTAAACCCTGTCATATAGCGTACATTCGTGCTGCTTGTAACCAGCATGCCGTCAATTCCCAGCTGTCCAAACAGGTTTCTTAATTTCTCTAGCTTCATCTTGATTCTCCCCCTTGCTGGCTTAATAAGTAGCGAACAGCAAGCTTGTAGCCTTCAGCTCCAAGACCGACAATCTGCCCTTTCGCAACAGGAGCGATAACCGACTGATGCCTGAATTCTTCCCTGGCGTATAAGTTTGATAAATGCACCTCTACCACAGGAAGACTGATGCTTGAAACAGCATCCCTGATCGCATAGCTATAATGACTCAGGGCGCCGGGGTTCAGAACAATCCCGCTGTATTGCTCCTCAGCCTCATGTATCGCATCTATCAAATCACCTTCGTGATTAGACTGGAAGAAAGTGAGCTGGATATGTAAGGCTTCAGCAAACTGAAAAAGATCTGTTTCAATATCGGTCAGTGTCTGGCGGCCGAATACTTCAGGCTCACGACTCCCAAGCCGGTTAACATTCGGTCCGTTTAAAATCAAAAAATGAGGCACATAATCTCTCCTTTTCGCGAGGGTTTCTCATGTAAAAAATGTTCACTTCTCGTGAACATTTTATCATACTGGAAAAGGATTATACACTATTCTCTATGCATTCCCAGCGCACGTGCAAGCTTTTCCGAATTCAGCTCATTGTATTCAAATGAAATGGAATACCCGACAAACAGCCCGTAAAGCAAATAAATGCAAATGGTCGTAATAATTGTATCTGATGTCAGTTCGGTCACCGTGCGCACATCTGGAAAAATCGGATTAAAAACAAAAAACACGAGCAGCCAAAGCACCAAGCCGTATAAAATACCCGGCCACATTGTTTTTAAACGTTTCAATAGAAGAAAATAAAGAAACGCTGCGCCAATTGAAATTACTCCAATCAAAATGATGCTGATTACCGTTCCCAGCCCATGTTTTTTCCACTCTCCGAGCACAAACGGCTGCAATATCATATTCGGGCTGATTTCGGAAAAATGAAACAAGTATGCGATATAAGCAACGAAACTCCAAAGTACGCCTCCGCAAAAACCTGTTGCCGCCACTCTGCCGGCCATTGAAACAGGCGGCTTTTGCTTCTCATTCAATTCTTCATTTTGTTCTGTATCTTTTTCGCTTGTCATCATGGCACCTCCAGTTAAAGTGTGCCCAAAAAATGAAATGTCAATAAAAAAGCTCACACTTTTTGACAGCTGCGAGTAAAATTTGAAAATAAAGGGTATAATGCATGTAGAAAAAGCAAGGCTATGGCAATTTTTTCAGCCTGTCAATCTAGAGGTTTAGCGCTGTTTCCTGTACAATAGAGTGAAAGGAAATGGTTAGCAATCCTAAGAAATAGGCAGGTTGATAATATGTCAAAACATAAAGTTCCGCCCGCTTACGGCGGGCAGGCTGTTGTGGAAGGCGTTATGTTTGGCGGAAAGCATCATTACGTTACAGCCATCAGAAGAACGGATGGAAGCATTGACTTTTTTAAGCTTCCCCGCAAACACAACCCGAAACTGAACATCGTGAAAAAGATACCGTTTTTACGGGGGATCGCGGCCATTATCGAAGCGAGTGCAAACGGCACAAAGCATTTGAATTTTTCAAGCGAACGTTACGGGCTCGATCCATCTGAAGACGAGACACTTGAGCAGGAAGAAAAAAAATCCTCCGGGCTGTCTATGTATCTCAGCCTCGCAGTTATAGGCGTCCTATCATTTTTGTTCAGTAAATTCGTATTTACATTGGTTCCAGTTTTCTTAGCGGAACTGACAAGGCCGATTTTTTCCTCGGACACGGCGCAAATCGCGGTTGAAAGCCTGTTTAAGTTGATTTTGCTGCTCGGTTACATCTATTTTTTGTCCATGACACCGCTTATTAAAAGAGTGTTTCAATATCATGGAGCCGAACATAAAGTCATAAACTGTTATGAACAGAATTTGCCAATTACTGTGGAGAATGTCCAAAACCAATCTCGGCTTCATTACCGCTGCGGATCAAGCTTTATTTTATTTACGATTATTGTCGGCATGTTTGTTTATTTACTCGTTCCGACAGATCCGCTTTGGCTGCGTGTTATAGATCGTGTCGCACTGATACCGGTCGTGCTTGGTCTATCCTTTGAAGTTCTGCAGCTGACAAACAAAGTGCGTGACATTCCCGGTCTGAAATTACTTGGGTACCCGGGACTTTGGCTTCAGCTGTTAACCACAAAGGAACCTAAGGATGACCAGGTTGAAGTTGCCATCGAAAGCTTTAACGAACTTCTCAGACTCGAAGCATTGTCTGAGCAAAATCAGAAGCCTTCTCACAACGTCATCTAAAATCCGTTGCCCTGCTATTACTTTCGGAGGTGGACAGTTATGAATCATCGTGTACAACCTATTATTGCTGTATTAATTGCGCTGGGAGCGTTCGGTTTCCTCTATGTGCTGGTAACCAATCCCGGAGAAATGGCAAAAATGGCGGTAACCGTCATCGTGGCAGGTATCATTATTTATTTTATTGTGAAATATGTAATGAATCGAAATGCGGGCAGCGAAGGAGCAGCCTTCAAAAAAGCGGCGAAACAATCGCGGCGCCGGATGAAAGAACAAAAAGCAAAACACCGCGCCGGACATAAGGGACGTGTCAGCCACCTGCGAAGCGTTCCGAGCGCCAGCAAGCCTAAACCGATGATTCTCAAGAAAAAAAGCCAGACTCAGCTGACTGTTATAGAAGGGAAAAAAAATAAAAAGAAAAACAGAGCGCTTTTTTAATAGGTCCACTGCTTTAAAAACAGCTCTGTCCGTCTTTTACCTAGCTCAATCAGGGCTAGTTTTTTTTGTTGTGTTAAATGAAAATCAGTGGCCATTACGTCATCGACAGGGAGAAAAATGATATTTTGTTCATAGCGTGACGCAATGTGCCTTGCGTCATGAGCATCCTTCATCGTTTCAAACAGGGCGCCGAACAGTTCAAAAGCGTTGCGGATATTTTTTTTCGGACGCTCTCTTTCACGCGGCGCAAGTGTGACACCGATCACAGGGCGCTTTCTTTCCTTTGAAAACAGCCAGATTGGAAAATTGCTTAACACGCCTCCGTCGACAACCGTGGCGGTGCCTGTGTCCGTTTTTAATTTTATCGGTTCAAAGAAATACGGGATGCTGCAGCTCATTCTGACCGCTCTGGCAACCGGGAACATATCAGGATTTAACCCGTAACGGGCCAAATCGTCCGGCAAAACAATCATGGTGCCGTTTGTCAAATCAGAAGCAATAAGGCGCAGAGACCCTTTCTGCAAATCGCCGAAAACCCTTATGCCTTTCGCTCTTAACAGATCAGCAATCCATTTTTCTATCGTATCGCCTTTGTATAAGCCAAGACGCCAGTAGATGGACACCCACTGGAGCATCTTTAAGGGGAGAAATGAGTACCTCTGGTCCAGCAATTTCTCTCCGTCCACTTCTTCAATTAAAGCGTGGATTTCCTTACTGGTGTAACCTGACGCAATGAAAGCGGCAATAATGGCGCCGGCGCTTGTACCCGCAACTCTTTTAAAGCGGAAGCCTTTTTCCTCAAGCACTTCATAAGCGCCTGCGAGCGCAATGCCTTTTACTCCTCCGCCGGAAAAAACACCGTCAATATACATCTCATTCCCTCCCCCTCCATCCGATCGTTTATTACCATTTTAAGAAAACACGCGAAGAAATAGACCAACGAATGACGGGTGGCGTCAGCGTATCAAAAAAGACGGCCTCCTTCGAGACCGCCTTTTTACTGATTATGATGTTCTGTTTTCTTTTGGATTGATTTCAGATCTTTTTTACGGGCATCATCTTCTTCAAAATATTGAACAAGATCCCCGATGCGATCAATACTGTTCCAGCTTAAATGATGTTCGATTCCTTCGACATCGTTATATATTTTCTCTTCATCAACACCAATGATTCTTAAAAACTGCTCAAGCAATTCATGTCTGTATACCAGCCGTTTGCCTATTTTTTTCCCTTTAGACGTTAACACGAGACCGCGATATTTTTCATAAATTAAATATTCGTCTTTATCTAGTTTTTGAACCATTTTTGTTACAGAGGAGGGATGGACTGCCAATGCTTCCGCGATATCGGAAACTCGTGCATATCCTTTTTCTTCAATCAGCATATAAATCTGTTCAATATAATCTTCCATACTTGGTGTTGTCATCGAAACCCTCCCAAAAAGCACCTTAACTTTATAAACCATTACAAGTTTACACTAATGAACTTGAAAAAACAAGGATGCTCCGCGGGTCAAAAGCCCTGTTTACCGCTTATAATTCCATTCATCTGAAGCGTACTTTGTTTCAGCCAAGTGATGAACAAAACCAAGCTCTTCCTGAGAAAGTTCATATGGCTCCAAATGAATGTTAAGACCTGTTTCAAATCCTTCTTTAAAGGCTTTACGAGCCTCATCCATCGTCACCCGCTTTTCAGTGAGTTCATTAATGGCAACCGCTTTGTTTTTGAAATTGCGCTGCATCCGCTCTCTTACTCTTTCACTTGGATATAAGAACAGATCGAACAGCTTGTCCTCATCTAAATCAAGAAGAATGGAGCCATGCTGAAGAATCACGCCTTTTTGTCTCGTTTGCGCGCTTCCCGCCACCTTGCGCCCCTCAACCACTAGCTCATACCACGAAGGCGCGTCAAAACAAACAGATGACCGCGGATTTTTTAAGCTTTCTTTTTCTTTTTCAGTTCTCGGGATGGCAAAGTAAGCGTCCAGACCGAGATTTCTAAAGCCTTGAAGTATGCCTTCTGAAATAACCCGGTAAGCCTCAGTAACAGTCGCCGGCATCTCGGGGTGCTCTTCCGAAACAATTACGCTGTATGTCAGTTCCTGATCGTGAAGCACACCTCTCCCGCCGGTCGGGCGTCTGACGAATCCGAGATTATATTTATGTACTGCTTCAAAATTGATTTCCTTTTTAATATTTTGAAAATACCCTACAGAAAGTGTCGCCGGATTCCAGCCGTAAAAACGGATAACCGGGGGGATTTTCTTTTCGCTGTGCCAATATAAAAGCGCTTCATCAAGCGCCATATTGAATGCAGGACTTGCATTGCCTGAGTCTATAAACCGCCAAGTTTCTTTTTGCATTTTAAGACCTTCCTTACCGTTTTAATAGAATCAGTTTATCAAACTGTCGGGAAAATGAAAAATATTTTAGTTCCATTATAGATGACAATCACGCTGTGCTTTACTATAATAGTATTTGTCGAAAACGGCTCTATGACCTTGTTTTATGAAGCAGGGTTTTGATTTTATATGCTAAAGGAGTAGAATCACATTGTCTAATATGATCGTTTTGATTATTTTTGCTGCGTTTATCATCTATATGATTGCTTCCTATGTCTATCAGCAGCGAATTATGAAAACACTTACCGAAGAAGAATTCCGCGCGGGTTACCGCAAAGCGCAGCTTATTGATGTTCGTGAGCCAAATGAGTTTGAGGGCGGACATATTTTAGGCGCCCGCAACATCCCGCTTTCCCAGCTGAAACAGAGAAAAAATGAGATCCGTACGGACAAGCCTGTTTACCTGTACTGCCAAAACAGTGTCCGCAGCGGACGCGCGGCACAAACCCTGCGCAAAAACGGCTGCACTGAGATTTACAACCTAAAAGGCGGCTTTAAAAAATGGGGCGGAAAGATTAAAGCGAAGAAATAAAGCAAACAGCTGTCTGGTAGACAGCTGTTTTTATTTATCTTTCTACCGCCTCGTATCTGAGCACCGGGTGTCTCGCCGCTTTTGTTTCATCCATTCTTTTTACAATCGTTGTATGCGGGGCCTCCTGAACAAGCTCCGGATTCTCCTCCGCTTCTTTTGCGATTTGAATCATAGCATCAATAAACGCGTCCAGTGTTTCCTTTGATTCGGTCTCCGTCGGCTCGATCATGATGCATTCTTCAACATTAAGCGGGAAATAAATCGTCGGCGGATGATAGCCGAAATCAAGGAGCCGTTTTGCAATATCAAGCGTACGCACTCCCAGCTTTTTCTGCCGCTTCCCTGATAATACAAATTCATGCTTGCAATGGCGGTCAAACGGAAGATCGTAATAAGGCGCGAGCTTTCTCATCATATAGTTGGCGTTTAACACTGCGTTCTCAGTAACAGCCTTTAATCCGTCAGGCCCCATGGAGCGAATATACGTATACGCTCTCACATTAATGCCAAAGTTGCCGTAATACGGCTTCACTCGGCCAATCGCATGAGGGCGGTCATAATCAAACGTAAAGCGCCCTTCTTTTTTGACTAAAACTGGCTTTGGCAAATAAGGAATCAGATCTTTTTTTACGCCGACAGGGCCTGAGCCGGGGCCTCCGCCGCCATGAGGGCCTGTGAATGTTTTATGCAGGTTGAGGTGCACCACGTCAAATCCCATATCTCCAGGTCTCGCCTTGCTTAAAACGGCATTTAAATTAGCGCCGTCATAATACAGTTTCCCCCCCGCTTGGTGTACAATTTCCGCCATCTCTGTAATCTGCTCCTCAAACAAGCCGAGCGTGTTCGGATTCGTCAGCATAAGAGCTGCAGTTTCTTCATTCACTGCTCTTTTTAAATCCTCTAAATCAACAAGCCCTTTTTCATTCGATTTCACCGTAACGGTTTCAAAGCCTGCTACTGTTGCTGATGCAGGATTCGTCCCATGCGCGGAATCAGGGACAATGACCTTCGTCCGCTTGAAATCCCCGCGAGCTTCATGATAGGCACGGATCATCATCAGCCCCGTCCATTCGCCGTGCGCTCCGGCAGCAGGCTGAAGCGTAACCTCATCCATTCCCGTTATTTCTTCAAGGTGCTTGCTTAAATCATATAAAAGCTCTAATGCGCCTTGCACCGTGTCTTCATCCTGAAGGGGATGAATTGCAGCAAAACCGGGTATACGCGCGATTTTTTCATTGATTTTCGGATTGTATTTCATCGTGCAAGAACCGAGAGGATAAAAACCGGAATCCACCCCGTGATTGCGTTTGGACAGCGCTGTATAATGGCGCATGATGTCCAGCTCTGAAACCTCCGGCAGCGATGCGTCTTCGTCACGAATATAGGTGTCTGACAAGAGGTCCCCCAATTCGATTTCCGGTACATCGAGCTCCGGCAGACTATAGCCGATTCGGCCTTCTCTTGAAAGTTCAAAAATAAGTGCCTGGTCCTGATTACTCATGGCGATCCCCCAATTCCTGAATGAGTGCGTCAATTTCTTCTTTTGTTCTCAGCTCCGTTACAGCAATCAGCATATGGCAGTCCAGCTCCGGATACGTCAACCCAAGATCATATCCGCCAATCATGCCTTTTGCCAGCAAACGCTTGTTCACAGCTCTCACCGGCTCATCCAGTTTGATGACAAATTCATTAAACATCGGCCCGTCAAACATAACGGTAAGGCCTGCTTTTTTTGCTTCTTGCTTTGCATAGTTGGCTTTTAAGAGATTTTGGCGGGCTATATCTTTTACGCCGTTTTTTCCGAGAGCAGTCATGGCTACTGATGCTGCCAGCGCATTTAAAGCTTGGTTCGAGCATATATTTGATGTTGCTTTATCCCGGCGGATATGCTGCTCCCTGGCTTGCAGGGTAAGCACAAAGCCTCTTTTTCCGTTTTCGTCTTCCGTTTGTCCGACGAGACGGCCCGGCACCTTTCGCATTAATTTTTTAGTAACGGCAAAAAAGCCGCAATGCGGGCCGCCGTATGCTGAAGGAATGCCGAAAGGCTGCGCATCACCGACGACGATATCAGACTGAAACTTACCCGGCGGAGTGAGAAGACCTAGCGCAAGCGGGTTAGCTGAAACAATAAACATGGATTTCCCTTGATGAGCGATAGGCTCAATATCCTTTAGCGGCTCGATCCGGCCGAAAAAATTCGGGTACTGAACGATCACTGCGGCTGTGTTCTCGCAAACGGTTTGGCGCAATGCATCAAGATCCGTAACGCCATCCGCAGCAGGTACTTCAACAACATCAATATACTGACCTTTTGCGTACGTTTTCAGCACTTCTCGCGATTCAGGATGCACGGTTTTTGACACAACGATTTTTTTCTTTTTCGTGTGGCCTGAAGCAAGCATTGCTGCTTCCGCCAAGGCTGTTCCGCCGTCATACATCGAGGAGTTGGCGATATCCATGCCTGTCAGTTCACAGATCATCGTTTGGAATTCAAAAATAGCCTGGAGCTCTCCTTGTGAAATCTCTGGCTGATAAGGCGTATATGCGGTATAAAACTCAGAGCGCGAAATGACATGATCCACAATGACAGGCTGATAATGGTCATATACACCCGCTCCTAAGAAAGAAGCGTATTGTACGGTATCACGATTTTTAGAGGCCAGCTTTGTCAGTTCTCTTGTTAATTCTGTTTCTGATTTCGCTTTTTTAATTTGATACTCTTTTTTATATTTGACGTTTTCCGGTATATCAGCAAATAAATCATCGATGCTGCTTACGCCGATAGTAGCAAGCATCTCCTGTTTATCCTTTTCTGTTGCGGGCAAATAACGGTGCTTCATGTGTTGTCTCCTCTCTCCAAGAAAAAATATTAGCGTTTATAAAATGGTGTTTTGACAACCTTTGCTTTCACTAATTTTTTGCGAATCTCTACATCTACAACAGTCCCGATCTCACTTGTTTCCGAATCAATTAAGGCAAGGCCGACGTTTTTCCCTAATGTCGGTGACTGCGTGCCGGTTGTCACCTTTCCGACAGACTTGCCATTTTGGAAAACCTCATATCCGTGCCGCGGTATCCCTTTTTCAATCATTTCGAGACCGACAAGTTTGCGCTTCGCTCCGTTTTCTTTTTGTTCACTCAATACTGACTTACCGAAAAAGTCAGACTCTTTTTTGTGCTTTACAGCAAAGCCTATACCTGCTTCAATCGGTGTAATATCCCGGGTCAGCTCCTGACCGTAGAGCGGGAGCTTCGCTTCAAACCGGAGTGTATCACGTGCACCGAGACCGCATGGAATCAATCCGTATGCATCCCCTGCATCGATGATTTTTTTCCAAATATGCATAGCATCATCACTGCGGCAGTAAATTTCATACCCGTCTTCTCCCGTATAGCCAGTGCGTGAAATAAGTGCTTTGCGGCCGCTGATATCGGCTTCATCAATAAACGCAAACGGCTTTAATGCAGACACATCTGCATCTGTCAGATTTTTTACGACCGCTTCTGCTTTCGGTCCCTGTACAGCCAAGAGCGCGATTTGATCTGACTGATTGTCAATCTGCACATCACCTGCTGCATGTTCTTTCATCCAAGCCAAGTCTTTATCTATATTAGAAGCATTAATGACAAGCAGATAGCGGTTCTCTCCTTTTTGATAGATAAGCAAATCATCGACGGTTCCGCCATCCGGGTAACACATCGCTGTATATTGAGCACGGCCTGGCGTTAACGCGGAAACATCATTTGTCATCAATCTTTGCAAAAAAGACAGACTGTCGTTCCCTGACACTTCGACTTCTCCCATATGAGATACATCAAACAAACCGGCTGCAGTTCGGACAGCCTCGTGTTCTTTTTTTATAGAAGAAAATTGAACAGGAAGCTCCCAACCTCCGAAATCAATCGTTTTTCCTCCATATTCCTTATACAGGTCAAATAACGGCGTTCTTTTCAGCATCTAATTCCTCCCCTTTATCAACGGCGCAGCTAAAAAACATACAAAAAAGGACAGAGAAACACCTCATGTAAAATGAAGGTTCTCTGTCCTGGCACCTGAAAGTTTACTTTGCATACGCAAAGACGTCCCCTTTGGTGGTTTGCGCATCCGCACAAACACTCTCCAGAGTTGCGTCGAGCAAGAGTTCTTTTGCCTGAGAGATTCACTCCGCAGTTTGCTCCTTCGGCGCCTGTATCCCGAGGTTTTCGGTCAGGTCTCTCCCCTTGCTGTCATTCGCTCATATTTTCATGCTGTTATGGACATACTATAGCAATATCTTACATCAAATACATACTCATATCCTACCATCATCACTATATGCTGGGCAACAGCAATTTGGGCAGATTTTTCTAATATTATTCATCTTAAGAATCGAAGAATAAGAAAGGCGGTTTCAAAGCAATGAATACCGAAATGATCTACGATGCAAAATGGCCTGAAGAATTTGCTGAAAGACTGAAAAACGATGGCCCTTGGGCAAACTGGGAACTGTACAAGCTCTCTGCAGAAATCCAGAAAACATTAGCAATTCCAGAGTTTGAAGGTTTACGGGCTCCTTTATATCTGCCTTCCTTTACGCCGCTCCCCCACCAGCTTGAGGTAGCGCAAAAAGTGGTTGAAAAAATGAACGGGAAAGCGATTTTAGCAGATGAGGTTGGTCTCGGGAAAACGGTTGAAGCTGGACTGATTCTAAAAGAATATATGATTCGCGGGTTAGCAAAAAAAATTTTGATCCTTGTGCCCGCTTCCCTTGTGTCACAATGGGTCAAAGAGCTTCAGGAAAAATTTTTGATTCCGGCTGTTGAACAAAAGAAAAGCTATGTGTGGGAGCAATGCGATATTGTCGTCTCATCAATAGACACCGCGAAGCGCTCGCCCCATCGCGAAATCGTTCTGTCAATCCCATATGATCTTGTCATTATTGATGAGGCACACAAACTGAAAAATAGCAAAACGAAGAACTATGAATTTGTCCGGAATCTCGTAAAAAAATATTGCCTGCTTCTTACCGCGACGCCAATCCAGAACCGTATCGAAGAGATTTTCAATTTGGTGTCCTTATTAAAACCCGGCCATTTAGGCAGTCAGAATCACTTTCAGGAGGAGTTCGCCAAGAAGAAATCCAGTTTAGAAGCGCATGAACATTTAAAAGATCTTGTGAATAAAGTCATGATCCGTAACAGGCGGCATGATACCGGGCTGAATTGGAAACAGCGCCATGTTGAAACAGTGCCGATTGAATTTTCTCCATCAGAGCAGGCGCTTTATGATGAAATTTCTCGCTTGAAGGAAAGTATCAATAAACCAGCCAGCATGTTCTCGATTATGACCTTGCAAAGAGAATGCTGTTCGAGCAGAGAAGCGGTGTATATGACGCTGAAAAAGATGCTTGATCAAAAAGAGAAACAAGCACCTGCCATTGATGAACATACGATTTCAGTTTTAATAGAGCGCATCAATCAAGTGACACAAAATTCTAAAGCGCTTCAAGTCGTTGATTTAATCAAAAAGATCGACGATAAGGTCATCATTTTTACAGAATACCGTGCAACCCAGATTTATTTGCAGTGGTTTCTTCAGCAAAACGGCATCAGTTCTGTGCCGTTTAGAGGCGGATTTAAACGTGGGAAAAAAGACTGGATGAAGGATCTTTTCCGCGGAAAGATCCAAGTCCTTATTGCAACTGAAGCAGGCGGTGAGGGAATTAACCTGCAATTTTGCAATCACATGATCAACTATGATCTTCCATGGAACCCGATGCGACTTGAGCAAAGAATCGGAAGAATTCACAGACTCGGGCAGGAGCGTGACGTCCACATTTATAACATGGCAACAAAACATACGGTGGAAGAGCATATTCTAAAGCTTTTATATGAAAAAATTCATTTGTTTGAAAAAGTGGTCGGCGAACTTGATGATATTTTAACGAAAATTCAAGTGAACAATTTTGAAGAGCACCTTCATGACATTTTGTATCACTCAGCAACAGAAGAAGAAATGAAAATAAAAATGGATAACTTAACCTCATTTTTGTCTTATAAAAAACAGCAGCCTGCTGAAAAAAGAGGATCTTAGCCTGTAAGGAGGTTTTACTAGTGAGACAGCAAGAGGTTCACGATTTTCTGCTGCGTTTTTTTCAAGCAAACAGCTGCCAAATCGTCGATCAAGGCTTAGGCTATATGACAGTGCAGCTTACAGTTGAAATGGACAAACAAATCATGAACCGCCCTTTCTACTGGCATTGGCGCGAGAAGACAGGCGGTGATCCGAATCCAATGAAAATCACTTTTATTACAGATAAAGAAAATGCGTCAAAAGACCTAGATGGTGAATTTATATATTTTGGGGCCCCGCGTCTTTTTCAAATATTTAAAGCTGTTAAACAAAATGGGAGATTTACCAGAATGTATGAGAAAATTGAATCAGCCGGAGCCAAAGTCCCACTTCAGCCTTGGCTTGGTATAAATGTCACGATTTCATACCAGTCCGACATGAAAAAGGATAAGTTATTGTCACTAGGTCTTCACCTAGTCTCTGGAACGATAATTGAAGATTTTCAAAGCAAGCTGACCCAGCTTTCACTGACATCACAAATATGTGACTATTGCTTCACCATTTCACCTATGATCAAACCAGAAAGCGGACTTAAGCGTATGGAAAACTATATTTCCAAATCCGCTATGCAGGAGCCGTCCGACTGGGCGGAACAGGCGGTTAATAGGTGGAGAAATGACATGATATTGCTTGATAAGTTTTACGAGCATATAGAAGAAAAACCAGAAGAATACCATCTAGAAAAACAGGCGCTGAAAACCTTGTATCAACCAAAGATATCAGTTGAAATTGAAAATGGCGGATTATTTTATCTGCAAAATAATATTTCAAGCTAACTTTTATTCATTCGACATCGTTCTCGTTTTTTTTGAAAAAATGCGATTATAATAAAGGTATATTGGAAAAAAATTCTGGCATTTTTAAAGGGGAAATGACTTCCAGAGACTAATGAAGCATACAATGAGTCATGGCCGGACTGGCTGAAATACATAAACAAGTATTTTAGGAGGAGAAACTGCATGAAAAATGCAAAACAAGAGCACTTTGAATTGGATCAAGAATGGGTTGAATTGATGATGGAAGCCAAAGAGGCAAATATCAGCCCGGAAGAAATACGAAAATATTTACTTTTAAACAAAAAGTCTGCTCATCCTGGTCCGGCAGCCAGAAGTCATACCGTAAATCCTTTCTGAATGTGCTATAATATCACAAGGAAGGTGATGACATTGATTGGCCAGCGTATTAAACAATACCGTAAAGAAAAAGGCTACTCACTATCAGAACTAGCTGAAAAAGCTGGGGTAGCGAAGTCTTATTTAAGCTCAATAGAACGAAATCTACAAACGAACCCCTCCATTCAATTTCTCGAAAAAGTCTCCGCTGTTCTGGACGTCTCGGTTCATACTTTGCTCGATGAGAAACATGAAACCGAATACGATGGTCAATTAGATAGTGAATGGGAGAAATTGGTTCGCGATGCAATGACATCCGGGGTATCGAAAAAACAATTTCGTGAATTTTTAGATTATCAAAAATGGAGAAAATCCCAAAAAGAGGAGTAGTGCCTGAGCAGAGGCACTAACTCCTCTTTTGTCAATAAACATCGAGACGGCCCAGTGATAATTTACTGGGCCGTCTCTTTTTTTGCTGTTATTAATTTTTATCCTCGCTATGCGCTTTTTCATTTTCTTTCACGTAACCATCTTTATCAGTATGGTCCTTTTTGATTGTCAAGCCGTTCCACTGTGTAGCTTCGAATGAGAATTGAAGCTTAATGGAGTTGCCTTGATATTTATTTTGAACCATAAGCCCGTTTTCATCTTTTGTTTTATCATCCTTGAATTGGATTTCCATTTGAACCTGATCGAAGTCAGTTGGTGTTTTTGGAACACCATCATATTCAGGAGCGGTTTTACCATCAATTGTTGCTACATTGACTTTACCGCTTGCATTTAAGAATTTAGGGTCAATTTGTTTTTTGATTTTTTCAGCAGCCGCTGCATCATTTTTAGCAGACATCAAATACAAGTCTTTAAGGTTCGCATCATCTAAAATAATGTTTTTCGGGTAGCCATTGCCGCCCTCTTTTCCAACTGTCAACAATGTCACTTCAAACTGGCTGAGGAAATCTTCTGGAGTTGTATTGCTGCCGCCATTTGCTTTAAAATCTCCATAATTAAGCGCCATTAAAACTTCTTTGATCGCAAGTGATCCGTTATTTTCAAATTGGAAATCCTTTGTCAACTTATCTCCCGGCTTTAGATTTGATAAGTTCACACTCGCTGAATTTTCTTTAGCAGATAAATCAAGCGTACCTGATGCAAAAGTAGCATCCTTTGATTTAATGTCGTTAAATGCTGCCCATGTTCCTCCTCCAACTAAAGCTAATCCTAGTGCTGCAGAAGCAACTCCTAAACTCAATTTCTTTTTCATACCCATGGTTAAAACTCCCCTTTTATTGAATGTTTTATATCGAAACCTGTTGCCAGGTTTACAACTGAAGTTAAGTGGACATGGTGCTGTCCTTTGTATCTGTTTCCAAGGCTTTTGTCTTTCTTTCAATTTCTCTAATGGCGCTGCTGATCGTCACAAAAGCGTACACTAACAGCATCACGCCGGGAACAATCAATAATACAGCCGTTCCAATTGGCTGGCTGGCAAAATGAAGCATATAGCCGGCATATGGAAGCTGAAAACCTGTGTATTGCGCGCGAACATTTTCGTCCGATACAGGCGCTGAATCAGCTGCTGCATTATTATCACCTTTTGTTTTAAATAACAAATGGTCTCCTTGCTTTGTTATGTCAACAATTCTGTGGGTGACCGCCGTATTTGCATCCTGCATAAATGTAATAACGTCACCTTTTTGGAGCTCTTTCACATCAGTGATTTCTTTGACCAATATTAAGGAACCTGTATTGAACTCCGGCTCCATCGAACCTGACAGAACTGATTTCAATGTATACCCAAACACAGCCGGCTCTCCCCCGGATGAACGTGTTGAAATCACGACAAGTGTCAGCACAATAATAAGAGTAAAGATGATCACGTATAAAATATTACTGATCAGCTTCATTGCTTTTTTCATCCTCTTCCCCGCTTTCCTTCTGGTCTGATTGAGTTTCATTTTCTTTGGTTACAGCTTCTTGAGATGTTTCTTCTTTCATTGTTTTTTCCTGTATATCCTTTTGTGTTGTTTCATTCTCCTTTTTGACGCCCGACTTTGTTTCTTTTTTAGGGACTGTCGGTTTTTCATCGCATTTTGCAAGCGTCATAGGCTCCGACCACTCAAATGTACTGCCGTTTGCCGGGTAGCCTGCCGGTTTATATACTTTAAATGCATAAATGCCGGGTTTCATTTTTTTCTTCGTCTCAATTTTATAAAGTGAATCGCTGATTTGATTGGAGACAAATCCTTTTTCGATCACGTTCCCATCCTTTAACGGTTTTCGGGCATTTTCAAGCTTATGAAGCTCCCACTTCCACTTTGATTTCTTAAGTTTCTCACCTGTATTTTCGAGCTCAGCAAATAAGGTGATAGGTGAGCATACAGTTCCTTTCGTATCCGTTTGATCTGATATGTGCAAATCACTTTGATCCCAGCGTTTATCATAATGGCAGTTTTTATCTGTATGCTGAAAGTCTTTACACGTTTGAAGTGAGACATCAAATGTTTCAATATCATGAAAAGCAGCGCTTGTATCATCGGAAAATTGTAAGCATATTGCGGCAGTCAGACTGAAAATGACTGAAAGCTGAAAGATTAGCAGAACTTTCAGTTTCGTCTTCGCCTTTTGCTGATTGTGAAACAATCGAAACATATCTTACCTCCTGTAAAACACTGTAACTTGATATGACAATCGTTCTCTTTAAAGAACTACACAAGTAGAGTATAATCAACGATTTATAGATTTAAAAACACCAAAATCGCTCATTTTGTTCGTTTAAAAGAATGTTTTCATCATATTACAAAGTCTTGCTCAGTATTGCTCATCTTTTCAATTTTTTTGAAATTTTTGGGATTGTTATGTGAGAATTTAAATGCATATCCCATTATTATTTGGTAATAATAAACAAGAAAGGGTGACAGCATGATGATCAAACAATGTGTGATTTGTCTATCTCTTCTCGTCTTTGGCGCCACAGCCGCTCACGCAGAAGAAACACCGCTTGTAACCGCCCGTCACATGTCCAAATGGGAAGAGATTGCTGTAAAAGAAGCAAAAAAAAGGTACCCGCTCGCACAGGTACTGTTCAAACAAAAAGTATGGGACCGTAAAAGAAAAGATGAAGCAGTGAAGCAATACCATTTAACTCTGAGGGAAGGATCAAAAGAATTCGGCGTTTTTGTGACGATTTCATTTGATCCTTATAGCCAAAAGGTCAATAAAATCGCCATATTAGAAGAATATCAATAAGGTCCTCCATTTTTTGAAGGACCTTATTCGTTTATTTGCGGTTATTTTTTCCGTTTCAGCCAAAGTCGGAAGCCATAGGGTAAAATACCGAACCACTGCTGGGAAACAGGCGTTTTTGTTTCTTTCCGCACCTCTTTTCGTTCTTTTCGCTCATCTCTCGGAGTATCTATATATTTGACAAATTGCTGCGTCATATATTTAACATAATCATTCGTTTTCACGTGATCACCTCATCATCAAATTATTATGAAGTGTTGTCTCACATGACTTTTTTTATACCCTTTACACTGTTTTATTCTGTCCATCTCAGCAGTTTTTTCTGTTTTTGGTCAAACACGATCTGTGCAGTTCTTTCTGTTCCCGACTCCGTTGATACTCTTAAGTTGATTTCTTTTTGTTCTTTTATCGATGTATCATGAATGTAATAAGAAACCCGTCCATATGGAAATTGCTGCGTACCCTCCTGGCCTTTCCGTTTCTCTAGAACGTGCCGAATCGAAAGAAGCGTACCATTTTGAAGCAAATTCTCTCCTATGTATAACTCTTTTGTTTCCTTCTCAAACATGCAGCGTGAAATATATTGAACAGCAGCAAAGTTCACGATTAACAGCACAAGCGCTGACACAAAAAGAACAGCTGGATAAATAAACCCTCTTGTACGATACATTCACCCCCCTCCTAAATACGAATAGACTGGAAAAGCAGTTTGATACACTTTTTGGTCCTCACTCTCAATTTTCAGCAAAACAACACCATTTTCAATATCAGCTTTCATGGCAGTAATATGATCTAAAATCGGAACATGCCCTTTGCCATCCACTCTTTTTCTGATCATTGAATGATAAATGTCAAAACGGATATCTTGTCCGGAAAGATTGGTGCAGATTAACACGCTCCCATGCTCGGCTGTCTTAACTGCCTGTGACTCCTTGCATTCATTCATCATCTGTTCTATCGAAATCATCCATTCTTGCTGTGTGAAACCGTCATGTTCCTGCTGTCGAGACAAAAACAGATGGAAAATCGCAGCTAACGATCCTGATATGAGCAAAAAGACTGAGAGCGAAAATAATACGTTAAGAAGCGTGTAGCCATTCTGTCTGCAAAATGCTGAGGCAAAATGATTTCTCTTTATAAGCTGCGGCTTTGATACATACGTTTTGATATTCGCCCTCCTCCTCCCACTTCATTGCATAGATATGATTGTTCTTTGTAATCGTTTTTGACGCGGCTCCTTCACCACTCATGACATATTTGCTAATGCTCTCATTCATCATCTGATAGCCAATTTCTCGTGATTCCGCCATTTTTTCATCAGACATCAGCTTGTCCCACAAGGGGACGACTGTCAGCAGCACAAACAGCCACAGGCTTAGCGCAGACATTGTTTCTATTGTAGAAAAACCTTTATTTTCTCTCCACATTGACTCTCCCGCTCCCTAGATAAACTGTTATGTCATAAGCGTCATGGCCTATTACTCGTATTTTTCCGCCTGCATTCGGGTGCCCTTTCTCATTAAATTCCAAACGGTCTTTTAATGTCAGCAGTTCTATAGAAAGTCCCCTTGCATACGGACGTTCAATGACCGTATCACCAATGACTAATTGATATTCTTTTTTATGAAAGAAAATTTTTGTTCTTTGTTGACGGGAAATAGCAGCCTGCTGTGTGAGCATAATATCATTTTTCAGCTGCCTTGCTGCCTGTCGGACAGCTATATTGTCATAAGCAGGAGGAAGTGTGGTGAAGACGGCAATCAGTAGGATAGAGGCAAGGCTTAACACAAGCAAACTTTCTAAAAGGGTAAACCCCTCCTCCTCGTTTAATTTAATGTTCAACCTTAACTTCTCCGCCGGTGATGATAATGCGCTTACCATTTGGACAGACAGCATCCTTTTTCACATAGCCCTCTGACTGTAAATCGGCAAGGCTCGGAGTTTGTCCCTCATGATCAAGCTCAAATGCAGTCATTTGTGCCTTAACCATGTTTTGTAAGCCTTCACAGCCTTTTTTTTGAATGGTTTGATTATGTTTTGTGACGTTCGGTATCGTAATTAAAAGCAAAATCGAAATAATAAAGAGCACGATTAACATTTCAACAAGTGTAAATCCTTTCTCATTCATCAGCCTCTTCCTTTCACATTTGATTCATCATCTGATACATAGGCACAAGCATAGATAAATACACAAGTAAGATCATCGCTGCAACAAATCCATAAATCATTGGCTGAAGGATGCCTGTCCATTTTTGCGCTTTGTGTTCCAGCCGCTGTAATATGAATTGGCTGTATGTGAAAAGCTCCCGATCCAATCGGCCGCTCAGCTGGCCGTGAGATATGACTTTTGATAAATCAGTTTCATAAAAAGGGCTTCCACAAATAGCGGATTCAATTGACTCACCGGCTTTTAGCCGTTCAATCAATTGTTCAGCCTCGCAGCGGTAGAAAGGGAGAAACGTTTGATGTTTAAATGCATTAAGGCTGTCATAAATTGAGAGGCCTGATTTTAAAAGGCTGCTTAGCTGCAAAGAAAAAAAGTAGCTGTTAAACAGCTTGACAAGCTTTCCAACCAAAGGAATCCTGATACAAATCAGCATTTGCCGGGCAGGTGATTTTTTCTTAAACACAAGCCAATAATAAATCCCGATACCTGCTGTAAAAAGAACAAGCAAAATGATCACAAGATCAATATGCTGAAAAAAAGCAAAAAGCATATCGGTTGAACGTGAGGTTTCCATATTCATCGATTGATAGATACCGGAAAACTGAGGAATGATGATGGACTGTAACATATAAAACATGACAGCGACCGTAAAGATGAGGAAAAGCGGATAGCGCAGCACTCTTTTCAGCTGGTCTGCCTGTGCAATTTTTCGTTCCAGCAGCTCTCCGCTCTGGATCATGGAAGCAGGCAGTTCACCATGTGTTTCAGCAAAATAACAAATACCTACGGCTTCCTTATGAAATGACAAACTCTTTAGTACTTGATAAAACGGAGCCCCTTCCCTCAAACAAGTGACCGTACCAGTCAAGTCAGCCGCCTGCCTCTTATTCATCTGAAGTTCCATCAGGCGTAATCCATCCAGAAGCGTATATCCGCCCGCAGTCATTTCACCGAGCCGCTTTAATAACCTGGCTTGATCCTTTAATGACCAGACTTTTCTAATCTTTTTCATGATAAACCCACCGGTCATAGTTGTTTGTCGTTAAATAGCCGAGCGCAATTCCTTTTCTGATAATTTGACGAAGCGTTTGATATTGGTAATTTGCATGATTTCCTTTTGCCTCCTGGATACATTGCTGAAGATTTTTCCCGTATAGAAGCTCATAAACGCTAGCTCTCCTGGTATTTCGTGACTGTCGGCAATACACTGATGAACATCCGTTTTCACAAAACGGGCAAGCCAAATCAACCAAGCGCTGAGCCGCTATTGCAATGACAGTCTGTTCGATTTCATTCATATTGATACCGAATTCAAGCAGTCTGTAAATGGCGCCCTTTGCGTCTCTCGTATGAAGGCTCGTTAGTACCAGATGTCCCGTCATCGCTGCCCGCACCGCAATTTCAGCTGTTTCCGCGTCTCTGATCTCACCTAAAATAATCATATCGGGATCATGGCGCAAAATTGCTTTCAGACCTGCAGAATAAGTTACACCGGCTTTTTCATTCACCTGAACCTGAAGAACATCTTCGTCCCTTGTTTCAACAGGGTCCTCTAATGTGACAATATTTCGATTAAAGTGTTTTTTTGCATATTGAACGAGAGAGTATAATGTGGTAGTCTTCCCTGAACCAGTCGGCCCGGTAAAAATGAGCATGCCATGGGAATGTTTTAAAAACGAGAGTAATGTGGCTCCTGTCTTCGGAAATAGCGACAATTTATCAATCGAAGGGATATTGTATTGGGGCATCACTCTGATCACGAGGCTTTCTTCATTAATTGTGGGCAGCGTTGACATTCTTAAATGAACATTTCCCTCTTTCAGCTTTAACGTAAGCGAACCGTTTTGCGGCTTTCGCCTTTCACCTATATCCATTGCTGAAAGAAATTTAAAATGTGAAATCAGTCTTACGCACTCTTCTTTTTTCATGTCCCTTTTTTTCAGCAAGGCATGATCGACCCGAAAATGAATGATAGCGTCCCGCTCCCTCGGCACGATGTGAATATCAGAAGCCTTTGTTAGATATGCCTCTTCAATCAAGTTTTTGCTTACATTTTCTATTGAATCCAATTTGATTCCCTCTCCTTTCAATGCGTATTGTAGAAAAAGAAGGAGCGGTAATCAAACAGGGAAAACGTGATTTTGTGAGATGTTATATGCTGAAAAACCAATTCTTTCTGGCAAGAAAAAAACTTTCAACTGAATGTGCCCCTTTCATTATAATTTTCCCAATAATAAAAAAGCAGACATGGTCACCATGCCTGCTTGATTCCATTTTCATTATGCTGTTTTCGCTTTTTGACCAGTATCTTTCTCAACGGAAAGGTCGCCTAATGCAACAATACCGGTCATTTGGTCATTTTCAAGAATCGATAAACTGCGGATTTGATGCTCTGCCATAAGCGCCTTGTCATCGTATCCGGTCACCCTGATATGTCTGGTGAAAAAGCGGGGCACGCTGCACAAAATATGAAACACCCTATAGAGTCCGCCTTTTTCGAGGTTTCTTTTTCTTCTTCCGCTCCTGCAGCATATCTCCCGTCCAGCCTTTTTTCCTCAAATAGAGATAGATCAGGACTGTAGATGTGACAATCAATAAGAGAGAAAAGAGATATCCGTATTTCCAATTCAGTTCCGGCATCACAGAAAAGTTCATCCCCCATAAGGCCCCCAGAGCTGTAATCGGCGTAAAAAGCGTCGTGAAAATGGTCAGCGCTTTTACAATTTCATTCCCCCTATGTGAGGTAATGACTTCCTCTGAATGCAACAGATTGTTAAGCTCCCCTTCAAATTCGCTGATATATGTAAATCCCCTGTCAATCTTCAGTTGTGTCCGCTGATAATCCTTTTTCCCTTCATTTTGAGGTAAAAAAGTTTCTTTCAACGCCATTTCAATTTTTTTGGCGCTTAATATTAAATTTTTCCAAATCATCAGTTCATGGCGCAGGAGATGGACGCGGTTTAAAATGCTTTTGCTATTGTCGTCTTTAATCTGCCATCTAAGCTTTCTCAGCTTTACTTCAAATTCATCAACACCGATTAAATACGCATTCATTAGTTCGCCGAGAAGAATTAAAAACCCCTCTATCGCATTGTCCGCTCTTTCCATTTGCCGGACAACTTCTTTTCCTTTAATCTCTCTCAAAATTGAAAAATCAAAGTTGATAGTAAAAAAATATTGTCTGGTGATATAAAAGTGAAAAACAGTATGATCTTTTTCTTCACCAAGCCCCTGATCATAAACAATCGACCCAAATACCGCTTCATTTTCCGTTTCAGTTGTATCTACTCGTAAAAAATTAACGTGATGGTTATTTTCAAACCACTTTTCACACTGAGGCCAGTGAGAAAAATGGATTAGATCCCTTGCCTTACTTCTTTCTTGAGGCCCCATTTGGTACCAAAACCAATCCTTTCCCGTATGTGCCTTCATGTCAAGCTCCTCCAAACTTTTGTTCTTTATTCTTTAATTGCCCAATAACCGCGTCACTAAACCAGTCTGCCGCTTCAACACATGTTTTATGAGCATTTTCAGGTGGTATGGAATGTAGAAAGACATCGGAAAAGGGAGGTGCATGCCTTCCTTGGAGAAGGCAGTTGTTTTGGAATTTGTCAATTTACTAGCAGTCGCTATTCTCATTTTGTTAACAGGATTTTTTGTTGCCGTAGAATTTTCAATCGTAAAAGTGCGGCGATCCAAAATTGATCAGCTTGTCGCAAAAGGAAAGAAAGGTGCTAAAGCGGCAAAGCATGTCATCACTCACCTTGATGAATATTTATCAGCCTGTCAGCTGGGCATCACAGTCGCAGCCTTAGGACTGGGATGGCTTGGGGAACCGACTGTGCAAACTCTGCTTCGACCGCTTTTTCATAAAGCAGGCTTAAATGAATCGCTTACCCACCTGCTTTCACTCGTCATCGCATTTTTAGCGGTTACGTATTTAAATGTCGTTATCGGGGAGCTGGCGCCAAAGAGTTTCGCCATTCAAAAAGCAGAAAGCATTACCTTGTTGTTCGCTAAACCGCTTATTTGGTTTTATAAGATCATGTTTCCATTCATTTGGCTGTTGAACCACTCTGCCCGATTGATTACAGGAGTGTTTGGGCTAAAGCCGGCATCAGAGCACGAGCTGGCATATACAGAGGAAGAACTTCGGGTCCTATTGGCTGAAAGCTATAAAAGCGGCGAGATTAGAAAAAGTGAATTAAAGTACATGAATAATATCTTCACCTTTGATAAACGAATGGCAAAGGAAATTATGGTGCCGCGAAATGAAATGGTCAGTTTGTCACTAGATGAAGACTCCATTTCAAATCTTCAGGAAACAGTCAAGCAAACAAAATATACACGGTACCCAGTTGTAAGAGAGGATAAAGATAACGTTATTGGCGTGATTAATATGAAAGAAGTGCTGTTTTCCATGCTGACGAAAGATTTTTCAATCAAGAAGCATCAAATTGAACCTTTCGTACAGCCCGTTATCCATGTCATTGAGACGATTCCTATTTATAAACTACTGCTGAAAATGCAAAAGGAACGCACTCATATGGCGATCCTCATAGATGAATATGGCGGGACGTCCGGTTTGGTCACTGTCGAGGATATTATCGAAGAAATTGTAGGAGAAATCCGTGATGAATTTGATGCGGATGAAGTGCCTCATATCCGCGAACTTGGAAAGGATCATTACTTGTTAAATGCAAAATTATTAATCAGCGATGTTAACAGCCTGCTTGGAACCGATTTATCAGAGGCTGAAGTAGACACCTTGGGCGGCTGGTTTTTGACACAAAACATAGACGCTGAGCCTGAAAGTGCCATAGAATATGATGGCTACTCTTTTAAGGTAAAAGACATCAACAGCCATCACATTTTATTTATAGAAGTTAAAAAAGCTGAATAGCCCGTGAAAGGCTGTTCAGCTGCTATCTTTCAAGATAAACATGGCAAAGGCATCAACACTCTTTTATTTTAAACCCTTTATTGGCCAGGGCTTTAGCAAGACTCTGCTCGGTTTTCACATTCGAAAAATCCAGACCCAGCTTCACGACAGTTTGGGCAATTTCCGGCCTGATTCCTGAAATAATCGTCTCAATGCCGAGCAATTTGGTGCTGTCAATCACTTTAAAAATTTGATAGGCTACCATGGTATCAACGATAGGAACGCCCGAAATATCTAAAAATAAATACGAGAGCTTTAACGCTGAGCACTGCTCCAGCACAGACTCCAAAATCGTCCTCGCTCTGTGCGTATCAATTTCACCGACAAGCGGAAGAATCCCAATTCCATCAGTAATCGGCATAATCGGCGCACTCAATTCATTAATCATTTCTTTTTGCGCGTTTAATTGTATCATGGTCACCTGGTGATATTCTTCCGTAAACACTTCGATGATCTCATCAATGTTTTGATTCAAGATCCGGCTCCACTCATAAAATTCCTGAATGCTGATGTCTTGAGAAGAAGCTTCGCTGAATTTCTGAATCCATTCAAACATAATGTGCCTGAAGGTGTTAAACTGGCCGACACTTTGTGTAACCGTCACTTCATGAACGGCACGGTCTCTGGCGCATTGAAGAGACCACCGGTTGAGCTCATCCTCTACGTCTTCTTTTCTAAGGGATTTTGCTACGATGGTCACCAATAATTCATGCTGGTCTTTTAACTTTTGTTCTAGTTTTTGCTGATCTTTCGCTGAATACAGCCAGCTGCCTTTTGACGTACAAACTTCCAGCCATTGTTGCGTGATATCTTCTTTGTGCTCTGTTAAGTGCTGATCAAGAGCTATCATCTTAATGAGCTCCCTCCTGTTTTTGAAAAATGTACGCTATATATGTATAACGCGTCTGCCTTTACACATACTATGTTTAGATTCAATGGGCTATAGCCAAGCGGTAAGGCAATGGACTTTGACTCCGTGATCGTTGGTTCGAATCCAGCTAGCCCAGTTTCTGAACAGGTGAAAAACCGAAGATAAGCTGATTCGAATAAATCAGCGGATCTTCGGTTTTTCATCATGCAGATTGATGAACCGTTTTCTTCTTCGATAACTTCAACAGTTCTCCCGGGTTATAACCAATCACCAGCTTTTTGTTGTCTACTAGAATCGGGCGTCGCAAAAGCTTCGGCTTCTCGATTAAAAGTTCCAGCACCTCATTTACCGTCATTTCTTCAATGTTTAAATTTAAATTTTTGAAAGTCTGGCTTCTTGTCGCCAAAATTTCATCAATTCCTTCTGTCGTTAACGATAAAATGTACTTTAATTCTTCTCTTGTCGGGGTTTCTCTGAATAAATGCCGTTCGTTAAATTCAATTTGATGTGCTTTAAGCCAATGTTTTGTTTTTCGGCATGACGTGCAGCTTGGATATGAGTAAAAAGTTAATTGTTGTTCCATTCGTTTTTTCCTCCTCAGTTAACCATCTCTTTGTAGAATAACTACCCGGATCATTTTTCATTTAAACCATTTACAGAACTTTTTTTCGGATTATTTTTTAAAAAACATTCATACAATAGAAAACACAATCAAAGGGACAAATTCCATTTGTATATTAATAATGAAAATGTTTACATTTCTAGGTGTGATCTATTATAATAACAGTCAGAGGGACTCTCGGGAGGGGATAAAAATGAATCGCATGTTCCGGGTGTTAGGATTTTGGACGGGAATTTTTGCAGTCATGTTTTATTTAGGTGATATGAAAGATGCTTCCCTTTTATTTTTTGGACAGACGATCTTATTTGTGTTTCTATCGTATTTGAACTTAACCGAACGCATGTATATTTATATTTTTGGCGCTTATTTAACAATTTTCTTCGCCGGCTTTACATATTACTCAATTTTTATTATGGTGCCCGGCGGCGGAGGCCATTAAATGCAAAAAGAGACAAACCTTATCGGTTTGTCTCTTTTTTTACAATGAAAACCCATTTAAAAACGGATTTTGATCCTGCTCAGTCAGTACGTCTGTTTCAGGTCCATGGCCGCTTAACACCAGCGTGTGTTCCGGAAGCGTAAGCAGTTTTTCATGAATGGACGTCAGCAGCGTCTCTTGATCGCCGCCTATTAAATCCGTACGTCCTATACCGCCTTGGAACAAGACATCTCCGGAGATAACCAAGTCTGCATCTTTCACGTAGTAAGACACACTGCCTGGTGAATGTCCCGGCGTAAATAATGTTTCCAAATGAAACGGCCCGATATTCAACTCACCGTCGCCTTCAATTAGATGATCTGCAGGCTTAGCTGTGACTTCTATCCCTCGCAGCATGCCGGAGCCGTTTAAAGAAGCATCCGTAAGCCAATTTTTTTCATTTTGATGCAGGTAAACTGGAATATCCCATTTTTCTCTCACTTCATCAAGCGCCCCAATATGGTCAAAATGGGCATGTGTAAGCAAAATGGCTAAAGGCGTCAGCCCTTTTTCTTTTATGTATTGATTGATTTTATGTCCCTCGCCGCCCGGATCAAAAATCAGGCATTGATCATCACTGATGAGAAAATATGCGTTCGCTTGAATCGGCCCTACTGGCATTCGTCTCCATTTCACTATTATCACCTCTTTCTTTTTTATGCTCTTATTATGAGGGTTTTTTAAAAAAGATTCAAACAATCGCAATGAAAACGCTATCGACAAACCTATAAAAAACAGGTAGAATAAAACTGGAAAGAATTGCAGGTTTTTCAATGTAAAGGGGGCTGTGTTATGTTACTTGTCGTGATTTTCGGCCTTGTCGCTCTTTTCGCTTTATGGGGAGTCTTGCGTTCTGTTAGAAATAAAAATATACTCGGGTTTTTATTAGCCGGTGCCACCTTATTTGTCTTTGGATGGTTTACCGTGATGACCGTAATAAACAGCGGGTATCCAACCGCACATTAAAACCTGTATCCGATCGGATACAGGTTTATTTTTATGGCTGTAAATGTTTATTGACACTTTCTATTTTGCTCTCAAGCGTCGTTTTTTTGTCACGCCTGTCATCGATACGGATATTCGTTGCCACTCTGTGCAATCCTTTTTGAAATGGCGCTTCGTGAATTGCCTGAATGACTGCAAAAAGGTCACTGAGTTCTCCCTCGATCAGCGTATTCATCGGTGTCAGCTGATATTTGATTTTCCCTTCTGCTTGATATCCTTCTAATATCTTTTGCACATCGGCTACGTAAGCACTGACACTGGGTGTTTCCGTACCGATTGGGATAATGGTTACATCTGCGATAGCCATCGTTATTCCATCTCCTTTTGATCAATGATGAGTTGCTTCGTTTCATGTGATTTCAATAAAATAATTTGCTCAAAATGAAAGCCGTATAACGCATATTTCCCGTTCGGAGATATTTGAATCGGCTCCATTTCCCGCAGAGACACAAGATCTTTTGTCTCTCCCGATGCTACATTGATTGCTGCGAGCTTATATGCATCGCCGCTTTGTTTGAATGTATAAAACAGGCCTCCTGCTTCATCATAGTCATACTCCATTGGAGCCAAATTTGTATATTTCGCTTGGAGCGGCCATTTCGCTGTAACAGGTGATGTTGATTGCGGCGTTTTAAACTGATACGTCCCTTTTCCTCCGGAAGCTGATTTGACAGTAAAACTCATTTGATGGAAAGAATCGAAGAATAGAACGTCATCCTCAAGCTTCTGTTCCGTCTTAGAAGCTGTATCGAACGTATATAAAGGCCCTGTTTTATCGTCTCTTCCCTCTTTTACATAATCAAATGTATTTTTGGATGTCCAATGAATGAACGGAACCTGTACTGGGCTTAAGAAAGATTCGTCTTTTTTAGCATTCACCTGATATGTATGGAAATCCCAGTTTTCATTGAATTCCGTCACCATCATTTGATAAGGATCATACTGATTCCAAGCAGCCTCAAGCTCATACGTTTCGTAATCTTTTTCGTAAAGCGTCTCTCCTTCTGCATTAAGCAAAACCACTGCCGTCTTTTGGCTATGTGTGATTTGCAGCAGAATCATCTGCTCCCTCGCATTGATTTGAACATCAACGATTTGACCATCCGTTTGATAGAGCTTTTTCGCTTTGCCTGTAAAGATGCGGTACGCAAAAAGCTCTGTTTTCGTCGGATTAGACGCAGTATATAATATTGTGCTGTTATTCAGCCAGCCTTCCGCCCCATCCGCTTTTTCCGAGGAAAGCGGTATGATGTCTTTTTTCTCATCTTTTGCCGCCGATGCCTGTTTTTGCTGCTGATGAGATGGTTCGCATGCCGATAAACTAAACAGCAATACCGCCAGCAGAATAAAACAAACTGATCTCATCAGCATTCCCCTCCGATCATCTTTATTCTCTCATATTTGCTTCAGCAGAAAAAAGAAAAAGTTTCAGTTACTCATGAAAAAATAACGCCCTCCACAAGATGCCGTTTGTGGCGTTATATATGTGTGAAAACTGCTGAAACGGCAAAGGATTTTGGCCTTTTCCAAGTTCCACCGTATACCCTTCCTTAAAATAATGGTGAATAAACCAATCACGAAATCCAGCATAGCTGTCTATATCCCTTACTCCCTTATAAATGTTCCCGCTTAACTCCTCAAAATCCTTTATGACGGCAGCAGATTCCTCAGGCTCAAGGCCTTTATAGCCCCAATAAATTTCTTCTCCTTGAGTATGAAGAGCCAGCAGTCTGTCAGGCGGATTCTCCGTGATCAGCCGGTACATCGCAATAGATTCCGGCTCCGTAAGCGGAGAGATTCCCGGAAAATCGCGGTAGCTGGGTGCTGTCGGTTTTCGGTATTTTTCAATTTCCCATAATGATGGAAATTGTTTATTTAAATCAACCCCGTTTATATTCGCCTTCCATTCTTTAAAATTTGGACGATGTTCATTTAGCCTTTCGAGCTCATCTCTTCTGGCTCCCATGACTTCTGATCCGTTTAAAACAAGATCAACGCCATCCGGATTGACAAGAGGAACGAGGGATAAGGATGTGCTGTTAAACAGCTTTATGGGAGAAAAGCCAAAGAAAGGCGAATTGCAGCATAATGACATACAGTATTCCTTCAACCATTTTAGCAGGACAGACGTTGTAATCCACTCATTCGCATGAAATGACGCGTTCATATGGACCTTTTTTACGGCATGCTCCCCACCAGCCTTCAGCTCCCAGATAGGCCTGCCGAGTACAGAGCGGCCAATTTCCCGGCATGAGACAAACGGAAAAACATCAATAATCTTCTTTATTTCCTTTTCAACAGCTGAATCATCATAGATTTTCTCTTGCTCAATCCAGCTATCAGAAAGTTTCAGCTGCCGAGGCTGTAAAAAGCGCTTTATGTCCTGAATGGTTTGAAGCTCTTTGCCGCTATGCTCCTCTATCACATAACCAGGGCAGTACAATTGATGTTTTTGTGCGGAGCGATTTGCACTTTTAAGCAATTCCTCGTCTATCTTCAGTTCTTTCGCCACTCTGGCCAAATTGTTCTTGATCTCAGGTTTCACCGTAATAAACGCCATCATCATCCCCCTTTTTTGTTACTATATGACAGCGTATTTAAAAAAAGAAAGCCTCCCGCTCACTTTGACGCGGGAGACATTGTGATTACGATGCCTGATCAAGCATTTGTTTTTCTTTCCGTTTTGACGAATTGTCCAGCCTTTTCTGGTCATAAAATCGCAACAAATCCCCATAAATGATTTCATCAGAAAGTGATAGCTCCTGTTTTGCTTTATCAGCAAATGCTTCACATTGTTTTGTCTCTTCTAATGGTTTTCCCGTCTCTTTGTCATAACACGCACCGTCTGTATAAACAACCTGATCTGTGATAAAGCTCCCGTCCCGGAGCACCGTAAAGTCCAGTTTTTCGTCTGAAAGCAGATCGTTGCCGAATTGAATTTGATCTTTCGTATCAATCCCTAAAAGATTCATTAGCGTCGGCCTGATATCAATCTGCCCGCCTACTGTTTCAATGGTTTGCGGCTTTTTATCAGTAATACCCGGAATATGAATGACCAGCGGCACTTTTTGGAGCTGTACCTCTTCAAATGGGGTTATTTCTTTTCCTAAAAACTGCCCCATCGCTTCATTATGGTTTTCTGATATACCATAATGGTCACCATATAATACAATAACAGAGTTGTCGTATAATCCGTCTTCCTTCAGCTTTTCGATAAACCGTTTTAGCGCCTCATCCTGATAACGCACTGTCGGAAAATATTTATTTAGCGTCTGGCTGCTTGAATCATATTCATCAATCAATTGATCCTCTTCATCAAGATCAAACGGGAAGTGGTTCGTCAGTGTAATCAGCCTCGAGTAAAACGGCTGAGGCAGATTTTTCATCAGCTCTGAAGACTGCTCAAAAAATTCTTTATCCTTCAGTCCCCAGCCGACTGAATTTTCGTCAGTTACATCATATGAGTTAATATCAAAAAACGAATCATATCCAAATGAGTCGTACATTAAATCACGATTCCAAAAGCTCTTATTATTAGCGTGGAGCACCGCTGAATAGTATCCGCTGTTTTTCAAAATTTCAGGAGCGGCCATATATTGATTGCCCGCATTCGTAAAAAACACGGCACCTCGTCCAAGCGGATACAGTGAATTGTCCACGATAAATTCAGAATCCGAGGTTTTCCCCTGGCCTGTTTGGTGGTAAACATTATTAAAGTTGTAGCTCTGTTTTATAAAGTCATTCAGAAAAGGCGTGATTTCTTCTCCATTCAATTTTTCATTAATCACGAAGCTTTGCGTCGACTCTAAGGATACGAGAATGACGTTCCTTCCTTTTGCAGCGCCGAATAAGCGTTTGTTGGCATCCTTCGCATTAGCGGTTACATAGTTTTCAATCTCCGTCAGGCTGTTGCTGTCTGCCAACGCTCTCTGTGCGGATTGCTTTGACTGAAGAACGCCATCGTAAATATGAAAATTAAACAGGCTAATGTTTTTAACAAGCATTTCTCTGTCAAATGAGCGTGTCAATAGCTGAGGTCTTTCCGCCTCAGACAAGCCCAGGTTGAAGAAATAAACAGAAGCAACGAACAAAAAATAAGCCGCCCGTTCATTTTTCGTTGAGGGAATGTCCGATTGAAAAGCTTTTTGCCGGATGTGAAGCCATATTAAAACCACAATATCTACAGCTAATAGGAGGTCTGTCGGCTCAAGAAGTGTTCCGATGCTGCTTCCGAGATCACCCATATTGCTCGTTTGAAAAAGAACAGGGATTGTTAAGAAATCATTGTAAAAACGGTAAAAAACCATATTTGCCAGCAATACAAACGTGACAAGACAGCTTATCGCGATAATATAGCGATTTCTGTTTTTGCCTTTTAAAAACAGGCTGAGGCCAAAAATAAGCAACAAAAAACTCAATGGGTTGATAAACAGAATAAATTCCTGTGTTAGATTGTCGATTTTAATATGAAAACTGGTTTTGTAAACAGCATACGTTTTCAGCCACATCAATAAAATGGCAATCAGCATAAATGAAATCTTCGAAAAAAACGTTTTTCGCATTTCAACCTCCTATGCAGCACGCTCAAAAAATCAGTCTATTCCCAACATTCTCATTAACACATCAAATTAAATCTTAACCTGAGCACAACAAAAAATCAATTTGATTTACACAATTTTAACAATTTTGATGTTTCAGCCATTCATTTTTAGCGATCCAAGCGCCTCCGATAACGCCGGCATCATTTCCAAGTGCTGCGATTGAAATATCAGCAGCTTGGGCAGCCCGTGGAAACGCGCATTTGCGGAATGTTTTCTCAACTTTTGATCTCAGCAGTTCTCCGGCTCTCGATACGCCGCCGCCAAGAACGATTTTGGATGGATTAAGCGAGCTTGCCAAATTTCCGAGCACCAAACCAAGGTGCTTGGCTACATAATCAACCACCTCAAGGGCAATTTCATCATTTTCACCCGCCGCTTCAAACACATCCCGCGCTGACAATTGTTCGGTTGCTTGTAAACGTGTCGTCTTTTTAGCATTTGCTATTTTTTCTTTTGCAATTCTTACAATTCCGGTTGCTGACGCAATTGTTTCGATACAGCCCGTTTTGCCGCAGTTGCAGGGCGCTCCGCCTTCAGGGATGCTGCAAATATGGCCGATTTCTCCGCCGGCGCCATTTATGCCATGTACAATTTCACCATTTGCAATGATGCCGCCGCCAACTCCTGTGCCAAGCGTCACGAGAATGACGTCTTTTGCGCCATCACCCGCTCCCTTCCACATTTCCCCGAGCGCAGCAATATTTGCGTCATTTTCTATAACAGCTGGGATGCCGGTTTCTGTCTCCAGATGGTTTTTCAAAGCATAATTTTTCCACCCTAGATTTACTGTTTCATAAACAACTCCTGACGCCATATCTACAGGGCCTGGCGCACCCATTCCGATGTATTTGATGATGTGCTTCGGTTTTTGCAGCTCATCCAGCTTGCTGTCGATAGTTTTTGCAATTGTGACAGTAATCGTGTCGCCGGTTTTATCAGTCGGAACTTCCCACTTATGCTGAATTTCACCATATTGATTAATAAAAGCGAGTTTAATCGTCGTTCCTCCCAGGTCAATGCCCGCAAACCATATCTCGTCCATTTTTATCACCTTAGCCTTTATAGAAATCTCTTCCGTTTTTTGTTTGTTCCAATTCTTTTCGAAGGACAGCTGCCGCTCTGGCCCACTGCTCCTTTTCAATCATGTGGTTCATGTATAATTCCTTTAATTCATCCAGCATAAACTCAATTTCAAGCTCTCTGTCTCCAAAATAAACAATGTGGCCAAACGTTTTTAACAGCTGTTGCACATCATAAAATGTATTCATTTTCCTCACCATTTCTTGAACTTAACTATCATAAGCGTATTCATAAGGAAGCGGTCAGTCAAGAAGAAAACGCTGACAAAAAAGCCAGCCTCCTTTCCATATTCCACCTTTATGATTCTTTATTGTTTTCAATTTGTTGCTGCAGCTCCTTGTAGCGCTGCTCCTTCGGCTCCAATTTTAAAGCCAGCCTGATGGCCTTTTCTGCTTGTGCAAGCTCATTTTTTTCCGCATACAATAAGGCTAAATTGTAATAGGAAGCATGGTCTTTAGGTTCTTTTTTCACTGCTCGTTCCAAAAGGGAAACCGCCTGATCATATTCGCCGATTTGAATATCAGATACAGCAAGAATTTTCAAAAGATCGGCAGAGGCATCTTTTTGCGCTGCTTCTCCGTTCAGCAATTCTGTTACTTCTTCATACTTTCCTTCCTGATACAGCTCGTTTGCCTGCTGAATCAGCGCTGACTGCTGGTGTGAAGGCGAATGCAATCCGTAATATAAAAAACCGGCAGCCAAAGCAATCAGCAAAACCGCTGACAACAATCTTTTTCCAAAGGCTCTGGCTTTGGGCAACCCCAATGCCGCTGCAGCGAAAAAGCCGCCAATCAAGCCGCCGATATGTCCTGAATTATCAATATTCGAAACTGCAAAACCAAAGCCCAGATTGATGATAATAATGACAATAATATTGGTTCCTATGGTTCTTAAAAACATTTTTCGATTAGACAAAGCAACATACAGTAATGCACCTAAGCATCCGAATATGGCTCCTGATGCCCCTGCCGAAGGATACGGGCTGAACACAAAACTCGCAATCGAACCCATAATGCCAGCAGCCAGATAAATCAGCAAAAATCTCCCCGATCCATACATCCGCTCAACCGCTGTACCAACCGACCATAAAGCCAGCGTATTAAAAGCTAAATGCGCTATGCCGATGTGAAGCACGATCGGTGTCAGAAGCCGCCACCATTCTCCTTGTGCAATCAGGCTGTTTTCTTTTGCTCCAAAAGCCACCAGCGTCTCCGTATTAGTGCTGCCTCCGTTTATTTCGAGCAAGAAAAACATCAGGATCTGAAGCGCAATAAATAAATATGCAAAAAACGGTTTTCCGTTTTGAAAAACCGCCGCTTCAGTTTTTCTCTGTTCTTCTTGTTTCAGCACTAGCGAAAGGAAACGTTCTCGCGCCATTTGCGCGTCTTCAAACGAAGCGTGTTCCTCTGTACAATCTTCTGTACGAAATGATGGAAAAACCGCTTGAAGATCATCTCGAAGCATCGTTCCTCTAACGATCGCCGGCTCAACTGACACAGTTCCCTTCTCAAACATTTTTTTTGCAATCTCTTCCCAGTCATCAACAGGGGCTTCCGTTGAAAAAAACACATTCAGCAGCTTCATCCTTCGTCTGCCCAATTGATGTCTGACTCGTTCTACTCGTTCGGCCTGCTCTTCGATGTCTCTAACCATTTCTTGACGGAAATCAAGATCGTGCTTATAAAGACGAACTAGATCATGAGAGGACTTGTCCGGCGCTTCCAGCCATATTTCATCTGACTCACCGGCTTGTATGACGCCATACCCGCTATTCACCAGGTGCGCCGCAATTTTCCAATATGTATACTCCAGCAAAAACATGTTTACCGCTCCAATAGTTTTTTTTCATTATAACAGCTGGCGCTCCCAAACGCCTACTGAAAGCAAAAAATCCCGTTTTTCACGGGATTTTAGAAAGCTTGCTGTATAAACTTATTGCGGATAAATGGAATTCTTAAAAACAAATGGATAAAAGACCGCCTGATTCCTGGCTGGCTGAGTACAGTATTCATAAGACGGTAGCGATTTTGATAAAACATGACGGCAGAAACCGCGAAAATGGCATAAATCAAAAGTTTTTTCATGATATCCCTCCTGCCAATAGGGTTTGTTATTCTGCCTTATTTATTCTCGAATAAGGGACAGGAAAGTTATGAAAAACAAGAAATAATCCGATCCTCTGTTATCAGCTTATGTACCGGGATGTCATGTGGCAGACTGGGTACGTGCGCATACAACTGGCACTCCAAAAGCAATGAGACTGTCTTCCCTTCATATTCACTTAAATAGCGATCATAATAGCCGCCTCCAAAGCCGACCCTAAACCCGTTAACATCAAAACAAACACCTGGAACGATCATCAAGTCAATTTGTGATGGGTTTACTTCTTTTGTTTTTTCAATTACCGGCTCGAGCAGTCCGGCGTACACGGTTTCGAGCTGATCATCAGTCTGATATGTGCGAAATTGCATTTTCTTCGTGTCCGGATGGCATTTTGGGATGCAAACTTGTTTCCCTTCTTCCCAAGCCTGCTCAATGACAGGACGCGTCGGTATCTCTAATCCTCTGGAAATAGTGACGGCAATGGTGCCGGCATTTTGCCACTCCGGCAGAGAAAACAAGTACTTATACATACGTTCCGTTTTTTGAAGAATATCTTCATTTGATAAAGCAGACAGTGCCTCCAGCGTCTTTTTTCTTAATTGTGATTTCATCTCTCATCCCCCTCGGAATAGAAAAAAGCCAGAACCTTTTTCAAAGCTCTGGCTTTTTTCTTACACCTCAAACAGCAAGGCTGTTATTTTGTTTCACGGTGTAACGTAGATTTTTTATCACGTGGGCAATATTTTTTAAATTCAACGCGGTCTGGATTGTTGCGTTTGTTCTTTTTAGAAATATAGTTACGCTCACCACATTCAGTGCAAGCCAAAGTAATATTAACGCGCATTATTTTCCCTCCAAACTAAAATCATTTACTTATTCAGACTTATATATAATACCACTATAATGGACGGAATGCTAGGCTGTTTTTCAATGAATTGCTGAATTATTGAAGATACGCTCATAAAGCTGCAAATATGATGACGTAATGAGTCGGGGGTGGTGGAGCTTGAACACTTGTTGTCTGCCAGCTTCTTTTATCCGGCGGGCTTTTCCCCGGTCTTTTAAAAAACTGTCCAGCAGATCAGCCGCTTCCTGTACGAGCGTAAAATTAGCGATGATTGCCGTTTTGTCATGAACGGCATAATCACAAAAACCTCCCGATTGAGAAACGACAGTCAGCACACCTTGTTCCATGCTTTCTTGCGCGGCAAGCCCAAACGGTTCATAAGAACTAGGGAAAACAGCCATTTCACAGTGAGACAGTAACGTTCTGATGTCTTTCCTATTGAGAAACGGCAGAAACATGACACGATCCTTCAGGTTATATGCCGCAGCCAATTTCTCATAGGAGGACAGAGACGGCCCCTCCCCAGCCAGCACTAGATAGAGGTCAGGCTGACGCTGCTTCAAGATGGCAAATACCTTTAACAGCTGCGAAAATCCTTTTTCCGGAACGAACCTTCCATATGAAAAGAGGAATCTTCTATTCAAGCTTCTTGGGATTTTCCCCTTCTCTTTCTCCATAGATGCAGGACTCGGGATAACGGTTATTTTCTTATGTGCCGCCTTATCAAGAGACCGCTTCATAAATGTGCTTAATACGATCAATGCATCAGCGGATTCTATAAGGAGCCGTTCGGTCATGAGCCTGTATGGGTGTGGGGCTTCTCGGCACACCTTCTTCCTTTCGCTTTCCAAGCCGTGGATTGTCGCAGCAAGCGGAAGACCAAGCCGTCGTTTCAAATACTGGGCGGCAGGGGCAGTTGTGTCATCATGGGCATGAATCAGATCAAAGCGTTTATTGTGTGATAACACATGGCGAACCATTGTAAAGTTAGCATCAGCTATGCAATCTTCAAACTTCGCATACGAAAACAACTGCCCGCTCGGAGTACAAACCGTAATGTTGATATGAGGATTTAAATAGGAAATGAGGCGGTTTAAATGGACACCGAGCCCGCTTTTCGGCTCATCGGGATGTTCGGGTGAAAGCATGAGAATGTTCACCGTTCTTTTTCCCCTCTCCCATAACAGGTGTATGCAGAAAATTGCGCCTCCCAACTGGTGTGCGCTTCTTCAATCTGAAAACTGTTTATATGACGAATCCCATTTTCATCAAGATAGATGTCGTCTGTACCGGCAAGCTTGAGAGAGACATTCATTGAATTCACAATTCTGTATTCAGCCCGATATACAGCATCACCAGCCGCCTGTCTAATCGTCCATTCGCCTTTATCATACGTTGTGCGTTTTGTCCTGACAGCTTCAATGTCTTTTCTTTTGATGACAATGCGCAATTCTTTTATCATATCCTGCGTTTTTTCGAAAAGGACCGCTTCAGCCAGCCGCATTGTTTCTTCTGAGATTTCCCAGCTTACGGTCAAGGTGTGGGCGTTTTGAATGATTATGTCGAATGTGTCCCTAAAAAAGGAAAGCTTATGTCGTATATTATAGGGAAATGGGTGTTTATCCATGGACTCCTAACATTCTCCTTTCCAATCGTTCACTTCGTGTTCCTATTAAACCATTACATAAAGAAGAAGCAAAGAAAGATTTCTCGACAAAATCTCGTTTTTTTCGCGAATTCCTTTAGAAACTATTGGTTTTATGGTATAAAAAAGAAGGATAAAAAAAGAATAGAAGGTGATGAAACGTGGAAATTGCTATTATTGCGTTGTTTATCGTCAGTATAGCGCTAATTGCATTCTCATATTCTCAAAGAGACCCGATGAAAGATGTAGAACAGGAGCTCGAAACACTGCAGCTTTCTGCGATGCAGGAAATTTACAAGCTCAAAAAGAAAATGACAGTGCTTGAGGAAGAATTACTGGAAACAAACCTTGTCATTCGCAAATCAAAGCAGAACGACATCAATCAAAAAATCGCTAAACAAATACTTTCTAAATATAATAACGGTATGTCAGCTGAAGCGATTGCTAAAGCTGAGCATGTATCAGTGGAAGACGTGAATACGATTATCAAAGATAATGAGAAGGTGCTCGTATGACAAAACGGGGCATTCAGGCATTTGCTGGCGGCATCATTTTAGCGACAGCCGTTCTTGCAGCTGTTTTTTATCTGACTGACGAAGACCAGGCCGCTGCTGTAAAAGATAATAAAACAGTAACTGAACAAGACGTGAACAATTACCTTGATTCTAAAAAAATGGTTTCTGTGAACCGTGATGAATATCAAAAACTTCTTGATTCAAAAGAGAAATCGTTGACCGATGACAGCAGCTCAGACACGACAACAGACAAAGTCAAAACGTACAAGCTCAAAATTAAAGATGGCATGAGCACTGCGGATGTATCTGCTATTCTTGAAAAAGAGGGCATTATCTCTTCGGCTCAAGACTTTAATGACTATGTCATTGATGCCGGCTATCACAAAGAAATTCGTGCCGGCGAGTTTAAAGTAAAATCAGACATGAGTTTCAAAAAGATCGTAAAAACGTTAACACGATAAAAAACAGGCTGACTCAGCCTGTTTTTTTCATCCAAACTTTCCTGAAATGTAATCGAGCGTTCTTTGGTCCTTCGGGTTAGAGAACATTTTATTCGTATTGTCGCATTCAACAAGCTCGCCCATGTAGAAAAAGGCGGTTTGATCAGAAACCCTTGCTGCCTGCTGCATGTTATGAGTGACAATGACAATTGTGTATTTATTTTTCAGCTCTAGAATGAGTTCTTCAATTTTTCTCGTTGAGATTGGATCTAGTGCTGATGTCGGTTCATCCATCAGCAAAATATCAGGATTGGTCGCAAGTGCTCTGGCGATGCAAAGACGCTGCTGCTGGCCCCCTGACAGCGATAGCGCGGACGTATGCAATCGATCCTTCACCTCATCCCATAACGCCACGTCTTTTAATGACTTTTCCACAATTTCCTGAAGCTTCTTCTTATTTTTGGTGCCGTGGACTCTCGGTCCGTAAGCCACATTATCAAAAATAGATTGCGGAAACGGGTTCCCTTTTTGGAATACCATGCCGATATTTTTCCGTAAATCCACGATGTCCACTTTATCCTTTAAAATGTTGCTGCCATTATAGTTCAGCTCACCTGCAAGCTTTACATTTGGCGTCATTTGAATCATTAAATTCAATGTCTTGATAAAGGTCGATTTCCCGCATCCGGATGGACCGATAATCGCCGTAACCTCATTTTCATAAATGCTCAAATTGATATTTTTTAAAGCATGATGCTGTCCATACCATAAGTTCATTCCATTGACTTGATAGACTTCCTGTTTCATTACAGCTTCGGTAGCAATACTCATTGCCGCCCTCCTATCCGAATTTCCCGTTAATATAATCCTCTGTCTTTTGCTTTTTCGGACTCGTGAAAATCTGTTCGGTCTGTCCGTATTCTACAAGCTCGCCGTTTAAAAAGAATGCCGTCCGGTCAGAAACCCGCAGAGCCTGCTGCATATTGTGCGTGACAATAATAATTGAGTATTCTCTTTTCAATCCTGTAATTAATTCCTCTATTTTCGCATTTGAAATCGGATCAAGCGCTGAAGCTGGTTCATCAAGCAGAAGAACAGCCGGCTTCATCGCAAGCGTTCTCGCGATGCATAAACGCTGCTGCTGGCCGCCGGATAACGAGAGTGCGGATGAATGTAAACGATCCTTCACCTCATCCCAGAGGGCCGCTTTTGTTAAACTTTCTTCCACAATTTCATCTAAAACAGCTTTATTCCGCTCTCCGGCATATTTCAATGCATGTGTGATATTCGCATAGATCGATTTCGGAAATGGATTTGGTTTTTGAAAAACCATTCCGATTTCTCTTCTCAAGCTGACAACGTTAATATTGCCGCCCAATATATTTAATCCTTCATAAAGGATTTCACCTTCCGCTCTTGCAGATGGAATTAAATCGTTCATTCGGTTAATATTTCTCAAAAAAGTAGATTTTCCGCATCCCGACGGCCCAATTAAAGCAGTCACCGCATTTTTTTCAATATCCATGTTTACATGATGAACGGCTTGTTTATTTCCGTAAAAAATAGACAGATCTTTGACCTCAAGCACGTGGTTCTGCTTCGGAACAATAACAGCTCGCTCAGGTTTTTCTTTTACCATTTGTTCAGACATGTTTTTCGCCTCTTTCCGTTCTAATTTGCCGTAAGCTTTTTGTAGATCATCGTGCCAAGCCATCTCGCCGCGAGATTAAACACAAGAACAGAAATCACCAGCACGGCAGAACCACCGTTGGCAATCGCTTCAGCATCCGGAATCATTCCTTGTGTATTGACGTTCCAAATGTGGACCGCAAGTGTTTCAGCGGGCCTGAAAATATTAAGCGGTGATGTTTCCGAAAACGGGTTCCACTCCGTAAAATTAAGACGCGGTGTTGTCAGGCCTGCCGTAAATAATAATGCGGCCGCTTCCCCGAACACCCTTCCTGACGCTAAAATTGCTCCTGTGATAATAGAAGGAATCGCACTTGGAATTAAAACCGTTTTTACGGTATGCCAGCGTGATACACCTAAAGCGAGAGAGGCTTCCTTCAGATCTTTAGGGACTGAACGGATCGCGTCTTCTGTCACACGCACCATGACAGGAAGGTTAAAAACAGTTAACGCAAGCGCCCCGCCTATGATCGTATATCCCCAGCCTGTTAAGTTGACAAACATCAATAATCCAAACATCCCAATGACAATAGACGGAAGAGATGAAAGCACCTCTATACATGTTCTGATGAAGTCAGTTACTTTGTTATTAGGCGCGTATTCAGCCATGAAGACTCCGCCGCCCACACCGAGCGGGATTGTAATCAGCATTGTAATAAACAAAATATAAAAGGAGTTAAACAGCTGATCTCGTATGCCTCCTCCAGCTGCAATGGCGCTCGATTTTGTTGTAATAAATTGAAAACTGAGCTGAGAAACACCGTTTATAATAATATAGGAAAACAAACCTACTAAAATGGCAGCGATAATGGCTGCACACAAACCAAACATTCCGGTCGCCAGTTTATCTGTTATTTTGCGGTTCATTACACTTTCCTCCTAGATGACAAGTAGCGAATAAGCAGGATGAACAGGAATGACATCACCAGAAGCACAAGCCCCATTGACCACAGCGTATTGTTTTCAACACTTCCGTATGTGGTGTGGCCCATATTCAGCGTGATGATCGTTGTCAGCGTTCCCGCAGTGTCAAACAGGCTTTCCGGCAATACTCTTGTATTTCCAATGACCATCTGAACAGCCAAAGCTTCACCGAACGCCCGAGCCATGCCTAACACAACAGCTGTCATCAATGTTGGAAAAGCTGCAGGCACAAGTACTTTTCTGATCGTCTGCCATCTTGTCGCACCAAGCGCGTAAGAACCCTCTCGTAAACTCTTCGGAAGAGAAGCCATTGCATCAGCAGAAATCGATGTGATCGTCGGGAGAATCATGACGGAAAGGACAATCGTTCCCGCCAATAAACTGTGCCCTGTTCCGCTCGATTTGAACTGGGCGATAAACGGCACCAATACTGTAAGACCTATGAATCCATAAACAACAGATGGAATACCGACTAAAAGCTCAATCACCGGCTGCAGCACTTTCTTTCCCCAATTCGGGGCAATCTCTGTCATAAAAATCGCACCTGCAATGCCAAGCGGCGCAGCGATTAGAGCAGAAAGAATCGTTACTGCAAATGAGCCAAAAATAAATGGCAGCACTCCGTATTTCGGATCACTATCTGTAGGATTCCAATTTAAGCTCGTTAAGAATTCAATTGGGCTTACACCATTTACAAGAAAAGATTGCAGCCCCTTCACGCCGAGGAAAATGGTGATTGCAACAGATGCCGCAATCATAATCAGCGCACATGCTGTCACAATCATTCTTCCCCGAACTTCATCCAATTGCCGATTTTGCCTTGAGCTGATTAAACGCTCGCTCACAGACATATTTTCTCTATTGTTTATCATTGTTTTACACTCCTATGAATGTGTTAAGAGGAGAAACGGTTGTCCCCGCACTCCTCTTTTTATTAAGATCAGCTTTGCTTCCCGTTGGCATCGCGTGTCACTTTCATATCAGTAACCGGAATGTAGCCTTGGTCAGTAACAATGCTTTTTTGAATGTCTTCACTCTTTAGATAATCAAGAAATTCTTTAGCTAAACCTGTCGCTTCACCTTTTGTATAAGAATGCTGATAAGCCCAGATCGGATACTCGCCAGTTGCTACATTTTTCGCTTCAGGTTTAACACCGTCAATAGATAGAGCAGTTACTTTGTCATCTGTTAAATATGAGAATGCAAGATATCCAATCGCTCCCGGAGTATCAGCAATGATTTTTTTCACCGTGTTGGAGGAATCTTCAGTAATGCCTTCTGCAGGTTCTTCTCCGTCAAGCGCATATTTCACAAATGTAGCACGTGTGCCAGAAGAATCAGGACGGTTTACAAGTGTAATCTTTTGGTCTTTGCCGCCGAGCTCTTTCCAGTTTTTAATTTTGCCAGTGAAGATTTTTTTCAATTCATCTTTTGAAATATCCTTCACACCAGCATCAGGGTTTACAGCTGCTGCCATACCAACTACAGCGACTTGATGATCGACAAGCGCTTTTGCATCGATGCCTTCTTTTTCTTCAGCAAAAACGTCTGAATTCCCGATCTGAACAGCTCCTTCAGAGACTTGAGAAAGCCCTGTTCCAGAACCGCCAGCTTGTACCTGTATATCAGCATCAGGGTTTTCTTCCATAAATTTTTCCGCGGCTGCAAGTACTAGTGGCTGCATTGCCGATGAACCAGAAATGGTTAAAGAACCTGATGCCTTTTCTTCTCCTTTTGCAGAATCGCTATTCGATTTTTTACTTTCTCCTGCATTTCCGCATGCAGCTGCAATCATCATAAATGCAGCCATCAGAAGCATAAGCACCAATTTGTTTTTTTTCATTTCCTGAATTCCCCCTGCGTATAATGTGTAATTTGTCCTACACGTATAGAGTAAAGGTTCTATGTAAAAAGGGTTTGAACCGAATGTTAAGGTTTTGTAAATCAGTGCGTTTATAAAAAAAACGCCCACATCATGTGAGCGTTTCTTTTTAGTTATCAGAAGACGTTGTGTTTTCTGCATTTTCTTCAATTTTGTCTTTATTCTTTTGCTGAGTATCTTCTTTGTCCTGCTTCGATTTCAGCTCAAAATATTTATCCATTACTTCCCTGCCGATTTCGTTTGTAATGGTATATTTAGCGCTGTAATCAATATAAGCCCAAGGGACTACTACAGAGATCGCAATCTCAGGATTATCAGCCGGTGCATAGGCAACAAGTGTCGTATTATAAGTCGATGTTCCTGTTTTTGATTTATCAGGTCCATCATAGAACGATTGTGCTGTTCCTGTTTTACCGGCAGGCTGATATGACGCTGAAGCAAATTGGCTGGCAGCTGTCCCTTTTGTCATCACCCGTCTGAATCCGGCCTGAACCTCTTTAATATATTCACTCTTCATGTCAATTTTATTCAGCACTTCCGGCTGAACGGATTGTACGACAGCACCGATTCCTTTTTCAGGATTAGGATCCCTGACTTCTTTCACAAGCTGAGGTTTTAAGCGATACCCGCCGTTTGCAATCGTTGATACGTATTGCGCCAGTTCCAGCGGTGTATATGTGTCGTATTGGCCGATTGCATAGTCAAGCAAGAATCCCGTCAATCTGTCTGTTCCTTTATAGCCTGTCATTTCATTCGGAAGATCAATTCCAGTTTTGACACCTAATCCAAATTGGCTGAAATAATTACGGAACGTATCAAAGGCCGTCGTATCAATCGGTAAAGCTTGGTGCGGTTTATATTCACCTTTTCCGAGCGCGATCGCTGTTTTAAACATAAATACGTTAGAAGACTGCTCTAAGGCTCTTTGAATATTGACCGGTCCTAAGTTAGTCCATGACTTTTTACCGCGTTTATCCTGACCAATATATAAAGGTTCATCTTGAAAAACAGTATTCAGATTGATGGCTCCGGTTTGAAGGCCTGTCAAGACTGTTGCGCCTTTGACTGCTGAACCCATGGCGTAAGATGACGTCATTGTACCTAAAGCGTAATCATCAATTTTATATTTCCCATTTTCTTGTTTAATCTGCTTGCCCGCCATTGAAAGCACTTCACCGTTTCTTGGGTCCATCATGACAACGAATGCCCGGTCTAACAATTGCGTGCTTGGTCTTGCTTTAGCAGATTTGAGGTTCTTCTCAATGATTTTTTCCACTTCTTTTTGCAAATCAATGTCAATCGTAAGGACGAGATCTTTACCGGCTTTGCCTTCAGATACCGTTTTTGTTCCCGTGACATTGCCGTTTGAATCTGTGATATTTTCGACTTTGGCTTTTTGGCCCTGCAGAAGGCTTTCGTATTGGTATTCCAGATAACTTTTTCCGACCCTGTCATTTCGGCTGTAGCCAAGCGACAGATAATGGTCGAGCAAGTTGGACGGCAATCCTTCATTAGAGCTGGACACACTTCCGAGCACTGAGCGAAGAAGGTTTTTATACGGATATTCACGTTCCCAATCGGACGTGACATCAACACCTGGCAGTTCGTCTAAATGTTCACTTACCACTGCCATTTCCTTCGCTGATACATCTTCGTTTTTGATATATTGAGGGGTCAATGCATAGCCCGAATCCATCTGTCTTTTGATAGCGAGGATCTGCATATCTTTATCCGTCAATTCATTCAGCTGCTTATCAGTAATCCGTTTTAGCTGAAGCTGGTATAAATCGTCATCGGATATTTTTTTGTCTTCAACCTGCTGTCTTTCTTTAGAGCTAATGAGCTTTTTCGCTTCTTTCGGTCTAGTCAAAATCCAATAATCTTTTTTATCCCGTTCTGTTACTTTTTTTGTATCGACTTTGATCATGTCAGACAGCTTTTTTGCGATCTTTAAGCGCTGTTCTTGCGTGGTCGATTTAGATCTCGTGTATGTGATTGCATTTAAAGCCTTATTTGTCACAATGGCATTAAAGTTTCGATCATAAATTTTCCCGCGCGGTACCGCTGAGCTGACTTCACTTTGTTCCTGCTTATTCGCTTGGTTTTTGTAATCATCGCCTTGCACGATCTGCTTGATGCCCAGTTCCACAATAATCCAGGTAAATATAACAAAGGCAGCTAAAAATAAAATATTCAGCCGGATCGGAAGCGACTTCTTTTTCTCTTTATGATTTTGCTTTTTTGGTTTATTTCTCCTCATAACATCACCTTTTCTATTTACAGAAAGAAAAGACACTCAAGTAAGAGTGCCAGTTTTCATTTTAAAGGTTTTTTCGACTTTTTTCTACAGATAACCCCTTTTTGGCAAAAAAATTATCTCTCGCCTTTTAACAGGGTCGGTTCTGTTACCCGTTTTTGGCCGTCTTCTTCCATGGTTTCATTTTCCCCTTCTTTCTCCTTAAAACGGATATCCTTGACAAAGTAATAAATCAAAGGATGTCCTATACCCAATATCGCAAGTGACAAAGGAATTCCCACATCCTCTTTCAGAAGGGCCACAATCAGGAGAAAGCACAAAATGGAAACAATTCTGCCGGCATTCAAGAACATTTCTCTAAGCACGATATATTCAATTCTTGCTTTTCTTGCATGCCTCGCGCGCCCTATCACATCATATGTAAGTGATACATATGGCACAAGCAACAGAGGATAGCCGATGGCAATAAAAACGCCGTACGTTAATAATGTCGAAAAGCTCATATGAAACAGAATCAAAAACAGCGCCCCATACAAAATAAGTCCGCCCAGCAAAATCGATTTTTTTCTCGCCTTTTTCTTAATCAGCCTGGATGCAAAGTAGTAGGCAAAGAAGGAAACAGCTGAATTGACAAGACCGAATGTACCGAGAGCAAGTTCGCTGTTTGTCTCAATAAATACAAACACACTGATTAAAAAGACAAAAATCCCTTCTCTCAAACCCTGAAAAAAATGCGCATTCGTGATTCTCCGCCAATTCATATTGCTATGGCGCTCTCCAAATACTTTGCTCAGCATAAAACGGCCCTTTGATTCTCTCCGTTTTAAGAAAAAGCTCATCACGACAGCCAGGGCAAATAAACTGAGGGAGAGACTGAAAATCACTGTATAACCCGTATTATTTTCAAGCCTTGAGATCACGAATCCGGCTACAATCGGGCCGATCATTCCTGCAGAGGAAGACAGAATGCCCATAAACCCGTTGAAAAAGTCTCGTGTATCCGGCTCTGTTATTTCAAAGGTCAGTACGTTAAACGCTAGCCAATAAAAGCCATAGCCAACTCCGAGCACCGCGCCGATTAGCACGAGGCGGCTGGCCGCCGTTTCTCCGGCTAAAAGCACACTTAAATAAAAGGCAGCTAAAAAAATGACGCCGAACCTTAAAATGAATACCCTGTCTATTTTTTTGGCTAACCGTCCAGCCAAATAAAAGGTTATCGGCTGCATTGTCACAATGGATAAATTATATATCGCCAAATCAATAAATTTCCCTGACTGCTTCCAAAGATACACATTAACAAATGTATTGGACAGTGCAATTCCCAGCGAGTAAAGCCCGCCAATGGTCAGCAGAAAGAGTAACCCTTTGTTTACGTCTACATCGCCTATCACTTTTTTTAGTTTGCTCATTACTGACTCCCCTTTACTATCCCTTAGTCTGTCTCACTCAAACCGAGATATGTAAAAAGAAGACATAAAAAAACAAGGTCCCATAATGAGGACCTTGTTTGTGCCATTATTTTGCTTCGCTGTATAGACGAGCCACTTCGTCCCAGTTTACAACATTCCAGAAAGCTGAAATGTAATCAGGACGGCGGTTTTGATAGTTAAGGTAGTAAGCATGCTCCCAAACGTCAAGACCTAAGATAGGCGTTTTGCCTTCTGAAAGCGGAGAATCTTGGTTTGGCGTGCTTGTGATTTCAAGTTTACCGTTGTTCACAACAAGCCATGCCCAGCCAGAACCGAAGCGTCCAGCTGCTGCTGCTGCGAATTGCTCTTTGAATTTGTCAAAGCTTCCAAATACACTGTTGATCTCTTCAGCAAGCGCGCCAGTCGGTTCGCCTCCGCCGTTTGGAGATAAAAGTGTCCAGAATAATTTGTGGTTCGCGTGTCCGCCGCCGTTGTTGCGGACTGCAGTGCGGATGTTTTCAGGAACAGAATCAAGATCAGCAACAAGCTCTTCAACTGATTTGTTGGCAAGAGCAGTGTTTCCTTCAACCGCTTTGTTTAAATTTGTCACGTATGTGTTGTGGTGTTTCGTATGGTGAATAGTCATAGTTTCCTTGTCGATATGCGGTTCTAAAGCATCGTACGCATAAGGTAATTCTGGAAGTTCGTAAGCCATGATAATTCCTCCTTAGTATATATGTACTGAAATGCCGCTTCACAGCGAGCCTTTCTTCATTCAATGTAACAAAAGAATGCTTTGTAATCAATGAAAAAGCTCACGATTTGGCTCATTTCAGCGGACATATTTCACTTTAACCGATAATCTGCCCCATTAAACCTGCCGCCAGCATTTCTTATAGGACCGTCCATAAAAAGTATCCGATCATCAAAAGCTGTATGATGCCCTTTGCAATAACCCCTGTTAAAAAACCAATGAGTGAGCCGAGACCAATTTTAAACGCTGACTTTAAGTCCTTCTGATGGACGATAAGTTCTGCGCAAACAGCCCCGATAAACGGCCCCAATATGATCCCTGCAACCGGAATGACAAAAGGCCCGACTAATAAACCGATCGTGCTTCCCCATATGGCAGCTTTGCTTCCTCCGAACCTTTTTACTCCAAGCAGATTCGACACATAATCTGCTGCGAATAATACTGCGGCAAAAACTGCCTCAACAAGCCAGAACATATAAGAATACGGACTGAATGAAAATAAAAATCCGTACAATACAAATCCGGCAACAATAAATACTACGCTCGGAATAACAGGATACACCAGCCCGACAAAGGCAATGATAAAAACCGCTGCAATTAACAGCCAATACAACATATCCATAGCTTCCATCCTCCCATTTTACTCTGTCTTCTTCATGTCTTCCTTGTATTCACACGCATGCAACGATACAATAAGCAACATATATTAGTTTAGCTAGGAAGTGAAGATAGTGAATGTGTTTCAGCTTTTCATTAAAAGTACATACTCTCCCCGTGATATTGCAAAAACAAGATTTCAAGGAATCGGAAAAGCGATTCTTTATGTATTTTTGCTCTCTGTCCTGTTTGCAATCCCTACCGCTTATTATGTAAGTACAGGGACCGTAAAATCAATGAACGGCTTTAAAACTGTTTTAAACAAAGATTTCCCTGATTTCACAATTTCAAACGGCAAACTTCAAACGGATGAGAAAAAAGCCACGGAATCTCAAGCAAATGGTTTCGTTATCGTGTTCGATCCAACAGACTCCTATGGCACTGAACAAATTGAAGCAAAGCAAAACGCAATCGGCATCCTTCAGAACAAATTTGTTTTGGCCATTGACGGACAGGCCCAAGAAATGTCTTACTCAATGATGCCGTCAGAGTTACAGAAAAAAGATGTCATTGCAGGGTTAAACCAAAATAAAGCGATGATTGTAACTGTTCTCTCAGCTCTTATTTTTCTCGTAACAGCAGCGGGAAAATTTATTGAAGTATCGTTTTTAGCGCTTATCGGGTTAATCATTAAGAATTCGCAGAAAAAACATTTATCCTATCATCAGCTCTGGAAGCTTTCTGCTTATTCCATCACCCTTTCAACTGTATTCTTTACAATCATGCGGGCATTAGAAGCAACCGTACCAAGTGAATTTTTGCTGAACTGGTTTGTCAATTTTGTCATCCTGTTTCTCGTTTTAAAAGAGATTCCGTCCAAAAAAGCTGCTGTATAAACCGAGGCTGCATTCGCAGTCTCTTTTCTTTTGTCATGAATCGAAATGGACAAGCATACTATGATATAAAATTTCGTATGCGGGAGGAAAAGCGATGAAGCGTCTCACCTTAGTATGCAGCATTGTTTTTATACTTTTTATTCTTTTTTATGATCTTAAAATTGGAACAATACCCATTCAGGACCTCCCTGTCTATGAAGCATCAGCAAAAACGGCTGCACAAGAACCGGCTTATAAAACGGTGAAGGTAAAGCCGGGTGATACGGTTATGTCGATAGTCGGATCAGCAGGTTCTCCGGATGACATTGTAAAGGATTTTGAAGCACTGAATCCAAATGTGAAAGCCAATGACATTCAAGCGGGAACAGCGTATAAATTCCCGGTCTACCCTTAATTTAACGTTAATTTCTTGTCAGTTCGGCGAAGACACTGTTACAATGTAATTTGTAAAATAAATTCACATAAACCATACTAGAATTGTTATATCTAGAAGCGGCAACTACAATTAAGGAGCGATTGCAAGTGAGTGAAATCACACATCGTACAAAAACGCGTCCCGTCAAAGTGGGACCTTTAACAATAGGCGGCAACAATGAAGTTGTCATCCAAAGCATGACAACAACAAAAACACATGATGTAGAAGCAACGGTTGCGGAAATTAACCGTTTGGCTGAAGCCGGATGCCAAATCGTTCGGGTAGCATGTCCGGATGAACGGGCAGCAAACGCCATTGCGGATATTAAAAAGCGCATTTCCATTCCTCTCGTTGTTGACATACATTTCGATTATAAACTTGCGTTGAAAGCCATTGAAGGCGGCGCAGATAAAATCCGAATCAACCCCGGCAACATCGGCCGGCGCGAAAAAGTTGAAGCGGTTGTTAAAGCGGCCAAAGACAAAGGCATTCCGATCAGAATCGGAGTAAACGCCGGTTCATTGGAAAAACGTATTTTAGAAAAATACGGTTATCCGACTGCCGATGGAATGGTAGAAAGCGCACTTCATCACATTAAAATTCTTGAGGATCTTGATTTTCACGATATTATTGTCAGCATGAAGGCCTCTGACGTGAACCTTGCAATCGAGGCTTATGAAAAAGCGGCGAAAGCGTTTGACTACCCGCTTCACCTCGGGATCACCGAGTCAGGAACGCTGTTTGCCGGCACAGTAAAGAGCGCAGCAGGACTCGGCGCCATTTTAAGCAAAGGCATCGGGAACACCATGCGCATTTCACTAAGCGCAGACCCTGTAGAAGAGGTAAAAGTAGCAAGGGAGCTTCTGAAATCTTTCGGCTTAGCCTCCAATGCTGCCACGCTCATCTCATGTCCGACTTGCGGCCGTATTGAGATTGATCTAATCAGCATTGCCAATGAAGTGGAAGAGTATATTTCTAAGATAAAAGCGCCGATTAAAGTTGCTGTTCTCGGCTGCGCTGTAAACGGACCTGGTGAAGCGAGAGAAGCTGATATCGGAATCGCCGGCGCACGCGGTGAAGGACTGCTGTTCCGGAAAGGGAAAATTGTCCGTAAGGTTCCAGAGGAAACGATGGTAGAAGAACTCAAAAAAGAAATTGACATTCTTGCTGAGGAACACTACGCAAAACTTGAAGCTGAAAAAGCAAAATTAAAAGAAGAAACACAAAAAGCTTGACGGGAACCCGTCAAGCTTTTTTGTGTTAGAAAAATGGAATAATAAATATTCCAAGCACTAATGAAACGACACCGATACCCATTGCCCAGGCACCAAGGCCTTGAGCACCTCTTCTTCTTGCGATATAGCCGACAATAATACCGGCAGCTCCCAATAAAACAGGCAGTACAAACAGTGAAATGATGGACAAGGCTAAAGCGATGTACCCTATTCCCCGTCCTTCATTGACATTGCCGCCGCTGCGATCATTGTCTTGGTCATTGCTGCGGTCAGCAGCACGATAAGGCTCTGCGATTTCAGCAGCTGTTTCCTCAAAAAAACCGTCATTGTCGCGGGTAATATTTGTCCCTTCAGATCCATGATCAACATAGTAACTGTTGTTATCACGCTTTTCGTAATCGTTTGCCACCTTCAATTCCCCCTTCTGTTTTATTAAAGGAGCTTTTATAGTTTGATCCATTTTGCCTGATTCATGTTTGCTAAACTTTTCTGTTAATGTCAATTGTTTATGTTACACTTGAAGGGATGAAACTGAAGGAGTGTGGGCATGTTACGCTTAGGAATAGATATTGACGGCACAATCACGGCTCAGGATACATTCGTCCCTTATTTGAACCGTTCGTTTAATCTTTCCATTTCATTAAACGATATGACGGATTATGATTTAACAAAGCTGTTAAACATTACCGAGGAAGAATTTTGGGATTGGATGAATCAAAATGAAGCGATCATATATAAGGAAGCATTGCTTGCACAGCATGCGAAACAGTCACTTGATCTTCTCAAAGAGGAGCACAAGCTTATTTATATTACAGCGAGACGGACTCATTTAACTGATATTACCTATGAATGGTTTGAGAGACAAAACATTCATTATGACCACATCGAACTCGTTGGCGGTCATCACAAAGTTGAAGCGGTCAAGAATCATAACATCGACCTGTTTTTTGAGGATCATCACGGGAACGCCATGATGATTGCGAAAGAAGCCGGGATACCGGTGATTTTGTTCAATTCCCCTTATAATCAGCTTCCGATTGATTCAAACATCATCAGAGTAAACAACTGGCTAGAAGCCGTTCAATGGATGAACAACAACAAGCATCACTTAATACGCGTCAATAACTGAAAAAGGAGCCCAAACCGGGCCCCTTTTTCATATATACGCATTTTACGCAGTAGTGTTGTCTTGGTTTTCCGCTGTACAATCAGGGCATGTGCCATAAATCTCAAATTTATGCCCGCTGACCTGATAGCCATCCAAATCATCACAAAGCTTGTCCATCGGACATGATTCAATTTCCTTTGTTTTGCCACAGGCAAGACAAATAAAATGATGGTGGTGATGGGTGAATGAACACTTAAATCGGAAAAGCTTTTCACCGGACAGCTCAGTTGTTTCCAAAATCCCAAGTTCTTCATATAAAGAAAGATTTCTGTAGATTGTATCAAAGCTTAAGCCTGGATAATCATTATTCAGTGCAGACAGTACGTTTTTAGCGGTAAGATATCTGTCTGAATCAGCAAAAAGCTGCAGCATATCCTCCCGTTTGTTTGTATATTTATATCCGTTTTCTTTTAGTAGGTTCAACGCTTCTTGTACGTTCATGAAGGGTCCCCCTTTTCGCTTTGCTTAAGAACGTATCACATGTATGAAAAAGAAAATGGCAGCTGTCTGTCCAGCAAGCCATTTTCTTTACTGCAGATAAAATTATACCCATAAAATGAATAAAAGTAAATGAAAGCCTAGTGGATTGCGTTTTTGAATTTTCCGCCTCTCGTTTCATGAGTATTCATAATTGTTATGAATGCATTTTGATCAACTTCAAACACGATCGATTTGAGCTTTGTCACTTCCAGCCTTGTGACAACCGCGTAAATTACGTCTTTTTCTTCGTCCGTATATCCGCCTTTCCCCTTCAGCTTCGTTGTGCCCCGACCGAGACGGTGCAAAATCGCGTCGGAAATCTCATCATACTGCTCAGACACAATAATGACAGCTTTTGTTTCATCAAGCCCTTGGATCACGGCATCAATCGTTTTCATCGCAATATAATAAGTCATGAATGAGTACATCGCTTGCTCAGGACCGAACACAAAAACTGCCCAAATGAAAATGAACACATTGATGAACATAACGAACTCACCTACTGAAAACGGGAGTTTTTTGGTCAGCAAAATACCGAGAATTTCTGTACCATCCATTGAACCTCCGTTTCGAATAACAAGCCCGACGCCAAAGCCGAGTAAAAGACCTCCGAACACAGTAGCCAAAATAGGCTGGGTTGTAATGGCTTCTACATGGTGAAGTGAGGATTCAATAACGGCAAGCCCGACAATCCCTATAAACGTAGAGACTAGAAAGGTCTTACCGATATATTTATATCCGAAGATCATAAAAGGAATATTTAATATGACAACGAAAAAGGCGAAATTCAGAAAGGGGTTTGACATAAAGAGGTGGTCTAAAATAAGTGATACACCGATAATCCCGCCATCAATAAAATCATTGGGGATTAAAAATAATTCAATACTTACAGCCGCAGATGCAGCTCCTACCAGAATCATAAAGACCCTGAAAATAAAATGGGTAAATGTTTCTTTCTTATGTTGTTTTGTTGGGGTCATAAAATCTCCTTTCCTGCAATAACTATTTTAAATACATTATAAATCTATTTTACCATTAAACACTGACACATTTTACTGATTTGCCCATACATTAAGTCTGGAGGTGGATTGACCGATGATTTTATTTCAAAGAATTATTTTACAGCGGCTTAATCAGGCTACTGCTGATGATTTGCTGAAGTACTCAAAACAATACGGAATCAGCTTAACAAGATCACAGGCCGTTGAAGTAGCGAACCTGTTATACGGGAAAAATGTAAACATCTTTAATGAGAGCGAACGAATGCGGCTGCTGAAACAAGTAGAGACGATTACATCGAAAGAAACAGCTCAAACAGTTAATGAACTATTCAAACAATTCACAAGCTAAAAAATGGGGGTGTTATCCCCCATTTTTTATTGCTGTAAAATCTTTTCGAGCAATGTGTCATCAAATTGTTTTTCTTTCAGCATTTCAATCTCAAAACGGTATGGCGGTTTCTTGTTCTTTTTATCTTCACCAACATATGGTGTTTCAAGAATTTTTGGAATGTCTTTTAACTGCTCATGGTGAACAACATATTGCAGTGCGTCAAAACCTATTTCACCAAAGCCGATATTTTCATGGCGGTCTTTTCTCGCACCTTTGACATTTTTGCTGTCATTGATATGAAGCACTTTAATACGGTCAATGCCGACGATTTTATCGAACTCATTCAGCACTCCGTCAAAGTCTTCGACAATGTTATACCCGGCATCATGTGTATGGCACGTGTCAAAGCACACTGACAGCTGCTCATTGTGTGTAACGCCTTCGATAATCTGCGCAAGCTCCTCAAAGCTTCTGCCGCATTCTGATCCTTTTCCAGCCATTGTTTCTAATGCAATCTGGACATTTTGATTCGGATCAATCACTTCATTTAAGCCTTCAATAATTTTTTTGATGCCGGCTTCAGCTCCTGCCCCTACGTGAGCGCCAGGATGAAGGACAATTTGCTTCGCTCCGATGGCCGCTGTCCGTTCAATTTCTGAACGAAGAAAATCAACACCCAGCTCAAAAGTGGACGGATTTGTCGTGTTGCCAATATTAATAATATAAGGCGCGTGTACGATAATCTCGTCAATGCCATTTTCTTGCATATGTGCCCGGCCTGCTTCTATATTTAAGTCTTCAATTTTCTTTCGGCGCGTATTTTGCGGTGCGCCTGTATAGATCATAAACGTATTCGCCCCATAAGAGACTGCTTCCTGGCTTGCAGCCAGAAGCATATGTTTTCCGCTCATAGAGACGTGTGAGCCTATTCTCAGCAACAGGTTCCCCTACTTTCTTTTCTTAGATTGGTTTCTTCTCTGTTTTTTCTTGATTTTCTCCATCTCATAGCTCATTTTCTTTTTATACCCAGGCTTAACCTTCTTCGGCTTTTTCACGAGACGATGAGCAATTTCATCCGCTTCATTCGGCGTTTTTTTACGCTTTTTGCGGCGCTGACGGTCATCGCCTTTTTTCCATTCGCCCTTTTCAAGCTCTAAGTAATCAAATTCGATGCCTATTTTTTCAAGTCTTACTAATGCATCCTCATCAGTAAGCTCATAAATGGTCATCGCTTGTCCTGATGAGCCGGCACGAGCCGTTCTGCCCACACGGTGAACATAGAAATCGAGATCATCCGGCAGCTCATAGTTGATAACATGGCTGATACCTTTAATATCAATACCTCTTGCGGCAAGGTCAGTTGCAATGATATATGTGAATTCCAAATCATTGATCTGCTTCATGACTTTTTTCCGCTCACGTGGTGTTAATCCGCCGTGCAGCAAGCCGATTTTCATGCCTTTGCCAGTCAGATACTGGGCAATATGGTCAGCCGTATTTTTCGTGTTGGCAAACACAATCCCCAGGTATGGATTCAGATGCGACATGATGTCAAAAAGGAGCTTGTCCTTGTCACGATGTTTCGAAGGAATGAGGATATGCTCGATTTTCGCAGCAGTCACCTGTTTTGGCTCCACATGGGCGTATTTCGGATTTTCCATGTATTTCTTCAAGAATGGTTTCAGCTTTTCCGGTATGGTCGCTGAGAACACAAGCATTTGCAGATCCACAGGCATGCGGGAACCGATGTAATCTACATCTGCAAGAAATCCCATGTCCAGCATTAAATCCGCTTCATCAATAACAAGAGATTCCGCTTTATGAACACTTAACGCCTGTTCTTTGATTAAGTCAGCAATCCGTCCGGGTGTACCGACAACAAGATGCGGCTGTATTTTCAATTTATCAATTGATTTTTGTTTATCAGTGCCTCCGATAAAACATTTCGAGCGAATCTGACTGCCTTCCTCACCCTGCGTGATTTTAAGCGCTTCCTGATAAATCTGGTTGGCTAGCTCTCTTGTCGGAGCCGTAATGACTACCTGAACGACATCCTTAGCAGGATCGATTTTGTTTAATAAAGGCAGTAAATAAGCGTGAGTCTTTCCAGTACCCGTCTGAGACTGGCCGATGACGCTTTCTTTTTTTAACACTGCAGGAATCAGCCTTTTCTGGATATCAGTCGGTTCGTAAAAACCAAGGCGATGTACTGCATCTATAATAAATGGTTTCAATTCATAAAGTTCAAATTTCGTTTCTTTCATTTTTCCCAGCTCCTTAAAGCGGCACATTATGTGTCCATCATCACATTATACCCGATTTTGCTTAAAAACACCACGTTTGCAAGGCGTTTGTTTTATTCAGTTATGTAAAGCAAATACCGCAGCCCATGCATATTCTAATAGCAGAGAGAGCTGAAAGGAGGTACAAGTATGTTTTCACCGCAGCAGCCAATGAGAAATTACCCACAGCCCGGACCGCCCCGCCCCATGCCAAATCAGCGAATGATGGGCAGAAGACCGCCTAATATGCGAGGACCTTCATTTGGAGCACAGCAGCAAGGTTTTCAGCAAGCCGGACAATTTCTTCCTCAGGCAAATGCCGGAGCGAGAAATGGTGCAGGTGCAGGCGGAGGCTTAAAAGGAATGCTGTCAAGGTTCCTACCCGGCGGAGGAGGCGCTGGCAGCGCCGGAGTTCCAGGAGCAGGTGCCGCAGCGAGCGGAGGTGCTGGCCTGCAAGGCATTCAAAATATCGCCAATCCTGCATCATTATCCAGTATGCTTGGAAATGTGCAAAAAGTACTCGGCATGGCGCAGCAAGTCACCCCTATGATCCAGCAGTACGGCCCATTAGTCCGCAATCTGCCAGCAATGATGAAGCTGTACAGCCAATTAAGTAAAAGTGATGATACTGAGACAGAGGCCAATGAGGAAAGTGAAAAACAATCCGTTTCAGAAGAATCATCAGAAAAAGAAAAAGAGACTGAAACAAAAACCTCAGATGGGAACAAAAAATCAAAACCAAAAAGTTCTTCTCTCCCAAAAAAATCTAAAACAACTGACAATAAAGAACAAGAATCAAAAACATCTGCCCCGAAGAAAAAGGAAGCTGCCTCTCCTGCTCCGAAAAGAACATCAGGCAGTTCAAAACCGAGATTATATATTTAACATTCTTTGATATCTGAAGTGAGATTGGCTATAATGAGATCAGAAGAATGCAAGAATAGAGCCGTTTGATTACGGCTTTTTATATTGCCTTTACTCACTTCAGTATTGGAGGACAACCGAAAATGGACGTAATTAAAATTTCACCGCGCGGCTATTGCTATGGTGTTGTTGATGCTATGGTCATTGCCAAAAATGCGTCACTAGATAAAAGCTTGCCAAGACCCATCTATATACTCGGGATGATTGTTCATAATAAACACGTCACTGATGCGTTTGAAGAGGAAGGGATTTTTACATTGGACGGCTCTAACCGTCTGGACATCTTAAAGCAGGTTGACAAAGGAACTGTCATTTTCACTGCGCACGGTGTTTCTCCCGAAGTCAGAAGAATCGCAGAAGAAAAAGGGTTAGTCGCAATTGATGCTACATGTCCGGATGTGACGAAAACTCATAATCTAATCTTAGAGATGAAAGAAAAAGGATATCACGTAATCTATATCGGCAAAAAAGGGCATCCAGAGCCTGAGGGAGCCGTTGGCGTAGCGCCGGAGATCGTTCACTTAGTTGAAACAGAAGAAGATGTAAAGAACCTTGATATCCAAGCAGAGAAGTTAATCGTGACGAATCAAACAACAATGTCTCAATGGGATGTCCACGACATTATGGAGCTTGTCAAAGAAAAATATCCTCATGTCGAATATCACCAAGAGATTTGCCTCGCTACTCAAGTGCGGCAGGAAGCTGTATCAGAGCAGGCAAAAAAAGCGGACTTAACAATCGTTGTCGGAGACCCGAAAAGCAACAATTCAAATAGGCTTGCTCAAGTGTCAGAGGAAATAGCCGGGACAAAAGCATACCGGATCGGCGACTTAAGCGAATTGAAGCTCGAATGGCTGAAAGGCGTTAATACCGTTGCAGTTACAGCGGGAGCTTCAACACCGACGCCGATCACAAAAGAAGTCATTCGCTTTTTAGAGCAGTTTGATCACGAAGATCCATCAACTTGGACAACTGAACATAATATACCGCTCAAAAAAATACTTCCAAAAGTAAAAGCAAAAAACTGAGGCTGTAAAAGCCTCAGTTTTTTTATAGAAATGTAAATGGATTTGTATCTGTTTCAGAAACAAAGATATTCACGTCAAACTTTTTATCATTACACATTGATGTCAGCTTTCTCGTGACGCCTTCTTTCATGATTTTTTCCGCATAGTGTCCCGGATCAACCACATTTAGGCCAAGCATCATCGCATCATGGGCCACATGGAAGTATAAATCTCCTGTGACGTAAACATCGGCTCCCTTTCGTTTTGCATGATGAATATACTTGTTTCCATCTCCCCCAAGAACAGCTACCTTTTTCACCATGCTGTCAGCATCCCCCACCATTCTGACACCATTGACGTCAAGCTTGTCTTTCACAAATAAAGCGAATTCCTTGAGCGTCATCTCATTTTTAAGGGTTCCGACACGGCCGAGTCCTTTTTCGGCGGGAGTCTGTTCAACAGGATAGATATCGTAAGCAACTTCTTCATATGGATGGCTTTTTATCATTGCATTGATAACAGCCTTTTCGACGCTTTTAGGAAATACAGTCTCAAGCCTTACTTCATGAACAAGCTCAAGCTCTCCCACTTCACCGATAAAAGGCTTAGCTCCGTCTAATGGCTTAAAGCTGCCGATTCCTTCAGATGAAAACGCGCAATGGCTGTATTCACCGATATGGCCGGCCCCCGCATTTCCGAGCGCGGCTCTGACCTGCTCTTCATATTCCTTCGGCACGTAAACTGCCAGCTTTTTCAGAGGATCCGTATAAGTAGGTGCCAGCACTTCCGTCTCACTCAGCTCTAATGCTTCAGCAAGCAAATCATTCACGCCGCCGTCCGCAACGTCTAAATTTGTATGAGCTGCATAAACAGCAATATCATGCTTCAAACACTTTTCAATTAACCTTCCAGCAGGCTGATCTGTTGAAATATGCTTTAGCGGCCGGAAAATAGGAGGATGGTGTGCAATAATCAAGTCAACCTCTTTTTCAATCGCTTCATCGATAACGCTCTCTAACACATCAAGTGTAACCATCACATTTTTAATTGGTTTGTTTAAAGTGCCGATTTGCAGGCCGATTTTATCTCCTTCAACCGCATAGGCTTTCGGGGAAAATTGTTCAAACAGCTGGATGATCTGCTGCCCATTTACACTTTTAGCCATGATCGATTACCTCCTTTAACAGCTCCATTCGATCGGCGAGCTCCTTTAATTTTTGTTTGTTTTGCTCTGTATCCGCCGCTTGGCTGATCTGTTCATAGATGCTTTGAGTGTGCTGAAGCTCTTGTGTCCACTTTTTCAAAAAGACAGCATTTTTTTCTTTTGCCAAGAAAGGGCCGACGAGCATCCCGGCTGATAAAGAAATACCGTCATAAGCCGCATCCCTGTCTCCCTCTTCTGCTACCAGCACCTCATAGCACTTTCCGTCCTCTTCAAGGATTACCTCATCTATCAGCGCATATCCTTCTTTATAAAGCCACTCCCTGATATGAACAGCATGAATATTCGGCTGTAAAATGAGCCGTTCCTTCCCCGTTAATTTGTCTTTGCCCGCTTCTAAAATGTGAGCGATCAAAGCCCCGCCCATTCCGGCAATCGTAATGGCATCAGCTTCACCTTTTTTAATCACTTCCAGTCCGTCTCCCTGCCTTACAGAAATGTGCGAGTTTAAGCCTGATTTTTCAACCTGCCGCTTTGCAGACAAAAATGGGCCGTCTGTTATTTCTCCGACAATCGCCCCGCTGGCTTTATGATTCAGCACCGCATAACAAGGAAGGTAGGCGTGGTCAGAGCCGATATCGGCCATCACCGCTCCATTCGGTATGTACTCCGCTACTGTTTGCAATCGTTTAGATAATTTTAATTCGTTCACTTGTCATCACAACTTTTCTCAATCATTTTTTCCTTTACTATCATATAAAAAATCAGCCCGGAATCCAAGCTGAAGCAAATGATTTTGAAATTATTTCTTTTGATGCGGGTCTGCACGCGGCAGTCAAAAATAAAAGGCTGTCGAGAACATCTCGGCGGCCTGTGAATGTATAAAGAGAAAAATAGTTCTTTTATTTAATTTTTGACACCCACTCTGCCATATCATCCAGCTTATCGGCCGGAACAAGACCGGAAGGCATTCCATTACCGCCTTTTTCGATCTTTGTTTTAATTTCAGCGACATCTTTCTTATCCCCTACACCTTTTAAGCTCGGACCCGAAACACCTTCATAATTTTCTCCGTGGCATGCGATGCAGTTTGCCTTGTAAATTTCTTCTGGTGAAGCGTTCGCATCTTTCTTTTCAGCAGATTTGCTTTCTCCTCCGCTCGCAATCTCCCGAGAGTCATCAAGTCCTTTTACTGATAAAAAGAAAGTTAGACCAATTCCTAAAACAGCGATCAGCAAAAATGGAATAAGCGGGTTCCATTTCATTTCCCTTCCCCCTTTTTGATCCTTCCCCCTATGTAAACACTTCTAATTCTAACTTATTTTTACAAAAAGTAAATGGATTGCTATACAAAAGTTTTTTATTCACACTTTATACAAAATTGAATAGAAACATGCCTAAATCTCTAATATCCTTTTTATTCTATTGTATAATGTATTGTATACGCTTACAATAGAAAATATGGAATTAGATTTTGAAATTTTTCACCACAATGTTCATTTGCAAATGACATCATTTTTCAGTAAAATAAAGGCATATTATCCATATATCTTTTTAAAAAAAGAAGAACGGATCTTCAAGACCCGTTCCATCTTATTCGAGGAAATCTTTCAAACGTTTACTTCTGCTAGGATGTCTTAGTTTCCGCAACGCTTTGGCTTCGATTTGTCGAATACGCTCTCTCGTTACTCCAAATACTTTGCCGACCTCTTCTAATGTTCTTGTACGCCCGTCATCAAGACCGAATCGAAGACGCAATACATTTTCTTCACGATCAGTTAACGTATCAAGCACATCTTCCAGCTGCTCTTTCAATAGCTCGTATGCGGCGTGGTCAGAAGGTGAAGTTGCTTCTTGGTCTTCAATGAAATCACCAAGGTGCGAGTCATCCTCTTCACCGATCGGTGTTTCCAGAGATACCGGCTCTTGAGCAATCTTTAAGATTTCGCGTACTTTTTCAGGCGTTAAATCCATATCTTCCGCAATTTCTTCAGGTGTTGGTTCTCTGCCTAAGTCTTGCAGTAATTGACGCTGCACACGAATTAATTTATTAATGGTTTCAACCATATGAACGGGAATCCGGATCGTTCTCGCCTGATCGGCAATGGCGCGTGTAATCGCCTGTCTGATCCACCACGTAGCATACGTACTGAATTTATAACCTTTGCGATAATCAAATTTTTCAACGGCTTTCATCAGACCCATGTTTCCTTCCTGGATCAGATCAAGGAACAGCATACCGCGTCCGACATACCGTTTTGCGATACTGACAACAAGCCGCAGGTTCGCTTCAGCCAATCTGCGTTTAGATTCTTCGTCACCTTCTTCAATCTTTTGAGCGTAGGCGATTTCTTCTTTTGCAGAAAGAAGGTTAACCCGACCGATTTCCTTTAAATACATACGAACTGGGTCATTGATTTTAACGCCAGGCGGTACACTTAGGTCATTAAGGTCAAATTCTTCTTCGGCTTTGGCAAGCTGCTGAATATTAGGATCTTCTGTTTCTTCATTCTCACTAATTAATTCAACACCTTGTTCACCTAAAAATTCATAATACTCATCCATTTGGTCTGATTCAATTTCAAAGCTGGACATACGCTCAGCAATTTCTTCATATGTCAAAACGCCACGTTTTTTACCAGACTCTGTTAATTGCTCTTTTACTTGGTCGAATGTTAATTCTGTCTCGTGGGTTTGTTTATCAGCCATTATGGATCCCTCCTTCCAAAGCTTGCAACGAATTCTATAAGCGGTATGATTCTTATTCGGTCCATTCAGGCGTTTTCTATGTGAACTGCCTTTAACAATGTGCGAATAATGAAATGACAATTCATGATGAGGTTAAGCGATCTATTTGCTCCTCCGCAAGGAATCATTGCCAATACATGCTCCTCATCAGTTCTCCAGTTATTTTAAAGATCGGTTCAATGTAACGATTTCTTGAGCCAGAGAAGCAGCTCTTATAAAATCTTTTTGCCTTTCGGCTTCGGCTCTTTCCGCCTCTTTTTCTTTTATCATTGACCAATTTCTTTGATTCAACACTTTTTTTACATAATCTGATAACTCGGCTTCGCTAAGCTCTTGATTAACCTGAAGCATTAATATATCAGACAAGAGCTGGCTTATATGATCATCCGTCACCCTGGCCATCAGATGCTGAGGCGTCAGCTCGGCTCCCTCTTCATAAAAAGCATAAAGATAGGCGGCTAATGCCCGGTGCTCATCAATATTAAATTGAAACCCTACCCGGTCAATCACTTTTTTGATGACGCTCCGATCTCGAAGCATGTGAGCGAGTAACAGCCTTTCTGCATTTTCATACGCCGGACGCAAACGTTTTTGCCTTGCTTTTGTCGTCAGATGCGCTCGCCGCGTTTTTGTTTCACCGCTATTGTCAGCAGGTTTGTTTTGCTTGCTGAAAACAGACAGCTGCTCAGTTAAAGACTCCTGTGAAAGCGAAAACTCTGAAGCAAGCTGCTTTACATAGACTTCCTGCTCTAGAGACCCTGAAAGCGTGCTGATTTCTTTCAGTACGTCTTTAATGTAAGCCAGGCGGTCGCCTTCATCGGACAGGTTCTTTCCTTTTCGGAAATATTGCATTTTGAACGCCATTACGGTGACACTGGCGTCAATAATGTCGTTTTTAAATTTTTCCCCGCCGAATTTTTTGATGTAATCATCAGGGTCCAATCCGTCAGGAATCATTGCAACTCTGACTTTGCAGCCTTTTTTTTGCAGAAGCTCCGAAGCTTTTAAGGTGGCTTCATAACCGGCTTTATCAGAGTCATAGCAAAGAATGATTTCTTCGACGTTTCTTCTCAGGATCTTGACATGATCATCTGTAAGAGACGTTCCCATCGTGGCTATGCTTTCTTTTACACCCGAGCTTACAGCCGATATGACATCAGCAAACCCTTCAAATAAGACTGCTCTTTCCTGCTTTCTGATATGAAGGCGGGCCTTATAAAAATTGTAAAGCAGTTTACTTTTATGAAAGAGCGGGGTTTCAGGACTGTTCATATACTTAGGCTGCTGACTGCCAAGAGCCCTGCCCGAGAAAGCAACAACAGCCCCGTGATGATCATGGATCGGAAACATGACACGGTTTCTGAAGCGGTCGAAATATCCGCTTCCGTCTTCGCGTCTGATCAGGAGACCCGCTTTTTCCATTTGTGCCTCACTAAATCCCCTCTTTACAAGGAATTTCGTGATAAAGTCCCAAGAATCAAGAGCATAGCCAATCTGAAATTCATCAATCAGCTCTTTCGTAAAGCCCCTAGAAAGCAGATAATCCAGTGCCTCTTGACCTTCTTTTGTATTTATTAACAAATGATGGTAAAATTTCTTCAGGAGCTCATGTGCCTCAGCCATTTTTTGTTCTCCAGAAGACTCTGGCCGGGCTCCGGAATGGACTGTTATATCATCTGGAAAATCAATTTGGTATTTGTCAGCAAGGTGAGAAACCGACTCGGCAAATGAGTAGCCTTCCATCTGCCTTAAAAAAGAGAAAACATTGCCGCCCGCTCCGCAGCCAAAGCAATGAAAAATCTGTTTGTCGGGCGATACGGAAAACGAAGGTGTGCTTTCTCCATGAAAAGGACAGAGTCCAAAGTAGTTTCGGCCTTGCTTCTTTAATTGAACATAATCACCTATGACTTCAACGATATCTGCCGACTTTTGCACCTGATCCACAATTTCATCTGGTATCCGATTTCCCATCTTATAACACTCCGTCGTACATTATTCGATGCTTTAGTGCAAAATCCCTTCATCGTTCGACAGGATTTTTTGCAGCAGTGTAATAAATCGTTCTCGATCTTCTTTATTCAATTTTTTAGGCCCTTTGGCATATACGCCTTTTCTTCTTTGTTTGCCGGAAAAATGACGGCCCTCTAGAGCAAAATCAATCGTGTCTTCTTTGTAAAGACGACCTCTTTCCGACATAACGGAGACATTTCTGTTCAACAGCAGAGATGCTAATCCGATGTCCTGCGTCACAACAATATCTCCCGGTTTCACGTGATTTGCGATATATAAATCAGCAGCTTCTTTATGAGGATCAACATACTTCCATTTTTCTTCATTGCTTCTGGAAAGCTGATAATGTTCAAATGAAGCGACAAAAAGAACTTGAACTTCATACTCGGATGCTGTTTGTAAAATTTCATCTTTTACCGGACAAGCATCAGCATCGACAAAAATCGTCTTTTCTTGTTCATTAAGAAGAGTAATTCTCCATCCCTCCATTAAACTCCTGCATAAAAGCAAGCAAAATCGCACATCCTTTATTATTGTGGATGTATATGAATTTGTCGAAAAATTTCCGGGAGAAATTCTTGACATCTTACCCATAATAGTTTATTCGTATCACACGATCCTTAAACCTAAAATTAATCATTTTATCACAATTTTTTATTATAATACAAACTTCACAAAGATGCTATTGTTTTTCATTATTCCCTTTTGGCACAGCCAAAAACCCAGGATAGAGCGTCCTGAGTTATATGTTTTTTGTTTTGAGATGATGGATAATATTTGCTGTTTCCTCAACCGCTTTATTTGAAACATCAACAACTTGGCAGCCGATCCGATCCACAATCTTTTCGAAATACTCGAGTTCCTCTTTGATTCTGTTGATATTTGCATAAATCGCTTTATCATTAAGCCCGAGTGATTTTAAACGTTCTTTTCTGATATGATTCAGTTTATCAGGGCTAATCTTTAAACCGATGCATTTTTTCGGATCAACGTTAAAGAGTTCTTCCGGCGGATCAACCTCCGGTACAATCGGAACATTGGCAACCTTCAGGCGTTTGTGTGCGAGATATTGAGACAGCGGTGTTTTAGACGTTCTTGACACGCCGATCAAAACGATATCAGCTTTTAAAATTCCTCTTGGATCACGTCCATCATCGTATTTAACTGCAAACTCGATGGCCTCCACTTTTTTGAAATAATCTTCATCAAGCTGGCGCACCCGCCCCGGTTCGTATTTCGCTGTTAAACCGTAGGCTGTTTCCATTTTATCAATCAACGGGCCGATAATATCATAATATAAAACATTTGCTTTTTCCGCTTCGGCTATCAAATATTCTCTGATTTCCGGCACCACGAGTGTAAAACAGATAATGCCGCCGTCTGCCTTTGCAAGTGAAATCACTTCATTGATAGTGCCTATATCTTCAACATAAGGAATTCTTCTTACATGAGTATCATCCGCTGATCCGTTAAATTGGCTGAGTGCTGCTTTTACTACCAATTCAGCCGTTTCACCGACGGAATCCGATACAACATAGATGATGCGGTTATTCATATTATCCCCCCGTTAGTTTGCAATCTTATAGGATTTCATTTTCAGATAAACTGACAAGTATTTTGGTCATATTTGTTTTTGTCACTCTGCCGATCACTTCAAAGCCTTTATCGGTGTCTTTGATGACAGGAAGTGCATCAATTTGTTTTTCTATTAAGTGCTTTGCAATGTCCATCACATAATCCTCGCGTCTGCACACCGTAATGTTCGGCATCCTTGTCATGATGATGTGAACAGGGACCGATGTAAGCTCCTGCTGGCCAATGCTCGCTCTGAGCAAGTCTTTTCGTGAAAGCACCCCGACTAAAACAGCATCGCGGTCCACCACAAACAGAGTACCTACATCTTCTAAAAACATGGTGCAAATCGCATCGTACACAGAAACGTTTTCGTGAATCACTACGGGGATAGATTGAAAGTCTTTCACCTGAAGCTTTTTGAGTTTATCCGCCAAAAGCTGCGTGCCGGTTTTTCCCGTATAGAAATAACCGACTCTCGGGCGCGCCTCGAGGAATCCTGACATGGTGAGTATGGCTAAATCCGGGCGCAATGTCGCCCTGGTTAGGTTCAGCTTTTCTGCAATATGCTCCCCTGTAATCGGCCCGTTTTCTTTTACAATCTGCAAAATATGTTCTTGCCGTTTATTTAGTTCGATCGTACTCACCACCTTTTCACTTCATAGCTATGTAAAGAAATAATAATCCATATTATAACGTAAATATCTTGTAATCAAACAAAAAACTTATAAATGGGGAAAAGACGATTACCGATCACACAGCAACCGCCTTTTCTCTCTTTATTTTACAATAAGGGCATTCATATTCGCAAAGGACTTGATCTCATCCGCCAAGCTTACCATTTGCGCTAAACGATTTGCCTTTAATGACTCATTATCCGCTATAACCATTGTATGATCGAAGTAAGCATCGATCGGTTCTTTTAAGGCTGCAAGTGAAGCAAGCGCCGCCTCATAATCTTTTTTGCTGAAGTTTTCCTGCAGATTTTGCTTCGCTGTTTGGTAGGCATCAAACAGTTTTGCTTCGTATTCATTTTCAAACAGATCAGGCTGAATGTCTCCGCGGACTCCTTTTTTGCTGATAGAGATCACTCGGCCTAACGCTTCGGCTGTTTCCTTAAAGCCAGGTGCACCAAGCTTTTGCTCCAGTACTTGTGCTTTATGCAGCGCAGAGTACGGCTCAAGCTCAGAGCTTTCCAGCACGGCGTCAATGACGTCATGTCTGATTTGTTCAGCATTCAAGACATATTTCAAGCGCTGAGTGAAGAAATCCAGCAGTTCATTTTCTTTATCGGTTTGAACGAAAGTAAGCAGCTCTTCAAATGAAATTCCCCAGTTGCGGTCAAGAAGAATCGCAACAATACCGCTTGCTTGGCGGCGCAGTCCGTAAGGGTCCTGGGAACCGGTCGGAATTACGCCGATAGAGAAGAATGAAGCGATTGTGTCAAGCTTATCCGCCATTGCTACAACAGCTCCGGTGAAAGTAGAAGGCGTTTCTCCGCCCGCTGATCTAGGCATATAATGTTCATTAACTGCCGCCGCCACAGCTTCATCTTCGCCAAGCATTCTCGCATACTTTTCGCCCATAATTCCTTGAAGTTCAGGGAATTCATATATCATATGCGTCACAAGGTCGAATTTAGAAATTTCAGCAGCCCGCTTCACATGTTTTAATGTATCTTCATCAGCCTGAAGACGAACGGCAAGTTTCTCTGCGATTGATGTGACTCTTCTAACCTTATCAGCAAGAGAACCAAGCTCTTCATGGAAAACGATATTTTCAAGCTTCTTCACATTTGCATCAATGTTTAGTTTCTGATCTTCTTTGTAGAAGAATGAAGCATCAGATAAACGTGCGCGCAGCACTTTTTCATTGCCTCGGGCCACATTTTCAATCGCGTGGCTGTTGCCGTTTCGGACTGTGATAAAGTGAGGCAGCAGGTCACCATTTTTGTCTTTGACAGGGAAGTAGCGCTGATGCTCTTTCATTGTCGTGACAAGCACTTCTTCAGGAATTGACAGAAACTCGGATTCAAATGAACCGTAAAGAGCTGTCGGGTATTCTACCAAATGATTCACTTCATCAAGAAGGTCTTCGTCAACTGGAATGCTCCAATTGTTTTCAGCAGCCATTGCTTCCAGCTGAGATTGAATCATTTGCTTTCGGACGCTAGGATCAGCAATAACATGCTGTCCTTTGAGCTGCTCTTCATAAGCTGAAGGTGATTCAATTGACACTTCATGTCCGAGGAAACGATGTCCCTGTGTTGTCCGTCCAGACTCAACGTTTGTGATCGAAAATGGAATGACATCCTGTCCAAATAATGCGACAATCCATTTGATCGGTCGGATATAACGCAAATCTTCATTTCCCCAGCGCATGTTTTTCGGGAAATGCAAGCTTGTAATTAAACCGCTCAGTTCCGGCAGAAGCGACTTCGTTTCTTGGCCGGCTTGGAATTTTTGCACGAATACATACTCTATGCCTTTTACTTCTTTGATGTACAGGTCTTCCACATTCGCGCCTTGGCCTTTTGAAAAGCCGATTGCCGCTTTTGTCCAGTTCCCGTCCGCATCAAGGGCAATTTTTTTCGCAGGCCCTTTTGCTTCTTCTTTTATATCATCCTGCTTTTCTGCGACATCCTTAACGAACACAGCAAGACGTCTCGGTGTATTGAAGAGTTTCACTTCACCGTGAGTAATATTTTTTTCTTTAAGCCAGCCTGTCAGCTTGTCGCCAAGCTGAACCATGCTTTCATTCAAAAAGCGCGCCGGCATTTCCTCTAATCCGATCTCTAAAAGTAAATCCTGTTTACTCATGAGAAGAACCCTCCCCTTTAAGCATTGGGAACCCTAGTTTTTCTCGTTCCTCATAGTAGGTTTTTGCTACTTTTCTAGCTAAATTCCGCACTCTTGCGATATAGCCCGTCCGCTCGGTAACAGAGATCGCACCTTTGGCATCAAGCAGGTTGAAAGTGTGCGAGCATTTCAGCACATAGTCATATGCTGGATGAACAAGTCCGTTGTCCATTTGCTTGATCGCTTCTTTTTCATATGTGCTGAACAATTGGAACAGCATATCGACGTCTGATGTTTCAAACGTATAAACAGAATGCTCATATTCAGCCATCATGAATAAATCTTTTACTGTAAACCCTGAGGTCCATTCCAAGTCAAACACGTTTTCTTTATCCTGGATATAAGACGCGAGACGCTCAATTCCATACGTAATCTCTACAGAAACGGGTTTACACTCTAATCCCCCGACCTGCTGGAAATACGTAAATTGTGTGATTTCCATTCCGTCAAGCCAAACTTCCCAGCCTAGACCCGCACAGCCTAAAGACGGATTCTCCCAGTTGTCTTCAACAAAGCGAATATCGTGCTCAAGCGGATCAATTCCAAGAGCACGCAAGGAATCCAAATACAGCTCTTGAATGTTATCAGGTGACGGTTTAATAATGACCTGGAACTGATGATGCTGATACAGTCTGTTCGGGTTCTCCCCGTAGCGGCCGTCTGCCGGACGTCTGGAAGGCTCTACATAAGCCACTTTCCACGGCTCAGGACCGATACTGCGCAAAAATGTATACGGGCTCATCGTGCCGGCTCCTTTTTCTACATCGTAAGCCTGCATAAGCACACAGCCCTGACTGGACCAATGCTTTTGCAAGGTTAGAATCATGTCTTGAATATTCATTTCAAGCACCTCCACTTTTCTTTCATAAGTTGGTTGACTGCGGCAGCAACCAAAAAACTCCCGTCTCTATGCTTGCCAGCCGCAAACATAGGGACGAGAGTTCTCCCGCGGTTCCACCCTAGTTGCTGAGAACAAAATCCCAGCCTCTTTTTTTAAAATTGCTCAAGAATGCCTTTCGTTGCGTGCTCATCCTTAGCTTACACCGCCCTAAGGTCGCTTTCATGAGGTAAACGCAAGTACTTCTTTCTCTCACTGCAACATATTTTATAATAAATGATCATATAAAAAGATGGACCAAAAGTCAACTTTTGTTTTCACCCATAAGATGTTTCATGCTTTCCATTTGATCTAAAAAGCGCTTTGATTTTAAATACAATCCCGAATATTCTTCGTAATATAAATCAATCACTTGCTTTAATTCAGCTTTTGTTTCCTCTTTTAAGGACACATTGCCGAGCCTCGACAGATCAAAATAGTAAAAGAGTCTTAACAGCCTTGCCGTTTGCGGTTTAATCGGTATCCTGTAAGGATCTTTTTCAAAACAGCGGTGGCATATAAAACCATTATCACGAACAGAGAAATGAAAGGTTCCGTCTTGGCTTTTACAATGTACACAATGATTTAGCTCAGGATACAGGCCCATGACACCGAGCATCTTCATTTGAACAATGAAGGTGATAACATCCGGATCTGTTCCTTCATTCAGCTGTTTTAATGATTCTAATATGAATTCAAATAAATAAGGGTTTGGCTTTTTTTCTTCTGTGCCTCTGTCGACTAACTCAGCAATATAGGCAGCATATGCTGTTAAAAACAAATCTTCCCTGATGCCTCTCATGCTGAGGATCATTTCCCCCTGCTGAAGCGTTCCGAGGCCCGATGTTTTTTGCACTAAGAAAGCACCATACAAAAAGGGCTGGCTGACTGCTGATAAACGGCTGTTCGGTTTTTTGGCGCCTCGTGCCATAACACCTATTTTTCCGTGTTCTCTTGTCAGTAATGTTACGATTTTATTCGTCTCTCCGTAATCATTTGTGCGAAGAACGATTCCTTCACATTTTGTCAGCATTTCCGCACCTTCCTCAAGCAGGAGCGGCCAAGAGGTTTATAAAATTGGATAATCAAATCGGGCTAGCTCATCTTCTAGTTCTTCGGGTCTTTCCATGTTCTCTTTTTCCAGTTCTTTAAAAAGAAGATACGTATCAACATTTCCTGTTTGAGAAAATACGTTCCAGGTAAAATTCAACACAAGAAACCCACCTTTCTGTAGTTAAACTAGCTTACCTAAACTCCAAATTCTTACCTTTATCTTGACCAGATGTCCTCCATTTCATGTTAAACAAAATTTGCTAATGTATCCCTGTTCCTGTGAGATAATGACACACACGGGAAGAGATTAATATTCGTCCTCTTTAAAGCCAAAATCGCGAAGCTGGGACATTTTATTACGCCAGTCCTTCTGCACTTTCACCCACAATTCAAGGTAGACACGGGAGCCCAATAGTGCTTCAATATCCGCTCTCGCTCTTTTTCCAACCTCTTTTAGAAGGCTTCCTTTTTTACCGATCACGATGCCTTTCTGAGAATCCCGCTCGACCACAATCGTTGCCGCTACGTGCACAGAACCGTTGTCCTGCCCTTTGATGGATTCGATGGCCACCGCAATGCTGTGCGGGATTTCTTCTCTCGTCAAATGCAGCACCTTTTCCCTGATTAATTCAGAAATGATAAATCGCTCAGGGTGGTCAGTTACCTGGTCACTCGGATAGAATTGCGGCCCTTCCGGCAAATACGCTTCAATCTGAGCGAGCAAGGTTTCGATGTTATTTCCTTCTAAAGCAGAAATCGGAACAATTTCCTTAAAAGGATAACGTTTGCGGTATTCGTCAATTAGCAGAAGCAATTGGTCGGGATGAATTTTATCGATTTTGTTTACGATTAAGAATACAGGCGTAGACATCGTCTGCAATTTCTCAATGATGAATTCGTCGCCCTTCCCGTAGCCTTCCTCAGCATTGATCATAAACAAGATCAAATCGACTTCTTTTAATGTATTTTGCGCCACTTTCATCATAAAGTCCCCAAGCTTATGCTTAGGTTTATGAATCCCTGGTGTGTCAATAAAAATGGTTTGTGATGTGCCTGTCGTCAGTACTCCTTGCACCTTGTTTCTCGTCGTTTGGGGCTTATCGCTCATGATCGCGATTTTTTGTCCAATGACTCTGTTCAAAAATGTAGATTTTCCTACGTTTGGTCTTCCAATAATGGATACAAATCCTGATTTAAAGCTTTCGTTCGTCATGTAAATCCTCCGATGAAAATGCGCCTGGCAATAATTCTTCCACAGTCATTTCTTTTATTTGTCCTTGTAAATTAGTCAGTACGACAATAACGTCTTTTGTGCACAGCTCAGAAATCACCTGGCGGCAGGCTCCGCACGGAGATACTGGTCCAGGGGTGTCAGCCGCAACGGCCAGCATCTGAAACTCTGTATCCCCTTCAGAAACAGCTTTAAATAAAGCGGTACGCTCGGCGCAATTGCACATGCTGTATGCCGCGTTCTCAATATTGCAGCCTCTGTACACTTTTCCATCCTTGGTAAGAAGAGCGGCTCCTACTTGGAATTTGGAATACGGCGCATATGCCATATCACGCGCTTTTAAAGCTTCTGTTATTAATTCTTGTCTGTTCATGTGTACATTCCTCTCTTACCTATAATGGTACCGCTATCACTTTATATTTTACATAATCGCGCGCTTTTTTTCACGCCCATTTCTAAAAATGTAAAATAAATGTAAGAATTTTCAGCCATTACAGCTTTGGCAAAAAAATAAGTAAACCAATGATACACGAAATCACGGCAAAAACGCAAACAGCCCCGGCGGCAGCGTCCTTAGCCGCTTTAGCAAGAGGGTGATGTTTGTCAGTTATTAAATCAACCGTATGTTCAATGGCTGTATTTAAAAGCTCAAGCGAAAACATACCGCCAATCAAAAGGAATATAATCATCCACTCAATCATGCTGAGCTCTACAAGGAAGCCGCAAATGAGAACAGCGCAGGCGGCTGCGGCATGAAACTGGAAATTCCGCTCCGTCCGCGCTGTTTCCCATATGCCCCGGCCTGCATGCACGAAGCTTTTGAAGAATCGCTTCAGCTCATTTCTATGATCTTTTGAGTCCATAAGCGTCCAGCAATTCCTTTTGCTTAGTAAACATCTCCTCTTCTTCCTCTTTCGTCATATGGTCATATCCTAAAAGGTGCAGAAATCCGTGTACAGCTAGAAATCCGAGCTCTCTTTTAAAAGAATGATTATACTCCTCTGCCTGCTCTCTTGTGCGATCGGCACTGATGATAATATCACCTAAAACCGGAGGCATTTCGGCGCCCACGATTTCGATCTCGCCTTCTCCCTCTTCTTCAAGAGCAAATGAGATGACATCTGTCGGAGCATCCTTTCCCCGGTATTCTTTGTTAATCTGATGTATGTCGTCATTGGAAACAATCGTGACAGAAACTTCAGCCTGGTCTTGAACGCCTTCACGCTCAGCAGCAAATTGAAGCAGATTTTCTACTTCTTTGAGCATCTCTTCTGAGACGCTTCCTGTTTCATCAACGATATCAATCAGTAAACTCATCTATTTCACCTTCTTAGTAGCCTCCGGATATTCAATCCGGGAGTGGAAAATTCCTTTTAATGTTGCACAGAGCGTTTTTGCGATTGTATCCAGCTCTTTAAATGTCAAATCGCATTCACTGAACTGTCCGTCCTGAAGCTTATCGGATATAATACCCCGGACAAGCTTTTCAATTCGTTCAGGATTTGGATTGTGCATGGATCTGACGGCCGCTTCAACACTGTCGGCCACTGATATAATTGCGGCTTCCTTTGACTGCGGCTTCGGCCCCGGATAACGGAACTCTTCCTCTGTAATCTGGTCGCCTTTTTCCTTCGCTTTATAGTAAAAAAACTTTAAAAGCGAGGTTCCATGATGCTGCTCAGCAATATCGACAAGCTCTTTCGGAAATTTATAGCTTCTCAGCATATTCGCACCGTCTGTCGTATGCGAGATAATAATATTTTTACTCAACTGAGGTGACAGCTTGTCATGCGGATTGTCAATATTCATTTGGTTTTCAATAAAATATTGCGGGCGCTTTGTTTTTCCGAGATCGTGATAATATGCGCCGACTCTTGCAAGCAAACCATTAGCCCCAACCGCTTCACAGGCTGCCTCTGATAAATTGGCAACCATTACACTGTGATGATATGTACCTGGTGTTTCTGTCAGTATTTTGCGCAAAAGCGGATGGTTAGGATTAGACAGCTCAAGCAGCCTCATGGTGGATAAAATGCCAAAGCCCGTCTCAAAAAACGGCATCAAGCCGATGATCAGTACAGACGAAGCAAATCCTGACACAACCCCCATCAGCATTAATGTTCCGATTTCAAGACCCGACAGTGCAGTGTTTTGGATCAATAATAAAGAAAGAACGACAACCATATTGATAAACGCTACGAAAAGCCCGGTCTGCAAAATCTTTGATCTGGCATTGTGCTTTCCTAAAAATAATACACCTGAAATGCCGCTGATCAAATAATAAATCCCTATGACATAATTGAATGTTCCTGTCACACCCTGATTAAACATCATACTTCCACAAATCGCAAGAATGATACTTCCCAAAATGGCAATGCGTTCATTCATCAGCAGTTTGATTAAGATGGCGCCGGCCGCAATGGGGACCAGATAGCCGATATTATTATACTCCATCTTCTGAAACAAACTGACAACCTCCATGATCACAAGCAAAAGTGTTGTGATAATCGAGAATAACAGAATGGATTGGTTTTTAAACTTCAGATTTTGTTTCTGTTTTTCAAAATAATATACAAGTGTTGCAATGAAAAGTCCGATCATAATCAATAGCCCGCTGATCGGTTTAAAGAGATTTGAGTTATTTAATAACCCGGTCAGCTCAAGTTTCCTGTACACTTCCCGATCAATGAGGTCATTTTCTTCCACGAGCACTTGCCCCTGTTTGATTTGAACCTGCTGGACATTATCTGAGGCTTCCTGCCGTTTTGCCTCTGTTGCTTTCGGATCGAAGACGTAATTCGGAATAATAGCAAAACGCCCGATTTCTGTCGCAGCTCCCAAGTATTTAGACGGAATAGAATTGCTCTTTAGCTCTTTTTCTACCTTATCCTTTGCATCAGATAGTTTATCCGAAGGGATTTCACTGCTCATGACCGTATTTACTGCGGTAATGACCGTATCTCTGACAAAAGAAAAGTCTTCACTGTCTGCTTTCAGCAATGTCTTGATGGAATCCTCCGATATAGAATCATTCACATCTGATGTCAATTTGTCCTTTACAGATTTGACCATTGATTTTTCCGATGGTGATTTACTGCCTTCTTCCGATGATTTTTTCACTTCACTAATACTGTCGAATATTGATGACACAAGGTCAATCCGATTGTCTGTATATTCTTTTTTTAATGTATATTGATCTTCAACCGCGTCCTCAGCGGCTTGCTTTTTTTCCTCTGTGGCTTTTTGATCTTCTACGGTTGCCGGAGCGTAAATGGTCTTGTCGCTGACTGAAAACAGGTCTAAATCAAGTGTTTCCGGCTTAACATGTACAAAGAGCAAAGCAAACATAATGGCAGCCAGCAGAAGATACAGCAGTACATGCATGGAGCGGGCATTTTTAAAATTGCTCCATTTTTTTGAGCTGCTTTTGGTCTTAGCCTTCTTTTTCAACACAAGAACCTCCTCTTGAAACATCAAGCCCACAAGCAATCATAAAAATGACCCGATAACGCGCGATCGGGTCATTCAGCATTAATTTTGCTTATCGTATGCTTCAATAATTTTCGCAACAAGCGGATGTCTGACCACGTCTGTCTGGTCCAGCTCAATCATAGAAATGCCGTCTATTCCTTTTAGCATCTCCTTCGCTACTGCAAGTCCCGATTTGACGCCTTTCGGCAGATCAATTTGGCTAACGTCACCTGTAATGATCATTTTAGAGCCAAAACCCAGTCTCGTCAAAAACATTTTCATTTGAGCAGGCGTGGTATTCTGTGCTTCATCAAGTATAACATAAGCATCATCGAGCGTCCGTCCCCTCATATATGCGAGCGGAGCAATTTCAATGATGCCTCTTTCCATCAGACGTTCTGTATGATCTGCCCCAAGCACATCATGAAGAGCGTCATACAGCGGGCGCAAATAAGGATCTACTTTTTCTTTTAGGTCACCTGGGAGAAAACCGAGGCTTTCACCGGCTTCCACGGCAGGTCTTGTTAAAATGATTTTTTTGATATGTCCGTTTTTTAAAGCATGGACTGCTTTTACGACAGCCAGGTACGTTTTCCCGGTTCCCGCCGGACCAATGCCGAATACAAGGTCATTCCGCTTCATAGCGGCCACGTATTCCCGCTGTCCCATTGTTTTTACACGGATTGATTTGCCTTTTGCGTTTTTTGTAATTTCTTCTTCATACATGCTTTCAAAGTATTCAAGTTCATTCTTCTTTGCCATTTTGATGGCGTAAATCACATCACGTTCAGAGATCTCTATCCCCTTGCGAATTAAAGCGAGGAGCGATCCCAGCAGCCTGTCTGCAATCTGAAACGATTCATCATCGCCTGAAACATAAATCGTCTCGCCGCGCGTAATGATATTTACATTCAGATCTTTCTCCATCAATTTCAAAAAAGAATCTTGGTTCCCGAAGAGTGAAAGCGCCTCGTCCGGGTTTTTCAGTTTTTGATTCATCGCAAGTAAATGTTCTGTCATTCTTCAGTCTCCCTGACAATAGGTGTGGTTTGAACGATATCTTCTATAACTTGGTAGAGAATAATCAACTTTACTTTACCATTCTCAACAGTCTGGTGCAAAACTTTTTCACTTTTCACCTCGCCGTTTTCGCCTATTTTATCCTCTACATCCTGTTTACCCAATTTAATGCCTTCTTGAACTGCTTCTTCTTTCGTATATTTTCGCAAAGCCTCTTCACTTTCTCTCGTTTGCTCTTTGACATAGGATACAGGGAGCTTAAATCCGAGAAAATGAAGCGAATGCTTTTCTTGTTCTGTTTTTGGATGCTTCAATTCCTCTTTTTTAAACGTCATCCCCCAGATCGGGATTGCCAAAGAACCAAAAGAAAGCTTGTGCTTTGTCCTTACTTTGCCCGTATAGACGTTAAATAATGTTTCAAGCGGGACTGTCACTTCTGATCTATACCAGGTTTCTCCGTAAATTTCTGCTTTTGAGGCGACTTCCTGCTGATGGTCTTCGCTGCCGATCAGTCCCGAAACAAGCAGCTGCCCCTTTTCAACATGATCGTGTATGGCGGCCATGGGCTGTCCTTTTTGCACAAACATTCTCGTAATGGTTGCTTTCTTTTTGGCGACAATATTGCGCGGGCTAACATACTTTTCTTTTTCGGGCTCATTTTTCTCCACAACTTTCATGTGAATGGTCGTCCCCTTCAGATCAACTCCGACCCAAGTGATATTGTCTATTCCATTGGTTAATGATTTCTGTATTTTTTCGGGCGACATCATTAAAAACTGCAGACGGCCCTTTTTGACGCCGATTTCATTAAGATGCTGCCTCATTTGATGTTCTGTTTCAGGCTTAGCGCCTGTCACATCAATTTTCCACACCATATTGGACAGCAAAAACAAAAGGATGAAAAAAATCGCAAAACCGATCGTAAACCCTATATTCAGCTTTGATTTCAGCAACAGGAAGGGAAATCCCTTCCGATTGATAAATCGGGCTTTACATTTAAATTTACTTCTCACCCGCCGAAAGGCATGTACATCCTGAAGCTGTATATATAACGATACGGCTTCTTTCTTTTTTTTGACATGAAAGACCGGAATCCCCTGTCTTGTGCATTCATTAAGGAGCCGCTCAATCCCTCTTCCCGTCAATTCAAGCTGGACCTTACCCGAAAAAAAAGACAGCCATTTATTTTTCACAACATTTCCCCCTCGGCTTTATGACTCAACATATCGAACGACATCAATCGTACCCTCCAAAAGTATCTCTTCCGGAAGAATCGCCTTGATGACAAAATTTTTACCAGATATGATGCACTGGCCCTGCTTCAGCATCAGCCTCACTTCATTCTCACTGAAAAGCAAAAGGCCTCTGTGGTTTTCTATGTAGATATGAAGTCTGCCAACCATTGTAATCCTCGGCAGATCCATCATAACGTCCGGGGGAATTTCCAATGCTCTTGTCAGCCAAGCTTTCATACGATTCTTTCTTTGCCCCATACAAAAAGAACCCCCTTTCATCTCATATGTATGATTTGAAAGGAGGTTCTAACACTTTAATTTTTACGGGCCGAGCGCATCGTGCGGTGAGGTTTTTTCGCCCGTGGAGGCCCGAACACCTCTCCTAGAACGATCCCCTGTACGACGGTGTCTTTATTCACCTGAAGCATTTTTTGTTTTGTGTATACTGTTTTTTGTTTGGCAGCAGCAAGATCTCGTTCCAGCCCTTTCAGGTTTCTTGCTGTTTCCCTGCGTCTTTCTTCCGCTTCCCGTCTTGCCTGTTCCATACGGTTAGGGATAGGTGCAGGGGCATCTTCTTTTGACTGCTTCTTTTGAGGAGAAGCAGATTGCACGTGTTGAGGTTTTTTTCTTTTTTGGCTGTTTTGCTTTTCTTCTTTGCTCTTTTTGCCGAAAATCGCAGAAATGATTCCGATGATCGCTGCAATAATAAGCGGATTGGTCAGTAAATCTTCCATCAGCGTTCTCCCTTCTTAGAGAGATTATGATTTGCGGTCTTCATCCGAAGGGTCTTTCGTCAGCTTGCCGAATGAATCACGCATTTCTGTGTCAGCATCGATGTTCTTGATATTCATGTAATCCATGACGCCAATATTCCCTTCACGCAAAGCTTCTGCCATCGCAAGCGGCACTTCCGCCTCGGCTTCTACCACTTTCGCGCGCATTTCTTCTACGCGGGCACGCATTTCCTGTTCTTGAGCGACAGCCATCGCACGTCGTTCTTCCGCTTTTGCCTGCGCGATATTTTTATCAGCCTCGGCCTGATCGGTTTGTAAAATTGCACCGATGTTTTTGCCGATATCTACATCTGCAATATCAATTGAGAGAATTTCAAACGCAGTTCCTGAGTCCAATCCTTTTCCAAGGACTGTCTGAGAAATCATGTCAGGGTTTTCAAGCACTTTTTTATGATTATCAGATGAACCGATTGTAGAAACGATCCCCTCACCTACACGAGCTACAATGGTTTCTTCCCCTGCTCCCCCGACGAGGCGCTCGATATTCGCTCTTACTGTGATTCTTGCTTTCGCTTTGACTTCAATCCCGTCCATTGCGACACCTGCAATGAACGGTGTTTCAATCACCTTAGGATTAACGCTCATTTGAACAGCTTCCAACACGTCCCGGCCTGCAAGATCAATGGCAGCACAGCGCTCGAATGTGAGTTCAATGTTAGCTCGCTGAGCGGCGATAAGCGCGTTGACGACTCTGTCAACATTACCTCCAGCCAGATAGTGGCTTTCAAGCTGGTTTGTTCCAACATTAAGTCCCGCTTTATGCGCTTTAATCAGCGGGTTAACAACCCGATTCGGAATGACGCGGCGAAGCCTCATCCCAACTAGAGTGAAAATGCTGATTTTCACTCCGGCTGCCAAAGCTGAAATCCAAAGCATTACAGGCACAAATGTAAAAAATACTGCCAAAACAATGATCGCTACTGCGACAATTGCCAGAATCATAAGTGTTGACGGATCCATATAACTTCTCCTCGTTTCTATTTAAATTTCTCTCACGACAATGCGTGAGCCTTCTACTTTAATCACTTTTACTTTTTTATCTTTTTCTGTAAACGATCCCTCCGAAACAACGTCAAGGCGTTCATCATCAATAATTACGGTACCGGAAGGACGCAGCGGTGTAAAGGTTATACCCACTTTTCCCATTAAGTCCGTTCGCGTTTGATTTGAAACGTAGCCGCTCTCCGTATTTGTAGAATCATTTAATATCAATTTCTTAAAGAATTTCATACGTTTTCCCAACACCCTTGTCAGTAAAATAAACGCTGTAATCGAAACAGCTGAGGCGATCAAGAGAGAAACCGCCATGACAGTGAAGCTCCCCGCAGCTAAAAACAGGCTCGCAATAATCGCTCCCAAGCCCAGTAATCCAATGATTCCTCCGGGAAGAAAAATCTCAAGCAGAATGAGAATCACCCCTGCTATAAAGAGGAGAACCGTCTCATACCCGGCAAGACCGGCTGCAAGATGCCCGTAAAAGAACAGCAATAACGCAATGAGTCCAGCCGTTCCAGGGAGGCCGACACCCGGGGAAAAAAGCTCCACCGTCAGACCTAAAAAAGCGATTGTCAGCAGAATAGGGACAATGACCGGATTCGTCAGCCATCTTGCTGTCTTTTCCGCAAAGCTCTCCTTTGCGTAGCTGATCTGCGCCTTTTCGAGCCCAAGCTTCTTTACGAGCGTGGACAAATTGTCAGCAGTGCCTTCTGAATAGCCTACCTCAATTGCCTTGTCTGCGTTAAGTGTCAACAGATCTCCCTTAGGCGCGCCGACTTCCTTGGCATCTATATCCGGGTCAGCCATTGCGAGCGCATATTTTGGATCGCGGTTATTTTTCACTGCGGCATCTTCCATCTCTGCCAGCCAAAGTGATTGAGCTTTTTGGTCAGCGGCATTGCCTTGGCCATCAACAATCGCGGCGGCTCCCATTTTTCCGCCAGGCGCCATATAAATGTGATCTGCTTGAAGTGCAATATATGCACCAGCAGACAACGCGCGTTTGTTGACATATGCAGTTACGGGGATCTCGCTATCGGTTATCAAATCGGCCATATCAATAGCAGATTTGACCAATCCCCCCGGGGTATTGATATCAAGAATAATATGGTCTGCATGTGCATCCTTTGCGTCTTGTAACGAACGGGACAAAAACGAGACGAGACCCTGTTCGACATTTTTTTCAACCGGAATCACATAAACAGTTTGTTTTTCTGCTTTAGCGTTCAGCTGTACGCCTAATAAAGAAAGCAAAAATATACCCAAAAGAGCAGCACGGAATCCTTTGATTTGAAGCAAGGGCGGTGTATCCCTCCTTCCTTTTATAATAAGTGCCTTCTCTTCATACGTAACAAATGTATCAAAGGTTTCATTTTTTTATGTATAAAAAAAGACATCTCTCTTAGAAAGATGTCCTTTTCTTTGCCATTTAAGACAGTTGACTGCTCACAAGCTTATTAATTAAACTTCCGTCAGCTTTACCTTTTACTTTAGGCATAATTGCCCCCATCACTTTGCCCATGTCCGCTTTTGAGCTCGCACCGACCTCCGCGATGGTTTCATTTACGATTGTACGCAGCTCTTCTTCTGACAGCTGCTCAGGTAAATAAACTTCTAAAATGTCCAGCTCTTTTTGAACTTTATCTACTAAATCTAAACGATTAGCGTTTGAAAATTCCTGGAGGGAGTCTTTACGTTGCTTAAGTTCACGAGAAAGGACAGTGAGTTCCTCATCCTCGGTCAAACTGTCTTTCTTAAGCTTAATTGCTTCATTTTGAAGTGAAGCCTTAACCATTCGAACGACAGTCAGTTTGTCTTTCTCACGGTTTTTCATATACAGCTTCATATCCTGGTTGAGACGCTCAAGAAGACTCATAAATCCACCCTCTTTTAGAATTTGCGTTTTCTAGCAGCTTCAGACTTTTTCTTGCGCTTTACGCTAGGTTTTTCATAAAATTCACGCTTTCTTGCTTCTTGCAAAGTACCTGTCTTTGATACACTGCGTTTGAAGCGACGAAGAGCATCTTCAAGCGATTCGTTTTTTCTAACGACCGTTTTTGACATTCTCTTTCCCTCCCTCCGAATACACCAATCGACTACCTTTAAGTTACACATATAAACATGTACTTTGACATTATAATATAAGCCATCAGTCAGGTCAACTAAGTGAGTTCACTTTTCCGTCATGAGTGCGACTGCCTGTCTATATAATGATAGAAAGGGGTTGGTGAATAGGATGTTAATTCTGATTAGCTTTACTGCTCTTATATTATTCTTTCTCACAGGCATGAACATGCTTCGAAAAGGCTTAATTTCTATGGCGTACTCAAAAATTGAAGATCGTTTGCTTTTATTTACAGACCATCCATTAAAAGCGTTTCTTATCAGCATTGTATTTACGGGGATACTTCAGAGCAGTTCAGCCTTTATGGTCATTGTCATCGGCTTTGTTAGTGCGGGTGTGCTTTCTTTTAAGCGGACGATACCGATGATTCTCGGAACAAACGTTGGGTCTACCTTTACAACTGAATTTATTGCTATCAAAATGGATATTTTGATTTGGGTTCTTTTAATAGGAGGTTTATTGTTTTTTCTGACTGGCAGGTATCCTTTGAAACAGCTGGGAACAAGCTTCCTCGGACTGGGCATCATCTTCTTTTGCATCAGCGGATTCAGCCACCTTGCCGGGCCGCTGACGAAGCTGAAAACGGGAGCCGACGTTCTATACCATGTTAACGATTCAAACTGGTCCGCTTTGCTCATCGGCATGGTGTTAACTGCCATCATTCACTCCAGTTCTGTCTGTATCGGCATTTTGATGAGTTTTATGAATGAAGGGATTATCGGACTGACACAGGCGATGAGCGTCGTACTCGGATCCAATATCGGGACATGCATTACAGCTGTCATGGCTGCTGTATCCGGTGGATATGCGGCGAAACAGACAGCGTATGCGCATGTGGTATTTAACGTGCTAGGGGTGGCTCTAGTATTGCCTTTTCTGACCGCAGCGACCGGCTTTGTAGAGCAGTTATCACCCGATCCTGCCCAAAGGATTGCTCATTTCAGCCTTTTATTTAATGTAGTAACAGCTCTTTTATTTCTTCCGCTTACAAACTTGTTTTACCGCTTGATTCACCTTCTTATCCCGGCTAAATAAAAAACCGGTACATTTTAATGCACCGATTTTTTAGGTTAAGAAGACAAACGCATGTGTTCAGTTATTTCATCCTCAACCACACGGACAAACTGTCCTTCGTTGTAAGGATAACCTGCTTTTAGGATTTTGACTTTTACGATTTTGCCGATCATATCTTCCATACCTTTGAAAACAACCTTCATATAATTGTCTGTGTAACCGACAAACATATTTTCTTCTTCTGTTTCCTTAAACGCTTCCTCAGGGATAATCTCAAGCACTTCATTTTCATACTGAGAAGCGTATTCTTTTGCAAGCTGGTCAGAAAGAGCAATCAGGCGGTGCACACGTTCGTTTTTCACGTTTTCATCCACTTGGTCTTCCATTCGCGCAGCTGGTGTTCCTGTACGTTTACTGTAAGGGAAAACATGCAGTTCAGAGAATTTATGTTCTTTAATAAAGTTATAGGTTTCCATAAATTCTTCTTCTGTTTCTCCAGGGAATCCGACGATGACATCAGAAGTAACAGCTAAGCCTGGCAGTGCTTTTTTCAATTTATTTAAACGGTCTGCAAAGAATTCCATTGTATATTTGCGTCTCATTCGTTTAAGCACTGTGTTTGATCCGGATTGGATAGGAATATGCAAATGATTCACTATCTTATCTGAGCGGTCTAAGACCTCGATCACTTCGTCAGTGATTTGGCTGGCTTCGATTGAAGAAATTCTGATCCGTTTCACGCCTTCCACACGGGTGTCTAATTCGCTCAAAAGCTTCGCGAAGTTGTAATCTTTCATATCTTCGCCATAGCCGCCTGTATGAATACCCGTAAGAACAATTTCCTTATATCCGGCATCAACAAGCTGCTGCGCTTGTTTAATGACTTCTTCAGGATCGCGGGAGCGGAGCAGGCCGCGCGCCCACGGAATGATACAGAATGTGCAGAAATTATTGCAGCCCTCCTGTATTTTTAATGACGCTCTTGTGCGATCCGTGAAAGCAGGCACATCAAGCTCTTCATATACTCTTGCTTTCATGATGTTGCTGACGCCATTAATCGGCTGGCGTTCTTCTCGGTATTGGTCAATGTAGCCAAGCATTTTTTCACGGTCCTGTGTTCCAACTACAATGTCGACACCGGGGATCGCCATAATCTCAGCAGGTGAGGTTTGCGCGTAGCAGCCTGTGACACAGATGACACCGTCAGGATTTTGACGAATGGCGCGTCTGATCACTTGGCGGCTTTTTTTATCTCCCGTATTTGTAACCGTACATGTATTAATGACATATACATCAGCTGTTTGTTCAAAGTCTCTTCTTTCATAGCCCGCTTCTTTGAAAAGCTGCCAGATTGCTTCTGTTTCATAATGGTTGACTTTACAGCCAAGCGTATGGAAAGCAACAGTTGCCATTACTGATCACCTCTTAATAACTCTGTTTGATAAGAAATCGCGCTCAACGCGTATAGCGGAGCGGTTTCTGTCCTTAAAATTCTCGGTCCAAGGCCGCACGTCACACCGTCTTGCTTTGTGAGCCGTTCAACCTCCGCTTCTGTTAAACCGCCTTCTGGACCAAATACGATCAATAGAGATGATCCTTTCGGAAGGCTGCTTACAATCGCGCTGAATGCGCTTATTTCCCCTTGCTTCGATGACTCCTCGTATGCAACGACACATTTATCGAAATCCTGCATCCTTTGAAGAAGCTGCTGAAAAGAATGGACATCCATCACTCGCGGCACTTCGTTACGGTACGATTGCTCAGCCGCTTCCTTTGCAATTTTCGTCCATCTTTCCCGCTTTTTCTTTGCCTTTTTGTCATCCAGCTTGACAACAGAACGCGCGGCTTGGAAAGGAATAAAGGCATGAGCTCCGAGCTCAGTCCCCTTTTGGATAATCCATTCAAGCTTATCTCCTTTCGGAAGGCCGCTCGCAATATAGACCTTTATCGGAAGCTCTCTGTTTTCATTCGTCCATTCTATCACAAGGCAGGACACTTTATCTTTGGAAACAGATTGAAGTTCACATTTTGCCTCGAAGCCGTCTTGAGAGCAGCAGATAATCTGATCTCCCTCATTCATTCTCATCACGTTCACAATATGATGAACATCTTCGCCGGTAATCGAAAAAGCCGGCGCTTCCTCTATTTGCTGCTTCGTGAGCTCGATAAAATATCGTTGCATACGCTGTGACACCTACTAACTGTTATTTTTTCGCAATAATGCTGACCCAATCTTCCATTGAAAGGATTTCTACAATGGTAAAGCCAGCTTGTTCCAGTGCTTCTTTTACTTCTTGTTTTTTATGCCCGATGATTCCTGACGTAATAAAGTGGCCGCCTTCTTTTAACAGGCTGTACGCTTGTGAAGTAAAGCGAAGAATGACTTCAGCCAAAATGTTGGCCACAATCACATCATGTTCCCCTTCAATCCCGTCTAACAAATTGTTTTGCTTCACTTGAGCAATATCGCTGACTTTGTTCAGCTTGAGATTAAGGCGTGCACTTTCTACAGCCACGGGATCAAGATCGTAGGCATGAACCGATTCAGCCTCAAGCATTGCAGCCGCAATACTTAAAATTCCCGAACCAGTGCCGACATCAATCACCTTATCACCCTTTTGCACAAAGCGTTCAAGCGCCTGAATGCAGAGTACGGTTGTCGGATGTGTCCCTGTGCCGAAAGCCATTCCCGGGTCCATTTCAATAATCAGTTCATCAGTATGGACCGGCGTATATTCCTCCCACGTCGGCACAATTGTAAACTTTTCAGAAATTTTCACAGGATGATAATACTTTTTCCAGGCAGTCGCCCACTCTTCTTCATTTACTTCAGAAATAGTGATGTGGTTTCTGCCCAAATCAATATTGTAAAGAAGGAGATTATTAATCGTTTCTTTAATGCCGTCTACAGTTTCGCCCAGAAAACTGTTAACCGGCAGATATGCTTTGACAATGACACCCTCATCTGGGTAATCATTGGGGTCGAGCTGGTAGATTTCCCCGTACACATTCTCACGTTCTTTAATTAAATCAAGCGGGTCCTCTATCACAACCCCACTTGCACCAGCTTCATGCAATATATTTGAGATAGGTTCGACCGCTTCATGTGTTGTGTGAATGCTTAATTCGGACCATTTCAAAACTACCAACTCCTCATCCAATAATTAATCGCCTTTAAACGCGCGTTTTACCTTGTCAAAGAAACTCATTTCCTGTTCGTCAGGCAGGTTTCCGCTGACTTCGGCAAATTCACGGATAATGTCTTTTTGTTTATCAGTCAGATTTGTCGGCGTAACGACGCGGACGACGATATGCTGGTCACCCTGTCCATAGCCTCTGACATTTTGAACGCCTTTGCCTCTTAATCTGAATTTTGTTCCTGTTTGTGTACCGGCCGGAATTTTCAATTTCACTTTTCCATGCAGCGTCGGCACTTCTACTTCATCTCCAAGAGCAGCCTGAGCAAACGTTAACGGCATTTCACAGTAAATATCATCGCCGTCACGCTCGAAGAACTCGTGTGCGCGTACATGGAACACGACAAATAAATCCCCAGCAGGGCCGCCGTTTATTCCTGGTTCACCCTGTCCCGAGAGACGAAGCTGCTGCCCGTCATCTACACCGGCTGGAATTGTCACATTGATTTTCTTGCGTTTTTTGATTTTTCCTTTGCCGCCGCAATCCGCACATTTGTTTTTAATGATTTTGCCTGTACCTTCACAGTGGTGGCAGACCCGTCTGTTAACGACTTTTCCAAACGGTGTATTTTGCTCCACGTTTAACTGGCCGGAGCCTCCGCAGTGGGAGCATGTTTCTGGATTTGTTCCAGGTTTCGCACCTGAGCCTTTACATGTCTCGCACGTTTCCTCGCGGGGAATTTCGATGGTTGTTTCTTTACCGAAAGCCGCATCCTCAAACGACAGGGTCATCGTATACTGTAAATCAGCACCCTGGCGCGGAGCATTTGGATCTCTCCGTCTTGTGCCTCCGCCGAAAATACTTGAGAAAATATCATCGAAACCAAAACCGCCGAAATCGCCGCCGCCAAAACCTCCGCCGCCGAAGCCTTGGTTAGGGTCAGTGTGACCAAATTGATCGTAATGCGCACGTTTTTGGTCATCTGACAGCGTTTCGTACGCTTCTTTTACCTCTTTAAATTTTTCATCTGATCCGGCTTCTTTGTTAATATCAGGATGATATTTTTTTGACAGCTTCCGATAAGCTTTTTTAATTTCATCCTTTGAAGCGCTCTTACTTACTCCCAGCACTTCATAGTAATCACGCTTACTCATCTCGCTTCACTCTCCCGAATTTCTCACATAAATTAGATTGTATCATTTTGAATTATGATTTTTCAATTCCTTTTATCCCGGGCAAGAAAAAAAGTCAAAGCCAAGAGATGCCTGACTTTGACTTTCTAATCATTGAATCAGATTATGAAATGTGTTCTTTTCGGTCAGCTCCGGAAGCGGGGCTGACACTAAAAAGAACTTATTTTTTGTTTTGGTCGTCGTTTACTTCTTCGTATTCAGCGTCGACAACGTTGTCATCCGCTTTGCCTTCAGCGTTTGCTCCGCCTTGAGCTTGCTGTGCTTTAGCAGCTTCTTCATAAAGCTTCATAGAAAGCTCTTGAACGATTGTTTGAAGCTCATCTTTTTTCGCTTTGATCTCTTCAAATTCGTTTTTCTCAATTGCTGCTTTTAAAGCGTCTTTGGCATCGTTGGCTTTTTTCACTTGTTCTTCATCCACTTTGCCTTCAAGATCTTTTAATGTTTTCTCAGTTTGGAAAACAAGCTGATCTGCTTCGTTGCGGACTTCGATTTCTTCTTTTTTCTTCGCATCAGCGTCAGCATTTTCTTCCGCTTCTTTAACCATGCGTTCGATCTCTTCATCTGAAAGACCTGAAGAAGATTTAATTGTAATGTTTTGTTCTTTCCCTGTGCCTAAGTCTTTTGCTCTTACGTTTACGATACCGTTTTTGTCAATATCGAAAGAAACTTCGATTTGAGGCACGCCGCGCGGTGCTGGCGGGATATCAGTAAGCTGGAAGCGGCCGAGTGTTTTGTTGTCGGCAGACATTGGGCGCTCACCTTGAAGAACATGGATATCAACAGCTGTTTGGTTATCAGCAGCAGTTGAGAACACTTGAGATTTGCTTGTCGGGATCGTCGTGTTGCGGTCGATCAGTTTTGTAAACACGCCGCCCATTGTTTCGATACCGAGAGAAAGCGGTGTAACGTCAAGAAGAACAACATCTTTTACGTCACCTGTGATAACGCCGCCCTGAATCGCAGCACCAAGCGCTACAACTTCATCCGGGTTTACGCCTTTATGCGCTTCTTTTCCAGTTTCTTTTTTGATTGCTTCTTGTACGGCAGGGATACGAGTTGATCCGCCGACAAGGATGACTTTGTCGATTTCGCTTGCAGAAAGTCCTGCATCTTGAAGCGCTTGACGGACAGGACCCATTGTGCGCTCTACTAAATGAGAAGAAAGCTCTTCGAATTTAGCGCGAGTTAATGTAAGTTCAAGGTGAAGCGGTCCTGCTTCTCCAGCTGTGATAAACGGTAAAGAAATTTGCGTAGAAGATACGCCGGAAAGATCTTTTTTCGCTTTTTCAGCTGCGTCTTTCAAACGCTGAAGCGCCATTTTGTCTTTTGATAAATCAATGCCGTTTTCTTTTTTGAATTCAGAAACAAGATGATCGATGATAACTTGGTCAAAATCGTCCCCGCCCAGACGGTTGTCGCCGGCAGTTGAACGAACTTCGAATACACCGTCGCCAAGCTCAAGAATGGAAACGTCGAATGTACCGCCGCCAAGGTCGTATACTAGGATCGTTTGATCTTCATCTGTTTTATCAAGTCCGTATGCAAGCGCTGCTGCAGTTGGCTCGTTGATGATACGTTCTACTTCAAGACCGGCAATTTTACCAGCGTCTTTTGTTGCTTGACGCTCAGCATCGTTAAAGTATGCAGGAACTGTGATAACTGCTTTTGATACTGTTTCGCCAAGATAGCTTTCAGCGTATGATTTAAGGTGTTGAAGGATGATAGCAGACACTTCTTGTGGAGTGTAATCCTTTCCTTCAATTTCAACTTTATAATCAGTACCCATATGACGTTTGACTGACATAATTGTGTTAGGGTTTGTAATAGATTGGCGTTTAGCCACTTCCCCTACTTGACGTTCGCCGTTTTTAAACGCAACAACTGATGGCGTTGTGCGGTTTCCTTCAGCGTTAGCAATAACTTTAGGCTCGCCGCCTTCAAGCACTGCCACACATGAGTTTGTTGTTCCTAAGTCGATTCCGATAACTTTACTCACTTGAATAACCTCCTGCTATGTAATTATTGATTCACTTTGACCATGGAAGGGCGAATGACGCGATCCTTCAGCTTATAGCCTTTTTGCATTTCCTCAACAACAATGTTGGAGCCGTAGTTTTCGTCTTCAGCCTGCATAACAGCTTGGTGCAGATTAGGATCAAATTCCTGCCCTACAGCTTCGATGGCTTCGACGCCTTCTTTTTTCAAGGCTTCTACGAGCTGACGGTGGACCATTTCCATTCCCTGGAGCAAACTTTTCGTCTGTTCATTGTCGGCTTCAACCTGAAGCGCTCGTTCAAAGCTGTCAAGAGCCGGCAGCAAATCAGTCACGATATTTTGAGAACGGTATTTTTGGGACGCTTCCATCTCTAAACGGCTGCGTCGTTTATAGTTTTCAAAGTCTGCTTGAACACGCAAAAGTTTGTTTTCTTTTTCCTCAAGCAAACCTTGCAATTCGTTAATTTGGTTTTGAAGAAGTTCGCTTTCATTTGTTTCTTCCTGCTGTTCATCAGCGGCAGCTTGTTCTTCAATGATTTCTTGCTCTTCTGTTTCGTTTTGTTCAACGGTTTGTTTTTCTTCTGACATTGTGTTCACCTCCCTCAAAGTGTAAGGAGAAGGACAGGTGCTGCCCTTCGATAAAATTTGCCAAAATTCCCTTATTCATCATACAGACTTGTTAATGCTTTTGACAAGTCCGAAGTCACATGCTGAAGCAGGCTGACAACCCTGGAATAATTCATGCGGGTCGGGCCGATAATCGCAATTGAGCCGATCTGCTTCTGGTCTACGGAATAAGAAGCCGTAATCAGACTGCAATTTTCCATCTCTTCATAGTCGTTTTCTTTTCCGATTTTAATCGAAATTCCCGTGTGCGGGGATTGAACCAGCTTTAAAACATCCTGTTCTTTCTCAATTAATGAAAGGAGCGACCGAACTCGGGTGATATCATGGAACTCAGGCTGGTTCAGCATATTGATTTTCCCGCCAAAAAACAACTTTTCAACATGATTTGTGGAATGAAAGGTTGAACGAAGCGCGTCGAGTATATTGTCATAGTTCTTAATGTGCTGTCTTAGGTACATGACAACTTCCTTAAATATGCGCTCATTCAGTTCATCCATTGGAACGCCGCTTAAACGGTCGTTCAGTATATTGACCAGTTTTTCAATATCAGACAGATCCATTTTGGTCGGAAAGTTAATCGTTTTGTTTTCCACATGCCCCGTATTGGTAACGAGAATCGCTACCGCCATATCAGGCTGAATCGGAATGATTTGAATCTGTTTAAGGTAATTCTCACTCAGCTTCGGCCCGAGTACGATGGATGTGTAATTCGTCAGATCGGACAAAATTTGCGCTGATTTTTGAACTGTCTTCTCCAGCTCGAAAATTTTCTCTTTGAAGATCGAGTGGATTTGGTCCAGGTCGCTTTTCGTCAGTTTGACGGGTGACAGCAAATGGTCAACATAGTACCGATACCCTTTTTCTGACGGAACACGTCCTGAGGATGAATGGGTTTTTTCAATAAAGCCCAATTCCTCCAAGTCAGCCATCTCGTTTCTTATTGTTGCAGAGCTAAATGTGATTTCATCTTTTTTCGAAAGAGTTCTTGATCCCACCGGCTGTGCCGATTTAATAAAATCGTTGATTATAACCTGAAGGATCAGCAGCTGACGATTTGTTAACATCATCATCACCTCTGTTAGCACTCTCAATAAGCGAGTGCTAATTCTATAACAAAAGTATCAAACCACAAGAAAAATGTCAATTATAACTCACCCAAAAAAGCGCCAAAAACTTCATTGCCTAATAATTTCCCTTGATGAGTCAAATAAACGGCAGACTCCGAATTGTGAATCAGCCCTTTTTCAGCGAGGTCTTTTAACACGCTTGGGAAAAGTCCATCCAGGGAGCGGCCGTATTTTTCTGCGAATCGTTTTTTGCTGACACCGGCTGTTTTTCTCAAACCTAAAAACATTTCTTCCTCAATCTGTTCTTCTGTTGTCACTTCATGTGTATCTCTGTACGGAAAACCCTTTTCAGCTATCAGGTCAATGTAATGCTTAACAGGTCCGACGTTCACTGTTCGTGTGCCGCCAATATATCCGTGAGCGCCAGCTCCGAAACCGAAATATTGTTCGTTGCTCCAATACGTTAGATTGTGCTTAGATTCCATGCCTGCCTTAGCAAAGTTGCTGATTTCATATTGATGAATGCCGTGAGCTTCCATCTGGCTCATCACCATTTCATACATTTCAGCTTCCTGCTCCTGCGGCGGAAGATGAAGCCGCCCTTTTTGCATCAAATTATAAAATACCGTTTTCGGTTCTACAATAAGGGAGTAAACGGAATAATGCTCGGCGTCCAATGATAAAGCAGTGTTTATGGAATGTTCCAGATGCTTGAGGGTTTGCCCCGGAAGCCCGAACATTAGATCAAGACTGATATTCTCAAAACCGATTTCCCGCGCTCTTTCAAAAGAGGTGAATACATCTTTTTGCTTGTGCACTCGGCCGATTTTTTCTAACAGATCGTCTTCGAACGTTTGCACACCAAAGCTGAGGCGATTTACGCCTGCTTCTTTTAATATTTTTAATTTCTCTGCGGACAAGTCGTCCGGATTCGCTTCAACCGCAAATTCCGATAAGTCGCTTGAGGGCTTCAGCACGCGGTTGATCATGTCCATCAGCTTTTTAAGCTGTTCCTCAGACAGGGAGGTCGGCGTGCCTCCTCCGATAAAGATTGTTTTGAGATCAGGCTGCCCGGTTTTTGCTATTGTATTTATCATTTCCTGTTCGAGTGCGTTTAAATACTCGTCGACTGGCTGACTTTGAATAAAATATTTATTGAAATCGCAGTAGTGGCAAATATGCTCACAAAATGGGATATGGATATAAGCTGATTTCAAATGGATTCACCTTCTTTACAGAAAGAAGCCGCAGTACAAGACTGCGGCGGCTTCTATTGTTTTTTCGGACTGTCGTCCATTTTCAGAACTGCCATAAATGCTTCTTGCGGCACTTCAACTGAGCCGACCTGCTTCATACGGCGTTTTCCTTCTTTTTGTTTTTCAAGAAGTTTCCGTTTACGCGAGATGTCCCCTCCGTAACATTTAGCCAATACGTTTTTACGCATTGCTTTTATGGTGGAGCGGGCCACGATTTTCTGGCCGATTGCGGCTTGTACCGGAACTTCAAACTGCTGGCGCGGAATGAGTTCTTTCAGTTTTTCAACGATCACTTTTCCGCGTTCATATGCGTAATCACGATGCACGATAAAGGAAAGGGCATCGATTTTTTCACCATTCAGCATAATGTCCATTTTCACAAGCTTGGACGGTTTGTAGCCGATCAGTTCATAATCAAAGGACGCATAGCCTTTAGTGCTTGATTTCAGCTGATCAAAAAACTCATATACGATTTCCGCTAATGGCATATCATAAATGATGCTGACACGGTTTGCGTCTAAATACTGCATATCAATAAAATTGCCGCGTTTTCCTTGGCAAAGCTCCATTACAGCGCCGACATAGTCATTCGGCACCATCATCGTCGCTTTTACGTATGGCTCCTCAACCCTTTCGATCTTTTGAGGATCCGGCATGTTGGACGGGTTGTCGACAACGACCTTTTCGCCGTCTGTCATATACACGTCATAGATAACGCTTGGCGCTGTTGTAATCAGGTCGATGTTGAACTCACGCTCAATTCGCTCCTGAATGATCTCCATGTGAAGCATGCCTAAAAATCCGCAGCGGAACCCGAATCCAAGCGCTTGCGAAGTTTCCGCTTCATATTGAAGGGAGGAATCATTCAGCTCAAGCTTTTCAAGAGCTTCCCTTAAATCATTATACTTCGCTGTATCAATCGGATACAAACCACAGTACACCATCGGGTTTAGCTTGCGGTATCCCGGCAGCGCTTCTTCTGCAGGATTGGCAGCGCTCGTTATTGTATCACCGACACGTGTGTCACCGACATTTTTGATTGAGGCAGTCAGGAAGCCTACATCACCGACCGTCAGTTCATTTGTCGGAGTTGCTTTCGGCGTGAACACGCCCACCTCTGTTACTTCGAATTCTTTGCCGGTTGCCATCATTTTGATTTTTTGTCCCGGCTTTACCGTTCCTTCAACGACTCTGATATAAGCCACGACACCGCGGTAGGCGTCATAAAGCGAGTCGAAGATCAGCGCTTTGAGCGGCGCCTCCGGATCTCCGGTCGGAGCTGGCACCTTTTCTACGATTTGTTCTAAAATCTCCTCAATCCCGATACCGGCTTTTGCTGAAGCAAGCACGGCTTCTGATGCGTCAAGGCCGATAACGTCTTCTACCTCTTGGCGCACACGTTCGGGCTCGGCGCTCGGAAGGTCGATTTTATTGATGACCGGAAGGATTTCAAGATCGTTGTCAAGCGCTAAGTAGACATTGGCGAGCGTCTGCGCTTCAATCCCCTGGGCTGCATCCACGACAAGAATCGCTCCCTCGCAGGCAGCAAGGCTTCGGGATACTTCATACGTGAAGTCGACGTGTCCCGGCGTATCGATTAGATGAAAGATATATTCTTCTCCGTCTTTTGCTTTATATTTAAGCTGAACAGAGTTTAATTTAATGGTTATGCCCCGCTCACGTTCAAGATCCATAGAATCGAGCAATTGTTCTTTCATTTCTCGTTGAGTGATTGCCGACGTTTTTTCTAAAATACGATCCGCTAAGGTCGATTTTCCGTGGTCAATATGGGCAATGATAGAGAAATTCCGTATTCTCGATTGCCTCTCTAAACGCTTTTCTTTATCTGTCACAATCTATCACTCCTACTATTAAACGCAAAATACACTAGCTTAGATTATATCAATAGGATTGTAAAGATTCAATGTAAAACAAGAAAGAGAAAAGTTCCCTATCATATCTGGGCTGCTTTTCTCTTTCACGTACTTATTGATTCATATCCCGTATCCATTCATACATTGACTGGGCAGTATTGGTTACGGTGTTCGAAAGTACTTGTCCGGCTTTTGAAAACATATTGAATGTCTCCACCTTTTCCAGCTCTTTTTGTTTTTCTTCTAAATCTTTTGCCGTGACTGTTTCTCCTAGGATTGAGGCTTCTTTTTCATTATCTTTTCCGTCGGTGAGCGTAAACGCCCCCTTCAGTGATGGATCATGATAGCCTTTCATACTCAGCATCCCGTTGTTTGCCTGCTGCATGCCGAACAGAACGCCTAAAAACATGATCGTGACAAGCAGTAAGCACTTTCCAAAGTATGCAATCAAATCAACCACCTATTTCTTATTGTTTTTTCGTCTCCCCGCTCGCTGCGTTGACCTTTTCAGCATCCCAGTACATTTCGCTGAATACGTCCGCGGCCGCGTTAGCCGCACGCTGCAGCTCTTCGAGATTATTATCTACTCCGCCAAACTCGAGCAAAAGCGCTCTATCGGTTAAATCCTGATTGTAAACACCATTATCGCCTGGCGAGCCTTTGGAAAAGACACCTGTGCTAAGTCCGGGGTATTTTTTCTCCATCAGTTTATGAAGCTCACTCGCAATTTTATAGTTTTCTTCGAAGTTTTTGCTTTTTTTCCCGACGACAAAGGCTACCCTGGCATAGCTTTTTCCTTTAATCGTTGCGGTTGTGTCTTTTTTGCGCCGTGAGTCTCTGTGGATGTCAATGATATATTGCAGATTTTTGTTTGAAGCGAGGGCGTCTTTCACGACCGGCCTTGATTCATCATAGGACCTGGCATAGTTTAAGCCTTTTTTATTCAATTTTGACTGTATATCGGTTTTATTCACTGTGGCTCCGATTCCCTGGGATTCAAGCGCTTGTCCGAACATATCTCCTACAAGCGTGACATTGGCTTTAGAATGGCGCGCCATGTCAGGATCGGTCTCGCCTTTTAATAGAGGGAGATATGATTCGGTATTGTGCGTGTGATAGATAAACACGACCTTTTTATCTCCTGTTGTTTGTTTGGGCGGATCTTTTTGCGCATTATCTGATTGCGTTTGCTGTTTTTCAATCTCTGCCAAATTCGCTTCCCTTTCTTCCTCCATCACCTTAGACGGCGGCGGCGATTCCGCAGGCATATTCGTATAATCGGTTCCTTGTCCAGCTAACAAAATCTCGGTATCAAATTGTGCAAACCCTGGCAGCTCCCGACCGAGAAAGCTCCGCGGATCTTCGAGGTTAATGCTCGTCGCCAGCTTTAAAGAAAGACGAGAAAGATGAAATGAGCTGTCGGTTTGAGAGAGGTCAGAAGCGAAATAATGGTTTTCCATCCGCAGCAAATGTGCAAATACGTCACCCGGCAATTCTTCAGCAATCCCATAAAAAGAGTCAGACGACGGCCTAAGTTCCGGCCGGAGAGACGTCAGCACACCGGATAGAACAAAAATCACGATAAGGCTTACGATAAATAGAAAGATGGCTTTTACCGCTTTCCCTCCATTTACCGCAACAACAATCTGTCTGTTTCTGCGTTTATTTCTCATTGAATCCCTCCAGCGCTTGTCTAGTAATTACTCTATGAACAAGCTAGAGGAAGTAGAACTGTTTAGTGATTGTAGGAGCCTTTGTTTTCTTGTGACACTTTTTCATGAAGCGCTGTGTTTAGTCCGTTTGCTAAAACATTTGCCATATCGTCGATAAATGAATCGACTTCCTTCGGCGTAACCATTAAGTTGTGCCCTAAAGGCGAAAGCACCTCGTGAATGAGCTGCCGTTTTTCATCTTCTTGAAGGGTTCCGACAATCCCTAGGAACGATTGGCGCTGCTTTTGATCGGGAAGATCTTCTTCAGTGAGCACTTTCTTTTTCCCAAACGTCATGCCTGCCGGAACAAGCGATCTTGATGGCCTGTTATCCTTCATTTCTCTGCCAAAATGTTTTAATATGTAGTCCACCGTGTCGCTGGCAATTGTCACGGCATCAACTACTGTCGGAACACCGATAGCAATCACCGGAACACCAAGCGTGTCTTTGCTTAAATCTTTTCGTTTATTCCCCACTCCAGATCCCGGGTGAATGCCTGTATCCGATATTTGAATGGTTGTGTTGACCCTTTCCACCGCCCGCGCCGCCAACGCATCAATGGCTATGACAAAATCAGGCTTCGATTGCTCAATCACACCTTTAATAATGTCACTTGTTTCGATTCCTGTTATCCCCATTACACCCGGTGCAAATGCACTGACAGGCCTGTAACCCTCCTGTACGTTTTCCGGCTGAAGCTTAAACAAGTGCCTTGTTACCAACAGATTTTCTACTGCCATCGGTCCAAGCGCATCAGGTGTCACGTTCCAGTTGCCGAGCCCAACGATCAAACAGCTCGCATCTTTTGAGATATTAAGGTTTTCAAGAAAAGCTGAGAATTCCTCCGCAAAGACAGCAGAGACCTTCTCCTGCATTTCCGAATCATTCTCCCTGATTCCCTGTGCTTCAAGCGTTAAATAGCGCCCTTCTTTTTTTCCCGAAAGCTCTGCGCCTTCCTTTGTAACATCAACTGTGCGGATTTTAATGCCGCCGTGATCACGCTCTTTTTCAATAAAGCCTTTAATTCCTTTTGTCGGCACAGCCTGCTGATTGGCCATTGCTTCCTTCGTTTCCACTGCCAAATCGGTCCGTATCAAATACTGATTCACATCCAGCTCACTCTTTTTCATACAGGGGCCTCCTTCACATTAAGTACCTATATTGTTGCCATTTGCTGAATGAATCATGCTAAAAAGAGAACCTTCAATGAAAAATACTTTACATTTATATTGCAATCTAAAGGTGTGTTTGATAGAATACAATTTGTTCTATTGTGAAGAAGATTTAACCTTAAGACACTGTGCTACAGGTTGTATCTTAGGAGGTGAAACACATGCCAAACATTAAATCAGCGATTAAACGTACAAAAACAAACAACGAACGCCGCGTTCATAACGCGACAATCAAATCTGCTATGCGTACTGCAATCAAACAAGTTGAAGCTTCTGTTGCCAACAACGAAGCTGACAAAGCGAAAACTGCTCTTACTGAAGCAGCTAAACGTATTGATAAAGCAGTGAAAACAGGTCTTGTACACAAAAATACCGCAGCTCGATACAAATCAAGACTAGCGAAAAAAGTGAACGGACTTTCTGCATAATATAAAAACGATCCTCAATAATGAGGATCGTTTTTTTCATTTCTTTTTAACAGCTGTAAAAGGAACAGTTCGAGCAGAAGCTGCTTGTCCTTTTTCCCGGTTTTCATTTCATAGTCCATGACGGCAAGCTGTTCAATAATTGAACGGAGCTCCTCCTCTGAAAAAAGCCTTGCTTGATCCATCGCCAGCTTTACCCGAAATGGGTGAACTTTTAGATTAGAAGCGATTTGTTTTTGTCCGTATCCCTGTTCCGCGAAGTACTTTGTCTGCAGAATCAGCCGGAACTGATTCGAAATAAGCGCCATAATTTTGATCGGTTCTTCATTTTGTTTTAGCAAATCATAAAAAATTTGCAGACTCTCTGTTCGTTTTCGGTTGACGATTTTATTGATCAGCTCAAAAATATTTTGTTCAAGGCTTCTAGCAACAAGCATTTTCACATCATCCAGCGTAATTTCTTCACGATCTCCAATAAACGTGCAGAGCTTTTGAATCTCCTGAAAAATCGATGACAGATGCCCGTTCACAAGCAGAACCAAATGCTCCGCCGCTTCCGTGCCGATTGTTTTCTGCTCTGTTTTTGCAAGGTTGACAGTAAAGTCTGTCGTTTCCTTTGCGTTTAATTCCTTCGCCTCCATCATAAACGCGTGCTTCTTTAACGCTTTCGTCAGCTTTTTCCGCTCATCAAGCTTTTCATACGGAGCAAGCAGGACAAAGACTGTGTAAGGCGCAGGTGATTGTATATATGATTCAAGCGCACTGACGTTGTGCTCAATTTTTTCTTTTTTCTTTTCACCTGTTAAAAAATATGGATTTTTCACAATGACAAGACGCCGCTCTCCCATAAACGGAAACGTTTCAGCATCTGCAATCGCTTGATCCAGCGGGTCCTCTTCCAGATCAAAAACGGATAGATTGAAATCCTTTGTCTCCTGATCAACGACCGTTTGTCTGATCCTGCTGACGGTTTCTTGCAGCAGATATGTCTCTTTTCCGTATAAGCAATAAACCGGATGGACATCTCCTTTTTTCAGGCTTTTCCACACATCAAATACCATTGTTGTACGACTTCCTCTCTTTCATCATCCCCCTCTATCCTAAATTGAGTTTGCAAAATAGTAAAGAGGAAGCCTGACTGCTGCTTCCCCATTTATATTAAACGCCTGTTCGCAAGCCCCCGGGACAGCTTGTAAAAAGGCGATAATCACCAGAACAGAAAACGTTACCTAAGCTTCTAGATTTTTCAAAACGATTCGATTATACTTAAATCAGTCAGGAGGGATAAAGTTGAATGATTTTGAAAAAAACGTTCAAAGCAAACGAAATGATGCTGTAGACTCAGCTGTTGGTTTTGTTGTGTCCTTCGGATTTTTCGCCTTCTTGTTTGTCATGGCAACGGTTATTCACCTGGTTGGTTCATAACAGCGACTGCCCGGGCTGCTGATTTCTCGGCAGTCTTTTTTTAGTTCGTCTCTGTTATATCTGATGTATCATATGGGGGATAGACAGAAAAGGTTCCACCTCTGTTTTTATATCTATATTGGATCGTTCCGTTTTGGTCTGTTCGCAGCACGCGGATAGAATGTCTCTGTAATAGTTGCAGAACTTCTTGATGAGGATGATGGTACCGATTGTTTTTCCCGGCTGAGATAATGGCCGTTTTCGGCTGAAGCTGTTGGATGAATTCTTCACCGGTAGAGCCTTTGCTCCCATGGTGCCCCACCTTTAACACATCTGCTTTTATATTCGGAAACACGTTCATCACCTCTTGTTCCCCTTCTTTCTCCAGATCACCCGTCAAGATCCAGCTCATACCGCCCGTCTCCATCCAAAGAACGAGAGATGAATTATTTTTGCTTGCCGGATCAGGTGCTTCCGGTGACAGTACATGGAACTGCAAATCCTTTATTTGCAACACATCGCCTCGCTTCACCTCTTCAATTGCCACTCCCTCTTCCCTGGCTGCCTGCAGCACTTTCTCATCTTTAGGTTCAGAAACGAACCCTTTCGGAATCACGAGGCGCTTTACTTTATGATGCTTCAGCAGAATCTCCGCCTCTCCGATATGATCTTGGTCAGCGTGCGTCAGAATTAAAGCGTCAAGCTGCTTGATTCCCTTAGCAGTTAAAAACGGAATCAGCACCTTTTCCCCCAGTGAAAACGGATGCTGTTTTTCGCGCCAAGGCTCTGACGAGTAAGACAAAGTGCCGCCGGTATCAATTAAGACACGACCCCGCTGATGCGGAGCACCTACAAACATGCTGTCACCCTGTCCAATATCTATCATATCCACTTCTCCTTCGGAACTAAGACACGGATATATAAAGAGCAGAAACATCACCGTGCAGCAAATGCCTCCGGTTACCATCAACTGCGACAAGGAGCGTTTTTCAATCGCCATAAGCAATAGGATGATCGTGACCGTGAATAAAAAAAGCAAAACAGGTGCAGGATGTGCGATCATAATCGTGAACACTTCAACATCTGCAATGTTTGTGATTAGCCTATTGGTCCAGCTTATCAATAAATCAAACCAGCTGAAAAACAATCTCCCAAACGAAACGGAAAGACTTAATAGAAGAACACCTGCTACAGCTCCCGGCAAAATACAGAAGGTATAAAATGGTACCATCAACATATTCATCGGTACGCTGATGATAGAAAACTGATGAAAATGATATAGGAGAATCGGAAGCGAGCCCAGCTGAGCGATGAGTGATACAATTGTCAGCTGCCCCAAGGAGGTTTTAACCTGATGAAAAATAGAAGAGGATAGAATTAAAGAAAAACTGACGGCGAACGATAGCTGAAAACCGGCTTCAAAGAGATGATAAGGATTGAAGAGCAGAAGGACGATGTATGAAAGACAAATTGCAGTTGCAGAGTGGACACGCCATTTGACAAGGCTTCCAGCTAAGTAAACACCCGCCATGAGAGCAGCGCGTAGCACTGAAGGAGCAGCGCCGGTCAACATCACATAGAGCGGCAGAAATAACAGCAACAGAATTGACGCCTTTTCTCTAGTTATACCAAGGCGAATCATGATATAAAACAAACCTGCTGTCAAAATCCCCACGTGGAGTCCTGATATTGCCAAGAGATGGACAACACCAAGCTTTTGATACGCGGTAAGCACTTCATCCTCCACATAAAATCTGTCACCAACTGTAAGTGCCTGTACAATCCCTGCCGAATCAGGAGGCAGAAGGCTGTTTGTGAATGATATGATATGTTTTCTCAAACTGAGCACCTTGTACTTGAAATTTTCAGGTTCGCTGCAGTTTTGGATAGACGTGACAGAGTAGTTCCAATGAATATGCTGCCGATAGAGATACTCGTTATAATCAAATGCACCCGGCACAGTTGCGTGTTTCGGTTCTTCCAATGTACCAGTCAATTCACATGACATTCCTGGTTCTATGTATAACAGCTGTTCTTTTTCACCAGCAGACTGAATGCGATACGCGGCAGCCCATTTTTCCTTATCAGGTGTCTCAACCATCATAGACATACGGTCGCCGTCAATTTTGGGAATAGTGTCAATCACTGCCTTGAATTGATAAGTTCCCTGCCGATAGGAAGAGACATTCTGAGAATCTGTGACTGCATACAGTACAAAAAACAATATAAAAGAGAAGAAACAAACAATAATAAGAAAAGCGTGCCTCGTTTTGATTAAAATGATGAGGAGAAGGAGGATGAAAAGAAAAATAGCGGGGAAATAAGCGGCGGCAGTAATTCCAGCCGTTGCCGAAGCTGCCGCCATAGGCAATAACAAACGCGAATTACGCATTCATCACACGTAGCTCGTGAAAAGTGTATTCGCCTGTTCATGTATCTTTTTCAATTCTTCCTCCGCTAAACCGGCATCGGCCAATTTCCCTATAAGACCCGCTACAAATGAAAGCTTTTCTCTGTTTTTCAGATCAACGATCATTTCATCGAGTTCAACCTGTTCAACAGTTACACCCGCCTGTTCAAATAATTCCTGCGCATACGGATGTGTTTTGTAATCCTCAGCATAATAAACCGTTTTGATACCAGCTTGAATAATAGATTTGCAGCATTGAATGCACGGATAATGCGTCACATAAATCTCCGCTCCATCAGTCGGCACCCCAAACTTAGAGCATTGAAGAATCGCATTCATTTCAGCGTGAATCGTTCTTGCGCAATGATCATCTATCATTAAGCATCCTTCATCTGCACAATGTACACCGCCCGCGATTGACCCGTTGTAGCCTCCTGCTATCATGCGTTTGTCTCTGACTATAGTAGCGCCGACAGATAATCTCGGACATGTGCTGCGCAGCGCCAATAAATGGCTTTGAGCCATAAAGTATTGATTCCATGAAATTCGTTCCACGTTGTTCCCTCCAAATGTTGTGTTGCCTGACCTATAGTTTACCTATCATAATGCATGACCGTCAAATCACTTTACTGTAATGGAAGACTTTATTTTCTCAAATGACTTTTCACCTATTCCTGAAACCTTAGTGATTTCTTCAATTGTTTGGAAACGCCCGTTTTCTTCCCGGTATGCAATAATAGCTTCAGCTTTGGATGGCCCCACCCCTGAGATGCCTTGTAACTCCTCTAAGGTTGCTGTATTGATATTCACCAGCGCTCCCTTCCCTCCATCGCTTTGGACAGACCCTCCGCCACCTTGCTGCACTGCTGTTTCCTCTCCCTTTTTCGGGATGTACACCACTGTCCCGTCCTGCAGAATCTCCGCCAAATTTACTTGCGCTTCGTCTGCTTGTTCTTTGGTCCCGCCTGCTTTCTCAATTGCCTGAGATACTCTGTCCCCTGTACGCATTTCATAAACGCCTGGATGCTGAACAGCACCTTTGATGTCTATCACAATTGTTTCGCTTGACTCGTCGTTGTTTGCTTCCTGCTTTACCACTGTATTTTCTGCCTCTGTTGGTACAGCTTGCTTCACCGGCTCTTTATTTTTCCCTGTGGCCAGAAAGATCATAATCGCTGTGAAAACAGCCGCAGAAGCCGCTAAAACAATTGCTTTCTTATGCTGATTCAACCAATTCATCGTGCATGTTCCCCGCTTTCGTCATATTTTATTTTCATAACACATATGGTTTAGAGGATAATAGCTCAAAGGAGGGGAAACCATTGAAGATAGGCTTTATCGGCACAGGAAATATGGGTACGATCCTTATCGAATCATTTATTGAATCAAAAGCGGCCGATCCCTCAAACATGACAATCACAAACCGCACAATTGAAAAAGCGTTGCACATAAAAAACCGCTACAACAGCATCAACGTTACCGAAAGCCTCGAAAAGCTCGTTTCTGAAAATGAGATGATTTTTATTTGTGTTAAGCCGCTGGATATATATCCTTTACTGGCAAGAGCGCTACCTTATTTAAGAAAAGATCATATTCTCATTTCAATTACAAGCCCCGTTCAAACCGAACAGCTCGAACAATATGTGCCGTGTCAAGTGGCGCGAGTGATCCCAAGTATTACGAACAGAGCGCTGGCAGGTGTTTCTCTCGTCACGTTCGGCACAAGCTGCGGCGAATCTGCAAAAACGAAAATCAATGAGCTGATGCAGCATATCTCTCATCCGCTGCAAATTGAAAGTGACATCACAAGGGTTGCATCAGACATCGTAAGCTGCGGCCCCGCTTTTATGAGCTATCTGATTCAGCGGTTTATAGATGCAGCTGTCACGGAAACATCAGTATCTAAACAGGACGCGATTTTGATGTGTAAGGAAATGCTTGTCGGAATGGGAAAACTGTTAGAAACCGAATTGTATACCCTGCCTGCATTACAGGAAAAGGTTTGCGTTAAAGGCGGTGTAACAGGAGAAGGCATTAAAGCGCTGGAAAGCGGTGTGCAGGATATGTTTCACCGGGTATTTCAAAATACTCATATGAAGTACGAGGAGGATATTTCTGCAGTGAAAAAGCAGTTTCATGTGTAGACGAGTATGTCATACTTTCGTCTGTACTGCAAAAGCATAAAAAAGCATTTTAAAAAACCATCGTTTTAAGAAACGATGGTTTTTGATTTCTGCGCCTTGAAAAAGAGGCGTTCTGATTGTGCTGATGGCTCGGTATCCGTAAAATCAGCTGTCACGCGATGGAGCTGAAAGCCGCAGTTCTTAAGCATTTCTTCGTATTCTTCCACCGGGAACGTTCTTTGCTCGTGTGTCTCATCAAAACGATCATACGCTTCTCCGTTCCACACAAAAAACGACATATCATGAATGACAGAAAGCTCGTCACTTCCGGCAAAGCTCTGCCAAATATAGCTGATATCTTCGTCCTGGTCAGCAAATGTGCTATCCGGAAAGACTTCCGCAATTTTAAAAGATGAATGAACATCAAACAGCAAAATGCCTTCAGGCTTTAATACCCGAAATACACTTTTAAAGGTTTCGATCACATCATTTTTTGTTTTTAAATAATTTAATGAGTCACAGCATATCACAACAGCGTCAAACTGATCGTCAAAGCCGGTAATCTCTCTCATATCCTGCTGAAGAAATAAAATAGGCTGGCTACTCGATACCTTTTGCTGGGCGAAAGAAAGCATCTCTTCGCTGAGATCGATGCCTGTAACCTCGAAGCCTTTTTCGGCAAGCCGGATGGAGATTTCCCCCGTGCCGCATGCCAGATCGAGAATACGGCCTTTTTCCGGGAGAGATGCTTCAATCCATTTTGTCCATTGATCGTAAGGCGCGTGTGACATTAACTCGTCATACACGCTTGCAAAGCCTTGATAAATCATTGATTCATTCCAAAGTCAAGATCTGCGAGCGGAGCGTCTCCCCACAGCTTTTCAAGGTTGTAGTAGCTTCTTTCATCCTTGTGGAAGACATGGACAATTACATCGCCTAGATCAACGAGAACCCATCTTGCTTCATCAAAGCCTTCCATCTTTTTGACTTGAATGCCGTTTTCATCAGCTTGATCCTTGATTTCACGGGCAATCGCCTGTACCTGTTTATCTGAATTTCCGTGGCAGATCAGAAAATAATCAGCAACCAGAGAAATACCTTCCATATCCAGTGCTAAAATATCCTCTGCCCGTTTATCATCGCAAGCCGCAGCTGCGATCTTTAAAATGGACTTTTGGTTCATTCACAAATTCCTCCTGTTCAGCTGCCAGACACAAGCCAGTTATATGTTAAAAATGTGTCTGGAAAAACCGGTTGATTTTTTTTCATAAGAAAAACCATTGTATTTTTAATGGACTGAATCAGCGCTTGATTCAAATCTGTCTCAGCAAGCTTACGCACCTCATCGACACCGGGAAATGCCCGGTTTGGCTCAATGTAATCGGCAACGTAAATGACTTTTTCTAAAAGTGTCATACCGGGGCGCCCTGAGGTATGATACCTAATGGCGTCAAGAATGTCTTCATCTTGAACCCCTGCCTCTCTTTGGACCAAATAAGCGCCGACCGGAGCGTGCCAGAGCTCCGGATTATGATCCAATAAATGCGCAGGCATTTTTTCACGTGCAATAATTTGTTTCATTTCTTCTTTCGGGCGGAATTTGGCGTAATCATGAAAGATTGCCGCTGTTTCCGCTTTTTTAGAATCGGCTCCAAAACGCTCCGCAAGTTCGATCGCCGTGTTCATCACGCCAACCGTATGGATATATCGGTGTTCGGTCAATTGCTGCTTCACGCATGCAAGTGCCTCCTCACGATTCATATAAACCATTCTCCTCTACATACTTCTTCACTTTATCAGGGATTAAGTAGTCAGTGGGCTTCTTGCTTTTAAACCGTTCCCTTATCATAGTTGATGATACCTCAAATTCCGGAACGTCTGCAAAGAGAAGCGGATAAGGGGTTTCAACATGAAAACCGGGGCGCTTTACTCCAATAAATTGAATGAGGTTCAGCAGCTCGTCCAGCTTATACCATTTCGGCAAATATTCAATCATATCAGCGCCGATAATAAAGAACAGCTGATCATTTGGATAACGCTGCTTCAGTAAAGAAACGGTATCAAAGGTATATGACGGTCCTTCTCTTTCCATTTCAACAAGCTCCAGCTTAAAGGACGGATTAGATTGAATTGCAAGCTTTAGCATTTCCACGCGATGAAAGCTGTCGGTATAGTCTTCGTTCTGTTTATGCGGCGGAATTTGATTAGGCATAAACCAAATTTCATCAAGCCCCGCCTGGTACAGCACCTCATTCGCCATTAAGAGGTGACCATTATGCGGAGGGTCAAACGTGCCTCCGAAAATTCCGATTTTCTTCATTTCAACCACCTTTAAGGAAGCTCGATTTGTTTATTTTCCTTTGATTCCTTATATAACACAATCGTATTGCCGATTGTCTGCACCAATTGAGAGCGGCTTCCTTTTACAAGAGCTTCCGCTACATCGTTTTTATCCTCTTCGCAATTCTGAAGCACGCTGACTTTAATGAGCTCTCTCGCTTCAAGCGCCTCAGCAATTTGTTTAATCATGTTGTCGTTTACTCCGCCTTTACCTACTTGAAAAATCGGCGTTAAATGATGCGCTTTTGAACGCAAAAAACGTTTTTGTTTACCTGTTAACATTCTCTTCCTCCTAATTTTCCTATTACAATGGATCTCATTTTTTCAATATCAGGCTCTTGTCCAGTCCACAATTGGAAAGACAATGCTGCCTGTTCAACAAACATGCCCACACCATCGAGTGTTTTCAAGCCTTTTTGGCTTGCTTCTTTTAAAAGGGCCGTCTGTATTGGATTATACACGATATCACATACGACGGCACTGCTCGCGGCACGCTGTAATGAAAGCGGCACATCGTCCACGTTCGGATACATGCCCACAGACGTTGTATGGATGATAACATCATACTGCTCAAGACGTTCTTCTGCTTCTTTTATGCTTAATACTTCTTTATTGTGAAACGAGGGAGTAGCTTCTGTAAGCCGCTTTGCTTTTTCTAACGTCCGGTTGCAAATGTCAAATTTTTTCGGGGTATTTCGGACAATTGTTGTAAAAATGGCTCTCGCCGCTCCGCCAGCGCCGATCATTAAGAATGACAGTTCAGAGATGGGCTTGTCTAATACCTTCATTAATGACTTCACGAAGCCTTCCCCATCAGTATTGTATCCGACAAGCTTATCTCCCTCTCTTCTGACCGTGTTTACGGCACCGAGCACTTTTGCACTCTCATCAATATGATCCAGATAATCCATAATGGAAACCTTGTGCGGAACAGTCACATTGATTCCTTGTACGCCTAGAGCTCTTATTCCTTTTACCGCATCCTCCAGATCATTCTCTTCTACCTTGAAGGCATGATAATGTCCGTCAAGCCCGAGGTCTTTCAATGATGCGTTATGAATATCAGGTGACATAGAATGGCCAATCGGATTTCCGATAACCCCGTACAGCTTTTTCATGCTCCTCTCCCCTTTTCTTAAATTAATGAACGTCGAACAAATACATGAACGCCTTTTGGCGCGTATGCAGTTACCTTTTTATCGGCGTCATGGACAGTAACCCAGCCTAACCCAGAGAAAACGATATCTGTCTTTTTGTCTTTTATCGTAAACGTATGGGCGACCAATTCCGGAAACTCATCCATTTCATCTTTACCCGGAGGTGTGAGCAATTCCCCTGCATGCTTTTCATAAAGCGCGTCTGCATTTTCAAGTTTTGTTCTATGAATCATCAGCTCATTCGGCATATAGCAAATAAAAGGAGATCTTTCCCCAGACACATAATCAAACCTTGCAAGTCCGCCAAAATACAGTGTTTGCTGATCATTAAGCTGGAATGTGCGAGGCTTCAGCTCCTTTTTAGGAGATAATATTTTCAGATCCTTTTTATTGACATAATGCGCCATTTGATGGTTGTTGATAATTCCAGGTGTATCATAAAGCGATGAACCGTCATCCAGCGGGATTTCAATCGCATCAAGGGTTGTGCCAGGAAATTGGGATGTTGTAATAATATCTTCTTCACCTGACACTTCTTTAATAATCCGGTTAATAAAGGTTGACTTTCCTACATTTGTACATCCGACAACATAGACGTCTTTTCCGTTGCGGTAATGCTCAATCGCGTCAATTACTTCTCTGATTCCCTGGCCGCGTCCCGCACTGACCAAAAATACGTCAACCGGTTTTAAGCCAAGCTCTTTCGCTTCACGCTTCATCCATTGGATCAGACGCTCTCTTTTCAGTGACTTAGGCAAAATATCCGCTTTATTGCCAACTAATAAGATAGGGTTTCCCCCCACCAAGCGCTGCAGCCCATTAATCCAGCTGCCGTTAAAATCAAAAATATCAACAATTTTTACGACAAGAGAGTCCGTTTCTCCAATACCGTGAAGAATGTTCAAAAAATCATCATCAGTTAAGGAGACATCTTGTATTTCATTATAGTTTTTCAGTCTGAAGCACCGCTGGCAAATCACATTTTCTTTCGTAAGCGATGCAGGCGGCGCGTACCCCAAACCTGTTTTGTCCTCGGTTTGGATCGTAACTCCGCACCCGATACAAACAACCTTTTCCATTTCTTACTCCTCCCACTGAATGTGCCCTTTTCGTTTGAGAGCACTCAGTATTCTGCGTTCGACCTGGCGGTTAAAGCGCGTAATGAATCCGTCAGAGGAAGCGACTGGCACGACCAAAATCGTATGGTAGCCGTTTCGATTTCCCCCGAGTACATCGGTCAGCAGCTGGTCTCCGATGACAACGCAGTCCTCTTTTTTCAGCTCCATATTGCGCACCGCTCTATTAAAGGCTTTACCCATCGGTTTTCTGGCTTTATAGATGAATGGGATTCCAAGCGGTTCTGAGAAAAGTTTCACTCTTCTTTCGTTATTATTAGAGACAATTGTCACTTTAATGCCGTGTTCCTTCATTTCTTCAAACCACTCGATCAATCGCGGCGTCGCGTTCGGCCTGTCCCATTCAACAAGCGTATTATCCAGGTCAGTAATAATTCCTTTTACATTTCGTTCCTTTAATTTCTCAGGTGTAATATGAAAAATATTTTTTACAAACTCGTCAGGTAAAAAAAACTTTTTTAACAAAACCCGCACCCTTCCCTTTTTCTTTCTTTCAAAATGATTGTCGAAAAAAATCGAACTTGCGCCTAAAGAAAAACTGAGCAAAAAAATTTCGACAAAAATTGGGTTTCTTCACCAGGTGTGGATAAATTTACACACACTATCCACTCTTATTACATCACTCTTTAGACAAATTATAAACACGATACTCACAAGTTATCCACTTTTTGGTGTGGATAACAGAACGATTGTTCTTATATGCATTTCATGGTAGATTAAAGATAACTTCAACCTCAGATGAACGCAACTTATCATTGTATGCGTTAAAATCATGAATGATTCCAACTTTTAAGGAGGTGCCTCTCCCATTAATTGGGTTCCTAGCATGAGAAAACTGTCTGATGAATTACTAATAGAATCTTATTTCAAAGCCACCGAAATGAATTTAAACCGTGACTTTATCGAGTTAATTGAAAACGAAATAAAAAGAAGATCGCTCGGACATATTATTTCCGTATCTTCTTAATAGGAATTTGTCTATTTTTTCCGGGCGTATTTCCTTTTTTTACTCAGATGACTGATATTATATCACTTTGGCTGCGCGCTTTACTACTATTTTCAGCAAAAAACACCCCTAAAAAGAGGTGTTTTAAAGGGCCGGTTATTATGCTAACCAGTATATGCCGCCCACAACCAGGAGAACAACAACTAAAACAACAATAAAAGCGTATCCATATGCTCTGCCTGCGCCATACATGTGAAGCGCCTCCTTAATAAGGTTTTATAACAGCCTATGTAGGAGAAATAAATCGGACTAGGCGGTTGTCCGGCTCAACGCTGCAGAATCTGCCCATCTTGTATTCCTTCATATACGATCCTTGCCCCTTTGGGTGTCATATGATTTCCAGAAGGATCTATTAAACCAGATTGGATAAGCGCTTCATCAGTTGCTTTTCCGCCGTCTGCTTCTATAAAATGCTTCCAGTTATCTACAAGAGGGACATCCAGGCGCTTCGACACATCTCTTGTAATATCGTTATATGAGTTGTGCCATTTCCTTGCTCCGCCTTTTGGTTCAAAAGCAGCTGCTTGATATCTGGAATAGTAAAACAGATGATGCTTCCCATTACCTTCTATAATTGGGATACACGTCATTAAGATAGGCTTAATCCCGTGTTTTCTGCTTTCTTCAATAAAATAAACCAGATTTTCTCTAAAACGCTGCTTCGACACTCTCGGTTTCCCCTCAGTCAGTATGGCAGCGTCATTGGTGCCGAACATAATAAACAAATACTTCGGTTTTTGATCCAGCACATCTGTCTGAAATCGGAGACGGGCATCCTCTGTCGTCTGTCCGCCGATTCCCGCATTGAGTATATCAAGGTTACCGCGCTCAGCTGTTTTTAATATATTGACCCACTGCTGTGCTTTTGGATAATCGCGATAATCCCAATTAGAGCCACGCGTATTGCTGTCACCAAATGCTACAACGTCTTCGTATCCCCTTCCCTCGCATCCTGCTGTAACGAACAGCAGAAGGAAAAGGATGATAAAATGTTTCATCTTTACACCCCCAAAAGCCTCACCTTAATGTTATACCTCTGTTTCTCTTCGTTCAATGAAGAGTTTTTCGCTATCACTGTTTTTTCCTATAGTTAACGTATCCCCCTCAGTGAATATCATTCTGCTTTCATTGCGGCGCAGCTGATGATTTTTTAAAATTCCCTTCTTTCCAATCTGAAAAACACACAAACCAAAGAAAAGAAAATAACCTGAATCCGCACTGGAAACAGGTTATCCGTTAAATCCTGCATTTACTTTAACTTCGATTTAAGCTTGGCCTTTGTTTTTGGCCCATAAATCCCGTCTGCAGTTAATCCGTTCATGAGCTGAAAACGCTTGACGGCATTCGCTGTTTTCGGTCCGTAAACTCCATCTATGCCATTGTTTTTGGCTCCCTTATCAGGGTAAAAGTGAAGTGCAGCTAAAGCCTTTTGCAGCTGGAGAATGTTTGTGCCCTTTCGATAAGGCGAAGTGAGCTTTATAACCCCAGACGGCAGAGGATATGATGGTAAAGGTTCTTTTGGAGGTGTATCCGAGGAAGAAATTCCGTTTATAAAAGAGTTCCAGTGGTTCAAGAGTTTCCGCGGACATTCTTTCCCAGACCATTTTTTGTGGGGAACAACACGATTTAACGGAATATTGTTTTCCTTCATCAGCTTTCTGATCAGCCACTGGGCATTTGATGTTGCTTTTTCAAAATCGCCATCAGCATTTTCGCAGATTTCAATCCCGATCGATTTGCGGTTTCCTGTCCCGTTTGTACCGTCTCCCGCATGCCAGCCGTTTTCATCTATCGGGAGATGCTGATAAATGACTGAATCGTCAACTGTAAAATGCCAGCTTTCGGATGTGCTCGGGTTTTTTACAAAATTGGCGTGCATTTTCGCATCAGCGCCTTTTGCTGTATTCGCTGTATTATGCACCGTAATATAAGCAGGCGTCATCGCATAGCCAGGACGATTATCATTTGATACCGGTATAAAATCCTTTTTTATGGTTACCATTTCTATCCCTCCCTATTATTAAGAATGCAGAAAACAGAGAGATGGACAGCCTTTTTTATGAGGTAAAAAAGAATTGTGTTCTCAACCTGGTTTTCAGTTGAACCGCTGAAATGGCACCAGTTATACTAATTTAGATGACGGAGGTTTTGGCTCCTGACATCACCTAAGTTGGGAGTGACCATAGACATGTTAAAAAAAGTAATAGGTATACTTGTGATTATTGCTATCATTGCAGTCGGTTTTTTTCAGAAAGAAGCTTGGCTTGATGCAATCAAAGCAGGAGGGATGTTTTCCGTTTTATTTAGTATGCTGCTGATTGCTGCCGATGTTTTTTTCCCAATAGTGCCGTTTGCTTTGATTGCTGCTTTAAATGGCGCAGTGTTCGGGACTGCAAATGGAATTTGGATTACACTGACCGGCTCAATGCTTGGTACAATATTGCTGTTTTTTCTCGCCAGGTACAGTTTTAGAGATTGGGCCAGAAAAAAAGTTCAGGCCTATCCTGCCATACAAAGCTACGAGGCTTCCTTCAACAAAAACGCTTTTACCGCTGTTTTATTAGGAAGGCTGATACCTGTCATACCTTCACTTGTAATGAACGTGATCTGCGGGCTGAGCCAGGTTCGCTGGCATGTTTTTTTCTTTGCGTCTTTAATAGGGAAAATCCCCAATATTGTTGTTGTCACTATTGCAGGTGCCAATTTCACCAGCAATAAATTATTGTCTATCAGCATTTACGGTACATATATTCTGATCATCATGCTGGTCATTTATAAAAAGTTCCCTCACCTTCTAAAGGTGCCAAAAAAATAAGGAGGCTTGTTGGCCCCCTTACTTTTTTTCTGTCGCATGGCCTCCAAATTCATTTCGAAGCGCAGCGACAACCTTTCCTGTAAACGTATCGTCCGTTAAAGAACGGTATCTCATCATCAGTGACATGGCAATGACCGGCGTTGCCGTCTGCAGATCAAGCGCGGTTTCCACCGTCCATTTTCCTTCACCTGAGGAATGCATAATGCCCTTGATCTGATCCAGTTTCGCATCCTTAGAGAAAGCTCGCTCAGTCAGTCCCATAAGCCAAGAGCGAATGACAGAACCATGATTCCACACTCTGGCAACCTTCTCGTAGTCAAAATCAAATTGGCTGTTTTCAAGCACTTCAAATCCTTCACCAATCGCGGCCATCATTCCATACTCAATTCCATTATGGATCATTTTTAAAAAATGTCCGCTTCCCGCTCCACCAGCGTATAGATAACCATTTTCGACGGCAGTATCACGAAAAAGCGGTTCCACAATCTCCCATGCTTCATGATCGCCCCCCACCATAAAACAGGCTCCATGCCGTGCGCCTTCCATTCCGCCCGACGTTCCGGCATCGAGATAATGGATACCCGCTTCTTTCATTTGATTGTAGCGGCGAATTGATTCTTTATAATGAGAGTTTCCAGCTTCGATAATCATATCGCCTTTACTTAATAAAGGTGATACATCACGCAAAACAGCATCGACAATGCCATGCGGTACCATAACCCATAGGATACGCGGCGGGTCTAATAAAGAAATTAACTCTTTAAGATTCGTTGTCCCATCAGCCCCGTATGCTTTCAGTTCATCAACAGCCGCTTGATTTACATCATATCCAACCGCTTGATGATTGCGGTCAATGAATTGCTTTCCTATGTTTATGCCCATTTTCCCTAAGCCGATTAATCCGATTTTCATAACTGTTCCTCCTGATTGTCTAAAAAGCCTTTACTCTTTATGTTCCCTTTGGATTGTATTGTGATACGCAGAAAACAAATGGGGCTTACATCGTCTACGCATGTAAATTTTATTTTTCATGACAGACTGTGCCTGCCAGTTCTATTACTGAATCTCTTTGTATCCATAATTATCACTTTATCCTTGATTTACCATCAGTTTAAGTTAAAATATGGGAAGGATTTCGATTTTTTCAGTAAAAAGAAGGTGACATGTTGCAGAATCAATCTCATACTCTTATTGGAGTTACGAAAACCGCTGTATTCTTTTTATACGCTGCACTTGCAATCATCGGTTTTGCAATCGGGTATTTTATCCCGCAGATTGCGAAATGGGCATTATCCCTCCCGTGGATCCCTCTTGAAGGACCGCTTCGGCTCATTACCTCTTTTCAGGGATCTACAGCTGCATTTATCACTGCTCTTCTCGGTATGTGTGCGGGGATTTGGTTCGCTCATTCTGTTATTGCAATGCTGCTGTCTGTCAAAATTACAGATCACACAGTGGAATTCATCAAAGGAAAAAAAGTGCAAACAATTCATTCCGATGACATCGCTCTTGTATTTATGGATCACAAACGGCTTGTCCTCCTGGGAACAGCCGGATATGAATTGGTACGGGAAGAAATTGATGAAAAAACAGTAAACGTTGAGAAGGCCTTTAGACAGCATCATTACGAATGGGCAACAGATGGTGATCCGTTTAAAGATCAATTTCGCCGATGGATTCCTGATGCACCAGACCTATCGCAAGGCGCCCATGCCTTATTAAAAGCTCGTCACAAAGCGCTGCAGGACGAAGAAAAAGACGATATTGAAGAATTCCGTCTCGAACTGGCACAGCTGGGCATCGTTGTACGGGACGACGGCACACGCCAATATTGGCGAAAAGCAGAAACCTATCCCCCGAAAATTCAGTACGGCGAAGGATTGTAACAACAGAGGCTCAAGAAAGAGCCTCTTCTTTATTACTGCACAATAAACAGCACTCTGGTGCCGTCAGGATAGCTGCTCATTTGATTCCCTACCCACGAGCCGGCGCCGCGATTATCAGAAGGCGTCACATATCGGACATCAGCCCCTGCGCCGCCTTCCTCGCAGACAGCCATCGGCCACTCATCCCGGTCATAGCCCGGCTTCGTCGGGATTCCCTTTAAAGATTCCTCCCGCCTTTTGTCTGCTCCATCTCTATCAATGGTACAAATATCTGGATGTCCCTCTGCAATCGCATCTCTAATATGACTGCCGGTTTCCGGATAACGAGACAGCGGAAAATATAACACTTTGTCATACGAAGATGCGCCTTGGATCTGTTGCGGAACCATTAAACAAAGAAGAACTGCTGCAGCAAGAAACAGGCCTGCCATCCATTTTTTCATTCCCATCCCCCCATATCTTTGTTCACTTCAATGTATGGGCGCTTGATAAAGATTATTTTTAACATTTGAAGTTAGTATGCTGCTTACAAAAGCCGGACTCCCCCGCGAGAAATTTCCCGGTACAGACACAGACAGCCTCCCGGTCACATACATTTACATATAGGCTTTTGCCTACATACTTTTGTGGAGGTGACGATGGTGACAGGTGTTTTCGCAGCGCTCGGCTTTGTTGTTAAAGAGCTTGTCTTTTTAGTATCTTACGTGAAAAACAATGCCTTTCCACAACCGCTCTCAAGCAGCGAGGAAAAAAAATACTTAGAGCTCATGGCTAAAGGGGATGAACATGCCAGAAACATGCTGATTGAGCATAATCTTCGCTTGGTCGCCCATATTGTGAAAAAGTTCGAAAATACAGGTGAGGATGCAGAGGACTTAATCTCCATCGGAACGATCGGGCTTATTAAAGGAATTGAAAGCTATTCCGCTGGAAAAGGGACAAAGCTGGCGACGTATGCTGCGAGGTGTATTGAAAATGAAATCCTCATGCATTTGCGCGCATTGAAAAAAACAAAAAAAGACGTCTCCCTTCACGATCCGATCGGGCAGGATAAGGAAGGGAATGAAATAAGCCTGATTGACGTTTTGAAATCAGAAAACGAAGACGTGATAGATACGATCCAGCTCAATATGGAGCTTGAAAAAGTGAAACAATACATTGACATTTTAGATGACCGTGAGAAGGAAGTGATTGTCGGGCGGTTTGGACTTGATTTGAAGAAGGAAAAAACGCAGCGAGAGATTGCCAAAGAACTCGGTATCTCACGCAGCTATGTATCGCGGATTGAAAAACGGGCGCTGATGAAGATGTTTCATGAGTTTTATCGGGCAGAGAAGGAAAAGCGGAAGAAGGCGAAGGGGAAATAATGCAGAAGAAGCCGGATCTCATATTCCGGCTTTCTCTATTTGAAAGAGTTATAAAAATCATTTTTTTCATCGCTGATAAGCTCTCCGAGAAAGACAGGCAGGATCGTAACAAATAACTTGACTTATAAGTCCCTTGCTTGCATCCTCCCTCAGGCATTCAAAGCCGGACGTTCTAAAAGCTCTCCAGATAATCCTTCATCGGCATACTTCAAACAATCTTTAGTCCCTGCTTTCTTTATACAGGCCTCGATCTGGCTGTCGATGCTCGATCCCTTGATCGCTTGTTCCTCGGTATATTGCTATCACCCTAGATCTCCTTCCTATAAAGTTTTATTAAATAATGATAGCAATCGTTCATGCATTTGTCAGCTTGCGGTCCCTCGATGATTATCACCTTCATTAAAATACATCACCCCTTGGGTAATGCAATGTAAAGGTGGTTTGTCCTAATGAAATCATTTTCAATGAGTATGAAAACAAATAAAAAACCGATGGTGGATCATCGATTTCAACCCCACTAGACCCTCAATAAAGCAGAACCGCACTTTCTGTTACAAAACCTTTATATATCAACGTTTGTTGATTTAGATTATAGGTGCTTACAATTATTTGTTCTGGCGTAAGAATGAAGTAAGATTTTAAAGATCATTGACTATAAAGTCTGGTTTTTCCCCATAATTCCGCATGTTTTTTTACTATATTCATAAATTCAACCATCGCTGTGGAAAGCCATCTTTTTTTATGATATGCCATCTGCGTTATAATACGTGTTTCATCCATAATTAATCCACTTAATTTGTTTTCTTTTAACTCTTTTTGTACAGTGATCAACGGTAATAGTGAAATTCCTAAACCGCACAAAACGCACTGCTTTATAGCCTCAACACTCCAGAATTCAAAGGTATTCTCCGAAACCAGTCCTTGGTGTTTCATATACTCTTCAAAATAAGTACGGTAGCTGCACCCATGTTCTGTATATAAAATCACTTCATCAGATGAAAAATAAAAATCATCAAATGAAATATTTTTTAACTGATGCTGTTCAGGGAATATCAATATCATTGGCTCAGTTATCAGTTTTTCTATATATAAATCAGATTCCTCTTGTTCATACTCCAACAGAAACGCTAAATCCACCTTCCCATTTCGGAGATCATCTTTTAATTCCCAGCACGTCGATGATTTTAAAGTTACTTTCACTTTAGGAAAAAGCTTTTTGAATTCGTGAATAATTTGTGGTAAACGGTAAACCGTTAAAGATTCCGGGGCACCAATAACGAGATTCCCCATAGGTTCATCGCTTAATTGTATTTGTTTTACTTTTTCAGAAATCCTGATCATTTCGTTAGCGTAAGGAAACAAACGTTCTCCCACTTCAGTTAACAGCATTTTCTTCCCAAAACGATTAAATAACGGTTTTCCTATTTCTTGCTCTATATCTTTAATATGTGAAGTTATGGTTGATTGGGCATAACCCAAATATTCAGCTGCTTTTGTAAATCCTCCCTTTTCCACTATTGTTATAAATGTTTTTAAATGCCGTATTTCCATCATTTCTCCCCCTTTAAACATTACTAATTCCGATGGAAAAGATCATATATATCTATTTTACTGATGAAAGGAAACAAATTACAATTGAAATATGAACGTAAAACACGTTTAAGAAGGGATGGAATGAAAAGTGAAAGAAAGAAAACTTGGTCCCGTACTTTTAAGCGGATTAATTGTCGGACCTATTTTGGGATCTGGGATCATTTTGCTACCACCAATCATTTTTGGAAAGTCTGGGGATTATGCTGTTTTCGCATGGTTTATTATGATGATCATTAGTTTTCTATTTGCTTCATTGTTTGGAAAGTTAAGTGTTGAATTCCCAAATGAATCTGGTGTTGCACATACAGTTGAGCTTGCATTTGGACAGCATATAAAACAATTAACTTCTATATTTTTTATTATTGCTGGAAGTATGGGACCAGTTGCTGTTCTCATGACAGCCAGTCAATACCTCAAGGCTTTATTCATAAATAATGATTGGCCCTTAGAGATATTTGGAATCATTCTTATGATGATTTGTTTATTCATTCTATTATCGAATATCTCTTCTGTGGGAAAAGTGTCATTTATATTTTCCACAGCCGCCACAGTAGTATTGTTAAGTGGAGGGATTAGTTCAATTCTCCATATGAAAGATAAGGCTTTTATTAAAACTCCATTTCATCTTGATGACTTTGGTTACAGTATTCTTTTGCTTTTTTGGGCTCTAGTAGGTTGGGAAATTATAGGTAATTATAGTTTAGATGTCAAAAACAGAAATAGAACGATTCCCCAAGCAATAGTAATAAGCTCAGCTGTCATTACAACGGTTTGTATTGTTGTAGCTGCTGCTTATCAATGGATTGACTTACACCACACACATACTCACTTAAAATTAACGATTATTTTGATTCCAATGCTCGGAACGTTTGCTTCCCCGACAATGGCTTTTATCACAACAATATTATGTATGAGCACATATCTATTAGTTACTGGTGGAGTATCACGTCTAATAGCTTCGGAGACTAAAAAAATAACCTTGATTTCTTACCGCTCCAAAACCAATATACCGATTGGATCTATTGGTTTATTAACAATAGTTCATGCCATTGTTTTTATTCTTTTATTTTTACATCTCATTAATGTTGAACAAATAGTTGGAATCGCTAACGCTTTCTTTATTAGTAATGCGATTTGTGGTGTTTTGTCTGCATATAAATTATTGCCTGGAAAGTTTTCAAAGAGTTTATCAATAATACTTATTATCTGTTTTTTGATTATCCTATCTTTCTCATCCTTATGGACTTTATTAATGATTGCCCTGATAACTACCTTCTATCTGATTCGACACTTTATTTGGGTACGTCAATTAAAAAAATCCGCTAAAAATTCTCAGGGCAAATTGTGATTTTAATAAGTCTGCATTTCTTACTCATACTTGGATGTATAAACAGAGACAAGAGATTGTACAGTTCCTTTAGGATATAGTTGTTTCTGTTACAACTATTACTTACTGACAACTTCCATTCATTGACGCTATTTTATATTCATTTTGGCCGAAAATGCGCACTATTTTCAATCCGTCCAAATAAAAAAAGGAAGATTCCTCTCTTCCTTTAGTCTCTAACTTGACCTCCTGCAATTTTGAAACCACCAGTTGAAGCACTGTCTGCATCAACAAAGTGAATTTTAATAAACTAATCTTTTAATACTGCTTAATTCACCATTGAGAGATTTTCCATCAGAACCAAAAAGTTATTGCGGTCTCACCGAAAATATAATTTACGGTGCCCTACTACCTTAATAAAAAACCCTCAATTAAGAGGGTTTAATCAGTTTTCATGTTTGATTTCGGTCAGAAAGTTGATGATACGCAATACCTTGCTCAACAGTAAAAGTAGTAACGAGACCTAAACTTAAAGTTACTGCAGTAAGAATAATGATTACGCCCTTTTTAAAATTCATACAGGCATTCTCCCCTCTGAATTTGTTTTTGCGTTTCAAGCATTTTTTGATGATAAACATATGATGTTTCAAATTCCTTTGATTTTGCAAAAACTTCAGCCGTATCAATTGCGATATCTTCCACATACGCATAATTCTTATTTCTTTCTAAGTAATCAATCGTTTTTTTGATTCCCGCTTGATCTACTGCATTAATATAAAGTGCTTCCAAATACTTTTGCAAGGACACAAAAAGTTTATCACCTTGGGATATTGCAGCGGATAAACCCTTTTTACTCATTTTTATTGCTTCACTTGTTTTCCCTTGCTTAAAAAGAAATTTAGCGTATGTAAACAGTGAATGTGGTAAATTGCTCAACTTAGCACTTTCTGATACCTTGGCAGCCTCATTTAAGAAATGATCTGCTTTATCATTTATTCCTAAATCTGCGTAATTCTTTCCGAGATTGTAGTAAGCCGAGCTAAGCAGCCTTTCATTGCGCTCTAATTGTTTGGACAACTCTAAGGCTTTTTCAAGGTGCGGCAAGCTTTTCTCGAAATGTTTAAAATCAACGTAATTTCCAGATATCACGAAATGACATTGTATTTTTCGCACTTTATAAAGTTCATATTGATTATAAATGTCCATCGCTTGTTTAACATGGTGCATCGAGATATGATTTTGCTTCATAATATAGTAAGCTTCAGCCAACTTAAAATGAAATTCCGCCTTCTCAATATCATCATTAACATGAGTAAGGTGTTTTTCTGCTTCTCGATAAAAACCAATTGCTTTGACATATTCCCTCTTATCAAACTCATACATTCCACGAAAAAACAGAGAGTAGTAAGACAACAGACCAGTTATCCCCTTATTGGATGCTTCTATTTTTTCAAGCAGTTCATCAATAGTTGGCCTGATTCTTGTTGTAACTGGTTCCAAATAATCTAACATAAGCTGATGACGGAATTTCATTAGAGAGAAGTAAATAAGTAAATACTCATCTTCCTCCATCTGATTGATCTCTTGTTCCACCTCAGCCTTTAAAATCTCTGCATCCGGGACACTAAATTGACGTATCATTTTATACCATTCATTGATCTTTACGCCAACTTCTGATGATGATAAAACCGGATTCACAGGACCCCTCCTTTTATGTCTTTTTATGTAATATTCTAACATTTCCAAAAAGTGTTCGGACCGCAAAAAAACCGCAAACTTTTTATTCGCTATCTTTGATACGATCAATCAAGTTAATTTTAGGTTCGTTTCTTCTTTCTCCCATGGTATATGATTAAATGAAAGGGTATGATTATGAAAGTCTTTGAAGCTAAAACACTTATGTCTGAAGCTACAGACCGCGCCAAAGAATATAAAGAACTAAGGACGCAAATGGTCAACTTGAGAAAAGCTTTACAAAGCGTTGCTGAACTTGACGACAGCGAATTCTCAGGTAAAGGCGCTAATAACATTAAAGCATTCTATCACGATCATGTTGGTGTAACTGATCAATGGATCGACTACATTGACATGAAGATCGCGTTTTTTAATAGCATTGCCGGGGCTGTCGAGGACAAAGGTCTCTCTGATGCTTATATTGAAGAATCTTTTTTAGAACATGAACTGGCTAACGCCCATAAAAAATCAAAGTCCATCATGTCTGAACAGAAAAAAGCCATGAAAGATATTCTAAACGATATCGACGACATCCTCCCGCTCGACTTGTTTTCAACAGAAACCTTCAAGGATGAGCTTGCAGATGCCAATGATAAACGCAAAAAAACAATTGAAAAACTAGGTGACCTTGACGAAGATTTACTGACAGAATATGCTATGTCAGAGCCAAATGAACAATTCATCAAGTCAGACTTCCAAAAGCTCCAAGAAGCAACGGGCAAAGGCAAAAACGCTACGCCCATCCACTACAACGCCAAGGCATACCGTGAAAGCGACATACATAAGAAAAAAGGCGATATTGAAAAGCGAACGGAAGCTTATTTGAAGATTAAGAAAGAGGAAGCGAAGGAACGCGAGATAAAAGATTTAAAGAAAAAGCTTGCGAATGGTGTCTCAGATCCGGATGAGTATTTAGAAATTGCGAAGAAGATCGGGTATGAGAACCTTGAACCTGCACAGTTACAGTATGTGGTGCAGCTAGAACAAGCAAAACAGCTGAAGTCCGTCGGTGAAAGTGTAATCAATGCAGGTAAAACGGCATTGGATATCATCGATGGGGTTAATGATGGGCTTAACGATGCGATTGATGATACGATATATGGCATCAAGGACTTGGTTGTAGGCGCATGGGAATTTTCACAGCTCCCTATGGAACTAAAACTTGCAAAAACAATTACAACAGTCTTAAGTGTCCCCTCCTACCCTAAAATAATTTGGACAAACATCGTCGATTCATGGAATGATAAAATGATAAATGGCGATGCATATACAAGAGCACATTATATCAGTTATGCGGTCGGTAATATCGTTGGTCCAAAAGGTGCAGGTGCTGCAGTGCAAACCACTACTAAGCTCTCAAAAGTGGGTAAAGTGGTTGAAGGTGGAACAGCCGCTTCTCATGTGAATAAAGGAATTACAAAAGGAAACAACCTTATTAATCCCTTTTTTAAAAACAGATATGAACCTGCACTTGTAGGAATTGCACAAGATATTGAGAATACTCATAATGTAAAGAATACGTCTATATTAAAAAAAGCAATACAATCCAAACATGATCAATTTATTAAAGCTGCACCATACACGTACGAAAACAGTGCGGGTAAAACAACGACTATTAACTTAAGAATGGGTCACTTGAAAAATGATGTCCACCCAGTAACAAAAGTTCCCTATGATAAAGATGGATTTCCAATATTCGAATCAAAGCATACACTCACACTTGATAAAGCCGATTTTAAAAAAAGTAGAGACCAGCATTTTGACAAATTAAATAAACAATTATATAAGCAGATTGAAGAAGACCCATCATTGATTAAAAAGCTTGATTTGAACGAAGATGATTTACTTGATCTTCAAGATGGAATAACACCAGAGAAATACACATGGCACCACCATCAAACTCCTGGAAAAATGGAGCTGGTGGACCGAGTAATTCACGCTAAAACAGGTCACACTGGCGGATATAAAATTTGGGGGAAAGATGAGAAATAGGAGGTTAAACAATGCAAAGTATTAAATGGAGAAAACGAAGCACCTTTCAAGAGGCGACAAACAGTCAGATCAAAGAGGTAGAAGAGAAATTAAAAATCAAGTTCCCGACAGATTACAAAGAATTCATTAAAGACCATAATGGATGTTCCCCTATAGATAAAAAGGTTGTTTTATTCCAAGATTCTCGAGAATCAATCAACAATTTACTGAGTATAGGAGATCCTACTCGGCCAATTGATCTCCTTAGTACCATTGATAATGTTAAAGACCGGTTAGTTGATAAGATCATACCTTTTGCTACAGATGCAGGGGGAAACCTCTTTTGTTTTGATTACAGAATGTCTGCTCAAGAACCCGTAATTGTTTTTTGGGATCATGAGATAGCTTATGAAGATAAGGAAAGTTCCATTAGCTATGTTTGTGATTCATTTACAGAGTTGATTAATAAACTATACGAGGGATAAACGGATAAAGCCTTTCCCCTTCTTTTTGAGAAGAGAGTATTAAAAGGTGGAAAGCCCTTCTCGTTATGAGAGGCTTTAATTCGGTGGAAAAATGAAATGGATAATAAAAATAAAGAATTAATTAATTATTTCTTTAAGGTTATTGGTGATGAACGATTTATACGAATTTTAGAGAATTTCTCCAACGGAGAAGGTTATGGTATAGAGAATGTCTGGTGTGTATTTGCTGATGACTACGAAGAGTGGGAAGAAGATTACTTTGGAGATGAGGGTATAGCTTTTTATTTCGATTACCCAGCAGTCGAGGAAGATGAAGAAGTCATATTAGATTACGAAAATTTCTATAAATATTTAAATGAAATTGTTGGTCAATATGTAGAACGACACCCAGACAATAAATTAGAAGTAGAAAAATATATGGAAACCATTAAAGAGAAATATAATATTAAGCTATAAGGAAAAGCTGAATATTTCTATGTTGTACATTGTTATGTTATTTTGAAGCCCCATGAAATTTCTAAGGGGCTTTGTTCTATTTCAAGAAGGCTCCGCTTCAGCAAATGGTAAGGGCTATAACTGGACATGATATGTTCGGGAATAAAGTCTTCAAAGAAAGGCAAGAACAGATCCTCAGTCGCGCAAAATGTTGGTTCCTTTTGGAGTTCGCAGAATTAACAAAAAGCTTAACTCCAGGTCAGGTTTTCAAGTTAACGAATCCTATACTAACAACAAAAATCCAGAGCTTTTTCAACCTGAATTACCTATGTCCTAAAGGGTTATAATTTGGTGATTAGGAGAGATTGTCTAATGGGCGTTACACAAGAAAATAAAGTAATTGCTAGAACAGTTTTAGGAGCTTTTGGAGGTAAACCGATAGTAACGAAATATTGGGATGATAATGAGATAAGCAGCATTGATATTTTATCAGTTAGTGACCAGCCTCAAGAAGGTATCACGTCGTACTCAACTCTAGGCTTGTCGGACCATTCTATTAATTATGAGGTGAATGGCACCCCGTTACGGATAGAAATCGTAGCTGCAATGGAGTCAGTTTCAGACATATATGCTAATGTTTTATCAACTTGCGCCTTTAATATAATCAACTCAAATTTCTCTTGTGCACCAGGTGTTATTTTTAAAGATGTGATTAGTATGTATGATCAGGAAACCGATATGAAACATGTTATGTTCGTTCCCCAATTTCTCTGGGAGGAAGATTTAGAACTACTTGAATTTAGCAACAAAAGTGTTACTTGGCTAATGGCTATACCTATATCAGAAGGAGAATTGCAAATAGCTGAACAATACAGTCCAGACCATTTACAAGATCTTTTGGAATCAAAGCAGATTGATATCTTTGATATAAAGAGAGAATCTGTTGCTTAAATAACATTCATTCAAAATCGATGTTTTATTTAATAAAGAAGAGTACTATACAAGTCCCTCTTAATGGGGGCTTATTCCAACCAACCATATAAAAAAGAGAGGAAGTACCATGGATGAAAGTTATGATTTCTTAGACGAATTAGAAAATTTTTTAGGCGGAACATTTCATCAAGATATCCAATCGCCTGAACACGCATTAGACGAATTTATTGAGGAAATTAGTAAAGAAGGTTTGCTATTTACAGTAAAGTATTGCGAAGAGTTTCTAAATAGCAATCTAACTAAAGAAGAAAAGGAAGACATTATAAAGTGTAATGCAGAAATATATTTCCCGACAATTGGATTAACACCAATAGAATGGTTGAAAAGTGTAATAGAACAACTAAAAGAAGCTATTTAAAAGAAACACTGAAAGGCCCCCATTTTATGAGAGGGCCTTTTTAATTCAAAGATGCTTCAGGTTTCGCTATCACTTTGAGGTCCATAAAGCCGTCAGATGAGAAGTCAAAGAACAAAACATGTAAAATGGATTTAAATGAAATTAAACATATCCGCTGTGTACAATAATTCATACATACTTTAATAAATAATTTGTGTATTACAGTTAATTTGTTACAAATAAAGACCCTCTTCAATATAAGAAGAGGGTTGTTTTTTCTAATTTTTGTGTACTTTTTTTCTTTCTATTACAAAAGATACAATGATAAGAACCAGAGCAACTGTTATATAAGGAGTATCATTATTTATATTTAATGTAAAAGATACAATGATGTAGAGTACTAATAACCCCACTAGGATGTAATTAATAATTTTATGCATTTTGATCACCCTGAATCTTTATTCTTTTTTAAATCATAGGAGTACAAGTCCACATGCTTCCAACGTTTATGATATAGAAGCCTTTGTCATTCCAGTCACAAAGACCTGTACCAGCAGCCAACATCGCTAACCCAGAAGCCACTAATACTGGAAGACCCAATTCAGAGGCAAGTAGAGCTACTCCAGCACCTCCTGCAATTAACTTTTGCGCTTTTGATGCTTTAGAGTGTGAAATAAACCAAACTCCCTGTTGTGATACGTCACCATTCTTTTCCGGAAAATTAATATCCGATAGATTTTCACCTAAAGTATATTGTCCAGATTCAATTCCAGCATTTAGATTTTCCAATACAGCGTTAAATTCATTGTATGCTTTTTCACTTACATTTGCTTCTTTTGCATTTTTATAATAGTTTTCCGCTAAACCTTGATCATTAACGATTGCTTTTTCCTCTAAATCTGAATTAGCTATTTCCAACGCTAAATCTAAGTCAACGTTTTTGTCACTAATATGTGCGGGTGTCCCATATTTTTCTTTCACCTGTTCCTCAGTTAATGGTTGACTACACCCATTTGAAATATTGGGCTCTACAGTTTTCGCGGATGCGAAGGACGGGAATGTAAGACTAGAAACAAGTGCAACAGACATTACAGAACTAAAGATTTTTAATTTCATAATATTTCCTCCTCCTTGGTAAAACCCTAACAAACTTAAAAATATAAAAAAACCCCTAACCCATTATTTAGTTAATAAATACTAAGCTTATTTTATTTTTGTTAGTTAATTTGTCATTTTGGTATTTGTTTAGGAGGAGGGAATGACCATTTTATTTTTTTGAGGAAGGATTTTCGTTTCAGATATAGATTGGTGCTTTAGAAATGACAACTGAAAATGAACATTACATAAAAGAATATAAAAAGCTTATGCATTGATTAATCATACCGTAAAGATTTCTTCAAAGCCTTATATGGTAAAATGTTGTATGTGATAAATTCATTTTTTGAAACGAGGAGGAGATTAACTATTGATTGAGCTTACAAATACAGCTTTAAGTATTATTGCATCATTATTAACCATTATAACAATAATTATAGGGTTTGCCGCTACCAAAGAAACCCCTACTAAAATAATTCAAAGAGGCAATAACAACTCAGTACATGTTGGAAAAAAGAAAATCAATATAAACATTTTCATGCCTACCCAAAACCAAATAGATAAAGTCGCTAACGCAAAAAGGGAGCCCGACTCAGATAACCATTTTATGATTGTTCTTTTTTATATAGCTATCATCATCTTTGGTGCATTTTATATTAGCTACTATTACTGGTTTGTTGCAATTCTGTTGGTTGTCTTTATAATCCGATTTATTAAGTATATTCGTTTTTCTATTGCCATAAAGCTTACACCAAACTTATATGACAAAAGTAAATTCTACATCAATTTTATTCAGCAAATAATTTTATGTTGCATTCTTCTAAGTCTGCTGTTTTTTTCGGTACCACAGGAATTACAGATAGTTGCTAATCATATAAAAGTAAATTTTGAAGGAGGTACCTCTTTTAAAGTTTGGTTATTAGACTTATTTAAATACACATTCAGTATATGGAATACTACTACTTTTTATTTTTTCATTTTTAGAAGCGTAGGGATGATGGTTCTTACTCTTTTTGTATTCTATACAACAGGCAAGAATGCATTACCAATTTATATTCAACACCAGTCTTTCAATAGAAGAAAAATATTGGTTAATGAACTTGCTTCTTATATTTTTATTATTATTATATTTTTCTCACTCTACCCATGGGTATTCATAGACCTAAAAAACAGCTTAGAACCTTTGTGGAATGAATGGGCACGCAAATAAAAAATACACATTCTTTAATGTTCATTAAAAGGCCCTTTAACAGAGGGCCTTCCTTTATTTCAATAATGCTTCTAATTTAGCTTTCGTATCAGGTCCATAAATACCGTCTTGAGTAAGCCCGTACACTGACTGGAACCGTTTGACTGCGTTTGCTGTTTTCGGACCATACACGCCATCAATGCCGTTATTCTTCGCCCCCTTATCTGGATAGAAATAAAGAGCAGCCAGAGCTTTTTGAACTTGTCTGACATTCGTTCCTTTCGTCATCGGACTTGTCACTTTAATAACTCCGGAAGGAAGCGGGTATGATGTCTTTTTGCCGCTTGTTTTAGTGCTGCTGGATGAATCGGATTCTTTTAGTTTCAACTTTTGGCCAACTGTGATTTTATTTGGATCTTTAATGTTATTCCATTTCTGAAGGTTTGCCACACTTACTCCCTCAGCCTTTGCAATTCCGGAAAGCGTATCTCCTTTTTTCACTGTATATGTTGTTCCGGATCCTGAAGAACCGCCTGAAGACGCTGAGCTTTTGCCTCCGATTTTTCTTAATTCATCAGCAATAGCGGCTTTTACTTCATCCCATCTACCCTCTGACAAAATACGGTGAGGACAGTATTTGCCATTCCAGTCTTGATGTTTGCGAACTCGATCAACACCCCATCCTCGTTCTTTAAGTAGCTGCGCCACAAACTTAATAGCGAGCTTTTCTGCTTCCTTATATCGTGCACCTCCAGACTTGCTATAACAAATTTCGACACCAATCGACTTACGATTCCCTGTACCGTTTGTTCCATCTCCTGTATGCCAAGCGTTACGATTTGTTGGAATTCCTTGAATGACTTGTTTATCGTCTACTGCAAAGTGAAAACTCGTTGAGCTAGAGTTACTCTTCATGTAAGAAATCTCATTGGCTGCTGAAGCATCATTCGCAGTGTTATGAATAGTGATATACTCAGCTTTCATTGGGTTAGGACATTTCAATCCATACTTTGATTTGGAGACTAGATTCTTTACAACTTTAATGGCCATATATCCTCTCTCCTTCTGTCTGTGTAATAAAAAAAGCCACCGGCTCAGCCAGCATCTTTGTTTGCGTTATTCTTACTCTGTTCTTTTTCGTTCTCAATTGTTTGTAATCGATCTGTTATCGTTGAAGGGATTTTAACACCGATCTGTGCTAGGTTTTCAGTTATTGACAAGCCTTCATTATCGATATAAAAAAGAACGGTATGAAGTGGCCTGATTACATAAGGAGCGTTTATTGTGAAGAGAACCATTGAGTTTGTTTTAAGTATAGTAGGGAGCCTATTGGGTGTTGTAGCATCTATTCTAGCTCTAGGTATCGCCTATTTAGATTTATTTTTTCATTTGATCAGATACTTTGATATGACAAGCGACCTTCTTGTTGGAGCATGGGGGTCTTTGATCTTTTCATGTATTGGGTTTACCGCTTCAATTGTTGTCTTATTCAAACCAAAGTTGAGCAGTGTTCTACTTTTTGTCTCAGGGATTGGAGGACTTATATGTATTGATTGGTTCTTCTTAATACCAGCAATACTTATGATCATTCCTGGAATCATGGTGTTCATTAGAAAAGATAAAATAAATTCAAGAAGAGCCTTCTAAGGGACTCTTCTTTTTATAATTTTATGAGGCTTCAATTGACTTCGTTTATATTTGCCTTTTATACCTTAAAGAGATATATCCATCTGCATTCTCCTCATATTGTAACGTGAAACCTTTTGCTTCATAAAAAGGTATCCCTTTTTGATTTCCTTTCTGTACAGAAATCCATTGTTCAGTAGCATGAAATTCTTTTTGCTGTTTGGTTATCGCATCGAGCAATAGACTGCCAATTCCCTCATTCCTCCTGTCGGGACTTAAATATAAAACATATATTTCTCCGGATGTATCACTAATCATTCCACCCGCTCCTGCTCCAATAACTGTGTCATTTTCCAAAGCAACAAAATAACCGCCCCATCCTTTGGTTGAACTCGACACTTCTTTTAATATTCTATCTGGATTATAAAACTCTCTTATAATTGATTCTAAGTAATCTTTTGGATAGATATCTCGATATGTTGCCCAATTGGCATCCGAGCAAACTTTTGAAATCCCTTGCACATGAGTGAAATTCGCCTTGCAAATATGTATCATCATAAGCCCTCCTTACAAGTATTAAATACAATCTCGTTCATAAACATTCCTTTTTCCTTGTAAAGTCAATTCCGTTTAGATGCATTTTCCTATGAAAAAAATCTTAGTTTCCCCTATAATATTTAACGAATCCAATTTTTAGATTGTCGTCTTTAAGGAGGTTTTTCATCTTGAGGTATACAAACAGTCATTTAGAGGATTGGATTGAAAACTTATACAAGAAGATTGATATTACAGAGCCTGAACAAATTAATTTTGAAAGGATTGCCGAGGCTTTAGATATCAGGCTTTCATTTAAACCTGTTACAAGCTTCGCACTTAAACACAGCGGAATTTATAATATATGCTTGGATAGCCGAAAGAGCCGAACTGAACAATGGTATGATTTCGCTCATGAATTTTGCCATATATATAGACATGAAGGTGATAAAAAAACAATGCCTGCAACTTGGACAGATTATTTAGAGTGGCAGTCCAATTATTTTACATACCACTTTTGCATTCCAACTTTCATGTTACGTAATATTAATCTTTCGTACATACAATCACATGCAATTGAAAATATAGCTTGGTTATTTAAGGTATCCCCTTCGTTTGCGAAGAAACGTTTGAGCATTTATTACAGGAAGCTGACTCAACCTTTATTTAATCAAACTGTTACGGGAAATCTGTGCACCCCCCTTTTGTAATTAATAATGAAATCCTCATGCATTTGCGCGCATTGAAAAAAACAAAAAAAGACGTCTCCCTTCACGATCCGATCGGGCAGGATAAGGAAGGGAATGAAATAAGCCTGATTGACGTTTTGAAATCAGAAAACGAAGACGTGATAGATACGATCCAGCTCAATATGGAGCTTGAAAAAGTGAAACAATACATTGACATTTTAGATGACCGTGAGAAGGAAGTGATTGTCGGTCGGTTTGGACTTGATTTGAAGAAGGAAAAAACGCAGCGAGAGATTGCCAAAGAACTGGGTATCTCACGCAGCTATGTATCGCGGATTGAAAAGCGGGCGTTGATGAAGATGTTTCATGAGTTTTATCGGGCAGAGAAGGAAAAGCGGAAGAAGGCGAAGGGGAAATAATGCAGAAGAGGCCGGATCTCATATTCCGGCTTTCTCTATTTGAAAGAGTTATGAAAATCATTTTTTTCATAGCTGATAAGCTCTCCGAGAAAGACGGTCAGGATCATAACAAATAACTTGACTTATAAGTCCTTTGCTTGCGTCCTCCCTCAAGCGATTCAAAGTCGGACGTTCTAAAAGCTCCCCAGAAAATCCTTCATCATCATACTTCAGCACATCCTTAGTCCCTGCTTTCTTTATAGAGGCCTCGATCTGGCTGTCGCTGCTCGATCCCTTGATCGCTTGTTCCTCGGTCGATACCCTTACATATATTGCTATGACCCTGGATCTCCTTCCTATAAAGTTTTATTAAATAATGATAGCAATCGTTCATGCATTTGTCAGCTTGCGGTCCCTCGATGATTATCACCTTCATAAAATGCATCACCTCTTGGGTAATGCTATGTAATACCTGTTTGTCCTAATGAGGTGATTTTCAATGAGTATGAAAACAAATAAAAAAACCGATGGTTTGAACCATCGATCTGTTTTCTATATCACTGGGCCCTCAATATAGTAAATCTAGCTCATTGGTTATGAAAGCTTATTTTCATTACACACTCTATATTCATTTGTTATCATTTCTATACGTTTATATCAATTATGGTAAAAAATGGTGACAAAAAAACCAATAAACGTCCATCCTAACTTTTTCATCTTATTTATTAAGAATTTTAACCTCTTCCTTGTAAAATAAAGAGCGATTTTCATCTCCAGACAGTTAATGCTATTTCATCGGGACATGTCTGTTAAAGTAGCCAATAAATACATTCAGATATCCACTTACAACCACGATTCAATTTGATCCACTACAGATTTCTGAGCTGACATTAAACAGATAGACTTATAAAAATCTGTACCAGTTCCCTTTCACAATTAGGACATTTCGGCGGCGTATCGGCATAATGCGAACTAATTTATTAATGTTCAACAACAGAATTTCGTCTATTGGCAATAAAGAATCCACAAATCATTGCAAGAATGGCCATCGCCCACCAGAACGTTGAGATCGCCTGATCATGATCGATGATAATCAAACGAATGACAGCTGTGATGCCAATATAAATGAAGTAGCGAAGCGGAAAATGAAAGTCTGATTTGAAGTATTTGATAATCAAAGCAATGAACTCAAAGTACATGAAGAAGATAAGCAGTTCTCCAAGCATCTCATAATAGCTGTCCACTTTGTTGAACAGTGACTTGTATACGAATAGCACAATGTACCAAGTCTCGCTGATCAGAAGTGCGCTTAAGGCTAACGCCAGAAAGAACAGACAGACGTTGAGAAGCGCTTGTAACAGGTAAGGCACCTTTTTGAATTTGTTAGAAAATCTCATCATGTTGTCTCCTATTTCAATATATTCGTGGTTTTTTATCTCAGCCTACATCTTGGTGTTCCAAAATCGTAGCACAATGTAGTACTTAGAATTCTTTTGTATACTGTGAAACTGTCCCTGCATGCGGGACATCATTCGCGCAATGCTTCTTTCACCGAGTCCGTTGCTTTCCGGTGTTATATCTGCAAGTTTAATCGTATTGCTAACATGGATCTCAAATATCTCTTGATCCGATACAAACGTGATGCTGATTTTTTCTTCCGGATCTGCGTATTTCAATAAGTTTGACATCACATTATCAAATACACGACCAAGCTCCTCCAAATTCACGTTAATATAGGTTTCCGGCAGCTCGCCTGAAATATGGACCCGAAAATGCTCCTGATGAAGGATAGCAATCTGATCTGATATTAGATCGTAGATCACTTCTTTCACTGCAACGGTCTCCAGATCGGCCTCATATTCCTTGTCCAGCAGGAAATACGCAAACAGATTGTCAGACAAGCTTTTTAATTGCAGTGCTTTACCATAAGCATTGGCTACATACCGATCTTTGCTGGCACCCGCTTCGCCTCCCTCTTTTTTGGCAAACTCCAGATTCATGATCAGCGACGTCAGCGGTGTGCGCATATCGTGCGACATTTCGGTAACCAGGCTGCGGCTCTCAGCTTGCAATTCCTCGATAGCTTTAAGTTTATCCAGGAAAGCTTTCCGCAGATCCTCAATGCTCTTTGCAATCATCGCTAATTCATCATGCCCTTTTATCGTCATCTCGTAGTCCAGTTCGCCCCCTTCAAGAATATGAATCTCTTGATGAATCGTTTTAAGGTAGCGAAGACTTTGGCGAATTCCGAAGAGAACAATGATTAAAAAGATGAGGGTTGCCCCGAGCAAATCCAATGCAAAGGCCAGATCATAATATCGGGAAGAGTAGAAACCGTCGATAATGACTCGTCCTTCACCATCGCTAAACTTGACAGGATGTGAATGATTTTGAGCGTACTGAGTCAGCTTTTCCTTTCCATAATCCGATTCGGAATAAATAGAATCATATTGCAGCTCCTGATCCTTGAATATGGTGAGGTTAATGTAATTTTCTTTTTTGACCCACTCGCCAAACGCTTTTCTATCTGATGTAGACAACTCATTTTCTGAAACGTACTTGCTGAATTTTTGAATGTATCTTGCTGACTCCTCGTGATAATACTCTTCCGAACTCAGATATCCCTCGATCAGATCATCTGTGATCTTTTGCAACGTCAGAAAGATCACACCACTCACAATCGCAGCAACCATTATCAGCAAAGCCAGTTTTTTGGTTAGCGTAAATTTAAGATGCGCCAAATCGATATCCTCTTCCCCATTCAGTTTTTATATAAACCGGACGTGCCGGATCATCCTCAATTTTGGAGCGCAGCTTCCGTATATGCACCATCACCGTATTGTTGGAACAGTAAAAGTAAGGCTGTCCCCACACACTCTCATATATATTTTGGGCAGAAAATATTTTGTTGCGTTTGCTCATCAGAAGTTTCAGGATACGATACTCCAGATCTGACAACTTGATTTGCTTCTCCTCTTTCCACACCTCATTAAATTCTTCGCTCACTCTTAGTTTGCCCCCGATAAGAAATGTTTCTTCCTGTTCCTTCTTTTCCTGATAGATAGTATATCTGCGTAATTGAGCAATCACTCTAGCGTGAAGTTCCTCTTCCGAGAATGGTTTAGTCATATAATCATCGCCGCCGGCGAGTAATCCCTCAGTTTTATCGAGTGTACTCGATCTGGCCGTCAGAAACAGAATCGGGACGTTAGAGGATTTCCTGATGTGCTGACATGTTTCAATTCCCGAAATGCCTGGCATCATAATATCCAAAATAACCAAATCAAGCGAGTCATTCACAAGTTGCAATGCTCGCTTTCCATCCTTGGCTCTTAGCACCTCGTAACCTGCACGTGTAAGGGATTCCTCCAAAAGATCACCAATATCCTCATCATCCTCTACGACTAATATTCGATAGGCCATGTCTCTCTCACCTCATGATTCTTGTTGTTATTTCTCGTGTGTCCTTACTATATATCGTTCATAGTAATAAGTACGTTATAAGATACTACGTAAATCTTAACAATTTATGAAAGCTGATGCTCGCCACAAATTTGTCACATTTTCTAAAAAAAATGATGACTCTTCATAAATTGTTAAGATTCGGTCTTTATATTTATCCATTGTAAGGCTCAAGTTTTTCAGATCCGCACTACACATTGCCGTGATAAATGGGAAAGGAGTATTGATATGATTGTACAAAAAGAAGGACGCGGGCAACCGGTGAGTCTGCGGGAACGGGTTCATTTTCTGGACATCGTACGAGGATTTGCCTTGCTTGGCATTATTATTGTCAATTATTTTCTGATCGTAGATTCAGTAAAGGGATTCGAAATGGCCTCCGATGACGTACTGCATAAGCTGGTTTCCTGGTTTGCCGAAGGGAAATTCGTTACGTTATTCTCCTTCCTGTTCGGAGTCGGGTTTATGATCTTTATGGATCGAGCCGCGCAGAAGGTAGAGAGTCCCAACAAGCTGTTTGCCCGCAGGTTATCTATCCTGTTGGGATTTGGCATTTTGCACATCACATTTGTTTGGGTCGGTGACATATTGGCCTTTTACGCCGTAAGTGGCTTCCTGTTACTCGCCTTCTATAAACGCACGGCCAAAACGGTGCTTAGATGGATTATCGCACTTATCGTGTTTCAATTCCTGACTCCTGTTTTCACAATGTTGTACAATGTCATCAATACTGCAGGGTCAAAAAACCTAAATTTTTCAGAGTTTACTTTGTTTAGCCACAGCAGCCTTACCTACATGGAATCCATCAGCACTCGGTGGACAGATATGGTCACGATGGCTGCCGGCTCTTTCTCTATGATCTATTCCATGTTTCTCATGTTTCTGCTGGGCGTGTACTTTGTTAAGATGGAATTTTTCAAAGACATGGAAGCGAAAAAGCCTATATGGAAGCGTATCTGGATCATTAGCACAATCGCTTTTCTAATAACACAAAGCAGTATATTACTAGACATGTTTAATCTTTCTGAGAATATGCTGTGGAAGGACATTTCCTCTGTCTTGGGTCAAAATGGCGGCATAACCGGAAGTATGTTTTATATGAGCACTTTTGCAATGCTGTTTCTATACGTTCCTCAGCTGCGAGGCCCTATGATGATATTCACCAAAGTCGGACGGATGTCATTGACCTGTTATCTGCTTCACTCTATCATTGGAACAGTTCTGTTCCTCAGGTACGGATTCGGGCTTGCGGATCATATTCAATCCGCCGGCACGTTCATGTTCAGTTTGGCCGTGTACTTCGTTCTTATGAGCTTTAGTACATTGTGGTTGAAACGGTTTAGGTACGGTCCGATGGAATTAGTATGGCGCAAGCTGACGTACGGCAAAGTAAACGGGAGTCCCAAAGCAACTCCGCTGCATTCGGAAAAATCTATTCAGAAATAACCCCCTTGCACAGATTGCATGACTTCAAATTAGTGTTGTTGAATGAAGCGGGCATTAAACGGACAGATTTGATATATGGACTAGTTATTTTTATATCATTTAGGCTTCTTTGGGCTAATAAATCCACCAGAGTTTACTCAATGTGCATTGCTCATGATCGAATCTAAATTGAATCTTTTACGCATGTTCATAGTCAAAGGCGCCTCATTCGACTATTTTTGTAACTTTTCGCAGGAAAAATTCGAGAATGATGACAAATCCCGCATACGACACTTAATACGGTAGTGAACAATAGTAAATTAGGGTTACATGCAGCTTGTTTTCCAATGAAACAAAGAAAAAGAATCATACAAAAAGACAGGAGAAAGCTTTTGAAGTATTTTAACGCCAAATTTACCGCGGAAGAAAGAGCGATGGAATCACTTTTTTGTGAAAAGGCCTCGCAGAGCAGCTCGAATGTTTTACTGAACGACTGAACTCTATATTTTAGCAACTGAGGGAGTGAACAATCATGAAAACTAAAAATGAACCAAAAGTTATTCTGGAACTAGCAAAGGAATCTGATCTGCCAGAATTCCAAAAAAAATTACAAGAAGCCTTTGCGATCGCCGTGATTGAAACGTTCGGTGATTGCGAAGATGGGCCGATTCCATCGGACAATGATGTTCAGGAGTCTTTCAATGCTCCCGGAGCAGTGGTATATCATATTCTTCAGGATGGTAAGAATGTCGGTGGTGCAGTAGTACATATCAACAGCCAAACAAATCATAATTCGCTAGATTTATTCTATGTATCTCCAGAATATCACAGCCAAGGGATTGGTCTTTCTGCTTGGAAAGCCATTGAAGCACAGTATCCGGATACTGTGCTTTGGGAAACCGTGACACCTTATTTCGAAAAGCGAAATATCAACTTCTATGTGAATAAGTGTGGATTTCATATCGTAGAGTTCTACAATGAACATCACTCTGATCCGCATATGCATCGCAATGGACGCGAAGATGACAAGCCCCTGCCGGATGATGATGACTTTTTCAGATTTGTAAAGATTATGAAAAAAAAGGACTAAACAATTGAACACGGCGAGATGCCGCAGAGAGTTGCTGGTAACTTTTTTATATTTCATTATCAGAGGAAGGTAATAATGATGTTTAAAAGGTGTTTTGATCCCTGTCTCATAAACAGGGGTCAAAACACCTTTGAATCATCGGTTTCTTTTCTGACATATACCACGCCCACTAGTCCCTCAACATAGTAAAAACATATCATGAGTTACAAAAGCTTTTATTCAAAGCATATGTTTACTTTATTTATACTTATTTTCATCATTTTTCAGAATTCTGGACACTAATCGGGTACCTATTAGAGACCAAGGAACTCTACATTTCATTAAGAAATACGTACTCATTGCCCTGCTTTAATTAATTTTAAGCCCTCGCACTATGCCCCCCTGAATTAAGTATTCGATGTAACTTTGAAATTAAGTTTATGAAAATCTGTCACAAACCCTTATTTTCATAACACATCATTTGTTTCAGCTTCCCTCGCGAATACCGGATTAATGCTCGGCTTTAAGATAGTCAACCAATCTCTCCGCACTGTTCTTAACATCTTCTTTTGAAAGATGAAGTGTCCCATATTGTGTAAACGCAGGAAGAAAACGCATTCCTATATAGTTAGCAGTGACTTGAAACGGTCTGATAAGCTCGCTGATCGTGATATTATATTCTCCGCCTGCTTGATAATCAGATTCCTGTGCGCCTAAGGAGATAGCTAAGAGTAGTTCTTTTCCATGCAATTTAGTTCCTTCAGTTCCATAAGCCCAGCCATGTGTTAACACATCATCTTCCCATTGTTTGAGTAACGCGGGACTGCTGTACCAATACATTGGGAACTGAAAAACGATACGCTCATGATCTAACAGGAGCTGCTGCTCTTTTTCTACATCAATGATAAAATTAGGGTATTCACCGTACAGGTCATGAACCGTAATGTCTTTCTCTTGCTTTAAACGATTCATCCAGGTTTTGTTGACAACAGACGTTTCCAAATTAGGATGTATAACGATAACTAATGTTTTCATTAGACCGATTATCCTTTCTTTTCCAATTAGTTATTATTGCTTTTACGATAATGAATTGATTCTAATTTTAAAATAGCAACTTTATTTACACCTATTTTATCCTTTTTCATGAATTCAGGGCAACTAATTGGGCACCAAAATCAATGATGAATTAAGACATTGTTTTGTATAAATCCGATATAACAGAATAATCCCTTATTTAGAAAATTTCCACCTTTCCCCTCAATCCTTACCAATTCAAACTCATTAAGGAGATACTTTATCACCAACTTTAAATAATAATGGAATAAGTGCTAATAAAATAATTCCTACAACCAACGTAGATATTATTAACTCCTTCCATACAATCAAATTCTTTAAAAACATTTGATAAATAACTAATGAGTTTACTGGAATGTTAAGCAATAAGCTCGTAAGAAGTCCAGGTGCATACTTTTTCATTACAACAGTTGCGATAAGATGTGGAAAAATAGCGTTGATAACCATAGAACCTAGAAAGCCAATGAAAATCCATTTTGCAATATCTGATTCTGGCATATATAAAAAACCAAATGCAGATAAATAAGCCAACATAGTTATAACAATGACAGCAAAATGAAATTCATTTGAAGTTACTGGCTTTTGAAACTTTGAAGATTGTTGTGACCACTCAGGTAACCAAATAGCTTCCTCAATATTATGAAGTGTAATAGCAAAACAAAAAAATGCTACGAAATAAACCACCTATCATTTCCTCCTCGGTGCCACAACCAATATGGTTTGGCAACATTATATTACATTTGAGGCTGATTGGATATGGTGTTAAAAGAGAGAAGAATCTGCCTTAGTAGTTGCTTCTTAATTATATGTGCAATAACGTGTTGTTACGTGGCATGTCATATTCAAATATAATAACTCTAAAGCAAACAAAGATACCTATATAGTTTGGCATCCTCTTTTTTAGTTCGAGTCCCTCTATTTATTTTGGGCACAAAATAGACCTAATTTATATTGACTCATTACACCCATCACCTACCATACCTATAAAACCAATCAGGATTAAAATGTTTTAAAAAAGGTAATCAAAGGTGACGTTATGGTCTTTTTTATTTTCTTAACGCTGCCCTAATGCAAAACAACACTGGACACCACTAAGTCAAATGCATTTCATGGTACTATAGTCAAGACTTGTCCAAGTCACCATTATCAAAATGAATTTCATCAAACACTTGAAACATTTATTGAACGCGGCCAAGTGTCATAACATTAATAAGAAACCAACGAGTGATGAATCTTTTAATCTTTCATTTTACCCGCTGACTCATATCAAAGGAGCTCTAACCAAATTTTAATAGCTGTCGCACTTATTAATAGCGCTAAAATCCATTGCAGGAATTTTGTATTTACTTTTTGCCCAACTGATGCGCCAATAGGAGAAGCTATTAAACTAGTAATCATAAGAACCAGAGCTGGTACAAAAAGAACCTGGCCCGTGATTACTTTTCCAACTGTTGCGCCAATGGATGAAAGAAATGTAATCGCAAGAGATGAAGCGACTGTGACTCTAACAGGAATATTTAAAATCGATAACATAATGGGGACTAGGATAAAGGCGCCGCCAGCTCCTAAAATACCTGATACGCCACCAATGATAAACGCTAAGGAAGAAGCCAACCATTTATTAAATATCACTTCCTTATCTTCGCTATGTTCTTGTCCTTTTTTTCCTTTTTTAGGTATAAACATTAAAATAACTGCTATAATAGCCAGAATTCCGTATATAAAGTTAATTCCTTTTTCAGATATATAATGAGAAAAGTAACTCCCCAATACACTCCCTAAAAGGATGCTGCTTCCCATGTAAATAATTAATGCTTTATTTAGAAGACCACTCTTACGATAAGCCCAAACACCGCCGAGTGTCGCAAAAAAAACTTGAATAGCCCCTATCCCTGAAACTTCATGGGCAGTTAATGACATCACTCCCACTAAAGAAGGAATGTACAATAGCATTGGATAATTAATAACTGCTCCGCCAATACCAATCATTCCGGAAATAAAGGCACCAATAAACCCTATAATGAAAAGAGTTGTGATAAAGGCAATATCCACTTTGGTTTCCTCCTTTCAAAGGAAAAGGGTATCTTTTTATTCGATACCCTTTCACATTATTAGCCTTTTTTAATCCAGAATTTCAATACATCACCTTCATCAGTTTGCTCTAAAAGGTCATGTCCGCCTGATTTAGACCAGGCTGCAAGATCATTTTTAGCTCCCTTATCTGTTGCATGCACTTCTAATATTTGACCTGATTCCAGTTCATTCATCGCTTTCTTTGTTCTGACAATTGGCATTGGGCATGCCAAGCCTTTTGCGTCTAATACTTTATCTGATTTCATGTTCTTCTCTCCTCTTTTTAGCAGAAACTTGTGTTACCGTATTGCACAGCGGTTTGGGCCAATCTCCATTTCACGCTGTTTTTCTTCATCTGGGCTGATTTTCCCCATGTTTGTTTCTCGAATCTCTTGGTATGCATTTGGTTGCGGAGGCAAATGATCTGTTACTAGGTGTCTAAATTCTGTTTCATCCGCAATGTTCAAACCATGGTTCTCGCTAAATAATGTACTTAGTTTTTTACCAACACTTCCATTCTCATTTAGCTCGTCAATGATCATAAAGTGTGCCGGTAATACAATTAAATCCTTTGATAACGCTTTGTAACGGCTATAAAGCGTTTTTCTTAAATCTCCTACCCAATCTTCTGCCATACCGGCTAAGTCTGGTCTGCCGATTGAATCAATAAACAAAATATCACCTGAAAGAAGATACAGATCATCGACAATGAAAGAAGTGGAGCCAATCGTGTGCCCCGGAGAATAAATCGGTTGAATTTTAATCGTTGTATTTCCAATAATAATGTCATTTCCTTCTTCCAACGGCTGATAATCGAATTCCACTTCTTCAGCATCTTTAGGCGGTAACCAGTAGGTTGCTTTTGTTTTTTCAGCAATGACTCTGCCGCCTGAAATATGGTCCGCGTGAAGATGTGTATCAAATACGTGAGTAATCGTTGCACCCTTCCCCTTCGCAAAATCTATAAAGAAATTCACCATACGTGTCGCATCAATAATTGCTGCTTCACCATTGGAAATGACCATGTATGACAAGCAGCCTTTACCGATTCGAACAAACTGATACATCTCACCTCCATCTTTTAAATCCCCGACTTTTACCGGCTCTAAATGTTCGCTCCATGCTTTCATTCCACCCTTAAGGTAGGATACAGAATGACCTGCTTCAGAAAGCATTTCGGATACCATGACGGATGAACCTTCTTTTGCGCAAACGACCAGCACTTCTTTATCAGAAGGAATTTTCTCCAAGATATCTTCTACGCCATCTAAAAGATCAAAATAAGGAACATTCAAATGGTCAAAGTCATGCCCTTCTATCTTCCAATCGTTAAAATCATTTTCATTACGCACATCCAAAATAAATAAAGGTTCTTTGTTAAAGATTTTTTTTGTCGCTTCTTTTGGGGTCATTGCCTTTACGGTCATGTTTCAATACCTCCTATATCAAATCTTTTAGCGGGACTAAAACGTTAAGGATACATCAGCATCTTTCGCAAAACCAAAAAAGGTAACAGCCCCGCCTACTTCGATTCCTTCCATAAAATCATCTTTTGTTAAACCCATAACGTCCATCGTTATTTGACAACCAAATCATGCAACTCCCATTTCAATCAGTTTAGGAATAGAAGGCACATTTGCGTTCCTACAACCTTCTGCGACATGCTCTTTTCCTTGTCGCAATATTACAGACTTTATAAGCATCAAACAGACCGCCATTTGCCGCAATAATCGCTACTCTTGTACTCATCTGTTCATCATGCTTTTTATTTATTCGGTTTTACCTGTCCAATCCCGCATACCGGGGACAACATTAATAACCTTTTTAAAACCTTGTTTCTTCATGGTGCGGGCCGCCATTTCACTCCTTCTTCCCGAATGGCAGATAATATAAATTTCATCATTTTTGTTTAATTCGTCAGAGCGCTTTTCCACTTCACCAAGAGGGATATGCACAACTCCAGGGATATGAGCTTTTTCATATTCCTCTATCTCTCGAACATCTAAAATGTTAAGAGACTCGTCACTATCTACTTTCTGTTTGAAAGCTTCTAATGAAATCTCAGGAATTGAAGATGCATTTTCTGATGAATGCTCTCCTCCTTTTCGAAGAAAATGACGAAGTATTTCTCCCTCTGCTTCAGTACCTAGATATTCATGGCCTGTACTTTTTGCCCATGCTTCCAGATCTGCTGTAGAACCTTTATCTGTCGCATGAATTTCCAATACTTCACCAGCTTTTAAATCCTTCATTCTCTTCTTCGTTTTTACGATAGGCATTGGACACGCCAAACCTTTAGCGTCTAGTACAATATTTGCTTTCATCATTTTTTCCTCCTTTTCTCATATAGGGGTGGGGGTATATAAATATACAAAAAGTTTCTCCCTAGAAGTTAATACCATGTATTCATGCCCCTTTTATATTTGTGATCTTTTTAAATCCTTGTTTCTTCAATATTTTTACTTCCCTTTAAACTTCTCCTTCCGCTTAGCAATGAGTAAATGAGTAACATTAGATAAATAAGTTGACACTGCCTTCCTCAGCATCTGCCAAATAAGCTGCTACACCAGCATAGTCAATATCATCTAATAGTTCTTTTTCCTGTAAACCAAGAAGATCCATTGTCATCGTACAAGCTACGAGCTTTACCCCCTGTTCTTGAGCCATCTCAATCAACTGAGGCAAAGGAAGTGCATTATGCTTTTTCATCACATTTTTAATCATTTTAGGGCCCATACCTGCAAAGTTCATTTTAGATAAACCCATCTTATCAGCACCACGAGGCATCATCTTTCCAAACATTTTTTCAAGAAATCCTTTTTTCACTGGAATCAGCTCTTCTTTACGTAAAGCGTTTAATCCCCAAAAAGTATGGAAGATCGTCACTTCATGATCGTAGGCAGCTGCACCATTTGCAATAATATAGGCTGCCATTGCTTTATCATAATCCCCGCTAAATAAAACAATTGTTGTAAGTTTTGTTTGTTCTGTCATGTTTATTCTCCTAACTAATTACCCCCGCGGGTATATTAAAGTCAAAAAATTTTTTCGAAAGATCTGCTATTATTCAACTCTTTAAATACCGGTAGGGGTATAATATGACGCATATAAAAATTCGTCAACCTTAGGTTGATGAATTTTTATCGGCTCTTTACCAATAAGTCAACTGCTTCTTTTACTAAATTTTGTGTGTCTTCGCCTTTTTCTAAACTTTCACGAACACAATGTTCAAGGTTTGTGCTCACAATTAAACCCATCGCTCGATCGATCGCATTACGGGAAGCTGCTAATTGGGTCACAACCTCTCTACAATCTTTTCCTTGTTCCATCATAGTCAATACACCTTTAATTTGTCCTTCAATCCGTCGTAAGCGGTTTTTAATCTTTTGATCATACTCCATATATCAATGAAATCCTTTCTTTCATTTATTTTTACATTTACATGTTGCCAGTTCATAACTGTTTACATGGATACCTTTGCGCTTTAGAAAACGCACTCCTAAATTTAATTCCACCCGATCACGAGCTATTATGTGTATTTTATCACGTGGAATCTCTAAATAAAAACGTTTTAGATACGCATATGGGATGTTTAAAATAATATTATCCGAAAAATTGGGTACATCGTTATAATGGCGAATATCTAATATTGTCATGTCTATAGCCTTTAATTTATCTTTATGGATACAAGAGATTCCGGTTATAGGATAATAACGTCTATACGTTGCAATGATAATCACAAAAATAAGCAGGAATGCAATAACTAAATAATTGATACTACTTACACCACCTTATTAACTCTTTGTTATTCACAAAACTATAATATACCCCCTCAGGTATATAGTCAAGTGTGAAAGTTACTTACTTTGAGCTGATAGATTCATTCCAATATCCGCGGATTGAAAAAATACTTACATTTCGATAATGCCAATTCTGCTAAAAAAGTAACTCGAATAAAGAAATAAGCCGATTTTATTTTAAATCGACTTTATTTTATCAATTACTTTTTAAATTAGCACAAGACTGCTTGGATATTACATTGGGTTTCATTTGCATAAAAACAATTCTTAGGTACTGGTTCCCCATGTTTCATGCTGGATGTGACTCCAATTACTCAGAAATCTGCGAATAACTATGCTAATCTTCCGCAGCCACTGCATCTGCTTTGGTTTTATGAACTGTACCAAATGGATGGTTAGGAGGAGCATAAATGGAGTAAAGTTTTAATGGCGTATTACCTGTATTAATCACGTTATGCCAAGTGCTGGCAGGTACAACAATGGCAGAATCATCATAAACATTTCTTTGAAAGTTCAAATGACCTTTGCTCTTTCCCATTTTGACGATCCCACGCCCCTGCTCAATCCGTAAGAACTGGTCAACGTTAGGATGGATTTCCAAACCAATGTTTTCTCCAATACCAAGACTCATCAAAGTAACTTGAAAATGCTTTCCTGTCCATAAAGCAGTACGGAACGTATTGTTTTGTTTTGTGGCTCTATTGATATTTACAACAAATGGTTTTGGTCCATAATCCTTCAAAAGAAGGTTTCTATCTTCATATGAAGAGCGCAAATCGGCACCTCTGTGTACGTTCCCCATCTCATTTGGAATAGTCCAATAAACAGATCTTCCATCATTATACATCGGTACAGTCACATAATAATAACATTGAGGCGAAAAAGGGTTATAGTACATTTTTTGATCCCCACAATTATAAATTTTTGTGATAGTATCCTATGCATTTATTAAGGGAGTGTGCTAAATCAAGAAAACTCATATTAAACACAAAAATGAATCTTCGATCACCGTTTGATTCACGGATGAATAATTTATCACCGACCTTGTAATCGTTTTCTGGATATTGAATTTCACTAGCCTTTGTTAACAAGACATCGAATGACACTTTTATATGATGGATTATCAAAAGTCGACGATCCTAAATGGCTTTTGAACATTTACATAGCACAACAACAGAGTATACGGAATTATGTTGTTTGTCCCCCCTATCCCAGCTCTTTTAGATTTATCCCTTTGGATGCGCCTTGATGGCCAGCTTTTCAGCAGCATAGTATTTAGCGCCTCCTGAAGCGTTATAGCATATTTCAACGCCGATAGACTTGCGGTTCCCAGTGCCGTTTGTACCGTCACCTGTATGTGGGCTCGTTTTTAGTTGGGCACACAATAGAAGCAATTTTTCCATATGAAAATCTCGTAATCTTACACCTCCTTAACTTGAAGGAGGATTTTGGCATATGTATTTTCATACCCGTCAACTACCATCTCATCTAGCATATATTCCTCATATGCATTTTCCCCTATTTGCATTCCATTTCTTTCAATGAACTCAATGATTCTCCGGTACGCCTCTTCAGTATTTCCGCCTATTTCATATCCAACTGCATACAGGCCTTTTGGCCGTACATGATAATTTATATTCTCTGCCCCATCTTTTACTTTTATATAAAAGTAACTGTAATTGTAGAAGTCTTTTTCTAAGATTTGTTCCCGTGCAAAGATTCCGCCTATCGGATATCCTTCATCTAATTCATATTGCTGAACTTCATGAATGAGTTCTGAAATGGCTGCCACATATTTTCGTTCCGGTAAGTTTAATGTTTTTCGGCTTAACATGAATGTTTCTTCATTTAAATATTCAAAAGAAATTGAGGAAAAGTCAGTCTCAAGTGCTTGTTCTGTAAGCGTCACTTTTGTTTGTAAGATCGTTTGCAACTGCTTAAGCTCATTTATTTTTTTATCAATCTCAATAGACTTTTCTTTTAGAACATGCAGGATCTTGTCTGGTGTTTTTCCTTTTATTAGACACTTTATTTCTTTTAATGGAACCCCAAGCTCTTTAAATAGACTGATGACTTGAAAAATCTCAAATTGATGATAGGAATAATATCTATACCCATTTTCTTTTTTTATTTCCGGCGAGAAAAGACCAATCTCATCATAATGAAATAAGGTTTGTTTTTTTACACGGCAGAGCTTCGAAAACTCCCCTGTTGTGAAATACTTCTTAACATCTTCGCTCATAAAAACCTCCTTGACTATACGGTAACCATATACCTTATGATTATTGTACTTGAAAAGAGCTTCATTCTACAAAGAATAGTAGTAAAAAAGGCTTCAATTTAGTAAAGGGGAATTCAGATGAAAAAATCAATAAATGAGCAAAAAACCATATTCATTATACTATTAAGCAACATCTTCGTAGCATTTCTTGGTATCGGTTTAATCATTCCAGTTATGCCTTCTTTTATGAAAATCATGCATTTATCCGGCAGCACAATGGGTTATCTTGTTGCGGCTTTTGCCATTTCTCAGTTAATTACTTCACCTTTTGCAGGTAGGTGGGTTGACCGTTTTGGGAGAAAAAAAATGATTATTCTCGGGTTGCTTATATTCAGTTTATCTGAGTTGATTTTCGGATTAGGGACCCATGTTTCAATATTTTATTTCTCGAGGATATTGGGTGGTATAAGTGCGGCTTTTATCATGCCCGCGGTAACAGCATATGTAGCTGATATGACAACCCTAAAGGAAAGGTCAAAGGCTATGGGGTATGTTTCTGCTGCAATTAGCACCGGCTTTATTATTGGGCCTGGTGCGGGAGGATTTATTGCCGGCTTTGGTATCCGCATGCCGTTTTTCTTCGCCTCCGCCATCGCGTTAATAGCAGCTGTCACTTCCGTTTTTATACTAAAAGAGTCATTGTCGACAGAAGAACGCCATCAACTCTCATCTCATACAAAGGAATCAAATTTTATTAAAGACTTGAAGAGATCCATTCATCCTGTCTATTTCATTGCATTTATTATCGTCTTTGTAATGGCTTTTGGTTTATCAGCTTATGAAACTGTATTCAGCTTGTTTTCTGATCATAAATTTGGCTTCACACCAAAAGATATTGCAGCCATTATTACGATTAGTTCCATTGTTGCGGTAGTTATTCAAGTTTTACTATTCGGGAAATTGGTCAACAAACTTGGAGAGAAAAGAATGATTCAGCTGTGCTTAATAACCGGTGCGATCTTGGCTTTCGTGTCTACTGTTATGTCAGGATTTTTAACTGTTTTGCTTGTAACTTGTTTTATTTTTCTAGCGTTCGATTTGCTACGTCCCGCCTTAACCGCTCATTTATCCAATATGGCCGGTAACCAGCAGGGTTTCGTAGCAGGCATGAACTCCACATACACCAGCCTGGGAAATATATTTGGACCTGCTTTAGGCGGTATACTATTTGATCTTAACATTCATTATCCTTTCCTTTTTGCAGGTTTCGTTATGATTGTCGGCCTTGGTCTTACAATGGTTTGGAAAGAAAAAAAGAATGATGCTGCAGCTTTGAATTAATTCATTTTCTATAAAGTCAAGTCATTTGGATGCAGGGAATGCCCCTGGTTAGGCACAATAAGAAAAGGTACTTAATATGATAGGCTACATGTTGCTTGACGTGAAAATAGTTTATGCTGAGTTTTAGCAATATCAGGATTTCATCTGCCATCACCTTAAGCCGCAGCCTAACCGGGATAAGAAAAAAGGAGAATGTAGTATGAGTATAAACATAAAAGCAGTAACTGATGATAATCGTGCTGCAATTCTTGATCTGCATGTCAGCCAGAATCAATTATCATATATTGAATCTACAAAAGTATGTTTAGAGGATGCAAAAGAATGTCACTATTATAAACCTGTCGGGCTTTACTATGATGGAGATCTAGTCGGTTTTGCAATGTATGGATTGTTTCCCGAGTATGATGAAGATAATAAAAACGGACGAGTCTGGCTTGACCGATTTTTTATTGACGAACGCTATCAGGGAAAAGGATTAGGGAAGAAAATGCTTAAAGCCCTCATTCAGCACCTTGCTGAGCTATATAAATGCAAGAGAATTTATTTAAGTATATTTGAAAATAATATTCATGCTATACGCCTTTATCAAAGGTTTGGTTTTCGATTTAATGGTGAACTCGACTTTAATGGTGAGAAGGTAATGGTAAAAGAGCTATAGATATCCAAGCCTCCTTGTTTGCTGAGAAACGTTTGAACTTCGATATTGATTACCTACTTAAACTGCAAGATCATTGTTTAAAAAAGCCTGGATGAAAATTTCATCTCAGGCTTTAAGCATCTTATTAGTCAAAATCTCATGTGCTTTATCTAGATGTTATTCTTTTTTCCGGACAATTTCTAAATAATTAATATGCCGGCCAACTGTTTTGTGCACTTTAAAAATATACCCATCGGCTTCTATAACGGATCCAACTGCAGCGTCTATTTGTTGAGTCATAAACCAGCCGCCTATCGTATCCACTTCGTCACTTGCTAACGTCGTTCCCAATAAATCATTTACATCCTCAATGAGCACTTTCGAATCTAAGATAAAGTGATTATCATTTACTTTTCTAATATCAGGCACTTCATCTTCATCAAATTCATCTCTGATTTCCCCAACAATTTCTTCAAGAATATCTTCAACAGTGACTAAACCTGAAGTGCCGCCATATTCATCCACAAGAATAGCGATATGTGTTCGCTCTTTTTGCATTTTTACCAATAAATCATGAATTGGAACGGATTCAATAACATGGATAACAGGGTTGATATGATTTTCTAACTTGAAATCCTCTTTTATCTTCTGGTCTGTGTCAATATAAGCTGACAAGAATTCTTTAGCATTGATAAAACCAATGATTGAATCTTTATCTCCATTTAGGACTGGGTACCTTGTATAACTCTCTGTCTTAATGGTCTTAACAATAGTTTCATAAGAATCCTCACTAGAAATCGCTACGATCTCTCTTCTCGGAATCATAATTTCTTTGGCAATTCTTTCATCAAATTCAAAAATATTATTTACATATTTCAACTCATTTTTATTGATTTCACCGCTCTTATAGCTTTCAGACAGTAAGATGCGCAGTTCTTCTTCAGAATGAGCAAGTTCATGTTCTGATGCAGGTTTCAAACCGAAGAGTCCTACTATAAACCGGGCTGAACCATTTAAAAACCATATAAAAGGGAACAGGATGCGGTAAAACCAAATAATTGGCTTTGCAGTCAAAAGAGTGATGGTTTCCGCTTTTTGGATAGCGAGTGTTTTAGGAGCAAGTTCTCCAACTACAACGTGCAAAAAAGTCGCCATCACAAAAGCAATCACTAAGATCAATACATGTGAGACTGTTTCACTTACATGAAAATGAGCAAATAAGGGGTGCAAAATCACTTCAAAAGTCGATTCTCCAACCCAGCCAATTCCCAACGCTGTAACCGTGATCCCTAATTGACAAGCTGACAAATACTCGTCCAAATGAGTAATGACCTTTTTGGCTGATACGGCACCTTTTTTTCCCTCTAATATGAGTTGGTCAATTTTTGATGACCTGATCTTTACTATCGCAAATTCAGTCGCAACAAAAAATGCTGTTAAGACAATTAAAATAGTAAAGATTATAAGGTTAATGGTTGTCAATGATTTGCCTTACTTAGTAAGGCGTACACCTCCGATATAAATATTTATTTTTCTAACCCGTTTTTTCTGAATAAACAAAAAACAGTATATATAACATTATAAGTTCAAAAGAACCTAAAATCAACTCTGAATGATGTAAATAATCATCTTTTTCCGTATGAAGAATGGTTCCCATAGTATTTAACTAGCGATTGGTGACGTTTTAAGACTTAAAATAGAAAGCAAAATAAAAACACACCTGAATTTTCTGGTGTGTTTCAATAATATCCAACCGTCTTGATTTATTTAATGTCTTTATTAAGGTTTTCTTTTAAAATTTGAATCAATTCCGCCTGTTGCTTTATATTTTTGCGGCCATTTCTATTAATTGCAGCAAGTTCACAGACAATTCCAGCTGAAATGAAAAACAATAAACCTTCAAACATTTTAAATCCCCCACCGTCTAAGTGATAGTCAAATGTGTTTTTTCTTTTTGCAATACCTGCTTATAATCTTCCTTACGCTGATATATGTTATTTAAAATGAGTCCAATAATGACAAACAGTGTTCCTACTATATCAAAAGCAGTTATGTTATATCCTTTGATCACCATGATTAACAATGTAGTGATGGGGACAAAGTTAATAAATAAAATCCCGTTAATGGATGATAGGATTTTAATGCCATAGTTCCAACTAAGGAGGGCTATGATACCTGGTAAAGTAATCATAAATAAAAAATCATACTTAATTGCTGCAACTACTTTAATACTCGGTACCGACACGTAACCTTGCGCGGTAAGTATAGCTGTCATGATTCCTGTTATAGCTGTGCCGAATAAACATGTCAATGTTGAATAACGAAGTGTGGACCACTCTTGGAATAACTGTCCCCCCATTGTGTAGACAACCCATCCTAAAACACCAATGAATATAAAGAGTAGCGAGAATAGATGATCCCCTAATGAAAAAAAGAAACTTATATTACCTTTGGTTATGACCATCGAAGCCCCCAAAAAGGCAATCAATATACTGATCATTGTGTATTTTTTAGGTTTCACATGTTTATATCCCCATAAAATAACAATTGAAAGCATCGGCATGAGTGCCTCGGCAATGGACGCTGTCATAATTCCAGACTTCCCCATCAACCTTTGACCTAAAAAAATAAGAACATTGTATACAGTAAACGCCATCACCCCAAATAAAATGATCCATTTTGCTTTACCCTCTAAATGAAATGATTTTTTTCCTTCTCTCACTAATAATAAAATCACTAACATAATTGTTACCACACCGTAGCGAATAAATGAAAAATAAAACGGATCAATAAATTCTAATGCATGATCTGCAACTGGAAACATCGCGCCCCAAGACATACTTGCCACTAAACATGTAAGGGCACCAATGAATAATTGACTTTTTTTCATTGAATTCCCCTCCTTTTCTTTAAAATTACAATGAGAATTATAAAAAGAAGTAAGCATCAAGTAAAATGAACAAAAGTGATGAAAAACATCATTGATAATGATACTTTAATGAAGGGGGGATCTTCATGGAACTGCGAGACTTACAAATTTTCAAATGCGTAGCCCATCACAAGAGTATTACCGGTGCTGCAAAAGAGTTAAATTATGTACAATCTAATGTAACTGCGCGGATTAAGCAATTAGAGAATGAGCTCAAAACACCTCTTTTCAATCGCCATAAAAAAGGGGTTTCACTAAGCCCAGAGGGCCGAAAAATGATTGAATACGTTAACAAAATTTTGAAAGATGTTGAAGAACTGGAGCAGGTCTTTCTAGATACTGAAATACCATCTGGAATATTAAAAATCGGTACAGTGGAAACAGTGAGGATACTACCGACCATCATAGCTTCCTATTATAAAAAGTATCCTAATGTGGATTTATCATTGCAGGCTGGTCTAACAGAGGAACTTATTAAAAAGGTCATGAATCACGAATTAGACGGAGCTTTTATTTCAGGCCCTTTGAAACATTCTATTCTGGAACAGTATGATGTTTATACTGAAAAACTTACTCTAGTAACCAGTAACAAAACGTTTAATATAGAGGATTTTTCAACGACTCCGATTCTTGTTTTTAATCAGGGGTGCGGGTATCGGTCTAGGCTTGAACAATGGCTCAAAGATGAAGGTGTGCTCCCAAACAGAATGATGGAATTTAATATCCTAGAGACAATCTTAAATAGTGTTGCACTTGGACTCGGTATAACAGTGGTACCGGAATCTGCAGTTATGCATCTAGCTGCACAAGGTAAGGTTTATTGCCACCCATTGCCTGAGAAAGATAGCTGTATCTCAACAATCTTTATACGCCATAAAGATGCGTACCTGACAAATTCAATGCGCAGCCTCCTTAAGACCATTGTTGAACATAAAAATATGAGTATGTCTTAAAGTGCTTTTTCTCTTTCTATGTTAACTTCTTAAATAAAAGAGAAGGCGCATCTCCACTTCGCTACCCTTATTCACAATAAAATAGAGCAGTAAACATGTGAGTTACTGCTCTGCTTCGTTTATCCACCGTTCATTTGTTTTACAATGTATTCAGCATCATTTCCTACGCCTTGAAGCAACGCTGAACCTCGCTTATGCTGCCAAGGCAACCCTATAAAGTACAATCCTTCTACAGGTGAAACACCTCTATGATGTATGATTCGACCTTCTTGATCCAAAACACCTTTTATATTTATCCAACATAAGGGATTCCTGAAACCAGTAGCCCAAATAATATTGTTTACTTCTAATGTAGATGAATCTTTAAAAATGATTTCATTTTGCTTTGCGGCAATGACTCTTTTTTTTAAGATGATCTCCTTCTGTTTTATTGCATGTTTTAATTCATGCCCAAATACTGGATCACCTTTCTTTTGAATGAATTTGCCTACTATTGATGTATGACTTGCATGTAAAACTCCTAATTTATCAAACCACCAAAAGATGCTTCTTTTTCCGATCATTAAAGGGAAATAAACTAGTTTATTACTACAGGCTAAATATGTAACTCTTTCTTTGGATAATTCAACAGCTATCTGAGCACCACTATTCCCACCACCAACTACTAGTACATTTCCATATGCCAATTGTTTTGAATTCTTATATTGTGATGAGTGTAGTTGATTAATATGATCAGCTAAATCCTTTGATATTGATGGAATACTAGGGGTATGAAAAGGCCCTGTAGCAATGACAAGATTCTTCGTTTGATATTCTTCCCGATTTGTTTTTATTAAGAAATAATTCTTTATTTTTAGGACACTTATTACTTCTGTCCGTAATTGAATTGGAATTTCAAATTTTTTAACATACTTCTTTAGATAAGCAACAATTTCATTTTTTGTAGGAAATCCATGTTTTTCTCCTTCAAGATGCATTCCAGGCAAAGAGCTATACATTCGAGAAGTAAATAAAACTAATGAGTCATACCGATCTTTCCAGCTCTCCCCCACCTCATGACTTTTATCCAAAATGATAAACTTTTGATCGGACTGCTTAAGATAATATCCTATCGAGATCCCTGCTTGACCAGCCCCGATTACGATAGTGTCGTACACGTTATCACCCCGCCAATTTCAAATTGTCAGTAGACAGAATCTGCAAAATGCTAGTTGATCTCCTCACTATAAAGTTAGATAAAAAATTTAATGGTGATGGTGGTCACGCGGCTTCTCCATTTTGGGCTGACAAAGGATCGCATTGTCGTGATTATGCGCTTCGGTTTCCATTTGAATGGTTACGTGCGTAATGCCTTTATGCTCAAGTTCATGTTCAATTTTGCGTAAAATATTTTCACTTTCTGAAATGGTCAGTTGATCGTCCACAACTGCATGGCAAGAAAGAGCATTCAATCCGCTTGTGATAGACCATATGTGTAAATCATGAATGTTTTGAATTCCCTCTGTCCCTTCAATTGTACGAATGATATCAGAGACATCGATATTTTCTGGAGTTCCTTCCATTAAGATGTGAATGGAATCTTTAGTCACATTGTAACCGCTTCTTAGAACAAGAATAGCCACAATGATACTAGCCAATGGATCTGCCCAGCCCCATCCAAAGAAGATGATAAGTATGGCAGCTAAAATGGCACCTACAGAGCCGAGCATATCGCTTATTACATGTAAATAAGCTCCTCTTATATTCAGATTATTCTTTGTATCTCCGCCACTCATCATAATCCAAGCGACCAATAGATTCACAACTAACCCGATGATACTAATTGTAAGCATGCCGGTTGTTGCTACTTCTGGTGGATTAGAGAAGCGTTCGATTGCTTCATAAATGATATAAAGAGAAATAAGAATTAAGGCAGCACCGTTTATCACAGCTGCAAGAATCTCAAATCGTTTATAGCCGAATGTCTTATTGTGATTTGCCTTTTTTTCAGCTAATGTAAAAGCAATCAGGGCAACCATTAATGAAATTGAATCACTCAGCATATGGCCTGCATCAGATAAAAGCGCCAGACTATTTGTTAAAAATCCACCTATAGCTTCTATAATCATATAACCTGTAATCATGATAAAAGAGATCAATAAAACCTTTTTATTTGCTCCTTCATTATGATTGTGACTATGATTGTGACCCATAAAAACTCCTCCTTAACTAAAGTTTTTAATACATATGTATTTATTATTTCAAATCTGTTATGAAGCATTCTAACATGATGTAAATAATATTTATATATGAGCATGTGTTCATATATAAATATATCTGCTCTTTACTGAAATGTCAAAATATTTTTATAGAAATCCACAATACCTCCTTAATTAAACATAAAAAAGCGGAGCAAACCCATGGTTTGCTCCACTAACCTAGTTTCTCTATCCTTTTCTTCAATCAAGCATTTGAGGGTAGTATTCAACTACAATTTACCTGTTAAAAATTGGGCCTCCCCAAGTCCAAAACTCCAGTCAGCATTATCATTTTCAACAATAGATACAATTAAATCAGTTGATGCGATACCACACTCAGATTCCAGTCTTTCGGCTAACAGCCTGTAAAATTTTTGTTTCTTCTCTTCCGGTCGGGATTTACTTGTAACTGAAAGTGAACTTAAGCCGGCAAATTTAGAAAATTTCGTGCAGAATGAAGGAACTCTTGATCAATTACCGGATGTTCTTCCTACCTTACGAAGAGGCGAAGCAAGAGGAAGGATGATTGTAAATTTGGTTGAACACATTTAATTAGCAATGCAACCGGCGAACAAGCACTTTGTCCTTCCTGCAGATCTGAGTGATATTGCTGTTGATTGATCAACTTGTTTTTGTTCGGAATATACTCAGTATATAGCCGCATATTCCCCCTGCAATAGCTGGAATGAGCCACCCCAGCCCTATGTTATACATAGGGAGAATCTGAGAGAAAATATGATTCACAACTTCAATTTTTATTCCCGCCTCCTTCAAACCGTCAAATAAGCTGATGATGAATGCGAATAATAAACTGCCTTGATACACTTCTGTCTTCCCTTTAAATACAGAATGCAAAAACGTTAAAAATATTAAGGAAATCGCGATAGGATACATCGTCAGTAAGACAGGCATTGACACCTTAATGAGCTGGGTTAATCCTATATTTGCGACAAGTGTACTAAACACTGATAAAACGACAGCAATTTTTTTATAAGAAATGTTCGGAAATAATTCATGAAAAAATGAAGAACACGCTGTGATCAGTCCGACACTTGTCGTCAGACACGCCACTGTAATCATTAAGCCCAATAAGATCGAACCATAAGATCCAAAATAATAGGATGAAACCTTAGCCAAGACCTCTGCTCCATTTTCTAAAATCCCCAGTTCTTCAACGCTGGAAGCCCCCATATAGGAAAGGGCTGTATACATAACTGCTAAGAGTACAGCTGCAATCGCGGCTGCTTTTGCACAAACACCCATCAGCTGTTTTTTGGTAGAAGCTCCTTGTTCTTTCAATGCATTCACGATGATAATTCCAAAAACAAATGCTACAAGAGCATCCAGAGTAAGGTATCCTTCCTGAAATCCTTTAAAAAACGCTTGTGATGTGTACCCTTTTGATGGTGCTTGAATGGTTCCAATTGGGCGAATAAGAGCTACCACTACAAGCAATCCGATAAATGTCAGCTTAATTGGCGTCAAAAATTTTCCAACTATATCAATGATTTTTGAAGGATTAAGTGATAACAAGCATGCCAATCCGAAAAATAATATTGTAAATATGATCAATGAGACAGGGCCTGCATCATTTGATAAAAAAGGTTTTACCCCAATTTCAAACGATACGTTTCCTGATCTCGGGATAGCGAAAAAAGGCCCGATTGCCAAATAGAGAATCGTCGTAAATACAATGCCAAACACCGGGTGAACACGGCTGGCTAACGACTGTAAGTTTTGTTTACCCGAAAAAACAAATGCTGTTATAGCCAGTAATGGCAATCCAACTCCGGTCACTAAGAAACCTGCATTAGCGATCCATACATTTTTTCCAGCCATTTGACCAAGCATAGGCGGAAAAATGAGATTTCCTGCTCCAAAAAACAATGCAAATAGCATTAATCCTATAATGATGATATAGGAAGCAGACACTTTTTTTGACATTATATATCCTCCGATTAAAGTAGACACTTCTTGAATAGCCAGGAAACATTACAGATGCTATTTGCACTGGCGCAGTGTTGATTCCAAAATAAGTTTGTGTCAGTTTTATATATTTTTATCAAGTTCAATAAAAGCATGATCATTTTGATAGTTTCCGATATCGGTTAAAAAACCAATTGCACCAAAACCATATAAACAACGGTTCCCCCCGCTATGGAAAGAAGCATATTTTTCTTCCACAAGTGAAGCAGTACAACTGCAGCTGCCCCAACCAATTCAGGAATGCCATGACTTCCAGAAAGCAGACTCACATCTTTTAAACAATAAATGACCAAAAGCCCGATTACCGCTGATGGCAGCACTTTACCAAGATACTGTACATATTTCGGTGTCGGTTTGCCAGACGGGAAAATCATGAATGGAAGGAACCGTGTCAGCATTGTTCCAAGCACGACCATTGCAATGGTGATCATTTGCTGCGTCATCGTCATCGTCATACGGAAACCTCAGCTTTCTCCAATGGTTTTCTCATAACAGTCAGTACCCCTAAAATGGCGAGCATAGCAGGAATAATAAATTGGTTTCCGCCAAAAATGATAAGACAGGCTACTGAAAGTCCAAGTCCTGTGAGAGCACTGTAATGCTTTTTTTCTTTCATCCATTGTTCTATGAATATCACAATAAACAGAGCAGTCATCACAAAATCAAGCCCTTCGGTATTAAATTTCACGTACGACCCAAAAATACCTCCTATCGCTGCCCCCGCGACCCAATATAAATGATTAAGCAGTGTCACAAAAAACATAAACCAGCCCTTGTCAACATTCGCCGGAACATTAGCGGTATAATTGATAGAAAATGATTCATCGCACATTCCGAAAATCAGATAGAGCTTTTTCTTTCCAGTCCCTCTGTACTTATCCAACATGGAAATTCCATAAAACAAATGCCGGGCATTGACCATTAACGTCAAAAAAAGAGCATTCATAGGGTTGAACGCACCAAGTAAAAAATTCGCTGCAACAAACTCCATTGAGCCCGCAAATATCATAAAACTCATGATGATTGGATAGATTGCGCTAAATCCCAAAGAATGCATAAAGATTCCATAAGCTATCCCCAAAAATAAAAACCCCGCAAAAATCGGAATTGTATATGGGAATGCAGAACGAAATGCAGCCCATATTTGACCTCTCTTATTCAGATGAGTGTTTATAGCAGGAGAGCTTAAATGTAACGATTCTTTATTTTTATTCAAATCAACAACCTCCTACATTTCATCAATTGGCACACTGACAGTTCTTTTTTCTGTACTCATGACTATGCTTGTGTCAACTCCACTAATAGCAGGGTTCTGCATTAATGAATCAATGATAAAATTCCGATAACTCTCCATGTCCTTCGCCACAATCTTAAGCATATAGTCATGGCTTCCTGTAAGTGTGTAGCATTCTTGAACCTGTGGGAATTTGTTTATATCCTCTAAAAATGAATGAATTGTCTCCCTATTTAAGGGTGATAAGTTGATGAGAGCTAGTGCTGTGACTTCGATTCCAAGTTTTTTCTCATCAACAATAGTCGTAAACTTTTTAATTATACCTGCTTCTACTAGGTTCTTTGTTCTTGCAAGGCAAGCTGATGGTGAAAGCCCAATTTTCTTAGATAAATTTAAATTTGATATTGAAGCATCTTCCTGCAATTCTCTTAAAATGGCCTTATCAGTTTCATCAAGCATAATACTCATTTGATAACCCCCAATACAACTTAACAGAATTATATTTCATCCAATTTAAATAATAACGAATTTTTATTCGTTAATCAAATATTATTTAAATTTAAATCCTTTTAAAATGTTATTCACAGAATAAAATTATCCTCGCGATTAACTCATAATGAAATTAACTTACATTAGAAAGAAGTCATGGGACTTGTGTGACTTGATACCAACATCATAAGAAACTTATCAGAAGCCAAAAAGTTATTGCGGTCTCACCGAAATTTTAATTTGTGGTGCCCTATTGCCTTTTTCTGCGAACGAAAACTGTTAAAATTCACAAAACAGAAAGTCTACTCTATTATTATTTTAAACTCGTCCTCTAATTCCTCTTGAGCCTCTAGTAAAACTTCTAATACATCATCAGCGTATGAACCTAAAAACTTTTTACTAAACTCAAAATTTATCAAGACTAAAGTGAGCGGCAAATCCACCCACCCTGTCAGGCAATCCCATAAAGCGTCTAAATTTCTCCCATAGTAGTTTGGGAAGTCTAATTTATCTTTTAAAACATCATGTAAAACTTCTATATTTTCAAAGTCTCTTCCATCTATCATTATTTTTCTCATTAGAAACAATGCCCTCCATTATTTTATCTTAACAAACGTTTACTATGTAACAGCTGTTTGTCCAAATGAGGCTGAAAACAAATAAAAAACACCGATAGGGGGAAACTATTGGTGTTTGCAAGACATTTTCATGCCCGGTAGGCATAAATAATGCTAAACTTTGTTTTTGAAAAGCTATCATATCAAATTTTTATGTTACAGCTTTACTATCGTTTAATCTAATTGAGGAGTAAAACGAGTATGTTTGAAAATCACATATCCCCAAAAAATTAAAAACTAAGCGGCAATTCTTCGAGTGCTCTCATCAGAAAATTCCCTTTCCATTTCATTTGTTCCTTTTCGCCTTTTAACTGTATATTTGGACAGCGGCGTAATAAGGTGGAAATCGCAATCTTGGCTTCTAAGCGGGCTAACTGTGCACCAAGGTAAAAATGATTGCCATGGCCAAAAGCAATATGGCGGTTGTTCTTTCTTTCAATATCAAATATGTCGGCATTTGGAAATATCTTCTCATCACGGTTTGCTGATGCTAAAGAAATGATGATCACATCTTTCCGTTTAATCTCCTGTCCATGCAGTATAAACGGTTCAGCCGTCCAGCGAATTGTCGTTAGCTCAACAGGGCTGTGAAACCGCAATGCTTCTTCTATGGCTGAATTCATCAAGTCTGGCTGCTGGCGGAGCTTTTCAAATTGATCACCGTGACACATCAGAGCATATGTCATATTGGTGATTAAGTTTACGGTTGTTTCATGACCTGCAACGATAAGCAGCATAATCATCGAGTACAATTCTTCTGTACTTAATTGTGTGCCTTCACTTTCCGCTTGAATTAATGCACTGATTAAATCTCCTGCAGGTTCTCTCCTTTTTTTGCGAACTAAGGATTCCAGATATTCAACAAACTCCCCTAACAAGTGGTCATTCTCCTGAAGTCTTTCAGGGGCATCTGAAAAATCAATAATTGCTTGCGACCACACTCTGAATTTTTGACGATCTTCCAAGGGAATGCCGAGCATTTCACTTATCACGATAATCGGCAATGGAAACGCATAATCGTCTACTAGGTTCATGAATTTGTTGGGCTGCACTTTATCCAATAAAGAATCTGCGATATGCTGGATTTTGTCTTCCAACTGCAAAATCATCCGATGCGTAAATGCTTTTTGAACAAGAGTTCGCAAGCGGTTGTGATCAGGGGGATCTGAATTAAGCATATGTTTTGTTAAAGACTCTTCATTCTTCAATAGAGCAGGACGTTTTTCTTTTGCGGTAAATACATTTTCATAGTTTTTCTTTAATTTTTCATTCTTTAATAAATATATTGCATCATCATATCTCGATATGAGCCAGCCTTTCCCCAGAGCTCCTAAAGATAATGGGTAGAGAGGCTGTGATTTTCGCACTTCTTTATAAAATTCATACGCTTCATCTTTAAATGCTCTCGAAGACAATTGACTTTCCGTCAAAATGGTTACACTTTTTTTTTCTTTTGAAGACATTCATTCGACCTCCATCTTTATGAAAGGTTAAGATAATCTTTAAATATAAAATCAATACGATTTGTAAAATGATCTATTGAGATCAGCATTCGTGATAAGGGCCAAGATGCCGCCCCGCATTTTGAAATAAAAGATATGAGACAGTCATTAATCATTTTGCTGCCCAAACTCTTTCCCTGATAAGATGGCGAAACTCCTAATACTTCTAAATACCATGCCGGCTCTTATAAGGATTTGGAAGATTTTTCAGCCTCATTAGTCACCGTCAACATGTTCAATACTGAGGATCCCCCATTTTGTTATCCCCCCTGCTGCTATATAATCGATCAAGTTAATGTCTGGTTTATCACAATGTTTTAATAGAGCAGCAACAACCATTTCACCATTCTGAATGTCAACAAAAAAGAAATGCTTTTTAAAATATGCTCTTGTCAGTACTTTATGCATTTCAAAAATAAATGAATGATCTTTTTTTCTCGTTTTACGAGTAAATCCATAAAAGAATATTAATTGAAAAGCTTTGCCACTTTGCTTCATTCATCTGCCCTTGCTTGTCGATAAAGAAACATTGATACATCTCCTCTGAGCAGTAAAGCAGGAAATCGAATTAAAGCGCCCTTCCTATTGGAAAGGCGCCTGCCGTTTTACTGTGCCAAAATGTTTTTCATCAGTGAGTTTTTATAAAATCATTTATTAATTGATCAGTTGTCAATATTGTGGCAAATTCATCATGCAATGTAGCTAGAGATATATTATGAATAGTCGCCGCATCATAATATGTATCATTTTGGTCTCTCATTCCGAAGGCTGCTGTTGCATCTGAAATCAGGTATGTATCAAACCCTAAATTACCACTCATTCTTGTGGTGGTTGATACACAGTGAGGCGTGGTTAAACCAGTTATGACTACAGTGTTTATTTCATTTAATTTTAAGAATTCTTCTAAATTCGTACCAATAAAGCTGCTATTTACTGTCTTGGTTATAATGACTTCTTCATCCATAGGCTTAACTATTTCCTTTATCGCAAACCCTTCATTCTTTGGATGGAATAAAGAATGAGGTTTATCAGAAGTGTGTTGTATGTATATGACTGTCCATCCTTTTTCTCTCCATAATTTTAGTATTTTACTAATGTTTTCTTCCGCCTTTACGTTATTCCGTTCCCCCCATTTTTTATCATCGAAGGCTTTTTGTACATCCACAATGATTAAAGCTTTTTTCTTTTCTTCCACAAGATACCCTCCTATGTAGAATTTCTATTTATTACTACATTCTAAATACAAATTTTACTTTTGTACAATTGTTTAATGATGAATTTCAAATGAGCGCCTTCTTTATTGGAAAATGCGTTCTAAACTGCAACTGTGCCCAAGCCGTTAACCTTCAATAATCTAATCTGAGAATCACTGGCTCTACAGAGAATGATAAAAAGCACTCTAATAACGAGTGCCGAAATGAAAAACTATTGATTTAGAAGCCATTTGATACGCTCAGCTGAAAAGATGTAGTGGAGTATTATTAGACATAAAAAGACGATACCAACTGGTTTTAAATGACTAAAATAAAGCGCTGCAACAGCCATTGCAAAGATCAATAATTCAATAACTAACCTTGTTACCCCGTTTACAGCTATTACAGTTTGTCCACTTCGACTAGGATCATTAGGTACTGCAAATACAGACCAGACAATCATAACTGCAATAGGTAAAACCCAAGTTAAAACATATTTAAAATAACCATTAAAGCTTATCCAAGCAAACACCCCTAAGGAGATTAGTGCAGCGATTTCAAGGGTGAATCTTAAAAGTAAATTAGTCTGATTCAGTTTTTCCAACTCCTCTATAAAAAACACCCCCGTAGGAGATGCTCTTTCTCTGCTTTATTTCAGCGTATAAAAACTTTTCTGTTCTTCCTCTTTAGATTCTATTGTAGTTTTCGGCGAGATTACCTCTACTTTTGAAGAGATGATACCGACTGCTGCTGTTACCAATGCTCCGATAATAGAACGATGATAAGTATAATGAAATATGACAACTTTTTCCCTCCTATCCAGTTAATTATCCAAATAATCAGGAAGTTGTCTACAATTTGCAGAATTTGTCGAACGAAGTAAAGATTATACCTGGGAGGCTTTACTCATTGTATGAATTACAGTAATACACTACCTTCCCTTTTGAGAAGACGTTCCCCTCTTGTATCCATTTGTTGCAACTTAGCTAGACTCTTCCAATAGGCTTCCTTTTGGCGCAGCTGCTTCTAGTCGAAATTGAGCAACACCTGAATGTTTCATTGGAATTTCTGAACCATAGATCGTTGCTGAATTTGTTGCAAATGCATACGTAGGAGTAGTCGAATGGTGGTTGAAAAATGAAATGCCTTACCCACCTCGAGTGATGGCAGAAAAAGTGGGGGTTTTGTTAGAAAGGAATCTATAGATATGTGTTCCTAGAAGATTTGACAGCATTAAAAATTATACTTACATCGTTGGGAATAGGCCAACAATAAAGCGGAAGAACGTTGTCATTTGAAATGATTTGGAATAAAAATGATTCGAATATGTTCTTATCATTGGTAAACGAACAAAAAAAAGAACATGTTTTGAAAAAAGATAGATCAAAACATCTTCTTATATGTTGTCATAGCGTAACTTTTTTATAAAAAGGTTGATTACATTTTCGGGGCTTCCAAACCAAATTTTGCCCATTCTTCTTTTGCTGGACCATAAATACCTGGAACAGTTAAACCTGCTTGTCTCATAAGAACAGTCATTTGTCCCCGATGGTGATTTTGATGTTGAATTAAAAACATCAAAAGTGAACCGTTAGGCAATTGTTGTCCGATAAAGTTGATACGTTCTTGAAGTGTATGGTCAGTCCATTGGGTTTTTAATGCCTGTACAAATGCATTACTGGCTTGATAATAGCTGTCAGCTATAAACTGAGCCGAAGTTGGAACAGGATAATCTTCAGCTGGGGCATGGAACGTTAAGTCTGTGTTTGAGGTAATGATGCGAATGGCAGCAACAGTGTGCCAGGCAATACGGCCTAGAGTCCAATTTTGTGAAGTTATTTCTTGTTTAAGTGATTCATCAGTTAGACTATTTAATAGTTTCTGTGTAGCATCTGCTTCGAACTCCCAAGATTTCAAAAAATGGTCTAAGGTTTGAAACACAAAAATCCTCCTTTTTATTCTTTTGTTTTTTCAATGTGCCTATAGGTTAATTATAATGCCTCGTTTCGTTAAAAAGAACAAAAAATTTTGGACAAGAATAATTATAGTAAAATGCGTAGACATTCTTAAACATAACGATTTACGCATCTTTTTACAAACATGGTGACTCCTTGGTCTCCATTGTCAGCGAGAATCAAATATCATATGAAGACAATCCTATATTCTTATCACTTTACTGAGCAATAAATACCTTCCGTATACTTAGTGATGCCTTCATCGTAATCAGGATACTTATATGCAAGACTTTCTGATACAGCTTTTGAATACTTTCTAAATAATGCATAGCAAGTAAATAAAGACTTCCACATTTCCTGATACCCATTCACAGAATATGTAGACATGAGTTCCTCCCATTCTTTATTTGAAAGGTACCGCTTCATAAATTTATAGTTCTTCCCCATACTAAATGAATACCCTTTCTGAGATGCGATATGCCAGGCCATCATTCTCAATAAATTAGGACGTACAATTTCATTTAAATGGTCAATGGCAAAAAGGATTTCATTTCTTGCTAGTCCTTTTACTACGTAAGTCGAAACCATCCAGAACTCATTACAGCAATCATCAAATTCCCTTGCAGTCGGCTTTTTCATCCAGTATTGGCGATCATTTGGGGTCACTTTATAGTTGATGAACGAATCCTTATCGAGCAATACCTTAACCAAACCATCGTTATTAGCAAAATAATCTTCTGCTTCACGAATTGGAATAAGAGTTAGATCTAATTTGTTGCCATCCTCAAAAAGAATGATGTATGAAAACCAATTACCTAATTCGGGAGGAAAAAGCTCCATATCTTCTGGTTTTTGCATCATAATGCGCTTCCCAAAGATTTCGAGCCACTGATCATTTTCTTTAAAAGATTCTACATCAGTTACAAAATACGAGATGTCATAATCTTGGAAGTTGTCAGGAGGGATATTTCTGTTTGTACGTGACCCTTCCAAAGTGACCAATCGGATTCTCTCATCGTTCAAAGCAAAGTCCAAGAAAATGTCCATCATTTCCTGCTCACTTCGCATCGCATGTTCCTCCGTTTCAGCCTTAATATCTAACTGTAAAACCGAATATTGATCTGTACGTCTTATAGATTTTTTTACTCTTGAATGTGATGTATTCTTCTAAGCTTTATTTTACATGAAGTCCTTCTATATATCATTCAAAATTAAGATGCAAGACATCTCAAAATCAGATATCAACTATGAAGGACTACATGAATATTCAGTTTTTTGTAGAGCCGCCATGGGACGACACTATCTTTGACACACTTTAATCTCCCCTGCTTTATCGACATGTTAACTGGTATGAGAGATTGACAAAAAGAAGGAAAACGATATATTTAAGCGAATACGAGTTTTTGAGCAAATTTTAAAATGACACTTTTTTCAAAAATCATGTCTTAACGGGGGGATTCGGTATGAATGAATTTATGAAGAAGTTTTCCTTAACAAAACCGATTATTCAAGCTCCAATGGCTGGCGGTATTACAAAGCCCCGACTTGCATCTGCAGTTTCGAATCAAGGTGCTCTTGGCAGCTTAGCATCGGGGTATCTTACGCCAGACCTCCTAGAACAACAAATAAAAGAAATGTTTGAGCTGACAGACGCTCCTTTTCAAATTAATGTGTTTGTTCCGCTAGGTCTAGAGATGCCACCAAAAGATCAGATTAAAAAGTGGAAAGAAAACATACCGTTAGCTAATCAAGTAAATCAATTCACATCTGTACAAGAAGAGTGGGATGACTTCTATCAAAAAATTGATCTAATTTTAAAATACAAGGTTAAGGCTTGCTCATTCACTTTTGATCTGCCGCCTGAAGACGCAGTAAAGGAGCTAAAAACCGCTGGATGCTGTTTAATAGGAACCGCTTCAACAGTAGAAGAAGCATTGTTAATGGAAGAACGGGGAATGGATATAGTAGTCCTTCAAGGAAGTGAAGCCGGTGGACATCGCGGAGCATTCTTACCTTCCAAAGGTGAATCTGCCGTAGGTTTAATGGCTCTGATTCCACAAGCAGCAGATGCACTGAGCGTACCTGTCATAGCTGCTGGGGGAATGATAGACCACAGAGGAGTAAAAGCAGCTTTAACCCTTGGAGCCCAAGGCGTTCAAATCGGTTCTGCCTTTTTAATTTGTCACGAGAGTAACGCACATCCAGTACATAAACAGAAAATACTAGAGGCAAACGAAGCAGATACAAAGCTTACAACATTATTTTCAGGTAAAGAGGCCAGAGGAATCGTAAATAAATGGATGGAAGAAAAAGAACAGTTTGAGACACAAACCCTTCCGTACCCTTATCAAAATACACTAACGAAGGCAATGAGACAGAAGGCTTCACTTCAAAATAACCATGATCAGATGTCTTTATGGGCAGGTCAAGGGATACGGTCATTGACTGAGGAAATTTCGGTTAAGCAGCTTTTAAATCAGCTTTGCCAAGAGGATATAAAAATATAGGCGCACCTCATTGATAGAGCAAAAAGCAAACTTCGACAGGCAGTTTGCTTTTTTTTCGTTTAATTTCATCCTCTGACTCTGGAAATCTAAATACTCCTACATTTTCAAAGCTAATTGAATCGGGTTACCAATCATCCCATTGATACGATGCGATCTTAATGATTTCACCACAACCACAATACATCACCAACATTTCGATCTCATCTCCCCTTCTCAAATTTTGCTATCTATTCGAAAAATCGATAACTCCCATATTAAATTCGAATAGTAAAATGGTTGTTTTTCGTTTGATTCAGATGATATAAAGTCATATGATAAAAAAAGAATGAGACAGAAAGCGTGAGAAGTGATGAAAATAGGATTTTTTGATTCTGGAATCGGTGGCTTGACTGTATTGTATGAGGCCCTAAAAGTTCTTCCTTATGAAGATTACATTTTTTATGCAGATACGTTAAACGTTCCATACGGTGAAAAATCAAAGGGTAAAGTTAAAGAATATATTTTCAATGCAGCTGAATTTCTGGCCAGTCAAAATATCAAAGCTCTTGTTATTGCGTGTAATACAGCTACTAGCATTGCGATAGAGGATCTTCGGAGAAATTTCGACTTTCCGATAATCGGAATCGAACCCGCTGTAAAGCCTGCTATAAATAAATGTACAGAGGAAAGAAAAAAGATTCTGGTAGTTGCTACTAATTTGACCCTTAAAGAAGAGAAATTTCATAATCTAGTTAAAGAAATTGATCACCATGACCTTGTTGATTGCTTAGCTCTTCCAGGACTAGTTGAATTTGCTGAGAACTTTGATTTTGGTGAAGACAAGATCATTAAATATCTAGAGAACGAACTATCTTCTTTTGATCTGAAACAATATGGAACGATTGTGTTAGGATGCACTCATTTTCCGTTTTTCAAAAACAGTTTTGAAAAACTGTTTGGGATAAAAGTTGATATTATTTCAGGCAGTGTCGGTACTGCAAAACAGTTGAAAAAAGTTCTTGCAGATCGTAACCAGCTTGGTAAAGGATCGGGCTCAATCACCTTTTTCAATTCTGGCCATAAAATTGTGGACCAAGTAGTCATATCAAAGTACAAAAGATTGTTTGAAATATTAGATGAAACTCAAAGGAGTCATGTTGGACATTGAATGTAAATGAAAAAGACAATCTCCTGAAGAGAAACATGAACTAAGAAGCGGGCTTAAAAAGCCCACTTTTTTTCTAACAAACAATTGAGTTATACACACATATCTGATTACAGTGTTTTCTCTCTTTCCCCTCTTATTTCTCCCCCCTCTCTATAGCTTTTCTATTTCAATAAAACACAAGTCTCGATTGAAAAGTTATCGTAACATTTACACTTCACAGGAGATTTTTCACGATTGCGAATCGACCGTTTGCCAGATGCACAAAGTCATAATGTGTAAATTCTGTATCTATGTGCATGTTTATTATGGAATTATTTTCATAATGTTTTATAATACAAGATGATAGCGTTTTCTAATTATAATGATAGGGGGAAATAATGATGATGAAAAAAGGTCTGCTTGCGGGTGCGCTTACGGCAACCGTGCTTTTTGGCACATGTGCAGTAGATGTGCCGGGTATTATTAGTCCAAAAACCGCAGAAGCTGCATCACAGCTAACTGATGGAATCGGCGGGAGGGCTTACTTGAACAGTAATGGTGCCATTCTTGTTACGAAAATCCAGCTTCCTAGCTCCACTCAGGTTTCAAATGGGACAGCCTACATCTACTCTGGTTTTAGCGGAGGCACAGAATCCGATATTGGGCTTCAGTACAGTGATAAATATAATGTATGGAAACCATATATGAAAGTTGGTTCAAAAGGACAGGATCAGGTTCAGTACCTCGAAGGAGGAAGCCAATTCACGAATACGAAAGGCTTCCGTCCCGGCAGCACCGTACAACTTACCATCTACAAAAACCTTAACGGCAATACCCGCGCTACATACTGGGGCACGAACAATGCCGGATACAACGGCCGTCTCATCTCAGAAATCAGCAAAACAAATGTCGGCTCCATCTCAAAATGGAAAGCGCTCGCTACAGTTGCAACAACAGGGTCACGCCAATCTATCAAATCAAATTTTTCAACATCTTTTACAAACATCACCATCGACAACAAAGCAATAACACCTGTAATTGATACACAAGACTTCGCTAAAGTAACAGTCTCAGGCAACAGTGTCAGTTTGTCCGTTGTGAAAAATTAAAACATGTTGAGCAACCAGTGCGGCAATTGGCTTAAAAGGGGCTTTAAAAGGCCCTTTTTTCATTTCGATTTAACAGTTAGCTTTGGTTCATGCCGTCTAAGAAGCAGCCTGCCGGCAGCTAGACAGCCAGCTGATTGTACGGGAAACCCGCTAACACTTATTATGGTCGAAGGCGGTTCTTTTTAAAACGAATCACTTGTCTGTGTTCACCTTCTTTTCAGCTACATACTACGTGATAAGCGCGGAAAAAATTAAGGTTCCCCTTTACATTCTCTTCATTTGTTTTTTACAGTTGTCTACTATGCATACCGCTCTCTTAAGGGATAAAAGTCATTGGACGGGCATCTCTTCTAATCAATCTTCTTTTGCTTTCATTCCCCTCTGATTTCCGTAGGATTAGTAAGCACAGAGGCTTTTAGTTCCCGATTACAGGAACATTTTGAGGAATAATTATTTTGCCCTTCAAATCTGAAAGGTATATAATAAATATACTTGTATGACAATTGAAAGGAATGATTTTTATTAAATTCAATCCTGTTTCCAATAAAAAATTATACATACAAATTTATAATCAGATCCTTTCGGAAATTCAGTTAGGTTCTTTTAAAGTAGGTGATAAACTGCCTTCAGAAAGGGAATTATGTGAGCAGTTTGGTGTCAGCCGCGCGCCGGTTAGGCAGGCTTTGAGTGCCTTGGAAATGAATGGGGTCATTTATTCTCGCCAGGGAGAAGGTGTGTTTGTTAAGAATACCACAATAACCAATGGGATTTCTGCTTCCATGGAGTCAGCATCTCCGGAAGATATTGTGGAGGCAAGAATGCACATTGAGCCTTTAATTATAAAATTTGCGGCTTTGAGAGCGACTGACGATGATATTCAGGAGCTTAGGAAGACAATAAAAAAAATGGAAGAAGAAACGATGTCTGGTGTGTACGTTCCTGAAACTGACGAACAATTGCATATGGGGATTGCGAAAGCATCACATAATGATTTATTTATTACCTTCATGTCCGCTATCACAAATGCTATGAAGCAGCAGGAAATGTGGCGGTTTATTCGTGACCGAACCGTTACTCGTTCAGAATACCGCGAAGTGAATTTTCAGGAACATAAACTGATTATTAAAGCAATTGAGGACCGTAACGAAAAAGAAGCTGTTGAGCGAATGACTGCCCACATGCAGAACTTATATGAACGATATTGGAAAAGCTAAACTCTGTTAGAACAAGCCCTTTATTTAAAAAAATCTGGCGTATAGTGGCTATAATATGACCTCCATTTCTATACGCCTTTACCTACCTATTCTCCTTTTTGGTCTTCTGATCCTAAACATCTTTGACAAATACCATATAACACTTTAACACCTTCAGAACTATAAACTGTATCGATCACTTTTTCACACACCTGGCATACAATCGTATCTTGTTGCACTTTTGATTTCTGTACCATGGTTTTATTGCCTCCAATCATTTTTATTTCACAAATGCCCTCATCAAATCAAGGCTTGATGGCCGCTTCCCCACAACGTCTGTGACCACAGCCCGAATGACAGTATTCATTCCTGGATCACCCTTTCGCTGATTAGCCCTAAATTTTTATGGACACTTTGCAAGATTTTGAGTTTTCTATATTCAAAAAATGACTGTCGTTCTGAACATCACCCATTGGCTCTTAATCACAAACCTTTTTCAACTAGACTTTTCAATGCTGGATTTATATGTGTCATTTTTTACTTTAAGCGCTTTTCCAGACTGTTTCACCAGAATTACAAGAATTAGAGAAGCTAGGATCATGCTTAAGCCTAAGAAAATCATACTTATATTAAAAGAACCTGTCATATCCTTAATATAACCGACAATGTATGGACCGAAAAATCCGCCAAGATTTCCGATACTATTGATTAATGCTATCGCACCACCCGCTGCAGCTCCTGTTAAGAAAGAAGGCGGAATTGCCCAAAAAGGAGAATAGGCACCAAAAGCGCCGCATAACGCAATTGTTAAAAATACAAATGCTAATATAACACTTGAATTTGCTACATAGCTGCTAATGACCATTGCAACAGCACTGACAGTTAAACAAGCAGCTACGTGCCAGAGTCTTTCGTTTTTCTTGTCAGAATGATTTCCAACGAAAATCATAACCACCATAGCGCAGAAATACATAACACCTAACAGCCAGCCCATCCCCTGTGTGCTTAGAGAAATCGTTTCAGATAATCCTTGTGAGATCGTCGGCAAGAACATATTAATGCCGTAATATCCAATCATCCAGCAAAAATAGCCGATCGATAGAATTAACACATCCCGATCTTTTAAGGCTTGAGCAAATGTATAGTGCTTTACCTGTTCTTTTTCCATCCTTTCTTTTGTTGTTACGTTAATAAGCCACCGCTTTTCATCTTTATTCAGCCAATTCACATCTTCGATTTTGTCATCTAGGTAAAAAAATGCAATTACACCAAGTATAAGCGCAGGAATCGCTTCTAAAATAAACAGCCACTGCCATCCAGATATATCAAGCCATTCAATTCCTAAGAGAAATGTAGAAAGCGGAGAACCCAATGCATTCGCCCCAGGGATGGCCAGCATAAATCCAGCAATTGCTTTAGCATGATGTTTCGTTTGATAAAATCCACTCAAATAAAAGACCATACATGGATAAAAACTAGCTTCTGCTGCACCTAATAAAAAACGTGCAGTATAAAACTGCCATGGTTCTTGTACAAAAGCCATTAATATCGCGATGATGGCCCAAGTGATCATAATCCGACTGATCCATTTTCTGGCTCCGATTTTTGTCATGATAGCACTACCCGGAACTTCTAATATGAAATAACCAAGGAAGAAGATCCCGGCTCCCAGTCCAAATACAGCATTTGAAAACCCTAGATCTTCATTCATCTGGAGAGCTGCAAAGCCGATATTAACTCGGTCTAAAATTGCGATAATAAAACATAAGAATAAAAATGGAATTAACCGGATTGTTACTTTACGAGTTGTTGAACGCTCTAATGCTAATTGGTCCAAGAAGATTCCCCCTTAACCCTAGTGTTGTCCTCCAAAGATAAAAGAATCATATTTTCTTCAGAAACAAAAGCCCCCCCCTTTTTGTTAAACGCTTACATTTTTTCTTTCGTTTTGTTTGGTCTTTAATAGAGAGGGTCAGGCATGTTAAACATACCTGCTCTACATAGATCCATTAGTCCATATGTGAACCGCCATTAATATCAATTTCTTCCCCTGTGATGTAGGCTGCTTCTTTAGCAGCCAAAAACGTAATTGCGGCGGCAATTTCTTTTGTTTCACCCGGGCGACCCACGGGGATATTATCAATGACTTTTTTCGCATCTTCTTCAGAAAGTGATTTCCAAATGTCGGTATTGACAAGGCCTGGCGCTATGCAATTCACAGTTATACCATCCATCCCTACTTCACGGGCAAGGTTTTTAGAAAAGCCCAATACGGCTGCTTTGGAAGCGGAGTAATGGGCACCGCCAAAAACGCCGCCGCCCCTTTTTGCAGATACAGAAGAAAGATTGATAATACGGCCATATTGCTGCTTTTTCATTGTTTCTAAAACGGCTTGTGTGCACAAGAACAGCCCAAACATATTGACGTTGAATACTCTTGTCATATCTTCCAATGTCATATCCTGTACCGTTACTTTTTGAGAAATTCCTGCGTTATTCACTAAAATATCAATGCGCCCAAACTCTTCAAGTGTTTTGGCTATCATATGGTCAACTGATTCTTTATTCGTTACATTAACTTCTACACCAACCGCTCTCCCTCCGCTTTCTGTGATAGCTTCTACTGTTTTTAGAATACCTGTCTGATTCATATCTGCTACTACAATTGAAGCTCCCTGTTTGGCAAGAGTTAATGCAATGGTTCTGCCGATTCCTTTTTCAGACCCACTTCCTGTCACGATAGCTACCTGATCATTTAATGTAAACATGGCGTTCTCCCACTTTCATATTTTATCTTCTAAGCATATCCTTAGCCGTTTTTATAATGTTTTCGATGGTAATGCCGTTGATTTCCAGCAGCTTCTCATAAGGAGCTGATTCTCCAAACCGGTCCTGCACTCCGATTCGTTTGACTCGGCCCCTCCCTTCTTCCGCTGCTACTTCACATATAGCACTTCCCAGTCCATTCAGGATGTTGTGATCCTCTACAGTCACGATATTGCCGATATCCAGACACTCTACCACGGCTTCTATATCCAAAGGCTTGATTGTATGCATGTCTAAAAGTGTTGCATAAATCCCTTGCTCTTCCAGCTGTTTGACCGCTTCTAAGGCAAGATATACTGTATCGCCATTCGCAATGATTGCGATATCTTTTCCGTGCTTTAATTGTTTGGCTTTTCCAATGATAAATTCTTCATTTTCGTCGTAAATAACCGGCACTGCGTCTCGGGTAAAACGCAGATACATTGGGCCGTACGTATTCGCTGCCTGCCTGATCAGTTTTCTAGTTGAGTGGTAGTCAGCACCCATGATCACAGTCATATTTGGGAATGATCTTAAAACGCCCATATCCTCAATCGCCTGGTGGCTCCCGCCATCGTTTCCCGGCGTTAGTCCGCCGTGTGAGCAGGCGATTTTTACATTCAAATTTGGATAGCAAACTTCTTGGCGAATTTGTTCCGCCATGCGCAGCGAACCGAAGACGGCATAAGTGCTTACAAATGGGATTTTACCTGTTGTCGCCAAACCTGCTGCCAGGCCGGCGCCGTTCTGTTCCGCAATCCCGACGTTCACATGCTGATGGGGGAGCTGTTTTATGAATTCTCCTGTTTTGCATGACTTGCCGATATCGATATCGATTACGTAAATATTTTTATTTTCTTTTCCCAATTGAACGATTTCATCACCGAAAGCTTCCCGCGTCGCTTTTTTCGTGATTAATGCTTTTTCGGTTTGGCTCATGATCTTAAACCTCCTGCCAGTTCCTCTAATGCTTGTTCGTATTCTTTCTCCTTTGGCGCTACTCCGTGCCATGAGCAGATATTTTCCATGTAAGACACGCCTTTGCCTTTAATCGTGTCTGCTACAATGCATTTCGGCTTTCCATTTTTCGTTTTTGTTACGATGTCTAAAGTCTCTACAATCTCTTCCATCGAGTGTCCATCAATTCGCTTTGTTTCAAAACCAAATACTTCGAACTTTTTCTCGATGTCTTGAAGTGGCATTACTTCATCACAGAATCCATCAATTTGCAGACGGTTATTGTCGACAAAAACAATTAAGTTATCAAGGCTGTATTTCACTGCTGTTTGAACCGCTTCCCAAATTTGTCCTTCTTGGCATTCTCCGTCACCTACCATAGCGAACACCCGGTAATCTTTGTCGTCCCGTTTTCCTGCAAGCGCCATACCGACACCGCAGGAAAGCCCTTGGCCTAGTGAGCCAGTTGAAATATCGATCCCTGGACATTTCTTCATATCAGGATGCCCTTGAAAAGGCGAGCCGTACTGCCTTAATTTGTATACGCTTTCATAAGGGACAAAGCCTCGCAGCGCTAAAGCAGCGTATTGAATAGGCGCCACATGGCCTTTCGATAAGACAAAACGGTCCCGGTCTTCCCACTTGGGATTTTTGGGATCTATTTTCATTTCTTTAAAATAAAGGGCTGTGATGATATCAGCAGCAGATAATGAACCTCCTGGATGCCCGGACTGCGCTTCGTAAATCATTGTTACCGCTGTTTTCCTAAGCTCAATGGCTTTCTCTTGGAGTTCCGCAATACTTATTTCTTTCACTCCGATCACCTCAGTCATTATTAAGATAGAAACACGAATACTCAGTTACTTGTTCACTTGTATTACAAGTAACTTATGAGAACACTATACAACTCCTGAAAGCGTTTGTCTACCGTTTTTTGAAAATTTAAAATTAAATGGATTAAAGCTCAAATACTTAACATCTAGCTTGGTTCCATTTCAGATTGTCATAAGCACACTACGCCAGTGTCAACTGGTTATTACCCTTAAGATCTTTTTTTGAGCAAATCCACTCAATTAATAGAAAGAACCACACCCTCATATCAAAATAGCTAGATCAATGTACTAAATCGGAAAAGATGAGATGTTACATGTGAAGGGAGTAAAAGTATGAAGAGGCTTGGAATGTCTATAACCAGGCCTCTTTTTTCTTTGTATCTTGGGCTGGGTAACGGCGCTGCTTCTGCTAACCTCTTACCGCGAAAGATTATTCAGTCTCATAAACGCTTCCAGCACATTAAATATGATACAAACACACCAATCCAACAATTTCCATTTCTCTATTTAGCTTTTTTATGTGTGAGGAATAGACTTGGAATGAAGATGGTGGCAAGGATAACTGCAGAAACTAAGAACCCGGCATGGTAACCTTTTAAGTCATTCGCAATCGTTGGTTGTAACCCTTGCATGACAGTTGCGACTACAGTGGCGATAACAGCCGTACCAAAGCTCGAACCGAGATTTTCAATAATATGAATACCAACACCTGCTTCTGGAAGTTGTTTGCTGCCAAGTCCTGTATAAGCATCACTCGTCAATGGAAGCATAATTCCTCCAAAACTGGTCCCACGGATGAATAATATGATGGAAATCCAAATCATACTCGTTTTATCGGTGATAAAGATAAGTGGAATAGACCCGATAAGCGAAAGAACAAGACTGGCCATAACGACGTATTTCGCACCGATCCGATCAATCATTTTTCCAATCATTGGCCGAGTAACAAGCATCCCGACTCCTTGGGGGATTAATGCTAGCGCGGCTTCGATTGCCGTGAAATGACGGAAGTTTTGAAAGAACAATGGAAGTATTAACATGGGTCCCATGACGGCAATATTCGCTAATAATAACCCGACGCTGGATGCTAAGAAGTTTTTGTGTGCAAACAAATTTATGGGGAGTACGGTTTGATTTTTTCTGATTCGGTTATATACGATGTAAATTACAGCTAAAGCGAGGCCGATGCCCGCCCATAGGATTGTTTCGCTATTGTTAAATGATGCATGGTCCGCTGCTTTCGTAATTCCGTATATCATTGCTGCACTCATTAAGGATAAATTGATAATTCCAAAAATATCAAGTTTGCTATTTTTGTTGAATGGCTCAAAGTCTGGAAGAGTTTTCATCATCAGTGGTGCAGCAATCAAAACGATGAACACGTTGATGAAGAAAATCCAATGCCATGATGTAGCTTGGACGATGAAGCCCCCGATTACAGGTCCTAAGATTGGGCCCAAAATCATTGGTGTGCTGACAATAGCCATCACCTTTCCTATATGTTCTCGGCCTGCTGTTTTAACCAATAGCGTTGACATAAGCGGGGTAATAATTCCAGCGCTAAACCCTTGAAGTAAACGGAATAAGATAAAGCTAGAAATATTCCAACTAACCCCAGCGAAAACAGAAGTTACACCAAAGGCGATGACTGCACCGATTAAGATTTTCTTTCCGTTAAATTTGTTCATAAGCCATCCGGATACAGGAACTGCAATAGCAAGGGCTAAAACATAACCTGTAATGGACCATTGAATGGTATCCAACGTCGTGCTGAAATCTTTATTTAATTTGTCAATGGCGATGTTTACCATAGTTGAATCAAGCATTGGGGCAATTGCTCCAAGTGCAATTGCCCAGGCAGCCGAGAGAATTTCTTTCGATAAGCCTGATTTCTTTATTTGATCTTTTGACATATTATTCTCCTCTCAGAAACCATTTAGTTTCCTTGTCAACAAAAAGATATCATCATATTGTTTCCTTGTCAACAAAAATAAGAATAAAAAAAGACAGCCCATTCACAATAGAGTTGGGCTGACTATGGTTTCTTTATTCTATTTATCCGATTTAATTAACAGCTATTCCCTGTTTCTTTATTTCAGTATCCAAATGCCTGCTGTACTTTTCCACGAAGCTGAGCATACTGTCAAATTGTTCTTCGGTAACTTGTTCAAAAACGACTTTGTCCCGTTCTCGAAACTCTTTATGGAGTTCCTCATGGATGTTATAAATTACTTTTCCTTGCGCAGTAAGCCTAAAATAAATTTCTTTTTTATTATCCGGCTTCTGGTAGCTTTCAATAAGGTCTTTTTTTATCAGTTTCTTAGTTAATTTACTTATGGCACCTCTCGTCATATAAAGGGACTCCGCAAGTTTTCTCACATTGCTATCAGCATTTTTCCCAATGGATTCAATACAATGTACTTCAGAAGGCTTGTACCCCTTCAAACTGTCTTCCATCTTAGACTTATTAAGCAACACCATCTTGTTAAATAAGTCTCTGAAATTCAATATGAGCTGTTCTTCTTTATTCATGGCCTGCCCTCCCACCAGTTGGTGCACTAGCCATATTATATTCATTTTTTGTTTCTATTTCAACAAAATGAGAAAATGATAACTAGTAAGATTAGGGCAGCACACTATTTCCCTTGACTTTTAATTGGATGCTGTCGGGCTTATAGACCACCTTTATTTTGTTAGAACTCACCGTCGGCGGAGAGAAGAAACGCAAAAAACTAAAGAGGACAAAAAGCTGCTGGCGAAGGGTCAGCAGCTAATACAGGGGCGTATAAACATTTCATTCCATACTTTATGATAAAAAAGCACCATACTTCATAGAATAATCCTCATTTAATGAGCCATCATCTCATGGGCAATATCGTGTCCATCCATTTTTGACGGGTAGTAGGTAGGCCAGTTTTTGACTTCATCAAGTAAAGCTTCACGGTCGTCCCCCCAATAGAGATGGTAATGACTAGCTTTAGTCGGGTAAATACTATGATCACTAAACTGAATATACTGAGGCAGCCCTTCTGCTTTTTTAGCTAGTTTGAATATGTATCTTACCCCTCTATTGCCCGCATCATAGGTTAGAATTTCGTATCCGTCATACGTATACTTACCAGAATATTCTTTTCCATTTTTGAAGAACGTTACAGTATCTTTCTGGATTACAATACGGTCAACATCTGTTTGATAGCCCTTTTTATAATACTCTTTATATTCTTCAGCTGTCTTGCCGCCTTCGTGTTCTGATTTATATGAAAACACTTCGTCAAGAGTACCATCTTGCAGGTATGGATATACAGATTGCCAATCTCCTTCCCAATCAGAAAGTAAGCGATCCTTTACTTGGCTGTTTTTAAAATAGCCTTCATATATTTTTTCTGTTTCTTCATCATGCGCATGACTATGATCGTGAGAATGTTCGTGTATATGCCTGTCAGATGTTTGCTCTTGCATTTTGGAAGAGTCTTCTTCAACTGCTGAGGATGATGTTGTTTGATTAGACTCACCTGCAGAAGAACCGGAAGTCTGACATCCTGCCAAAACTAGTAATGAACCAATCGTTAATATGCCTAGCGGCTTTGAAAATAAAATGTTCATTCCAACACTCCTTTTTTATTAAATCGAAAACGTTACGATTTATATTATACATACATCTTTTGCAAACATCAAAGGGAAAATGCTCTTCATGCGGATGGCCTATTTTAAAGGAATAACTGACTTTGTTCATCAGTTATTCCTTTAAAATACGAAAGTCTACGATATTTCCATATCGATCCGCTTCAATATGACAGCACCCCTCAAGCAGCTGTTTTAATTTTCTCCGTCCGCGTTGTACCCTTGATTTTGCTCCCGAGTAAGAAATGCCGAGCTTTTCACTCAACTCTTTTTGTGATAACCCCTGAAATTCAGTTAACTCGAGAGCCTCTCGATACTTTTCAGGCAACCGTTTGATGGTCGATCGAATACACACAGTTGCTTCCTTGGTGAAATTTTCTTCCTCTGCACTGTCATTAAAATGTAGAACATCAGGCAATATTTCGCTCGTTTTTTTTGTACGGTAAAAATCAATAATCGTATTTCTAGTGATCCGATAAATCCAGCTGTCGATCTTTCGTTCATCGATCAGATTTGGGAGATGCACTTGTATTTTCATAAATACGATTTGCAAGAGGTCATCAACGATAGATTGATCGTTAACCCTATGTGAAATATATGTTTTTAACGGCTGATGAAATTGATCCCATAGATCCTCTATATTCATTTGAAAAAACCTCCTATAATTTTGCGTCTGCTTTACATTTGCTTCGTCTTTTTAATCGTAACAAAGAGCGAAACAATTGTTGAATCAATTGTATTGCAGCTGTTGCAAAAAATAATGATAAAGGAGAGGTTTGTTGTGGAGTATACCTATTTAGGGAGAACAGGATTGCGGGTGAGCCGTTTATGTTTAGGCACGATGAATTTTGGAGTTGATACAGACGAAAAGACTGCGTTCCGTATCATGGATGAAGCGCTTGATAACGGCATTCAATTTTTTGATACTGCCAATATTTACGGCTGGGGCAAAAACGCAGGATTGACAGAGAGCATCATTGGAAAATGGTTTGCACAAGGAGGACAGCGCCGCGAGAAAGTTGTTCTGGCGACAAAAGTATATGAACCGATTTCTGATTCGAATGACGGACCAAATGATATGAGGGGCTTGTCTCTATACAAAATCAGACGTCATCTGGAAGGATCACTGAAGCGGCTTCAGACAGATCATATCGAATTGTACCAAATGCATCATATCGATAGGCGGACACCGTGGGATGAGATATGGGAAGCTTTTGAGACTCAGGTTCGCTCCGGCAAAGTAGACTATATTGGATCCAGTAATTTTGCAGGCTGGCATTTAGTTAAAGCGCAAGCTGAAGCTGAAAAACGGCGATTCATGGGACTCGTCACTGAACAGCATAAGTATAGTTTATTAGAACGAACAGCTGAGATGGAAGTGCTGCCGGCTGCACGGGATCTTGGTTTAGGAGTAGTGGCGTGGAGTCCCCTTGCAGGAGGGCTTCTTGGCGGGAAGGCATTGAAAAGCAATGCCGGAATTCGTACAGCAAAAAGAGCAGATTTAATTGAAAAACATCGTTTGCAACTCGAGAAATTTTCAGATTTATGCAAAGAACTAGGAGAAAAAGAAGCAAATGTGGCTTTGGCATGGGTGCTGGCGAATCCAGTTTTAACTGCGCCGATCATTGGACCACGAACGGTTGAGCAGCTGCGTGATACGATAAAAGCCGTTGAAATCAGTCTGGATAAGGAGATTCTCCGCATGTTAAATGATATCTTTCCCGGACCTGGAGGAGAGACACCTGAGGCATACGCCTGGTGATACATTCATTACTCAATACTAACATTTTTCTTATATATTTATACTGAACTATCATATTAGGAAAGACAAGAGCTTGTTTGTCTCTTGTCTTTTCCACATCATGCTGAAAATGCTGGCTAAACATCGACAAAAACGCTGCCGTTTTATTCATTTAATGCTTATTTGATTACGAAATTACCGTACTCGTTTGAACGAACATGAATCGGTCCGTTTAAATTGTAGTTGTTCTCCTTGGCGATAGATCGAAGCACGTCCACACGGGCAACTGATTCTCTCCATTCGTCACGGGTGTCATGATTGGCCGGATTCATCAGATCGTCATAGCGTACGTCCAAGAATTTATTTAACCACTTCTTCTCGTCTATTCCTTCTTTAGGTGATCCGCCCGCTTTTTTGTTCGTACGTTTAATCAAGGCATAAAAAGAGTCAGGGTCATCACCATCGCCATGTTGAATAACCGTATCGTACATCACAGCTCTAGCCAATGCTGTTTTTAGTCCGGCATTGTCCGATCGTTTCATAGCAGGCTGATAATACAAATGGTCATTTACTTTGTCTTGAGCGGCGCGAAATTCCTTATCATTTGCAAGCGACTTCCAGGCAGAAGCGAATCCCTTGAGATTGCTTGTATCATCGCTTTCTTCCTTGGCCAGACGGCGCAATTCAGGCAGATACTTTTTCAGTTTATTATTCGGAACTGCCTTTGTGTATACTTCCACTACTTCCAATGCATCCCCGGTAGCCGTTGTAAAGCCTGCCCGTCCGCATGTATAACCTCGCCCGTCATCCAATTGCTCTACATATCCATATTGGATCTCCGTTGTGCCGTTTTCAAAGATACTTGTCAGCTGTTCCGCCCGGCGCTTTTGATCTTTATTCAGTCCCGCCGCAAAAACCGTTTCGCTCATCATCAGGGTAAAAAACATAGTGAAAACAAGTAATGAGATCGCTGCTTTTTGCATACTGATTTTCATTGCACTTCCCCTTTCTAAATATTGTAAATACAGACTCAGTATACATGAAGAGACTGCCCTATTGTTGAAAATACATCAATTTGTCAATATTTTGAAACTAAAGTAATATAGCTTGAATCTTACTCTTTTCATTGCCAATCAGCCTTAGCCCCTTTCACTGGGAAGGTCCCTTGATTTTCATACTGCTTCAACTTTCATTAACAAGATGCCATAAGGCTTTACTCTATTTTATAATGGAAGTGATCATCGAAAATCGTTAGGGAGGTGATGTAAATGGCAAGCAAGATGAGAATGCCAGATTCCGCAACGTCCCATGCAAAGCCTATTATTGGGAAGGCGATACTTTGTATGGGGTAGACTTTCTAAAAGATCGCCCTAGTAAGCTTTTCTGATATAGTGGCTTTGCACCTTATTTAACATAAAAAATAAGGAGCTGGCAGAAATGGCATATGTAAAAGCAACCGCTATTTTACCTGAAAAGCTGATATCGGAAATTCAAAAGTATGTTCAAGGAAAAACAATATATATCCCTAAACCTGAATCCTCTCATCAAAAATGGGGTGCGTGTTCAGGAACAAGAAAGCTGATCGATGACAGAAACGCTTCTATTAAAAAAGCATTTAAAAACGGCAAAACCATTCATAATTTATCTGATGAATATCACCTCTCTATTGAAACAATAAAAAAAATTGTCTACTCTAAATAAACAAAACGGAAGCACTGATGAAATATAATCAGTGCTTTTTTTATGGCGAGTTTGTTTCTTAGTTATTTCCTGCATATGAACATTTTGGCCAATTGTGTAAAGTTAAAGGAGATGAGAAGAAAGGAAGGTCCTACAAATGACGATAAACAATGGAACATTGCAAGTACCTGGAGCGAACATCCACTATAAAGTGCGTGGCTCAGGTCCCATCATTCTTTTGGTCCACGGCGGAGGCGGTGATGCCGACAAGTTCCATCATATTGCCAATCATCTGGCTAACAGGTACACGGTTGTTACTTATGATCGCCGCGGCCATTCCCGCAGCAATCTCGCCAATCAGATTGAGGATTACCGTGTGGAAACACACAGTGACGATGCTCACCGTCTTCTAGCCAAAATCACCAATAAGCCGGCATACGTATTTGGAAGCAGCTCCGGGGCTGTTATCGGGCTTGATCTGTGCATACGCCATCCCGAACAAGTACATGTCATGATCCCACACGAACCAATCTTATTGCAGCTTCTGCATGGAAATGAGCTGAAACAAGCCGAGCAATTTATGGAAGACCTTAAGAAAAATCATCGAAGTGAAGTCATTAAGTTAATGTCAAGATTAGAGACAGACGAACAATCAAAGGCTGTGCTGACAAAGCGGCTTCTCGGCAATTCAACGTATTTCACTGAGTATGAAATTCAAGGAATTCTCAACTATACATTAGATTTCGAAGCATTAAAAACTATGTTTACATCTTCACCGATGAAGGTACTCCCAGCTGGCGGAAGTACTTCTCGGGAGCTTTTTCCTTATCGTTGCGCGAACGCCCTAGCGGAACAATTGAAAACAGAATTGGTTGAATTCCCCGGAAATCATACGGGGTACACAATATACCATAAAGAATTTTCTGAGAGGTTACACGACATGTTAGAAAAAGAAAAGAAACATACGTGTTAAGGATTCATTAAAATTTTCATAATAGGACAGGTAAAACTAACTATGGAATTAGAGAAGATTTCACGAAGCGTAAAAAGAACTTTTCACTAACGAGAACGCAATGTGAGATGTTTAACCAAAGTGATATTAGGAATTTCATCGAAAAATAGGTTTGTACATTACGTTCTCCTATTGATTATTTCCTATCTTAATTCCGTATTTATACCATTAGATACAACTCTAAAGCGGCTCGTTATTTTGTCCTCAACAACAACCAGTGTCTAACATCATGAATCTCTTTTGAAAATCACCACAAATGCAGGTATGGAAGACTTCATCGCAACAAAAACCATACCAACAACAATAGTTGGTATGGTTCGTCCTAGATAGGCCCTTAAGAAGAGATTCTATTGTACGGAGTATTTAGCTAATTGCATTTGTAACCGACAGGGCCGTCTGATCCTGTGTACACATATGTGTCAGACACATATCCAATATTCACGACACCCCGGGAATCTTTCCACTGGATTTGGTCCCAGATATTACTCGTTCCATACTTCCCTGTAACAGTCGTTCCATAAGCATAACAATAATAAGGAACACGGGAGCCGCTCGGAATGGAAAGCATAATAGGATAATTTGTACCAGGACCGCTGCGCATATTGACAGGCGCACCGCTGCTTGTTGAGACAGTAAAGTACTGAACGGCAAGTGCCTGACTGGAAAAAATGAATAATGATGCAATCATAACGGTTAACATACTCAGCATTTTCAGTTTAGTCAATGTCATCCCTCTTTCTTCAATTCCTTCATTTTAAGAAACGATAGAACATAGGCTACCAGCTGCATTTAGGAACAACCGGACCGTCTGAGCCTGTATACATATATGTATCAGAGACAAATCCAGGAACGATCTCCCCGCTGGCAAGCGTCCGCTCTGTGTAATTCCAAATATTGCTCGTTCCATACTTTCCAGTTACAGTTGTACCGGTTTTGTAGCAATAGATCGGGATGCGGGTTCCGCTCGGAATGGTCGTTACAATTCCCCAACTTGTACCTGGGCCGCTGCGCATGTTGACAGGAGCACCGCTGCTTGTTGAAACCGTATAATACTGAGCCGCAAGTGCATGGCTAGAAAAAATGAACACAGATGCAATCATCACCGTTAGCATACTTAGCCTCTTTAACTTATTCACCTTATACCCTCCCCTTATAAATGCCGTACGTTTGACTTTCTTACATCCAGTTAAGGATTTACTTTCAGATACCATGCCCCCTCCCCTCCCATATATTTATCAATGTACCATAAACTAGATCTTTCAAAAGTGGAATTATTCCTATGTTTTCGACAATTAAGGATACAAAATAAATGGTAGTCAGGCTTGATATTGATGGTGTGTTACATTTGGCTCTTAATCATTTGTCCAGTCGGTAATCACGATTGACAATCAGGAAAAAGGACATGGATCAAGCGGCTTCGTTTCCACCAATTAACTCAATCAGTGTACTGCTTCCTTGTATCCACGCTTCTTCTCGATTCATAGATACTCCACCTTTTTCACCAATCAAAAACGGACACCATACAAATCAGCGTAAATGCTGCAAGTTCAGTGTCCGCAACCTATTATGACTTTGCTTTCTTTTACCAGGGCGTATAAAAATGATTAGGTACGTTATCAAACGTTATTCTATGATTTTGCGAGTCGAAAAATCATAACATTTTATATATTTCAATCAGATTATGATCTGGATCTCTGAAGTGAGCAACTCGGGCACTCCATTCCTTGCGATCATGCGGTTTATTCTCACATTTAACTCCTTTTTCGTGTAAATCGTCATACGTTTTATCAACATCTTCTACCTTAAACTGAAGCAAAAATTTTGATTGAGCTTCTCCTTCCAAGGACTTTTTTTCCTCTCCAACGATTTCAGCCATCGTTTCTCGAGATAAAAGCTCTATTTTCGTTTCCCCATTATCAAAGAGTGCATATTCCATTTCATTCTCTAACCAACTTATTGGAAGTCCTAATGAATCTTTATAAAACTCGACGCTTTTCTTAAAATCATTCACCAACAGTCTAATTTGTAACAGCTTCATATCGAGTGCCTCCTATAAAACCATACTTTTACTGGTCATCCAATTTAATGATACCAAAGAAACCTGACAGCCCTATGTCAAGTTTCCATAAATAAATTTCCACACTTCACCCTTATATCTGATTTAAGTGCAGTTTAGTCCATGTCATAAGAACGAGCAAAAACAGCGATTCTTAAAACAAAAAATGATACCGAGTGTATTTTCTGTATGCTTCAACTTCATTTCGGGAAATGTAACGTTGATAAAAGGAGGTTACATCAATATGGATCATCAAACATTGGCAGCTCATGAGGCTGTTGACTTACATGAAATCGTGAACTTTAAAACACTTTGTATAGCGAAATCAAAGTTAATGCAAGGGCTTGTGTTTGACCAAGAACTGAAGGACTTGATGGAAAAAGATGTACAGCAATCCATTCAAGACCTTACTGAATTACAAGCGGTTTATGAGCGTGCCTCATTTCAGGCCCCTGTCCCTCAAAGCCGCCCAACGCCAATCATCAATTGAAAGGAAGGTAAGCCTCTTTGAATAATGATCATTTAGACCCCATTAATTCGCTGAATGTGCCTGAACTAGCAGACACTACATTCGCGATGGATTTTCTTATACGAGCTAAGGAAGGCGTAAGGAATACTGCTGTAGCTTTGACAGAAACCGCTTCACCAGATGTAAGAGCACTGCTTCGGAAACAGCTGATGCAAGGAATTGCGATGCACCAAGAGATTACGGAACTGATGATCAGCAAAAAGTGGTTCCATCCATATGAGCTGAGCGAACAGTATAAGCTGGATCAGCTCTCTGCAAAAAACACGATCATGGTCGGCAATATGAACCTTTTTCCTGATGAAACAAATCGCAAAGGGATGTTTGACCGGACACCTGATGAACACTAACACTGGAGGTTTTACAGCATGAAGGCAGTAACGTATCAAGGCATTAAAAATGTTGTTGTCAAAGATGTCCCCGATCCAAAGATTGAAAAATCCGATGACATGATTATCAAAGTCACCAGTACAGCCATTTGCGGATCAGATTTACACTTAATCCATGGATTGATTCCTAATCTCCATGAAGACTATGTCATCGGCCATGAACCGATGGGAATTGTTGAAGAAGTTGGGCCAGGGGTTACAAAGGTCAAAAAAGGTGACCGCGTCATTATCCCTTTTACGATCGCCTGCGGTGAATGTTTTTTTTGTAAAAACCAACTGGAAAGCCAATGTGATCAGTCTAATGACAATGGGGAAATGGGTGCTTATTTCGGCTATTCAGGGCAAACTGGCGGTTATCCAGGCGGGCAAGCTGAATATTTAAGAGTGCCGTTTGCGAATTTTACCCATTTTAAAATCCCTGAATCTTGTGAGGAACCCGATGAGAAATTAAGCGTGATTGCCGATGCCATGACCACCGGCTTTTGGAGTGTGGATAATGCCGGCGTAAAAAAAGGCGATACAGTTATCGTTCTCGGCTGCGGACCAGTCGGCCTGTTTGCTCAAAAGTTTTGTTGGCTAAAAGGCGCAAAACGCGTCATAGCAGTTGACTATGTAAACTATCGCTTACAGCATGCGAAACGTACAAACAAAGTAGAAATCGTTAATTTTGAAGACCATGAGAATACAGGGAATTATTTAAAGGAAATCACGAAAGGCGGAGCGGATGTAGTCATTGACGCTGTTGGGATGGATGGTAAAATGAGCGATCTCGAGTTCCTTGCCAGCGGATTAAAACTTCATGGCGGAACTATGAGTGCATTGGTCATTGCCTCTCAAGCTGTACGCAAAGGAGGAACCATACAAATTACAGGTGTGTACGGAGGCAGATATAACGGTTTTCCGCTAGGAGATATCATGCAGCGAAACATCAATATACGCTCTGGACAGGCTCCTGTGATCCACTATATGCCGTACATGTTTGAACTAGTATCAACGGGCAAAATTGACCCGGGAGATGTTGTCAGCCATGTCCTGCCGCTTAGTGAAGCCAAGCATGGCTATGACATTTTTGATTCAAAAATGGATGATTGTATCAAAGTTGTGTTAAAGCCTTAAAAAACGGAGGTTACAGAAATGGAATACGCCTTACACGAAGTGCTTGAGGTTCAGGAAATGACTTCATTTAAGACACTTTGTTTGACGAAATCTAAAACAATGAAAGCACTGGTATCTGATCCGAAGCTGAAAGAAATCATGCAGCAAGATGTTGATATCACCACACGCCAGCTGCAGGAATTTGCCTCTATTTTATCTAATGCAAAGCACGAATGAGGAGATGAATAAATCATGAATCCTATCATAGAATATCTGACTGGCATGAATGTTCTAACAGACCAAATCATTGCTATGGACTTATTAATTTCAGCAAAAAACGGAGTCAGAAATTATGCGATGGCAGCCACTGAAGCCGGAACGCCTGAAGTAAAAGAAGTCCTTATCCGCCATTTGGAAGAAGCACTCGATATGCACGAACAACTCTCGAGCTATATGATGGAAAAAGGCTGGTACCATCCTTGGAACCCTGACGAACAAGTCAAGCTGAATTTAAAAAATATTGATACAGCCATTCAATTGCCGACCCTTTAACATACAATGACTGATTTGCTGAGGAACAGTATTGATTGGCCACAACTGTTCCTCAGCTTCAAAATGAGCACTGTTTGTTCGGGTCCTATGACCGTAAATAGATTAACCGCTTTTCTCCATCTGATCTCCGATAATGTTTGCAATTTCTCCAATCCAAATAAGGAATCGTAACCACCTCTTTTTATGCGATCTCTTGATGGAGAAAACAGGCCAGAATCAAAATCCTTCGTTTTAACCTGCCCTCTTCAAACGCAAGGAATGCTACCTTCTTTGCTCCACTGATCCGTGAAGACTTTCCGTTTTAGGCCTGCTTTTGAGCTTTGCCTCGTTTTCGCGCAATTTCCCATCATAATCTTTAATTTTTGTGTCTAATCTTTTAATTGTTTCATCAATTTCTTTCCGCTTCTCTATCAGCCGCTGTCGTTCGTCAGCCAGGATATTTTTTCGAGCTTCTACTGTACGGTCACCTTCGGTAAATAATGTTGTATATTCAATTAGCGCTTCTATCGATAGTCCCGCATTTCGCATGCATTTAATGAATTCAATCCATTTGATATCTTCTTCATCATAGTCGCGAATGCCGCTGTCTTTTCGTTTTACAGGCGGGATTAATCCTACACGTTCGTAATATCGGAGTGTTGCGGCTGTCAGGCCAAACTGCTTTGCCACCTGAGCAATATTCATGATCTTCACCTCTCTATCCTGTATGTTGTGAAGGTAACACTTAAAGTTAACTTTAAGTCAAGCTCAAAACAAGTGGTTAGCTGCTGAATCTGGGTTTATATATTCGGGACTTGCCTTAAAGCACACTTTAAACTCTATACTTCTCCATGCAATAAAAACAGGTTAGATGGAGGGATTGCTGAATGGCAAATAAACAAACTGCCGGAAGAGAACAATTAGGAGAATTTACGCCAAAGTTTGCTGAACTTCATGATGATGTTCTATTCGGTGACATTTGGGCAAGAGAGGAACAACTTTCCCCCCGGGATCGCAGCATGATTACAGCTTCTGCATTAATTGCTGACTGTATCTCACCTTATAAATCAGGTTCATTTTAAATGGTTTTTAAAAAAAACCCTTGCCTTAAAGCAGACTTTAAGGTTTATCGTTATGTTGAAGACACCATAAAACATAAATAAGTGGATGTTTTTATTTACAACACTTATGATGAAGAAAGGATAGGTTCATATGTGTAATCAACATCAAACCCGTGTATTAAGCGTGTCACATGCAAAAGCCAAATTTGAACAAACGACGATTGAGCGAAGAGAATTACGGCCGCACGATGTCTTAATCGATATTAAATTCAGCGGTATTTGCCATTCAGACATTCATAGTGCTTTTGATGAATGGGGCGGTGGCATCTTCCCAATGGTGCCTGGACATGAAATAGCCGGTGTTGTAACAGCCGTTGGAACAGAAGTCACCAAGTTTGCTGTCGGAGACCGCGTTGGTGTCGGCTGTTTTGTTGACTCTTGCGGAGAATGCGAATACTGTCTCAACGGAGAGGAACAATTCTGCACGAAGGGTGTTGTTCAAACGTATAACTCAGTAGACTACGACGGAAACCCCACTTATGGCGGGTACAGCCAAAAAATCGTTGTCACTGACAGATTTGTTGTTCAAATCCCAGATCAATTGGAAATGGATGTTGCCAGTCCGCTGTTGTGTGCAGGTATCACAACATTTTCTCCGCTGAAACACTGGAATGTTGGCCCGGGTAAAAAAGTTGCGATTGTAGGCGTGGGTGGCCTTGGACATTTGGCGATTCAATTTGCACATGCGATGGGTGCAGAGGTAACCGTCCTGAGCCGTTCCATGAATAAGAAAGAGGAAGCTCTGGAACTCGGTGCAAATCATTACTTTGCAACAAGTGACCCAGCCACATTCACTACATTGGCCGGGCGTTTTGACGTGATCTTAAATACGGTATCGGCAAATCTCGATGTAGATGCCTATTTATCAATGCTTCGTATAGACGGGACACTTGTAAACGTTGGAGCACCTGCCAAGCCGGACACATACAGTGTGTTTTCCCTAATCATGGGGCGCCGCAGCATTGCAGGTTCTCTAGTCGGCGGAATTCAAGAAACTCAAGAGATGCTGGATTTCGCAGCTGAGCATGGCATCGAACCTAAAATCGAAGTCATCGGAGCTGACCAAGTGGACGAAGCATACGAACGTATCCTCCGAAGCGATGTCCGTTATCGATTTGTGATTGATATTTCCACATTGTAATAGGTTAGTCCTTATATGGGCTATGGGCTGAACCGCTTATAATGAAACTCACGAAAAACGATCTCGTTAAGCAAATATTTTGAAGGCCGGTCAATCTTCCTGTTATTCTATGAATAGAGAGTTATTAGGAGGGTTTTTTATGAGCAAAAAAATTGCAGTTCTTGTTACAGACCAATTCGAAGACATCGAATATACAAGCCCGGTAAAAGCATATGAAGAAGCTGGCTACAGTGTTGTGGCTATCGATTTGGAAGCCGGCAAAGAAGTCACCGGTAAACATGGCGAGAAAGTAAAGATTGACAAAGCTATCTCTGATGTAGATGCAAGTGACTTTGATGCACTTCTAATTCCTGGAGGATTCTCTCCGGATTTGCTTCGTGCAGATGACCGTCCGGGTGAATTCGCAAAAGCATTTGTCGAAAACAAAAAACCTGTTTTCGCAATTTGCCACGGCCCGCAAGTACTGATTGATACGGATCTTCTTAAAGGCAAAGATATCACAGGCTACCGCAGCATCCGCAAAGATTTAATCAATGCCGGTGCAAACTACAAAGATGCAGAAGTAGTCGTCAGCCACAACATTGTCACAAGCAGAACACCTGATGATTTGGAAGCATTTAACCGCGAATCATTAAATTTGTTAAAATAAAACGAGAAGGCACAGACTGTTCAGGTCTGTGCCTTTTTTAACATTAAGACTCCTTCTTTACATTCTGAAAGACAGCAGTCGCGTCCCACACATTCAAGCCAAATTGGCCTTCTGAAAATGCGGAATCATTTGCATCAATCACAAGACGATCATCTAAATAGATTTTAAAGCGATCGCCCTCGGCCTCTGTTTTCAGATGATACTTTTTATTAACGTCTATCGGTGTTTTGTATTCAGCAATGACAGAAGCAGCACCGTTCTCAAATTTAAAGAATTTCACTAGATCATGCTTCGCATCCACATTGGCAAGGTAACCGTTTTTGGCATCTTTGTCAGAGCGAAACATTAGTGCTCCTGCCCCTCTTCCGTTTCCATCCTTAATGGTGATATCAGATTCATAAGTGAAGTCTGACCCGGATGCTGAAGACAAGATAAAGGAATCGCCGTCCGACCTCCCTTGTTTCCCCTCAATTGTGTCTGCCCATGTGCCATTTACAGTCGTCCAGCCGGTCAAATTGGACATAAAAGGTGACGTTCCCCATACCTTTTTCAAAGGGTGTATCGTTAAAGATTTTACCTTTACACCGCCATTTGCAGCATATAATTCAAGCCCTTTGCTTGATCGGTCTGGGAGAATAATATCCGTTATGACCTGCTTTCCGTCATTCCCAAATACTTCAACCGAAGAGCGGTCAACAAAAATGCGCATCTTAACCTTCCCATTTACCGGCTTCAATGGGGCTGTTTCTTTTCCGGTGTTAAAGGCCGGATTAAAGGTATTGTTGCCCGACTCGCTCCGGTCAACGAACAATTTGGCGTTCCTTCGGTCATAGCCGACCTTCGTAAATTGATTTTCACCTGTTCGGACCTTAAAACCAAATTCAGCAGCTGAACCAGGGCTTACTTTAAATTCTGCATTTATTTCATAAGCATCTCCAGATTGCCCTGCTAACACATTATGACTTGCAGGCGATATGGTCAGATTTTTCCACTTCTTAGGGGTCCCGCGAATGGTTTCCAGCTCTTTCACTGGTGTTTGGACCACTCTAACCCCTTCGGTAAACGCTTTCAATTTTAACTCTCTTGGAATGGACGTTGCACTTCTCCATGGGGATGTCGGAACATCATTCGCATATTGCCAATTGCTCATCCACCCTAACCATAGCCGGCGGCTGTCTGTTGATGGAATATCGGACCAGGATACAGCCGCATAAAAGTCTCTGCCGTAATCCGTCCAGAGAACTTTGTCTGACGGGTTTTCATTTTTAAAATGAGTTCCATCAAAGTCCCCTACAAAATATTGCATGCCTGATCCTCCCGAGACCGCTCCGTTTCCGACACTGACCTGCATGACCCATTTCTTTTGATTCGGATTGCCGTCTACCGGAAGCTCAAATAAATCCGGGCATTCCCATACTCCCCCGTGGCTTCCTTGATCCTGGCCAAATTCACTTGCATACGTCCACTGCTTCAGATTTTTTGATGTATAAATGAGGATACGGTCACCGGCCGCAAGCACCATTACCCACTTTTTTTCTTTTTCATACCAAAAGACTTTTGGATCGCGAAAATCTTTTTTACCCGGGTTTGGAATGACAGGGTTGCCAGCGTATTTCGTCCATGTTCTTCCTTTGTCGTTGCTATAGGCAATACTTTGCACTTGATGGCCTTCCCGATCCTGTGTATAAATGGCCACAAGCGGCTTCTCTTTGCCTGTTTGAAAACCGCTTGTGTTATTTTTATCTACAACTGCGCTTCCAGAAAAGATCGTGCCTTTTTCATCCGGATACAGCGCAACAGGAAGGTGTTCCCATGTAACCAAATCTTTGCTGACGGCATGCCCCCAATGCATGGGCCCCCACTGAAGCCCGTATGGATGGTATTGATAGAACAAGTGATATTCCCCGGCATAATATACCATTCCGTTTGGGTCATTCATCCAGTTTGCCTCTGGTGTGAAGTGGTATTGAGGACGGTAATCCTCATCATAGTAGCTTGAATCGGCTGCATCTGCCGAAAATGCCATAGTCAACAGCAGGGTGAACATGATCATGACTTGAATAAGTCTCTTTTTCATTTGTTCCTTCGCTCCTCTCTTCATGTTTGAACACTTTCAAGAGAGACTGCTAAGCAAGCTGGTCCGTTTCTGGCAATTCTCCTCTGTTTCGCTGTTATCCGAATGATTTATATATGAAAAGACTGCTGCAGTTTCTCTCTTTTTCCTTCACACACCTTATGCTAAGAATCCAGCCCAATACCCGAGAATCCCGATGACAAAGATGCCGCAAATAATGAGAAGAGAATTCACCCCTTTGCGAAGCATCCATGCCACCAATAACGTTAATCCGAGAGGCAGCGCACCCGGCATAATGCTGTCTAACACATTTTGTACCGTTTGAACATCTACTTTTCCGCTTTCATCCTTAATCCTGGATACAACGATTGGAATGTTGATGGTGGTCCATTTGGACACGAGAGCCCCCATAACAAATAATCCGAGAATCGAAGCGCCCTCTGTAAGCTTTTGAATGCGATTCCCCGCTAAATCCTGAAGAATCTCCATTCCTTTCACATAGCCATACTTTAATCCATAATATTTTGTGCTTAATCTTATGGCATTCAGCAAGAAAAAGAATAGCAAAGGGCCGGCAATGTTTCCTCCTAAAGCAAGGGAGGCTCCTAGCGCAGCTAAGACAGGACGAATCGTTCCCCAGAAAATTGGGTCGCCTACGCCCGCTATTGGTCCCATCAAACCAATTTTCATTCCGCTTATCGCTTTTCCGTCAATTCCTTTATTGTTCGCCATTTCTTCTTCCATGGCTGCCGTCACACCAAATATAGGCGCTGTCAGCCACGGATGTGTATTAAACCATTCCAAATGCCGCTGCAAGGCTTCGTTTCTTTTCGCTCCGGGACCGTACAATTTTTTGATCGCCGGTATCATGACATAACAATATCCCATTGCCTGCACACGTTCGAAGTTAAAGGAACCGAGTAAAAAATTTGAACGAATAAACATGCTGAAAATTTCTTTCTTCGTTAATCGTTTTTCTTTCTCCATTTTTTCTTCCCCCCTCATCGTTTAGGCATCAAGATCATCATCGTCATCATAAACAGCAACACTGCCACTGTCTGATGCGGCCGCGACTGCTCCGTGAGCGCTTTGTTTTTGCATCACCTGCTGGTATAAAAGCGCCAGACAGAGACCAAGGGCTCCAAATCCCACTAAGTTAAAATCGGTAAACGCCGCTAATAAGAAACCAATATAGAAAAATGGCTTTAAATAAGGAATATTCATCATATTGATCACCATGGCATACCCGACAACCACAATAATGCCTCCGCCTATTTGCAGTCCTTTTGTAATGACATCAGGAATATTTCCCAGGAACGCCTGAACAGCGCTGACACTAATTAAAGCAACAATCAATGTAGGAATCATGACGCGCAAAGCTTGAAACACCATCGCGGTAATATGCATAATTTCAATTCCTTTTATATTTCCCGCTTTCGCATATTGATCAGCGCGGTGGATGAAAAAGACAGTGATCGTCCGAACAAAAATCGTCAGCGCCTGACCCGCAGCTGCTAAAGCAACAGCGACAGCAATCCCTTCGCCAATTCCTTGATCAGCGGTAATAACTAAAATGGTTGAGATGACAGAGGCGATCGCTGTATCAGGTGCCATGGCAAGCCCGACGTTCATCCAGCCGAGCGCCATCAGCTCCAGTGTGCCTCCAAGAATAATTCCCGTTTTTAAGTCCCCGAGCACCAAGCCAACCAACGTACAGGCCACAAGCGGACGGTGTGTCTGCCCTTCATCCAATACACTTGCGATTCCGGTGATTGCTGCAATGATTAACAACAAAATAATTTGTAATGAAGACATATTCTCATCCCCTTGATTATTTTGTTACGTTCCGTAAAATCTGCACAAAATCCTCACTGGCATCTGAAGGCAGCTGCCTCAATTCCAGTTTCACGCCCTTGTCACTTAATGTTTCAAATGCCTTTATATCTTGTTCTGTGACACTGACTGATTTTGTGATTTGCCTGCGGTGATTTTCAAAACGCATTCCCCCGACGTTTACGGTTTTGATCGGTACACCTGCTTCTATAAGAGATACAATATCGGACGGATTTTCAAACAAGAGCATTGCCGTTACCCCTTCGTAGCGCGGACTATGAAATGCTTTTGCCATTTTAGAAACCGAGACGGCACTCGCCTTTACATTTGAAGGCGCAACAGAAAGGATCAGCGTTTTTCTCATTTCGTCCTGAGCAATATCGTCGGAGACAACGATGATTCGGTCGGCTGCATGGACTTTTATCCACCTTGTCAGGATTTGGCCGTGAATAAAGCGGTCATCAATTCTTGCTAACACAATGTTCATCATAATTCATCCTCTCTTGTATCTTGATTGGCTGTTTTTACTTTTTCTAAATGTTCACTGCACACTTGAAAGCTTTGCTGACTCATTGCTTTTAAGTTGTTCAGCAAATCTTTGAGAGCCAGATGTTCTCTCAGGCTTAATACCTCCAGCAGAATCGGCAGGTTTACGCCGGCTGCCATATCCATTCTTTGATCCTCAGCAATAAAGGAAGCTGCCGCGTTATATGGCGTCCCTCCAAAAATATCGACTAAAAAAAGCACTTCATGTTCTTCCGGGATATCCTTGAGCGCCTGATGATATTTTTCTTGCAGCGTTTGTATTCCTTCCCCTTTAAAAAACGGCACTGCAATCAGGTTATTTTCTTCACCGAATATCATCCCTGAAGACTCTTTTAATGCTATGGGAAAATCTCCATGACCGCTGATAATAACTGAAATCATGTCTATTGCTCCTTTCCTGTTTTGTACATCCATATATAATGCAAGGATCGTGCCAACACAGTTGTGTTAAGCGTTTTCATTGTTATTTCAGCCAATCGCAATTTGTTGTTGAAACACTTAAAACGAAAAAAATAAACCTGTATTAAAATGGTGTTCCATTTAATACAGGTTCATATGAAAAAACTGTTTTTAAAACAGCTGGCCATGCACTTCTTCAGCAAATATGGCGGCTATAAATAATTTTTCATCATCACTTATGCGAAGTCCGAGCTTTTCTTCATAAGGGGCTAATGTTCGCTCTGTCACGTACACCATTTCCTTCAGCTGACCATTGATCTCTTCTTCCTCTGAGAAAGCGATCGGATTTTGCTTAATTACCCTTTCAAAGGCGAAAGCCGTGTGCATAATGACTTTGATCAAAACCGCATTATTGAAAATGACCCCCAGCTCATCTTGAACGGTTTGCAGCCACTCCAATAACATTTCGATCACATGATGGGGATTCAAGAAGACAAGGTATTTTTTCAGGATATCCTCGCAAAGCTCCCTAACAATCATATTTGCTTCGTTCAATCCATTGCTCAAGGGGATGCTTCCTTTTGTAATCGCCTGTTGAATCAGCTTCTCTCCCTCCCCTTCAATTAACACTTCTAAAGATACATGCGGAGCATTGATTTTAGGATCTTTCGTTCCGACTGTCGCAAGGATTTCATACTCTTTTTCGATTTCTTTTATGCTGTTGGCCAGCTTAATCGATGATACGGTCAATATGTGAATCGGTGTATCGGAGGCCTTGTTTACGATCGTGGTTAGAATGTCTTCCAGCTTTTTGGCCGTCCCGCTGCCCGTGGTGCAGATGGATACCAATGCCTTCTTTTTGCCGGGTGCCGCTGGCTGACGCTCCCACAACTCGATAAAATCCTTCGTGACCGATTGATAGATCGCATGCAAATTTAAATTCAAATAGTTGACCTTTCTGACAGCATCCAGCACCATTGAAGTCGTAACATTGCTGATCGTTTTAATAGAAATGCCTGTCTTTTCCTCCAGCCTGCTTTCCAGCATTGCAAGCGACCCCATATCTACCAGCATTAAAACACCTTCGCCTTCATCAACCTGTTTCATTTTTTCTGCTACGCATTCAAAAATGTCCGAAGGTGAAACAGTAAGCGGCATGTCAACTGCTGCAATCGGCGTACTCCCTAGCAGTTCTGTCGCGACTTCAACCATTGAACTCGCCGTGCTGTTTCCATGAGCAGCCACGATAATACCGACTCTTTTGTTCTCCTTTAACGATTTGATGGAATGAATTAACATCGTTAAGTAGATGACTTCTATTTCAGGAATAGCCACTTTAAAATATTCCTGAATTTTATCTTTAAAAATCATCGCCACCCGATATTCTTTCACATGAGTATCACGAATTTCATCTGTCTCCTGTGTATTCAAAACATCAATTTGCTTTCCTCGCTTTAAAAATGCGTCAATATGCATACTCAAGAAATAAATAAACTTACGATCAAATGTGCAATCCAGCTCATGTTCAGCTATTTCTTTTAACTGTTTTGTCATTTGAATCACATCATCTTCAACGAATGTCAGCAGGTTGTCTTTTTGAAAAGCTTGATGATGAAAAAAACTTCTGACATGCAAATGGACATCAGTCAAGATGTACTGGTTAATATCCTTTTTGGATAAACCTTCTTTCATAAGCGTTTTCACTTTTTCCTCAATCAAATGATATAAGTTAAATGAGAGGTCTTCGTCAATTTTTGTTGTTTCATCTTCTACAATCGGAGAGATAATCGTTGTAATATTGACATATTCAGAAATGGCTTTGCTTCTTTGCATGTTTTTGCTGCTGGACATCCATTCTTGCTTGATTTCATCAGGCAGATCGCGAACAGTCAGTTCAATAACTTCATTTCTGTCAAGGTTATGCAAAAATCCGTGTGCGCAAACTAACTGGACATTTGATTTCAGCTGTCCGACATTCCCAAATTTCGCAGAGTGAATAAGCGCATTATAGACATCGATATGCACACTCAGATTCTTCTTAATTCGCTCTGCTTCTTTCCCTAATAAAAACGTCGTCAGATCCACTCTTTCTTTAAGCGATCGTTCTTCAAGCGAAGGAATATGAATGGTCATTGGGATTCTTCGCAAAAACGTTTTCAATAGTGCAGAACTCGGATTTTCTGTAGTCGCACAAATAAACAATACGTTCGATGTTCGTTTATGTTCAGATTCTCCAAGCCTGTTATAAGAACCGCTGTCAATAAAATAAAACAGCATTTCTTGTCCCTCGGGAGGGAGACGGTGGATTTCATCCATAAAAAGAATACCCCCATTGGCCTGTTCGACTAAACCCGCCTTATCCTCGGCAGCACCTGTAAATGAACCTTTTTTGTGTCCGAATAATTGAGAAAGCAATAATTGAGGATTGTTGTAGTAGTCTGCACAGTTAAATGTAATAAATGGTGCGCCGGCCTTCAATATGTCAGAGTAAATGGCAAACTGGTAAATTCGGTTCGCAAAAAGGGATTTACCGGAACCAGTCGGCCCTAGGAGGAGCATATGCAGACCGTTCGGCGGATAAAAGACAGCTGCTTTTGCCTGGGAGATCGCTTTCTTCAAACTCCCTTTTGCCCCTATCATAAGCTCTAGGGGATTCGTGGAAATGTGTTGATGATTTTGCTTTGAATTTCCGGAAAACGCCTGAAGGTCTTTCACTTCCATCATCTCTGTATCCCATTTCTTGTTGAATAATTTTTCTGCTATCTCGACTGGGATGTATCTTACAGGAAACGTTTTAATTTTGATGACCTTTTTGGACCGGACGAGATTGTTCAATTCAAAGCTGACATTGGACCGCTCCATTTTCAGCTGCTCGGCAATCTCCTTTGCTGAATTCCCTTGTATTTTTAAAAGATGATCTAAGGTTGAATCATGAAAATTATGCTTGAGCTGATGGTATATTTTATCTATTCTTCTCACGTCTATCATCCTTCGTCCTTATTAGATAAGCCATTAACAAGAATATTTCGAAACTTTATAGTCCGCGTTGAGATTATCTGCTGATACACGTTTAAAAAGGTCTCTATAGCAGATTGACAAAACTGGCTTTTATGCGTATATGTTTACATTTTGAATCATTTGCATCTCATATTAGTATGATAGATGCTCAGTTCTGGAGGGCCAGTCCCCTTCAAAAGTAATAATCAGTAAACAGTTTATCATTCTCGGGGAATGTAAAGATGTCAAAATCATCAATGACAAAAAATGAATCTTATAGATCATGACAAATTACCCAAATATAACCCCTTAAGTTCGCTCACAACTAAAAAGAGGGACACAATATGTGACCGCCACAGTATTACAATTTGCAAAACTTCGTCATTTTTGCAATCCACTTTGAAGGTTAAGAAATCTGTAAGCTTAAAAACTTTATCTCCGATTCTCTCGATTTGATCCCCCCTGCAGGTCTCAAACATAGTGGGTATGCAATTATACAAATCGTTACCGATTAAAACTAGCCTGTCAGATTGTCCAAATGACTTTCCTGTTTTACTCTGCTATTCAGGTAGAATCACGAGTGAAAAATAGAGCCAGAAGACATGTAACAGCACTTAAAATAGTTTTAAAATTTAAAAATAAAAGTATCTATTCTTTTAAATGTTATAATATCCGATAAAACTTTACTCATCTTTTTATTACTGGAGGAAAATAAAATTGATAGGCAATTCTAGCAAAGACAATTTTGGCCAGCAACAGAAATTGTCTAGAGGCCTTAAAAACAGGCATATACAATTAATGGCGATTGGAGGTGCAATCGGTACAGGTTTATTTTTAGGTTCAGGTAAATCCATCCATTTTGCAGGACCATCCATTTTATTTGCTTACTTGATCACCGGCGTATTTTGTTTTTTCATTATGCGTTCGCTCGGAGAACTGCTCTTATCAAATGCGGGATACCACTCTTTTGTTGATTTTGTAAGGGACTATTTAGGAAACATGGCAGCATTTATCACTGGGTGGACCTACTGGTTCTGTTGGATTTCCCTCGCGATGGCTGATTTAACGGCGGTCGGCATTTATACGCAATATTGGCTTCCCGATGTGCCTCAATGGCTGCCGGGTCTTCTTGCGCTTATTATCCTGCTGATCATGAACCTTGCCACCGTTAAACTTTTCGGAGAATTAGAATTTTGGTTTGCATTGATCAAAGTCATTGCCATACTGGCTCTGATCGTAACTGGTATTCTCCTGATTGCGAAAGGTTTTTCCGCAGCTTCCGGCCCTGCCAGCCTCAACAACCTTTGGAGCCACGGTGGCATGTTCCCAAATGGATGGCATGGGTTTATCCTATCTTTCCAAATGGTCGTCTTCGCTTTCGTGGGTATTGAACTTGTCGGACTGACAGCAGGTGAAACAGAAAATCCCCAAAAAGTGATCCCTAAAGCCATCAATCAAATCCCTGTCCGGATTTTACTTTTTTATGTTGGCGCACTTTTCGTGATTATGTGTATCTATCCTTGGAATGTGTTGAATCCAAACGAAAGCCCATTTGTTCAGGTCTTCTCTGCAGTAGGCATCGTTGTGGCTGCCAGTTTGATCAATTTTGTTGTATTAACATCAGCCGCATCAGCTGCAAATAGCGCTTTATTCAGCACAAGCCGAATGGTCTATTCACTTGCAAAGGATCATCACGCACCTGGACTATTAAAGAAATTGACTTCTTCTAACGTGCCAAGCAATGCGCTGTTCTTTTCATCCATCGCCATTCTGATTGGCGTTAGTCTGAATTATTTAATGCCCGAGCAAGTCTTCACACTGATTACAAGTGTTTCTACAATATGCTTCATTTTTATTTGGGGCATCACGGTGATTTGCCATTTGAAATATCGAAAAACAAGGCAGCATGAAGCGAAAGCAAACAAATTTAAAATGCCTTTTTACCCATTATCCAACTATTTAACACTTGCATTTCTCGCGTTCATTCTTGTCATATTGGCACTGGCGAATGATACACGTATTGCTTTGTTTGTCACCCCGGTCTGGTTTGTTTTATTGATTATTTTGTATAAGGTACAAACCCGCAGAGGACATAAGATGAAATAAAAAAAAGACAAGGGATACTCACTCCCTTGTCTTTTTTATGGGTCAAACACAAATTAAACTTTGGTTTCAAATTTCATTCACTTCATTTAAGTGTTAACTCAAACCAGTTTTGATGCCGAAACCTACTAATATTATTCCGGTAATTTTTTGAAACACTTTCTGGAACTTCGAGTTTTTCATCCATTTTTTTGCGTAATCAATAATATAAACAAGAAACAGGAACCACAACACCGCTAATAAGGTTAGGATTGAAGCTAAAATAATGAGCTGCTGGTTTATATTTCCGTTCAAATTGATAAATTGGGGCATGATTGTAACATACACCAAAACAGTTTTAGGATTGAGAATGTTACTGAGTGATCCCTGCATAAAGGAAGTTTTATAATAACGTTTCGGAGAACTTGCCATATTTTTTGCTTGGGATTGCATGTCATCTAACGAAAACATACTTTTAGCAAAAAAACTTTTTACACCTAAATAAATTAAGTATGCCGCTCCCAAATATTTGATCGTTGTGAAAAGAATCACTGACTTTGCGATCACCACTGATAATCCTAAAATGGCAATCACCGTCCAAAAGGAAAGTCCTGTTGCCAATCCGAGAATGTTATAACGGCCGGCTTTCGGGCCATACCTAAGCGTATTTTTCATCACAAGCATCGTATCTGCCCCCGGTATGATAACCATCATGGCAGCGATCGGTATGTATGCGAGTAAGCTGTGCATTGTTCTCTCCCCCTTTAAAAAATCCCCTTAATCATATAGTGACTACAAAAGTAACTACTTATAAAAAGTGTATCAATGTGTTTGGAATAAATCAATATGGTTTGTTAAAATAGCGATTACTAAGGCAGCGATTGCTCTTTATATTGGAGGATATATGAAAGAAAATATGTTAGACATTTTAAAAAACCTCAATTTTACAGAATATGAATCGAAAGCGTATTTGGCATTATTGCAAGAATCACCTTTAACAGGCTATGCCGTTGCCAAAAAATCCGGAGTTCCCCGTTCTAAAATTTATGAAGTCTTGGAAAGCCTTGTCATAAGGGGAGATGTTTTTGTCAGTCATGGAAATACGCCTCAGTATGTTCCTGTCCCCGCAAAAGAACTGATTAAAAACCGCCGGCTCAAAGCGGAAGAGCATTTTGATCAGGCTGAGAAATATTTTGAAAAGTTCGAGCAGACTGCTAATGACCGGGAAAACATCTGGAATATCACCGGCCGCAGTGAAATTCTTGAAAAGGTGAAGGCTTGTATCTTATCTGCCAAAAAAAGAATCCTCTTAGAAATATGGAAAGAGGATTTTAAGGAGATAGAAGCAGAGCTCAAACAGGCGGCAGAACAAGGCGTTATTGTCACCATTATTGCGTACGGAGACATCGTATCTGATTTTGCCAATGTTTACCTTCATGATATGAGCAGTGAAATTACAGAAGAGTATGACGGACGGTGGCTTGTCTATAGCGGAGATGATTCAGAAGTCGTAGCAGGCATTGTCTCACTTGGCAACGACAGCCGTGCTGCATGGACGATGCATGTAGGTTTAGTCATGCCTATTACTGAAGTGATCATTCATGATCTGTACCTCATGGAAATTCTGAAAAAGCATAGAGAGCTTTTAGAAGAGAGCTTCGGGAAAAATCTCATCCAGTTGCGCCGTAAATTTTCTATCCATTCAGATTTCAAAAAACATTATTTGGAATAATATTCGCATCGCTTAACCAAAACAAGGCTTGTACAAAACAAGCCTTGTTTTTTTATGCATAACCCCCCCATGCTGATTTACTTCTCTCTTTTAAAAAAATGTGATTCTGCGCAAACTATTTTTCAGCCTGCCGCGTCTATCCTAGGTAACAGCCTACGATATACGTATATTCAAAAAGGAGCCCTTTATTGCAATGAAGAAAAAACAAACAACAAAAGCGTTGCTTGTCACATGCATAACTGACCATAAGCAAGATTTCTACAGGTTGGCTTTCAGTTATGTGAAAAATCAAGATGACGCATTAGATATTGTTCAGGAATCGATAAAAAAAGCGCTGAGCTCAGTTGAAACGGTCAGGAACCCTGAGACGATAAAAAGCTGGTTTTATAAAATTTTAGTGCGGACAGCCATTGATTTTTTGCGCAAACAAAAAAAGATAAGAGTGATGGACGACGAAACGATAGAATTTTTAAGCAAAGGAAAGGAAGACCATTACAAGGATACTGATCTCCATGAAGCGCTTGACGAATTGCCGTACCGCTATAAAACCATTATTATTTTACGCTTTTTTGAAGACCTCAAATTAGAAGAAATTGCGGAAATTACAGGAGAAAACACGAATACCGTCAAAACGCGCCTATACAGAGCATTGAAGCTGATGCGCATTCAGCTGACGAAGGAGGATCTTTCTTAATGGATAAGAGATTACAGCAATTAAGAGAAGAATATAAAAATGTTCCGATTCCTAAAGAATTGGATATCATTGTTGAAAAAGCCCTTCAGCAAGAACCAAAAAAGAAAAGAATCGTCATGTGGCCGACATCAGCAGCAATCGCTGCAGCTATTTTATTCACTGCGCTTGTTAATATCAACCCTGACGCTGCTCAGGCTATGTCAAGGATCCCTGTCATCGGCAAAATCGTCAAAGCGATCACCTTTATTGAAATCAAAGAGGAAAAAGACCAATCAAGCATTGATGTCAAAACACCTGCTTTGTCCGGGCTTTCTAATAAAGAGCTGGAAAACAGCATTAACCAAAAATACTTGAAAGAAAGCCAGCAGCTGTATAAAGAGTTTATACAGTCCACATCCAAAAACAAAAAAGGGCATCTCAGCATCTACAGTGATTACGAGACGGTCACAGACACGCCAGATTTACTCTCGATCCGGCGCAATATTGAAAAAACACAAGCATCTTCCTACACACAAAGCCGTTATATTACAATTGACAAAAAGAATGATATTTTACTTACATTAAAAAGCTTATTCAAAGATGAGCGCTATATTAAAGTCATCAGTCAAAATATTAGAGAGCAAATGAAACAGCAAATGAAGGAAGATCCAAATAAAATATATTGGCTCACTGACGAAGATGCAGAACCGTTCAAAACGATTCTTCCTGATCAGACGTTTTACATTACTGAAGACCATAAACTTGTGATCTCATTTGACGAATATGAAGTCGCCCCTGGCTATATGGGCGTTACCGAGTTTACAATTCCAACCAGCGTCATTTCAAACTTGCTCGTGGGAGAACGTTATATTCGATAAAATAAAAACATCCATCTAAGATTATGGATGTTTTCTCTCTTCTCTTTCGAGGTCGTAACCTCGCTATCAAAAACAACGAGAATATTTGCATACTATTGGAGGAATTCCCATGTATCACAAGACACAGCATCATCGATACATCCCTGGACTTGATGGCCTTCGCGCTTTTGCCGTCCTGTCAGTTATCGCTTATCACCTAAATTTCAATTGGGCTAACGGAGGTTTTATCGGAGTTGATATCTTTTTTGTTTTATCCGGATATTTGATTACATCTATTCTATTACCGGCATATGGAAATGATATCAATCTTGATTTTCGGGACTTTTGGGTGCGCCGCATTCGGCGGCTTCTGCCGGCAGCGTACCTTATGATCTTTTCCACTGTTGTGTGGGTCGTATTGTTTGATCGAGAACTATTGCACACTGTACGTGGAGATGCGATCTCTTCTCTCTTTTATATGAGCAATTGGTGGTTTATTTTTCACAAGCTATCATATTTTGATAGTTTCGGTTCCCCATCACCTCTAAAAAACCTTTGGTCGCTGGCGATTGAAGAACAATTTTATATCATATGGCCGATGTTTTTAGTTGTTGGAATGTACATAATGAAAAGCCGCGCCAGATTGGCTGCGGTGATATCATTGCTTGCGCTTTGTTCAGCCGTGATGATGAGCGTACTGTATGAACCTGGCGGAGATCCGAGCCGCGTTTACTATGGCACAGACACTCGTTCGTTTGAACTTCTCATCGGATGTGCCTTGGCTTTGGTATGGCCAATGAAAAGGCTGTCTTCCAACAGGCTGCCAAGCAAACTGAAGCACACTTTGCACGCCACTGAATTTTTGGCATTTTGTACTTTAGTGTTGTGTGTCTATTTCACAGATGAATACGAGCCTTTTCTTTACAGAGGCGGAATGCTATTCATTAGCGTGACTGCCGCAATCCTTATTGCATGTGTTTGCCATCCGAGCAGCTTTTTAGGCAATCTGCTTTCATGGAGGCCGCTTCGGTGGCTTGGAACGAGGTCTTACGGAATTTATCTTTGTCACTACCCTGTTATTGTGTTAAGCACGCCAGTTCAAGAAATCGGAAACCCTGTTCTTTGGCATATCGTGCTAAAGGTCATTGTGACATGTATACTTGCCGAGCTTTCCTATCATTTTATTGAGAAGCCGATACGGACACAGGGATTTAGGTCATTTTTCCGCCGTGTTTTTATACATAGAATCAAGGAATGGAAAACGACATCTGTCATCAGCAAACTGTCAATTGGTTTCGTCATTTTCGCTATACTTATTTTTGCAGGAGGGCTGTCTGGGTTAGCCGGAGAGCAAAAGCACCCTACCAAATGGACCTATAGCTCACAAGAAACAAATGCTGACACCAGCCAGGCTTCTGGGGATAAAAAGAACGCTGCAGCAGATAAAAAACACTATCCTGAACAAAAGACAACAGAATCCGATCAACGTCAAAAGGAAAACAAAGATAGTGGGCAAGAGACTCATAAAAAGAAAGACACGCAATCTAAACAGACGAAAGAACCCGCAGATACTGCGAAAGAGGTGTTAGCTATAGGAGATTCCGTCATGCTTGATATTTCTTCACACCTGCGTCAGTCACTTTCACATGTGACGATTGATGGAAAGGTAGGAAGACAAATGTCTCAAGCTTTGGAACTCGCAAGGGAGTACAAGTCTTTTAATCAGCCGAACAAGGCTGTCATCATTGAGCTTGGAACCAATGGCTACTTTACAAACAGCCAAATCGAACAACTGCTTCAATCTTTCTCAAAAGCCCATATCTATCTTGTCAATACACGGGTTCCCCGCCAATGGGAAAGCAAGGTTAATGAATCTTTACAGCACCAGGCAAGCGCACATCAAAATGTTACGTTAGTTGACTGGCATACAGAAGCTCTTCAGCATCCAGAATATTTTACCCCTGATGGTGTTCACTTGGTTCCTAAAGGGGCAAAAGCTTTGACCGCTCTTATTGTTCAGGCGATGAAATCATAAAAAAAGAGATCCTATGCGGATCACTTTTTCACTTTAGTTTCTGATCGTTGATTATGTCTCCTTTCAGCAAGGCTGCCCTTATGTTTACATTCCGTTTACGTAAGGGTAAGCCAAAATAGAATGGAGGGATGATGGTGACAGTAAATGAAGAACATGACTTCCAAAAAGAGCTGAAACGATATGAACTTTTTTTCAAAAAACGATATAAGATTCTTTATACAGTAAACGATTTTATCATTGGTGCTTTGTTTCTCGTCGGGAGCTTTTTCTTTTTTTATGACAGATTAATGTCGGCAGGGATATGGCTGTTTGCGATCGGAAGTTTGCTGCTGTTAATCAGGCCGACCATTCGGCTGATTCATGACTTTCATTACCGTAAGCATGTGGAACAGCAATTCAAGCATCAATCTTCAACAGATGACTGATCTTAAGGAATAAGCAAGAACAAAATGCCAAAAGCCTGAGTTGAAAATCAAAAACAAGACTTTTAGACTATTTATTTTAAAAAATAAGTAAAAAGAACTAAACTTTTGCCTCTGCATGCCGATATGAATAATAAGGCCGGCACGATACTCCCTATAACATCCTTTTCAGTAGATTTCATTATCGTGCCGGTTTTCTCATATGCAAAGCAATCCCGCCAATCAGATTGGCGGGATTTTATATTTTACATTCCTGTCCAAACGTCTTTCACATAACGTCTTTGATCTTGCAGCTTTTGCAGCCATTCAGCTGATTCTTCCTGACTTGCTCCTTTTTCAGCTTCATACGCCAATCGCAAAGTCTTCTCTACATCAGGAGCCATTTGTGATCCATCACCGCATACGTAAATATGAGCCCCTTTTTCAATGAGTGTCATCAATTTCTGCGTATCTTGCTTGAGCAAGTGCTGGACATATTCTTTTGGTTCGTTTTTGACGCGCGAGTAGCATCGGCGGATTGTGACCAAACCTTCCTGTTCCGCTTGATCCAGCTCTTCTCTGTAAAGGTCGTCATGGTCCGGGCGGCGGCAGCCGAAGTATAAAAGTGCTTCACCAAGGGTGCTTCCTTCCTTCTTCAAAACCGATCTTGCCTGAATAAAGCCCCTGAATGGCGCAATTCCTGTGCCCGGCCCGACCATAATCATAGGCGTTTCAGGCTCATCCGGCATCTGGAATCCGGACTGCGGCGTACGAATGAAGCAGGCTGCTGCATCACCTGTATTCAACTCTGCTAAATAATTAGAGGCGACACCCCGGTATTCACCTCGGCCGCTCCATGCTGAGGCTTTCACAACTCCTACCGTCATGCTCACGATATTTGCATGAACTTTCGGTGAGCTTGAAATGGAATAGTATCTCGGTTTTAGTGATGGCAAAAGTGCTAAAAACCGTTCAAACGGCATTTCGCAAGCAGGATAATCCTCTAAAAAATCAAGCATGGTAAGACGTTTTGCAAGTACCTGCTCTTTGTAAATGCCATCATCTGAAACGAGCTGTTCCAGCTCTTTTTGATGCGGCGGACAAACTGTATAAGAGGCCAGCTCCCGAAGCTGAAGCCTTGATGCCGGTTCCTGCAGCTCTACATAGGACGACAATAAATCCACTACTTTGATCGGCCGATCCATCGGCAGATGAGCCATATGAGCGCTTCCGCTTACTTTTATCACATGATTGGACTGCAAACCGAATCGGCTGAGAACCCGCTGAACAAGCTCCCTGCTGTTCTTCGGCAGGATTCCGATATGATCGCCTTCTTTATATGTTTTACCAGCCGGAATTTCCAATTCAATATGGCGGGTTGAACGCGTGCTGTCAGCTGTCTGGAGTTCTCGATTCTCTAACACAACCCCTTCAAACGCGCCATATGCTTTAGCAACCGGCGTTTCCGTCGCTTCACTGAGAAAAGCAATCGATAATGAAGGCCTGTCTTCTTTCTGGGCTATTTCGTTAATATCAAATGCGTCCATCGTTTCCTTCCAGAAGCGGTTTTCCCAAGACTCGCGATCGCTTTCAAAATCATCGGCGGCGTCACCTTCCCCAATCTCTGTTAAACGCGATGCCCCCTTTGCTTTCATCATGTCATCAATCAGGCGGGGAATCCGCTGATACGTGCTGGCCCAGCTCCGGTTCCCGCAGCCGAATACCGCATAGGAAACACCTTTCAATTGGCCTTCCTCAAGCTCTTTCAGCCACTCTACAAAGCCGGCAGCATTATCAGGCGGCGACCCATTATAAGAAGCCGTTACAATGACGACTGCCCCTTCTTCAGGGAGCTTGCCGATATAATCATCAAGCGGAGCCGTTTCAGCTGTAAAGCCCATCTGGCGGCCTTGAGAAGCCAATTCACCGGCTATTCCCTCAGCTGTCCCAAGGTTTGAACCGTAAAGAACGAGTAAAGGTGTGCCGTGTTTAGGTTTGGTTTCTTTTGGCTTTGTTTCTGATTTGATTTCTGCCTGTTCTTTTCTCTGTACATTGATTGCCGCTGTTTTCCGCGGTTTCACAGTAATTTTAAAATCATCCGGCTTGATCGTTAATGCTTCTTTGATTTTTAGTTCGTAGCCAGTATGGTTAATCAATTCAAAATGCTTTAATACAAGACCGAGAACCATTGTCGCTTCTTGAAGAGCAAACTGCATGCCAATACAAGCGCGCTGTCCGTTTCCAAACGGCTTATACGCATGGTGAGGGATACTTGAAGGATCCTCAAACCGTTCCGGACGGAAATCTTCCGCATCCGGCCCCCAAGCGTTTTGGTCCCGGTGCAGTTTTGGAATTAAAACAGTGACTGGCTGCCCTTTGCTGATCGGATATTCCCCGCCTAGAACAGTATCCTCCTTCGCATATAGAGAAAAAGCCGGAGCTGTTGGATACAGTCTGAGGGTTTCATTTAAAACCATCCGAGTGTATTTGAGCTGCTGGATTTGTTTATATTCAGGCGTGTCATCCGTTAACACGCGATCCGCTTCCTCCTGAGCTTTTTTCAGTTTTTCTGGATGTGTAAGCAGACAATAAATCGCAAAGGAAAGCAAACCGCTTGTTGTCTCATGTCCAGCAATTAAAAATGTGATGATTTGATACCTTATGTTTTCATCATCCAGCGTTTCACCGGTTACTGGATCTTTGGCATAAAGCATGAGAGACAAGAGATCCTTGATGTTATCATCCGGATTCGCCTTTCGCTCCGCTATCATTCTATCAACCAGGGAGTTCATGACTTCTATATCCTTTTGAAACTGCAGCTTCGTTTTCACCATCATCTTATCTTGCAGGCCCAGTCTTTTTGATTGATTCATCGCCTCTTTTAAGGCACGGAGCATACTGGTGATAAACGGATGCTGTGAATCACGGTAAAAGCTGTTGAATCGATAGTTAAATCCGCATAACCCAATCGTATCAAGCGTCAGACGTGTCATATCGTCTGCTACATCAATTTCTTCATTAGGGTTTAACCGGCTCCATTTTTGAATCAGCTGGGTTGCGATATCCAGCATCATAGAATGGTAGCCTTTCATCGCTTTTTGACTAAAACTCGGCAGCAAAATGCGGTGGGCTTTTTGCCAGTTCGGTTCGTGCGTCCAGCTTGTAAATAAGCCATCTCCCCCGAATTCGCGCACCTTTTGCAAGCCTTTGCCAAGGTTCTTGTCAAAGCGGCTTTCATCACACACTTCAGCCACAAGATTGTGGCCCGATACAAAAACACTGGATACTCCCGGAAAATCAAAACGGAAAATCGGCCCCAATTCATCAGCTATCCGCCATAAGGATTGAGAAAGCTGTTCTTTTTCAAGATGCGGAAGATTTTTTAAAGGTCCGTATGTTTTGGGCTGAGGTATTGCGCTTGCCTGTTTCATTAACATCTCCCTTTCCTATTTTTGTGATGAATGAAGCTAATGGCGTCCCAGCAGCATTGTTCCAATTCAGTAATTAAATCAGTGTCCATCTCTATATCACCTGTTTGAACGAGCTGATATATCTTGAGAAACGCCCCTAATACAATCGCAATTAACACATTAGAGGGCAGGCTGCGAATCACGCCTTCCGCTTTTCCCTTATTAAAATAGTCATCAAGCATTTGAGTCAGATTTTCTATCATTTTTTTGCTTGTATGATTTAAGTAATGAGCATCTTTTTTGGTTTCAAGAAAAAAAAGCGCATAGTCGCTCTCTTTCGTAAACTGAACGAGACAGCAAAATACGTGGTGAAAGCCTTCTCTGACAGGCAATTCTGAAACGTCTTGCTTCAGTTTTTCCGTAAATCGCTGGATGCTTTCTTGAAACAGCACGTTTACGAGTGTTTCTTTGCTGTCAAAATAACGATAGATCGTTCCTGTCCCTACATGAGCACGTTCAGCTATCATAGGAATAGTGGTAGCGTCAAAACCCCTTTCCGTAAAAAGTGAGACCGACGCTTTCATAATCATGTCGTATTTACTGCTGGATGCGGATAGCATATAATCTGACAACCTCCGATTCGTTTGCGGAATGAATATTCATTCCTTTTGTTCACAAAGAATGTCTGCCCTGTCTGAAATCACCTCTTTGTTCTTTCTTCTGTTATAAGTTTAAATGAAAAAAACTTTTTTTAATATAAAGTATATGCAAAAAATAAAAAATTAAGAAAATATACCCAAATCCAAATGTAAGGATCTTGGATATATTTCCCGAGAAATTTTTTATTTAACAGCCACAATACATAGACAGGAATCACGCCTGATAACAGAAAGATCCCTGAAATGCTGATCTTTCAGCAGTTGAATATACGTTTTCTCTTTTTCACCGGTATTTGTGTCAATACTGATATAAAACCGGCCGTCAATTTGAAGCACCCTGTAAATTTCTCTTAATGCAAGCCTAATATCGGTGCAGCTCTGAACTGTATGTAAAGAAAAGACTTTATTAAAGGTACGGTCATCAAAGGGAATGTCCTCTGGATAGCCATGAAAAACCTCCCCGTTCCCCATATTCTTTCGATTCGCACGTGATATCTGTCTTACCTTTCGCTTTGAAGGATCAATGCTTTTTAGGCTTCCCTTTTCTAGTTTCTTGGTTATGCTTTTAAAGACAGTGCCATTTCCGATTCCAATTTCTAAAATTCTGTCATTTTCTTGTATATCTATAGAGTCAATCATCATATGCTCAATTGTTTTGGTTAGCTTATATTTCCGAGAAAATAATTTCCGAAAATTCGATCGTTTATAGAGTCTATTTTCTAGCAATTTAAACACCTGCTTTTGGTTTCCTATGTTTATTTATTATCTTAAAAAAATAAACATCATCTTCATTTCTAAAAGTGAAGGAAGGTACCAACTAGACGGCAATGTATTGAAAAATGTTTCAATAGAACTAAACTTTTTCATTTTTTTCCGAAAAAAAAGCAGAAAACATAATGTTTTCTGCCCTCTTTCTAATGCCAATGATAAGGGAATACATACAGCCTTTGCTGCTGCATTGCCATCAGCCTCTGCTGTCGGAATGGATTTCCATAACCATGTTTGAAGGAATGCGGCATGGACGCATAACCATGGCCAATCGACGGCAGTCTTTTTTGATAATCGTTCATCATGCCATCACCTGCCTCACAATAACGTTGATTTACTATATGCAGGCGCGCATTTTCTTGACAGCTATTTCGCTAAACTTGGTCCTTCTCCATTGTATAATGCATCAATAATTCCCTTCTAAGCATATGCCATTCCCCCTTCAGTTTTTTTCGTTGCTTTTAGCGCCAGTTCGTTAAATAAAGATGCTTTAACTGAGACTCTTTCATTTCATCATAAATCTGCTCAATCTGCTGTTCTCGTTCGAATTCTTCCAGGCTTTTAAACCGTTTTTTAATCGTTAACGTTAAAAAGAATAGGTTAATCGTCATATCGCTCACCCCCTTTCAAAGTCCGCATCAAGCGAAATAACCCGCGGCACAACCCTTCTGCCGCGGGCAAATAAAAACCGCAGACAAAAGAAGACACCAATGCCTCTACTGCCTGCGGGGAGTTGCGTATGTCCGACTATTCCGAATTTAATGCGTGCGATAAGCATCGGTTAAGGAAGGACACGAACTCTTCCACAGGCTGAATAAACCATGAACTTTTACATGTGTATCACGTACAGGTTGACGTCGTTTTCTCATTGTCATTTTGGTTCAGCCTCCTTTGCTTTTTTTCTTACTTTGTAAGTATATCCACCAAATTCCATTTTGTAAACAACTTTTTCTAAAAATGGACGGAAATTGTGCAAATTATCGAATGGATTTGCCCGTTGGTCATGACACCTGCTTCATTTCTTTTCTGGAGCGGTCTTTCTTATGATATGCAATAAAATAAATGAGACCGACAAATACAGCTCCGCCGATGACATTACCGATAAAAGCCGGAATGATGTTTCCGATGAACTGCCCCCACGTGAATGAGCCTGCAAAAATGGCAGCAGGAATCACAAACATGTTGGCGACAACGTGCTGAAATCCGATAGCCACAAAAGCCATGATTGGGAACCAGATGCCAAGGATTTTTCCTGCTGCGTCTTGGGCGCCGAAAGAAAGCCACACTGCAAGACATACAAGCCAGTTACAGCCGATGGCGGAAATGAGAACCTTGCCAAAGCTCATATCAAGCTTTCCTTGGGCAACGGCAATCGTTTTTTCTAAATAAGGACCTGTTTCAGTCAATCCAACCAAATGCCCGAAAAAGTAAGCAACAAACAATGCGCCGATTAAGTTCATAATTGTGACGATTCCCCAGTTAATCGCTAACTCTTTTACTGATATTTTTCTCGAAAATAACGCCATCGCAACTGACATCATATTGCCTGTGATCAGTTCAGCGCCAGCGAGAACGACAAGGATCAGGCCGACTGGAAATACTGCTGCACCAATCAAACTGGACAGGCTCCCCCATTCTTTCGGAAGATCGCCGATTACCCTGATATCAAGCAAATACCCAAGCGCGATAAATGCACCGCCTAAAAACCCCAGCACAAGCAGTGACGGCAGCGGGAGCTTTATTTTTTTCATCCCTGCTTCAATTGCTGCTTCCGCTATTTCATCCGGTTTTCGAAAAGCCATAATAAAACGCCTCCATTACTTCTTCTTTTCTCACAGTTATGCAAGAAAGGCAATAAAAAAGGCAGCACTCAAATAACCTGTGTCAAACCAGGCGTTTGAATGCTGCCTAACTTGTATGCATACCCATACAACAATATCAAGCAGTATATAAGATATTGAAAGAGAATATATACAGTTCGTGCATACATTCCATTGCTTTAGCCTTCTATAACTGTAGCAACATCATATCAAATGTGACAAATTTGTGTCAATGACAAATATACTAGCTTTGCAGAACTTCTTTTTGCTCATCTATTTTTCGGTCAAAAACAAATACAGATACAGCGATGTTTTCCTCAATTTTAATATCAGAAAATAAATGGACTAGCTTAGCTCCCATGAGTTCCTCCATTCCTTCCGGTGTTTGTTTGGAATAAAGGTCTTGAATTAGGCTTGTCCGGGCCGCATGTACCATCTCTCTTCCTTCAGGCGTGCGGGCGATAAACTGCTCGCTTGCACTCAGATTTCCGTATAGTGTTGAAACTGCCATGTTTTCTACAAATACAGTATGAATTCTCTCAGGCCCTTTTCCGAACAATTCTTTGCGAAGTTTTCGAATAATATCATTGAATTCATGAATTTTTTTAGACATGCTGATTACCCCTTCCGATATTGCCTTATAAAGGCTTTTCCCGGTTCCCCTCAGGACATTTCACTTGGTTAAAATTTTCCTGCCATATTGTATTATAATAAATATCACATTATAATAAAAGCAGTGTTGATGGATTTGTAATAGGATCTTGTTATGAGTCTATCGTTTTATAAAAATCAAGGATTGGTCTGTTAGTAAGACTTGCTAGTGAACTATTCCGCCATGTGTGTTTACACCTTCTTAGAATTAAGGGCAGGTGTATCTATACATGGCTTTTTTTGACTTCTTGAAAGAAAGATGGAGGGGAATATGAATATGATGGACGTTAAGTCGATCAGTGTCCGTGTAGACGGAACAGAAATTCAAGCACGAGCAGGGGCCACAATTTTAGATATTTTAAATGAAAACGGAATTGAGTACCCGCAGATTTGCCACGTACCAGAGGTTGACCCGATTCAAACTTGTGATACTTGCATAGTAGAGGCAAACGGCAAGCTGGTTCGTTCATGCGCGACGGTTGCAGAAAACGGGATGTCTATTGATCTTTCAGGAAATCGAGTGAAAGAAGCGCAAACCGAAGCGATGGACCGCCTTCTTGAAAATCATTTGCTGTATTGTACAGTTTGCGATAACAACAATGGCAACTGTACGCTGCATAATACAGCGGAAATGATGGGGATCGAGCATCAAAAATACCCATACACGCCAAAAGAAGATCCTTCTTGCGCGGTTGATATGTCTCACCCTTTTTACCGCTATGATCCAAACCAATGTATTGCCTGCGGCCAGTGTGTTGAGGTCTGTCAAAACCTTCAGGTAAATGAAACACTCTCAATCGACTGGGAACGCGAACGCCCTCGCGTCATTTGGGATGAGGGAGTTCCGATCAATGAATCTTCCTGTGTCAGCTGCGGTCAGTGTGTAACAGTATGTCCATGTAATGCACTGATGGAAAAATCAATGCTCGGGCAGGCTGGTTTTATGACAGGCATTAAAGAGGACGTCATGGAACCGATGATTGATCTCGTGAAAAATGTTGAACCGGGGTATGGCAGCATTTTTGCCATTTCTGAAGTCGAAGCGGCAATGCGTGAAACAAGAACGAAAAAAACGAAAACTGTATGTACGTTCTGCGGTGTCGGGTGTTCATTTGAAGTATGGACAAAAGGACGGGATATTTTAAAGATCCAGCCTGTTTCTGATGCTCCGGTTAACGCGATTTCCACATGTGTCAAAGGGAAATTCGGCTGGGATTTTGTCAATTCAAAAGAGCGGATCACAAAGCCTTTAATCCGTAAAAACGGAGCCTTTGTGGAATCTTCTTGGGAAGAGGCCCTCGATCTTGTCGCAAGCAGATTAGGATCAATTAAAGAGCAGTACGGTAAAGGCTCTGTCGGGTTTATTTCTTCTTCTAAAATTACGAATGAAGAAAACTACGTCATTCAAAAACTAGCGCGTCAGGTATTTGAAACAAACAACGTCGATAACTGCTCACGCTACTGCCAGTCTCCTGCTACAGACGGATTGTTCCGCACTGTCGGCATGGGCGGTGACGCCGGCACGATTAAAGATATTGCCAAAGCAGGTCTCGTCATCATTGTCGGTGCCAATCCGGCGGAAGGACACCCAGTGCTCGCAACACGCGTCAAACGGGCACACAAGCTCCACGGTCAAAAACTGATTGTTGCTGACCTGCGTAAAAATGAGATGGCTGAGCGATCCGATCTGTTCATCAGCCCTAAACAAGGCACAGACCAAGTTTGGCTGATGGCTGTTACGAAATATATGATCGACCAAGGCTGGCACGATCAGGCGTTTATTGATGAGAACGTCAATTACTTTGAAGATTATAAAGAAACCCTTAAAACGTATACGCTTGATTATGCAGAACGCATCACAGGCCTTTCAAAAGAAAACATCATTCATATTGCTGAAATGATTCGTGATGCTGACGGCACTTGTGTCCTTTGGGGAATGGGTGTCACACAAAATACAGGCGGTTCTGATACATCAGCAGCCATTTCAAACCTGCTTCTCGCTACGGGCAACTATCGCCGTCCAGGTGCCGGCGCTTATCCTCTGCGCGGACACAATAACGTGCAAGGCGCATGTGATATGGGAACATTGCCAGGCTGGCTGCCGGGATATCAGCATATTACAGATGACAAAGCACGCGCTAAATTTGAAGAGGCATATGGTGTCGAGATTGATGGAAAGCCTGGTTTAGATAATATTCAAATGCTTCATGCCATTGAAGAAGGAAAAATGAAAGCTATGTATCTTGTCGGTGAAGATATGGCACTGGTCGATTCAAACGCGAACCATGTGCATGATATTTTATCAAGCCTTGATTTCTTCGTGGTACAGGACATCTTCCTGTCAAGAACAGCTCAATATGCTGATGTCGTCTTGCCGGCCACTCCTTCACTTGAAAAAGACGGAACATTTACCAACACAGAACGCCGTGTCCAGCGATTGTACCAGGCGCTTCCGACGCTTGGTGACGCAAAACCGGACTGGTGGATTATTCAAGAGGTGGCAAACCGTTTAGGAGCGAATTGGAATTACAGCCATCCGAGTGACATTTTCTCTGAAATGGCGAGTCTTTCTCCTCTGTTTGCCAAAGCAAGCTATGAGGTGCTTGAAGGCTGGAACAGCTTCCTATGGGGCAGCTTCACAGGTGAAAGCACACCGCTTCTGTATGAAGACGGATTTAATTTCCCTGACAAAAAAGCCCGTTTTGCCCTTTCTGATTGGACCGAGCCAGCGGCATTTCCGGAGGAATATGACCTTCATATCAATAACGGCCGGATGCTGGAGCATTTCCACGAAGGAAACATGACAAATAAATCGAAAGGCATCCAAGCGAAAGTGCCGAATGTATTCGTTGAGATCTCACCTGAGCTTGCACAAGAGCGAGGTGTTTGTGACGGTTCGCTTGTACGGCTCGTTTCTCCGTTCGGAGCAGTCAAATTGAACGCGCTGATCACAGATCGGGTACGGAAAAATGAACTCTATCTGCCAATGAACTCGACAGACAAGGAGTCAGCGATTAACTTCTTGACGGGCCCTGCAGCTGATAAACGGACGAACACGCCTGCTTATAAACAGACAAAGGTCCGCATGGAAGTGCTTGGCGGCTGTGAAACAGCGCCGCTTCCAAAAACAAATCCGCGCAACAAAAAACGGCATCCGCAAAACGGAGTCGAAGCGGAAAGAAAATGGAACCGCCCTGGCTATGTCCATCTGACTGATTAAACGATAGGAGGAAAACGAATGGCCACTCCGATTACGACGATCAAAAAAGAAACAAAAACAGCTGAGCAAATTAAGCTTGAAAAAATAGAAGAACTGAAAGAGCTGCTGGCGGAAAATGAGGACGCCGTCTCTAAAACGATGACGTTAATGAATGAACTCAATGATCTTGGAATTTTTGATGCGGCAACAAGCATGCTCAGAGCGAAGGAAGACATTGCCAAGATTGCGCTTGGCCAAGTTTCCCGCGAGCCTGTCACCAACCTCATCAACACGATGATGGCAGCCGGAGGCGCATTGACAAAAGCCGATCCTGAGTTTACAGCAAAGCTTTTAGAAAGCGTAATGGCTGGGACTGAACAGGCACAAAGCTTTTTAAAAGAAGACAAGAAAGTCGGGGTTCTCGACCTGTTAAAAGCAATGAACGACCCTGACATCAACAGAGCCGTCGGCTTCGGCCTTCAGTTTTTAAAAGGCATGGGAAAAGAACTTCGAGAACAATAACAGAAAAACAGCCATCGCTTGATGATGGCTGTTTTTTTATTCGTCGGCTTCTTCCAAACGCTTCTTGTAAATAAGTGAACGGTCAGCGCAAAAGAAGGCACCGGCTAAAAATACGCAATCCGCTAAAAACATCGTCGATTTCTGGCCTAATGTTAAGCCTTGATCAGGGAGAACTGCGCCTATATATAAAAAAGTGCTGACTGCAAGCAATGTAAAAGCAAAATGCTTGTAGTCTTCTTTTAAAGATTTCATTCTATTTTTGTTCAAAAGAATCACCTGCCAGATTCATAGTATACGACTATTATAATATAATCCGGCGGCTTACAGAGAAAGTAATTCTATCCATTTGTTATATATTTTCAAGCGCTTGGCCGATATCTTCCAACAAGTCTTCCGCATCTTCAATTCCTACAGAAATTCTGATCAAGCCGTCCGTAATGCCGAGCTCAAGCCGGCGTTCTCTCGGAATAGAGGCATGTGTCATTCTTGCAGGAACAGAAATTAAGCTTTCAACCGCCCCCAGGCTTTCAGCAATGGTAAACAGTTTCAGATTTCCTAAAAACGCATCAACCCGTTCTTCACTGCCAATATCAAAGGAGATCATGCCGCCGAAGCCCGATCCTTGCGTTTTTGCAAGCTCATGTCCGGGATGATTTGAAGAACCAGGGTAATATAACGTTTGAACAGCAGGGTGATTCTCAAGAAAGCTTGCGATTTTCCGCGCATTTTGATCGATCGCTTCCATTCTGAGTCCCAACGTTTTGATTCCTCTCATTAACAGCCAGGAATCTTGAGGGCCAAGCACGCCGCCTGTGGAGTTTTGCACAAAATGCAGCTCTTCTCCAAGCTCTTTCGAAGCTGTCACAACTAAACCTCCGACGACATCACTGTGTCCGCCAAGATATTTTGTCGCACTGTGAAGTACGATATCAGCGCCTAAAGTAAGCGGCTGCTGAAAATAAGGAGTGTTAAAGGTATTGTCTACGATAAGCAGAACACCCGCTTTTTTTGCGATATCAGCCATGAGCGTCAGGTCGGTGATTTTGAGCAACGGGTTTGTCGGTGTTTCAATATAAATGGCTTTTGTATTAGGGCGAATCGCTTTTTCAACTTCTTCCCTGCTGCTCGTATCAACAAATGTTGATTCAATGCCAAGACGGTTAAGCACCTTTGTCATCACGCGATATGTTCCGCCGTACACATCATCAGTCAACACGACATGATCTCCGCTGTTAAACAGCATCATAACCGCTGTAATGGCAGCCATTCCTGAACTGAACGCATAACCAGCTTCCCCGCCTTCCAATTCTGTCACAAGTGCTTCGAGAGCGGTTCGAGTCGGATTGGCCGTTCTTGAATACTCGTAGCCTGTATGCTGCCCTGCTTTCGGCTGCTTGTACGTGCTTACTTGATAAATGGGCACGGAAACTGCGCCTGTTTTCTCATCACCTGTGATTCCGCCATGTATCATCAATGTTTTTTTCTTCATATCAGATGCCTCCTTTGTATATTTGTTTGCTGATATATCGATCGCTGCTGTCAGGAAATACTGTGACAATGTTAGTTCCAGCGGATGCTTTTTTCGCTTCCTCCAATGCCGCATAAAGCGCTGCACCTGAAGAGCTTCCGATCAGCAGGCCTTCTTTTTCTGCCGCTTCTTTCACAAGTCTAAACGCATTCTCATCTGTTACGGTGTAGATCTCGTCAAAATGGCTCTTATCCATATAATCGGGGATAAACTCCATGCCGATGCCTTCTGTTTTATGAGCATGAGGCTCTCCTCCGTTTAAAATCGAGCCCTCCGGTTCAACAATCACCGTTTTGACTGCTGGATTTTTTTCTTTTAAGAAGGAAGCTGTTCCTGCGAACGTGCCCCCTGATCCTGCCCCTGCGACAAACGTATGAATATTCCCGTCAAGCGCTTCCCACATTTCAGGTCCAAGCGTCTTATAGTAAGTCGATGGATTTACTTGGTTTTTAAATTGCAAGACGCAATAAGAATTTTCAATTTCAGTCTCCAGCTGAATGGCTTTTTGAATGGCTCCCTGCATTCCGTCTTGACGCGGTGTATGAATGATTGATGCGCCAAGCGCTTGCATAATTTGCTGTTTCTCTCTGCTGAAATGTTCAGGGACACAGAAAATCGCTTTCAGCCCATATTTTCTGGCACTCAGCGCAAGGCCGATCCCTGTATTGCCTGCCGTAGCTTCTATAATCACTCCGCCGGGTTTCACCTTGCCTGAATCGAGCGCGTCACGAATCAGCATATCTCCCAGTCTGTCTTTGATGCTTCCCCCTGGATTCATCATTTCAAGCTTGGCATACACCGCGACTCCTTCTGGAACATCAAAGTTCTTCAAGCGGAGAAGCGGTGTATTCCCAATCAGCTCGGTAATGTCCGTAATCACTGTCATATATGTCCTCCTCCTAATTAGAGGTTGTTTTTAGAGAAAAACGGAGGAGAACGTTCTCCCCGTTTTAATGAATTCGTTTGATCACCTTTAACACAAGCTCTGTTGAATGGACAGCCGCCTGCTCTAAAAATTGGTCAAATGAAACATGTGATTCTTTTCCTGCAATATCAGATAACGCTCTGATGACGACAAACGGCGTTTTAAATTGATGGCACACTTGAGCCACTGCCGCAGCCTCCATTTCAACCGCGTACAGATCAGAAAATCTCGCACGCACCTCTTCAACCCGCTTCGGATCGTTCATGAAAGAATCGCCTGTTGCAATTGTTCCTTTTGCAACCTGAATGCCGTCGAGTTCAGATACCGCTTCTTCAGTGATGCTAATCAGCTTTTCATCCGCTGCATAAGCAGCCGGAAGACCCGGCACTTGGCCGTATTCATAGTCAAAAGCCGTTACGTCTACATCGTGGTGACGAACGTCAGTGGAAATAACGACATCCCCTACATTCAATGTATGATGAAATCCGCCGGCTGAGCCTGTGTTAATGACATAATCAGGCTTGTAACGGTCAAGCAGAAGCGTCGTGCTGATAGCAGCATTTACTTTTCCAATTCCTGATTTTAAAAGAATCACTTCAGTTCCTTCATATTCGCCTGTTGTAAATTCACAGTGTGCGATCGTTTCTGTTTTTGCATTTTCAAGTTTGTTTCTTAAGATGGTAACTTCCTCTTCCATTGCTCCGATGACTGCTAGTTTCATCTATTCACATTCCCTTCACTTTACCGTTTGATCGCCTCCATTATCCACACGAAGTCGTTTTGCTGAGTGAATCGGACCGCAAAACCTTCAGCTGTAAACATTTCTTTCAACGCATCCAATATAGGATAATGCTCTGTCTCTAAATCATTTGCAAGCTGATAAAAGCCTTGAGAACGGGCTTTATCGATAGCCTTTTGATACGCTTGCGCATCTTCAAAGACGGTATCGGCAAACACTATTTTATCATGCAAGTGAAGGTATTTGCCATATTGCTTTATGGCAGCCCGCTTTTCTTCGTCAGTCAAATGATGAAAAGCATATGAACTGACAATTGTATCAGCCTGAAATGGCGGCTCAGGGAATGTCAGGAAGTCTCCATCAACGATTTCCGACCTGCCTGAAAGCTTGTCAGAAGCCAGTTTACGCATTGCTGGAGAAGGTTCGATTCCAAATACAGTTTTGCCTGCATCGAGCAGCTTAGCCGTCAAATTCCCTGTCCCCGGGCCAAATTCTAACACATGCGTTCCAGATTTGCTGACGATGGCATCAAGGATATGATCGTAGCCTCTGAATGCTTCTTTATACTGAATATCTAAACCTTGTACTGTTTGATCATAAGTTGCTGCCCAATCTTCAAAGAGAGGGATAAATTCACGTCCCATATTTGTCACACTCCATATTTAATAATTCCTATAAGCATACTATGAATTAATGATGGAACAGTTCCTATAATACCACATCTTCTGAAAAGCAGGTACTAAAACACTTTGTGTATTTTATGCCATCTCATATTGCGCATTGACCGCAAAAAAGCTTATACTTCATATGACTTGTGAAAGCTGGAGGGTCAAGACATGAATTTTCAATTAGATCTGATTAAAGACAAAGTGGAATTTTTTGAAGCGGCTTCATTGCAGGAGCTTGAAAAGAAAATCAATACACAAATTGAAAACAATAAAGCCATCATGCTCCGGGTGAAATCTGTTTCACACCAAACTGCTGTGGCAGAAGGAAGAATATTGTACAGCGCGGTGGTTCATTTCGCAGCTGAAGCCTAAAACAAAAGCAGCCGGTTGTAACCCGGCTGCTTTTGTTTATTTTAGCTTTTCTACTTTTGTCGGCTTCCAGCCTTTTTCATCGACCCATGTAATCGTGACTTGATACTTATTCCCAGTCGCCTTGTCCAAAATCTTGCCTTTGGCATCCTGAGGGCTGCCGTTATTTCCAAGCCAGAGCACCGTCATGTTATCTGTTGAGACACCAGTTGCGTACGAAATGGCTTTCAGCATCTCAGCCCAGTCTTGCGAGCTTGAATCATAAGTAGCGGCATGCTCGCCTGTTTGCTCAGTTCCGACTGCTTTCCAGTCAGGATTTTCATACGTTTTTTCCACATCGCTCGATGAGCCGCCTTCTGTTACTTTTGCATCTTTAAGCCCGTTACCGGCTGAATCTGAGCTTGAATCTGAATCAGAGTCATCTTTTTTAGAAGAAGAATCATCTTTTTTGGAATCAGAGTCAGAAGACTTCTCAGAATCCTTTTCGCTGTCAGATGTATCTTTCTTGCTGTCTTTTATATCCTCATCCGATTTCTTTTCCGTCTTTCCTGAAGCCGGAGATTCCTGTTTTTGCGCCGTTTCAGAATCCTTGCTGACATCTTTGCTAGAAGGACTGTTAATGAAGAGATTCGCTGCTACTACGACAATTAGTATGGATACGATTGCGATTAAAATGTTAAGCACTAAATTGGCTTTTCTGCGTTTATCACGATTTTCATAACGAGATTGATTATTGCTCAATAATTCTGCACTCCTTTATCCCTCTTGGCTCAGCATATATTTTAACATGTGCTGAGAAGTTGTTCTATTTCTGATTGATTTCAATTTCGTGTACTTTTTTAACAATATCATAAAACACCGAATTTGTCAGAGCCTTATCGCCCGGTGTATCCATGTGTAAAACAACCAGAGCGTATTTCGGCTTATCCGCGGGAAAATATCCGGCAAACCATTTTTCATAGAGCGTTTCCTTCTCTTTTGAAAGCTTGCCTGTCTGGGCTGTGCCCGACTTCCCTGCTACAGTATACGGAAGATCTTGAAACCTTCTGCCCGTTCCGGAAGGAGATTCTACCACCTGCCGCAGTATTTTTTGAAGCTGCTGTGACGTATATTTGTCTATCGTCTCCCCTTTGAGCTTCTGATCTTTAAACGTAACGAGCGTTGTGCCGTTCTTATACTCAATTTGTTCGGCAATTTTCACCTGCCGTTTTTCTCCGCCGCGGGCGATTGTCGCCATCATATTGGCTACCTCCAGCGGGGTTACCTTTACATTTTTCTGCCCAATTGCTGTTTGCGCAATGGCTTTTTTGACTGATTTGTCTTTTTCATCCCCCCAAATCACGCCACTTTTTTCGTTATACAGCTGGCGGAAATCGGTTTCGTGGTACAGTTTTCCCTCCCAGCCTGCCCGATCAGTGAGAGCCAGCTTCTCGGACATATCTTCAATAACCGAGCTGTCTTTTTTCATTAATTGTTCTGCAAGACTCGTAAATGTGTAATTACAGCTTTGTGCAAAACTTTCATCAAAAGACAAGGTTCCTTTGTCGTCCCCCGGTTCCCCGTACAGGTTTAAATTGCAATTAAAGGTTTGACTAGGCTTCACCATATTATTTTCGATTGCAGCTGCGGCAATGACTGTTTTAAAAACTGATCCGGGATAGATTGGCGTCAGCATATAATTTTGAAGTGTGTTTTGCCGGGACACATCCGCATCTGGTTTGCTTACAATTCCCAGAATACTGCTATTTTCGATGTCCAGCAGTACAGCTCCTCCCTTTTTCAGCCCCTGTTCATCCAATACCTCCTCCATCGCTTTTTGAATGCTTTGATCGATCGTTGTTTTGACCTGGAGCGGATAAAATGTATTGGCTTCAGCTGTATATTTGACGTCCATGCCAAACAAAGGGTTTCCTTTTCCGTCCACATGATATAAAAGCTTTGTGTCTTGTTCCGGAAGCAAAAACTCGTCAAATGTCCGTTCTAAACCGGTTGTTCCGATTTCTGTTGTAATCGGAAGACTCTCCTTGTCAGGATATTTCTTGCGAAGCAGCGCCGGATCTTGGTTCGTGCTCCCTATCGTATGTGAAGCAAGGCTGGGCTTGTCTTCATTCTCCATATATACGCCGTAAATGCCGGGATATTTCAAAGAATTGATTTTTGTGATAGATTGTTTTGAAAGTGTTTTGATTTTCTTTTGCTGCAAAATGATCGGTTTTTTTGCCTTACCTAGTGTCTGGCGCAAATCATCTTCAGACATGCCGAGGATGTCCGCAACTTTTTTGATCGGCCAATCCTGCGTCAGCAGAAAAGGGAACAAAACAACCGCAGGCTCGCTTTGTCCTGTCAGCGCCCGCCCGTTTCGATCTAAAAAAGAGCCTCTTCCATCTGAAATGAGCACTTCCTCCGTCCGCTGTTTCACGCTTTCTTGAATCAAATTAATTTTCCTTTTAGAAAATGATTCTGTGAAAAACAGCTGGATTTCTGCAAGCCTCAGCAGAAGCAGAAAAAATACAATCAAAAATGCGATGACTGCCAGCTTCATTCGTTTCGATATCTTCATAAAAAAACACCTCACCCACATTGTGGACGAGGTGTTTCGCTGCTAAACAAATATTATGAAATTTTCACAATTTTCACGAGCATTTCTCCGCCCGGTGTTTGTACTGTGACTTCTTCATCTACTTTTTTGCCCAAGAGGCTTTTTGCGATCGGTGAGTCGTTTGAGATTTTCCCTTCAAACGGGTCAGCTTCCGCGCTTCCGACGATCGTATATGATTCTTCATCACCGTCAGGCAGTTCGACGAAAGTGACGGTTTTACCCAAACCGACAACGTTAGAGCCGCCGTCATCTTCAATGATTTTCGCATTGCGAATCATATTTTCAAGAGTCGTCACGCGGCCCTCTACAAATGCCTGCTCTTCTTTCGCTGAATCGTATTCAGAGTTCTCGGAAAGGTCTCCGAAGCTTCTCGCAATTTTGATTCGCTCTACTACTTCTTTTCGTTTAACCGTTTTCAAATATTCTAATTCTTGTTCAAGTTTTTGTTTTCCTTCTGCAGTCATAGGAAATACTTTCTCTTGTGCCATGTCCCTTCACTCCTTCTGGTTGTCCCTCAACATCTTCGATTATGTATGAGAGCATAAACTAAAAAATACAAGAATGAGAACACAGGGCAGTCCTCGTTCTTCTCTCCCATATAGGTACTGTTTATCTTAAACTGAATCGTGTCGTTCTGCAAATATTTCGCGTTTATAAACAGGGAAAGAAGGGAATTCGCACATTCCCTTCCTGCCTATACATAATATGGTCAGAGTTATTTATGTCTATGCTATGGTATTACAAAATCGCGTTTTGTTCAAGAATGGTTTGAATTTTTGTGACCATCAGATCAATTGTTCCTCTAGGGTTTAGAATACAACCCATTTATAACTAAATCCTGTTATGTCAGGCTTTTTGCAAGGCATCATTATATGTCTATTTGCACTGGTTTGCAATGGTTTATAAAAAAATGTGGGCAAACCGTGGGCAATATGGCATTTTTCTTCTGTTATAATTAATGTATGAACTTGATAAGGGAGTGACCATTTTGAGTCTTAACAAAGCCCGCGGATTTTTATATACTTTAGCACGCATCTTGGGTGATGTGCAAGCCGCAAGAAAAGGAACGCTTGGGAAAAGAATTGCTCGCCGCGCTGCGGGTAAAGCCACTAACAAATTAATGAGAAAAATCATTAAGTAGGCTTGTAACATGAATGATTTTGAACGTAAGTTATATCGGATCATCGTTAACATGCGTTTATATGGAAAGAACCCGACTTTGCCAGAACTAAAAAGAAAGACCGGGAAAAGTGAACAGGAAATACGTGAGACTACAAAAAGCTTAATTCGTAAAGGTGCTCTTTCTTGGGATAAAGAAAAGAAAATATGGATTATTTAAAGCCCGCCTTATGTGAGACGGGCTTTTTTTATGAGGATATTATCTTTCCTCAATAGGATTGTGTTTAGTTGCTTTCAACCCAGTTATAACTTTTTTGATGATCCTTAGTATTACATAAACCATCAGAACGGCGATTAAATAATTAACAACATTAAACTCTGTCTTTATAAATTCTGTTGGAGTAAATAACAAAAACCTATTTCCTACAAACCCATCATAACTACGATAAATCACAAATTGAATAGGGAAACCGAGAGCATACCCCAATTCTGATACCTTCTCATAGGGTATTACAAAAATCGAAATAAGTGGAACTAGAAAGCTTATCAAACCTAACTTGTATTTTTTCAATCGGTTTTTCATGCAATCACTCCCTTCCCCTTATATGTTACCCGGCAATTATAACATATCCAAATAAATAAATTTATTGAAAAATATAAATCTTTTGGTTTTTTATGGATTTCAGGACTTTCATATGTTTTAATTGGTTTGTAAGAACTAAATTGAATGGAGGTTGAAAGTATGAAAAGGATTTTAGTCTTAGTCATTGCCCTTGGCTTGGCTTTGGTTCCTTTTGCTTCAGCCAACGCAGAATCCACAACAAAAGAGATTGCTGAAACAAAGAACCAAGTGGAAGAGTTACAAAAGGACCTTGGTTTTGAATTAGTGGATGTCTCAAGTGAAGAATTTTCAAGTGTATCTAAAAAGGATTTTTTGAAGTTTGACTCAGTTCAGGATTTTGAAGAGTTTATTAAAGATGCCCAACAACCACAAGAGTTTGAAGAGTCTATTAACGTTAGTGAAGATACTCCCCTAATAAAACCACAAGTAAGTGACTCGCATGTTATCAATTGGTGGGCGCCTTTTACAGGTTGGGGTATGACAGGGATGGCTTGCTGGAAAAATATCGCGTTTAACTATCAATATAAATTTGTAAATAAGAAGCCTCAGTTCACCAAAGTGTCAGGTATTAACTCTTATGTTACTGGCCTTAACGTAGCTTGGTGGAAACAAACTGGGAAGAGTTATAACATTACTAAAAAGAAAACAACTAATGATACTGCAAAAATTAAGGTTGTAGGGGCTATGGTTCTCGGTATAGACATTAAAGGATTTACGATTGGAGCTAAAATCGGACAAACTTGGAACGGTAGTTTGACTTTATATTAAAAGCAAAAAGGGGTATTGATACCCCTTTTTATTTTATTCTCTTTCCGTAATTAAGTGCATAGTCAGAATGCTTTTTATTTCAATTTCTCTTCAATTTTCGCTTTTGTCTTAGGTCCATAGATGCCGTCAGCAGTCAGGCCACTTACTGACTGGAACCGTTTGACCGCGTTTGCTGTTTTCGGGCCGTAAACGCCGTCAATGCCGTTATTCTTTGCCCCTTTATCCGGGTAGAAATAAAGAGAAGCCAGAGCATTTTGAATCTTCCTTACATCATCCCCTTTTCGCATAGGGCTTGTTACTCTAATGACACCAGAAGGCAGCGCATATGACGTTTTTTTGCTACTTGGTTTAGAGCTTGAAGTGCTTGAGCCTGTGAGCTTTAATACTTGGCCGACCTTGATCAAGTTCGGGTTCTTGATACCGTTCAAGCTTTGCAGGGATGCCACACTCACCCCGTGCTCTTTTGCAATTGTGGAAAGAGTATCTCCTTTTTTGACTGTGTAAGCGCCCCCAGAAGCTTTAGGCGCAGATGATGACGGCTTAGAAGTTGTTTTCCCGCCCAGAGCCTTCAATTCTGCTTCAATGGCAGATTTAACCTCGTCCCATCTTCCCTCTGACAAAATACGGTGCGGGCAATACTTGCCGTTCCAGTCTTGATGCTTGCGGACACGATCAATTCCCCAGCCGCGCTCTTTAAGCAGCTGCGCCACAAACTTGATTGCCAGCTTTTCTGCTGCCTTGTATTTAGGGCCTCCAGACTTGCTGTAGCAGATTTCGACACCGATAGATTTACGGTTCCCGGTGCCGTTTTTGCCGTCTCCTGTGTGCCACGCATTACGATTTGTAGGGATTCCCTGCCGTACCTCTTTGTCATCGACTGCAAAGTGAAAGCTTGTCGAGCTTGTATTCCCGATCATATAGCTGATCTCGTTAGCAGCTGACGCGTCGTTTGCTGTATTGTGGATAGTAATGTATTCCGCTGTCATTGGGTTAGGGCATTTCAAAGGGTATTTTGCTTCTGATACAAGATTCTTTTTCACTGCGATTGTCATAAGTGTTCTCTCCTTTATTTTTGATATAGAAAAAGCCGCCGGGTTATCCAGCAGCCTGTTCATCCTTTTCTTTTGTTTGTTCGTTGTCATTTTCGATTACGTGAAGCCGATCAGTAATGGCAGCCGGAATCTTAACACCAATCTGTGCAAGGTTCTCCGTAATGGAAAGCCCCTCATTGGCGATATAAAAAAGAACGGTTCCAAATGTCAGGACACCGTTCAGATTGAGGATTGTATCTATGATATTTGCCACAATGACCACCAGAAAACTGAGCATTTTTCGGACATATCCAAACCAAGCGCTCCGGCTCCGCAGCTTCTTAAATTTCCATGCCTTGATCACACCCGTTATTACGTCAAGAATGCTTAGAACTAGTAGTAAATCAAGATACTTCACACCCCCAAACAGGTAAACTCTCGCTAAATCCAATGTTTCAAAATTAATAAACACAGTTGTATCCTCCATTTCTTGTTATCACCTCCTTAGAGGCAAAAATAAAAACGCCTATTAAGCGCTTATCATTCTTTGTTCAATTCAACCCCAGCAGGCTCGTCAGTCTCCCCCAGAAGGGACGTCGCTGGGAGAAGGGTAATCTTTTCCGGTAATTTCTTTGTATTGAATATCTGTTATCTTGCCTAGTTTCACATATTTAGCAACATCTTCATCATTGTAAGCTTTCCAGCTGTAGCAGTATTGAATACATTTAAACCATTCCATTTACAACACTCCTTTTTCAGTCAAAGACATTAATAGGCTCGCTATTGTCTCGGCTTGCTCTTGTGATTGTTTTTGCGTTTCCGCCAGCTGCATGAGCAGCAACGCGTTTTGTTCTTTTAATTGGCTTACCGGCGACACTTCGGATGCCCCGGCGCTTAGAATCTCGTCAATCTCTTCCTGTGTGGCTGTCTCTGTCCATTCCTGCTTCTCTGCATCGAACTTTGGCTTAAATAAAGAAGGAGAGTCCGGCAGCTCTACGGTCGTGCAATCTGCAGGAATGATATAATCGCCTTTTTCGTCTATTTCAGTGACCAACATGGGTTCGATAAACACATAATTCTCATCATATCTATAAACCTGTAACATTCTTATCCTCCTTAATCTAGTGGAATCGGGTTAACATCCATATAATAGCCGGTGACTGCGTTGTTATCATTGGACATTAAACCAGTCAATTTTAAATCTCCTGAACCGAAAACAATGAGTTTACAAACACCAGTTATTCCGATCGTTGACGCGAGAACAACCGCACCATTACTCGGAGCCATGGAGGCAGGTATTGAGCCAATCACGACTTCCCGCGGTGCTGTGATCTGTCCTCTTAATAAAAGTAAATTGCCCCATTTTGCGTACTGGAACGGTCTGTCTCCCATTGCTGCTCCGTTTTTAAGTGTGACGTTTTGCCACATTAAGCTATCGTACTCTACATCAGTAACAAGCTTCTTCCACCCCTGCCAATTCGTTGTGCTTCCGTCATAGTAGTTTGTAAAGACATTATTCTTGTAATCTGTAGCGTAAACCCATCCATACATACCTTTTCCATCAGAAGAAAGGCCTGTCAGATGAAATATCCCTCTTGTTGAAAACGCTGAAGGAGCGTTAACAGCTTTTCCATGCGCATAGAAAGTGCCCATCGACCGCCCCTGATCAACTATTTTTTGGAGAATGTCCTCTCCTTCATTAGCTGCGATTGATACGCCCCCGTGATCTGCAGTAATTTTAGATAATTGAGCACCGTTCCATTTATCCTTATCTGCCTGTACAACGTGCCGGATACTATCAGCATTGTGCGTATTAAACTCTGTCTTTGACGCCTGTTGCACATTATCGACTTTATCAAGTCCTACTTGTGCTTTTGTTACGGCATGTGGGTTATTTTTATTATTAATGTGTTGATCCGTATACGTTTTTGCGTTTCTTTCGGCTGTATCTGCCTTGCTTTGCGCCCCTGTAGTCGTTTCCTTCGCATTCCAATTTGAACGCTCAGCTGTTGAAATGTGTTTGGTTGCATCCGATACATGCAGGTCAAAATCTTGTTTAGAAGCTTGCTGCACATTGTCCACATTGCCCAATCCTATTTGGCTTTTCGTCACCCCGTGAGGGTTCGACTTATTCCTTGTGTGAGTGTCCAGATTCGCCTGGACAGCGTCGGCTTTCTCCTGGGCTCCTGCCTTTGTTTCAACGTTATCCAAGTCTTTAAATTTCTCCTGAAGGTCCGCCACTATTGCCTCAACTGACTGCCTCAATGTCTCAAAATCTTCGATGTAATATTCAGCAATTGGGACAATATCCGAGTCAATAAGGTCTTTGTCTATCTGAAAAGTAAACTGAGTGACGCCCAGTGACTGTTTATTGTCGTAATACAGATTAAGAGACGCTTGAACCTTGCCGTAATGCTTGATTTCCTCACTTGTCAAAACGTATTCAGCAATGCCGTTCAACTTATCGACGATCGTAATATTCTTGATGAACTTACTGCCATCGGCCATCACCAAAACAAGTTTCCCAGTCACCGCGGACAAAGGTAAAGGGACGCCATCTTTGAACACTTTAAATGTCAATTTGGCCGTCCCTATATCTTGCGTACTAAAATGTATATTTGTTGTCCTGCTGCTTGAGCTAGTGCCCACATTGGCACTTATCGCAGCATCTTTATAGATCATGAATCCCCCTCCTTACCCTATTGGGAAGACAATATTTAGGTATGTGTAAGTGACCTTGTCCACACTGTTTACATTAAAGCCCCATGCAACAATTTCACCGTTGGCGCGCACATCTATTTTCCGATCCCCAGACGTTCCGGCAACCTGGCAACCGGTAAACCAAGCCTTCCCTGGTCTAGCACCTGCCGGCAGGACTGCAAATATTACCCCGTCCGTTTCCGGAATTTTAACCCTTCCGCGCAAATAAACAAGGCCGCCATTAATGGCATACTGTAGCTTATCATCTGAGTCTGGATTCGAAGCCCCGTTTTTCAAGGGTAGATTTGTCCAATCTAAAGCCTGGCTGGACATAAGCTCCGTCCAATCCCCGGCAACACCTGCGTTAGTTACGACACGCGTATAAATTTTGATGGGACGCCCTGTAGAGTTTCGGGTCAGTGTCTGAATAACAGAACCCGATATGTCAGCTGGCGCAACATGAAACCACCAGCCCGCGTCCCCGCCTGCTGGGTGATCTGTCAGCTTGGAAGTCTCGGCGGTAGTCATGTAATAATAGCCGACTTGGCGAAAGTCTTTTAGTTTCGTTATTCCATCAGGCAGACTTTTTGCAGAACCGTTGTTTTTGGTCAATGAGTAGCCTTGGTATCCTTGCGATAGGTCTGTGGCAAAGGCTGCAGCATTGTCTTTTGAGTGATAGGCATAGACTTTTGCTAGGCGCTTTCCGACTGAACCGGTTGCAATTGCAGCGAATAACGATTTCTTCCCTGTCATTGGGTTCTTATAAAGAAAAACGGATTCAGGCTCCCGGAAATCCCCCTCATATTTCCCGTCAGGACCTCGGCCAAAATCACACGTAATACGTTTTTTGAGCTTCCCATCTTTGAAGCTGAACAAAGACAATTCTGCTGGGTATGTGACGCTGTTTGTATCTCCTGTGTACCAATACAAGTCGTATCCGTCGATAGTGAAGCCCTGTAGGTAATGTAAATCGTTTGGAACTGTCACTTCTCCGAGCAGGTTATCAATACCGTTTTTCACATCATTCAACTTACGCAGCTGCACAACGCTGTCATCGTTGCTGTCTTTTAAACGTAATGCAATTAAGCCGTTTTGTTGATCAATTACAGGGATAGCATACAACTCAGTAAACTTGTTGAATCGTTTTATTCCACCGTTTCCGCCGTTGATCGTCGCTCCCGCTGTGTATGGGAAACGGACCAGATCATGACCAATCGTGCTGCCGTTTGAATCGACAACATCATAGTTTGACCAGATATACATTCTGTCGTTTTCTCGTTCAAGCCCGATTGTGGTACCGTGCCCGCCATGAACAACCTTCATGCTATCAAGCATCACGCCATTTTTATTCATCCGCGTAATGACATAGTTTTGACTTTGATCTGTGTTGCCACTGCCCACTTGAGTCGCGTATATATCGCCTGTTTTCTCGTCGATTACGAAACACTGCAGCACCGTTTTATCTGCAAGGTTCAAACTCGTGTGATAAACGGGCGGTATTGTCGTGTAATCGAATCCGTATTCTTTTTGAACAGAGGCATCAAGGTCAGAGAGTGATTTCTCAATCTCTACAACACGCTCATTCGCTGTGTCAAATTCTTTACCTTCACGATTTATGCGTAGGTCCAGAACCTCTTTTACGTTCGTGCCATCTGCTTTGGTAATCACGTTGGCGAAACGCTTTTTCATCGTTTCTAGTTCTGTAGAAACAGAAAGACCGCCGTGATCAATTTGACTTGATTTATGGGCGGTCGTTGAACTTTCATGATATTTAAGTTTATTGTTAAGCAGATTGACTTCCGTTTCGGTTGCCTTGGCGTTGTCATCCAACTGAGTGAACAGTTTGGCATTCGGTGCATCCCCATGCCTTTTATTAAGATAAAGCGTCATGTTTTCACCTCTATTTCTGTCCTACTATGAGGATTTTTACTTTTGAACCTTCTGGAACACCCAGAGGATCACTTATTTTTCCGTCTTTATAAAGGGTTATATTAATGATGTTTGTGTCCACATCTTCCGCGTACAACGTATAGCCCGCCTCTTTCATAATGGAATTGGCATCGCCGGTCACATACTGGATTGCATAATCATCATCCGTATTCAAAGAAAGAATGCTCACCGCCAAGGAAGCAAAACCATCGCCAGAAGATACAGACCATTCACCATTTAAAAATTGCAAAGAGAAAGTATATGTGGTCTGCTGTGAAGCCTGCGTATTCGCAAGGCTTTGCTTTATTTGATTGATCTCAGCAAGCCCAGAAGCCAATTGATTTTGATAATTTTTAATGGCCTGCTCCTGATTCTTCGCACGCTTTTTCTCTTCAATTTCCATGTCTACACGGCTTTTCCGTTTCCCGTCAATTGTCAGGTCAGAAGGCTGTTCTGGTCTCAATGGGTTATATGAAGCCCCAGTTGCTCTCAGCTTCCCATCAAAAGTGATTCCGTTTAGGGGCGTATCAGCATATACACGAATGGTGTCCCCTGCCATAACCGGCTCTTCTATATCAGCCAGGGCCTGATCTAACAATTCCACATAGTCGGCATCATAGGACACCTCTGCATAAGGATTGACTTTGGTCTTAAGCAGCTTAATCATATCCTCTTTTTTGGTGATAGAATCATCTGTTACCGGTTCCGCCCAGGATGGCTGCCCGTTGATTAGAAACTTTTTTTCTTCTGGGTGAACATAGGTGACCGGAGGAAAGACATACTTTTCATCCTCATTCTTGAAAGTTCTGTACACCCCGATAATGTTGCCGCGTAGGAGATACATGACCGGGTCAGCTTTCTTTGTGCCTTTGGTATTTGGGTTATTGCTGTCCCTGCCTTTAAAGGTAGCTACTACTTTATAAGTCTTATTGTCCAGGCCGCGAATGATATCAAACTCTTTTTCTGTCGGGGCCGCATCTTTATAGACAGATATGGTTTTCGTCTGATCACCTATTTTAAATTCCCATTTGCCGCCCAGCTTCGATACAAGTGTTTTAAATTTAAAGCCTGTCCCTGTGAAAGAAAAAGAAAACGTGGCTCCTATTTTCTTCGTATAATCTGCTTTTAGTGAACTATCATACGCCCAGGTGCCTGTTTTGGAATCGTAGGGAATGGACTGATCGCCCAGGATGTCTTTATCTTCCTTGAGCTTTCCGTATCCTTTCACCCGTGTTGTCGTGTTATCTTCGCTTGTTGTGATCTGTAAAGACGTTAGATTCGAAAGGTTATCCAGCCTTTTTACAATCTCTTTGCCGGCTTTTTTGTAGATGTATAAATGCGTGTTATCCGGGATGATTTCAACCCCAAAAGTAGAAATGATTTCGTCCATCAGTTCAGAGGTCTTTTTATTGCCGAAACCTTCCAGCTTTTTAGCCCCGATCCCCTTCGCGTCCGGCATAATTGTAAATGTGATTTCACTGCCTTTCACTGCGTGCTTAAGTGCTTCATTGAGAGTTTTTGTACCTTCTATCGTCTCGTGAACAACATGCTTGATCGCCCTAAAGGAATAGATGTGCGTGGCTGTTATATCTTTCGTTAGCAGAGCGCCTTCCTGTTTGATCGTAGGTGTGTTAATGAAATACTGCTGCTTTTTATACCGCACCTCGTCGATAATAATAAAATTCCTTCCGACTAAAGCATTGAAAGGAATCTGATTGTATTCAGTCAAGGTAATTGAAAAAGATAAATCTTTTTTCCCGGTGACATCATCATTCACTTTAGGCTCAACGTGAATAAGCTCATGTTTTTGGCCCGTTTTAATGTCATGGACAAACATCTGATTCAAAGAGCCTCACCCCCTATTTATAATAAAAGTGTGTAATGAATCGGATATCGCTGTAGGTAGCTCCGGCAATCCTAAATTGATTCTGGCCGGCTGCAAGAGTCGGGAACCGTCCACTCCTATCGGAAATAGGCGCAGAGTTCTTCAAAATGTGATGCTTCAAAAGCGTTATCTTATCCGTTTTTGAAAATTTCCCGTTCAGCGTCAGGGTCTCATTTGTTGTGATATTAGTGATTGAAATATCAGTACCCTGCAGATACATTTCGACGTTGTAATTGTAGTTAATCGGGTCCAGTCTTACGTCCCCTATGTTATCCACTACAAAAGAGTTTTTATTTTGAAAGTGAAACACAGGTGTTGAGTCCCGCCGGATATTCATGCCCAAGTGAAACTTTTCGTCCTTCAATTCCATAGATGCAGTGCTGTCATTTAAAGACTCAGCAAGACCCTGAATGGCCGTTAATGTAATATCCACTTCCTGATACTTTTTGCCGTTTTCTTGATAGATGGAAAATGCGTCATCACATGTAACAAGCCACCGTTTATAAGGCTGCTGTGTATTGATCACATAGTAGGGGTCCTCTCTTATAAAAAGGTTGTAAACGGCATCCCTTTTGATCTGGAACTGATAAGAGCTGTTTGCCTCCACAATCACTTTTATGTTGATTTTTCTTTCTGTGTAACGCCCAGTGTTCCCCTGCTTAAGCATCATCGTCCCATTAATGAGCGCGTTTGTTCCTGCCGTCTGCCTTTCGAACACTGGCGCCTCCGGCCTAAATGAAGAAAGCGAGACACCTGGAAGAGTCTCGCTTAAATACTTGCCGTCTATTATTAGATCATAGTTTATCAACCTACCACTCTCCTAAGAGAAGCTTACATTATTCAGCAATCCCTTTTGGTTTCTTTCCTTGTTGTATGCTTCGTCTTGAATTTTATTTAATTCCTGGACGCTTAGTATTACATTCGGGTCCTTCGCTACAAGCTGCGTTAATAGTCTTACCGTTTGGCTTAACAGATTAATTTCCGCTTGCTGATTGCTGTTTTGTTGCTGCAGCAGAGTCACCATGGTTTTCAATGCGTTTGCATCGCTTGAGCTTGACCGGCTTTCCGGCTCATACCCAACCATTTTACCCGCCTGGCTGAGAACCTTATGAGCTTGGCTGCGCCTAAATTGACGCAACGGCAGCAGCATTTCTCCTTTATGGACCTCGGCCATGTGATCACGCGTAATCAATCCGCCTGTATCGTAACCGATGTAACGGCCGCCGCGCGCCATTGACTTCAAGCCAGGATGATTTAAGATGCCGCCATATCGACTATTAAGATAGTTGATTGACGCAAGAATTTGATGTACAGGGTTTTTGATATTCCCGTATCCAGGCTCCTTATTGGCGTTGAAGGTGCTCGGGATGAACTGCATAAGCCCCTGGGAAGGGTGCCCTGCTTTCCAGTTTGAATCCCATCTGTTTACAACATTCGGATTGCCTCCTGATTCCTTCATCGCTATTGTCTCAAGCGCTGAAGCATACTCTGAACCCAGCCCTTTTATCTTTAAGGCTTGAGCAACCCACTTTTTGACGGCTTCCGTGCCGCCCTCACCAAAGTTGCTTGATTCTCCAAACTTATCTTTGATGAATTTGACAAAGTTCTTTTTGATAAGGGAGAAAGAACCCTTTAGGACATCCCCTGTTATGCCTTTCACTTTGGGCATTTTCAGTCCTAGCTTTTCAATAACCTTTTTGATGAGTTTAGACGGGTTGCTGATATAGTCAAATACATCTAAAGCAAGGTCCTTCACTTTCCCAACGGCTGCCTTTGCTCCATTCCACATCTTAGAAATGAAACCTTCTTTCTTCTTTGTTCCTTTCGCATAAGCTGGAATTCCAGAAAGAAAAGCCTTAGTGTCAATCGCTGACAAGACTTGTGTTCCTTTGGGAAGGTTCATTAGCGTATCAGTCGCAGGGCTCAGTCCCATGTGACCCGAAGGGGTTATAAAAGCTTCTGGTCCAGCATTTGAGCCTTTACCATCACCGAGAATGGCTGGGCCTCCTGGATGTCCTCCTGTACCATTTGCATACTGCGGCACTTCCCATTTAGGGATTTTAGTATCAACCCCGATTTTTCCCAAAATCCAGTTGATACCCTGCTGAGTAAAGCCGTTGATAATTTTACCGAATCCGCGAAGCGTTCGGTTTCCAAAGGCTTTTATTCCGTCCCAGGCTTTACCCGCCATACTCTTAATTCCGTCACCCATTTTTTTAGGTAGGGCCTTGGCCCCCTCTACGATGTCTGAGAATTTTTTAGAAATACTTGTTTTCATGTCAGTGACAATTTTCAGGGCTTTATCCTTCAAGTAACTAAACATTTTTCCGGCGTTTGTGGCTCCATCTTTAAACAAACTTTTGATCCAACCCCACATTTTTGGAAAGATGCCCTTTAAGCCAGCGCCGAGAGCCTTGGCACCGCCAAGAATCTTGCCGAAAAATGAAAGTTGGATAGCATTCCAGACGACTTTTATCGCGCCAGAGAATATTTTCTTAATTCCTTCCCACATTTTAGAGAAATTCCCGGTCAATAACCCAGAAAAAACAAGGATAACGCCCTGGATAATTGAAATCGCGCCAGTGATGACGCCCTTTATATTCCCCCAAACAGAACGTATGATCGCAAGTATGGCCGGCATGACAAACTGGACAATCGACCACACATTTTGGAGGGCTTGAGTGATCACGGAACCGTTTTGCTGCCAGAAAGACTTCCACTGCCCAGTGAGTTGACCAATGAAAGACATCACGCCGCCCAGTGCCTGTTTGACCAGAGGGCCAAGGGTTCCAAAAACTTGGGATGCAATAGTGCCAAGAGTCGAAAAAGTCGGCTTCATCGCGTCAAAGCTTGCTTTCATGTTGGATATGATGGGCTGCGCCTGCTGCTTAAAGCCGGAAAAAGCAGTTTTGATATTGTTTATCCCGTCGATGATGGTTTGGACCGTTAACACCGGGAAAAAGTCCATCAGCTTATCGGCACCCTTTGACGTATCACCATTGAAAACATCCATAACGCCAGAGAAAATAGTCTTTAGATTCTTTCCGGCATTCGCGATATTGTTAAAAGTCGGTTCAAGGCCTTTCATGCCAGACTCTAAGCCAGACATGACCGGTTCAAGTAAGCTTAGGACCCCATTTCCAATAGGCTCTAACGATGCAAGGGCAGAACGGCCAATCTTTTTAAGCCTTGTCCCAAAATTATCTTGTAGGGCCTGTCCTGCTTTTTTGGTTGCTCCGCTTGTATTTGAAAAGCTATTCTCTATGTTAGCCAGGGCAGAGACGCCTTTTTGTCCTAAATCCTCGAACTGCGTACCCATAATTTGCTGCCCTATCTTATAGGCATCGCTTTTGTTTTTCATGCCGTCAATATCTTTCATAACGGCAGAGAAAACCAGGTCACCGCCTTTCCCAGTCTTTTTAAACTGAGCGTATAAATCTTGGGTGTGTTTTGATAGTGACTGCATGGCTTCGTCTGCTGTTCCGTCTGATAAACGAATGTTCATTTCTTTGATCAGATCGCCAACCTTATCCAGCTGAAACGCCCCTGATTCAGCACCCGCCTGAAAGACTGAAAACATTCTTTGTGTGGAGAATCCTGCAGCTGCAAACTGATTGGAATATTCGTTAATCGAATCTAAGAACTCTCCGGAATAATCAAGGCCCTTCTGAAAACCACTGGTGATCATGTCCATTGCTGCATCAGTGGAAAGTCCATCAAATGAATTTTGCATTGCGTTGATTGACTTTGTAATGTCATTCCCATCTTGGTCAAAAGCCTTGGCAATTGTCATGGTGCCCTTCGTGACTTCTTTTACCGTGTCATCAGTTGCACCTTTTAATGATTTCACGTTTTGTTTAACGTTAACGAGTGCGTTTTTAGCCTCCCCAACGCTGTCACCGAAACCATCAGCCCACAAGCTTTTTGCTGAACTTGCAACCTTCTGAGCCTCTTTTTCCGTCAGCCCTAATTGAGCCCGAATTTCGCCCTGGGCCGCCTGCGTATCAAGCGCCATTTTGGCACCAAGCCCGCCGATTGCAGCTGTTAGTGCACCGACACTGGCAACGCCTGCAGTCAGCGCACCGACCAAGCCCACTTTGATAAAAGAACTGAACTTAGACACTTTCCCGCCAGCGTCTCCACTTGCATCACCGATTTTTCTTTGACTGTCTGTCAATCCCTCAGCGCTTTCACTTGCCTGGCTTTGGGCTTGCTCCAATCGTTGAAATTGCATTTGCGCGCGCCGCAGAGACCCTTCAAGAGAATGATACGATTGAATCTGCGTATTGAGACGCTGGGCGTATTTCTGGGCCTGCTGTGAGCCTTCTCCGTATAACTCAACCTGTTTCTCGTAAGACTTCCGGTACTCTTCCACAATCTTCTCTTGAATGGAAAGCTCATTTGATAAACCCTCAACTTTCTTTTTGCTGGCCGTGAGTTCATCACCCATCGCTTTAAACTCTTGAACAGTTGCTTTTGTGGCCGTTCGTGCTGTTTTAAGATTGTTTCTAAGACCTGTTATTCCTCTGTTTACGCCGGCATCGTTAAGCGTGGTATTAATAACTAAATTTCCTATCGGTCTGCCTTCTGTCGCCAAATAGTTACCTCCCTTCTATGGTTTTTTAGAAACACAAAAAGAGCGCCTTTACAGACACCCTTTTACAAAGTAGCACCAAATATTTGATAAGCCGGGACCAATTTGTTCTCTTCCTCATGCTTGTAAGCTGCAAGATCAAAGAAGCGTTGTATATCCATTTCATCTATTTCATGAAGCTTGTAACCATTTTCCATCAAATCAAGATACATCTGCTTCATTCTGTTAAGATAATCCCTGTAGGTCATTGGTTTCCCTGTTATTTTTGAGACTCCACTGCCTTCTTCTTCAATTGAGCCTTTTTTTTACTCTTTGTCATCGCTTGGTCAATAATATCTCTGAGCCAGTCACCTAAATCCTCAGAAGCAACACCGTCCAAAATATCGTCGACGTCAAATTGACCTTTAAAAATATCCACGACAAGACCCATCATATCCGTCATAACCTCATATTCGGTCATTTTTGAATCCTCATCCGTTGCTAGCGCATGAATTTCTAATGCTCTATAAGTAAACCGCGATGTAACAATTGGCTGAATGAATGTTTTTTCAGGAACTGAGACAATTTCCCCGTTTTCGCCAATTTCAGCATTTGCATAATCTTTCAATACTGCTTTAATCATGTAAAAACCACCTTCTTATATTTATAGAAAAAGCAGCCGCTGTCCGGCTGCCAGTTTTATTTCCCTAAATCTGCACTTACTTCTTCTGTTGTCATGCCATCTGGCAGCATCCCATAAGCACGCTGATAGAATTTTTCAAGTGTGAATCCATCGTTTTGATCGTAACCAATCAGGAAGACAAGACCGTCCGATTTACGCGGCAAGAATTGCCCTTCGATTGTATCTGTTTGATAGTCCACTTTATCTTCTTTCGTTTTTCCTTCCACAGAAGGGATGCCAAATTTCCCTTTTAACAAGGCATAATACACATAGCCTTTCTCATGGTGTTTTTGACGCCATGTAATGCACACGTAAGGCGGCTCCATATCTTTGTGGTACTCTTCAATACCATCAACAACCTTCACACCTAAAAGAGTTCTTTTCATTTCGGTAGTAAGGTCTGCGACATTTAACTCAAGTTTTGTTTCACTGACTCCTGTACTTTTCACCGCAAAAATGCCATCATCTGCATAAAGGGGTGATAGTTCAGAAGAAACATCCAGCTTCGCTTCAATTGCCCCCGGCATATCTACGATAGCAGAGGCTTTTTCATCAACAAGCTCGGCATATTTAATGCCGCTTAGTCCCGTCTTAGCCATTCATATCATCCTTTTCTATATTTATTTTTTGAATATCAATTAATTTGGTCGCTCTGTATCTCCGGGCGTATCGGTATAGAGCAATATCTGGGTCACGGTCAAAGGCTGACGCATATTGCTTGTAGTTCTTCTCTGCCATGATCTGATCAATCACAGGCTGTATAGCCTGGGCGTCCTTTATGGTTTTAGTCCATAAATCTATTTGAATATCAACTTCAAATGTTAGGGCCCTATCGTCCGCATAGTCTTTTCTGTGGCTCTCAAGCTCGTTAATGCGAATCATCGGGGCCTTTTCTATGTCCTGATCTTCTTCTGGAACAAAGACCAGGAATATCCGGTCACTGTCCACAAGAGAAGTAAGGGTTTCGTTTTCACTTAAAAGCTTTTCAACTTCCTGAATGGGAAGCATCATAGTCCCAGCTCCCTCATGTATACTTGCTGTACGATCTGCAAAACCGTTTGCTCCATTTCGTTTGATGTCCTCTCAATGAAGTGCTGCGGGGGCTGCTTGATCGTTCCAAAGTTAGAGAAGTGCAGGCGGGAGGCTGTTTCTTTCCCATAACCCACACTTGCATATATCTCCCCGTCTTCCTTGGCCTTTGAGTACACCACATTATCTTTCATGTGTACTTTGTGGGGATCGTGGTCGCTTTCTCTGCCTCGGGGCGTATTACGTTCCAGCGCCTCAGCAAAAACCTGTGCGCCTGCCTGGACGGCTGCTTTGGCTGCCCTGGTATTTTTTCTTGCAAGCTTATCAAGCTCTTTTTCTATTCCGCCGATACCGTCATCTTGCCGCGCCATCAGCTCACCTTCTCCGCAAAAACATTGATCAGGTTTTTATCCTGAGAGTTCGGGAGAATGTCTTTTATTTCGTAAAGCTCATCATCATGAAGAACATGCATGTTATTAGTCGCCTTCTTAACTTGCTGATAGCGAATAATGAACGTGACGCTGTTTTCTAAGAAGGTACCAGCAGTCGTGAGCTTTTCCCTTAACTTCTGTTCTCTTATCTCGGCCCAGCAAGAAAATAACGGCTCATTTACCTCAATATTCTCCCTGGTTTCCGGGTCCTTCTCGTTCTTTCGTGTAACAAAAGTGATGCGTGTATTGAGCCGGCTAAATTCCATCTGTATACGCCCCTCTGAATTGCTGAATAAAGTTTGTTACGCCGAAAGGTATTTCTTGCAACGCTTTGTCCATTGAAGACACGCGCTGTTCATACCAGGCGCCGACCAGGAACATGACAGCTGTATCAAATTTAGGGTTGTTTTGAAAGAAAGCATCCCTGTTTGGCGAAAGCGTTACGGCATCTTTTATATAATCTTCCGCAGTATCTTTCAGCTGCTCGATGAACCCATCATCAAAGTTGTGATCTATCCTCATCGCAAGCTTTAATTCTTCCAGAGTCATTCCGTCACTCCTTTACAAACAAAAAGGGACGCCAGTATGCGTCCCATTACGTCATTATTTTGCTTGTGCTGCTTGTTCTAAGGCTTCAATACGTTTAACAAGTTCATTGTATTGCTCTTCCGTCCCAAAGCCATCTTTACCAGGATCGCCCTTCTCTCCTTTAGGACCTTGTGGGCCAGCTTCACCCTGCGGACCCTGGGCACCGGTCTTTCCTTGAGGACCTTGTGGGCCCGTGTCTCCTTTCGGTCCCTGTTCGCCAGGATCGCCTTTAGGGCCCTGCGGACCTGCTGGACCTTGTTCTCCCTGCATCCCCTTGATAAACAAAGGATTTTCTTCACTGTTTCCGCCAAGGTAAACCCGTGTTATCGGCTTTCCGTCCGTGTCTTTTTCCGATGCTGTCCATACACTTCCACTTTTATTTAGAAATTCTTCCGCCATTTTCAATCATCCTTCCTAATTATTTTTTTATTGCCCCACGTCTACTGCTGACTGGTCTTCTGTGCTAGTTGTCGGTTGATTGATAGTGACAAAATAGCCGGCTTTGTCATCAGCTTTCTTCACATCGAAACGAATCGCCAGGGAAAGGACCTGTCCATAAAGATCATTTTCCACCCATTTCGCTGTAGCTTTTAATCGATTCGCAAAAAGAACAGCCCTTTTTAAATCCCCGATAAACATAACCGCATCGCCGTCTTTTTCACCTAAAACAAGATCATCTACAACTGTGTTTGGTATACCAAACAATACTTTTCCGGATGGGGATGAAATATTTTGCTGTAAAATGTACTGACCGTTTTTATCTTTCAACGTATCTAAGAATTGGAACGCTGAAGAAGTTGCGACAATATCACGTTTATAGGCCTGTTTTAAATACACATTGAGAATTTTCTTAAGTTCGTCAGTTCCTGAGACTGTCATCGTTGTAAATGTGCGCAGAACTGCAGCAATTCGTGAATTACGTGTATTCCGTTCAATTTGTTGCAAATAATTTGCTACAAGAGCTGTTAAGTCAACACCCGAATCGTCAATAGCCTCCTGAGAAATTGGCAATTGACCGCGGTAAGTTACAACCTTCCACTCCACTTTCTTAAACTTTGGTTTCGCTAACTCTGGGTTTTTCTCTAATTCTTCTACAGAGTTGAGTTGAGTGCTAGCGTTCTCCAGAACTGGATAAGTACCAGATGAAGTTGTAACAGAAACGTTATTTACCATAGTACCAAGGTCAACAACGTCTTCCGGTTCCTGTTGTGGCTTAGTGATTACATCAATAGGAATCAGCACTTCTGCGCCATCAGATTTCAACCCGTCGCGTTTTTCCCCTTTTGATCGCAAAAACTCTTCAAAAGCTCTTACCTCTTCTGTCTTACCTGGCTTGATGATTGTACGGAAGCCTCCGCCATGCATTGATCTTTTCTCCTCGTCGTCTTCTTCTTTACCCCCAGCTGGTGCAGGGTTCTCCGGCTTAAGCCCGGCTAACTCTTCATACTCCGCAAGCTTTTTCTGCAGGCCGTCAAGCTCTTCTTTCATGGAAGTGATTTCACCTTTCAGAGCTGTAGCTTCGTCCAGCTTGTCTTCTTCTGCTCGTTTATGGGCTTCTGTGATTTTTGTATTAATGGCTGTTTGTTTTTGAGTAATCTGTGATCTTAGTTCCTTAATTTTTTCAGATAACATGTGTTTGCTCCTTTTCAAATAAAATAAGCACCCGGTTTTCGAGTGCTTTACAATCCCATTTTTAATAAATCCAGCTGCAGCAGCAGCTTTTCTTTTTCCGGATTCCGGTTTCTTTCCTCGTACTGCTGCAAATTCCGTTTTGCAATTGTCACGTCAGTGTCTTCATAAGCCGGATAAGTAACGACTGACACATCTGTAAGCTTTGAAATGTTTCTCAAGCTCCGCAACGGCAGGCCGGTTTCCTGGTCACGAGTAAAACTATCTCCATCCTTCCCCAGCATGAAGCCGAAAGAACAATTCGAGATATTGCCAACCCGCAGATTTTCGTATAAATCCGATGCGTACTGTGTATTCGGCAAAGTAACATCAAACCTTAAGCCAATGTCATCAACTTCAAGCTTAAGCGTGCCGGCAGACGTACGGCCAAGAATCTTGGACGGGTCATGGTCAATTAAAGCCCGCACATCGCTCATGTCTGTCTGATCCAGAGCCCTTTTATCAATCATTTCAATAAAACCACCCAAATTGTGGCTGCGGGTGCCGAACTTTAAAGCATAACCGCTAATTACTTTTGGGCCGTCATCGTCTGAATGAGCTTTTAAGGTCCCTTCCTGCGATGTTCTAATCTCTACTTCCTTAGACATTCCCCTCACCTCCTTCACCTGCTGACGAGATCGGCAGGCTCTTTGCTTTTGCTTTCTGAATCTCGTCCATCAAATCAATGTTCACATAGTTTAAACTCATGTAACGGTTGTCCCCATTTGGTATTGGCTCGTAACCATACTCAGCCAGGGCATTATTGAGAGAGAAAATACCGTTTTGCAGCAAGGCAATAACGTTCTCACGCTTTGTTTTCGCATCTGTTTCTCTAAATCGCCGTGTGTCGAATTGAAATTTCAGTTGTAGGTTTAAAGGATACGGCAGCATTTTGAAATTCAGTTCTGAGGCAATGGCCGTGAAATAGTTTGATAATGTATTTGTCAGATAGTCCAGGTTAGCTTGTTCCAGCGATGTATTGACTTGTTCAATACCCAGCTTATGGGCGGGCAGGCCAAACACTTTGGCGATCTGCTTTGTTGAATGCGTGTAATTATTAACAACCTCAAGCACTTTCGTATTAATTTCTAACTGGCTGAACTCCATATTTTCGTCGAGCACAACCACGCGCTGCTGATTTTTTATCCCTGAGTTTGCTTTTTCAAATTCATCACGAATCTTGTCCTTTGCTTGAGGAGACAAATGACCTTTTTTCATGTTGACAATACCGCTTAAATTGACGCCTCTTCTAAAAAAATCCGTAACAAGCCGTTTTCCAGCCTCTTGGCTTTCAATCTCATGCTTTAGACTGGAAAGAGGGCTCATCCCCGTTATACCGTCCAGGCTGAAAAATTTAATGTGCAGTACATTTTCAGGCTTCAAAACTCTTTCTTTGCCGCCAGACGGATAATACCGGTACAGTATTTCATTCCGGTCCTGCAGCTGCTCGGCATAGACTTCACTGTTCCGCATATGGATAAGCTCCAAGGGCGTTCCTTCTTTGTCCCGGATGATTTCGGCGTATGATTGTCCATTCATTAGTGCGTTAGCCACAAGAATGAATTTGAAAAAGTACCCCGAATAATAATCATTGGGTTTCTCATTCAGCAGCCTGAATAGATCAGAGTTCTTTTCTTCTACACCATTATGAGAAACCATAATTGGAGACGCCGCAATATCAGAAGATAGTGTAAGAATCGCAGTGAACACATCGCTGTTTTTTATTGCACTTACAGACGTGTAAGACAGGCCGTCCAAACCAACAATAATTTCATTGAACTCTCGTGCTCCTGGGCTCTGCTTATCTAACGATCGAAAGAATGCCACTTAATCACCTCCCTTCCTCTTCTTTTGGATTCAGTAAGAAGGCAATAAGAACGAGAAAAAGACCTGCCACAATAAAGCCGGCTACTGGATGGAGAAAGAAAACTCCATAGTCGATAACAAACAAGCCTGCCAAAAATAAAAGAGTATGCAAGTTCAACTTAATAAACTGACATACTCCCAACAAAAAGGTATTTATTTTTCCGATTTTCATGGCGCCCCCTCCTTCCCTAAAGAGTAAATTCTTCGCTTTCGTAATAAGAGTTCCAATCAAATTCCTCTTGTTTGTAATGGTACATAGCGCCCGTGTGTGCGTTCATCATTGCCGCTGCAGGGTCAATCTTTTCCCTGTATAGCGCTTTGTCAATTTGAATCGTATCATTCACTTTTTTCAGCATTGCATTGTGCATCGCCGTATCAAGTAATGGGTTCTTGCTGTGTATGATTTTTCCGTCGAATACATTCAAACGAAAATCTTTTGTTGGTTCAGATAATGTGCGAGGACCTTGACGAACTTCAATCAGCACATCTTCATAGCCATATTTCTCAATTTCATTTAAGAATAAAGAGATATTGTAAGGGTCAAAGAAGATTCCCTTTACTTGTAAATCAAATTCTTTAATATGATTGATCATATAATCCACAACCTGCTGCAGATTAATGATTCCAGACTTTTTGTCCGTAATTGTACAGTATCCGGCTTTCGCAAGAGTGCGATAATCCAGTTTGTCCCGCTCAATTTTATTATCTAGTCCGCCTTTTGTTCCAACAAACGAGTGACTGTCCACATAAAACGTCTCATTTTCATCCTCTAACGGATAAATGAAACTGAGAGCAGATAAATCATCTGTTCGTGATAAGTCAACCCCTATGTAGACCGGCTTTCCTGTAATGTCTGGGACCTCATCTACACCGCGCTTTTTCCAATCGTTCCCGTTGATAAAACTTTCAGAGGAAGCAGACTGCCATATATTAAAGTTTTTTACGAGTGTGCCGTTTAAATCATCTTTATCAAGAGCCTCTTTTAGTTTTTTGCGCAGATTGGTCAGAAGTTTCTTTTGAAGGCCCTCGACCTCAAGTAAAGGATTGCTTTTTATCCAAGTGCTTTCGTCGTAAATTTCTTCTTCGTCATCTTGTTCATAGACAATTGCAAAATAGTTTTCATTTTCCTTACGGCCACTTAAAATATCGTCAACATAAGGGTACTCCTGCGAATACATGGGGCCGTTCAGCTTAAAGCCGGCTGTACTAATGATTAAGATAAGCCCCTGGTCCTGCTGCCCTTGTGAAGACTCCAGGACTTCCATCATTTTTGTGTTGGACGCTGTGTGGTACTCGTCGAGAATTCCAATCAGAACGTTCAAACTGTCCAGGTTATCAGTATCCCTTGATAAAGGCATAATGACGCAGTCATCTTTCAGGTACCGGATTTCATTTTGTATGATCTTTGTCCATTTTCTAATTGCCTTTGACTGGCTTCTTATCTTTTTCAATTGCATGGAGATCATTTTAAAAACAGTTTTTGCTTGGCCTCTTGAGTTAGCTGTCGCATAAATTTGCCTGTCAAACTTAGGGGATTCTCCGTAAATCAATTCGTACAACGCAAGACCTGCTACAAGGACGGATTTTCCGCCCTTCCTTGCCATGCTTATATAGGCTTTTGTGAAACGGCGAAATCCTGTCTCCTTATTTCTCCAAGCGTAAAGCATGTATACGATGAATTTTTGAAATAGGGCCAGTTTCGTGGGCTTCCCCGTTGATATGTCCGGCAGTATTTCAAGAAATTTGATGACCTTTTTTGCCTTTTCAGGTCTGTACTCATACTCAAAAGACGGGTCAGCCGCCCTTTCTAAATCTCTAAGATGACGCTGACAGGCTTTTTTTACTTTCTTACACGCCGTTATCTCTCCGTTTACTACCTTTTTTGCATAAAGCGTGCCTGGATCAATTCTCTCAGTCGTCATCATTCATCATGGCACCTAAGAGGTCCTCCTCATCGTCATCGCCGTCAAGCCCTACAATTCGCAGACGTGAATCCAGAGATAAACCGAGCTGACCCGCAATCCCGCGAATTTCCTTTGACATGCTGTTCATGATATCGACGGACGGGTTTTTCTTTTTTACCTCAAACCCTTTACTATTAATTTCAATAATAGTTTGCCCGTCTGTCATTATGTCTTTGAGAGCCATTCTATATTGAGCGTAGCTGTTGCAATAAATGGCTAGTAACGTCGAATCCAGTTCAGAGATTGGCATTTTAATAATATGCGGGTAGATTCGCCTCCACTCATTTTTAGCCATCGTGGACAGCCAGTATGGTGGGTTTTCTTGCAGAGGCGAAAAATCTTTTAATTTTTCTTCCTGCTGCAGACGCTCTTCCCGCTCTTCATTAGTAATTTGTCCTTTTAACGTTTCTGTCAATTGCTTTCGTCTCGCCAATCAAAACCACCACCTTTCGTCCAAAATGCGAACTATAAATTTGAGCGAATTCGGCAAATTAAGAAAATGAAGATCGTCCCATACCTGCCAAGGATTTGACCACCCAAATGAAAGATCAAAAACAAGGCCAAATAAGTAAAAATCAAAATTTCATTTCAACATTTTATACAAAGTTAACGGGGCGCCGATGCCTAAGAAAAATTTTTTGGTACCCGGTTAAAGTTCGGGGGGACCTCAGTCGTCTTTTTTGATATTTATTGTTGTTAATGAGTGAAAACAGCATGCAAACCAGAAAATAAACCACGATGTTAGATACGGATGCTCAAATATTGTCTGCATTACCTTCTCCTTTCCCAAACGTGACTTGGTTATGATGATACTGACAAAGCACCTCAAGATTATTTAAATCAGTACGTGCCTGATCATCGTTTAAAACGTCTCTAAGCTCTTTAAACTTATGATGGACTACTAACCTATGAGACTTATTTAAACGTCCCTGTGAGGCACAGACGGCACAATGATAGTTACTTTCTCTAAGCTTCTGTTCTCGAAGAAGCTTCCACTCTCTCGAATGGTAATAAGAATAGAGCTCATTGTTCTCCCTGTTGTACCTAACATCTTTGTTGTACTGCTTGTCAGCATAGCCCTCGTGCTTCTCACAATAGCGTTGTGTCCAGTCGACATAGTTGCGGCAGGCTGGCGCGTTACATCTTTTCATTGGCAAGAGAAACAGCTCTCAGATGAAAGGGACTTCTCTTCAGCAGGTGGCTCATTAACAATGGTGAAGTCTTCAACTTCAATCGTTGCTAGGTCCAATCCTGCATCAACAATCACAATGCCTGTTTTAATTGCCCCTTCAATTTCCCTGCGTATTTTTTCTTTTGCTCCTCTATCGAGAGGTACATCCGTTTTAACAACTAAAATTTTCAATCTATTCATCCTCCTGACGTTTGAAGTGTCTGTTATAGACAATTGCCTTTGTTCCGAACTTGCATTCTTTATCAAAGTATTCAATGTCTATATGGGTTGGATTGATTGTCGAATCATCATTTGTTAGAAAAGAAAAATTTGCGTTTATAATCGAATCAATCTGTTTCCCTTTGTGAAAAATACGAGGTGCCGAATCAATGTCATCAAGTTCAATTTGTAGCAAAGGCAGTTCTTTAATTTGTTGGACTGTTAGGCTGCTGAAATCCTTTTCTGGAATAGCAAGATCTGCCCCGTATTTACTACTGATATGGGCAATGGCATCGTTGATAACAGCAACAGGAGAAAAAGACTTTTCTTCCGGGAATGGTTTCCGCACAAATCCTGTTAACAATTGACCGAGTCCATGCAATCTCTCAACAACAGATAAAGGCACGCCTTCATCACAAACAACGTTTGTTAGTCCATCTAACGCTATCTCATTTTCATAACTGATGAATGTTAAATCTGGATGTAATTCTTGATAATCTTTTGCGATTCTCGGATCATGCATAAGAACAGGAGAATTGTTTTTTCTCGCAAACTGGATCAATGCACTTGTTTTGCCGAGAAGCCTTTGGTTTGATCTTGTATAAATAATTTCATTGCTCTCTGCTGCCTTTTCCAATAAATCAGAAATGCTCATATATGATAGATTCAAATCCATGAAATGCCGCTCCCTTTTCACAAAATAAAAAGCGCCCTCCCGATTGGGAAAGCGCCTGTCGATTTATTGCCTATTACCATGATACATCACATAAAACAAAATAGTTTGCCGTTATCCTGCCATCTTTCTGCCAAAAAATTAGTCTTGTATCAAGTCACTTACATTTTCGTCTACATTTTTTTCTTCGTAAAACTCTACAAATTGCTCAAACCTGCTTTTATTATTCTTCAATTGACTTACCTCATCATTAGTTAAGAGTTTCTTTTCATTAAGAATACTCAATAAACTATTGATTGTATTTTCTTGTTCGAATAACATTTCCATCATTCTTACCTGATCCCTGTGTTGGAGATCAATATAATTCCTTTGTTCATCAACCTTATCTACAGATTCATCTACCAAAGTGGTTAACAATTTAATATAACCATCATGTTTAGAATAGAACGTTCTGCCAAACCTAATATTCAAATCATAATTCTTTGAATCTGTTAAAAGTGTTATTGGGTAATATCCTTTGCTTTCCCAAAGTAATGTTCTGATTTTTAAAATCTCCTCATATTCATCAAAACTCAGCTCTGTAGCAAATGTAACCGCTATACCCCATTCGTCATCATCCAACCGGTGAGCGTAAGGGGTAATTATCATATCACTTATCTTTAATTGAATACTCATAGGTTATGATACTCCTTCTCTACTTTTAGATTGTTCAGTTTTTAATACATGCCCTTTTGTTCTAAACGTGAAGCTGTTGCACCTCTACTCATAATATTCACCACCTGATATGTAAATTAAAAACGATTAAACCATGCCTTTTTGTTCTTTCTTTGATCCAGAACCTCTACTCATCCCGCTCACCTCCCTTAAAGACTAATAAATATCTGGTTCATCAAAATAATGAAAATCATCTTCTATTTTTTTATTACAATCATTGCAGCAAAACCAATACCCCCACTCATCTTCTATCTGTGTATGTGATCCTGAACTATTTTCACACTTACAAAAATCAAATTCTCTGCTCAAGAAACTTCCTCCTTCTGTCATTTTATACTAATCATATCAGCTGCCTTTCTCACAATCACGAATTAATTATCAGTAACTTTTATACTTATCCCCACAATCCACGGATTACCCATATGTTTTATACTGTGCAACTCGTCGAACTGAGCCAACCCCTTGTCCTCTCTGTTTTTAACCAATATCCCTAAAATGAATTACACACCTGTTATTTTTGAGGAATTGACGAAAAATGCAAAGAAAAAGGCCCATCCTTGTTGTTTTGGATGAGCCTGGTTATATTTTAAATTTCTTCATAGCGTTGTTCATGGCGTCTTGATTGATCCCAATATACCGCAGGGTTGTCCGTTGGTCCGAGTGATTAAATATCTCTTGCAGCATGGCAACGTCCTTTGTTTGTTTGTAAAAGTGATAGCCAAATGTTTTCCTCAATGTATGAGTGCCAATGTCATCTAACCCCACATACTCAGCAGCCGCCCTGAGGATCTTGTATGCCATCGACCGGGATATTGGCTTGTTAATCCCTTCACGGCTTTTAAAGAGAAATTCATGATCCTCTTTCCCTTCGACATAGGCCTTAAACTCTTTTTGAAGAGCCGGCGTCATATCGATTCTCTTTTTCTTTTTCGTTTTCTTCTCTATGAGATTGAAGTATGGCCGTTTAGCGTCTCTCACTCTCAGCTGCAGAATATCTGATATGCGGAGCCCTGAATTGATACCGGTGACGAATAGCATGTAATTCCTCATGTTTTGCTCTTTCAAAAACCTCTTGATATAAAAGATACATTCCGGATCACGTATAGGCTGAACGAAATTCATTAAGAAGCCGCCCCTTTCTTGTAGACTTCTTCTCTTAGAGCAAACGCCAGCCGGTAGAGAGCCTTCGCCTTAACACGATAATAGCTGCGCTGGCTCAGGTCCATTTCTGCATACACTTCATAATCATACATTTCTTCCGGCTGCATATAGAGCATGACGATGATCTGCCGTTCTCTTTGAGAAAGCCGGTTAACAGCCCTTTGAATCCTTTTTAAGAATTTGTCACGCTGAATCTCCCAATCAAGACGCTTTAATGCTGCATCTTCCGTCGATGAATGAAATTCATTCGTAATGCTCGGCGGAACAATGCTATAAGTTGGTGTAACCTTTGGCAAAAAATCATCTGGCACCTGTAAGAGATATAACCGGTATTGATCAAGCAGCTTCTCTGCTTTTAATTTAGTCGCTTCTTCGTCAATCTGAGGAATATTTAATGTTAATTGATTCATATTTTTACCCTCCCGTTTATTTGCGTCTTAAAGCCCCGCCTTTGCCTCTTTTCAATGTTTGCCTATCTTGACCCATCATTTGCCGCCAAAACCGTTCAGAACGCTCCTGTGTGTTTTTATTGGGCTTTTTCTTCCTTTTCTTCATGCCGTCCCTCCGTTCAAATAAAAAACGGACACCAACCAGAGCACAGATATTCTGTACAGTGATTAGTGTCCGCAGGCGTCTCCATCTTGGACTTATTTAATTTTGTTCTGATGCCCATTTCAATTTTTTGAAATCATCAGAGCTTATTGCAATACCCTCCGTTCCACAGTGTGCACAATGAACACCATTGGGGTATTTAAGCACTTCGATATATGTCCATTCTTCACAATCCTCGCAATAGTAGCTGTGCAATTCTTCTTTTGTCACTCCGCGCCCTCCAATAACTCAGGGTTTTGAAAAATATCGCCAACGACTTCTATTTTTATTCCGTTATGTAACGGGATGCAATCGATATTGCTTGAATCTAGTGTTAAAGCATAGTAACCCTCGAAGTAACAGACGGTGTATTTTCTACCAAGAAAATCAGCCAAAGCATAATTGTAAATCTCCCGACCGTTCTTATCCTTCAACCCTGTGCCCCACATGAGGACCGCATTTTTTTGTGTGCTATCCGCAAGCCGAATTGGATGAAGTGATAAGCTGGTATGGCGGTACAAGCTCCATCCCCCGACTGTAATAACGAGACTCAATCCCTCATCATCCCAATAATGCATCTTCTCGCCGTCCCAAACTCTGTATGATGTGTTCATTGTGCATCCTCCTTCAATAATTGAGCCGATACAAGAATCTCTTTAAAATGTGACATTGCATGATCCCACCCGCTATAATGTCGAGAAGAATATAAGCGTTGGATGTTTTCACGTGCAGCCTCCATTTCATTGAATCCTTTGATAATTTGTTTGATATTTTGATTGTCGTCCAGTGATTGGATAGCTGCTTCCAGATAGACTGCATGATCAAGAGTTTCTTCAAGTGCATGTTGCAACCAGCCGCGCAGGTCGTAAGCATTAATGTGGACGGGCTGGCCGTACTTGGCAAGCCCCTTTTCCTGTTGTGCTTTTAGTTTGCTGATAACGGCTGAAATGATCGGGTTGTCTGTGGGGTTCATCAATACCCCTCCTGCTGCCGCTGATGATTGACGGCGTTTTTGTCCATGTATGCGGATTCGATCTGTTCAGGCGTGAATCCGAGTGTTTCCCCCAATGAGTTAAATAAAGAAAATAGATTTTCATAATTATAATGGGCTAATTCGTTATCTATTGTTGTGCATATCACTTCATCATTTAGATATACAATTGCATTGAATACATCCATAAAGGCATGTACACCAGTTCCTTTTGTGGTAGTTCGTTTCAACTCGTCAACGGATTCATTGTTGTAGCCAAGCCGGTTCCCAATGCTCAAGATAAAATGCAGACAGTCCACGTATTCTTCAAGTAGTGGATTTTTATCACGAAAAGCATTTACATAACCTACTCTACAAATAGGACACTCTTCATAATCAGGCTCAAATAAGTTTTTAAAATCTTCTTTGCTTAAAATTTCACCGCAATTGTCATTTTCACATCGGAAAAAGGCTGCATTTTCAGGAGTCGCACCAACAGTTGTTGATAAATTTGTTCTTGGCTTTTGATTATTACTCCAATGCTTAAAGCCGCGCCATTCATTCGCACACTCGGCCAGCTCCACCTGTAAAGCAAGAATGAGGTTTGGCAGCAAGTCCTGACCTTCCAGCCCCTTCTCTTTAATGATCCGTTCATCAAGCACCTTTTGCATTTCGAACATTTTTTGTAGATTCATATGTTTACGCTCCCTTATTTCCGCCCGCCGACGGTTTTCATTAAATTGTCTTGCAGCAGAAACATAAGATAGTTCCTGCCATTGTCACCGTACTTCTGTTCAAATACTTCAATTACTTGCTGGAGAACAGGCTTGTAATCTTGTTTAACTGTCACACGCCGCACATCCCTTCACACTCATTCAGAAAGTGATCAATGTCGAGCTGATCCTCATTGAAATTAACTTCCTCTAACGGCTTCCCGGACTTATGCAAGAAGGCGTTATTTTTGAATCGTGGCAGCTTCCGAATAAGCCGATCTATTTCCACTGCGTCATTCCATGACTCTGGGTCCTTCATCTTCATGTCACGCCATGCGTTATAATCATGAAAAGGGCAGCCGATGCAACTGGACTTCGCCGGCGTTCCAAGTCCCTCACGCTCAACGTATGTAATGCAGCGTGACCGATCTATGAAAGCCACATCAACCAAAGGATGCTCGGCTACTTGCCAGCTTTCCCGGCTCGGCTTAACCCGCTGAATTTCATCGGTACTGATGCCTTTCCATAGGTGAACAACTTCTTTAATGCGCTGCCTCGGCTTGTACCCGAGCAATGAACGGATTTTCCGGTTAACCGGCAATATTTTGTATTCGTTTGTACACTGCCGGCGAGCGATGCCTATTTCACCTTTTGAATCTCGAGTAAAGAATGGAATACTGGCAAACCGATCACCTGTCTCAGCGCCTTGTACAATGTCATCACGAATATTCCCGTTATCTGTGAAGATGATTTCCCGTCCATATGTTGCTTTGATGTGCTCGTTTACTTTATTGACCCAGTTATAAACGTGTTGAGGCTCCCAGCCAGTATCAGAGAAAATGATATAGTCAGGAATAACTCCATTTATTTCACCTTTCAGAGCCATAAGGAGAAGGGCCGTTGATTGTGTGCCCCCTCCGTATGAAAGAACGTGTATATGCTTTTTGCCATCGTCATAATGCTGCTTAATCACGCTGTCATCCCCCTATTCCCAGCCGACTGCGATTGCAAAGAATAAAACCACAACCATCGCCCCAATGAGCCAGCCATTTGTTTTGTCCCTTTTTGCAATAATTGCGTCATTGCCGATCATTCTTAGATCATCAGCCTGAGCAACGATCAAAGGCACTTCCTCGACATTAACCTTTAAGTGTTCGGCCGCCTCGTAAATGGTCATCGCTTCGTCCTTCGTGGATTTGACTGCCCGCTGCAGCTCAACTTGTAAAGGAATCATTTTGCATCACCTACTAATGCTTTTTTTGCGGTATCTCCCCAATCCATATCAATAGCAGGTGGACAGTCTTCAAATTCTTTTGTATATGTTGTTTCTTCCGCGTAAAATTTTAATGCTTCTTTATACCGCCCGTTCTCAGACTGTAGCCGCTGAAGCTCTTCCCGAGTCTGTCGGAACTGATGAACCGTTACCTCCTGCTGACGTTTGTTTTCCTCGATGATTTCCTTTAGCCCAATAACTTCATCAGCAAGAAGGTTTACCGCCTGATCCTTGCCGAGTGGTAGGCTGTTAGAACCCAGCTCGGTATAACAAACCCCTGAAATATCCTTACGAAACATAACGCCCGATAATAAAGTGAATTTATATTGGTTCATGTCCGTTCCTCCCATATCGCAGAGAGGACCGGCCCCTCTGCGTCACATTTTATATCCGATTTCAAAATCAATTCTTGAAAGATTGCCTTTTGACGTTTGCACGATTGTTTTACCGTGCTCCGGCATTTCCGTTAACTTGAATGATCTATTGTTTCCGTCAATCACAATGACGTAATTTTTATCATCTTCAATTTGATTAAGTACCTGTTCCAGATTTTCTATATGTTTTGGACAGTTCACTGTAAACGCCCCCGTATGGTATAATAGAAGTGTCGAGTTTCTATTTTCCATACGGGTGACGTCTACTAATGACTGTCATCACATCCAATCGTTCATTGGGAAAACTTGCAGCTTTGTCTGTGGTTCTTCTGTTGGAATGATTGGATGTTTTTTTATATACTCCAAACGTTCTTCCTCTGTCATAACCCATGTAATGACTTCTCCATGCTGACGTAAGTTTTTATTTTCTGTCATGTCCTCGCCTCCTTACTCTTCGTTCAATTGTTTGATGCGCAGGTTGTAAAGTGTCTCAATTTCATCGTCTGACTGGCGTTCCAGAAATGCTTTTCCGTATCCGCCCAAGATAGTGAGCCACTCAATCAAGTGCTGACGTTCTGTCCATTCCAACGGTCCCCGCTCCCTTCTTGATCAATAATTGCATCGCAGCATTTTTATAGTCAGGCGGACATTCTTCATACCGCACAATGACCATAAGTTGGTGAATGGTTGCTTTCTCAAAAGGGAAGGCGCTGCCTGATAAGATCATGTTCCGTCGCATCCTTTCCGAGAAGTCCGTTCCTTCGTGGCTGAATGAAGTCCCTGCTGGCTTGATCCATAACAAGGAATAGAACCTCGTCTATGTCTCTATCAAGCTCCTCTGAAATACAGATAATAGACTCATTGGCTTCCCACATTTCACGAAACCGCTTGATCTCCGAATCATTCCAGACAAAGTTTTTTTCGATGAATGGTATATACACCGGACTATCCTGCACGAACCGCCGCAGATTATCTTTTTTGCCTTTCAGATGCGTTCTCTTGATTGAAATTCGCTTATTCGCATTTAACCCATAAGGACGTGGCGGAAGCACGCGGCCTCTTGCAAAGTCAACAATGAGCAAAATGATTTCATCCGGCTTTCTATTCAGCAGCTCGGCCATGTCATAAATGGATTTGCCGTCATACCAGTAATCAACAACCTGACGCATTTGCACCAATGACCATTCAAAATTAAGATCAGTCAAAGCGATTTCTAACCGATCAGCAAGAACCGCAACGCTCATGCCAAACACTTCCTTACCGTCCCGGTATACCGATGAACAATGATCAATCTCTGTTCATGCTGCAGGTTTTTAGAAACCAACCAGTTGTTTGGATTTAAACCGTTTTGCTTGATAATGTCCTTTTGCGCGCGTGTTGGGCGTTTACCGTGTTTCAAACTGCATTCCTCCTAAAGTTTTGATAGTCAGCAATTTTCTGATCAATGAGAGCAATAAGTTTATTAATCTCTTTTTTGCGTTCAGCGTCAGTAAGCTTCCGTTCTGGCTTAAGCTCCCAAACGCCGGGCATAATCAGCTGAGCCTTAGTTCCATGCACTGTTTCCACCTCCTTTAGGGATACGTTTATCCTCTCCGGTAAACTTGACAACCTTTGTCCCTTTCATCATTCGAGATATGATGCGGCCGCCGTGAATACCGTATTTCTTTTGGAGATTTTCGACGTTGTAATTGGTGGTAATGATATTGGGCTTGTCCTGCCGAGACTCAATAATTGTCAGGATCAAGTCCGTGGCCCATGATTCCTCACCGTCTTTGTCCTTTTTGACGTACTCTGCGCCCAAGTCATCAATCACAAGTAACTGGCATTCTTCAATGTTTTTGAGAATAAGGCTTTCTGTTTCCGTCTTATCCCCGTATGAGTTTCGGATTTTCCGTAGCAGCATTTTTGTATTGGCGAAGATCACTTTTTTCCGCAGCTCTTTGACATACTGCGCAACGCTGTGAGACAAGTGACTCTTTCCGATCCCGTAATTCCCTTGTAGTAGCAAGGAATCAAAGTCTCCCCAGTTTTCAAAGTTCTCAGCGTACCATTTCAGCTTTCGAAAGGCGTCCATCTGTGAGTCTGATAAGCCTTTCACGTTGAAATTACCGAATGTGGCTTTCTGAATATCCGGAGGGACCAGACTGTTATTCCAGAAGAATGCGTCCGCTGCTGTTTCCTCTTGAAACTCAATCATTTCCTTTTCCAGCGCAAGATTGTCACAAGCTAAACACCGGCTGTACTTCTTGCCATTCTGTAAGTAAATCGGAACCTCGTTACCGCACCCCTCGCACTCTCTAACGCCGATCTTTTTCGGAAACAAGTGCTGCAGGCTTTTAGGAACTGCTTTAGAAAAGGCCTGTGTATTGGTTTGTTTCGTTTGCTGGGCTGGAATCAAACTGACGGCCTCCCTTTTGATTTAAGTAATTTTCAAACTTGGTACCGAATAGCGTTTCTGGACGAATGAATTTGTTCATTTCCGGATCATTTAACCATTCTTGAGTTTTAACAAGGATGACATGTTTAAAATCATTGAATCTAAAACCCTCGTTCCATCTTGCCTTAATAAGACTTCTTGTTTTCTGTGTAGCTGAACGATAGTTTTTACCGGATACTTTGTTCAAAAGGTCGATAATAAGTTTGTAAGGAATCACATCATTTTTGGAAGATGTGTCGTCGAGTTTACTCGACAATATATCTTTTTCTTTTTCTTCTTCTTTTTCTTCTTCTTTTTCTTGTCCACTTGTCGGTAACGTATCGTGATACGTGTCGTTTACGTATCGTGAAAAAGATTCCTTAATAGCATCATTAGGAATATGAGGGAAAATCAGCTCTAGCAATGATCTATCCTCGACCCCTCTCAACTCTTTTTCAATGCAGTCCATCATAGGTTTTCCGGCTCTATTTAGGTTGTATTTCCCCCACTTGATAATCGCAATTTCCCTAGTTTCAGAGTTATATTCGATTAACTTATGATGGTTTTGAAACCGGTCCATAAGACTATTAATCGATTCAATTGAATACCCAATATCAAAAGCAATCTGTTTTTTGGTAATCCGGTAAACTCCTATTTGAGTGGTGTTCGGATTAGTTAAAAGATACAAATAAAAATATTTATCCTCAGGTGTTAATTCCTCTAATACTTTCGGATCTTGCCAGAATTGCACATAGATCTGACGGTACTTAGACATTTGTTTCACTTCCTTGCTCTATTGCTTCTGTTTTAGTCAAGGCCCAAGGCGATCTCTTTCCGTTAACAATGACTGTACCCAACAGATTGTCAGCTCTTTCACTTCGAATAACCTTTCCGCCTTGCGAAAGAAGTTTATTCAAAGCTTTTTGATGAGTTGACTCAGATTCACTGATTACCAAGTGAAACCTGTTATTTTGCCAAACATGACTTACTAAGAACATTTCATCCAATCCTTTCCGCTCTGGTGCAATTTTTTTGAGCAATCCACGCCTCGACTGCACGCCGCGAAAACCTCTGTTGTGTTTTTCCTGAACCGGATCGCCCTGGTAACTCAAAAACCGGAAAATCAGGCTGACTGAAATATAATTCTTCTGCTGTTCTGGCTGTACATTTTAAGATTCCCTCGTAAACTTCTTTTTTAGTCAGAAGTTGATCTTGCGAGGATAAGACCGAAATCATTTCTTGAATTTTAGGAATCAAAGCAGCACTCACATTTGCGATAACGTCGTTTGTAATTCTTTCGATATCAGATTGTTCGAGTTCTATTTTCATACTTACCTCCTGCTTTTGTGTCATAATAGTACACAAAGTGTCTAAAAAAAATATTCCACTGGAACATTTAACACTTGAGAAATTCTATCCAAAGTTTTTAGACTCGGATATATTTTTCCGGTTTCAATCTTACTAATATAAGAGCGAGAAAGCTTTAGCTCTTCAGCTAAACATGTTTGTGTAAGATTATTAGCTTTTCTTTTAGTTTGTATTTTCGATCCCAGCTCTCTCATGACCACTAAAAATCACATCCTCTCTAAAAAATGTTACAAATAAGACCCAAAACAAATATAACACTCTCTCATTTTTTTGGCAACCCTCTAAATTTGTTTTTTGAGACTATATGTCACCATGACATGTTATAATAAGTACACATTGAATATATAGTTAAATAAAAAAATCGAGTTATCTTAATATATGATTTGAAAAAGGTGAGAAAATTTGTCAAACAATACGGGTTTAAAATTAAAAAAGTTAAGGAAAAGCAAAAAGTTAACTTTAAGAGACTTAGCTGATAAATTAGGAGTGACACACAGTTACCTATCAAAAATTGAACGTGGTGTTACGAATCCATCATTGAAAATGATTAATTCGCTTGCTGAATTTTTCGATGTTGATCAGTCTTATTTTTTCACCGAAGAAAAAAACCTCGACAATTTCACTGACGAAGAATTAGAACTCACTTTTGAACGCGACTTATCTATAGAAAACCTGAGAGAAAAATACAATTTAACACTTGGTGGTAAAGAAGTTTCGGATGATGAAATAAAAGTGATGTTAGAAGTATTGAAAGCATATAGAGAATCAAAGGGCGGCTCTCGCTCCGACTGACTCTTTCTCTAATAACTGCTTTAATTTTTCCAAATATTCATCCAGTGAAATTTCTTTTTTCATTGTTAGTAGCCCCTTTTACGAACGTTTGTTCTTATTATAATTGAATACACACTAAAAATAAATGAGTACATAAGGATTTCCTATTTTCTCGTTTTGTCAAAATAGGAAATCCTCTTTAAAAACACGAAAGACGTTGCCTATGTATTTGGCAGCGTCTTTTTAATAAAATATAGCTTTTTCTTTTTTAGGCTTCGGTGCTTCTTTGGATAACTTATAACTCATTCCCACTGGAGGATCAGCCAGTTGTTTAGTTCCAGTTGATGGAACAACTATATTGCTTTTCGAACCCGGAGCATCCTCGTTTTTTGTACTAAAAACAAATGCTAGTGCTATTGCTAAAGTAATCAAAACTCCTATAATTGTCTTTTTCACTAATTTTCACCTCCCTTTTTAATATATTATAATCAACTCCCAATTTTAGCAACTCCATTTTTGGTAGATTTGCTCTAAAGTAATCTTTCTTTTCGCAAAAAACATGTAGCGATAAAAGCAGCTTCTCCTGACTTCTTTCTCTTCTTCCGTCAAAATAAAATGCCAAAGCTGAATAATATTTGTCATCATAGAAATATTTTAAATTAGCTTCATTGACTACGGACTGAATAAAATCAGTCACTACATATTCTTTCGGCACGGATTTGTTCCAGAAAAGGTTTGCTATAGCTAATTGTTCTCTTAAGTCATTAGCTACAAAATATCTTTCTTTCGTGTTGTTTAATTGAATTCCTTTCTTGAGAAAGTTTGAAGTTTTCTCGTATGATTCAAATAAATATGATAAACCCAATATAAAATAACCATTAGTCACAGAGTTAACACTAAAATTTCTTTCAATAAGCTTTTCAGCAGCTCGTCTGGATTTATCTATTTCGTTTTCGAATTTAAGATACATATTGGCGAGAGCTTCGTCTGTGCGGCTTAAAAATGCTTTTTTAATAAATGGGTCTTTAATTTCAGGAAGCATATTGTGAATTTTTTTTATGTAGTGCAGAGATAAGTCATACTTCTCACTGTAATAAAAACAAAGCATCTCAAGAATTTGCAATAGTGTTTTTAAGTCATGAGAATTGGGTTGAAGCTTTTTTAACATTTCGAGGTAATCAACTTCGCTATAAACGCGATTATATTTTGACCATAGTTGCCACTGATAGACTATTGCCCATTCCTTTAATTCTCTGTTATTTCCCTCCAAGGTTTTGTTTAGAAGCATACAAGTGACTGAGTCCAAACTTTTAGAATGAGCATATTCAAAAGCAGTTTTTATATTTTTCTTAGTCGCTTCAAGGCAACATTGCCGCATGATTTCGACCTCGTTATCCTTATCAAGATAACTTACTATCTCGAGTACCATCCAAAGTGAAATTTCTTGCCCATTCAAAAACTTGCTTAAGTGGGCAGCACTAATTCCAATTTTATCGGCAATCTCTTTCTGTTTTTCATCCGACGACTCTATTATACGCTTTAAATGATTTCTAACATCAACTATACCTTCACTCATCATAATCACCATTTCAAAATTAATTTAACATACTGAACAAAAAAAGATTGTCGATTAATGACGAAAGAGTCAAAGAAAGAACAAAAAATCCAAATAGAAATAATTTTCCGATTCTTCTTTATTATACCACAATTCTGACTAAAAAGATATATTTTATATGTTATTTTAGTTCTAAACTGATAGAAACAATCACTATTTGATTCATTGCCTTAGTATCATACTTTGTGGATTTTTTCCTACAAAAACATTATGTAACATTGCATAATAGTATTAGAGTCTATATTTCAGAAAGTAATTGGAGGGAATAGCTGTGGCAAGTTATAGGAAGCGTGGGGATAACTGGGAATATAGAATCACTTACAATGATCCTATTACCAAGAAACGTCGAGAAAAAACAAAAAAAGGCTTCCGAACAAAGAAAGAAGCTATGATAGCAGCTGCAGAAGCTGAATTAAATATTGACCAACAATTTTATGAGAAAAACGATTCCATTACAATTTCGGAGTATTTAGACTTGTGGTTTGACACCTACAAGCACACTGTAAAAGAAAGCTCGTGGAAGGCTCGAAAAGACAGCATGGTCATCATAAAAAAACATATCGGAAGCATCAAAGTGAAAAACATCAATGCGTCTATGTATCAAAAATTTCTGAATGATATTGCACCTAATTATGCAAAGAATACATTAACAGGCGTACACCAAGTTTTTAAGATGATGACTAAAAATGCTATGAGAGATTCATACTTCAAACTTGACCCACTTGTGGGGATTCGTTTGCCTCGTACAAAAGACTCTGAACGAGTCACGGATGATCAGGATCTGAAAGACATAAAATTCTGGGAGAAGGAAGAGATATCCAAATTCCTACAATGTGTAAAAAGGAGAGGACGACCGCAAGATTTAGCTATGTTTGTTCTACTCGTTTATTCAGGGCTTAGAATCGGCGAAGCTGTGGCTTTAAAATGGGACAAGGTAGACTTTGAGGAATCTATCATACGAGTCCGCCATACTTTGTACCAACAAGGCGGTCTGAGAGACAATTATAAATTACTCAGCCCCAAAACTTCGTCATCAATACGAAACGTTCCTGTGCCGCCTCAAGTCATCAACCAATTAAGAATACTGAAACACATACAGAATCACATCAAAATGGAAAATCGCGATCAGTATAAGGATGAGGGATTTGTGTTCACAGACAAAATTGGCCGCCCTATCCCAGCCCGCAATTTCAATTACAAATTAGACACATATATAAAAAAAGCCGGCGTTACCCGGATCACACCTCATAACCTGAGGCACACATATGCATCACTTCTAATTGACGCAGAAGTTAAATTGAAAGAAGCTCAAAAACGTTTAGGACATGCTTCTTCAAAAACAACCTTAGACATTTATTCGCACATCATGAAAGATACAAAAACTGAAGCAATCGTTCAATTTAATGCAGTTGCAAATGATATTTTTTAAAAAAACCGTGGGCAAAAAATGGGCAAGGTCGTTTCTCAGACCTTGCCCATTTGCTCCAAAAGCCTATTATATAAGGTTTTTCTCTAGTATCGTCTGAATCTTTGTGACCATCAGATCAATTGCGACGTGATTCTGACCGCCTTCCGGGATAATAATATCAGCGTATCGTTTCGTCGGCTCGACGAATTGGTTATGCATCGGACGGACCACTGACACATATTGTTCAATGACAGAATCAATAGAGCGTCCGCGCTCATTAATATCTCTCATAATCCGTCTGATGATACGCAAGTCAGCGTCCGTATCAACATAAAGCTTGATATCCATCAGATCACGAAGCCTTTTGTCTTCAAGAACAAGAATGCCTTCAAGGATAATAACATCCTTTGGCTCTACGTGAACCGTTTCTTCTGAACGTGTGTGAAGCTTATAGTCATAAATCGGCTTTTCAATCGGGCGGTAATTCAATAGATCCTGAATATGCTCGATTAAATAGTCATTATCAAACGCAAGCGGATGATCATAGTTTGTGTTCAGCCTTTCTTCAAACGGAAGATGGCTTTGGTCTTTATAATAAAGGTCCTGCTGGATCATTAAAATTGAGTGTCCTTTAAACTGTTCATAAATGGACCGTGTGACACTCGTTTTTCCTGAACCGGAACCTCCTGCGATTCCAATGACTACTGGATTCTTACCCATGGGCTGTTACTTCCCCTTTCTCATCATGTTGCTCGGATAAATCTTTTTGTCTAGTTTGAATTTGACAATTTGCAGGGGATGGCGGGCAGCATCTAGCTCATTTCCGTCTTCGTCCCAAATGGTTTCAATCGTATGTGTAAAGTTTTCGATTTCTGGTCCGAAAAATTCCACTTCGTCGCCTTTTTTGAAGAAATTGCGCTGCTGAAGCGTGACCATTTGTGTATCTTCATCATAATTCAGCACTAAGCCGACAAAATCATATGTCGTTTTCTTGGCGTGTTCGCCGAACATTTGCTCTTCATAGCCTGGCGTTCCTTCAAAGAAAGCTGTCGCAGTGTCCCTGTTGGCGCACTTATCAAGCTCTTCAAGCCATTCTTTTTGAATCACAAAGTTCTCTGGATCAGCGCAATAAGCATCGATTACTTTGCGGTATACGCTGACAACAGTTGCTACATAGTGAATGGATTTCATGCGACCTTCAATCTTTAAGCTGTCGATCCCCATTTCAATCATTTTTGGAATGGATTCAATCAGCTTCAAATCTTTCGGGCTCATCGCAAATGGTGCATCTTCTTCACCATACAAAGCAACGGCGTTGGCACCGTCTGTTTGGTAGAGATCATAATCCCAGCGGCATGACTGGCAGCAGCCTCCGCGATTGGAATCCCGCGCTGTCATGTGATTGCTCAGCACGCAGCGGCCGGAATATGCAATACACATTGCGCCATGAATGAAGGATTCGATTTCGATATCTACCTTTTCTTTCATTTCTCTGATTTCAAGAGCGCTAGTTTCACGTGCCAGCACGACGCGGTCGAGACCTTCTTCCTTCCAGAATTGGACAGCCTTCCAGTTCGAAAGAGACTGCTGTGTGCTCAAGTGAACCTCAACATTCGGCGCCACTCTGCGGCATGTTTCGATAATAAGCGGATCTGCCACAATGATACCGGCAACGTTGGCGTCTCCAAGTGCTTTTAAATAGTCTTCAAGCCCGTCCATATTTTCATTATGGGCGAAAATATTCGTTGTTACGTAGATCTTCGCGCCATATTTCTTTGCGAATTCAACGCCTTCTGCAATTTCTTCGATCGTAAAGTTATCGGCATTCGAGCGCAGCCCGTATTCCTGTCCCCCGATAAAGACCGCGTCCGCTCCGTAATGAACAGCGATTTTCAGCTTTTCAAGATTACCCGCAGGTGCGAGAAGCTCCGGCTTTTTCATAATCACACGCTTTCCATTAACGATTGTGGATATTTTATCATTTACGGCAGTCATAGCTTAACCTCCTTTTGATTAATAAACCGTTTCCTTGAAGAAGAATCCGGTATCAATTTTTCTGTTTACTGGCTGGATGCTTTCAATGTGTTCGATCCAGTCTTCTTTTTTCGCTTCGTATTCGTCACGGTTTTCCACGCACAAATCAATTGCTTCTCTGTACATTTTGGTGACTTCTATTAGGTATTCAGGCGTTTTCAAAACACCATCGATTTTGAAAGAATCAATTCCGGCATCTATCAATTCCTCGAGCTCATCAATGATGCACACATCGTTCGGGCTCATGATGTGAGTGCCGTTTTCATCTTCGAAAATCGGATATTTATTATCGCGTTCTTTATCGTGTAAAAACATGCCTGATTCTTTTTTCTTTCTTTCAATGTCCATGACTTTGCCCTGATATTCAAAATAGTTTCCAATCAAAGAACGCTTCGATTGGAACATGCACGTCATTCCATGCACCTGGATTTCAATTTCGACTTCAGCATTTTCTTTAATCTCAACAATGCTGTCCATGTTTAATTCTCTGGCAAGCACAGAACGCGCCGCACCCTTGCGTCCCCAGTAGTTGCATGTATAATAGTTGGTGCCTGTCGTTTCTGTGCTCCAATGAAGCTTCAGATCAGGCGCAGATTCACGGGCAGCCATCAGCACGGCAGGATCGCCGAATACCGCTGCATCGACACCGGCTTCTGCTAAGAAAGCCAGATATTCGCCAATCTCACCCACTTTATCGTTATGGAAAATTGCATTTACAGCAACGTATATTTTTGCCCCTTGTTTGTGAGCAATCTCTACGGCTTTTGTTACATCTTCACGAGAAAATTCTCCGGCTAATCTCAAGCCGTATCTCTGTTCCCCAACTAAAAACGCAGTTGCCCCAGCCTGTATGAGCGGCAAAATGTCCGCTGTACTCGTCGGCGTCACTAAGAGCTCTGGTTTTTTCATGACGTTCACCTCTTCTTTTTACTAATCGCAAGTCCGTCCCCGACAGGAATAATCGCAGTTTGATAATCCGGATGATTCATCAGCCAATGATTATATTCATCAATTTTTGCTACAAGCCTGCGCCTTCTCTTCGGTTCTATTTTGCTGTAATCCTCTGCCACCAGACCTTTAAACAGCACGTTGTCTGTTATAATCACCCCGTCCGGTGAAAGCATCGGTTCATATAAATGAAAAAAGTTTTGATACTGACCTTTTGCAGCGTCAATAAAAATGACATCGTAAGGCGCGGTTACATGAACGGCGTCGGCTAATTCAAGCGCATCTCCGTAAAAAACATGAATCCGGTCATCAAGCTGAAATTCCTTGATATTGTTTACCGCTTCTTCATGCCGCTTCTCATTGCGTTCAATTGTATATATTTCAGCAGACGGCAGCTCCAGCGCCATCCGAATAGCTGAATAACCAATGGCCGTTCCGATTTCTAGTATTTTTTTCGGCTGTTTCACAGACAAAATTTGAAGCAGCACCTCCATGCCCGCTTTTTCCATAATCGGGACATGATGTTCTTCTGCATATGCTTCAAGCTTCTTCACGTTATACGGCCGAGGCTTTAATAATGCTTCTATATAGTCATTTATTTGTTCATACCGGTCAGTCACTACAAACAGCCTCCCGTTCTAAAAAGGAGTGCCCCAGTCTTATGCGCAGGACACTCTCTGAATACATCATGATACATCGGTAAACAACCCGATATATTTTATCATAAAACCTTGCGGAAAGCGAACAAAAGGAGAGCTTTTTGCTCTCCTTTTATTTCTCGTTTTTTGAGGAAATGTATTTTTCTTTTGCTTTATTATGCTCTTTTAGCGTTTTTGTAAATACGACCTCACCATTTGATTTGGCCAAGAAATACAGATAGTCCGTTTTATCCGGATGCAGCGCCGCTTCCCATGACGACATACCGGCATTGGCAATCGGCCCTGGCGTCAGCCCTGTGTTTTTATACGTATTGTATGGTGAATCGATTTCCAGATCCTTATAAAGAACCCGATCTTTATGCTTGCCTGCCGCGTACAGGACGGTCGGATCTGTTTGGAGCGGCATTTTCTTTTTCAGGCGGTTATAAAAGACGCTCGCAATTTTATGGCGGTCGGCTTTTTCAGTCGCTTCTTCTTCTATCAAAGAAGCCATTGTCAGCAGCTTATGCACAGAAACTTTGTTTTTCTTCATTTCTGATTTATATGTTTCCACATAAGAATTTGTCTGATTAATCATTGCCTTGATAATGTCTTCAAGTGATGTGTCCGGATCGTTAAAAGGGTATGTAGCCGGGAATAGGTACCCTTCAAGCGGGTGCTTAATGTTTTTATTGAAAACATCATTTGTCACAGTGTCCGGGAATTCTTTCTTCAGCTGATTGATAAATGTTTCATCGTCCAGCTTCGCTATGACTTGTTTTTTAGAGTATTTTGTTTCATCAGCAATAGCAGCCGCGATTTGGGTCAGCTGTGCTCCCTCAGTCACTGTGATTTGAAAAGCGTAACCTGTAGCCCCGCTTGTCAGCTTCTGAATAATGGCATCTAAATCCATACCTTTATTCAGATGGTAGAATCCGGCCTGAAACCCGGAAGCACCTTTATATTTCACATAGTACTGAAACGCCTTCTCGCTTTTTATGACATCATTTTTCTTTAATATCGATGCGATGGCTGAAACAGACGAACCGCTCGGAATGTTAATATTAACTGTCGTTTTACTGTCTTTTTCAACAGGTTCAAGCAATGATTTCCCATATAAAAATGCCCCGCCAATGATGAGAAACAGCACAACAATGGAAGACAGTATGATTCTTTTTTTATTAAAAAACGATTTTTTTTGCTGATTGATATACATTAGGTCTCCTCCCATCAGCTCTTATACTACATGATTCATTGTATTTCGGCAATTTATTACAAAAAGAGGCCTGCCATAAAGCAGAAAAAAGCCGGAGCAGTATAGCTCCGGCTTTGGTTTGGCGCGATGTTTTACTCTTCGTCTTCGTCCGCTAAGAATGTGTTTAGTGTTTCTTCGATCATATCCCATTCTTCGTCAGTTTCAATCGGGAATAGCTCACCGTTTTCACCGTCTTCGTTTGGCGTGAAGCTGGAAGCAAGAATTTCTACTTCTTCGTCATCTTTTGATTCGATTGGATAGTACAAGACATAAGACTTGCCAAACTCTTCGTTTTCAAATGTAAACAGCACTTCACAAAGCTGTTCATTTCCTTGATCGTCAACAATTGTAATATTTTTTTCGCCGTGTTCCATTTTCTTCACCTCTGGCTTTAATTTAAGCTGTCAAGATATCCTTGTAAAATCATAACAGCCGCCATTTTATCAATGACTTTTTTTCGTTTCTGCCTGCTGACGTCAGCTGCAATCAGCATTTTTTCAGCCGCCATTGTGGTAAGACGCTCGTCCCACAGCACAACAGGAACATTGTACGTTGTTTCAAGCACTTTCGCAAATGTTTGGCTGGCTTCGCCTCTCGGGCCGACTGTTCCGTTCATGTTCTTAGGAAAGCCGAGCACGATTTTATCTATAGTATAGTCCTTTATCAGTTCAGATAAACGGGATAAACCATAATCGCCTTCTGCTTCATTTATCTTTATGGTCTCAATGCCTTGAGCAGTCCAGCCCATTTCATCGCTCAGAGCTACACCGAGTGTTTTGGTTCCTAAATCGAGTCCTAATATTCTCATTCTTTATTTACGCCTCTTTATGCTGTTCTAAATAAGACTTTACCAATTCCTCGATTAATTCGTCTCTTTCAAGTTTGCGAATTAAATTGCGAGCGTCACGATGCCTAGGAATATAAGCGGGATCACCTGACAGCAAGTATCCGACAATCTGGTTGATTGGATTGTAGCCCTTTTCCTGAAGCGCGTCATACACTGTAATCAGCACCTCATTTACGTTAGTCTCAGCAGAATCATCGGAGAAATTAAATTTCATCGTTTTATCAAACGAGCTCACCGTTTTGCACCTCTTTCCCAAATTCGCAGGCAAAGTTCAGCCTGGGGTCCTAATCTTACCATCATTCTACACTACATGGGCGAATTATAAAACGGATTTCACCCAATCTTCTACAGAAGCCAAAGCTTCTTCTAATTTTTCCGGCTGTTTACCGCCTGCCTGCGCCATGTCCGGACGGCCTCCGCCGCCTCCGCCGCAAACTTCCGCAGCTTGTTTAACCAGCTTGCCGGCGTGAAGTCCTTTCTCAATGAGGTCCTTTGTGACTCCGGCAGAGATATTAACTTTATCGTTTTGTACCGCACCAAGCACGATCACCGCAGAGCCAAGCTTTGCTTTGAGTTCATCGACCATAGTGCGGAGATGATTCATGTCTTTTGCATTTACTTTTGCCGCAAGCACGTTTACGCCGTCAACTTCTTTTACTTTCGACAGGATTGCTCCTGCTTCCACGTTGCCTAGTTTTGCAAGAAGAGATTCATTTTCTCTTTGTGCATCCTTCAGTTCAGCCTGCAGAGCCGCGACCCGTTTCGGCACTTCTTTGATATTTGTTTTCAGCTCGTCAGCGGTCTGCTTCAATACAGAAATCTGGCTGTTCATTTCGACGTAAGCGCCTTGTCCCGTTACAGCTTCAATCCGTCTTGTGCCTGCTCCGATTCCGGATTCAGAAACGATTTTAAACAAGCCGATTTCTGCTGTATTTCTGACATGGCAGCCGCCGCACAGCTCTAAGCTGTAATCTCCAACTTGAACGACACGGACAATATCGCCATATTTTTCGCCGAACAGTGCCATCGCACCCATTTCTTTTGCTTCATCGATCGGTTTCAAATCAATGCTGACCGGGATGCTCGCCCAGATCTTTTCGTTTACGATTCTTTCAATTTGTTCGAGCTCTTCTTTTGTCACTTGGCCAAAGTGCGAGAAGTCAAAACGAAGACGGTTTTCCGTTACAAGAGAGCCCGCCTGATTGACATGAGTTCCAAGAACATCTTTTAGAGCCTGATGCAATAAATGCGTTGCCGTGTGATTTTTAATGACGCCGCTTCTCATATGGTCTTCAACTTCAGCCGTAACATGCAGGCCTTTTTGAACAGTACCGCTCTCTACAACACCTTCATGCACATGCTGGCCGTTCGGCGCTTTTTGAACATCTTTAATTCTTACAACGGCCTGCTCGCTTCGGAGATAGCCTTTATCGCCAATTTGGCCGCCGCTTTCTGCATAGAACGGTGTTTCATCAAGAATGATTTGAACGCTTTCTCCTTCATGAGCCTCTTCGATTAATTGGCCGTCCTGAAGAAGCACAATGATATTGGCATCAGCTTTGGTTTGAGAGTAGCCGACAAATGTGCTTTCATCTGTCACGTCGCGCAGTGCGCCGCCCTGCACCTGCATGCTGCCGACATCCTGGCGGGCGTTTCTTGCCCGTTCACGCTGCTGGTTCATTTCCTCCTCAAAGCCCTCATGGTCAACCGTCATGTTCTCGTCTTCTGCGTATTCTTCAGTCAATTCAACCGGGAATCCATACGTATCATACAGTTTAAACACATCAGCACCTGAGATAACGCTGCTGCCCTTGTCTTTTTCTTTTTTGATCATTTCTGACAGGATCGCAAGCCCTTCATTAAGGGTCTCATGGAAGCGTTCTTCCTCGGTTTTAATGACTTTTGCGATGAAATCCGCTTTCTCTTTCACTTCAGGATAGAAATCAGCCATGATTTCTGCGACAACCGGCACTAAATCAAACATGAACGGACGATGGATGTTGATCGTTTTGGCATAACGCACGGCACGGCGTAATAAGCGTCTTAATACATAGCCGCGGCCTTCATTTGACGGCAGCGCACCGTCACTGACAGCAAAGGCAACCGTTCTGATATGGTCAGCAATCACTTTAAACGCAGTGTCTTTCACATTGTCTTTGCCATATGTTTCACCAGAAATCGATTCTGTTGCTTTAATGATCGGAACAAACAAATCGGTGTCAAAGTTTGTCGGAACATTCTGGATGACAGATACCATTCTTTCAAGACCCATGCCTGTATCAATGTTTTTCTTTGGAAGCGGTGTGTACGTTCCGTCAGGGTTATGGTTGAACTCTGAGAACACAAGGTTCCATACTTCCAGGTAACGGTCGTTTTCCCCGCCTGGGTAAAGCTCCGGATCTTCTGGATCATTACCGTATGCTTCACCGCGGTCGTAAAAGATTTCCGTATTCGGTCCGCTCGGCCCTTCACCGATATCCCAGAAGTTCCCTTCCAGACGGATAATTCTTTCTTCAGGAATACCGATTTTTTTCGCCCAAAACTCATATGCCTCTTCATCTTCAGGATGAACCGTAACAGAGAGAAGCTCTTTGTCGAAGCCAATCCACTTGTCGCTCGTTAAAAACTCCCAAGCCCATGTAATGGCTTCTTCTTTGAAATAATCGCCGATGGAAAAGTTTCCGAGCATTTCAAAGAAAGTGTGATGGCGCGCAGTTTTACCTACATTTTCTATATCGTTTGTTCTGATCGCTTTTTGAGCGTTTACGATTCTTGGATTTTCCGGCACGACACGGCCGTCAAAATATTTTTTCAGTGTCGCAACACCGCTGTTGATCCAAAGCAGTGAAGGATCCTCATGAGGCACTAATGACGCGCTTGGCTCTACCGCATGTCCTTTTTCTTTAAAGAAATCCAAAAACATTTGACGCACTTCCGCAGAAGTTAAGTGTTTCATTGTATTTCCTCCTCTATAAAAATCGAAATTCTCTTCAGTGACAGCAAAAAAGCCCTCCCCCTATGCAAACCAACGTTTACACAGGGACGAGAGCTGTCTCGCGGTACCACCCTGATTACGGGCATTCATGCGCCCGTCACCTTTAACCCTGTAACGCAGGATAAGCGGCAGTGATTAACTGCACTCAGGATTAGCTTCCTCCGATCTTCTGATAAAGCTCCTTTCAGCTTATGGAGCTTCTCTCTTTAACAGGGCTTCGGCGTACTCAGATCCGTCACTCGAGATTCGTATGTATTCTACGAGAAATTATAGACAAGCGGCACGCCGATGTCAATGCTCCGTCCTCATCCGCAAAAAATGGATCATCATTACTTTTAAAACAGCCGTCGCAGGAACAGCCAGAATCATCCCGACGATTCCCGCAAGCTCCCCTCCGGCAAGGAGTGCAAGCATGATAACGACCGGATGCATTTTAAGGCTTCTGCCGACAATGAACGGACTGAGGATATTTCCTTCCATAAACTGCAGAATAAACACCGTAATCACCACAACAAGAACCGCCTTGACTGAGATCGTCATCGCAATTAACAACGCAGGAACAGCTCCGATGAAAGGGCCAAAATACGGGATGACATTCGTTACTCCAGAGATAAGGCCAAGTATCAGCGGATATGGAAGCCCAAATACCCAGAACGAAATGCCTGCAATCACGCCAAGAATCAAGCAGACCAAAAGCTGGCCGCGGATATAATCGCCAAGCGAATCATCCACATCCCGCAAAAAGGCGCTGCCCCGCTTTCTCCACGACTTCGGAGTCAAGTACCATACTGTCTTTTTCATTAACTCAATGTCCTTCACCATATAAAACACGAGAAAAGGGATTGTTGCAGCAATTAAGAAGTAATCAAGCACATTGCGGATCCCGCTGATCGCACCCTCGATCGTTCCCGCAAAAAACGCCTCCGTCTGGCGGATCATTTTATCTATACGGTGATGCATACCATCAGGCCAGTCATCCGTATGGTTATGAACATGAAGAAGAAGCCCGTTATACGTTTCGGCAAACATGGGTATATTTTCTGACAAATCCGTCAGCTGCACGATTAAAACAGGCACCCCTTTATACAACGCCCAGCCAATCCCGCCAAAAAAAAGTACATAAATGATCAAGATGCTCAAAGTCCTAGGCAATCCTTTGCCATGCAGCCATTCCGTGACCGGAAGCAATAAATAAGATATAAAAATAGAAATGATCAAGGGAATAAAGATCGTTTTTATGACGAGCCAAAAGGGTGACCATAACATATCAAGCATAAAAAAGACATAGACTGTTAACAGAACCAGCAAACAAATAGCCACCCACAACAAAAGCTGCACCGGTTTTTGGAGCATCTGCTTTCACCTCACCTATATCTTTTGAGGTTTACACGGAATTATTCTTTATGTTTCTTTAGTTAGTCAGAAGTCATGGACATTTTTTCACATTTAATTCTCAGAAAAGTTTGATCATTTACTTTTTGGTCAAATTTTCTGATAGGAGGATTGCGATGATCACATTTCAAAATGTAAACAAGCATTACGGAGATTTTCACGTGTTAAAACAAATTAATCTTCAAATCGAAAAAGGTGAAGTCGTTGTTATCATCGGCCCATCCGGTTCCGGTAAAAGCACATTGCTCAGATGCATCAACAGACTTGAGACGATCAATGAGGGAGTGCTCACAGTAAACGGCACCGCCATTAACGACAGAAAAACTGATATCAATAAAGTGCGGCAAAATATCGGGATGGTGTTTCAGCACTTTCATTTATATCCGCATAAAACAGTGCTGCAGAACATCATGCTGGCTCCGGTAAAAGTGCTTAAACAATCACCTGAACAAGCAAAGGAAACGGCGCGGTACTATCTTGAAAAAGTCGGCATCCCAGACAAGGCTGACGCCTATCCTTCCCAGCTTTCCGGCGGGCAGCAGCAGCGTGTTGCCATCGCAAGAGGACTGGCGATGAAGCCGGAGGTCATGCTGTTTGACGAGCCGACATCAGCACTTGATCCTGAAATGATCGGCGAGGTGTTAGATGTCATGAAAACACTCGCAAAAGAAGGCATGACTATGGTTGTCGTGACACACGAAATGGGGTTTGCCAAAGAAGTTGCCGACCGAATTGTCTTCATTGACGGAGGAAAAATTTTAGAAGAAGCAATGCCGGCTGAGTTTTACGCGAACCCAAAGGAAGAACGGGCCCGCTTATTCTTAAGCCGTATTTTAAATCATTAAAACAGAATGGGGGAGCTTGTATGAAAAAGATTTTTTCTTTAGCATTGATTTCTTTATTCGCTGTCATCTTGCTTGCCGCTTGCGGCAGCAAGGGATCAAACGGAGAAGCCTCAAAGGAGAGCAAAAAAGATACGCTAGCCGCCATTAAAGACAATGACAAAATTGTCTTCGGCGTAAAAACGGACACTCGACTGTTCGGTCTTAAAAATCCAAGCTCAGGTGAGATTGAGGGTTTTGATATTGATATAGCCAAACAAATCGCTAAAGACATTTTAGGTGATGAGAAAAAAGCTGAATTTAAAGAGGTCACCTCAAAAACAAGGATTCCTATGCTGCAAAACGGGGATATCGACGCCATTGTCGCCACAATGACGATCACTGATGAACGAAAAAAGGAAGTTGACTTTTCTGATGTCTATTTCGAGGCCGGGCAATCGCTTCTCGTGAAAAAAGGCAGCAAAATCAAGAGTGTCGAGGATCTTGACAAAGGCTCAAAAGTTCTTGCAGTAAAAGGCTCCACCTCCTCTCAAAACATTCGTGAAAAGGCGCCTGAAGCATCTGTTTTAGAATTTGAAAACTACGCAGAAGCCTTTACAGCCCTTAAATCGGGGCAAGGCGATGCCCTCACCACAGATAATGCGATTTTATATGGAATGGCCGATGAAAATAAAAATTATCAATTAACAGGAAAGCCTTTTACAGATGAGCCTTACGGGATCGCCGTGAAAAAAGGGCAATCTGCTCTCGCGAAAGAAATCAACGCTTCACTTAAAAAGATGAAGTCGGATGGCAGATACGATGAAATTTATAAAAAATGGATCAAAGAAGACCCAGCTGAATAACAACCATCCCGGGATGAGCAGGCGATGCTCATCCCAATTTGATAAGGAGTGAATAGGCAGATGAATGTGTCAATTCTTTTCGATAACTTCGGCATGTATATGGACGGTTTTTACCATACCTTGCTCGCAAGTGTTATCGCGCTGGCCGGCAGTTTTGTCCTCGGCGTCGCTGTAGCGGTTATGAGAATAACAGTCTTTAAGCCGCTGCAATGGCTAGGGACCGTATATGTAGAATTCATCCGCAACATCCCTCTTCTTTTAATTACCTTTGTTTTCTATTTCGGACTTCCAAACGCAGGCCTGAGGCTTGACGGTTTTCAAGCGGGAACGGTTGCTCTCACCATTTATACCTCTGCGTTTATCGCTGAAGCCATCAGAGCAGGCATCCAGTCTGTTTCAAAAGGGCAGATGGAAGCGGCACGCTCGTCAGGCTTTACCTACAGCCAAGCCATGCTCCATATCATTTTGCCGCAGGCAATCAAAATCGTCATTCCGCCTTTAGGCAATCAATTTTTAAACTTAGTCAAAAACTCTTCGATTCTTGGGGTTGTGGCCGGATTGGATCTTATGTACCAAGCCGATTTAGTTTCGTCGAGCACACTCGTTGTATTTGATGTTTATATTTTTGTGGCGCTTTTTTACTTAGTGCTGACGATTCCGCTTAGCATCGGTGTTAACTATCTGGAAAAACGGCTGGAAAAAAGCTATTGATAAGGAGTGAGTTACATTGGATTTCATCGGTGCTTATTCACAGGAGCATTTAGCGTTTTTATGGGATGGCTTTCTCGTCACCTTGTACGTTGCTTTCATCTCCATCATTCTGAGCTTTTTCTTCGGTTTAATCGCAGGCACCCTGCGATATGCGAAAGTACCCGTTCTTTCTCAATTGATTGCGGTTCTCGTTGAAACGATCAGAAACCTCCCCTTGCTGTTAATTATTTTCTTTACGTTTTTTGCCCTTCCGGAAATTGGTATTAAGCTTGAAATTACAGCTGCTGCAATTACAGCACTAACGATTTTTGAATCCGCTATGCTATCTGAAATTATCCGAAGCGGACTGAAATCAATTGACAAAGGACAAATTGAAGCGGCGCGCTCCTCCGGGCTGAGCTATACACAGACCCTGTTCTTTATCGTTATGCCGCAAGCGCTTCGCCGCATGGTTCCGCCCATCGTAAGCCAGTTTATTTCTTTATTAAAAGATACATCGCTCGCTGTTGTGATCGCCCTGCCTGAACTGATTCACAACGCGCAAATTATTAACGGCCAAAGCGCAGACGGCAGTTATTTTTTCCCGATCTTTTTACTTGCGGCCCTTATGTATTTCGCAGTCAACTACAGCCTTTCACTCGCAGCAAGACGCCTCGAGGTCCGGCAAACATAGAAAAGGATACTCTTTGGAGAGTATCCTTTTTGCATTAAAACATTTTCGTAATTCTTCTTCTCATCCGCTTCATGCTTCGATTATTCAGCATGTCAGATTGAGTCGCCATTCGGTACACGAGAGCTCCGGCTCCCATTGCCAAAAGAGAAGTCATCGTCCGATTCATCCTGCGCATCTCCTTTCATGATTAAAAATTGATGCTGCGTTCATCCTCAGAAAACAAATCATCCAAGCTGCTTAACGTTCCGTCTTCTTCCACCTGATGAGTTGCAATCTTCCCTTTCGCCACTGTCAGTTCAATAAAACAGCCCCAACAATAATATTGGTTCACGCCGATTTTGCCGATATCCTTACTTTTGCAATTCGGGCATATAAGCATACCTCACACCTCTATCCGTTCAGAACGATCTCGTCTTTCCGCACCTCGACAAGCGAATCCGCTCTTTGGATCTGGCGCTTGCTTCCCGCCAGGTCAGAAAAGAAACCGTCCGAGAGTTCATATGCTACGATTATGCCCCTGTCCAAACAAAAGTATACATCTTCCAGCATCCCCAATATATCGCCCTCTTGCGATTTCACAAGCTTCATCTTCATCTGCTCGTATGTGAAGCATGATTTCGGAAGAGGCAAAAGCTGTTCTGAACTGACCGAAGCCAATATGCGGCCATCAAGAATGGAAGAGATATCACACGCCCGTAATAGCGCATGATGATGATGCAAAAAGCGTTTTTGTGCAAGAATAAACCCAAGACAATCTCCTTTCAGAGAAAAACAAATATCGGAAATTGTCCCAAGATAACTAGAAGTTCGTTCTGAGTATACTGGGAATCCTTCTACTTCATGGCATGTTCTCAAAGTGTGATCAACCACCTTTTGTTGAACAGGCTTAGGTTTTGCTTTGCGCCTTAGACTCATACGATGAAATCAATTCCACTGCAAATGAAAAAACTCCCGCTTACACGGGAGCATTTTATTGCTGTTCTTCTTTCATAAAATCGAATGGTGTAATGCCTTCCATGCCAATGTTGGCGTCGTGTACGCTGAACGGGAGCTCTTTTTGGAGAGCCTCAAGCTCGGCATCCATTTCCTCAACCTGTACGGACAGCCTGTTTTTCAAGGAGGTCTGTCTGACAGTTGCATCATTATTTTTTACGCCCCACTCCAGCGCCTCCTCCTCACCGCATAAAATGAGAAATTTCTTCGCTCTTGTAATCGCGGTATAAAGAAGGTTTCTTCTGAGCATTCTATAATAGCCTTTCACAACAGGCAAAACCACAATCGGAAATTCACTTCCCTGCGATTTATGAATAGAACAGCAATACGCATGGGTAAATTGATTAAAATCTTTTTTCGTAAACGTCATTTCATTGCCATCAAAAGAAACAACGGCCATGTCTTCTTTTTCTGTATTTTCCTTTGCATAAAATATCGACGTGATTTCGCCAATATCTCCGTTGAATACATTGTTTTCCGGCTGATTGACAAGCTGCAAAATTTTATCTCCGGTTCTGTAGACAACATCCCCGAACTTCAATTCTCTCCGTTTTTCTTTAGGAGGATTTAAAATGTCCTGCAGCATCACATTCAATTCATTAATGCCGGCTTTTCCTCTGTACATCGGAGCGAGGACCTGAATGTCCTTTGCTGTATAGCCTTTTTTCAATGCATTGGCGACAACCTTCTCAACTACTTCTTTGATTTGCGAGCCGCCGCAGCGAATAAAGGAACGGTCCTTTGTCGGGGCAGTCAAATTGTTCGGCAGCAATCCATTTTTCATCTGGTGGGCAAGCTCGACGATTGATGACCCCTCCGCCTGGCGATAGATGTCTGTCAGTCTCACAGTCGGAATCACCTGGGATGCCAGCAAGTCTCTGAGCACTTGTCCCGGACCGACAGAAGGCAGCTGGTCTTCGTCTCCGACAATGATGATTTGTATATGATCAGGGATCGCCTTGAACAAATGATTCGCCAGCCAAATATCAAGCATACTGGCTTCATCGATAATTAACAGCTTCCCTTCGATCGGCTGATCCTCTGTATGAGTAAAGCCTTCAGCACCGTTCCAGCCAAGCAGCCTGTGTATCGTGACTGCAGGGAGTCCCGTTGATTCACTCATCCGTTTTGCTGCTCTCCCTGTCGGAGCGGCCAAAACAATCGGAAAAGCTTCATCCTTTTTATAAGCTGACGGATCTAGTGACACACCGTGAAGCTCTCCGTAGAGCTCGACAATCCCTCTGATTACCGTCGTTTTCCCTGTTCCAGGACCGCCTGTTAAAAGAAGCATCGGCGAGGAAAGGGCTTTTTGAATCGCTTCCTTCTGGCTGGGGGCATACTGAACGTTCATCCGTTCTTCCAGTTCTCCCAACGCGAGCAAAAACTCTGATTCGGGAAACTGGTTTTCATATTCGGTTTGGCTAGCGATATGTTTCACACGCTTTGCAACGTTTTGTTCTGCGTAAAACAGCGAAGGAAAATAACAGCGGCCATCTTCTATGACAATGTCTTTATTTTCTCCAAGGGCAATAATCGCGTTAGCGGCATCCATTTCTGTGATGCGCTGCCCTTCCCTTGCTGACTGGTTTAACAGTGATTGAGTGTCGATGATCAGCTGTTCCGTTTCTATGTACGTGTGCCCCTCTGACAGACAAGTCGTTTCAAGCGTGTACAAAATAGCAGCTTTTACCCGCTCAGGATGGTTACCCGAAAGACCCATTCTGCTGCCCAGCTCATCCGCTTTCCCAAACCCGATGCCTTCTACATCCTTCACAAGCTGATAAGGATTTTCCTGAATCTTTTCAAGCGTCTCGGATTCATAGGCTTGATAGATTTTCATAGACAGCTGCGGGCCAAAGCCAAACTGATTCAAGGAAATCATGATTTGCTCCAGTCCCTGATGCCGCTGCAATGCGCCAGCCAGCGTGTCGGCTTTCTTTTTTGAGAGTCTGGGAACATCATAAAGCACTGAAGCATCAGCCAATATTTTATTAATGGCGCTGTCGCCCAGCTTTTTCACAATTTCTTCAGCTGTTTTTTTGCCGATCCCCTCGAATAAATCACTCGATAAATATTGAATGATGCCTTCCTTAGTCGTTGGAATCTCCTTTTTGAAATGCTCCGCCTGAAATTGGAGCCCGAACTTTGGATGGGTTACGATCTTTCCGTAAAACGTGTAGGTCTCTTCTTCTTGAAGCGCAGGGAAGTAGCCCGTCACGGATACGGCTTTATCTTCAATGGCTTCGGAGGTCTCTGTGACTTTCACTTTCAGAACCGTATATAAATTGGTGTCATTATGATAGATGACTGTGTTGACTGTCCCTTTTAAATAGGGCTCTTCCTCCAGTTTAAGCTGATCCGGATGCTGCTGCACGAGCTGTCCCTCCTCCTGTGCCTGTTATGATGGATCAATCAGTTTTTTAGCATGAAGCGCAAGCATATGATCTGGCTGGATATCGATTGCCTTGTCCAGCATTTCAAGCGCTTTTTCTCGGTTTTCTTTATAAGCATAAGCGACACCGGCATTATAAAATGCATCTGCATGCCCCGCGTCTTGCTCTGTCACAGCTGCGAATTGGCTGAGCGCTTCGTCCAGCATGCCCTCGTTGGCTAAGCACATCCCGAATTGAAAACGCGCTTCCGTATCGTTTTCATTCAGTTCGACCGCTCTTTGTAAATATGGCAGTGCAAGCTTAGGCTGTTCGAGCTTGACAAGTACCGTTCCGAGCATGTAAAACAGGTCGCCGTTTTCCATCCCCGCACGTAACGCTTTTTCAAACATGTCTTTCGCTTCTTTGTACATTTCTTTTACAACATAGACATTTCCTGCTCCATAATAAGCAGTGGCTGCGCTACTGTCTAATTCAAGCGCTTTATCATAAAACGCAAGCGCACGTTCCAGCTCGTTTACGGATGAAAGCAGGTTGGCAAAATTGATATACGGAATCGCGTCTTCTTTATTTTCTTCAATCGCTTTTGTAAATGCCTCTGCCGCTTTCTCGTAATCGCCTTCCTGCATCGCCTCTATACCGAGTTGATTATAATCCACCGATCATCTTCCTTTCATTAAAAAACCCCAACTCAGTGTTGAGGTTTTTCATCTTTTATACGTACCACAATTTTGTTCCGTCTTTGTACACATCATCAATTGTCCCGCCGCCAAGGCATTCTTCGCCGTCATAGAAGACAACGGCTTGTCCAGGCGTTACAGCGCGGACTTGTTCATCAAAGATGACTTCCGCTTCACCCTCGCCAGTCATGCGCACCGTTACTTTATGATCCTCTTGGCGGTAACGGAATTTAGCCGTGCAGGAAATCTCTTCGCCCTTCATGATATCCGAACGTACCCAGCTGATATTTGTTGCTGTGATTTTGTCGGAATATAAAAGAGGGTTATGGAACCCTTGATCTACGTAGAGGATGTTCTTTTCAAGATCTTTCCCTACCGCAAACCACGGCTCGCCGCTTCCGCCGATGCCAAGGCCGTGACGCTGTCCGATCGTATAGTACATCAACCCGTCGTGGCGGCCTTTTACTTCGCCGTCCATCGTCATCATATCGCCCGGCTGTGCAGGGAGATATTGGCTGAGAAACGTTTTGAAGTTGCGTTCGCCGATAAAGCAGATGCCTGTACTGTCTTTTTTCGTCGCCGTTGCAAGTTCTGCTTCTTTGGCGATTTCACGCACACGGCTTTTTTGAAGTTCGCCGATCGGGAACATGACTTTGCTCAGCGTATCTTCTGTCAGCTGATTCAAGAAGTACGTTTGATCCTTGTTTTCATCAATGCCGCGCAGCATTCTGACTTTTTCGCCGCTTCTGTCTACTCTTGCATAGTGGCCAGTCGCTAAATAGTCGGCGCCAAGTGACAATGCATGCTCCAAAAAGGCCTTGAATTTAATTTCTTTGTTGCACAGTACATCCGGGTTTGGTGTTCTGCCTGCTTTATATTCATCAAGGAAGTATTGAAATACCTTCTCATAATATTGCTTTTCAAAGTTTACGGCATAATACGGAATTCCGATTTGGTTGCAGACGCGGATCACATCTTCATAATCCTCTGTCGCCGTGCAAAAACCGTTTTCGTCCGTATCATCCCAGTTTTTCATAAAGATTCCGATTACATCATAGCCCTGTTCTTTTAACAGCAGGGCCGCCACAGATGAGTCTACTCCGCCGGACATGCCGACGACAACTCTTGTATCCTCCGGCCGTTTTTCCATTTCATTCACTCCAATTACTAAGCCGCCTTATTATGTCAGCCGTTTGACAACGTCGGCCACATGTTTGGCAGCAGTTTTCACTTGCTCAGCCGTATTGCCGAGGCCGAAGCTGATTCGAATAGAGGACGTCAGCCGGTCACTCTCTTCTCCGAACATAGCAGTCAGAACATGTGACGGCAGGACTGAACCGGCCGTACACGCTGAACCGCTGGAGACAGCGACACCCGCCATATCAAGATTGACCAGCAGAGCTTCCACTGACACACCGGGGAAATAAAGATTCAGAACATGCGGCAGACTATGCTCTTTGTCCCCGTTGATCTCGAATGCCACACCTGCATCTCTAAGCGTGTCGGCAAAGATTGCTTTAAACGATTGATACTTCTCGTTTTTTTCGTCCCGTTCTTCACTTGACAGCTTGATCGCTTCTTTCAGCCCGACAATGCCTGGAACATTTTCGGTTCCGGCACGGCGTTTTCTTTCTTGCTCTCCTCCGAATAAAAGCGGTGAAAGCTTCACATCTTTACTAGCATATAAAAAGCCTGTCCCTTTTGGCCCGTTGAGCTTGTGCCCGGAAACAGACAGAAGGTCAATATGGCTGTTTTTCACGTCAATTGGCAGCAACCCGAATGCCTGAACAGCATCGGTATGAAAATAAGCTTTGTGTTCCTTTAACAGCTCACCGATTTCTTCGATCGGCTGCACTGTTCCAACTTCATTATTTCCATACATCACTGTCACAAGGATTGTATCATCACGCAGTGCTTCTATCACCTGTTTTGCACTGACTCTTCCATTTTGGTCAACGTCCAGATACGTTATGTCAAATCCGTCTTCCTCAAGTTTTTCACATGTGTGAAGCACGGCGTGATGCTCAATTTTTGTTGTGATGATATGTCTGCCAAGATCTTTTCTTGCAAGTGCGGTTCCCATGATCGCCAAGTTATCAGCTTCCGTTCCCCCGCTTGTAAAAATGATCTCCTGCTCTGCCGCTCCTATTTCTGCTGCGATCTGCGCTCTTGCTTCATCCACCCATTTTCGAGATTCTCTGCCAAATGAATGAATACTGGAGGGATTACCGAAACTGCCGGAGAAGTGCGGTATCATTTTTTCCAGCACGCGCTCATCCATCGGAGACGTTGCGGCATGATCTAAATAAATCCGTTCCATTATGTTTACACCTCTGATCTAAATATAGAACATATAAGCTTCTTGCTCTCCGTCTGTATAGCTGGCAAGATCCTCTAATGTTGTACTGTCTAAAACCTCTTTTACAGCATCCCGGATGCGAATCCAGAGCTCACGCTTGGCAGGCTCCTCATCTTCCAGCACTTCAACAGGGCTGATCGGCCCCTCAAGCACACGGATAATATCTCCCGCGGTAATGGCATCCGGCTCACTGCCTAATACATATCCGCCATATGCGCCTCTGATGCTTTTCACTAAACCGGCATTTCTGAGCGGCGATACCAGCTGCTCCAAATAATGCTCGGACAAATTATTCGTCTGTGCGATGCTTTTTAATGAAGTCGGGCCTTCACCGTGCTTTTTTGCAAGCTCGATCATAATGGTGAGCCCGTATCTTCCCTTAGTTGATATTTTCAACATGAACACCTCTGTTATTTCATGATTTTCCACATTTATAATGGTAATTTCTATATGTTTCGTCCGTTTATTATCTTATAGACCAACTGTTATTATAACATACCTTCAGCGAATTTTCATTGAGGCAGAAGGAAAGGGGCCTTTACCCTTTTCTAATGTACGGTTTTCCGTTACCCTGTAATTAAGTAAGGAGAGATGATAGATGAAGCCATTGGCATATCGGATGCGTCCGACAAAAATAGAGGATATTATCGGCCAGCAGCATCTGGTGGCTGAAGATAAAATTATTGGCAGAATGGTCCAGGCAAAACATTTGTCATCCATGATTTTGTACGGGCCGCCCGGAATTGGAAAAACATCAATCGCAACAGCAATCGCCGGTTCAACAAGTATTGCTTTTCGAAAGCTGAATGCTGTCATTAACAATAAAAAAGATATGGAAATCGTAGCTCAGGAAGCCAAGATGTCCGGCCAAGTGATTTTGATTCTGGATGAAGTCCACAGGCTGGATAAAGGAAAACAGGATTTTCTATTACCCTATTTAGAAAACGGGATGATCATTTTGATCGGAGCAACGACGGCTAACCCGTATCATGCCATTAATCCGGCGATCAGAAGCCGGACCCAGATTTTTGAGCTTGAACCGTTAACACCTGATCTGATTAAACAGGCACTGGAACGCGCGCTCCATGATGAGCATCGGGGCCTTGGCACCTATTCTGTATCCATTGATGATCAGGCGATGGAGCATTTTGCCCACGGATGCGGAGGAGATGTCCGCTCCGCTTTAAATGCGCTTGAGCTTGCCGTGTTGTCAACGAAGGAGTCAGCAGACGGTGAAATTCACATTACATTAGAAACCGCGGAAGAATGCTTGCAGAAAAAAAGCTTTTCTCACGATAAAGATGGTGACGCGCATTATGATGTACTGTCCGCTTTTCAAAAATCGATCCGCGGCTCTGATGCCAACGCTGCTCTTCACTATTTGGCTAGATTAATTGAAGCCGGTGATCTGGAGAGCATCGCAAGACGATTGCTTGTTATCGCCTATGAAGATATCGGTTTAGCAAGCCCGCAAGCCGGCCCTAGAGTGCTGAACGCTATTCAGACCGCTGAGCGAGTCGGGTTTCCTGAAGCGCGAATCCCGCTGGCCAACGCAGTTATTGAGCTTTGCCTCTCACCGAAATCAAACTCTGCCATTCTGGCAATCGATGAGGCCCTGGCAGATATCAGAGCCGGAAAAATTGGTGATGTCCCGAAGCATTTAAAAGACGCGCATTATAAAGGAGCTCAGGAATTAGGAAGAGGAATCGACTATAAATACCCGCACAATTACGACAGCGGTTGGGTCGAACAACAATACCTCCCTGATTCTCTGAAAAATAAGCAATACTATAAGCCGAAACAGACAGGAAAATTCGAATCCGCCTTAAAGCAGGTGTATGATAAATTAATGAAAAGAAAATAAAACAAAAACAGCCTTGATCATCAAGGCTGTTTTTATACATTATTTATCCTTCACACGTTTGATTTCTATGTCTTTCAAAAGATCCATGACAACATGTCCGCCCATAATCAAACCTGCAACTGACGGCACAAAAGCATTAGAGGAAGGCGGCATTTTTGCTTTACGAATTTTCGCTTCGTCATTTCCCACTTCTTTTCTGACATCTTCCCGAATGACAATCGGGCTTTCATCAGAGAAAATCACTTGGACGCCTTTTTTGATCCCCTCTTTGCGTAATTTCGTACGGACGACCTTCGCAATTGGATCAGTGTGCGTTTTTGAGATATCAGCGATTTGGAAGCGTGTCGGATCCGTTTTATTTGCAGCACCCATGCTGGAGATGAGCGGAATATCCCGTTTTAGACATTCTTTCATTAAATGAATTTTATAACAAATGGTGTCTGACGCATCAATGACATAGTCAAGATCATAGTCAAAAAACTGCTCATACGTTTCCTCCGTATAGAACATTTTTAACGAGATTACTTCACACTCCGGGTTAATGTCTGCGATCCGCGCCTTCATTAAATCAACTTTCGGCTGTCCGACAGTTGAAAGCAGCGCGTGAAGCTGACGGTTTACATTTGTAATGTCGACATCATCTTTGTCGACAAGCAGAATGCGGCCGACGCCTGACCGCGCGAGCGCTTCCGCCGCGAACGACCCAACTCCTCCGACTCCAAGCACAGCAACTGTGCTGTTTTTCAGCGTTTCAAGGCCTTCTTTTCCGATAGCTAATTCATTGCGTGAAAACTGGTGTAACAAGAACCTCACTCCACATTCGTATTCTGGTTTCATCTATAAAATGGCTGATCCATGAGCAGCCGTTTTTCTGCGCACAAAAAATAAAGTCCCAATAGTGCCGTTGCAGCTTTCCTTTGTTTTGAACCCGCTCTCAGCAGGTGGGTGCCCTCTTTTAAATCTTGTAAGTCCTCTTTACCGAATGAAAAGAGGCATGTACGCCATTTAAAAATGCGGGCTCCCAAATCAAAAAAATGTTCGGTCAAAACTAGGTGTACAACTAACACATCAGGACTTTATTTAACTTGTCAAAATCATATCACAGACGATTTTGATTTTCAAGAATCGAACTGCACATTCAGTTCTTAACTTTTTTCTTGATAGAAAGATGAAGCTCGTCAAGCTGAGCGTCACTTACTTCTCCAGGCGCCTCTGTCATCAGGCAGCTTGCACTTGCCGTTTTCGGGAATGCAATCGTATCTCTCAGGTTCGTACGTCCTGCGAGAAGCATAACGAGACGGTCTAAGCCAAGTGCGATTCCGCCGTGCGGAGGAGCGCCGTATTCAAATGCTTCCAGCAGGAATCCGAACTGTTCAGCCGCTTCTTCTGGTGAGAAGCCGAGAAGCGCAAACATTTTTTCCTGAATATCCTTTTCGAAAATACGGATTGAACCGCCGCCAAGCTCATAGCCGTTTAAGACGAGGTCATAAGCTTGTGCTTTCATGTCTTCAGGCGCTGTTTCAATCAGCTCAAGGTCTTCCCGGACAGGCATTGTGAACGGATGGTGCGCTGCGTAGAAACGGCCTTCTTCCGGATCATGCTCTAATAGCGGCCAGTCAATGACCCATAAGAAATTGAACAGGTTTTCGTCAATCAGCCCACGCTCTTTCCCAAGCTTTAAACGCAGCGCGCCGAGTGATGCGGCCACAACTTCAAATTGATCCGCTCCGAACAGCAACAAATCACCTTCAGCAGCATCAAGTGCTTCAATTAGCTTAGACTGCTTTTCTTCATCAAAGAATTTAGCGATCGGTCCTTTCACTCCGTCTGCTTCAACTTTCACCCAGGCAAGTCCTTTCGCCCCATAGTTTGCAGCAAAAGCGCCAAGAGCATCGATGTCTTTTCTGGAGTAATCGCCGGCACCGCCTTTTACGTTGATGGCTTTGACCACACCGCCGTTTGCTACAGCTGATGAGAATACTTTAAATTCCGTATCCTTCACAATGTCAGACACATCTGTCAAAAGCATGTCAAAACGCGTATCAGGTTTATCAGAACCGTACTTGTTCATTGCTTCGTCATACGTCATTCGAGGAAGAGGAAGCTTAATTTCCACGCCTTTTGTTTCACGCATAATCTTTGCCATCATATCCTCAGCCAATGACATAATGTCTTCCTGGCTCATAAAGGACATTTCAATATCAATTTGCGTGAACTCAGGCTGGCGGTCCGCACGCAAGTCTTCATCACGGAAACAGCGGGCAATCTGATAATACCGTTCAATGCCTGATACCATCAGAAGCTGTTTAAATAGCTGCGGAGACTGCGGCAGCGCGTAGAACTCACCTTCGTGCACACGACTCGGCACCAAGTAGTCACGTGCGCCTTCAGGCGTGCTTTTTGTTAAAATCGGCGTTTCAATATCAAGAAACCCGTTTTCATCTAAAAAGCTGCGGACAGCTTTCGTCACATTATGACGCATCTGCATCGTTTGAAACATAGCCGGTCTGCGCAAATCTAAGTAACGGTGTTTTAAACGAACGTCCTCTGACACTTCTTCTGCTTGATCAGAAATCGCAAATGGAGGCGTCTTTGCAGCACTTAGTACTGTCACTCCGTCAGCGTGAATTTCGATCGCACCTGTCTTCAAATTCGGATTGACTGTTCCTTCTTCCCGCGCCACTACTTTTCCTTGAACATCAAGCACGTATTCATTTCTGATGCCTTCCGCAACAGCAAGCGCTTCTTTTGACACATCGGGGTTGAAAACGACTTGAACAATTCCCGTACGGTCACGCAAGTCAATAAAAATCAATCCGCCGAGGTCTCGTCTTTTTTGGACCCAGCCTTTCAGCGTTACAGATTCGCCAATTGCTTTTTCAGTTATATCACCGCAATAATATGTTCTTCCAAACAATGCGTTTCACTCCTTATCCCTTTTGGTTTGCCTTCATCACATGTATAAATTCATCAAGTGCCACTTCAATCTGTTCGCCCGTCTGTGCATCCTTTACATTGATTTTGTTTTGGGCAAGCTCATCTTCACCCAAAATCGCAATAAATCTGGCATTTAAGCGATCAGCTGTTTTAAACTGGCCTTTCATTTTCTTATTTTCATAATCGATTTCACTGGAAATGCCTGCTTCTCTCAGTTTGTACACCAATGAAACAGAATAATCCTTTGCTTTTTCGCCGAGTGTGACGATATAGCAGTCGATTCCCTTATCAACAGGCAGCTCTCTTTTTTCAGCATCAATTGCGGCAAGCAAGCGTTCGATGCTCATCGCAAATCCGATGCCCGGTGCTTCAGGTCCGCCGATCTGTTCGACAAGCCCGTCGTAGCGTCCGCCGCCGGCAAGTGTCGTAATCGCGCCAAAGCCTTCCGCATTGCTCATAATTTCAAATGCGGTGTGGTTGTAATAATCCAGCCCTCTCACAAGGTTCGGATCGATTTCATACGAAATGCCAAGATCATTTAAGTATTGTTTCACTTTGTCAAAATAAGCGGCTGATTCTTCATTTAAATATGTCAAAATCGAAGGTGCCGATTTCATCAGCTCATGATCTCGGTCTTTTTTGCAGTCCAAGATTCTAAGCGGGTTCGTGTGCAGCCGGGACTGGCAGTCTGAACAAAATTCTTCGATGCGAGGCTCGAAGTGTTTCACAAGCGCTTCTCTGTAGCTTTTGCGGCTATCTTGATCGCCGAGACTGTTTATGACAAGCTTAACGTTTTCTAAACCTGCTTTTTCATAAATACTCATCGCAAGCGCCATTACTTCAGCGTCGATTGCAGGGTCTTTCGAACCAATCGCTTCAATTCCAAACTGATAAAACTGGCGGTAACGGCCCGTCTGAGGACGTTCATAACGGAACATCGGCCCGACATAATAAAGCTTTGTCGGCTGTACAGGATTTGCGAACAGCTTGTTTTCATTAAAAGCGCGAACCGCAGCAGCTGTTCCCTCCGGACGAAGCGTCAGGCTTCTGCCTTTGCGGTCCTCGAAGGTATACATTTCTTTTTGTACGATATCCGTTGATTCTCCGACGCCTCTGGCAAACAGTTCTGTATGCTCAAAAATCGGTGTGCGAATTTCTTTATATTGATAAGTGCGGCAAGTGTCTCTCATAATTTGTTCAACATACTGCCAGCGATCTGATTCTCCAGGCAGAATATCCTGTGTTCCTCTCGGAATGTTATATCCCATAGGTAGACCTCCTTATGTATTCCTTATAAAATATCCAATGATCGTTAATGATGAAAATGAAAAAAACTCTCGCCCCTACTATACATGATAGTAGGGACGAGAGTTATACCCGTGGTGCCACCCTAGTTGGAATACGTTCATATTCCCGCTCGATCCTTTAACGCAGGTTCACGTTCACTGCCTAATGGCGTTATTCACGCGTTCAGCAGGAAACCTCCGGAGTGTTGTTTCGAGAAAGACGCAATGGGATCCGCTTTCAGCCTGGGGCGGGTTCCTCTCTAATCATGCAATCTGACCTACTCTTCTCCATTATTGGTTCAAATCTTTCATCATTTGCTATGTACTCAATTTCTATTATAATAATGGGATTGGGGTTCTCTGTCAAGCTTTATTCCGGTTGTTTTTCCTCAGCGCTGCTTCTTTGGACATAAGACCAAATTCAGATGCTGTTTCCGTAAGATAACCAGTCGTATCGGGATCTGCGTGATCGCTGTAATGCAGATTCGCTTCACCGTCGTGAAATGCACGTCCCATTTTTGGATGATATTTCATGATTTGCACACCTTTTTGATTGTATTTACGCTTAGTATAAACAAATCATTTTATTTTTATTTAAAAATCAGAAAGGACTTTACGATATTAAACAAGAATGCTTTTTTAATGATCATCAGAAAGGAGGACACAATGAACAAGAAATACTTTGTCCTTATTGTATGTATTATTTTCACCGCAGCGCTATTCCCGACCTCTTCATCCGTTACAGCTGCTCAAGGAGAAGCGGTCATCGCAACAGATGAAATGAACGTCAGAAGCGGCCCTGGGCTTAGCTACGGCATTACAGCGGAAGTAAAAAAGGGAGAACGCTATCCGATTTTAAAGGAAGATGGAGACTGGGTGCAGATACAGCTTGGTTCCGGAGAAAAGGGCTGGGTAGTCTCCTGGCTTATTACAAAGGAAGACCAGGCCAGCACAAGCTCCTCAGGAAGCAGTGACACTGTGACATCAACAGACCCCGATCTGCGGATGAGAAGCGGCCCGGGCACTTCCTACGAAGTCATCGGCAAATTCCCGCAAGGCAGCCAAGCATCTGTCATTGATAAAGATTCGGGCTGGATCAAGATATCCTATCACAGTGCCACCGGATGGGTATCATCTGAATATGTCACTTCAGGAGGCAGCAGTTCAGCGTCTGATGAGAGTGACCAAACCGAGGATTCCGGTGCGTCAACGACGGGCACAGTCGGTGTTTCTTCGCTAAATGTAAGAGCCTCCGCCTCACATGACGCGGCAATTATAACAAAACTTGATCGCGGAACGAAACTGACGGTTCTCAACGAGAAAAATGGCTGGGCTCACATTGAGGTGAACGGGCTAAAAGGCTGGGTTGCAAGCCATTACCTTTTGACTAGTTCTGTTCCAGCTGATGATTCAGCAAATGCCGGCAGTTCATCCTCCGCTAAAAAAGCCTATATCATGTACGGAGGAACGAATCTAAGAAGTGATGCGTCAACATCAGCTTCAATCGTTGAGCGTGCTGCCAAAGGAGATTCATACACCATTACCGGTTCAAAGGGAAGCTGGTATGAAATAAAGCTTGATAACGGGCAAACTGCTTATGTAGCCAATTGGGTGGTCCAAACGTCTAAAAGCGCAGAAGAAGCAGGTGAACCGCCAGTCTCTGATTCCCCGTCTGGAAACGGCTCTCTAAACAATAAAACGATTATTGTTGACCCGGGACATGGAGGAAAAGACAGCGGAACGATCGGGTATTCGGGGAAATTCGAGAAAAACCTGACGATCAAAACGGCAAAACTGCTCGCAAGCAAACTTAGATCGGCTGGAGCGGATGTATATGTGACACGCCAGGATGATACCTTTGTCAGCCTGCAGTCACGGGTCTCTACCTCTCACTACCGTAACGCTGACGCCTTTATCAGCATTCATTATGACAGCTATGCGGATACCTCTACAAGAGGCAGTACAGCATATTACTACAGTCCTGCCAAAGATCAGGAACTCGCATCAGATGTCCACTCAGAAGTGGTGAAGCGTTCTTCCATTCCAGACCGCGGCGTATTATTCGGAGATTATTATGTGCTCCGGGAAAACAGACAGCCCGCTATGCTGTACGAGCTGGGATATGTAAGCCATCCGCAGGAAGAAGCCATTGTACATAGCAATTCATACCAAGAAAAAGTAACAGATGGGATCGAAAGCGGATTAGAGAAATACTTCCAATAAAAAAAGCTGCCTTTTGGCAGCTTTTTTTATTTTGAATCCATAATGAGCGTAACCGGTCCGGAGTTTGTAAGCTGAACATCCATCATTGCTCCAAACGTTCCGGTCTCCACTTTGATTCCTTTTTCACGAAGCAGGTCATTCCATTTTTCATAAAGACCTAAAGCTTTATCAGGTTTGGCCGCGTTCATGTAGTTCGGCCGGCGCCCTTTTTTCGTATCTCCATAAAGCGTAAACTGTGAGACGGATAAAATCTCTCCTCCTATATCTACAAGAGACAGATTCATTTTTCCTTCACTGTCATCGAAAATACGGAGATTGACAACTTTATCGGCTAAATAAGCTGCATCATCTTCTGTATCATCATGAGTGATGCCGACCAGCACCATGAGGCCTTGTCCAATTTGGCCGACGACCTCTTCGTCCACTGTAACGCTTGCTTCTGTTACTCGCTGAACAACTAATCTCATTTTCTAACCCCTTTAGTTCATGACGCGGCGCACAGAGTAGATATCTCTAATCTGTTTAATACGCTCGACGACTTTGTGCAAGTGATTGATATTCTGAATAAAAATCGCCATATGAATGGTTGCCACTTTATTGCGATCCGATTTGCCAGAGACAGATGAAATATTTGTTTTCGTTTCATTCACTGCCTGCAGCACCTCGTTCAGCAATCCGCGGCGGTCATACCCAAGAATCTCTATCTCAACATTGTATTCCTTGCGCTTTTGAACCTGTGACTCATGCTCCCACTCTACCGGGATCAGCCGCTCTTGGGCTTCATTCGTTTTGACATTCGGACAGTCTTCGCGATGGACCGAAACCCCTCTGCCTTTTGTGATAAAGCCGACAATATCATCACCTGGCACAGGATTGCAGCATTTTGATAAACGGACAAGGAGGTTGTCGATGCCCTTGACACGAACGCCAGCTTCCCGTTTTCTTCCTTGCGGGTACGGCTTAGGTTCCCCAGTAACTTCCTGAACGATCTTTTCCTGTTCTTCCTGATCGCGCTGCTTTCTCTCTTTTTCTGTTAGGCGGTTCGCCACCTGCAGAGCCGTAATGCCGTTGTAACCGACCGCCGCGTACATATCCTCTTCATTTGAGAAATTAAATTTGTCAGCAACCTTTTGAATATTCTCCGGCGTTAAAACATCCTTCAATTCAAAATCCAGGTTTTTAATTTCTTTTTCGACCAACTCACGGCCTTTTTCGACATTTTCTTCACGCCGCTGTTTCTTAAAGAATTGACGGATTTTATGCTTCGCTTGGGATGTTTGGGCAAGCTTCACCCAATCCTGGCTCGGACCGTAGGAATGCTTAGAGGTGAGAATTTCAACGATATCACCTGTCCGAAGCTTATGGTCAAGCGTAACCATTTTTCCGTTTACTTTGGCACCGATTGTTTTATTGCCGATTTCAGAGTGAATCCGGTAAGAAAAATCAATCGGAACAGAACCGGACGGAAGCTCGATTACATCTCCTTTTGGCGTAAAGACATACACCATATCAGAGAACAAATCAATTTTGAGCGATTCCATAAATTCTTCTGCATCTGTCGATTCATTTTGAAATTCTAAAATTTCACGGAACCAAGAAAGCTTTTTCTCAAAGGTTGCACCTTCATTGGCTGCTTTCCCTTCTTTATAAGCCCAGTGAGCGGCAACCCCGTATTCCGCTATTTCATGCATTTCAAAGGTGCGGATCTGCACTTCAAGCGGATCGCCTTTAGGCCCAATAACCGTTGTATGAAGCGATTGATACATATTCGGCTTCGGCATTGCGATATAATCTTTGAATCTGCCGGGCATCGGTTTCCAGCATGTGTGAATGATGCCAAGCACCGCGTAGCAGTCCTTTATGCTGTTCACAAGAATACGGACAGCCAGCAAATCGTAAATTTCATTGAATTGCTTATTTTGCAGCACCATTTTTCGATAAATACTGTAAATATGTTTCGGGCGTCCCGAGAAGTCAGCCTTGATATTTACTTCTTCGACACGTTTCTTCACTTCATTAACAACCTCATCGACATAAAGCTCACGTTCTGCACGTTTCTTCTTCATGAGGTTGACAATTCTGTAATATTGCTGAGGGTTCAAATAACGGAGCGCCGTATCTTCCAATTCCCACTTAATTTTTGAAATCCCGAGACGATGCGCCAAAGGAGCAAAAATTTCCAGCGTTTCATTGGAGATTCTCCGCTGTTTTTCCTGAGGCAGATGTTTCAGTGTCCGCATATTGTGAAGACGATCCGCCAGCTTGATCAATATGACCCTGATATCTTGAGCCATAGCGACAAACATTTTGCGATGATTTTCCGCCTGCTGTTCCTCTTGAGATTTATATTTAATTTTGCCGAGTTTCGTTACGCCGTCTACAAGCATTGCCACTTCTTCAGAAAATGCTTCTTTCAGGTCATCGAGCGTCACATCTGTATCTTCCACGACATCGTGCAAAAATCCGCCCGCGATTGTGGAAGGGTCCATTTCAAGATCAACGAGAATCCCCGCAACCTGAATCGGATGAATAATATATGGCTCGCCCGATTTGCGGTATTGCTCGCGATGAGCATCTTCAGCGTACAGATATGCTTTTTCGACAAATGCGATATGCTCATCAGATAGATAGCTGCGCGCTTTATCTATAACTTGCTCGGCAGTCAATACTTGTTCGTTCGCCATGGAATCACCTTTTTTAAAATGTAAACTGTATTGTAGTTTATTATCAAGAAAAAAACGAAAGATGTAAAGAGCAGAAGTTCAAATAGCCAAATATTATATAAAATAAATGCAAAACAATAGGAAAAAAGCACCCTGACATGGAGTGCTTTTTCGTTATGCGGTTATCCTTAGTATTTCATCAATGTTAAGATGTCGTAATCTTCGAGCTTATTTCTGCCGTCAAGGTAAGAAAGCTCGATTAAGAAAGCGATACCAGCAACAACGCCGCCAAGTTCTTCAACAAGTTTGATTGTCGCTTCAATTGTGCCGCCTGTCGCAAGCAGGTCATCTGTAATAAGCACACGCTGACCAGGCTTAATCGCATCTTTGTGGATCGTTAATACGTCTTTTCCGTATTCCAAGCCATAATCCACTTTGATTACTTCACGAGGCAACTTGCCTTCTTTGCGGACCGGCGCAAAACCTACGCCAAGCGCGTAAGCAACGGGACAGCCGATAATAAAGCCGCGCGCTTCAGGGCCAACGACCAAATCAATTTGCTTTTCTTTCGCATATTCAACAATTTGATCTGTGGCATAGCGGTATACATCGCCTTTATCCATCAGTGTCGTAATATCTTTAAATTGCACGCCCTCTTTCGGGTAATCCGGTACAATTGTTACGTATTGTTTTAAATCCATCTGTTTTATGTCCTCCTCGTACTTTCATAAGCCTCTGAATCTTGTTTCATCAGCTTATTCAGCCATTCCTTCAGCTCTTCAGCAGAAGAATAATTCAGCTTTTGATCCAGTTCCATCAGCTGCTGTTTCGCCTGATATGTTTGTGAGTCTGTTAAGTCGCGTTTCTTTGCTCCGCTCACAACAGACAGCACACCATTCTCTATTTTAACAAAACCGAGATCAAAAAACACCTTTGTCATGAAATTGATTGTTTCAACGGACCAGCCTTTATGTTTTGCAAGCTCTGAACCGTGTTTTTTCACGTCAAAAGCGCCTCTTTTCAGCAAGAACGCATAATACCATTTAAAGTGGTCTCTTGCGGGAAAAGTTGATAAAAAGTGGTCCTCATGATTGAGAAAAATAAAATATATCCGCTCAGGCGCCTTGCCTTCCAGCAAACGTGCGAGCATGTCCAGCGAAGGCGGCGGATCCAGTAATACAATATATACACCATCGAGGTCAAACGCCTTTGCTTGATCTTTAGAACTGATGACGTGCACTTCTCGGCGAAGGTCTTCAGTTTGAAGTAATGTTGTTGAGTCTTCTTTGAAAGAGACAATGGCCCGTTTAGCAGATGGAAGGGCGGAAACTGTGTCTTCCCACGTCCGTTTTCCCCTTAAATCAAACAGCTGCCATTCAGAAACAGCGGCATCCTTTATCATAAGCTGCGGCTTTTTTCGATTGTTCCATTCGTTGATTGACATCTCACCGACAATGGAAATTCTTGAACCCGGTACGATGCCTTCTTGAAGCTCGCCTTTATTAAAACCGACGCAATCAAGCTGGGACGACTCGTTTCTGATCGTCATTTTGACATGAGTTTTATTTGCCCCTATCTTGCGGACATCTTCCAGTACTGCGTTTTCTACGAGAACGTGCGGTTTCGGGTTCAGCATGCCAAAAGGAGACAGCATGTTCATTTCTGCGATGCTTTCAACTGTAATGTCTTCGACGCTGCAGACAAGGTCGACTTCCTGTACGGGAATAAAATCCTCTTCCGTAAGCGTATTGTCCGCTATTTCGTTCAGCCTGCTTCGCAAATCCGGCACATCTTCGGCTTTCAGCGTCATCCCCGCAGCCATTGGATGGCCGCCGAAATGAGGAAGAATATCTCTGCATTCAGAAAGGCTCTCAAATAAATTAAAGCCTCTGATGCTTCGGGCCGAACCTTTAGCGATTCCCTTTTCTTCATCAATGCCAAGAACAATGGCCGGTCGGTAGAAGCGGTCCACAAGCTTTGAAGCCACAATCCCGACGACTCCCGGGTTCCATCCGGCTTTGGCCACGACAATTGCAGTTTGATCGAGCCCTTGCTGTTCAACCATTTCAATCGCTTCATCCGTCATTTTGCTGACCATTTTTTGGCGCTCTTTGTTCAGCTGGTCAATTTCTTCGGCAAGCTCTTCCGCTTCAAACGAATCCTCTGACATAAGCAAATGAACAGCGGGATCCGCCTGTTCGATTCTTCCGACGGCATTCAGCCTTGGTGCGAGCTGAAATCCGACTGTTTCTTCGTTCGCTTCTCCGATGTCTCCGCCTGACAGCTTAATCAGCTCTTTTAAGCCGAGCCGATTTGTCCGTCGAAGCCTTTCAAGTCCTAGTGTTGCAATTAATCTGTTTTCGTCATGCAGCGGGACTAGATCGGCAATGGTGCCGATAGCCGCCAGGTCAAGCAGTTCATCAGGAAGTTCACCCAATAGAGCGTGGGCAAGCTTAAACGCGACTCCAACCCCGGCAAGCTCCTTAAACGGGTAAGTGCAGCCAGGTTGCTTCGGGTGGACGATCGCATGGACATCTGGAAGCTCCGGTCCCGGTTCATGATGATCAGTAATGATGACATCCAGTCCGAGTTCCTTTGCCACCTTCGCTTCATGCACAGCGGCAATTCCTGTATCAACCGTAATGATCAAAGAGAAGCCCCGTTCTTTAATCGAACGAAACGCCTGTTCATTAGGTCCATATCCTTCTTTAAAACGGTCAGGTATATAAAAATCAACTTGAGCCGACAGTTTTTGCAGCGTGTGAAGCATCACTGACGTACTTGTAACCCCATCGGCGTCATAATCGCCATATATCATAATCTTTTCTTGTTGTGAAATCGCCTGTTTTATTCGATCTGCCGCTTCTTTCATGCCTTTCATTTCAAAAGGATCATAAAAATCGGCATCCTTTGTATGTAAAAACAGCCTAGCGCTTTCTGCCGTATCAAAGCCTCTTTTTACAAGCAGGGACGCAACAAGAGGTGTTATATGCAATTGTTCTGTGAGTGATTTGACCTTATCCTGATCTGGTCGCTGGATTTCCCATCGCATTTTTGACGCTAACATAAATTCACCCCTCAACCACCCTATTATACTAGAGCAGGCTGAGGGGTTTCAAATAATATTCGAAAACTAGTCTTTTTTCTCAATCATGGCTGATGCATCCTGTGTGTCAGTCTGATTAGGAAGATGAGTATCCTCTTGTTTATGTATTGCTGTTCTATTTTCTTTCCGCAAGGTTTTTATTTCCCGCTTCAATTTCATTACCTGAAAAATGCCGACAGAAAATACGATCAGCGCTCCCATTAAAACTGAGCCCAAAATAACAAGAATGAGCGGCCATTCTGATCTTCCAAACAGGTAATCAACTTCTACGGATCGAACATTAATGACTGCGAAAATAGCGACAATTAAGGTGAAAATAAGTGCGAAAATAATGGTCCATTGTTTATTCATTCTCTTTTCCCCCAAACTTCTTATTGAGGTAACTTTCCCCATCAAGACTGGTTTTAAACATGGCTTAACACTAGGTTAAGCTCCCTTTGCTGTTAATTTTTCCCAGATCAGCCTCTTCAGTCCGGTTCCCTCACCGGAAATCACAAGTGTATCGCCTTCGTCAATGACTGTTTCAGAGCTCGGATTCAGTTGTTTATCCTGATTCTTTTTAACAATTGCAATGACCGTTACATGATATTCCTGACCCACATTCAAATCACCAATCGTCTGATGAATGGCAGGCGCTCCCGCCTCTGCTTTACACCACTCTATAATCAAATCATCAAGGGCTGACTCGACCTGTTCTAACGCTTTCGGTTTATATGCCATTCCGCCAAGAATTGCAGACATTTGCCTTGCTTCAGCGTCATCAAACTGCACGGAGGCAACACATTCCTCATGGTCGTTTTCGTCAAAATAGTAAAGCTCTCTTCGTCCGTCATGATGAATGATAATTGAAATTTTATCACGGTTTCTAGTAATCATTTCAACTTTTTGTCCTATGCCCGGCAGCTCTGATTCGCGAACCCTCATATATAAACCCTCCTACATATCTGAAAACCAGTCATAAACACTTTTAACACCATATATATGTTTAAATGTAAGCGTATGTCATTATAGCAAATGTCTATTTTAAGTTCAATGAAACTTCAAAAAACAGGCTGCCCTGCAGAGGACAGCCTGATATTTTTTATTGCGCCGAATCTTTTTTCAGTTCTCTTCCTTTCCATGCAAGCCAAATTTGTGCGGCAATGTATAGAGAAGAATAAACGCCTGTTAACAGCCCGACCAATAAAGCAATTGAGAAGTTAGTAATAGAAGATGCTCCAAAGATCAGCAATGTCACAACAACAATCACAACAGTTAATACAGTGTTAATTGAACGTGTAAAGGTTTGCTGCAGGCTCAGGTTTACAATATGGTTCAGATCGGCAAATGTTTTCGGCTTGCGCTTTTTCATATGCTCGCGGACCCTGTCAAATGTAACGATTGTATCGTTAATGGAATACCCGATTATCGTCAAGATGGCCGCGATGAATGTAACATCTACCTCAAGCCTTGTAATACTGAAGAACGTGACGATAAAGAATGCGTCATATAGCAATGAGGCGATGGCAGCAATCGCCATTTTGTATTCGAATCGGATTGAAACGTAAATAATGATGCCAATAGAAGCTATAGCAACTGCGTACAGCGCATTTCTTGCCAGCTCCTTACCGACTGTCGGTGAAACTGTGCTGACATTTGGCTCTGATCCGTATTTGTCTTTAAAATACGTTTTTACTTTTGCTATGGTTTCTTTATCTGGCACCCCGACAAAACGGGCAACACCGATATTGCTCTTTTCGCCTGACAGAACTACAGTATCAGGGTCCATACCCAGAGATTCAAAATCCTTCTCAACTTGCTCTGTCGTCAGCTTATGGTCGCTTTGTACTTCAATCCGTGCACCGCTAGCAAAGTCAATGCCAAGATTCAGCCTGAACACAAGCAGGATAATAATCCCGGCAACCGTGACTGCACTGGAGAAAATAAAGAAGTATTTGCGTTTGCTCGTGAAATCCCATTTTTGGAATGGCGTATGCGGCTCTGTATTTTCATCCGTATCCTGAATATCCATGATATGTTTCTTATTGACACCAAACCAGCCTTTTTTCCGATCAAGCCATCTGCTTTCCACAAGGAGAGCGAGGAGAAATCTCGATAAGAAAACGGCAGTGATAAAGCTTGTCAAAATCGATAGGATCAGCATTGTCGCAAACCCTTTAACAGAGCTTGTCCCAAAGATAAAGAGCACAACCGCTGCAATAATGGTTGTAATATTCGCATCAAAAATCGTCGCAAATGACCGTCTGTTTCCTGAACGGAAGGCAGAGCGGACTGACTTTCCTAGCTTGAGCTCTTCTTTAATCCGCTCATAGGTAATAATGTTGGCGTCAACAGCCATCCCGACACCTAAAATGAGAGCGGCAATTCCCGGAAGCGTGAGTACGGCATTCATCCAGTCAAAGATCTGGAGTGTAATGTAGATATAAACAGATAGCGTAATCACCGCGATTAATCCCGGCAGACGGTAATAGAAAAGCATAAATAAGAAAATAATTGCAATACCGACAATACCGGCAAACACCGTATCATGGAGAGCCTGCTGGCCGAATTGTGCGCCTACTGATGTCGAATACTTTTCAGTCAGTTTCACAGGAAGTGCGCCTGCATTTAAAATGCTGGCTAAATCTTTTGCTTCTTGAGCTGTGAAATGACCTTCAATTTTTACATCAGTTGTATTTAGCTCCTGACTTACATTTGGAGCGGATACAAATTTAGGATGCTCTTTTTGAACTTCTTTCTTAAAGGAATCACCTTTATCATAATCCAGCCAAATGACAAGCTGGTTGTTTGGCGCCATTTTCATGACCTTCTTGGTCACTTCACCAAATTTATCAGCGTCTTTCAGCTTAATCGTGACAATTGGCTCATTTGTTGTGCTGTCATAAGTTTGTTTAGCGCCGTTTTCGACTAGATCAGCACCGTTTAACAGTTCCTTATCATTTGCATCTCTGAAAGAAAGCTGCGCTTCAGTCGCCAAAATTTCACGCGCTCTGTTTTGGTTTGTCACACCAGCGAGCTGAACGCGAATCCGGTTATTCCCTTCAATTTGGATGTTCGGTTCGCTGACACCGAGAACATTGGCCCGGCGGTTCAATGCCTCTACTGTGCTGACCAGAACGTCTTTTGTGATTTTGTCACCTTTTTTTACAGGCTGTACATCATACAGCACCTCAAATCCGCCTTGCAAATCCAATCCTAACGTAATATTGTTAGCGGCAGGCTTCGTAAAGTAGCCCAAGCCCGTGCCGATCAATAGAACGAAAAGGAAAAACGCAATCAAGCGTCCTTTTTTCATTATGTATATCCTCCCTTAAACCTGTGCGAATCAACCTGCTATCTCAGCAGTTCTTCCAATGCTTCCTGGCCCTCTTCACTGCCCAGCCAATTAGACGTTTTAAATGACTCAACGGTTGCATAGTTCATAAATTCGCCAATTTTCACTGATAAAATATCACTCGCCAGTTCATAAATGTTCAGTTCCGTTTTCTTTTTCCACTTCTTATCTGTTAAGTATGACCACAAACTTTCGAGTTCAACATCATCATACCCGAGAATCTTGAACTCTTCCAGTTTGCTGTAAAGAAACGGCCTGACGTGGTCTTTATATAGATCGGCTGGATGCTTCTCCACGAATTCCACGCTCCTTTTTTATTGTTTTTCAAGAAGACTTGTCATGCTTGGACGATATATACGCATATCTTTATTGTATATGATTCCAGGTAGTTTGAGAAGGCAGGGGGTAAAAATGGCGAAACAGACGTTTTTAAAGGGCACTCTTATCCTTATCGCAGCAGGAATGGTTACAAGAATGCTCGGGTTTGTCAACCGGGTGGTTATCGCCCGTTTTATCGGTGAAGAAGGAGTCGGGCTTTACATGATGGCGGCGCCTACCTTCTTCTTGGCCACTACATTAACTCAATTCGGTCTGCCGGTCGCGATCAGCAAGCTAGTCGCTGAAGCCAGTGCGCGCGGAGATCATCAAAAAACGAAAAATATTTTAGTCATGTCTCTGACCATCACGGGAGTGCTCAGCCTCATCTTTACACCGCTGTTTCTGTTTTTCGCCCCGGTTATGGCTGAAACGATGCTGACAGATAAGCGAACACTGTATCCGCTCCTGGCCATTACGCCGGTAGTGCCGATTATTGCTATATCGAGTGTGCTGAGGGGATACTTTCAAGGAAAACAGAATATGAACCCGCTTGCTATGTCACAAGTCCTTGAACAGGTCGTCCGCATTTCACTCGTGGCTGTCTGCACAACGATTTTTCTCCCTTACGGAATTGAATATGCTGCAGCGGGGGCAATGCTATCCTCAGTGGCAGGGGAGCTGGCATCACTTCTTTATTTATTCGTTTGCTTTAAGTATAAAAAGACAATTAAAATCAGAAAGCATTTTTTCCAGTCAATTAAAAACGGAAAACAAACCTTTACCCAATTAATGAGCGTGTCCCTTCCAACAACCGGGAGCCGCTTTATCGGAAACCTCTCTTGGTTTTTCGAGCCAATCGTCGTCGCTCAAAGCCTTGCCATCGCCGGTGTGGCAACAGTTGCCGCAACAAAGCAATACGGGGAACTGACCGGCTTTGCCATGACGCTGCTGACTCTGCCCAGCTTTATTACATATTCTTTGTCGACCGCGCTTGTTCCTGCGATCAGTGAAGGAATGGAGCAGAAAAAATTGCAGGTGGTGGAATACCGCTTGGAACAGGCGATGCGTCTCTGTCTGCTCAGCGGAGGCATTTCAGTTGTTATTTTATTTGTATTTGCAGATGAGCTGATGAGAGTGATGTACGGTTCCTCAGGCGCAGCTGTATTTATAAAAGTAATGGCCCCATTTTTTCTGCTTTATTATTTCCAAGGCCCGCTTCAAGCTGTGCTGCAGGCGCTTAATTTGGCTGGAGCTGCGATGATGAACAGCTTAATCGGAGCGCTTGTCAAAACAGGCCTTATTTTTGTCCTTGCCACAAGGCCTTCTCTTGGCATTATGGGCGCGGCATTAGCCATTGTGACAGGCATGGTGCTCGTCACGCTATTGCACGCAGCAACCGTAAGCAAAGTGTTGCCGATCAGCATCAAAATCAAGGAGTATGCGCTCAGCTTCGCTGTTATTGTAATTTGTGGATTTATCAGCTCCACCATCAAACAATATATAAGCTTTGGAGCATCTGAGGCTGTCAATCTAGCCGGATGGATTGCGGTGAGCGCCGCCATTTATATAATCCTCCTGCTCGTTTTCCGTTTAATTAAAAAAGATGAGCTTCGCCGCATTCCCATTATCGGACGTCTAATCGTCCGATAACGGTTACGGGCGGTGCCCATCTTTTTCATCAATAAATAATTCTCCGTCTGTAAACGAGCAAAAAGAAATATCTGAAGGGTTTGTGTATCCGTGTTTTTGCAAACTTTCGAGCAGCCATTTTTTATCTTTACTGATTCTGGACAGGTTTTCTGTTTGAATGAAGCCGTCTATAATGAGCGGCATTTCGAGCTGTCGATGCTCTCCGCTGTTTTCTTTCTTAACAATAGTCAGTTTGCCCGACGGCTCTAAAATAGCAAATGATACGTCAGCTACTCTGTCGATGCTATTTTCTCTGAGCTGAACCATTAAATCATCAAAATTATAACGCTGTGATTTCATGGCGTCTTCGTCAATTTTTCCATATTTGATAATTATGGTCGGCTTACCGTCAAGAAGCTGGCGGACTTTTCGGTTTTTTAAAGAAAAGTATGCCAAAGTCACTTGAATGATCATTAATACAAGCATTGGCAAAATGGTATGAAATAGATGATCGTCTACGTTTTCTATGGCTAAAACGGCAATTTCAGCCATCATGATAAAGACAACGAGATCTAATATACTAAGCTCTCCGATCTCCCGCTTGCCCATGAGACGAAAAATGACCAATATCACAAAATACAATACGACTGTGCGAAACGCAATAGTGAGAAGCTCTTCCATCATGCACCTCCAACTCATTATAGGTTGCAACAAAATGATCAATTTATGTAAGAAAAACCGATTGCATTTCACAAAGCTTTTACGTCTAATTCATGGGATAAGGGAATACATTTTTACAAAGACGAGCCATCAGCATGTCTGACGGCTTTGTGCAAAAAGAACAGAAGCCTTTTAATACAGGCAGAAAGGAGACAATCATGGAGGAGACGAAACAAGTTGGAAAAGGCATTCTTTACGGCTTAATCGCCATATTTGCAGCCATGCTCCTGACAAGTTTGGCGGTTTCACTTTTATTGACCGCAACCTCGCTGGAAGAATCATCATTTAACTGGCTGATCACAGCTATCTCATTTCTCTCTTTATTTATCGGCGGGTTCATTTCAGGCGGGAAAGGCAAGGAAAGAGGCTGGATGATTGGAGCATTGACTGCCTTAAGTTTTTCTCTGATTATCTTATTGTTTCAGTATTTAGGATTCGGAAAGACATTTACAGCAGAACAGCTGATCTTCCATCTGGGATTTTTAGGGGTGTGCATGCTGGGCGGGATTTTCGGCGTGAACATGAGGGGAAACAGGTCTTCCACATAAAAAAGAGCGGGCTCACTTGCCCGCTCTTTTTTGTTTGCTATGTATAGCTCCTGCTGTTATTCAGCAGCAGAAACTTCTCTGATCGCGCGGCGGTCGAACGTAAGACGTGTGTTATCACCAGTCTTAATTACGACTTTGCTTTCGTCGATAGAGTCAACAGTACCGTGCAATCCCCCGATTGTCACTACTGAATCGCCTTTTTTCAGTTCCTCTTGCATTTGGCGTACAGCCTTTTGCTGCTTTTGCTGAGGACGAATCAGCAAGAAGTAAAGGACCGCAAACATTAAAATAATAGGAACCAATGTACCTAAAGTGCCAGTCATCATTTTCACCCCTTTCTGTAAGCCTGTTATGTTTATTTAGAAGCTTTTCGCATTTGGCTTGTTATAGCCGTAACGCTCAAAGAACTCTTCTCTGAAATCACCCAGACGATCCTCGCGAATAGCCTGTCTTACCTGCTCCATTAAGTGTAACAGAAAATGAAGGTTATGGTAAGTTGTTAATCGAAGGCCGAATGTTTCATTACAGCGAATCAAGTGCCTAATGTACGCGCGAGTGTAGTTTTTACATGTATAGCAATCACACTCTTCATCAATCGGACGGAAGTCTCTTTCAAATTTCGCATTTTTCATATTGAGTCGTCCTTCAGCAGTAAACACTGTGCCGTTTCTTGCAATCCGTGTAGGCAGCACACAGTCAAACATATCGACCCCGCGGATCGCTCCGTCGATCAGTGCATCCGGAGAACCTACTCCCATCAGATATCTCGGTTTATCCTTCGGCAAGAGCGGTGTTGTAAATTCGAGTACACGGTTCATGACATCCTTCGGTTCACCTACAGACAATCCGCCTATAGCATATCCCGGAAAATCAAGGGAAATCAAGTCCTTCGCACTTTGTGTCCGCAGATCTTCATATTCTCCGCCTTGTACAATACCAAACAGCCCTTGTTCATCCTGACGATTGTGGGCATTCAGGCAACGTTCCGCCCAACGGCTTGTCCGTTCAACTGACCTCTTCATGTAGTCGTACTCCGCCGGGTATGGCGGGCATTCATCAAACGCCATCATAATATCAGAGCCGAGTGCGTTTTGGATCTCCATCGCTTTTTCCGGAGATAAAAACAGCTTGTCTCCATTTAGATGATTGCGGAAATGGACACCCTCTTCCTCTATATTACGAAACTTGCTTAAAGAAAAGACCTGAAAACCGCCTGAATCTGTTAAAATTGCGCGGTCCCAGTTCATAAATTTATGGAGCCCGCCCGCTTCTTTGACAATGTCTTGGCCCGGACGAAGCCATAGATGATAAGTGTTGCTCAAAATGATACCTGCATCCATTGCTTTCAGCTCTTCAGGCGACATTGTTTTGACTGTCGCCAGTGTGCCGACCGGCATAAAAACCGGCGTTTCGAAGGAGCCGTGAGGCGTATGCACTTTGCCCAGCCGCGCTCCTGTTTGTTTGCATTCTTTTATAAATTCATAGCGTATTGGTTGTTCAGCCACTTTTGATGAGGCCTCCTGTTCTCAAATTATATAATCAGCATCGCGTCTCCGAAGCTGAAGAAACGGTATTCCTCTTCCACTGCATGGTTATAGGCACGCAGAATGTTTTCTCTTCCAGCAAGCGCGCTGACCAGCATAATCAATGACGATTTCGGCAAATGGAAGTTTGTAATCATTCCGTCAATGGCTTTAAATTCATAGCCCGGATAAATAAAAATAGATGTCCAGCCGCTTGATGCTTTAAATTGCCCGTCATGTTCCCCGGCAATCGTCTCAAGCGTGCGTGTCGAGGTCGTGCCGACAGAAATGATCCGACCGCCATTTTCTCTTACTTTGTTTAAGGCTGCAGCCGTTTCTTCTGACATTTGATAAAACTCTGCATGCATATTATGCTCTTCCACTTCATCGGCACTCACAGGGCGAAACGTTCCAAGGCCTACGTGCAGTGTGATGAACTCAATTTGCACGCCTTTGTCTTTCAGCTGCTGTAAGATTTCTTCCGTGAAGTGAAGGCCAGCTGTAGGCGCAGCAGCAGAGCCGATTTCTTTTGAATACACTGTCTGGTAGCGCTCTTTGTCATCAAGCTGTTCTTTGATATATGGAGGGAGCGGCATCTCTCCAAGGGATTCAAGCACCTCGTAGAAAATACCATCATATTGAAATTCCATCTTTCTGCCGCCGTGCTCAAGCTCTTCCGTGCAGATTGCCTTCAATCTTCCGTCTCCAAATGTGACAACAGTTCCTTTTTTCACCCGTTTCGCCGGTTTGGCAAGTGTTTCCCATTTATCACCGGTTTCCTGTTTCAACAAAAGAAGTTCCACTTTCGCGCCGGTATCCTCTTTTGTGCCGAATAACCGCGCAGGCAGTACCCGGGTATTGTTCAGGACTAGACAATCGCCTTCGTTAAAGAAGCTGATAATGTGTTTAAACGAGCTGTCAGTAAGCTCTCCTGTATGTTTATCGAGCACCATCAGCCTTGAAGCATCACGCTGCTCCAACGGTACTTGTGCAATTAAACGTTCTGGTAGTTCAAAATCAAATAAATCGACTTTCATGATGATTTCACCTTTATTCTAGTCTTTTGTTATTTCATTCTGCCAAAAAGATTAAGCAAAATTGATAATACCACACTTATAATAATACAAGTGACAACCGGGAAGAAAAACGTGACATTTCCTTTTTTTACAAAAATATCTCCCGGCATCTTGCCGACAAAATGCAAAACTGCTCCGATAATAAGCAAAACAGCACCAAGAATCATGATGATCTTAGGAAATTCAGTCATATCGGGGAGCCTCCATTTGGAAATGATGATAAACGGCCGGTGTCACGATCCTTCCACGCGGCGTTCTTTGTATAAATCCAATTTGCAGCAGATATGGTTCATATACGTCTTCAATCGTATGCGATTCCTCGCCGATGGTAGCTGAAATCGTATCAAGGCCTACTGGGCCGCCGTTGAATTTTTCGATCATGCCCATCAGCAGCTTATGATCAATATGATCCAAACCGAGACGGTCAACCTGAAGCCGCTCCAGCGCATTCTGAGAAATGTCTTCCGTAATCCTGCTGTCACCCAGCACTTGGGCGAAATCGCGCACCCTTCTCAGCAGGCGGTTCGCCACGCGGGGCGTCCCTCTCGATCTTCTTGCAATTTCAAGAGCCGACGGTTTATCAATCTCAACCTCGAATACATCAGCGGTTCTTGTGACAATATCCGCCAGTTCTTCTTGTGTATAGTACTCAAGGCGAGACATGACGCCGAATCTGTCTCTTAAAGGAGCCGTCAAAAGCCCCACCCTCGTCGTGGCTCCCACCAGCGTAAAAGGCGGAAGGTCGAGCCGAACCGAGCGGGCAGATGGGCCTTTGCCAATCACAATGTCCAGGCAAAAGTCTTCCATTGCAGGATAAAGCACCTCTTCGATCGATCTGTGCAGCCTATGTATTTCATCAATAAATAATACATCTCCCGGTTCCAGCGCCGTTAATATAGCAGCCAAATCACCAGGCCTTTCAATAGCAGGCCCTGATGTCGTCCGCAATTCCACTCCCATTTCATTAGCAACAATCGAAGCAAGCGTTGTTTTTCCGAGTCCGGGCGGCCCGTACAGAAGAACATGATCCAGCGTCTCCTGTCTCATTTTCGCCGCATCTATAAACACGCGCAAATTTTCTTTTACCTTATGCTGCCCGATATACTGTGCCAGATTTTGCGGCCTCAGGCTTTGCTCTATCACTGATTCATGGTTGTCTGCTTCACTTGAGACGAGCCGTTCATCCATGAACATCACCTTACTTTAATAGTTTTTGTAATGCTTTTTTCACATATTGGTCTGTTGTCAGCCCAATTTCTTCTTTAAGGTGAGGAAGCACCTTTTTGATTTCTTTTTCAGCATATCCGAGAACCCTGAGGGCTTCAAGTGCTTCTTCAAGAGCCGTTTCCGCTGTTTGCTTTTCAAGCCTTTCTTCATGATTAAACAGATTTTCAATCATTTCAGGCACAACATCTGCCAGCTTTCCTTTTAAATCTAGAATAATCTGGCGTGCGGTTTTCTTTCCTACTCCAGGAAACTTGACCAAAAAAGCTTCATCTTCATTTTCAATTGCTTGGATGACCGCTCCGGGATCACCCGAGCCCAAGATGGCAAGTGCTCCTTTCGGGCCAATTCCGGTCACGTTTAACAGCTTTGTAAAGAGCGCCTTCTCCTCTCTTGTTGAAAAACCGTAAAGCGAAAAAGCATCCTCTCTGATATGATGGTATGTAAAAATCGTTTCCTGGCTTCTCTCCTTATATATAAACGGATTCGGCGTGAAAATCTGATAGCCGATGCCGCCGTTCTCTATGACAATATATTGGGGAGATACATAATCAATCGTCCCTTTAACAAATTCAATCACGCAAATTCACCTCTTTGACTGTTCTTCATTGTACCATAAAAACAGCCAAAGTCTTATAGAAAAGTTAACATATGTTCGCTTCTCTCTCATTCTTTCACGAAAAAAAAGACATGAATACATGTCTTCAATCAGCGGACGTTACCCGCTGTATGTCTTCATATGTTCGATGACATCCTCAAACTCCGCTTTTGTCCGAAATGGAATGCCTTTCAGCAGATTTTTTTGCATATGGCTTTCCAGCCTTTCTAAATCAATTTGAAAAAAAGACTGAATTGGTTCGGAAGCTGGCTCAGGCCGCCCATGAAAAGTGGAAATCACTCCATTATCCGATACACCGATATACCCGTTGACCTTGCTGAGCGGAGATATATCGTCCATTTGCTTCCGGAAGAGCACATATCCCTTTTTTTGTTCCACAAGCGTCCATCCGGCATAAGCTGCCCAAAAATCATCCATAGAAAACACTTTTTCATGCCTATGCTCAATGCTGACATCGCCGTCCAAATACACCTTTTCAAGCTGCACATGCACCTGCAGCGGCTCATAGTGCTCCACTTCCGCGCCAAGTGCGCGGGAAGGAGCTCCTATTAAAAATACTGCCGCTGAGCAAAGAATGCCCAGCAAAAGATACGCCGTGCTGAATCGTTTCACCCTCTACACCTCTTTGCACACGTTTATGATTAGTTTGACCAAAGAGGCTACTGCTTAACCGTTTTATCAAAATTTGTCTGCACATTTTCCCTGACAAACCGTTCCTCCGTATACACATCTGTGCTTTGCTCAGAAATTGTCAAGAATCGCGTCAGAAAGGCACTGAAAAAATACAATGCCGCAAAGATCCAAATCACGCCGCCTGCACCGAGCGGCCCAATGAAAAGACTCACGATGCCCGGCGCGATAAACGCACATAAACCAGATCCCAAATTCAACACTGACATGGCAGCACCTTTATTATCAGGTGCAAGCGTCGGCAAAAGCGCGCTTAATGGGACGTACCCTGCTAAAGCCGCGCCGTAGCAGCAGGCGATAATCATGAGCACCCAATACTGATGCCCGATCAGCTGAGGCGTGTAATACAGCGCCAGCGTAAAAATACCGCATCCGACACCGCCAAACCACATGACCGTATTGCGCCAGCCAAGTTTATCTCCGACTGCACCGAAAATGATATTAAACACAATATTCACAAAAAACAGCGTCCCCCATATTTGCAGCCATTCCGAAACCGAATACCCGTATCGTGCTAAATAAGTAGGAAGAAAGATGGCAAATCCAAATTGTCCTATCGCATTAATCGTCTTGACCACTCCGCCGATGCCTACCTTAGGGTTTTCAAACATAATCATAAATGCCTTCGACAGTTCTTTCCATTTCGGCTGATCTTGTTTTTGTATCGGAGTAAATTTATCTTTGTTAAAAAATAAGGCAAGAATTCCGCCTGCCGCCACAAACAGTAAAGCGCTCCAAAGCGTATTGATTTCTCCAAAGGCTGGAACTGCATAGCTGGAATAGAACGGGCCGAGCACGTTAAGGCCGCACGTAAACATAAACCAAAACCAGCCGACGGCTTTGCCGAGAATATTTTGAGAGGTGCTGTATGACACCCATACGAGAAAAGAGTATGCAAACAGCGGATATCCCAAGCCTCTAAGAGCATAGCTGCCCAAGAGAGCCGGATAATACATATGAGGAATCGCCCAGCCGATAAAAGCGGCCGAACCGAGGATAAATGCAAGCAATCCGACAGTCATCGTTTTTCTCGGCCCCCAAGTTTGGACAAACGTTCCTGAAAGCCAAGCTGAGATGGTGACAGCAATGCCGTACATGGTAAATAACGATGCGGATTGCTGCATGCTGAGACCATGATCAACGAGAAAAGGAGACAGCCAGCCTTGTTCGAGGCCGTCTCCAACCATAAAGATGACAACGCCAATATAACCCCAAACCATGTGAGAAGGAATTCCGATTTTGTTCAAAACATTTCCTTTAGCATGTACTGTATTCATTTTCTCCACCGCCTACTTAAAGTATCAATGGAGTATATACCCAAGCTTGCTGAATTGTAATCCTGTTAGATTAAAAAGCGATTTTTTCAGTGTGCTCAATGCTGACAGGCATGCCAAAAGCAAGCGATTGCTGTGCTGCTCTGGCGATCCTTCCGGCCTGTAAACCGTCATTGCCGGTGCAGGGAGTCTCCTGGTTTGTGCCGATCGCTTCTGCAAAACGGAGAATCTCCTCCTCATATGAATCCTTATAGCGTTCAAGGAAAAAGAAATGCGGTTTATCCTTCATCACAAAATCAGCTGTTGACACCTCAACCGTTGTCGGCCTGCTATTGTCAGCCGCTGCAGAGCCTTTCGTCCCGAAAACCTCAACCCGCTGGTCATATCCGTACACAGCTTGGCGGCTGTTATCAATCACAGCCATGGCACCGTTTTCAAAAGTCAGTGTAATAACAGCTGTATCAATATCACCCAGCTCCGCAAAAGAAGGATTCACCAAAGCCGCCCCTTTGGCATATACTTCCGTCACTTCGCTTCCCATAATATATCTGGCCATATCAAAATCATGGATCGACATATCCATAAACAATCCGCCTGACGTACGGACATAACCTATATTCGGGGGTTCTGGGTCCCGGGACGTGATTTTTAATAAATGAGGTGTACCGATTTCACCATTTTCAACAATCGTTTTGATTTTCTTAAAATGAGGATCAAAGCGGCGGTTAAATCCGACTTGAAGTGTTACCCCGTGTTTCCGGACAGCCGCAAGCGCTTCACTCGTTTCGTCCAGAGAGAAACTAACGGGCTTCTCACAAAATATATGCTTTTTCGCCTCGGCTGCTTCTTTGATCATCTGTGCATGTACGGCTGTAGGAGAGCAAATAAAAATAGCATCAATATCAGGATCATGTAATAAATCACGATAATCAGAGGTTATGTATTCAATCTGATGACTGTCGGCCCAGCTTTTTATACGGCTTGCCTGAATGTCAGAGACTGCTTTTATTTTCATGTGAGGAATCCGGCTTATATTTTGAACATGAAGTTTGCCGATGCGGCCTGCACCGATAATCCCTGTCACAATCTGTTTTGTCATAGCTTCTTCCCCCTTGATCATTCACGAAAGCGCTTTATTTAAAATTAATACTATCCCATTTGTAAGCGCTTTTCAAGAATGGAAATTAAAAGTTCTATGTCACTTTTATCACAATTCATGCTTATAAGTAGCCTTCTTCTTCAAGACCAGATACACTAGAATTAGGCTCTTTTTCCTGAACAGTTTATGATTTTCCTATAAACAGCTGCATAAAATAGAGCAAAGAAGGTGAATGAAATGCTGACAAAAGCAGAGGCACTGGCCCATTCCGTCATATACCGCAAGAACAGCAGATTTGATAAAGTCAAAGAGAAATCCGAGGAATTAACACTAATCGGCAAGGGAAGAAGCGCCTATGTGTTTGCCTTAACAGAAGGCGGTCGAAAAATGGCGCTGAAAGTATTTTTTCCGGAATATCGAGCGACAGCAGTCAAAGAAGCAGCGATCTATGAAAAATTAGCCGGGTCCGCATTCTATCCTGACATTTACGAAACTGGCGATTCATTTATTCTCATGGAATATATTAAAGGTGAAACCTTTTATAACTGTCTGAAGAAAGGCATTGCAATCAGTGATGACATGATTCAGCAGGTTGAAGAAGCGCTTTCTGACGCCCGGGCAGCCGGACTGAACCCGTCAGATATTCATTTGCGAAATCTGATATTGACAAAAACCGGGGCGGTGCGGGTGATTGATGTTGCGAGATTTGAGCAAACAAAAACATGCACGCAGTGGGACGACTTAAAATCCGCATATCATGCACTCTACAAAAAACCGATATTCCCCAAAAAGATTCCGGGTTTTTGGCTGGAGATCATCGCATTTTTATATAAGAAAGATTGGTTTCAAAAGCATTTCGCACAGCGGAAAAGAAAATATTCTTAAATCAAAAAGGCAGCCGCACAAGCGGCTGCCTTTATCATGTATTTTTTACTTTCTGACGGCAGAAATCAGTTTCATTTGTTCAGGCGACAGCTTAATTCGATAGCCTCTCACAGTTAAGTAGACCGCTTCTGGGTCCTTCTCGTCGGAATGACAATACGTTTTTTCCATTTCTGTCTCCCCTCACCCTTTATTGGCTTTATTTCATCTTATCATTGCTTTATTAAGGTAATTTTAAAGAAATGTAAAGATCATATGAATCCGATATATAGTAAAATGAGAGAAAAAAAGGGAGAGAGTCACATTAAGACACGCAGCAACATCCCGCTTATTATGTTTGCCCTGCTGGTCTTCTTCGGCGGCGCCATCTATTGGATGTTATTTTCACTAAAAAACGTTCCGAAAGGCAATCTCGTCCAATCGGTTGAATCGCCGGACGGCAGCTATACGTTAAACACTTATGTATCCGAAAACACCTTGAGCTTAGATGCAGCCAGAGGTGAACTTGTAAATGAAAAAACACTTGTCAAGAGAACAATCTACTGGAATTACCCGGACAGCCGCCCAGCAGTGACGTGGATCAATCACAATACAGTGAAAATCGGCAATCAGACTTTACATCTTGATACTGGTGAAACGTATGATTGGCGAAAAGATGATCATTGGATCCGTGAAGAACCGCCGCAGGCGTCAGTGAGGTGATGAAACATGAATAAGATGAACGGAACAAATGATGACAAGCATTTCAATCATTTTGTGATTGCTTTATCCTTTATATACGGTTTGACTGAACTAGGCTATTTGTTGCTGAAAGATTTTATAACAATTGCCATAAGTTTACCTCTGTAGAAAAACGCAGCGTAGTCGATACGCCGCGTTTTTTCTTTTTCCCTTCCTCTTCTTATTGATAATTACAGGTCATATAATGTGACAAATCGATTGTAGAAATAGTTCGATTAGACCAAAATCCTTTTTATACATGTATTCGAATTTGAAGTGAGGGGGAAGCTTGATGGCAGATTTTGTTGCTAGTTTGAATGCGGTCTTATGGAGTACGCCCGTCATTTATATTTTATTGGGAATTGGATTCGCCTTTTCAATTATGACCCGTTTTTTACAAGTCCGACATTTAAAAGAAATGATTGTTCAGATGTTCAAAGGCAAGAGCTCTGAAGCCGGCGTTTCATCTTTCCAAGCGTTATCGATTGCGCTGTCCGGCCGTGTGGGCACAGGAAACATCGCGGGAGTGGCGACAGCAATTGCATTCGGCGGACCCGGTGCGGTGTTCTGGATGTGGGCGATTGCCTTTATCGGGGCGGCGAGTGCCTTTGTAGAATCAACGCTTGCTCAAATTTACAAAGTGAAACAAGATGGTCAATATCGGGGCGGCCCTGCTTATTATATAGAAAAAGGCTTAGGCATTAAGTGGTTTGCCGTCTTATTTGCCGCTGCTGCCCTTATTGCAATGGCCTTTCTAATGCCGGGCGTACAGTCCAACTCCATTGCGGCTGGGATCCAAAATGCATTCGGCATCTCTCCTTTCGTCACAGGGTGTGGTCTGGTTTTATTATTAGGGTTCATTATTTTTGGCGGCGTCAAACGAATTGCCAATGCGGCGCAAATGATTGTTCCATTTATGGCAATTGGATATATCCTGCTGTCTTTGATTATTATTGTCATGAATGTGTCTGAATTGCCTGCTGTGATCTCATTAATATTCAAAAGCGCCTTTGCATTGGATTCCGCTTTTGGCGGCTTAATCGGCATGGCGATTTCCTGGGGCGTTAAACGTGGCATTTATTCAAACGAAGCCGGCCAGGGAACAGGCCCGCATCCGGCAGCTGCTGCAGAGGTTTCTCATCCGGTCAAGCAGGGACTGGTTCAGGCATTTTCTGTTTATATTGACACCTTGTTTGTATGTTCCGCTACAGCTTTCATGATCTTGTTTACCGGCATGTACAATACCCAGGCTGCAGATGGTTCCTTTATCGTTCACCAGCTTAAAGGCGTAGAAGCGGGACCTGGTTTCACACAAGCGGCAATTGACAGTGTTCTTCCCGGATTCGGTGCAGGCTTTGTTGCCATCGCTTTATTCTTCTTCGCTTTTACAACAATTATGGCGTATTACTACATCGCAGAAACAAATATCGCCTATTTAGCACGAGGCAGAGAAAGCAAATGGGCGATGCTTGGCTTAAAACTGATTATTTTAGCCGCCACGTTCTATGGTACTGTGAAAACAGCTTCACTTGCTTGGGCATTAGGGGATGCAGGGCTTGGCATTATGGTATGGCTGAACGTCATTGCCATTGTGCTGCTTGCCAAGCCGGCGCTCCTTGCTTTAAAGGATTATGAGCGCCAAAAGAAGCAGGGCTTAGACCCTGTCTTTGATCCAAAAGCGCTGGGTATCAAAAACGCTGATTTCTGGGAGAAAGAATACACTCATGAAAGTGAACGTGTCTCCTGAACATACTAATACCGGCCCGATATGACATCGTGCCGGTTTTTTATGAGCGATAGTTTGTATACACTTCTTGAACATCATCGTCATCTTCAAGGACGTCTATTAATGTTTCCAGCTTCTCAACAGCCTGATCATCGGCTTCTGCATAGGTATTGGGAAGCATGGTCACCTCCGCCGAAGAAATTAGATATTTCGATTCGAGGGCTGTTTTCACCTCTTCAAAATGCTCAGGCTCTGTGAAAACCTCATATAGGTCTTCTTCAATTCGCAGCTCTTCTCCTCCTGCTTCAAGCACATCAAGCATGAGCTCATCTTCTTCTATTTGCCGTTCAGTACGGTCTATCGTAATGAACCCCTTTCGTTCAAATAAAAAGGCTACACATCCGCTTTCTCCCAGACTTCCGCCATTTTTATTAAAGGCTGTCCGCACATTTGACGCCGTTCGGTTTTTATTATCTGTTACGCATTCAACCATGACGGCAATCCCTGAAGGGCCGTAGCCTTCATAGGTGATTTCTTCATAGCTGCTTCCGTCTTGGCCTCCCGCAGCTTTTTTAATGGCCCGATCTATATTTTCATTCGGCATATTGGCGCCTTTTGCTTTTTCGATGACAAGACGCAATGCTGAATTTGCTTCTGGATCCGCTCCGCCTTCTTTCGCTGCCACATAGATTTCTTTTGCAAGCTTCATAAATATTTTGCCGCGCTTTGCATCCTGTGCATTTTTTCTTTTTTGAATGTTTTTCCACTTGGAATGGCCTGCCATGTTTTCACCTTCTTTTACATTTTCTATGTACACTTTAATGGGAATTGTTCGCTGATGCAAAGAAAAAGGCTGCCGAATATCACTTCCGGCAGCCCTTCCTTCCTAGCGGTTGTTCATTTTATGAAGTTTTCTGAACAGCCCTTTATCTGTTGATACCTGGACATCACGGCCATTTGCATAATTGCGCGCTGCTTTTACGACATTATCTCTGTCAGACTTTGTGAACTCTCTATGGCTTCTGACTGCGATAACTACTCGATCATCCGATACCATAACTTGTGTGTCATTGACGTTTTTCACTTGTTTCACACGGTTGGCAATTTTTGCAGCCAGTCTTCTGTTTTCTTGGTTGTCATACCCGTTGTTCGCTGCATTCCGATTCATGTTTCGGTTATTCGTGTTGTTATATGTTCCGTCAGTTGCCAAAGGAACACGATCGTCAGCAGTAACACGGTCACGGTTATTTACATTCGTGGTGTTTCGGTTACCGTCGTTCTGATCCTCCATTAATTCAGAAACAGGACCATCGTGGTCGATTCCGTCTCCCTGTCTATCGGCGTCATTTTCATTTGTATAATATCCGATTGGACGGGTATTGCCGTTATTGCGCGTATCATTCATAGCATTATCGTTTGCTCCGCATGCTGTTAAGCCGGCTGTCATTAGAATCAGGCTAGCGATCGTCATTTTTTTACCCAATGGAAAAACCCCCCGTGGACGAATTGAGCATGTTTGCTCGCTTTTATCATGTGCGTATGGGGGGCATGTTAAGCGTGTCAGTTCTCTCCATTTGGCAGTGATCTGCTTAAAAACAAAAAAAGGAACGATTTACATCGTTCCGAACGATCACTCATTTTCTTCTTCCGGCCGGCCAAACATTTGGTTTACAGAAGGCTGGTTCGTCATTGGCATAGAAACTCCTGCCGAATATGGGTTTGGATTTGGGTTAGCTGTGCCATATGGCATATTAGGGCTTCCGTAAGCTCCCATTCCCGAATGGCCAGGCGCAGAGAAATATGGCTGATGATCACCGTCACAGCCGCAGTCGTCATGATCTTTGTATGGCATGTAACCATGAGCCGCAGCAGGCTGGTATGCTCCCATTACTTGGGGAGTGCCGTAATAAGGGCCATACGGCATATGTCCATACGGAGATCCATAAGCCGGAGATGCGTATTGCGGCGCACCGTATGAACCGTAATGTCCGTGATGGCTGTTTTCATGATGCTGGTTTTCATAACCCGGGTCATACTGAGGCGATACAAAGCCTGGCTGGTATCCATGCATCGGATGCATTGGATAAGCTTGTGCCGGATAGTACGGATAGCATAATCCTGATCCTGGAAGAATTGGCGAAACAGGCACCGGACACGGTACGAAATGAGCCGGATAATGATAATAAGGCTGAACAGCCGGCATCGGCATATTCGGAACTGTGTGATGAACGTTTTCCTCTTCTACACCGCCTACCTCTGGCGCCTTTGGCATATTAGGCATATTCGGATAATTTGCATTTTCCATATTACTCATAGCCTCCTGTTGTGGAAATTGGTCTTGCATATGATACATATGATCCATATTTCCGTCATGATGTTTTTTCGGCTCCTCCGGTTTAGGAGGCGACCAAGGCTGGAAAAGCTGTTTCATATCATAATAATCGTTCACATCAGCTTCAGGGTACACATTTTCCTGCAAATTAGGCATCGGCGGGACATACGGCATGGACTTTTTTTCTTTCGGCTTTGTGTCTTCTACATCGACAACGGATTTAGGCTTCTCTTTCGCATATGGATGTTCTTGCTTCACACTCCCGGCCGCAGGACTTTTGCCCGCTTTTGGCTCTTTTCTGACCGGCACTCCTTCTGACGGCACTTTTATTTTCATTCCAGGCATGATTAAGTCTGGATTGCTAAGCTGTGTATTGAGTTTTTTCACTTCCTCAACATCGACTCCGTACTTTTCAGCTATTTTCCAGAGCGAATCACCTTTTTGAACGATATGGATTTTCAACGTTTTCCCCTCCTATGCAAAACGTGAACAGTTCAGCTGTGATTACAATATGTTTCTTCACAACATATGCCTGAACAAAAGAAGTTATGAGTAAAGGAAGGGAAAATATTTCTGATCTACGTGATCGAAAGCATTCGATTCAGGGCAAGGAGTGCATCTTCCTGAATGGCTTTTGGCACTTTGATGACGCCTGAAGGTTCTCCTTTTTCAATTTGTTCCAGCGACCACAACAAATGCGGCAAATCAATTCGGTTCATTGTCAGGCAAGGGCACATGTCAGGGTTAAGTGATTCGATTTGTTTATCTGGATGCTTTTGAATGATCCGCTGAACAAGATTCATTTCTGTCCCGATTGCCCACTTACTTCCCGCCGGAGCCTGGTTGATTGTGTCGATAATATATTTCGTTGATCCGTTATCATCGCTTAATGTCACGACTTCGTGTGAACATTCCGGGTGCACAATGATCTGAATGTCGGGGTCTCGCTCTCTCATATCATGGATATTTTTAGTGGTGAATTTCTCGTGAACAGAGCAATGCCCTTTCCACAAAATCACTTTCACATTCGTATGCCCGGATTCAGCTACTAATTCATCTTTCATCGGGTCCCACACAGCCATATCTTCAAGCGCAATGCCCAGATCATAAGCCGTATTTCTCCCTAAATGCTGATCAGGCAAAAATAAAATTCTTTTTTTCTGTGTAAACGCCCATTCAAGCACTTTTTTCGCATTTGAAGAAGTCACAGTTGCTCCGCCATGCTTTCCGACGAATGCCTTGATCTCCGCAGTGGAGTTCACATAAGTTAAAGGTATGATCGTATCTCCAAATATATGCTGAAGCTTCTTCCATGCCCTATTGGTCTGCTGCATGTCAGCCATGTCAGCCATAGAACATCCTGCTCTCATATCTGGCAGGACGACCGTTTGCCGCTCGCTTGTCAGCATATCGGCGGTTTCTGCCATAAAGTGAACGCCGCAAAATACGATATAATCCGCTTCTTTGTTTTTTTCCGCTACTTGGGCCAATTGCAGGGAGTCGCCTGTTTGGTCAGCAAATTGTATCACTTCATCCTTTTGATAATGATGGCCTGGTATAAAGAGCCTGCTGCCGAACTTTTTTTTAATGGCGGCAACGCGCGTTTCCATATCCTTTCTCGATAGTTCTTTATAACTTTCGGGCATCATATCATTCGATTGTTTGATCACATCAAGAATTGACATAACGGCATTCCTCCACAGATTCATTTGATAACGTAACATCCATGCTGATATCTAAACTTTTGACGGAATGAGTCAGAAATCCTAATGAAATATAATTCACACCCGTCCCTTTAAAAGCAGGCAAAGATTCTAACGTAATCCCGCCGGAGGCTTCAGTTTTTATATGATCCGGTGTGAGCTTTGCAAAATGACGGACCGTATCAGGCGGACAGTTGTCAAACATAATAACATCCGCGCCAGCTGCAATTGCTTCCCGCAGCTGTCCCTCCGTTTCAATTTCCACCTCGATATTTACCATGTGCCCTGCGGCCTGACGGGCTTTTTTGCATGCCTCTAAAATAGAGCCGCATGCTGCGATATGATTATCTTTAATCATGATGCCGTCATACAAACCGAATCGATGATTATACCCGCCGCCGGCTCTGACAGCATATTTCTCCAGCATTCTGAGCCCCGGTGTTGTTTTTCTCGTGTCACAAATTTTAATCTGTTCATCATCCAGACACCGAACAGCCTCTCTTGTCATTGTCGCAATTCCTGACAGCCTCTGAATAAGATTTAATACGACCCGCTCTCCTGAAAGGAGCGCAGCTGCGGGACCGTGTAACTCGGCAATCACTTCACCTTTATGCAACATGTCCCCATCTTTTTTGTGCAAAATAATTTGAACATTTTCATCTAATAAAGCAAAGCCTTCTTTTATCACCGCAGTCCCTGCAAAGATACCCTCTGACTTAGCAACAATCTCCGCTTCACAGCTCTGTTCTCCAAAAATAGACTGCGATGTAAGATCCCCTGTCCCAATATCCTCAAGAAAAAAGTGATTCAGTAATTTTTTCAGCTGTAAATGATTCATTGTTCCAAATCCCCTCGTTTTTTCTGATCTTCGTTCCTTTTTTTGTATGGACAATTTGTCTTCCTTGCCAGCTCACCTCAGCATGAGGAAAATCGGTTCGGAAGTGAGCCCCTCTGCTTTCCTCCCGCAAAAGCGCAGAAAACGTCATCAGCTTTGCAGTTTGCCATAGATGAGAAAGTTCCATCTGCCGAATTGTGATATCCTTCACATTTACTTCCTGAAAAGGCAGCGTATGAAGCCAGATGCTAAGCTCAATCAAACTGCTTTGTTCCCGCAAAATAGACATGTGGCTTGTCATTTTGCATTGCAGTTCATGCACCTCTATATCCGGCACCTCGTAGAAGACACTGGTTTCTAGCCCTGATTGATATTGCCTGTTATAAACCGGTTTTTGGATAATATGCTCTGCTGCCCTTTTTCCAAATACCAGCGCTTCCAATAAAGAATTGCTTGCAAGCCGGTTTGCTCCATGTAAACCGGAGCATGCTGTCTCGCCAATCGCATAAAGCCCCGGCACTGTCGTTTCTCCCCAGCGATTAACTGAAACACCTCCCATTAAGAAATGCATTCCCGGAGCAACAGGAATTTTTCCGCTGTGGATATCAACCCCTGCTTTTTCACAAATAGCGGTGATGGTAGGGAAACGCGTTTCAAAATCAGAAATCGCACTGAAGTCTATATAAACGCGATTTCCTTTTGCCATTTCTTCGTGAATAACCCGTGAGACAATATCTCTTGGAGCCAGGTCACCTAAAGGATGCCGTTCAGCCATAATCCTGCGGCCGTTTTCGTCTACTAAACATCCGCCTTCCCCTCTGACAGCTTCTGAAACAAGCCCGTAGGATACACCATTTTTCACAAGCAGTGTCGGGTGAAACTGAGTAAACTCCAAATCCGTTAATTCCGCCCCGGCCCGGTAAGCCAGAGAAAGACCGTCACCTGTGACAGTAGGATCATTTGTATGGTGAAGAAACAGGTTTCCACAGCCGCCGGCAGCCAGCACAACTTCGTCTGCTTGCCTTACCTTGAGACGCCCTTTGCTGTCTTTTGTCATGACGCCGATACATCGTCCGTCCTCTATAAGCAAATCTGCTGCCATTTCATTCTCGATTAACTTGATTTTGCTGTTGATCCGTTTGAGCAAATAATCGATAAGCAGCCTGCCTGTTGCGTCTCCGCCTGCATGAAATATACGGTTGTATGAGTGGGCCCCTTCTTTTCCAAGACAAACACCGCCTCGTTCATTACGGTCGAATGGAAATCCACGCTCCAATAGGCTTTGAACCATCATTTTTCCATCATGTAAAATGTCTGCTGCAATAGCTAGATTATTATGGCCGCACCCTGCGTATAACGTATCCTCCAGATGGGCTTCAATCGAGTCATCTTTTGCATAGGCCGCAGCAATCCCGCCTTGTGCATAGACAGAATTGCTGTTTTTGACGCTTTTTTTTGTGATAACAGTCACTTCGTATGAGGGCGGGAAAGCTGCAGCTAAGGAAAGTGCCGCCGCCCCTGAACCGATGACTGCAATCGTCTTTTTAGACATATGCCATCCTCCTGTTGTTTACACCTGTCTTGACACCTATATTTACACAAGGATAAAATAAACTCAAGAGTTTTTTATGGAGAACGGATGGAGGAAGACCGGATGATTTATTTAGATTATGCAGCGACAACGCCTATTTGTGAGGAAGCCCTTACTGTATATCAGAAGCTTAGTATGGATATGTACGGAAATGCCAGTAGCCTGCATGATGCAGGAGGAAAAGCAAAGCACATACTGGAGTACTGCCGTGAAAAAATCGCCAACATCATTGGCGGAGAAGCAAGCGGCATCTATTTTACAAGCGGCGGCACTGAATCCAATTTTCTGGCCATTCAATCATTGCTAAACGGCCTGCCAAAAACGAAAAGACATTTTATTACGACTGCCATGGAGCATCAGTCCATTCACAATTGCGCTGCTTTTTTGGAACAGCAGGGATATGATGTAACAGTCATTGAACCGAATGAATACGGGCTTATTACCGAGGAAATCTTACTAGCCCATATCCGGCCGGAAACAGGCCTTGTATCTATTCAGCATGCAAATTCTGAAACCGGGATCATTCAGCCCATTCAACACCTGTCTTCATACCTGCACAATAAGGGGATTCTTCTTCATTGCGACGCTGTTCAAACGTTTGGAAAGATCCCGATCAATACAAAAAATCTGGGAGTAGATGCACTCTCAATGTCCAGCCATAAAATCCACGGTCCTAAAGGAGTAGGGGCGGTCTATATCCGGCCGGATGTCCCTTGGAAACCCGTTTATCCTCTGACTACTCACGAATACGGATTCAGAGCCGGCACCGTAAATGTTCCCGGGATCGGTGCCTTCACTGCCGCTGCAGAATTGATCGTAAGCGAAATGGAAAAACAGATATCCCGCAATGAGGCATTAAGAACATACTTTCTAGACCAAATCCGTATTCGGTCTCTCCCTGTAACCCTTGCGGCAGACACTTCGCAAGCAGAATGTCTTCCGCATATTATAGGGTGTTTTTTTCACTCATTTGAAGGACAATATGTTATGTTAGAATGTAATCGGAGTAATATTTGCATTTCAACCGGCAGCGCTTGTTCTGCAGGTTACCACGGTCCGTCTGAAACAATGAAAGCATTAAGAAAAACCGAACAAGAAGCTCTGCAATTTATCCGCATCTCTTTTGGCAGGCATACAACAGCTGAACAGCTGGAACAGTTATTACATACGTTTACAGTGCTTTGGGAACAAAAGAAAGGAGAATTTGATATTGACCGAAGAATTAAAGCTAATGGGCGCCAACAGGCGTGACCAGCTTCTTCTGTGGCTGAAGGAATCTAAATCACCGCTGACAGGAGGAGAACTCGCAAAAAAAGCGAACGTTTCAAGACAGGTTATTGTACAGGATATATCGCTCTTGAAAGCGAAAAATGTACCGATTATCGCCACAAGCCAAGGATATGTATACATGGATGCAGCCGCTCAGCAGCACCAGCAGGCAGAAAGAATCATAGCATGTCTGCACGGTCCTGAACGGACAGAAGAGGAACTGCAGCTCATCGTCGACGAAGGCGTTACAGTAAAAGACGTAAAAATCGAGCATCCCGTGTATGGAGATTTAACTGCAGCCATCCAAGTAGGCACCCGGAAGGAAGTTAGCCATTTCATTAAAAAAATCAATTCTACGAATGCTGCCTACTTATCACAGCTGACCGACGGCGTGCACCTGCATACACTGACAGCACCTGATGAACATCGCATCGATCAAGCTTGCCAAGCCCTCGAAGAAGCCGGCATTTTAATTAAAGACTAAAAAAAGCCCTCTAGAGGGCTTTTTTATAATTGGTAAGACTGGTATGCACCCAGGAGCTTCACTTTGCAGCCGAGCGCTTCAAGCTCCTGCATGGCCCCTGGAATCAATACATCATCAAACGCTTTTTCAATATCAATAATAAAGAAATAATGGCCTAATCCGGTTTTAGTCGGACGTGACTCAATTTTTGACAAGTTTAAATTTCTCCAAGAAAATGCAGACAGCACTCTATGCAGCGCCCCGGACTGATCATCCTGCGGCAGCATGACCATTAAGGTCGTTTTGGGCCTAGAACTCAATTTTGAATTCACTTCAAAAGATATGTTTTCATCAGGAGACAGGATAACAAATCTTGTATGATTGTCCCTATAATCCTGTATATCCCGTTTCACGATTTTTAATTCGTATGTAGAAGCTGCCATATCATTGGCAATGACCCCGATATTCAGCTCGGGATGGTCACTGACAAACTTTGCTGCCGCCCCGGTAGAATTGGCGTATTCATATGGAACGGAAGGAAAATGTCGATGAAGAAATTTATGGCATTGCGCAATCGCGTGTGAATGTGAGTAAATTTTGTCGAGCTCTTTCCATGCATTCTCTCTAGAGGGATGGACGAGCAAGTGCTGATGAATCGGCAACGTCATTTCACCCACGATTGGCAAGGGCTGTTCATGTATTAAATAGTCTATTGTTAGATTAACAGATCCTTCTAATGCATTTTCCAAAGGAACAAAAGCAAAATCAACTTCGCCTGCAACGGCTGCATCTATACACTCCGGAATGGTGCGGTAAGCAACATGTTCGGCGCCGTTTTGAAAACAAGAACTGACTGCTAGATGTGTAAATGTAGCTGCTGGACCTAAATAACCGACTTTCATGACGATTTTCTCTCCCTTATGCACCTGAACCTAATATTTCAACCTTTTCTACAAAATCAAACTTCCTGAGCTTATTCATTAATGTATGAATGTCTTCTTCCATTGCCGACGTACTGATAGACAGTGTCACATTTGCTCTGCCTTGAAGCGGAATGGTCTGGTGAATGGAAAGAACGTTGCTTCCAGAATCAGCTACCGCCTGAAGAAGCTGAGATAACGCACCTGACCTATCCTCCAAATGAAAGAAAAGTGTGATAATTTGTTCTTTTACCATGGTGTAGAATGGAAAAACAGCATCCCTGTATTTATAAAACGCACTTCTGCTTAAATCGACCTTTTGAACGGCATCTGCTACTGAATCTGCTTTTTTTCGATCAAGCAGCTTTTTGACTTCTAATGTTTTTCTCATTGCATCGGGCAATACATCTTCACGGACAAGATAAAATGTCTCCTCTTTCATTTGCATCCCCCCTTTAAAATAGAGAGCCTGACACCAGGCTCTCTTTTCAGCCAACATTCATTAATCAATAAATTCAAATTCAAATTCCAGAAGCCTGATTATATCTCCATCCTTGGCTCCGCGTTCTCTGAGTGCTTCATCAACACCCATTCCGCGCATCTGTCTTGCAAACCGTTTAACCGATTCATCACGTGAGAAATCAGTCATCTTGAATAACCGCTCAAGGCTGTCTCCTGAAAGCACAAATACACCGTCTGGATCGCGTGTAATGTTAAATGGCACTTCTTCATTTTCCATCGTGTACATGACACGGTTTTGTGTAAGCTCTTCCTCGTCATACAGCGGGAATTCCGGTGTGTTCTCAAGCTGATTGGCAACCTCAAACAGAAGCTCACGCAGACCTTCTCTTGTCACCGCACTGATCGGGAATACCGGATAATCATCCGTCAGCTTTTCTTTAAAGGCTTCGAGATTTTCCGCAGCCTCCGGCATGTCCATTTTATTTGCAACGATAATTTGCGGACGCTCGGTGAGACGCAGATTGTACTCGCTCAGCTCCTGGTTAATCGTAAGATAATCCTCATACGGATCGCGGCCTTCTAAGCCTGACATGTCAATGACGTGAACAATAACCCTCGTCCGTTCAATATGGCGCAAAAACTGGTGGCCCAGTCCGACGCCTTGGTGTGCGCCTTCAATCAGCCCCGGCAAATCGGCCATGACAAAGCTGCGTCCGTCATCCGTTTCAACCATGCCGAGATTCGGGACAAGCGTTGTAAAGTGATAGTCCGCAATTTTCGGTTTTGCAGATGAGACAACAGACAGCAAAGTAGATTTTCCCACACTCGGGAACCCGACAAGTCCGACATCTGCAAGCACTTTTAATTCAAGAACAATGTAGCGTTCTTTTCCCGGCTCGCCGTTTTCTGAAAGCTGAGGCGCGGGATTAGCCGGTGTAGCAAAGCGGCTATTCCCTCTTCCGCCTCTTCCGCCTCTTGCAATGACAGCCCGCTGTCCGTGCTCTGTTAAATCAGCGATGACCTGTTTTGTATCATCGTCTGTCACAACGGTGCCCGGCGGAACTTTAATGACCATATCATCAGCATTTCGTCCGTGCTGGTTTTTGGACATGCCATGCTCGCCGCGAATCGCTTTAAAGTGTTTTTTGTATCTAAAATCCATCAGGGTGCGGAGACCTTCATCTACTTCAAAAACGACGTCTCCTCCCTTTCCTCCGTCACCGCCGGCAGGGCCGCCTTTCGGCACATATTTTTCACGGCGAAACGCAACCATACCGTTGCCGCCGTCGCCGCCTTTTACATATACTTTGACCTGATCTACAAACATAATGTCCTCCGTTCTAAACCGTTAAAAACTCCGCTAGTCCAACCCAATTTCAATCAGACATTCGTGACTGGTGATTTCAAAACGCATGATATCAACGTCCTCATATCCATTCTGCCGAATATCATCAAAAGCAGATGGATCGGCAAAGGCGCCGTGAAAATCAAGGTACAGAATCAGCTGTCTGTCAGGATGATCCGTTTGAAGCGAAACCGTTAAATGATTTTCACTCTCTCTGCTGACTGCTTGATCAAACAGATGAAACAGCTTTCTCATCAGTTTCGCCAGCTTTTGATCATAAGCCGACAAATCCTTAATTTCTCCGAGAACTTCATATTCAAGCGTCATATAATGGGTTTTCCAATTAAACGTAAGAAAATCAAACGCCAAATGCGGTGTTTTCAGGTTTGAGAGCTTTGATTCGTGCTTTGCGTCTATAACCATTTCTTCAATCATTTCAAAGACACGGTCATACTTCTGTAAGCTTAAGTTTCCTTTAATCAGCTGCAGCTTATTCATCCAATCATGCCGGGAATGGCCAAGCAGATGAATCAGTTCGTTTGTTAATGCCGTGTCGCTTATATTTTCTTCTTGATTTTTTGAAACATCCTTCATTTTCGCACTCCCAATCATTTAATTTCTTATTTAGGAGTCTGTATAAGTGTGTATTATGAATTATAACAGAGAAGGCTTTGTTAGAAAAACAATTGTTTTTCCCAGAAATATCATGTTCCTTTTTTCTGGCTTTGGTTGATTTGCAGCCAGGCAGAACATTTTATGTATTACTGCTTGGGGAACATATCCAGTGGGTTTGAGATGTTTATTCTCATTCTTGGCGGGGTCTGCTCGCACATACTCTGCATTTCATTCTAGGTGTTTACTCCGCATATTGCAAAAAAAACTCCAGTCATCATCGACCGGAGTTTTTTGAATCATTATTGAGCTACAGGATATACGCTCACTTTTTTGCGGTCACGGCCGAAACGTTCGAATTTAACAGTTCCGTCGATTTTCGCAAATAGAGTGTCATCTCCGCCGCGGCCCACGTTTTCACCTGGGTAAATTTTTGTTCCGCGTTGACGGTAAAGGATAGAACCGCCTGTTACGAATTGACCGTCAGCACGTTTAGCACCTAAACGTTTAGCCTCAGAGTCACGTCCGTTCTTTGTAGAACCTACTCCTTTTTTAGAAGCGAAAAACTGAAGATCTAATCTAAGCATGTAGCTCACCTCCTATATTATGTTTGTGGTCACACGCAAGTTGTCTTTGTAATCCCGTTCGATTGTCTCCAGCGAAACAATCATGCCTTCAATCAGCAGCTGAGCTTTTTGGCGTGCCTCTGGATCAAGAGATTCAGGGAATTCAAAATAAAAATAACCCCCGTCCTCCCCTATATCAAGAAGCGGCTCGAAGCCCGCGAGCACAATGACCGCGTTAACGGCTCCAAACACAACGGCTGTCACTCCGGCACAAACAAGATCTTGTCCATGTTCAGCAAAATTCGCATGGCCCGTCATTTCAAAAGACAATATGCCTTTATCATGAGACCTTCTGATTGTTGCCTGAATCATGCTTACGCGTTGATTTTTTCGATCGTCACTTTAGTGTAAGGCTGACGATGACCTTGTTTTTTATGAACGTTTTTCTTTGGTTTGTATCTGAAAACAGTGATTTTTTTCGCGCGGCCTTGTTTTTCAACTTTAGCCGTTACTGTTGCGCCTTCAACTGTAGGGTTGCCGACTTTCACGTTGTCTCCGCCAACAAACAAAACGTCTTCAAAAGTAACTGTTTCACCTGCTTCAGCAGCAAGTTTTTCGATGTAAACAGTTTGGCCTTCTTCAACTTTGATTTGTTTACCGCCTGTTTTAATGATTGCGTACATTCTCTGCACCTCCTATTAGACTAAGACTCGCCAGATACCAGGGGGCTGTAAAAGCTCTTAACACCTGTACTGAGCGGTTGTAGCAATGGTGCTACATCCATAACATTAAAAAATATACCAAAATACAAGGCGTTTGTCAATCAGTTTTAGTAGGGCAGAAGCAGTTCCTCCATGGAAGAATTCGTCCGCTTATCGGCAAAGTAAGCGTGCAGCACTTCATTCTCGTCAAGCTGGCTGAGCTTTTGGCCTGATTTTTCTATAATAATCGGATGCTTACAGCCACGTTTGAACTCGGCCATCACATGATAGACTTTATCCTCCGCCTTTACTGTCAGCGGCAGAAGTTTCTCAAGCTCCCTGTTTTTTCCGTAATACCTTTCGAGGAGAAATCTCACATGGGTATAGTGCCTTTGCCGATATTCCTCAAACAAGGAAACCGCCAGAAAGACAAACAAAACCCATGCGCTGATTTGCAGAGGAATCACGAATAAAACCCAGCACCCGAGCAACAGGCAGAAGCAGAGCGACGTTTTTAGATTAAGCCGGTGAGCCTTTTGAAAAGGCAGCTGTTTGGAAAACAACAAAAATAACAGTTTTCCTCCATCCAGCGGCCAGATCGGCAGTAAATTGACAAATAAGATAGAAAGATTATAAAAGGTGAAGAGTTCAAAGGTATGCTGATGAATCACTGAGACTTCTGCAAGCATCCAGGCGGCAAACTGAAGCCAGATGTGCTGAAGAGGGCCGGCAATAATGACCGCAAACTCTTCCTTTAACGGCCTATTCCCGTGCTCTTCCACTTCGACCGTTCCCCCAAACGGCAGCAAAAAAACACGCTTGATTCTCCAAGAAAAAAATACGGCCAGAGCAGCATGCCCCAGCTCATGAATCAATACAATCAGGAGCAGACATAATAATGCTTTCATATGGCCTGTGAGCAAGCCCAGCGCCGCGATAATCCAAAGAAAAGGATGCACATGGATCTTTAAGATAAGGTCGAGCCATTTATTCAAATGTAATCACCTGAATCGGATCAATAAATTTATCGCCGTCTTTCATGGCAAAATAATAGACCCCTTTATTATGATCATCAAGCTTAATCGAACCGAGCTTTTTGCCTTTATCCACAAAATCATATAAAGCAACATCCACATCTTTGAGCTCGCCATAGATACTATAGGTGTTGTCAGCATGCTGCACCTTAACCGTCAGTCCCGTCTGGCTGTCTTTGCTGACTTCAACCACATAGCCTTCTTTTACGCTATCAATCTTATCGCTGCTTGTTTCGACTTTAATTCCTTCCCCATTGTCCTGAAAATCCTGCTGTACTTTCCCGGATGCAGGCGCGATCAGATCTTTGCCTACTTCAATTTGCTGTTCCTTATTTTTGTGTTCAGGAGCCAGGAAAGCAAGCGGATTTCCGAATTTGGTTTCGAACCAATGGCTTGCTGAGGCAAATTGAAATTCAGTTTCAAAGGTTTTGGCTACGGCGGGTTTAATCTGACTGACGGGTCCAATGTTTGTTTTATAGGCTATAGCTGAAACGAGAACAAGGCAGGCCGACAGAAGACATTTCAGGATAATTGAATCTGTTTTCACCAATGGGTGTTTTCCGTTGAATGCTGGCATGTTATCTTCGTAGACCGGAAGTGTTCCATACTTTTCCTGATCCGTTACCATCACCCAGGACGGGGGTTTCTGCTTTTCAGAAACTGTCTGAGTAGAGAAACGTTTTGAGCCGGAAAGCTGCTTTCTTCTTTTCTCTAATCGTTTTCTGATTTCATCTGCTCTGTGACTCATTGCCATCATCCTTTGCATTCGTTGGGTTTGTACATCATATGTCTTGTCCATGGCAAATATTCGGTTTAGTCAAGAACAAAGCAGGCAAAAACAAAAAAACCTGACACAGCATATGCTTTGTCAGATTCTTCTCTTTGATTCTATCACATTAAGATCTTACTCCGAAAAATGACTTAATCTTAGCCATCATTCCTTTGTTTTGCTCTTCAAGCACCTGTAAAGGAACAGATTCACCTAAGATGCGGCGGGCAATATTGCGATATGCAATGGAAGCACGGTTTTTAGGGTCCATCGCAATCGGTTCGCCATGATTGGAAGCTTTAATGACTTCATCATCATCAGCCACGATTCCGAGCAAATCGATCGACAGATGCTGTACGATTTCGTCGATATCCATCGTGTCACCGTTTTTCATCAAGTGATTTCTGATTCTGTTTACAACGAGCCGCGGCGATTCAACATTTTCCTCTTGCTCCAGCAGCCCTATAATACGGTCAGCATCACGAACAGCTGAGATTTCAGGCGTAGTGACCACAATCGCTTTATCAGCTCCGGAAACGGCATTTTTGTACCCTTGCTCGATTCCGGCAGGACAGTCTATGATGACATAGTCAAATTCCTGTTTGAGCTCTCGGACCATGTTTTTAATTTGTTCAGGAGCAACAGCTGTCTTATCGCTCGTTTGAGCAGCGGGCATTAAATAGAGCAGATCATCGAAACGTTTGTCTTTTACGAGCGCCTGATGCATTTTGCATCTGCCCTCTACAACGTCTACCAGATCGTAAATAATTCTATTTTCAAGACCCATTACAACATCAAGGTTGCGCAGTCCTATATCAGTATCTACTAAGCATACGCGCTTCCCTAAAATGGCTAAGGCGGTACCGAGGTTCGCAGATGTTGTTGTCTTACCTACTCCGCCTTTTCCCGAAGTTATTACGATAGCCTCACCCAATTCACATTCCTCCCTCAAGCCTTGTTAGATCAGGTCTTAAATGAGCCAAATGTTGAAGGCGTTCAATGACCATATTTCCGTCTGTATCTAAATAAGCACATTCCATTTCGTTCCCTTTTTGAATGTGGTCTGGGGAGCGATTTAACACATGATTGATTCTTAATTGTGTCGGAAGCATTTCAGAGGCGGCGATGACCGCTTGATTATTTCCATTAAATCCGGCATGCGCGATTCCTTTCAGTGAGCCCAGAACAAAAATGTTCCCTCCGGCCCTGACTGTTCCGCCGGGATTCACGTCACCGATCAGGAGCAAGTCGCCTTTTACCTGCAGCACTTGGCCTGAACGGACAATTTTTGAAACAGAAATAATTTCGGCTTCCTCTCTTATCTGCTGTGCTTCTTTTTTAGTAATGACTTCACTGTCAATAGAATGAACAAACAAATCTTTCTTTGACGCAATCAATTCGGTTAGCTGTTCCTCTTGCTCCTTATATAAAAAGCGATTTCCCAGCTTAACATGAACGCTGATTTTCTGGCCTTTTCCATCGGTATATTGTTCAATTGACAGCATATTCTGAAGACCATCGAGAAGCTCATCAAAAGAACACGCATCATCCAGATGCAATGTTAGTCCATTCTTTGTTCCTTTTATTGTTACATATTGCTGCTTTTTGGTCTTCACAATATTCACCTCAACAACATACTCATTTCGTCAAAAAAAGATAAAATCCTTTTTACTCATCTCTCAATTCTTTCTTTAGACTCATAAAAAACAATCTAAATGGCAGAACAAGAATAAGAGCTGCTGCAATATTTAATAAAATTGTCGGTATAAACCGGTCAAGCACAAATCCGTTAAACGTCATAATGTCTTTATGAATCAAAGACTGAATGCCGAATACGTAAAATTCGAGCAGACAGACAGCCAGAACTGCTATCAATATCACTACAAATGCGTTTGTATGTAACACTTTAAACGCTTTTGAAGCCAAATAGCATAGCCCTGCAAAACCAAACATGTAAACGCCTAATAGACTTGTATAGTTCATGTCATATAGAAAACCAAAAATAAATCCGTAAATCATCGCGTGTTTTTGGTTGATAAAAGCCGACATGAATATCAATACAAGCATCAAAAAACGCGGGGCGAGCACTTGGTCATCTGTAACGAAAGGAAAATGCACCAAATCTGTAAAAATGCTTTCCGCAGAAAAAACAAGCATCATAACGAAAGGGAGAAGGAAACGTTTCACGATCCTTCCTCCTCTGTATCGACAGTCGGCACGTCACGGTTAACAACGATCACATTATTTAAATCTGTAAGGTCAGCCGCAGGTTTTACATAAGCAACCTTCGTTAATCCATAGGAATCTGACTCGATATCAGTCACTTCACCGATTGTCAGCCCTTCTGGGAAAACACCGCCTGTCCCTGATGTTTCAATAAGATCGCCTTTTTTCACGTCTTGTTTATCCTTACGCTCAATAATTGTCATCTTAAGACGTTTTTTCTCTTTGTCATATCCTTCGATCAAGCCGTAGCCTTTGCTGCCTTTTTTTCCGGAAATTTTTGTCGCGACTCTGTTATTGCGGTCAGTATCGCTTAAAAGCTGAACAGTAGACGTAAAATTGTTAAGTCCGGAGCTTTTGATCTTGCCGATTAATGCGCCTTTTTCGTTTGTAACGGCCATATCTTTCGCTACGTTTTGCTGAGTCCCCTTGTTAATGGTGACCTGTTTCGCCCAATTATCAGGGCTTCTGGCGATGACCGTTGCTAAAATCGGCTTGTAATCTTTAATCGATTTGACATGGCCAAGCTCGTCACGCAAGGATTTGTTTTCTTCTTCAAGCTCTTGAAGCTTGGCTTCATATTGTGTCTGTCCGTCAAGTTTTTCTCTTAGACGCTCGTTTTCTTTGTATGTGTTTTTTAAATCATTGATGTTCTCAAATATTCCTGCAAAAAATTCGGCAGGCGTATGAAAAATATTTTGAAATACTCCCGTCGTATCGCCGATCACTTTCTCAGGCCAGGTGGTATTGCGGCCGCCCTTCAGCGAAAATCCAATCATAGCCACCAATATGATAATACACAGAAGTAATAGCATTAACCGCTTATTCGGCATCGTGTTACACCTCTTCTATTGAACTCCCGATTATCTAGTTTTCCCTTTGAAAAGATGGATGTGCTCCAGTGCTTTCCCTGTTCCGATCGCTACACAATCAAGCGGGTCTTCGGCGATAAGGACCGGCATTTTTGTTTCTTCGCTGATGACTTTGTCCAAATTGCGCAAAAGCGCTCCGCCGCCGGTTAACACTATACCTCTGTCCATGATATCTGCTGCAAGCTCAGGCGGTGTTTTTTCGAGTGTGCTCTTCACTGCTTCGACAATTGTAGATACAGTGTCGCGTAGAGCGTTAGAAATCTCTTTTCCTGTAATTTCAATTGTTTTCGGCAAACCTGTCAGCAAATCGCGTCCACGGATTTCCATGTTGTCGGATTCTTCAGGAGCTTCTGCGGATCCGATTTCCATTTTAATCGCTTCAGCCGTACGGTCACCGATCATCAGATTGTACGTTTTTCTGATGTAGTTGATAATCGCGTCATCCATCTCATCACCGGCTACACGGATTGACTGAGACGTTACGATGCCTCCGAGGGAAATAATCGCAACTTCTGTCGTACCGCCCCCGATATCAACAACCATGCTTCCAGTCGGTTCCCAAACTGGCAAATTGGCTCCGATTGCTGCGGCAAAAGGCTCTTCAATCGGATACGCGTCACGCGCTCCCGCCTGTCTTGTCGCATCGATAACAGCGCGTTCTTCAACAGCTGTAATGCCTGATGGGACACATACCATTACATATGGTTTTCTGGCAAACATGCCTTTATTTTTTATGGCCTGATTGATGTAATATTTCATCATCGTCGCCGTTGTTTCATAATCAGCGATAACGCCGTCTTTCATCGGGCGAAGAGCCACCACGTTGCCCGGTGTCCGTCCAATCATATTTTTCGCATCATTTCCGACAGCGACAATCGATTTCGTATCCGTCTGCAAAGCGACAACTGACGGCTCTCTCACAACAATTCCTTTTCCTTTTACAAAAACAAGCGTATTCGCAGTTCCAAGATCTATACCAAGGTCTCTAGCACCAATTCCAAACATATGTATGTATCTTCCTTTCTTAAAGCAAAAATACCCTAAAGGGAAAAACTCATAAACTCTATTATAGCTTAATTCGACGAAAAAAAAAGTGTTACAAATATCCTTTTTCCTTTAAACTCACAAATTTTTTATCCCCGATCACCAAATGGTCAAGCAGCTCGATGCCAATCAGGTTTCCGCATTCAAACAGCCGTCTTGTCACTTCAATATCTTCCCTGCTCGGCGTCGGATCTCCAGAAGGATGATTATGAACACAGATAAAGGAAGCGGCAGATCGTTTAAACGCTTCTTTAAACACCTCTCGCGGGTGGACAATAGATGAATTCAGGCTTCCGATAAATACGGTGCGTTTATGGATGACTTGATTTTTTGTATTTAAGTATAAACATGTAAAATAGACATAAATACAGAAAATATCTAAGGATACGTATGTTAGACGCACAGCTGCACGAAATGTTTCAAAAAAATTTTTCAGATTTTAAAAAAGGTTTATAATTTAAGTAGAAATAACCAGGGAGGCACTTATGAACATTAATAAAATAAGATCAGCGCTCTACAAGTCGGCTAAAATTTTAGGGGATGTTAATGCTGCTAAAAACGGCACTCTCGGGAAACGTATTGCCCGCCGTGCAGCCGGTAAAGCAACAAATAAACTATTACGGAATCTATTTAAATAAAAAAGGAGAATTGGGAAAGATGCAGTATTTCTCATTATAGGAAGGAGTGATTAAGATGAAAATTCAACGTGAGTTACCGGTAGGTACACACCATGACCCAGCAATTGGAATGGGTTTAGGTCGTGAAATAAGAGTAGGCGCATAAGTAAAAAGGCCTTTCGTATGACGAGAGGCCTTTTGTTTATTGATGGACACGGCAGCCGCAATCACAAAGGAAATGGACGTGCCTATTACCATACCAATCGCAAACATAATTAGTCGATTCTTTACGGCATGATGGGCAAGTGATAGCCGGCTTTTCTGCTGGCTCTCCTTCGTGCTGCTCGTATATCTCTATAACTTCATTAATTAGGAAGGTAGTTCTTTCAAGTTCTTCAAGTAGCTCTTTTGGCAGCTCTTTCACACCTATCACCTCAAAAAGAAGATACCAGAACGTTTGTTCTAAAACAATTAAAAAACCCTCAGTTCGAGATAAAGGGGAGAAAAGTACCATGTGATTCCTAGATAAGTAAAAAAGCCCTGCTCATATGAGTGGGCTCAATTATTATGGGGGCGGTATTTTTTATTTGCTTCAAGTTCTTCTTTTAAAGCCTCCGCATCCTGGCGTAAAAACAAACTTGTATTCCCTATCTTTTTTACAGCTTCAATGCGTTTGTCACTTATCAACTTACTCATGCGCTGCTTATTTACCCCTAAAATCTCGGCAACTTCGGAAGTGCTGAGGACCTCAGTTTTTACGAAGCCCTCAACCTCCTGGCGACCTCTTAAATGAAATTCCATGTTATTTTCTCCTTAAAGCCATATCTTTGAGAACAGCATAAATTGTTAATGCTACAATTATAGCCATTACAGACGTTGTAAATGCGTTTGTCCAAAAGGAGCGCACGCCTATCGCTGCCGCACTCAAAAGAATTAATGAAAAGATGAACTTTTGGTTTTTCTTCATTTTTTATGCTAGACTGATTATAATGTTATTGAGAAGCGAGCTCCCACTCGCTTCCCTGCAATCGTTAATCCTTCTTATTATCTTTCTTGTTACTATCGTGGGACTGCTGAAAAATCCAACCGATAGAAACAACATAGAAGATAATTTGAAGGATTTTTATTATGTTGTCTAGCATTTCCTCACCTCCTTATATATTTATTATAGCATATCTGTAGACATACGTCTATACATATAATAAAAAAATTTCCCTCCCTTGGTAAAAAGAGAGGGATTTTCTATTATAGTAGGGCTTCTAATTTTGCTTTTGTTTTCGGTCCGTAGATACCATCTGCAGAAAGCCCGTGCATCAGCTGGAACCGTTTGACCGCGTTTGCTGTTTTCGGACCATACACGCCGTCAATGCCGTTATTCTTCGCCCCTTTGTCTGGGTAGAAATAAAGAGCCGCCAGCGCTTTCTGAATCTGTGTTACAGACGCGCCTTTCATCATTGGACTTTTCACTTTATAGATGCCAGAAGGCAGCGCATATGACGTTTTCTTTTTGCTTGAGCTTGTTGTTGTCTTTTTGGTTGTGTTTGTTTTGCTTGAGCTTGTTTTCCCGCCCAGTGACTTCAATTCTGCTTCAATGGCAGCCTTAACCTCATTCCATCTACCCTCTGACAAAATACGGTGAGGACAATACTTGCCGTTCCAGTCTTGGTGTTTGCGGACACGGTCAATACCCCAGCCTCGCTCTTTGAGCAGCTGCGCCACAAACTTAATCGCCAGCTTTTCTGCTGCCTTATATTTAGCGCCTCCTGACTTGCTGTAGCAGATTTCAACGCCAATAGACTTACGGTTCCCTGTGCCGTTTGTGCCGTCTCCTGTGTGCCATGCGTTACGATTTAACGGTAGCCCTTGAATAACCTCTTTGTCATCAACGGCAAAATGAAAGCTTGTCGAGCTAGTATTCCCGATCATATAGCTGATCTCATTGGCAGCTGACGCGTCATTCGCTGTATTGTGGATGGTGATGTATTCAGCGTCCATGTGATTAGGGCATTTCAAATCGTATTTAGCTTCTGATACAAGATTCTTTTTCACTGTGATTGTCATAAGTGTTCTCTCCTTTATTGTTGATATAGAAAAAGCCGCCGGGTTACCCAGCAGCCTGTTCATCCTTTTCATTTGTTTGTTCATTGTCATTTTCGATTACGTGAAGCCGATCAACAATGGCAGCCGGAATCTTAACGCCGATCTGTGCAAGGTTCTCCGTAATGGAGAGCCCCTCATTCGCGATATAAAAAAGAACGGTCCCAAATGTCAGGACGCCGTTCAGATTGAGAATTGTATCTATGATGTTTGCCACGATAACCACAAGAAAACTGAGCATCTTACGCACATAACCGAACCATGCGCTACGGCTGCGGAGCTCCTTAAACTTCCACGCTTTCACCACACCGGTAAGGATATCAATGATGTTTAATATCAGCATTAAATCAAGATATTTCACACCCCAAACAGATAAACTCTCGCTAAATCCAATGTTTCAAAATTAATAAACACCGTTGTCTCCTCCATTTCTTGTTATCACCTCCTTAGAGGCAAAAATAAAAACGCCTATTAAGCGCTTATCATTCTTTGTTCAATTCAACCCCAGCAGGCTCGTCAGTCTCCCTAGAAGGGATGTCGCTGGGAGAAGAGTAATCCTTTCCGGTAATTTCTTTGTATTGAATATCTGTTATCTTGCCTAGTTCCACATATTTAGCAACATCTTCATCATTGTAAGCCTTCCAGCTGTAGCAGTATTGAATACATTTAAACCATTCCATTTACAACACTCCTTTTTCAGTCAAAGACATTAATAGGCTCGCTATTGTCTCGGCTTGCTCTTGCGATTGTTTTTGCGTTTCCGCCAGCTGCATGAGCAGCAACGCGTTTTGTTCTTTTAATTGGCTTACCGGCGACACTTCGGATGCCCCGGCGCTTAGAATCTCGTCAATCTCTTCCTGTGTGGCTGTCTCCGTCCATTCCTGATTCTCCGCATCAAACTTTGGCTTAAATAAAGAAGGAGAGTCAGGCAGCTCTACGGTCGTGCAATCTGCAGGAATGATATAATTACCTTTTCCGTCTATTTCAGTGACTAATATGGGTTCAATAAACATATAATTCTCATCATATCTATAAACCTGTAACATTCTTAACCTCCTTAGTTTAAAGCGACAACGGCATCCATGTAGTAGCCCGTCACATTGCTGTCATTGTTTGAGTGAATACCGGTAAGCTTCATATCTCCGCTCGCATTAATAAATAACTTACTATACCCCGTTGTACCTGAAACCGGGACCATCACGGCCGCACCGTTTGCCGGCAGTCTGTCAGCTGGGATTGTCCCGCACACAACCTCACGTGTTGCTGTAATATGCCCGCGCAGTAAAAGAAGAATTCCACATTTCGCATACTGGAACGGCCTGTCTCCTGTAGCAGCCCCGTTTTTTAGCGTGACGTTTTGCCACACAATAGTTTCAAACTCAGCATCTGTTATGAACCTTTTCCACTCTTTAAAAACACCGTTAGTGTGGACTGTAGCGTGCCAAAGTGTGTTATCGTAACTTCTCCATGCGAGAATTGACTTTCTACCAGAATCACCTTCTACCACGTCATAATTGAACCAAGAGCTGTCATTTTCTACCGGATTGTTTTTGACTGAGGTACCATTTGCAAAATAAAATCCTGAACTCAATGCTAAAACATCTGCCCCATCAGCTAATTGAGTCCGTTTCCCGTCATCCTTTGTCAACTTCGCCAGCTGTCCGCCGTTCCATTTATCTCTCTCATTTTGTGAGATATGCCGGATCGAATTGTAGTTATGGGCATTAAACTCAGCTAAAGAAGCTTGCTGCACATTATCCACCTTATCCAAGCCAACTTGTGCTTTTGTTACGGCATGGGGGTTGTCCTTTCTATTTGCATGAGCATCTACCTTTGACTGAGCACCCGCAATGGACTCAGCAGGGAACCAATTGATCTTCGTATGATTCGAATTGTAATAGAACCACCAAGCATTCCCGTTTACGTCCACGGCGTACCCCATGCCAATCCCTGGCTGTCCTACAAGCTGCATACCGCGCAAGCTTGATGATGACGGGTTATCAGTAACGGCATTTGTCCCATAAAAAGAGACAGTCCCTACATCTTTAAGCGAATCATAAAAAGAGCCCTCTGTGAGGTTGTATTTCTGCGTTCCGTTCTCTGCTGTTATCCTAAAGGTTTGACCGCTATTCCACTTGGTTCTCTCACTAGAAGAAATGTGTTTAGTTGCATCCGATACATGCAGATCAAAATCTTGTTTAGAAGCTTGCTGCACATTGTCCACATTGCCCAATCCTATTTGGCTTTTCGTCACCCCGTGAGGGTTGGACTTATTCCTTGTATGAGTGTCCAGATTCGCCTGGACCGCGTCAGCTTTCTCCTGTGCACCTGCCTTTGTCTCAACATTATCCAAGTCTTTAAATTTCTCCTGAAGGTCCGCCACTATTGCCTCGACTGACTGCCTTAACGTCTCAAAATCTTCGATGTAATATTCAGCAATTGGCACAATATCCGAGTCAATAAAGTCTTTGTCTATTTGAAAAGTAAACTGAGTGACGCCCAGTGACTGTTTATTGTCGTAATACAGATTAAGAGACGCTTGAACCTTGCCGTAATGCTTGATTTCTTCACTTGTCAAAACGTATTCAGCAATGCCGTTCAACTTATCGACGATCGTAATATTCTTGATGAACTTACTGCCGTCGGCCATTACCAAAACAAGTTTCCCGGTCACCGCGGACAAAGGTAAAGGGACGCCATCTTTGAACACTTTAAATGTCAATTTGGCCGTCCCTATATCTTGCGTACTAAAATGTATATTTGTTGTCCTGCTGCTTGAGCTAGTGCCCACATTGGCACTTATCGCAGCATCTTTATAGATCATGAAACCCCCTCCTTACCCTATCGGGAAGACAATATTTAGGTATGTGTAAGTGACCGCGTCCACACTGTTGACATTAAAGCCCCATGCAACAATTTCACCGTTGGCACGCACATCTATTTTCCGATCCCCAGACGTTCCGGCAACCTGGCAACCGGTAAACCAAGCCTTTCCTGGTCTAGCACCTGCCGGCAGGACTGCAAATATTACCCCGTCCGTTTCCGGAATTTTAACCCTCCCACGCAAATAAACAAGACCGCCGTTAATGGCATACTGCAGCTTATCATCTGAGTCTGGATTCGAAGCCCCGTTTTTCAAGGGTAGATTTGTCCAATCTAAAGCCTGGCTGGACATAAGCTCCGTCCAATCCCCGGCAACACCTGCGTTAGTTACGACACGCGTATAAATTTTGATGGGACGCCCTGTAGAGTTTCGGGTCAGTGTCTGAATAACAGACCCCGATATGTCAGCCGGCGCAACATGAAACCACCAGCCCGCGTCCCCGCCTGCTGGGTGATCTGTCAGCTTGGAAGTCTCGGCCGTAGTCATGTAATAATAGCCGACTTGGCGAAAGTCTTTTAGTTTCGTTATTCCATCAGGCAGGCGCATAGCATTTCCGTTGTTTTTCGTTAACGGGTAGCCCTGAAACCCTTGTGATAGGTCCGTGGCAAAGGCAGCCGCATTGTCTTTTGAGTGGTAGGCATACACTTTTGCCAGGCGCTTTCCGACTGAACCCGTTGCAATCGCAGCGAATAACGATTTCTTCCCTGTCATTGGGTCCTTATAAAGAAAAACGGATTCAGGCTCCCGAAAATCCCCCTCATATTTCCCGTCAGGACCTCGGCCAAAATCACACGTAATACGTTTTTTAAGCTTTCCATCTTTGAAGCTGAACAAAGACAATTCTGCTGGGTATGTGACGCTGTTTGTATCTCCTGTGTACCAATACAAATCGTATCCGTCGATAGTGAAGCCCTGCAGGTAATGCAAATCGTTTGGAACTGTCACTTCTCCCAGCAGGTTATCAATACCGTTTTTCACATCATTCAATTTACGCAGCTGCACAACGCTGTCATCGTTACTGTCTTTTAAACGTAAGGCAATTAAGCCGTTTTGCTGATCAATTACAGGGATAGCATACAACTCAGTGAATTTGTTGAATCGTTTAATCCCTCCGTTTCCGCCGTTGATCGTCGCACCGGCTGTGTATGGGAAACGAACCAGGTCATGACCAATTGTGCTGCCGTTTGAATCGACAACATCATAGTTTGACCAGATATACATTCTGTCGTTTTCTCGTTCAAGCCCGATTGTGGTGCCGTGCCCGCCATGAATGACTGTCATGCTATCAAGCATTACGCCGTTTTTATTCATCCTGGTAATGACGAAGTTTTGACTTTGATCTGTGTTGCCACTGCCCACTTGAGTCGCGTATATATCGCCTGTTTTCTCGTCTATTACGAAACACTGCAGCACCGTTTTATCTGCAAGGTTCAAACTCGTGTGATAAACGGGCGGTATTGTCGTGTAATCGAATCCGTATTCTTTTTGAACAGAGGCATCAAGGTCAGAGAGTGATTTCTCAATCTCTACAACACGCTCATTCGCTGTGTCAAATTCTTTACCTTCACGATTTATGCGTAGGTCCAGAACCTCTTTTACGTTCGTGCCATCTGCTTTAGTAATCACGTTGGCGAAACGCTTTTTCATCGTTTCTAGTTCTGTAGAAACAGAAAGACCGCCGTGATCAATTTGACTTGATTTATGGGCGGTCGTTGAACTTTCATGATATTTAAGTTTATTGTTAAGCAGATTGACTTCCGTTTCGGTTGCCTTGGCGTTGTCATCCAACTGAGTGAACAGTTTGGCATTCGGTGCATCCCCATGCCTTTTATTAAGATAAAGCGTCATGTTTTCACCTCTATTTCTGTCCTACTATGAGGATTTTTACTTTTGAACCTTCTGGAACACCCAGAGGATCACTTATTTTTCCGTCTTTATAAAGGGTTATATTAATGATGTTTGTGTCCACATCTTCCGCGTACAACGTATAGCCCGCCTCTTTCATAATGGAATTGGCATCGCCGGTCACATACTGGATTGCATAATCATCATCCGTATTCAAAGAAAGAATGCTCGCCGCCAAGGAAGCAAAACCATCGCCAGAAGATACAGACCATTCACCATTTAAAAATTGCAAAGAGAAAGTATATGTGGTCTGCTGTGAAGCCTGCGTATTCGCAAGGCTTTGCTTTATTTGATTGATCTCAGCAAGCCCAGAAGCCAATTGATTTTGATAATTTTTAATGGCCTGCTCCTGATTCTTCGCACGCTTTTTCTCTTCAATTTCCATGTCTACACGGCTTTTTCGTTTTCCGTCAATTGTCAGGTCAGAAGGCTGTTCAGGTCTCAAAGGGTTATATGAAGCCCCAGTTGCTCTCAGCTTCCCATCAAAAGTAATTCCGTTTAGGGGCGTATCAGCATATACACGAATGGTGTCCCCTGCCATAACCGGCTCTTCTATATCAGCCAGGGCCTGATCTAATAATTCCACATAGTCGGCATCATAGGACACCTCTGCATAAGGATTGACTTTGGTCTTAAGCAGCTTAATCATATCCTCTTTTTTGGTGATAGAATCATCTGTGACCGGTTCCGCCCAGGATGGCTGCCCGTTGATTAGAAACTTTTTTTCTTCCGGGTGAACATAGGTGACCGGAGGAAAGACATACTTTTCATCCTCATTCTTGAAAGTTCTGTACACTCCGATAATGTTGCCGCGTAGGAGATACATGACCGGGTCAGCTTTCTTTGTGCCTTTGGTATTTGGGTTATTGCTGTCCCTGCCTTTAAAGGTAGCTACGACCTTATAAGTCTTGCTGTCCAGGCCGCGAATGATATCAAACTCTTTTTCTGTCGGGGCTGAATCTTTATAGACAGATATGGTTTTCGTCTGATCGGCTATCTTAAATTCCCATTTACCGCCCAGCTTCGACACAAGTGTTTTAAATTTAAAGCCTGTCCCTGTGAAAGAAAAAGAAAACGTGGCTCCTATTTTCTTCGTATAATCTGCTTTTAGTGAACTATCATACGCCCAGGTGCCTGTTTTGGAATCGTAGGGAATGGACTGATCGCCCAGGATGTCTTTATCTTCCTTGAGCTTTCCGTATCCTTTCACCCGTGTTGTCGTGTTATCTTCGCTTGTTGTGATCTGTAAAGACGTTAGATTTGAAAGGTTATCCAGCCTTTTTACAATCTCTTTGCCGGCTTTTTTGTAGATGTATAAATGCGTGTTATTCGGGATGATTTCAACCCCAAAGGTAGAAATGATTTCGTCCATCAGTTCAGAGGTCTTTTTATTGCCGAACCCCTCCAACTTTTTAGCTCCGATTCCCTTCGCATCCGGCATAATTGTAAATGTGATTTCACTGCCTTTTACTGCGTGCTTAAGTGCTTCATTGAGAGTTTTTGTACCTTCTATCGTCTCGTGAACAACATGCTTGATCGCCCTAAAGGAATAGATGTGCGTGGCTGTAATGTCTTTAGTTAGCAAGGCCCCTTCCTGTTTGATCGTGGGCGTGTTAATGAAATACTGCTGCTTTTTATATCGCACCTCGTCGATAATAATAAAATTTCTTCCGACTAAAGCATTGAAAGGGATCTGATTGTACTCAGTCAAGGTAATCGAAAAAGACAAATCCTTTTTCCCAGTGACGTCATCATTCACTTTGGGCTCAACATGAATAAGCTCATGTTTTTGGCCGGTTTTAATGTCATGAACAAACATCTGATTCAAAGAGCCTCACCCCCTATTTATAATAAAAATGTGTAACGAAACGGATATCGCTGTAGGTAGCACCCGCGATCCTAAATTGATTGTGGCCAGCTACAAGAGACGGAAATCGCCCACTTCTATCGGAAATAGGCGCAGAGTTCTTCAGAATGTGATGCTTCAAAAGTGTTATCTTATCCGTTTTTGAAAATTTCCCGTTCAGCGTCAGGGTTTCATTTGTTGTGACATTAGTGATTGAAATATCAGTACCCTGCAGATACATTTCAACGTTGTAATTGTAGTTAATCGGGTCCAATTTTACGTCCCCTATGTTATCCACTACAAAAGAGTTTTTATTTTGAAAGTGAAACACAGGTGTTGAGTCCCGCCGGATATTCATGCCCAAGTGAAACTTTTCGTCCTTCAATTCCATAGAAGCAGTGCTGTCATATAAAGACTCAGCAAGTCCCTGAATGGCCGTTAATGTAATATCCACTTCCTGATACTTCTTGCCGTTTTCTTGATAGATAGAAAATGCATCATCACATGTAACAAGCCATCGTTTATAAGGCTGCTGCGTATTGATCACATAATAGGGGTCCTCTCTTATAAAAAGGTTGTAAACGGCATCCCTTTTGATCTGGAACTGATAAGAGCTGTTTGCCTCCACAATCACTTTTATGTTGATTTTTCTTTCTGTGTAACGCCCAGTGTTCCCCTGCTTAAGCATCATCGTCCCATTAATGAGCGCGTTTGTTCCTGCCGTCTGCCTTTCGAACACTGGCGCCTCCGGCCTAAATGAAGAAAGCGAGACACCTGGAAGAGTCTCGCTTAAATACTTGCCGTCTATTATTAGATCATAGTTTATCAACCTACCACTCTCCTAAGAGAAGCTTACATTATTCAGCAATCCCTTTTGGTTTCTTTCCTTGTTGTATGCTTCGTCTTGAATTTTATTTAATTCCTGGACACTTAGTATTACATTCGGGTCTTTCGCCACAAGCTGCGTTAATAGTCTTACCGTTTGGCTTAACAGATTAATTTCCGCTTGCTGATTGCTGTTTTGTTGCTGCAGTAAAGTCACCATGGTTTTCAATGCGTTTGCATCGCTTGAGCTTGACCGGCTTTCCGGCTCATACCCAACCATTTTACCCGCCTGGCTGAGAACCTTATGAGCTTGGCTGCGCCTAAATTGACGCAACGGCAGCAACATTTCTCCTTTATGCACCTCAGCCATATGATCACGCGTAATCAATCCGCCTGTATCGTAACCGATGTAACGGCCGCCGCGTGCCATAGACTTCAAGCCTGGATGATTCAGAATGCCCCCATATCGACTATTGAGATAGTTGATTGAAGCTAGAATTTGGTGTACAGGGTTTTTGATATTCCCGTATCCTGGTTCTTTGTTTGCTTCGAAGGTGCTTGGAATGAACTGCATAAGCCCCTGGGAAGGATGCCCCGCTTTCCAGTTTGAATCCCATCTGTTTACGACATTCGGATTTCCGCCTGATTCCTTCATTGCTATTGTCTCAAGTGCTGAGGCATATTCTGAACCCAGCCCTTTTATCTTTAAGGCTTGAGCAACCCACTTTTTGACGGCTGCAGTGCCGCCTTCACCGAAGTTGCTTGATTCCCCAAACTTATCTTTAATGAAATTAACAAAATTCTTTTTGATAAGGGAGAAAGAGCCCTTTAGGACATCGCCGGTAATGCCTTTTACCTTGGGCAGTTTCAATCCCAGCTTTTCAATGACCTTTTTGACAAGTTTTGACGGGTTGCTGATATAGTCAAATACATCTAAGGCAAGGTCCTTCACTTTTCCAACGGCTGCCTTTGCTCCATTCCACATCTTAGAAATGAAACCTTCTTTCTTCTTTGTTCCGTTCGCATAAGCTGGAATTCCAGAAAGAAAAGCTCTCGTGTCAATTGCCGACAAGACTTGTGTTCCTTTGGGAAGGTTCATAAGTGTATCAGTCGCAGGACTCAGCCCCATGTGACCCGAAGGGGTGATAAAAGCTTCTGGTCCTGCATTTGAACCTCTACCATCACCGAGAATTGCCGGGCCTCCTGGATGCCCACCAGTACCATTTGCATACTGCGGAACTTCCCATTTAGGGATTTTAGTATCAACCCCGATTTTTCCTAAAATCCAGTTGATACCCTGCTGAGTAAAGCCATTGATGATTTTACCGAATCCACGGAGCGTTCTGTTTCCAAACGCTTTTATTCCGTCCCAGGCTTTGCCTGCCATGCTCTTAATTCCGTCACCCATTTTTTTAGGTAATGACTTGGCAGCATCAACAATATCCCAGAATTTCTTAACAATGCCGTCTTTCATATCACCGACAATTTTAAACGCTTTGTCTTTGAGGTACGTGAACATTTTCCCTGCATTTGTGGCTCCATCTTTAAATAAACTTTTGATCCAGCCCCACATTTTTGGAAAAATGCCCTTTAAGCCAGCGCCGAGAGCCTTGGCACCGCCAAGAATCTTGCCGAAAAATGAAAGTTGGATAGCATTCCAGACGACTTTTATGGCGCCAGAGAATATTTTCTTAATTCCTTCCCACATTTTCGAAAAATTCCCGGTCAATAACCCAGAAAAAACGAGGATAACGCCCTGGATAATTGAAATCGCGCCAGTGATGACGCCCTTTATATTCCCCCAAACAGAACGTATGATCGCAAGTATAGCCGGCATGACAAATTGGACAATCGACCACACATTTTGAAGGGCTTGAGTAATAACAGAACCGTTTTGCTGCCAGAAAGACTTCCACTGCCCAGTGAGTTGACCAATGAAAGACATCACGCCGCCCAGTGCCTGTTTGACCAGAGGACCAAGAGTTCCAAAAACTTGGGATGCAATAGTGCCGAGAGCCGAAAAGGTCGGCTTCATGGCGTCAAAACTTGCCTTCATGTTGGATATGATGGGCTGTGCCTGCTGCTTAAAGCCCGAAAAAGCTGTCTTGATATTGTTTATCCCGTCGATAATGGTTTGGACCGTTAACACCGGGAAAAAGTCCATCAGTTTATCGGCACCTTTTGACGTATCACCATTGAAAACGTCCATAATGCCAGAGAAAATAGTCTTTAGATTCTTTCCGGCATTCGCGATATTGTTAAAAGTCGGTTCAAGGCTTTTCATGCCAGACTCTAAGCCAGACATGACCGGTTCAAGTAAGCTTAGGACCCCATTTCCAATAGGCTCTAACGACGCCAAGGCAGAACGGCCAATCTTTTTAAGCCTTGTCCCAAAATTATCTTGTAGGGCCTGGCCTGCTTTTTTGGTTGCTCCGCTTGTATTTGAAAAGCTATTCTCTATGTTAGCCAGTGCAGAGACGCCTTTTTGTCCTAAATCCTCGAACTGCGTACCCATAATTTGCTGCCCTATCTTATAGGCATCGCTTTTGTTTTTCATGCCGTCAATATCTTTCATAACAGCCGAGAAAACCAGGTCGCCGCCTTTCCCAGTCTTTTTAAACTGAGCGTATAAATCTTGGGTGTGTTTTGATAGTGACTGCATGGCTTCGTCTGCTGTTCCATCTGATAAACGAATGTTCATTTCTTTGATCAGATCGCCAACCTTATCCAGCTGGAAGGCCCCTGATTCAGCACCGGCCTGAAAGACTGAAAACATTCTTTGTGTGGAGAATCCTGCAGCTGCAAACTGATTGGAATATTCGTTAATCGAATCTAAGAACTCTCCGGAATAATCAAGGCCCTTCTGAAAACCACTGGTGATCATGTCCATTGCTGCATCAGTGGAAAGTCCATCAAATGAATTTTGCATCGCGTTGATTGACTTTGTAATGTCATTCCCGTCCTGGTCAAAAGCTTTGGCAATTGTCATGGTGCCCTTCGTGACTTCTTTTACTGTGTTATCGGTTGCACCCTTTAATGACTTTACGTTTTGTTTTACGTTGACGATTGCGTTTTTTGCATCCCCAACGCTGTCACCGAAACCATCAGCCCACAAGCTTTTTGCTGAACTTGCAACCTTCTGAGCCTCTTTTTCCGTCAGCCCTAATTGAGCCCGAATTTCGCCCTGGGCCGCCTGCGTATCAAGCGCCATTTTGGCACCAAGCCCGCCGATTGCAGCTGTCAGCGCACCGACACTGGCAACGCCTGCAGTCAGCGCACCGACCAAGCCCACTTTGATAAAAGAACTGAACTTAGACACTTTCCCGCCAGCGTCTCCACTTGCATCACCGATTTTTCTTTGACTGTCTGTCAATCCCTCAGCGCTTTCACTTGCCTGGCTTTGGGCTTGCTCCAATCGTTGATATTGCATTTGCGCACGCCGCAGTGAACCTTCCAGAGAATGATACGATTGAATCTGAGTATTTAGCCGCTGGGCGTATTTCTGCGCCTGCTGTGAGCCTTCGCCGTATAACTGAACCTGTTTCTCGTAAGATTTCCGGTACTCTTCCACAATCTTCTCTTGAATGGAAAGCTCATTTGATAAACCTTCAACTTTCTTTTTGCTGGCCGTGAGTTCATCACCCATCGCTTTAAACTCTTGAACAGTTGCTTTTGTGGCCGTTCGTGCTGTTTTAAGATTGTTTCTAAGACCTGTTATTCCTCTGTTTACGCCGGCATCGTTAAGCGTGGTATTAATAACTAAATTTCCTATCGGTCTGCCTTCTGTCGCCAAATAGTTACCTCCCTTCTATGGTTTTTTAGAAACACAAAAAGAGCGCCTTTACAGACACCCTTTTACAAAGTAGCACCAAATATTTGATAAGCCGGGACCAATTTGTTCTCTTCCTCATGCTTGTAAGCTGCAAGATCAAAGAAGCGTTGTATATCCATTTCATCTATTTCATGAAGCTTGTAACCATTTTCCATCAAATCAAGATACATCTGCTTCATTCTGTTAAGATAATCCCTGTAGGTCATTGGTTTCCCTGTTATTTTTGAGACTCCACTGCCTTCTTCTTCAATTGAGCCTTTTTTTTACTCTTTGTCATCGCTTGGTCAATAATATCTCTGAGCCAGTCACCTAAATCCTCAGAAGCAACACCGTCCAAAATATCGTCGACGTCAAATTGACCTTTAAAAATATCCACGACAAGACCCATCATATCCGTCATAACCTCATATTCGGTCATTTTTGAATCCTCATCCGTTGCTAGCGCATGAATTTCTAATGCTCTATAAGTAAACCGCGATGTAACAATTGGCTGAATGAATGTTTTTTCAGGAACTGAGACAATTTCCCCGTTTTCGCCAATTTCAGCATTTGCATAATCTTTCAATACTGCTTTAATCATGTAAAAACCACCTTCTTATATTTATAGAAAAAGCAGCCGCTGTCCGGCTGCCAGTTTTATTTCCCTAAATCTGCACTTACTTCTTCTGTTGTCATGCCATCTGGCAGCATCCCATAAGCACGCTGATAGAATTTTTCAAGTGTGAATCCATCGTTTTGATCGTAACCAATCAGGAAGACAAGACCGTCCGATTTACGCGGCAAGAATTGCCCTTCGATCGTATCTGTTTGATAGTCCACTTTATCTTCTTTCGTTTTTCCTTCCACAGAAGGGATGCCAAATTTCCCTTTTAACAAGGCATAATACACATAGCCTTTCTCATGGTGTTTTTGACGCCATGTAATGCACACGTAAGGCGGCTCCATATCTTTGTGGTACTCTTCAATACCATCAACAACCTTCACACCTAAAAGAGTTCTTTTCATTTCGGTAGTAAGGTCTGCGACATTTAACTCAAGTTTTGTTTCACTGACTCCTGTACTTTTCACCGCAAAAATGCCATCATCTGCATAAAGGGGTGATAGTTCAGAAGAAACATCCAGCTTCGCTTCAATTGCCCCCGGCATATCTACGATAGCAGAGGCTTTTTCATCAACAAGCTCGGCATATTTAATGCCGCTTAGTCCCGTCTTAGCCATTCATATCATCCTTTTCTATATTTATTTTTTGAATATCAATTAATTTGGTCGCTCTGTATCTCCGGGCGTATCGGTATAGAGCAATATCTGGGTCACGGTCAAAGGCTGACGCATATTGCTTGTAGTCGTTCTCTGCCATGATCTGATCAATCACAGGCTGTATAGCCTGGGCGTCCTTTATGGTTTTAGTCCATAAATCTATTTGAATATCAACTTCAAATGTTAGGGCCCTATCGTCCGCATAGTCTTTTCTGTGGCTCTCAAGCTCGTTAATGCGAATCATCGGGGCCTTTTCTATGTCCTGATCTTCTTCTGGAACAAAGACCAGGAATATCCGGTCACTGTCCACAAGAGAAGTAAGGGTTTCGTTTTCACTTAAAAGCTTTTCAACTTCCTGAATGGGAAGCATCATAGTCCCAGCTCCCTCATGTATACTTGCTGTACGATCTGCAAAACCGTTTGCTCCATTTCGTTTGATGTCCTCTCAATGAAGTGCTGCGGGGGCTGCTTGATCGTTCCAAAGTTAGAGAAGTGCAGGCGGGAGGCTGTTTCTTTCCCATAACCCACACTTGCATATATCTCCCCGTCTTCCTTGGCCTTTGAGTACACCACATTATCTTTCATGTGTACTTTGTGGGGATCGTGGTCGCTTTCTCTACCTCGGGGCGTATTACGTTCCAGCGCCTCAGCAAAAACCTGTGCGCCTGCCTGGACGGCTGCTTTGGCTGCCCTGGTATTTTTTCTTGCAAGCTTATCAAGCTCTTTTTCTATACCGCCGATACCGTCATCTTGCCGCGCCATCAGCTCACCTTCTCCGCAAAAACATTGATCAGGTTTTTATCCTGAGAGTTCGGGAGAATGTCTTTTATTTCGTAAAGCTCATCATCATGAAGAACATGCATGTTATTAGTCGCCTTCTTAACTTGCTGATAGCGAATAATGAACGTGACGCTGTTTTCTAAGAAGGTACCAGCAGTCGTGAGCTTTTCCCTTAACTTCTGTTCTCTTATCTCAGCCCAGCAAGAAAATAAGGGCTCATTTATCACAATATTCTCCCTGGTTTCCGGGTCCTTCCCGTTCTTTCGTGTAACAAAAGTGATGCGTGTATTGAGTCGGCTAAAGTCCATCTGTATACGCCCCTCTGAATTGCTGAATAAAGTTTGTTACGCCGAAAGGTATTTCTTGCAACGCCTTGTCCATTGAGGATACGCGCTGTTCATACCAGGCACCGACCAAGAACATGACAGCTGTATCAAATTTAGGGTTGTTTTGAAAGAAAGCATCCCTGTTCGGCGAAAGCGTTACGGCGTCCTTGATATAATCTTCCGCAGTATCTTTCAGCCGCTGGATAAACCCATCATCAAAATTGTGATCTATACGCATCGCAAGCTTTAATTCTTCAAGCGTCATTCCAACACTCCTTTACAAACAAAAAGGGACGCCGGTATGCGTCCCATTACGTCATTATTTTGCTTGTGCTGCTTTTTCCAAGGCTTCAATGCGTGAAACAAGTTCATTGTATTGCTCTTCCGTCCCAAAGCCGTCTTTACCAGGATCGCCCTTTTCTCCTTTAGGACCTTGTGGGCCAGCTTCACCCTGAGGACCCTGGGCACCGGTCTTTCCTTGAGGACCTTGTGGGCCTGTGTCTCCTTTCGGTCCCTGTTCGCCCGGATCGCCTTTAGGGCCTTGCGGACCTGCTGGACCTTGTGGGCCTTGTTCTCCCTGCATCCCCTTGATAAACAGAGGATTTTCTTCACTGTTTCCGCCAAGGTAAACCCGTGTTATCGGCTTTCCGTCCGTGTCTTTTTCCGATGCTGTCCATACACTTCCACTTTTATTTAGAAATTCTTCCGCCATTTTCAATCATCCTTCCCAATTATTTTTTTATTGCCCCACGTCTACTGATGACTGGTCTTCTGTGCTAGTTGTCGGTTGATTGATAGTGACAAAATAGCCGGCTTTGTCATCAGCTTTCTTCACATCGAAACGAATCGCCAGGGAAAGGACCTGTCCATAAAGATCATTTTCCACCCATTTCGCTGTGGCTTTTAATCGATTCGCAAAAAGAACAGCCCTTTTTAAATCCCCGATAAACATAACCGCGTCGCCGTCTTTTTCACCTAAAACAAGATCATCTACAACTGTGTTTGGTATTCCAAACAATACTTTTCCGGATGGGGATGAAATATTTTGCTGTAAAATGTACTGACCGTTTTTATCTTTCAGCGTATCTAAGAATTGGAACGCTGAAGAAGTTGCGACAATATCACGTTTATAGGCCTGTTTTAAATACACATTGAGAATTTTCTTAAGTTCGTCAGTTCCTGAGACTGTCATCGTTGTAAATGTGCGCAGAACTGCAGCAATTCGTGAATTACGTGTATTCCGTTCAATTTGTTGCAAATAATTTGCTACAAGAGCTGTTAAGTCAACACCCGAATCGTCAATAGCCTCCTGAGAAATTGGCAATTGACCGCGGTAAGTTACAACCTTCCACTCCACTTTCTTAAACTTTGGTTTCGCTAACTCTGGGTTTTTCTCTAATTCTTCTACAGAGTTGAGTTGAGTGCTAGCGTTCTCCAGAACTGGATAAGTACCAGATGAAGTTGTAACAGAAACGTTATTTACCATAGTACCAAGGTCAACAACGTCTTCCGGTTCCTGTTGTGGCTTAGTGATTACATCAATAGGAATCAGCACTTCTGCGCCATCAGATTTCAACCCGTCGCGTTTTTCCCCTTTTGATCGCAAAAACTCTTCAAAAGCTCTTACCTCTTCTGTCTTACCTGGTTTGATGATTGTACGGAAGCCTCCGCCATGCATTGATCTTTTCTCCTCGTCGTCTTCTTCTTTACTCCCAGCTGGTGCAGGGTTCTCCGGCTTAAGCCCGGCTAACTCTTCATACTCCGCAAGCTTTTTCTGCAGGCCGTCAAGCTCTTCTTTCATGGAAGTGATTTCACCTTTCAGAGCTGTAGCTTCGTCCAGCTTGTCTTCTTCTGCTCGTTTATGGGCTTCTGTGATTTTTGTATTAATGGCTGTTTGTTTTTGAGTAATCTGTGATCTTAGTTCCTTAATTTTTTCAGATAACATGTGTTTGCTCCTTTTCAAATAAAATAAGCACCCGGTTTTCGAGTGCTTTACAATCCCATTTTTAATAAATCCAGCTGCAGCAGCAGCTTTTCTTTTTCCGGATTCCGGTTTCTTTCCTCGTACTGCTGCAAATTCCGTTTTGCAATTGTCACGTCAGTGTCTTCATAAGCCGGATAAGTAACGACTGACACATCTGTAAGCTTTGAAATGTTTCTCAAGCTCCGCAACGGCAGGCCGGTTTCCTGGTCACGAGTAAAACTATCTCCATCCTTCCCCAGCATGAAGCCGAAAGAACAATTCGAGATATTGCCAACCCGCAGATTTTCGTATAAATCCGATGCGTACTGTGTATTCGGCAAAGTAACATCAAACCTTAAGCCAATGTCATCAACTTCAAGCTTAAGCGTGCCGGCAGACGTACGGCCAAGAATCTTGGACGGGTCATGGTCAATTAAAGCCCGCACATCGCTCATGTCTGTCTGATCCAGAGCCCTTTTATCAATCATTTCAATAAAACCACCCAAATTGTGGCTGCGGGTGCCGAACTTTAAAGCATAACCGCTAATTACTTTTGGGCCGTCATCGTCTGAATGAGCTTTTAAGGTCCCTTCCTGCGATGTTCTAATCTCTACTTCCTTAGACATTCCCCTCACCTCCTTCACCTGCTGACGAGATCGGCAGGCTCTTTGCTTTTGCTTTCTGAATCTCGTCCATCAAATCAATGTTCACATAGTTTAAACTCATGTAACGGTTGTCCCCGTTTGGTATTGGCTCGTAACCATACTCAGCCAGGGCATTATTGAGAGAGAAAATACCGTTTTGCAGCAAGGCAATAACGTTCTCACGCTTTGTTTTCGCGTCTGTTTCTCTAAATCGCCGTGTGTCGAATTGAAATTTCAGTTGTAGGTTTAAAGGATACGGCAGCATTTTGAAATTCAGTTCTGAGGCAATGGCCGTGAAATAGTTTGATAATGTATTTGTCAGATAGTCCAGGTTAGCTTGTTCCAGCGATGTATTGACTTGTTCAATACCCAGCTTATGGGCGGGCAGGCCAAACACTTTGGCGATCTGCTTTGTTGAATGCGTGTAATTATTAACAACCTCAAGCACTTTCGTATTAATTTCTAACTGGCTGAACTCCATATTTTCGTCGAGCACAACCACGCGCTGCTGATTTTTTATCCCTGAGTTTGCTTTTTCAAATTCATCACGAATCTTGTCCTTTGCTTGAGGAGACAAATGACCTTTTTTCATGTTGACAATACCGCTTAAATTGACGCCTCTTCTAAAAAAATCCGTAACAAGCCGTTTTCCAGCCTCTTGGCTTTCAATCTCATGCTTTAGACTGGAAAGAGGGCTCATCCCCGTTATACCGTCCAGGCTGAAAAATTTAATGTGCAGTACATTTTCAGGCTTCAAAACTCTTTCTTTGCCGCCAGACGGATAATACCGGTACAGTATTTCATTCCGGTCCTGCAGCTGCTCGGCATAGACTTCACTGTTCCGCATATGGATAAGCTCCAAGGGCGTTCCTTCTTTGTCCCGGATGATTTCGGCGTATGATTGTCCATTCATTAGTGCGTTAGCCACAAGAATGAATTTGAAAAAGTACCCCGAATAATAATCATTGGGTTTCTCATTCAGCAGCCTGAATAGATCAGAGTTCTTTTCTTCTACACCATTATGAGAAACCATAATTGGAGACGCCGCAATATCAGAAGATAGTGTAAGAATCGCAGTGAACACATCGCTGTTTTTTATTGCACTTACAGACGTGTAAGACAGGCCGTCCAAACCAACAATAATTTCATTGAACTCTCGTGCTCCTGGGCTCTGCTTATCTAACGATCGAAAGAATGCCACTTAATCACCTCCCTTCCTCTTCTTTTGGATTCAGTAAGAAGGCAATAAGAACGAGAAAAAGACCTGCCACAATAAAGCCGGCTACTGGATGGAGAAAGAAAACCCCATAGTCGATAACAAACAAGCCTGCCAAAAATAAAAGAGTATGCAAGTTCAACTTAATAAACTGACATACTCCCAACAAAAAGGTATTTATTTTTCCGATTTTCATGGCGCCCCCTCCTTCCCTAAAGAGTAAATTCTTCGCTTTCGTAATAAGAGTTCCAATCAAATTCCTCTTGTTTGTAATGGTACATAGCGCCCGTGTGTGCGTTCATCATTGCCGCTGCAGGGTCAATCTTTTCCCTGTATAGCGCTTTGTCAATTTGAATCGTATCATTCACTTTTTTCAGCATTGCATTGTGCATCGCCGTATCAAGTAATGGGTTCTTGCTGTGTATGATTTTTCCGTCGAATACATTCAAACGAAAATCTTTTGTTGGTTCAGATAATGTGCGAGGACCTTGACGAACTTCAATCAGCACATCTTCATAGCCATATTTCTCAATTTCATTTAAGAATAAAGAGATATTGTAAGGGTCAAAGAAGATTCCCTTTACTTGTAAATCAAATTCTTTAATATGATTGATCATATAATCCACAACCTGCTGCAGATTAATGATTCCGGATTTTTTGTCCGTAATTGTGCAGTATCCGGCTTTCGCGAGAGTACGATAGTCCAGTTTGTCACGCTCAATTTTATTATCCAGTCCACCTTTTGTTCCAACAAACGAGTGACTGTCCACATAAAATGTCTCATTTTCATCCTCTAACGGATAAATGAAGCCAAGGGCTGATAAATCATCTGTTCGTGATAAGTCAATCCCTATGTAAACCGGCTTCCCTGTAATGTCAGGCGCAGCATCCACACCGCGCTTTTTCCAATCGTTCCCGTTGATAAAGCTTTCAGAGGAAGCAGACTGCCATATATTAAAGTTTTTTACGAGTGTACCGTTTAGATCATCTTTATCAAGAGCCTCCTTCAATTTCTTGCGGAGGTTTTTCAAGATTTTCTTTTGTAGCCCCTCCACCTCAAGTAGTGGATTGCTTTTTATCCAAGTGCTTTCGTCGTAAATTTCCTCTTCGTCATCCTGTTCATAGACAATCGCAAAATAGTTTTCGTTTTCCTTACGACCACTTAGAATATCATCAACATAAGGATACTCCTGCGAATACATGGGGCCGTTCAGCTTAAATCCGGCTGTACTAATGATTAAGATAAGGCCCTGGTCCTGCTGACCTTGAGAAGACTCTAGAACTTCCATCATTTTTGTGTTGGAAGCTGTGTGATACTCGTCAAGAATCCCGATAAGAACGTTCAAACTGTCCAGGTTATCAGTATCCCTTGATAAAGGCATAATGACGCAGTCATCTTTCAGGTACCGGATTTCATTTTGTATAATCTTTGTCCATTTCCTCATGAATTTCGATTTACTTCGTATCTTCTTAAGCTGCATCGAAATCATTTTAAAGACGGTTTTCGCCTGGCCTCTTGAATTAGCTGTCGCATAAATTTGCCTGTCAAACTTAGGTGCTTCGCCGTAAATCAGCTCATACAATGATAGCCCCGCTACAAGTACAGATTTACCGCCCTTTCTCGCCATGCTTATATACGCTTTGGTGAATCGCCGAAAGCCGGTTTCTTTATTCCTCCAAGCATAGAGCATGTACACAATGAACTTTTGAAACAAAGCCAGCTTTGTGGGCTTTCCAGTTGATATATCTGGCAGCATCTCAAGAAACTTAATGACCTTTTTTGCCTTTTCTGGTCTGTATTCATATTCATAAGAAGGGTCAGCTGCTCTTTCCAAATCTCTCAGGTGACGCTGACAGGCTTTTATGACTTTCTTGCATGCCGTTATTTCTCCGCTGACAACCTTTTTCGCGTAAAGCGTGCCGGGGTCAAGATGTTCAATCTTCATCTATCGCCATTGCTCCAAACTCATCATCTTCCTCACTGTCGCTGTCGAGGCCCACGATTCGTAGACGTGAATCCAGAGACAGACCAAGCTGGCCGGCAATACCCCGGATCTCTTTAGACATGCTGTTCATTATGTCCACAGATGGATTTTTCTTTTTAACCGTCTCACCCCGGCTGTTTTTTTCAAACATGACTTGGCCGTCTTTGGCTATATCGGCCATCGCTTCTCGATACTGTGCATAGCTGTTGCAATAGATCGCAAGCAATGTCGAATCTAATTCAGAGATTGGCAAATTGATAATGTGCGGGTAGATGCGCCGCCATTCATTCTTCGCCATAGTGGACAACCAGTATGGTGGCTTTTCTTGCAAGGGCGAAAAATCTTTGAGTTTTTCTTCCTGCTGCAGACGCTCTTCCCGCTCTTCGTTGGTAATTTGTCCTTTTAACGTTTCCGTTAATTGTTTTCGTCTCGCCAATCAAAACCACCACCTTTCGTCCAAAATACATCACATAAATTTCGGTAAAATCAGCGAACGACAAAAACGCCGATCAACTCATACGAGATAAGGGATCGCGCGTAATATTTCAGTATTCAAAATCCGGCTAAAATAGCAAATCTCAAAATTTCATTTCAACATTTTTTACAAAGTTGAGGGGGCGCCGATACCCAGGAAAAATTTTTTGGTACCCGGTTAAAGTTCGGGGGGACTTAAAGCGACAAAATTAATGCTGTAGTGGAAATAATGACGCTGATACCACTCGCAATAATTCCGATCAAATGAAACGTTCTGTTGCTCATCTAATTACCTTCTCCTTTCCCAAATGTGACTTGGTTATGATGATACTGACATAGCACCTCAAGATTATTTAAATCAGTACGTGCCTGATCATCGTTTAAAACGTCTCTAAGCTCTTTGAACTTGTGATGGACTACTAACCTATGAGACTTATTTAAACGTCCCTGTGAGGCACAGACGGCACAATGATAGTTGCTTTCTCTAAGCTTCTGTTCACGAAGAAGCTTCCACTCTCTCGAATGGTAGTAAGAATAGAGTTCATTGTTCTCCCTGTTGTATCTCACATCTTTGTTGTACTGCTTGTCAGCATAGCCCTCGTGCTTCTCACAATAGCGCTGTGCCCAGTCCACATAGTTACGGCAGGCTGGCGCGTTACATCTTTTTAACGGCAGGACTATCACTCCCTTTCCTTTTAACAACTAGAAAAATATAACACTTCAATTCCCAAATACGATATAATTTAACCAGGAGGTGATAAATATGTCTGATATTACTACTAAACCAACCCCTATTCAGCGTAATCCACTGGATGTTGCAACTGAACTAACACAGTTACATATTAGAAAGTTTGAAGTTGTAACAGAAGAGGACATTGCTAATACATTCGCAAAATACTATGCTTTAGCTGCTAAGCTGAATAGAACTCACCCTGATTCCTTAGTGAATCTTATTCCTGAAGAAATCAAATCTAAGTTAAAAAAATAATGACTCGTGCCATCTATACCTTATGGTGTAGATGGTTTCTTTTTTAAATTTATCACTCCTATCATATTCTTTCTAAACTGCCACCGTACTCAAGCCGTTAACCGCCAATTGTCTATCCTGAGATTTACCGGAAGCAGTTTACAGAGAATATAAAAAAGCACCCCAATAGGATGCTTAGTTTTGCTGTTTTATACGGACCGGATTTAACCTACTAGAGCGCGGAAAATTGGTCTCATATTTTCTATTTACTGCATTGATTATTAAACTTGAAGACTGACTAATTGGCATAGTGTCTATAGATATATCTTGCTCATCTAGTTCAATCTCAAAGTCCAGACTTTCTTTAAGATGTTTTACTGTTCCTGTGACTATCATCTAATCACCTCCCACTTTATTATCGGTGAAAGAAAAGGACAAAGGAACAATTTGCAGAATTTGTCGAAAAAAAGTTTAATTCCTCCTTACGCTAATAGCTTAATTGAATTGATCTTACACATACTTCGAGAGGACGCCAAGTATAGTAAGACCGATCAATGAAATACGATATTACTATCCTCCCGATACGGACGCCTCAGACTAGCTGCTATCCAGGCTCAGAATGTTCCTCTCGTTTTGGCTTCATTCCTCAACACCTTTGTTCCGTATCCGAATTCGTCTTGATAAGGGAAAGACGCATCTCCCGTATATTTTGATAAGTTTTATTTATCGCATTTCGTTGATAGGTAAAGTTTATCGGGATTTCAAACATAAATAGTCTCCTTTTTTGGGCCCCTTTTTGTATCCTTAAAAGTCCGTTTTTTGTCCAAAAGAAAAAGCACTCAGATAATTCCAAGTGCTGTAGCAAGGCGGTATATCGCCCTTTTTTTCAGTTCGTAATAAGTGTTTTTCTTGATGCCCAAATCCATATATATGCTTATGTCCTTTACTGCAGATGCTGTAAGATACTTCTTCTCAATGATTAAACGTTCTAAGTCATCCAGACTATTTTGTAACGCCCGTTCCATCTGCTTTACCTTTAGCTCATTGATATTATGAGAATCCCTAAGAGAAGGAAAAAGACTCATGCCCGCGCTTTCGCATTCTCTCTTGTTTTCAATTTGTACTTTTAAGGCTCTATAATCTTTTAACTCTTTGATAACTATTTTTCTTACGGCTCTTGCATCCACTGGACTCATAAATGAAAGCTGTTCTGCTGTCATGTTAATTTCTCCAATCTTGCTTTAACTGCCTCCATTAAAGCATTTTGCCCGACGGCTTTACCCTCTAAAGCCCGCATAACATCTTCATCCACAGTGCCCTCTGTGACAAGATGGTTCACGATTACACTATGTTTTTGCCCTTGACGGTCAAGTCTTGCATTTGCTTGCTGATACAGTTCAAGACTCCAAGTCATCCCAAACCATACAATGATATGGCCTCCATCCTGTAAATTTAGTCCGTGCCCTGTAGATGCTGGATGTGCTAAAAGCATTTCAATTTTTCCTTTGTTCCAGTCACCTATCTCTTTGCTGCTGTCTAACGTCTTTGCCTTCTTAAATTTTTGCTGAATGCGTTCAAGATCGTGCTTGTATGAATAAAAGACAAGAATAGGCTTGCCGTTGGCTGCTTCCACTATGTCCTCTAAAGCATTTAGTTTTTCATCATGAAGTTTTTGAATTTCTCCATTTTCGTCATATACGGCACCGTTCGCCAGCTGCAATAGTTTGTTTGAAAGAACTGCTGCAGTATCAGCCACAACATCGCCATCTAAAAATGGAAGAAGCAAATCCTTTTCAAGTTGTTTGTATTTCGCTTTAATTTTGTCAGGCATTCGTACTTTCACAACATTGTCTATTCGTTCAGGCAGTTCAAGCCAGTCTCTAGCCTGCATACTAATGCAAATGTCAGACACTTTTTTATGAATGGCTTCTTCGGCTCCTTCTCTAAGCTTCCAGCTGTATATAACAGTTCTATTTCTTTGATCAGGCTGAAAGTATTTCTCCCTATAACTGGTGACGGTTTTGCCCAATCGTTCTCCCTGATCTAACAAATACATTTGCGGCCATAAATCAATCAAACTGTTTGGGGCGGGCGTTCCTGTCAGGCCCACAATTCTTTTTATAAATGGTCTAACTTTCTTCAAGGCCCGGAACCGTTTTGCCTTAGATGATTTAAAGCTGGAAAGCTCATCTATCACCACCATGTCAAAGGGCCATTCTTTGCCATAAAAATTAACAAGCCATTCAACATTTTCACGGTTAATAACGTATATGTCAGCTTTAGTATCTAGGGCCATAATTCTGGATGATTCAGGGCCCAATACCTTCGATACTTTTAAATGGGAAGTGTGGTCCCATTTTTCTGTCTCTCTTGACCAAGTATCTTCTGCCACCCTTAAAGGCGCGATTACCAAGACCTTTGATACATCAAAATAATCATACAGGAGGTCCGATACTGCTGTTAATGTACTTACGGTTTTCCCCATCCCCATATCAAGAAATAGACCTGCTGCCTCAGTTTCTATAATGTGTTTGATCGCATGCTCTTGATATTGATGTGGTTTGAACTCCATGAAATGCCCTCCTAACAAAAGCTTTTACTGTATCTGTAGAATCTAATACTCGAACCTCAAAGCCCAAGGCTTCTAAATCCTTTTTTCGTTTCACTTGTAAAGGCCTCAACTTTTCTCCTGGCGCTTTCATTTCCGCAAAGACAGCCCTTCCCCCAGGTAAAAGCACAAGCCTATCAGGCACCCCAGATAAACCTGGGGATACGAATTTCATCGCCTTGCCTCCATACCTTTCAACCTCCCGTTTGAGAAGTCGCTCTAATTGACTTTCCTTCAAAACTGCCTTCACTCCTTTTAACCGGTATCCATAGTTGCCATAATTGCCATAGCCTATCTATGTTCATGAAATAAAGAGATTATAGAGATTTTCTTACGTGTGTACGCTATATTCTTTTATTTTTATATTTATATAGATAATATGGATACCATGGATACCAATATAGGCTGGACCCTTGATACTGCTGGATTTATTACGGTATCCATACTCTTAAATTATGGATACTAGTATGGATACCATGGATACCGGATTTAGATTTACCTAAATTAGTATGGATACCGTTAATTCACTCTTACAAAAGCTCTTTGTACGCCATATAAACGCCCAAATTTCATCCTGCCCCGGCTCTCAGTGTATGGCGCCCAGCCAGGAAGCCTTCGCAAAATATCGTTTATCTCACGAGCCTGAATAGGGGTCATTTGCTTAGGGTCGCCCCCAAATAGTTCAACCCACACCTCCATGGCACAAACTCTTTCACGCTTAACGGTCCCTTTCGTCTCTCCATCGAAGTCGTAACCTTGTAGAAAATTCCTTCTTTCGCTAATGTCTTTTTTGTCCCAATCTTCGGGAAGAAGAGTGTTTAAATATTCCTCAATCAGGCCAGCTTTTGCACTGTCTTCGGTGTGAAGCTCTTGGGCTTCTTTGGCGGCCTCTTCTAACTCGCCTGTGAGATAAAGGGGCTCTTTTTCGTGCCAACAATCAACGGCCTCAGCCCATATCTGGTCAATCTCATATTGGTTAAGGTCTTTCCAAATGCTTTTTGTTCTTTCCTGTGCTGCCACAACAACGGGCCAAAAGCGTCGGTTCCCTGTACGGTCTTTCAAGAAAGTCACATCGTTAGTAGAACCAAAGAAAACGCACTGTCTCGGGAAAACAGATATTTGTCGGCCGTATGCAACCCTATAGCTGTCCTCCTGTTTGGAAATAAAGTGCTTTACTGCCTCAGCTTCTGCTTTTCGGGTCGCAGACAATTCGGCAAGCTCTATCAGCCAGGCACCTTGCAATTGTTCATAGGCTTCTTTCCCTTGAACTGTTGTAATTGAGTCAGAATGCCAACCCATTCCAAGCTTTTTAATGATGAAGCTTTTCCCCACACCCTGGGGCCCTACCATGACCAGAACGTTATCAAATTTCACGCCTGGCTTAAGAACACGTCCAACGGCCGCAGTGAAAATCTTTCGAGTAACGGCCCGGACATACTCCGTATCCTCAGCGCCCAGGTATTCAATAAAAAGCGTGTCAAGACGGGGCAGCCCGTCCCATTCTAAGCTGTTTAAATAATCTTGCACCGGATGAAATTTATTTTTCCCTTGAACCTCCATTAAGGCATCATGAACCTTGCCTTGTCCGGAAATTTTATAGATTGTCTCTAAGTAGTTTCTTAAAGAGGCATCGTCCCTGTCCGTCCAGTAATCTCCCTCCGATAATTTACGCCAAGGCAGATCACCCAAAACGGCAGCCCTATGTGAAAAGTCATTCCATGCGATTTTCCCAGCAAGCCGGGGGTCATTCTGCAGAATCAAGATAATGTTTTTGGCCGTCGAAAGAACATCACCATTTTTCTTTACGTCCAGATGCTCCAACCAATCCATGTCCGAATCTTCAACAACCCCAAACTCTTCACTCGCCTGGGCCAGCTTTTCTTGCCCGATTGTGCGTTTTACATTTTTATCATTTAAAGCAAAATCCGACATAGCCGTGAATGATGGCAGACGAACAACCGGCGTATTTGGGTCAGCTTCTTCATCACGCATACCAAACTTATGGATTCTAACTAAATCGAAAGCATTGACTAAAAGACCTCCGACCGGATCCGTCCCGTGATGGGAATATGCAAATTTTTCGTCGTCGTAGAGAATTAAACCGCCATTAGTGGACCCTTCTTTATAAGTGAAACGCCCTGGCCCAGCTTCTTCATAAACATCAGATAAAAACGTTTCAATTGCTTCCGGAATCGAATATGTTCGGCAGAAGGCTCCGACCATTCCATTTTTCTCATGAGGGTCACCTTGCTTATCCGCAAGCTTTTGCCGGCTTTTTTGAATCCTGGATGATTCCGGCCAATATGATGGGTCGGTCCAGTCTTCATAGCTGGCTAGAACTTCATCGGGGTCAAGCCAGGCTTCATCTTGTAATTTAAAAACGTATTCGCCGTCTTTAGACGTTGACGGCCAGTACATCAAACGGTGAGGCTGATAAGTCGTGTCATCGAAAAAATCAATACCGATATCAGCTGCTAGTTTGCGGGATACTGCCTGGTATTCATCAGGTGTAACGGCCCGTCTTAACGGAATCACTAGCCTCAAGCGAGGCGTTTCTTTGCTGTGCTTATGTGTTGAATAGGCTGCACATGCAAAGTCGTACATCATTTCTACTGACGCCCAGAGATCGCCTTTTATGAAATCGGCGTCTAGGGTGACAATTTGACGCCAGGCTACTGTATCTGTTTTCCGGCGACCACCTTTTAAAGAGCCCCCAACAAACCCGCCAACATCTTTTATTTGGTCCTGCTGTGACTTGGACATCTTTTTATATTCGGCATAGGTTTCATTCGTGTAATTTGGTGTTGATAATTTTCTCAGCAGATCGGACCATAGCATGTCTTTATTTTTCCAAGCCTTATCCCAACGGTTGCGCCCAATTGCTATGGTGATAGACCCGTCATGCTGCACTCGATTTTTTAAAGCTGTTTCCATCACCGGACACTCCCCCTTTTCATTCTGCTAAAGGTACTAATTTTCGAGGCTGTTCAAGTACGCCTTCTAGAGTATTTAAAACTGATTCAAAGCGCTCATTACCCCAGGGCCCATAAATTTTATTTTTGATGATCAAAATAAACTCGGTTTCGGTCCCGATGCAGCCAAAATCGCCAAGTGAATAATTTTTAATAATAGCCATCACTTACCATCCCTTTCTATCCAATCGAAGTATTCTGATTCCTTCTTCCTCACTGAGAATAAAAGCCCGAATAAGGCTATTAGACTTCTTATAAAATTCATAATCTCAGCCCCTGCTATTAATCTTTTTTATAGTAATCTGTGACAAAGCCGTCCGCGGTCAAGGGTAGACCCTTAGCCCAAGAAATAGGCTCTCCCATAATGGCCTCTACTTTCCCTAATTCATTTTTCCCACGGGGAACATCCAGGACAGCTTCATCATGAACGTGCATGACAGTTTTATAGCCAGCATTGTCTAAACGCATAAGGGTAATAGCCAGACAATCCCGTGCAGTTGCCTGAACGATATTCTCGACAAGCTTGCCGCCGTATGTGTTCAACCGCCCCCACTTACCAGACTCAAGTTTCCCCTCATACGTAAGTGCTTCTTTACCGAAGCGCTCATCCAGTTCAAGTTTTGGCTTCGCATATGCCAGGCGTCTGCCTGACGGTAGCTGTACAAACAAAATGCCGGCTTCATATAAGAAAGTTAGGCCGTGCTGAAGCTTAACTGGCTTTCTCTCTTTAACTGCTTTAATTGCCGCGGCTTCTACGTCATACCAGAACTTAACTATCTTTTTGTTTGCTGTCCGCCAAGCTTTTACAAGCTCAGGAAGTTCATCCTCTGCTAAGCCCATGTTTAGGGCACCCATCTGAATAAGCGCACCTTTTCCGCCCTGGTAGCCTAAAGCTAATTCGGCCACTTTACCTTTTTGTCTTAATGGGCTGCCTTTAGTGATTGACTCAACCGGAACTTTGAACATTTGTGCTGCCGAAGCCTCGTAAATCTTCCCGTGAGTGTTGAACACTTCCAAACGCCATTCTTCTCCTGCAAGCCAAGCAATTACACGGGCCTCGATGGCCGAGAAGTCAGAGACATAAAACTCATTACCTTCTGACGGGATAAAAGCTGTTCTAACAAGCTGAGATAGTACAAAAGGAACTTGACCATAAAGCAATTCGATCGCTTCATAGTGCCCGGCCTTCAATAAGTTCCTGGCTGTGTCCAGGTCCTCTATCTTGTTTTGTGGCAAATTCTGAACTTGAACCAAACGTCCGGCCCATCTGCCAGTACGGCTGGCCCCGTAAAATTGAAGTAAGCCGCGAACACGATTATCAGGGCAAAGAGCTTTCTCCATTGCCAGATACTTTTTAACTGAGGTTTTCGCCATTTCTTGCCTTAATCTCAAAACCCTGTGAACAGTTTCATCGTTTGTGTTTTCAATAAGTTCCTCGATTTTGTCTTTAGCTAGACTGGAAACAGTAAGTCCCTTCTCTTCAAGCCACTTTTTTAATTGCGCTGTACTGTTTGGGTTGGGCAGACCGGTCAACTTCTTAGCCTCTGCCATTAAACCGGCCTGATATTGTTCATCGCAGGCTATTGCATGCTTGACCAGGTCCACGTCTATCCGAACGCCTCTATCATTTATTTCTTGATCTAACGCCCATAATTTATGTTCAGACTCCAAAGGTTCAAACTTGGAAATACGGTTTTTGATTGCACGTTCCACTTCAACATCCTGGACACAATAGTCTTTAAATTTCTCCCATTTCTCCAGGTCGTGTTCGGGTAGATTCCTAACCCTTTGCCCATTCGCCTTGGTTGGTTTACATGGAACTGAAAAGTAACGAATGAGGGCTTTCCCTTCCTTGTCCTTCTGTTCCGATAGTTTTAGCGCCTTTGCCACCCCGTCTAGATTCCCAGGAAGCCCTAAAGTCGTAGCGTGGACAGCTGTACACCTCCACTGCGCCGGAATCTGCATTAAATTAAAATGCTTTGCAATACACGTTCTTTCAAAGTTAGCGTTATATGCTGTCTTGATTACCTTCGAACTTGTCAGCGCCACAAGCACCTCATGCGGTAGCGTATCTCCCTGGGCCAGATCAATTATTTTTACAGGGTCATTATCGAAAGCATAAGCAAACAACAAAATTTCAAAGTCAGGAGCTTCTGTGTACGCATAAACGCCTGCTTTTAAAAGATCAACGCTTGAGAATGTTTCTATATCAATTGATAAAGTTTTCAATTAGAAGCCCGCCTTTTTTGAAAAAATAGCCCGTTTACATCCCCGTATTTTTCTTGGAAAGCTTTACGGCCGAGTTCGGCAACCTCTTTACGAGTTCTAAGGGGTGTAACTGCAGCTTCATAAGGGTCCATTCCGCAGTTATTGACCCGGTTAATATAGGTCAGGTATTTAATGCCATTCGACTCAGCAAGAGCTATCAACTCAGGGGAATGGCGATAGTGTTTATTACGAGACGAATGCTTTTGTACTTTTTTCATGTTCTCCCTCACGTCAGATGCCGGGGTTGTCGCGGCCTTTTCTTCATCCCAGCCCAGCCTATTCACACGGGCAAAAAATAAGTTTCGGTGAATTCCGTTTGATACTGCAACATCAGCCCATTTTGACTTTGGCTTGCGTTTTTTTACTGGTGTTGTTATAGCCCTTTCTTTATCCCATCCTGAGAAACGTATTCTTCTTTCAAGGCGTATTTTGTCAATACCGTTTTTAGCTGCCCGTTCATATTCTTGAGGTGTGATATACCAGTCTGATGGATTAAACATGTTTTCACTCCCAATCTATTAAAAAGGGGAAACTCTCGTCTCCCCTCATAGTTCTTTTAATCTAAAAAGCTTTCGTCATCATCTTCGAAGTCATCAACTGCATCAAAGTCATCTTGAGCTCGTGAGCGACCGCCTAGGTAATCCCCGTCCTCAAGTTTTTGGATGTTATTTAAACCGCAAGCAATCCCTTTGTTTCCGGCTGTGTTGAACGCGTAGAAGTTAATTGAAACGCGGCCGTAGCAACCACTGTAAAGTTCTTCTGAATCAATAATGTCATTTAGGTGTTTATCCACAATGCCTGGTTTAGTCTTGCTTGAAGCATTCAAGAAATAGCAGCCTGCATATTCCTCCTGGTCTGGTCTTTCTTCATCCCCATCGCGCAAAGGTGTTTTGAGGTTTGCTGGGATTTTACCGCCCCATTTGCTAGCACCAGCTTGTTTAGCTGCTTCAATTGCGGCTTTGATTTTTCTTAATGTGTCTTTATCAGTTTTCGGAATAAGAATTGCAGTGCTGTATTTTGGCTCTTGGCCGTCCTCAATTGCATGAGGTTGAAAAGCATGAAGATATGAAAAGCGCACCTTTCCTGTTACTACCTTTGTGTTTGTGTTTTTGTTAACTGCCATTTTGCATGTCTCCTTTTGATTTGAGTTTTTATTTGAAATCAGCTATTGCTGATTCAGTTGAATTTAGTTCAGGCCGTTTGTCCGAATCAGGGACAAGAGTTGGCTTCCCTGCCGGTTTTATAACCAGGTCTTGCAGTAATTCATTAAATGCTTTTTTGCCAATACTTTTTTCTAAAGCTGATACTCCCAGAACCTCCGGTTTTGTAAGCACTTGTTCCGGTTCGTAGCCTTCGGCCAAGAGAGTATTTTTCACTGCATCTTTGTCCGCATATTTGCGGTTGCTTCTTCCCTCAACAAGTTTCCAGCCAGGTATCTTCTCCCCATGATGTTCGGCTTGTGCTAGGGAATAATCTTGTACATCCTTAACCCACCTTTTGAGCTCTTCTGCTTCGTAGAGGATTGCCCCTAGGTCCTCCTTTGATAGAAGCTCAGGCTTTTGAAAATCAAACCGCGCTAACTCTAGATTTTTCTTAGCCCTTGCTGCACAGGTCGCTTTTGCCCTGCAGAATCTGCAGTGTTCACCGGCTTCAAAGTCACCCTCACCCTTCCAGGCCATTTGCGCCCGGGGTTTAACAAATTCATTGGCCCATGCCATAAGCTCAGATACTGATAGCTCATATGTAGATACGCTATCTAGTCGCGGCTGTACAATCGTCATGCGAACAAATTCGATGTCATATAGAGTGCCAAATTGATTTAGTGCCCCTAATGCATAGAGCATCATTTGAGTGTTCTGTTCTGCTTCCACGGGTACGCCTTTCCCATATTTCAGGTCTATCACTTCCATAACTTCATCAGCTATGATCAAAGCGTCACCGGTCCCAAAGCCTTCGGGAACCCACTCGCTGAAATCTAAGCGCTGTTCAAGTAAGATAGTCGCGTCGCCTTTGTCAGCCTCAAGAGCATTAAATTTTTCAATCACTAAATCTGAATAGGTCGTGACATATTCCAGCATTGAATCAGAATATAACTCATGCTTTTTTAGCTTGTTTAGTCGTCTCGTCCGGGTAGCTTTAGAAATTTGCCCAGTGTGATATTGAAGCAACACCTCTGACACTTCGTGTGCCAGGGTCCCTTCTTCTGCAAACTCGCTTGTCGTTTCTTCGAACTGATCTTCTAAACGAGCGCTTGGCGTACAGGTTAGCCAGCGTTTTGAGCCCGATGCAGATAACTTTGCGTGGGCTCTATCAGCATGCCCCTGCGTCATAGCTGTTCCGCCAGTTCAAGTAATTCCGCATAATGCTCTTTTGGAACCTCGGTCAGCTTTTTAGCGCCGTATTTCGCGAATAGCTGCTTTATCTCGGCTTGTTTGCCTTCCTGGGATTTTTCAGCCAACTTTTGGCGAACAACTTTAATATCAATTTCTTGCGCATCCCCCTGGGCTGCTTTCTGAGGTGCTTCGGTTTCAGGCTTTGCAGGCTCCTTTTTAACTTCAACCGGCTTTTTCTCTGCAGGTTTTTCCTTTTCAACCTTAGCCTCAGTAGCCTTATTGACGGTTAAAGGGCTGGCAGAAAGTGCGTCTGCTAATGCTTGGAGCGATTTAGCAAGCTCCGGTGCTTCAATTTTTAAAGTGATATTCATAAATAAAACCTCCTATTTTTGATTGCGGAAAGCCGCAATTTCTTTCTTTTTTGCTTTGCGAATTTTTAGCTTGTAATCCTCTTCCTCGTATTGGCAGTCTTCAACCTGGGCCGCAGTGACTTTGCCCTTTTCAACGAGTTCAGCAATCGTGATAGGATTTAACTTTGACGCTGGCAGGCCTACGATATTTCCAAGCTTTGCCTTATCGAATTTAGTAGAGACTTTTTTGACGGCTTCGATTATCGTCGCCTTGTCATCACGGTACACAAGTACAGGACCGTTCTGTCTTAAGAAAGCGACCAAACGAGCTGTCCGAGCGTTAATACTTGAAGCTAGTGCCGAACGGTCTTTCTTTGCCTGGTTAAGGTCTTGGAAAAACGCGTTCGCTTGAGAAACTGAGCTAATGGCTGACATGGTAAAACCTCCGGTTTCATATTTTTGGTCCGCGTGTTATAATTGCGGCGTTATTTGTTTTACAATGGGTCGCCTCGGCAAAGGCGGCTTTTTACACTGTAGGTCTTGCTACAAGATAAGCCCTGCAGTATTTAAGCATTTGGTTGTGAGAAAAATCCGCAATTTTGGGTTTATTCATTTTTCGCATCTTCTGCTCAAATTCAGCGAAGAAGGCTGCAAGTTCAATTGCCTTTTCCCTTTGCATTTGAACCCCCTCCTTTCTCCAAGGCTTCTTTTTCAAGCAACCTTGGAACTGATAGCTTCATAAAAAACTCATAAAGCTTGTCTTCTACATGTGCCGGAAGCTCTTTCATATCCACCCTCCTTAACTACTTGTATTTCCGTCATTTTTAACACATTTAAATCCAGATTTATAAAAATCGCTATTCTGGAAAGTGTCTTTGTGCTCGGTAGATATCTTCCGTTTTCGATGTCAGAAAGGTAAGTCCTAGACAGGCCCAGTGCCTTCGCCATTTCTGTCTGCTTCAAGTGCCTTTCTTTCCTTTTATGCTTGATTAAAGCTCCAAGCTTTTTCCCATCCAGCATGTTTATCACCTCCCGTTAAGGTATGGCTAAATTGTACGGTATTCACGACATTTTGTAAAAGTCGAAATATGACGAAATTCAAGCATTTTAAAGATTTAGAGAGTATTTAGCTTGTATTTCCGTCATTTTGCTAAAAAATACTTGTATTTCCGTCATTTTTAGTATTGTATTTCCGACATTTGGGTACTATAATTGTGTCATACTAAACGACACGCGACACAATGGGAGCTTTTTAGGCCTTACTGTGTTGTAAAGGAGATAAAATCATGACTGTAGGGCAGAGAATTAAAGCTATTAGGAAGGAACGGAAGTTAACTCAAGTACAACTGGCTGACAAGGCAAATCTTTCTCGTTCATACCTTGCAGATATTGAAAGAGATAGATACAACCCAAGCCTTTCCACTTTGGAATCTGTAGCAGGGGCACTTGGTGTGCAAGTCTCTGCAATTGTTGGTGAAGAAAACCTTATAAAAGAAGAGCCTGCAGAATATAACGCTAAAGAAGAAAAAGACATTGCAAAGCGTATGGAGGAAATAAGAAGGGACTTAGAGAACTCGGACGGACTAAGCTTCTCTGGTGAGCCTATGAGTCCCGAAGCCGTTGAGTCTCTCATGGAAGCAATGGAGCACATCGTTCGTCAAACACAAAGAATCAATAAGAAATACACACCAAAGAAATACAGAAAAGACGATCAAGAATAGGGGGCCTTATACTTTGATAAAAGCAGCTGTGCAAAAACTAATTAAAAAGTATAAAACCAGTAATCCTTATGAACTTGCATCATATCTAAATATTAATGTCATTCAATGGGATTTACACCATGAAATAATGGGGTTTTATAAATACGACAAAAGAAACAAATACATCGTTATTAATTCAAACTTAAGCCAGGGTAAAAAAACATTTGTCTGCGGTCATGAACTTGGGCACGCACAATTACACCCTCGCGCTAATACCCCATTCATGAAAGAGCATACTCTTTTCTCAGTTGATAAGGTGGAAGTTGAGGCAAACACTTTTGCCGTTGAACTTCTTCTACCAGATTGGGTTATAAGCCAGTACAAAAATACGAATTTTACCCTAAAAGATGTCGCTGTGATGAATGGGGTGCCTGCAGAGCTAGCGCATTTAAAGGATTTATCCGAGTTTAAAAATTTTTAACCTCAAAACAGAACATATGTTTCTAGAAAGGAGCTTCACTTGAATCTAATGGAGGAAAGCAACCAAAAGAGTGTCGGGATATACGTTAGGGTTTCGACAGAAGAGCAAGCAAAGGAAGGCTATTCAATAGCTGCCCAAAAGGAAAAACTAAAAGCCTATTGCGTTTCCCAGGGATGGGCAAACTATAAATTTTATATAGACGAAGGAAAATCAGCTAAAGATATACATAGACCGTCACTGGAATTAATGCTCAGACATATAGAACAAGGCATAATTAACACAGTTCTAGTCTATAGGCTCGACAGGCTGACTCGGTCTGTTCGTGACCTCTACTCTCTTTTAGACTACTTTGACAAGTACAATGCCGTTTTCAGGTCCGCCACTGAGGTCTATGATACGGGGTCAGCAACTGGCCGTCTTTTTATCACGTTAGTTGCTGCCATGGCTCAATGGGAAAGAGAGAATTTAGGGGAACGGGTAAAAATGGGCCAAGTCGAAAAGGCTCGACAGGGACAATATAGTGCTCCTGCCCCTTTTGGTTTCACAAAAGAAGGTGAGTACCTGGTCAAGAATCCTCAAGAGGGTGAAATACTCTTAGATATGATTGATAAGATCAAAAAAGGTTATTCACTTAGAGAATTGGCAGACTATCTCGACGAATCTGATGCTATGCCTAGAAGGGGATATAAATGGCATATAGCCTCTATACTCGTAATGTTGAAAAATCCGGTACTGTACGGCGCTTTTCGGTGGGGTGATGAAATAATTGAAGATGCTTTTGAGGGCTATATCTCTAAAGAGGAATTTGATCAGCTACAAAAAATATTACACGACCGGCAAAATTTTAAGAAAAGAGAAACCTACTCAATTTTCATATTCCAAACAAAAATAATCTGCCCAAATTGCGGAAATCGGCTTACAAGTGAGCGCTCTAAGTATTTCAGGAAAAGAGACAATAAACACGTTGAAAGTAATCATTATAGGTGCCAAGCTTGTCTTTTGAATAAACGCCCCACTATTGGGGGCAGTGAAAAAAAATTTGAAAAAGCTTTAATTGAGTATATGCAAAATTTAAAACTTAAGCGTGTACCGAAAATACCGGAAGAGAAACAACAGGACTATGAAAAGCTTCATCAAAGAATAATCAGTATTGAAAAACAAAGAAAAAAATATCAAAAAGCTTGGTCTATGGATTTAATGACAGACCAAGAGTTCGAACAGTTGATGTCAGAAACTAAAGAAGCTTTACAAAAAGCAACTGCTGAACTCGAAAAAGAGCAGATTTCCCATCCCCCTAAAAAGCCTATTGATATTGAACGAGCTAAAGAGCTAGTAAGGATGTTTAAAGAAAACTGGTCTGTCCTTACTAGTGAAGAGAAAAGACAATTTGTCCAAGAAATGATAAAACAAATTGAATTCGAGAAGAAAGACGGTAAAATCAAGGTTTTAGACATTCAATTTTATTAGTGTTTATGTAAAGTATGAGCAGACAAAATGCTCCTGGGTTAAAAAGCGCATATCCTCCATGACAAGATTAGCGCCGTCTTCCGGTGAGCGAATAACGAAATGTTCTTCGTTGGCTAATTTATGAATCCGGCTTCCAAGCTCAACTGCAGCCAGTATTTGAATCGCTTTTACCATACCGATTCCCGGGATGCTTGACAGCTCTTCAACCGATGCTTCCTTGAGCAGACGCAGCCCGTCAAATGAGCGCAGCAGCCGGTTTGACAGGTCCAAAACAGATTCGTGTTTAGTCCCTGTCCGCAATAATATAGCCAAAAGTTCATGATTCGCTAAGTTCTCGGCTCCGACTTTCAGGAGCCGTTCTCTTGGCTTTTCTTTCATTGGGAAATCTTTGAGTTTTAATGGCAGATCTTGTATGACCAAGCACTCCTTTTCTTTCCCTTCCCGTTTATAGAACCGTCATGCCCTTATATCAAAATGGCGAAGAGCTCTCATTGTTTTTGATATAGGAAGACCCATGACTGAATAATAATCTCCGTCTATTTTCTTTACAAAAAGCGCGCCTCTTCCTTGGATGCCGTATGCACCTGCTTTATCCATCGGCTCTTTTGTTTCAATATACGTCCAAATCTCTTCTTCACTGAGGGACCAAAACGCAACTTCTGTCTTATCATAAAAAGTCTCGCTGTGATTTTCAGCTTGAATGCTGACCGCGGTTATTACTGAGTGACTTCGGCCTGAAAGCCTCCTCAGCATAGAAGCAGCTTCTTCTTGATCCTGCGGTTTGCCAAGGCATTCGCCGTCAAGGCATACCATTGTATCAGCACCGATAACGATTGCATGCGGGTGGAGATCAGCTACAGCCTTAGCTTTTTGTTTTGCCAACCATTGGACGTTTTCTTCTGGTGAAAAGTTTCGATTTAATTTTTCTTCTACTTCACTGACAATAATGGAGTAGGGCAGCTGGAGAAGATCGAGGAGTTCTTTCCTGCGCGGAGATTGTGATGCAAGTATTAGCGGTTTTGTCATGTTCGTCATCCTTTCAGGGTTTGCTTAAGAAAAAAAGATACTCGTTTATCCTACCAAATCACGAGGCTTGTCACAATTTCAGAAAAATAACTTTTTCATGACAAAATAAAAAAAGCCTGTCACTAAAGGACGAAGGCTCAGGGCACTATCTCTTATTTTACGACGGCTAACAGCTCCTGCTGAGCCTTCCACCCGGCTTCAGCACTTGGATCTTCTAATTCCTTTAAAGCCTGCAAAATCGCTTTTTTCTCTCCTGTTTCTGACGCTTTTGTTTCACCAAGCGACTTTTCTATTTTCTCTACACTCGCTTTTGTAATGTCTTCGCCGAGAATCGCCTTTGCTGCAAGCTCCGCTGTTTCCTTAAAAGAATCTGTCATATCTGACTCTATTGATAAGGAAAGCTCCTTGCCTCCCCAGGCTTCAAAATCACTGTCGATTAAAACCTGTCCTAACTGCTGTGAGACATCCTTATCAGTGGCTAAGCCCGCGATGACATACGTATACCCATCATCCTTTGACAGTGACACGGCGGAATATCCTTTTTCGGTCAATTGTTCTGTTAACGTTTCGGCGCCCTTTTCATTTGAAAATTTTCCGGCTTGCACAGCGTATGTTTTGTATGTACCTTCAGTTTGTGCTGCTTGTTTTTCTGCGCCTGAGGTTTGTTTATCAGCAGAAGTATCTCCGGCTTTTGCCGTTTGGCTGCCCAGAGAATCCTCTAAAGAGGCCGGTGCTGACGCTTCTTTATTCCCCGATATGCTTAACGCGAATAGCCCTAATCCAGTGCCAATGACAGCCGCGAAGGCAATCGTCGCAGCCACTCTTTTTACTGGTTTGGCAGTCCCGGTCTTTCCTTTTGCATAAGACTTTGTTTTTTTCTTTTGATAAGGAGGAACAACTTTGGGGTCCTCTTTAAACACCTTGTCCTCCTCGGAATCCCAATTAAATTCATCTTCATCAGGATGTTCCTGGGATGCCGCAACCTCTTGTTCTGCCTGTCTTTTTTCCTCCCAATTTGAGAATGTCATGCTTTTATCTGCCTCTGTATCTGGTGTCTCTTGTTCGTAAACCGTCTCTTCTTTTCCATTAATCGTCACCTTGAGGGCTTTTTCTGCGGCTTTACTGTTTTTTTTATTCTTTCTTTTTTTCATTTCCGCTTCCTCCCTTCATTTGCTTGACCGTTCTTGTCGGCTTTTCATGCTACACACTTTAGCACAGGCAAAGAAAAAAAGAACAAGACTTTTGTCGCCTTGTCCAAAAAACGTTCGTCAAATTTTTCAGCAGTCAGCCCAATGCCATTTTGATATAAAAAGAAATGATAGAGTCACCGTATAAATAGGCCAAAATGCTCCCTGCGGCTATAGCGGGGGCGAAGGGAAGCGGCTGCCTTTTAGCGAGTCTACCAGTCAGAACAGCTGCCACTCCATATAATGCACCTATCAAAACAGAAAAGAAAAAGGCAGCTGCCAGCATTTTCACACCAAGCACAAAGCCAATCACCGCAAATAATTTAATATCTCCTCCCCCTACTCCCCCATGGGTGATTGCGGCAATTACAGCCAGAAATAGAAATCCAGCTGCCGCACCTAGCAGGCCTGCACACCAGGAATCAAGCGGAGAAATCAATCTCGCGGCCGCCAAAAAGGGAAGAAAGAAAATCAATATTCGATTTGGAATCAGCATAAAATGAATATCTGTCACTGCAACAATAATGAGAAGAGAGATAAACACCACAGCGGGAAACAGTTCCAGCGACGGGCCAAAGCGTATTCCTGCGGCGGCAAATAAACACGCTGTCACAAGCTCTGCTGCGGGATACATAAAAGAAATCCTATGCCCGCAGCTTTTACATTTACCTTTTTGAAATAGGAATGACAGGATGGGAATTAATTCTGCAGGAGTTAATGTCCGCCGGCAAAACGGGCATGATGAACGGGGCGCAATAATAGATAGATGTAAGGGGATACGGCACCCGGCCGTATAGTAAAAAGAACCAAGGATCAGCCCAAAGATAATAAGAATGGATAGCATAGACAACACACCTTTACTCATTGAGTTCTGGTATGGATTGTAGCAAAATGGACATCCTGAGCTCCAATTGGGAATATTCAATTTTACACATAAAAAAAACGGCAGAATCTTTTTTTTGATTCTGCCGGAGCCGGATGCTTTTATTTCAACCTTTTTCGAATGTCAGAAATAAAGTAAAGAGATCCGGTAATCAGCACAATTTCATTTGAGCCCTTTTTACTTTCTATGAATTTGATCACATCGTCTGGATCTTCACTCCAGCTTTTATTGCTGATTTCACTTGCATCATAGAGATCTTTTGCAAGGGAAGCACGCGGGAAATCAAAAGAAGCAAAATGAATCGCATGAGCAATGGTTTCCAGTCTTTTAATCATGTTCTGATACGGTTTGTCCTTTAACGCGCTAAACACCACAGAAATGCGTGAATTGGCGAAACGCTGCTTCATCGTTTCCGCCAGCTTTTCAACACCTTCTTCGTTATGCGCACCGTCTAAATATACCGGAGGATGTTCCTGAACAAGCTCTAACCGTCCCGGCCAAGCAGCCTTCACAAGCCCGCTCCTTAACGCTTCGTCACTGATATGGGCGATATTCTCCTTATTGAGCCACTCCGCAGCCAAAATGGACAAAGCAGCATTTTGTCTTTGATGGGTGCCAATCAGAGATGTCCGAATATCTTCATAGCATTTCTCTTCCGTTTTGAATGAAAACTGTTCTCCTGCAGGCAGAGCCTCTTCATTGAAAATAACACATGCATCATGCAATGACTGGAACGGCGCAGCATGCCGTTCGGCTTCATGGCGGATGACCTGTAAAGCTTCCGGCTGGGTAACTGCTGTAACGATTGGAATACCTTCTTTAATAATGCCGGCCTTTTCTCCTGCAATTTCTTCAATGGTGTTTCCCAAAATGTTCATATGATCGTGTCCGATGCTTGTAATCACAGTTAAGAGCGGTTCAACCACATTAGTAGAATCGAATCTACCGCCCAGACCTGTTTCAAAAATAACAAAATCGACCTTATGAAACTCTGCAAAATATAAAAATGCACAAGCTGTCATAATTTCAAATTCTGTCGGCTGTCCGTATTCCGTTTGATCAAGGGCTTCAACGTGCGGTTTCATTTGATTGACGAGTGCTGTCCATTCCTCATCTGAAATCGGTATCCCGTTTACGCTGATCCGTTCATTAAACGTAATAATATAAGGCGATGTAAATGTTCCAACCGTATATCCGGCTTCCTGCAGCATAGAACGGATAAAAGCGACAGTTGATCCTTTACCGTTTGTTCCTGCGACGTGGAACGCTCGGATTTTTTTTTCAGGATGTCCTAACCGCGCCATCAGCTGTTTCATTCGACCAAGTCCGGGCTTCACCCCGAATTTTAGCCTCCCGTGAATCCAGCTGCGCGCATCTTGATATGCAGTAAACAATGATAATCCCCTCTTTTATAAGACAAGGCGGTTTCTCTAGAAACCGCCCCGGCTTTTCATTAACCCTTCAGCTCAGCCATTCGTTTTTGAACAGCGTCACGCTTCGCCACATAATCTTTTTCTTTTTCACGTTCTTCATCAATTACGTGTGCAGGCGCTTTTTTCATAAATCCTTCATTTCCAAGTTTCTTTTGGACACGCTCAACTTCTTTTGTCAGTTTATCAAATTCTTTTTGCAGACGGGCAATTTCTTCATCAATATTGATTAAGCCTTCAAGCGGAAGAATAACCTCTGCTCCTGAGACAACGGCCGTCATCGCCTTATCAACAGCCTCAATATCGGTGCCGATTTTAAGCACGCTCGGATTCGTAAAGCGTTCAACATATGAACGGTTCGCTTCGAGGCGGGCTGCTATTTCGTCTGTGCTTGTTTTAATGTACAGTTCAACCTGCTTGCTCATTGGCGTATTGACTTCACTGCGGATATTGCGCACAGAACGGATCAGCTCAACAAGAAGCTTCATGTCAGCTGCCGCTTCAGTATCGGTATGCTCCGGCACTACTACAGGCCATTGACTTACTGTAATCGATTCCCCTTGGTGAGGAAGGTGCTGCCAAATTTCCTCCGTTAAGAATGGCATAAACGGATGGAGCAGACGCATCGTTTGATCAAGTACGTAAGCAAGGATGGAACGGGTAGTTTTCTTAGCCGCTTCGTCTTCTCCATAAAGCGGAAGCTTCGCCATTTCAATATACCAATCACAGAAATCATCCCAAATAAAGTTATATAAATGGCGTCCTACTTCACCAAATTCATATCGATCAGCAAGCTGGGTCACGTGCTCGATCGTTTCATTTAATCGCGTTAAAATCCACTTGTCAGCGACTGACTTTTCGCCTGACAGATCAAGTTCATCGTACGTCATGCCATCCATATTCATTAATGCAAAACGAGAGGCGTTCCAAATTTTATTGGCAAAATTCCAGGTCGATTCCACTTTTTCATAGCTGAAGCGCAGATCCTGGCCAGGAGAGCTTCCAGTCGCAAGGAAATAACGCAGAGAATCGGCTCCGTACTTGTCAATCACATCCATCGGGTCGACACCGTTGCCAAGAGATTTACTCATTTTCCGGCCTTGCTCGTCACGGATTAAGCCGTGGATTAAAACATCTTTGAACGGGCGCTCGCCTGTAAATTCAATGCCTTGGAAAATCATGCGTGATACCCAGAAGAAAATGATATCGTACCCTGTCACGAGAACATCTGTCGGATAGTAGCGTTTAAAGTCTTCAGCCGTTACATCAGGCCAGCCCATTGTGGAGAAAGGCCATAGCGCAGAACTGAACCATGTATCCAGTACGTCTGTATCCTGTTCCCAATTTTCGCTGTCTTCCGGCGCTTCAAGCCCGACATATAGCTCGCCCGTTTCTTTATGATACCAGGCAGGAATACGATGACCCCACCACAATTGACGGGAGATACACCAGTCGCGGATGTTTTCCATCCAGTGTAAATACGTTTTTTCGAAACGGTCAGGCACAAAGTTGACCTTTTCTTCTTTCTTTTGCAGCTCAATCGCTGCATCAGCAAGCGGCTGCATGCGCACAAACCATTGTGTAGAAAGATAAGGCTCCACAACAGCCCCGCTTCGTTCACTATGGCCGACAGAGTGCATATGATCCTCGATCTTGAAGAGAACTCCCACCTCCTGTAAATCTTTCACGAGCTTTTTGCGGCATTCAAAACGATCCATACCTTGATATTGCAGAGCATTTTCATTCATCGTGCCATCTTCATTCATGACAAGAATGCGTTCTAAATTGTGGCGGTTGCCAAGCTCGAAGTCGTTCGGATCATGAGCAGGCGTAATTTTCACGGCACCTGAACCAAATTCCATATCAACATAGTCATCACCGACAATCGGAATTTCACGATTTACAATCGGCAGGATCACCGTTTTTCCGATAAGGTGTTTATAGCGCTCGTCTTCAGGGTGAACGGCAACAGCTGTATCACCGAGCATTGTTTCAGGACGTGTCGTCGCAATTTCAATTGAGCCTGAACCGTCAGCAAGCGGATAGCTCATATGATAGAACGCGCCTTGAACATCCTTGTAAATCACCTCAATGTCGGATAGGGCTGTTTTTGTCGCTGGGTCCCAGTTAATAATATATTCGCCTCTGTAGATCAGGCCTTTTTCATAAAGCTTAACGAATACTTCTCTTACCGCTTTGCTCAAGCCTTCATCCAGCGTAAAACGTTCACGGGAATAATCTAGGCCAAGACCTAATTTCGCCCACTGGCTGCGAATAAAGTCAGCATATTCTTCCTTCCACTTCCACGTTTCTTCGAGGAATTTTTCACGGCCTAAATCGTAGCGGGATTTGCCTTCTTCACGAAGTTTCGCCTCCACTTTAGCCTGTGTCGCGATGCCGGCGTGGTCCATGCCTGGAAGCCACAGCACATCATAGCCCTGCATGCGTTTCATTCTTGTTACAATGTCTTGCAGCGTTGTGTCCCATGCGTGGCCAAGGTGAAGTCTTCCTGTTACGTTTGGCGGCGGGATGACAACAGAGTATGGCTCTTTTGTCTGGTCACTACCCGCTTCAAAAAATTTGCCTTTTAGCCAAAAATCATATCGGTCTTTTTCAACCGCTGCCGGATCATATTTCGTCGGCATTGTTTGTTCATTCGTTTCCATCATAACCCTCCAGCATGTTTAAAAATGGCTGAGAACGAAAAAAGAGCTCTTCATCCCTGTAAAAGGACGAAAAGCTCTTTCGCGGTACCACCTTTTTTCATGAACTCTATCAGTTCATGCACTTATAACGGATAACGGGTGTTTCCCGAATTTCTCTACTCTTCTTTCAAGAAATTATGCTCCCGGGCGACCTTCCAATCAGACAACATAAGAAGCCTTTCAGCAAACGGCTTCTCTCTCTGCATGCGCCTTTTTTGTACTCTTCCCGTTCTAAGCAGGTGTATTTATCAGCTCATTGTATACATTATTTATGTTCTTTATTATAGTAAAAGTGTTTTTGATTCGTCAATCATCTTTTCCAAAAACACCGCTTTCTATACAGATGGGCAGGCACCTATTGCCCAAGTTTACATATGATGCTTGTAAATGCGTAGAGGAGGATGCACCGTGAAGAAACGTTTCAGCTCTTATTCGCTGCCGCCATGGGTAAGGCAAATTCGGCTTGTATCCGCACAAGTGATTATTCCCATTACGATTTTTCAAGGAATCAGAACCATTTTCTTTCCGACAACCTTTGATGTTTTGCTGCTCGCAATCCTAATCTTTTTAGCTTGCGCCCTTCATTTAGAATGGATATAAACAAACAAGTCCGCGCCATTAAGACGTGGACTCGTTTTCAGCCTGAAATTTTTTCTCTTGTTCAATCTGATGGATTTTCATCACAAACGGCTCTATATTTTTCATTTGCCAATAAGCCTTTAATAATTGTGTACATTCCTCTTTTTCATGCTGTCTTTTCCCAGTTTGATAACCGTTCAGCACCTTGTACATGGCTGCCGGATATGCCATATAGCTGAGAAAAAGGCTGACTTCCGCTTCACGCAGAGGGAATGATTTCGTATATCCATAAAACCATTCGACGCATTCCGGACAAGCTTTCGGAAAGCCTCTGAACATTTTTGTATAAAAGCCGAGCAGGTCGTTTTGCGGCGGACCGACAGATGCTCTTTCGAAGTTTGTAAAATATCCGGTCCCGGCATCATTATACAGAAAATGGTGTATAGACAGGCTGCCGTGGTTCATTACAACCCTTGAAACGTCCTTTTCCTTTGCAGACTCATACCAGTCCTCCAACCGTTCCAGCGCAAAATTCACCGCGGAAATGGTTTCTGAAAAATAGGTTATGGCCTGGAGTTCAAAAGGAGAAAGGTACCACTCCTTCTCCGCTCTATCCACAAACTGCTCATAGAAAATTTTATCTTGTTCCCACTTTTTTTTCGTTTGCCCGTAATAACGTTCAATCTCATCACGTCTAACCTTTAGTTCCTGCGCGGTTCTCTCGTGAAGACGGGCTGTTTCTCTAAATAAATAAGCATGTTTCTGATCCCGTTCTTCCTCTTGGTCAAATTGGAGCCAAGGCATTAAATAGTAGGTATCTCCGTATTGTATGCCTGCTGAGAAAAACTCACCGCTATTTGTTCTGTAAACGGGAACGAATGAACGAAAGCCTTTTTCCTCAATCGCCACCATATGATCTGTAAAATGCTTGCCGCGACCTTCTTTCAATTTTTTCAGGGCAAATATGCCGTAGTCTGTATACACTTTCCAAACAAGAGGACTGACAGGCTCAATAAATCGAGCAGTCAGTCCGTATTCCTGAAGAACCGATTGGGTATCTTCCATTTCATTCACCACATTTTCCGATCACTTACGGTTTACGCATGGCTATTTTTATATTGAGGAATATAGAGAATCTGTCCTGCTTTTAATTCATCATCCAAGGCTAAAGAATTCATCCTGATCAGCTGCTGGGATGTAATTTCATACCGTTCGCATAAACGCTCGATCGTATCTTCCTGCTGCACAATACAAATTTTCATTCTCGAAAACTCATCCGCTTCTTTTGTAAAGAGTTTTGTTAAATAAAGAGAATTATCACTTTCCTTTGTTTGAGGTTCCTTCGTTTCAGCAGCAGGAGCAACCCTAGGAACAGCATCCGTTTCCTTCCTTTCAGTCTCAGAAGATTCAGGCAGCTGGAAGGATTGAAAAGGTGTTTCTTCCTTAGGCTCTTCAGCTGATGGTGTTTTTCTCACTTCAATTTCGAAGCTCTCTTCCTCTTGTTCTTCCTCCTCCAGCAGCTTAGGCGCTGAATAAAAAGAATCCTCCTCTTCTTGTTCAGGCAGGAAGGTACGGTATGCCGGTTCAGGCAATTCTTCTTGAGATGCCTCCTCCGAGCTTGTTTTTTGATTGAAATGGAAATGTAAATCGGCTTTGTCATTCTCCACATATACAGCTGAAGCTGTTTCTCTGCTATCTTCTATGGAGAGAGCGGCCTCTGATACACTCTCCAAAGCTTCATCCGCTTCCGCCTCTTCTTGGCAAAGCGCAGGATCAGCCTGATCCGATTGAGCTGCTTCTTCATTTTGAGCCTCTTGGCGCAGCGCATATTCATGATTTGGAGACACTGTTGTTTCCTCTTTTTCCTCTGCAATCACAGTCTCTGAATGAAGTTCAGCTTCCAAAGCAGGCGATTCTTCTGCTCCGGCGTGTTCACGAAGCTCAGTCTCCGCTGAAGAGTCTGCTTCTTCACGAACATCCGCTATTGCAGCTGCCAGCTCAGCCGTTTCTTTTTTTGCTTTAACGATCTCTTGAATCTCTATTTCTGAATGATCAGGTTCTGGCTCAGATTCTGCTTTTTCCGATTCAACACGAACCTCCGTTTCCGGCACAGCAAGCTCTTCTGACTCGTCTTCCTCTTTCACATCTTCTCTGGCCTCTGGTTCTGAAGCAACCGATTCAGGCGGCTCAGATTCTGCTTTTTCTGTCTCCAGTTCTTCACGGAGGCCCGCTTTCGAGATAAAAAGTTCTGGCGGTTCGGCTGGCGGTTCATGCTGAAGAACTGCTTCCTCTGCCGATGATGCACCCGGTTCTTCTACTATACTATGTGCCGGCGGCTCTGAAAGCTCTTCCTCCCTGAATGCCGCAGGAGCTTCATATAAAGGTATCTCCGGCTCTTTGTCTTGCGTATCGTCCAAAAGCCCTTCGATCGCTAAATCAGCTTGAATTGTTAAAATGCGCGAATCCGTCAATTGATAGTCAAATGCGTCAATAAAGACAAAGACATCCTGTAAATGGCTCACTTTATTTTTCGGAATGGTAATATCCACAGGAAAACAGTGAGTCAGTTCCGCACTTCCATCCTCTCTCTTTCTGACTTGTTCAACAAACCGCTTATCTGTATAAATCTCTTCGGTATGTTTGTTTTGATCTATGTTGTACTCACCTGTAAGTTCAAGCGATCCTATGATTGATACATAATCATTTACTTCCTGAACCCTAATATCAGGATCTAATGAAATAGAAAGCAGTTCAGAAACTTCCTGTCCTTTTTGGAAACAGATCGATTCTTCTACAGAAAATTGCAATCGATGATTTTGCGGCAAGTTCATATCCTCCTTTCATCTAATCCTTAAAATTAGATGTCACTAAAGGTGTATGTATGAACTGGAGAAAATATGAGTGGGAGAGCACGAAAAAACCGGCACAAGGAGTCCTTGATACCGGTTTTCACTCTTATCTGCGGCTGATCTCAGCAAATACTTTCTCAGCTGCCTGGATTGTGTTTTCAATATCTTCATCAGTATGGGCCGTTGAGAGGAAAAGACCTTCGAATTGTGATGGCGGAAGGAATACCCCTTCATTTGCCATCCCTTTATAATAGCTTGCGAACAGCTTCAAATCAGATGATTTCGCTGTTTCATAATTGATGACTGGTTCGTTTGTAAAGAAGAAACCGATCATCGAACCTGCACGGTTAAAGGTATGCGGAATGCCATGAGCCTCGGCAGCTTTTGAAATTCCTTCTTCCAGTCTGTCGCCTTTTTTGATGAAATTCTTGTAGGAATCAGGTGTCAGCTGTTTCAATGTCTCTAAGCCAGCCGTCATCGCAAGCGGATTGCCTGACAATGTACCAGCTTGATAGATCGGGCCGCTTGGAGCGATCTGCTCCATGATTTCTGCCTTTCCGCCATAAGCGCCGACAGGAAGTCCGCCCCCGATTACTTTTCCTAAACAAGTCAGATCAGGCGTTACGCCGAAGTAGCCTTGAGCGCAGTTATAATCGACCCGGAAGCCAGTCATCACTTCATCAAAAATCAGCAGGGAGCCGTACTGCTCAGTGATATCACGCAGACCCTGCAGGAAACCTTCTTGCGGCGGAACAACACCCATATTTCCGGCAACTGGCTCTACAATGACTCCCGCAATGTCTTCACCGAATTGCTGGAAAGCAAGCTTTACACTTTCTAAATCATTGTACGGAACGGTGATGGTGTTTTTCGCAATGCCTTCAGGCACCCCCGGGCTGTCAGGCAGTCCGAGAGTGGCAACACCTGAACCAGCTTTAATCAAGAGAGAATCGCCGTGTCCGTGGTAGCAGCCCTCAAATTTTAAAATCTTGTTGCGGCCCGTATAGCCCCTTGCCAAACGGAGGGCACTCATTGTAGCCTCTGTTCCGGAGCTTACCATTCGTACAATTTCTACAGATGGCACACGATCAATGACGAGCTTAGCCAGTTCATTTTCTACTTCAGTCGGAGCACCGAAGCTTGTCCCATATTCAGCCACTTTTTTGAGGCTTTCTACGACGCGGTCATTTGTATGCCCTAAAATTAAAGGCCCCCATGACAAGACGTAGTCAATATATTCATTCCCGTCAATATCAAAGATTTTCGAGCCTTTTCCGCGCTCCATAAAAATCGGGTCCATGTCTACCGATTTAAATGCGCGAACGGGACTGTTCACACCGCCCGGCATGAGTTTTTGCGCTTCTTTAAAAGCCGTTTTTGATTTTTCATAGCTTCTCATCTGCCTCAACTCCTGTCAACTGAATAAAATTACTCCGCAAGCCATTTCGCTGCGTCTTTCGCATGATACGTAATAATCAGGTCGGCACCCGCGCGCTTCATGCTTGTCAAAATTTCCAACACAATTTCTTTTTCTTTGATCCAGCCGTTCTGCGCTGCAGCCTTCACCATTGAATACTCTCCGCTTACATTATAAGCGACGAGCGGCAAAGTAAACTCATTTTTTACGTCACGCATGATATCCATATAAGAAAGCGAAGGTTTGACAATCAAAAAGTCCGCGCCTTCCTCGACATCTGATTGTGCTTCGCGGAGTGCCTCCATACGGTTGGCAGGGTCCATCTGATATGTTTTGCGGTCTCCGAATTGCGGTGTGCTGTTTGCTGCATCACGGAACGGACCGTAAAACTCACTTGAATATTTCACAGCGTAAGACATGATTGGAATATTGACAAATCCTTCTTTATCAAGTGCTTCTCTGATCACTGTAACAAATCCGTCCATCATGTTTGATGGCGCAATGATATCCGCACCTGCTTTTGCTTGGCTGACAGCCGTTTGCGCCAAAAGCTCCAGCGATTCATCATTGAGGATGACCCCGTCTTTGACCAGTCCGCAATGGCCGTGGTCTGTGTATTCGCACAGGCACGTGTCAGCGACAACAACCATTTCAGGGAAGTGATCTTTAATTTCTGTGATGGCTTTTTGGACAATTCCGTGATCATGGTACGCTTGTGTTCCGCAATCATCTTTTTCTTCCGGGATGCCGAACACGATAACAGATTGAATGCCCAGTTTGACCAGCTCCGCTACTTCATCCTTCAATAAATCTAATGATACATGGTAAACATCAGGCATTGACGGAACAGCTTTTTTGCCCTCCAGCCCTTCAACGACAAAAATCGGATAAATAAAATCTGATGGATGCAAACGTGTTTCCTTTACCATTTCTCTCATTGCTTTTGATGTCCGCAGGCGGCGGTGTCTATTAAATGATTGACTCATATTCTCTCTTCCTCTCTTGACATGCTGCACATTAATTCAAGCATGCCATCTATTGTAAATGTATCAGGCGTATGCGATGTGATGCCGTACGTCAGAAGGGCATCATTTGTTAAAGGTCCAATGCTGATACAGGCCGTCCCATTCGCCTTCCACTTTTTTAATTCTTCTCCCAAGACATGCATAAACGTATGTACGGTTGATGAACTCGTAAATGTTACATAGTCAAAGGAATATTGACCCGCAACGTCTTTCAGTTCCTCAATGCCTTCTTCATCCGGAATCGTTTCGTAGAGAACCCATTCCTTTACTTCAAAACCGAGCGGGACAAGCTCTTGTTTTATCACATCACGTGACAAATTCCCTTTCATCACGGTAATGGGCTCCCCCGGTTCAGCATGCTGCTTAAGAGCGTCAGCCAATTGTTCAGCAATATACTCCTGTGGCATCACATCAACCGATACGTTATGCGTTTTTAAACGGCGGGCGGTTTTTTCACCGACGGCTGCAATTTTTTTATGCGCAGGCATAATAAGCTGATTTTCCTTCAGATAAGAAAAAAAGAAGTCTGCCCCATTCACACTTGTAAAAACAAGCCAGCCTGGCGCGGCAAGATCCTCTCTTACCTGTTCCGCAACATCATTCGGCAAAGCGCGGCGAAACGTAATCAAAGAGGTTAAAACAGCTTTACCGCCAAGCGCCTCCACTTTTTGCTGAAATGATGTTGCCTGTGCCTTATTCCGGGTGACAAGCACTGTTTTTCCTTTCAACGGAAAATCATTTTCCATCCTCATCAAGCTCCCGTTTTACACGATCAATTAAATCTTTTGCTCCTTTGTCAGCCATAAGAGCGGCACAGCGCTTTCCTACTTCCTCCGGATCGTTTCCGGTGACGGTTTCTTTAAAAATGATTTTGCCGTCAGGTGAAGCGACAAGACCTGTCATTTCAATTTCATCCTGTCCATTTAACACGGAGTAGCCCGCGATCGGAACCTGGCAGCCGCCCTCCATCGCGTTTAAAAAAGCACGTTCCGCTAAGACAGTTCGTTTTGTATATTCATCTGTAAACTGAGAAAACAACGCCAACAGCGCTTCATCCGATTCTCGGCACTCAATCGCCAGTGCTCCCTGCCCCACAGCAGGCAAACAGCGCTCTGGCTCAAGGAATTCGGTTACGACATCTTGCTTCCACCCCATTCTAGAAAGGCCGGCAGCCGCTAAAATAATCGCGTCATAATCCTCTGTTTCCAGCTTTTGAAGTCTTGTATCTATATTACCTCTAATCCATTTAATTGTAAGGTCAGGGCGCTCAATCAAAAGCTGCGCGCTTCTTCTTAAACTGCTTGTGCCAATGACAGCACCTTCCTTCATTTCTGAAAGCTTTACGCGATTCTTTGAAATAAGGGCATCACGCGGGTCCTCCCGTTCAGGAATGCAGCCGATCACAAGGCCTTCAGGCAAAACAGCAGGCATGTCCTTCATGCTGTGCACTGCCATATCAATCTCTTCGTTTAAAAGCGCCTGTTCAATTTCTTTGACAAACAGCCCTTTTCCACCCACTTTTGAGAGTGTAACATCGACAATCCGGTCGCCCTTTGTCACGATCTCTTTAATTTCAAAAGCAAACGAAGGATTGATTTCCTTCAGTTTTTGAATAACCCATTTTGTTTGAGTCATAGCGAGTTTGCTTCGTCTGGAACCTACTTTAATCGTTCTCATCATTTCTTTCCTCCCGAATCTGCTTGGGACATCGTTTAACTGAACCAATGGAATTGCGACAGGCTTCCAAGCAGGAAATAATTGATCATCAGCACCAGAAAACAAGCCGTATTCCACAGTGCAGCGACCTTTCCTTGCAGCTCTTTAATCAGCCTGATATAAAGATAATAGCTGTACAGCAGCAGGACGACAAACGAACCAAGCACTTTGGCGTCAAACCAATACAGCGTTTCTAGTGAGACATATGCCCATATGACGCCGAGAATCAAACTCAGCAGCAGCATCGGAACCCCAATGACATTTAAAACATACGCCATATAATCAAGCTTAGATAAATCTTCTATTCTCAACAGCCATTTTCCCCACTTTTTCTTTTTCAGCAGATGATATTGAAACATATATAGCACAGAAAAAACGAAAGAAAGGGAAAAAGCGCCGTATGAAAGAATCGCCATTGTAATATGAATCACCAAAAGCTCGGATACAAGCTGCCCGGAAAAAGCAGCTGACTGCTGCTCTGTCGGTGAAAATGTGTGAATGGCGATCATAGAAAATCCTATAACATTTGTAAAAAACACGATAAAGTCAACACGTAAAAGCTTTGTCAGTACCAGTGACAGCGTGACAAGCACCCAGGCATAAAAATAAAGCGCCTCCGTCACATTTAATACCGGAAACCGCCCCGTCACCCACATAAAATAGGCCAAATACACGGTTTGCAGAGTCCAGACAATAGAAAGCAACCAGAAGGCCATTTTTCCAGCCTTCCGGTTGTGTTGAAGAAAATCTATAAAATAAAAGAGTACACTTAACGCGTAAATGACGATTGTCCCCTCATTAAGTCTTGCCATTGCAGTATCAATCATTCAGCTTTCACTCACTTACAAGTGGGCTAAAGCCCGCTTTTGATTCAGCCTTCTTAAAAGAGTGGACCTTCTGGCTGCTTTCAACGGTTTTCATCATTTGACGGCCCGCAGCTTCTTCAATATCAAAAATCTGCATAAACAACGCAAGCTTTTCTTCAGAATCAGCATCTGCAGCAAGCTCTTTCACCTTTAAAATCGGATCACGAAGCATTTGGTTAATAATACTTTTGGTGTGTTTGTTCAACAGTTTTTTCTCTCTTGTGCTTAAGTGAGGCAGCTTACGCTCAATGCTGTCCATCGTTTCTGACTGGATGGCAAGCGCCTTTTCGCGCAATGCAGAAATAACCGGCACAACACCAAGTGTATTCATCCATTGTTTAAATTCCACAATGGTTTCTTCAATTAACAGTTCAACTTTTTCAGCTGTTTCTCTCCGCTCTTTCATGTTCGCTTCTACAATGCCTTCCAGATCGTCGATATCATAAAGAAAAACACCTTCAAGATCATTCAGCGCCGGATCAAGATCTCTAGGCACGGCAATGTCGACCATAAACAGCGGACGTCCCTTGCGAAGCTTATTCGCGTTTTCCATCCTCTCTTTGGACACGACAAATTCACTTGCACCGGTTGAACTGATTAAAATATCAGCCTCCGCAAGCGCGCTTTCAAGCTGATTCAAGCTTCTCGCTTCACCTGAGAAACGGTCTGCAAGCTCCTTCGCTTTCAAGTATGTTCGGTTAATGACAGTGACCTTGCCGATTCCTTGTCCGTGCAGGTTTTCCGCAGCAAGCTCGCCCATTTTTCCCGCACCGAGAATCAATATGTGCTTGCTTGAAAGATTTCCGAAGATTTTTTTAGCAAGTTCAACTGCAGCATAGCTTACTGACACCGCATTTGAGCCAATGTCTGTTTCGGCGTGAGTTCGTTTGCCCACTGTAACCGCCTGCTTAAACAGCTCATTAAAAATAGTCCCGATCGTTTTTTCTTGCTGAGCTGTTTTAAAGCTGTCGCGTACCTGTCCGAGAATCTGCGTTTCGCCAATCACCATAGAATCAAGTCCGCAGGCTACACGGAATAAATGCTCAACAGCAGCATCGCTCTCATAAAACGTTAAGAACGGTGACAACTCTTCTTTGCTTAATTGAAACCAATCAGCTAAAAACTTTTTTATATAATAACGGCCGGTATGGAGCTGGTCGACTACCGCATAAATTTCAGTGCGGTTGCAGGTTGATACAATGATGTTTTCAAGAATGCTTTTCTCTTCTTTCAGCTGCATCATTGCTTCTGCCAGCTCATTCGGCTGAAAACTTACTTTTTCACGTATCTCAATAGGGGCGGATTTATAATCTACTCCCACAACAAGTATATGCATCGCTCTAATTACACCCCCAACACCCAATCTTAATTTATAATCATTCTAACATAGAACTCATTATTTATAATAATTATAACATAGTTTCTTTCACAAAATGTGAACAGATTTTAAAATTCTTATGCTATATTAGAAAAAGCTTCAGGGAAAAGAAGCATTCCTATTGACAATACCAAAAACAGCAGAAATTTACTACACATCAGCTCTAAAAAACAAGAAGGTGATAGCATGAAACAAAAATCAATTTTATTCCCTTGTCTGCTGCTTGCCGCTTCTGTATATGCATGGCTAGAAAGCGGTCAAGCCGAACTGTTTTCAGGGCAGGATCAATGGCCTGTTCTCCTCATGCTGTTAGGCGCAGCCTTTGTATATCAAGGAAAAAAAGAAGCCGTTACACCCCATTTTTTTATCGGTTTGCTTCTCTTCGGGATCGGTTTACACTTTTTTGCCAAGCCGAAATGGGTATGGTGGCCGGATGATTTTGAAATGCTCCTCTTTATGATCGGCTTCTCACTTCTCGTTTCAGCCGTTCAAAAAAAAGAATATGTATATGAAGCTGTGTCGATGATTTGTTTTTCCCTGTTTTTGTACTTTTTCAAACAAATTATGGCATGGCTTGAGTCTGCGCATATTCCAACAGCGCTTCTGAAGGAGTATTGGCCGTTTGTCTTTATTGGAATCAGTTTATTGTTATTATTGATAAAACGAAAAAAATCTATACGATAAATAAAACCGGTAGAGGATCCTCTACCGGTTTATCATTTTTTTGATCGCTCCCCAAGCTTCGTCTTTTCCCTTTTTCGTTTCTGAGGAAAAGAGAATCAGCTCGTCTTCCGGATCAATATTTAATGTTTGTCGGACAACCTTCGCGTGTTTGTCCCATTTGCCTTTCGGGATCTTATCCGCCTTTGTAGCGATAACAATAACAGGAATGCCGTAATACTTTAAAAATTCATACATCTGTACATCATCATTAGATGGCGCATGCCGCAAATCAACGATCTGCACCACAGCTTTTAATTCCTCGCGTGTCGTGATATAGGTTTCAATCATTCTGCCCCATGCTTCACGCTCAGACTTTGACACTTTGGCAAAACCGTAGCCCGGCACATCCACAAAATGCAACTCATCATTGATAATGTAGAAATTAAGCGTTTGTGTTTTTCCCGGCTTTGATGACGTTCTCGCAAGATTTTTGCGATTGATTAATGAATTGATAAAAGACGATTTTCCTACGTTCGATCTTCCGGCCAATGCGATTTCCGGAAGCCCCCCTTCAGGGTACTGTTCCGGTTTTACTGCACTGATCACGATTTCTGACTTTGTGACTTTCATTTCTTCTCTCCTACTAAGGCATGTTCCAAAACCTCGTCTAAGTGGGACGCCAATATAAATGTCAGCCCCTCCCTGACGCTTTCCGGAATATCCTCTATATCTTTTTCATTATCTTTAGGCGCAATAATGGTCGTTAATCCCGCTCTATGTGCGCCAAGCGCTTTTTCCTTTAAGCCGCCGATCGGCAGCACGCGCCCGCGAAGCGTGATTTCCCCAGTCATGCCAACTTCACGCGAAACCGCCCGTCCCGTTAAAGCAGAAACAAGCGCTGTTGCCATCGTAATACCGGCTGACGGACCATCTTTTGGCACCGCACCCTCTGGTACATGTATATGAATATCATACTTCTCATGAAAGTCAGGTTCAATGCCAAGTTCTTCTGTTTTGGATCGCACATAGCTGAATGCAGCCTGAGCAGACTCTCTCATAACATCTCCGAGCTTTCCTGTCAGGATTAATTTCCCTTTCCCCGGAGAAAGCGATACTTCAATCGACAGCGTATCTCCGCCAACGGTTGTATAAGCAAGCCCTGTCACTACACCAACCTGATCCTCTGTTTCAGCTTGTCCATATCTGAAAATACGTTTTCCGATAAAGTCTTGAAGGTTCTTCTCAGTAACCGTAATCCGTTTTCGCTCTTCAGCAACAATGGCTTTTGCAGCTTTACGGCAAATCGCGGCAAGCTGGCGTTCAAGGCTTCTCACACCAGCTTCTCTCGTATAGTAGCGGATAATATCAAGAATCGCCTGATCACGCAGCTGCAGGTTGCTTTTCTTCAGCCCGTGTTCTTTGATTTGCTTTGGAAGCAAGTGATCCTTTACGATTTCAAGTTTTTCTATTTCTGTGTAACCTGCGATATTAATAATTTCCATTCTGTCTCTGAGCGGACCCGGAATTGTGGCCAAATTGTTCGCCGTTGCGATAAACAGCACTTTGGATAAATCAAAGGTTTCTTCAATATAGTGATCACTGAAGCTGCTGTTTTGCTCTGGATCAAGCACTTCAAGCATAGCGGATGATGGGTCTCCTCTAAAATCAGATGACATTTTGTCAATTTCGTCTAATAAGAAGACCGGATTCAGCTTGCCCGCTTTTTTCATCCCTTGAATAATACGTCCAGGCATTGCTCCGACATAGGTCCGTCTGTGTCCGCGTATCTCTGATTCGTCCCGAACTCCTCCGAGTGAGATTCTGACGAATTTGCGTCCCAAGCTTTTTGCAATTGATTTGGCTAAAGACGTTTTTCCGACACCTGGAGGTCCTGCCAAACAGAGAATCGGGCCTTTCAGGGATTTGGTCAGCTTCTGGACAGCCAAATATTCTAAAATACGTTCTTTTACTTTTTCAAGCCCGTGGTGCTCTTCGTCCAAGAGACGTCCTGCTTCTTTCAAATCAAGCTTATCATCTGTTTCATCCGTCCACGGAAGAGCAACCAGCCAGTCGATATAGTTGCGGATCACAGAGCTTTCCGCAGAACTTGACGGAATTTTTTCATATCTGTTCAATTCTTTAAGCGCTGTTTCCTTCACATGATCAGGCATGCCTGCTTCTTCGATTTTTTCCGTCAGCGTCTGAACTTCGCCAGTTTTGCCTTCTTTATCGCCAAGCTCTTTTTGAATCGCCTTCATTTGTTCTCGCAAGTAGTATTCCTTCTGCGTACGCTCCATCGAACGTTTGACGCGCTGGCCGATTTTTTTCTCAATCTCCAGCACTTCTTTTTCATTATTAATAAAATCAATGACCTTGTTCAGCCTGTCTTTGACATCAGCCGTTTCTAAAATATCCTGCTTATCCTTTAGTTTAAGGGGCAGATGAGAAGCAACGATGTCTGCCATTCTGCCCGGCTCTTCGATATCAGTAACCGCGGCGTACGTTTCGGCCGAGATTTTTTTAGAAATTTTTATGTACTGATCAAAGTGGTCTAGCAAAGTCCGCATCAATGCTTCGTCTTCTGTATCTTTTGAATCATCTTCATGAATAAGTTGAATGTCGACCGACGTGTAATCCTCGTGTTCATTGTATTTGACGATATGGGCGCGCTTGAGGCCCTCCACCAACACACGAATCGTACCGTTCGGAAGCTTCAGCATTTGCTTAATTTTTGTATAGGTGCCGACAGTGAAAATCTCGTCTTCACCAGGTTCGTCTATCGAAATATCCTGCTGAGTGGCTAAAAATATCATATGATCATGCATCATTGCCTGTTCAAGAGCCTGAACCGACTTGTCACGTCCTACATCTAAATGCAAAACCATCGTCGGGTACACTAATAAACCTCTTAAAGGGAGGAGCGGGATGCTGCGTTTTAATTCTTCTGCCATGTGACTGACACCTCCGTGACTTTAGTATGAACCATTATAATACAACTTTTTCATCCTTGTACAATAAACGGCATGGTTCCATTTTCTATAAAACAGTCTCCTCGTAGTATACCCTTTCTTTCTGATATGAAAAAGGAAAAGATGTCCTTCATGAAAAAAACCCTATTATCAAAATAGGGTTTAAACAGATTCTTTATTGATTTCAATAGGAAACGGTTTTTGTTCCGTTGGCGGATTCACTAAAATTTCATCAAGCACTTCTTGGAACGTCTTCACTGCAATAATTTCGATCCCGTCAATCTGCTTTAAGATGGCCTGCTGATTTTCATATGGGATAATCACCTTTTTCGCACCGGACTGCTTGGCCGCTTTTATTTTCGGAATGACGCCTCCGATGGGTTTCACAAGACCGTTCAGGCTGATTTCGCCCGTCATCGCAACGGTATTGTCAATAGGAATTTTGTGTATCGCCGAGAAAATCCCCGCCGCCATCGCAATGCCTGCTGACGGCCCATCAATCGGAATCCCTCCTGGGAAATTGATGTGAATATCATAATCAGAAGGCTTCATTCCCATTGTCCGGAGCACGGTTAATACATTTTCAACCGAACCCTTCGCCATGCTTTTTCGTCTGATTGATTTTGATTGGCTGCCGATGCTTTCTTCTTCAGCTATTCCTGTGATGTTAATTGATCCTTTATCTTGAGCCGCGGTTACACTCACTTCGATTTCCAGAAGCGATCCGCTGTTAGGCCCATAGACTGCAAGCCCATTTACAATGCCAACCTGTGGTTCAACACCGATTTTTTGCTCGTGCTTTGGAGTAAGCTGACTGGAGTGAATGACCCATTCAATATCCTCAATCGTAATGTCTTTCCGATTCTCCGTTACAGCCATCCCCGCTGCGATTTGAATCATATTGACGGCTTCCCGCCCGTTCCGCGTGTAGCTGGTCAAAAGATCTAGGCCTTCTTCGGAGATATTTTTTTCAATTTTATCCGCTGCTGTTTTAGCAACCGTTTTCAGCTCGTCCTTTTCAAGCTCGCGGAAAAAAACTTCCAAACAGCGGGACCGGATAGCTGGCGGAATTTCGTTTGGCATTCTCGTGGTCGCGCCAATCAAGCGAAAATCAGCCGGCAGCCCATTTTGAAAAATATCATGAATATGATTCGGAATTTGTGTATTTTCCTCACTGTAATACGCACTGTCTAAAAAGACTTTTCTGTCCTCAAGCACCTTCAGCATTTTATTCATTTGAATAGGATGCAGCTCCCCTATTTCATCAATAAACAGCACACCGCCATGGGCATGGGTGACAGCTCCCTGCTTCGGCTGCGGAATCCCAGCCTGTCCCATCGCTCCGGCCCCTTGGTATATCGGGTCATGGACAGAGCCGATGAGCGGATCGGCAATTCCTCTTTCATCAAAACGGGCTGTTGTCGCATCGAGTTCCACAAAGACAGCCTGCTCTTTAAACGGTGATTGTTTATGTTTTTTTGCTTCTTCCAACACAAGCCGCGCAGCAGCCGTTTTCCCAACTCCCGGTGGCCCATAGACAATCACATGCTGTGGATTTGGCCCGCATAAAGCCGCCTTTAATGCTTTAATGCCGTCTTCCTGTCCGACGATATCTTTAAAGCTTTTGGGGCGGACCTTCTCAGATAATGGCTCGGACAAGCTGATAGCGCGCATTTTCCGAAGCTGCTCCATTTCCTTCTTTGATTCTTTATCTATCGTGACCTTTTGTGTCCTTTGATTTTTAAGCAAATTCCAAAAATACAAACCGATGATGATCCCAAAAAACAGCTGAATAAATAACGCGATCCCTGTCCAACTCATGGTGGTCCCTCCTGAAAAACAATTTATGTATCCAATTCATTCCTCTGATTGCTAGTATCTCCCATAGAAGACGGGAATAAACGTTTTTCCGGAAGAGTTGCATGCAAAAAAACCTCCTGAGTGTTACCACTCAGGAGGTTTGTACTTATCTTTATGCAGATGTTTTATCTTGGCTTACCTCAGTGCCGTCTTTTAATAAGAGGCGAGGAGGCTCTCCGTGTGTCACAGTTGCCCCGGTAATTACACATTTTTCAATGTCATCACGAGAAGGCAGCTCAAACATCACATCAAGCATGATGCCTTCAATGATAGAACGGAGTCCGCGTGCTCCAGTCTTGCGTTCAATTGCTTTTTTAGCAATTTCAGAAAGCGCTTCTTCTTCAAACTCAAGCTCAACGTTGTCAAGCTCAAGCATTTTCTTGAATTGCTTAACAAGAGCGTTTTTCGGTTTTGTTAAGATCGCAACCAATGCTTCTTCGTCAAGCTTTTCAAGGCTTGCAATAACCGGAAGACGTCCGATAAATTCAGGAATTAACCCGAAACGGAGCAAATCCTCCGGAAGCACTTTTGAAAGAAGATCTTCTTTCTCAAGATCAGCAGCTTTATTGTCGGCACCGAATCCAATCACTTTTTGGCCTAAACGGCGTTTGATGATTTGTTCGATACCATCGAAAGCTCCGCCGCAAATGAACAAAATATTTGTTGTGTCAATTTGAATGAATTCTTGATGAGGATGCTTACGTCCACCTTGAGGCGGCACGCTTGCCACTGTACCCTCAAGAATTTTAAGCAATGCCTGCTGTACACCCTCACCTGACACGTCACGTGTGATAGACGGGTTTTCAGATTTTCTAGCCACTTTATCGATTTCATCAATATAGATAATGCCTTTTTCGGCTTTTTCCACATCATAATCAGCAGCTTGGATGAGCTTCAAGAGAATATTCTCTACATCTTCACCCACGTATCCAGCTTCAGTCAAAGATGTAGCGTCTGCAATCGCAAACGGCACATTTAAAATGCGAGCTAATGTTTGCGCCAGAAGGGTTTTACCGCTTCCCGTAGGGCCGATTAATGAAATATTACTTTTTGAAAGCTCAACATCATCAACTTTGCTGTTAGAGTTAATGCGCTTATAGTGGTTATACACAGCAACAGCAAGTGATTTCTTCGCTTGATCTTGGCCGATGACATATTCATTCAAAATTTCACGAATTTCCTGAGGCTTTGGTACGTCTTTAAATTCTACTTCTTCTTCTGTTCCGAGTTCTTCCTCTACAATTTCAGTGCAGAGTTCGATACATTCGTCACATATATATACACCAGGTCCAGCTACAAGCTTACGAACCTGATCTTGTGTTTTTCCACAGAACGAGCATTTTAATTGTCCTTTTTCCTCGTTAAATTTAAACATTCTTTCACCCCTTAATCTTGTCTCACTTTTTCTTTTACCGGCAGAGCAAAAGAAAATGATTCTTGAAACGAACGAGTATGTATTGCATTTTACCATACTTTCCAAAAAGACGGTAACAATGTGTTTCTGACTTGCACATTCTATATGTATGACAAAAAACAGCCCTGCATTAACTATATTGCCCCAAGAAAAAGAGATAACTCATAATTGTACAAAACAAGGCACGAATGATTCGCGCCCTGTTTTATTAGTACTATTATTATGCACCATATTAACGGTTTTCTACAAGAAAATCAATTGCTTTGCGAACTTTTAAATCTTCTTTCATCGCGTCAGTAGAACCGATGGCTTGTTTAATATTTTCAACAGGCATGTTGTATGCTTCAGCCATTTTAGTAAGCTCAGCATCAACTTCCTCATCTGATACTTCAAGGTTTTCCGCTTTCGCAATCGCCTCAAGAGTCAGGTTAGATTTTACGCGTTTTTCAGCATCTTCTTTCATTTGCTCTTTAAGCGCAGCTTCATCTTGACCTGAGAATTGAGTGTAAAGCTCAAGGTTCATGCCTTGCATTTGCAGACGCTGTTCGAATTCTTTCAGCATGCGGTCAAGCTCAGTGTCGACCATTGCTTGCGGAACATCGATTTCAGCATTTTCAGAAGCTTTCAGAACAAGCTCTTCACGCAATTTAGCGTCAGCTTCGTTTTCTTTTGCTTCTTCTAAACGTTTCTTAGTTTTTTCAGTTAATTCAGCGAGTGTTTCCACTTCTTCATCGATATCTTTTGCGAATTCATCGTCAAGCTCAGGAAGCTCTTTCGCTTTGATTTCGTGAATTTTCACTTTGAACACAGCTGGTTTGCCTGCAAGATCTTCAGCGTGGTACTCCTCAGGGAATGTCACTTCAACATCCTTCTCAGCACCTGCTTCAAGGCCAACTAATTGATCTTCGAAGCCAGGGATGAATGAACCAGAACCTACTTCTAGAGAGTAGTTTTCAGCTTTTCCGCCTTCGAATGCTTCGCCGTCAACGAATCCTTCGAAATCAAGAACAACTGTGTTTCCTTCTTCAACAGCGCCTTCTTCTTTTACAACAAGCTCAGCTTGACGCTCTTGAAGCGCTTTTAGTTCGTTTTGAACATCTTCGTCAGTTACAGTTGTGTCGTCTTTTTCAATGCCTAAGCCTTTGTAGTCGCCAAGCTTCACTTCAGGTTTTACTGTTACTTTCGCAGTGAAGATTAAGCTTTCGCCTTTTTCGATTTTTTCAACATCGATTTCAGGACGGTCTACAGGCTCGATTCCAGCTTCTTCAACCGCTTTAGGGTATTCTACAGGAAGAAGAATATCCAAAGCATCTTGGTAAAGAGCTTCTACGCCAAAGCGCTGTTCGAATAATCCGCGAGGAATTTTACCTTTACGGAATCCAGGAATTGAAACTTGTTTTACTACTTTTTTAAATGCATCATCAAGTGCTGTTTTAAACGTTTCAGCATCAACTTCAACCGTTAAAACGCCTTCGTTGCCTTCTTGTTTTTCCCATTTTACAGACATGTGTTTCCCTCCAAAAATCTATTCAGGTTGTGTCGGTCTTCCATTCTAAAGCAATCATACGGCTTCGTCCAACAAAAACAAAGCTGCCAAAGATCAGAATCATTATGTATAGATATTAATAATGAACTGCAAAGCCTGTCCAACCGTATTTCTTATAACCCGTTATACACAAATACAACCACTATATTATAACATAACACATAGCGCTTTCAACTATATGGCGCGATTTACAAATAAGAAATTTCTTCAATATCTTTTAACATTGTGCAAGCTTCATCGAGTTCTCTGTCGGTAAATTCATACATCATATGAAGTTCTTCGCTTTCAATTTCAATCCCGTGCATCTCGTAACCGACTTTATGAAGGGCAGCCGCCCAAAGGTCAGCCGACAGCAATTTCGGCTGGAACGGATATAAAACGTACAAATGTCTTCTCCACAATTCCTCTACTGCTGCATATAAGGTTGGATTTTCATTTCCAAGTGTCTCATCCAGCACCCTGAGAACACGGTGCAGGATCGGGGCGGCATCAGGCGGGACAATCTCAGAAGGTTCAATAGTCAACGACTCGCCAAATTTGCTAATGTGCACAGGTTTACTGTACTCATGCTCAGCCAGCAGCATGACAATCATCGTTTTGATAATCGGATGGGCTGAGGGGTCTTGGAGGATTGTTTTGAGCAATCCTGTATACTTTGCTACGTTACGGTCTTTTAAGGAATGAATGAGATTCATTTGCTCCTCAGGGCTTGCCAGCACTTTCTCGGTGTCAATTGTATCCTCATATTCTTCAGCCCAAGCCTCATCCTCACGATCCGGATCAGTCATTTTCCGGCTGAAATCCAGCAGCTTATAAAATTGCTCGGCGCTTTCTGCCGGCAGCTGATTTTCTTCCAAAACGGCTTCAATGGTGCTTTTGACTTCCTCGTATTTTTTGAGCTGAATTAAGATGGTCATGTACACCTGCAAAACCGTAAAATAATGGCCATAACCTTCTTTGAGCATCTTCTCGCACACGCTTTTTGCCTCTTCCAGCTCGCCCAGCTCTAAAAAGCAGATGGCCATCCCTAAGTGAAGATCGGCTTCAGTATCATCATATTTCATCGCTTCTGAAAACAGTTCGAGCGCTTCTTGATACTTTTTTTCCTTTAGTGATGACATCCCTTTTTCCACAAGGCGGTCTTTCAGATGAGGAAAAGGAATAATTTTTGCGTTCTTCTTGTCATGCGTCATACCTATATTCCTTTCAGGCATTTATTTTGTTCAAGTGTATCAACACCTGTGAACAAACACAAGAAATGAAAGGTTTCATCAGGCAAAAAAAGCCGCCGGACAAATACCGGCCGCTTTTTCAGGCTTGAAGCCAAGAGCTTCTTTGTGATTCAAATTGCTTGATTTCATCTTCCAACAGCAGCGTTAATGAAATTTCATCATATCCGTTGATCAGCATCTCTTTCCAATGCGGGTCAACTTCAAATGAAATTTGATTGCCTTCACTGTCATGAATCAGCTGATTTTCAAGGTCAACAGTCATTTGCAATGACTTGTTTTCATACTGGCCGACAAGCTGTTTCCAATTGTCATATGGCATGCGGATCGGAAGCATGCCGTTTTTAAAGCAGTTCTGATGAAAAATATCAGCAAATGACGGCGCAATGATAATTTTAAACCCATAATCATCAAGTGCCCACGGAGCGTGTTCACGCGATGACCCGCAGCCGAAGTTTTCTCCTGCTATTAAAATGGAAGCTCCTTGATAAACAGGCTGGTTTAATTCAAATTCAGGGTTCGGTTCACCATTCGCATCATATCTCCAGTCAAAGAATGCAAAACGCCCGTAGCCTGTTCTTTCAATCCTCTTCAAAAATTGCTTAGGAATAATCTGGTCTGTATCCACATTGATCCGATTTAATACGGCCGCTTTCCCCGTATGTGATTTCAAAGGTTCCATCTCGCGCACTCCTTACACAACTGTTTTTTCCTGATAAAACTTTCTGACATCAACGAAGTGTCCGTGAATGGCAGCCATCGCAGCCATTGCCGGGCTGACGAGATGTGTTCTTGCACCTTTTCCTTGTCTGCCCTCAAAGTTGCGGTTAGAGGTTGATGCACAGCGCTCTCCCTCAGGAACAACATCATTATTCATACTCAAACACATGCTGCAGCCTGACTCTCTCCATTCAAATCCAGCTTCCAAGAAAATTTGGTCAAGCCCTTCTTTTTCAGCCTGAAGCTTCACGCTTTGGGATCCGGGCACGACGATGGCCCTTACGCTGTCAGCTACCTTCTTCCCTTTGATCATGTCAGCAGCCTGTCGAAGGTCAGTCATGCGGGAATTTGTGCAGGAACCGATAAATACGTGCTCCACTTTAATGTCTTCAATTTTCTGATGAGGAGTAAGTCCCATATATTCATAAGCACGAATCGCTTCTTTTTTGTCATCTTCTGCAGAAAAGCTTTCCGGCGCAGGAACTTCAGAATCGACAGGAAGAACCATTCCCGGGTTAATGCCCCATGTCACCATAGGGGAAATTTTGTTGCCGTCAAGGACAATAGATTTATCGTAAACAGCGCCCGGGTCTGTGCGCAGCGCCTTCCATTCAGCTACGGCCTTGTCAAATTCTTCGCCTTTTGGCGTGTACTTGCGATTTTTGCAATATTCAAACGTCACCTCGTCAGGTGCAATCAAACCTGCTCTTGCTCCTGCTTCAATTGACATGTTACAAACGGTCATTCGTTCATCCATCGTCATATTTCTGAATACTTCCCCAGTGTATTCAATGACGTAGCCTGTGCCGAATTTCACACCGTATTTGCCGATGACAGCAAGGATGACATCCTTTGCCGTTACCCCTTTTTGAAGCGTTCCATCTACGCGCACTTCAAGTGTTTTTGGACGCTGCTGCCAAAGTGTCTGTGTGGAAAGGACATGTTCAACCTCACTCGTCCCGATTCCAAATGCAAGAGCGCCGAAAGCGCCATGTGTTGATGTATGACTGTCACCGCACACAATCGTTTTCCCTGGGAGCGTTAAGCCCAGTTCAGGGCCGACGACATGGACAATCCCTTGATCCACACTGTGAAGATCGGCAAGGCGCACGCCAAATTCCTCACAGTTTCTTTCAAGCGCCGTTACCTGGCGTTTCGCAACTTCATCCTTTATCTCAAAACGATTGACAGTCGGGATGTTGTGGTCCATTGTCGCAAATGTGTTTTGGGGTCTTCTGACCTTTCTTCCCTTTTGTCTCAAGCCTTCAAATGCCTGAGGAGACGTCACCTCATGAATGAGGTGCAAATCAATATATAGAAGATCCGGCTTTCCCTCACCATGTTTTACAATATGCTGATCCCAAATCTTTTCGATGATTGTTCGAGGCATCATCTTTTATTTCCTCCCTCTACCTAGAGCTAAGACCGCTTAACGTAAGCTGTCACACATTAGACATTGTATTTTCACTCATGATTGCTGCCTTAACTTCCTCTGTAATGGCCTGAGTGCTGCTGAACTCTTCACCCCGTGCCAAGTCTCTTGTTCTTTTTCCGGAAGCCAAGACTTTGTTTACCGCATCTTCTACAGCTTTCGCTTCCTCTTCAAGCCCGAAAGATGTTCTCAAAAGCATTGCCGCTGACAATATGGCTGCGAACGGATTTGCCATCCCTTTACCGGCAATATCAGGCGCGGAGCCATGAACAGGTTCAAACAGATGAAGACCAGAGCTTGATAGGCTGGCTGACGGGAGCATTCCGAGAGAGCCTGTAAGCATGGACGCTTCATCGCTTAAAATATCACCGAACATATTTTCAGTCACCACGACATCAAATTGATTCGGTGCATAAATTAGCTGCATGGCCGCGTTATCCACAAGCATGTGCTCAAGCTTCACATCAGGAAATTCTTTCGCAACGTCCTCAGCCACTTCACGCCACAGCCGGCTTGATTCAAGAACATTCGCTTTATCTACAGAGGTCACTTTGCCTTTTCTGGCTGCCGCCATTTTGAAGCCCTCTCTGATCACTCGTTCAATTTCCGTTCGCTTATAAAACAGTGTATCTACTGCTTCCTGCTCACCTTCAGTGTTTACATAGCGTTTGCTCGGCTGGCCGAAATACAAGCCGCCTGTGAGCTCACGAACGATAACGAAATCAACATTATCTATATATTCTTTTTTCAAAGGCGAAGCGTCAGAAAGGCTTTCAAATACCTTCACAGGCCGTAAATTCGCAAACAAATCAAGCTGTTTTCTGATGCTGAGCAGCCCTTTTTCCGGTCTCAGTTCCGAAGGATTTTGATCCCATTTCGGTCCGCCGACAGCGCCAAGCAATATCGCGTCTGCATTTTTACAAGCAGCAACGGTTTCCTCCGGGAGGGGGTTATGATGTTCATCAATAGCCGCCCCTCCAATCAGGCCATATTCAAATTCAAATTCATGGTTAAAGCGTTCGGCAACACTTTTCAGTACGTCTGTCGCTGATTCTAATACTTCAGGGCCGATCCCGTCTCCGGGCAATAGAGCAATACGTTTCTTCAAGTTAACCGTTCTCCTTTCTTTTATGATCCGACAGCTGTGTGGTTTTTCAATCCGCTCATATTCGACTGGAAAACCAATTGACGGTTGACTGCGTTCAAATAGGCTTTCGCTGATGCTTCTAATACGTCTTGCGCTATGCCCCGCCCTGCTGATTCTTTTCCGTTCACCAAAACTCTTACATACACCTGGGCAAATGCATCTTCGCCTTTTCTGTTAGACTGAATGCGGTAGTCTAAGAGCTCCACGTCCTTATCGATGCAGCGCTCAAGCGTATTGTAGATTGCTTCCACGCTTCCAGCTCCAGTTGCAGCTTCCTGAATAAGCTCTGCGTTTTCTTGATTTTTCAAAGAAAGAGTAGCCGTAGGGACCTGACTTGTTCCGTAATGTACTTGCAGAGAAAGAAATTCATACCCAATCTTGCGATCTGTTACTTTTTCTTCTAAAATAAGAGAAACAAGATCCTCATCAGTGATTTCTTTTTTCTTCTCAGTCAACTCTTTGAACATCGTAAAGAATTTATTAATCTCTTCACTGTCAAATTGGAATCCTAAAGCAGTCAGCCGATCTTTAAATGCGTGGCGTCCGGAATGTTTACCTAGGACAAGCGCATCTGCGGTTACACCGACAAGCTCCGGTGAAATAATTTCATAAGTCGATTTTTCTTTTAAAAAGCCGTCCTGATGGATGCCTGATTCATGAGCAAATGCATTATCTCCAACAACCGCTTTGTTGCGCGGGACAGCCATGCCTGTCAGTTTGCTTACTAAATCACTTGTTCTCTTAATCTCGTTCAGTGTAATGCCTGTTTCGACTTGGTAGAAATCTTTTCTGGTATGGAGGGCTACGGCAATTTCCTCTAATGCCGCGTTTCCGGCTCTTTCACCGATCCCGTTCACAGCGCATTCGATTTGATCAGCGCCGTTTTCAATCGCAGCAAGAGAGTTTGCGACTGCCATTCCTAAATCATCATGACAGTGGGCTGAAAGCTTTGCTTTGTGAATGTTCGGAACGTTTTCCTTCATATATCTAAAGATATTTCCGTATTCCGCCGGAGCCAGGTAGCCGACAGTGTCCGGAAGATTGATAACACTGGCGCCTGCGTCAATCACTTTTTCGACGATTTCTGCTAGAAACGGCAGTTCAGTGCGGCAGGCATCTTCAGCTGACCATTGCACAATCGGAAAACGTTCTTTTGCGTATTTCACCATTTCAACCGCTCTTTCAATGACTTGCTCACGTGTCATTTTCAGCTTGTGCTTCAAATGAATGTCCGATGTGGCGATAAAAACATGAATTCTCGGGTGAGAACCTTCTTTTAACGCTTCCCAAGCAGCATCAATATCACCTTTTACACAACGGGCCAGACCAGTTACTGAACAATTTTTAATGGTTCTTGCGATTTCCTGAACAGCTAAAAAGTCACCTCGGGACGAAGCGGGAAATCCCGCTTCAATGATATCTGCCCCGAGTCTTTCGAGCTGCTTAGCTATGGCAAGTTTCTCCTGTGTATTCAAGTTCACTCCAGGGGACTGTTCACCATCACGAAGCGTCGTATCGAAAAAATTAATTTTGCGCAACGGAGACCACCGCTTCCTTCTTCTTGCCTTGTTTCACAAACGGCATCATTTCACGAAGCTTTCTTCCCACCACTTCGATTTGATGTTCGTTCTCGCTCGCATTGATGGCGTTGAAACGAGGACGGTTTACTTGGTTTTCGACGATCCACTCTTTTGCGAATGTACCGTTTTGGATATCTTTTAATACTTCTTTCATAGATTCTTTTACTTTAGCGTCCACAACGCGAGGACCTGATACGAAATCTCCCCACTGTGCTGTGTCAGAGATTGAATATCTCATTCCTGCAAGTCCTTCTTCGTACATAAGGTCTACGATTAATTTCAGCTCATGAAGACACTCGAAGTATGCAAGTTCTGGCTGATAACCTGCTTCAGTTAATGTTTCAAATCCGGCTTTGACAAGCGCGCTCAATCCGCCGCAAAGAACCGCTTGCTCACCGAACAAATCTGTTTCTGTTTCTTCTTTAAATGTCGTTTCTAATACGCCCGCTCTTGCGCCGCCGATTCCTTTTGCATATGCGAGGGCTTTGTCTCTTGCTTCTCCAGTCACATCTTGATAGATTGCGAACAATGCAGGTACGCCGGCTCCTTGCTCATATGTTCTTCTTACCAAGTGTCCCGGGCCTTTAGGTGCCACTAAGAATACATCTACATCCGCCGGAGGAACAATTTGATGGAAATGCACGTTAAATCCATGAGCGAATACTAATGATTTTCCTGCTGTCAATTCATCTTTGATTTCAGCTTCGTATACTTTTTGCTGCTGTTCATCCGGAAGCAGAACCATGATGATTTCCGCTTGGGCTGCCGCTTCTTTTACTGAAAATACTTTATGTCCGTCTTCTTGGGCTTGAGTGAAAGATTTTCCTGGTCTAACACCGACGATAACGTCTACTCCGCTTTCTTTAAGGTTCAGGGCATGTGCGTGGCCTTGCGAACCGTACCCGATAACCGCTACTGTTTTTCCAGCCAATACGTTCTCTTTGATATCACCGTTATAATATACTTTTACCATTTTAATCTCTCCCTTGTTATGTTTTATACAATAGATATTGTTTTATTGGATGACGCCTTTTGCTGGGTTCCCCTCGCAAAAGCCGTTGTACCTGTTCTCGCGATTTCTTTAATGCCATAAGGTTTTAATAACTCAATAAGCGCTTCAATTTTGTTAGATTCACCCGTCACCTGAACAACGATGCTGTCTCTGCTGACATCAACGACAGAGGCTCTAAACGGTTCTATGATTCCATTAATCTCTGTTCTCGTTGAAGGTGCGGAGACAACCTTGATTAAGGCCAGCTCCCTCTGGACAATCGATTGATTTGTGATGTCTGTGACTTTCAGTACATCAATCTGTTTGTTGAGCTGTTTCGTTAACTGTTCAACATCATTTTCACCTTCAACATGAACGACGAAGGTGATTCTGGAAACGCCGGCTGTTTCTGTGTGTCCAACTGTAATGCTTTCAATGTTGTAATGCCTTTTTGTGAATAGACCGGTGATCCGGTTTAACACCCCGGAGCGGTTCACCACAGTCAATGTGATAATTCTTTTCAAGGTTTCACCCCCACCATTTCATGCAGCCCTTTCCCCGGAGCCACCATCGGGAATACTTTTTCTTCGCTGGCAACCCGCACGTCAATGACAACAGGTTCTCTTGATGTTAATGCCTCTTCCAGCTTTACCTTTGCTTCCGCTTCTGATGAAATTCTGATGCCTTTAATGCCGTATGCTTCGGACAATTTGACGAAGTCAGGCTGAGAAGCGAATTTAGATTCTGAATAACGTTCTTCATAGAAAATTTCCTGCCACTGTCTGACCATTCCGAGACAAGCGTTATTTAAAATCACTACCTTGACCGGAAGATTTAATTCGCGAATAACATCGAGTTCTTGAAGCGTCATTTGGAATCCGCCGTCTCCGACAACCGCGACAACAGTAGCATCTTTTTCGGCCAGCTGTGCGCCGATCGCCGCCGGAAGACCGAATCCCATCGTTCCAAGTCCGCCTGACGTGACCCATTTATCTGCTTTTTGGAACGGATAAAATTGCGCTGACCACATTTGATGCTGGCCTACATCTGTTGCGACAATGGCCTCTCCTTTTGTAAATTGATGAATATATTCAATCAATTTCTGAGGTTTAAAACCTTCTTCTTCATTATCTACATACCAGAGCGGATACTCTTCTTTCCATTCTGCGAGCTGTTTTTTCCATTCGCTTGAATCGCTTTGTTTGCCGTCTTGTTTGATCAGCTCCTGCAGGACAATTTTGCTGTCTCCGACTACAGGAATCTGTGTTTTCATGATTTTTCCGATTTCAGCTGGATCGATATCGATGTGGGCTATCTTTGCGTTTCTGGCAAAGTGTTTCAGGTTTCCTGTGACACGGTCATCAAAACGGGCGCCGATACTGATTAATAGATCACATTCATGAAGGGCCATATTGGCTGTATAAGTACCGTGCATTCCCGCCATCCCTAGGAAAAGCGGATGGTCAGCCGGGAAGCCTCCGAGCCCCAAAAGGGTGTGTGCCACAGGGATTTGCTGCTGTTCAGCATAATTTTTTAATTCTTCTGACGCTTTTCCGTGCAGTACGCCCGCACCCGCCAGGATCACCGGTTTTTTCGCACTGCTCACGGCTTCCACAAGCTTGCGGATCTGCAAATAATTTGGCTCTGTTGTCGGCTGGTATCCCGGGAGATTCATCTCATGATCGTAGCTGAATTCTCCTTCAATTGTTGCTACATCTTTCGGAATATCAATCAATACAGGTCCGGGTCTTCCAGTTGTTGCAATATGGAACGCTTCTTTAATGATGCGCGGCAGATCTTCCGGCTGGCGAACCTGGTAGCTGTGTTTTGTTACTGGCATCGTAATCCCTAAAATGTCTGCTTCCTGAAATGCATCGCTCCCGATTACAGAGGTTGCTACCTGCCCTGTAAAGACGACTAACGGCAATGAATCAATCATGGCATCAGCAAGGCCTGTAACAAGGTTTGTCGCTCCCGGCCCTGACGTGGCAATGACGACACCCGGTTTTCCGGAGACCCTTGCGTATCCCTCCGCTGCATGAATTGCTCCTTGTTCGTGACGGGGAAGGATATGTACCAACCCTGAATTGTATAGCTTATCGTAAATCGGAAGCACAGCCCCGCCCGGATAACCGAAGATCATTTCTACTTTCTCTTTTTTTAATGATTCAATCAGCATTAATGCTCCGCTCATCGTCTGTGTACATTTGGCAGATGCTGAATCCACCTGTACATTAGTCCCCATTTTAGTTCCTCCTTTTGGATTTTCATCCTTTAAAGATCATCTTTTCATTAGCTAGATAGCTGATTATTCAATAAAAAAAGCCCTTCCGCCCACAATCAGCCGCGCAGTAACTGCGATAGCTAAAAGGGGCGAAAAGGCTTTTCTTTCCGCGGTACCACCCTTGTTTACGGCCTTAGTTGGCCGTCTCATGGATATTTCTATCCGCTTTAGTAACGAGTGAATCAAGTTCACCCGGCCAAGTCCTACTGTCATTTCAGACTGGCACTCTGAGGCGAGTTCACCTTGTAAAGCTTCGCCGGTTCTCAGCTAACCCGGTTCTCTGTGGAAAGCTTTTTCAAGGCTACTTATCCTCATCTGCGCTTTTCATATTCAGCCTTCGGAACGGCTTTCCAGCTGTTCAAGAAGGTCGTTTGTTTTTCATTTTTTTAGAATCATACTGCGATGATTTTCGCTTGTGAAGCTTGCGTTTATCTTTTGTTGAACTCATATTACGCCGCTTTGGACGCAGTGTCAACAGCATTTTTTAAAATTATTAGACAATTTTGATTAATCAATCTATATTGTATACGCTTTCATTATTGGTACAAAAGGAATTGCAAATGTTAAAAGTTTTTATAATTTTTTTATTAATCTATCAAGAATACACCAGAATTATTTAATTTTATATAAACATGTAAGATTTTATAACACGCTATGGTTCGTATATGGATTGAGTCTGACAGATCATCTGCAATCCATTTCAATTTCGGATAGGCACCCCTATTATTCCCCGGCATACATTAATGGTATCTTGCAAAGAAAAGGTGATACGATGAATAAATCATTAGCAGACATGCAAGGATTCCCTGCAGGCTTTCCAAGCTTCCCGAGCTTTCCGCAGCATCATTATCCTGCTGTCCCTTCCTTTTACCAGCAAAGCCATCAGCCATTTGGAGGCTACGGATACGGACAGCCGTTCAGCCAGGCATATAGCCCGTTAACCACTCCCTCTGCTATGTACTCCTCTTATCCATACACTTCAGATTTTTTCGGGCAGCAATTTTCAGGCACTGGCTTCAGCGGCCATAGCGGCGGGTTCAGTATTCCGGCGACACATGTCGGCGGTTTTAGCGGAACAGCCGGTGTGCATGGAGGCTTTAGATATTAAAGAAAACTGCAAGGGCCGAACACGATTTCGGCCTCTTTTTTTGCTTTCAAGCATCTTTTGCAACTCATACATTTCTTCAAAACTGACAGATTTTCTGCCTTTATAGTTGGGTTCAGGAGGAAATATGATTAAGATGAATGTTTGAGGAGGTATAAAATTGCATATAAAAATAGACGATTTAACTGAACGTCAGGTGGTCTCACTTGTAAATGAGCATTTACATAGCATGACGCTTATGTCCCCACCAGAAAGCATTCATGCCTTAGGTTTAGAAAAACTAAGAGGGCCTGGAATAACATTTTGGAGTGCATGGGAGGGTGATGAACTAGCCGGTTGCGGAGCGCTAAAAGAACTGGACAGCTGGCACGGAGAAGTCAAATCAATGCGAACATCTGCATCACATTTAAGAAAAGGCGTTGCCAAACAAGTTCTCCAGCATATCATTGAAGAAGCCGAGAAGCGAGGCTATGAGCGGTTAAGCTTAGAAACGGGTTCAATGGCTTCATTTGAGCCGGCAAGAAAGTTGTATGAAAGCTTCGATTTTCAGTACTGTGAACCGTTTGCAGACTATGTTGAAGATCCAAACAGTGTGTTTATGACGAAGGAATTGTGAGACGGCTTTATAAGGATAGATAAGTGCAGGGGAAGGTCTGTCTTATCTATCTTTTTTTAAATTCACACATTTCACCTTTATGTACACGCCAATGTTTTCAATTTTGTTTAATTCAAAGAACAGCGGGAATTACAAACGACATGAACGATATCATGCAAATTCATAAAGGAGGAGATTGATATGAAAAGCATAGTTGGTGTATACGAAACTCCGCAGGAAACCATCGCAGCGATTGAAGGCTTACTCACAAAAGGCTATGATTCTGATGACATTTCTGTTGTGACAAGCCGGCGAGATACAGATTATTTGGAGTCACGTACAGGAACAGAAGTCAATCAAGCTATCGATGCACATCAGGACGAATCTGAATCTTTTTTCGATAAACTGAAAGATTATTTCACAATGGATGATACTGCTACACACAGCAAAGCATTATCCGACTTGGATATTAAAACTGATGAAATAGACAAGTATCAAGAAGATTTGGATGACGGAAAACTTCTGGTAGCCGTCGATACAGATGCAGATGTAAATGCTCCTATTGATAACGGCAATGCCCTTTCAGGCGGCTTTTCAAGCGCAAATGAAGTGGCGGATTATACAACGAAAGAAGAAAAAACGATGCCGCTCCGGGAAGAACAGCTGAAAGTCGATAAGGAAGACGTTCAAACCGGCGAAGTAGAAATAGGAAAAGAAGTGAAAACAGAAAAAAGAGATATGGACATCCCGGTGAGACATGATGAAATTTATGTCGAACGCCGTCCAGTGGATGAAAATAAAACGGACGCTGCTCCCGTCAACGATTCGGAAGAGATCAGAGTGCCAATCGTTGAGGAAAAGCTGGAAGTGACTAAAAAACCGGTTGTCACTGATGAAGTGGTTGTCGGCAAACGCACTGTTGAAGAAAATGAACATATTTCTGAAACTGTGAAAAAAGAAGAACCTCGTCTGAATAAAGAAGGAAAAGTTGACGGCTTGGATGATGATCCGTTAAATAACAAATAAAAATATCAACAAAAGGCTGACCTGACATGATTTTAGGTCAGCCTTTTAAAAACTTTATCTATCCAATAGAGGCTTGTTCCAAACAGTTGTGTGAGAGCTTCAATTATCAAGTTATTACAAACCTATTTCCATACTATGTTGAAGACTGAAAGTATCTTTCAAGAAAAATCCAACATAATTTTTACATTTTTTCAACATTTTTTCGACTCCATACCACGAGGTAAGAACCACATTACTAATACAAGTGATATGAAAGAGTACTATCAATTGAATTCCCCTTAATATCTCCAGCTAACGTTCGTTAGTTCCACACACTTTCTATCCATTTTCCTCAACAGTGAGACACTGTAAAACATCCATAAGCACTATATTGGATGGATGTTTATTATTTGTATTTATTCACTTCATACATCAATATATTTTTAAACACAACATAGTCCTTTTTACTTTCGAAAGGCCCTTTGTTGTTGTCATGCTCATCAATTTCATAAAAGCCTGGCCCCTCTCCAGCGTCACGCTCCTTGTACCATTTAAGAAATGCGTTAACTTCTTTCATGGAGAGCTGGTACTCTTTCTGCAAGCCGTTAACCATTGTAATGACAAGCATGGCGTCGCCGTCATCAGATGGTGCTTCCTCGCCTGGCTTCGCTCCATTACCGTTGTCAGTTCCCGGATCAGGAGCAGTTGAAGTATTTTTAATTGTGTATTTTTCAACAGAGTTAAAAAAGTTACTTTCAGAAGGTCTCTTTATAGCTCCTCCAACCGCATAAAGATCATTATTTATTACTACAGCTCCTGCCCCGGCGCGAGCAAACTGCATTTTTTGATCCATAGTATTTGTAGTATTAGTTACTGGATCGTACACTTGGACAAAATTAGTTGCGTTAGTATTCGTTGAGAAGTAGCCTCCAATTATATAAATCTTGCCGCCGTAAGCTACAGCAGAAGCATATGAAGTATTAATTAAAAACCCTTTCTTAACCCATGAATTCTTCACCGGGTCATACTCATAAATGGTATTACTTCCAGAATTCGCACTCGCGCCACCAATATAATAAATTTTTCCATTCACTGCCGCGGATGCCGCTGCTTTTGAATTCGGTTGTCCATTCGCCTTATTTTCCCATTTGTTTGTTGTGGTATTATAAGCAAAATGATTAGGTGTAGATGTTTCTTGCTGCGTCATTAGATAAATGGTATTATCAATAGCTACCGCTGTCCCTAAGAAGCTTTTTTTGGGGACATCTGCTCCTTCTTCCCATTTATCAGCTTTGGTATCATAAATTAATAGTTTTGAAGAATTTTCAGTATGACTGGTTCGATATGTATTCCCCCCCATTACATAAATCTTATCTTTAACTACCGCAACGGCCGAGCCAGCTAATTTTATTGGCATATCCGATTTCTTTGACCATTCATTTTTTTTAGAATCATAAACAAATGTAGTATTTGTGGCTAAAGTTTTACCGTACCCACCAATAACATATATTTTGTCTCCGACAACAGCTGTAGCTGCATGGCTTCTAGGTTCCGGTAAATCAGCCTGACTCACCCAGCCTTTTTCCTCTTCAGCTGCATGCACTTGATAAAAAGGGCTCATGATTGAGCAAAGAATAAATGCAAATATCAAGATTATTTTTTTCAAAAATATCACTCCTTTTATAAAATTAGACAATGCGTTTTATTATATCGTCTCATCTTATCAAAGGTTTAATTTTTGAAAAATTATCGATAATCCTTTTTCAACCTCATTACCTAAATTTGAGGCCTCTTTTATAAAGGTTAAGCCTACCCCACTCAAACTGTTCAATTATATCCATGATCTCCATTATCACCACCAAAAGATGTTGTAATTGACAGCGTAACATCAGGCAACAATTTGAATTACCCAGAGCCACAGTGTAATCTTTCCTCAGTAATCCTTATCGCTTTCAAACATTTAATGATTTTGATCAACACTTCAATATTACTAAAAAAAGTATTGTTTTTACCCTTTAACTTCAAGCTTCACCCTTTAACATCTGGAATAATATTTTAAGAGTCACAGATGCAATCTCCGAATGTTTCTCGCTTGGCAAAGTTAAGAACTGAAAGTTTCATTTTCTTTAGGTAACATTTTCAAGGCACCCTCTGTTTTTGACTCTGTTGAACATAAGAATTTTTACCATTACCAAAATAAAAAAAGCCCCAAACCCTATGTAGAGGTTTGAGACTTTTTGGTACGTCCCAGGAGAGATTCGAACTCCCGACCGACGGCTTAGAAGGCCGTTGCTCTATCCAGCTGAGCTACTGGGACACGTTTTGTTTTTTGTTTTTCGCTTTAACTATCAGCGACAAGATTTATTATATATGGGATGCAATAATAAGTCAACGGTTTTTTAGAATTTTTTTCATGAGGAAGAAAATTTTCTTCCTCATGACATTTTCATAGTGTGACTCGGTTTTGCAGATCCTCAATTTCATTGCCTGCTTGGTCGTAAAAACGGACTGTCGCAGCATCATTTTCTAATGTCAGTATAGCATAGCTTTCTGTCCTGCGCACCCTCGGAAGCCGGATGCTGCCTGGGTTAATCATCAGTTTGCCCCGCAGCACTTCGCTTCCCGCGATGTGCGAATGCCCGAAGCAGATAATATCCGCTCCGAGCTCCTCTGCACGATAGTATACGTTTAACAAGGTCTGTTTTATACCGTGAAGGTGGCCGTGTGTGACCAGTATTTTTCTTGAACCGGCAGTCAGTAGAAGCTCGTCCTTAAAATCGCCGGCAAAATCGCAATTGCCTTTTACAACCGCATAAGGCTCCAATGCAGGATGCCTCGTTTCAAGCTCAGAGTCCCCGCAATGAATCATGAGATCAACTTCTGCCTCATGCCGTTTCGCAATGGTTTGGAGTTCTTCTTCAAGCCCATGGCTGTCACTGATAATCAGCACGTTCATGTACAAGCTTCCTCCTTATGCCTCCAAAAGCTTAGATAGCTTTTTAAGCGCGTCAGCCCTATGGCTGATTTTATTTTTTTCAACACTTGTCAGTTCAGCCATTGTCTTATCTTTATCTTTCACGATAAAGATTGGGTCATAGCCAAAGCCATATTCTCCTCTCGGTTCTTCGGCAATATACCCTTCAACATGGCCTTCGACTGTTTTTGTTTCCTCACCGGGAATACTCACGGCCAGTGCGCAGCGGAAACGGGCGGTGCGCTGTTCTTTTTCGATACCTTTCAGCTCGCTGAGCACTTTTTCGATATTTGCCTGGTCGTCTTTCTGTTCCCCTGCATAGCGGGCTGAATAAACCCCGGGTCTGCCGCCAAGATTATCGATGGATAGACCGGAGTCGTCCGCAATCACCATTTTGTTCACTGCTTTGGCAACAGCTTCCGCTTTCAGAATGGCATTTTCTTCAAATGTATGGCCTGTTTCTTCAATTTCTTCTGTGAATCCAATTTCAGCTAAAGATTTGACATCATAGCCTCTTGGCTCAAGAATTTCTTTGAATTCCTTCACTTTTCCCGGATTATGTGTCGCAATAATTGCTTCTTTCATGATGATCAAGCCTTTCTGTCTTTATTTCAGTTCTGGCAGAGAATCACCCAGCACTTCTTTTTGCTTGTCAATCAGCTCTTGAATTCCTTTTTCCGCAAGACCCAGAAGACCGTTCAGATCCTCCCTTGAAAAAGTCGCCTCTTCCCCGGTTCCCTGCAGTTCCACAAAACGGCCGCTGCCTGTCATGATGACATTCATGTCAACTTCAGCCGAGGAATCTTCTTCATAATTTAAATCTAACAAAATTCCCTGTTCCTTATCAATTCCAACAGAGATTGCAGCAAGAAAATCAGTGATCGGATTTGTCTTGATTGTTCCTGCTTTGATCAGCTTGCCAATCGCAATCGCCATAGCAAGAAATGCGCCTGTAATGGAAGCTGTTCTAGTTCCTCCATCAGCTTGAATGACATCACAGTCAATCCAAATCGTCCGTTCACCGAGCTTTTCCAGATCTACAACAGCTCGAAGCGCGCGGCCGATCAGGCGTTGGATCTCCATTGTTCTGCCGGAAATTTTCCCCTTAGAAGATTCTCTGATTGTTCTTTGGTTTGTTGCCCGCGGCAGCATGCTGTACTCTGCTGTAATCCAGCCTTTCCCTCCGCCCCGCAAAAACGGCGGTACGCGGTCCTCAACAGACGCGTTGCAGATTACCTTAGTATTTCCCGCTGTTATTAGAACAGAACCTTCCGGATGGCTGATAAAATCCAGATCGAATGTGATTGGACGCAGCTCATCGTGTTGTCTTCCGTCATGTCTCATGTTTTACCTCCGATTGTATGTACATAAACCATTTTTGTCCCGGAATTGAATAAAGAAAGAGGCAGCCGGAACGCTAACCTCTTTCTTTCTAGTATATCAAAAATCCCAATTTAAAAACTACCCGTATTCACTTGAGATGGTCTGGAGACCGGTTCTGTGAGCTTTTCGCCTTTTTCATTTACCAGCTCTGATTTTCCGTTCACTTTAACAGACACGCCTTTTATATCCGGCTGCTCCGTTAACGTGAGCACAATGCTGTTCAGCACTTCTGAAGAAATCATTTTCGTCTTCTCATCGGCGCTGCCGAATATAGATTGATTGAAATCCAACGTCACGCGCCCGTCTTTGATTTTCGGTTTGCTGACCAGCTTTACATCTTCACTGAAGTCTGTTAACAGCCCGCTCACCTTGCTTGGGCCTTTAGCCAATTCATTAATGGCTGCTGTGATGTCGTCTTTTTCCGAATTGTCGATTCGTTTCGTCACCGGCACGTAGTATTCACTGTCTTCATTTTCCGCCAAATAGTAGACTGTCAGCGGATGGGTAGCAGTGAGATCATTTACACCGGCTGTCTCCAAATTAATGCCGTCTTTGCGGCTTAAATCATCTGAGATCGGTGTCCCTCCTACAGGCATCTCCTTCAGTTCATGCCCGTTTATTCTCAGCTTCACTTTATCTATCGAACTAAATTGCGTCAGCGTCCACGTCACAGACTGAACGATTTTCTGTTCGTCTTCTTTCTTATAATTTTTGAACTCATTAGAGAAATCAGCTATCGCGGTTCCATCTTTTTTGATGTCAACGTTAACAGTTGTGTCAGCCGGCAATACCGCTCTGAAGCCATTCGGAAGAATTTCTGACACAGGCCCGCCCTGTACGAGGTATTCAAGCGCCTGCTTAGCCGTGCTCTCACTTTTAGGAAGAGGCAGCGTTTGCGCAACAACATACCCGTTTTTATCAATGAGATAAAGCTCCCTCATGACAGTAGATGAGGCCTGATCCGCTTTTGCGGTATCGCTTTTTTCACTTTCTGTTTTTTTGGCTGCTGTTGTATTTGAATTGGCACCCGCTTCATCGTTCACGAATGTAACGTCTTGAGGCGGATCAATTTCCTCGGCTGCCTTATCAGATTGAAACAAACCGCATCCGGATAAAAGCAAGGCAGAGGTGAGACAAGTGGCACCAATGACTGCAGGTCCTTTTTTCAGCATACTTTTCCCTCCTAAGGATGTTTGTACTATTATGTATACGAGCCTCTTTAGGAAATAGACCGAAGAATTCCGGCAAAACAGAAAAAAACCCGCAACATAACGTTGCGGGGAAAACTATCTTCTAATCGGTTCTTGCAGTGAGATGCATTCCACATGGCCCACCTCATGGCCAAACCAATCGTCTGCGATTTTCGCAAACTGATCACGCGCTCCTGTTGTCAAGAACTGATGATCCGGGGCATTCGCAGACTGGTTCAGCAGCCCTTTATACGAGAGAATCGTGCTGACTTCCCGGGCTGTTTCATCGCCGGACGAAATAATGTTAACGTGTTCTCCCATATATCTTTGAATGGCTTCTTTCAAAATGGGATAGTGGGTGCAGCCTAAAATCAGCGAATCAATCGATGTATCTTTTAACGGATACAGCGAGGTTTTGACAATCTCGTCTGCTGTTTTGTCGAGAAACTTCCCGCTTTCCACAAAAGGCACAAGCAGCGGGCAGGCAAGGTTTTCAACCTTCAGATCAGGGTTTAATGCCAAAAGCGCCTCTTCGTATGCATTGCTCTTAATCGTATTCTCTGTGCCGATGACACCGATATGCTGATTATCCGTCACTTTTATCGCTGCTCTCGCACCAGGCTGGATCACTCCGACCACCGGTATACCGACGCTTCGCTGGATGTCATCCAATGCGATCGCTGTTGCTGTATTACAGGCGATCACCAGCATTTTGATGTGGTGGTTTTCGAGTAAATAATTCGTCAGCTCCCACGTATATTGAAGCACCTCTTCTTCAGGGCGCGGCCCATAAGGACACCGTTTCGTATCCCCGACGTAGATAATATTTTCTTTAGGTAGCTGTCTCATGATTTCCTTCGCAACGGTTAAACCGCCAACCCCGGAATCAATGACTCCTATTGGTTGTTCCAACAAAATCGCCTCATTTTCTCTTCATTTCATGCTGCAGTTTCATCAAAGATTTTTCGAAGATGGCTATTTCTTCATCTGTAAACGATTCGAACATATCACGCAGATATTCCTGTCTTTTTGTAATGACCTCTTGGATAATCCGTTCTCCTTCAGGCAGCAGATGTATCCGGACAACACGTCTGTCCGCCGGGTCCTTGACCCGCTCAACAAGCTCATTTTTTTGCATGCGGTCGATTAAGTCCGTTGTCGTGCTGCATGCCAGATACATTTTGCCCGATAATTCACCGATTGTCATATCTCCTAATTCATAAAGCCATTGCAAGCCGACAAATTGCGGCGGCGTAATCGCATATTGGTTAAGGATTTCTCGTCCTTTTTGCTTAATGATCGCGGCAATGTGGCGGAGTGACTTTTCAATATCCGCAACATGCTCCAAAGGTTTTGATGTCATTTGTCCATCCCTCACTCAAGGATCTCTTACGCACAAAAGCGTTCCGTGTCTATTTTCCTTCTTTTTTGAAGAAAATGCAAGACTCGCAGGAGAGAAATAGAGGACTTTAGTCAAACAACATCAAGAAATAAAATTTAATTTATGACTTGCCTACGTTTTGCACAGCATTCCAAATATGGTTTCGAATGTTCCAAACAAACAGCAATAACCGGCTCCTTCCAAAAGAAGGAATACCGGCAAGGATTAAAGCTCTAGCTCACCCATTCTAAGAAGCTCAACAACGGCTTGCGAACGCCCTTTCACACCCAATTTCTGCATGGCATTTGAAATATGGTTTCGAACGGTTTTCTCACTGATAAATAGCTCGCTTGCAATCTCCTTTGTTGTCTTATCTTGAACGAGCAATTCGAACACTTCTCTTTCTCTTTTCGTTAGCAGCGGCTTCGATTGAAATTCTTTCTCCTTCAAGTATTGTAACCCTCCTTGCTAAGGTGAGAGCGAATCAGAAACGAATGGGTTTTGATATAGTCGAGATATCATATGTAAGAAGGGCGCAGGAGGTGACGTTTACAAGATAATTAGTTTATCGTGTATGAAGAAGCGTTTCTTTCTCCTCATCTGTCCAGCTGACAGCTTTGCCGCTTTCCTTTGAGACTTGAACCATCACGACTGCCCCGGTGAAGCAGGGTTCGCCTTCGAGGTTCTCTCCGAGATAGTGCAAGGTAAGAGATGAACTGCCGACTGCGCTTGTTTTCACATAGATGCGCAATTCTTCATAAGGCATGACTTGGCGCAAATAATCGCATTGCTGGCTTGCCACGACTGTCATGGTCTGTTTGTTTTCACTCATCATATTCAGCTTTTTAAAATAAGAAATCCGCGCCTCCTCAAAATATATAAAAGGGGTTACATTATTCATATGCCCAAACATGTCTGTCTCGGAAAATCTTACGGATACCTCATTAAAAAAAGAAAAGGATGTTTTCCATTCTTGAAACGGCATATCAATATAAGCGGGAAGCTTCATCTTTTTTCATCTCCTTATTGTTTAAAAAAACCTCTCCCATGCGGAAGAGGTTTTTTCTTCTTATACTCTGTCGCTTCCGAAGAAATTGCGGAACGCTTGTAAGTTTGTATCTCTATTCAAGGCTGCAATCGAAGTGGTAAGCGGAATCCCCTTCGGACAGGATTGAACACAGTTTTGCGAGTTACCGCAATCTTGAAGGCCGCCTTCATCCATTAATGCTTCTAATCGTTCAGATTTATTCATAGCGCCTGTCGGATGCGCGTTAAACAGGCGGACTTGCGACATCGGTGCAGGCCCCATGAACTTCGATTTGCTGTTCACATTCGGGCAAGCTTCGAGGCAGACGCCGCATGTCATGCATTTTGATAATTCATATGCCCATTGACGGCGTTTTTCTGGCATTCTCGGCCCTGGTCCTAAATCGTACGTACCGTCAATCGGTATCCATGCTTTAACTTTTTTCAATGAATCAAACATTCTGCTGCGATCAACCTGCAAATCACGAACGACTGGGAATGTTTTCATTGGTTTTAAACGGATCGGCTGTTCAAGCTGGTCGATAAGCGCCGTGCAAGATTGGCGGGGTTTTCCGTTTATGACCATTGAACATGCGCCGCATACTTCCTCAAGACAGTTCATATCCCATGTGACAGGGGTTGTCTTCTCACCTTTGACATTAACCGGATTCCGGCGGATTTCCATCAGAGCGGAAATGACGTTCAGATTCGGGCGGTATGGAATCTCAAATTCTTCATCGTAAGGCGTGCTGTCGGCTGTATCTTGACGTGTGATAATAAATCGTATGGTTTTTTGTTCACTCATGATTATTTCGCCACCTTCTTCTTCGAGTAATCCCGTTTCCGAGGCGTTATCAGTGATACATCGACATCCTGATACTCAAATTCCGGCGCTTCATACGGGCTTACATGTTTAGCCATTGTTGTTTTGAGCCATTCATCATCATTACGTTCAGGATAATCCGGTTTGTAATGGGCGCCCCGGCTTTCATTACGGTTGTATGCGCCAAGGGTAATCACCCTAGCAAGCTGAAGCATGTTTGAGAACTGGCGTGTGAACATCGCTCCCTGGTTGCTCCATTTTGTCGTGTCATTGATGTTGATCTTTTTGAAGCGCTCCATTAACTCCTGAATTTTGTCATCCGTTTTCAAAAGCTTGTCATTATGGCGGACAACCGTTACGTTCGCCGTCATCCACTCACCGAGCTCTTTGTGAAGAACATAGGCATTTTCGGTTCCGTCCATACTCATAATGTCAGCCCATTTTTCTTCTTCTTTCTTAACGTGAGCGTCGAATAAAGATGAAGACATGTCTTCCGCTGAAGATTCTAAGCCGTTTACATATTTCACCGCATTCGGACCGGCCACCATGCCTCCGTAAATCGCAGACAGCAAGGAGTTTGCTCCCAAGCGGTTGCCGCCGTGCATAGAATAATCACATTCCCCAGCCGCAAACAGTCCAGGGATGTTTGTCATTTGATCGTAATCCACCCATAAACCGCCCATAGAATAATGGACCGCAGGGAAGATTTTCATTGGAAGCTTACGCGGGTCGTCTCCCATGAATTTCTCATAAATCTCAATGATGCCGCCTAGCTTAATATCAAGCTCTTTCGGATCTTTATGAGACAGATCGAGATAGACCATGTTTTCACCGTTAATGCCGAGCTTCTGGTTCACACACACATCAAATATTTCGCGTGTCGCAATATCACGCGGCACCAGGTTTCCGTATGCCGGATATTTTTCCTCCAGGAAATACCACGGTTTGCCGTCTTTATAAGTCCACACGCGACCGCCTTCACCACGCGCTGATTCACTCATCAGTCTTAGTTTGTCATCGCCCGGTATGGCTGTCGGGTGGATTTGAATGAATTCTCCGTTTGCATAGTACGCTCCCTGCTGATAAACGATTGAAGCAGCAGATCCTGTATTAATCATGGAGTTCGTTGATTTTCCAAAAATGATCCCCGGTCCCCCCGTCGCCATAATGACAGCGTCTGAACGGAAGGATTCAATTTGCATGTTTGTCAGGTTTTGTGCAACAATTCCGCGGCAGGTTCTGTCATCATCTAAAACAGCGCCAAGGAATTCCCAGCCTTCGTATTTTGTGACCAGACCCGCAACTTCGTATCTGCGCACTTGCTCGTCCAGTGCGTAAAGCAGCTGCTGTCCCGTCGTCGCACCAGCATAAGCAGTTCTGTGGTGCTGTGTACCCCCGAATCGGCGGAAATCAAGCAGGCCTTCAGGCGTCCGGTTAAACATGACGCCCATCCGGTCTAATAAGTGGATGATAGAAGGCGCCGCTTCACACATCGCCTTGACTGGCGGCTGGTTGGCAAGAAAGTCTCCCCCGTATACCGTGTCATCAAAATGTTCCCACGGAGAGTCACCTTCCCCTTTTGTATTGACCGCTCCGTTTATGCCGCCTTGCGCACAAACTGAATGAGAACGTTTGACAGGAACGATGGAAAACAATTTAACCGCCATTCCTGATTCCGCTGCTTTAATTGTCGCCATGAGGCCGGCAAGACCCCCGCCGACTACGATAATGCTTGATTGACTCATGATAGCCCCTCTCCCTCTAGTAATCTAGTACTCTTAAACAAATGCAAAAATCGCTTTTAAGCCTACGTATGACAGTGCAACAAAAATAATCAGCGTAACGTATGTCGAAATTCTTTGAGAACGAGGCGTTACCGTGATGCCCCATGTAACAGCGAAAGACCATAAACCGTTCGAGAAGTGGAAAATTGTTGATAAAACACCGACAATGTAAAAACCAAGCATAGCCGGAGAGCTCAAAATATTCGCCATCATGTCGAAATTGACCTCAGCGCCCATTTGTGCGGCAATGCGGGTTTCCCACACGTGCCAGCTGACGAAAATGAGGGTGATGATACCGGTTACACGCTGCAGGACGAATAGCCAGTTTCTCATGTAGCTGTATTGGCCTGCGTTATTTTTCGCAGTAAACGCTATGTACACACCATAAACTGCATGATAAATTAATGGTAAGAAGATAATAAAAATTTCCAAGGCATACCTGAAAGGCAGACTATCCATAAAATGAGCAGCGCTATTAAATGCTTCAGCGCCCCTTGCGGCAAACTGGTTGACGACTAAATGCTGAATAAGAAAGATGCCGACCGGTATGACGCCAAGCAAGGAATGCAATCTTCGAAAATAAAACTCTCTGTTCCCAGACATTACTTTACCCCCTGTTTGATAAGTGCGAAATGTGCTAAATCTCTTCCCCCACTTCTTTCAATTGTAAGCACTTTATTAAGATTTATTGACAATTTCATTTTACTCCTCCCTCAAAAGGGCGTCAAGAAAACGCGTACATAAATTATAATTTTCCGAATTGATTAGTTGATTGAAAAATTTTATTTTATCAATATATATTTCTTGCTTAATTTTTCATAAGAATTACAGGATCATTCTGTAATCCTCCCCCCTGTTTAAGCTATAATATACGCAGGAGAGAGGGGAGACAGATATGAAGTCTAAATTTGAAGCATCTATTGACAACCTAAAAGAAATTGAAATGAACGCCTATGCCTACGAACTAATACGAGAGATCGTTCTCCCAGATATGCTTGGCCAAGATTACTCTTCCATGATGTATTGGGCAGGAAAACATCTCGCCCGTAAGTTTCCTCTTGAATCATGGGAGGAATTTCCGGCCTTCTTTGAAGAAGCGGGCTGGGGAACCCTCACCAACGTAAGCGCTAAAAAACAGGAGCTTGAATTTGAACTTGAAGGGCCGATCATTTCCAACCGGCTTAAACATCAGAAAGAACCTTGCTTTCAGCTGGAGGCTGGTTTTATCGCTGAACAAATTCAATTGATGAATGATCAGATTGCCGAATCATATGAACAAGTGAAAAAGAGAGCCGATAAAGTGGTTCTGACTGTGAAATGGGATATGAAAGACCCAGTGTAATCAAAAAGGCGGTGACTGCATAGTCCCGCCTTTTTGATTGTCATTACACAGCTGAAGGGTGTTTTGAAAGCTCAAATGCATCGTGAAGCGACTCGACTGCTTTCACCATGTCATTTTCGCTTACGACTGTTGACACTTTGATTTCAGATGTGCTGACCATTTTGATTAAAATGTTTTTTTGCGCCAGTACAGCAAACATTTCAGCCGCTACACCAGGATTTGAGACCATGCCGGATCCAACAATGGATACTTTAGCCAATTTGCTTTCTGTCTCGATTTTCTCAAATTCCAGCGCGTCTTTATACTCTTCAAGCACTGCAACGGTTTGGTCTGCATCTTCTGTTTTGACAGAGAAGGAAATTCCAGTCTTGTCCTCGGCCTGCGTTTGGATAATGATATCCACGTTTATGTTTCTTTTGGCAAGTGTCGTAAAAATAGTAGACAAAGTTGTCAGGCCGCTAGTCAGCCCGTAAATGGTTACTCTTGTGATTTGATCTTCAAATGCAATGCCTCTGACAATTAAATTCTGTTCCATGGATGATTCCTCCTCAATTAATGTTCCCGCTTCGGTTTCTGTACTTGAACGCACTTCTAACGGCACTTGGTAATTTTTCGCGAACTCAACTGCTCTTGGATGAAGAACGCCGGCGCCTAAATTGGCAAGCTCAAGCATTTCATCGTATGAGATGCCCGCAAGTTTTCTCGCTGATTTCACATAGCGCGGATCGGTTGTAAACACGCCTGGCACGTCTGTGTATATGTCACATTTATCAGCTTTTAAAGCGGCAGCCAAAGCAACTGCTGTTGTATCTGAACCGCCCCGGCCCAATGTCGTAATTTCACAATCCTCTGTCATGCCTTGGAATCCTGCTACAATGACAATTTTTCCCTTTTCAAGCTGGTCTGCTAAAACCGATGTGTCGATATCTGTAATTCTGGCGTTTCCGTGAATGGCCTCCGTACGGATTCCCGCCTGCCAGCCAGTATAAGACACAGCGTCATAGCCTTTTTCCTGCAATGCTATTGAAAGGAGTGAAATCGTGACCTGCTCGCCTGTCGCCAGCAGCATATCCATTTCGCGTTTGCTCGGCTGGTCAGAAATAGCTTTTGCAAGGCTGACCAATTCGTCAGTGGATTTTCCCATTGCTGAAACGACGACAACGACTTGATGGCCTTTCTGTTTTTCTGCAATTGCGCGGTTTGCCGCATTTTGAATTTTTTCGACTGAGCCGACGGAAGTGCCTCCGAATTTTTGTACAATAAGACCCATGTATTACCACCCTTTACATTTTGGTTCGTGCGGGTGAGGAGAAAGAGCGCTTTGTCCACAATAAAAAAAGCAATGAGAGGAATACTCTCATTGCTTATCAATTAATCATCATAAATGATTATGAACAACGAGATAGCCCTCCAAGAAAATGATTTCTTGACAGCCTTACATTTATTCAATGCACGGCCAGCAAATAATACCGATGGGGTTTTATTTGCTTCGGCGACGCTCCCCTTTCAGCCTTTTTCACAGAATCCATCTTTCTCCAAAGGCATACTCTTGAAGTTCGCACCTCTATCTTCACCATATAACACGATCTAACTATGAAATTAGTTCACATTTTATCAGATCTTATTTAAAAGGACAACATTATTTTTGCAATTTGTCGTAAAGGAGCTGAGCCGCCGCTGTGGGAACACCGGCTTTTTTGATGTCCTCAAGGCTTGCTTCCTTCATTTTTTTAACGGAACCGAAATGCTTTAACAGCATTTTCTTTCTTTTCTCTCCGATACCCGGGATGTCGTCTAAAACGGATTGAAACGCGCTTTTTCCGCGGATTTGCCTGTGAAAACTGATTGCAAAACGGTGCACCTCGTCCTGAATGCGCTGCAGGAGGTAAAATTCCTGGCTGTTTCGTTCCAGATACACCACCTCCAGCGGATCACCGATCAGTAAATTTGAGGTTCTGTGTTTTTCATCTTTCGCTAAACCGGCGATCGGGATATCCAAGCCGAGTTCATTTTCAATGACATCCCTTGCTGCGTTGATCTGCCCTTTTCCTCCGTCAATGATGATCAGATCGGGCAGCGGCAGATTCTCACGAAGCACTCTCGTATAGCGTCTTCTGACAACCTCTCTCATAGAACCGTAATCATCCGGCCCTGTAACGGTTTTGATTTTATATTTGCGGTATTCCTTTTTGTATGGTTTGCCGTCGATAAACACAATCATCGCGGAAACTGGGTTTGTCCCCTGTATGTTTGAGTTATCAAACGCTTCAATTCTGTGCGGCGTATAAATATTTAATGCCTCACCTAGTTTCTGCACAGCCCCGATTGAACGCTCCTCGTCGCGTTCGATTAAAGAGAATTTTTCTTTCAATGCGATTTTCGCATTTTTATGGGCAAGCATGAGCAGTTCTTTTTTCGGGCCTTTCTTCGGCTGGTGAACGTTTGTTTCCAGCAGCTGCTCGATCATGGATTGATCTACGCTGTCCGGAACTAAAATCTCCTTCGGAAGGAAGTGGTTGTTTTTTGAATAAAACTGCCCGATGAACGTGAGGAACTCTTCATCTGCTTCCTGATAAAGCGGGAACATGCTGACATCGCGTTCAATGAGCTTCCCTTGGCGGATGAAAAAGACCTGCACGCACATCCAGCCCTTATCGTACGCGTACGCGAATACATCACGGTCGACTAGATCGTTCATCGTCATTTTTTGTTTTTCCATCGTTGATTCAATATGGGCAATTTGGTCACGAAGCTCTTTTGCTCGTTCAAACTCAAGATTCTCAGCAGCTTCATGCATTTTCTCTTCAAGCTCTTTTTTGACCTCATTATAGCCGCCCCTTAAGAAACGTGTAATGCTTTCAACCAGCTCTCTGTTCGTCTCTTCGGAAATATCCTTTACGCACGGAGCGAGGCATTGGCCCAGATGATAGTAAAGGCACACTCTGTCCGGGAGCTTGGAGCATTTTCTGAGAGGATACAGACGGTCGAGCAGTTTTTTTGTTTCCCTTGCTGCCTGTACATTCGGATACGGCCCGAAATAGCGCCCTTTGTCTTTTTTGACATTGCGGGTGACAATCAGCCTTGGGTGGCGTTCATGGGTGAGTTTTATGAAAGGATAGGTTTTGTCGTCTTTGAGCATGACGTTGTATTTCGGATCATGCTTTTTGATCAGATTCATTTCTAAAATAAGCGCTTCAAGATTGGAGGACGTCACGATATATTCAAAATCCTCGATTTCCGTCACAAGCCTTTGGGTTTTCGCGTCGTGAGAACCGGTGAAGTAGGAGCGCACTCTGTTTTTCAGCACTTTTGCTTTCCCTACGTAGATCACAGTCTGCTGCCGGTCCTTCATGAGATAACAACCCGGTTGATCAGGAAGGAGGGCGAGTTTTTCTTTCAGTTGTTTGTTCATATGTTACCCTTCCTTATGTTTAATCCTTTATTTCCAGTTTAACACGAACGTTTGTTTTTCTCTATGGTTCACAATTGGCGAATAAAAAAAGCGATCCCTCAATCGGAATCGCTCTGGCATGTAAGCAGCGGAAAATTAAAGATGTTTGTTTACAAGCTCTTGAAGCGCTTCTTTTGGTTTGAAGCCGACTGAAGTTTCAACTACTTCGCCGTCTTTTAACACAAGAAGAGTCGGGATGCTCATAACGCCGTATTTTCCGGCAGTTTCTTGGTTTTCGTCTACATCGATTTTTACGATTTTCAGTTTGTCTCCCATTTCTTGATCCAATTCTTCAAGAACAGGTGCAATCATTTTACAAGGTCCGCACCAAGGAGCCCAGAAGTCTGCCAGTACGACGCCTTCGCTTGTTTCAGCTGAGAAAGATTGATCAGTTGCTTTTACGATAGCCATTATTGAATTCCTCCAATGTGAAATGATGATTTTTAGTATAGCATCTCCCATTCGTTCACGCTATTTTAATGCTTACAAATTATTTTTTCCTGATCACAGCCGGTTTACTCATTTTTATATGGTTGAATGGGATATGCTCTTTTTTAAAACACAAATCTGATAATGGCCCCGATCACTACAATTGCCCCAATAATCATTAAAATGGTACGAAGCATAAGATCACATCTCCTCTTCACTGTCATGTACTTTACCATGCCCTGCCGGAGCTGTTTTAAAACCTGAAAAAGAGCGCCGGCATGAAGCTCCGGCGCTCTTGCGCGATTAAGAATCAGCACGCAGCGTAAGTAAGACGACTGACATTGGCGGGAGTTTTACTTTCAGTTTGTTTTTGCTGAGCGTGTATTGTCTGAAGGATTCCGGTTTGACATGATGAGGATCGTCAAACGTGTTATGCGCATTCATTTTTTCTGCCGTAAGAATGACTCCGGAATGGTCCGCTGCCTTGTGTAGACCCCTCAGCTCGATTTCCGCCTCCGCTTTGTTTTGGTGATCGATGTTGCAAATTGTGATATTGATATCGCCTTCAGCTTGTTTCGACGCTGAAATGCTGATTTGCGGAAGCGTTTCACCGTTCCATTCATAGTCGGCAGACATTGTCTCTGTGGCTAAAAGAGAAGCGTCCTGATGCACCTTAAACATATTGAATACATGGTACGTCGGTGTCAAAAGCATCCGCTCTCCCTCAGTCAAAATCATCGCTTGCAGAACGTTTACTGTTTGGGCGATGTTGGCCATTTGCACTCGGCGGCAATGTTGATGGAAAATGTGGAAATGAGAAGCCGCCACCAGTGCATCACGAATGGTGTTTTGCTGATATAAGAAACCGGGATTCGTGCCTGGCTCGGGATCAAACCACGTGCCCCATTCATCAATAATCAGCCCGACCCGCTGCTCCGGATCGTACCGGTCCATAATCGTGCCGTGTTTTTGAATCAATTCATCGATGTATTTGGCTTTTTTCATCGTAATAAACCATTCATCTTCCGTGAATTCTGTGGCTGATCCTTTGCCCTTCCAGAAATCCCCCGGAATCGTGTAATAATGAAGACTCAACCCGTCCATCAGGCCAGCGGCTTTTTTCATAAGCACGTCCGTCCAATTAAAATCATCCACATTTGCGCCGCCTGCAATTTTATAAATGTCATTCCCGCTGTAATTGCGGACATAAGTCTGAAAACGCCGGTACAGATCTGCGTAGTATTCGGGATGCATGTTGCCGCCGCAGCCCCAGTTTTCATTGCCCACGCCGAAATATTTCAGCTTCCAAGGTTCTTCTCTTCCATTTTGCTTTCTCCAGTCTGACATCGGCGTGCCTTCTTCAAATGTCATATACTCAATCCACTCCGCCATTTCCTGAACGGTTCCGCTTCCGACATTGCCGCAAATATATGGCTCGCATTCAAGCAGCTCGCAAAGCATCATAAATTCATGCGTTCCGAATTCATTTGATTCAATTGTACCGCCCCAGTGAGTGTTCAGCATTGTCTTACGGTCACCGACACCGTTTGCCCAATGGTATTCGTCCGCAAAACACCCGCCCGGCCACCTGAGGACAGGAATGTGCAGCTGTTTGAGCGCCTCCAGCACGTCCTTTCGTATCCCGTTGATATTGGGGATGTCTGAGTCCGTTCCGACCCAGATCCCCTCATAAATCCCTCTTCCTAAATGCTCGGCAAAATGACCGTATATATTTTTGTTAATGGTTCCTTTTACGATATCTGTTTGAATCACTGCTTGATGTTCAGACATGCCTCTGATCATTCCTTTCATACGGATATGAAAAGCACCACAGTCAAATATGTGATCTGTCTTTTGCCTGAGGAGTCAGCATGAATGTAAGCGCTTTTAAAGTAACCATATTATATATGTTCGTACATGTCAACGTCATTTTCTATTGTTTTTATATTTGTACGTATGTATTTATAAATATGAAAAAATCCCGAACTTTTAAAGTCCGGGATTTCCTTTATGAGTGTATATTCAATTGTTTGAATTCCTCAGTTAATAACGGGACAACTTCAAATAAATCACCGACGATGCCGTAATCCGCTATTTTAAAGATATCGGCTTCGGGGTCTTTATTGATGGCGACGATCACCTTGCTGTTTGACATGCCGGCCAAATGCTGGATGGCGCCGGAAATGCCGCATGCAATGTACAAATCCGGAGTGACGACTTTCCCGGTCTGCCCGATTTGGAGAGCATAATCGCAATAATCAGCGTCACATGCCCCGCGAGAAGCCCCGACTGCGGCCCCTAGCACCTCTGCAAGCTCCTGCAGCGGCTGAAATCCTTCCATGCTTTTGACTCCTCGGCCGCCCGCAACGATAATTTTCGCTTCGGAGAGATCAACACCGTCCGCCGTTTTTTTGACGACCTCTTGGATAACAGTGCGGAGGTCAGTAAGAGAAACATCAATGCTTTCGATGCTCCCCGACCTGCTGGTGTCTTTTTCTGAAGCTTGAATGTTATTGGGGCGAATTGTTGCAAAGATCATCGGATCGGTTGAAATGACACGTTCAAAAGCTTTCCCCGAGTAAATCGGCCGTGTGAACACAACATTTCCTCCGGTAACGCTTACATCTATAGCATCAGAAATTAAGCCTGTTTGCAGCCGGGCAGCAAGCTTCGGTGAAAGATCCTTGCCCATTGCCGTATGCCCGAAGATGACTGAATCAGGATTTTCTTGCTCGATAACACCTCTCATGACCTGGCTGTACCCGTCTGCCGTGTATGTTTTCAGCTTCGGGTCCTCAGCGGTAAGAACTTTATCTGCTCCGTAATGAATAAGCTCTTGTGCAATGCTTTGTACATTTTCACCGATGAGAACACCGATGACTTCCCCATCTCCTGAAATGGTTCTTCCTGCAGCTATTGCTTCAAAGGTGACATTCCGCAATTCTTCATCGCGTATTTCTCCAAGCACGATCACTTTTTTTCCCATTCTAACATCCCCCTGTTTCTTTGAATGTCCAAGCTTTAAATGACTTTAGCTTCGCTGCGGAGCAATGAAACAAGCTCTTTTGCCTGTTCAGCAGGCTCACCTTGGAGAAGCTTCCCGGCTTCTTTTTTCGGCGGCAGAAAACGTTCAATGGTTTTCAGCTTTGGTTCAGCATCCTCTTCGTCCAGGTCAAGATCATCAAGTTCAAGCTCTTCAAGCGGCTTTTTCTTAGCCTTCATAATTCCCGGAAGCGATGGATAGCGCGGCTCGTTTAAGCCCTGCTGAGCTGTGACAAGCAATGGGAGCGTCGTTTTGATTTTTTCAACATCCCCTTCGACGTCCCTTTCTGCTTCTGCATCAGTGCCGTTGATTTCGAGTTTGGTGATCGTAGTGATACACGGAATGTCCAGTAGCTCGGCAAGCCGAGGCGCCACTTGTCCTGATCCTCCGTCAATGGCAACATTTCCGCCGAGAATCAAATCAAACTCCTGATCCTTCATATAGTGGTATAAAACTTGAGAAATGGAATATTGGTCGGGTTCTTCAAGATCATCTTCTATGTTGATTAAAACAGCTTGGTCACAACCCATGGCAAGCGCCGTACGCAATTCTTTCTCCGCTTCTTCACCGCCGACCGTGACGGCGGTGATCGTGCCGCCATGCTTTTCCTTCAGCTGGATGGCTTCTTCTATCGCGTACTCATCATATGGATTAATGATCCATTCCGCTCCGTCATCCTGAATCTTTCCTGTTTCAATGACGATTTTTTCTTCTGTGTCAAACGTCCGTTTCATCAGTACAAATAGATTCATGATCATATCCCCTTTTATTCGCCTTTGAACTGAGGCTTTCTTTTTTCGAGAAATGCCTGGATGCCTTCCTTGGCGTCCTCTGACTCAAATGCTTCCCCAAATCGCTTTGCTTCAAGCTTTAAGCTGCCTTCATAGGAATACACCTTGTTGGAATAGAAAAGTTCAAGCAAAGATGCCAGCGTTTGCGGGCTTTTCTCTGCAAACTTAGCGGCAAGTGCTTTTGCTTTTTCAATCACTTCTGCCTCATCTTTCGCTCCAATTGAGACAAGTCCGAGATCAAGCGCTTCTTTTCCGGATATCGGTTCTCCTGATCCGATGAGCTCTAATGCTTTGGCTGTACCGACATATCTCGGAAGGCGCTGTGTCCCCGCAAAACCTGGAATGATACCGAGATTAAGCTCCGGGAGCCCCAGCTTAGCATCTACTGTTGCAATTCTGATATGACAGGCCATCGCAAGCTCCAGCCCGCCTCCGAGAGCAGCGCCGTGAATCGCTGCGATAATCGGTTTTGGAAAGCTTTCGATTCTCTCCATTAACTGCTGGCCGCGCTCAGCGAGCAATGAGGAATCCTCATTGCCTTTAAGCGATGTAAATTCTTTAATATCAGCGCCGGCTGAGAAAAATCTTCCCTCGCCGTGAATGATAATGCTTCGTACGCCTGCATCTGTCTCACATTGATCAAGACAGGAAGACAGCTCTTCTAATATCCGGCTGGAAAGCGCATTTGCCGGCGGATTGTGAATCGTCAAAACTGCCACAAATTGATCAACTGCCAGTGATATTGCATTCATAGGACAGAACTCCTTTACTTATTATGAATTCCGGACACCAATAATTCTAAAACGCTGTCTGAAAGCGCAGCAAGATCGTACTTTTGGTCATTCATCACCCATGTTGTCACGGTTTCGTCAATCGTTCCAAAAATCATCTGCCGGGCGAGGCGGACGTCGAGGCCTTCTTTTAATTCGCCTGATTGTATGCCTTCCGTCAAAATGCCATCCAAAATATTTAAGTAGCCTTTTAATATTTCGTTGATTTTTTGGCGCAGCTCCAAGTTGGATTGGCGGAGCTCAAGCTGCGTGACAATTGCGAGATTATGGTCACCCGCTAAAAGGGAAAAATGCTTTGAAATCACAAGCGCCAATTTCTCTTTCGCTGTTGCTTTTTCTTTAATGTCCTCTTCCATCCGCTCAATAAATTGACCCATTTTTTCTTTGAATAGAGAAATTAAAATATCTTCTTTGTTTTTAAAATAGAGATAGATGGTGCCGTCCGCTACTCCGGCTTGTTTGGCAATTTTGGATACCTGTGACTGGTGGTAGCCGTTTTCTGCAATGACTTCTACTGCTGCATCAATAATCTGCATATACTTTGGCCGTTTTTGCTTCAATGTTCATCGTTCCTTCCTATAGAAATGAATGACTATTCATTCATAATTTTATGATAAGAAGGATTTTCAGGTTTGTCAAGTTTATTCATGGACGTTCTCTTTTTTTATTTGATATGATGATTTTCGGTTTCTTCTTCAAGTAAACGCCTTCTTAAAATTTTTCCCACCGCCGTTTTCGGCAGCTCTTTTCTGAACTCATAGGCTTTGGGCACCTTATAGGGAGCTAGTCGAGATCTCGCAAAGGCATCCAGTTCTTCTGCATCGGCTTTTGCGCCTTTCTTTAATACGACAAATGCTTTTACTGTTTCTCCCCTGTAGGAATCGGGAACGCCTGCGACAACAATTTCTTGGATGGCTTCATGTTCATAAAGCGCTTCTTCTACCTCACGCGGGTAAATATTGTAACCGCCGGCAATGATGATATCCTTCTTCCTGTCAGCAATATAGAAAAAGCCTTCTTCATCCATATAGCCCATGTCCCCGGTGAACAGCCAGCCATCTCTCAGCACTGCGGCGGTTTCCTCTGGTTTATTCCAGTATCCTTTCATGACTTGCGGACCTTTTACAATGATTTCTCCATGCTCATACGGAGCGGCAAGCTCACCCGTCTCTTCAGAATAGATCGCAGCGTCCGTACTCGGCCAAGGACAGCCGATACTGCCCGGCTTGTTTTTTCCCCAGATAAAGTTGGCGTGCGTCACTGGGGATGCCTCAGACAAACCATAGCCTTCCACAAGCTTTCCGCCAGTCACCTTTTCAAATTTCTGCTTTACCTCCACGGGGAGCGCGGCTGATCCGCTAAGACAGCTTTTAATGGATGACAGATCATAATGCTGCAATTCGGGGTGATGCAAAAGGCCAATGTAAATTGTCGGTGCGCCAGGAAAGAGCGTCGGTTTGTGTTTGTCGATGATTTTAAGTGTTTCGAGCGGATCAAACTTAGGAAGAAGAATCATTTCGAAGCCTAGTTTAATCGAATAGTTCATGACTGCCGTCAGTCCGTAGACATGAAAAAACGGGACGATGCCCAGCACTTTTTCAGCGCCTTCTTTCACGTCATACATCCAAGCGGCGCACATTTCAGTATTTGCCAAAATATTTTGGTGCGTGAGCATGACCCCTTTTGGAGCTCCGGTTGTTCCTCCGGTATACTGGAGGACAGCGATATCATGCTCAGGATCGATCTTCGGGATTGTCAGGAGTTCAGTTTTTTCCTGCTTCATACTGGAAGCGAACGTGTGAATGTTAGCTGTTTTGTCAAAGTCGATATGCACTTTTTGTTTTTGCGTCAGCGGGTAAAGAATATTCTTCGGAAAAGGCAAATAGTCTTTTACGCTGGTTATCAAAATCTGGTCGACTATTGATAACGTTTTCATTTTTATTGCCTTCGGGAAAAGCAAATCTAAGGTGATGATTACACTTACCTGAGCATCTCTAAGCTGGTATTCAAGCTCATGCTCGGTATAAAGCGGATTCGTCTGCACCACGATGCCACCGGCAAACAAGACGCCATAATAAGAAATCACTGTTTGCGGGCAATTGGGCAGCATAACAGCCACTCTGTCTCCTTTTTGCAGGCCATTGACCTGCAAAAAAGCTGCAAGTTTAAGAGCATCCGTCAGAATGTCATGAAAGGTGAGTTTTTTTCCATAAAACGATATTGCGGTTTTATCAGGGAATCGTGCGGCGGAGTCTGTCAGGATGGATTGCAGGGTTTTATTCGGCAACGGAAGCTCATGCGGGATATCGTTGGGATACTCGGCAAGCCACGGCTTTTGAGACTGCATAAAACCTCCCCTTTCGATTTTAGAGATCCACCTTATCATTATAGCAGATGGACGGCAAAAAAAAGAAAAAGAAAGGTAAATCTTTCTTTTTCTCATAATATGAACAGATATATAAGACCAATTAACAAAAAGATTCCCGCCGCGGCGAGCAGTATTTTCGCAAGCTTTTCCATCTATTCTCCGTCCCCTTATATTCCGGCTGCCACCACAAATGAAAGCCCGACAGAAATGACAAATGAAATAAAGCCGACAGCCCGGTTATCATTTTCGATTTCCTGATCAATTTTAAACCGCGGAGTCAAAAACTCAAAAATAAAGTAGCTGATCAGAAGCATAACAAACCCGTAAACGCCCCAGCCGATCATTTGCAGCAGCGAATTATGCTGGGAGATGGAATGCTGAAATACGTTTGCGATTCCCAAAATTTTTCCGCCGGTCGCCATTGCCACCGCAAGATTTCCTTTTTGAATCTCTTCCCAGTTTTTATAAGCCGTCACCAGCTCAAACACAGTCAAAAAGAGGACGAGGCAGAGAACCGCGACACTGTAATATGCCGCGATTTCCACAAGCTCGTTTTCCCAAAAATCACTCATGGCCATACTCCCTTTTATTTTAGTTCAACAACCGTAACGCCTGATCCTCCCTCACCTGCTTCACCGAAACGGGAACTTTTGACGCTGCGGTGGTTTTTCAGAAGATCCTGTACGCCTTTTCTTAAAGCGCCGGTTCCTTTTCCGTGGATGATTGACACTCTTGGATATCCGGCTAACACCGCATCATCCAAGTATTTTTCAACCCGGCTGAGGGCATTTTCATAGCGTTCGCCGCGGAGATCAAGTTCAAGCGATACGTGATAGTCCTTTCCCTTGACCGCTGTAATGATTTTTTCTTTTTTTTGCTCCGGAGCTGATTTGATAAACTCCAGATCTTTTTCTTTTACTTTCATCTTTAAAATACCGATTTGAACATTCCATTCATTGCCGCCTGTTTTTTCGAGCAATGTTCCTTTTTGCCCGAAAGTGAGGACTTTCACCTCGTCGCCAGGCTTAAAGTCGCGTTTTTGCGCTTTCGGTTTTTCCGGTTTCTTGGACTTTTCAAAAGCCGGCATAGCGCCTTCTAACCGTTTCTTCGCGTTAATCAGCTCGTGATCCTTGAAGGATTTGTGTTCTTCTTTTATGGTGCGCAATTCATGAATTATGTCCTCGGCTTCTTTCATTGCCGCTTTTACTTTTTCAGCAGCCTGCTGTTCTGCCTCTTCAAGCATTTTGTCTTTTTTGCTGTTAAGCTCGATGATTTGCTGCTGCAGCTCTTTATGCAGTTTTTCCGCTTCTTTTCTGATTGATTCTGTCTCAGAAAGCTCTTCTTCCGCACGTTTTTTGCTTTGTTCCAGCGACGCAATCATCGTATCGACTTCGTTATGCTCGGCCGTCATTTCTGACTTCGCCTGCCCGATGATATGGTCCGGAAGCCCGAGGCGTTTTGAAATTTCGAAAGCATTGCTTCGACCCGGCACACCAATTAAAAGTTTATAGGTCGGTGACAGCGTTTCGATGTCAAATTCAACGCTGGCATTCATGACGCCTTCTCTGTTATAGCCGTACGCCTTCAATTCCGGATAATGCGTCGTAGCTAACACTCGTGCATTGGTGCGATGCACGTCATCCAAGATGCTCATGGCGAGGGCCGCCCCCTCCTGCGGATCTGTCCCTGCACCAAGTTCATCGAAAAGCACAAGGCTGTTTTCATTGACCTGTTCTAAAATGCCGACAATATTCACCATATGGGATGAGAACGTACTTAAACTTTGCTCAATCGACTGTTCATCACCGATATCAGCGAATACGTGCTCAAATACTGCCGCTTCTGACCCTTCATCTGCCGGGATATGAAGACCTGACTGCGCCATTAAGGTTAGCAGGCCTAACGTTTTAAGGGTGACTGTTTTCCCCCCGGTGTTTGGCCCTGTGATGACAATGGTTGAAAAATCGCGGCCAAGCTCGATGTCATTGGCAACAACCTGATCAGGCGGAAGCAATGGATGGCGGGCTTTTTTCAAACGGATAAAGCCGGTGTCGTTCATAATCGGTTTTGTCGCTTTAACCGCTTTTGCATATCTAGCTTTTGCAAAAATAAAGTCAAGCGTCTGCAGCACTTGCAAATCTAGAAATAGCTCCTCTGTATACTCTGCCGTTTTCTCTGTCAGCACACGCAAAATCCGTTCAATTTCTTGCTTTTCTTTCACTTTCGCCTGCTGAAGGGAATTGTTCATATCTACAATCGCCTGCGGTTCAATGAATAGTGTCGCACCAGAGGATGAGGTGTCGTGCACAATTCCTCCATAGCTGGATCTGTACTCCTGTTTGACCGGGATCACAAAGCGGTCATTCCGAATCGTAACAATCGTATCAGACAGCATTTTCGAAGCGGAAGAGGAACGCAGCATCGACTCTAACCGGTCTCTGACTCTTGATTCGAGTGTTCTGAGCTGTGTGCGGATTCCTCTTAATGTTTCCGATGCATGATCAAGCACTTCTCCGTGATCATCAATGCAGGAATTAATGTCCCGCTCTAAATCGGACAGCGTGATAAGCTGTTCAGCATGCTGATGGATCAGCGGAATGTCGACACCGTCTTCAGCCATTTGGGTGATAAAATGTTTCATTTGTTTAACTGCATAAAGCAGGCCTGAGATTTCAGTGAATTCAGAAGGACTGAGAACGCTGCCGATTTCCGCCCGTCTTAACGCTCCTCTGATATCTACAAGGCCGCCAAATGGCGCTTGGCCTCTCAGCCGGATAATGTCAGAAGCTTCGTCTACTTCATCCAGCTGTTTTTTGATTTCGTCTATAGAAGCAGAAGGCTTAAGCTCGAGAAGCATTTCTTTTCCGAGCGATGAAGCGGCATGCCCAATAACCTGTTCTTTCACTTTATGAAATTCAAGAGCTGATAATACTTTTTGCTGCACGATTGTGTGAGCCTCCTTACTTAATCGTTGCGCTTCAGAAATGCCTCTACGTCTTTAAGCGACCGGGCATTCAGAACGTTTTTCGTTTCCGTCCATCCTTTGCGCGCGGCAGTAACGCCAGTTTTCATATCGTCTAACATCTCAATATTATGGGCATCAGTATTAATCACCAATGTAACCCCTTGTTCGTTTGCTTTCATTAAATGCTCTGTGCGTAGATCAAGGCGCGCAGGGTTGGCGTTGAGTTCAAGCGCCGTATTTGTTTTCCTCGCAAGCTCAATCAGCTGATCAATATCGATTTCGTAACCGGCCCGTCTGCCGATAAGGCGCCCGGTCGGGTGTGCGATAATGTCAACATGCTTGTTTGTCAGTGCCGTCTCAAGCCGTTTCATAATCACGTGTTCCGGCTGATTAAAACTGGAATGAATCGATGCAATAACGATATCCATTTCCGCAAGCACATCGTCATCATAATCGAGCGTACCGTCAGGCAGGATATCCATCTCAACGCCTTTCAAAATACGGAAGTTTTCAAACTCTGCATTCAGCGCATCAATTTCTTTTGCCTGCTGCTTAAGTCTTTCTGCAGTAAGGCCGTTGGCGACCTTTAAATATTGTGAGTGATCGGTGATCGCCATGTATTGATAGCCTTTTTTGATGCAGGCTTCAGCCATCTCTCTGATCGAAAATGCACCATCGCTCCACGTTGAGTGCATGTGGAGATCACCTTTGATTTGCCCGAGCTCTATCAGTTCAATGCTGTCGCTGTAGGTTTCCACTTCCTGTCCGCTTTCACGAATTTCCGGCGGAATCAGCGGCAGGCCGAAGTGCGCATAAAATTCACGTTCACTCGGAAATGTTTTGATCTCTCCGGTTTCAACTGTCTCAACGCCGTATTCACTGATCCGCTCGCCGCGTTCTTTGGCGATTTGGCGCATCTTAATATTGTGATCCTTTGATCCCGTAAAATGATGGAGTGTTGTCGGAAACTGCTCTTCCGTCACAAGACGGAAATCGACGCTTGTTTCATATTCAAAGGAAAGGATGACGGACACCTTCGTATCTCCGCTTGCGATCACGCTTTTGATGTTTGGCAGCTCAAGAAGCTGCTCTCTTACTTCAGCCGGATGATCTGTAGCAATGATATAATCCAGATCCTTCACCGTTTCCCGCGCTCTGCGGAGACTTCCGGCACGAGAAAATTTGATGATATGCGTAAATTGAGAAAGATGCTCCTCAATTTCCCGCGCGATCCGGAGGGCGTAGCCGATCGGGAACCGTTCAGGCTGTTTTCCGGCTTCCCCGAGCGCCTGTAATATTTTTTCTTCCGATTTTTTGCCAAAGCCCGCAAGACCTTGCACCTTTTGCTGTTCACAGGCTTCCTTTAGAGATTCTGCATCGTGTACGCCGAGCTCTTTATACAGCTTTGCGATTTTTTTGCCGCCGAGCCCCGGCAGCTTCAATAAAGGCACGAGTCCTTCCGGCACTTCTTTCTGAAGCGATTCGAGCGTGCTTGACTTTCCTTCATCTATATACTCTTTAATGACGCTGTACGTTCCTTTTCCAATGCCGGACAGCGACATCATATCGTCCATTTCTGATAAGCTTCGGTCGTCCTGTTCCAGGGCTGCCGCCGCTTTTCGGAAGGCGGATACTTTAAACGGGTTGTCCCCTTTTAGTTCCATATAGACTGCAATGGTTTCAAGCAGCCGGATAATATCTTTTTTATGCATATCATAACCCCCAGACGTTCACATATGTTTCCATCATACTTGAAAAAAACTTCTCCGGACAAGAGAAGTTTTTTTATGCCCCGTACTGTGTCCACAGCTCTTGTAGGAGCCCTGACAAGTATGGTGTATGGTTAATGATCACATTTGCGAGGGACGATTGCCCCATCATTTGCTGCAGTGCATCTACCGGCAGAACGGATGCGACATACAGCAGCACAAATGTAAATAAATAGACTTCTAGAAAACCGAGAACGGCGCCCAGCAATTGGTTGATTTGTTTGATCACCGGAATGCCGGCGACAATACTCAAGAACGAGCCGATGATTCTCAGTAAGATTTTAGCAATGATAAATAAAACGATAAACGCAATCGCATTATAGTACGCTGCTTCCAAATTCCCCGTAAAAAAAGAAAGAGCCGGCTGTCCCGCTGAAAAATCGGGTGCGGGAATCCAATGTAAATGCGGTGCCACGTTTTTATAGAATAAAGCCGCAAAGGCAATTGATAAAATAAAGCTCGTCAAGCGGATAAACTGCAGGATAAAACCGCGTTTTAACCCCAGTAAAGTCCCCATCAGGAGCAAGATTAAGATGATGATATCTAGCATAGTTGTTCAATCCTTTTCTTTAAGCTGACGCTCCAGTTTTTCACATTTCTCTTGTAATTTGACATAATCGTGCACCACATTTACCGCTGTCAGCACTGCAAGTTTATTTATATCAAGGTATGGATTTTTTTCATTGATTTCTCTCATTTTATCATCAACAATTCCGGCGACATACCTCATATGGGCTCTGCTTTCTTCACCGACAATCGTGAAGTGCTGGCCGTAAATGTCAACGGTTGTTTTTGTTTTTTTGCCGTCAGACAACGTTTCTCCTCCATTCCGCGAGAATCCTAGTTCTTATCATAACACGTTTATTAAATGAATGGAAAGACGAGCCTCCCGCTGTTATGATACACTGGTATATACAGCGAAAAGTGTAAAAAAAGGAGATTATTACGTGTCCCATTCAGTGATAAAAGTATCGTTGTCTGCTATTGACCAAATGAAAATGACATACAGCGGTTCGCTTACAGCCTCTGTTCCGCAGGGAGCCGTTTTTCAGGCGAAACCGCCCGGCTGTACCATTACAGCATATAAATCAGGCAAGGTCTTGTTTCAAGGCAAAAACGCAGCGGCAGAATCCGCGCGCTGGGGAACAGCAGAGCCGGAAAAGAAGAAAATGGCCAAAAAGCCGGCTGATCCCCGCTATGCCCCTCCGGCAGATATCGCCGGAATGTCTGTTATCGGTTCTGACGAAGTCGGAACCGGAGATTACTTTGGCCCAATGACGGTTGTATGCGCGTACGTCGACAAAACCATGCTTCCTTTAATGAAGGAACTCGGTGTTAAGGATTCTAAAGATTTAAAAGATCCGCAAATCATCGAGATTGCCCGAAACCTGATCAAAACTATTCCATATAGCCTGCTGGTTTTAAAAAATGAAAAGTATAACAGCATGCAGGAAAAAGGCATGAGCCAAGGGAAAATGAAAGCTTTGCTGCACAATCAGGCGATCACCCATTTATTAAGAAAATTGGATGGAGTAAAGCCTGAAGCCATTTTGATTGACCAATTCGCTGAGCCAGGCGTCTACTTCAATCATTTAAAGGGCAGAGACATTGTGAAGGAGCGGACCTATTTTAGCACAAAAGCTGAAGGTATTCACCTGGCTGTCGCCGCTGCTTCAATCATTGCAAGATATTCGTTTTTAATGGAAATGGATAAACTATCACGCGAGGCAGGAATGACGCTTCCAAAAGGGGCCGGTCCTCACGTCGATGAAGCGGCCGCCAAGCTGATCCTCAAAAAAGGGGCATCTGCACTCAGAACCTTTACAAAACTCCATTTCGCCAATACGCAAAAAGCGCAGCGCCTTGCTGATAAAAAACGTTCATAGAAAAAAGCTTGCAGATTTCTCTGCAAGCTTTTTTATCAGCCTCTTAAAACAGCTTGATATGTGTCTTCTAACGCTTTCAGCACTTTGCTGTGCGCCTTTGTCACTTCTTCTTCAGTCAGTGTTTGTTCAGGGTTGACATACTGGAGTGAGAAAGCGACTGACTTCTTGCCTTCCTCCATATGTTCGCCTTCGTATACGTCAAAGACGGTTACCTCTTTCAGAAGCTTTCCGCCAGCCTCTTTAATGACGCTCTCGAGCTGTCCGCTTGTGACGGTTTTATCTGTTACAAGGGCGATATCACGTGTCACAGACGGATATTTCGGAATCGCCGTGTAAACAAGCGGGGCTGTTTCTGCCGCGAGCAACGCATGAAGATCGAGCTCAAATACGTATGTTTCTTTTATATCCAGTTCTTTTTCCAATGAAGGATGGACTTGGCCGATGAAGCCGATCAGAGAACCATTCAATAAAATGTTCGCTGTTCTGCCCGGATGCAGCTGTTTGCGTTCAGACTGTACAAATTCAATGCTGTCTAGGACGTTGAGTTTGTCTAACAGCCCTTCTACAATTCCTTTGACAACAAAGAAATCAACTGGTTTCTTTTCTCCCTGCCATAGCTGTTTGCGCCATAATCCGGTAACAGCTCCTGCTACGCGCTCTGTTTCAACAGGTTTTGTGTCCTCTTCCTTCGTCAGGAAAACGGAGCCAACTTCGTACAGTGCAACTGAGTCAGTCTGCCTCGCAAGGTTGTAAGAAACAGAATCAAGCAGATTCGGAACAAGACTGTGTCTGAGAATGCTTCTTTCTTCACTCATTGGAAGCGCAAGCACAGTATTCAGTGATTTTTCAATCGCAAACGCTGCCGCTTTCTTCTCGTTTGTCAGTGAGTAAGTGATGGCTTGTGATAAGCCTGCGCCTTCAAGGAAGCGTCTGACTTTACGGCGTTTTGCCTGGTATGGCGTTAATCCGCCTGTAGTTCCCGCTGTCTCAGGAAGCGTAGACGGAATGTTATCGTAGCCGTACAGTCTTGCCGCTTCTTCGATTAAATCCTCTTCTATTGTAATGTCGCCGCGGCGTGATGGGACAGTCACAACGAGAAGTTCACCCGCTTCACCGACCGTAAAACCGAGACGTTTATAAATGCTAATCAGTTCTTCTTTACTGATCGTCAGGCCTAGAACGCTGCTCACTTTATCAGCAGATACGTGAATGTTATTTGCTTCGATTGTCAGGTGATCTTCCTCAACTGTTCCAGCAAGCACCTCACCGCCGGCATACAGATGGATCAGCTGCGCAGCCCGTTCTGCTGCAAGACGTACGCGCGCCGGATCAATTCCTTTTTCAAATCTTACGCTTGATTCACTTCTCAAACCAAGGTCTTTGGAAGCCTTGCGAACCGTCTGCCCGTTGAAATACGCAGCCTCAAGCAAAATCGTTTTCGTATCTTCCTGAACCTCTGACTCTGCTCCTCCCATGACACCCGCAACGGCCTGCGCTTTCGTTCCGTTTGTAATGACAAGGTGATCGGCGGACAGCTTACGTTCTTGATCATCAAGAGTTACGATCATTTCATTCTCAGCTGCTTTTCTTACTACCACTTCCTTAGAGCCAAATCTGTCATAATCAAACGCATGAAGCGGCTGTCCGTATTCCAACAGGACAAAATTTGTGATGTCAACGACGTTGTTGTGCGGACGAATGCCTGCATTCATCAGCTTTGTCTGCATCCAAAGCGGTGACGGAGCAATCGTGACATTTTTAATGATTTTTGCAGTGTACAGCGGGTTCGCTTCTTGATCTTCAATTTTGACTGAAATGTAATCAGACGCTTGTTCTGAAGCAGCCGGGTAATCCGTTTGCGGAAGCTTTACCTCAGTATCTAAAATCGCGGCAACCTCGTAAGCAACACCAAGCATGTTCATGGCATCCGCGCGGTTTGGCGTTAAACCCAGCTCAAGAATCGCATCGTCAAGCTGTAAAGCCGCTAAGGCATCGCTTCCTGTTTCAGCGTCATTCGGGAATACGAAAATGCCTTCTGCATACTCCTTCGCCACAAGTTTGCTTTCAATACCAAGCTCCTGTAAGGAACAGATCATGCCGTTTGATTCTTCACCGCGAAGCTTAGCTTTTTTGATTTTGAAATTGCCCGGCAGCACCGCTCCGACTGTTGCAACCGCGACTTTTTGTCCTTTATCCACATTCGGCGCGCCGCAAATGATTTGTACAGGGGCTTCAGCTCCAATATCCACAAGGCACTTATTCAGTTTATCAGCATTCGGATGCTGCTCGCGCTCCAGCACATGGCCGATGACAACGCCTTTGATGCCTTCTCCTTTGTATTCAATTCCTTCAACCTCAATACCGGCTCTTGTAATTTTTTCAGCAAGAACAGCCGGGTCCATGCCTTTTAAATCAACATAATCCTCTAACCATTTATAAGAAACAAACATCCTTGCATCCTCCTCTTACGCCTGTTTAAACTGCGAAATAAATCTGACATCGTTTGTATAGAAGTGGCGGATATCATCAATGCCGTATTTCAGCATCGCGATGCGCTCAACACCCATTCCGAATGCGAAGCCCTGATATTCCTTCGGATCAAAGCCAGCCATTTTAAGCACGTTCGGGTGAACCATGCCGGCGCCGAGGATTTCAATCCAGCCTGTTCCTTTACAGACTGAGCAGCCGTTCCCACCGCATTTAAAGCATGTCACATCCACTTCTACTGAAGGCTCAGTAAACGGAAAGAAGCTTGGACGGAGTCTGATTTCGCGGTCTTGCCCGAACATTTTTTTCGCAACGAGTTCAAGCGTTCCTTTTAAATCACTCATGCTGATGTTTTTGTCAACGACAAGCCCTTCAATTTGCATAAATTGGTGAGAGTGCGTCGCATCATCGTTATCACGGCGATATACTTTACCCGGGCAAATGATTTTAACGGGACCTTTGCCTTCATGCTTTTCCATCGTACGTGTTTGGACAGGAGAAGTTTGCGTTCTCATCAAAGTTTCCTCTGTGATGTAAAAGCTGTCCTGCATATCGCGCGCTGGGTGTTCTTTCGGAAGATTGAGCGATTCGAAGTTGTAGTAATCCGTTTCAACCTCTGGCCCTTCCTCGACTGTGTAGCCCATACCGATAAATAAATCTTCAATTTCTTCAATGACAACAGTGAGCGGATGGCGGCCGCCGACTGCAACAGGGTTCCCCGGCAGCGTGACGTCAATTGTCTGTCCTGCAAGCTTCTGCTTCATTTCCTCTTCTTCAAGCTTCTCGTTTTTGTCAGCAATCGCATTGGCAATACGCTCCCTTACTTCGTTCGCGAGCGCCCCCATTTTTGGACGTTCCTCAGCAGAAAGCTTGCCCATTCCGCGCAGCACTTCTGTAATCGGCCCTTTTTTTCCGAGATATTGCACCCGAATATCATTGACAACCTTCAATGAGCTTGCCGCTTCTACTTGTTCTAAAGCTTCTTGTTCCAGCTGTTTTAGCTTTTCTTCCATTTTGCATCCTCCTTTTATGTAAACAAACCGTCATATGTCTTTGGAAAATAAAAAAAACCCGTCCCTTGTACAAGGGACGAGTTGTGGCCGCGGTACCACCCTTATTTCAGACAGACTGATGCTGTCGTCAGCTTCATTGACATAACGGAATCAGATTCCGGTTCACCTTTACGCGCAGTGTACGCGGTCCCGGCGACAACTCAAGAGGTGAAGCCAATTTCCGGCTGCGTTAAAAATGCTCTCAGTCAGCGGCATTTTCTCCCTGGAAAGCAGTTGATCAGAAATTGAGGTCCTCTGTCACGGTTTTTGAAATATTATGTTCTATTATAGAGAAATCCAACGCTTGGCGCAACACTATCCTCGCAAGTGATACACGAGGATGGCAGCCGCAACCGCAACGTTTAGTGATTCAGCCTGTCCGTAAAGCGGCACGTACAGGTTCAAATCCGTTTTTTCCAGCAATGCAGCATCCACCCCTGCACCTTCATTTCCTACAATGAGCGCAAAGGATTCAGACTGAGGGATCTCCTGGTAAGGCGCTCCGTTTTGCAACGCCGTGCCGTATACTTTTACGCCCTCTGCCTTCAATTCGTCCACATATGAAGGCAGGTTTCTTCTCACAACAGGAATATGGAAGTGAGATCCTTGAGCAGATCGCAGTGTTTTTCCGTTAAAGGCGTCCGCCGTGCCGTCACCGAGTACAACCGCATCCAAACCGGCCGCATCAGCCGTTCGAATCATTGTGCCAAGGTTTCCCGGATCTTGCACAGCGTCAATCAGCAGCACCTTGCGTGCTGTTGCCAGCTTTTCTTCAGGCATATGGCACACAGCGGCAATCTGCTGCGGCGTTTCGGTTTCAGTCACAGCTGAAAACGCATCTTCACTCAGCATATAGCACTGGATACCAGTCTCAAGATCTGAAGGAATCTTCGTTTCATCCTTTACAAGGATTTCTTTCACAATGCCCGGGCTTTTCAACGCCTCTTCAACGAGGTGTTCTCCCTCTATCAGAAATGTATTTGTTTTTGTTCGTTCTTTTTTTGTGTGAAGCTTTTTCCAATCCTTCACTTTTTGATTTTTTGCCGATTCTATTTGTTTCACTGTCTATGTGGCGCTCCTTTTTTTAACATGATGTTATTATATCGCAAGAACAGCACATAATAAACCAGGTGCAGGGTTAGAATATACGTATTACATTTTAGAAAAAGGAGCGTTTTACATGGATCTTAATTTACGTCATGCCGTCATCTCCAATGTCACCGGCAATAATCAGGAGCAGCTTGAGCATACAATCGTAGATGCGATTCAAAGCGGTGAAGAAAAAATGCTTCCAGGGCTCGGCGTTTTATTCGAAGTCATTTGGCAGCACGCATCCGAAAGTGAGAAAAACGAAATGCTGAAAACGCTTGAAGGCGGATTAAAACCCGCCGAATAAGACATGAAACCGGGTGACAGCGCCCGGTTTTTTTCTTATATAATAAAAACATGATGAGGGGGAACGCCATGTTTTTACAGCCGTTATTAGCGAAAAAAATTATTGCTGAAGTTAAAAAAATGTACGAACGTGAAGTCATTATTGTAAACACGGACGGTCTTATTATGGCAGGCACAAACGATGAGCGTGTCGGACAATTTCATGAGGGAGCGCTTATCTGCGCAAAAGAAAGACGCAGCGTGATTATTACAAAAGAAGATGAAACAAGATTAAAAGGAGTGAAAGCAGGCATAAACCTCCCTGTATTTTTTGACCATGATGTGATCGCCGTCTTCGGGCTGACAGGTGAACCTGCAGAGATTCAGCCATTCGGAGAACTGCTTCGAAAAATGACAGAGCTGTTCATTAAGGAATCACGGCATTTAGAGCAATCCCAGTGGCGTGAGAGAATGCTGGAGTCCTTTATGATCGATTGGCTGCAACTAAAGGAGTGGTCTCCCAGTTTTCTTGAGAAAGCTCAACTTCTTGGTGTTGACCTTTCCTCCCGGCGCCAAATGATTCTTATTCAGGGGTATGAGTGGTCACGTCATGATATTGAAAAAATGGCACGCATCTGGAAATCATCGTACCCTGCGGATTTGTTCATCAGGTGGGGAAATGAACGGATTTTGATTAATCATGAAGTGCCGCAGCATGAACAAAGGGATCGGCTTTTACGGAAAATCCTTCACATTTGTTCGTTTGCCAATACCGCAAGCAGCCAATATACAGCAGCTGGCGCCGGAAGAGCTGTCGCAAGCTCCAGCCTGACAGAGTCATACGAGCAAGCGGAAAAAGCGCTGGCTGTCAGCCTTAAGCGAAAAACGCCCATATTTGAAGAGGATCTGAAGCTTGATATGTGTCTGACGGAGATCAGCCCGGGAACCCGAAACGAATTTCCGCAAAGAGTATTAGGAGATGCGCTAGAGCATCAGGAACTTATGAATACGTTACGGACTTTCTTTCATCACGATTTGTCTTTGAAACAAACCGCTGAAGACATGCATATACACATCAATACATTGCGTTATCGTCTGTCTAAGGCTGAACAGCTGACGGGTTTACGTTTTGACCGTACCGAGGACGTCGTCACGATGTACGTCGCCCTCTATTTTTTAGATCAAGATACAAAATAGAGAGAGTTTCAGTTTCATTTTTTGTATGTTTCTCCATGGAAGGCTTTGCTTTTTTTCTCTTACAATAGATTGGAAGCGTTTTTTGACAGGGGGATGGGTGAAATGATCACCAAGGATGTAAAGGAACAGCTGATTCTGGTCTCCGGACCAGAAAACTTTGATGACTCGAATGCCGGCCGTCTCGTCTATTCATATGATGCGACGCCTCAGTATCAGTCTATGCCTGATGCCGTGATTGCTCCGAGGAATACTGATGAAGTATCACGCATTTTAACAATTTGCAGCGAACATCGAGTGCCGATCGTTCCAAGAGGATCAGGGACAAACCTGTGCGGCGGCACGTGCCCGACTGAAGGCGGACTTGTGCTTCTCTTTAAGCACATGAACCGGATTCTTGAAATTGATGAAGAAAATTTAACTGCCACAGTTCAGCCGGGCGTTATTACGCTGGATATGATCAAGGCAGTTGAAAGCAAAGGTTTGTTTTATCCGCCCGATCCGAGTTCTATGAAAATATCAACTATCGGCGGCAACATCAATGAAAATTCCGGCGGGCTCCGCGGATTAAAATACGGCGTCACCCGCGACTATGTTATTGGACTGGAGGTTGTGCTCGCAAATGGTGACATCATCCGCACCGGCGGAAAACTCGCAAAGGATGTGGCCGGATACGATCTCACACGTCTTTTTGTCGGCTCAGAAGGAACACTCGGCATTGTGACAGAGGCAATCGTCAAGCTCGTTCCAAAGCCTGAAACAAAAAAGACGCTGCTTGCCCTATATGAAAATATCGATGCCGCTGCTCAAACGGTATCAGACATCATTGCCGCAAAAATCATACCCGCCACGCTTGAATTTCTCGACCAGCCTACACTTTTGGTGATTGAGGATTATGCCAAAATCGGACTTCCGACAAGCGCAAAAGCAGTTTTGTTAATTGAACAAGACGGGCCATTTGAAACTGTTGAACGGGATATGGAAAAGATTGAGGCGATCTGCAAAAAAGGCGACGCCGTTTCCGTTCAGACCGCACAAACAGAGGAGGAGGCATTCGCCCTGACTGAAGCACGGCGCTCTGCACTTTCTGCCCTAGCCCGCCTCAAGCCGACGACGATTTTAGAGGATGCGACCGTTCCTCGCTCAGAAATCGCCAATATGGTTAAAGCGATTAATGATATTGCTGCTAAATATGATATTTCCATCTGCACCTTTGGCCATGCGGGCGACGGGAACCTTCACCCGACATGCACGACAGACATAAGAAATGAGGATGAAATGGAACGTGTCGAACAGGCCTTTGCCGAGATTTTTGAGAAAGCGATTGAACTTGGCGGGACGATAACCGGAGAGCACGGAGTCGGGGAAATGAAAGCGCCTTACTTGGAAATGAAGCTGAAAAAAGAAGGCATTGATGCGATGAAAGCGTTGAAAGCGGCATTTGACCCCCGGTACATATTAAATCCGGGCAAAGTGTTTGCGAAAGATGCGAGAAAACGTGTGGTGGCGGAAAGATGACAACAGAAAAAGAAATGAAACAGATCCAAAATGAATTTAAAGAGCGTATGGATGAAGGAGAGTTATTAAATTGTATGCGCTGCGGCTTCTGTCTTCCTTCCTGTCCGACCTATATCGAATCGGGATTTCAGGAAACACACTCTCCGCGTGGGCGCATCGCCTTAATGAAAGCCGTAGCCGACGGTATGATTGAACCGGATGAAGATGTCGAACGGTCGCTGTCACTTTGCCTCGGCTGCCGCGCCTGTGAGCCTGTATGCCCGTCTGGCGTGAAATACGGGCAGCTGCTTGAGGAAGCCAGAGATATTATCCACCAAAATAAAAAACACTCGCTTGGTGAACGTGTCATGCGAAAGACGGCTTTTCACGAGCTGTTTCCGCATCAAAACCGCATGCGCTCAGCTGTAAGCCTTATCGGTTTGTATCAGCGTTCAGGACTGCAAACCGCTGTGCGAAAATCAGGCATGCTTCGGGTCCTGCCTGAGCATTTGCGGACGATGGAAGCTGTTCTTCCTGATGTTCCAAAAAGCAAAGACATGAAACATCGGCCGCGTTTCCTGCCGTCCATTGGCCCCATGAAAAAACGGGTCGCCTTTTTTTCGGGCTGCTTAATGGATACAATGTTTTTACCGACCAACAACGCCACATTGAAGCTTTTACAGCTGGCAGGCTGCGACATTGTCATTCCGCCTGAACAGGCTTGCTGCGGGGCGCTTCATGGACACAGCGGTGAAAAAAACACAGGGAAAGAGCTCGCGAAACAAAATATCGCTGCTTTTGAAGCGTTAGACGTGGATGCTGTCATTACAAACGCAGGAGGATGCGGAGCCTTTCTCACTGAATATGATCATTTGCTGAAGGATGACCCTGAGTGGTCGGAACGGGCTGCTGCGTTTGTTCAGAAGCTGAAAGATTTTTCGTCCGTTTTGGTTGAGCTCGATTTCCATCAAATGGATCTAACACTCGAGACGCCGCAGATCATTACCTATCAAGATTCATGTCATCTAAGAAATGTGATGCATACGTCACTCGAGCCCCGCCAGCTTCTTAAAAGCATCAAAGGGGCGGAATTCAAAGAAATGGAGAAAGCAGACAGCTGCTGCGGGTCAGCGGGAATTTACAACATCGTCGAAGCTGAAATGTCTATGAAAATACTGGACAGCAAAATGGCTGCCGTCAAAGCAACCGAAGCGATCCTCATTGTAACAGCAAATCCCGGCTGCCTGCTGCAGATGAAGCTCGGGATTGAACGCGAAGGACTAAGCGGTAAAGTCAGAGCCGTTCACCTGGCTGATCTGCTATTGGAAGCAGCCAGGCACAAAACATCATGAGAAAGCCCAAAACAGACACTGTTTTGGGCTTTTGTGCGTTATTCCATCGGACTGCAAATTTCGATATAATGTCCATCCGGATCAGCGATATAGGCGACCGTCTGCCCCCATGGTTTCACTTTTGGCTCCCCGATAATCGATACGCCTTGTTCTCTCATCCTTTTGATGACCGCTTCTACATTTTCAGTAACAAACCCGATTTCAAATGTGTTTGAAGCAGATGTATCCGGAATGTCCAGCGCCGTGATGTCTCTGGCGCTTTCCCGCGTATTAAGCGCCAATATCGTAGACCCTGTATCAAATTCGACATAAGTGCCGTGTTCAGCACGAATCGGCAGTCCTAAAATATCCCGGTAAAAATGAATAGCCCGCTTGCTGTCCGATACGTATAGAATAAGATATTTCATTGATAGATTCATTGAAAACCCCCTCAACATTTTCAATAGTCCTTCTAGCCCGGTATAGACGCTTCCATCCTTAAGCTCGGATCTTTCCACATCTGCGCCCATTTTTTCACAGCCGCCACGATAATAATGAAGCCTAACACCAGCATGATGATAGATAATACGCCATTCAATACACTATATCCTGCTGCTTCAGGATTGAGATACACATTGCGCACCATCCAATAGCCCGCATAATTGACAGTGACATATAAATAGGCAAGCGGGATAAGGCAAGTCAGAATGTATCGGCGTTTATCAGCAATTTTCAGCACGATGGTCGCTCCGATAATCAGCCCCACTGAAGCCATCAGCTGATTAGAAACGCCGAACAGCGCCCAAATGGAACCGATATCTCCTGAATACAGCAAGTACCCCCACATCAAACAGGCAAGCGCGCTGGCAAATACAGAGCCCGGAATCCAGTCTGTTTTCTTCAGCGGCTTATACACCTCCCCGAAGAAATCCTGGATCAAATAACGGGCGACGCGTGTGCCGGCGTCAATCGCTGTTAAAATAAAGACCGCTTCAAACATAATGACAAATTGGAAAAAGTATGAGGCCAAATGGCTGAAAAACGGCATTCCGGTAAAAATATAAGTCATTCCCACCGCAAGTGTGACGGCTCCCCCTGTTCTTCCTTCTAAGTCCAAACCGATTTCCCTGCTCAATTCAGGCAAATGTACGACATTCATGCCAAGCGTACGGAAAACCTCAGGCGTGCTGTTAATCGCAAAGTAATCAGCAGGCTGTAAAGCGGTCGCTGCAATCAGCGCCATGATGCCGACAAGACACTCAACAAGCATTGCGCCAAACGCAACCGGCTTCATATCACTCCATTTATTCAGCATTTTCGGTGTCGTTCCTGAGCCGACAAAGGCATGGAACCCAGAGATCGCCCCGCAGGCGATGGTTATTGAGATGAACGGCCAGACAGGTCCTGCCAGCACCGGCCCGCCGCCTTTTACGAATTCTGTAAACGCAGGGAACGGAATGGACGGATTGACGACAAACACACCAACAATCAAAGCGATAAAAACACCGATTTTCATAAAGCTGCTTAAATAATCACGCGGAGCAAGAAGCAGCCAAACGGGAAGCGCCGCCGCAAAAAACGCATAAACAGGAAGCGCGATTGCAAGCGTTTTCGTATCTAGCGTTAAAAAGTCACCGAGCGCGGTAGTCTGTACCCATGGACCAATAAAGACTCCTGCCATTAAAAAGAGAAAGCCGACCGTTGAAGCGAGCTTTAAATTTCCCGTTTTCTTATAAAATAAGCCCACACCCATCGCAATCGGTATCGTAATCCCTACCGCAAATGTTCCCCATGGATTACGTTCAAGCGCATGCAAGACAACCATCGACAGACCCGCCATTGTGATCGTGATGATAAACAGCATGGACAGGCCTGTACAAAATCCTGCAACAGGGCCAAGCTCATCCTTTGCCACTTCCGACAGCGATTTTCCGTTTTTGCGCATCGATGCAAACAACACTACAATATCATGGACGGCTCCCCCAATTACCGCCCCGATTAACAGCCACAATAATCCCGGCAAATAGCCAAACTGCGCCGCCAGAATTGGTCCGACCAGCGGCCCGGCCGCTGCGATCGCGGCAAAGTGGTGGCCGAACGAAACCCATTTATTTGTAGGCACATAGTCTTTCCCATCCTCAAGTGCATGAGCAGGTGTTGGCTTGTCATCATTCACTTTGAGAACCTTCACCATCATAAATGTTCCGTATAAACGATAGGCAATAGCCAAAATACACATTGATGCTATCACAATTGTAACCGCATTCATTTTCTCCCATCCCCTTTGCTGTTTTTCATAAATATATCATAATTTCATGGTGAAAAGCGGTCATTTTTTCCTATACAAAAAGCCGGCTTGAACGGGCCGGCTCGTGGCAGTTGAAAGACAAGCCGGAGAGAAATCTCCGGCTTAGCTTCTCTTATGACTGTTTTTTCAGGCGGATCACATTCCAGGAAAGCGGCGTGAAATGAGCAGTTAAGCCGTTTTCGCTGACAGACGATGTTCCGTTGGAATGCGGAACGACATTTTTTCTGTTATGCTGGTTTGTCGCTTTGATATCCTGATGCTCAAGTACGATGTGCTCTGCGATTTGGTAGGATTCAAAGCCTCTGAGCGAAATCTCCGTCTCCATCTGATCCTCAGCCTTGTTTACCGCAAAAATAGTGAGGGTTTCTTCCTCTTCAGAGTACACAACAGCAGCATCAACATATGGCACATCAGTGAAATCAGAACAGTCGTACTTCGGAGAAGAAATAAGCGGTTTCAGTGACTCGCCCCTTCCATAAACAGAAGCATGCATGTATGGATAGAAAATCGGCTGTCTCCATGCTTCTCCGCCTTTTTCCGTCATGATCGGCGCGATGACATTGACAAGCTGTGCAAGACACGCAATTTTCACACGGTCTGCGTGCTGCAGCATCGTAATGAGCAGAGAGCCGACTAATAAGGCATCTTCAAAATTGTAAATATCCTCTAAAATCGGACGCGCAGTGATCCACGGTTCGACTTTTTTATCAGCCTCATTTGAGTGATACCAGACGTTCCATTCATCCAGAGATAGATTGATTGTTTTCTTGCTGCGTGTTTTTGCTTTTACATAGTCACAGGTCGCAGCGACTGATTTGATAAAATGATCCAAATCCATGGAACGGGCCAAGTAGTTTGGCAGATTGTTATCCCGGTTTCCGTAGTAAGTGTGAAGAGAGATATAGTCGACATGCTCATACGTATGCTCAAGCACCTTCGCTTCCCAATCGATAAAGGTCGGCATACCGCTGTTTGAGCTGCCGCAGGCAACGAGTTCAATTGATGGGTCAACCCACTTCATGACCTTTGCTGTCTCTGCAGCAAGCCGTCCGTATTCATCAGCTGTTTTGTGGCCGATCTGCCACGGTCCATCCATTTCGTTTCCTAAGCACCATGTTTTGATGCCATACGGCTGTTCATAGCCATGCGATCTTCTTAAATCACTCCAGTAAGAGCCTTTCGGATGGTTGCAATATTCAACGAGATTACGAGCGGCATCTATGCCTCTTGTGCCAAGGTTGACGGCCATATTGACCTCAGTGTTCACCTTTTTTGCCCAAGATAAAAATTCATTTGTTCCCACTTCATTGGTTTCTGTCGTTTGCCATGCCAAGTCAAGCCGTCTCGGGCGGTTTTCGACTGGTCCGACACCGTCCTCCCAGTTGTATCCGGATAAAAAGTTTCCGCCCGGATAGCGGATGATGGGAACCTGTAATTCTTTGATCAGCGACTGGACATCTTTTCTAAATCCATCTTCATCCGCTTCAGGGTGATCAGGCTCGTATATGCCTTCATATACCGCACGACCCATATGTTCGATAAACGAGCCATAAATCCGTTTATCTACTTCACCGATTTTATATTCTTTGTCTACAATCATTCGCGCTTTTTTCATCACACGTTTCCTCCTTCATTAACCTTTGACTCCCCCTACCGTCAGGCCGGAGATAAAGTACTTTTGGAAAAACAAGAAAATGATAATCACCGGCAAAATCGCAAATACTGAGCCGGATATAAGCATGTCGTAATTATTTCCATAAGGGCTCAGCAAGCTGGACAGCCCTATTGGAAGCGTAAACATTTCTTTCGACCGAAGCACAATCAGCGGCCATAAGAAGTTGTTCCAGCTGTTTAAGGACTGGAGGATAATCATCGCGCCGAAAGCCGGTTTCATCAGCGGTGCCATAATCCTGAAAAAGATGCCGAATTCCGTACAGCCGTCCATCCTTGCAGAGTCCAGCAGATCTCTTGGTAGGCCAAGGGCATATTGCCTGAAAAAGAAAACGGCAACAGGTGAAACGATAAACGGCAATATGACACCCGTATATGAATCGATCAAGTGCAGTCCGACGGTAAGCTTAAACAGAGGAAGCATCATCACTTCCAGCGGAACCATCATAATAATCAGCACAAGAACAAAGATGATATTTCTGCCCTTAAAATCATAAACCGCAAGCCCGTACCCGATCATCGAAGAAAAAAACAGGGTGAGCACGGTTGTGAAAAGCCCGAGTACAAGACTGTTAAAAAACCATTTGAAATAAATGCTGCCGCCATTAAACAGAAATGTGTAGTTATCAAAACTCATCACTTTTGGATCAATATCAAGATTCAGCCCCACACGCAAAAGCTCAGATGACGGCTTTAATGATCCTAAAAGCAAACAGAAAATCGGAAAAAGATACAATAGGCTCAGCATCATAAAAAACAGGGTCAGCGCAATTCTATAAACGCTAAACTGAGGACTGTGCCGCAACATTTATCCCTCCCCCTTAAACGAGCCTGACAGCTTTAATGAAATCAGGCTGACAACAAGGATCACAATCAAAAGCACAATGCCGATGGCCGCTCCGTATCCCATTTCATTGTAGGCAAGTCCCTGCTGATACAAATATCCGACAAGCGTCAGACCAATATTACCCGGGGAATTATTCTGCCAAAGGACGTAGCTTTCCTCAAACATCCTGAAGCCGCCGATGATGCTGATGGTCAGCACATATACGGTTACAGGCTTGAGAAACGGCAGCGTGATGTGCAGAAATTTTTTCATTGTATTCGCGCCGTCTATATCAGCGGCTTCGTACAGCTCTTTCGGCACATTTTGCAAACCGGCTAAAAAGTAAAGGATGTTGATTCCCATCCATCTCCATGAAGCAAGCAGCACCATCAAAAACATGCCGGTATGTTCATTGTTCATCCAGTTCTGAGGTGAAAAGCCGAGTTTGAGTAGGATGGAATTGGCCAGAGACGTTTCCATTTCTCCGAAGATCAGCCGAAAAATGATCCCCGCGACAATGGTTGAGGTCAATGCCGGGATAAATAATGCTGATTTAAATATATTTCTAAATTTGACCAGCTTTGAATTCAGGAATATGGCCAGAAGCAATGGAACAGGAATCAGCACGATCAGCGTCCAAAAGGTGTATTCCAGCGTATTCCAAAGGGCGGTATAGAACGTCGGGTTGTTTAGCGCTGTATAATTAGACAATCCGACAAAGGACACCTCTCCCGGCAAAATTCTTTGGAAGCTCATGATGAAGACACTAATGATGGGGTATAGAAAAAATACGAGAAAGGATAAAACGAATGGCGCTGTAAACAGATAGGGCGCCGCTTTTTTCGAATAAAATACATCTCGCCAGCCTGATTGTTTCGCAGCTGAAGGAACGGGATGAACCGTTCCTGTTTTCACAGGTTTCATGAGAACCTCCCCGCTTTCACTTTTTGAATGGGATTCTATTTCTGTTTCAGTTCACCTGCCGCTCTGTCCAAGGCTTGTTTAGGCGTTTTTTGCTGAGATTTAAGTGCGTCGAACAACACGCTTCTGTTGACAAGGTCTGAAGCCTTGGCAAAATCCTCATGTAAATAAATCGGATTGATTTCATCCTTGATATCGAGCAGCACAGAAAAAATGCCTGTTCCGTTTTGGAAGTAATCCGTGTATTTGTTTTTCTCTTTCAATTCCTTGGAGCTCCAAACATCCCAGCGAAGCGGGTCAAAGCCGAGTACGCTCCAGAGTTTTTTATTTCCTTCTTCAGAGCCCTTCGCAAAGGCCAAAAACTCTTTTGCTAACTCAACATGCTTGGATTGCTTCGGTACAACAGTTGCCGTACCGCCCAAACCTGCCGAGCGGTCGCCCCCCTCTTTCCATGCCGGGAGCGGTCTGATGGCAATCTTCCCTTTCAGATCAGGCATATAATCGATAAATCTTCCCATATACCAAATCGGCATGAGGACTGAAGCAGCTCCTCCTTGGTTCATAAAGCCGTAGTATTCTTCACTGTGATGCCCGCCGCCCGGCGCAGGAATCATCGTTTTATCATTGATCATGTCTTTTAAATATTGAAGTGTTTTTACGTTGGTGTCATTATTGAGGATCAGCTTGCCGTTTTTATCATAATAGCCTGAGTTTTGCTGTGAAATCATAGATAAGAACGTTGCGGAATCATTTGTTTCCACCGTTCCCATCGGCTTCCCGGTCACTTTGCGCACTTTCTGTCCGGCTTTATGGTAATCATCCCATGTTTTAATATCGTCAGGATTGACGCCGGCTTTTTTCATCACATCCATGTTATAAAACATGACCGTTGTCCCTACATGTGTATCGAGTCCGTAAAGCTTTCCGTTTTTGCTGTACAATGTCAGCCGCGCCTCAACGAATTTATCGCGATCCTTTTCAATCAGCGGAGTCAAGTCGGCAAGCGGTATGTCAGAGCCCTTCAAAAAGTTTGAAAAACGGGCCAATTCGACATCTGCAATATCAGGAACGCCTTCTCCCGCTATTAGGGAGATAGATAAGTTATCGTGCATTTGTCCATATGGATAAACGACCGTATTCAGCTTAATTTTGCGGTCAGGATATTTTTTGTTCCATTCCTTCACCATTTCCACATAGAACTGCTCATGAAGCCCGTTAAATGTCCAAAAGGTCAGCTCGGTTTCACCCGACTTCCCGGATGATCTTTCTACTGAACACCCAGCAATGACTAATGTCAGCAGCATCATGAGCACAAGAAAACAGACAGTCATTTTTTTCATCTGCGTTACCCCTTCCATTCGAGGTGCGGGCTATTCATATAGACCATGGTTGATCAGCGTTTTGTTTTCATTAATGATTCTTAATCCGGTGCAGCGGTCTCTTAAGGTGTGCGCATGTCTGAAGGCATTCTTGACGGAATCCTGCCCGACACCGATTTCGTCAAAATTCGCAGGGCCTCCGGCTGATCTCAGCCAATCAGCCAGCACTTCTCCTTCCGGGAGAGTTTGATAAGCCGATTGGATGGCTTGCCGCCGGCTCGGTGAAAATTCGTTCAGCCCGTCATCCTGAGCGAGCTTTCTGTATGTGTCAGTTAATAAAACAGCTGCACAGCCCACCTTTGCCCCATGAAGAATCTGTGGCCGTTTTTTCTCCATTAATTCCATCTCAATCCAATGTGAAATATGATGCTCTCCGCCTGATGCCGGGCGGGAATGATCTAATGCCAGCATGACAAGCCCCGATACAAGTAAAGACTCCATCAAAACCCGTATGCCTGTTTCCGTTTTCATCGCAATGTCTTCTGTGTGTTCAATGCAGGCAGCAAGCGCCTCCTGAACGATCTTAGCTCCTGCAGGCGAATAAGGCTCACCGGCAAGATGCCGGGATATTTCCCAATCTGCTAAAGACGTGATTTTACCGAGCATGTCACCAAAGCCAGCCGCCACCATTGACTGCGGTGCCGCTTTTAATAGATCCAGATCAGCGAACAGCGCAGATGGGGCCTTCGTTTGAATGGTTGTTTTCGTGCCGTATAAAATAATCGGCGCCCCTGCTGATGTAAAACCGTCTACAGATGGAGCAGTCGGATAAGAAATAAACGGCAAATCTCTTTGAAACGCCGCAAAGCGGACGATATCATGAATCGTGCCCGAACCGACTGCGATCATGACATCCGTTGGTTGTTTCGTATGGATCAGCACATGAATGAGCGATCGTTCATCAGCTGTCACATCTCCGGCTTCATTTTCTGGAATGATCAGGCACTCGGCCTGAAATCCTGCTTGATTCAGTCGGTTTTCTAAATCAATTCCTGCAATGCGGTGTGTATTCGCGTCGCAGACAAGGACAATATGTTGATTGTTTTTTCGTTTTACATAATCCAAAAGCGAATCAGCTGCTTGCTTACCGAGAACAATTTCTTCAACTTTTATAGGTAACGTCTTTTCTCCGGCGTGTTCAAAAGCACGCTGAACGTCAGCTGCGATACGATTCATATCAGAATCCCCTCCTCAGCCAATTTGGTTACATCTTTAATAGAATCCAGCACATAATCCGGCGTGTACAAACGCTGTTCACCCTGTTTCGCAGAACCAGTTAGCACTAAGGCGCTTTTCATGCCATAAAGCTTCCCCATCGCAATGTCAGATTCAATGCTGTCTCCTATAATCATGCATTCATGTGCGGACAGCCCCATTGCTGTACAGGCAGCCTCCACCATCAGCCATGACGGTTTTCCGACAACAAGTTCAGTCTTCGCTTGTGCGGAAGCCTCTATCGCCCCAATCATTCCAGCCACATCAATGGCATTTCCGTCTTCGTTCGGAAAAGAGCGGTCTTTGTTTGTAGCGATAATACGAGCGCCGCCGGCAGCCGCTTGAAAGGCTTGATTTAAATCTTCGTACGTGAGCGTTTCATGAAGGGAGATCACGAGCCAATCCGCTTCCTTCGGTTCGTTCGCGTTCTGCACACCGGCCAGCCTCAGCTCGTCAACCAAGCCTTGCTCCCCAAGCACCCATACCTTTGAAAAACGATAATGTTTTTTCAGAAAAGCCGCTGTCACGCTTGATGACAGAACAATGTCGTTTACGTCCGTTTCAATCCCCGCGCCAAGAAGTTTTTTTCTGCACATGGCACGGGAGATATTCCCCCGGTTGCTTAAAAAGACGATTTTCTTTCCCATTCTCCTAAGCGTTTTGATCGCTTCTCTTGCTCCTTCGATCAACTCATTTCCTCTGAATACAGTACCGTCCAAGTCAATCAGAATGCCAGCCGGTGACACAGGCGTATCATGACTGGCCATAATACGCATTTGCTCCGTGTTTTCGATAAAAATGCTTTTCATGCAGGACTGTATTGATTGGGGTTACATCCTTGTTCAGCATAATGGAGTGATAGGCCATTTCGGCAACCGTTTCTAATACAACTGCGTTATGAATGGCATTTAAGGCGTCAGTGCCCCAGCAGAACGGTCCGTGATTATTCACGAGCACACCCGGCACCTGTTCGTAGTTATGATGCTGAAAGGTTTCCGCTATGACTTTTCCTGTATTCAGTTCGTAGTCATGAATGATTTCTTCATCGTACATTTCTCGAGTACATGGAATCGCACTGTCAAAATAATCAGCATGGGTCGTGCCTAACGGAGGGATGTCTCTGCCCGATTGCGCCCAGCTTGTCGCCCATTGAGAATGGGTATGGACAATTCCCCCGATATTCGGAAAGGCTTTATATAAATAAACATGGGTAGGTGTATCTGAAGAAGGCTTAAGCGAGCCTTCGACGACCTCTCCATCAAGGTTCAAAACAACCAAGTCATCGGCTGTCAGGTCGCTGTATTCGACTCCGCTAGGTTTGATGACAATTCTTTCTTTTTCACGGTCAATGCCGCTGACATTTCCCCACGTAAAGGTTACCAGCTGATGCTCTTGAAGCTTCAGGTTGGCAGCCAGCACTTCTTTTTTTAATGTTTCAAGCATGCTCCATCACCCTTTTTCAATTCTTTTTGGCGGCAGATGAAAATTGAAGATTTTTGATCGTTTTCAGACGTTTCATGACATGGTTTTCTTTTCCGAAATAATGAACCAGCTCTTTATATTCAGCGTACAATTTTTCATAAATCGCGGCGTTTTCGGCATTTGGCGTATAAGTTATATCTTTCAGTTTTCCCATGTTCGCCGCTGCCTCTTTGATGTCATCGTAGCCGCCTTTTTCTTTGCCTGCTGCAAGCGCGCCGAAAATGGCAGATCCTAAGGCTGGTGCTTGCGGTGAACCAGAGATTTTAATGTCCATGTTTGTCACATCCGCATAAATCTGCATGACAAACGGGTTTTTCTCAGCTATTCCGCCGGCTGCGTATAGTTCCTCAATCGGAACACCGCTTTCTTTGAATGTTTCGATAATCATCCGGGTTCCGTAAGCTGTCGCTTCAACTAACGCTCTATAAATCTCTTCAGGCTTCGTCAGCAGGGTCATGCCAAGCAGCATCCCTGTTAAATCCGCATCGACAAGAGTTGAACGGTTTCCATTCCACCAATCTAAAGCAAGCAGGCCGCTTTCACCTGGTGCTTGATGGTTTGCTTTCTCACTCAGCAGCTCATGAACGCCAATGTTTTTTTCCTTTGCTTCCTCTTGATACGCTGACGGGACACATGTTTTCACAAACCAGTCAAAATGATCGCCAACACAGGACTGCCCGGCTTCATATCCCGCATAGCCCGGGAGAATTCCGTTGTCCACAACGCCGCACATACCTGGAACGATATGCACCTCTTCACCGAGAAGAACATGGCACGTTGAAGTTCCCATAATCATCAGCATTTTCCCTGGCTCTGTAATGCCGACCGCCGGTACGGAAACATGAGCGTCCACATTGGCAACTGCAACAGCCGTTCCCGTGAGAAGTCCTGTCAGCTTTGCCATTTTTTCAGTCAGACTGCCGGCTTTTTCTCCTACCGAATGAATAGAACCTGCCAATTTGTCCTTTGTAATCGTTTTCATCGAGGGGTTTAATTTCTCAAAGAAATCATCTGACGGATACCCCGCTTTTTCACTCCACATCGCTTTATACCCTGCGGTACAGTTGCTTCGCTTGAGCGAGCCGCACAGCTGGTACACGATCCAGTCCGCAGCCTCGATGATCCGGTCAGCCGCTTCATAAATGTGAGGCGCTTCCTCGGCAATTTGCATGACCTTTGGAATCATCCATTCTGATGAAATTTTTCCTCCGTACCGCTGTAAAAAAGCCTCTCCTTCTTCTTCCGCGATTTGATTGAGCCGATCAGCATGTTTTTGGGCCGCATGATGCTTCCAGAGCTTCACATAGCTGTGCGGCTCCTCTTCATATTCAGGCAGCATGCATAACGGCTGCCCGCTGCTGTCAATAGGAAGGATCGTACATGCCGTGAAATCAATTCCAATCCCGATAATGTCTTTCGGTTCAACGCCCGTCTGTTCGAGTAAAGACGGAATGGTTGTTTCCAAGACTTCGAGGTAATCAGCAGGGTGCTGCAGCGCCCAGTCGCGCGGCAGCTTTTGACCCGTTTTTGGAAGGACGGTATCAATGACAGCATGCCTGTATTCTTTTACAGCAGCCGCAAGTTCCTCCCCTGTTTGGACATGAACGAGCACTGCTCTTCCTGATAAAGTTCCAAAATCAACCCCTATTGTGTAAGCCATGTGACATCCCCCTCTACTTTTGAAGCCGGTAAAGCGCCTCGTTCCATTTTAACTCGTGTTTCAGTTTATGAATTGTCGTATCACGGGAAATGAGAACACTTTCGATCCCCGCCATTTCCGCCCAATCAAGCATTTGCTCCGCTGTCAGTTCATAAGACAGGCAGGTATGATGTGCACCGCCGGCTAAAATCCATGCCTCCGCTGCTGTTTTCAATGACGGCTCCGGCTTCCAGAGAACACGGGCAACCGGTAAATTCGGCATGTCTTTTTCAATTTCCTGGCCGGTGACTTCATTCAGCACAAGGCGGAAACGCCCGCCAATATCAACAATGCTAGCTTGAATGGCAGAACCGCTGATGCCGTTAAATACAAAACGCGCAGGGTCCTCTTTGCCGCCAATCGAAAGCGGATGAACCTCGATTTTCGGCTGATCCAAAGCAACAGTCGGACACACTTCAAGCATGTGAGAGCCCAGTATCATTTCATTTCCCGGTTCAAAATGGTACGTGTAATCTTCCATGAAGGAAGTTCTTTTTCCTTTAGCCATGATTTTCATCATCCGTACAAGGGCCGCTGTCTTCCAATCTCCTTCACCGGCAAACCCGTAGCCTTTCTCCATCAGGCGCTGAACGGAAAGTCCCGGCAGCTGTTTCATTCCGTGCAGCACTTCAAACGATGTCGTAAACGCTGTGTATCCGCCTTGCTCAAGAAAAGCGGTTAAGCCAAGTTCAATTTTCGCCTGTTCTTTAATGGACGCTACCTTTGCTTCGTCACGTTTTGTTTCCTCACTGATCACATATAGTCTGTCATACTCGGCATAAAGCGTGTCAACCTCGTCGTCCGTAATGCGATCCATCACTTCAACGAGATCCCCGATGCCATATCCGTCAACCTGCCAGCCAAATTGAATATGCGCTCCCACCTTGTCTCCGTCCGTTACCGCGACATGACGCATGTTATCTCCAAATCTGGCAACCTTAATATGTCTGCTTTCATTTAATGCAGCCGCCGTATCCATCCACTGGGACATTTCTTTTTTCACTTCTTCATCATCCCAATAGCCGGCAATGACTTTTCGGCTAAGCCCCATTCTCGAGTTGATGTAACCGTACTCTCGATCGCCATGCGCGGATTGGTTGCTGTTCATAAAATCCATGTCAATCGTACCCCACGGGATATCGCGATTATATTGGGTATGCAAATGCATAAGCGGTTTTTGATAAGAGGAAAGGCCTTCTATCCACATTTTTGCAGGGGAAAATGTGTGCATCCATGTAATGATGCCAGCACATGTCTCACTGTACTCCGCTTCTCTTAACAGCTCTCTAATGGTTTCCGGTGAAGTGACGACGGGCTTATGAGTGATTTTATATCTGGAAGAAATCCCGCTGAGCCCCTCACAAATGCTTTTAGCATGCTGATCTACGAGTTCCAGCGTCTCTTCCCCGTATAGGTGCTGGCTTCCTGTCACAAACCAGAATTCATAATCCTTTGTCTGAAGCATGTAAACTGCCCCTTTCTCATAAAATAAAACGCTTTCAAATACAAAAGATACGTACTAATGATAGAAAATAAACCTATAAATAAATATTTGTACGAACAATTTTATTATAGTAATTGACTATTATACTGTCAATCTTTTCTTTTAAAAAAAGCCGGGGGCAGAGTCCGGCTTTTTGATTCAATAGGACGGCCAGCCCGAGCTCCAATTCAAATCATTGATAAGAAGCTTTGGAATGCCGTTGTCATTGGCATCATAGGCATGGCGAACAAGAATGTTTCCGTTCACAATATCCTGGCCTCCAGGTCCTTTCCATTGGTCATTGCCCGAATCCAAAATGGTGCCTCCGCCTTCAAGCATGCTTTTTCCGCTTTTATCAAGATAAGGGCCTGTAATGTTTTTGGATCTTCCGTAAGCAATTTTGTACGTACTGTTTACCCCGTCACAGCATTTATCAAATGAGACCATTAAGTAGTAATAGCCATTTTGATACGTAAGAGTAGGAGCTTCAAGCGCCCCGCCATTATTCGGTCTGGCAGCAATCGAATAGAGCGAGCCTGTAGGCTTCATTGTACTCTTATCGAGCTTAGTCAGCTTAATGCCGCTCCAAAACGAGCCGAATGCAAGCCACGGGTTGCCATCCTTGTCGAATGTCAGCTCCGGATCAATGGCGTTATAATTATTTGAACTTGTCGAACGAATCACCAAGCCCTCGTCCTTCCAGCTCCCCGAACTGATGCTTGTTGAAGATGCCAGGCCAATGGCAGATGTATTGCTTCCAAAAGAAGAAACGGAATAATACAGCCAATACTTGCCGTTATAGTATTGGATGTCCGGCGCCCACTGGTTTTGACCATAATTCGGCACATAATTGGACCACCACGATAGCGGTGTACTGAAAATGGATTTTTGTACGGTCCAATTTTTAGCGTCTGAAGACTTCAAAACCCGCAGTCCCCGTTCTTCAGTAAGCCCTGTTCCGAGCGCATACCATGAGCTCCCCTCTTTAATCATAGTCGGGTCATGAAGCAGCTCATTGGATGCACCCCAAAACGCTGCCTCTGCGGGAGCAGCAGAAGTGAATATCAAACCTGCAGCCAGAGCGGCACTCGAAAAATGTAAGAAACGTTTCCATGTTTTTTTCTTTTTCAATTTTGTTTAACCTCCTTTATATTAGAAAGCGCTTACAAATTAGATTGTTTATCCTCCCTTCCTGTCAAATCGGGCTGCGTATCGTATATCGTCATGTTCAGGAAATTTTCGGTATCCCCTTTATTGTAGTCACTATGCTGTAATTTGTACAGACAAAAAAAATAGAATCCGCTCAATAGGCGGATTCTTCCGTATCTTTATTGGTACGTAATTTCGTCAACCGTTTTTCGGTCTAACTTCTTAATAACTTCTGTAATTAGCTTTACCGCGTTTTCATAATCATCACGATGCAGCATGGCCGCGTGCGTATGAATGTAGCGGGTTGCAATGGTAATGGACAGCGCAGGAACGCCATTTGCCGTCAAATGGATGGCACCCGAATCAGTTCCGCCGCCGGCAATGGCATCAAATTGGTACGGAATGCCGGCTTCCTCCGCAGTGGCTACAACTGCATCGCGCAAACCTTTGTGAGAGACCATGGATGCATCGTAAACGATAATCTGCGGGCCTTTGCCCATTTTGCTCTGCGCTTCCTTCTCGGAAATGCCAGGCGTGTCTCCTGCTATCCCTACATCAACACCAAACGCAATATCAGGCTGAATGGTGTGTGCAGCCGTTTTCGCTCCTCTCAGCCCGACTTCCTCCTGCACGGTTCCGACGCCATACACTATATTTGGATGGTCTGTGTTTTGTAAGTTTCTTAACACATCAATTGCAATCGCACAGCCGATGCGGTTGTCCCAGGCCTTTGCGAGTAGGAATTTTTCATTGTTCATGACCGTAAATTCAAAATGCGGAACGATCATATCTCCCGGAAGTACCCCCCACTCCAAGGCTTCTTCCCGGCTTGAAGCTCCAATATCAATAAACATGTCTTTTATTTCCACTGATTTTTTTCTTGCTTCAGGAGACAAAATATGAGGCGGCTTAGATCCGATAACCCCAGTGATTTCTCCTTTTTTTGTGACAATGGTGACCCGCTGGGCAAGCATAACCTGAGCCCACCAGCCGCCAACGGTTTGAAAACGGATAAAGCCTTTATCTGTGATTTGTGTCACCATAAAGCCGACTTCATCCAAATGTCCGGCGATCATAATTTTCGGGCCGTTTTCTGCACCAGTTTTTTTGGCAATTAAACTGCCCAGGCGATCTGTTGTCACCTCATCAGCAAATGGTTCTATGTATGATTTCATCACTTGCCTTACTTCTCTTTCATTGCCCGGTATGCCTTTTGCATCTGTTAAATCTTTCAGCATGGTCAATGTTTCATCTAATTTTGCCATGTTCCAAACCCTCCTTCATCAGTCCTGCATTCTTATTATACAAAACATAGCGCTAACCATACGACTATTTCACTTGAAAATCGGGTATATGTTTTTACAGCTTTCTTTTAGAAAAAGTGAAACCTTTTTCTATGCTTTTCGTATTACATCAGATCATCACCATAAGGGAGGTGCCTTCACACAATGTTTGTCATGGTTCTAAGGATTATTTTGCTTGCACTTTTTGCTTATTGTATTTATGCCGTGGTCAAATATGTCGCGAATCCTAAGAGAAGGCTTAAGCTGGCCCAATCAAAAGAACATTTTTATATTATTGATGAACAAAACAATACCCGGAAGAATTTTCAGCTGACGTATAAAGGCGTGCTTTTTGAGGGAGAAAAGCATATTCCTTCCAAGGATCATCCGCTGTTTATTCACACGATCTTTGTCTGGACAGAATCTCCTGAGAAGCTGAAGCATTTCTCTGCAAAAGATTTTGAGAGCATTGAAGAAAAAGTGCTGGAACGATATCCAAATTGTAAGATTGACTGGGACCAGCCCATTAAACTCGCAAAAAAAGCAGAAGAGCGTTAAACGCTTTTCTGCTTTTTATAAATCAAACGGGCTGTAGTAAATAGCGATGAGAATCGCTTCAATTACCAGAAGAAGCGGTACTCCGTACTTAAAAGAAGCGTGTTTCGTTTTATGTCTGAAGGTTTGCATGCCAAGCCAGACACCGAGCGCTCCAAACACGATGGCTATCAGCCACAGCCGGTCTTCAGAAATTCTCCACTTGTGCTGCTGCGCTTTGCGTTTGTCAATGCCCATCACCCAAAAACCGCACAGATTAATCAACACCAAATAAGCAGCAATAATCATGTTGCCTCATCCTTTATATAGAAAAAGCCGCTCTGCTGGAGAGCGGCTCTATATGATTACTTGTTTAATTGAGCTTTAGCAGCATCAGCAAGCTGATTGAATGCAGTAAGATCGTTTACAGCAAGATCAGCAAGCATTTTACGGTTTACTTCGATACCAGAAAGCTTAAGACCGTGCATTAAACGGCTGTAAGAAAGGCCGTTCATGCGAGCAGCTGCGTTGATACGAGTGATCCAAAGTTTACGGAAATCACGTTTTTTCTGACGACGGTCACGGAAAGCATAGTTTCCAGATTTCATGACCTGCTGGTTAGCTACTTTGTATAATGTATGTTTTGAACCGAAATAACCTTTTGCTAATTTAAGAACCTTTTTACGACGCTTACGTGTAACAGTTCCGCCTTTTACTCTTGGCATTGAATTTCCCTCCTAATTGTTCCTTATCCGATTACTTGATGTTAGCAAGCATTTGTTTGATACGTTTGAAGTCTCCTGCGCTTACAACAGCACTCTTGCGAAGCTTACGCTTTTGCTTTTGAGATTTGTTGGCGAATAAGTGACTTGTGTACGCGTGAGAACGTTTTAACTTCCCAGAACCTGTCTTTTTAAAACGTTTAGCAGATCCGCGGTGAGTTTTCATTTTTGGCATGGGATTTCCTCCTTATTGCTTTTCGTTTTTCGGTGCGAGCATTAAGAACATGCTGCGGCCGTCCATTTTTGGTTTTGTTTCGACTGTCGCAACCTCAGCACATGCTTCGGAGAAACGGTCTAATACACGCTGACCGATTTCTTTATGAGTGATTGCGCGTCCTTTAAAGCGGATAGAAGCTTTCACTTTATCGCCTTTTTCAAGGAATTTAATCGCATTGCGCAATTTCGTGTTAAAGTCATGCTCATCGATTGTCGGACTTAACCGAACTTCTTTTAAGTTAATGATTTTTTGATTCTTGCGTGCTTCTTTTTCCTTTTTCTGCTGCTCAAATCGGAACTTACCGTAGTCCATGATTCGGCAGACAGGCGGTTTTGCATTCGCTGCAACTAACACAAGGTCAAGATTTGCGCGGCCGGCGATTTCAAGTGCTTCCTGACGGGACTTGATTCCAAGCTGGTCGCCATTTTGTCCGATTAAACGGACCTCACGTGCACGGATACCCTCATTAACCAATTGATCTTTGCTAATAATGAGCCACCTCCATAGTTTCTTCGAATTGATTCACAACTCATTTTGAATGCATTTTGCAGGCAAACAAAAAGTGTGGGCATTATAAAACACCCACACTACGAACATCTGTATCAATAAAAATGTACGGTCAACCTGCCAACTACATGCATGTGTCAATCAGGTGAGAAGCGGGTGCTTCTGCTTGTGATTTATATTCAATTCAATAACTATTCTACACAATACCGGATCTTTAGTCAAGGACGACTTATCCGGAACAACTTTTACATTGTAACATGGGTTTTCTATGAGCGCAAGAGAGAAAAAGAAAATCTTTCATCCCCACCCAGAATGCAAAGAACCAACAATTCCCCCCTTATTTCGCAATTTACAACAAAACCACCGACAGGAAGAAATGTAAAACAAAGTTAATCTCTGACCGATATAAGAAGCAGAAGGGAGCCTGACACATGAACAAACTGATACAGCTTGCTTTATTTTTCACATTGATATTAACCGGTTGCTCGAATAGCAGCACATCTTCCGAATCAAAAGTCGAAACTGTTAAGACAACTGCAGCATTTCCTCAAAAGGGGCTGGAGAAAGAGCTAAAAAAACTAAAACCCGTTTCATTGGACATGAAGTTCGAGAGTCCACTTGCTACTGAGTTAGGAAAGCGGAAGGCAAAAGAAGAAGCTGAAAAGCAAAGACAAATCGCCGCAGAGAAAAAGCTTGAAAAAGAGCGGGAGGCGAAACGAAAGAAACAGCAGGAGGAAAAAGCAGAGAGACAGCGATTAGCAGAGCAGCAGGCGGCAGAGAATCAGCGATTAGCGGAAGCAAAAAGACAAGCTGAACTTGAAAGACAGCGGCAGGCAGCAATCCAAAAAGAGCAGAAAGCGAACGCTGAGAAAAAGCGGCAATCACAGGCACAACGGCAGCAGACCGAGGCACCCTCATCTAATAGTAAAAATCCACCATCTTCCTCGAGTCAGACAGATAAAACCATTCAACAGCCAGCTTCAGAGCTTCCTGATGACGATGGTTATGGTTATGAAGAACGAAAAAAGTGGCATGACGATCAAGTAGAATGGGGCATTAAACAAGGGTATATCGATCCCGAAGACGCACCATAAAATAAAAAAAGCCAAGGCATTCAGCCTTGGCTTATCCTCCGATCAGCTGCACGAACACAGGGATGACCAGAACCGTTACCACTCCTACTACGACAACAGCAATACTTGCCATCGCAGCTTCAACTTCTCCCATCTCAATCCCGACCGCTACACCAAGTGCATGTCCGGATGTTCCAAGAGCCAATCCTTTAGAAATCGGATTTTTCACTTTAAACACCTTCAAGAACAATGCTCCGAGCGCATATACGATGACAGCGTTAAAGATGACCGCAAAGGCTGTGATGTCGCTGATGCCCCCGATGCCTTTTGATAAAGGAAGCGCAATTGCCGTTGTAGCCGCCTGCGGAAGCATGCTTTTCATTACGGCCGAATCGAGATGAATGCCTTTAGCGAGCAGATAAACAATCGTGACAGAGCAGATAGAGCCGGCAATAATGGAGGCCATGATTTGCCACCAGTATTTTTTAAGCTTATCTCTTTGTTTGTACAAAGGAATTGCAAATGCGATCGTTGCCGGTTCAAGGAAAAACTTAATGATCTCTCCCCCGTTATTATAATCCGCGTAGGAAAAACCGCCGATTTTTAAAAATGCGATCCCCAGCACCATGGCAACAAACAAAGGAGTGAAAAGGAAGAAGCCTTTCGTTTTCTTAAATAAAAAGGTGCCGATGCCGAATGCAGCAAGTGATACGACAATCCCAAAATAAGGACTCATTGTGCTTTCCATTTGAAGAACCTCCTGTTTCCCTTAATGGTGAACGAGTTCGTTATTGTTCTGCGGGCTTTGTACTGTTTTTGTTTTCATGTCCGCTGCGGTCTTGCGTTTTCCGCTCAGCGAAAGAATCAGCTGAGAAAACAATCCCGTAGCCCCCAGCAAAATAATCGTTGCGAGCAGAATGACAAGAACAATTTGCAGGCCGTATTGCTGCATCACACCAAGCGAATTCATAACAGATATACCTGACGGAACAAATAAAAATCCGATCAGAGAGGTTAAAGACGTTCCGAGCGTTTCCACTTGTTCCAGTTTAATGACTTTCAAACATAATAGGAGAAATAATAAGACCAACCCTACAACCGATGCCGGGATAGGTATTGGGACAATAGCGGCAATCATATTTGAAACCAGCATAATGACGGCAAAAATAAATGCTTGTGTTAAAAACCCGTACACTTTTTTAGCACTCATTTTCTTCACCTCTTTCTCTTTGGTACCCTCATTATAAATAAGAATCCCCTGTTATAAAGCGCTTACAAGATAACATGCCGAATAGCGGGGCTGAGTTGCAGAATCAAATGGCTGAAATGCAAAAAGCCGCCCATCAAATATGGAGCAGCTTTTTCAATTCCTTCGCATATGTCCGGCTGACCGGTATTTTCGATCCGTCTTTCATGATCAGATTATACGTTGAATTAAACCATGGCTGAATTTCTTTAATATATTCGGTATTCACGACAAAGCTCCGATGGACGCGGATAAAATCAGAATCCGGCAGCTTTTTCTCAATCACAACGAGTGTATCGCTGACCGTATAAGAATGATCGAAGGTTTTTACATTGACATGACCATCTTCTGTTCCGGCATAGATAATGTCCTTCGTATCCACAATCACAATCGATTCCCCCACAGATAGCGCGAGCTTGTGCTGGCCCGCATGGCTGTTTTGCTCTATTTCTACAATATCCCGATTGACTTTTTTATATTTTTTCAGCGTTTGCTGAATTCTTTCTTCATCGAAAGGCTTGGTTAAATAATCAAGAGCGTCCACCTCAAACGCTTTGAGCGCATACTGGTCATACGCTGTCGCAAACACAACTGCAGGAGGATGCTTCATTTTCTTCAATCGCTTTGCGATATCAAAACCGTTTTCTCCGGATAAATCAACGTCTAGAAACAGCAAATCAGGTTTTTGATCCATCATTTGGTCAAAAGCGGATTCGATATTTTCCGCTTCATTGATTTCCATTTCCTCATTGGTCCGCTTAAGCAAGTAAGCCAGTTCATCTCTTGCCAGCATCTCATCATCAACTATTAACACCCTGAGCATGTTCTTCTCCCTCTTTCATCTGTTGCATTGGCACTTGAAAGGAAACCTCTGTCCCTTTATGAACCTCACTGCTGATATGCAGTGCAGCCTGCTGTCCGAATAAACCGATCAGCCGCTGATTTAGGTTATAAAGCGCTGTACCGGTTCCCTCCTTAGACGGAAACGGTTTCTTTCCCAGTTCCGGCAAGACGTCCGGCGGAATTCCGCGTCCGTTATCCGCCACCTTCATATAGACGGATGCATCATCAGATAAGACACAGACTGTAACCTTGCATATGTCTTGTTTTTTCGGAAACGCGTGCCGAAGCGCGTTCTCGACAAGCACCTGCAAAACAAACGGAGGGATTTCAATCTGCTCCAGTCTTGTGTCGATCTTAAGCTCAATTTTATATTTCCCGGGAAAACGCGCCTGTTCTAATGACAAATAGGCGTTAAGATGGTTCAGCTCCTTTGAGAGCGGAATCAGCAGCTGTCTCGCTCCTTGAAGGTTTGAACGAAAATAAACACTGAGCTGCAATAGGAGCTTACGGGTTTTTTCAACATCTGTACGGCATAGCGCAGAAATCGTGTTGATCGCATTAAATAAAAAATGCGGATTCACCTGTGCTTGAAGCGCTTTAATTTCAGCATCCTTGAGAAGTTTGCTTTGCAGCTCTGCTTCCCCAAGCTCAAGCTGTGTCGAAAACAGCATGGCCAGCCCCTCGGCAAGTTCCTCCTCTACCTGACTCAGGCCTGCCGGGCTTTTAAAGTACATTTTTAAGGTGCCGATTGTATTGCCGTTCGATGTCAGCGGCAGAACAATTGCAGCGTGCAAAGGGCATTCAGCATGCGTGCATTCAATCTCTTCCTGCGAAATCGCCTTCATAATATGCCCTGTTTTAATCACCTTTTTGGACAGGCCGGTGATCAAACTTTTCGATGGGATGTGGTGATCCATTCCCGCACCGACATGCGCAAGGATCTTTTCTTTATCAGTGAGAGACACCGCATCTGTTCCTGTCAGCTTATGGATAATAGCCGCTACACTTTTACAGGAGTTTTCATTTAATCCTTGGCGAAAAAATGGAAGTGTCTGATCAGCAATCGTCAGCACTCGATGCGTTTCGAGAGCTCTTGCCTGTTCTTCCTTGCGAATGATCGCTTGAATAATAGACAGAAAAATAAAACTGCCTGTTCCATTGATGAGTATCATCGGAATTCCGATCATGCTGACAAGCTCCCAAGCGTCACTGAACGGCTTTGCCATCAGCAAAATAATGATCATTTGCAGTGACTCCATGCCGATTCCCACAAGAGCGGCGATGCGCGGTGTCGGCATTCGATATCGCTTCGTAAAATACCTGCCGATCAAGCCTGCAAGAACACCCGCTAAAATAGATGATACGGCACAGCTTAAAGCCGTGCTGCCACCGAGTGAAAAACGATGCAGGCCCGCCAGTATGCCGATCCCAGCTCCTACAAACGGACCTCCGAGAAGGCCCCCGATTTCCACGCCCAAAATACGGGTATTCGCGATAGAGCCCGATGGATCTATCGTAAACACCCAGTCATTGTTTACAATCATATTTCTTTGAATTTCGATGCCTGTATAATTGCTGATGATGCTGAAAAGAGAAAAAATTGAAATTAAAATCGCTTTTCCTTTATAGCCGTCCTGATTCTGAAGAGCTTGTCTGAAAAGTTTCGTATGGGCGAGAATGAACCCTAATATAACAATAATCCCCACTCTCTCCAGCATCATAATCATTAAATGAATCATTCATGTCACCTGTTCTTTCCGTTTTCATTCTAGCATGTTTTCGTTTTACGGCTGACTGTTTTTTTAAAATCGTCTGAAAACATATTTCACAAGGCTTTTATCTATTGTAAAATAAAACATGAGCCTTTTGGCAGAAAGATTTGAATCTGAAGCAGAGGAGAAGATCATGAAAGCCGTATTTTTTGATTTAGATGATACACTACTTTGGGACGAAAAAAGCGTCAGAACAACATTTGCAGAAACTTGCTTACAGGCGGAGAAAAAATATGGCCTTGACCCTGAGGAATTCGAAGCAGCTGTTCGCGAAGCGGCGAGAGAATTGTACATGTCATATGAGACGTATCCATATACAGTGATGATCGGCATTAACCCGTTTGAAGGACTGTGGTCCAATTTCTCAGAGCCAATCAGTGAAGGCTTTCAAAAGCTGAACAAGATTGTGCCGGAGTACAGAAGAAATGCATGGACAAACGGACTGAAAGCGCTTGGGATCGATGATCCTGCATATGGCGAATACTTGGGAGAGTTTTTTGCGGCAGAGCGCAGAAAACGCCCGTTTGTATATGATGAAACTTTTGCTGTACTCGATCAATTAAAAGGCAAGTATGAATTATTGCTTTTGACAAATGGCGATCCGAGTCTGCAAAAGGAGAAGCTTGCCGGCGTACCTGAGCTCGCTCCTTACTTCAATGAAATCGTCATCTCGGGCGCATTCGGCAAGGGCAAGCCGGATGTTTCAATTTTTGAACACTGCCTTAAGCTGATGAATATTGAAAAAGACGATGCCATCATGGTCGGCGATAATTTGAATACTGATATTTTAGGCGCTTCAAGAGCCGGAATCAAAACCGTTTGGATCAACCGGACGGATAAGAAAAACGAAACTGACGTAACGCCTGATTACATCATCAGCAGCCTTCATGATTTGTTTCCTATATTAGAGAAATAAAAAAGCATGATCTCTTCAACGAGATCATGCTTTTTATTTTATTTTTTCGCTTCAGCTACTGCCTTTTTCACAAACTCATCAAGTGAAATGGTTTCAGAGTTCTGTTCTCCGTATTTACGCACGTTTACCGCTCCGTTTTCTGCTTCTTGGTCACCGACCACCAGCATGTACGGGATTTTTTGCATTTGCGCTTCACGGATTTTGTAGCCGATTTTTTCATCGCGGCTGTCGACTTCAACACGCAGGCCTTCACGCTGCAGGCGTTCCTGCACTTTTTTCGCGTAGTCTAAATGCACAGCCGGAGAAACCGGGATGACTTGGAACTGAACCGGTGCAAGCCATGTCGGCAGCGCGCCTTTGTGTTCTTCGATTAAGAAGGCAACAAAGCGTTCCATTGTTGAAACGACACCTCTGTGAATGACAACCGGACGGTGCTGCTTGCCGTCCTCACCGATGTATGTCAGGTCGAAGCGTTCCGGCAATAAGAAATCAAGCTGAACCGTAGACAGTGTTTCTTCTTTTCCGATCGCAGTTTTCACCTGAACATCAAGTTTAGGGCCGTAGAATGCCGCTTCACCTTCTGCTTCGTAATAGTCGTGGCCGATTTCGTCCATTGCCTCTTTCAGCATGGATTGCGCTTTGTTCCACATTTCATCGTCATCAAAATATTTCTCTGTATCTTCCGGATCGCGGTAAGACAGACGGAATGTGTAATCACTTAAACCGAAGTCTTCATAAACATCCTGGATTAAACGGACTGTACGGATAAACTCATCCTTAATTTGATCCGGGCGCACAAAGATGTGTGCATCATTTAACGTCATTCCGCGTACCCGTTGAAGCCCTGACAGCGCACCTGACATTTCATAGCGGTGCATCGTTCCAAGCTCTGCAATACGAATCGGAAGCTCGCGGTAACTGTGAATGTCTTGTTTGTAAATCATCATATGGTGCGGACAGTTCATCGGACGCAATACAAGTGTTTCATTGTCCATTTCCATCGGAGGGAACATGCCTTCCTGATAATGATCCCAGTGTCCTGATGTTTCATACAGCTCTTTGCTGCCTAGCACAGGTGTGTATACGTGCTCATAGCCGAGGCTGATTTCTTTATCAACAATGTAGCGCTCGATGACGCGGCGGATTGTCGCGCCTTTTGGCAGCCAAAGCGGCAGGCCTTGTCCGACTTTTTGAGAGTTCGCAAACAGCTTTAATTCTTTGCCGAGCTTTCTGTGGTCGCGTTCTTTCGCTTCTTCTAGCATACGAAGATGCTCTTCAAGATCAGCTTTTTTGAAGAAAGCTGTGCCATATACGCGCTGAAGCATTTGGTTTTTGCTGTCACCGCGCCAGTATGCGCCTGCAAGGCTTAACAGCTTAAATTCTTTGATTTTTCCGGTTGAAGGAACGTGGACGCCGCGGCACAGGTCAAAGAATTCGCCTTGCTCATAGATCGAAACGGTTTCTCCTTCAGGAATCGCATCCAATAGTTCAAGCTTCAGGTCGTCGCCGATTTCCGCAAAACGGGCTTTCGCTTCTTCACGGCTGACTTCTTTTCGAACGATCGGAAGGTTCGCATTAACGATTTTTTTCATTTCTTTCTCGATTTTCGGCAGATCCTCCGGTGTAATCGCTTCGTCCATTTCTACATCGTAGTAAAACCCGTTTTCGATAACCGGACCGACGCCGAATTTAACATCCTTGTAGATGCGTTTAATCGCTTGAGCCAGCAAGTGAGCCGTACTGTGGCGCATAATTTGAAGACCTTCTTCTGAGCCTTCTGTAATGATTTCCACTGTACCGTCTTCATTGATCGGCGTTCTCAAATCGATTTCTTTTCCGTTCAGTTTTCCGGCTAATGATTTTTTCTTTAATCCCGGACTGATGGATGCCGCGATATCTTCTGTTGTTGTTCCTTTCGCAAACTCCTTGACTGCTCCATCAGGAAATGTGATTTTTACCATATCTGACATCTTTGTCACTCCTTTTTTTGCATATAAAAACCCCGCCCCCTATGAAAGGGACGAGGTTGAATAAACGGAATCGTGGTTCCACCCTTTTTTCCGCAAAGCCAATACGGCACCTGCGGCTCTAAGCTCTGTAACGGGAGTTCCCGTCAGCCATTACTGTTCCTTTTCAAGAGGTTCACAGCTGAAGTTCAAAGGCGGTAAAGCGAATGGTCCTTAGCTGGGAAGCTTGCAGCCAGGGCTTCCCTCTCTTTGAGCCGGTATCATTCCTTCGTGTCCTTATCAATACGTGTGTCTTTCTTAATCTCCTATGTATTATAAATTGTTCAATCCAAAAAATCAACACGATCGCGTTTCCTTTTTTTAAACCGACAGCCTTATATAGACAGGCTGCCGGCCCTCATCCTTCCGAGTGCTTCACCGGTATTTCTGCATCTGTAAAAGCATGCAGCGGGAGCATTTCCACTCTCTCTTGAAATACGTTTTGAATGGTCCTTGCCATCATGTGCTCGGGCTGGTCGGTATAAAGCACGACTTCATCAGGCGCAATGGAAATCAGCGGCGCGAGCAAATGAGAATCAATATACATAGGATGATCCCGGACAAATCTTCTGTCTATGTATTTCATTTTTTCCCGTTCCGGCACATAGCGCAGCTCCCATAATGTAAAGGAACCATCATGGACAATATGCACTTTTTTGATTCGCGGCTGTTTGGCGTTCACATAGTCTCTGAGTGTTTGAATAAAGTTTTGATATTCCTGTTCCATCTTATATTCATCAATCGCTGCTTCTGTAATATCTCTCAGCTGCTTATAGTATGATCCAAGTCGGAAGGTCTGAAAGGAGCGAATGTAAAATACTCCTTCCTCTAAACAGATCGTTTGGAGTTCATCCAAAATAGATTGTTTCCGTGAAAGCTTCAGCGGCTCAAACGGAAGATCGTCTGCTTCACCTTCAATAATACTGTGTGCGAGCTGAAGGATTTGCTGCTGTTCATCCTGGTCCGTGAAACAATAAGTTTCCTCAATCAATGACAGCATATGCTCGTCTTCTTTGCATTCCAAAAAGAATTTGACCAGAATCGGCTCCATAAAACGCTGAATAGGAAAAGCCGGATTCGCTTTTTCAATCCCGATTTTTCGTATGCCTTCACGGACAATGATATTGTTCCGATCGTCCGAATGCTGAATGAGATGTAAAAAAGCGGCTGCATCATGGTCATCTTCAAAGATTATTTCAAGCATGTTTGTCCCCCCTTACGGCATCTGTTACAAGTATATGGGGGATGTTTTTAAAATAGACGTAAAGGTCATTGGCAAATCTTAATTTGATTCCTGGAACAAGTTTTGCATTTTCTTTCTGAAGATGAACGGCAGCGAGATAAACACGATATACAAAGCGAGCACCATAAAGAAAGCGGGCAGATTGCCAGCCAAAAAGCTCGCACCCAGCACATTAAGCGCAATCGTCCCAGGGATGATACCCACAGCCGTTGCGGCAAAATACGGCAGCGCTTTGACATTGGAAAGGCCTGCCGCATAGCTGACGAAATCAAAATTGATCGGCAGGATTCTCAAAAAAAAGATATAGAAAAATCCGTTATCCTCCATTTGCTTCTGAATGGCTTCAAGCCTTTCGTAATGCCCGTTCTTTTTCGCCGAAAACAAACCGGCCGCAAAAAACGAAACAGCTGAAGCGCACATCGAACCGAATAACGTATAAAGCGTGCCGAGAAGCGGGCCAAACGCAAGTCCGCCAGCTATTGAAATAACAGACACCGGAAATAAAACAAGTGGCCTGACGATGGATATCCCGATAAACATCAGAGGTGCAAAGACTCCGAACGACAATACCCATACCCTGATTTCTTTCGGCGATACATTCAAATACGTTTTATTTCCCCAATAGAGTAAACCAGCACCTGCAAGCATTACCAGCCATTTGACAGCCGTTTTTCGTTTCATACCCTCAGTTCCTTCCCCTTTGAACCACAGCAATTATGGATGTCGGCGGTTTTCTCCGTCAAGGCGGATCGGAGCAGCCAAATATAATATCCGCTCCATTAATCTTGCCGCTTTTACTTCTTCTTTTTCTCCCCTCTGCGAATACGTAAAATGATGCTTCAGCTCGTCAGGTGAGAAATTAGAAGAAAAGAACGTTGGCAGCTGCTGGGACATTCTGTGCTGAAGCACCGTTCCGATGACTTCATCCCTTACCCAGCTTGTCATTGATTCTGCTCCGATGTCATCAAGCATCAATACGGGTGTGGTCTTTACCATATTGAGCTTCTCTTCCAATGTCTGGTCTTGCAGCGAATTTTTAAGCTCTCTCACAAATTCAGGCACATAGACAATCATGGAGGAGTACTCTTTTTCCGCCAGCTCATTGGCAATTGCAGCGAGCATAAACGTTTTTCCTACCCCAAATTTCCCGTATAAATATAATCCTTTCCCTTTTCCCGTCTCATTATAGCTTTTCAGGAAGTCTGTAACATGCTGAAACATCGCGAGCCTGCTCGGGTCACTGATATCAACTTGCTGGAACGTCGCTCCGAGAAGATCCTGCTGGATATACATGCTTTTCATAAGAGACTTTTGTTTCTTCTGCTGGTCGAGCTTCCGTTTGACTGGACATTCATAATACTCGATATCAATAGACCGCCCACTGACAACAAGTTTCGGATGGTAGCCCTCCAACAAATTGTTGCAGTTTTCATCTTCCGAACAATAGGAGCAATTCTTGCTTTGTTCAATATATTCATAAAGCTTATTTAAGCTCTTTTCGATCATTTTTTGGTCAATCACTTCTTCGTTTTCCTTCAAAAATGCTTGAACATCTTGATCTTTCATGACTTTTTCCTTCATTTGTTCAAGACGTTTTTGGAAATCCGGCCTGCCGGTTACGCCCTGCAGGGAACGGCCGATTGGTTCCATCTATTCCTTCACCCCGCATCTCTGTCTTTAATAGGCAGAGTATTTTTTCAGTTTTTGCATTTCTTCCATCATCTTTTTCTTCTGTTCTTCCAAATCCTGCGGATGCAGCTTCTGCTGTCCGGATTCTGAGTCAGACGCTGTTTCCTTTTCTGTCATCCAATCAGGAAGCTTTTCTTCACGAATCACTTTTTGGTTTCGTTTCGAAGACTTTGTTTTTCCTTCAGCCCATTCAAGATACTGGCGGTTTTCTTCTATTGCGAGCTTCATCGCTTCCCTGACCGTTTTTACCTTTTTGCGTGCCCAATGCGAAGCGATTTTTTGGATATAGTTTTTCGACAGCTTCATGTCGGTTTTCAGCATGACATAATAAATTAACACATTTGTGACGCCTGGCTCGAGCTTCTGTTCGAACATAATTTCTTCTATGATCTTCAGATCAGCTTTTGACGGCTCTGTTCCGTCAGCAATGTCCTGCAGAAGCTTCTTCGGGGAAATCGCCTCAAGCAATGCGATCAGCTTCCCATCCAAAGAGTCCTCTTCTGCCGGTTTTTCGCCTTCACGCAGATGCACCGGCTGTGTTTTTTCCACCAAATCGGGCAGCTGTCCGTTTCTTTCAATTTGATACCAGTCGCTCGCCGCTTTTCTTAATGCCTCCGTCGTAATGACGTCACGCTCATCAATTGCGCTCATCACAACATTTTGCATTTGCAAAGGGTCAATTCCGTACAGATAAGAAAGCTTTTTGATTGTGTCCCGCACCTGCTGGGTCATCGCTTTTCTCGGTATCATCGTCTCAGAAAGTCCCGCTAAAAACAAATCAAAATCAAACACATCCTCCGTTATGGTGTAAGACGGAGACTGTCCGACAGAAGTATACTCGGACCCCTCGGCAAGCCTTACCGTTTCCTCCATATCGGATGTGAGCTTCCATTCACTCGGCTGCAGCGATTCAAACGCATGATTAAACGGACGCGTAATGTCCTTCGCATCTTCTGAAATGGCCGGGTGCGTAAAAAATTGTTTTAATTGCTGATATTTCGTTTTTCCGACTCTATTATACAGAAAAACATTCAGCATTCCGTCTTCAAAAAATTCATTCGGTCTGAGCGGCGGAAGGAGTTCATATATAAAGAGGCGCTCCTGCCGCTCGGATTCTTTCATATATACTTTCAGCAATCCGATGCCCTCGAGCTTCCCCTGTTCCTGATGGATCGTTTTTAAGTTGGACTGTGTCATCCCCATCAGCTGTCTATGTGTGGACTCTCCGCCCCACAGACGGTTTTGTTCAAGCTCTCCCCACAATGTCATATAAAGAGAGAATGCAACAGGGCCGATTAAGGGCTGGTACAGTTGTGTAATAATTTGTCTGTCAATATCCTGCAGCATCGATCTGCTTTTAACCACATACGGGTCTACAGGCAGTACATCTTTCCAATAGTCAGCCATACATTCTCAAACCTTCCGAATTTGTTTCTACCTTTCATTTTACACCGTTTCTTATATCTATCAAATGCCAATTTTGCACATGAGAAAAGAGCTAGAAGAATCCTCTTAGCTCTTTTAACGCTCTTTCTTTATTAAGTCTTTTAATTCGTCGATAAAGACGTTTATATCTTTAAACTGCCGATAGACGGACGCGAACCGCACATATGCGACTTCGTCAATCTTAGCCAGCCGGTCCATGACCATTTCTCCGACGAGCTCACTCTTCACCTCGGAGCAGCCTTGATTGCGAAGCTCTTTTTCAATATCAAAGCACATGTCTTCAAGCGTTTTGAGTGAAACAGGCCTTTTTTCACATGCTTTTATGAGGCCGCGCAGCATTTTTTCTCTGCTGAATTCCTCACGCACACCTTCTTTTTTCACGACGATGAGCGGGGTTTCCTCCACTTTCTCAAAGGTCGTAAACCGGTAGTGGCAGGATTCGCACTCGCGTCTTCGGCGAATCGACTTTCCGTCATCCACAGGCCGTGAATCAAGGACTCGTGTTCCGTTATGCTGGCATGAAGGACATTTCAATAAAATCAGCTCCCAACTATATCGTTCCCTGCAATGTATTTTCGGCAGCCTCCGCCTTTTAAAAATAGATGTGACAGCATCTGTCGGGAGAGCCGTTGTTAAATTTGTTTCTATAGCATTAGGTGGTTTGTGAAAATCTCCTTCTTATTTTACAAAAAAAATGAAAAAAGAAAAAGCTGACACTCTCGTTTCTTTATAAAAATAAAAGGAGCATAAGCTAAAAAGCGCATAATGGCTTTCTAGCTTCAGCTCCCTTTGTGTTCGCAATTTACTTTATAGTACTTTCGCTTGCGCCTGTTTAATTTGCACAGGCCCCATTCCTCTTGGTATTTCAATGTTTTCTCTTGTATCAGCATGTAATGCCTCTGCAATGTAATCAGCAGCGACATTAGGATCTAAGTCTCCACAAGTATAAACATCAATGCTCGCATATCCGTGCTCAGGAAAACTGTGAATCGTTAAGTGTGATTCAGAAATAATCACAACTCCGCTTACGCCTTGCGGTGCAAATTTGTGAAATGCAACCTCGCGCACCTCAGCACCTGATTTTAGAGCAGCATTTACAAACGTTTTTTCAATAAAATCCATGTCATTCAGCTTATCAAAATCGCATCCCCATAGCTCGGAGATAACGTGACGCCCCATTGTTTCCATAGTCATGGACCCCCCTTAACAAGAATTAAAAAGTGAAATTCCAACAACTGGGTCGGCCATTTACCACGGGGGAAAGTTAGTCCGGAGAGGTCCTAACCCTTTAAGTAATTCCGAAACAGTCTCAAGCAAGAAGTTCACGAAAAATAGTATACTGTGTTTAAGTCTAATTTGCAAGGTGCGTTTTTTCAGAAATATGCTGTTAAGGGTTTTTTCTTTAAAATGTGTCCATGACCTTATTTTATACAGCAGACGGATGTTTCATTCGTGCCGCTACATGGCGGATCAGATCAACAACTCTGCAGGAGTAGCCCCATTCGTTGTCATACCACGCCAGCACCTTTACTTTCCTGTCTTCCATTACCATTGTTGTAAGCCCGTCAATGACCGCTGAATGCGGATTCGTATTATAATCAGTCGAAACGAGCGGTTCATCTGAGTAATCAAGTACACCGTACATCGACGTTTTGGCAGCGCGTTTAAATGCCTCGTTTACTTCTTCAGCCGTAACATCCGTTTTCAGATCAACAACGAGATCAACCAATGAGACGTTCGGAACAGGGACACGCAAGGCGAGGCCGTGAAGTTTTCCTTTCAGATGCGGCAGCACAAGCGAAAGCGCCTTTGCCGCTCCTGTTGTCGTCGGAATGATGGATTCACCGCAAGCCCGCGCCCGGCGCAAATCTTTGTGCGGGTTATCAATATTTTTTTGGTCATTCGTATACGCATGAACTGTAGTCATCAGACCACTCTCAATGCCAAACTCTTCATCCAGCACTTTTACAACAGGCGCAAGGCAATTTGTCGTGCATGACGCATTTGAAATAATGACATGGCGCTCAGCGTCGAATTGGTCCTCATTTACGCCCATCACAATGGTAACGTCTTCATTTTTTCCCGGAGCGGTCAAAATCACTTTTTTTGCGCCTGCTTCTATATGGCCCATCGCTTTATCTTTAGCATTAAACTTCCCTGTTGCTTCGACAACTATGTCAATATCATATTCCCGCCAAGGCAGCTGTTTTGGATCACGGCTGTTTAACAAAAGCACTTTCTTTCCATTTATGATCAGGCTGTCTTCACCAGCCACAACTTCTTTGTCGTATCTGCCGTGAATTGTGTCATACTTTATTAAATGAGCCAGCGTTTCTGCGGAATAGCTGGCGTTAATGGCCACTACTTGAATTTGATCGTCTAACATCGCTTTTCTAAAAACCATTCTTCCGATTCTTCCAAACCCGTTGATCGCTACTTTTACCTTCATGTTGGACACCCCTTATCAATTATGCCATCCTAATTTGTTACTATCTAAAATTAGTATAACACATTAAAACAAATTCGCCAGTACATATTGATAAAAATCAACGATTATAACGCTAATTTATGATGCATCTTATGTTTTCTTGCACAGAATATCAGGCGTAAGAACCAAAAAGCAGCCAGCGCTCCGCACTGACTGCCCTCATGCTTTATGATTCCTGTTTTAACTTATCATTGAGCACACTTTCTTCTAGCACAGAAAATGTATCCCCGTACACTCTGTTAATATGATTCGCTCCCCAAGCACACAGCATATCTAAAATCCCTTCTAAGCTGCGGCCGTATTCGCTGAGCTCGTATTCCACTTTGGGAGGAACTTGATTATATACGATTCGGTTAATGACACCGTCCGCTTCCAGCTCGCGCAGCTGCTGAGTCAGCATTTTTTGCGTGATGTTGGGCATTAGGCGTTTTAATTCACTTGTGCGTTTTTTTCCGTGCGTCAGATGGCATAAAATGACGCATTTCCATTTCCCACCGATCACTTCAAGAGTCGCTTCAACAGAAATGTTATATTTTTTCTTCTCCATACAATCCATTCTCCTCACAGGCACCAAAAAGTGACTATAGCACTTCAAAGTACGTACTTTTATTTCTTAACGATATGTTTCATAATCACATTTGCCGGCTGATTTGAATCTGCTCTTTTTTATTTATATAGCTTACTCGGCAGAATTTCAATCATACAACACATCTTACAAAGGAGGAACATCATGACTTCAGCCAAAAGCAGTATTCCTGCACTACTGGCTTTGGCCGTAAGTGCATTCGCAATAGGGACAACTGAATTTATCAGTGTCGGCCTTTTGCCGCTCATTGCTGATGACCTGCATATTCCAGTCACGACAGCAGGATTAACCGTTTCCCTTTATGCGCTCGGCGTTACATTTGGGGCACCTATATTAACTTCATTGACCTCAAGCATGTCACGTAAGACACTATTGCTTTGGATCATGTTTATTTTTATTGCCGGTAATACGATGGCAGCAACCGCTTCAAGCATCGGGATTTTACTAGCAGCACGTGTGATATCGGCATTTTCGCACGGTGTGTTTATGTCGATCGGTTCGACAATCGCAGCGGATATTGTCCCGGAGGATAAAAGGGCTAGCGCGATTTCAATTATGTTTACTGGCCTCACTGTGGCAACTGTAACCGGAGTTCCTTTTGGGACATTTATCGGCCAGCAGTTCGGCTGGCGTTTCGCCTTTATGGTCATTATCGCCGTCGGAATCATTGCTTTCATTACAAATGGCATTCTTGTACCGTCCAAATTAAGAAAAGGGACGAAAACAACGATGCGGGATCAATTGAAGCTTGTGACAAACAGCCGGTTATTGCTTTTATTTGTCATTACAGCGCTTGGATACGGAGGAACATTCGTTGTGTTCACGTATCTGTCTCCCCTGCTTCAGGAAGTAACAGGCTTCAAAGCCGGGACTGTTGCAGTGATTCTGCTCGGATACGGAATAGCTATCGCGATCGGCAATATTATTGGCGGAAAGCTGTCAAACCGAAATCCGATTGCCGCTTTATTCTATATGTTTATCGTACAAGCAATTGTTCTATTCGTACTGACATTTACAGCCCCGTATCAAGCAGCAGGGCTCATTACCATTCTCTGTATGGGATTGCTGGCCTTTATGAACGTACCCGGCCTTCAAGTGTATGTCGTCATGCTGGCTGAGCGTTTTGTCCCAAGTGCAGTTGACGTCGCATCCGCGATGAATATCGCTGCCTTTAATGCAGGGATCGCGCTTGGGTCATACCTTGGCGGTGTGATCACCGATTCAATCGGATTGATTCATACCGCTTGGATAGGCGGATTAATGGTGATCGGTGCAGTCATTTTAACAGGCTGGAGCCGCTTAATGGAAAAACGAGATCGGCAGGAAGCCTGACAATTTTAAAGGAGGAAATGAACATGACAACACATTTACAAGCAAAAGCAACACTTCATAATGGGGTAGAAATGCCTTGGTTCGGCCTCGGCGTGTTCCAAGTGGAAGAAGGATCTGAACTGGTAAACGCAGTTAAAACTGCCATTGTTCACGGGTACCGCAGTATTGATACTGCAGCTATCTATGGAAATGAAGCTGGCGTTGGAGAAGGGATTCGGGAAGGCATTGAAGAAGCAGGCATTTCAAGAGAGGATCTGTTTATCACATCGAAAGTATGGAATGCGGATTTAGGCTACGAAGAAACACTCGCTGCATTTGAAACAAGCCTGTCCAAACTCGGTCTGGATTATTTGGATCTATACCTCATCCACTGGCCTGTAGAAGGAAAGTATAAAGAAGCTTGGAGAGCGCTTGAAACGCTGTATAAAGAAGGCCGCATCAAAGCGATTGGCGTAAGCAACTTCCAAATTCACCATCTTGAAGATCTGATGACGGCAGCTGAAATTAAGCCTATGATTAACCAAGTGGAATTTCACCCGCGCCTCACACAAAAAGAGTTGATAAGATACTGCCAAAATCAGGGCATCCAGATGGAGGCTTGGTCACCTTTAATGCAGGGACAGCTGCTGGATCACCCTGTATTGGCTGACATCGCTCAAACATATAATAAATCTGTCGCACAAATTATTTTGCGCTGGGATCTGCAGCATGGCATCATTACGATTCCTAAATCAACGAAGGAACACCGCATTAAAGAAAATGCAAGCGTATTTGACTTTGAATTAACGCAGGATGACATGAACCGAATCGATGCACTGAATGAAAACTTGCGCGTCGGTCCTGATCCGGACAACTTTGATTTTTAATGGCAAAAAAACACCGTTCAATATGAACGGTGTTTTTTGATTATGCCCAGCTGTTCATGATTTCATCAAGCTGCCTTTTGGTCTCTTCAAGCGTGCCGCTGTTATCAATGACTTGATCTGCTCTTGCTGTTTTTTCCTCTAAGGGCATTTGAGAGCGGATACGGCTGACTGCTTCTTCTTCCGTCAGCTGATTGCGCTTCATCAGACGTTCCAGTTGAAGATCTTTTGTCACACTGACCACAATAATTTTATCAACCAATGATTCCAATTTGCTTTCGAACAATAGCGGGATATCCAATACAACAAATGCCTCCCGATTTGCAACGGCTTCATCACGGCGATTGAGCATTTCCTGCCTGACTGCGGGATGAACAATTGCATTTAAAGCGAGACGTTTTTGTTCATTTGTAAATACCAGCGCTCCAAGCTTTTTTCTATCTATATCGCCATTTGAGAGCAGTATGTCTTCACCGAATTCGTCAATGATTTGCCGGTAGGCCGGCATCCCTTTTTCTACCGCTTGTTTTGCAATGATATCTGCATCTATAACTGTTATTCCTTTTTCAATCAGCATATTGGCTACCGTGCTTTTGCCGCTAGCTATTCCTCCCGTTAAACCAATGACTAAGGTCAAGAGATCCACTCCTTTTTACAATTTCCAGAGCCCAATCGTGATTAATAGAAGCCCCGGCAAAAACGCCATTTTATCGATCCATTTCCACTTAGACAGAAAATGGCCGGCATTGATTCCAATTGATACAAACAGCGAGCTCATGATTGCCACGGCGATGCTCATCACAATCGGCGAAAAACCGAGAATGGCTGCGCCTATACCTGCTCCAAAGGCATCAATCGATAAGGCAAATCCCAATAAGACCGCCTCAATTCCGTTGATCACACCCGATTTGTCGATATCCGCACTCATGGGTTTTCTCAAAATATGAATCACAATTCCTAATGACCGAACCTCTAAATTAAGCAGTGTTTTTTCATGCAATAGGTATTCTTTATCTTTTGCCGGTTTGAAAAATTGATACAGAACCCACGCACCGATTCCAACCAATATCAAACCGCCAAGCTTCTCCGTCACATATACAGGAAAAAACTTCGTGAGAAAGCTTCCGATCAGCATGGATATAAACATGACAGCACCGGAACAGCAGGCGATAACCAAAATCGCTTTAAACGGTATTTTCATTTTTCTCAATCCGTACGTAAATCCGACTGAAAAACTGTCCAAGCTGACAGCCAACGCCAGCAGCAGTATAGAAACCATTTGCATATCCGTTTCTTCCTTTCTGTTGGTGCTCTTGTATCAGATGTGAAATGCCCGGGATTCATCACAATCATATATATGGGAAAGTGAAAAATCCGTGTTTCGAAAATGGCATCCTCAATTCCAGAGTTACTGATATATGCACCGACAGCTTGGACAATGAAGCATTATGCTACTTTTTTGTCTGGCACTTTGCGCAAAAATGCGTGCCTCTTCCTCCAACGACAATTTTCGAAATCATCGTTCCGCAATTTTTGCATGGCTCGTCTTTTTTTCCGTACACAAAATGCTGCAGCTGGAACATTCCGATTTCCCCTTGGGAGTTGATATAAGAACGGACTGTGCTTCCGCCCGCATCAATCGCCTCCTGCAGAGTGTTTTTGATTTCAGCGTGAAGGGTTTTGATTGTTTTATCTGATAATTGATTTGCTTTTGTCTCGGGATGGACACCTGCTCTGAAAAGAGCCTCATCCACATAAATGTTCCCGAGTCCAACTACCGTTTTTTGATCCAGTAGGGCAGTTTTGACAGCGCGGTTTGTTTTCGCAAGCCGTTCTTTTAAATACGCACTTGTAAATTCTTCTGCATCCGGCTCCGGACCTAACTGAGAAAGCGGGAGCTCGCCCGCTTCTTCTCCCGGTTTAAATAAGTGCATGGTTCCAAATTTCCGCACATCCCTGTACCGGAGCTGGGTTCCATCCGTCATCGTGAATATGACATGCACGTGTTTATCGTCAGGCTCCTCGGCTTGATGAAGACCGTATTTTCCTTCCATTCGAAGGTGAGAAACCATAACATAATGATCTAAATGAAACAGTAAAAACTTTCCCCGTCTTCCGATGGACTGTATCGTTTCTCCTGCTAGTTTTCGCGCAAATTCCTCCGGTTCGGCAGGCCGTTTGATGATATTCGGCCATCTGATCTCTACCGATTTGATTGTTTTTCCCTTTACAAGCCCGGTCAGAGTGCGCCGGACCGTCTCAACCTCTGGTAATTCCGGCACATCCATCACTTCCTATCTCTGTTTATTTCGCATCGTACCAAGATGGGCCTGATGCAAAGTCCACCTTTAACGGCACATCTAATGCAAGCGCATGCTCCATCACTTCAGGAACAAGCTTTTCAAGAATTTCAATTTCTTCCTTTGGCGCCTCAAAAATCAATTCATCGTGTACTTGAAGCAGAAGCCTTGCTTTTAACTGTTTTTCTTTCAGCTTGGCAGCCATGTCAATCATGGCTTTTTTGATAATATCAGCGGCGCTTCCTTGAATCGGCGTATTCATGGCCGTCCGCTCCGCAAAACTTCGGATATTAAAGTTCCGGCTCGTCAGCTCAGGGATGTAGCGGCGGCGATGCATAAGCGTTGTTACGTATCCTTTTTGCTTCGCTTCCTGTACTGAATCTTCCATGTACGCTTTTACGCCTTGGAAGCTTTCCAGATAGCGGTCGATAAATGCTCCCGCTTCCTTCCGAGTAATGCCGAGGTTCTGTGACAGACCGTAATCGCTGATCCCGTAAACAATGCCAAAGTTGACCGCTTTCGCCTGGCGTCTCATCGCAGATGTCACTTCATCCTTAGCGACATGGAACACATCCATTGCCGTTTTCGTGTGAATATCCATATCATTTGTAAAAGCTTCGATCAGATTTTCATCCTTTGAAATATGGGCAAGCACCCGCAGCTCGATTTGTGAATAATCGGCTGCAAAAATGAGCCAGTCTTTTTCAGACGGCACAAAAGCTTGGCGAATTTTCCGCCCTTCCTCAAGCCTGATCGGAATGTTTTGCAGGTTCGGATCAGTCGAGCTGAGACGGCCAGTTTGCGTTAAGGCCTGGTTAAATCGCGTGTGCACTTTATGCGAATCCGGTCTCGTCACCTTTAAAAGCCCTTCGATATATGTTGATTGAAGCTTGCCGATTTGTCTGTACTGTAAAATATAGTCGACAATATCATGCTTGTCAGCCAGCTTTTCAAGCACATCGGCAGACGTAGAATAGCCTGTTTTCGTTTTCTTTACGACAGGAAGGCCGATCTTTTCAAATAAGATGACGCCTAGCTGTTTCGGAGAATTGATGTTAAACGGCTCTCCCGCAATCTCATGGATTTTTTCTTCATATTCCTTCAGCTTCGCACCCAGTTCTTCACCCATCCGTTTTAAACGGTCAACATCGACCTTGACGCCAGTTGATTCCATTTCGCCAAGAATAAGCGCAAGAGGCATTTCCAGCTCTTCAAACAGTTCAAGCTGGTCGTTGTTTTCCAGCTCCTGAACGAGCTTTTCCCGAAGGCTTTGAATCGCTAACGCTTTTCGGCCAAGGTGCTCAGACAGTACGTCTTCTGACGGCACTGCCCGTTTTGCTCCTTTTCCATAAACTGATTCATCACTTGAAACGATATGCAGGCCGTAATCCTTAGCCACACTCGCAACGTCGTCATATGAATTGCCCGGGTTGATGATATAAGCCGCAAGGAGCGTATCAAACTCGGCTCCTTTCAGCTCAATGCCCTGCCAGCGCAAAGCGACAACTGCCCGCTTGCTGTCGAAGACCCATTTCTTCTGCTCGTCATTTTCCACCCATTCTTTAAACACCTCAGACTCAACGGCAATGTCTTTCGGAATGAAATAAGCTCCCGTTTCATTTACGATCGAAAATCCGAGGATCGGCTCTTCATGATAATTATCGCCAATCTGTTCAACGACAAATGCGGATGGAGAAACCAATATATCGCTTGTCACGTCTGTGACTGTTTTGACATTAATGTCTTCCAACGATTGATCCTGTTCTGCTTCTGCACTGCCTTCTCCAAGCCGTTCAAGAAGCGTGTTGAAGCCAAGATCTTTAAAGATGGCAATGACCTGTTCACGATTAAAGCCCTGATATTCCAGGCCGGAAACAGATACCTCAATCGGAGCATCCGTCATAATTGTCGCAAGCTCCTTGCTCATCAATGCCTGATCCTTAAACTCCTCAAGCTTTTCCTTCAATTTCTTTCCGCTCACCTCGTCAATGGACTCCAGCAGCTTTTCAACCGAATCAAATTGTTTTAAAAGCTTAATCGCAGTCTTTTCTCCGACGCCGGGCACACCCGGAATATTATCTGAGGAATCGCCCATCAGACCCTTCATGTCAATGATTTGTTCAGGCGTAAGCCCGTATTTCTCTTTGACATGCTCCGGTGTGTAAAATTCAACATCGGTAATTCCCTTTCTCGTAATGGCAACTGTCGTTTTGTCCGTTGCCAGCTGGGTTAAATCCTTATCCCCTGAGAAAACCTTTACTTCAAATCCGTCTTTTTCAGCCGATTTGGCCAGTGTGCCGATAATATCATCCGCTTCATATTGTTCCAGTTCATAGCGGCTGATCTGGTAGGCATCCAGCAGCTCGCGGATAAACGGCATTTGTTCGGAAAGCTCAGGCGGGGTTTTCTGTCTGCCGCCTTTATATTCTTTAAATGTGCCGTGACGAAATGTTGTTTTCCCGGCATCAAACGCAACCAGCATGTGCGTCGGTTTTTCATCCTCAAGCATTTTCATCAAAATCATCGCAAAGCCGTATACAGCATTTGTATGAACACCTTTATCATTGCTTAACAGCGGCAATGCAAAAAACGCCCGGTAAGCCAGACTGTTTCCGTCTACAAGCACTAATTTTTTTCGTTCCGTCATTCAATTTCCTCCTAAGAAGCCTCAGGCTTCCATTCATCTCTTACATAGTCATTAGCTCCTCTTATTTTAACAAAGTTCAATTTGAAAGGAAAATACGTGAACTATAAGAGAAGACACAAAAAAGGACGGGAACACAAATAGGTTCCCGCCGTCAAAATTGGCTCCTTGGATGAAGGGGTTCTACTACATCCTACCAGCATAGGTTTAACAGTGCATGAAGATATTGTTAAACCTTTGTAAACATTAGGCGGACTTTTCAGCGGCCCGTTTCAGCGTCACGGTAAAGACAGTTCCCCGTCCAGGCTCGCTTGTGACATCAATTTTCCCTTCATGAGCCTCTATTAAATGCTTGACAATCGCAAGGCCCAGCCCTGTTCCGCCCGAATTCCTGCTTCTGTCTTTATCTACGCGGTAAAAGCGTTCAAAGATGCGCGGAATTTCTTCTTTCTGAATTCCGATTCCAGAATCGGCAACCTCAATCTGAATGTCTTTTTCTCTGGGCTTTACATTGATAGCCACGGAGCCCCCCTCAGGCGTGTAGGTTAATGCATTGTTTACGAGATTAAGAAATACCTGTTTCAGCCTGTACGGGTCACCAGATACATATTGAGGGTCTTTCGGGACATTCAGTTGCAAGGAGATGCCTTTCTCATCCGCCTTATGCTTCAGAAGCGTTTCAATCTCACCAAGCATTTTGGCCGGCTCAAACGTTTCGATACTGAGCGTGAAATTTTGCTGCTCGATTTTTGAGAGATCGAGCAAATCCTGAACCAAAGACTGAAGCCTTTCGCTTTCCTTAAGAATAATAGAGAGAAAGTCAGAAAGCGCCTCTTTGTCCTCCATCGCCCCATCCAATAACGTCTCCGTAAACCCTTTTATGGACGTAATCGGCGTTTTCAGCTCATGAGAAACATTGGCCACAAAATCCTTCCTCATCTGCTCTAATTTCTTTGTTTCCGTCATGTCATGGAAAACGAGCACAATTCCTTTCCATTCATCGTCCGGCCCCATAATCGGAACGCCGTCCACTTCAAAATAACGCCGTTCTATTTTGATCGGAAGTCTTAACAGCTTGCATTTCTTTGTCTCAGTCATAAAAATGTCTTCGACAAGCTGGATCACTTCTTCATGTTCAAATGCATCGTGATAAAGACGGCGCAGCATATGATTCGGATTGATATGAAACTGCTTGGCGTAAGATCTGTTTACGAGATTAATAAAGCCTCTTCCGTCGATCATAATCAGCCCGGAGCCAATGTTTTCAATGACTGTCAGCAGCCGATCCCGCTGCATTTCCTGCGTTCGCGTCATTTCCATCAGATCAATGGCAAGGCTGTTCATCGCATGTCCTAGCTTATCAGAACGCCTAATATAGCCGCCGTACGTCCGTGCATCGTAGTTGCCCTTAGAGAGTTCTGTGGCTACATTTGTCGCTGACTCAATTGACCTTTTATAACGTGAGGTCATGCTGGAATAAAAATAAACAATGACGATAAATGCGGTACAAAGACTGGCCGTCAGCATCCCCCACAATTCGCCTTTTAAGCCGTCGCTTTTTTCAGAGGCGGAAAGCAGCACATATCCTGTTTTTTCACCTTCGCTTCTAAGTGAAAGTCCGTAATAAAGCTTGTTATCTGTTGTTGACAGAATACCCTCATGGCCAGAAACAAGCGCCTGCACCTTTTGGGAATCAGCCGATCTCCCGTTTGACCCATACAGCACCTTGCCGTCTGTATCAATAACGGATGCGCTCACATCAAGCGCGCCGCCTGCATCTTTAATGATTTTCTCATTTGCTTGATTATTCAGATTGCCGGCATCAAGAAGCGAAGCCAAGTATTTTGCTTCTTTTTCAATGTGTTCCTCTGCTTTCCTTTGATCAGATGTTTCAAAAAGCTGCTGTAAAAACAGCCCGAGAACACAAAACACCAGAATCATACAGACAACAAATACAGAAAAAAGGCGCACACGGTATTTATTCATTCATTTTTGGCTCCTCCAGTTTATACCCCAATCCCCTAATCGTTTTAATGTAGATCGGTTTTTTGGTATTGTTTTCAATTTTGTCGCGAAGATGGCTGATGTGCACATCAACAATTCTCGTATCTCCGGCAAAATCATAATTCCAGACTGCGCTCAGCAGCAGGTCTCTTGTCAGAACTCTGCCTTTATGTCTGCCTAAATAGAGCAGCAGTTCGAATTCTTTCGGTGTCAGTTCAAGCTGACTTTCTTTAAAGTACGCTTCATAATGATCAGGCAGGATTTTCAGATCGCCGATTACGATCTGGCCTTCCATTTCATCGTTCTTCATCTCACTAGAGGGCGCAGCTATTTCCGAACGCCTTAAAATCGCTTTGACTCTCGCATTTACTTCCCTTGGACTGAACGGCTTGGTCATATAATCATCAGCACCGAGCTCCAGCCCTAATACTTTGTCGAATTCCTCATCCTTCGCTGTCAGCATTAAAATGGGAAACATCAGTTTTTGCTGTCTCAGCTGCTTGCATACTTCGATTCCGTCCAATTTTGGAAGCATCACATCAAGCACAATCAAATCAGGCTTCTCTGTTTCCGCTTTTTTGAGTGCTTCTTCCCCATCCGAGGCGGTAATGACATCATAGCCTGACCGTTCCAAATTGTACTGTAAAAGAGTAACAATAGATTCTTCATCATCCACAACTAAAATTTTCTTGTTCATGCTGTGCCTCCAGTATTATAATTCCCCGACATCCTATTTCTCTATTTTATGTCATCTTAACATGTTTCATGATTTTATTTTAGCGAAAGCAGGACATTCCGACAATTCGCCTTTTACATCATTTTTAAAAGAAATAAAGATGTGTATGATAGCGCTTTCATTTATAGTAAAAAGAGAAAGGCTGTATTAAGCAAGCCTTTCTCTCTTTTTATTAGGATAATACTTTCATGACATTTTTGACAGATTCAACTGATTTATTCAGCTGCGCTCTTTCATAGTCTGTCAGTTCAAGTTCAATGATTTGCTCAAGACCGTTGCCGCCTACAATTGTAGGAACACCAAGGTAGATGCCTTCATAGCCGTATTCCCCTTCAAGATAAGCAATTGTAGGAAGGACGCGGCGCTGATCTTTCAAGATCGCTTCGACCATTTCTGTCAGAGAAGCCGCAGGCGCATAATACGCGCTTCCGTTTCCAAGAAGATTCACGATTTCGCCTCCGCCTTTTCTAGTACGCTCCACAATTGCGTCAATCCGTTCTTTCGGAATAAGAGTTTCAAGCGGGATACCGCCAGCATAAGAATAACGCACAAGCGGAACCATATCGTCACCGTGTCCGCCGAGTACGAAACCAGTCACATCTTTCACTGACAGGTTTAATTCCTCTGCCACAAATGTTCTGAATCTTGCCGTATCAAGCACACCGGACTGGCCGATTACACGCTCTTTAGGGAAGCCTGATTCTTTGTACACCGCGTATGTCATTGCATCAACAGGATTTGTCAGCACCACAATAATAGAGTCAGGAGAATATTTCACGATTTCCCGCGTAACGCTTCTCATAATCTTTTCGTTTGTAGAGACCAGATCATCTCTGCTCATACCAGGTTTTCTTGCGATACCGGCTGTAATGACAACAATGTCAGAGCCAGCTGTATCCTCGTAATTGGATGTTCCCGTAATTTTTGCGTCAAAGCCTTGAACCGGGCTTGCTTCAAGCATATCAAGCGCTTTTCCCTTTGTCGGGTTCTCCAATTGCGGAATGTCAACAAGAACAACGTCTGCCAGCTCTTTTTGAGCGATTAAAAATGCAGTTGTAGCTCCGGTAAAACCTGCTCCGATAACAGAAACTTTTTTACGAGTATTTCCCATGTCTCTCTTCTCCTTTATGGCTAGTTTTAGGCTTTTTCCTTGCTTAGTCCATGTTTTTGATCAGTTCTTCTCCGAACTCTGAACATTTCACTTCAGTCGCCCCGTCCATTAATCTAGCAAAATCGTAAGTTACGACTTTGGAAGCGATTGTTTTTTCCATAGATTTGATAACCAAATCAGCCGCTTCGTTCCATCCTAAATGCTCAAGAAGCAGAACGCCTGAAAGAATAACTGAAGATGGGTTTACTTTATCAAGGCCTGCATATTTAGGAGCCGTTCCGTGCGTCGCCTCGAAAATCGCATGTCCTGTTTCGTAGTTGATGTTCGCTCCAGGAGCAATGCCGATTCCGCCGACTTGCGCAGCAAGAGCATCAGAAATGTAATCTCCGTTCAAGTTCATTGTCGCAACGACATCAAACTCGTTTGGACGCGTTAAGATCTGCTGAAGGAAAATGTCAGCAATGCTGTCTTTGATAATGATTTTTCCTGCTGCTTCCGCTTCGCTTTGCGCTTTGTTGGCAGCGTCTTTTCCTTGTTCTTCAGCAATGCGGTCATATTGAGCCCATGTGAAGACTTTATCTCCGTATTCTTTTTCAGCAAGTTCATAGCCCCAGTTTTTGAAGGCGCCTTCTGTGAACTTCATGATGTTTCCTTTGTGAACAAGCGTTACAGATTTGCGGCCATGCTCGATCGCATAATCAATGGCAGCTCTGACCAAGCGGCTTGTTCCTTCTTCTGAAACAGGCTTAATGCCGATACCTGATGTCTCAGGGAAACGGATTTTGTTGACGTTTAACTCATTTTGAAGGAAGCTGATAAGCTTTTGCACTTCTTCAGAGCCTTTTGCATACTCGATGCCTGCGTAAATATCTTCTGTATTTTCACGGAAGATGACCATATCAGTATCTTCAGGGCGTTTTACCGGTGACGGCACTCCAGTAAAGTATCTTACAGGTCTTAAGCAGACGAATAGGTCAAGCTCTTGTCTGAGCGCTACGTTCAAAGAACGGATACCGCCGCCGACAGGTGTCGTTAACGGGCCTTTAATCGCGATGAAATATTCGCGGATCACATCTAATGTTTCAGCAGGGAGCCACTCACCTGTTTTATTATAAGCCTTTTCTCCGGCGTAAACTTCTTTCCATGTAATTTTCTTTTCGCCTTTGTATGCTTTTTCTACTGCTGCTTCCAAAACCTTCGAAGCCGCGTTCCAAATATCAGGACCGGTTCCGTCTCCTTCGATAAATGGGATAATCGGGTTGTTTGGTACGTTTAATACTCCGTTAGAGACTGTAATTTTTTCACCTTGTGCCACAATAAAAACCTCCCAGTATGTAATTCATATTTAGAAAACATTTTATTTTTCTTATATATAAAATAAAATGATTTTTCCTAACATTCACTTTAAAGTGTAACCCAATTTTGATGTTCTGAACAAGAGGCTAACCTCATTGACGCAAGCCAGCCTCCAATGGTTCTTTAGGCTCTTTCTTCAATCGGAACGAATTTTTGTTTGTCAGGGCCTGTGTAATCTGCCCGCGGGCGGATCAGACGGTTGTTGTCATACTGCTCAAGAATATGAGCGAGCCAGCCGGACATTCTGCTTACAGCAAAAATCGGTGTAAACAAATCATGGTCAATACCGAGGCTGTGATATACAGAAGCCGAATAGAAATCAACGTTAGGCGGAAGCTTTTTCTCTGATGTGACGATGTCTTCTATACGAATCGACATCTCATACCATTTGCTTTCGCCTGTCAGGTTGGTCAGGCGCTTGCTCATTTCTTTCAGATGCTTCGCGCGCGGATCACCATGCTTATACACACGGTGGCCGAATCCCATGATTTTTTCTTTCTTTTCAAGTTTAGCGCGGATGTACGGCTCAGCGTTTTCCACTTCACCGATTTCTGTCAGCATTTTCATAACGCCTTCATTCGCTCCGCCGTGAAGAGGCCCTTTCAGCGCGCCGATTGCTGCAGTAATGCCTGAATAGATGTCAGAAAGTGTTGCGACGCAGACCCTCGCTGTGAACGTTGACGCGTTCAACTCATGGTCAGCATGTAAAATCAATGCTTTGTTGAAGGCTTCAACCTCAATTGGTGAAGGCTCTTCACCGTTTAATGTGTAAAGAAAATTCTCCGCAATACCGTAATCTTCTCTCGGTTCAACAGGCTCAAGACCCCTGCGAATTCTGGAAAACGCTGCAACCAGGCCAGGCACCTTTGCCTGAAGGCGGATCGCCTTTCTGTAGTTGGCTTCCGGGTTCATGGTATCAGCCTCGCTGTCAAGCAGGCCTAGTAATGAAATTGCTGTCCGAAGAGCAGCCATGGGATGAACATTTTCGAGGGAATAAGATTTGAAGTGCTCAATAATTTCTTGCGGAACGGCAGCTTCCTTTGCAAGCTGCTGCTTTAACTCTTCAAGCTCTTTTTTGTTTGGCAGCCTTAGATGCCAAAGCAAGTAGATGATTTCTTCAAAACTTGCATTCTCTGTCAAATCATCGATATCATACCCCACATATGTAAGGGTATCATCAATAATAGAACTAACAGATGATGTTGTTGCTACAACCCCTTCAAGACCGCGTGTCGCTGTCATATATAACATCTCCTTTTCAATAAATTTCCCCTTTAAGAGTGTTGTAAAAACATGAGGCTTACTTAAAAAGCACGATGCAAGTATTTCTCTCCCCCAAAAAGAAAATGCTTACATTTTACTGGCTGCTGGAACTAAAACCCTTTGCTTATGAAAGAACATAACAAATTCTTATAAGCTTATTTAAGTTTAAGCCTATTCTCATTATAAACAATAATCAGACATTTGTTAAATGTTTACCTATAATTTTTTTTTTCATTCTGTGATTTCCCCGAAAAAACGCCTTTATTTGCGGGTTTTTGCATAAAAAAAAAGCGGCTTTCAGGCCGCTTTTTTTTATGAAGTGAACAGTTTTACGATCTGCATGGCTAAATAAGCAATCCCCGCTCCGATCAGCGGTCCCACCGCAACTCCTCCAAAAAGCGCGACTGCAAGAATGGTCCCGATCACGAGAGCAGTTGTAATATGTGGATCATTTTCAAGCAGGGTCAGGCCGTTTTTTGCAATCAGCGCCACTGCGATCCCCGCTCCAAGGGCGATCCATGCGTAGGAAGACCGCATTGCTTCTCCAAGCTGCTTAAATCCGATTTCTCCCGTGGCAATCGGGACAAGAACGGCGATGGTAATAATGGTCACACCCCAGTTAATGCCTTTTGACTGGATGGTCGGAAATAATTTTTGATCAAGTCCAACGATTTTGATGATCAAAAGGACGGATACAGCAAAGAGCAATGATTGGTTTTTTGCGATAAGTGCGATAGCCAAGAGTAAAATTAAAAATAAATTCGCTTGTGTAAACACATGCCATCCCTCCTTTAAGATGAATGTATTCATATTCAGCCGCAGCGTGAATACATATAAAAAATAGGACATGCTGACGAGAGGAGGACCGTTTTCGTGAATCAATCTTATATCACTATTTTTTTCAGAACCCTCTTTGTCATATCAATGACCGCAGGGTCGATAGCTGCGGCCTATTATTCGTTTCCGTTAACTTATCCGTTCCTGATCGCCCTTATTCTTTCTTCAATGATTCATCCTGTTGTCGATTATTTGGACAAAGTGACAGGATTCCCCCGAACGATAAATGTTCTGGGCGTTCTTGCTTTTTTTCTGCTCGCAGCCTTCGGCGTCCTCACCATTCTGGTAGCCGAAATCGTAACGGGAACAGCCTATCTAGCAAAAACGCTGCCTCCGCATATCAGCACGTTTATTTCATATTGCGAAAAATTGTTTACAACTCATATTCAGCCGCTCTATAACGAGTTAACTCTTTTGTTTCAAGAATTGGAAACGAACCAGCAGGCTTCCATCGTCACTCATATCCAGACACTCGGTGATTCTGCCGCTAAAAATGCCGGGCTCCTGCTGTCCCACATTCTAGAGATGATCCCGAGATTTTTCGCTCTTCTTCCCAATACGGCGGCGGTTCTGATTTTTTCTCTTCTGGCAACCTTTTTTATGACAAAGGATTGGCACAAGCTGAAAGCCATGCTTGTTTTAATTCTGCCGGATCGTGTGACAGCTAACAGCAAAGCAATCAGCAGCGAATTAAAAAAAGCAATGACTGGTTTTATCAAAGCACAAGCCGTCCTCGTTTTCATCACGATGGTGATTGTATTTATCGGCCTTTCTCTCTTAAAGGTTGAACACGCCGCAACAATTGCTTTTTTAATCGGGCTTGTAGATCTTCTCCCTTACTTAGGTGCCGGCTCCGTATTTGTGCCCTGGATTTTGTATTTATCGATTACGGGCCAGCTGCCCCAAGCGATCGGAATTGGTATCCTGTACCTCGTCGTTCTTATTCAGCGGCAGCTGACAGAGCCCAAGATACTAAGTAAATCTATCGGGATCGATCCGCTGGCAACGCTCATCGCCCTGTTTGCCGGCTTTAAATTATTCGGGTTTTTAGGACTGATTGCGGGACCGGCTGTACTCGTCATCATCCAAGCTTTCATCACAACAGGCGCATTAAAAGAAATATGGTCCTATATCACCGTTCAGCAAAAATAAAACGGCAGCCGTTTTTTCATGGCTGCCGTTTTTTATTTGATGATGATCCGCTTATTCTTCGACATTCCTCTCAGCCATTTGAACAGAATTGGCTTACACCAGCCGCGGGTAAACGGGATAAGAAGACAGGCGCCGGCCAAATCTGATAAAAAGCCCGGAAGCATCAGCAATAGACCGCCAATGAAAATGCTCAGACCGTCAGCAATCGCTTCCCCCGGCATTTTGCCATATTGAAGATCACGCTGAACCTTATAATACACTTCGGTTCCTTGTTTTTTTGCAGCTGCTGTGCCGATAATGCCAGTCAGAATCATGAATAGAACTGTCGGCAAAATGCCAATCAGCTTGCCTAAAAATAGGAATATGCCGATTTCTATTGCCGGAAACACAATAAAAAGCAAAAACAAAAATCTCATATCCAAGCCCCCCACACGTGTAACACGTTCTGTTCAACAAAAGGCATGATAAAGAGAAAAGGAAGGGATTCCCCTTCCATTTTCACCTGTAATTAAAGAACGCTCGCACGGCCTTGATAGACTGCGCCTCTGGAAGCGTCAACTGTAATATCCTGGCCATCTGTCAAAATAGATGTCGCATTTTCCAGACCCACGATAACCGGGATGCCAAGGCTTAATCCGACTACCGCAGCATGGCTAGTCAAACCGCCTTCTTCTGTAATAAGAGCAGACGCTTTTTCAAGGGATGTAATCATATCACGGTCAGTGCTTTTGGTAACAAGTACCGCACCGTCAGTCATTTTTTGCTCAGCTTCTTTTGCATTTTGTGCAACGACAACCGGACCGTAAGCTGATTTGCGTCCAATGCCTTGGCCTTTAGCGACGATATCGCCGACAGTATGAACCTTCATTAAGTTCGTAGTGCCGGACTCACCGACAGTGCCTGCTGTAATAACGATAAGATCGCCGTGTTTTACAATTCCGCTGTTCAATGATTTTTGGACAGCATCCTCAAGCATCTCATCTGTTGAGCTCGCATTTTGGCCGCTTTCCGCGAATACACCAGATACGAGGGCAAGCTTTCTGGAAATAGAGTCATTTACAGTAACCGCAACAATCGGAGCCTGCGGACGGTATTTTGCAATCATACGTGCTGTATGGCCGCTTTCTGTCGGCGTTACGATCGCAGCAGCATTCAGGTTAATCGCCGTATGTGCGACAGATTGTCCAATTGCGTCTGTAATTGTCATGCCCACTTGATCTCTGCGTTTTGAGAGAATTTCTTTATAATTTAAAGCTTCTTCAGAACGGGACGCGATGTTATGCATTGTTTGAACTGCTTCAACCGGATAACTTCCGGCAGCAGTTTCACCAGAAAGCATGATCGCATCTGTTCCGTCGAAGATCGCGTTTGCAACGTCACTTGCTTCCGCACGAGTCGGACGCGGGTTGCGCTGCATGCTGTCAAGCATTTGTGTTGCTGTAATAACAGGTTTGCCCAGCGCGTTGCATTTTTTGATCAGTTCTTTTTGCACAAGCGGCACTTCTTCAGCTGGAATTTCCACACCTAAGTCTCCGCGTGCAACCATTAAGCCGTCAGACACTTCGAGAATCGCATCGATGTTGTCAACGCCCTCTTGGTTTTCGATTTTAGGGATGATTTGAATATCCTGAGCGTTGTGCTCTTCAAGAAGCTCACGGATTTCGAGCACATCCGTAGAACGTCGAATGAAAGATGGTGCGATGAAGTCTACTCCTTGCTCAATACCGAAAACGATGTCTCGCGCATCCTTTTCAGTAATACCCGGAAGATTGACACTTACGCCCGGTACGTTAACACCTTTTTTATTTTTGAGTGTTCCGTTGTTTAATACTTTTGTTTTGATTTCGCGTTTAGCGGCATCTACATCAAGTACCTCAAGACCGATAAGGCCGTCATCTAACAGAATCGTTGAACCTTGTTCAACGTCATGGACTAAACCTTCATATGTCACTGAAATTTTATCTGTTGTTCCTACAACCTCGTCCATTGAAATAATGAGCTCTTTGCCTGTTTCAAGCTCAATACCGCCGTTTTCCATTGTATGTGTGCGGATTTCAGGACCTTTTGTATCAAGCAGAATTCCAACGTTCTTGCCAAGTTTTTTACTTGCTTCGCGGATATTTTTAATTCTTGCACCGTGTTCCTCAAAATCTCCGTGAGAAAAGTTTAATCGAGCCACGTTCATTCCTGACTCCATTAATTTCGTAAGCATTTCAATACTTTCACTTGCCGGACCGATGGTACAAACAATTTTAGTTTTTCTCATTTGGTTCACTTCCTTCTGAAATCTTCAGCCTTCAGCTGTACATTAGATAGACAGTTCTTTTGAAAGCTGATACATGTTTTGCTCAACTGTGTGTTTTGTCTCAAGTATTTCTATAATATCATGGTCTACAAGCTTATTGTTTTGTATACCTACACAGCGTCCGCCTTTTCCTTCAAGCAGCAGTTCAACTGCATATGCGCCGAGACGGCTTGCTAACACACGGTCAGCAGCACTCGGAGAACCTCCGCGCTGGATATGGCCCAATACAGATACCCTAGTTTCAAGATTTGTTTCTTCTTCAATGCGTTTCCCGAATTCAACACCGCTGCCTACACCTTCGGCAACAATAATAATACTGTGCTTCTTGCCGCGTTCGTGGCCGCGTTTTAAGCGGGCAATGATTTCGTGCATGTCATAGTCTGCCTCAGGGATTAAGATCGATTCCGCGCCCCCTGCAAGACCGGCCCACAATGCGATATCGCCGGCATGACGGCCCATTACTTCGATTACATATGTACGTTCATGAGAAGTCGCTGTATCGCGAATCTTATCAATTGCGTCAATTACTGTATTTAAAGCTGTATCGAAACCGATTGTAAAATCAGTGCCCGGAATGTCATTATCAATTGTACCCGGTACACCTACACATGGAAACCCGTGTTCCGTTAATTTTTTCGCACCCATATATGAACCGTCTCCGCCGATAACAACAAGGCCTTCAATACCAAGCTTCTTCAAGTTTTCTATCCCTTTTTCACGGCCTTCAACTGTTTTGAATTCAGGACATCTTGCCGTATAAAGCTTAGTTCCTCCACGATGTATAATATCGCCTACTGATCCGAGTTCAAGCTTTTCAATCTTTCCGCTGATCAATCCCGCGTATCCGTTGTAAATACCGTAAACTTCAACATCATGATAGATCGCTTTTCTGACTACTGCGCGAACTGCTGCGTTCATTCCCGGGGAATCCCCGCCGCTCGTTAATACCCCTATACGTTTCATTCTCCATTCACCTCAGCAACATATATGATTAAACATAACATGATCATTGCCCTAAAAACAATGAAAAGGGATCTCCATCCTCCCTATGAAACCTTACCTATTATACAATTAAATAAATTGTTTTTAAATAAAATTTAAGGAATGTCACAAAAAATAAACGTGAGCCAAAGGCTTCACGTTTATTTAGTTTACCCCGATATATTGATCTTCAACCGAGACTTTGCCAATTGCTTTATATTTTTCATAGCGCTGCTGAACTAATTCTTCTTCGCTCAGCTTCAGCAAAGTTTTTAACGATTGTTTAAGGGTTTCGTCCATATAGCTTGCCTGCAGCTTCACATCATGGTGCGCTCCGCCTTTTACTTCTTTAATCATATGATCTATAATACCTAATTCTTTTAAATCCGGCGCAGTGATTTTCATTGTTTCTGCTGCTTTTTTAGCAAGACTGGAGTCCTTCCATAAAAGTGCCGCGGCACCTTCCGGAGAAATAACAGAATAAGTAGAGTTTTCCAGCATATGCAAGTGATTGCCTACACCCAGACCAAGGGCTCCGCCGCTTCCGCCTTCACCGATGACGATGCAGATAACAGGCACTCGAAGGCCGGCCATCTCAAACAGGTTTTTGGCAATAGCTTCACTTTGTCCTCTTTCTTCAGCTGCTCGTCCAGGGTATGCCCCCTTCGTATCAATAAAACAGATAATTGGTCTGTTAAATTTGTCAGCCTGTTTCATCAGACGAAGCGCTTTTCTGTAGCCTTCTGGATGCGGCATCCCAAAATTGCGGACTAGGTTTTCCTTCGTGTCTTTGCCGCGCTGATGCCCGATTACCGTTACAGGGAGGCCGTGGAACTTCGCAATCCCGCCGACAATGGCTTCATCGTCCCCGTACGCTCTGTCTCCGTGACATTCAAAAAAGTCGGTAAACAGGTGTTCGATATAATCAAGAGTTGTCGGACGGTCCGCCAGACGCGCGATTTGAACCCGGTCCCATGGCTTCAAATTTTTATAAATATCATCCTGAAGCTTAGCGAGACGGTCTTCGAGCCGTTCGATTTCCGCACTTAGATCCATATCGGAATCTTGGGTGAATTTTTTTAGTTCGGCAATTTTGGTTTGCAGTTCAATCACCGGTTTTTCAAATTCTAATCTTGGAGCCACTCAATGTCACCTCCTGTTTGATGCATATCCAGCAGATTTTCTAACGTTTTTTTCATATCGTCGCGATGAATAACCGCATCAAGCTGTCCATGTTTTAATAAAAATTCAGCCGTTTGGAAGTCCTCAGGCAGTTTTTCTCCTATTGTCTGTTCAATAATCCGTCTTCCGGCAAAACCGATCAGCGCGCCAGGCTCAGCGAAATTGTAATCGCCAAGGGATGCAAAGCTTGCTGATACGCCCCCGGTAGTCGGATGCGTCATTACTGAAATAATAAGACCCTGTTCTTCACTGAACAGTTTTAACGCAGAGCTTGTCTTAGCCATCTGCATCAAACTTAATACGCCTTCCTGCATTCTAGCGCCGCCTGAAGCCGTAAAAATAATAAACGGAACTTTATCAGCTTTTGCTTTTTCAATCGCAAGCGTGATTTTTTCACCGACGACTGAACCCATGCTGCCCATTCTGAATGAAGAATCCATGACGGCGACAACAGCCGGGTGTCCGCCGATGGTGCCTTTGCCTGTCACAACAGCCTCGTTTAAGGATGTTTTCTCGCGATCTTTTTCAAGCTTTTCCAGATATCCCGGGAAACCAAGCGGATTTTCCGAGAGCATTCCCTGATTGAATTCCTCAAAGGATTGTTCATCCATCAAGCTTTCGATACGCTGTTTTGCGTTCATTGGGAAATGATAATCGCAGTTCATGCATACCCGCATATTTTTATCCAACTCTTTAGTGAGCATGATTTTTTTACACTTAGGACATTTTGTCATAATGCCTTCCGGAACATCGTGCTTCGCTTGTTCGGATGGTACGGAAGCATACTTTTTCTTTTTCGTGAATATATCCTTTAACAAATGATTACCTCCCTTTTGTGAAGGGTTCTCTTCACCGCATGTCATCAAACAGATAGACTTGCTAATAACTTTACCGAAACTATTGTACTTTTTTTGTCAAACGCTGTCATCCTCAATTCGACAACTTTTTATTCGATGACGTGCTCGGAAAGGCTTGTATGAAATCAGATAAGGTGTTGAAACGACAAGGTTGACAGCGCATTCAAAAATAATGTTAAACCCGGCTGAAATTTTTTTAAGGCTAACCCCCTAAAAAAATTTCAGCCGTCAGTTTAACTTGAGAACAGCGCGCCGGTCTCCGCCAACGCGCTGCCATTTTTGGAATGAATTAAAATTATTCACCAATAATCGTAAGTTTTCTTGTTTTTTCTGCGACTTCCTCAGGGTCAACAGTGATTCTTGCAACACCTGTTTCCATCGCAGCTTTTGCCACAGCCTTCGCAACAGCAGGCGCAACACGTTTATCAAACGGTGCAGGGATGACATAATCTGCGCTAAGCTCATCTTCTGAAACCAGTGAAGCAATGGCTTCAACCGCTGCGATTTTCATTTCCTCGTTAATATGAGTGGCACGCACATCAAGCGCTCCGCGGAAAATACCAGGGAATGCAAGAACATTGTTTACTTGGTTCGGGAAGTCAGAACGGCCAGTTCCGATAACGCTTGCTCCGGCTTCACGCGCACCTTCCGGCATGATTTCCGGATTTGGATTTGCCATTGCAAAGATAATCGGATCTTTTGCCATGCTTTGAACCATCTCTTTTGTTAACGCGCCTGCTACAGAGACACCGATAAATACGTCAGCATCAACGATGACATCTTTCAGAGAACCGTCTTTGCGGTCTTGGTTCGTGAACTTCGCCACTTCATTTTTGACATCGTTCATGCCGTTCGGGCGCCCTTCATAAATGGCCCCTTTGGAATCGCACATCACAATGTCGCGAACGCCATAATGATGAAGAAGCTTGATAATCGCAATGCCAGCCGCACCCGCGCCGTTTGCGACAACTTTAATGGATGACATGGATTTTCCAGACAGTTTCAGCGCGTTCACAAGACCTGCTACGGTTACAATGGCAGTACCGTGCTGATCATCATGGAAAACCGGGATGTTTGTTTCTTTTTTGAGGCGCTCTTCAATGATAAAGCAGTTTGGCGCTGCAATATCTTCAAGGTTGACGCCGCCAAATGTCGGTTCCAGCAATTTTACAGTTTCAACGATTTTATCAACATCGTTTGTGTTTAAAGCAATCGGGAACGCATCTACGCCCGCAAAGCTTTTGAAAAGAACTGCTTTCCCTTCCATAACAGGAAGCGCCGCTTCAGGGCCGATGTTTCCAAGGCCAAGTACAGCTGTACCGTCAGTTACAACTGCTACCATGTTCCCCTTCATTGTGTAATCATATACTTTGTTAATGTCTTCATGAATATCCTTACACGGTTCTGCAACACCCGGAGAATACGCGAGGCTTAGATCTTTCGCATTTCTGACCTCTACTTTTGATTTAGACTCCAGTTTCCCCTGGTTGACTTTATGCAGGTGTAATGCTTCTTCTCTTAATGACATTCTCCTAAACACTCCTTATGGATATTTTTTGATTCGTATACTGCTGCGTTGATTGCTGCATTCTGCGGAGTAAATCTATCTGAATATTTAAACAGGATCACATAATTGCTCCAATTGTATAACAAAAAGCGAATCGTTACCACTGTTTTAAAACGACGTTTTTTTGACCCAACAGCTCTTTTAAGCGATATAACACCTGGTGATCTGCATTGATATGGAACGACTCAGGTAGCTTAATCGTCTGTTTTTGCCTTTCATAATAGAGATAAACGCCTGTTTCCCCTTTATGCTCCAGCAAAATGCGCTTAATCTTTGCCAGGATCTCCTGGCTGTGCTGACTGCTTTCTATTTTTATATAAACCGATGGCGCTTTTTCTGCATCCATATTTTCTAATAATTCTGCCCGGGACATGATGAATTGGATCTTATCTTGTCTAACTTCACATTTCCCCGCAGTGAACAAAAGAACGCCTTCTCTTAAAACGGGAGAAAGCTGTCTGAATTGTTCAGGGAAGACTACAGCTTCCATCTCGCCGGTTTCATCACTGAGCGTTAAAAACGCCATGTTTTGACCTGTTTTCGTCCGAATCGTTTTGATCTTCGACAGCAGAACGCCTAGTGAAAGCTGCCTTTTGACTGCCCGCTGAGCCTGCAGAATGGAGACTGCTCCTTGCGCAGTGAGCTGTTTTCGGAAGGCGGAGAGAGGATGATTTGAAAAATAAATGCCAAGCGTTTCCTTTTCAAACGCAAGTAAATCCACCAGAGGAAGCTCCTCCGTCTCCACATACTTCGGCTTAATTGAAAACGATTCATCTAAAAACAATCCCATTTGGTCATCGTCCGCGGCGAATAGCTCAGCATGTTCCAAAGCAACATCAATGGATGCGAGCAGCGTGGCCCGGTTTTGGCCGAATTCGTCCATCGCACCAGAAAAGATAAGTGCTTCAAGCACTTTGCGATTTACGCTTTTTGACGGCACGCGAAAGCAGAAATCGAAAAGATCTTCAAATGGTTTCTCTTTTCTTGCTTTATATATATCTTTGACTGCTGAGACGCCTACACTTTTTATTGCGCGGAGGCTGTATCTGACAGATCCGTTTTCAACTGTAAACGGAAAACTGCTTTTATTCACTGACGGAGGAAGGATACGAATCCCGCTCCCCTTTGCTTCGTAAAGATATTGAGAGATTTTATCCTCATTGCCAATGACGCTTGTCAGCAATCCGCACATAAAATATAACGGATAATGAGCTTTCAAATACGCAAGCTGGCACCCGATCATGCTGTATGCCACCGCATGGCTTCGGTTAAAGCCATAGTTTGCGAATTTGACGATTAAATCGTAGACCTCATTTGCAGTGTCTACAGAATACTCCTTTTTTAAGCACCCTTCAACAAAATGGCTTCGCTCTCTGTCCAGGATTTCTTTTTTCTTTTTGCTGACCGCCCTTCTCAATAGGTCCGCTTCGCCTAAAGAAAACCCCGCCATACGGGAAGCAATCATCATAATTTGTTCCTGATACACAATGACGCCATATGTATCTTCCAAAATGCTCCTTAAATCTTCATGAGGATAGTGAACAGGCTCCCGGCCGTGTTTACGGTCGATAAATAACGGAATATTTTCCATCGGACCCGGCCGGTACAGTGCATTGACTGCCACAATATCTTCTAGGCCCGAAGGTTTCAGCCGTTTCAAGACGCTTCTCATCCCTGCAGATTCAAGCTGGAAAATGCCTGTCGTATCCCCTTTTGACAGCAAGGAGAACGTTTTGTCATCGCTGTAGGAAATACTTGAAAGATCTATTTTAATATTTTCTTCTTTTTCAATCATTGAAGTGATGGATTCAATAAGTGTCAGGTTCCTCAAGCCTAAGAAATCCATTTTTAAAAGGCCCAAGTCTTCAAGATGGTCCATCGCGTATTGCGTTAAATAGATCCCTTCATGCCCTTCTTGAAGCGGAACAACATCTGTTAACGGTTCTTCACTCAGGACAACGCCCGCTGCGTGGGTTGATGCATGCCTTGGCAGCCCTTCTATTTTCCGGGCAATTGAATAGACTTGCTGAAGCAGGCTTGACTCCCGAAGCCGCTTATCCAGCTGCGGTGACTGCTGTCTCGCTTCATCCAGCGTCATGCCCGGTCTTGAAGGAATGAGTTTTGCAAGCTGATCTGCCTCCTTCGGGCTGACGCCGAATACTCTGCCGACGTCCCGGAGCGCCGCCTTTGCCGCAAGTGTTCCAAAGGTGATAATCTGTGCGACGTGCATTGCACCGTATTTCTGCTGAACATATTGAATGACTTCATCCCTTCTAGTATCGGGAAAGTCAATATCAATATCCGGCATGCTGACGCGCTCGGGATTTAAAAATCTTTCAAACAGAAGGTGATGCTTAATCGGGTCAACATCTGTGATATACAGCACATATGCCACAAGAGAACCTGCCGCAGAACCCCTTCCCGGTCCTGTAACAATCCCTTTTTCATGGGCGTGCTTCATAAAATCCCACACGATCAGAAAGTAATCGCTGAACTTCATCCGCTTGATGACATCAAGCTCATATTGAAGACGGCGAAGGTATCGTTCATCAGGCTTGCCGAAACGGCTGCGGAGTCCCTCCATACAGATATCCGTTAAATAATCATCAGCGGACGTTCCGTCTGGGGTCGGAAAAGACGGTAGACGGGTCTGCCCGAGACTGACGTCAACCCGGCATTGTTCCGCGATCTCTACAGAAGCTTGCAGTGCCTCGGGAAGCTCTCGATAAATATTTTGCATTTCTTCGAGTGGTTTCAAATCGAGATCAGGCAAATCTTCAGCGGGTGCATCCGTCAGTTTTTCCCCCGCTTTAATCGCTTTCAGACAACGGTAGGCAGCCTTATCTTCCTTCCTTATGTAATGCACATCGCCTGTGGCCGTAACAGGGATACCCGTTTCTTCTGATAGCTTTAGAATCTGCGCAGACAAGACTTGATTCCCTTTAAAAGGCTGATAGGAGAAATAAAAAGCTCCCTTTCCGAATATAGACTGAAATTCCAGCGAGGCTTGAGCAGCCTGTTCGAACAGCCCTCCTTCAAGAAGCGTTTCAATATATCCTTTTTCGCCGGGCGTTATTGCGATAATCCCTTCTCGATAACTGTGAAGCCATTTCGGCTTCAGTCCGCCTTTTGATTTAGATTGCAGAACGCTGCTGATTTTCAGCAGGTTTTGATAGCCTGTATTTGATTTTGCCAGCAGGACGAGCGGGTATGCTTCAAGCTCGCTGTCATCTGTAAAAACAGAAGCCGTCAAACCGATTATTGGGTTGATCCCTCTCGCCTTGCAAGCTTTATAAAATTGAATAGCTCCGTACATGACATGATCATCTGTCAGCGCCAAAGACGCATATCCGAGCCTGTCAGCTTCACTGACGAGTTCTTCCACAGCCGCGGCGCTGTTTAGCAGGCTATACCCGCTATGCACTTGCAGGTGAACAAAAGACATGCTATCACCTCTTTCTCATTACGATTCATTTCTTCCCTCATTATAAGGCCGGTTTCCAAAAGAAACAAATGTTCTTTTTTGACTCATCATCATACTTGTCCTGAAAGCTCAATATGATATAAAAGGTGAGGTGATAAAGATGGATCAGGAAGCAGGATTTATGGTGAATTTTATCAATAGCTACTTCATTGCGTTAGGGGTGCTGATCGGGGGCGCACTCATTGGAGGGCTCGGAGCATACTTGGCAGGCGAACCCCCGCTTACAGCCATTACAAAGCTTGCCAACCGGTTAAAAATATGGGCGCTTGTCGCAGCTATCGGAGGCACCTTTGATGCGGTATACAGCTTTGAACGCGGCATACTCGAAGGCAATACGAGAGATATCTTTAAACAGCTTCTTTTAATTATTTCGGCCATGGGAGGCGCGCAAAGCGGCTGGCTTATTATATCATGGCTGACCCAGGAGCATCTTTCTTCATGAGGGTCCCCCAGCATTACAAAAAACCGGGATGGCAGCGTTTTTTCGCGGGAATGATGTGCGGAGCCGTAATTAGCTGGTTCTTTTTCCTGTTTACTTACGGAACATTCCAAGAGGAGCAGGTCAGCCTCATCGAAAAGCAAAAAGAGCATGTAAAAGACTTGAACAATCAAATTTCGATCTATCAGGAAGATCTCCATAAACTGAATGAAGATAATAAAAGAAAACTGCTGATTCAAAGCGTCAGCGTCAAATTGCTGAATGGGGATAAATATAAAATATCACAGCCGGATAAAACGAAATTCGAGGAGCATGTAAAGGATGATATTTCAGAGGTGATTACAAAAGACATAGAGAGCGTCTATCAAACAAAGGATCTCTTGAAGCGGACAATTGAAAATAAAGTCTATATGATCAATGAAAAAAAATACGAGGCAACCGTCAGAGAATTGATTATTTATACGAGGCTGACAGTGGAACTTGAAATATCTTTCGCCACATAATTATGGATTTTTTTCAAATTCTCCAAACTTCTGTCGCTTTTTCCCATTCTTTTTTATAAACTATATGTGAGGCTTAATGGCGAAAGGAAGGAGGAAGGGAAATGGAGGTTTACAGTGACCGTCAGTTAGCAAAAGATCAAGCAGCCCGTCTCAGACAAGGTTTTTCTGCATATGCCGAAACAAACTCACTCGCTTCCCTCATCAAAAAAGAACTTCAATCACACAATCTCCAAGTCTACGAGGACCTTACTGATTTCGGCTGCTGGTTCATCCCCGTCACAGATGAACACTAAGAGAGAGGGTCTCCCCTCTACTCGTGTTCTTTACATAATGTTTCCAGATCAGCTAAAATCCGATCAGCTTCATCCCAGCTGTAAATAGAGGCGCCTGAAGCTAACGGATGCCCTCCGCCGTTATATTTCCGGGCAAGTCCGTTAATGACAGGCCCCTTCGAACGGAATCTGACTCTGATTTGATCGTCTTCTTCTACGAAAAACACCCAGGCGCGAATACCTGAGATATTGCCAAGCGTCCCGACAAGCTGCGACGCTTCAGAAGCCGTTGTGCCGAATTTTTCAAGCGTATCCTTTTTGATGAAAACAGAAGCAGCCCCGTTTTCGGACAAAGACACATTTTGAAAGATAAAGCCGTTAAGCTTCACCACATTCAGTTTTGTTTCATACAATTGATTAAATAACTCTGAGGAAGAGAATGGATACTGAATGAGCTCGCCTGCATATTTTAATGTTTTTTCCGTGGTATTCGGAAATAAAAAGCGTCCGGTATCTCCAACAATGCCGGCGTAGATCAGCTCTGCCGCTTTCGTATTCAGCTTCCAGCCGTGCTCTTTTCCTTCTAAATACAGCTCGTAAATCATTTCACTTACTGAGCTGGCGCTTGTATCGACCCAGAGAAGGTCACCGTATGGATCTTCGTTCGGATGGTGGTCGATTTTCATTAGTTTGGCGCCTGAAGGATAACGCTGATCGTCGATTCTTTCCTGATTTGCCGTATCGCAGACAATGACAAGTGCGCCTTCATATGTTTCATTGTCCACCTCATCGAGGGAATATAAGAAAGAGAGGGACGGTTCAGGCGTGCCGACCGCAAAAATATTTTTTTCAGGATATGTTTCACGCAGGATTTCCGTAAGCCCGCACTGTGATCCGTAGGCATCCGGATCAGGACGCACATGTCTATGTAAGATAATCGTGTCATATAATGATATGGTTCTGATCAATTCTGTTTTCATTTGATACTCCTTTATTGTTTTTATTCATTAAATCACATTCTCTGCCGACGGAAAAGAAAAATAACGTCAAAACCAAGCCCGTTTTTGTATAAAATGGGTTTGTAAACTTTTACGATGGAGGATTTCATTTATGCTGGTTCTTGTTTTTTTGATTGGGCTTTCAGCCTGCTTTTATGTGTTCTATAAAGTAAAAGGCGTACGGGCAAAGCCATCTTTGGCAAAAGAAATATGTTCAGCAAAATCAAGCATGGCCTTAGGGTCACTAGTCCTGTTCTACGGGCTTAACCAAATGATATTATTCCATTCAGTATTAACGTTAGTAATCGGCGGTATCTTTATCGTCATAGGAGCAGGAAGCGCTTGGGCAGGTTATAAAGCCTTTAGGCATTACAATCCCCTTCACGCCAAAGAAGCTGAAAGAGATCACGCGTAAGGGGCGCCTGAACGTCCCTTAGCTTCTTTCCATCAGCTGAACCATCAGCATCGCTTTAGACACGATATGACCTTGGCTGTGCACTTCCACTTCCATTTTCCCGAACTTTCTGCCAGCCTCCAAGATGCGAGGTTTGACTTCGATGACTGATTCCATCTGCACAGGCTTCAAAAAGAAGATGGTGATGCTCTCTATGACGAGTTCGCCGCGTTTTTTCGAGCGCAAAAATCGGTTTGCCGCTTGCGTCAAAATGGTCGTAAATACACCATAAGAAATGGTTCCAAGCTGATTTGTCATTTGCGGCGTGACTTCATACTCGTAAACCGTTTGATCTTCTTTATCATCACCCTCATCTTTAAACCCCCTTGAAACGATATCATCAAGCTTCTCCCCGACCTGCGGCTGCTTTTGAATCATTTGAAGAGCTTTCAATACGTCTTGGCGGCTGATCATGCCGATGAGTTTTTGGTGGCCGTCAGTGACGGGAAGCACTTCGATCCCTTCCCATACCATCATTTGCGCAGCTGAAGCGACAGATGTTTTCCCAATAACCGTGACGGGATTTTTGGTCATAACTTTTTCTATAGATGCATTTCGGTCATGGCCGGCAATATCTTTTGATGTCAGAATGCCGTGGATTTTCATTTGATCGTCGACAACTGGGAATCGGCCGTGGCCGGTTTCAAAATTTTTCTCATACCATTTTTCAAGTTTATCCTTTGGCGAAAGATATACCGTGCGGTCAGCGGGTGTTAGGATGTCCTCCACCAAAACAATTTCTTTTTTGATCAGCTGGTCATAAATTGCCCGGTTAATCATCGCGGCAACTGTAAAGGTGTCATAGCTCGTGGATAAAATCGGCAGTTCAAGCTCATCTGCCAGCTGCACAATGCTGTCATCCGTGTTAAAGCCCCCGGTCACCAATACGGCCGCGCCCGCTTCAAGCGCCTGCCTGTGTGCATTGATTCTGTTTCCGACAATCAAAAGATTCCCCGCTGCGGTGTAACGCATCATCGCGTCAAGCTCCATCGCGCCGATGACGAATTTATTCAATGTCTTATGGAGCCCTGCCCTGCCTCCGAGCACTTGTCCGTCTATAACATTTACAACCTCTGCATAGGTAAGCTTTTCAATGTTCTCTTTTTTCTTTTGTTCAATTCTGATTGTGCCCACACGTTCAATCGTGCTGACAAACCCTTTATTCTCTGCTTCCTTGATCGCTCTGTACGCGGTTCCTTCGCTTACTTTCATTTCCTTTGCAATTCTTCGGACAGAAATTTTTTCACCGACAGGCAGTGAATCGATATACGTTAAAATTTGTTCATGCTTCGTTGCCAAGCCTTTCACCTCTAAGGACAGTCTTCTTGTTTTTATTATAAGGTTTCAAAGGATTTATACGCAATGAGGCTGGAAAATAAAAAACCATCTCCTAGAGATGGTTTCACGGTTTAAAGCTCGATCGTCTCACCGACCGACATGACTTTGCCGACTCCGCCCGGCAGGCTGTCAGCGAATGCTTCTGGGTCTTGTTCGATGACCGGGAATGTATTGTAATGCACCGGCACGACCTGTTTTGCGCGCAGCCATTCAGCGGCAAGCTTGGCGTCTTCAGGCCCCATCGTAAAGTTATCGCCAATCGGCAGGAAAGCAAGGTCGATATGATTCAATTCGCCAATGAGTTTCATATCAGAGAAAAGAGCCGTATCGCCCGCGTGGAAAATCGTTTTATCTTCTACAGTCAGCAAAATACCGGCAGGCATGCCTGTGTAAGTGATCGTTTTGTTTTCTTCATCTGTGATGGCTGATCCATGAAAGGCCTGTGTAAGCTTCACTTTTCCAAAATCGAACTGGCGGGAGCCGCCAATATGCATTGGATGAACATTCAAGCCTTTCCAGCCTAAGTACACAGCGAGCTCGTTCGGGGCTATAACCAACGCGTTATTTTGCTTGGCGATTTGTTCAGTATCACCGACATGGTCATTGTGGCCGTGCGTTAATAAGATGACATCCGCTTTTACATCCTCCGGCTTTATATCCGTTAATGAATTCCCTGTTAAAAACGGATCAAAAATAATATGATGGTCCTTCGTTTCCACTGTGATTACAGAATGTCCGTGATATGTCACTTTCATTTCTTTCACCTCGTCACATGATTTTGATTTTTTTATTTTCCCTTTTTAAAAAGCTGAAAAACTTATGTTGTTTGATTCTTGTTAATGACATTGAGGCCTCCGGTGGCTTCAATGACAGTCCCTGTCACAAGGTCTGAGTTCTCCTCACACAAGAAAGCGATAATCCGGGCGATATCCTCGCCTGTACCGGATCTTCCTATCGGCGTTTTTTCTTTGCCGATTCGCATTCTGGCTTCCTCTATCGATGCTTCTTTCATGTCGCCGACAATGTCTCCCGGGCAAACCATGTTGGCGGTTATGCCGAATTCGGCTTCTTCAATGGCAATTGTCTTCGTCAAAGAAGCCAAGCCCACTTTCGCAGCGCCAAATGCCGATCGGTGAAGCCAGCCGGGCGCGTGAGCCGCACCTTGGAATCCGTACGTAATGATGCGTCCAAATTGCTGTTTTCTCATAACAGGAATAACCGCTTTGAATAAATGAAAGACGGCGCTTAAATTTCCTTCCAGCATGCCATACCATTCATCATCAGTATAATCGGCTAACTTTTTACGTTCAAATATGTATGGTCCCGCGTTGTTAATCAAAAAGTCGATCCTTCCGAAGCGGTTTAAGGCAGCCTCTGCAATACGCAGCAGATCTTCTTTTTTGGTGACATCACCTTTTACAAATTGCAGCCGGTCAAGACAATCGGGACAGGCTTCCTTCAGGCGGCTGACTGCCTCCTCATCCTGTCTGTAATTGACTGTTACTGAATACCCCTTTGCAAGCAACGTTTCAGTCACTTTGCGGCCTAAACCCTTCGAACCGGCAGTAATTAAAGCATGTCGCACATGAATACCTCCCAAAGCAACGTCGCCGCTTTCAATAAAGTGTTTCTTCTTCTACTTTACTATAAAAGGCTTGCAATATCACTTTTTACACTTTGGCATACAAAAAAAGCTGCCTGTACAGACAGCTTATTCTGCAGGAGATGAAGACTCCTGATCAGGCATATCGACATAACCGCTTTGATACGCTTCTGAAATGAGCCTTGTTGTCTCCTGGCTTTCTTGTTCATCATAAATATAGCGTTCCGGTTCTTTTTTCATCATTCTGCCTCCCATCATTATAGAGGTAGGTTGGCTATAATGACGGGATTTTATGAAGGAAATTTTAACTAACTCCAGCTGCCACGCAAGCTTTCGCTTTTTCAAGCGCCTGCTTTACCTGTTTGAATCCGGTGCCCCCGGCGCTCATTCTTTTTTCAACTGCGTAGTAAGGGTCCAACACAGTGTAAATATCTTCTTCGAATAGTGTGCTCGCCTGCTGAAACTCGCCAAACGGCATATCGCTTAAATAGATCCCTCTTTCGATGCATGTGTACACAAGTTTCCCGACCACTTCATGCGCTTCTCTGAACGGCATTCCCTTTTTAGCTAAATAATCCGCCAGTTCCGTCGCATTTGAAAAGTCTTGTTTTGTCGCTTGCTTCATGACGTCTTTGTTTACAGTCATTGTTTGGATCATGCCTGTGAAGATTTGCAGGCTGCCCTCCACCGTTTTCACCGTGTCAAACATGCCCTCTTTGTCTTCCTGCAGATCTTTGTTGTAAGCGAGCGGAAGTCCTTTCATGATCGTAAACAGCCCCATCATATCGCCGTATACGCGTCCTGTTTTGCCGCGGATCAGCTCCGCCATATCAGGATTTTTCTTTTGCGGCATCATGCTGCTTCCTGTTGCGTACGTATCGTCAAGCTCGATGAATTTAAACTCCTGCGAGCACCATAAAATGATTTCTTCAGAGAAACGGGATAGGTGCATCATCAGCATACTGCTGTTGCTTAAAAACTCCAAAATGAAGTCTCTGTCGCTGACGCCGTCCAAGCTGTTTTCATAAATGGCATCAAAGCCGAGCAGTTCCGCTGAATAATCACGGTCGATTGGGAAGGTTGTTCCCGCGAGCGCCCCGCAGCCGAGCGGAGATTTGTTAATCCGCTTCATTGAATCCTGAAAACGCTCCTTGTCGCGCTCCAGCATCCAGAAATACGCAAGCAGATGGTGAGCGAATGAAATCGGCTGGGCGCGCTGCAGATGTGTGTAGCCAGGGAGAATTGTTTCGATGTTCGCTTCCGCCTTTTCAATCAGCGCACTTTGGAATGCCTCAATCAGCTCGATGATGTGGCCGACATGATTCTTCAAGTATAAATGCATGTCAGTCGCCACCTGGTCATTCCGACTTCTGCCGGTATGCAGCTTGCCGCCAAGAGGACCGATTTCGTCAATGAGCATTTTCTCAATGTTCAAATGAATATCCTCATAATCGACTGAGAATTCCAATGCTCCCTCCTCTGCTTTTTGCAAAAGGGTATTCAGGCCCTCTCGGATTTTCAGCTCTTCTTCTGCTGTCAGAATACCGCATTTTTTCAGCATGGCAGCATGTGCGAGAGACCCTGTAATGTCTTCAGCAACTAAATGTTGGTCAAATGATATGGACGCGCCGAACTCGTCGACCCATTTTTCCGGTGTTTTTTGAAATCGGCCTCCCCAAAGCTTCTTCATGCTTTAATCTGCTCCTTCTTTTTCACGATGCTGTTCACTTTTGTCGGAAGTCCCCAAAGCTCGATAAATCCGATTGCTGCATGGTGATCAAATGCATCGTCTTTTGTATATGTTGCAAGTTTTTCATCATATAGAGAGTATTCCGATTTACGCCCTTCTACAATTGCATGGCCTTTAAACAGCTTCACGCGGACAATGCCTGTGACATGCTTTTGCGTTTCTTTTAAGAAAGCGTGCAGCGCTTCTTTTAACGGTGAGAACCATAAGCCGTTGTAAATGATTTCTGACATTTTTTGCTCGATGATCGGTTTAAAGTGGGCTACCTCTTTCACCAGAGTCAAATCTTCTAATTCTTTATGCGCTTTGATCAGTGTCATCGCACCAGGGCATTCGTATACTTCCCGGGATTTAATGCCAACGAGGCGGTTTTCCACGTGGTCGATACGTCCGACACCGTGCGCGCCCGCCATTTCATTCAGCTTCAAGATCAGTTCAGAAAGCGAGTAGGAAACACCGTCAATGGAGACAGGCACGCCTTGTTCAAATGCAATTTCAATCACTTCCGGCGTGTCCGGCGTTTTTTCCAGCGGAGCTGTTAAATCGTATGCACCTTCTGGCGGCGCCGCCCATGGATCTTCTAAAATGCCGCACTCATTGGCACGTCCCCAGAGGTTTTGGTCGATAGAATACGGGCTGTCAAGATTGATCGGAATCGGAATGCCGCGGCTAGCCGCATATTCAATTTCTTCTTCACGTGACCACTGCCATTCGCGAACCGGCGCGATGACTTCAAGGTCAGGGTTTAATGATTTAATGGAGACTTCGAAACGAACCTGGTCATTTCCTTTCCCTGTGCATCCGTGGGCAATCGCCTGTGCATCTTCTTTTTCCGCTATTTCAACCAGTTTTTTCGCGATCAGCGGTCGAGATAATGCCGAAACAAGCGGGTATTTTCCTTCATACATCGTGTGGGCCTGCAAAGAGATAAGCGCGTAGTCCTGTGCAAATTCTTCTTTTGCATCGATCACGTAGGAGTTTGTCGCGCCGACTTCAAGCGCTTTCTGTTGAACAAATGCCAAATCTTTGCCCTCACCGACATCCAGGCAGCAGGCGATTACATTATATCCTTGCTCCTGAAGCCATTTTATTGCGACGGAAGTATCAAGACCTCCTGAGTATGCTAATACGACTTTTTTCTGTTCTGACATGATAAAAATCCCCTCTCAACCGTGTTTCTATTTTGTATAAAAATAAATTATATTTAATAAAAATACATTTTGTATGTATACACTTTAACAAGTACGTTTCGTTTTTTCAAGCCTTTTATAAAAAAAACTTCACCTAAATTTCAGGTGAAGTTTCATAGTATTTATTCATTTACTTGTCTTTTCTGATTTCTCTGACCACATGTGCAAGTTCGGGAATAATCAGCTTATTCATTGCCAGCTTTACTGCGCCGCTTGAGCCTGGCGTTGAGAAAACAGCGGTATGCTGAATGACGCCGGCAGTTGCTCTCGACATGATTGCGGCAGAGCCGATATCCTCTGTATAACTCAGCATCCTGAATATTTCTCCAAAGCCGGGCAGTTCTTTCGAAAACAGCGGCGTTATGGCTTCAATTGTGACATCCCGATCTGCTATGCCTGTCCCTCCGTTTAAGAGTACCGCGTCTGTCTGTTCATCCATGCAGCCCGCAAGCACTGACCGCTGCAAAGCATCCTTTTCGTCTTTTACAATTTCATATGCAGAAATATGATGACCGGCTTCTTCTAAAAATGAGATCATCAGCTTGCCGCTTTTATCGGTTTCCTCTTTCCTCGTGTCACTGACAGTAATCACTTTGCACCGAACGATATCGGGAGCTTCTTGTTTATGCTCTTGAACGCTCATAGGCCCACCTCTTTTATGTTTTCTGTCTGTCACTATCATGCATCAACAAAAAAGCACATTCAAGAGAATGTGCTTTCATGCGATTTATTTTGCTAAACGAACAACGTCGCGCGCAATCATGACTTCTTCATCAGTCGGAATGATCATGACTTTTACTGGAGAATGCGGATAGCTGATGAAAGCTTCCTCGCCGCGCACGTTATTAAGCGCAGGATCCCAGTATACGCCCATGAATTCTAAACCGCGAAGAACGCGTTCTCTGACTTCCACACTGTTTTCACCGATACCGGCAGTAAAGATGATCGCATCTACACCGCTCATTCTTGCAGCGTAAGAACCGATGTATTTGTGGATTCTGCTTGCGAATACTTCAAGAGCCGTTTCCGCGCGCTCATTTCCTTCTTTCGTTGCTTCGACGATGTCACGAAGATCGCTTGAGAAACCGGAAATGCCGAGCAGTCCGCTTTTTTTGTTTAATGTATTCAATACTTCGTCAGCCGTTTGGCCTGTTTTCTCCATGATGTATGGAATCAGGGCAGGGTCTATGTTTCCAGAACGTGTACCCATTGCTACACCGGCAAGCGGCGTAAAGCCCATGGATGTGTCAATTGATTTTCCGCCTTCAACAGCCGCAATACTTGCTCCGTTTCCAAGGTGGCAGGAAATCAGGCGCAAGTCTTTTAACGGACGGCCGAGAAGCTCTGCCGCACGCTCAGTTACATATTTATGTGAAGTGCCGTGGAAGCCGTATTTACGGATGCCGAATTTTTCATAGTATTCATACGGCAAGCTGTACAGGTAAGACTGCTCAGGCATTGTTTGGTGGAATGCCGTATCAAATACAGCTACCGCAGGAACATTTGGAAGCACTTCTTTGAACGCTTTAATTCCAACGATATTTGCCGGATTGTGAAGCGGTGCCAATTCAGAAATATCTTCGATTTCCTTAATGGTTTCATCCGTTAATAAAACAGAATCGCTGAATTTTTCTCCGCCGTGAACGACACGATGGCCAATTCCGTCAATTTCATTCAAGTCTTTAATAATGCCGAATTCCGTTAACTTATTCAGCAGCATTTTAACAGCTACCGCATGATCCGGAATATCAGTTACTTCTGTATTTTTTTCGCCGTTCACAGAAATTGTGAATACGCTGTCGGCGATACCGATTCGTTCAACTAAACCCTTCGTTAAAACGGTTTCTGAAGGCATTTCGAAAAGCTGAAATTTCAAAGACGAGCTTCCTGCGTTAATTGCAATAATTTTGGACATGATTGACGCTCCTTTATACTCTGTATCAACAACTTCGTTTTTCGTACTTTTTTCCCGGTGAATATCAACATCTTCTCCGAAAAATATCTGACTTTTCCATTTAAACATTGTCATGTCGGCTTTTCAAGTCAACTTGCGTATTGATAACGCTTACAATAAGAAGTCGTTATTTTCAGACACATTCCCTATAGGTTTTGTATTGATGAACGCTTACAATTTGCGGTTTTTCCCTCTGTATTTTGTGTTTCAAAGCTGGATTCAATTCGTCAAGTCCGGTCTTCAAAAGCATAAATAAAAGCAGCTTAGGCATCGACCTCATACGGCTGCCTAAGCTGCTTTTAAAACACTTACTTTTCTTTTTTAAACCATTCATCAAATTGAGCCATCATATCAAGCATCGCCTTTTGATTGGAGAAAGACGGAAGATTCGCAAGCAGAATTTGCCCCGGCGCTTTCGTATTCTCTCCTTGTTTCTGAAGCACAAGGATGCTTTTGGCATGAGCTTCGTCTTTAAAAATAGATTTTGGCAGCTGCAACAGTGCGTTGATATGAACCTTATCTTTGAAAAACTGTTTCAGCTTGCCGCTTTGGGAGCTCTCAAACAAATGATTCGGAATCATAAAAAATAAGTAGCCGCCCGGTTTGGTATGCTTGACGCTCTGTTCAATAAACAGATGATGAGCGAAGGAATGGCCTTCGTCAGCTTTGAGCTCAAACGCTTCTGCTCCTTCGTCATTCGGATAATAGCCGACTGGCAGATCACAAATGACCGTGTCAACTGGATCGATAAACAACGGCTCAAGGCTGTCTTGGTGGAAAAGCTCAAGCTCTTTTTTCAGAAGGTTCGCTTGGGCATAGGCGATCTTCAAGAGCACATCATCAATTTCAATGCCAAAGCTGTTTGCCGTTTTTTCAGACAGCTGGTTCAGCACGGTAAACAGAAGGTTCCCAGTTCCCAAGGCTGGATCAAGAATGGTCAGTTCCTTTTTGTCCGCCATAAACTTATTCACCAAATAGCTGATGAAAAGCCCGATCGTATCCGGCGTCATCTGTCTGTTTGGATGGGAGATATCTTTCATTCCTTTAAGGACGGCAAGCTGAAAAGCCTTGCGTACCCACTCATGCTCATACGTGCCGAATTCCGCTTTTTCAAGCAGAGCCTGAAGATGTTTGGTTTTCTGATCAGCAGGCAGTTTCAGCTGATCCGTTTTTTCAAGAAAATACATTTCTCCTGCTTCGGCCAGCGCCTCTATATATGAAATCTGCAATTCATTCTTTATCATAATCGCGGCTTCGTTTAACAGCTCATACACCGCACCTACATGGTCTTTTTGCATATTGTGTTCCTCCTTGCCATGAAAAAAGCTCCGGCGGCAGCCTGGAGCTTTTTTCCCTGCTTACTTCACTAATGCCTTAGCAGCCTCAATTGGCTTTTCATAGTTCGGGTGGTTTGTTGCTTCGCTTACATATTCAGCGTAAACGACTTTTCCGTTCTCATCAAGGACAAATACGGAACGCGCAAGCAGACGAAGTTCTTTAATATACACACCGAACGCTTCGCCAAATGACATATCTCTGTGGTCAGACAGTGTTTCCACTTTGTCAATTCCGTTAGCGCCGCACCAGCGCGCTTGCGCAAATGGAAGGTCTGCACTGATTGTGTAGACGTTGACATCTCCAAGCTTTGCAGCTTCTTCGTTAAAACGGCGTGTTTGTGCATCACAAACACCTGTATCAATTGAAGGGATAACAGAAATAATCGTTACCTTTCCTTTCATGTCAGCTAACGATTTTTCTTCAAGGCTGTTAGTCAGCACTGTGAAATCAGGAGCTTGATCTCCTACCTTCACTTCTTGTCCGACAAGTGTAACCGGACCGCCTTTGAATGTAATTTCAGCCATTATAATTCCTCCCTTTTGTATGTATGTCTCTATCATAGTAAAGTTTCCTGCAAACTGCAAAGTTTATGCCAAAAAAAAGTTAACTGCGGCCAGCGCAGTTAACCTTTTTTAATAATTCATATTGTTCATTTGGTTTTGATTTTGGCCCTGGCCTTGGTTTTTGTTATTTTTCTTGAACATTTGCTGGATGCGCTCGAGTGTTTGAGGGGCTGCGTCTAAAATTTTCTCTATTAAATGGGTATTTTCATCTAAATGAAGCATTCTGATGCCTGTCGATCCGACAATTAAAAACGCGATCGGCGTAATGGACACACCGCCCCCGCTTCCGCCTCCGAAAGGAAGTTTCTGTTCTCTTGTCTCATCGTCTTCCGATTTCTTTTCGGCCGGCTTTCCGCCAAACTCGCTTCCGCCTGCGGCGAATCCGAATCCAACTTTAGAAACAGTTAAAATCACACTTCCATCAGGCGTTTCTACTGGATCTCCGATGATGGTGTTAACATCAATCATTTCCTTCAAGTTTTCCATTGCGGTTTTCATTAACCCTTGGATGGGATGGTCTGCCATATACGCTTCCTCCTTAAACTGATGAATCATTCTTTGAAGTCATTCTAGCCGACGGATTCTTCTTTAATACGGATAGCTCCCGTCCGTATTTGACGAATTTGAAAGCTGCAAGCATAGCATGTCCAAAGCGAAAAAAGAATATACACTGAAAATGGGTCTTGGAAACAGGGACTTGAAACGACGGGATCACCTCATAGACAGGTTTATTCACAAAGTCCAGGTGGTCGTAAAGCATTGCTGCGATACCGCCCTTCACGCCCCATACAGCACCTGTTAACACACCTGTCACTGCCGCGTCCTGAATTCCGATTACTGTAACCCATTCTAGTTTTGTGATATGTAAATGCGCGAGAAAAGACGCGCTGATTTTCCGCAGTCTGGTGACCTGATGCAAAAGCATCTCGATTTTATTAATGCTTTGCTGCACATCGTTTTGTGTAATTTTTTTCTTTCCGCTGCTTTTTTTCATTTTGGATTCAGTTTTTTGTTTGATATCCACTGTTCCGTCTTCTTTGTTCACCTTAATCGCCGGGATTGTTTTTTTGATCCTTATAAGGCCAAACAGCGCCGTAATCTTCAAGGTCAATTTGTCATTATCATCGGCATGAAGATACTCCAGCGCGACATGGATTTTCATTCTGAGAAGCAGTACGATCCCTATGAGAATAAGAATGGCTATCAGTACATACACCATATTCTTCACTTCCTCTAGGAGCATTATCGCCAATTCCTAAAAAAATAAACCCGGACGGAGGTCCGGGTTATCGGTTATTTGCGGTATAATTTTTCATGCACCACGGTGGTATCCGCGATGTAATCATGAATCCCTTGTTTTGTAGGTGAAAAAGCAACAACGATATATAAAATCCAAATCTTATCAATATACCGTCCCACCACTTCACGAAAAATCACTGTACTCCATGTCAGCTTGCTATCTCGCTTCACAGAAACCACTTTGAGGCCGAACACCATTTTACCAAGCGTCTGCCTGAAGTATTTAGTCATGAGTGCGAAGTAGGCAAGATACACAATAAGCGTTGTCACACTGTAAGCCGAGAAGGTAAACATGCCGGATGTTTTCGGCAGATCCAATACGGTAAAGAGGGGAGAAACGAGCAAATGGTTTAATCCCCATATCACGAGCCAATCAAGCAGGAAAGCCCAGAAACGAACCCAAAAGCCAGCATAGGCATGTGTCAGCTGCTCCGCTTCTTGCGGGCCTTTGATGTCATTGCGCTCAAACTCTTCATATGTCGCGTCCATTATTGTTCCCTCCTACTTCGCATAGAGATACATCATCCTCGGCGAACCGGATTGCGATAGAATTTCTCTCATATTCAAAAAATCAATTTCACTTTTAAACATTTTGTTCGCGCCCATGGAAAACAGTGAGCCTAATCCGAAGCTTTCCTCATAAGAAATGACAGAGGCGTTTTTCAAATCCTCGTGATCCTTTTTCATGGCCGTAATGGTATCGTCATAAAAACCAAGCTCATCAACGAGGTTCAGTTTTTTCGCCTGCCGTCCGTCATACACGCGGCCGTCCGCAATTTTCTTTACCTCTGCTTTCGGCATGCTGCGCCCTTTTGAAATGACATCAACAAAGCCTTCATACGAATTATCAACCATCGATTGCATGATGTTTTTTTCTTCTTTCGTCATCTCACGGGAAGGAGACATAATGTCCTTATGGGCCCCGCTCTTAATCGTTTCAAAAGAAATGCCAAGCTTATCGGCAAGCTTTGAATAATTGACGCTTTCCATAATGACGCCGAGTGACCCGGTCAGGGTTTCCGGTGTCGCAAAAATCTTATCAGCCGCTGTTGAGATGTAATAGCCTCCTGATGCTGCCATCGAACCCATTGACACGTAAATCGGTTTTTTCGTTTCTTTCTTGATTTCTTCCAGTTTCTTATGTATTTCAGCACTTTCATACACTCCGCCACCCGGAGAATTCACCTTCAGAACGATACCTTTGACCGTCTTGTCATCTTTTGCGCGCTCAAGGTTTTTTAAGAACGTTCTGTGGTTATATCCGTCTGCACCAAGCAGACTGCTTGAGTCTCCATTATCCTGAATGGTGCCGCTGACCTCTAATACGGCAATTTTACTTGAGAGACTGCCGTTTTCCAGCGTCTTTTCCTGCGATTCATCCGTCAGTGATGTGAGATCCGTTTGAGCGCCTTTGACGCTTTCAAAGAAACTCATAGAGATGCTGACGATAATAGACACGCCGAAAATCCCCAGAGCAATCACTAATGCAATCCATCTTTTTGCATTCATTTTTTCTCCTCCTTTTTCCCAAACTCTCTCATTATACGATTCAATATGAAAAATGTTTCACTTCATGAGAAAGCTCCGGCTTAACGGGCTGCCGGCAAACGTGGTACACTTATGGCCAAAGGTATTTTATCACAAATACTGGATGGCAGAAAAACTTAAATATGACAGCAAAGGGGAAATGGGATATGACCGATCAACGCCGTAATGTTTATTTTTTTCACAAACAGGATCAGGAAACGAACGAACAAGCCCACTCGTTAACACAATTGGCGGAAGAGCATGGATTTACCGTTGTGAACCAGCACTCAGACGCCAATATTATCGCTAGCATTGGCGGGGACGGCACATTTTTGCAGGCAGTCAGAAAGACGAATTTTCGTGACGACTGCTTGTACGTCGGCATTACCAAAAAGGGGAAAGCTCATTTATATTGCGACTTTCATAGTGATGAGCGAGAAAAAATGGTCGATGCAATGACGTTCGAACAAATTGAAGTGAGAAAATACCCGCTGATTGAAGTGACAGTGGATCAAGCCAGTCCTTTTCACTGCTTAAACGAGGTATCCATCCGCTCAAGCATCATCAAAACCTTTGTGATGGACGTGCTGATTGACGATCTGCACTTTGAAACATTTAGAGGTGACGGGATGATTATCTCAACGCCTACAGGCAGCACCGCCTATAACAAATCTGTTGCAGGAGCGGTTGTTGATCCATTGCTTCCATGCATGCAGGTATCAGAGCTTGCATCCCTTAACAATAATACCTACCGGACACTCGGCTCGCCATTTGTCCTCAGCTCTGACCGAAAGCTGACCCTTCGTGTGGTGCAGGACGGCAACGAACACCCAATCATCGGCTTGGACAATGAAGCACTCAGCACGAGAAATGTGAAAACGATCGAAATCAAACTGTCTAATAAGAAAATCAAAACAGTCAAACTAAAGGACAATTCATTTTGGGAAAAAGTGAAGCGTACTTTTTTATAGAAAATAAAAGGACAGGCTGATGCCTGTCCTTTTATGATTTCTCATATACAATCTGGCCGTTAATCACGGTTTTTTTAATATCTAAAAGATGAAGCTGTGCGGGGTCAATGGCAAACGGATCACCACTGAGAACTGTAAAATCCGCGTCATAGCCTTCCGCAATTTTCCCGCGTGACTTCTCTTTATAAATGATACCGGCGCTACCTTCTGTATAAAGCTTTATCGCTTCATATACAGGTAAACATTCACTTTCATTATAGCTTGGCCCGTTTTGCTCATGATTGCTTTTCCTGAGGACCGCGGACTGGATCCCTAGAAGCGGGTCAACAGGCTCAATCGGGGCGTCTGAACCGCCCGCGCATAAAATGTCTTTAGATATAAGGGTTTTCCAGGCAAATGCAGTCTTCATCCGGTCTTTTCCGAGACGGTCAATGACCCACGGAAAGTCGCTTGCAACGAAATGCGGCTGAAGATCAAGTGCGATCGGCATGCGTGCTGCTCTCTCGATTAATTCGTTATCAAGCACTTGAGCATGAATAAGCCGATCATGCCGGCCGTTTTTGGGCGGATGCTTTTCAATTGCGTTCAGCACTTTTTCAAAAGCAAGATCTCCGATTGCATGAACAGCAACCTCCATCCCTTTTTCTCTCGCTTTGCGAATGAGCCGGCCAAGGGTTTCGTCATCGTGAACCTGAACACCATTTGTTGATGGATCATCCTGATATGGTTCTTTCAACAAAGCCGTTCTCCCGCCAAGCGCCCCGTCCGCAAAGATTTTCATCGCACCGAACTCCACATAAGGGCCGGACGGCTTATCCAGCTGCTCCCATCGATCGACCGCTTCATGATGAACGAGCAAATGGCAGCGGAACGGATACTTTCCGCCAGCGGCAGCTTTCTCATAAGCTTTCATCGGCACCGAAACATCACCATAATAGGACAAGTCTTCCGAATGACCGCCCGTCAGGCCTTTTGTCCAGCAATCCTTTATTGCAGCCGTTAATGCCTCATCAACATAGTGCTGGGAGACTGGCGGGACAGCCTTCAGAATCAAATCCTGCGCCTTATCAAACAGGAGTCCTGTCGGCTCGCCATTTGCATCTTTTACGATGACTCCGCCGTCAGGATCAGGAGTATTTCTTGAAATTCCCGCTGCTTGAAGAGCCGCAGAATTGACAGCTATTGCATGCCGGCATATACGCTTGAGCAAGACGGGCCTGTCAGGAAACAGGCGATCAAGATCATGCTTAGTCAAGTAGTCAGGTGTCTCAAACTGATTTTCATTCCAGCCTTCCCCAATGAGCCAATCGTTTTTAGGAAGCTGCCGCTCTCTTTCCTTCGCAGCCTGTAAAATTGCATCTTTCGACGTCAGTGCGGACAGATCGAGCTGAAGCTGTTTCTCACCGTAGCCGATCAAATGTAGATGGCTGTCAACAAAACCGGGGAACATCACTGCTCCGTTCAGGCTGATTTCTTCTGTTTCCGGCGACCCGTACTTTTCCTTCAAACGTTCATAGCTGCCGGTGCCTTTTATGACACCATCCTCAACATAAACTGCCTCAGTCCGATCGCCTTCTTTGAGCATCGTATAAATGAAACCGCCGTGCCATATCGCCTTCATTCACGTTCACTCTCTTTCTTTACGCCTTTTTATTGGCTTTGAGCTGTTCTTCACGTTTTCTTAATTCCACTCGTCTGATTTTTGCAGAAGCCGTTTTCGGCAGGCTTTCCACAAATTCAATTTCTCTAGGATATTTGTATGGAGCGGTAATCGTCTTCACATGGTTTTGCAGCATTTTGACAAGCTCATCACTGCGTTTTTCATGATTTTGCAGGACAACATATGCCTTTACAATGGAGCCTCTGATTTCATCAGGGCTCGCGACAACAGCACATTCTTTTACTTCTGGGTGCTTAACAAGCGCGTCTTCCACCTCGAAAGGCCCGATCGTATAGCCGGAGCTGATAATAATATCGTCATTTCGGCTTTCAAACCAGAAGTAACCTTCCTCATCTTTTCTTGCTCTGTCTCCCGTTAGGAAATAATCGCCGCGAATTTGTGTTTTCATTCTTTCCGGATCTTTAAAATACTCTTTAAAGAGCGCAGGCGTACTGAGGTGAACAGCGATATCGCCAACCTCACCAGGTTTGCAGATTTCACCGTCTTCATTTATGATCTCCACCTGATTTCCCGGTGTCGGTTTTCCCATGCTTCCCGGTTTAATAGGCGTATCTTTCAAAACACCAACCAAAAGCGTGCTTTCTGTTTGGCCATATCCGTCCCGTACCTTAATGCCAAAGTGCTTTTGGAAAACATCAATGACTTCACGATTGAGCGGCTCACCTGCGGAAACAGCGCTGTGCAGGGCAGAAAGATCAAAACGGTCCAAGCCTTCAACCTTCGCCATTAAGCGGTATTCTGTCGGCGTGCAGCAGAAAACATTGATTTTGTAGCGATTTAAAAGCTCTAGATATTTTTCTGCTTTGAATCTGCCGTGGTACACAAAACCGGTTGCTCCGCTGCCAAGCACCGCTAAAAACGGACTCCATACCCACTTTTGCCAGCCAGGGGCAGCAGTAGCCCAGACGATATCCTTTTCAGAAATATCAAGCCAAGCGCCGGCAGAAGTTTTTAAATGAGCAAATGCCCATCCATGTGTATGTACAACACCTTTCGGCTGACCTGTTGTCCCGGATGTATAAGATAAGAAAGCCATATCATCTCTTGTTGTGTCAGCTGTTTTAAATTGGCTTCCGTCCGCTTCAATTGATAAGAGGTTTTTCCAGCCGGCATCATTTTCACCAATAGACAGTGTAATCAGTTTGTCAGTCGTACTGACATCCCGGAAAGCGCCAATAAATTCTGAGTAGACGATGGCGCCTTTTACCTCTGCATGTTCAATCCGGTATTCAAGATCTTTCGCGCGAAGCATTTCGGAGCACGGAATGACAACCATTCCTGATTTCAGGATAGCCAAATAAACAGCATAGGCTTCAAGCACCCGCGGAACCATTACAATCAGCTTGTCTCCCTTTTTAAATCCAAGATCAGCTAAGGCCGCTCCGATTTTATTTGTTTCTTCCATCAGCTTTTCATACGACCAAGATTCTTGCTTGCCCGACTCGTCCTCCCACAGAAGAGCGGTTTTTTGTCCAGCAGCACTGAACTTTTCCATTTCATTCACTAAATTATATTGCACAGGGGCAATTAAATCTTCACGTTTTAACACGAACAACTCCTCACTTTCTCCACCCATTATACATAAATACAGGCTCTTTCCGTAAGGATATGCCTAAAAGCAACCTCTGTAAACATAGATTTTATAGGCCGCTGGTCCTTTTTTATATGTAAAAAATGAAAAAGAGTGGGGATACCCCCACTCCTAAGCCATTATGTGAAATTGTAAATTAGAATTGTCCTCCGCCCATGTTTTGTTGAGCAAAAGATACAAGACGTTTTGTGATCTCTCCTCCAACAGAACCGTTAGCGCGAGAAGTTGTGTCTGCTCCAAGGTTTACACCGAATTCAGAAGCGATTTCTAATTTCATTTGGTCGATCGCTTGAGCAGCTCCTGGTACTAAAAGGTTGTTGCTGTTACCTGAGTTATTGTTAGCCATGTGTCTCACCTCCTTGTGAGTATAGAATGTGTCAAAACACATGGCTTCATTCAGAAAAACTTTGGTAATTGTATACAGGAGCTGAAAATTGATTTAAAAGAGTTCAGCGAATTTATCGTTAGCTTCTTGTTCGCTATACAGGGTCATTGTCTCAATGTTATCTACCGCTTCTTGAATATACGGCTCGAAATCAACAAAGCTTTCAAAGTGTTCAATTTTCTCTTTTTTAGGGCGTGTTTTCGGGCTTGGCGGTGTAAAGATCGTGCAACAGTCTTCAAACGGCTGAATGCTTGTCTCATATGTGCCAATTTCCCGTGATTTTTCGATGATTTCTGTTTTGTCCATGGCGATTAGCGGACGCAAAATCGGTGTTGACGTCACCGCATTAATTGCATACATGCTTTCAAGCGTTTGGCTCGCTACCTGACCGAGGCTTTCTCCCGTAATAATGGCAAGCCCGTTTCTCTTTTCTCTGATTCTGTCGGCTATCTGAAGCATGAGGCGGCGGGTTGCCGTCATTGTGTAATTTTCAGGAATTTGTTTTTGGATGAGCTCTTGCGTTTTTGTAAATGGAACAATATGAAGTGTCATGCTTCCCCCAAAACGGGACAGACATTTCGCCAGATCCATTACCTTTTGCTTTGCGCGCTCGCTTGTGTATGGCGGACTGAAGAAATGAACAGCTTCTACCGACAATCCCCGTTTCATCGCATAAAAACCGGCCACAGGGCTGTCAAAACCGCCAGAAAGCATCAGCATCGCTTTTCCTGCTGAACCAACTGGCAGCCCGCCTGCACCTTTTTCATCACGAATTGTCAAAAATGTTGCTTCTTCCCTGATTTCGATTCTGAGCGGGATGTCTGGGTTGCGAACATCGACCGTCAATCCTTCTGTATTTCGCAAAATATGGCCGCCGATTTCAGCGTTCATCTGGTTTGTATCTAATTCAAATTGCTTATACGCTCTCTTTGTCGCGACTTTAAACGTATCACCTGGTTTATACTGATCTTTGATAGCCTTTAGTGCGGTTGCCTTAATATCATCAAGGCGGCTGTCACATTTAATTGCCAGGCTGAAGCTTTGAATCCCAAACACTTGCTTTAAATGAGGAAAAAGAGCCTCAGGATCCTCTCCATTTAATGTAATCGTCATACGATCCCTGTTGGAAAAGTATTTTAAATTCGGATAGTCTTTCAAAACGAGTCTGATGTTTTGTTTTAAGCGCTCAATAAAGCTTTTTCTGTTTTTGCCTTTGGTCGAAATTTCCCCAAAACGAATTAATATATGATCGTAATTCATGTTCTACCTCATCATTTTCCTTAATTTTTTGATGCCAGGACGAAGCGCGTTCATAAACGGTTCTGCCACATCGCTTGTCTGGCTGTAATTTAAACTGATTCTGATGCTGCTTCCGGCAATCTGCTCTCCTTTGCCCATCTCTAAGAGAACCTTGCTGGGCTTATGTTCTTTTGCCGAGCAAGCCGATGTTGTGGAGACGAAAATATCCTGTTCCTCAAGCATGTGTAAAAGCACTTCCGCTTTAATCCCCGGTACAGAGAAATTAATAATGTGCGGCGCGCTATTCATTTGAGGCGTGTTGATAACGACGCCCTCAATTTCACTCAGCCTTTTCATAAACAATTCCTTTGCGGCAGTCATCGTGTCAAGCCGTGTGTCAAAATCAGCAGAGGCAAGATTAATGGCCTTGGCAAGCGAAACCGCTCCAGCAGTATGTTCTGTTCCGGCTCGTATGCCTTTTTGCTGAGAGCCTCCCGTTATGAGCGGAATAAGGGGTGTTCCCTCTTTTACAATAAGTGCGCCTGTCCCCTTTAGGCCGTGAAATTTATGCCCCGAAATTGAACATAGATCAATGCCGGCCTTTTCAATTGCCAAGGGCACTTTATAGATGCCCTGCACATAATCGACGTGGAACAAAATGTTCGGGTGCTTCTTCAGCACTTCCCCTGCCGCTTCAATCGGCTGCACGGAACCGACTTCATTGTTCACATGCATCATGCTGACAAGCACGGTATCGGGACGGATGGCTGCTTTTAGATCTTCAATAGAAACAAATCCGTCTTCATTCACAGAAAGATAAGTGATATCAAACCCGAACAACTCTTTCAGCTGTTCTAACGATTCCGTAACGGATGGATGTTCAATAGAAGTGGCAATGATATGTTTGCCTGTTTTTATCTTTGACAAAGCCGCTCCTTTTAAAGCCGCATTATTGGCTTCTGTGGCGCCTGACGTAAATACAATATCATATTTTTTTAGGCCTAAGGACCTTTTGATTTGATTTTTGGCTGCTTGAAGCAGCTGTTCCGTTTCGGCTCCATATCGGTGCAAAGATGAAGGATTGCCAAAGTATCGGCTGCTTGTCTGTTCATATACGTTCAAGACTTCATCGTAAGGCTTAGTCGTTGAACTATTATCTAAATATATCATCTTTTTTACTCCTTTATGAAAGCGGTACAAGGTATGATATTTATGTTACCATAACAAAATTTAATAGAAAATTACGAAAAACTAGTATTGACTTCTAATTTTTTTACCATATAATAAGATTTGTTCGTTTCGTCATATTATCTGACAATTAATTGACAGAATATTTTAACATAATTATTAGGAGGATTTTTTTCATGAAACACTCACTGCCTGTCAAAGATACCATTATTATTGGTTTCATGCTATTTGCGTTATTCTTTGGAGCAGGAAATATGATTTATCCGCCGGAACTTGGACAAGCAGCCGGACACAACGTCTGGAAGGCCATCGGCGGATTTTTACTGACAGGGGTAGGCCTGCCGCTTCTAGGCATTATCGCCATCGCATTAACCGGTAAGGACGCTAAAGGCCTTGCTGACAAAGCGCACCCTGTTTTCGGCACAATCTTTACTGTCGTGCTTTATTTATCAATCGGACCATTATTCGCCATCCCGAGAACAGGAACTGTTTCATATGAAATTGGCGCTGTTCCGTTTTTGACTGGCGTACCAGAAAGACTTTCTTTATTAATATTTACACTTATCTTTTTCGGTGTTACGTACTATTTAGCGTTAAACCCATCCAAGGTTGTCGATCGAGTCGGAAAAATTCTGACTCCCATCAAATTCACAATTATTTTAATCATTGTTCTCAAAGCCATCTTCACGCCGATGGGCGGATTGGGCGCCGTGACAGAAGCATATAAAGGAACACCGGTTTTTAAAGGATTTTTAGAAGGCTATAAAACAATGGACGCACTTGCTTCAATTGTATTTGGCGTTGTCGTTGTAAATGCTGTAAAAAGCAAAGGCGTTACACAGTCTAAAGCTCTTGCTGCAGCCTGCATTAAAGCAGGTGTGATTGCCGCTTTAGGCCTGACTTTCATTTATGTATCCCTTGCTTATTTAGGTGCAACAAGCACAAATGCCATTGGTCCTGTTGGTGAAGGAGCTAAAATTTTATCTGCGTCTTCCCATTATTTATTCGGTTCATTAGGCAACATCGTACTCGGAGCAGCGATTACAGTCGCATGTTTAACAACAAGCATCGGCCTAGTCACATCTTGCGGCCAATATTTTTCAAAACTTATTCCGGCATTATCATATAAAATTGTCGTTACGATTGTCACGTTATTCAGCTTGATCATTGCGAATTTCGGACTCGCGCAAATTATCGCGTTTTCTGTTCCTATTTTATCAGCTATCTATCCGCTTGCCATTGTCATTATCGTTCTTTCCTTCATCGATAAGATCTTTAAAGAAAGACGCGAAGTGTACATCGCATGCTTGATCGGTACAGGACTTTTCAGTATTTTAGACGGTATCAAAGCAGCCGGTTTTTCACTTGGATCTTTAGATGTGTTTCTAAATGCGAATCTTCCTCTTTACAGCCTCGGCATCGGCTGGGTGCTTCCAGGAATCGTCGGAGCGGTTATCGGCTATGTGCTGACCTTATTCATCGGACCATCCAAACAGCTTAATGAAATAAGTTAATGTCACAGAACGCCTGCGTTATTGCGCAGGCGTTTTGTAATGAAAAAAAGAGCCTGCTCATTACACTGCGGGCTCTTTTTCATGGTCGTGATTATCTAAGCGGATATGTCAGCTTTGATTTTTTCAACTGCACCTGGCGCAGCCTTTTCTACAGCGGCAGCTGCAATTTCATAAGAGTCGTCATAATCAAAAGCATAAAAACGTCTTTCCGCTTCTTTCAGCTGTTCTGATAAAATGTGATTTTGGCTTCTGAACCGGTTTCCGAACTGAATGATTTTTTCAATGAGGATGACCTGCTCGACAAGTTCCTCTGATTCCCGGCTTGCCCTGTTGACGATATCTTCTGCTTGTTTCAAATGGGCTCCGGCTTCTTCCATATTTAATGGAAGTTCGTTTAGTTGATTGACTGTTTCTTGAATATGATGATGCGCGTTCTCCAGCATCTCTTGAATATGGCTCGGAATGCCTGGAATGTTGCTAGTCTTCAGCAGTCTAGCTGTCTCAGAAATTGTTTTTTTCAAATTGCTGAGCGTCTCCCTCGCCTGAAGCTCTTCTTTTCTCAGCGCTTGCAGGTTTTCACGATACTCGGCATGCTCTTTTTTCACTTCTTCAATTTGCTTCTCTATTGAAGCAACTTCTTCTACTAAAAGTGAGTAGGCGACATGCTCTGCATCGAGCTTATCTTTAACGGATGATAGCAGCTTCCCAATTTCATCAAGGCGCTTTTCAAAAGCCTGCTGTTTGCCGAGCTCACCGGCTGTCAGCCTGTAGCTTTCCTTCACCAGCTCAGTTTCCGCCTTCGTATGCTCTTTCTCTTCTTTAAGCTTGTCGTAAGCAATAATCAATTCAGGCATTTTGCTTAGTACGGATTGACCGGCTTCAACTTCGCCCTCCAGCTGCTGATAAACAGATTGAATATTTTCGTCAATGAGCTGCAGGATTGCGGACGCTTCATCAATATCCAGCTCAGTCATCAGGACATGTTCCGCTCGTTTCAGCTGGTTTGACAGATTTTCTAATTCCTTATCAAGCTGGATATGCTCAAGCTTGTACCCTTTTTCTTTCATTTCGCCATAGCCATCCTTGAGCTTTGCAATCTGTCCGGGCACCGTCTGTTTACAGTCAGCTAACAGCTTCGGCACATCATCTATGTATGACTGAAGCCGTTCAAGATTGCGGTCCTGCTCAAGCAGTACTTTTCGTGCAGTAATATAGTTTCCGCCTTCTGTTTCTTCTTCAAATTGTTTGATGCCGCTCCAAATTTCGTCCAGATCCTTTTCAAGGCTGTCATAAAGCTCCCCGTAAAGGTGGCTGTAAGCCAGCAGGTTTTTTCGAGATTTCGAATAGCGCTCCCTCACCTGTTCAATCTCTTCACGGCTCTTTTCCTCACTTGTGACAAGATCGCTGATTTCCCGAAGAATCTTTTCAATGCTTGATTCAGCCGCTGTCAGCAGGTCGTCGATATGAACGAGCACTTGATTGGCCTTTTTAAACCGGTATTTGTCTGCATTTTCCTCGGCATCATAAAGGAGCTCTTCAACTTTCGGCATGTGGGCTGTGACAATCTCGTCCCATTCTTCACGCCACTTCTCAAAGAACTCTTCTGTCTGACCCGTCATTTTTAAATGTTTTATTTTAGACATTTCTTCCACGATCGACCGATTCAGAATTTCAATCTTCCACGATTCCAGCCGGTCGATTTCGGCGTAGATTTTTTTCCTGAAAAAGTAGCCTGCCGCAAACAGCGCAAGCAGTACAATTAATAATCCAATGACAAACTCCATAATGAGCCCCCTTGCTGTTTACCTTAATCTGTCAGGGTGTTTTATTTATTCAGAAAGATTTCAGGATATGTATTGAGAAAAACTGTCGTTTTCATTGTTATTATGATACCATGTAACAAACATTTTTTGACCAGAAATCAAAAACTTTTTGTGCAAAATCGGCAGGATTTGACTATTTTTTCATGGGGTGACATCAATGCAAAAGCGAGACGGACATATTCACACACCATTTTGCCCTCACGGCTCCAATGACACACTCAGACAATATGCAGAAGAAGCCTTAAAAAAAGGGTTCGAATCGATTACTTTTACCGAACACGCCCCATTGCCGCCCTCTTTTACCGATCCCACGCCGCTGAAAGACAGTGCGATGGCGCAAGCTTCTTTGGAACGCTATATTCATGAAATTTCCGGATTAAAAAAAGAATATCGCGGACAGCTTAGCATACGGACAGGGCTTGAAGTCGATTATATCGCTGAATTTGAAGACGAAATTACATTATTCCTGGACACATACGGGCCATATTTAGATGACAGCATCTTATCCGTTCATTTTTTGCGCACAGACTCTTCCTATCTATGCCTTGATTATGACGAGCATACCTTCAAAGAGCTGATTTCAGCCTGCGGAAGCATTGAAGCTGTATACGAACAATATTACCGGAGTGTCTATTCTTCCATTGTAGCATCTCTCGGCGTTTATAAGCCAAAAAGAGTCGGTCACATCACACTCGTCCAAAAATTCATCAAGCTGTTTCCATACAGCATGTCAGAGCATATTCGCGGCCTCGTTTCCCTGTGCCTGAATGCCATTGAAGAAAACGGAATGGAGCTCGACTTCAATACTTCCGGCTTAAGAAAAACTTACGCTGGCGGTATTTATATCGAGGATTGGATGCTGAATGAAGCGAAGCAAAAGAAGATCCCGCTTGTGTTTGGGTCTGATGCCCATCAAGCGGGAGATGTCGGATATGCGTATGAGACGTTTTTGGAACGGTGCTAATTGGTGAGCGCCACGTCTCCTGTCCGGAAGACGCTTCTGATCCAAATCTTGATTTCTTCAAAATACATTTTATAAAAATACGGCTCGTGCGGCTGCATGTAGAGTACTTCTGAAATATATTGAGGCTGGAGATAGGGCATCATCAAGAGAGATTTTAATTGGAGAATAAAATGAGGCAGCGGCAGCGTTAAATATTCACGCTGTTTTTCTCCTTCCTCAATGATCAGCTGGAAGATATACTTTTCCTTCATTAGATATGTCGACATAATTTCCCTGATTAATGTGGAGTCAATTGTGACTTCCCGGTAGACAAAACGAGTTAATTGACGATGATTATGCTGATAGGATAAAATATCGAAAACCAATTGAAGAAGCTGTTCCTGCGTGCTTTGAGAAGAGATATTGCTTGCCGCTGTTTCAAGCGTTTTGCTGTAGCCTTCGTAAAACTCTGAAACTAAGTGTTCCATCAAGCCTCCTTTGCCTTTAAAATAGTAGGAGATGTGCGCAACATTTACATCAGCTGACTTTGCGATTTCACGGACAGACGTGCCAGAAAATCCTTTTTGGTTAAAAAGCATGACAGCAGATTCAATAATTTTGTCTTTGGTGCTTACTTTCATACGGCTCACTCCTTCCTCTTGATACTATTCAAGCAGAAAGCCGCTGTTCCTGTAAGAACTTATCGACAAATGCCGGCAGAAAAGCCGGAACTTTGTTTTATATTATAGAAAAAGTGAGGGTTTTCCATGTTCCATGTCGAAAAACAATCTGGAGATAAAGAAAAAGGCTATCAGCTTCTGCTAAAACAGCTCGAAGCCATGACCGAAGACGAAACAGATCAAATAGCTAACTATGCAAATGCCTCAGCACTGCTGTATCATTCGCTGCCTGAAGTCAACTGGGCGGGTTTCTATTTTGCTAAAGAAGAGGATGGACAGCTTGTGTTAGGTCCGTTCCAAGGCCTGCCGGCATGTGTTCGGATTCCTTTCGGCAGAGGGGTTTGCGGCACAGCGTACGCAAACGGAAAAGTGGAACGTGTTGAGGATGTAAACGCGTTTCCGGGACATATCGCCTGCGATGCAGCGTCTCAATCAGAAATTGTGCTTCCGATTCGAGTAGACGAAAAAATTGTCGGCGTCTTAGACATCGACAGCCCAGTGAAAAACCGTTTCGACGAAATTGATGAAAAATACTTAACTCAATTTGCCGAAACGCTAGAAAAAGCGTTAGCGCAGTAATATAAAAGCCCAAAACTGATATCGTTTTGGGCTTTTTTTATTTTATTGAGTCATGAACCATCAAGCGGTTTTTCCCGCCCCGTTTCGCGCTGTAGAGCGCTTCGTCTGCCTCATGCACAAGCTCTTTCAGCGATTTTCTTGTTTCTGTCGTCCAGCAGGAGATACCGCAGGAAATGGTTACCTCGGGTTTCGTATTTTTTCTGACCGCGTAAACCAGTCGCTCGGTAATCCGTTTCCCCACTGCAACCGGCACATTTGGCAAATAAATCGCCAGCTCCTCTCCTCCCCAGCGGGCACCGACATCATGCTTTCGGATGTTGCTTTTAATCACTGAAGCGACTTGAATTAAAATCTCGTCCCCAGTCTGATGGCCGTACGTATCATTTACATTTTTAAAATTATCAATATCAACAAGAATAAAAACACCCTTTTGGTGGATTTTCATGCTGTATTGAATTTTTTCATCTAAATACACTCGTGAATACAGTTCAGTCAGCTGATCTGTTTTCACAAGGTGCTCAAGACGGTCGCGAAGCATTGAATTGGTTACAGCCAGTGTCGCGTGATGAATCAGCGCCTGAAACAGCTTGTACATTTCAAATGTAAAAGCGTACAGCTCCTGTTTCAATAAAACCGCGAAGCCCAGAAGCCGGTCGTTTTGAATCATCGGAGCAGCCATCAGCGAGCCGTACCCCGCCTTCCCAAAAACAGACTGGCCATTCCCGATGAAAACCCCTTTTTCACCTTCATACAGCTTTTCTTTCAGCTCATTATAAAAATCTGACGGTTTCGCTTCTTTAAAAAATGCTGTGCTGCCTGGAAGCAATGTTAGGTTTTCAAAATGGTCTATATGAAAAAATCCCACTTCTTCTGCCTGAAACGATTCTGCCATTCTCACAGCCAGATCATTCATTGTATCAGTCAGTGTCAGCCGCTGATTCAGGCGGCGTGATGTTTCATTAATCAATTCCAAATTTGCGATGCTTGCTTTGGATTGTTCGTAGAGCTGGGCATTTTCAAACGCTTTTCCCGCCGCGTTTGCTAACAGCGACATTTCATCAAGGCAGGCATCAGTAAGAAAGCTGTCACCCGTTCCCTCAGCCTTCAACACCCCGTATGTGCCCTGCTGTCCTTTGATCGGAATATAGGCGACAGATTCATTTTTCCGCAAAATGTCTCCGGACAAATACACTTTGAGCGCAAAGGAATCGGATTTTTCCCCTTCCATATACAGCTCTTTTGCAGGTATCCCTAAACATTGGTCTTGATCGTGCGATATAAATAAAGAAAACTCAAAAAGAGAAAATGTGCTGGTCAAGCTTTCTAAAAGCTGCTTCAGCACATCTGTCTGATCAAGCAGTGAATGGAACAGCTCTGTCATTTTGTATATCTTTTTTTGGTAGATCGTTTTGTTATAGAGTCTTTCCTGTTTCATCGACTGGTTTAAAAATGAAGCAACCACGTCCGGAAGCCCTTCAGGAATCTCTTCATCCTGCCTGCACGCAAGATGAAAACGCCTGCCGGAGCCGTCCTCAATCAGATAACATGAAGCGTTTATTTTTGAAGCGGAAAAACGCGCTTCACCATCTGCCAATTTTGTCACAAAGCCTGATGGTGACGGTGTAAGCGAAACACAAAGGGTTGAAAAATAGGTTTGAATAGCCGAAGTCAGCCATATGAAAGAGTCGGTGAATGTGACTTTTTCAGATTTGGTTAATAAAAAATCGAGCATATGATAATGAAAGGCGGATAATTGATCTTTAGTTTGTTCTACCATATTTTTATCACCTAAAAGTTTACCACTAATTTTTGTTTATTATATCATAAACGGTGAAGCAATAATGGAGGAATGGTTGACTTCAAAACAAATAAATTATATAATGACCTTTGTGTGAAATATTGCAGCCTTTTTGTTCAGCTTCTATGTTTTCATTTTGTTCCTTATCAATAAGGTGTATCGTGTAACTCTCTGCTGCTGGAGCGAGGATACATGAAAACAAAATGTGCATGGTCGAATAGAGCAGACGGTTTTTATTTTCCACAAAAATAAAACCAAAGGAGGAGTCACATTATGGCTCGCTATACAGGTCCATCTTGGAAACTGTCCCGCCGTCTAGGAATCTCTCTTAGCGGTACAGGAAAAGAATTAGAAAAACGCCCTTACGCTCCAGGTCCACACGGTCCAGGACAACGTAAAAAATTATCAGAATACGGTTTGCAATTGCAAGAAAAGCAAAAGCTTCGTCACATGTACGGTGTAAACGAACGTCAATTCCGCACTTTGTTTGACAAAGCTGGCAAACTAGCTGGTAAACACGGTGAAAACTTCATGATTCTTTTAGATTCTCGTCTTGATAACGTTGTGTACAAGCTAGGTTTAGCACGTACTCGCCGTCAAGCTCGCCAATTGGTTAACCACGGTCACATTCTTGTAGACGGAAGCCGCGTTGACATCCCGTCTTACCTTGTGAAACCTGGTCAAACAATCGGTGTTCGCGAAAAATCAAGAAACCTTTCTATCATCAAAGAATCTGTTGAAGTGAACAACTTCGTTCCTGAATACCTTACTTTCGACGCTGAAAAGCTTGAAGGTACTTTCACTCGTCTTCCTGAGCGTTCTGAACTTGCTCCGGAAATTAACGAAGCGCTTATCGTTGAGTTCTACTCTCGTTAATCGTTTTAAAAACCCCTGCCGCTATGCGGTCGGGGTTTTTTTATCGTCTGTTTCGTCATTCGCCTCTTGCTGGCCAACACTATCTTGCGCCTGCTGATCCCAGTAATCCTGCTGCAGCCGTTCTTTTGCAATCGTACACATGAGATTCACACTTTAGCGCTCCTTTCATTTAAAAGGTGGTGATTGGTCGTGTTTGCCCTATCTAATATACTCTTTTCCTTTCATTCCTATGCGGTAAACAAAAAGATCCTTTGCCTTCAATGGCAAAGGATCTTTTTCTTATTTATACGTCACAAGGAAGTATTTTTTCTTCCCGCGGCGCAGAACAGTAAATTGATTTTCGATACGGTCTTCTGCTGATAGGGTATAATTTATTTCCGTCTGGCGTTCGCCGTTAATGTAAACAGCTCCATTTTGGATGTCTTCACGCGCTTGGCGTTTAGAAGGAGATAATTTAGATTGCACCAACACATCTACAAGTGAAAGCTCTTGGGTGCTGTCAACTTCCATAGAAGGAACATCTTTAAAGCCTACCTTTACATCTTGAGCGGAAAGCTCTTTAATATTGCCGCTGAACAGCGCTTGGGAGATGTTGATGGCTTGCTCCAGCGCCTCGCGTCCGTGAACAAGCGATGTCACTTCTTCTGCCAGGCGTTTTTGCGCTTCACGTTTTTCTGGCGCCGTTTCTGTTTTTTCAGCGTACGCTTCAATTTCCTCTTTTGAAAGGAACGTAAAGTATTTCAAGTATTTGACAACGTCACGGTCGTCTGTGTTGATCCAGAATTGATAGAATTCATATGGCGATGTTTTTTCTTTATCAAGCCAGATCGCACCGCCTTCCGTTTTTCCGAACTTCGTGCCGTCTGCTTTTGTGACAAGCGGAATCGTAAGACCGAACGCTTTTGCTCCTTCTTCTTCCGATTTTCTGATCAGTTCAAGACCGGCTGTGATGTTGCCCCACTGATCGCTTCCGCCGATTTGCAGTTTACAGTTTTTGTCTCTGTAAAGATTTAAGAAATCATAAGATTGAAGAATCATGTAGCTGAATTCCGTGTACGAGATGCCGGATTCAATTCTTGAGCTGACCGTATCTTTTGCCAGCATGTAATTGATGCCGAAATTTTTACCAACGTCACGAAGGAAATCGATCACATTCATTTTGCCGATCCAGTCAAAGTTGTTCGCGATGACAGCTGGGTTTTCTGCTGCTTCAAAATCTAGAAATCTGGACAGCTGGTTTTTGATTTTTTGGGACCATTCGGATACGATGTCAGCAGTGTTTAATGTACGCTCTGCTTTTTTTCCGCTTGGATCACCGATGAGGCCCGTCGCGCCCCCCACAAGCGCAATCGGATGATGCCCTGCAAGCTGAAAACGGCGAAGTGTTAAAATAGGCAGCAGGTGTCCGATATGCAAGCTGTCTGCTGTCGGGTCAAAGCCTGAGTACAAGCGGATTTTTTCTTCATTCAGCTGTTTATTTAACCCTTCTTCATCTGTCATTTGCTGAATCAATCCGCGGAAGGATAAGTCTTCAAGTAAGTTAGTCATAAGATAAAGCTCCTTTTTTGATTAAAATAAAAAACGCCCCTTCGTTTACACGAAGGGACGATTGATTATCGCGGTACCACCCTACTAATAAGAGAATGCAAACATTCGTCTTATCACTTTGCCTGATAACGGATCAGGTCCGTTCTTTCACTACTGAAAGCCTGGCCGGCTTTGTTTGCAAAAGCGGTTCATGAGTGTATTCGATATATCCGTCTGTGCTGATTTTCACCGGCCATCAGCTCTCTGGAACGTAAGGATATTCTACTTGTCTCAATCTTTACCTTTTCATATGAAGCTATATCATTTTTAACATAAATAAAATCCTGTGTCAACGCCGCCTTTTAATCCTCCATTGTTGACAGATCTCCAGCCGGCAGATTAAGCTCCCATGCCTTCAGCACGCGCCTCATGATCTTTCCGCTTCGGGTTTTCGGAAGCTTCTCTTTAAATTCGATCTCACGCGGAGCCGCATGGGCTGCAAGACCCTGCTTTACAAATAGGCGGATCTCTTCTTTCAGTTTATCAGACGGCTCAAATCCTTCCCTGAGTGCAATAAAAGCTTTAATGATTTCTCCACGCACCGGGTCAGGCTTTCCGATTACGCCTGCTTCTGCAATAGCCGGATGTTCGACAAGCTTGCTTTCCACTTCAAATGGGCCGACGCGCTCACCGGAGGTCATGATGACGTCATCAACTCTGCCTTGGAACCAAAAGTATCCCTCTTCATCCATGTAAGCAGAATCCCCAGACACATACCAGCCGCCCGGCATGAAATACGATTCATACTTTTCAGGGTTATTCCAAATGGTATGCATCATGGAAGGCCAGCCCTTTTTGATGGCGAGATTGCCCATTCGGTATGGCGGTAGCTCGTTGCCTTGATTGTCAACGATCGCTGCCTCTACTCCTGGAATCGGCTTACCCATTGAACCCGGTTTAATATCCATGCAAGGATAGTTGCAGATGAGCTGACTGCCCGTTTCTGTCATCCACCATGTATCATGAATTCGTTTGTTAAAAACTTTATGTCCCCATCTGATGACTTCCGGATTTAGCGGCTCACCGACACTGAGCACATGCCGGAGTGAAGTTAGATCATATTTCGCAGCCATTTCATCTCCCGCACCCATCAGCATCCGAAAAGCGGTCGGCGCGCTGTACCAGACATTGACGCCAAGCTGTTCAATCGTACCATACCAGCTTTCCGGGCTGAAACGTCCACCGACGATGACATTTGTCGCTCCGTTCAGCCACGGTGCAAAAATGCCGTATACCGTACCTGTCACCCAGCCTGGATCAGCCGTGCACCAATAAATGTCTTCTTCCTTTAAATCAAGGACCCACTTTCCTGTTTGATATTGCTGAATCATCGCTTCATGGACATGCAGCACGCCCTTTGGCGTACCAGTGGAACCTGATGTATAGTGAAGCAGAAAGCCGTCTTTTTTATCCATCCATTCGATATCCAGTCTTGTGCTTTCCTGTTTCGCTGCTTCATCATAATTGATGATATTCGTGCCGCTCTCAGCCTCTCCCCCGACTACGAAGACATGCTGCAAGTGAGGCAGTTTGTCTACCGGTATTCTCTCCAGCAGCTCAGGTGTTGTGACAACAACCTTTGCCTCACTGTTTTCAAGCCGATCTTTCACCGCTCCCTCCATAAATGCTTCGAACAGCGGCCCGGCGATGGCGCCAATTTTGATTGCGCCAAGCATAATAAAATAAAGCTCGGGTGATCTCGGCATAAAAATAAAAACGCGGTCCCCTTTTTCCACATTTCCATACCGTCTCAGCACATTCCCGGCTCTGTTTGATTCTTCCTTCATTTCTTTAAATGTGTATTTTTCATCCCGTTTTGCGTCTTTATAATAAAGCGCTACTTTGTTTTTTCGAAACGATTCGGCATGGCGGTCAATCGCTTCATACGCCGCATTCAGTTTCCCTGTCTCATGCCAAGAGAAATGTTTCTCTGCCTCGGCCCAATCAAAATGCCGGTACGTTTCTTCATAGTTTTTTAAGTTATGATCCCCCTCTATTGCTGGTAACGCTTTCAAATTCATGCCCAAACATCCCCCTTTGCTGAAGTTGTCACAATTATTATAGTATATATTCATATTCTTCTCAATTTTTAAAATATAAACCATGTTGAAAACGCTTTATAATTTGGTATTCTTAAAGAAGGCATGTATTTTTGATAAGAATTGATGGGACGGTGAATTAGTGGAACATCATAAAACATACCATTCAGCAAACATCAAAACAGCAACTGGCTCTTTACTGATAGAAGGGCCTGTCTCTCCAGAGGATTTGGCAGGTTATGAGTTTCATAAAGATTTAACCGCATTTCGCCCGCCTCGCGAGCAGCATGAAGCGCTAGTCGACATTGCAGGCCTTCCCGAAGGGCGCATTATTATTGCCAGAGACGGCCGAACCATTGTCGGCTATGTCACGTATTTATATCCTGACCCGCTCGAAAGATGGTCTGAAGGAAATATGGAGGATTTGATTGAGCTCGGAGCCATCGAAGTAGCGCCGGACTATCGGGGATGCGCTGTCGGAAAGACGCTCCTGACCGTCAGCATGATGGATGAACAAATGGAAAACTACATTGTGATGACGACAGAATATTACTGGCATTGGGATTTAAAAGGGATGAAAAAAGATGTGTGGGAATACAGAAAGATCATGGAAAAGATGATGAATGCAGGCGGATTGGTCTGGTTTGCAACGGATGAGCCGGAGATCAGCTCCCACCCTGCAAACTGTCTGATGGCCCGCATTGGAAAAAACGTCAGCCAAGAATCAATTGAGCAATTTGACAGGCTCCGTTTTTATCATCGTTATATGTATTAACTGACACTGGCAAAGGGGAAAAAATAATGATTGTTGAGCAAATCATGAAAAGAGATGTCATTACATTAACGAAGACGGATACGCTTGAACAAGCAATATGCAAACTGAAGGAATTCCATATCAGGCATCTGCCTGTTGTAGATGAAGAACGACACGTGATCGGCATGATTACAGACAGAGACATGAAACAGGCCAGCCCGAGTATTTTTGAAGAAAACAAACGAAGCCTATTTCTCACACGAAGCGTAGATTCAATTATGAAAAAGGATGTTGTCTGCGCCCATCCGTTAGATTTTGTCGAAGAAATATCAGCCGTGTTCTACGAGCATGGCATCGGCTGCCTTCCAGTGGTACACCATCAAAAATTAATAGGCATTTTAACAAAAACCGATTTGCTGCGGACGTTTGTCAAATTGACAGGCGCTGACCAGCCGGGATCGCAAATTGAGATAAAAGTAAACGACATCACCAAAAGCCTCGCTGAGATCAGCAGTCTTTGCCAAGACCTTCAAGTGAAAATATTAAGCGTGCTTGTTTATCCGCATGACGATCCCGGTGTAAAAGTGCTTGTCTTCCGTGTAAAAACGATGAATCCGCTGCCGTTTTTGCAGGCATTACAAAGAAATGGACACCACGTCGTATGGCCGTCAGAGCAAAGGGACCTGCTATGAGAGACAGTGTATTTATCTATTCTCCATCCTACCAAACCTATATGTTTCATCAGGAGCATCCCTTTAATCAGCAGCGGGTTCTGTTAACATATGATTTGCTTAAGACGATCAATGCCTTTGATGATGGAGACATTGTCACCCCCAGACTCGCTTCAGAAGAGGAGCTTTCCCTTGTCCACACGGACGATTACATTCAGGCCGTAAAGCTTGCGGGCGCCGGAAAGCTTCCCGCTGAAGAAGGAGAAAGCTACGGGCTCGGCACTGAAGACACACCCGTCTTTGCCGGCATGCACGAAGCGGCATCACTCTTGGTCGGCGGCACTTTAACGGCCGCAGACTGGGTCATGTCAGGACAAGCCCTGCATGCGGCAAACCTTGGCGGAGGGCTTCATCACGGCTTTCGTGGGAGAGCTTCAGGGTTTTGCATATATAATGACAGCGCTGTGGCGATTCAATATATCCAGAAAAAATACAGATCCAGGGTACTTTATATTGATACCGACGCCCACCACGGGGACGGTGTGCAATTTACATTTTACGATAATCCTGACGTATGCACGCTGTCCATTCATGAAACAGGAAGGTATTTATTCCCTGGAACCGGTCAGATCCAAGAAAAAGGCAGCGGAAAAGGATATGGCTATTCCTTTAATATCCCGCTTGACGCTTTTACAGAGGATGATTCTTTTCTTGAGGCTTACCGGACAGCAGCTTCAGAAGTCGCCGCTTATTTCAAGCCCGATGTCATTATCAGCCAAAACGGCGCCGATGCCCATTACTACGACCCGCTGACGCATTTATCAGCAACAATCAATATATACGAAGAAATCCCCCGTCTTGCACACACTTTGGCTCATCAATATTGCGGAGGGAAATGGATTGCAGTCGGAGGCGGCGGATATGATATTTGGCGTGTCGTGCCCCGCGCCTGGGCCAGAATATGGCTTGAAATGAAGGGAATTGACCCGGGACACGAGATCCCGCCGGAATGGATTGCTAAATGGCAAAAACAATGCCCCGTGGCCCTTCCGTCGAGCTGGAGCGATCCGGCTGATTTATATCCTCCGATTCCCCGCAAGCCTGAAATCACAGAAAAAAATGCCCAAACTGTCAGCAAAGCATTATATGCGATACGTTCTGAACAGCAAAGAACAAAGTAAAAAACGACCTTTACGAAGAGGTCGTTTTTGATTTTTTTATCACTATTTCCACACGCCGATTTTCCTTCATGTGTTCATTTGTCTTGTTATCCTTCACCGGCTTTGTATCCGCATAACCGACAGCAATAAAGCGCTTGGAGGGAAGCTTCTCTTTAGACGTGAAGTATTGAATCACTCCACTTGCCCGTGCTGCTGATAGCTCCCAGTTCGACGGGTATCGGTATGTCGAAATGTTTCGGCTGTCTGTATGCCCCTCCACCTGAATGTCATTTGGAATTGTTTGAAGAAGAACGGCAATTTGGTGAAGAAGTGTTTCGGCATTTTTCAGCACCTTTGCCTCACCTGTATCAAACAGCACAGCCTCCTGAAGAACGAGCACGACACCGCGTTCATCCCGTTTGGCTGTCATTTGGGCCTTTAAATGATTGTCTTTTATATATGTATTTACTTTCTTGAGAAGCTGATCCTGCTGATCCTCTTGCTTCTTCGTATCAGATGGGGATGTATTCTTTTTTTCTATGGATGTTTGGTCCGGCTGAAGCCCGTTGCCTTCCTTCTGGATCGAGTCCACTGCCGCTTTAAATTTTTGCAGATCGATTTGGGACATCGAAAAGAGTAAAATAAAGAACACAAGGATCAAGGTGATCAAATCTGTAAAGGTTACCATCCAGCTGGATGAAGATTGACTGTTTTTTCCGCTTCCATTCCTTCTTTCAAAACGTTCTCTTCTAAGCTTCATGTACAGATCCCTTTTTTGTTTTTACTTGTTTTGGCTGCTTCTGCCATTCTTCCCGTGAGCTGAAAACGACCAGCTGGCTTTCAAGGTTGCGCGGGTTTTTTCCGGATTGAACACCGATAATCCCTTCCACCATTACCTGCTTGATGAAAATTTCACTTTCTGTTTTCTCTTCAAGCTTAGCCGCGATCGGGTTGAAGACCATATTTGCCAGTAATGAACCATATAAAGTCGTCAGAAGCGCAATGGCCATGTTTGGTCCGAGCATATGCGGGTCATTTAAGTTTTTAAGCATCAGCACAAGCCCGACGAGTGTTCCGATCATTCCCCACGCCGGAGCGAATTCTCCCGCTTTTTCAAAAACTCGCCGCCCTTTTCGGTGCCGTTCCTCCATTGCTGCGATTTCTGAATCCATGACGAGCCGAATCGTTTCTTCATCCCAGCCGTCAATCGCTAAAAGCAGCCCTTTTTTCAAGAATGGATCTTTGATTTCCCGAGCCTGATCATCCAATGATAAAAGCCCGTGTTTTCGCGCGTGATCGGAAAGGGAAACAAAGGTTTTCACAAGATCTTTCACATTGTCTTCCTGGCGGATGAATGCCTGCTTTAACACAGAGGGCGCTTTTTTCAGCTCTCTTGGCGGAAAACTGATAAAAACAGCGGCGCAAAGTCCCCCTGTTACGATGAAGAAAGAGGTCAGATCAAGAAAAGAGCGGAAACCGCTTACTCCAGATCCCGAAATAATCCCGATAACAATAATAATCGTTCCTAACACAAATCCAACAGGTGTAAGATAATCAAAACGTTTCATCATTTCTCCCCATGAAAAAAGCAAGAATTCACCATAAAGGTGAAGCTTGCTCTTTGTTTTTCTTATGACTTGGTTGACTTTCTAAGCTCTATACGGTGCGGCAGTTCGACGATATGCTCTTCAACCGGCTCTTTATTCATGAGCTTCGTCAGCAGTCTCATCGCAACGGCGCCGATATCATATGTCGGCTGAACAACTGTTGAAAGCTGCGGACGAACCATGAGGCTTAATCTTGTATTATCAAAACCGATAATGTCGAGATCCTCCGGAATGGATAAGCCCTGATCCTGAGCGGCATGGATAATGCCGAGTGCCATTTCATCAGTTGCAGAAAGAATGGCTGTCGGTTTTTTATCCAGGCTCATCAGATGCTGCAGTGCTTCGAGTCCGGAATCATATGTGTAATCCCCTTCAGCTACAAATTGTTCATTAAACGGAAGGTTCGCTTCTTCAAGCGCACGTTTGTAGCCTTGGAGTTTTTTTGAACGGTTGATCGGTTCTGCCATTGGTCCGGAAACGAATGCGATGTCTGTATGTCCTTTATCAACCAAAAGCTTCACAGCATCATAAATCGCCTGTTCGTAATCGATAGCGACTGACGGTGTTTCCTCCTGCTCTTCTACAGAAGCGGCAAGTACAATCGGCACTGGGGAACGCTTAAATTCCGCCACATGCTCGTCCGTAATGTTTCCGCCCATAAACACGATGCCGTCCACTTGTTTGCCGAGCATTGTGTTTAACAAGTGCAGCTCTTTCTCCATGTTTTGGTCAGAGTTGCTCAAAATAATATTGTATTTATACATTGTCGCGATATCTTCAATTCCGCGTGCAAGCTCTGAATAGAAAATGCTTGAGATATCGGGAATGATGACACCTACAGTTGTTGTTTTTTTACTTGCCAGCCCTCTTGCCACCGCGTTTGGACGGTAACCGAGACGTTCAATGGCTTCCAAGACTTTTTTCCTCGTTGTCGGTTTTACATTCGGGTTGCCGTTCACGACACGGGAAACGGTTGCCATGCTTACATTAGCTTCTCTCGCTACATCGTAGATCGTAATATTGCTCATCCTAAAACCACTCCTTTTACTGGATACACTTATCCTTATCTATAGCATAAACACTTTATGTAGAGAAATGTCATAATGTCCGAATTTATGTCGTTTATGATTTGTAAGCGTAAGTCAGTAGTGTACATTATTTTTCATTATTCATCAAATTTAATTACTTCTCATGAAATTATACACGTTTTTATAGATGATGAAAACGTATACTTGGTTTTTATAACTAAATAAACGAGAAAGCATAAAAAAAGGCCGCAGGCGCGGCCTTTTGGATTGTTCAATTAAGCGTTGACTTTCACCATTGGCTTCAGTTCATTCAGCCATTTTTCGAATTCAGGAATCGCCATTTGCTGAGCAGAGTCAGAAAGTGCGACTGACGGATCAGGGTGAACCTCAGCCATTACGCCATCTGCACCGATCGCTAAAGCGGCTTTAGCTGTCGGAAGCAAGAGGTCACGGCGGCCTGTTGAATGCGTAACATCAACAAAGACTGGCAAATGCGTTTCTTGTTTCAAAATCGGCACAGCTGAAATATCCAGCGTGTTTCTCGTTGCTGTTTCATATGTTCTGATTCCGCGCTCACAAAGGATAATTTGGTCATTTCCTTGTGACATGATGTATTCAGCAGCATTGATGAATTCAGAGATCGTTGCAGCAAGACCGCGCTTCAGAAGCACTGGCTTTTTCACGGCGCCGGCCGCTTTCAGCAATTCGAAGTTTTGCATGTTGCGCGCTCCGATTTGAATGACATCAATGTAGTCCAGCGCTTCTTCGATATGAGCCGGAGTTACGATTTCACTGATAACCGCCAGATCAAATTCATCCGCTACACGTTTTAAAATTTGAAGGCCTTCAACACCAAGCCCTTGGAAATCGTATGGGCTCGTACGAGGCTTAAAGGCTCCACCGCGCAAAATTTTAATCCCTTGTTTTTTCGCAGCCGCAGCGACTTCAGCTACCTGCTCATAGCTCTCTACCGCACATGGGCCGACAATGAATCTTTGCTGGCCGTCTCCGATTTTTTCGCCTTTGATATCAACAATTGTATCTTCAGGTTTTTTCTTGCGGGAGACAAGCAGCGCTTTGCTGTGATCTTCTTCCTGAAGCTCTAAACCGGCTTTGAATATCTCTTTAAAAATGTGCTGGATGGTTGAATTTTCGAACGGCCCGTCATTGTTTTCAATGATATTGTTTAACATTGTGCGTTCTCTGACAGGATCAAATCGGTTGACACCCTGTGCTTCCTTCGCTTTACCGATCTCTTTTACAACATTGCCGCGTTCGTTGATTAGTTTTAAAATTTGTAGGTTTAATTCGTCTGCTTTCTGCCTTAAAAGCTCTAACTCTGTGTTGCTCATTTTTTTCATCCTTTCCCTGCACATTCATTTTTTATTTTGTAGTTATCATGCATCTTACTATAAGTAATTCCAAATGGAAATACTGAAATACAAAAAATTTTATAAAAACTCTACTTTATTACCCAAACGCTTTTAAGTGATAAAGTAATCTATGAAGCTATCCTACATGATGTGAGGGCAATGTTCAAGGGTTTTTTACAAAAAAAAGCGCCAGATGTTATCTGGACGCTTTTTTCTATGACAAATGCTGCTCAATAGCGGCTTCTGTAATTTGTGAATGTGAGGTATGCCATTTCACTTCACCGTTCTGGATGATGAATATCTGAGGGCTTTCATGCTTGACCCCATATGTTTCTGCAATGAAATTGGACAGCGGCCGGGCTTCTTGTACTTGAAGATAGTAAGCCGGCACATCCTCATGCTGATTTGCAAAGGCATCAAACTCATGAAATGCTGCCTGGCTGATCGGGCATGTGGTGCTGTGTTTAAAGAAGACGAAAGCGCCTTCCTGTTCTGCAATCCGTTTAAATTCTTCCTCAGATTGAATAAGCTGTTTAGCCATGACTCAAGCTCTTCCTTCCCTGCTCAGCGATTCAACTGCTCAGCCTGTTTTTGTGCATCTTTCAGTTCGTCTTTTACATCTTCTTTCGTCTGGAGGACTTGATCTTTTGTTTCATCAGCCGCCTGCATCGCTTCTTCCCTCATATCCTGCATTGCAGTCGATGAATCCGTTTTGTCAGATTTGGAACGGTCTCTTAAATCCTTTACCTTGTTCATGATCTGTCCAGACTGATCCGCTACAAGCTGTGTGATGTTGGAAGTTTTGTCTTTTGCGATGCTGACATATTGCGTGCCTTTTTCCTTCGCATCTGCCGTCATTTTATCAGTTTTGTCCCGTAAAGCAACAGCCTGGCTGCCGAGATCGTCGCGAAGTTCTTTACCTGATTTAGGCGCTAGAAAAAGAGCTGTAGTGGCACCGATGATTCCCCCGATTAAAGTTCCGATTAAAAAATCTTTACTATTAATTCCATCTTTGCTCATCATTATTCCTCCTCTTAGTATTTTTTTCTCTTACAGGGCTGATTTTTTCTTTTGCTTCCATTTCTCCCAAATTTCCATTGCTGCTTGACTCCATGTGACAACTTGATTGATCTTATCTTGATTTTCTCTAACTGATGCCGATACAGACCCTGCCGCTTGTTTCATGGATGTATTGAACTGCTGTACAGAAGCTCCCACTCCTTGAACAGCATGAACGACCGTGTTCAGCTTTTCTGATTTTTCCTGAATATCTTCAGCCAGGCGGTTGGTCTTATGTAAAAGCTCGGCTGTTTCAGTTGTGATGCCCTTCATTTGTCCCTCCAGCCCTTCAAGAGTGGATGCGACGTTTTTTAGTGTCAGCTGCAATGACTTCAATGTTTTAGACAAGTAGATCACTAATACGAGAAATGCAACTGCGATGAGTGCAACGCTCAAATAAAGAATAATAATCATCTCAAACCTCCTTGCTGCAGGATATACTGCTGTTTACCCGTTTTCTTCAATCATAAACATGTGTACTGGGCTGTATACATACTATTCTCCGTTATGTAAGAAAATCCTTTAATAAGCTTTCCCATCAGATAAATAAAAAGCAGTGAGATCACTGCTTTTTATTATGCCATGACGTTTTCGTAGGCTCTCATATATTTTTGGATATCTCCTGCTCCCATGAAGATGAGAACGGCTTTATCATGAGCTTTTAAAACAGATGTGTCATCTTCTTCAATCAGCTTGGCATTATGAATTTTTCCCTGGAGATCGCCGATCGTCAGCTTTCCGGCATTCTCACGGGCTGAGCCGAAAATATCGCATAAATACACACAGTCAGCGCCGCTCAGGCTTTCTGCAAATTCGTCAAGGAACTGCTGCGTCCGTGTAAATGTATGAGGCTGAAATACCGCGACAATTTCCCGATCTGGATACTTCTGTCTTGCCGCCTCGATTGTCACTTTTATTTCTGTCGGATGATGGGCATAGTCATCAATCAGCACTTGATCCCCAAGCTGCTTCTCATTGAATCTGCGTTTGACGCCCCCAAAGGATTTTAGAGCATGCTTAATGATGCTGGAATCAATTTCTTCATAATGGCATAACGCAATGACCGCCAATGAGTTTAATACATTGTGGTGGCCGTACGCAGGAATATAAAACGTATCATAGAACGTATTGCGGACAAAGACATCAAAAGTTGTCCCTTCCGTGCTTTTTACGATGTTTCTGGCTTGAAAATCATTTTCTTCCCCCGTGCCGTAATACACAACCGGGACGTTTGCATGGATTTTCGGCAGATGCTCATCGTCTCCGCAGGCAATAATGCCTTTGTTGACTTGAAGAGCCATCTCTTGGAAAGCGTCAAATACATCGTCAATGCTTGAAAAGTAATCAGGGTGATCAAAATCAATATTCGTCATAATCGCATAATCTGGCTGATAGCTTAAGAAATGGCGGCGGTATTCGCACGCTTCAAACACAAAGTATTCGCTGTTTTCATTTCCCTGGCCTGTTCCGTCTCCGATTAAGAAAGACGTCGGTTTTGCGTTTTGGATCACGTGAGCCAGCAGACCCGTAGTCGACGTTTTGCCGTGTGCGCCCGTAACGGCAACACTCGTGAATTTTTTCATGTAGTCGCCTAAAAACTTATGATAACGTATCACCGGAATTCCCTCAGACATCGCTTTTTCTATCTCAGGATGCGTGTCTGGGAATGCGTTTCCGGCGATGACTGTCATGCCGGGTTTAATATTTTCCGCGCTAAAAGGAAGAATCGTAATATTTCTTTTTTCAAGCGCTGTTTGCGTAAAAATAAATTTTTCGATATCCGATCCTTGGACAGTATATCCATTATCATGAAGTATTTGGGCAAGCGGACTCATACCGGTCCCTTTTATTCCAACAAAATGATAAACAGTCATAATTGTACCTCCAACAAACGTCTATCTGTTCCCCAGTATATGACGCTCATTTCAATTTGCGACCGCGGCGGCTGAAAAGCCTCCCTTAGCGGCGTATTTTATATGTTTTGTTATGTTTAGTATCAGGTTATTTCTTTCCGATTAAACCCAGATATCAAGATTTGTCTATGCACAGCTGCTGTAAAGCGGCATAGCTGTTAAATGCTCTAAACACTATCATACCATGTTTGGTGTGAAAATGAACCCATATTATTCGTTTATTAAATCACTTGCTGTGATCAGCACCTCTCGAGGCTTGCTTCCTTTTGCCTCAGAGATCATGCCTTCCGCTTCCATCATGTCGATCAGCCTTGCCGCACGATTGTAACCGATTCTGAATCTTCTTTGCAGGCTTGAAGTGCTCGCACTGTTTTGCTCTACAACAAACTCACACGCTTCGTAAAACAGTTCGTCCTCTTCTTTCAGGGCTGATCCTTGTCTTACGAGCTCTTCTTGTTCAAATAAATAGGTCGGCGGCATTTGGCTTCTGACGTGGGAAACGACGCGGTCGATTTCCCGGTCTGACACAAAGTTACCTTGCAGACGGACCGGTTTTCCCGATCCGTTTTCCAAAAAGAGCATATCCCCTTTTCCGAGAAGCTTTTCTGCACCGGCTATGTCAATAATTGTTCGGGAATCAACCTGGCTTGAGACAGAAAAGGCGATTCTCGTCGGGATATTCGCCTTAATCAGGCCTGTTATGACATCGACTGACGGACGCTGAGTTGCGACGAGAAGATGGATACCGCACGCTCTGGCTTTTTGGGCGATCCGCGCAATGCTTTCTTCCACATCGTTTGGAGCCACCATCATCAAATCTGCTAGCTCATCAATAATGACAACTAAATATGGCAGCTTTTCACCCATTTGGTGTTCAGCGGTTAATTGATTAAAGCGGTCAATGTCGCGGACACCTGAATGGGCAAAAAGCTCATAGCGGCGCTCCATTTCCTCAACAACCCATTTTAAAGCAGCGGTAGCCGCTTTGGCGTCAGTAATGACCGGGCTGACGAGGTGAGGAATTTTATTGTAAGGGGCCAGCTCTACCATTTTCGGATCAATCAGCAGCACCTTTACCTCACTCGGGTCAGCTTTATAAAGCAGGCTGACTAATATTGTATTGATGCATACGCTTTTTCCGGAGCCTGTAGCGCCGGCAATCAAGCCATGCGGCATTTTCTTCAAGTCGATAACAACAGGATTTCCTGAAATATCTAATCCCAGCGCAGCTGTGAGCGGTGACTTGCTTGTCCTGAAAGCTGAGCTGCGAATCATTTGGCGCAAATCAACCACCTTGCTCGTGCGGTTCGGCACTTCAATTCCGATCGTGTTTTTCCCCGGAATCGGCGCTTCAATCCGAATATCTCTCGCTGAGAGACTGAGTTTAATATCATCGGACAAGTTGGTGATTTTATTCACCTTTACACCCGGTTCAGGATGCACTTCAAATCTCGTGACAGACGGACCCTGGGTTACATGGACCACATTGGCGCGGACATTGAAGTTTTTCAAGGTCAAATCAAGAAGCTGACGCTGTTCTTCGATCCACGCAGCATCATCTTGAACCTGCGCTGGCGGGACATCAAGCAGTGCAACATTCGGAAATACATAGCTGCCGCGGCGCTCCTCTGCTTTTTGCTGTTTATGCGTATCTCTTTTCAGCATCATCACATTAAAAGGAACGGATGGCCCTTTTTGAGAAGATGCGCTTTGTTCGGTCCTTTTCGCCTGTACACCAGGCCTTTTTTTCGGCTCTTCTGAAGCTTCGCGAGGTTTGTCTGCGCGAATTCCCTGCCGGTTTTCAAGAGTTGCAGTAAACGATTTGGAACCCTGCTCCATGTGTTCAGTTTTCCCAAGCTCTGTATGGCTGTCTGGCTGAACATCTATCTTCGTTTCCTGAGCCTCTCCCAGGATGTCATAATGATTATTTATTATGCTGTCTGATGGCTCTTCTGATTCTTTTGCCACAGTTTCTGCTGGAGCCAGAGCCTCTGATGAATACTCATGATCAGTAAATAAAGGCTCTTCCTGACGAATGTCCATTTGTTCTTCTTGAACGAACGGGGACTCAGCACCTTCCGCCACGTTTTCATGATGATTGTATACTGGGCTGTCTGACGGCTCTTTTGCTTTTTCATCCTCAGATATTGCCTCTGTCTGAGATTCAGGAGCTGTTTGCTCTTCATCAAGTTCAGCGGAGAAAACAGGCTCTTCAAATGTCTCTGACTGCTGCTCTCTTTGTTCTTCCTCAGCCGTTGCAGGCTCTTCGCGGCCTACTTCACTGTCTGAAAGCCCTTCAGCCGCCGTATCTGTGAGCATCTCAGGCGGTGTTTGCTCTTCGGCATGTTCAGTTGGGAAGAAAGGCTCCTCTTTTTCCGGCTGTTGAACGCCTGACTCAAATGGCACTCTGTTACCTGACGGCTCGGCTGGCCGTTTCGCCAGCGCCTCATCATGCTCCGTATCCTTTCTGTTTAAAACGCCAGAAGGCTGTTTTTTAAATTGGGTATCCGGGAAGAAAGGACTTTCTTTTTTGTGTGTGTCTGAAGCAGGATAGCCGCGTTCACGTTCGATCTCTTCTGACAGCAGTGTTACCTTCTCTTTTACCGATTTATCCGGTTCGTTCAATGTTTCAGAAGGCTTTTTCGGCACATCCTTTTTAACAGATGGTTTTTGATTGAATCCATAGACAGGCGAAGGGATATTTGTCGGTTTAAACGGTTTCTTCGCCGGCTCTGCTGCTTGATATGTATGCTGCTCTTCTTCATTTCTGGGACGCTCTCTGTAAGGTGCAGCACTTGGACGAGGCGCGGATTTCGGTTCGTCCGATGGTGTGCGGCGCCTTCTCAGGTCATGATTTTTGTATCCGTCAGGCACGACTGGAAAACGGAATTTGCCTTTTGGATATTCATAATATATTTTAGGATCTTCCAATCTTTTTAATTGTCCTTCAGGATGATGTACTTCTTGTTGCTGCGGAATTTGAGCGGGTTTTGTCTCCCGTTCAGCATCCTCTTCGCTTTCGCCTAAAAACAAATCAAAAAATTTATGAAGCCAACTCATAATTTATCTCTAACTCCCTTATAGTTTTCTGGGACGGTTTTTAGTATACCACTGCTGGTCGGCCCAGAAAAGATTAAGCTATCAGCAGAAACAAAGCCGCTAAACAAGGGCTTAGCGGCTTTTCACATGATTCGTTTTTTTTGGCGGATTTATGGGAGTCTAAAACTGAAATGCGTCTCCCGCCTCATAGTCTCCTTCTAACACAAGGATTCCTTTTTCAGCAGGGGCATCCGGCAAATCAAGCTCTTTCGCTGAGCAGATCATCCCGCTTGACGGAACGCCGCGAAGCTCTGCATCCTTAATGACAAGTCCGCTAGGCATCACAGCACCGACTTTGGCAACGACAACTTTTTGGCCTTGGTCAACGTTAGGCGCGCCGCAGACGATCTGAAGCGTTTCTTCTCCTACGTTGACTTTACATACGCTTAATTTATCCGCATTCGGATGTTTTTCTTTTGACTCTACATACCCCACAACAAACTTCGGAGATAAATCAACGACTAATGTTTCTTCAACGCCGTTTCTGTTTAAAATCTCATTCACATCTTGCACGAATGTTTCTGAGAGCGCAACAGGGCCGTTTTCATCAATGGTCAAGTAAGAAGACGCGTTGAAAATGTTGAAGCCCGTTGTTTCTTTTGTTTCGTTATTGAAAATTTTGACGACGTCGCCGTGTTTTTCATAGCCTAATTGTTCGCGTGTCACATCTTGAAGAGAGATCAGGAGCGTGTCTCCCACACCTTCTTTATTATAAAAAGCGTTCATAAGTAAAAATCCTTTCTAATCCTTTTTCGGACGGCTTTTCGCCAGGATAAACACCGGTTCCAGCTTTCCTTCATTGTACAAAAATGAAAGGGCGGTAATCGGGACGGTGCCGCCTGCAAAGAAGCTCATCGACATTTGTCCTAGAATATCATACCCCGATTCATTCCGGATGTCAGCAAGAATCAAAACGTCCTGATGAGGAACAGAGATCGCCAGCTCCCCTTCTGCATGCTGCTTATACTCATTTAAGATCGCTTCGTTCAAAATCCGGCTTGCATCGTATCCGTCGTTTGCCCTGAAGAAATAAAAGTAATTGCCGGCAACCGTATCCTCTTTGACAACCGTCGGCAGGGAACGGAGATTAAATGCGGCCGTCTCTCTGATCCGCTCTTTTGTCCAGTTTTCTTTCTCAAGCATGCGCTGGTCAATTAAACGGTAGGTTTTCCCGAGATCTAGCGCGTAATAAATTCTTGTCTCTGCGGTATGATCGTCATAAATGAGCGGGATATCTTCGCTGGACTTGTCCGGGAAGGAAGTCGAGCGGATGACCGGATAAATGCGAGTTTCTTTCCCGGTCATTTCCTGAGCCTTCCCTTCCATTGCCGTCATCGCTTCGGAGACATAGTACACGATCTCATCAATGGCTTCGTCTTTTTTCAGTTCCCATTTTGCAATAATCGGCGGCAAATCGAGTGTAATCCCTTTTTTAGTCGTTTGATCCTCAACACGGAGGGTGTCTTTTTCTCTGTCAAACAGAAAGGAGCGATTCTCGTGCTGAAGGCGCTGCTTCAGTATATCTGACAGCTTCCTTGAGGTCATTTTCAAACCGATGTCCTCCTTTACGCTTTAGCGAGAGAGTCTGTTAAAAACTGTTCAATTTCTTCTTTTGTTTTGCGGTCTTTGCTCACAAAACGATTTACTTCTTTTCCTTCATTAAACACCACAAAGCTTGGGATTCCGTAAATTTCCCACTCTGCACATGTATCAATGAATTTGTCACGGTCTACGTAGTAGTAGGTGAATTCAGGGAAATTCGCTTCCAATTCAGGCAGGAAAGGCTCTACAAAACGGCAATCCGGGCACCAATCGGCTGAAAACATAAATACAGACCAATCATCCTTTACCGCTTTTTCCAGCTCTTGAGTTGATTCAATTTTTTTCATTTCATATCCCTCCAGTTGTTTATGTTCTTACATGTTTTTTATCGATACTCGTCCATTTGGATCATACCAAACTGCTTGAGGCAAAACCACTTATATGCAACGAATGAATATGTAAGATTGGCTTTCCCATTATCATTATCATATTTTATTTGCATTATCAAGCTCGTTTCGTTTAACATCGTGTACATGAGGGTAAAATTTACAGATGGAATACATAAGGAGGGATTTTTATATGGAGTTTATCGTCTATTTAGCAGGAGAAATCCACAGCAATTGGCGCGAGGAAATTAAAGAAAAAACAAAATCACTGAAGCTCCCGATTACGTTTGTTGGCCCAATGGAGAATCATGACCGCTCAGACAATATTGGTGAAGAAATTATGGGCGTACAGCCAAATGCCGTTTTAAAGGATGACAAAGCCTCTGACATCAACAACTTCAGAACCGCCGTCCTGATGAATAAAGCAGACTTTGTGATCGCCCTGTTTGGCGAAAAGTACAAACAGTGGAACACGGCAATGGATGCATCATATGCGATCGCAAAAGGAAAACCCCTGATTATCATCCGGCCGGAATCGCTCCACCATCCTTTAAAAGAGCTTTCCAATAAAGCGAATATTACGGTTGAAACCGTTAACCAAGCCATTAAGGCCCTTTCCTATCTATTTGAAACAGAATAAGAAAAAAGCTTGTCGATCCGAGCTTACTGCTCGTTCAACAAGCTTTTATGAAACCTACATATTTTCTTTAATCGCATCCACCGTCTGCTTATCGCAGGCTGTTACAAGTTTGATGAGCATTTCTTTAGCAGCAGCATAATCATCAATATGAATGATAGAAGCGTTTGTATGAATATAGCGGGAACATATTCCGATAACCGCTGACGGCACACCGCTGTTCGAAATATGAACCTTGCCTGCGTCTGTTCCCCCGCCGGATACAAAATATTGATATGGAATATCATGCGTTTCAGCCATATCAAGAACGAATTCCCTCATTCCGCGATGCATGACTGTCGTTCTGTCAAGAATGCGCAGCAAAAAGCCTTTTCCAAGCTGGCCGAATTCATTTTTGTCTCCGCTCATATCGTTTGCCGGGCTGGCGTCAAGGGCGAAAAACAAGTCCGGTTTAATCATATGAGAAGCCGTCTGCGCGCCCCTTAGCCCTACTTCTTCCTGAACCGTTGCACCCGCATAGAGTGTATTCGGAAGCTCTTTACCGTGTAATTCCTTCAGAAGTTCAATGCTTAAGCCGCATCCATATCTGTTATCCCATGCTTTTGATAAAATTTTCTTTTCATTCGCCATCGTCGTAAACGGACAAACAGGCACAATCTGCTGTCCCGGTTTAATGCCGATTTTGATGGCGTCTTCCTTATCATCCGCTCCAATGTCGATCATCATGTTTTTGATATCCATCGGACGGTTTCGCTGCGCATCTGTCAATAAATGCGGCGGTATGCTTGAAATCACACCCGGAACCGGCCCGTTATCTGTTTGAATTTCAACCCGCTGCGCAAGCAAAACCTGGCTCCACCAGCCTCCGAGCGTCTGGAATCTGAGCAGCCCGTTGTCTGTAATGGATGTCACCATGAAGCCGACTTCGTCCATGTGCCCGGCTACCATAATTCTCGGTGCGTCCTCTGCGCCTCGTCTGACTCCGAAAACACTTCCCAGTCTGTCCTGAACGATGTCATCGGCATATTTGGCTAGCTCCTGCTTCATAAAAGCACGAACCTGATGCTCATTGCCCGGCGCGCCGGGAAGCTGCGTCAGTGTTTGGAAAAGCGCTTTCGTTTCTTGATTCATGTTTTCCCCTCATTTCTATGTAGTCCTTTTATTTTATTAGAAACAATGAAGTTTTCCAAGCACCCTGACCCAATCTGCTCGATCAGCCGCGTATTGCTTAACAGGATTTGGCTGTTTCTGTATAATGAAAAGTACGATCAACCAGGAGGTGCTTTATTTTGAAATTGCGTCATCTTCTTTTAGGAGCAGGACTTGGAATTTGTACGGCTGTCGTTGTGAAACAATATGTGATGAAGCCTTATATTTCTTCAGAAAAAGCGCTTCGAATTGTAAAATCTGCTTTTAAGCAGCGGGGCCCGATTGACGGATCATGGATTTACACCCAGCCGGAGCCTTACAATATTAACGGAGAAACGGTACAGGTATACAAAACCGGCATTACACGATCAGCTTTCGGAGAATTAGAACAGTATGAAGTCATGGTGGATGCGAAAACGGGAGAAATTGTTGATGTCATTGATACAATCGCCTCTTAACACCGGACAAGCAAAAAATAGAAGCCGCTGCCTATGCAGCGGCTCTTTTTTATTATATCGCGCGAATCGGTTTGTATACCGGATACCACATCGCATCCTGCACTGCCTGTATAATGTCTTCAGGCTCTTCCGTAGCGACGCCTTCCTTTATTGCAGTTTTTGCAACTTCAACAGCAACGGTTGCCGAAACAGTGCGCAAATCTTCAACTTTTGGAAGCATCGGCGCGCCAGGCACCCCGACATTGACCATACCTGCGATTGCCCGGGCACATGCTTCAAACATGCCGTCGGTAATTAATTTTGATTTTGTAACAATCGTTCCAAGACCGAGACCAGGGAAGACAAGCGCGTTGTTTGCCTGCCCGATATGATACGTAACTCCGTTATATTCAACTGGCGGGAACGGGCTTCCTGTCGTGATCAGCGCACGGCCTTCTGTCCATTCGATTAAATCCTCCGGTTTTGCTTCAGAAAGGGTTGTCGGATTTGACATTGGCAAAATCGCCGGCCGTTTCACATGTGACGCCATTTCTTTTACAATTTCTTCAGTGAAAGCGCCGGAAACTGTAGATGTGCCGATCAGGATCGTCGGTTTCGCCTGCCGGACCACTTCAAGAAGATCAATGCCTCCACCGTCTCCGTTCCGCTGATAATCCTTCACTTCATCAGCCGAACGGGCATACGGCTTTTGGAAATCAAGAAGCTGATCCATATCATCTGTTAACAGCCCGTTTCTGTCTATGCACCAGAAGCGCTTGTATGATTCTTCTTCACTCAGCCCCTCGCGCACCAATGCTTCCCGCAGCTGTTCGGCAATTCCGATTCCTGCCGTTCCCGCTCCGAATATAACAACTCTGTGATCCCTCAGCGGAACTTTAGACGCTTTTGCACAGGATAAGACTGCGGCCAAAGAAACAGCGCCAGTTCCTTGGATATCATCATTGAAGGTACACACTTTATCTTTATAGCGTTTCAAAATGCTTCGCGCGTTTTTCGCCCCGAAATCCTCCCAATGCAGCAATGCATTCGGAAATGTTTCTCTCGCCAGCGCAACGTAGTCGTCAATAAATTGGTCATAGCGTTCGCCACGCACTCTGGAATGCTGGTTGCCGACATAAAGCGGGTCGTTCAAGAGGCTCTCCTGATTTGTCCCCGCATCTAAAACAACAGCCAGCACTCTGCTCGGATCAATGCCCGCAGCCGCTGTATAAACCGCCAGCTTGCCAATAGAAATCGCGATTCCTCCGACGCCCCAGTCACCGATTCCTAAAATTCCTTCCGCATCAGTGGCAACAATTAAATCGATCGTATCGCTTTGATCTTTATACTGTTTAAATGCTTCTTTCATACCGTCCGGGTCATCGATTGACAGATAGAGCCCTCGTGGTTTTCTGTATTCATGGCTGTATCTCTGGATTGCCGTTCCGACTGTCGGTGTGTAGACAATCGGGAGCATTTCCCCTAAATGGTCATTTAACAGGCGATAAAACAGCGTTTCATTCCGATCGTGCAGCGCCGTTAAATAGACATTTTTGCTCAAATCGTCAGGCTGTGCGGAATATTGTTCATACGCTCTTTTCGCCTGATCATCAATTGTTAATACCTTGGGCGGCAGAAAGCCTTTTAAACCAAGTTCTTTTCTTTCTTCCTCAGTAAAAGCAACACCTTTGTTCAAAAAAGGAACAGAGAGCACTTCAAGGCCTCTTAATGTTGTTTGAATGTCTCCTTCGTTTGTTACTTTGAATTGTTTCACCCTGCCTCTTCCTTTCTGAGCATAATTAGTACTAGGTTTGCATTATTAGCCGGAAAACATGCAGGGTAAACATAAAAATATGCTATTGCTTCATTCGCTTGACTGAATCTTTGATGCTTCCGTCCTTCTCCCATTGAAGGGCGCGATACTCGGCATCATGATAAAAAATAAACCAAGCGTCTTTTTCTGCTGCGAACGCCTGCCATTTCTGCTTTTGCGGGATAGAGGTCATCGGATAATCATCGTAAGCCAGCACCCATAGCGGATTGCGGTGGGCATGTGTCGGCATCAGATCTGCCATATGTACGGCAGTTTCACCCGCATCCTCGCATATCAGGACACTGTGTCCGTCGCTATGGCCTCCGGTGTGATGCAGTGTAATACCCTCTGTGATCGTTAAGGTGTCTTCAAAGGTTTTGACTTGGCCAGCTACAGCCTCCCAATTTTCTTTCCAATACGTATTTTTCGACCTGATATTCGGATGGCGCATTTCGTCCCATTCAACAGCAGATGTATAAATCACTGCATTCGGAAAGACAGAGACGAGCCGTTCACCTTCATACTCCGTTAAACCGCATGCATGATCAAAATGAAGGTGTGTCATTGCGATCACATCTATATCGGCAACCGTTAATCCGAGTGCAGCTAATGAGGGTTTCACATTCGACTCTTGTGTCACGCCATAGTTTCGTTTTTGTTTATCAGTCAGCTTGCCGGACCCAATTCCGGCGTCAACGATGATATTGAGCCCATCCTTTTGAATCAAAATAGGGTCTGTCCTTAGTTCAATCTGGTTTTTTTCATTGACTGGATATTTTTTAGACCAAAGCGGCTTTGGCACAACGCCGAACATGGCGCCTCCGTCCATATGCGTCACGCCTCCGTCAAGCCAGGTCAACGTGATGTTTCCAATTTTCATTGTTTCCATTTTCATCCCCCCTGTCATCATGGTAGCAAACAGCCCATAAAAAAAACAGACTCCTGTCAGAGTCTGTCTTTACGTTCTCCATTCAACCTCAGCCCGATAGATCGGCTGGCCGAGTGCAGAGAATTTTTCTTCATATTCTGTCATAATATTGCCTTCGAGATTGCTGTTATGCAAATCGAGACTGACGTATGTCAGCAGGAGGCCGTACTCAGAGAAGCTCTTCAAAGAGTACTCAAACAAACCTCGGTTGTCCGTTTTAAAATGAATCGATCCGCCTTTGCCCATTACTTCTTCATATTTTTTGAGGAAGTGGGAATATGTCAGGCGGCGTTTTTCATGCCGTTTCTTCGGCCAAGGATCAGAAAAGTTCAAGTAGACCCGTTTCACTTCCCCCGGCACAAACACATCCGTCAGCGTGTCCGCATCTATATTCAGAAGCTTTACATTCTGCGCTTCGCTGTCTTTTACTTTTTGGACGGCTGTCACGATGACGCTTTTAAATAACTCAATACCAATATAATTGATGTCGGGATTTTGTTTGGCCATACCAGAAATAAATTGGCCTTTTCCTGTACCAACCTCGATATGGATCGGATTGTCGTTGCCAAACACTGTGTTCCATTTCCCTTTATAATCAGCAGGATTGCTGATGGCAATATCTGCGTTTTCAGCCAAAAAGTCATCAGCCCAAGGCTTGTGGCGCATTCTCATATGATTGACACCTCTATCTATTATTTCGACTAACAACATACCATGAATTAAAAAGACCCGCAAGCTCGTTTTTCCAGTGTATCTCTCTTAAGGCCGAGCGCATAAAAAAAGAGGGTCCCGTCTGCTGGAACACTCCTTTCACATGTATAAAAACGCTCTGTTTTGAACAATTTAACCCGTATGATACTGAAGGGATGTGTACCGTTATGGGTTTACATTATGAGCATCAAGTTCATTTATTGAAGGATATATTGACTGACCATCAATTGGACTGCTGCGGAACAGTCGCAGAGTACGAGCAGCTTGAGCGTGTGATTAAATCACTGATGGCAAACACCGAGCTTGATTCAAATTTCAAAAACGTGCTTGAAGATGTTTACCGCTACAGCCAATCAGGAATATCATCCAAATCCATCGACTCACACATACAAGAGCATCAGAACAGCCTGTCTCAATGGGTAGAGCAAATGGATTCGTATTCCTGATTAATCAACAATTCGTTTCATGAGGATATGCAGCTCTTCCATTGCATCATGAAATTCCTTATCATTGCCTTTTGCTTTATGCCAGGCAATGAAAGTAATTGTTTCAGATAACACATACCAAGCCATTCGCAACCGAAGGCTTTCTGTCAGCTCTATGCCGTACATGCTCAGCCAGCTCTCCCAAGCTGGCTTTTCGACGTAGTGGTACAGCAAAGGCCCGAGGTCCATCGCCGGATCAGCGATCATGGCGCCGTCCCAGTCAATTAAATACAGCTGGTTGTCTTCAGACAATAGCCAGTTATTATGATTGACATCACAATGGCAAACGACTTTCTCACCGAAATGCACTTCATGCAGGTGTTCTTCCAAATACTTGATCCCTTCTTGAATCAGCGGCGAAGATTGCTGCACAGCAAATACAGCCTGCTTCAGCTGAGACAAAAGAGCCCCCGGGTTCAGCGGTTCTTTTCCAAGTCTCTTCAGCATGTCCAGCAAGGCTTTTGATGTGTGTATTTTACGAAGCAATTCAGCAACGGGCCGTCCGCTCATGTCTTTAGGCTTCAGCTCTCTGCCGGTCATCCAGTGCTGGGCCGTAATGACGTCCCCATTTTCCATCCGTTTTGTCCAAACCAGCTTCGGAACAATGCCTTCGGCGGATAAAACAGCTAAAAAAGGTGAGCTATTACGTTTTAAAAAAAGCTGCTGCCCGTTATGTTTCGCATAATATGCATCTCCTGTAGCTCCTCCGGCGGGGAAGATCTCCCAATCGCTACCTAGTAATTGTCCCAACCAGTTCATATCAATGTTCAACCCATCATTTCTTAAAATATTTTAGAATTAAGGCTAATCGTTTCTAGTCTATCCAGCGAATGCCTTTTTCGTACGAATCGTATAAAAATAAAAAAGACAGCTATTGAGAGTCTCATATGCTAATCAATAGCCGTCCTTTAAATTTTAGCGCTATAGCACAAACTTCGTCAAGCAAAACTCTTAAGATCTGATGCTAAATATAAGATAACCGTTCCGATGCCGTTTACTGCAACCGTTTTCTTGATTTCTGCCGGGTCTTCCCGAAATCCTGATGGATCACATAAAAGCCGATAAGGTATGTCGTTTGGCAGCCTCCACTCGACGGAGTCTGGACTCGCGTGATGGATAACAATGATATCTTTCCATTCGTCAACCTCGTCAAGATCATAAAGCCTGTATGCGATAAGGTGTTCTTTTAGCGTCAAGCATTCAAGATGGCGCCGGATGTCTGCAGCGGACCTAAGACGGAATGCAGGATGCGCTTTTCTCAGCGAGATCAGCCTGCGGATATAGTGAACATCTTCTTTGAATGTTTCACGGCGATCCCAGTCGAGCTGGTTGATGCTGTCATTGGATTGATAGCTGTTTTCCACTCCCTGCTTCGTCCGGAAAAATTCCTGGCCGCTGTGAATAAACGGCACCCCTTGGGCAAGCAAAATAATCGCGGCTGCAAGCCTTTGCCTGCTTCGCTTTCGGCTGTCATTTTCTTGAGGAAGCGCAAAGCTCATTTTATCCCAAAAGGTGTGATTGTCGTGTGATTCGACATAATTGATGGACTGGCTTGGTTCCGGAACAATCGGTGCTAATGCCTTCCATCCGGAAGACCCGGCAATTCCATGCATCACAATTTGTGCTGATTCACCGCTGCCGAGCGCAAACCCTACTGCCTTAAGGTGAAAGGTGTTCCCTTTTACAGCGTCACGAAACATATCATTAAAAAAGCCGATGCCCGGCATTCTTGGCGCGTTCGCCAAAGCAGCTTTCTGTTCATGCGGCAGCGGTGTAGCCAGATCCCACCCTTCTCCAAAAAGCAGGATTCCGGGCTTTGCCTTAGTTGCTTTCTCTTTCATATAAAGCACGGTGTCAATATCTAAAATGCCGAGGAGATCAAATCGGAAGCCGTCAGCATTGTATTCTTCAAGCCAATAGACCACGCAATCCGCAATGAATTTTCTCGCCATCCTTCTTTCTGATGCAATATCATTGCCAACGCCGGTGCCGTTTGATGGCATCCCACATTCGTCGTGCCGGAAAAAATAACCGGGCACTGTCTTTTCAAAGGGGGAATTCTCCCTCTTATACACATGGTTAAAAACAACATCCAGAATGACTCGCAGACCGTGCTGATGCAGGGTATTGATCATTTGTTTCAGCTCTGTTTTTCTCGTTTGAGGATCATGAGGGTTTGAGGCATAGCTTCCCTCCGGGGCAAAGAAATGAAGCGGGTTATATCCCCAATTGTATGCATCAAGCGGCTTCTCTTCATCAACTCCGGCAAAATCATTCACCGGCAGAAGCTCCACATGTGTAACACCAAGCTCTTTTACATACGCCAGTCCCGAAGAACTGCCATTTGCGGTTTGTGTATCAGTTTCCGTTAATGCTAAGTATTTTCCCTTGTTTATCATGCCGCTGTTTTCATGGATGGAGAAGTCGCGAAGGTGCGTCTCATAGATGACGGCATCCACAGGGTGTGAGAATGGTTTAAGAGGAGCAGTCCATTTCATTTGATCCGGGCGCAAGACGACGCCCTTCTCTCCATTTACAGTCACAGCCTTGGCATACGGGTCAACGGTTTCCATCCATTCTGAATTGTTGCAGATGCAAAACAAATACTCATATCCGTGAAGGTCACCTGTGACCGTAACGGCATAGACGCCTTTTTCCAACCGAGTCATTTGGAATGTGCGCCCGCTTTTATTGGGGTATGAAAGCTTGACAGTAGCTGAGGTTGCAGCAGGCGCCCATACTTTAAATACGGTATGATCCGCGGTATAAACGGCGCCCAGCTCTCCGTCATAATAAAATTCGTCATCAAACGCAGCCGTCCGGATGACCGCGCCAATTTGGAGATCCGTTTTGTGGCCGCTGGATGCTCTGACGCAATGGATTTTTCCAAATGTCACAGGATGGTCGGATACGCAGACGTACTTGTATTTTGCTTCAAGGGAGTATTCCTCCCTGACAGCCAGAGGAAAAACTGTTGTTTCTGTCTCAAGCCGAAACGGCGGTGTCATGATTCCCTTTTGTTCAGCAGGAATCAGAACAGTAATGATATTCATGTCATCGACATACGCTTCGAAGCTGCGGCGGATGCTGACCATCGGAAGCTCTCTCCTTCAAACACGTTTATGTTTTGATCCTTAGGGGTGAAGGACTAGAAGCCAGACGAAACGGGGTAGTGCCCATGATTTCTCCGTCAGCATGGAACGGGATTTTGTCCTTCGTGTAAAATGTAATGTCCTTCGCTTTAAACATCGTAACGCCATCCATCTTTGTATGTTTTCCAAATGCCATGAGACATAAAAGCCAATATTTTTTCAAAAACGGCTGGTTTTCAACGATTACAATATCAAATGTCTTCTCGCGCGGATTTGCTAGGGGCGCCGCCTTCATGCCTCCCCCGTAAAACGGATGGTTGGATACAACGGCAAACCAGACATCATGAAATTCGAGCGTCTCGTCTTCCGTCGTACAAGCTAACGTAAACGGCTTAAAGGTTGCCGAAGCGTGCAAATGAGAAAGCGGATACACAAGAAATCGAAGGCGGAGAAAAAGAAAAACCCGTCTCAACGGAAATTCCATCGCCTTTTTATTGACATATGCGTCAAACCCGATCCCGATATGATTCATAAAATAAAGAATCTGTGATTTATCCTGAAGGAAATTGACGCTCCCTAAATGAAAGGTTCTTGTTAACGGGCGCTTTACCTTCTTGATTTCCTGTATCAGATCGATTTTTTTAATAGAGAATCCTCGCGAAAAATCATTATATGCGCCCGCCGGCACAAAGCTCAGCTCAATATCGTCAACATCTTTCAGCCCGTTGACAACTTCATGCATGGTTCCGTCTCCGCCAATGACGATCAGGCGCTTCAGCTTATATTCTTGTATCGTTGAAATCTGTCTGGCGAGCACCTCGGCGTGTCCCGGATGTTCAGTTAAAAATGAACGGTGCTCAACCTTTCGTTTGATCAATTCTTTTTGAATGGACTTCCAAACACGCAGGCCGTTTCGATGTCCTGCTGTCGGGTTAATAATAAAAAACCAATGGCTCATCTTTCTCACCTGCTTATGTTATGAGAAAACCGCTCAAATCGTTCTCTTTTACTCCAGCCACTCCTGTCTGCGATAGGAGTCAGACATGCAGTAAGACAATAGAGCCTTTGCAGCCTTTACCTGATGATGTTTGATCGGAGCAGTGTTTTTCTTCTGCCGCTCAATCCATTCTTCCGCGCTCCGCTTATCCGCTATTTCTAAGCCGTATGGCGGCTCCGGGTAATCGATGTACGACGTTCTGCTCAGAAGCAATTTTCGAACCGGAATCTCAGCCTGTTTTTCCTTTACGATCTTTGACACAACCGAGTCCGTACGAAACAGGCTAAGCCCTGGATTTAACACTGATGCAGTCTGAGAGGCTGTTTTCTTGTCCCAAAAACGATTTTTAGACCCTATGTAGACACTGTCTTCCTCAGCCTCTAAAAAAGAAACGCAATAAATTTCCAGAGGAGAAATAATCACAATGCTTAATTCAACCGCCGCCTGCTGAATTTTCAGCACAGGCTTATACATAATAAAATAAGAATCAGGCAGCTGCTGGGTCAGATAACGCAAAATGCGGTCCTGCTTCACCTGGTTTGAGAGTTGAGATATTTCTGAAAGAGTAGAGCTTGCCCATTTGAGCTGAAAATCATATAAATGTCTTTTATAAAAAGAAGCAAGCGCCACCCTGCTCTTCGGGAGCCTTACATGAATATCTTCTTCGTCCTCAAACCATTGGTGTCTCTCTTCTTGTATATCGGCTTTTATCTCTTCTTTTCTTCTTTTCAATGAAAATTTTTTTCGTTTCTGCACCGGTTCCGGTTCTTCAGCACTGGCTTGCCTTTCTTCATGCTGTCGCTCCGCTGCTTCTACTAGTGAAAGCCAGCGCTCTTTTTTCAGACGTACAAACTGGTTGATATAATGGTACGGATCAAGCTCATATCTTGATATATAATCATGAATTTTGATGATTTGTGCCATGTTTGTTTCTCCACTCCGCAATGAATTAAGATAATTGAAATTTGAATATTTCCTCGTATTTTGGTGATTGGTTCAAGTGTATTTGAAAGAGCGAAAATCGTTCAGCCATCATCGAAACTTCGCCGCTTTCAAACGGAACATGAGCTGGAAATCCTTCTTCGCCTGTCCATTTTCTTGCCAGCGTCATATGAGGATGATACGGTCTTTTTTCCACTTGAAAGCCGGCCTGAAGTACAGCCTGCTTCGTATGTTCCCGCAGTCTATCAAGCGTTTTGTTTTTCTTTGGCTCCAGATGTAAAACGCGCGGCCTTCTGCGGTCGCCGAATACATCTATCTTGTCAAACTCAATTGAAAATGGGTCAATTTCTGAAGCAATCTCTGCTAGCGAAACTTCAAGCTTCTTTATTTGTGTCTCATCCGCCGCTCCGAGAAAAATTAACGTGATATGATAGTCAAGCGGGTGCACCCATTTTTGAAACGTCAATACCGGTTCGTTTTTCGCAGCCTGGTAGATCGGATTTGCAATTCCCTCAGGTATGGGAACGCCGATGAAATAATGAGGCCGTATATCTGGCATCCGTCTGACACTCCCTTCTTTGACAGCTATTATTTTATCAATAAAGAGGCTGTGCGGATAGAGGAACAGTGTATGAAAACACTCTCGCACAAACGTTTATTATGTTAGGATATTATATGACACTTGTTTTATTCAGAAAGGAATGACAATGTTGAAAATCGTTGCAAACACAGCTGATCTGATAGGAGATACACCGCTAGTGAGATTGAATCGGCTTCAGCCGGAAAATGCGGCACAAGTCTATTTAAAGCTTGAATTTTTCAATCCGAGCGGCAGTGTGAAAGACAGAGCCGCTTATCAAATGATCATAGAAGCTGAACAAAACGGTTTACTCAAGCCGGGATCAGTTATTATAGAGCCGACAAGCGGAAATACCGGAATCGGGCTCGCCATGAATGCGGCAGCACGCGGATATAAAGCAATCTTAGTTATGCCTGATACGATGACGAAGGAACGGATCAACCTGCTTAAAGCTTACGGTGCAGAGGTTGTATTAACTCCCGGAGAGGAAAGAATGCCGGGCAGCATCAAAAAAGCGAAGGAGCTTGCCGAACAAATTCCGAACAGCTATATTCCAATGCAGTTCGATAACACTGCTAATCCTGATGCGCACCGGAAAACAACAGCGCCTGAAATCGCCCGGGCAATAGAGGAAATTGGAAAACCGCTCGGCGCTTTTGTCGCCTCCTCTGGAACGGGCGGAACCATTACCGGAACAGGTGAGGCGCTCAAAGAGCTTTTTCCGGATATCACGGTTCATGTTGTTGAGCCAGCGGGTTCGCCTGTATTATCCGGCGGAAAACCTGGCGCGCATAAACTTGTAGGAACGAGCCCAGGCTTTATACCGCCGATTTTAAATGAAGACGTTTATGATGAAATTATCAAAATCTCTGATGAAGACGCGTATACGACGACAAGACGGCTTGCTGCTGAAGAAGGAATTCTTGTCGGTCCTTCATCAGGCGCTGCCTGCTTCGCGGCAATCGAAACAGCGAAACGCCTCTCTCCTGACAAAGTTGTGGTCTGCATGACAGCTGATACAGGAGAACGGTACTTATCAACTGATTTATGGTCATTTATTTAAAAAAAGGACTGGCTTCAGCAGAAGCCGGTCCTTTTATTTTGCAAGCTCGTAAATGGCCTGAGCATATAACGCTGTCGATCTCAGCAGGTCATCAATTTCGATATATTCATCCTTTTGGTGTGCGCTGTCAGGGCGTCCGGGGAACAGCGGGCCGAACGCGACACCGGCTTTTAAGGATCTCGCATATGTCCCCCCGCCGATTGAGATTAAGTCAGCTTTTTTACCCAGCTGGCCTTCATAAACCTTTTGCAGGGTTTTGACTAACGGATGATCTGCGGACACGTGATGCGGCTTGCTGTCTTTGAATTCTCCCAGCTCAAATTCAGATGCGCTTTCGAATGCATCGCGGATCACTTTGCTTTCAGCTGTCACAGGATAGCGGATATTGATCCCGAGCTCGCCTCCTTGCCCTTCTTTATAGCGCAGTGTTCCGACATTTAATGTCAGCTCACCGCTGATTTCATCCTCACAGTCGATGTCCAGTTTTTTTCCTCTTGTATCACCTGAGAACTTATCTGTCACAACTTGCACAAACCGCTTTCCTGCATCGTCAAGCTCAGTCTGCTGGAGAAATTCGCACAATAAAATGCCGGCATTGATCCCATTGTTCGGTTCCATCGCATGGCAGGAAAGACCGTACATACGCAAAATGAGCTGTCCGTTCTCTATTGCAGCTTCCCCTTTTTGGTCCGTCGTGCGGAGCATGTCTTTAAATGAAGACAGAATCTCTTCATTTTTCGGCCCTTCAATAACAGCTTCCGCAGCATCAGGCACCATGTTCAAACGAAGGCCTGATTGAAACGAGACAAGCACTGCCTTTGGTTCTGCTTGATTTGGACGGTGTGGAATAAGTAAAGAAGCATCGATGATCCCTTTTTCCGCATTAATGATCGGAAAATCGGCGTCAGGCGCAAAGCCCATTGTTGGCATTTCTTCATGCTTGAAATAATGCTCTACGCATCTCCAATCACTTTCTTCATCTGTTCCGATAATCATTCTGACTCGCTTGGACAGGGGCAGATTCATGTCTTTCACGATTTTCAGCGCGTAGAATGCCGCCATTGTCGGGCCTTTGTCATCAATGGCGCCCCTTGCATAAATCCGTCCGTTGCGGATTTCAGCTGAAAATGGATCACTCGTCCACCCATCTCCCGGCGGCACGACGTCAACATGGCAAAGTACGCCGATAATGTCATCGCCCTCCCCCCATTCAATATGACCTGCGAAGCCGTCAAGATTTTTTGTTGTAAAGCCTTCTTTTTCTCCAAGCTCCAGCAATGAAGTCAGGCTGGCGTTTACCCCTTCTCCAAACGGTTTACCGGGTCCGGCGGTTGTTTCGTCCATGACACTATTGATTCTCAAAAATTCCTGCGTATCACGAATTAAATCCTCTTTTTTTCTGATCACTTCAACTTCCCAGTTCATAATGATCCCCTTTCCGCAAGAAATGACTTGCAAAAACCAAATAAAACGAATAATATTAATGGTGTTTTGTTAAAACGTTCGTAATTGGAGGATACTATGTTTCATCTAAAAGAGCAGCAAACATCCATAAAGCAAGAAATCATAGCAGGGCTGACGACCTTTTTCACAATGGTCTATATCGTCGTGGTCAATCCGGTCATTCTGGCTAACGCCGGGGTTCCTTTCGACCAGGTGTTCACCGCAACGATTATTGCCTCCATTGTCGGAACGCTGTGGATGGCCCTGGCAGCAAATTATCCGATTGCTATTGCGCCCGGCATGGGCTTGAACGCTTATTTAGCCTTTCATGTCGTAAGCGCAAGCGATGGCGGCATCACGTACGCAACAGCTTTCAGCGCAGTATTTACAGCAGGGGTTCTCTTCATTATTCTATCGTTAACGCCTTTAAGAAAACAACTTATAGAAGCGATTCCAAACAATTTAAAATACGGGATCACAACAGGGATCGGGCTGTTTATTGCTTTTATCGGTTTGCGTCAAGCGGGCATTGTGGCAGCTGATGAGTCAAACCTGGTCACTCTCGGCAATCTGCATTCACCTGGTGTTATCTTAACACTGGTTGGCCTTTTGATCAGCGTGGTCCTGATGGTGCTGAATGTAAGCGGCGCTTTATTTATCGGAATGGCAGCTACCGCTTTGATCGCCTTTTTCACCGGTCAGCTCCATTTTTCAAAGGGATTTATGTCACTTCCTCATTTGCCGGAAGGATTGATGATCTCAAATCCATTTACCGCTTTTGGCGATGTCATTCATCACGGCCTGTACGCTGTCGTCTTTTCTTTTCTATTAGTCACCATTTTTGATACGACAGGCACGATGATCGGAGTTGCCGAGCAAGCCGGGCTGATGAAAAACAACAAGCTGCCTAACGTGCGAAAAGCGCTGCTTGCTGATTCAACAGCGACGACAGTAGGAGCTGTTTTCGGCACAAGTCCGACGACCGCATTTATCGAATCTTCCGCCGGTGTCGCAGCCGGGGGAAGAACGGGGCTTACGGCTTTGACTGTGGCTGTGATGTTTGCGGCTTCAATGTTTTTCAGTCCGCTTGTCAGCGCCTTGTCCGGTATAGCCGCCATCACCTCGCCTGCTTTGATTATCGTCGGCAGCTTGATGATGGGCTCGGTTTCCAATATGAACTGGAAAGAGATGGACGAGGCATTTCCAGCGTTTCTCGTCATTCTGGCCATGCCTTTGACATCCAGCATTTCAACAGGAATTGCGCTTGGCTTTATTTCATATCCGATCGTAAAAGCGGCGCGGGGAAAATGGAGAGAGATTCATCCGCTCGTCATCGTTTTCGCCATTCTGTTTTTCATCCAGCTGTTTATTTTATAACATAGACCAAAAAACCCAAACGTCGTCGTTTGGGTTTTTTATGTAAACAATAAAGAGACAGCGGCCGCTAAAAAACAACAGGCGGCAAACGCATAGTGCAGGATGTTGATACAGTTTTTTCTGGCCCGATAATATTCATCACTTTCCTTATCGGTGCCAATTAAAAAAGGGGCATCCATGACCTTGTCAAAAATAAGCGTCAGGATATAACGGCAAACACCTGTATAGACCAGCAGCGCAATCACCTTCAGCCAAATTGGGGAAACAAATATGAGAACGGTGAAAGCTGACAATAGCATGTACATCTGCCTCGCATACTCGCCATTCCTCAGCATGACTTTAAAAAACAATTCCTTATAGCCTGTGCAGATCGTTCGTCTTTTAAATATCCTTTTTGAATTTCGGTATAATAACGGTTTTCTTCTCATCCTGTCTTTTACTTTTGGCATTCCCGCCTCCTGACTCATCATCATCACAAGTCCTGCAAGGGCAAGCCTGCTTTTTTTCTCTTCAGTCACCTCAGCTTCAAAAGCCGTGAACGAAGCCGTCTTTTTCAAACTGCGGATAACTGAGAAAAGCAAAAATAAAATGCCAAAAAGCGCAAGCAAGTGCCACTGAGTCAAAACAATCAGGATAGCAGAACCAGCAAAAAATATAGCTCTGACAAAAATATCGCCAATCCATCTCGAAATAGAGCGCGGCTTTCTGATCCTGTCTTGCTTTAAGGATAAAAAGAATATATGAAGGCCAAACAAATAACACAATAGAGCAGTGCTTTCTGCGAATGTGATGTGAACAGAATGACTGATCAAGGGAAGGACAATAAAAAAGAGAAGCAGCCATTTAGCCATCGTGACGAGAAAAGAATACAAAAGCGCGTACCGTTTGAGCTGATAGATGATTTCTTTCTTTTGCAGCAAAAACACTTTGTCCGCTTCCATTAAAAATGTACGAATCGAGCCTGTAAACATGATCAGCCCACACACAGCGTACAGCCATCTCCACTCCGCCACTTCAGACCACTCATAAAGAAGGCCTCTTCCATTCATCAAATCAATATACTGATAGATGACAAAAGCAATCGCCGGCAAAACAATATAGAGAGCGACTGTCCAGTCAATGACCGCATGCAACACTTTAAACTGATACTTGTAATAGTCAAACAGCCTTCGAAAAAAGAGCGTACGCCCGTTCATGGCCGATCACCTTGAACTGCCTTATAAAAACAGTCAAGCAATGACTGCCCCTCTAATCCGGTCTTGTCCTGAATATCTTTTAACGTGCCTTGGAGAAATAATGAACCTTTCTCAATCATATAAAACCGGTCACAGATTTTTTCCGCGGTATCGAGTACATGCGTGCACATAAGAATTCCGGCTCCACGTTCTTTTTCAGCCTTAAGCATGTCCACAAAGCGTTTCGTCGATATCGGATCAAGGCCGATAAACGGTTCATCAATCACATACATATCCGGCTTAGAGAGAAAGGCCTGGATAAGCATTAGTTTTTGCTGCATGCCCTTCGAAAAGGTGACAGGCAGCTCATGTTTGACCTGATCAAGCGAAAACGTCTGCAGCAGGCTTTGGGCCCGATGCGCAAATTCACTCTCTTCAATGCCGTGGAGTGTGCTGATCAGATCCAAATGCTCCCACAGCGTCAGTTCTTCGTAGAAGGACGGATGCTCCGGAATATATGCAAATGAACAGTCGTTCCAGGCAATATGCCCTTTAAAATCTTCTGAAAGGCCGAGTATCGCCTTGATTGCGGTGCTTTTTCCGGCGCCGTTAGCTCCGATCAGTCCAACCAGTTCCCCTTTTCTGACTTCCAGAAAAACATCGGTGAGCACTTTTTTTCGGCTTGTATACCCGGCCTGTTCTATTGAAGCTTCAAGCAAATTTGTCAAAACTCTCCCACCTCCAAAATTTACTACGAAACAGAATAAAAAAAGTTTCTTTAACCATAATAATATTGAGCCGAAATACATAGTAATCCAACAAGGATGGCTGCCCAACGCGAATTGGAAAAAATTAATAGGAGTTATCCCTAGATTCATCACTGCAATATCGTGTATAATGAGGGCGAATTATTATAACAATTACAGATGTCTGCCTTTGTTGCTATTTCGTACGCAGTTGATAGTCGTGAGTTGTGGTTAGTCAAGTCCATCCGATCTTATGATAGGGAGTGGTTTTTTGAAACCTTCAACAAACCGTATGCTAACTCGAATCAAATCAGTTTACATGTTTATCCAAGAAAAAGGTCTTGTGACAACACAGGAACTGGTTGACGAATTCGGCATTACACCTAGAACGATTCAAAGAGACTTAAATGTGTTGGCATATAATGATCTTGTTCATAGTCCAAGCCGTGGCAAGTGGGAGACAACGAGAAAGAAAGTAAAGATTACCTCATAAATTGAAAAATTACATAGGGCCGCCTGAGAGCGGCCCGATAGATAATAGGGCGCAGAAACTACTGAGCCTTGTTTTTGTGTGCTTATAAATAAAACCCCGCATTCGATATGCGGGGTTTTTGTCATGCTTGCGGCTCATTGAGCAAATGAAGCTCTTCCTCTGTCAGCTCACGGTATTCTCCGGGTGCCAGAGCGGGATCTAGGGAAACGCGTCCCATCGAAAGCCGCTTCAGATAAACCACTTCATTGCCGACTGCCTTTGCCATTTGCTTGACCTGATGGTATTTTCCTTCTGTAATTGTCAGGTATATCACGGTATTGCCACTGTCGTTTGTTTTGATTTCCGCTCTTGCCGGCTTTGTTTTATAGCCGCCCTCTATGTAGACACCCGTTTCCAAATCGGAGATGTCTTCCCTAGAAATCTGTGATTTTAAATGGACTTCATACGTTTTTGGAACATGCTTTTTAGGAGAAAGGAGCCGATGTGCGAGCTGGCCATCATTTGTGAGCAGCAAAAAGCCCTCTGTATCTTTATCAAGCCTGCCGGCTGGAAATGGCTCAAATCTCATCTCCTCCGGCGTCAGCAGATCGACCACTGTTTGCTGCCGGCTGTCCTCAGTCGCCGACAGCACGCCCTGCGGTTTATTCATCATAAGATAAATGAACTCTCGATAATCAACCGGTTCCCCGTATACGGTCACCTCCTGCGTATCAGGATCAACGTGCGCCTTTACATCTTTGGCAGGTTTGCCGTCGATCATCACGGCTCCAGCCTTTACAACGGCTTTGACTTCTTTTCTGGAACCATACCCGCTGTTGGCAAGCAGCTTATCAAGTCTCATTCCCAATCTCTCCTTTATAAAAGAAAGCCCGCAGCATGCGAGCCCTCAGTTTCATCATATCTAGTTCATCAGCCTGCATGTCTGCCTTTCCTTAAGAAACCTGGCAAACGGCGGCCTAAAATTTTCTGTAAAAATCCTAATCGGTAGCCGCAATACAGGTAGACAGCTCCGCCAACAGCGGCCGCGATCACCACAACAATCGCAGCTTGCAGCTGGCCATCCTGATAGGAAATAAAGAAGCCTAATACCCACTGCACGATTTTCACGGCAATACCCATAATGGCTGATAAGACAAGCATCAAAACAGTTCGTTTAACTAGTATCTTATACGAATAGCCTGCATGGCGCTTAATCATGATAAACCCATATAAAAGTGAAGCGATATATCCAAGCGCCGTCGCTAAAATCGCTCCGTCAGCCTGCATCAGCTTGATCAGCGGAACATTCAGCACAAGCTTGATCACGACACCGATCACAAGGCTGACAACCGCAAATTTTTGCTTATTGATGCCCTGCAGAATGGCTGCGTTGACTGTAAACAAAGAGAACAAAATCGCGACTGGCGAATACCATAGCAAAATGTTTGCCCCCAGTTCAGGGTGAAGGCTCTCTGACCCGTAAAAGAACGTATACGTCGGTCCTGACAATAGAGAGATCCCGACAACAGCCGGAATAATTAAAAACAGGATCGTCTGCATCGTTTGATTAATCTGCTGATTTAACAGCTTATAGTTTCCGCTTGTAAACGATTCAGTAATCGTTGGAATTAATGTCAGTCCGAAAGCAGTTGCTAGGGAAACCGGGATCATCACGAGCTTCTGAACATACAGGGTTAGAATCGCAAGCATGTCTTGGCTGATGGCTTGATGACCGGCTTCAATCATCGCTTTGTTAAACGTATTTGTATCAATATAGTTATACAAAGGGATGGCTAGTCCGACAAAAACGTACGGAGCAGCATAGCTGAACAGCTCGAAAAACATTTTTTTGTAGCTTAGGTTTGCTGTCGGACCCGTATTCGGCATCATCGCCAGCAGGCTGCCCTTCCGTTTGTTCCAATAAATATAAAGCACGACCAGCCCACCGAAGGCACCGATCAGCGCTGCGAAGGTTGCATAGCCCACAGCGATGACAAGGCCGCCGTTGAAAACCTTCAAAATCAAGAATGTCGCACTCAATAGAAAGATGATGCGGACAATCTGTTCAACGACTTGGGAAACAGCTGTCGGACCCATCATTTGGTGCCCTTGAAAGAATCCGCGGACAAGGCTCATAATCGGTACGACCAAAAGCGCTAAGCTGACCATGCGGATGACATAAACAACATGATCAATTGTCAGCCCGTTATTATCCTTGCCTCCCAGCGATATTTCCGCAAACATCGGAGCCGATAGATACAGAATGAAAAAGGCTATCATTCCTGTGACGAGCATAACCGACATGCCCGCCTTGAGCATTTTCCTGCTTGTCTCATAATCCCCTTTTGAATTATATTTGGAAACAAATTTAGAAACAGCGGCCGGAAAGCCCATCGTAGCAATATTCAAAAATAAAGTGTATTGGTTGTATCCGTATTGAAATAATGCACCGCCTGTCGCCCCGACCATAATGCTGAAGGGAATTAAATAGACCATCCCCAGAATCCGCGATATATATGTACCGAGCGTTAATACAAACGTGCCTCTTAACAGTTTGCTTGACATGTTTCTTCATCACCATTTTCTACGAAGATTCAACTTTTCTATTTTACCACAACTGGGCATTTAGACGGTAATAAATACAAAAGCAATCCTGTGAACATTCATGTCCGCGGCAAAAGACGTTTAAGGAGCGGCTTTCTTTCGCTATAATAGTACTGCGGACGGGGTGTCCGCACACGAAATGAAAAGAAAGTTGATGATAAAGATGAAACAATATGACGTAATCGTAATCGGCGGAGGCCCTTCAGGCTTGATGGCTGCGATTGCAGCAGGAGAACAGGGCGCTGGCGTGTTGCTGATAGATAAAGGAAATAAATTAGGACGGAAACTCGCGATTTCCGGGGGCGGCCGCTGTAATGTGACGAACCGTCTTCCTGTGGAAGAAATTATCAAGCACATCCCCGGCAACGGGCGTTTTTTATACAGCGCGTTTTCTGAATTTAATAATGAGGACATTATCAAGTTTTTTGAAAACCTCGGCATTCAATTGAAGGAAGAGGATCACGGCCGGATGTTCCCTGTGACCGACAAAGCCCAAAGTGTCGTTGACGCGCTGTTAAACAGGCTGAAGCAGCTCCGCGTAACAATCAGAACGAACGAGAAAATTAAATCTGTTATATATGAAGATGGACAGGCAGCAGGGATTGTGACGAATAATGGCGAAATGATCCATAGCCAGGCAGTCATTATCGCTGTAGGCGGTAAAAGCGTGCCTCATACCGGAAGCACGGGAGACGGCTATGAATGGGCTGAAGCCGCGGGCCATACCATAACAGAGCTGTTTCCGACAGAGGTTCCCGTCACTTCTGGCGAACCGTTCATTAAGCAAAAAACACTTCAGGGCTTATCACTAAGAGATGTAGCCGTCAGTGTGTTAAATAAAAAAGGCAAACCGATTATCACACATAAAATGGACATGCTGTTTACCCATTTCGGCCTCTCAGGACCTGCCATTCTCAGATGCAGCCAATTTGTCGTAAAAGAGCTGAAAAAACAGCCTCAAGTGCCGATCAGAATCGACTTGTATCCGGATATCAATGAAGAAACGCTTTTCCAAAAGATGTATAAAGAACTGAAGGAAGCACCGAAAAAAACCATTAAAAACGTGCTGAAGCCTTGGATGCAGGAGCGCTATCTCCTATTCCTGCTCGAAAAAAACGGCATCTCTCCGAACGTATCGTTTTCTGAGCTGCCGAAGGATCCTTTCAGACAATTTGTAAGGGACTGCAAGCAGTTTACTGTCCTCGCAAATGGCACACTGTCGCTTGATAAGGCATTTGTCACGGGAGGCGGGGTATCTGTAAAAGAAATTGACCCGAAAAAGATGGCTTCTAAAAAAATGGAGGGGCTTTATTTTTGCGGTGAAATTCTGGATATCCACGGCTACACAGGCGGATACAATATTACCTCCGCCCTTGTCACAGGCAGGCTTGCAGGGCTAAATGCCGGGCAATACGCCCGTTCTTAATCATTACTCTTTAAATCTCTTGCCGCCAAACTCACATTTGAACATTCCCCGCATTCATGTTAGGGTGAGACTTGTTTTGTTTCACCTGATTGCGGGGTAATTTTAAGAGAGGAATGAGCTGCCATCGTACGACCATACTAAGCCTGCGAGCAAGATATAGGCGTACACAAAAAATTAGAGGGTGAGAAATGTTGAAACATATATCTAGTGTATTTTGGATTGTGATTGCAATCACAGCTGCAGCTGTATTATGGGGTGTTATTTCTCCTGACAGCCTGCAAAATGTGTCTCAATCGGCACAAGCATTTATTACCGATTCATTTGGTTGGTATTATCTTTTAGTTGTCTCTTTGTTTGTCGGGTTTTGTCTCTTTTTGATTTTCAGCCCGATCGGAAAAATCAAACTCGGAAAGCCTGATGAAAAACCGGAATTCGGGTTATTATCATGGTTTGCCATGCTGTTCAGCGCAGGCATGGGAATCGGCTTAGTATTCTACGGTGCGGCTGAACCGATCAGCCATTACGCAATTAGCTCTCCATCAGGTGAAACAGAAACCCCCCAAGCCTTCAGAGATGCACTCCGCTATACGTTTTTCCACTGGGGTTTGCACGCTTGGGCCATTTATGCCATTGTGGCATTATGCATTGCCTATTTCCAATTCCGCAAAGGCGCGCCCGGATTAATCAGCAGCACACTGTCACCGATTCTCGGGGATAAAGTAAACGGACCGATCGGAAAGGCCATTGACTGTATTGCAGTTTTCGCCACTGTTGTCGGGGTGTCAACAAGTCTTGGTCTTGGCGCAACCCAAATTAACGGCGGTTTGAATTACCTGTTCGGCATTCCGAATGCGTTTATCGTCCAATTGGTTTTAATCATTATTGTGACAGTGCTCTTTTTACTTTCTGCGTGGAGCGGACTCGGAAAAGGAATTAAGTATTTAAGCAACACAAACATGGTATTGGCCGGATTGTTAATGTTGTTTATGCTCGTTGTCGGTCCTACAGTGCTGATAATGAACTCATTTACAGATTCTATCGGACAATACATTCAAAATATTGTTCAAATGAGCTTCAGACTGACACCGAATGATCCTGAAAAACGCGAATGGATTAATAGCTGGACGATTTTCTATTGGGCATGGTGGATTTCCTGGTCTCCATTTGTCGGCATTTTCATCGCCCGTGTATCCAGAGGCCGGACGATCCGCGAATTTTTAATCGGCGTCTTGGTGACACCTTGTATTTTGACATTTCTATGGTTCTCCATTTTCGGCGTATCAGCCATGGATCTCCAGCAAAAAGGCGCGTTCAATGTAGCAAAGCTGTCCACTGAAACGATGCTGTTCGGAACACTTGATCACTATCCGCTGACAATGGTGACATCGATCCTTGCATTGATTCTGATCGCAGTATTTTTTATCACGTCTGCAGATTCAGCTACATTCGTGCTGGGCATGCAGACGTCGTACGGTTCTTTAAATCCGGCGAATTCTGTGAAACTCAGCTGGGGCATCATTCAGTCCGCCATGGCGGCTGTGCTCCTATATTCCGGAGGGCTTGCCGCTTTGCAGAACACAGCGATTCTGGCAGCGCTGCCGTTTTCTATCGTTATCCTGCTGATGATTGCCTCTCTCTATCAATCGCTCTCAAAAGAAAGAAGAGAGATCAAAAAAGCGGAGAAACTCGATAAACCGAGAAGTCCAAGAGTGAAAAAAGCATATTAACAAAAAAGATCTTTCCGCGCCTGCGGAAAGATCTTTTTATTTGCGATATAAGATAAGGGCGGAAAAACAGTAAAGCTGCTCGCCGTCTGGGTCGCACGCGGCCGAAACCGTATATTTGATATCAATCAGCTGCTCCTCCGATATCCCTTTTAAAAATGAATTGATTTCCGTCTGTAAGTCTTTTTCATGCTCTTCATCAAATACCGCTACCTTCAGCATTTTATCCGCTCTCCTTTCTCTATCAATCTATTCCGTTTGGAACAGCGTTATGATAGAGAAATGATGATTATCTCGTTTCCGGATAAAAAGCTTTCCGTATATGGGATTTCCTCTGTGGCTCGCCGCCGTGCTGCTCCACTTTCAGCAGCACGGCATAAACAATCCGCATATGACAGTAGCTGATAAGGCTGACGCTGAAAAAAGGGACAATGCCCGGCAGGTACGCAAGCAAGAAAAAGAGAGCAACAGTCAGCGCAAGCATAGTAAGCGTATATTGCAAATACGCCACACTGAGCAAGAGCGAAAATTTCACATACAGACGTTTTTTCCAGTCAAAATGGACGAGCAGCGGAAACACATAAAAAAGCATGGATACGAACAAAAAGCCAAATATCATAATGGCGAAGCGCAGGATGTGCAGAAGGAAATGACTTGGATAGATGAAGGCCAAATCAATATAAATGATCACTCCGATGAGCGCCAGTACAGCGCCGAGCAGATTTGAACGAAAAAATTCACCCTTATATTCCTGCCAAAACGTTTTGAGCACCGGAACGTTGTCCTGCCCCTGGATCCACTTCCGCATGACAGCAAATAAAGCCGCGGTCGCGGGCATAATGCCAAACACACCGAGACCGAGCAACGTAAAAAACAGCCACAGCAAGTTTGTATACGCAAATCTCATGATCCATTCGCAAAAACGCAGCATCCGTCCCAGTGAGCCATCATGTTCCATGGCGCCCCCTCCTTTTTTTGCATTATACATTCTGCATCTGAAAAAGCTCTTTCATGCCGATCGGCTTCTTTTCGGCAACCGAGCGCCACATTCCCTCACCAACCGCGATGGAGTAGGCTCCAGCTTCAGCCCCGGCTAAAATATCATAGCGGCGCAGCGGGTCTTTTCCTAAAAAAAGATCCTCAAGCAAAAGCGGATCACCTCCGCCATGCCCCCCTTCATTTTTGACTACTTGTATCGTCTGCTTTGATTCAAAAAGCGGATAGTATTCGATTGTCTGCTCAGGAAAAGCAAACGGAATTCTGGAAGGTTCGTGAAATTCATTTGATTCAATACGCCCTTTTGTGCCGTTGATCGTCAGCCGGTAGCCTTCATACGGGGCCGAAAAAACAATCGAGTAGCTTAACAGTGCGCCGCCATCATATTTGACTGCCGCTACGTACGTATCCTCGATGTCAATTTCCTCGTCAAAAATACACGCGTCAGGCCTGTATGCAGTATATAAGCTAGACTGGTCTCCTGCTTCGAGATGATCATCTTTTATAGAAGCTTTAGAGGAACGGGGATGCCACCTTGAATAGTAGTGGCATTTTTCTTTAACACGGCACGTCCCGCAAAAACGCCCGTCTTCTTCGGGCAAGGGGTTCCACTCACTGTCCGGCCCATAGTAATTCAAGGCGCCATAAGCAAATACCTCTTCCGGGTTTTGTCCGAGCCACCAATTGACGAGATCGAAGTGATGTGTTGATTTATGGACAGAAAGACCGCCGGAAAACTGTCTCGACCTGTTCCAGCGTTTAAAATAGCTGGCGCCATGATACGTATCAATATACCAATTTAAATCAACGGAGGTGACCCTGCCTATTTTTCCGTCCAGAATCATTTCTTTTATTTTCCGATGAAACGGGCTGTAGCGATAGTTAAACGCGACGGTGACTTTTCCTTCGCTTTTGGCCTCCGCTTCAAGCACCCGATTCGCATCCTGCACTGTTGTCACCATTGGTTTTTCAGTAATTACATCTGTATCCCACTGAAGGCTTTTCACAATATATGTGACATGCGTATCGTCCCTGCCTGCCACAATGACGATATCAGGCTTTGACACGCGCATCATCTCGTCAAAAGCATCTTCGCTAAACTCGGGCACGTGGGCCAGCTCGGGAAATTTCTTTTTGCAAACGGCAAAACGTTTCGGATCGGCATCCAGCAATCCCGTAATCTCATAATGAGTTGAAAACCGCTCCAACAGCGGTTTGATAAACATACTGAATGCTCTGCTGCTCAATCCGCAAAAGACGATGTTCTTCAATATCCTCACCTCTATCGGGCTTCAGTTAGTTGAGAAATCAGCTGCAGCGCTTCCTCTGTTTTTTCAGCGTACACAGGGATAAACGCCGCCATATCGCGATTCAATCGAAAAGAATAGCCGTTCAGCTGTTTTTTCCCTTTTTCGATCTGAACGGCATAGATCGTTTTTTCTCCTGTTTTTTTATTAACAGTTGTATAAGGAGATGTTTTTTTAGGAGGCAATCCGTTTAACGGCTGAAAATTTTCCGGATCATCGTAAGCTTGAAACATGTCTTCAGGCACGATGAAAACATCTCCCTCATGGGCGGTAATTTCAGTCAGCAGTTTTTCCTGAAAAGCTGGAAAGATATCGACCTTCCCGGCATTCTGCTCGGCGGCCTTTTTTATTTTTTCCTGTACGCCAGCCTGCATATCAGAAAAGAGAATGACATGCATTCCGTCCGGCCTGCTTGAGCATGATGCCAAAAAGAGCACTGAGACGATCACACACAAAGCCGTACGTATCTTTTTTGTCATTTCCCCGCTGACCTAAAAAGAGGCTCCAGCTCTGTCATAGCTAAAATAAACGCGCCGGCTCCGTGCAGGTCGTTTGTGCTTCTTTCGCGGCTGACATAATAGTCATAGAAACCGGCTGACGTTCCGACACATATGTCTTTGACGAGAAACGCTCCGTCTTCTGATGTTTCGGTTTTATGCTGAATCAAGCCTTGATACGCTTTTAGCAGTGTTGTTTCGTAAGCTCTGTCTAAATAGCCTTTATTGATTCCCTTCGCAAATGCGTACATGTACAGGCAGGATCCTGAGCTTTCCAGCCAGTTATCAGACCTGTCTCCCTTATCAACGATCTGATACCATAACCCGGTCTCCTTGTCTTGATAGCGGCAGATGCTTTCCATCATGTCCTGCAGCGTGTTTTTCCACACATGACGGTTTGGATGCTTCTTCGGCAGCACTTCAATCATGTCAGCAAGAGACATGACGTACCAGCCGATGGAACGTGCCCAAAATTCCGGTGAACAGCCTGTCTCTTCATTGGCCCAAGGCATTTTTTTCGCTTCATCCCAGGCGTGATAAAAGAGTCCGGTTTTTGCATCCTTCGTATGCTTTCTCATCAATGACTCCTGCAGCACAACCTGATCAAACAGCTCCGGCTCCTGCTTCAGATTGGCATATTTCAGTGCGAACGGCCCCCCCATGTATAAGCCGTCAAGCCACATTTGGTATGGATAACCGTCTTTGTGCCAAAAACCGCCCTCAGAAGTCCGGTTCAGTGTTCCATATAAGCCGCGCAGCCTTTTTGCCGCTTTGACATACCGTTCATCCTTCGTCTGCTCGTATAATGGAAAAAGAATGAGACCCGCTTGAATGGCGTCCAGTTCATCTCTTCTAAATAATAGATTGCCATAATCATCGATTAAGAGATCTGCATAGGCCTTCGCATACTCAAAATACCGCTTTTCCCCGGTTGCTTCCCACAGCCGCAATACACCGCATAAGAAAACACCCTGGTGGTAGTGCCAGCGGTTTGCAGGAGGCAGCTCCTCGACTGCGTACGTATTCATAATGGTTTTTGCCAATGCCTCCGCGTACGTAAGAGGCGATTTTACAGCGATTGATTGATCCATTGAACCCATCCCTTTCTTAATAAATTCCTTCCTCGCCAAATTTCTTCGCCAAACGATTCGCAAGCATGACCAAAATCAGCCCGACCGCCGCTTTAAATACGCCGACTGCTGTACTGTAGCTGAATTGGCCCTGTTTCAGCCCTGCAGTATAAACGTACGTATCAAAAATTTCCGCCACTTCCCTGTTTGTCGCATTTAACAGCAAATACACATGCTCGAAGCCAAGCTCCAGCGTGTCTCCGATTTTCAAAATCAGCAAAACGACGATAACGCTTTTAATGGCGGGCAGCGTAATATGCCACATTTGCCGCAGCCGTCCCGCTCCGTCCATTTTCGCCGCTTCATACAGCTGGGGGTCAACCGCTGTAATGGCCGCCAGATAAATGATCGTCGACCAGCCCGCTTCCCTCCAGATAACCTGCAGAATATACAAGGGCCGGAACCATTCTTCGTTCAGCAGAAAATTGATTTTTTCACCACCAAAAAACACAATCAGTTCATTAATCAAGCCTCCGTCTACCGTTAAAAGCACAAACGAAAGCGATACAACAATGACCCAAGACATAAAATGCGGGATATAAATCAGCGTCTGAACAAATTTTTTAAAGAGAGCAATCCGCACTTCGTTCAATAGAAGCGCCAACAGTATCGGCACCGGGAAAAATATGGCCAGGTTCAAAGCAAATAACACGAGCGTGTTTTTTAACAAGAGAAAAAATGTAGGCTCAGTAAACAGCCTGATAAAATGCTTCAGCCCCACCCACTCACTGCCCAAAATGCCGAGGAACGGCTGATAATCCTGAAACGCAATCACAATTCCCCACATCGGGACATACTTAAAAAGCAAAAAATAAATACACCCTGGCAAAATCATCAAGTACAAATATTTTTGCTGAATCAGCTTACTTAGTAAGCGCTTTCTTTTTTCTTTTTTAAAAATGACTGCATCAACAGCCGGCGCTTGCGCTTCTGCTGTTTTCATTTTTTCCTAGCCTCCTTTCACGGGTTCTTGCATTCACTGTAGCGCAGCAGGCAAAAGTCCGTCTACAATCATATGATCACATCCTGTTTTATCCCTTTATAATCAAGGGTTCAGCAGGTCCACCTGAAAAAAAGACACCGATATTAGAAAATGATTATTGACAATATCTATCAATCTTTGGATTAATTGTATTAAGGTGAAGTGGATGTTATGAAATGGGGGGTTTTATGAAAAGAAGCCAATACAAGTTTTACTACAAACTGATCACGTTTTTCTGCCTGCTCAGCACCATTCCGGTTATTTTGGTCGGATTGTTTTCGTACGAGCACTCTCAGAAAACGGCTATTTCCAACGTTTCGGAGGAAAAATTCGACACACTCCAGCAGACCCAGCAAAGCATCGAGCATATATTGAAAACCGTTGATCACTCTTTAACCCACTATGTGAGTTCGCCGCCTCTCCTTCGCACATTGTCCGAGCCTTTGCACTCAGACCAATTTCAAATCTATAACCAAGTGAACCAAGAGCTCAATTATCTGCAAAGCTTTGATACCGATCTGTCCAACATGACGTTAGTCAGTTATACGAAAAAATGGTACATGAACAATTCCGGTTTGTACCGTTTGAATACAGACACTCTTCATGAAGCAGCCTCAGCGTACACGAAACACAAAGCGAGCCGCTCCTATTGGACGCTTGAGGAAAACAATCATTTGATTTCAACCAAAGAAAGCACAGCAGAAAACTGCCGCTACAATATCAATTTAATTAAGCAGCTTCCTTTGAACAGCACAAATACAAAAGGATTGGCCGCCGCAAGCATTCCGAGCTGTTCGCTTGTCAAAAATATGCCTGGCTATTCAAACGCCAACAACCTGTTTATCATCGATGAAAAAGGCCGCATTATCCTTCATAACAACATGTCTGATGTCGGTGAATCTCTTCATAACGACGGCTTTGTCCAAAAAGTGCTGGCGCAAACCGCCAATAGCGGACAGTTTGAAACAGTGATTGACCGGATTCATTATAAAGTCACCTATCAAAAATCTGACTATAATACATGGACTTATTTTTCTCTCGTTTCCCTGCCCGAGCTAAAAAAAGAAGCCAAGTCAATTGGCTGGATCACTTTTGCAGTATGCCTTATTTTGTTAACGCTTTCATTATTGTTCTCTTGGCTGGGCTCCCGCCATTTTTACAAGCCGATCAGGATGCTTTACGAATCATTCGCAAGACATGGAGCCATACAAGAGAAACAGCAGCCTCCTCAAAATGAATTTGAGTTAATTGAACAGAGCTTTAAGCAGCTGAAGGACAGAAATGACGACCTTGAGGAAACGATGAAGCAGCAGGCCACTCACCTGCAGCAATATTTTATGGTCAGGCTTATGCTTGGAAAACTGACGGATGAGGAGGTTGATAACCGTTTTGAAAGCCTCGGCTTAAAGCAAAATTGGCGGCACCTTGCCCTGCTTGTGCTCCAAATTGACACACTGAATCATACGCCTTATGAGAAAAAAGATATGGATCTGCTTTTGTTTGCCGTCAACAGCCTGATTGAGCGCAGCATCCCGACGGACAAACATCTTGCCCCCGCCGTAGTTGACAAACAGCAGGCGACGATTTTGATCAACCAAAGCGGGACAAAAGAAGAATTCATAGCTGAGCTGAATGAGACTGCAAGGATGATTCAGGAAAAAGCGGTAGCTGAGCTGCAGCTGTCTGTCAGCATCGGCATCAGCCAGCCGTTTGATGTGCTGACAAAAGCGAAAACAGCCTATGCGGAAGGCTCAGAAGCGTTGAAATACCGGCTTAAAGCGGAAAACAAGTCGATCATCTTTTACGAAGACCTTGACCAGAAAAAAACCTTCAAAACCCATTTTCCAAAGCAGCTTCAGCATGAGCTGTTCGATGCCGTTAAAGCAGGAGACAAGGAGAAAGCGGATAAATGCCTGCACGCGATTTTGCAAGCCATTTTCACCCAGAACACCAACCCGTATCAATTTCAAATCGCCATCGCCCGTTTTTTGAACCATGTGATTGAGCTGATGCATGTGCTTGGGATCGAATTGTTTGAGCTTGAAGAAAACAAAATGCTGTATGACCAAATTTTTGAGCTGAAAACGTTCGAGGATACCGAAAACTGGCTAAAGAATGAGTTTATTGTTCCGATGACAGACAAAGTGAACGCCCGCGCGGATGCCCAGTACAAAAATATTTCCGACAACATCATTCATATCATCCATCATGAGTTTGAATCCGAATTGACACTGGACGAAATCGCGCGCAGGCTGCATTACAACCCAAATTATTTAAGCAGCATTTTCAAAAAAGAAATGGGTATTTCATTCAGCGAGTATGTCTCAAGCTACCGACACCATATGGCAAAAAGCTGGCTTGCCGAAACAGACATGGCGGTCAAGGACATTGCCGAAAAGCTGAAATATAAAAACTCGCAAAATTTTATCAGGTCTTTTAAAAAGCTGGAGGGAATTACACCGGGAAACTACCGCCAGCAAAAAAGAAGCATGTAAAAAACCCAAAACCGCTTGCGCGTTTTGGGTTTTTCCAACATTATTTTGTTTGTTTAAATGCTTCTTCGTATTCCTGAATAATTTGTTTTCCTCCGCTTGACTCCCATTTTTCCACTTCTTTATCGAACTGGCTTTCTGTGATGTCTCCAATCATATATTTATAAGTCGCATCATCAATGATTTTCTTCAGTTCATCCCCCCGTTCCGACTCCGATGCGGAATACAGGCTTTCAGCCGGGTTTGAGACGATAATCTTTTCATTGTCCTCGGTCAGCTCCTCGTACGCCGTCCGAAGCGGATCTCCAGTGTTTTTTAAGTAGGCTTTATCAATGGCAATTAAGGCGGACAGCGGCTGAATATCAGTCTGCCAGTCTTTTACCTGGCTTTCTTTGCGTGTGAACGTTTTGTCCTCACCTTTGTTGTAATGAACGCCGTCAATGCCATAAGTCATCAGGCTATAGACATCTTCTTCGGCAATTCGGTCAAAAAAAGCCAAGATCCGTTTAAGCTCAGCTTCCGTTTTCACACTCGTTTTCGGGAAAGCAAACACGCCGTTATGGCCTCCTGATGCCCATACCCGCTCTTTCCCATCTGGGCCTTTTATGCGGTTGACGATCTCGAGCTTCATCGATTTATCAGAGGCATGGTCGCGCAGATTGACCGCATCTACCATATTGCCAATATAAATTCCGGCTTTTCCTTGCGAAAACAGCTCCTGCTGCTGGGTTTTGCTTGTGACGGGAAAATCCTTATTCATATACCCGTTATCACGCAGCTTCTTCATATAGTTCATCGTGTCTTTGTATTCCTGTGTCATGAAATCAGGCGTGAATTTGCCGCCTGATTCCTTCCAATCTGTAGGCATGCCTTCATACGAGCCAATCGTTTTAAACGCGCCGTAAATCAAGTCATTACGGTCTGCCAGCCCGAATGTATCATCTTTCCCATCCTTGTCCGGGTCGTCCTCCGTAAATGCTTTGGCCACTTCATAAAGCTCATCCAACGTTTTCGGGGTTTTCAGATTTAAATTGTCCAGCCAGTCCTTCCGAATGACAATCCCCTGTCTGGAAAGCGGGCGCTCTCTGTATATCCCGTAGAGCTTGCCGTCAATTGTCACATTTTTATTAATGAGTTTGTTCATTTTGTTTAAGTTGGGATAATCCTTGATATAATCACCGATTTCCCAGAACATTCCTGACCGGAAGGCATTCATGACTGACGAATTTTTAATATCCTGGATGGTCACGATTTGCGGAAGATTGCCCGCTGCAAGCGCCGCATTCAGCCTGTCTTCTTTCACCGCGTCTGGAACCCAGGTGATGTCGAGTTCTGTATTTGTCAGCTTTTCAATTTCTTTAATCGCCCTGTCTTTCGGCGGCTGCTGGTGATACAAAATCGCCATCCAAGACAGCTTTACCTTTGAATCTGGGCCAGCTTTACCTTCAGCCGAAGACTGATCAGCTCCTTTACAGCCCGCCAGCACTCCGCCGAGTGCCAGTACAAGCACAATCAAAAGCACCCTCCATTTGTTTCCCATCGTACCCCTCCGTTTCATATTTCTTTATCCTTTGACAGATCCCAGCAAAGCTCCTTTTGCAAAATGCTTTTGTATAAACGGATAGACAAGCAGAACCGGGATGGTCGCCACCACTATGACCGCCATTTTAATGGTTTGCTCAGGCGGCGGGCTGCCCGACCCCATTTCAGACATATCCCCCTGCATACCGCTTGATACAATGACGATTTGGCGCAGAAGCACCTGAATCGGCCATTTTGCTGAATCATTTAAGTACAAGATCGCTGTCATATACGTGTTCCAATACGTGACCGCATAAAATAGTGAAATCGTTGCGATCGCAGGAAGAGACAGCGGCAGCACAATTTTAAAGAATATGCCCAGATCATTGCACCCGTCAATTTTCGCGGACTCTTCCAGGCTTGACGGGATATTTTGAAAGAAGTTTTTCAGAATGATCAGGTTAAAGGCATTAATGGCTGTCGGCAAAATAAGCGCCCAGTAAGAATCGAGCAATCCAAGCGATTTGACCACAAGGAAAGTCGGAATCATGCCGCCGCTAAACAGCATCGTAAATACGACGAGAAATATAAGCGGCTGCCGGCCGATTAAATCACGGCGGGATAACCCGTAAGCCATCAGTGACGAAAGAAACATGCTGACCGCAGTGCCTATCACTGTCACAAACACAGAAACAAGCAAACTCTTATAAATAATATCTGTTGAAAAAATGTAGCGATAAGCATCTAGCGAAAAAGTGGTCGGTATTAAAATAAATTTTTTCGACACGACTTCTTCTACTGTGGCAAAGGATGCTGCGATGACATGAATGAACGGAAGTACGCATATTAAAGCGAACATCAGCAAGAAACCATAAATCAACATATCAAACAGACGGTTTTTCAGTGAATGTGCGATAGCTCCCACCTCTCTTTGTAAGCGTTATCATATTTTTGAAAACCGAGCTCAGCATGTGACGATATCGTGTCTAAAATGTAGCAAATCTGTGATTGCCATGTCTATAATCATTTGAACAGAGTCCCCGGCCGGGCGGGGGCTTCCGCGAATTGAGACCGATAACAAAAGAAAAAGAGCATAATCTTAGAAAATGATTATGCTCCGTTCTCCTCCTCGTTCAGAAGTTCGGCCGTATTGATTTGTGGCGAAAACCCAAGTTCATTCACGGCAGATTCAATGGACCATGGCCGGCCCGGATTATCAGAGACGGCGTAATAAGTGCCGTACCGGATATTGGTCTCAATAGCGGCTTTAAAAATCGACAGCAGATCGGGGTGAGAAAGCAGTGTCTTTTTCGTCCGTTCTTTTTCATGCAGCGTATCCATTTCATCTGTCACGACTGTTCCGATTCGAAGGTTGATTACTGATAGCTTATTTTCCAAATAAAACAAATGGCCAATCTGTTCAGAGGTCAGCTTTAATACACCGTACAAGTTTTTAGACAGCGGATAATCGCTTGTTGTGATTTCCCGTCCTAAGAGCGAGCGCCCGTCTTTTTCGTATACATCTGTGACATGATTGCTGCTGGCGAACACGAGCTTTTGAATGCCGAGCTCCGCTGCCGCACGGCACAGATAATAGCTTGCCCTATAGAAAACATCCGTCATTTTTTCAAACTCAGCGATGTCCATAATATCGTATTTGATTTTAACAGCGAGTAAATTCAAGATGGCATCGGTATCTTTTGGAATCTTCTTCAACAGCTCCTCATAATTTGCCGCGTCAGCCTGAATGGAAGAGGCTTTGCCATCGAAATGATCTTTATCAAGCACTGTCACTTCATAGTCTGAAATAAGCCCTTCAGCAAGCAGTCTCCCAATCACACCATTTCCGCCGGCGATCAGCACTTTTTTCACGATGTTCACTCCCCTTTTTTATAGATTGCCCATTTTCGGCGGGGCTGACACTTTTTTGGCACTCATATTCTTAGGCTTATTCAAAAGTCACCGGCAGCTCCTCAAGCGCCCGAAATCCAAAAAGCGGCCGATACCGCCATTCAAAATCCGCGAGCTTAAGGCTGGGCATCCGCTGCAGAAGAGTGTTAATCGCAATTTGCGCTTCTAATCGTGCCAGCGAGGACCCTAAACAAACATGATGGCCATGACCGAATGAAAGATGCTGATTAGGACTTCTCGTAATATCGAAGACATCCGGGTTCGTGAAAATGCTTGGGTCTCGATTAGCCGCTCCTAACAAAAGATAGACTTGCTCTCCTTGACGGATCGTCACCCCGCTGATGTCAATATCCTCTGACGCAACTCTGGCTGTCATTTGCGTGGGGCTTTCATAGCGTAAACATTCCTCAACTGCGGTACCAATAAGATCTGGATTTTCTCTCAGTTTCAAAAGCTGTTCTGGATGCTGCAGCAGACAAAGGACTGAATTGCTGATGAGATTAACCGTTGTCTCATGTCCGGCGATCGCCAGCAATATGCACGTAGATGCCGCCTCCTCTTCCGTCAGCTTATCCTTTTCTCTCCCCTTCAAGAGCATGCTGATCATATCCTGTTGAGGGTGGCGTTTTCTCTTTTGAATCAGCTCTTTGAAATATGCCATAGCCTGCACAGCCATAATATTGCCCTCTGTTAATGCCTTTCTTGACCGGGTAAAATCAATCGTTTGAATGAGACTTGCAGCCCACTCCTTTAATTGCTCCCTATCTTCCTCCGGTACACCTATAATGTTAGCTATGACAAAGCTTGCTAAAGGAAAAGCAAAGTCCGAAATGACCTCCATCTTTTTTTTACCTTGCACTTGATCAAGCAAATGATGGACAGTTTCAATGATATACGGCTGATAACTCTCTGTCGTTCTCGGCGTAAACGCTCCGCTGGCAAGCGTCCGCAATCGTCTATGATCAGGCTGGTTCTGAAACAGCATCATTTGATTTTGCACATGTGAAAGGTCCTGATATTTGGTTGAGCTCTCAGGCAGCGGGGTGCGGACTTTGAATCTCGCATCTTTCAAAATAGCAGCCGTTTCTTTATATCCTGTGACATACCAGCCCGGATATTTTAAGAAACTCCCTTTATAGATAGGATGAACAGCTCGCAATGTGTCGTAAAAAGAATATGGGTTTTTCAAAAACTCAGAAGATGCAGTTGACGATGCAATTGTCACGTGATTTTCTCCTTTCTGTTCAAAAATAAAAGCAATCGACATCATACCGATTGCTTTTATTGATTCTTTCAGCTTTTCGCACTTAAACTGGCCTTCATTTCTTCGACTGATTCAACTTCAAAGCCTAAATCACTCAGCATTTTATGATCCTCCGTCTCCTCTTGCCCGGCAGTTGTTAAGTAGTCTCCAACAAAAATGGAGTTTGCGGCGTAAAGCCCTAATGGCTGCAATGAGCGGAGATTGACCTCTCTTCCTCCGGAAATGCGAATTTCTTTTGATGGATTGATAAAACGGAACAGCGCCAGCACTTTTAAACAATACAGCGGGTTTAATTCGTTGACGCCTTCTAACGGCGTGCCATCAATTGCATGCAAAAAATTCACAGGAATGGAATCCGCGTCAAGAGCCTTCAAGCTTTTGGCGATGTCAATGACATCCTGTTTCGTCTCCTTCATCCCGATAATGGCGCCTGAACACGGAGACAGCCCCGATTCTTTTGCGATTTCAACCGTACTGACTCTGTCATCGTATGTATGTGAGGTCGTGATGTTTGAATGGTTTCTCTGTGACGTATTCAAATTATGATTATAGCGGTCTACTCCGGCATCTTTGAGCCGCTTCGCCTGCTCTGGCTTCAACAGTCCAAGACATGCACAAATCTTCAGTCCATACGTCTCTTTAATTTCCTGAACCGCATCTACGACCTGATCCACTTCTCTGTTAGACGGCCCTCTGCCGCTTGCCACGATACAATATGTGCCGATATTCAGATCGTTCGCCCGCTTCGCGCCTTCAAGCAGCGTTTCCTTATTCACCATCCGGTAAGACTCAATCGGCGCTTTCGAAATCGCAGACTGTGAACAATAGCCGCAGTTTTCCGGGCAGAGCCCGGATTTCGCATTCATAATCATATTGAGCTTTACTTTTTTTCCATAAAAGTGTTTTCTGATATGAAAAGCTCCATGCATTAATAGCAAAATATCTTCATCAGGACAATGTAATATTGAAAGCGCCTCTTCGTCAGTCACTTCTGCTCCAGCCAGCACCCGGTCTGCAAGTTCCATCCATTGATTCATTCTCATACCCCCACTTGATTCATCAGTAATGATAGATTGATATGGTCTTTTACCATATGTAGAACCGTTTCTTTCGTAACGTTGGCAAGCTTTGGCGTAACCCCTAAAATCGGAACACCGCATAAGCGCTCAATCATCTCAGGATTGGTTTTTTCATCTTCATCAGGAGAGTCACTGATTCCATTGATGATAATTCCGGCAATTGGAAGCCCCATGCTTTCTGCATATTTGACAGTTAAAAAGGTATGATTAATGGTTCCAAGGTGAGGACGTGCCACAATAATCATGGGAAGCTGCAACGCTTTTATGACATGACTGACCAAATAGTCCTCTCCCAATGGCACAGAAATACCGCCCGCACCTTCTACGATGAAGCATTCATGTTTTTCTTTAATCTGCTCCCAATGGCTTAAAACCTCTTCCATGGTGACAGTCTTTCCCTCAAGTTTCCCTGCAACGTATGGTGCAAGCGGCGCCTTGAAGGCAAAAGGCGTAATGTCTTCATGGGAGAGACTGGTCTGCGACATGTCTTTCAGCAGACTAGTATCACTATCTGGATGATGACGCGATATCCCGCTTAAAAATGGTTTATACACCCCGACATCTTTGTTATGTTCTCGCAATAAAGCGGCGATTCCGCTGGATATAACCGTTTTCCCCACTTCTGTATCTGTTCCTGTCACAAAAAAACCCCTCAAATGATGTGCAGCTCCTTTCCGATTGAATGAAATGTTTGCAGCAAATGATCAATATCACCCGTACTGTGATCCGACGTGATTGTAATTCGAATACGGCTTTCACCCGGCGCAACGGTCGGCGGCCGAATGGCAGGAGCATAAATTCCCTTGCCCTGCAGCTTTTCAGCAAATATGACCGTTTTATGGGCATCGCCAATGACTACAGGAATAATCGGCGTGTGATCTCCTTTCACGACATAACCCATATTCTTCAAACTGGTTCTGATCATGCTGATATAAGAAAATAAAAGCTGTCGTTTTTCCCTGCTGGCTTCAATGATGTTGAAAGCCTCGTGAGCAGCCGCACAGCTGGCTGGCGGAATAGCGGTTTGAAAGATAAATGTTCTGGCATGGTTCAGCAAAAAGTCGATGAAGACCGCTGATCCTGCCGCAAAACCTCCTTCTGCGCCAACAGCCTTGCTTAAGGTGCCGATCACAATGTCAGGACAAACACCAAAGTACTCACTCGTTCCTCCTCCCGAATTACCCAAAACTCCTGTTGCATGGGCATCATCAACGACCACGAAGGCATGATAGCGTTGCGCAAGTGAGATGATCTGATCAAGAGGGGCGATTGTGCCATCCATGCTGAATACCCCGTCTGTTACGATAAAACGGCGCTGATAACGCTGTGTTTCATTCAGCTTGTTTTCAAGATCATTCATATCAATATGCCGATAAACAACTGTATCAGCCTTACAAAGTCGGCAGCCGTCGATAATACTTGCATGATTGAGCTGGTCACTTAAAATGACATCTTCCTTTTCTGGCAAGGATGAAAGGACACCGACATTGGCCAAGTAACCGCTCGAAAACAGCAGGGCCGCTTCTGTCCGCTTAAAGCTGGCAATCTTCTTTTCTAGCTTTTCATGCCAGACCGAATTGCCTGTCGTTAAACGTGAACCGCTGCTTCCTGTCCCAAATTGCTGCAATGCTGTTTGGGCTGCATCGATCAAACGTCTATCGCTTGCGAGCCCTAAATAATTGTTTGAGGACCAGACCGTTTGATTTTCGCTATCAATGTTCCTCTCTGGAACCGGTGCCCCATTCATTGACCGCAGGTTACGGTGTACGCCGGCTTCCTTTACTATGTCTAACCGCTCGTTTAACCAGGAATCAATCTTCAAGGCTCGTAACCTCGTGGATCGCTTGTTTCATAATGGCAACCATTTCCGAGAGCTCTTCAGCTGTGCTGGCAAGAGGAGGAAGAAATGCAATCACGTCCCCAAGCGGCCTTGTCAGCATTCCTAACTCTCTCATTTTTAAGGAAACTTTGTATCCAATCCGCCGATCAGCCGGGTAAGGTTCTTTGGTTTCCTTTGACCGGACAAGCTCTGCACCGCACATAAAGCCAAGCTGCCGAATATCCCCAACATGAGGAAGAGCGTGCAGATCTTGAAGAAGAAAATGGAGCTTTTTACTTTTTTCCGCTACTTGTTCCACAATGTTTTCAGATTCAAATAATGCCAGATTTTCAAGCGCAACCGCACAGCCAAGCTGATTGCCTGTATAGGAATGGCCATGGAAAAAGGTTTTTAGGTTTTCATAATCATCATAAAATGCCTTATAGATGTCTTCAGTGGCAAACGTAACGGCAATTGGCAAATAGCCTCCTGTAATGCCTTTACCGGCAGCCATCAGATCAGGCTGGACATTCTCGTGCTCGCACGCAAACATTTTTCCTGTACGGCCAAAGCCTGTAGCGACTTCATCAACGATCATTAAGACATCGTATGTTGTACATAGCTCGCGCACCCCTGCCAAATATCCTTCCGGCATCACGATCATACCGGACGCGCCTTGTACTATTGATTCAATGGAAAGCGCGGCAATTCCCTCGTGATGTTCCTTAAGCAGCTGTTCAAGCTCTCGGAGGCACTGATCACGGCACTCATCAGGATCACCGCTTTCAGAGCGATACACATAAGGAATCGGGGCCTTGTAACTCTCGAACATCAACGGGCCGTATACGTGGTGAAAAAGCTCAATTGAACCGACACTGACGGCGCCAATCGTATCACCGTGATACCCGTTTTTCATTGCGATGAATTTTTGTTTCTCGGGCTTCCCGATGTTCTTCCAATACTGAAACGCCATTTTTAGGGCTATTTCCATCGCTTCTGCGCCGCTGTCTGAATAAAAGACCCGCGTGAGCTTTTTTGGGCTGATATCGATTAATGTCTCGGCAAGCTGGGTTGCTGGAACATTGGTCATGCCCAATAACGTGGAGTGCGCAATTTTTCCGAGCTGTTTTTTTATGGCGTCATCTAGTTCTTTTTTGCGGTGTCCGTGGACATTAAGCCAAACTGATGAAAAACCGTCATAGTATTCCTTGCCATTTATGTCTTTGACTTTGATTCCAGTCCCGCTTTCGATGATTAAGGGGTTTTCATCATAATCTTTCATTTGGGTAAATGGCAGCCAGAGGTGCTTTTTACTTTTTTCTATCAAATCATGAGTCATGGTCTTCCTCCCACTCGATTAAAATAGGCTGCTTCTCCAGATCATGTATGTACGTGTTTACATCATTGGATCCATCAATAAAAAAGACTCGGCAGCCCTCTTCAGTCCCGTATTCTTTCATTGCTGTAATACGCTGATAGCCCATTTTCTTACCCGCAACATAGCCTGTTATGTAATCCGGATCGTCCGACCAGCATAATTCTGCAACGGCTGCCGGGTGCCAGCTTACCTTTGAAGCGAGCGCAAGGGCCTCTTTTATTCTTGAATGAGCTGGCACGTGACTGTGAAGCGCCCATTTTTCAAAATTAGCGTCCGGCCAATCCATTCTGGAGACCCGCACCCCTTTTTCTTTTGTTTGATCCATTCGCTTGCCTGTATGAATATCAAACAACACCGCACCCCTGACATCTGACCATTCAGGGATTTGTTCATATGCTTTTTCAATCACGTCTCGTGGAACGCCTTCTTTTTCCAATAACAATCGGGCAAGCTTTTGTCCTTCTTCCGGGCAGCTCACTTCATTCGTATACACAAGCAATGGCTGAATGGTTTTTATCGATTCATGTACCTCTTCAAATTGAATTTGCATAAAATCAGGTTTTCCTCTTGAATGGGATAACCCTTTTTCTAATAAAGCATTGACTGTATGCTTCATCTCATGGAAAGGAATAAGCCGTTCTCCGCCGGATATATGCTTTCCGCCGTCTTCATGAGATCCATTCATAGAAGCCCTCATTCTGACACTATAAAAAGTTTCTTCTTGCATCATTTCTCGCCCTTTCACTGAAACTGAAGAACGTGTAGTGCTTCTCACCTCAATTGTTAACCAATTATATTTAAAGGTTAACAATTAGAATATATTATTCTCTCCTGTTTCTGTCAATAGAAGAAAGGATCGATTTATGGCAGTTGGTTAAAAGGAAACAAAAAGACCGTTTTCACACAAAACGGTCTTTTTCGATTTCTTTTTACAGTCACAGCCACTTTTGCAAAAACCGGACAGCTTCATGCCTCATAACTGCTGTTTCGAAATGTCCCGAAGCAGAACGGACCACTCGGTAGCAATCAGAAGCTCCCTGTCCAGCATAGACAGCTGTCAATTCTTTTTCGATTTTGTCCACGCCCTCGGCCGGCGTTAACCGATCGTGTACACCAACAAGACTAAGGTGCGGGCGCGGCGCGATCAGGCCTTGGATCTCCGATGCGGAAAAATGCTTTGCAAGCGATGGGACGTAATAATAAAAGCCGTGCCTATCAAGATTCTGTGTTTTGATCAGCACGTGATGATCCACCTGGCTGCACAAATCCACACACACCTTAATCCGGTCATCGAGCGCCGCTGTCCACCACGCCATCAAACCTCCCATAGACATGCCGATGGTTCCGATCCTGTCAGGCTGAACATCAGAGCGTGACTGCATATAGTCCAACGCACTTAAACTGTCATAAATCATCATCCCCCACATCACTTTTCCGGTGAGAAGCATTTCTTTAAATATCTCGCTTTCCGCTTTTCCCCGCCGATCTCCAAATCCCCAATGATCAATCGCAAGAACGCCGTATCCGAGTGAAGTAAGCTCATCAGAAAAAGAAGGCGTTTTCAAATAATCCGCTCCCTCAATCAGCTCACTTTTTCCCCTATCATACTGGCCCCCATGCGAATGCTGAAACAATACGGCTGGGCACGGTCCTTCTGTTTTCTTCGGCTTCACAAAATAAGCGGGCACCTTTTCATGTCCATTTAAATCGAGCAGGAGCGTTTCAACAATATTTTCTTCTCTTTCTTCAATACGTAATGTCTCAACACTGATTGGCCTCCGATCAGGCAAATCACCAAGCAAACGAAACAGTTGCTTTCTTCTTTCGACTCTCATCCCATCACCCTTCCTTTTTCGCTTACTTCACATTTACGAGACAGATCTGGGTTCCCCTTTATTTTTCCAACATAAATCACATCATTTACTAAATATTTAGTAAATATAACGAAATATTCCGAAAACAATTATTGTAACCGCTTACTTTTATATGATAGTATCAATTTATCAAAAACAGATGAGTTAATATTTTACTAAATAGATGAGAGGGATACCCATGGTTCGTATTAAAGATATCGCCTTGAAAGCTAAAGTTTCCAGCGCAACTGTGTCCAGAATTTTAAATGAAGATGAGTCGCTTTCTGTTGCGGGCGAAACGAGACAAAGAGTCATCAACATCGCTGAAGAGCTTGGTTATCAAACCGTTGCCAAACGCCGAAAATCCCGCGGGCAAAAACAGCGGGCTCAGCCGCTGATCGGTGTGTTGAGCTGTCTGTCCCCTGATCAGGAAAGGCAGGACCCTTATTTTTCTTCCATTCGGAAAGGGATTGAAAAGGAATGCTTTGAACAGGAAATTTTCATTACAAATTCGATTCATCTCGGCTCCTTTCAGGAACATATCTTTCGGGAATTGGATGGTGTCATTGTCATCGGCCGTGTTCATGATGAAGCGGTTAAGCATATCAGCGGGAGGCTGGAGCATGCCGTATTTATCAATCATTCACCAGATCCGCAAGCATACGATTCGATTGGAATCGATTTTGAATCGGCTTCACGCCAGGCGATTGATCACCTTCTCGACTTAGGCTACAAACGGTTAGGCTACATTGGCGGACAAGAAAAAGAGCATACGCTGAAGGACGGCCAAAGCATTCGCAGAACGATTGAAGATAAACGCCTGACCGCTTTTTTGGAGTCAGCCGCCCCCCAGCCTGAGCATGTGCTGATCGGAGAATACAGCATGCGTGAGGGCTATCGCCTGATGAAGAAAGCAATCGATCAAGGCCATCTGCCGGAAGCATTCTTTATTGCCAGCGATTCTATGGCGATCGGCGCATTAAAAGCGCTTCAGGAAGCCGGACTGCAAGTGCCGCGGGATACCGCAATCGTCAGCTTTAACGGCATTGAGGAAGCTGAATTTGCCAGCACGCCTTTAACGACGGTGAAGGTATACACAGAGGAAATGGGCCGGACAGGCGTAAAACTGCTGCTTGACCGTCTCAATGGCCGAACGCTTCCTCACCATGTCACCCTGCCTACAACATTAATCGTAAGACAAAGCTGTGGATGTACAGCAAAGGAGGTGACATAAGCAAAGATTCATCACGATGATAAGGAGGAAAAGATGAAACACACTTTTGTTTTATTTCTCTCTCTTATTCTGCTTGTTCTGCCCGGGTGTTCAGCAGAGAAAAGCTCAGCAGATACCGCAAAAAAGACGTTAACCATTTATTCTACAATGTCAACCGACAGTGAAAGAGATACGTTCAGAAAACTAGCGGCAGCATTCGAAAAGGAACACAGTGACATTCATGTCAGCCTTCATTTCCCAGGCAATGACTATGAAAATATGATGCGTGTCAGAATGGCGGCCAATGATTTGCCAGATCTATTCGATACACATGGCTGGGGGAAAATCAGGTACGGTGAATATACAGCGGATCTCCGGGATATGGAATGGACTCAAGATCTTGATCCCAATTTAAACAGCATCCTCAAAAATAAAAGCGGAAAGGTGTATGCCTATCCGATCAATCAGGCAAAAGACGGTCTGGCGTATAACCGCAATATTTTAGACCGTTACGGCATTGCTCCGCCGGAAACCATGGATGACTTTATCAAAGCACTGAGAACGATTAAAGAAAAAAGCAAGGGAAGCATTGTTCCCTTCTGGTTTGCCGGCTATGACAAAAGCTCATTTGCACAATATTACGACCAATTCGCTACACCTCTTCTCATCACAGACCCTGCCCATAATGAAAAAAAACAGCTCATCAACGGCACTTTTCAATGGAGTAAATTCACTTATTTATCAGAAATCCTCAAACAAATGCAGAAAGAAAAATTGATTAACATCGACGCCGTCACGGCAAAAAAATCACAGCTCATTGAATTAATGGCCCAAAACAAAATCGCCTTTACAATGCAAGGCGGCACCCTCGGCCAAGACGTTGCCCAGATCAATCCGAACGTCAAGGTCGGCATTATCCCGACACCCGCCATACATCCCGGTGATAACCCGATATGGATCGGCGGTGAACGCTACACCCTTGCAGCATGGAAAGATTCGCCTCAATTAAAAGAGGCAAAAGAATTTATCGCATTTATGGCCCGCCCGGCCAATGCCAAACAAATGGCTGAAGCCACATCGCTTCCTTCAGGGCTGACCAATGTGAAAGCTAATATTTTCTACGCAAACGATTATGAGCATTATCAAGATGTCAAAGTCGAGCCTTACTTCGACCGTTTATACTTGCCAAACGGAATGTGGGATGTCTTGGGCACGGTTGGGCAGGAGCTGGCGGCTGACATTATGGCGCCTCAAGAAATTTCGCAGAAACTGGGAAGAGAATATAAACGACTCAGGGAGCAATCGGAAACACAGGGAGCTGAAAACAATGAGTGAGATCGCAAGGGACGTTCATGTGAAACAGGTTAAGCCAAAAAAGCAGTCCTCACTTTGGTGGATGTACATTCCTGCTTTGCTCTCCGTTCTGGTCTTTATGATTTATCCGTTTGTGAAAGGCACATTGATTACCTTTACAAACTGGAACGGCTTTTCACAAGTTTACCAATGGGTTGGATTCGCGCAATATGAAAGGCTGTTTTCTGATCCTGACACTTGGCATATCTTAAAAAACACTCTGCTTTACGGGCTTGGGAGCACCTTTTTTCAAAATGTGGTCGGGCTTCTGTACGCTCTGCTCTTAAATCAAAGCATTAAAACGAAAGCGGTAACAAGAACAATTGTGTATTTGCCGGTGATGATCAGCCCGCTCATTATGGGCTACATTTGGTACTTTTTCTTCTCCTATGACGGAGGCGCGCTCAACGATTTGCTCGGGGTCTTCGGCATCAGCCCTATTAATGCGCTCGCCAGTCCCTCGCTCAATCCATGGATCATTGTCATGATTAACACCTATCAATATGTCGGGATCGCTATGGTTGTCTACTTAGCCGGTCTGCAAAGCATTCCGAAAGACTACTATGAAGCGGCGCAAATGGATGGCGCGAAACAAGGCCAGCAGTTTTTTACCATCACGCTGCCGCTGTTAATGCCCTCCATTACCATTAATATGGTCATCAACATTATCGGAGGCTTAAAGCTGTTTGACGTCATCATTGCACTCACCGCTGGCGGCCCCGGAAATGCGTCACAATCCATGTCCACATTTATGTATGATTTGTATTTCAAACGGCAGGATGCCGGCTATGCCGCAACGCAAGGCATATTTATGGCATTTGTCATTTTGATCATCAGCTTTTGCGCGCTTGCGTACTTTAAAAGAAAGGAGACGGAAATGTCATGAGAGCCGCCCGTACAAAAAGCATGCGGATCATTACGCTTCTTGCAGCCATTGTGGCCTGTGCGCATTTTATTCCTTTTTATATCCTGCTGACCACTTCATTGAAAGCAAAAGGAGACTACAGTTCGAAATGGATATTTCCAGCCGACATCTCCTTTCATAATTTTTCAGAGGCGTGGGAGCGCGCTTCGCTAGGAAACTCTTTTATAAACACCATGATCATCACAGGTTTTTCTGCCTTGTTATTAATTATATTCGGCTCACTTGCCGCCTACCCGCTTGCCCGGCGGGAAACGAAACTGAATAAAGCCGTTTTTGCCTTGCTGATTTCCATTATGATCATCCCTCCGTTAACGTCCATGGTTCCTTTGTACCGAATGGTCGTGGACGCCGGAATGGTCAATACACACGCAATCGCCATTTTCATCAATACAGCGGCTTACATGCCTTTAACCGTATTCTTATATTCAGGCTTTATCCGATCGACCATTCCAAAAGAGCTTGAAGAAGCCGCAAGAATTGACGGCGCAGGCATGCTGAAAATCTTTTTTACGATTGTGTTTCCTCTGCTGAAGCCGATCACTGCGACCATCTGTATTATTTGTTGTGTCTTTATTTGGAACGACTATCAATTTGCCATTTTCTTTTTACAAGATCAAAAGGTTCAGACATTAACAGTAGCCATGGCAGGTTTTTTCGGAGAAAACGCAAACAACCTTCATTTAGTTGCCGCAGCGGCACTTATGGCAATGCTGCCGATGGTTGTTCTGTTTTTGGCGCTGCAAAAATACTTTATTGCCGGCCTGTCTTCCGGAGCGGTAAAGGGTTAACATTAAAGGAGGAAGCAATATGAAAAAGATTACATTTATCGGTGCAGGGAGCACGATTTTCGCCAAAAATGTTTTGGGAGACTGCCTGTTAACAGAGGCACTGAATGGATTTGAGTTCGCTCTTTACGACATTGATCCCAAACGCCTGCAGGAATCCCAGCTCATGCTCGAAAATCTAAGAGACCGTTATAACCCAAGTGTGGCCATCAACAGCTATGATGACAGAAAACTCGCCTTGCAAAACGCAGGCTATGTCATCAATGCGATTCAGGTTGGAGGATACAAACCGAGCACAGTCATCGATTTCGAGATTCCTAAACGGTATGGGCTGCGCCAGACGATCGCCGATACAGTCGGCATCGGCGGGATATTCAGATCTCTCAGAACAATCCCGGTCTTATTTGATATCGCAAAAGATATGGAGGAAATGTGCCCTGACGCATGGTTCTTAAACTATACAAATCCAATGGCCACTCTTACAGGCGCCATGCTCCGCTATACCAATATCAAAACAATCGGGCTCTGCCACAGTGTTCAAGTGTGCACGAAGGATTTATTTAAAGCTCTCGGAATGGAGCATGACGGAATTGAGGAACGCATCGCAGGAATCAATCATATGGCTTGGCTTTTGGAAGTCAAAAAAGACGGCACAGATTTATATCCAGAAATCAAAAGGAGAGCGAAAGAAAAACAAAAAACAAAGCATCATGATATGGTGCGGTTTGAATTAATGGATAAGTTCGGCTATTATGTCACGGAATCGTCCGAACATAACGCAGAGTATCACCCATACTTTATTAAACGGAATTACCCTGAATTGATCAGCGAGCTGCAAATCCCGCTCGACGAATATCCGAGAAGGTGCGTCAAGCAGATTGAAAATTGGGAGAAAATGCGGGATGACATCGTCAACAATAAAAACCTTACGCACGAACGCTCAAAGGAATATGGTTCAAGAATTATAGAAGCAATGGAAACAAACGAACCATTCACCTTCGGAGGAAACGTCTTGAATACAGGGCTGATCACCAACCTTCCTTCAAAAGCGGTTGTGGAAGTGACATGCGTCGCCGACAGAAAAAAAATTACACCGTGCTTCGCCGGAGAACTGCCTGAGCAGCTTGCCGCCTTAAACCGCACGAATATTAATACACAGCTGATGACAATCGAAGCGGCTGTCACACGGAAAAAAGAAGCGGTTTACCAAGCTGCAATGCTTGATCCGCATACAAGTGCGGAGCTTTCCATGAAGGACATCATCTCCATGTGTGACGATTTATTTGCAGCACACGGCGATTGGCTTCCGGAATACAAATAAAAACTAGGGGACCGCTCTCCCCTAGTTTTTTGGTTTTGTTTCGCCTTCCCATGCCATCATGCCGCCTTCAACATTGACTGTTTTAAAGCCTTGCTCATCCAGGTACTTGCAGACGTTCATGCTGCGCATTCCTGAGCGGCAGATAAATACGTACTCTTTGTCTTTATCAAGGCTTTCCATTTTTTCAGGAATATCCCCCATGCGAATATGAACGGCTTGCGGGATCATGCCTTCCGCTACCTCTTCATCTTCTCTGACATCAATTAAATATAATTCTTCGTCCGCCTCAATTTTTTCTTTCAAAGCGGCTGTGCTGATTTCTTTTATTTCCAAAGAAAACACTCCTATTCACAGTGATCATGTTCAGTATATCAAAGTCAGCTGAACGATTGCTATTCTGAGACTGATGAAAAAAATCCCCTTTTGGCAAAGGGGATTTTTTCTAGGCTTAGTTTGCCACAATATTGACAAGCTTGCCAGGCACCGCGATGATTTTCCGAATCGTTTTGCCTTCAAGCTGCTCTTTGACCTTTTCATCTGCTTGAGCAAGCTGTTCCAGCTGTTCTTTCGTTGCATCGGCAGGAACCTGTAATTTCGCTTTTACTTTTCCGTTCAGCTGAACAACGATTTCAACTTCATCATCCACAAGTTTTGTTTCATCATATACAGGCCAAGCTTCGTAGGCAATTGTGCCGGAATGGCCAAGCTTCTCCCAAAGCTCTTCCGCTAAGTGTGGCGCGATAGGAGAAAGAAGCTTCACGAAGCCTTCCATATATTCTTTCGGAAGTTCTGTTGCTTTATAAGCTTCATTAATAAAGACCATCAGCTGGGAAATACCCGTGTTGAAACGAAGGCCTTCATAATGGTCTGTGACTTTCATGACTGTTTCATGATAGACGCGCTCCAATGTTTCACCCGCGCCTTCAACGATTTTGCCATTAAGCTCACCGCTGTCTTCAATAAATAGGCGCCATACACGGTCAAGGAAACGGCGCGCACCGTCTAATCCTGATTCAGACCAGGCGATTGAAGCATCAAGAGGTCCCATGAACATTTCGTACAATCTCAGCGTATCAGCACCGTGAGAGGACACGATTTCGTCAGGGTTGACAACGTTCCCTTTAGATTTACTCATTTTTTCGTTATTTTCGCCGAGAATCATTCCTTGGTTGTACAGCTTTTGGAACGGTTCTTTCGTAGGCACTACGCCGATATCATAAAGGAACTTATGCCAGAAGCGGGCATACAGAAGGTGAAGCACGGCATGCTCTGCACCGCCTATATACATATCGACCGGAAGCCATTTTTCCAATTTTTCTGGTGATGCCAGCTGCTCCGGATTGTGCGGATCAATATAGCGCAAGAAATACCAGCAGCTTCCCGCCCATTGCGGCATTGTATTCGTTTCTCTTCTTCCTTTTTTCCCTGTCTCAGGGTCTGTGACTTCCACCCACTCTTTAATGTTCGCAAGCGGTGATTCGCCCGTTCCGCTCGGTTTGATTTCATCCGTTTTCGGCAAAATCAGCGGCAGCTCCTCTTCCGGGACAGCTGTTGACGTTCCGTCTTCCCAATGAATGACCGGAATCGGCTCGCCCCAATAACGCTGGCGGCTGAAGAGCCAGTCACGAAGACGGTACGTCACTTTCTTCTCACCGTTTTTCGTTTCTTCCAGCCAAGCGATCACTTTCTCAATCGCTTCCTGTTTGTGAAGGCCGTTCAGGAAATCAGAGTTCACGTGCTCGCCGTCGCCAGTATAAGCTGCTTCCTCAACGTTCCCGCCTTTTACGACTTCCTTCACCGGAAGGCCAAATGTTTTGGCGAATTCAAAATCACGCTCGTCGTGGCCTGGAACTGCCATGACAGCACCTGTTCCGTATGATGCAAGAACATAATCCGCAATCCAAATCGGCAGTTTTTCTCCGTTTACAGGATTGATCGCATACGCTCCTGTGAATACGCCTGTCTTTGTTTTCGCAAGATCTGTGCGTTCAAGGTCACTCTTTGATTGAATTTCTTTGATATAAGCTTCAACAGCTTCTTTTTGCTCAGCCGTTGTGATGTTTTCCACCAATGCGTGTTCCGGGGCAAGGACAGTGTATGTAGCGCCAAACAGCGTATCTGGTCTTGTTGTAAACACCGTAAAGGAATCATCATGTCCATCTATAGCAAAATGAACGTGAGCGCCTTCCGAACGGCCGATCCAGTTGCGCTGCATATCTTTAATGCTTTCCGGCCAATCAAGCTCTTCCAAATCCTCAAGGAGCCTGTCCGCATAAGCGGTGATTTTCAGCATCCACTGCTTCATTGGGCGTCTCTCTACCGGATGGCCGCCGCGTTCGCTCTTGCCGTCAATGACTTCTTCGTTGGCAAGAACAGTACCGAGCGCAGGGCACCAGTTTACAGGCACTTCGTCAACGTAAGCAAGGCCTTTTTCGTATAGCTTTAAGAAAATCCATTGCGTCCATTTATAGTATTCAGGGTCAGTCGTATTGATTTCGCGATCCCAGTCATATGAGAAGCCAAGCGCTTGAATTTGGCGGCGGAAGTTATCAATATTCTGCTTCGTAAACACAGCAGGGTCGTTCCCTGTGTCAAGGGCGTATTGTTCAGCTGGCAGGCCGAATGCGTCCCAGCCCATTGGATGAAGGACATCATAGCCCTGCATGCGCTTCATGCGGGACAGAATATCCGTAGCTGTGTATCCTTCAGGATGGCCGACGTGCAACCCAGCTCCAGACGGATAAGGAAACATGTCCAGCGCGTAAAATTTTTGTTTTTCATTATTATCAAGAGTGGCAAATGTTTTGTTTTCAAGCCAATATGTTTGCCATTTCTTTTCTATCTCTTTGTGCTGAAAACTCAAAGTAAAAACCTCCTTCTGATTGAATACGGCGTGTATGGTTCAAGTATTGACGGGAAGGAGAGGATTATATTCAGAATATTCCCAAACTAAAAAAAACTCCCTCATCCCAAAAAGGGACGAGAGACTTTCGTTTTCCCGCGGTACCACCCTCGTTAGCGCGGCATACGCCGCACTCACTTGATACTTTTAACGCAGTTATGCGTCAGCGGCTTTTCACCGCTGCAACTCTGAGGTGAGTTCGGAAACAAACTTGATTGACTTTCACCAGCCGTCAACTCTCTGCAACAATATCTGTTTCTTACTGCTCCTCTTCATTGTTCTTATCGCAACCGTAATCTAACTGTATTTTATAGAATTCTGTTCATAAGTGCAAGCAGGTTTGTATACAATGGGAATGTACCCTGAACGGGCGAAGATTGAGGACAATTATTCGGGTGGAGTTTTGGTTTGACGTTTGGACTCGGCCGGTTCGCCGCCGCTGTTCAGTTCTCTCACAAAGTCAAAACTTCTGAGAACAGCTTCACCGCCGTAGCCTGAGATAATGGATAAGATGACAAGTTGAATTCCTGAATCGGGGTCAGCGGATAATACAAGTAAAATGGAAGCTGTCATTCCGATAAACCAATCTTCCAAAAATCCAAGGTAGATAAACCGCTTCGTCATTCTGGGCTTCTCCAGTCTGCCTCTCTTTTTCACATGACCGAGAATCCCCATGATTCCTCCAATTACACAAGCAATAAGTACCTGATGCAGCATCTTCATCATCACCTTCCTAAAGCCCTTATTTCGTAAAGCGACTTCAGGCCATCCAGCCCCCTTAAACGATTCCGATGATTTTCGATATCTACATACCGGCAAATCTGTAAAAAGCTTGTTTCTTCCATTATATGTGAACACATGATCGGTAAGCTTGATGCATTGGATTCATTTTTCACCCAGTGACATTTACCTAGTCACCTATTTAGCATGTAGAAAACCTTTCCGTTCATATGTTCATATTCTGTTCTTATTTTTAGTGTATACGAGGACAAGCCCTAATGACAAACAACAAACTGCACTTGCTTGAATCAGAACATGTGTTGTGCTACGGTTACTGTAGAATTCATTTTAAAAAAGGGGAATATCAGGCTTTCGCATAGCAAGCTGACGGCCTAAGGGGGATTTATATGGCTAGTTTTCAATCATTTGGGATACCAGGACAGCTGGAAGTCATCAAAAAAGCGCTTGATCACGTGCGAGTCGGTGTGGTAATTACAGATCCCGCACTTGAAGATAATCCTATTGTCTACGTAAATCAAGGCTTTGTTCAAATGACCGGCTACGAAACCGAGGAAATTTTAGGAAAGAACTGCCGCTTCTTACAGGGGAAACACACAGGTCCTGCAGAAGTGGACAACATCAGAACCGCTTTACAAAATAAAGAACCGGTCACCGTTCAGATCCAAAACTACAAAAAAGACGGAACGATGTTCTGGAATGAATTAAATATTGATCCAATGGAAATAGAGGATAAAACGTATTTTGTCGGAATTCAGAAAGACATCACCAAGCAAAAAGAGTATGAAAAGCTTCTCGAGGATTCCCTCACGGAAATTACTGCACTTTCAACTCCTATAGTCCCGATTCGCAATGGCATTTCAGCTCTTCCGCTAGTCGGAAACCTGACAGAGGAGCGATTTAATTCCATTGTTTGCACATTGACGAATATCTTATCAACATCCAAAGATGATTATTTGATCATTGATTTATCCGGATTGGCCCAAGTGAACGAACAAACGGCCGACCAAATTTTCAAGCTGAGCCATTTGCTGAAATTGACTGGAACTGAGTTAATCATTACCGGCATTAAGCCTGAATTGGCCATGAAAATGAATAAATTGGATGCCAATTTTTCGTCGCTGAAAACATTTTCAAATGTAAAGGATGCCGTTAAAGTGCTTCCGATTATGTAAAAAGATCCCGCTCATCCGGCGGGATCTTTCAGATTGTTGACAAAATCCTAAAATGGTTTTCATTTTAGGATTTTGTCATCTTTTCAGCGTGATTGAAAACCCTTGAAGTCTAGGAAGGACGAGCATAGGAGCGGAGCGAATGTTCTAATTCGTGAGCACCGAAGCGCAGGCCTGACAACGAATGCGAGGGTTTGTCGACACGCTGAAAGATCCCGCTCATTCGGCGGGATCTTTTATTATGAAGAGATTGATGCCTGCTTATTTGTTTCTTTAGCTGATTTTATCCGTTTGTCATATAGAAGCGTTGTGGCAATACTGATCAGCAGCAATACCAACAGAGATAAAACAAGGGCCTTAATGCCGTAATGATCGACAAGCACTCCTCCGAACAGGGGACCAATCATTCTGCCGCCTGTCGCCGCACTGTTGACAAAGCCTTGATAAAAGCCTTCTTTCCCTTTAGGGGCGAGCTGATTGGCAATTGTCGGCACAGCAGGCCAAACAAGCATTTCTCCGATCGTCAGGATCACCATCGCAGCGAGAAACATCGGAAATTGCTTTGCAGTCAGCAGCATGCTGAAAGACACAATAAAAATGATAAAGCCGATGACCATTTGCGCTTTTAGCGACTCGGCCCATTTTTTCACCACAAAACTGACGAGCGGCTGGCCGAGCACAATGAGAATTCCGTTAACTGTCCACAGCACGCTGTATAAGGAAAGAGATATTCCAATGCTTTGTGTGTACGAAGCAATTGTGGTTGACCACTGAGAATAAGCCAGCCATCCGAGTACATAGCCTCCGCTTAAAATGATCAATGCGGCAAATTTTGCTTTGCTGTTCACAGCATCATAATCAAGCACGGATGTTTGGGATGCATCGCCCGTCTGAATATTTCGAAATCCGAAATATACAACAAAGAAAAAGATCAGATACAATACGGCATTTGCCAAAAATACATATGAAAACGAGAAAGATGCCACGACACCGCCAAGTGCTGAACCGACGGCCACACCCGCGTTTTGCGCGACATATATCGCATTAAATGCCTTCCTTCCCCCTTCAGGCCATACCGATCCCGCCATTGCGTAGCTGGCCGGAAAAACTACACCGGAGCCAAAGCCCACAATCGTCAGCAGCACAATATAGGTCGGCCAATCATGAAAAAAGACAAGGCCCATCAGGCTTGCTAACGTAATGGCTATCCCAAGCATAATCGATTTAAAACCGCCGATTTTATCAAACAAAAAACCTCCGCATAAATTACCAGCCACACTGGCGCCGGAGTTCAGCATCAGGACAAGTCCGGCTACCGTTAACGACTTTCCTAAATGATTATGGATATAAATCGTATTCAGCGGCCATAAAAAAGAAGCACCCGTCACATTGATAAACATTCCAATGACTAAAATTTTAAGAGCACGCGGCATACTTATCCCCCTTTCTTACCTAAAAAAGCTCATGAAAAAAACGAAACCTAAAACGGCTCCGTACGAATCCAGTTATCATAGCACATTCATTCTATCTATCTCTCTCACATTTTTCAACTGATGAGCGTGAAAAAATCTAACAAATATTGTTTGAAAAATGTAAAATAAATAGAAAAAGGGGTCATATTATGGAAATGGTATTAGCATTCTTAGGTTTTCTGGCATGTCTCATTGCACTGGGCTATAGATTATATCACTTTGTCAGATATGTACTGAAAAAGGAAAAACGTTTCTCCAAGAGACTTTTTTGGCCGCTTTTCATTGGAGGCCTTGTGCTGCTCTTTACCGGGGCAGCATTGGCAGAACCTGACACTTCCGCAGCAAATGCCGAGAAAAAATATTCAGCGCTAAACGCCGAATATAAAAACCTCACAAAAGAGCATGAAGAACTTGAGAAAGAATATAAATCTGTCAGCTCTGAAGCAAAGAAATTAATAGACAACAAAGAAGATCAAGACAAGCTTGAGAAGCTTAAAAACGAAAATAGCGATCTAAAAAAGACTCAGAAATCATTAAAAGCTGAGATTAAAGAGCTTCAAGAAAATCAAAAGCAGCTCAAAGAAGATGCAAAAACGGCAAAGGCTGAAAATGAAACACTCCGACAAGATAAAACAAAGCTTGAAAATCAATTAAAAGAGACGGAAAGCCAAACCGCCAGTTCTCATGAAGACACTGGAAGTTCTTCAAACAATACGAGTAAAAGTGATGAAACCAAAACAGCTGACAAAGCAGAAGGCTGTAATATCAAAGGAAGCAAAAACGGCATCTACCACACGCCAGGCAGTACATACTATGACCGGACAACCGATCCGGCTGAAATGTTTTGCTCAGTTGAAGAAGCTGAAGCCGCCGGTTATAGGGCGCCAAAACGATAAACAAAAAGCTCCAGAATGTCTGGAGCTTTTTCTGTTTCACAACGACGATTTAATGACCTTCTTATAATAAAGAACTGACAGAAAACCAAAAATGGAGTAGAGCGCAGTATATAACACCATCACCATAATCATAGGCGCCCATACCTCTGATCCGAATAAGAACCAGCCGGATTGGACGGCAAAGTAACTGTGGAAGAGGCCGACAACGAGCGGAATGCCGAAGTTGTACATTTGTTTGATGCGTATTCCCTTTATTAGGTCGCCCTGCGTAAAACCGAGTTTTCTTAAAATCGTATAGCTCGGTTTTTCATCTTCACTTTCACCCATTTGTTTAAAATAAAGGATACAACCTGATGTAATCAGGAACGTTAACCCTAAGAAGCCGACGATGAACATCACCATACCAAACAGTGATTTTTGCGCAGCGCTTGTATCCAGTCTTGATAAATGCTCGTTTTTCTTGTTCACCTGTTGAAAAAGCTCATTTGCTTTTTCCATTTGATCGTCATGTTTCACATTGACGCCGATAAATGTAGATTGCGCCAGCTGAATGCGGGGGTCCTTATCCTTGTTCAGCTGTTGAAACAGGCTGTCATCCACAATGACAGCGGGCATGCCCCCGCTTGTAAACGTGTAGGATACAAGAAACTCTTCTCTTAATCCTTTATATTTTAATGGCTGCGTCTCATGTTTGCTTTTTATTTTAATAACACCAGAGTCCTTGAAAACCATTATTTTTTGCAGCAAGTCGGTGTATCCTGAGAAAACGGCTTCTCCAGCCGCCACATCGACTCCTTTTACATCTTTGTCGCTAACAACAGCAAGCTGCATATTGCTGGGATCGCCCTGCATCTCTTTCGGAGTTCCATCCATGATATTTGCAATGTCAACATTTGCTTGCAGGACAGGTGTTGCCTTTTTTACAAACGAGATGTTGCTTTCCCTCAATCTGTTTTCAAATAACTTGGCATCTTTCTCATTCATGAATGAAAAATCAGCCGCTACATTTTGTTCAGCGGTCTTTTCTGACGAGTAATACGAGATATATGCAAGAGATAACAGCCCGATCGCAAGTGCTGAAACGGTTGTAATAATCGTCAGCAGCAGAGCATTCGATTTCATTCTGAACATGATTGATGACAGTGACAGGACCTCAGAAATATTTAAGTAGCCGCCCTTGCTTTTTCGAATGATATTCGAGATAAACGTAACTGATCCTTTATAAAACAAAAACGTCCCGATAATGACGCTCCCCAGAATGAAGCTCATCGCAACAAACAGTTCATTAATGGTCTTAAATTTTCCGCCAAACAGCTCAGAAGACACATAGTATCCTGTCAAAATCAACACGATGCCTAAAGCGCCGATTATCATTTGGAAAAATGATATTTTCTTTACTTTGTCTTCAGTGGAGGACGTTACTTTAAACAAAGATAAAATACTCTGTTTTTTGATAAACGTATAATTCATGATCATGATCAAAAGGTAAATGCCGCAGAACACAATGACCGTTTGGACCAAGGCCTGCTCAGAAAAATGCAGTTTCGCATCCGCTTTGACATCGACAATTTTGAACAGAATCATCAAGACAAGCTTCGATATCGAAAACCCGGCCGCTACCCCGATCGCTAATGAACCGAAATACAGCATGACATTTTCTGCACTTAAGATGCGGAAAATTTTATGCTTCGTCATTCCAATCAATTGAAACAGCCCGATTTCTTTACTCCGTCTCTTAATAAAAATCGTATTGGCATATAAAATGAAGATCGCCACTACAGCCACAAGCAAAATCGAAGCGGTTTTAATAGCCGCAGCTCCCTTGATCGAAGCCTTCACTTCGTTAATTGCTGGGTCATACTGCAGCGTGACAAAGGCGAAATAAAGCGCCACGCTAAAGATGAGCGCAAACACATACAGATAGTAATTACGAAGATTCTTTTTCAAATTTCGCAGGATGAGCTGATTAATGTTCATGCTGCACCCCGCCTAACACGCCTTGCGTTTTCATAATATCCTGGAAAAACGTCTGCCTGTCCTGGCCCCCTTTATTCAGCTGTGTATACATTTGCCCGTCCTTAATAAAAATGACTCTGCCGCAGTAGCTGGCTGCGACGGGATCATGGGTAACCATAATAATCGTGGCGTTTCGTTTTTGATTGAGCTGGCTCAGCTTATTTAATAGATCAGAGGCCGATTTCGAATCAAGCGCGCCGGTCGGTTCATCAGCGAAAATAATGCTCGGGTCATGAATAAACGCTCTTCCGGCGGATGTTCTCTGCTTCTGGCCGCCGGAAATTTCATTCGGGTACTTATCCCGCAATTCATATATTCCCAGTTCCTTTGCAACTTCCTCAAACTTGCGATTGGCTTCCTTTTTTGATAGTTTCGTGATCGATAAAGGCAGAAGGATATTCTCTTTCACTGTCAATGTGTCTAACAAATTGTAATCCTGAAAGATAAAGCCTAAATGCTGTTTTCTAAATTCAGCCAGCTGCTTTTCCTTCATAGCTGTCATGTCATTTCCATTAATATGAATGGTTCCGTGACTGACCTGATCGATTGAGGACAGTACATTAAGCAAAGTGGTTTTTCCTGACCCGGAAGCACCCATAATACTGACGAATTCGCCCTTTTCAATGTGAAGATCAATGCCCTTCAGCACTTCCTGTTTATTCAGCTTGTTTCCATAACTTTTTCGAATTTTATTCGCTTCTAAAATCACCATTTACGCAGTCTCCTTTATATTGGATAATCTCATTATAAAAAGGAATGCCGCGCTTTTCCTTCGATACGGCGAACAAAAAAGAAAAGCATGTGACATTTTCGTCACACGCTTATGACCCGTTCAAATTGATTCCGTTTCGGAAAGGTTAATGTAAAAACTGTCCCCGCACCGAACTCCGACTCAACATCAACATGAATCAATAACGGCGCCGCTGCTTTTTTCACCAAGTACAGCCCCATGCCAGTGGACGCTTGATTATGGTGATCTGTTGTGGATGTGAACCCTTTATCAAAAATACGCGGTACATCTTTTGGATCAATGCCCCTGCCACAGTCTTTCACTTGGAGCTTCGTCTGTTCCCCTTTTTGAAAGCTTTTGATCTCAATTTCAGAGGCTTCGCTGTATTTCACCGCATTTGTCAGCAGCTGCCTGATGATAAACGCCAGCCATTTTGCATCACTCAGCACTTCTTTGGCCTCGAGCTGTATGTCAAAACCGATCCCTTTTTGGATACACCACGATTGTAAATCTTTGATTTCTTTAAAGATCAAAGGCTGAAGCTGAATGAATTCTACTGACAGATCGTTTTCAATAAATGAAATGCGTTTTTGATGAAGCTGTTGATCAAGAAGCAGGTGAATACGCAGCCATTCATATGACAGCTGGGATTTCAAAGCTTTTTCTTCCATTCTGTCAATGATTAAATGCATTGCTGTTAATGGGGTTTTGACCTCATGAATCCATGCCATCAGTTCATCTTTTTCCTTTTCCAATGCTAAGCGATGCTGTGTTGCAGTCTGCTTCAAGTGTTTCGTTTGCCCGGCAATGCTTCTGTCAACGATTGCTTCAAATGGCGTTTCCGGTTCATTTATGGCAGTCACATCGAGATTGTTTTCCCATGTTTTCAGGCTTTTATAAAACGCGGTTTCTTTCCGATAGCGGAACCAAAGGAATATAACAAAAAACAAGATGCACAAATACACCATATAAAGCACATTTCCAAATGATATGGAAGGATCGACAAAAGCAATGAACAGCATCAAAGCCTGCTGAAACAAAAACGCGGCAATCCAGCTCCGCCTTTCGATAAGGAATGCTTTAATCATAGAACTTGTCCTCTTCCTTCGCGATGTAGCCCTGGCCCACCTTTGTCTCGATATATGCACCTAGCTGCAGGACCTCCAGTTTTTTTCGCAGGCGATTGACATTGACGGTCAGCGTATTATCACTAACAAAACGCTCATCGTTCCACAAGCTTCTGATCAGCTCTTCCCGGCTGACGATCTTGTTTTTTTGCTCTATTAGTTGTTTAAGAATGAACATCTCATTTTTGGTCAGTTCAACAGATCCTTTGTCATTGCTGACGAGGTTCTGCTCCGCGTCTACAGCAGCGCCGCACCACGTTTTAATCGTACTCGGCTCCGTATTATAATGGTGCACACGCCGGAACATCGCTTGGATTTTCGCAATCAGCACATCAAAATGAAATGGCTTTTGGATAAAGTCATCTGCCCCGAGCTGCATGGACATCACCATATCAGCAGGATGATCCCGGGAGGATAAAAAGAGAATCGGAACATTAGACCGGGAGCGGATCTGCCGGCACCAATGAAAGCCGTCAAATTTAGGCAGCTGTACATCAATAATGACACAATCAGGATTAACCGCCGCAAATTCCTGCAGCACCTGACTGAAATCCTGAATGCCGTATACATCATAGGACCATCCCGTTAAACGATCCTTGATTTCATGAAACAGCGATTCATCATCTTCAATCAGCAAAAGTTTAAACAATCAACTCACCGCACTTTTTCCTTTTTTATCAAGTGTATAGCAAAACGCTATCATGTGCTATAGAAAAAGCCGGCTGTCTCAGCCGGCTGGTTCGCATTATAGTTCTCTTCTCAACGCTGTCAGCACGTTGGTTTTTGTTGCTTTTCTCGCCGGGTTCATTCCGGAAATGACTGCGACCCCTCCGCAAATCACAACGGCAATGATCACAAGACTCGCCGGGATGTAGGAGAATGTGTAATTCAAGTCGCCCGCATCGCTTCCGCTTGTGGCCGCAAGAATCATCGGAACGGCCAGGTTGACAAGGTAGCTCACGCCGTAAGAAATGATAATCCCAATCACACAGCCTAAAATTCCGATATACGCGCTTTCCATCAAGAACATTCGGCGAATAATTGACGGGCTCGCCCCAATCGCTTTCATAATGCCGATCTCTTGCGTTCTCTCTGTCACCGCCATCGTCATCGTGTTAAAAATGCCGATCGCTGAAATGATAACTGCGATACATCCGACAAAGATCAGTCCGATTTTGAAGACCATGAAGAAGGTATTGGCTCCCTCAAGTTCGGTAGTCACTGATGTGACATAGTAACCGTCATCTGTTAGATCATTTGTCAGCTGTTCCACATTCTCAAACTTATCAGCAAAAACACCAATGTTCGTTTCAACATTTCCGCCTTTGAAATCTAAGAATTCCGAAAAATCTTTTTTGAATTGATCACTGATAAAAATGTTTGAGTCCTCCATCCAGTCTTGAGATGGTTTTTTTGTAATACCGACAATTTTAAAGTCATATGTTTTTGTTTTTGTAACATCCCCTGTTTTAGGATCTGTCTTCGATACACTTAGTTCTATTGTTTTGTTCAGAATATCTTTCGTATAGCCCTTTGGTTCTTTTATATCTTCTGGATTTCCTTTTGCTTCTTCGATTTTTTTGTTATATTCTTCCGATTCTTTTTTCGTCAATAATCTCTTTGCGAAGTCGTATCCTACTACGATTTCATTTTCTGACTTTGCGACTCTTCCCTTTTCCAATTCCATATTGGCCTTTAATTCATCATTCATATTAGTAAAAATGAGATTTGAGCTTTCATTTGTACGATTGCCTAAAGTAGCTTTGTTTGGTTCATACACTTGCGTTCTTTCTACAACTGACCTTACGTGATCATACTTCTCTAAATCAGCTTTTTTAATAGGCTTGTCTCCTTCCTTGCCCATTACACTGACTTTCGTTACAATCTGCTGGCTCATTGTCATATCTGTAATTGTCTTTTGAATCCCAAATCCAACGGACGACAGCACAACCAAAAACGCACACGCCATTGTTGTCGCAAGAATCGTCATAAAGACGCGAAGTCTGTTTTTCTTCATATTTCTTCTGATAAAATGAACCTGATCCTTAAACCTCAACGGTAATTCCTCCTTTTAGCACACCATCATGAAGCTGAAATTTTGAATGTCCGATAGAAGCGACTTCATCATCGTGAGTAATGATCACAAATGTAATGCCACGCTCACGATTCAGCTGCTGGATCAATTCCAGCACTTCATGTTCCGTTTCTGAATCAAGGCTTCCCGTCGGCTCATCCGCTAAGATAATCGAAGGATTTAAAATCAACGCTCGAGCAATACTGACACGCTGCTGCTGGCCGCCTGACAGTTCATTCGGATAATGAGCGGCGTGGTTTTCCAGACCGACGCGTTTCAGCATGTCTTGCACCTTTTGCTTCCGCTCAGAGGGCTTGATTCCTTTTAACGCCAGCGGCATTTCCACATTCTCATACGTCGTTAAACCCGGGATGAGCTGAAAGCTTTGGAAAATAAACCCGAAATGATCAAGCCGAAATTGCGCCCATTCCTTTTCATTAAACCCCGTAACATCAGTGCCATTAATGACAATCCGCCCTTTTGTCGGCGATATGTAGCCGGAAATCAAATTCAAAAGCGTTGATTTCCCTGAGCCGCTTCGCCCGACAATACAGGCGATCTCACCTTTCGCCACACGTAATGAAACATCCTTCAATACTGGAACTTCATTCTCACGGCCCTTTTTTCCGATCGTGAAAGAATGGTCGATATGCTGAACATCTATCATATGTTCTCTCTCCCTTACAAAAGTTTTGTTTTTTTATAAATCGCAAAATAACTAATCAAGAAACCGATTACCGCGCCGGCAGCCATGCCAATGAGATAGCCTGCAAAGCTTTCGCTGGCAGAAAATCCAAAGTAGCCGAAGCCCATGATTCCTATGATAATCACGATCATCTGCACCGGACGGTCAAGCGGCTTCCATAAGAAGAAGTACCCGTTTCTTTCATTAGATAGTTTGACAAAACTAATATAGCCGATGATGTAGAAAATGATAGTCATGATAGCCGGAATCACTAAATAATATGGTGAATTCTCAGCCCATTTCGAGTCTATATAAATTATCGGAATGAAATACTGCACCCATTTGGGTACTGGACCATGGATAAAATCGATTGATCCGCCAAAAAGGATCTCCAGGTTGATCGCAGGCAGGCTGATGAGTAAAAACGGCGAAATGGCCACGGTAAATGAGACTAGAAGCTGTGCGAAACTATTGCCTGTCAAAGCTCCTCCGGCCATAACCAAAGAATAAGCCAGCATGCTAACAATAATCATTCCCAAGCTGTAATTGTGAAAATAAACGGCCTGATCAGGCTTCAAAAACAAAATCAGTAAAACAGATAAAACATAACCTATGAGCTGCGGGATCACAATCACCATTCCGCTAGTAAAGAACTTCGCGTTAAATATCTGCCCTCGTGTATAAGGAAGGCTTAATGTAAAATCAAAAAAGCCCTTGCTTCGTTCAATCCCTAGCTGGCTGACCGCCAAAACGACTCCCCAAATCCAAAACAATGAGATAAATGAGCTGTTTAAATAATCAACGCTGAATACGCAGGGGCCGACCCAATTTTCTTTTCCAGTGACACAGCCTTGATAGATGAGATACATATTTAAAATTGATAATGGATTACCTAATATAAAAACCAAAATGGTGATAACTAAGGCGACTTTATTCTGCCGCCACTCTTTGTAAAGCAGTCCGGAATCCGGCAACTCACTTCCCTCCAAACCTAAGGCATTTCTTACACTTTTGTTTTCTTATAAATAGAGAAGTAGCTCACAAAGAATCCAGCCACTGCCCCAATGATCATACCCAAAATATAACCAATAATGGAATGTCCGGTATAGTATCCAAATAAACCAAATCCAAGGATGCCGAAAGCCATAACCAGAATTTGCACCGGACGGTCTAATCTGTTCCATAAGAAAAAGTGTCCGTTTCGTTCACTTGGATGCTTTTTGAAGCTTATCAAACCAATCAAGTAAAATAGAATGCTCATTACGGCTGGAATCAATAAAAGATATTTACTGTTAGTCATCCATTCATTTACAACGTAACTAATCGGTACTAGGTTCGATAAATTGCTTGCCAGAGAGAAATAACTCTCAGGGGAAGGGAACATTTCCCATATATTCACACCAAAAACAACTTCAAGGTTTCCAACCGGCAATGCAATAATTAAATACGGCAATATAGCTGCAGAAAACGCCGTTAACAGCTGGGCAAAAGCATTTCCAGTTAAAGCTCCGGCGGCCATCACCAGTGAAAAAGCCATAAAACTAATCACAATTACTCCAACGCTGCTGTGCTCAAAAAAGTAGACGTGTTCAGGGTTATAGACAACAATCAGCAGCCATGCGAGTAAAAAGCCAATCAATTGCGACAGCACAATCACAAAACCGCCTAACCAAAATTTCGTCTGAAAAATTTGGCTTCTGTTATACGGGAGGCTCAATATAAAATCCATCGCGCCTTTCGAACGTTCCATTCCCATGAAGCTGACCGCCAAAATGACACCCGGCACCCAGTTGATATCTATCAGATTGCTTACTCTATAATTGACAATAAAATCACAATATTGCGGGTCTTGATGAGCCAGACATCCTTGATAAGACAAATACGTATTCACAATAGAGAGCGGATTTGCCAGCACTAAAAACGCAATACTTAGCAAAATCACCACTTGATTCTGCTTCCACTCTCGATAGAGGAGACCTCGGTCTACCATCTCCGCTTCCCTCCAAACTTCGCAATGAACACTTCTTCCAAGTTGACAGGAAGCTCATTCCATACTTTTGGCTTCAGCTCTCTCAAAAAGCTCTTTTTCTCCTCATCGCTTTTCGGAATCAGCACTGTGTAAAACACGCCGGCCTGATCGAGCATCGGAATGTTTTGCTCTCTGATGGCCAAATTGACATCTGTATCGAAGGCCATTTGAATTTTAATGTATTCTTCTTTTAACTCATCAAGATCCATGACGTTGGTCAGCCTGTTATCTTCAAGAAAGCCAATTCGGTTGCACATCCGCTCTATGTCTTCAAGCCGGTGGGACGTAATCAGGATACTCGTATCACGCTCTGCCACTTCATCGACCATCAGCTGCAGCACATCATGTCTAGTTACCGCATCAATACCATCCGTCGGCTCATCAAGGAGGATCAGCGCCGGTCTCGCCGCAAACGACAGAACGAGCGACAGCTGTTTTTTCAAGCCTGTCGACAGCTCACGGTATTTTTTCGTTTCCGGAATTTCGTATCTGTTCATCAGCTCATTCGCGTACGTGACATCAAATTTCGGATATATTCTTCTCAGGATATCAACAAGCTGCTTGTATGTATACTTGTCGTAAAAAGGATTTTGAACAGGCATGTAGATGATATTTTGTTTGACCTTCGGGTGCTTTTTGATTTCTACGCCGTCAAATAAAATCGTTCCGCTGTCAGCGAAAATGATTTGCTGGATTAAGCGAAGCATCGTCGTTTTCCCTGATCCGTTGCGTCCAAGCAATCCAAAGATTTCTCCTTTTTCGATTGTTAATGAAACATCTTTTAATACTTGATTGCCGTCAATCGCTTTTGACAGCTGCCGTAGTTCAATCATTTTTTTTGCCTCCCTTCACATCAGCGCTGATTTCCTTTATCCATTCGTGCAGTTTTTCCAGCTCAACCCCTGCATAGTGTGCATCGATGATGAGCTGTTTGAGTTGCTCTTTAATCATCGTCATCTTCCCTTCAACCAGTGTCGTTTTTGCATTCTCCGATATATAGGTCCCTCTGCCCCGCAGCGTCTCAATAATCCCCTCTCGCTCAAGTTCTTTATACGCTTTGCTGACAGTATTCGGATTCGCAATAATGATCGTTGCCAATTCTCTGACAGAAGGAAGCTTATCACCAGGCTTCATGATCCCTTTCAAACAAAGCTCTTTCATTTGCTGAATAATTTGTTCGTAAATGGGTGTTGAGCTTCTTGGATCGATTTGAATCATTTACTTCCCTACTTTCTATACGATCTGAACCTTTTATAGATAAAAATGATCAATTATACTTTTTTGCCATTCAAAACCGATCATCACAAGAACAAGAAAAAAAGAACAAGCGATCACAGATGCCGCAATCAGCATTGGCACGTTACGTTTGTTTCGTTTTTTATGTTTCATAACTGCCTCCCTTAATGTCAATATATAAATGATTTTATATTAGTGTCTATAGTGTATTACTTCAATTAGTACACTTAATACAATAAATACTTTGACTCACAAAGTCAATCCTTTTTTTACAAAAAAACGGACCCTTTTAAAAGGGTCCGTTTTCCTACACATCAAGAGGGTGCTGCAGGATCATATTATTTTGCAAAGATTGAAGCTGAAGTCTCATTCTGTACAGCTGTTCTCTCTGCTGATCATTTGACGACAGCCATAGTTTATTCAAGGCATTTACCGCATCTTCTAGCTGCATTTGTGCATCACTATATTCTTGATCGTTATAATGCTCTTGTTTAGAAGCGATTTTCAGCTGTTCTTCAGCATAATCATAGGCCTGCATACATTGCTGGAGATGTTCATCTACTGATTGTCTTGTTGCCACAGTAACCCCTCCTCTTGGTAATGGAATTCATCCATCATTCATATTGTAGCCTCATCTGACTTTATTCAATAAAGTAATTTATGGTCGATATTCATTTGTTCTCTTGTGAAATGCGTGCTACAATTTTAGGATGCAATCGTACGCAAGGAGGCACATGAATTGTGATGCAGAACAATCCTTTTCCTTATTCAAATACGGAAAAACGCTATCATACATTGAATTATCATCTCAGAGAACATTTCGGCCATAAGGTGTTTAAAGTGGCGCTTGACGGCGGTTTTGACTGTCCAAATCGGGACGGCACCGTAGCCCACGGAGGCTGTACGTTTTGCAGCGCAGCAGGCTCCGGCGATTTTGCCGGGAACAGGGCCGATGATTTAATTACGCAATTCCACGACATCAAAAACCGCATGCACGAAAAATGGAAGGACGGCAAATACATCGCTTATTTTCAGGCTTTCACAAACACTCACGCCCCGGTTGAGGTGCTTCGTGAGAAATTCGAATCCGTCCTCGCTTTAGATGATGTGGTCGGCATTTCGATCGCCACACGCCCGGACTGTCTGCCTGATGATGTCGTTGATTACTTGGCAGAGCTGAATGAACGCACCTATTTGTGGGTTGAGCTTGGGCTTCAAACAGTTCATGAACGGACTGCACTTCTGATCAACCGCGCACATGATTTTAACTGCTATGTGGAAGGCGTCAATAAATTAAGAAAACACGGCATACGTGTCTGCTCGCATATTATCAATGGGCTGCCTTTGGAAGACCGGGACATGATGATGGAAACGGCAAAGGCCGTCGCAGATTTGGATGTCCAGGGCATTAAAATCCATCTGCTTCACCTACTGAAAGGCACGCCGATGGTCAAGCAATATGAAAAGGGAAAGCTAGAATTTCTTTCTCAAGATGATTATGTGCAGCTCGTGTGCGATCAGCTTGAGATCATTCCGCCTGAAATGATCGTCCACCGCATTACAGGTGACGGACCGATTGAGTTGATGATCGGGCCAATGTGGAGCGTCAACAAATGGGAAGTGCTTGGCGCCATTAATAAAGAGCTAGAAAACCGAGGCAGCTATCAAGGAAAGTTCTTTCAACGGCTTGAGGAGGAATCAGTGCTATGATTTTGAAGAAAATTCTTCCCTACAGCAAAGAACTGCTGAAAATGGCCGCGGGAGAAGGAGATATTGTCGTAGATGCGACAATGGGCAACGGACATGATACACAGTTTTTAGCGGAGCTTGTTGGTGAAAACGGCCATGTATACGCATTCGACATCCAAGAATCAGCCGTGGCCAATACAAAGGAACGGCTTGGTGACATATATCGAGCGCGAACAACGTTATTTCACAAAAGCCATGATAAAATCGCTGAATCCCTCCCGCCTGAAACACATGGCAAAGTGGCGGCCGCGGTATTTAACCTCGGCTATTTGCCAGGCGGGGACAAATCAATTACGACAAACGGCAGTTCTACGATCAAAGCCATTGAACAGCTTCTCAGCATCATGAAAGACGAAGGTCTAATTGTTCTCGTCGTCTATCATGGCCACCCGGAAGGCAAAGCTGAAAAAAACGACGTGCTCGAGTTTTGCCGGGACTTGGACCAGCAAACAGCCCGTGTATTATCATACGGATTTATCAATCAGCAAAATGACCCGCCATTTATTATCGCCATCGAAAAAAAAGCTCAGATCAGCAAATGATTTGAGCTTTTTTCTTTGAGTTTTTCATCCAGGACATTTTTTGAAATTTCCGGTAGGCTCTGCCGTTGATATAAAAGAAAAGGGAGGTTTTTCCGCTGGCTTTGATCAGCTTCTTTGCGAGCCGGCCCATTTCCTTTTGGCCCGCCACTTTATCATCTGACAAATAAACGCCAAGCAAGCCGCGATTGATTAAACGATGGAAGTTTTCATGCGGAATGCCTTGTAAATGCTCGTCAGCTTTATGGATAAAGTGTTCAAGCCGATTCATCATCTCTTCATGAGACTGATAATACGAGCAGAAATTCAAGTCTCCTTCCAGCAAGTCCTCCTCTTGATCAATCAAATAATCAAGAAGAATATGAAGGCCCTGTATGTAAGGAAAATAACTGTCGCGGATTTTTTTAGCGGTGCTTTCTGTGAAATCAGGCTGGAACGAATACGCAACCAGACAGAAAATGCCTAACGTTGAGCCTGCACAGGCTGAAAATTCATACCATTCCATCTCAGGCAGCTCTGATTCATATTGAGTAAACCACTTTTCAAGCCGCGGAACACGCTCATGCTCAATAACGTGCTTATGCACCTGCAAATCGCAATAATAGCCGCACAGTTCAAGCAGATAAGGTTTAATCATGTCATAGTGCTCAATGGAGCCGAGAACACGCTGGCACGTTTTAACCAGTTCATGCAAATATCCGCTGTCATCCTGTTCTTCCCTGAATTGATAATAGTTTTGCAGTTCCGCCCCAACTGTCAGTGCATCCTGCATTGAGGCATGGAGCATCCGAAAATCCTGCGGGTCCAGCGAGGTGCTGCGGTCACACAGATTGTCCAAATAATCACTAATCGTTTGATACGCGATGATAAACTCGACACATTTCTGTTTTTGGCTGCCTGACAATAAGGCCAGTATGCCGCCGCCTTCACAGTGAAACGTTTTGTCCCGAATACTTGCGGTTGCCTGTGCTTTCAATTCACTGTTATGAATCGATTCTGATTTTTGCTTCCATATGTCCAGCTCTTGATGAACGAGCGGAAAAATATCTCGATATACCTTTGCCATCAATCCAAAAGGATGTTCCGGTACTGTCAACACATGCACCCCCTACTAGTTCAAATATATTGATCAGTAAACGCTCTTGCTGCTTTAAAGACATCTTCTCTCTCGGGTTCATTGAAGATCTCATGGTAAAGCCCTTCCCACTCTCTGTATGCTTTATTATGAGAAGCAACACCATTAAACCACTTGATGACCATCGTTTTGTCAACAAGCTTGTCATCACCGGCTTGCATCACAAGAAGCGGAACTTTCAAAAATGCCTCTGTCGGCACCATTGCCGATTCAATTGTCTTTAAAAGCTCTCTGTACCATCTGACAGAAACTTTCCTGACGTATAACGAATCATTTTGGTCAGCTTCGATGACGTCCTCATTGCGCGTCGCCATATCAATTGATAATCCCGAATCAACCTTAAGTGACGGAGCGATGACATTCAGGCCTTTTGATGCAAGATCAAGCGCTTTATTCACTTTAATTTGCAGTCCGAGACACGGTGATGATAAAATAATTCCCGTAATCTTGGGATTTCTTTGCTGTTTAATCCATTCAATCGCGACCAGACCGCCCATGCTGTGACCTAGAAGAAAAACCGGCAGATCAAAAGTTCGCGCTTTATCTATCCAAGCATCTACTTCATCAATGTATTCTTGAAACGAGCGAATATGCCCTCTCGCTCTTGTCGTTGTTCCCTGTCCAGGCAAATCGCCCATGACAACGTGATAACCCGAGGACCGCCACATTTCAATCAGCCATTTATATCGTCCGTGATATTCACTTGCCCCGTGAATAATTACAATCACGGCAACAGGTCTGTCTGCTTTCCAGGTCCACATGCTCTTCACCTCATACGAAATTTAAATAGAGAAAGAAGGATGAATCTTATGATCTACCCTTATAAGGAACACAAGCCAGATATCCACCCAACAGCCTTTATAGCTGATAATGCAACAATTACCGGTGATGTCGTGATCGGAGAACAGTCCAGCATTTGGTTTTCTGTTGTCATAAGGGGAGATGTTGCGCCGACCAGAATCGGAAACAGAGTCAATATCCAGGATTTAAGCTGCCTCCATCAAAGCCCGAACAAGACGCTGCTCATTGAAGATGACGCCACGATAGGCCATCAGGTTACACTTCATAGCGCTGTTATCCGCAAGAACGCCTTAATCGGCATGGGCTCAATCATTTTAGACGGAGCCGAAATTGGCGAAGGCGCTTTTATTGGTGCCGGCAGTCTTGTCCCGCCTGGAAAAACCATTCCGCCTGGCCATCTCGCCTTTGGCCGCCCTGCAAAAGTCATCCGCCCTTTGACGGAAGAAGACCGAAAAGATATGCAAAGAATACGGTCAGAATATGTAGAAAAGGGCCAATATTATAAATTTCTTCAACAAACATAAGACCTGCTTCGTCTTACTTTACCATTTTTCAAATTATATTTGAAAGCAATAACCATCGTTAACCCGGACGTCATCACAGTTCGGGTTTCGATTTTTCCATAAAACGTTCACATATAGCATGAAACGTATGACTTTTATCTTATCACAAAACTATAAACAGCCTCTGCAAACACACATACCTATTCTTTCCTGTTCTCTATTTTCTATGAGCACACACAAAAAGAGCCCACTGGGAGCTCTTTTTGTCAGCTGATATTTCGTTCGCTGGCAGCAGCCGCATTTTTTTTGTGAAACCCTTTTCCATAGTACACAGCCAGCAAGATGAGAAACCATATCGGCCCGATAATCACGGCTACTCTTGTATCAGGGCTGTAAGCCATAAGAATGACGACGAATGCTAGAAATGCCAATGACACATAAGACGTAAACGGAAATAAAGGCATTTTGTACTTTAATTGTTTCTTTTCTTCCGGCTTCAAACTTTTCCTGTATTTTATTTGAGAAAGCAAAATGATTGCCCACGTCCAAATCGCTCCGAAGGTCGCAATACTTGTAACCCAAGTAAATACCTTCGCAGGGACAACATAGTTTAACAGCACTCCGACTAATAAAGCGCCCGCTGAAGCCAGAACAGCTTTACCCGGGATGCCGCCTTTCGTCAGCTGACCGTATGCTTGTGGCGCCTCTTTCTGTTCCGCCAAGTTAAACAGCATCCGTCCTGTGCTGAAAATACCGCTGTTGCATGAAGACAGCGCGGCAGTCAACACGACAAAGTTAATGATACCTGCGGCCGATGGAATGCCCACTTTTTGAAATGTGAGAACAAATGGACTTCCTTGAGAGCCAATTTCCTGCCACGGATAAATAGACATAATGACAAATAAAGCGCCTACATAAAAAATCAAAATCCTCCAAAATACTGTATCGATTGCTTTGGCTAACGATTTTTGCGGGTTTTTTACTTCGCCAGCCGTCACCCCGATCATTTCAATCCCTAAATAGGCGAACATGACCATTTGAAGAGACAATAGAACCCCTTTTAAACCATGAGGGAAAAATCCTCCGTTGTTCCACAAATTGCTGATTCCAGTGGCAATGCCCCCATTGCCGACTCCTGCAATAATCATCAATAAACCGACAGCAATCATGGATAAGATCGCAACAATTTTAATCAATGCGAACCAAAATTCCAACTCACCGTAAGCTTTGACAGCCAGGAAATTAACACCCGTCATAATGACCAGCGCCGATAATGCCCAAATCCAGTTTGGCACGTCAGGAAACCAGAACCCCATATAAATACCGACAGCAGTAATTTCGGCCATACAGGTGACAACCCATAAAAACCAGTAGTTCCACCCTGTTAAATAGCCTGCAAGCGGTCCCAAATAATCACGCGCATACCTGCTGAAGGAGCCTGCGACCGGTTTTTGAATGGCCATTTCCCCAAGCGCTCTCATAATAAAAAACATGACCAGGCCGCTTGCGGCATACGCTACCAAAATACCAGGCCCTGCTAATTGAATAGCTGATGCGGAGCCGAGGAACAACCCTACTCCTATAGCAGCTCCTAAAGACATTAAAGAAATATGCCTTTCTTCGAGTCCGCGGTGCAGCTCTTGTTTTTGTTTTTGCATGCTTCTTCTCCCCTAGAAAAAAATATCATTATATCATTTTTCTGAATATTCCGTACGGATTGGGTAAATCAATGATGATGGAGAAATAAAAGGATAACAACAAGGCTTTCGACTACTCGAAAGCCTTGTTGTCTGTTACACAAAGATGACTTCTTTAGGCTGATGGCTCAGCTCTTCAGGCATATACCGTTTTTCAATATTGATGCTGTGCCAGATCATAAAGATCAGTACAGTCCAGATTTTACGGCTGTTATCAGCCTTGTCCGCACAATGGTCTTCAAGAAGCTGAAGGACATAATCCTTATGGATATAAGCATCCGTTTGGCTTTCTTGAATAATATTCCGCACCCATTCGTTCATTTCGTTTTTCAGCCAATGACGGATCGGTACAGGGAAACCGAGCTTTTTGCGGTTTAATACATGCTCAGGCACAATTCCTTCAGCGGCTTTGCGAAGAAGATACTTCGTCGTGCCGTTCTTCGTTTTCAGCTCATCAGGAATTTTTGAAGCGACGTCGAATACGACTTTATCCAAGAACGGCACACGCAGTTCCAAAGAATTCGCCATCGTCATTTTATCCGCCTTTAACAAAATGTCGCCGCGCATCCAAGTGTGGATATCGACATACTGCATTTTATTGATATCGCTGTACGAGCTGCTTTCCGTAAAGTAAGTCTTCGTCACATCGCGATATGAAAGGTTCGGATTATAATGCTTCAACAGCTGCTTTTTGACAGACTCTTCAAAGATTTTCGCGTTACCGATATAACGATCTTGAAGCGGAGTACAGCCGCGCTCAAGCAGGCTCTTTCCTCTCATACCTTCAGGCATAACGGCAGCAACGTGCAGAAGCATCTTTTTCAAGCCGGACGGAATCCGTTCAAACGGTTTAAGCGAAAGCGGTTCACGGTAAATGTTATATCCGCCGAAGAGCTCATCCGCTCCTTCACCTGATAAAGCAACCGTAACATGTTTTTTCGCTTCTTTTGCAACAAAGTACAACGGAATCGCTGCCGGGTCAGCTAGCGGGTCATCAAAATGCCATACGATCTTCGGAAGCTCATTCATGTATTCCTCAGGCGAAATGACTTTGCTGATATTTTCGATGCCCAGCGCCGCTGCCGTTTCTTTCGCTACATCAACCTCACTGAAGCCCTGCTGTTCAAAGCCGACAGAGAATGTTTTTAAGCTTGGATGAAATTCCTTCGCAACAGACACAATAAAGGAAGAATCAATCCCGCCAGACAGGAACGAACCGACAGGAACGTCACTTCTCATATGAACGTTTACAGAGTCATAGATCGCGTCTCGGACTTCTTTCACAAGCTTGTCTTCTTCAGTCTGAACCGGCTTGAAGTTCGCTTTGAAATACGTTTTGAATGTGATATCGCCGTCCGGGCGGATTGTGAATTGTGAACCCGGCTCTACTTTTTTCACATGGGCATCAAGCGTGCTTGGTTCAGGAACAAATTGGAAAGACATGTACTGCTGCAATGCCTCTTTATCTATTTCAATATCATTCTGAGCAACCATTAAACTTTTTCTCTCTGAGGCAAAATAAACCTGATCATTGATCGTTGTGTAGTACAACGGTTTAATGCCGAATGGATCTCTTGCCCCATAAAGCACATGATCGTTTTTATTCCAAATCAGAAAGGCAAACATACCGCGCAGTTTGGACGCCGCTTCTTCTTTATAGTGACGGTAAGTCGCAAGAAGAACCTCTGTGTCCGAATCCGTGTTGAATGTGTACCCCTTTGCTTCAAGCTCTTCTCTCAGTTCAATATAGTTATAGATTTCTCCGTTAAAGATAATCCAATATGTTTCATCTTCATATGATAAAGGCTGTCCGCCATTTTCTACATCAATAATGCTGAGCCGTCTGAATCCGAAGCCGACGTGCTCATCATGGAAATATCCATCACTGTCAGGACCGCGGTGAACGATCATTTGGTTCATTTGTTTGATTAGTTCTTCTTGATCAGCGGTTTGAGCTAACGGATGCTTGTTAAAAACCCCGACAAATCCACACATAGTATTGCCTCCATAATTAAAATTGTCATCATTGAACCCCTATTTATAGACGCTGTGAATAGTATTTGGTTTCACAGTTATGTAAAAAAATAAACATGAATACAACGATAAAAAAGGGAAAGCCGCTTAACCAGTAAGCGGCTATAAAATTATTCTCCTAACGCTTCTTTACGCAACTGCTCCGCTTTGTCTGTGCGCTCCCATGGAAGGTCAACATCGTGACGTCCAAAGTGGCCGTACGCAGCAGTTTGTTTGTAGATCGGACGGCGCAAATCAAGCATTTTGATAATGCCGGCAGGTCGTAAATCAAAGTTATTGCGAACAACTTCAATCAGTTTTTCCTCAGAAGCTTTTCCGGAACCGAATGTGTTGATTGAGATTGACACAGGCTGTGCAACACCGATCGCGTAAGCAAGCTGTACTTCGCAAGAATCAGCAAGCTCAGCCGCAACGATGTTTTTCGCAACGTATCTTGCCGCATAAGCTGCAGAACGGTCTACCTTCGTCGCATCCTTACCTGAGAACGCGCCTCCGCCGTGGCGTGCATAGCCGCCGTACGTATCAACGATGATTTTGCGTCCTGTAAGTCCCGCATCCCCTTGAGGGCCTCCGATTACGAAACGTCCTGTAGGGTTGATGAAATATTTTGTTTCTTCATCAATCAGCTCTTCAGGAACAACCGGATTGATGACATGTTCTTTAATGTTGCGCTGAATTTGCTCAAGTGTAATTTCAGGATGATGCTGAGTTGAAATAACAATCGCGTCAATGCGGACTGGTTTGTTATTTTCATCGTACTCAACCGTTACCTGTGTTTTGCCGTCAGGGCGAAGGTACGGAAGAATATCTTCTTTACGGACTTCACTTAGGCGGCGGGCTAATTTATGGGCAAGTGAAATTGGAAGAGGCATAAGCTCTTTCGTTTCGTTGCACGCATAACCGAACATTAATCCTTGGTCACCCGCACCAATCGCTTCAATTTCTTCGTCGCTCATTGTGCCTTCACGGGCTTCAAGCGCTTGATCTACGCCCATCGCGATATCAGCAGACTGCTCATCAATTGATGTTAAAACCGCACAAGTTTCCGCATCAAATCCGTATTTTGCACGTGTGTATCCGATTTCTTTAATGGTTTGGCGAACCGTTTTCGGAATGTCAACATACGTAGAAGTTGTGATCTCTCCGCTTACAAGAACCAAACCTGTTGTCACAGATGTTTCACAAGCAACACGCGCGTTAGGGTCTTTCTTTAAAATTTCATCTAAAATGCTGTCAGAAATCTGGTCACAGATTTTATCCGGATGCCCCTCCGTAACAGATTCTGATGTAAATAAACGACGATTTTTACTCATGATTTGCTTCCTCCTGCACAAGGCCTCCCGAAAGACCTTGTATATATGATACGGAACTCGCTCCCTCTTATACAATGTACAGTTATATTAGAGAATGTTAATTGGCATATTTATGAAATAAAAAAACCTTTTCCATCGAGGAAAGGGTTTGGTCTTTGTGCCTTTCACTCTTATCGCTCAAGGAATCATACAACCTTGCAACAGGTTAGCACCTTGGTTGTCTCACTCAGTTGAACATAATAAATAACAGAGAAACCGGTTGCTGGGCTTCATAGGGCCTGTCCCTCCGCCAGCTCGGGATAAGAGTATCCGCTCAATGAAATATCTTATCGTAAAAGGGTTTGCAATGTCAATATGATTCAGAAGAAATAGGCACCTATATTGAGGGAAAACAATGGAAATGCACACACAAAAAATAATAAATAGTATAGACTATTTGAAAATATATGTTATACTAATTCACAATTAGCAAAACACAAAAAACGATAAAGGAAGGTTTCATATGAACTCAGTTGATTTGACCGCTGATTTACAAGCCTTATTAACATGTCCAAATGTGCGTCATAATTTATCTGCAGCACAGCTAACAGAAAAAGTCCTCTCCCGAAACGAAGGCATTTTAACATCCACAGGTGCTGTTCGCGCGACTACAGGCGCTTACACAGGACGCTCACCTAAAGATAAATTCATCGTGGAGGAAGAAAGCACGAAAAATAAGATCGATTGGGGCCCGGTGAATCAGCCGATTTCAGAAGAAGCGTTTGAGCGGCTGTACACGAAAGTTGTCAGCTATTTAAAGGAGCGAGATGAGCTGTTTGTTTTCGAAGGATTTGCCGGAGCAGACGAGAAATACAGGCTGCCGATCACTGTCGTAAATGAGTTCGCATGGCACAATTTATTTGCTCGGCAGCTGTTTATCCGTCCGGAAGGAAATGATAAGAAAACAGTTGAGCAGCCGTTCACCATTCTTTCTGCTCCGCATTTCAAAGCGGATCCAAAAACAGACGGCACTCATTCCGAAACGTTTATTATTGTCTCTTTCGAAAAGCGGACAATTTTAATCGGCGGAACTGAGTATGCCGGTGAAATGAAGAAGTCCATTTTCTCCATTATGAATTTCCTGCTGCCTGAAAGAGATATTTTATCTATGCACTGCTCCGCCAATGTCGGTGAAAAAGGCGATGTCGCCCTTTTCTTCGGACTGTCAGGAACAGGCAAGACCACCCTGTCGGCAGATGCTGACCGCAAGCTGATCGGTGACGATGAACATGGCTGGTCTGATACAGGCGTCTTTAATATTGAAGGCGGGTGCTACGCTAAGTGCATTCATTTAAGCGAGGAAAAGGAACCGCAAATCTTTAACGCGATCCGTTTCGGGTCTGTTCTCGAAAATGTCGTTGTTGACGAAGATACACGCGAAGCCAATTATGATGATTCCTTCTATACTGAAAACACGCGGGCAGCTTACCCGATTCATATGATTGACAACATCGTGACTCCAAGCATGGCCGGCCATCCGTCAGCAATTGTATTTTTGACGGCTGATGCATTCGGAGTCCTGCCGCCGATCAGCAAACTAACGAAGGAGCAGGCCATGTACCATTTCTTGAGCGGTTACACGAGTAAGCTTGCCGGAACCGAACGTGGTGTAACGTCTCCTGAAACGACGTTCTCTACATGCTTCGGCTCACCTTTCCTGCCGCTTCCTGCTCACGTCTATGCTGAGATGCTCGGCAAAAAGATCGATGAACACGGCGCAGACGTTTTCTTAGTCAATACCGGCTGGACCGGGGGCGGCTACGGCACAGGCGAACGAATGAAGCTTTCTTACACTAGAGCAATGGTCAAAGCAGCGATTGAAGGTAAATTAGAGGATGCTGAAATGATAACTGACGATATTTTCGGCCTGCACATTCCGGCACATGTTCCTGGCGTTCCTGATCATATCCTTCAGCCTGAAAATACGTGGACCAACAAGGAAGAATACAAAGAAAAAGCAGTCTACCTTGCAAATGAATTCAAAGAGAACTTTAAAAAGTTCGCACATACCGATGCCATCGCCCAGGCAGGCGGCCCTCTCGTATAAAAAACAAAAGCCAAGAGCAATTATGCTCTTGGCTTGTTTTAATTGACGGAATGCAAAGAAGTCAGCTTGTATGTAATGATGGTCCGGCCTTCTTCCCATTGAAGCTTCTGCACTTCAGCTGTGCCTGACTTTTCGCCAAACTTTGTTTTGCGTACATCCATTGGAATCTCCATCGGATATACTCGGTATCCGTCCTTCTCTAACGTGAATATATTTTCATCTATGCGAACTTCTTTTCCTTTTGTCACAATCAGTGTATTAAATTCAACAGGCATTCCCAAAGTGAAATCCCCTTTCGTTCTCTTTTTTCTTTATCATAACATATTTCACTGTCAGCGGTTTTTCATCCATTGTGTGAGCTGCCGCACGATACGCCGGTTTTCTTTTGGCGGGAAATAATGTGTGAATGTACTGTAGTACCACGTCTCCACCGGCTTATGCAGTTGTTTTAGCTTCTCTTCAAATAAATAGGAATGCTGAATCGAAACATTTTGGTCTTTTTCTCCATGGATTAACAGCACGGGTGCCTGAATTTTATTTACTTGGTCAAACGGTGTCCTCCATTGATATTCCTCAGGCACCTTTTTCGGTGTTCCGCCGATGACTCTTTTCATCATTCGCCGCAAATCCTGCCGCTCCTCGTATGTAAGAATCATATCACTGACGCCTCCCCAGGAAACAAATGAAGCTGCCTGCCCGCCCATTTCGATCGCAGTGAGCATTCCCATAATTCCGCCGCGGGAAAAACCGAAGATGTGGATTCTATCCTTCTTGACATTTGGGTGCTGCTGAAGCAGGCGAAAAGCAGAAAATGCATCCTCCCTGTCTTCTCCGGCAAAATCCTCATTGCCTTCTCCTCCTTGATTTCCTCTGTAAAAAGGAGCAAACACCACAAACCCTTGGGATGCAAACTGGATAATCCGGCCCGGCCGAACCATGCCCACGCTTTTAATCCCGCCGCGCAAATATAAAAATCCGTCATATTGTCCGGGTTCCGCCGGCTCAGCCAGAAGCCCCTTAACCCGTAATCCATTTGACAGATAGCAGATCGTATACAAACGCACATGCTGGCTTGGCGACGGAAATCTTCTTTTCTCTACAATCAAAACAGCCGCCTCCTTTTTTTCTATATGCTTTCCTTACTCCAAAATTACATCCGGAGAACCTGGTTAGGCATTCACACATTTTTATACCCATCATACGATATGTAAAGCAAAAAAGGATATTAACTTGATGCGAAATAAGGAGGTTGTCTATGTGAACAGATGGTTAAGGCTGAGCTTCGCCTGTGTCGGCAGTATCTTTCTGATGTTCGCCCTGGCGGCTTGCAAGCAGGAAGAAACGCTCACAAAAGTCAAGGTAGCTGAAGTGACCCATTCAATTTTTTACGCACCTTTATATGTTGCTGAGTCTAAAGGGTTTTTTAAAGAAGAAGGGCTTGATGTCGATGTGAATACGACCTGGGGCGGAGACAAAACGATGACATCGCTTCTTTCCAACGGCTCCGACATCGCGCTTGTCGGGTCAGAAACATCTATTTATGTCGAAGCGCAAGGGGCTAAAGATCCCGTCATTAATTTCGCCCAGCTGACTCAGACAGACGGAACGTTTCTTGTCGCGAGAGAAGATGTTGAACACTTCGACTGGGATCAGTTGAAAGGAAAAACGTTTCTCGGTCAGCGAAAAGGCGGCATGCCGCAAATGGTCGGCGAGTATGTACTGAACAAACATAAGATTAACCCGCATAAGGATATAGACCTCATCCAGAACATAGACTTCGCCAATATTGCCAATGCGTTTGCTTCTGGAACCGGTGAGTATGTACAGCTCTTTGAACCGCAGGCTTCTCTCTTTGAGAAAAAAGGCATCGGCCATATCGTGGCTTCATTCGGAGAAGAATCAGGAGAGGTTCCTTATACGACTTTTATGGCGAAACAAAGCTATTTGAAGAAAAATGAAGACACAGCCGTCAAGTTTACAAAGGCCATTTATAAGGCGCAGCAGTGGGTTGAAAACCATTCTGCGAAGGACATCACAGATGCCATTAAAGATGAATTTGATGATACCGACCCAGACGTCATCGAAACATCCATTGAACGCTATAAAAAACAGCATTCATATTCACCAGACCCTCTGCTTAACGAAAAAGAATGGGAGCTTCTCCAAACCATTATGGATCAATCGGGAGAACTGCCGAAGCACATTCCATACAATCAGCTTGTAAATAAAGAAATTGCTGAAAAAGTCACCTCGGAGAAATAGGAGGCGCCATCTATGTCTTTCTTACATGTCGACCATGTAACCCATACTTATTTTTCTATTAAAGAAAAAACAACGGCTGTGCGGGATATTCATTTCGATGCCGAAAAAGGCGATTTCATCTCATTTCTCGGCCCAAGCGGCTGCGGAAAAACAACATTGCTTTCCATTATTGCCGGTTTGATTGAGCCATCAGAAGGCAGAGTTCTGATTGAAGGCCGTGAGCCGAATCAAAAAGAACATAATATTGGCTATATGCTTCAGCAGGATTACTTATTTCCCTGGAAATCTATCGAGGAAAATGTGCTTCTCGGTTTAAAAATCGCCGACACGCTGACAGAAGAAAGCAAAGCCGCTGCACTCGGTCTATTGCCGGAGTTCGGCCTCATAGATGTGGAGAAAAAATATCCGAAAGAGCTGTCAGGCGGGATGCGCCAGCGGGCTGCGCTTGCAAGAACACTTGCGCCTAACCCTAGTCTGCTTTTGCTGGATGAGCCATTTTCCGCGCTTGATTTTCAGACAAAGCTGTCTTTGGAAAACCTGGTATTCCGCACATTAAAGGAATATCAAAAAACAGCAGTGCTTGTCACTCATGATATAGGGGAAGCGATAGCGATGAGCGATACGATCTTTTTATTTTCAAATCAGCCGGGCACCATCCATCAGATTTTTACCATCCCTAAGGAATTGGCCGCGATGTTGCCTTTTGACGCCCGTCAGGAACCTTCCTTCCAGACACTGTTTCAAACGATATGGAAGGAGCTGAATTCTCTTGAGAAACAGCAAAGAAACCATTGATCTGCTTCACGAGCAGTATCAATTCAAACAGAAAAAGGAAAAGTGGAAGGTCCATTCCTTTCAGCTTGCCATATTTATTCTCTTTTTCTCGGGCTGGGAAATCTCCAGCAGGCAGGGCTGGATCGATCCGCTGATCTTCAGCTCTCCATCAGCTGTGTGGCGATTATTGCTGGAGAAACTTGGTGACGGTTCTTTACTGTCACACATCGGCGTCACTTTATTTGAAACGGTGCTTGGCTTTTTGCTCGGGACGTTTATGGGCACGTGCCTCGCCGCTTTGTTATGGTGGTCTAACCGACTTGCCAGAATTTTAGATCCGTATCTTGTGATTTTGAATGCAATGCCGAAAGTGGCCCTGGGCCCGATCCTGATTGTCGCGCTCGGTCCCAGTTTTATCAGCATCATTGCGATGGGAGCCATCATCAGCGTCATTATCACAACCATCGTTGTCTACACCGCCTTCCAAGAGGTCGACGAAAACTATACGAAAGTCATGAAAACATTCGGCGCAAAAAAATGGGTTATTTTTAAAGAAGTCATACTGCCTGCATCCTCCCCCGCAATTATTTCAACACTAAAAGTGAACGTCGGTTTATCATGGGTTGGCGTCATTGTAGGGGAATTCCTCGTTTCGAAGGTCGGATTAGGATATATGATTATTTACGGATTCCAAGTCTTCAATTTTACACTCGTCTTCTTAAGCCTGCTGATCATCGCCATCTTCGCCACTCTGATGTATCAGGGCGTCGAGCTGCTGGAAAAGAAATGGACGAAGGGGAGGACATAAAAAACCCGGCACATGTGCCGGGTTTTTTATTCAATCCATCCAGACTCTTTCAGTTTTTTCAAGCTGATCGGAAGAACGGAATCCTTCATAATAAAGCTGAATTTTTTATTGCGGGAAAGGTTCTCCGGCAGCTCGTGAAACAAAACCGGGCCTTTCGTTTCAAAGTAATCAGCCTGCTTTTCAAGCTTTTCTATATCTGCAAAATATATATTTTTCACAATCACTTTTTCTTTTCCGAGAACTTTATACTGTCCGAGATACTTGAGGCTTTTGACTCTCGCGCCCGTCTCTTCCTTTACTTCCCGGAGCGCAGCCTCTTCTGCGCACTCCATCGGCTCTACTTTCCCGCCTGGAAACTCATAGCCTCTGTCCTCATGTTCTGTTAAAAGCCATTTGCCGCCAAAACGGCAAATCACCCAGACATGCTTCGGGCTGTCCGAGAAAGGCTGATCGTCAAAGGAAAGCTGAACAGTATTCTGATAATAATCTTTAAACTCGTACATGTTTATCCCTCAAATCCGTTCCTAGCTATCTTCCATACATCATACCACAGTTACGTTTCTTCGGAAGCCTTTTATCAAAAAATAAGGGAAACCCAGCACGCCGTTAGGTTCTGCATGCAGACTAGCTCGTACAGTTTTTTGCGATAGCTTTTGCCGAAAAGTGCGACCGACGCTCTGGGCTTTATTATGACCCTCGAACAGGGAAAAGTTACGGTTTGCGCTTAAATTTATTTTTTAACGTTTCTAAAAGATCGACAAGCATCTGGGGAACCGGTATGCCAAGAGAGCTGGCTGTCACAACAATTTGCACAGATTCATAAAGAATATAAAACATAATAGCCAAGTCACGAATTGATCCCTGTGTATTCAGCAGCTGATCAAAAAAGTGGCATACAGAGATCAGAGCCAGCGTGACTAATTTTTTGACAAGCCGGGCAAATATCTTTTTAAATGACAGTTTGTGAATAATGGTTTCCTTCAAAGTCGTACTGATAAATTCAATTGCCATAAGAGAGAGCAAAATCAGAAATGAATACTGAAAACCTCCAAAGAAAAAACCCGCTGCTGAAACGCTGACTGCTAAAAACGAAAAGATGCCAAAGTCTCTATCCATTTATCCCAACATCCTTTCACAGAAACGGCCTTACGATATTCTATGGTAAACAAGCCGAACGGATTGGATTTTTCAGAAAAATGGACTGGTTGTCGCCTATTTTTAAGATACAAAAAGAAAAGCCGGACGTCTTTTTTAAGACATCCGGCCGTTCTATTTTTGAACTTAACCTAGGTAAGCTTTTAACATCCAGTTATGTTTTTCAATATTTTGATGGATCGCAAGAAGCATGTCCCCTGTTGTTTCGTCACCGACTTCATCAGCTAAATCCATGCCGTTTTTCAGCTCTTCCGCGATGACTGTGAAATCATCATATACGCTTTGAACCATTTGTTCAGCTGTTTCATTTCCAGCAGCTTCTTTGACAGAAGCCGTTTCTAAGGATTCCTTCATTGTTGCAATCGGTTTTCCGTTCAGCGCCAAAAGACGTTCTGCTAAGTCATCAATATAAGTTGCCGTTTCATTGTACAGCTCCTCAAACTTTTCATGAAGAGTGAAGAAATCTTTTCCTTTCACATACCAGTGATAATTATGTAGTTTCACATACATGACTGTCCAGTTGGCTACTTGTTTGTTCACTGCTTGAATCAATTGTTCTGACATGGTATCTCCTCCTTGTTATATGACTATGTATACCCTTAATATCGTACGCTAAAACCTCTTTTTTACCCTTATCTGTCACGATTTCTTCTATTATGCTACAATTGTTAAAAAACGGGAGGTGGAATGTCATGACGCTTCTCATTACGATAAGTATTTTGATTGTGCTGGCTGTTTTGCTTGTAACCATTTGGACGACTGTAAAAGCCTATAATGTAAAGCATACCATTGATCCACCACAAGAAAATCACTCTGATTCACACAATCAATGATGATGTGAATGCTCCTCTTCTGACTGATTGCTGGCAGCATCGGCGTCTCCGACTTGGACTTTTAAGGTCGGCATGCTATGCTGTTTTTTTGCTGTGACATGGGATTGGACAGTGTATACACCATCTTCCTTAAACGTCGTTTCCAATCGGTATACGCCTTTTTCTTGTTTCGCCTTAAACATTTGGCTTGCGTCTTTTTCCCCTTCTTTCCATACTTCAAACTCTACTTCATCGGCATCCGTCACAGCTTCATCACCATATGATACGGCTGCTTCATAAGCAGCGCTTTCTCCGGGATTTACTTTTTCAGGCCCGGTCAGCTTGACATCCAAAACCTCGGGCGTCTCAGCTGTATTTGCTTTGCTTTCACCAGATCCGCATCCATTAAGCAATAAAGCAGAAAAAAGCAGAACAACCAACATCTTTTTCATGCCATCACCCTTTCATCGTTTACCTAAATAGTAGCAAACGCTTACAGCAAATGGTACATAAAATATGAGACGTCACAAAAAAGACCTTTTTGCTTATGCGCAAAAAGGTCCTTTCTATTTTAGCCAAATACTTTTAGCAATTCTTCTTTATCCTGTGAAAGCCAGAAACGCATTAAACGTTTAGCGCCTTCCAGATCATGAAGCTTCGCTTGGCCGCACTGCTTTTCATTCGCAGCTGGTATTTCTGTAATCTCTACCGCTTCCTTCATTGTGTCTTCAAGCAGATCAACGATTTCCGCTGATGTCGGCTCTCCGCTCACAACTAGATAATAGCCTGTCTGGCAGCCCATTGGAGAAATATCAATGATATCAAAATGATCGTATTTCTCAGCATGAGAACGAATCGTAAACGCGAGCAAATGCTCGAGTGTGTGAATGGTGTCAGGCTTCATCGCCTGTTTATTTGGCTGGCAAAAACGAATGTCAAATTTATTTACAACGCCGTCTGTTCCCACTTTATGCACGCCGCAATGTCTTACATATGGAGCAACAACCGCATTATGATCAAGCTCAAAACTTTCTACTGAAGGCATAATGGCACTCTCCCTTTTTTAAAAATGTAATTTCATTATAACATACTTTTCCGATAAGAATTATTGATTAACTTTTCAATCTGTGTTTTTTTTCTTATACTTGCATCAGAAAGGTTGCTGAAGAAACATGAAAACCCTATTCATCGCTCTGATCAGAGGATATCAAAAATTCATCTCGCCCCTGACACCGCCAACGTGCCGCTTTTATCCGACCTGTTCCCAATATGGAATCGAAGCGATTAAAACACATGGCGCTTTAAAAGGCGGATGGCTGACAATCAAACGGATTTTGAAATGCCACCCGTTCCATCCGGGAGGAGTCGATCCCGTTCCTGAAAAGAAACAAAAACATTAATTGTTATAACCGTTTACGATAAGATCCAGTTTTCCGGTTTTAGGATCAATGACTAAGCCATGGACCGGAACGTTTTCAGGGAACAGCGGGTGATGTTTAATAACGTCTACGCTGTCTTTCACACTCGCTTCCACTGAATCAAAGCTTTTAAACCATTGATCAAAGTCTACACCGGAGTACTTTATTGTTTCGATGCGTTCTTTCGGAATCCCTCTTGCTTTGATTTTTTCAAGCATGCTTTTGCTGCTGATTTTGCTCATGCCGCAATCGTGATGCCCGATCACACACACCTCATCTGCATTCAGCTCGTACACTGCGACGAGTAAACTTCTCATGATGCTTCCGAATGGGTGTGTCACAAGCGCACCGGCACTTTTAATGATTTTCACATCACCATTTCGCAAATTCATCGCATGCGGCAGCAGTTCAACCAGACGAGTGTCCATGCAAGAAAGAATCGCCATTTTTTTATCTGGAAATTTTGATGTTTGATACTTTTCATACTCTCTTTGTTCAGTAAATGTCTTGTTAAATTCGAGAATATCATTTAGAAGACTCATGTTCGTTGTCCCTTTCTATTCTTTTTACTCTTCAATATATCACAACCCTTGTTTATTCGTCATAATAAAAAAAGACAAACCCTCTGGTCTGCCTTATTTCCCCATGTTATAGCGTTTTTTGAACTGCTCAACTCGTCCGCCTTTTTCATTGAATTTCTGGCGGCCTGTATAAAATGGATGCGTGTCAGAACTTACCTCTATTTTAATGACAGGATATGTGTTGCCGTCTTCCCACTCTGCTGTTTCATTAGATGTTTTCGTAGAGGTGCTGAGAAAACGGTAGCCGCTGTTGACATCCTGAAATATCACTTTGTGGTTCTTCGGATGAATTCCTTCTCTCATGTGTATCTCCTTTCAACAAATCGTAATAATTACGTTTTATTTTATAACCTTACAAACGTTTTGTCAATCTTCTTATATCCTTCCCTCTGTTTTCACATCGTAAACCTCATGGCATTTAAGAATAGGAAGAATAATCTAACCGAGGAAGCAAATAATAAACCCAAAATACATACAGAACGTCTTTTTAGAAAGGTGGTTTACGATTGTGGATGATTTAGTTTTGGCCAGAAGCCTCTTTGGCACGACAATGGGCTTTCATATTATTTTCGCAACGCTTGGAGTCGGTCTCCCGCTCATGATTTTAGTGGCGGAATTGATCTATCAAAAAACGAAAGATGACCATTATGCGATCATGGCGAAAAGATGGACGAAAGCACAAGCCGTTTTGCTGGGGGTCGCCATACCGACCGGAACGATCGCGGGCACTCAGCTCGCGCTTTTATGGCCGGGATTTATGGAAGTCATCGGCCGGGTGATGTCCCTGCCATTTCAAATTGAAATCTATGCTTTTTTTGTTGAAGCCCTATTCATGTCGATTTATGTATACGCTGCAGACCGTTTGTCACCTGCAATGAGGATTGTTGCTGTTTTCTTTGTGTTAGTCGGGGCAGCAGCATCAGCTGTTCTGATTACGAATGTTCACGCTTTTGAAGGTACGCCCGCCGGTTTTAAAATTTCAAACGGAAAAATTACAGATGTTGACCCGTGGGCTGCGTTTTTTAATCCTAGCTTTTTTATCACTGCCGGCCATGTCGTGCTGTCCGCGTTTATGACCGGTGCGTTTATCGTGGCTTCTGTTGCGGCGTATAAAATGATCCGGACGAGGAAAAAGGAAAAGGTCTATCGCTTTCACCGGAAAGCCCTTTTGCTCGCACTGACGATCGGCGGTATTTTTTCATTGCTGACCGCTTTGAACGGACACGAATCTGCACAGATGCTGTACGAATACCAGCCCGAAAAATTAGCCGGTGCGGAAGGCCTGTTTGAAACAAGATCCCACGCCCCGCTCGCTATCGGCGGTTTTACCGACCCGAATGAAGAAAAAGTAAAATGGGCAATCGAGATTCCATGGGCTTTAAGCTTTTTGGCAGCGAACCGTTTTGACACTGTTGTAAAGGGATTAAATGCATTTCCGAGAGATGAATGGCCGCCGCTTTTCATTCACACGCTGTTTAATGCGATGGTCGGTGTAGGCATGCTGCTTATTCTTTATTCCATTATCGGTGTGGTCTGGAGAAAGGTGCTTAAGAAAGACCGTTTCCCAACGTGGCTTTTGGTCATTTTCATGACAGCAGGCCCTTTTAGTCTCATCGGCATTGAATTCGGCTGGATTTTCGCATGTACGGGGAGGCAGCCTTGGGTCATCTATCATCTGCTGAAAACGTCAGATGTCGTAACAACGACTGGCTCGATCGGGGTGCTGTTCTTATTTTTCACATTTGTTTATGCCGTGTTAGGCGCAGCTGTCGTCTACGTGCTGCTGTATTATTTCCGCAAGCACCCGGTTGACGAAGATTTAAATACAGCGGAGTCGTAATGGCTCCGCAAACAGGAAACCAAATGGAAGGAAGATCGACAAATGGAGATTTCAACTGACGCTCTGATCGCCATCTCAATTATCTGGGGCTTTGTGTTTATTTACGCCGTCATGGCGACAATGGATTTTGGAGCGGGATTTTGGTCTATGATCTATTTAAATAAGGAGCATATGAAGGCCACCGATATTGCGAATCGCTTTTTGTCCCCGACTTGGGAGGTCACAAACGTCTTTATTGTGGCCATCGTCGTGGCGCTTTTCAGTTTTTTCCCCGGCGCGACATTTGTGCTCGGAACCGTTTTATTAATTCCCGGAAGCATGATTTTGCTGCTTTTAGCGATTCGAAGCGGATTTCTCGTTTTTTCAAATACAGCAAAGGAGCGGAAAACGCTAAGATATATTTCCGGCATCTCCGGCTTTATCATTCCTGCTATTTTAATTTTGGTGCTTCCTGTGACACACGGAGGGTTTATAGAAAAAACGGATGGAATCTATAACTTAAATATGTCTAAAATCTTTTCAAGCCCCAACGCCTATTCATTTATCGGGTTTGCGATTTTAAGCACCTTATTTTTGTCCTCGCTGCTGCTTGCAGATGTTTCAAATGTGGCAGAGGAACAGGATGCGTACCGAGCCTACAGAAAAAGCGCCCTGATTACCGGCCCGATTTCACTGTTGTTTGCTGTATGCATCATGGTAACAATGCGGAATGAAGCAAACTGGCTGTACAGCGGAATGATGAATGATTTTACTTGGATTATTGCATCGTTCATTACATTTGTCATTGCTGGAATCGCCCTTTTTCTGCCTAATAAGAGCTTTGGGCAAAACATCGGAAAACCGCGGCTTGCACTTGTCGCGATTGGGATACAGTATTTTCTCGCAAGCTACGCGTACGGGCGGGCGCATCTTCCGTATATGATTTATCCTGATGTGACAGTCATGTCAGGCTTCACAGAGCCAGCAACGTTCAGGGCGCTGTTTGCGACTTATATCGTTGCATTTATCATTCTATTTCCGGGCTTTTATTTCTTCTGGAAAATGTTTATGCGAGATAAACGCTATATCCGCCAGGAGGAATAGAGGGCAAGCCAGCCGGCTATACTAATCCAGAACCTTTATAAGGAGGGGATGGCATGGAGCAGAAAATTCTATGTGAGGTCAACAACTGTTCTTATTGGGGCAAAGGTAACAAATGCACCGCTGATGCCATTTATGTTGTCAGCCATACTGGTGAAACGGCTGAAAACAGCCGGGAAACAGACTGCAAAACGTTTAAGCCGCATGATTTGTAATTAAAAGAAAGAGCTGCGTCAGCCAGCTCTTTCTTTTTGCATGTTGAGTGTTCTTAACTTTTTAGTCATGACCCCGTTTGCAGGTGAAAACAAAAAGGCGCTTGCATAACATACACCTGTCATGGCCGCCATCGCTCCTGAAATTGAAACATTAAGCCACGTTGCGAAGAAATAGCCCATGACCGCCGACAGCCCGCCAATCAACGCGCTGAGAATCAGCATATAAAGAAGCCGGTCTGTCAGCAAATGCGCAGCAGCAGGCGGAACAATCAGCATGGCCACAACCAATACGGCACCCACCGAATCAAAGGAAGCAACAGTTGTCAGGGACAGCATACCCATTTGCACGTAATGAATGAGCAAAACCGGTATTCCCAAGGCTAAGGCCATTTGAGGATCAAACGAAGCGATTTTAAACTCCTTATAGCACACACTGATCAACACTACGTTTAAAACCAGAACAGATGTCAGCATCCAAAACGCTTTCGGCCCAATATCAACCCCGAATACCGTCACCGTATTCCACGGCACAAAAGCGATTTCTCCCATTAACGAGTGCTCAATATCGAGATGGACATTCGCTCCATACACAGAAAGCAAAATAACCCCGATTGCAAATAAGGATGTAAACACAACTCCTATGGCAGCATCTGATTGAACCCCCTTGCTATGAAGAAGCTGAACCAAGAAAGCCGTTAACAGACCGGTTGCGGCTGCGCCAATAAACATAGAAATCCCATCGAGACTTCCCGTCACTAGAAAAGCGCCGACAATGCCAAGCAACACTGTATGACTGATTGCGTCGGCCAGCATCGCCATGCTTCTCAGCACAAGAAATGTGCCGATCAATCCGCAGCTTACACCGACTAATACACCGGTAGCTATAATCCATGCTTCAAAACTCATTTGCGATCTGTCCCTTCTCGGCATCATGAGACGCTTTTCGACGCTCAGGCATCCGTCCATACAGCTTTAAGAGTGAATAAAGCCGCTCTCTCGTTTCTCTCGGTAAACGGTCCGGGTCAAAGCAGTCTTGATCGGATTCTATATTGGCAAGTTCCATTTCCTGCATGAGATACACTTCATACATCCGCTGCTTCAAAGCTGTGTGATAGCCTTTTTCTATCCCTTTGCTTGTGATTTGCCAAATTCCATTTTCGATACGCTCAATGCACCTCTCTTGTTCCAAGTCATTTAATGCCTTAAGGCATAATGAAGGGGATAGGCGTCTTTTCTTTCTTACACTTTCAACAGTTACACAAAGATTATTCTTTTCATACTGTTCATAAATCTCCAAAAGCACTTGCTCCCTGCTTGTTCTGCGCCGCAGCCTCATCAGCCTTATGGCTTTAGCAGCCAATCCCCGCTTAGGCGCGCAAATCATTGAAAAAAGAAAGAGCAGCGTTGCAGATAAGATCATTAATGGCCCTGTCGCCATTCCCTTCATCGTGGTGCTAAGCAGGGTTCCGGCCACGCCGCTGACCCCGCCTGTAATCCCGGCAATGACGATCATCCCGGTTAATCGTTCGGTCCAATATCTCGCAGCTATGGCAGGTGTAATCAGCATTGCCGCCATTAATATCACACCAACAGTCTGAAGCCCAATGACGACAGCACAGACAATCAGACAAGCCAAAAGCCCGTTTAAAAAACGCACCGGGATTCCTAATCCCTTTGCAAACGCGAGATCAAAAGTAATCAATGTAAATTCCTTAAAGAAAACAATACATAGGAGCAGTAGAACAGCGGATATTCCTGCAATAAGGATGATATCCTGCCTGACCAATGAAGCAGCCTGGCCGAATAAAAAAGAATCAAGCCCGCTTTGGCTTCCCGCCCCCTGTTGCTGAATATATGTCAGCAGAATGATCCCGACGCCAAAAAACACAGAAAGAACAATCCCGATCGCCGAGTCCTCCTTTGTTTTTGAAAGCCGCGGAATCAGCTGTATACAAAACGTTCCGAGCAGCCCGGCGAGCGCCGCACCCAGCAAAAAGAAAGGCAGTGATTTTTGCCCAGTGAACAGAAAAGCGAGACACACTCCCGGCAGAGCTGAATGGGCCATCGCATCGCCGATTAAACTTTGCTTTCTCAGCAGCACAAAGCTGCCCAAAACACCGCTTGCCATCCCGAGCAAAAGCGTACCGGCCAGCACCCACTGTGTATTCGGATGCTGGAGCTGCAGCCACAAACTTTCAAACATCGCGCTCACTCCTTATGTCCTTCTGCCAGCACTTTATCTTTTAAAAACGTAAGCCTTCCTCCATATGTTTTTTGCAGGTTTTCGATCGTAAAAACGTTTTCCGCCGGTCCGAAAGCGATTTTTCTTAAATGAAGCAGTAAGATCCAATCGAAATAATCCTCGGCGGTCTGCAGGTCATGATGGACGACAAGCACGGTTTTTCCTTTTTCTTTGAGTTCTGCCAACAGCGTCATAATCGCGCGCTCCGTCGCTGCATCGACACCTGCAAACGGTTCATCCATAAAATAAATGTCAGCGTTCTGGCAGAGTGCCCGGGCAAGAAACACCCTCTGCTGCTGGCCGCCTGACAGCTGGCTGATCTGCCTCTTCGCATAATCAAGCATCCCGACTTTTGCTAATGCGGCCTTCGCCATCTCCACATCCGCTTTCTTTGGCCTCTTTAATAAACCGATTCTCCCGTATCTTCCCATTAGGACGACATCGAGCGCGCTTGTGGGGAAATCCCAGTCAACCGAGCCGCGCTGCGGAACATATCCGATTCTGGTCCGCTGATCCTTATAGTCTTTGCCGTAAATAGAGATGTCTCCGGAAGCTCGGGGCACAAGACCAAGAATCGTTTTGATCAAGGTTGATTTTCCCGCGCCGTTTGGGCCGATAATGCCAATAAGTTTTCCTTCCGGCACCTGCAGCGAAATGTCCTGCAGTACAGGCTTTTTATGATAAGCAACCGTCACATTATCAAGCTCAACAGGGAACATATCCTCCACCTCTTTTCTTTATTTAAGCGCTTTACTAATCGTGTTGATATTGTGGCGGAACATTCCTTCGTATGTGCCTTCTTTTGTGCCCTTTTCGCCCATGGCATCCGAATAAAGCTGACCGCCGATTGTGACTGTATGGCCTTTTTCTTTAGCGCCTTCCACCACTGCATTGATTGATTTTTCAGATACACTGCTTTCTACGAACACAGCTTTTATTTGTTTGTCTGTCAGAAGATCAACCAGCTCCTGAACATCCCTTAATCCATAGTCCGAATCTGTGCTGAGTCCCTGCAGGCCTTTTACCTTAAATCCATACTCATTCCCAAAGTACGCAAACGCATCATGAGCAGTCACGAGCACACGGCTTTTCTCCGGAATATGTGCGATCTCCTTACGTGACCACTTATCTAAATATTGCAAATCTTCTTTGTACTCTTTGGCATTTTTCCGAAAGGCATCTGCGTGCTGAGGCATTGCTTTGCTGAATTGCGCTTCAATTTCATCCACCGCATAGATCCATAACGGAATGCTGAACCAGACGTGGGGATCAAACGTCTTGCCTTCCCCCGCGGGAATAAGCTTATTTTTCGGAATGGCCTCAGCTACTGCCGCCGATTGTTTTTGTTCGCCGATTTTTTGGAGGACATCCTCCATTTTCCCTTCCAAATGCAACCCGCTGTACAGAACAACATCGGCAGACATTAATTTTTTCGTGTCACCTTGGGAAGCTTTGTAGAGGTGCGGATCAACCCCCGGTCCCATTAAAGAGGTGACTTTTACATGTTCACCTCCGATGTTTTCTGCTGCATCGGCAATTTGAGATGTTGTCGCTGTCACTTGTAATTGCTGATCAGCGCTTTTTCCGGCTGAATCCGTTCCGCATCCCGTTAAAGCAAAGGTCGCAAAAAGCACTGCTGCCATCAGCCCTCGTCTCATATTTCTCCTCCTCTTTGCCATCAATGTCCGATTGTTTTATCTTATGTTGTCAGTTCTTAGACATGTGACATTAAATTAGCCAAAAGCATGTTTTATTTACACAGGACAAAAAGTTTCCTTTGTGCAAAATTATCGCGTTTGACCATTTTTGTCAAGCTGATTTACATAAAAAAACCGGCTGGGTCAGCAGCCGGTCCAAACGAGAAGGGATGTATTCAACGAACACTTTTACTGTAACAGCACAGTGTCATTTATTCAAAATAGCAAAATTCTTTTTTCTTACCCATGCTGTGTGAAAACATCCATTTTGGTCACATATTTTCGCATAATGTCTTGATTCACCTCAACCCCTAAACCAGGCTGTTTTGACACAGAAATAAATCCATTATCAATACGAATATCAGGGGTTACAATATCTTCATCCCAATATCGTGAGGATGAAGATATATCGCCAGGTATTGTGAATTGAGGCAGTGAAGCAAGCGCCACGTTCTGCGCTCTTGATATGCCTGTTTCCAGCATTCCGCCGCACCAAACCTGCATATGATGCTCTTTGCATAAATCATGAATTTTTAAGGCTTCTGTTAAGCCGCCGACACGAGAAGGTTTTATATTAATAATTTTGCAGCTTCCTAGCTCAATCGCCCGTCTCGCATCATCAACTGAACAAATGCTCTCATCAAGGCAAATGGCCGTTTTCAAATGTTTCTGCAGGTGGCGGTGATCAACGATGTCGTCGGATTGAAGGGGCTGCTCAATCATCATTAAATGGTACTCATCAAGCTCCTTTAAACGGCTGATATCCTTCAATTCGTACGAGGAATTGGCATCGGCCATAAGCGGGATGGTTGGGAATCGGCTGCGGATGGCCTTGACCAATTCCACATCCTGCCCAGGCTGAATTTTAATTTTTATTCTTTGATAACCTTCTTTTTGATAGCTCTCAATTTCCTTCAGCATATCATCAAGAGGCGCCAGGCCGACTACCACCCCGGCAGGGACTTTATCTCTTGTTCCGCCCAATGCCTCAGCAAGGGATACGCCCTTCTTTTTGGCATAGATATCCCAGACAGCCGATTCAAGTCCCGCTTTTGCCATCCGGTTTCCTTTATAACGCGCCAGGCTGTCCGGCACTTCTGAAGGGTGATTGAATTCACGGCCGACCACATTTGGGATAAAAAAATCTTTTAGCATATGCAAGCATGTTCCAATGGTTTCCTCGGTGTACCAAGGCGAAGAGAAAGCGGAAACTTCTCCCCAGCCTGTGACACCTGTTGTATCAATGGCTTCCACGATCAGAAATTTACGCTCTTGAAGCGTTTCGATACTGTTTTTAAACGGTTTCTTTAAGTTCATGCTCAAATGGTAAAGCGTGATTTTTTCTATTTCGATCATAGCAGTTCTCCTTTACGCGCATCCTTCAGCTGATTTCGCAAGAGCTTATTAGACGCATTGCGCGGCAGGCGGTCAAGCACAAAGAATTTTGCCGGAATTTTATACTTCGCCAAGCGTTCTTTGCAGTAGTCAGTCAATTCTTCTGCGCTCACAGGCTTGTGAAGGACAAGATAGGCGTGAGGCACTTTCCCCCATTTTTTGTCCTCAGCCCCTGAAACCCCGGCTTCGGCCACAGCGGGGTGTGAAAGCAGCACTGACTCCACTTCGGCCGGATAAATGTTTTCTCCACCGGATATGATCAGATCTGAACGTCTGTCTAATACATATAAAAAGCCTTCGCTGTCCAAATAACCAAGATCACCTGTTTTCAGCCAGCCATTTTGAAAGGAAGCTTCGTTTGCGCTCTCCCGGTTAAAATAGCTTTTCATGACATTCGGGCCTTTGACCATGATTTCACCGTGTTCAAACGGTTCACATGCCTGTCCGTCCCGCTCTATTTTGATTTCACACGAAAACAGCGGTTTCCCCGCAGATCCGAGCTTTTCCATACTGAATTCCGGCGACAGGGTAACAATTTGCGAGCATGTTTCTGTCATTCCATATGACTGAAAGACAGGGAATCCTTTCTCACGGCATTCCTCAAGCAATGGCAGCGGTGCAGGGCCGCCGCCGAGAAGAATGCATCTGATGGATTCAGGGCAGCGGCTTGTTTCTTCCAAAAGACTGGCCAGCATAGTCTGCACCGCAGATATCATTGTCACTTCATGCCTGTTGATAGAATCCAGCACATCACTTACGGAAAAACGCTGGTGAAGCACGACAGTCATTCCATAGATGACAGATTTAAATAATGCGGACAAGCCGCTGATATGAAAGAGCGGCAATGCGATAAGCCAGCGGTCTTGTTCTGTTATACCCAAATTAAGCGCGGACGACACCGCACTGAAATAGTGGTTTCCGAACGTTTGCTGAACTCCCTTGGGCTTTCCTGTCGTACCCGACGTATACATCAGCGTTGCCGTTGCATCCATTTGCATATAAGCTTGGATCTCAATTTCCTGTGCTGCTTCTTTCATCAATTCATCCACATCAATCGTTTGAACGATGTGTTCATACTCTTTCTTGTTAAAGCTTGAATCTGTCAGTAAAAAGCCGGATCCGGAATCCTCCAGCTGAAACAGCCTTTCATGTGTTGACAGCTTCGTATTCAAAAGCACCGCCTTAACACCAAGCAAAAAACAAGCGTGAACGGCGTATACCATTTCCGCACGGTTTTGGAGCAAAATAGCCGCAGTATCCCCTTTCCGAACCGAATGAGCGGCAAGCTGTGCCGCCATTCGTTTAGACGCGGCAAATAATTCTGCAAATGTCACGGTTTGGTCTCTATAAATGAGAGCGATTCTCTCAGGTGTCAGCTGTGCCCGCTGCATGAGCCAGTTGGGCTGTTCTGTCAGCATGTCATCATCTCCGAGGTAAAATGTCTGTATTGAAAAGAAAACAGCTTGGACCGCAAAGTCTCAAGCTGTTGGTTTACTAAGTATTGCTGATCACGGGAAACGAGGGAACTGTCCGAAATCAGGTTTGCGTTTTTCCTTAAAGGAATCACGGCCTTCTTTTGCTTCATCTGTTGTGTAGTAAAGAAGGGTAGCATCCCCTGCAAACTGCTGAATTCCAGCAAGTCCGTCTGTGTCCGCGTTAAACGCAGCTTTAAGAAAGCGCAGTGCGGTCGGGCTTTTTTCAAGCATTTCTTCACACCATTTAATCGTTTCTTCTTCAAGCTGTTCCAAAGGAACGACTGTGTTGACAAGACCCATGTCCAGTGCTTCCTGTGCGTTGTACTGACGGCATAGGTACCAGATTTCACGTGCTTTTTTATGTCCTACAATTCGAGCCAGGTAGCCAGAACCGTAACCTGCATCGAAGCTTCCCACTTTAGGGCCTGTTTGTCCGAAAATTGCGTTGTCCGCAGCAATTGTCAAGTCACATACGATGTGAAGCACATGGCCTCCGCCGATCGCATATCCGGACACCATCGCAACAACCGGTTTCGGGATGACGCGGATTAAACGCTGAAGATCCAATACGTTAAGACGCGGGATCTGGTCGTCTCCTACATATCCACCGTGGCCGCGCACTTTTTGGTCTCCGCCAGAACAAAATGCCTTGTCCCCTGCACCGGCAAGCACGATAACCCCAACGTTTTGGTCGTCTCTTGCGTCAGCAAACGCATCAATCATTTCAGCAACCGTTTTAGGGGTAAACGCATTATGTACCTCAGGTCGGTTGATTGTTATTTTTGCAATGCCATTATACGTTTCATACAATATCTCATCGTATGTCCGTTTTGTTTTCCATTCAGCCATATGATGACCTCCTTTTATTCTCTATGTGAATGAGTCAGATGCTTGTCAAAAACTCACTCACTATTTTACCAAACAATCGCGGCTGTTCCACATGGACTGTATGTCCTGCTTTTGGAACAATCTCTATTCTACTAGAAGGAAGCATCTTATGCACCTCTTGATTGATGGCGCAAAATTTTTCGTCCCACTCCCCGCAGATAAGAAGCACAGGAACATCTATTTCCTCTACACGGCTCCACAAGGAAGGCTGTGAACCGGTGCCCATGCCGGTTAAACTGTTCGCAAGCCCAATCTTATTGTTCCGCAGACGGCCCGATCGTATCCTGTGCCGAATATCTTCAGCCAGCCTCTGCTGAGATGAAAACAAAGGGATATTCTCCCAATACGCAACAAACGCTTTGAGCCCGTCTCGTAAAATAAAATCAGCAAGCTTCCGGTCCCGCATGATTCGTTCCCGCCGTTCCCCAAGTGTTTTGAGCCCCGGCGTCGTGCTTTCAAGCACAAGTGCCGATACCCGCTCGGGATATGTCATCGCAAAAGAGTAAGCAAGCCTTCCTCCCATAGAATACCCAATCAATTTCACTTTGTGAAGTTTTAATTGATCAAAAATCTCGGCAAGGTCAGAAACTTGCCGGCTTGTGCTGTATCTTTTCCCATTCAGCGGGGCATCGGTTTCCCCATGCCCTAAACAATCAATTTTGATCAAACGGGAATCAGGCAGCATTTCATCAAGAAAAGTCCATGATTGTTTGCTGCCGGTAAACCCGTGCAGACAGACGATGGCTTCGGAAGCATTCGGTCCCTCGTCTGCCACTGCATATCGGACACCATCTGATACCGTTATGTTTACAGTTCCCATTGTTTTTTCACTTCCCGCACAGCCTCATTCAGCATATCGCGATGAAGCTGGACTCTTGATTGGCGATCCGTTTTGATTTCAATCAAATGGAGTCCGGGCTTGTCTGCCTGCGGCGCGTAAGCTGTTTTGAATTCATCCCAAGAAGCCGGGCATGAATACGTTCCGCCGTAAAGTGCAGCCGCATGCTTGAAATCGAGCCCTGTCGGTGTGCCGAACAAATCTTCAAAGTGTGTCTTCTCAGAAGCCTGCGGCAAAAAGGAGAAAATCCCTCCTCCGTCATTATTGACAAGAATCACAGTAAGAGGAATACCCAGCTTTTTGGCCGCCAGCAGGCCGTTTAAATCGTGATAAAAAGATAAATCTCCAATCACAAGGGTAACAGGCGCTTTTGTTCCTTCACATACCCCCATGGCAGAGGAGACGACACCGTCTATCCCGTTTGCTCCCCGGTTTGAATAAATCCGGAAAGGGCGGTCCTGCTTTTCAAAAAACGTATCAACATCCCTGATCGGCATGCTGTTTCCCACAAACAGCGAGCTGTTTTCAGGCACAAGATGCTGAAGGATTCGATAGAGATTACCTTCAAACGAAACATCTTCACTGCTGATTGTTTGCAGATGCTCGCGGAACCGCCCATTGACAAACTGCCACTTTTCCAGCCACTCTGAGGATCTGGTGGCAGCAGTAAGGCCTGCCATGATCTCCTCAGCAAAAACAGACGCATTACAATGAATCATATGCGCGCTTGCCTGTGTCGGGTCTCTCCACCCTCCATCCTCGTCAATCACGATTTGCTGAATCGCCGGATCATCCTTAAGCCATAAGAAAACCGGTTTTGAAACAGGCATCGGCCCAAACCGAATGACAACATCAGGACGAAGTTTCCGCTTCAGCTCATCATCTTTTAAAAACGAATCATACGCATCAATAACAGTGCTTTTATCATGAACACCATTCCGCAGATTAGACAGCGGATCCGCTAAAATTGGATACTGAAGCGCTTTTGAAAGCGCAATAATGTTTTCCTTGTCCGCATCACTATGGAGCTCTCCGCAGACGATCATTCCTTTTTCAGCCTCTGCGAGCATCTCAGCCACATCAGACAGGGACTCGCGGTCAACAGACTGCGTACCCGTTTTCACAGACACATGACGCCCTGTTCTCATTCTTCCAAACGGCTCATCTGAAAGATCCGGCATCAGCGGTTCGCGCAGCGGCACATTCACATGGACAGGCCCCATTGGGCGCTTTTGTGTTTCTCCGGCAGCGCGGCTTGCCAGCGTTCGGATGTATCTCAGCATTTGCGGAGACTCTTCAGGAAGAGCAGAGTCTGTGAAAAACTTAACAAAGTTACCGAATAAGAAGTGCTGATTAATAGCCTGCGGTGCGCCTACTTCGCGCAGCTCATGAGGCCGATCAGCAGTTAACACAATAATTGGCACCCTTGAATAATGGGCTTCAACCACAGCCGGATAAAAATTGGCCGCGGCTGTTCCTGATGTGCAGATCAATAGTACGGGACGCTGCTTCGCTTTTGCCAATCCTAGTGCAAAAAACCCAGCCGATCTTTCATCAATTTGGACATGGACGCTAATATCGGGGTGCGCGGCAGCAAGAATAGCCAGCGGAGTGGATCTTGAGCCGGGACAAACGACGGCGTCCGTAATTCCGGAAAGGGCGAATTCATCAATAAAACTTCCGATGTAATGAGTAATCGGGTTGACAGTCAACGCCTCTCACCTCCTAATGCAGAGATCATCGGCTTCAATTTAATCTGTGTTTCTTCATATTCCGAGATTGGTTCCGAGTCTTCCACAATACCGCACCCGGCAAACAGCCTTGCTGTGCTTCCTTCGATGAGCCCTGAACGAATGGCTACCGCGAATTCCCCGTTATCCTGGCTGTCAATCCAGCCGATAGGGGCCGCATACCAGCCGCGGGACATCGGTTCAATCTCCCTGATCACGTCAACAGCTTTTTCCTGAGGTGCTCCCCCAAGCGCCGGAGTGGGATGCAGCTTCTCAATTAAGTCAAAAATCGATGCTGACTCGCGCAGCTGTCCGACAATCGGCGTAAACAGGTGCTGAACGCTTTTTGTTTTGTACAAAACAGGTCCATCAGGCTTTTCAACCTCTGAACAGCTTGATACAAAAGCATTATGAATCATACCTACCACAATATCATGCTCAAGCAGGTTTTTCTCATCGTTTAATAATTCAAGGCCTATCCGGCGGTCGTCTTCTTCATTCACGCCTCGTTTAATGGAGCCTGCCAGACAGGAAGACATGACAGTGCCGCCGTCTCTTTTAATCAGTCTTTCCGGAGACGCGCCGACAAAGGTTTTGCCTTCTTGTTCAATTGCAAAAACATAGCTTGTCTGCTGATCGTCCAGAAGGGTTTTAAGCACCGGTTCAATTTGGATTGGACCGTCAAACGTGAGCAGCAGCTCTCGGGCAAGAACAACCTTATCATATTGTTTCTCTTTAATTTGGCTTGTAGCTGTTTCGATTGCTTTCAGCCAATTATCCTTATCCAGCTCTTCGGCTGCTGCAATCACAGCCTGATCTTCTTGCTTGAAATCGGGAACCATAAATTCCGCCGCAAAAGCTTTTAAGCCTTCTAAAACAGCTTCTGCGTCTTCTCCTCCGCTTACCCATCTGTTAACTGTTAAGAACGGGCCTTCAGCAGTCATCGTCAGCATAAGCGCAGGCACAAAGAAATCCCCTTCCGAGAAATGGTCCCATTGTGAACCTCTTTCTTCGCAAGGGTCAAAAGAAAATCCTCCGAATAACACAGGTCCCACTGCAGAATGCTGCAGCTTTTCTTCTTCATAAATATGAAAAGCCGTCTTTTTAAAGCGCTCCCATTGTTCAAAAACCTCACGATACCGCTCGCTGTTTTTTTGATTTGTCTGGAAAACCGCTTCTTTGCCAAGACCGACTATTGTCAATTCACTTTCAGGATCTGACCAAAAAAATCGATTGCCTGTATATTTTTTTGCTCCGTAATTGAAAAATGATAGAGGGTCAAGAGACTCGATTTGTCTCGAATAGCTTATTAAGACAGCATGGTTGACTTCTTTGGCTTTATGTAATGCATGTAGAACTTCCTTTCGGAACGTACGCTGCACCGTTGTCACCATGAGACATTCCTCCATAATCCTTAAAATGCTTTTAATACCATACACCTGTGTCTCCTTTGTGTCAAACACAGATCATGCAGTCCAAATGGCCTGCCTTACCTATTATAAACCTAATTTCAGAAATGAAAAAGAAACAAAGCTTAAATTTCTTTCTACACTGATAGCAAAGGTTGTATCCGCTTACCATAAAAGGAAAACCTCCTATATTCCTCCACCCGCCATTTATGAAAGTTCTCAGGCGATCTGTTCATACTAAAGGTATGCATCACAGAGAAACGAGGCGATCACATTGCTTACGAAAGAACAGCTTCAGCATTTAAAAAATGAACTGGAACAAACGAAAAAAGATATCTTAAACCGTTTCAAAGACAATGATCATTTTCAGCTTAACTCAGCATTTCCTTATGATTCGTGGGGTGAGCTTTCGGCATACGACAACCATCCCGGCGATCAGGCGACAGAACTTTACGAGCGTGAGAAAGACATCGCTCTAGACTTGCATGAGCGAGAGCACCTTCGGGACATTGAGCATTCATTGAAGGCGATAGAAAACGGTACGTATGGCATTTGTGAAGTCAGCGGAAAGGAAATCCCTTTCGAACGACTTGAAGCGCTTCCGACTGCCACAACCCTCGCGGAGTATTCTTCACAGGACGTGGTTTCCAAAGACCGTCCGATTGAAGAAGAAACACCATTCGGGCAATTTGAATTTGATGATGATGAAGAAATCAGAGCGCCATATGACAGTGAGGATTCCTATCAGGATGTCGAAAAATATGGGAACTCACAAACGCCGCAGGATATGGAAAACCCTCCGCTCAGCTATGATGATATGACGATGAATGCCGAAGAGAATATCGGCAATACGGAGTCTTACGAAAATTTCATCGCTACAGATATCACTGGAAAAGAAATTACCGTTTATCAAAGCAGAGCCCATGAGCGCTATGAAGAAGAACTTGACGAAGAGGGAATCATGACCACATTCGGCGATCTCCACGCTGATTGAACCCCCGATTATTGGGGGTTCTTTTCCGTTTTCAGCATATCGTAAATCAGCTTCAGATAATCCTTTTGCAGGCCGATGTCATACCGCTCGCCCTCTAGCAATTTCCCGTATACGGTACATGCCCCGAGCGAAGCTTTTATCGCATCCGTTACCTGCACTTCTCCTCCGCTATCAGCTTCTAATGCCTCCAGCTCATTAAAAATATCCGGTGTGAAAATATAACGCCCTGCTGCGGCAAAATGAGACGGAGGGTTTTGTTTAGGTTTTTCCACAATATCCTGTATGCGATAAAGCCCTTTTTCAACAGACTCCCCCCTTATCACACCGTAATGATGTAAATCCTCCGTTTTTGTTTCTTTTAAGCCGATCACACTGGACTGATATTTCGTATACACTTCAATCAGCTGCCCCAAAGCCGGCTGATTGGCGGAAAAAATCAGATCATCAGGCAAAACGACGGCAAAAGGCTCTCCGCCTGCAAATTGCTTTCCGAAAGAAATGGCGTCGCCAAGACCCTTTGCATAAGGCTGCCGCACATAGTGAATCCGTATATCCGGAATGGGATGCTCACTAAGCAAATGCAGTTTATTCTTAGAGGCCAAAAAAGCCTCAAGTGCCAAAGAGGAATCAAAATAGTCGACAATCAGATTTTTATGGCTCGATACAACCATCAAAATGTCCTCAATGCCTGACTCCTTTAATTCTTCAACAAGATAATGAATCACAGGCTTAGATCCTACCGGAAACATTTCTTTCGGAATCACCTTCGTCACCGGCAGATTTCTCGTGCCGAATCCGCCTGCAGGAATGATCGCTTTTTTTATCATGTTATTTTCCCCTCAGCTCATGTTTATTACATGATATTCCAAGAGCGCATCCCGATGTTTGTACATCTGAAATTAGGCGGAAGCAACTGGGCAGAAAGCGGAATCACGAACCAGCCCTTTTTTAATAGGATATTGATATATGACCAGTAATCTTGTAAAGGAGCTCAGGTGATGAAAATTTGTGTGGTTGGCGCCGGGTATGTCGGTTTAACCCTATCAGCGGCACTGGCATCCATCGGACATGACATGATATGCACAGACAAAGACGTCAAAAAAATCGGGCAGCTGAAAAAAGGAGTCATTCCCTTTTACGAGCCTGGGCTTTCAGATGCAATACTTCGTTGCGGCAATCTCTCGTTTTCTTCTGAAGTGAAATCGAGCATGGAGGAATGTCCCGTTATTTTTATCGCAGTCGGAACCCCGCCGCGTTCGGACGGATCAGCTGATACGAAAGCCCTGCAGTCCGTCATCGGTGATTTAAGAGAGGCAATCCGATCGTATAAAACCATCATTACGAAAAGCACTGTTCCGCCCGGGACAAATGAAAACATAGCAAAACAGCTGATTGCCTCCGGAGTGTCTAAAAACCTCTTTAATATCGTATCCAATCCTGAGTTTCTGCGGGAAGGCAATGCCTTATATGACATGCTGCATCCTGACAAAACAGTCATCGGTGTTCAGGAAGAAGATCACGTATCGGCAGCCATCGTCAAATCCATTTACAAACACATTGATACCCCTTTTATCGTTACAAGCTTAGCGGGAGCGGAGCTGATCAAATATGCCAACAATTTCTTTTTAGCAGCCAAAATTTCGTTCATTAACGAAATGGCCCGCATATGTGAAGCCTATCAATCAGATATCTCAGATATTTCCCGCGCTATCGGTCTAGACCCAAGGATCGGGGAGCACTTTTTGCAGGCAGGCATCGGATACGGAGGCTCTTGTTTTCCAAAGGATCTGCAGGCGCTGCAATTTGCTGCCCAGAAAAAAAACACGGAGACCTTCCTGCTCCAAGCCGTGCAGCACATTAATGACACCCAGCTCGGCCTGTATATCAAAAAAATACAGTCATTCTTCGAAACACTTCAAGGCAAGAAAGCGGCTGTACTCGGCATTTCCTTCAAACCGAATACCGATGACATCAGGAATTCTCAGGCTGTCAGACTGATGGAAAGGCTGGCGGAGCTGGGATGTGATGTTCATGCATATGATCCTGAAGCTGTACTTCCAGAACATTTGCGGCAGCATGTAACTCAGCATTCTCAAGCTTTTGATGCGATCGAAGAAAGCGACTTTTTATTTTTGGCGACAGAATGGCCCGAGTTTTTAGCGTTTGATTGGAAAAAGGCTGCAGGCATCATGAAAGGGCGTCTTGTGATTGACGGACGCAACGTATTAAAAAAAGAACTGATCGAGGCTTGCGGCCTGATCTGTACGGGAGTTGGCCGTCCATGAAAATACTCGTCACAGGAGCAGCGGGCTTTATCGGCTCCCACCTCTGCGAAGAATTACTAAAAGATAAGAAACATAACGTTATCGGAATCGATGACTTTATCGGTCCTACTCCATTTTCCTTGAAATTAAAAAACCTTAAAAACCTGCTGCCGGAAAAGCGATTTACGTTCATAAAGGAAAATCTGCTGACAGCGGATCTTGCTCCCTTACTGGAAGGAGTGGACGTCATCTTTCATTTGGCGGCCATACCGGGTGTCCGCTCAAGCTGGGGCAGTCATTTTCACCCATATGCCGCACATAATATCCAAGCGCTCCAAAGGCTCCTCGAGGCGTGCCGGGAACATTCTATTCAAACGTTCGTCTTTGCATCCACCTCTTCCGTCTATGGTGAAAAACAAGGAAAAGTCAGCGAAAACACGTCGCTTTCTCCTTTATCTCCGTACGGGGTAACAAAGCTTACGGGAGAAAAGCTTTGCCATGTGTATCAACAAAGCTTTGGCATTCCAATTGTGATTCTCCGTTTTTTTACCGTATACGGGCCAAGACAGCGGCCGGATATGGCTTTTCACCGGCTCATTAAGCAGCACCTTCAGCAAAAGCCGCTTACCATCTTCGGTGATGGGCAGCAGTCAAGAGATTTCACTTATATCAGCGACTGTGTCAAAGGCATCACCGCTGTTCTTGGGAAACCCCACCTTATTGGTGAAACAGTAAATATCGGCGGTGCTGAGCGTGCCTCAGTCTTAAAGGTTGTCTCCCTCATTGAGGATATTTCCAGTAGAAAAGCAACACTGCACTTTTCGGACAAAATAGCAGGGGAACCGAGCAACACGTGGGCGGATATTTCAAAAGCAAAGCAGCTCTTGCATTATGATCCCGCCACATCCTTAAAGGATGGCTTGACCAACGAAATCGCCTATTTATCGTCGCTGTATCAGGGGGAATAAAAATGAAGCTTGCCTTTATCTGTACAGAAAAGCTGCCGGCGCCCGCAGTACGCGGCGGCGCTATTCAAATGATGATTGACGGTGTCACGCCCTATTTCAGCAGCAGGTACGACCTGACCATTTTTTCAATTGAAGATCCATCGCTTCCAAAAAGAGAAACAAAAGACGGCGTACATTATATCCATCTGCCAAAAGAACATTACCGCGAGGCGGTAGCCGAAGAGCTGCGAGCCTCTTCCTTTGACCTCATTCATGTGTTCAACAGGCCTTTAAATGTCTCTTTATATAAAAAAGCCTCACCAAACAGCAAGATCGTTCTGAGCCTGCATAACGAAATGTTTTCTGAAAAAAAGATGACCTTCGCGCAAGGAAAAGAAGTACTCGACAATGTCTCCATGATCACAACTGTGAGCGAATTTATTAAACAAACCGTCATTGAACGTTTCCCTGAAGCAGAGGACATCACAAAAGTTGTGTATTCCGGCGTTGATTTAAACTCTTATCCGCCCGTCTGGACGATGAAAGGCTCGGCTGTCAGAAAAACATACCGGAAAAAATACGGTATTGAAGATAAAAAAGTTATTTTATTCGCCGGCCGCTTAAGCCCGACAAAAGGACCTCACCTTCTCATTCACAGCATGAGACGGATTTTGCAGCAGCACCCTGATGCTGTACTGGTCATAGCAGGCGGGAAGTGGTTCAGCGATGACAGCGAAAACCAATATGTAACCTATCTGCGTACGCTGGCGCTGCCATACAGAGACCACATAATTTTTACAAAATTCATTCCCGCTGACGACATCCCAAACCTTTTTCTGATGGCAGATGTATTTGTGTGCAGCTCTCAGTGGAACGAACCCCTCGCCCGTGTGAATTATGAAGCAATGGCGGCCGGCACGCCCTTAATTACCACAAACCGGGGCGGAAACGGAGAAGTCGTAAAAGACGAAGTCACCGGCCTTGTCATCGACAGATACAACAAACCTTCTTCATTTGCAAAAGCAATTGACAGAGCCTTTACAGATCAAGAATTAATGAGCAAAATGACAAAAAACGCCCGACAGCATGTAGAAGCTTTATTTACCTTTACCCATGCGGCCAAAAGGCTCAATACTGTTTACCAATCCGTTCTCACTCCGAAAAACAAACAATTTCCGCCGCCTTTTCTGACGCAAAATTTTGATTTATCATCTATCAATCAGCTTTTTGTGAAAGCAAAAACATAAAACCTACAGCTCGTGTTGCAAAACGGGCTGTTTTTTTGCTGCAGAGAACATGAAAAAAGGCATAAATATGACTTTATGCCTTGCGCTTTACGGTTTGAGAAAACCATGGAGCTGGTTTAGATTCACTTGGAAGAATGATGATTTCCACTCTAGCTTCCTCCGCTAAGTCTGGTTCTTCATCTTCATCCTCTTCTTCATATGGGGGCACTGAGCGTTTCGAATCACGTTCCTCCTCAGGCTCTAGAATGGTTTCGAATTTCGTTTCTTCTTCATCATCGACGATTTTGTGATCTGTTTCCTTTTCCTTCGTTTCTTCTTGATATTCTTTCGGTGCATTGATGTGAGGGAGCTCTCGAATGCTGCCCACATCTAAATGCTTCTCCTCTTCTTCCTTCTCAGCTGAGATTGAGTCATGAGCCTGCCATCCCATCGGTCCAGGCGGTGTAAATACGAATTGGTCGAGATCCAGTTTAGAAATAGAGGCTTTTTGTCTCGATGACCTCATGTCAATTCGCCTCCCGATACGCTTTTATCTTTTTATACAGTTCCGGCAGTTTATCCAAAAACGAATCTTTAGATTCTTCAACAGAAATCATGTTTTGCAGCGCCCAGTTATACTTCTCATCTGACCACGTTTTCTTTTGCTTCAAATAATATTTGTGCCCGATTGCACAGAACAAATGCGGAAACGCGAGATCAATCCAAAGTACCTCGTACTGTTTTTCTGTGAGTGGATACACTGCGTCGTAGGACGCAAGCAGTGCAACCATGAAATCAGTATCCCATACAGAAAGCTTAACCATCACTTTATTCAGCAGAATACGAAGGTCTCTTGACGGCAAATCGTAGGTAATCGAGTGAAGCTCCTTTAAAAAAGGCTCCCCTTCGATCTCTGTCAAACGTGCCAATGTAAAATCCTGAAAACAGAATCCGCCATGCTCGAGCGTTTCTTTTGTCCAGGTTTCGTATTCTGAGTCATCAAGCGCCTGAAGAGCTTCTTTTCCTCTTGCCAGCATTTTATCAGCATGTTTTAAGAAAGTTTGCGAAAATACGTCATCAGGATAGGATGCCGCGATCTGCATATTCCCTTCAAGTTCCTGCAGCTTCCATCGGTACAATTTGTGCCATTTTCCCAGCCTGCTTCTCTTCTTGCTTTCATCTGTGCAAACATATCCTTTTGAGGCATGATGAAAATGGCCGGCAAATGACATGACTTTTTTCATTTGCTCTGCATCATAGTAAATCATTTCTTTTCCTGTCACTTTGTCATATAAGCTGTAAGAAACCTGATCCGTGCCCAAGCAGCTCCCGCCATTTTTTGTTTGATGAATCGGCGCTATCGGCAGCCCTTTCTCTTGTAAATGGGCGTGTGCCTGAGTGATAAAAAGCATCCGCTCCGGTTTCATTTGCGCTTCTTTTAGCAGCTTTGGGCCATGATCAGTTTCGACTTCCCAGATTTTGCGTCCGCTTTTGTTCGATTTCAGCGCCACATTGTCAATATGAAAAGGATAATAGCTGAGAATTTCGGACACAATCTGTTCTTCATGCTCTTTTTGGTACACTCTGTTCACCCCTTCTATCTGTTCTTTTCATAGACGCTGAGCAGATTTTCAGCCACCCTCTGCCAGCCAAATTTGTTTTCTGCCTCACGGCGGCTGTATTTCCCAAGCCGTTCCCGCTTTTCAGAGCTGCTCAGCAAATCATTGATGCGTTCGGCATATTGTTTAGGATTTTCAAAGTCATGAATGATGTAGCCGTTTTTCCCTTCCTCTATGACCTCTGGATTGCCTCCCCGATTGCTTGTAATAATAGGAAGTCCCGCAGCCATCGCTTCATAATGCACCCTTGCTAAAGGCTCCTGCCATTGCGAAGAGCATACAAATACATCTGACATGGTATAAAGGCGCGGAATGTCCTTTGGCTTCACAAATTGAATAAATGTGACATGATCCTTTTGCATCGCACCAAGGGTATGAAGATGTTTGACATAGTTATTTAATTCATTATCTCCGAACCATTTTGACCCGATAAACACCATCATGACATCGGGGTGCTCCTCAATGATGTCCGGCAAAGCCTGCAATAATATGTGCGGGCCTTTGACTTTGCTAAGCCGGCCGACAAACAAGACGATTTTTTTGCCGTGAAGCCCCAGCTCGCTTCGCATCTCTTCGCGAGCTCGCTGCCCTTCATTCGTCCAGTGAGGGTGGTACGTTTTTAAATCCACACCGGAATACACCGTTTTTGTTTTTGATCGTGCTGACGGAAAACGGCTTGTGATCGTCTGTCCGATATAATCGCTGACCGTAACAATCTGCGCTACGGAGTCGATGCAAATCTCGCCTTCCGCCTGGCTGATTTTATCGTAAGCGAACATTTCATTGTGAACGCTTAAAATAAAAACAGCATCCGGCGCCTGTTTCTTCAATTTCGGAACCCAGCTTGGGCGATTACAAACATGCACAAGATCAAAACGGCTCTTTTTCAGCTCTGCTCCAACGGCTTCTTCATAACGGTCTTCATCCAAATGCACATAATGGACACCGTCTACCTTCTCTCTATCAGCGAGATTCGGATCTTTAATAGAAAACACAGTCACCTCATGTTTTTTTGCAATTAAAGGGGCAACCGCTTCGAGGTAGATTTGAATGGCGCCTCCTCGAACCGATGGGACAGGAAGCTTCTCTGTGGCGATCAGTGCTATTTTCATACATAGCCTCCATTCCTGCATGATTTTTAACTAGTTAGAATCATGATACGGCTGAACAAGCAACTTGTGCGGAATGGGACTGCCCTAAAAACAAAACGGGTAAACAACCAGATTCATCTATTAAATATAGTCAAATAACTCAATCATTTTTTCCTTTTGATTCATAAGGTAGGAGTAAAACAGGTAAGGATGTGTCCTTTAATGGCAGAAAACCATGAAGTCATTGAGGAGGGGAATTCATCAGAGCTTCCTTTATCAGCAGAAGATGCAAAAAAATTAACGGAGCTGGCTGAAAATGTGCTTCAAGGATGGGATGTGCAGGCTGAAAAAATAGACGTCATTCAGGGAAACCAGATGGCGCTTGTCTGGAAGGTCCACACAGACTCCGGCGCGGTTTGTCTAAAACGAATACACAGGCCAGAAAAGAAAGCGTTGTTTTCCATTTTCGCGCAGGACTATTTAGCAAAAAAAGGCATGAATGTTCCTGGCATACTCCCAAACAAAAAAGGCAGCCTATATTCTAAGCACGGCTCATTTCTATTTGTCGTATATGACTGGATCGAAGGAAGACCGTTTGAGCTGACTGTAAAGCAGGACTTGGAGTTTATCATGAAAGGCCTTGCTGATTTTCATACAGCTTCCGTCGGATATCAGCCGCCAAATGGCGTTCCCATATTTACCAAATTAGGTCGCTGGCCGAATCACTACACGAAACGATGCAAACAGATGGAAACGTGGAAGCTGATGGCGGAGGCGGAAAAAGAAGATCCTTTCTCACAGCTTTATCTTCAGGAGATAGATGGCTTTATTGAAGACGGGCTGCGCATCAAAGACCGGCTTTTGCAATCGACCTATGTTCCATGGACTGAACAGCTGAAAAAAAGCCCTAACCTTTGCCACCAGGATTACGGAACCGGGAATACACTCTTAGGAGAAAATGAACAGATTTGGGTCATCGACTTAGATACCGTATCATTTGATCTGCCTATTCGCGATTTGCGCAAAATGATTATTCCGCTTTTGGATACGACGGGTGTTTGGGATGACGAGACATTTCATGTCATGCTGAACGCATACGAATCCAGAGCCCCATTAACTGAAGAACAAAAACAAGTCATGTTTATAGATATGCTGTTTCCTTATGAGCTTTACGATGTCATTCGCGAAAAATACGTCCGCAAGTCTGCTTTACCGAAGGAAGAATTAGAATCAGCTTTTGAATATGAACGCATTAAATCAAACGCATTGCAGCAGCTGATTTAACCCCATCATTTCCCCCGCATATCGGGGGTTTGATCTTTATAAGATAAAGGGTAAATAAATACATGCGGAGGTTGCAAATATGAAAAAGATTGTCGGCGCTTTAGCCGTTTTTGTGATTACATATGCGCTGTTTTCAGCCGCGGGCTACCTGTTTCCTGTGGACCAAGAATGGTACAATTCATTGAAAAAACCGGACTGGACGCCAAGCGGAACTGCGATCGGCATCATTTGGGCCATCCTGTTTGCCCTGATTTCCCTTTCAGCAGCCATTGTATATGCTGCGTTTTCATTTAAAGGTGCGAAAAGCTTTTGGTTTACACTTTTGATAAATTACGTGCTCAATCAAGCCTTCAGCTATTTTCAGTTTACGCAAAAAAATCTGCTGGCTGCATCGCTTGACTGCCTGCTTGTCGCCATCACAGCAATCGTATTACTGATCATTGCCAAAAAATACAGCAGAGCCGCAAGCTATGTTCTTTTGCCTTATTTTTTATGGAGTGCATTTGCGACGTTCTTATCCTTTACAATCAATTCAATGAATCTGTGAACAAAAAAAGCCGCTTATACAGCGGCTTTTTCACATCATCGGCTTGATGCCCCAAATGTCCTTCGCATATTCCCGGATTGTGCGGTCGCTGGAGAAATATCCTGAATGAGCAATGTTTACAATCGAACGCTCAGACCATTTCCTTCGCTCTCGATAATCAGCTTGAATTCGCTCCTGTGCATCTGCATATGAGCTGAAATCCTTCAGCACAAAATACTCATCATTATGCGGAAGCAGCGAGTCAAAGATCGATTCAAATTCATCTGCTTCTCCTTCAAAAAAACCATTGATCAGCTGATCAGCTACCTGCCTGATTCTTCTGTCATGCTGATAATATTCCCTCGATCTATAGCCGCCGTTTTCCTGATACGATAGAACCTCATCCGCCTTTAAGCCGAACGTGTAAATACAGTCAGGGCCCACCCGCTCAAGGATCTCGATATTTGCGCCGTCATGCGTGCCGATCGTCAAAGCCCCGTTCATCATAAACTTCATATTCCCTGTACCAGACGCTTCCTTGCTTGCGGTTGAAATTTGCTCACTTACGTCTGATGCCGGAAAAATTCGCTCAGCCATAGAAACTCTATAATTTTCTAAAAAAACAACTTTGATCAGCTGTTTGACCGCCGGATCATAATTGACTTTTTCTGCGACAGAATGGATCAGCTTAATGATTTTCTTGGCATAATAATAGCTTGGTGAAGCCTTTGCCCCGAAAATAAAGGTTTGCGGGTAGATTGAAAACCCCGAATCCTCCTTGAGGCGGTTATACAAATACATAATGTGAAGAACATTCAGCAGCTGCCGTTTATATGCATGAAGCCGTTTCACCTGTACGTCGAATATGCTCTCAGGGTTCACAACCACCCCGGCCGTGCAAAAAATCAAATCGGCAAGCTCTTGTTTTTTCTTGCTTTTGTTGTTTTGAAACTGTTCAATAAATGCAGGATCAGTGGCGTACGGTTCTAAACGGATCAGTGATTCCGGCTGTTTGACCCATTCATCGCCGATCGCCTCTGTAATGATGGCAGACAAGCCCGGATTCGCTTTTAACAGCCAGCGCCTGTGGGCAATTCCATTCGTCTTATTGTTAAAACGATTCGGAAACAGCAAGTGAAAGTCGCGCATCTCCCTTTCCTTTAATATATCGGAATGTATTTTTGCAACGCCATTTACACTGTAGCTGCCTACTATGGCCAGATGAGCCATTTTGACAACACCATGCGCTGTAATCGCCATGTTCTCTATCCTTTTCCAGTCTCCCGGATACTTTTCCCAAACTGCGCGGCAAAACCTCTCATTGATCTCTTCAATAATCATGTACATTCGCGGGAGCAGCGGCTTAAACAAATGAATCGGCCATTTCTCGAGCGCTTCTGACAATGTTGTATGATTTGTATAAGAAATCGTATGTACAGTGATATGCCAAGCTTCTTCCCAGCCCATGTTCTCTTCATCGAGCAAAATCCGCATCAGCTCAGGCACCGCAAGCGCAGGGTGAGTGTCATTAATATGAATGCTCACTTTTTTATACAGGCCGGATAAAGATTTATGTGTTTTACGGTAATTGTTCACAATGCTTTTTAAGCTTGCGCATACTAAAAAATACTGCTGCTTCAGCCGTAAAATTTTCCCCTCATCATGGGTGTCATCGGGATATAAGAATTCAGAAACCGCTTCTGTTTCCCGCTTATAAGACAAAATATTACCGCCGTGATAATGCGCATAGGGCTCGGCGTTCCAGAGCCTTAACGTGTTGACAGTGCCCGTTTCATAGCCGATGATCGGGATATCATAAGGAACAGCGGTAACAATTGTCGCTTGCTCGTGGCGAAAATGCAGGCGCCCGCTTTTTTCTGTCATATGGACTTCGCCCCAAAACGGCACGTCCACTGCTTGATCCGCATTCCTTACTTCCCATACGTTCCCGTTTTTCAGCCATTGCTCAGGCAGCTCCACCTGATGTCCGTCTACAATTTTTTGCTCAAACAAGCCATGCTTATAACGTATGCCCATCCCGTGCCCTGGCAGGTTCAACGAAGCAAGAGAATCTAAAAAGCAAGCGGCCAAGCGGCCAAGCCCGCCGTTGCCGAGACCTGCATCGTTCTCTATCTGAAGAATTTCCTCTAAATTGATGCCGATTTCCTTTAAACCAGCTTCTACAACATCACGAACACCAAGATTCATTAAGTTTTGCTCAAGGAGCTGACCGAGCAGAAATTCGATTGATAAATAATATGTCTGCTTCCCGGAATTTGATCTGCTTTTTTCATTCGTTTCGATCCAATCAGCGCTGATATACTCTCTGACCATATTGCCCAACGTTTTATATTGATCCAGCTTGGCAGAATCTTTAAAGCTTTTTCCGCACGTCATTTCCAGACGCTTTAAAAATAAGTCTGCAAAGCGTTCTTTACTCGAGAACATCCCGTCCACTCCTTGTCACCTGCTCGAAAATACGCTGATACTCTTTAGCCGACTTCCCCCAGCTGTAATCTGCATTCATAGCGGTCTTCACGATGCTCTTCCATACATCCTGTTGGCGATAAAACGACAGCGCCCTTTCTATCGTAAATTTCAGATCATGCGCATTAAAGGCGGAAAACGTAAAGCCATTGCCCGTTCCCTCTTCCTCCTGATAGGCACGGACAGTGTCGTAAAGACCGCCCGTTTCCCTGACAATCGGAATGGCGCCATATTGAAGAGCAATGAGCTGCCCCAAACCGCACGGCTCAAATTTAGACGGCATCAAAAACATATCAGAGCCCGCATAAATTTGATGGGCTAGCGGCTCATCAAACCCGATATAAGCCCGGCACTTCTCATGAAAAGCAAATTCTGCATACCGGAAATAATTTTCAAATTCACGTTCTCCTGTGCCTAGCACAACCAGCTGTATGTCTTGCTCCTCAAGAAGTTCGTGCATAATTCTGCGGACAAGATCAAGCCCCTTTTGTTTAGTGAGCCTTGTCACCATACTGATCAGCGGAATATCGTTTTTCTCTGGAAGCCCCATCCGCCGCTGAAGCTTCGTTTTGTTTTCCAACTTGCATGCAAGATCCCCTGAATCGTATTGCGCCTCTATATAAGGATCGCTTTTCGGCTGATAGAACGTATCATCAATGCCATTTAATATGCCGGTTACATCATCTTCCCTATATTGCAAAACCTGTTCCAGCTGCTCACCATAATACGGCGTCATGATTTCATTTCTGTAAGTGGGGCTCACAGTTGTCACATGATCAGCCGCAATGATGCCCGCCTTCATAAAATTAACAAATCCGTTGCATTCTAACCTTTCATAATGAAAATGATCCATCTCAAGACCCAGCAAGTCATGTGTGACATCAGGAGGGAATATGCCTTGAAACTGCAGGTTGTGGATCGTGAGCACGCTTTTCATACGTTCATAAAAAGGATGTTTTCTGTACTCCTCTTTCAGCAAATAATTGACCATCGCTGTATGCCAATCGTGAGTATGAACAATATCGGCTGGAACATTCACAACTTTGGCAGCCTCCAGCACAGCTCTTGAAAAAAAGGCAAACCGCTCACCGTCATCATAATGCCCGTACAACGAATCCCTGTTGAAATAGTACTCATTGTCGATGAAGTAATAATTCACATCATCTTCGTCCATATGTTCAATTCCGCAATATTGCTGCCGCCAGCCGACAGCTACGGTGCACTCAGCCTTTTTCTTCATACGCTTTTTCCACGGCTCAGGTATTTGGCTGTACTTCGGCAGCATCACATATACTTCATTGCCTAATCGCGCAAGCGCCTTCGGAAGAGCGCCTGCTACATCGGCAAGACCTCCTGATTTAACAAATGGGGTGCATTCAGACACAGCAAATAATATCTTCAAGAATTCATCAGCTCTCCTTGCACCAAACCTTTTCTTAATACAAGCGGCTGGTCAGCTGTTCCAGCAGCTTCCGTCGCCTTGCCGATTTTAACGTCCTTATCAGAAATGACCTGCTCAAGAAGGCAATCCTCGCCAATCTGCGTTTTTTGCATAATAATGCAGTTTTTCAGCTTCGTTCCCTTTCCGACATGGACCGCCCTGAACAAAATGCAGTTTTCAACCTCTCCTTCAAGCACACAGCCGTTTGCCACCAAAGAATTTTTGACAGTGCTGTGTTTTCCGTATTTCGTCGGCGGTTCATCCTTCACTTTTGTGTAGATAGGCTGCTGCGGCAAAAACACCTGCTGCCAAAAACGGGGCTGAATGAGTTCCATACTGTGGGTATAATATTTTTCCACCGAATCAATAACTGCGGCATAACCTGAATATTCATAAGGGCAAATGGTCAAGGCGGAAGATTCCTTTTCAACAGCCTCCTGAATGGTTTTATAGCCTTTTTCGCTATGTCCGTGGATCAGATCCTTTAAAAGCGTTGTTGACATGATATAGATTTGCAGCGACTGGCCGTCCTGAAATACCTCGGTGACGTCGCAGCCAACCTCCTGGTGGCGTTTCAGCACATATTGAAATTGAATGTTGCATACGGTATGGCTGTTGGAGATAACAGCATATTGCTGAGTGCTTCTGTGGAAGTAATCTAGATGGTCCGAAAACTGGCGAAAGGAACCGAATTCATCGTATTCGTGATGAAGATGGGGAGACGGGAAAAAAAAGAGGCCGTCCTTTTTCCGGTGCAAATCCCATTCCTTACCCGCCCCAAGGTGATCCATGAGCGAACGGTAACGATACTTCGGAAAAATTGCAACACTCCTAATATCCGCATTCACCATGTTGGAAAGCATAAAATCAATCAGTCGGTACCTGCCGGCAAAAGGGATCGCCCCGAGCGACCGCTGTGCTGTTAAATCCTGAAGAGAATGCTTATATGTGGTTTCATCTATAACACCTAACATTTGATTATTGAACACTGACTCTGCCCCCTCTTCAGTAATTAAATCAATTCTTTTTCTACAAATTCCTCTGAAACGAGCAGCACCTCTTCAATGTCTTTTTCGGAGCGAATCACTGCGCCATCCGGCAGCACCATCCCATTAGGAACAATGGCATTTTCAATGACTACATGCTCCCCAATCGTCACATCCGGCATTATGACGGATGATGTAACAGTCGTATGCTTACCGACAGTCACACCTTGAAAAAGAACGGAGTGAGACACATTTCCATATACAACACAACCTTCGTTCACAAGCGAATCTTGAACCTGCGCATCAGATGAAATAAATTGCGGAGGCTGATTTGGATTGACGGAGTAAATTTTCCATTTGCGTTCAAACAGCTTCAGCTCCGAGTCCTCTTTTAACAAATCCATATTGGCTTCCCACAAGCTCTGCACCGTTCCGACATCCTTCCAATATCCCTTGAACGGATAAGCAGAAAGCTTCTTTTTCTCCTCCAAAAGCAGAGGAATAATGTCTTTGCCGAAGTCGTGGCTAGAATAAGGGTTTTGATCGTCCATCTCAAGATACTGTTTCAAAAGCGGCCAATTGAATATATAAATTCCCATTGAGGCAAGATTGCTCTTAGGGAATTTGGGCTTTTCATCAAAATGTGTGATCGTCCCATCTGGATTGGCCTTCATGATGCCGAATCGGCTTGCTTCCTCCCAGCCCACTTCGATGACAGAGATGGTCACATCTGCTTTCTTTTCAATGTGATAATCAAGCATTTTGCCGTAGTCCATTTTGTATATGTGATCTCCTGATAAAATCAGTACATACTCAGGATCATACTGATTCAAATAATTGAGATTTTCATAAATGGCGCTTGCCGTCCCTTTATACCATTTGACTTCTGATGACTCGGCATAAGGGGGTAAAACCGTCACGCCGCCATTATATCTATCCAGGTCCCATGCACTGCCGATCCCAATATAGGAATTCAGCTCAAGCGGCTGATATTGTGTTAAAATCCCGACTGTGTCTATGCCTGAATTAGAACAGTTGCTTAGGGTAAAATCAATAATCCTGTATTTTCCCCCGAAAGATACAGCCGGTTTGGCCATATTTTTTGTTAATCCGCTGAGACGGCTGCCCTTCCCGCCGGCAAGGAGCATGGCTACACATTGTTTTTTCATCTTTTTATCTCTCCTCTTTTTTTAACCGCCCGTAAAATCGAGATGCCGTAAGGGGGGATGGTCATCGTGATATAACACGGTTTATGATGAAGTGCTCCCTTTTTAGCCGATAACGGCTTTTTGTTGATTTGCCCTGAGCCTCCATATGTTTCACTGTCACTGTTAAGCACTTCAATGTATTGAGTGAAAAAAGGAACTCCAACATCATATTGATGATAGACCACGGGTGTAAAATTACAAATGATGACAAGCGCCTCACCGTGCTTTTTGCCATAACGAATAAAAGAAAAGATTGATTGTTCGTCATTATGGACATCAATCCATTCAAACGATTGTGCACGATGGTCATGCTCATAAAGGATTTTGCTTTTTTGGTAAAAGCGGAGAAGATCTTGCGTAAAAACGCTGGCTTTCTGATGCATGGGGAAGGAGTCCAAAAACCAATCAAGCTGTTCTGTATCTTTCCATTCATCAAATTGGGCAAACTCTGATCCCATAAAGATCAATTTCTTTCCGGGATGCACTGTCATATAGCCCAGCAAAAGCCGATACTGGGCAAATTTCTGCCAGTAGTCGCCAGGCATTTTATTGAGAAGTGATTTTTTTCCGTATACGACTTCGTCATGAGAAAACGGCAATACAAAATGTTCACTAAACGCATATAGTAATGAAAAAGAGATAAGCTGATGACAATGCCGCCTTTCTTCGGGCGGCGTCTCCATGTATTTCAGTACGTCATTCATCCATCCCATATTCCATTTATAATGAAAACCAAGCCCCCCTTCCTCAACGGCACCTGTCACTTGAGGCCATTCTGTAGAATCTTCCGCAATCATCATCACATGTGGATATGCCTCTCTCATGGTTTGATTGAGTTTTTTTAAAAAATCAACAGCATATGGATTCGTGTGGCGTTCATCCTGATTTGGCCAATACAGGATATTAGCCACTGCATCAACCCTAAATCCATCTATATGATAGAATTCCGCCCAGTACAACGCATTCGAAATTAAAAAACTATGAACTTCCGGTTTCCCCAGGTCAAAGTTTGCCGTACCCCATAACCAGTTCTCCCGATCACGTTCTTCTTTGTATTCATAAAGCGGTTCTCCATCAAACATATAAAGGCCATGTGCATCTTTACAAAAATGTCCGGGGACCCAATCCAAAATGACTCCGATATTTTGTTGATGACATTCATCAACAAACTTCATCAGATCATGCGGCGGGCCAAACCTGCTTGTCGGGCTGTAATACCCCGTTCCTTGGTACCCCCATGAACGATCATATGGATGCTCATACACCGGAAGCAGTTCAATATGGGTAAACCCATGCTCCTTGATATAAGGGATAAGCGTCTGACTTAATTCTTTATAGGAATAATGCCTGCCATCAGAATGCTTCTTCCAAGACCCAAGATGCAGTTCATAAATGAAAACAGGTTTTTCATACAGCGTCTTAGCCTTCTGTTTCTTTTGCCATTTTTGATCTTGCCAGCTGTACCCTTCCAAATCGTAAGTAAGTGACGCTGTGTTTGGTCTGACTTCTGAATAAATAGCGTATGGATCTGCCTTCAGCCTGATCTCACCGTTATTCGTCACGATTTCATATTTATATCGTTCCTTTTCTCCTATACCTGGAATAAATAACGTCCAAATGCCATTATCATTCACTCTGTGCATCACATGCTCTTCTCCAGACCAGCTGTTAAAATCTCCAGCCACTCGTACTTCCGACGCATGAGGCGCCCACACACAGAATTCATATCCGCTTTTGCCATTCAGCTCGCGGTAATGCGAGCCAAACAGCTGATAGCTTTTAAACAGACTGCCTTCGTGAAAAAGATAAACATCATGTGCTGTCAGGCTGGCAGCGGCCATGTAATCATCCTTTCTGACATCATAGTTTTCATTTATAGTATTTATTCGAAGAAATAAAAAAAAGCCCTTTCCTGAAAGCGCTTATACTTATAGACAATTAACTTCATTTTCTGAAGAAAAACGAAATATATGGAGATTTTTGTAGTCTGTTTTTAAAATAAAGAACAAAATCTAAGACATATCATGATTTATAAAAACAAAAAAACCTTGCAGGATATGCAAGGCTTCTGGATGACCCGTACGGGATTCGAACCCGTGTTACCGCCGTGAAAGGGCGGTGTCTTAACCGCTTGACCAACGGGCCGATAATTATGATATCTGTAATCATATGGCGGAGAAGGAGGGATTTGAACCCTCGCGCCGCTTACACGACCTACACCCTTAGCAGGGGCGCCTCTTCAGCCACTTGAGTACTTCTCCATTTGGCTCCACAGGCAGGATTCGAACCTGCGACCGATCGGTTAACAGCCGATAGCTCTACCACTGAGCTACTGTGGAACAAAAGTCATGGTGGGCCTGAATGGACTCGAACCATCGACCTCACGCTTATCAGGCGTGCGCTCTAACCAGCTGAGCTACAGGCCCATGACGACATAGAAATGGAGCGGGTGATGGGAATCGAACCCACGACATCAGCTTGGAAGGCTGAGGTTTTACCACTAAACTACACCCGCAATTTTTATTTGGGGCGATTGATGGGAATCGAACCCACGAATGCCAGAGCCACAATCTGGTGCGTTAACCACTTCGCCACAACCGCCAAAATATATTGATAAATGGTGGCTCGGGACGGAATCGAACCGCCGACACACGGATTTTCAGTCCGTTGCTCTACCAACTGAGCTACCGAGCCTAAGTATTTAAATGGCGGTCCGGACGGGACTCGAACCCGCGACCTCCTGCGTGACAGGCAGGCATTCTAACCAACTGAACTACCGGACCATTTTAAAATTTGGTTGCGGGGGCAGGATTTGAACCTGCGACCTTCGGGTTATGAGCCCGACGAGCTACCGAACTGCTCCACCCCGCGATGATTAGGAATATGTATGGCGGAGGAAGAGGGATTCGAACCCCCGCGGGCTTTGACACCCCTGTCGGTTTTCAAGACCGATCCCTTCAGCCAGACTTGGGTATTCCTCCGTATAGTGGTGGACCTTGTAGGACTCGAACCTACGACCGGACGGTTATGAGCCGTCTGCTCTAACCAACTGAGCTAAAGGTCCATTGGTAGCGGCGGAGGGGATCGAACCCCCGACCTCACGGGTATGAACCGTACGCTCTAGCCAGCTGAGCTACACCGCCAAATATTTTTTGAAATCAAGTGGAGCCTAGCGGGATCGAACCGCTGACCTCCTGCGTGCAAAGCAGGCGCTCTCCCAGCTGAGCTAAGGCCCCAAGAATGGTCGGGAAGACAGGATTCGAACCTGCGACCCCATGGTCCCAAACCATGTGCTCTACCAAGCTGAGCTACTTCCCGATTTCATATAGATCATGGCGCGCCCGAGAGGAGTCGAACCCCTAACCTTTTGATCCGTAGTCAAACGCTCTATCCAATTGAGCTACGGGCGCAACACTTAATGCCGAGGGCCGGACTTGAACCGGCACGGTAGTCACCTACCGCAGGATTTTAAGTCCTGTGTGTCTGCCAATTCCACCACCCCGGCGTGGATGGTATAGTTGGAGCGGAAGACGGGATTCGAACCCGCGACCCCCACCTTGGCAAGGTGGTGTTCTACCACTGAACTACTTCCGCAGAAATGGTGCGGATGAAGGGACTTGAACCCCCACGTCTGTAAAGACACTAGAGCCTGATTCTAGCGCGTCTGCCAATTCCGCCACATCCGCAACATGTAAATGGTGAGCCATGAAGGACTCGAACCTTCGACCCTCTGATTAAAAGTCAGATGCTCTACCAACTGAGCTAATGGCTCTTCTTACAAGAGACTTGAATATTATATCATATAAAAGTGGTGCCGGCAAGAGGACTTGAACCCCCAACCTACTGATTACAAGTCAGTTGCTCTACCAATTGAGCTACACCGGCATATATGTAAAACCGATATGTATAATGAAAAATGGTGGAGGATGACGGGCTCGAACCGCCGACCCTCTGCTTGTAAGGCAGATGCTCTCCCAGCTGAGCTAATCCTCCATACTTGCACTAACGTGCAATTGCTTGGCGGCGTCCTACTCTCACAGGGGGAAACCCCCGACTACCATCGGCGCTGAAGAGCTTAACTTCCGTGTTCGGTATGGGAACGGGTGTGACCTCTTCGCTATCGCCACCAAACAAATGCCTTCAGGATGAAGGTACTGGGCGTTTCTCACAGGATGTGAGAGCCCTTAGCGGAGTTTCCTTACCTTCCGCCTTTAGAGAGGTGTTCTCTCAAAACTAGATAACAGGTGTGACATCATTCAAAAATATGGTTAAGTCCTCGATCGATTAGTATCTGTCAGCTCCATGTGTCGCCACACTTCCACCTCAGACCTATCAACCTGATCATCTTTCAGGGATCTTACTTCCTTGCGGAATGGGAAATCTCATCTTGAGGGGGGCTTCATGCTTAGATGCTTTCAGCACTTATCCCGTCCGCACATAGCTACCCAGCGATGCCCTTGGCAGAACAACTGGTACACCAGCGGTGCGTCCATCCCGGTCCTCTCGTACTAAGGACAGCTCCTCTCAAATTTCCTGCGCCCGCGACGGATAGGGACCGAACTGTCTCACGACGTTCTGAACCCAGCTCGCGTACCGCTTTAATGGGCGAACAGCCCAACCCTTGGGACCGACTACAGCCCCAGGATGCGATGAGCCGACATCGAGGTGCCAAACCTCCCCGTCGATGTGGACTCTTGGGGGAGATAAGCCTGTTATCCCCGGGGTAGCTTTTATCCGTTGAGCGATGGCCCTTCCATGCGGAACCACCGGATCACTAAGCCCGACTTTCGTCCCTGCTCGACTTGTAGGTCTCGCAGTCAAGCTCCCTTGTGCCTTTACACTCTGCGAATGATTTCCAACCATTCTGAGGGAACCTTTGGGCGCCTCCGTTACCTTTTAGGAGGCGACCGCCCCAGTCAAACTGCCCACCTGACACTGTCTCCCCGCCCGATAAGGGCGGCGGGTTAGAAGGTCAATACAGCCAGGGTAGTATCCCACCGATGCCTCCACCGAAGCTGGCGCTCCGGTTTCCAAGGCTCCTACCTATCCTGTACAAGCTGTACCAACATTCAATATCAGGCTGCAGTAAAGCTCCACGGGGTCTTTCCGTCCTGTCGCGGGTAACCTGCATCTTCACAGGTACTATAATTTCACCGAGTCTCTCGTTGAGACAGTGCCCAGATCGTTGCGCCTTTCGTGCGGGTCGGAACTTACCCGACAAGGAATTTCGCTACCTTAGGACCGTTATAGTTACGGCCGCCGTTTACTGGGGCTTCAATTCGCACCTTCGCTTACGCTAAGCGCTCCTCTTAACCTTCCAGCACCGGGCAGGCGTCAGCCCCTATACTTCGCCTTACGGCTTCGCAGAGACCTGTGTTTTTGCTAAACAGTCGCCTGGGCCTATTCACTGCGGCTCTCTCGGGCTTGCACCCTAACAGAGCACCCCTTCTCCCGAAGTTACGGGGTCATTTTGCCGAGTTCCTTAACGAGAGTTCTCTCGATCACCTTAGGATTCTCTCCTCGCCTACCTGTGTCGGTTTGCGGTACGGGCACCTCTCACCTCGCTAGAGGCTTTTCTTGGCAGTGTGGAATCAGGAACTTCGCTACTATATTTCGCTCGCCATCACAGCTCAGCCTTATGGGAAACGGATTTGCCTATTTCCCAGCCTAACTGCTTGGACGCGGATATCCAATACCGCGCTTACCCTATCCTCCTGCGTCCCCCCATTGCTCAAATGGTGAGGAGGTGGTACAGGAATATCAACCTGTTGTCCATCGCCTACGCCTTTCGGCCTCGGCTTAGGTCCCGACTAACCCTGAGCGGACGAGCCTTCCTCAGGAAACCTTAGGCATTCGGTGGAGGGGATTCTCACCCCTCTTTCGCTACTCATACCGGCATTCTCACTTCTAAGCGCTCCACCAGTCCTTCCGGTCTGGCTTCACAGCCCTTAGAACGCTCTCCTACCACTGTTCGAAGAACAGTCCGCAGCTTCGGTGATACGTTTAGCCCCGGTACATTTTCGGCGCAGAGTCACTCGACCAGTGAGCTATTACGCACTCTTTAAATGGTGGCTGCTTCTAAGCCAACATCCTGGTTGTCTAAGCAACTCCACATCCTTTTCCACTTAACGTATACTTTGGGACCTTAGCTGGCGGTCTGGGCTGTTTCCCTTTCGACTACGGATCTTATCACTCGCAGTCTGACTCCCAAGGATAAGTCATTGGCATTCGGAGTTTGACTGAATTCGGTAACCCGGTAGGGGCCCCTAGTCCAATCAGTGCTCTACCTCCAAGACTCTTACCTTGAGGCTAGCCCTAAAGCTATTTCGGAGAGAACCAGCTATCTCCAGGTTCGATTGGCATTTCACCCCTACCCACACCTCATCCCCGCACTTTTCAACGTGCGTGGGTTCGGGCCTCCATTCAGTGTTACCTGAACTTCACCCTGGACATGGGTAGATCACCTGGTTTCGGGTCTACGACCACGTACTCATGCGCCCTATTCAGACTCGCTTTCGCTGCGGCTCCGCATCTTCTGCTTAACCTTGCACGGGATCGTAACTCGCCGGTTCATTCTACAAAAGGCACGCCATCACCCGTTAACGGGCTCTGACTACTTGTAGGCACACGGTTTCAGGATCTCTTTCACTCCCCTTCCGGGGTGCTTTTCACCTTTCCCTCACGGTACTGGTTCACTATCGGTCACTAGGGAGTATTTAGCCTTGGGAGATGGTCCTCCCGGATTCCGACGGAATTTCACGTGTTCCGCCGTACTCAGGATCCACTCAGGAGAGAACGAAGTTTTGACTACAGGGCTGTTACCTCCTATGGCGGGCCTTTCCAGACCTCTTCGTCTACCTCGTTCTTTTGTAACTCCGTACAGAGTGTCCTACAACCCCAAGAGGCAAGCCTCTTGGTTTGGGCTAATCCCGTTTCGCTCGCCGCTACTCAGGGAATCGCATTTGCTTTCTCTTCCTCCGGGTACTTAGATGTTTCAGTTCCCCGGGTCTGCCTTCTCATATCCTATGAATTCAGATATGGATACCACTCCATTACGAGTGGTGGGTTTCCCCATTCGGAAATCTCCGGATCAAAGCTTGCTTACAGCTCCCCGAAGCATATCGGTGTTCGTCCCGTCCTTCATCGGCTCCTAGTGCCAAGGCATCCACCGTGCGCCCTTTCTAACTTAACCGTTAAAAAGAATCACTATGTGATATCTTGTCTTACTAATTGAATGTGATGTCTACTGTTATCTAGTTTTCAAAGAACACGTTTCGAAGGAATGATCCTTCAAAACTAAACAAGACAGGGAACGTTCTGTTTATAAGACCCAAGGTCTTATATTCCGTATAATATCCTTAGAAAGGAGGTGATCCAGCCGCACCTTCCGATACGGCTACCTTGTTACGACTTCACCCCAATCATCTGTCCCACCTTCGGCGGCTGGCTCCTAAAAGGTTACCTCACCGACTTCGGGTGTTACAAACTCTCGTGGTGTGACGGGCGGTGTGTACAAGGCCCGGGAACGTATTCACCGCGGCATGCTGATCCGCGATTACTAGCGATTCCAGCTTCACGCAGTCGAGTTGCAGACTGCGATCCGAACTGAGAACAGATTTGTGGGATTGGCTTAACCTCGCGGTTTCGCTGCCCTTTGTTCTGTCCATTGTAGCACGTGTGTAGCCCAGGTCATAAGGGGCATGATGATTTGACGTCATCCCCACCTTCCTCCGGTTTGTCACCGGCAGTCACCTTAGAGTGCCCAACTGAATGCTGGCAACTAAGATCAAGGGTTGCGCTCGTTGCGGGACTTAACCCAACATCTCACGACACGAGCTGACGACAACCATGCACCACCTGTCACTCTGCCCCCGAAGGGGACGTCCTATCTCTAGGATTGTCAGAGGATGTCAAGACCTGGTAAGGTTCTTCGCGTTGCTTCGAATTAAACCACATGCTCCACCGCTTGTGCGGGCCCCCGTCAATTCCTTTGAGTTTCAGTCTTGCGACCGTACTCCCCAGGCGGAGTGCTTAATGCGTTAGCTGCAGCACTAAGGGGCGGAAACCCCCTAACACTTAGCACTCATCGTTTACGGCGTGGACTACCAGGGTATCTAATCCTGTTCGCTCCCCACGCTTTCGCTCCTCAGCGTCAGTTACAGACCAGAGAGTCGCCTTCGCCACTGGTGTTCCTCCACATCTCTACGCATTTCACCGCTACACGTGGAATTCCACTCTCCTCTTCTGCACTCAAGTTCCCCAGTTTCCAATGACCCTCCCCGGTTGAGCCGGGGGCTTTCACATCAGACTTAAGAAACCGCCTGCGAGCCCTTTACGCCCAATAATTCCGGACAACGCTTGCCACCTACGTATTACCGCGGCTGCTGGCACGTAGTTAGCCGTGGCTTTCTGGTTAGGTACCGTCAAGGTACCGCCCTATTTGAACGGTACTTGTTCTTCCCTAACAACAGAGCTTTACGATCCGAAAACCTTCATCACTCACGCGGCGTTGCTCCGTCAGACTTTCGTCCATTGCGGAAGATTCCCTACTGCTGCCTCCCGTAGGAGTCTGGGCCGTGTCTCAGTCCCAGTGTGGCCGATCACCCTCTCAGGTCGGCTACGCATCGTTGCCTTGGTGAGCCATTACCTCACCAACTAGCTAATGCGCCGCGGGTCCATCTGTAAGTGGTAGCCGAAGCCACCTTTTATGTTTGAACCATGCGGTTCAAACAACCATCCGGTATTAGCCCCGGTTTCCCGGAGTTATCCCAGTCTTACAGGCAGGTTACCCACGTGTTACTCACCCGTCCGCCGCTAACATCAGGGAGCAAGCTCCCATCTGTCCGCTCGACTTGCATGTATTAGGCACGCCGCCAGCGTTCGTCCTGAGCCAGGATCAAACTCTCCGATAAATGGATCACAGATTAAGTTCACCGCTTCCTGCGGCGACACCTGTGTGACCTGCGTCGTGCAGGCCCTAGTTTGACTGACTACGCACATCGCTGTGCGATTTATAAAAATGAATTAACAGGTACGTTTTGTCTTGTTTAGTTTTCAAAGATCATTTCGTTACTTCTCAATGAAGCAGCTTTACTAATATAACATTCAGCTTCTTTTTTGTCAACAACTTTTTTCAAGTTGTTTTGAAGCATCTAGTTTGTGTCCGCTGTGCATCAGCGACGTTTAATAATATAACACCTGTATTTATTTATTGCAATAGTTTTTTTAAAAAATCTATAAAACAAATAAACTATAATCCTCGCCATGATTTCTAAAGCGTGTGTATCATATTACTTTCTTAAAAGAACATATACATCAGTCATGTGATCTTGTTGTTTTTTTCGTTTTCTTGTATAGTAGAAACGAACTAAATACTGATGACCACAAGGGGAGCATTAAAGCTGAGAGTGAGCGGTTTCGTTCTGACCCTTTGAACCTGTTAGTTAACGCTGGCGTAGGGATGTGGCAAAGTCAAATGAATTGCAGATCGTAAAGCAGTGCGTGGAACTTTTCTCATCCTTCCGCGTGCTGCTTTTTTGTTGTCCTTTTGGTTGTCTGTCAATGGAAGGAGATAGATATGAATCAATCTAAGCAACTAGTTCGCCTTATTGAAATTGCCATTATGACAGCGGCAGCCGTTATTTTAGACATTGTCTCAGGAATGTTTCTTAGCATGCCTCAAGGAGGCTCGGTCTCCATCATGATGATTCCGATCTTTTTAATTTCGTTTCGCTGGGGTGTCAAAGCAGGTCTTACTACAGGTTTGTTGACAGGTCTAGTACAAATAGCAATCGGAAACTTGTTTGCTCAACATCCTGTACAGCTATTGTTAGATTACATTGTCGCTTTCGCAGCAATCGGCATAAGCGGCTGTTTCGCTTCTTCAGTCCGTAAAGCCGCTGTATCAAAAACAAAAGGGAAATTGATTGTTTCAGTGGTCAGCGCAGTTTTTATCGGCAGTTTGCTGCGCTATGCCGCGCATGTCATTTCAGGAGCTGTGTTTTTCGGCAGCTTTGCTCCAAAAGGAACACCGGTATGGATTTATTCTTTAACTTATAATGCGACTTACATGGTACCTTCATTCATTATTTGTGCAATTGTCCTATGTTTATTATTTATGACAGCACCCCGTCTGCTTAAAAGTGACAAAGCGTAAAAGTAACAATCCCCCAGCGAATTCCGCTGGGGGATTGTTCGTTATCTGTTAAGAAGTGTTTTTAAAGCTGAAAGATCCGGCCAGCCAAGACCTACTTCTTTCAACCTTACTCCGGCAATTTCAAAGTTGTCCTCCGCTACTCTTTCAGGTGAATAGGCCTGATAAAATATAATCGAGGGATTCTGCTCAATAACCCAAACAAACATACTTGAAAAGCCATGTTGAAGCAAATACTCCGCTCCTTTTGCTAAGAGCGCCCTGCCTGCACCTTGCCGCTGGCGCTCTTCCAGAAGATAAATAGCGTATAACTCGCCGTCATAGCCTTCTTGTTCAGAGCGAATAGGTCCAAATGAAGCAAAGCCGAATACTGAACCCATTTCGTCCTGAGCAACAAATACTCCTTTTAACGAGCGACTTTTCCATTTGTCTTCAAATTCCTTATAGTTCAGGCTGTTTAAATAATCAATCGGGATAGTTTCGTGGTATGTTGTCCTCCAGCTGTCTACATGCACTTTTGCAATGTCCTTTATATCCTCTAACTTCGCTTCACGTACAGTTACCATACGGTTCTGCCCTTTCCTTACTCTGATTTTTGGATCGTTTTGGCTTCTTTGATTTCATTTGTTAATTCATTAATGCTTTGTTTTACGTTTCCTTTTCCTGAAAAGTTCTCAAGCATTTCTTTTACATCAATTCCTGAGGATGCTTTTAAACTTTCTTGCAAACTTGACATTAAGTTCGTCGCATAGCTGGTTACTTTGTTTGCTCCGCTTGATTCACCGCTTCCTCCTGTATCGACAACGGTGATTTTATCAATATTTGAAAGAGGTGCCGCTGCTTGTTTCGCGTATTCCGGAAGCATTTTGACAATCATATCGAAAATCGCCGCCTGCCCGTACTGTTCAAAAGCAGCCGCAATTTTCTCTTTTGCTTCCGCTTCTGCAAGACCTTTCAGGCGGATAACCTCTGCCTCTGTCTCTCCTTTCGCTTTTTCCGCTTCTGCTTTTGCTAGCCCGTCAATTCTTACTTTTTCCGCCTCAGCCTTTGCCATTGCTTCTATACTGTACTTCTTGGCATCGGCTTCCGCGAGCTGTTTGGCTTTCTCAGCTGCTGCGGACTGCTCAACAGAATAACGGTCTGCATCGGCTTTTTTCTTTACCTCTGAGTCGTATTGACGTTCACGGCGAAGAATTTCTTTTTCTTCTAGTTCTATTTGTTTTTGGCGTTCGATAATTTTAACCTGCATTTCCTGCTCTGTGACTTGCTGGCGCGCTCTGGCAGTCTCTAAATCATATGCTTGGTCGGCATTCGCTTTTGCCGTATCTTGTTCTCTGCGAAATTCAGCCATTTTGAGCTGATTGAGTTTTTCAGCTTCAGCGATTTCCGTCGCCCGTTCAAGTTCTGATTTTTTTGCGTCTTTATCGGCTTCTGCCCGCTTAATTCGGGTTTCTTTATCAGCCTCTGCTGTTGCGATATCAGCATCGCGTTTTACTTGGGCAATTCTCGGTTTCCCTAATGATTCAAGATAACCGTTTTTATCACGAACATCTTTAATGGTAAACGAGACGATTACAAGCCCCATTTTCGCGAGATCCTGTGAAGCGACACGCTGCACCTCTTGAGAAAATTTCTCCCTGTTTTTATAGATTTCTTCAACTGTCATTGAGCCGAGAATGGAACGAAGGTGGCCTTCTAAAACCTCCCGCGCTTCCTGCTCACGGTCGTCTTTTGATTTCCCTAAAAATTGTTCGGCTGCTGTAGCGATTTCTCCTATAGAACCGCCGATTTTAATAATCGCAGTTCCATCGGCCATTACTGGCACTCCTTGTTCTGTATAGACTTCAGGTGTCGAAACATCGAGTTTGCTTGATAATAGGCTTAGCGGCTCTGCCTGCTGGAAGACGGGAAGGACAAAGGTTCCTCCGCCGCGGACGATTTTAATACGGTTGCCGCCTTCATCGACATGAACATTTTTATTGCCCAGATAGCTCCCCGTTACAATTAACGCTTCATCAGGCCCTGCTGTACGATACTTCGTAATAAACACAGCTATTAGTGCAATTAATAAAAAGAATACAACTCCGATGATCATTATAATCGGCATTGTCATATCAAATTCCTCCTTGTATATTAAATGGGTTCATGCGGAGTAACCGAAAGAACTCCGTTGTTAATATCTACGACTAACACCGTTGTCCCGTAACTGATCTGCTGATTATCAAAACTGACCGCTGACTTTGAAATGGTCCCGCCTATCCCTTCTATGACCACTTCACCAAACCCGTCAACCGGCACAGCTGTAATCACTTTACCGAGTCTTCCTCTGAGATCATCTTCTCTATATGCCAATGATTCTTCTGCAGATGATAATGGTACCAGTACAAAGATGTGAAGCAATATCACCATCAGGATCGAAAGGATGCAAGATAAAAGCGCAATCAGCAAGCTTGACAGAGGCAATACAAGTTCACCTATATATCCGCCCGCTGAAAAACATGTGAAAAATGAGAGCACTAATGTCGGATTAAGAAACGGAATGCCTTCTGACAGTCCTGCAAATACATCTCCGAAAAACAGGAATAATAGCGTAAGGCTGCCCGCAATAATAAGCGTATAAAGATAAATTGTTTGTATAGGTACTCCAAATAACTCCAATTTCCTCATCCTTTCTTCATCAATGCATTGATGAACGGCCGCCGTTACCATTTATACGAGACACCACGGGAAAGGTTTCAAAATTTTAAGACAAATAACCCATTTGAAGTGCTTTATAAATGATAATTGGTTATATATATGGTAATGTCATTTTAGGAGGAGATATGATGAGTATCTTTAATGAAGCCAGATTAGAAACGTGGAACGAATTGAAAGGACTTTCTGACGAAAAGCTGAATCAAAAGCCTTCTGCTGAAGAATGGAGCATACGGGAAGTTCTTGACCATTTGAAAAAAATCGATATGACCGCACAAAAAATGTTGAAGGAACGTGTAAAGGACGCTCCGATTAAAGAAATTGAAGAAAAACCGCTTGAGGTAGCACAGGACAGAAATAATAAACGGAAAGCCCCGAGTCATCTTGAGCCTGCGCATGATTTTATTTCAGGCAGCCAAATGAAACGTGAGCTTGATGTGGTAAGAGAGCAGCTGACTGCTGCGATTGCCTCTCTGAAAGAAGAAGATTTTGAAAGAGTGCTTCCGCATCCTGTGTTTCAAGAGCTGACTGTCAGACAGTGGATCGATTTTATCGGCCATCATGAAAAACGGCACCTCAGCCAAATGAAAGAAATTAAAGAAAAGATAGAAAGGGCCTGATTTCATCAGACCCTTTCTGCTTTTCGTTTGACTTTTCGCTGATAGGAATGAACTTCTATTTCATCACCTGTGTAAACAGCACCAGGTCTTTCCACAATACAGACAATCCCTCTAATGCCCAGTGCGTGGCGGACGAAAGCCGGCGCCAGCTTCGGTTGGTCCGGATAATAAGACTGAATGACTTCTCCCGGCTGGATACACGGATCATTTTCGCCCTCACACAGCAGAGCCGCTCCGCTCGGAAAAATAATCCGGCTTCCTTCTTTTAATGAAGTAAGATCTTGCATACCGCTGACTGCCACATTCGCCCCGAGCCATTCCGGCAAAATTCTCGGCACTCCCATTTTTAAAGCGATTTCGTTGCATTCCTCTATTGAAACAATTGAAATTTGTCTGCGGTTGAAAATTTCAGTCCCTCTTGAAAACATTGGTTCTCTGGCTCCCGCTTTTTTGGTCAGGCCAAAATGCAAATCGCCGGGGATGCCGCCATAATCAAAATCAAGCTTGTCCATTTGCTTTGTTACGAAGCTTTCTGTATCTGCGATATATAAGCCTTCCGCTTTTGCAGTCATACGCTTCCACATCAGCTGGCACCTTCTTTCTTATCTAAAATTTCCACCTATGCTTCATTATCCCAAAAAATCCCGCTCTGTAAAGGAGCGGGATTTTGATTATACCGTTTTAGGCGTAAGGTTAAAGCAGCGCTTGTAGATCCAGTTGTATGCTTTTTCATTTAAATCTCTAGGGTTTCCGAAGGTTTGCGGATCTTTCATAGCTTCTTTAGACAAGCGTTCGATCATATCAGGTGATACTCCCTGCTCTTCTAAAGTCGGCACTTCTAAATCTTCGACCAGATCATACATCCAATTGACAGATGCTTTCGCAGCTTCTTCTGTTGTCATCTTGCTTGTATCAATACCGAACGCTTTCGCAATACGCGCAAACTTCTCAGGATAGCCCTTCCAGTTGTATTCCATGACAGGGCCCATCATCGCCGCTACACATTGGCCGTGAGCGACTGGGATAATACCGCCAAGCGTTTGGCTCATCGCATGAGCCGCGCCCGCTGATTCACTTCCGTAAGAAAGACCGGCAAGCATCGCAGCCTGCGCCATTCCGTACCTTGCTTCCAGATCCTCTCCGTCAGCAAATGCCCTCTTAATGTAATGAGCGGCATACTCAATCGCCATTAAGGCAACCGCATCCGTGATTGGCTGTGCAAATTTCATTGTATAGCACTCAATGGCATGGGCGAGCGCATCAATTCCCGTCATAGCTGTTACATGCGGAGGCATTGAAACATGAAGCTCAGGATCAATGATGGTCAAGTGCGCTGCAATCAGCGGACCGCCCGTGTTGAATTTGAATTCTCTTTCTTCATCTGTGATAACCGCCCATTGGGTTACTTCTGATCCTGTTCCAGCTGTAGTGGGAATTGTCGTCAGCGGAGGAATGCGGTTTTCCAGCGGTTTTTTCCCATCTGCCGCTTCATAATCAAGCACGCTTCCTTCGTGAGTTGCTTCTACTCCGATTGCTTTTGCTGTATCCATGGAGCTTCCGCCTCCGACTGCCACCAAACCATTACAGTTCTCTTTTTTGTAAAGCTCAGATCCTTCATTCACCAGACGGACAGGCGGGTTTGGCTCAACTTTATGAAAGAGCACCACTTCAATGCCTGCTTCTTTAAGTGATTCGATTACAGGATCAGCAACACCGGCTTTATAAATCCCTGGGTCTGTGACAAGGAGCGCTTTTGAAACACCCAGTGCAGCTACTTCCTCACCCGTATGCTTGATGGCTCCGATTCCATGCTTAATCACAGTCGGAATTTCAAATGTGTGGAATTTCTGCATGCTTTCTACCTTCATATTTAATGTCATCATCAATCTCCCCCTCTTATGAATTAAACCAGTTAACCGCTGCCGGTTTTGTATTGCGGTATACATGTTTGACTTCTGTGTATTCTTCAAGGCCTATTTTTCCAAGCTCGCGTCCGAACCCGGATTGCTTATATCCGCCCCATGGCGCTTGTGCAAAGTACGGATGAAAATCGTTGATCCAAACGGTTCCCATTCTCAAGCTGGCTGCTACCCGTTCGCACTTTTCAATGTCTTTTGACCATACCGCTCCAGCCAAGCCATAGATGGTATCATTCGCAAGCTCGATTACCTCTTCTTCAGAGCTGAAGGTTTCGACTGTCAATACAGGACCGAAAACCTCTTCCTGAACGATTCTCATGTCAGAATTACAGTTTGAGAAAATAGTAGGTTCATAGAAAAAGCCGTTTTGAAGCTCAGGATCTTCCGGGCGTTTGCCTCCTGTCTCCAGCTTCGCGCCTTCCTCTATTCCGATCTCAACATATTTTTCTACCTTTGCCCTGTGCTCCGCCGAAATAAGCGGACCGCTTTCTGTCTCAGCATGAAAACCGTTTCCGAGTTTTATGCGTTTTGCCCGTTTGACCAGCTCCGCCAAAAATTGATCATGAATGGCATCCTCAACAAGCAAGCGGGAACCTGCAGAGCATACTTGGCCGGCGTGGAAAAATACAGCGTTTAAGGCCTGATCAACCGCAACTTCTAAATCCGCGTCCTTGAAAACAATATTTGGGTTTTTCCCGCCAAGTTCAAGGGCGATTTTTTTGACGTTTCCGCTTGCCGCCCGCATGATTTTTTTGCCTGTTTCAATTCCGCCCGTAAATGAAATCAAATCGACGTCTCTGTTTACTGCAAGCTCGTCGCCCACTGTGGCTCCCGGTCCAAGAACAAGATTTGCGACACCTTTTGGAACACCGGCTTCTTCCATCAGCTTAAAGACTTTGATTGTCGTCAGCGGCGTAATCTCACTCGGCTTCATGACGATTGTGTTTCCTGCAGCCAGTGCAGGGGCGATTTTCCAGCTCGCTTGAAGGAGCGGATAATTCCATGGAGTGATCTGGCCGCAAACCCCGATTGGCTCCCTAATAATTTTGCTTTCTGAATCAGGAATCGGAGATGAAATGATCTCTCCGCCATCTTTGTCTGCCAAGCCGGCGTAATATTGAAAAACATTGGCGATATCGTCCATATCGGCCTTGCTTTCTTCGAGTGTTTTTCCTGTATCAAGAGATTCAAGCTCAGCCAGCTCCTCAAGATCGCGTCTGATTAATTCCGCAATTTTCAGAACAATTTTTCCGCGTTCTAGCCCGGATAGCGATGACCATTCTCCTTTGTCAAATGCTCTGCGTGCGGCTGCGATTGCTTTGATGGCGTCCTCTCGCCCTCCCTCGCTTACAGTTGCAATTTCTTCTTGATTAAATGGGTTGATAATACTGCGGATCTGTTCTTTTTCGGCACTGATCCATTCTCCGTCAATGAATAATGTTTGACTCATATAAGCCTCCTTGACGTAAATAAAGTTTGTTAAATAAAAATTTAATGTTTTTAACAACCTTAATCTAACATATGGTTTTTAAACTGTCAAAGTCCCATTTTGATTTTTCTTTTTGACTTTTCCTCATGTTTCGTTAAGATAAAGAACATAAAGAAATAACTTAACGGATTTAATTTTCTAAAGGAAAAGAGGGTCAGTATGGATGAAAATCCAGAATTTGCAGCTATAGAACAGGCTCGGGATCTTGTTATTGACTCCATTGCTGAAACGATGGATCTTTACGGAATTACCCGCAGTGTCGGGATTTTATATGGGACGATGTATATGAGGGATGAGATGACGCTTGACGAAATGCGTGAGGAGTTGCAAATGAGCAAACCAAGCATGAGCACTGGCGTCAAAAAGCTTCAAGACTTAAATGTAGTGAAAAAAACATTTCACCGGGGCATCCGCAAGCATACATTTGTGGCTGAGAAGGATTTCTTTAAATTTTTCACAAATTTCTTTCCACCTAAATGGGAGCGGGAGGTTCAAGTGAATGTAACAGCGATCGAGGAAGCACAAGCTGATTTACAAAAGGTTTTAAGCAAGGAAGATCTCGATGAGGATATCAAAAATGAAGCACTGCAGTTATATGATCAGCTGGAAAGCTCTAAAGCTTACTATGACTGGCTGAAACGGCTTGCTGAATCGGTGCAGACCGGAGAAATTTTTAAATTTATACCGATCGAAACAAAGTAAAGCAGAAAACGCCTGGGAAACCAGGCGTTTTTTTGATATAACTACTACAAATTTGAAAAATACGGGAAAAACACCCCATTTACTTCCAAAATATTTGATGGTAATTTTATGTAGGTAAAATTTGTATTTGGCCTTTCAGAGGAGGTGAAAAGCGGGCAGGCCTGTTTAATTTATCATTTTTTAGGGGGAATTTTGTTATGAAACGCAAATTATTATCTTCTTTGGCAATTAGTGCATTAAGTCTCGGGTTACTCGTTTCTGCACCTACAGCTTCTTTCGCGGCTGAATCTACATCAACTAAAGCTCATACTGAATCCACTATGAGAACACAGTCTACAGCTTCATTGTTCGCAACAATCACTGGCGCCAGCAAAACGGAATGGTCTTTCTCAGATATCGAATTGACTTACCGTCCAAACACGCTTCTCAGCCTTGGCGTTATGGAGTTTACATTGCCAAGCGGATTTACTGCAAACACGAAAGACACATTGAACGGAAATGCCTTGCGTACAACACAGATCCTCAATAACGGGAAAACAGTAAGAGTTCCTTTGGCACTTGATTTGTTAGGAGCTGGCGAATTCAAATTAAAACTGAATAACAAAACACTTCCTGCCGCTGGTACATATACTTTCCGTGCGGAGAATAAATCATTAAGCATCGGAAATAAATTTTACGCAGAAGCCAGCATTGACGTGGCTAAGCGCAGCACTCCTCCGACTCAGCCTTGCGGTTGCAACTAATGTAAAAGACCGGTTAACGCCGGTCTTTTTTGCGTTTTACCCTCCCCTTTTTCTCTAATCCCCGTTATCTTTTTTCTGGTTTAAAATTTAAATTGACAAACACTAGAAACAGGAGTAAATTCTTGAGTGTTCAATTTCATACAGTCTCTTTTACCGCTTAATCAAACACGAACGGGGGAACCAACGATTGGCTGTTTTATTAACAGCCTTGGGGTGAATCTTACTAAGTAAGAGGGGGTACTCTGAATCCCTAATCCGACAGCTAACCTCGTAGGCGTATACAGAGAGGAGGTCTATTATCGGCCATTCTTTGCAATGGTCTTTTTTGCTTCAAAAACGTTAATTCACTAAGGGAGATATGAACATTGGGAAGAATTAAAAATAAGCAATTTGCCGTGATCGGGCTGGGCCGGTTTGGCGGCAGCATTTGTAAAGAACTTCATAGAATGGGGCATGAGGTCCTTGCGGTTGATATCAACGAAGAAAAGGTCAATGCATATGCTTCTTACGCCACTCATGCGGTAATTGCCAACGCCACCGAAGAAAACGAATTGCTTTCATTAGGAATACGCAATTTTGAATATGTAATTGTTGCCATCGGAGCAAATATTCAAGCGAGTACGCTGACCACCCTATTATTAAAGGAGCTTGATATTCCAAATATTTGGGTGAAGGCTCAAAACTATTATCATCACAAGGTGCTTGAAAAAATCGGCGCTGACCGGATTATTCATCCTGAAAAAGATATGGGAGTTAAAATCGCACAAAGCCTTTCAGACGAAAATGTTTTGAATTACATTGATCTATCTGATGAATACAGTATTGTCGAGCTGTTGGCTACGCGCAAGCTTGATTCAAAATCGATTATTGACCTGAATGTAAGAGCAAAGTACGGCTGCACGATCCTGGCCATCAAACATCATGGAGATATCTGTCTTTCCCCCGCGCCTGAAGACATCATTCACGAGCAAGATTGCCTGGTGATCATGGGCCACAAAAAGGATATTAAACGTTTTGAAAACGAAGGGATGTAGACAAAGGTGACACTTCAAAAGGATAAAGTGATCAAATGGGTTCGGTTTACACCGCCTCAAGTGCTTGCCATTGGTTTTTTCCTTACCATTATCATCGGGGCTGTCCTATTAATGCTTCCGATTTCCACTACGAAGCCATTGTCATGGATAGATGCCCTTTTTACTGCGGCTTCCGCTACAACTGTTACAGGGCTTGCTGTTGTCGATACCGGTACTCAATTTACGGTATTCGGGCAAACAGTAATTATGGGGCTGATTCAGATTGGCGGGCTTGGATTTATGACATTTGCGGTCTTGATCGTCATGATATTAGGAAAAAAAATCGGATTAAAAGAACGAATGCTCGTCCAGGAAGCCTTAAACCAGCCGACAATCGGCGGTGTCATTGGCCTTGTCAAAGTCCTGTTTGTGTTTTCGATCAGTATTGAATTGATAGCAGCACTCATTTTATCCATCCGGCTTGTACCTCAATACGGCTGGTCATCCGGCTTGTTTGCAAGTTTGTTTCACGCAATATCTGCTTTTAACAATGCCGGGTTTTCGTTGTGGCCTGATAATTTGATGAGCTACGTTGGCGATCCTACAGTGAACCTCGTGATTACTTTCTTATTTATTACAGGAGGGATCGGATTTACGGTTCTGTTTGATGTGATGAAAAATCGGCGTTTTAAAGCTTTTTCTTTACATACAAAGCTCATGCTTACAGGAACGCTGATGTTGAATGCGATTGCTATGCTTGCGATCTTTATTTTAGAATACAGCAACCCCGGCACGCTTGGCCACCTGCATATAGTGGATAAACTGTGGGCGTCCTATTTTCAGGCAGTGACGCCGAGAACCGCAGGCTTCAATTCTCTAGATTTCGGCAGCATGAGAGAAGGAACAATTGTATTTACTTTATTATTGATGTTTATCGGAGCAGGAAGCGCATCAACGGCGAGCGGCATTAAGCTGACTACGTTCATCGTGATTTTAACATCTGTTATTGCTTACTTGAGAGGTAAAAAAGAAACGGTTATTTTCCGCCGTTCCATCAAATATCCGATTATCATTAAAGCTTTAGCTGTGAGCGTCACCAGTTTGTTCATCGTGTTTTTAGGGATTTTCGCCCTGACGATGACAGAACAAGCGTCATTTCTTCAAATTGTGTTTGAAACCTTTTCCGCATTCGGAACTGTCGGCCTTACGATGGGGCTTACTCCTGAACTGACAACAGCTGGCAAGTGTATCATTATTGTCATCATGTTTATCGGAAGAATTGGTCCTTTAACGTTCGTGTTTTCATTCGCAAAAACAGAGCAATCAAATATCCGTTACCCTGACGGCGAAGTGTTTACAGGGTGATATCAAAAAATCCGGCGTGCAGTCGCCGGATTTTTTTATGATTCGATATGAGATTGATTTTGTCTTTTTTCCTGTTCCGCGATGATTTCGTTATCCTCCGCGTTATCACGGGTCACTTTTTGTGTAAGAATCGCACCAACTGCTACAAGTATCATAACAGCGATGTAATAACCTTTTTCATTGAGTTCCAGGTTATCAGCATTATAGAGTCCGATACTAAACAAAAATACTCCCGCAAAAAAAGTGAAATAAGCTAATACTGTAAAGGCAACCGTGTTTCTGCGTCTATATTTCTGCACCTTTGTTCCCTCCCGAAAGCATAGTTAAAAAGTGATAACTTCCGTGGAATATTATACCTCAAATTCCCCGTAATGGAACAAAGAATTAAAAATACCAGTAAAAAGGGCTTAGGTTGCCTCCTTTATTTCAACAGCTGAATCATCAATCCAGCCGATAAGTTTATCATTGATTTGGAATTGGTACCATACAGACTGGCCTTTCTGTTTTCTAGACACAACCTTTATGTCTTTGCCGACGTAAGATTGGGCAGAGGTAAGCCTTATGGACCGATCATCAGTAGAGGGCTTGGACCATACGTCTTGAACGGCACTGTCTTTAATAGAGGCGTTTAAATCCACAGATTTGAGGGATGGATTTACCTCATCGTACTCATCTAAATCGTATTTTTCCACAATAGCGCTGATTTTGTCAGCATAGTCAGGATCTGTAGCATATCCTGATGTTTGCAGGGCGGTTGCCGCTTCCTTATAATTCCCTGCCTCAAGCACCGGTTTATACTTCTTTTTATTCCACGATGTGCCACGAACGAACAATTGGGCGTGATCATCCATAGATTCAAAAAACGTGCTGTATTTTCGAAACTTCGCGCGAATGGTTTTTCTTTTCCCTTTTTCAACTTCGTCCGTTTCCATCGTGACATGATGGCCTTTATAATTCCCTTTTACGCCAAAAAGGTTGTTGGCCTTAGCAGCCAGTTCACTGTTCCCCCAGTCCGATTCGAGAATGGCCTGAGCAATTGTGATGCTGGGGAGAACATGGTATTTTTCATACAAAATTTGGGCATGTCCGGACAGACTGTCTATAAATACTTGCTGTTCATCGATTTCTTCAGTTTCTTTGGATGTTTCAATCGGTTTTGATAAAGTTGTCGCTAAAACAAACAGAGCTAGCGGAATCGATACAATGAAAAATAGTGAAATCAAGAGTTTACGTTTTTTAAGTTTTTTACGGGCCATGAAAACCTTCCTTCGAATTAAAAGATTACGAATGTAAAAGAATCTACCTTTTAGAATTTTACTTGCACTTCTAATATTTTTCAATTCTTTAGGGATAAAGTTGGGAAAAGATTGCAAAATAAGAACCTTTTCGCTCAATGAAAAGGTTTTTACCATGTTTCTATTTTTGTAAATTTCTGAGTGCATTACGATATTCCGTATCATTTATTACTTTATATGATTTGACAGTTGCCTTCGACAAACCTTCTGCTGAAACGGCCGGTTTTTCCGGAGCTGTTTTCGCTTTATCATGTGGTTTATGTGCCAGCTTGTGCCCCATTCCAGTGGCATTCATACAAAATGACAGGCAGACGAGCAGCACGCTAAGGATAAAAGAAATGAAGAAGAGATCATGATAAGCAGTCATCATAGAATCCTGTACCGAACCGCTTTGTCTGGCAGCATCTTTTTTCGTGAAAAAGCCGATGAGAATAGGAACTCCCATATAGACAAACAATCTTAAAAACTGAACAGCTGTCATTCTCTTGACCAAATCAGGCAGCGGGCCTCCCATGGCAGCTCCCATCAGCCCTGCGGCGACTGTCAGGCCTGTTCCCGCTGCAAGCATGATAAACAGTGCCGCGAACATATAAAGAGATGATCGATCCTGCATATGCAGCCATTGAAAATTCACAAAGACGAGAATGAGTCCGCCGATAATACCGAGCATCCCTGGTCCGACTTTATCGTATAACAGAGCGCTTAAAATGGCCGCGATCGCCACTCCGATTAAAAGAGTCAAGTTTAAAAATATGAGATGCTCCTGAGAAATATCATACATTTGACGGAGCAAGCCTTGAAAAGCAGACAGGCTGACAGCTACCGTTATCGTCCCTGCAGCTATGATCAATAAGCCAAGCACCGGTTTTGGCAGCAGCATCAGTTTAATAGATATGAATGGGTTTTTCACTTTATATTCCACAATCAATAGACCAATGAGCAAACATAACGTCACCCCGAAACCAATCCATACATAACCCGATGACAGCCCCCATTTTTGCAGAAAAATGAATGAAACCGCTGAGGCTGCGGCAAGGAAAACAGATAAAAGAATTCCCGCACGATCAAGCGGCTGTTCTTGATCCGACGCTCCGTGATGCTCGTCATGAAGAAAGAAATAGCTCACCGCGACACCGATCAGGGACAAGGTGCCAAAGATGAAAAACAGCCATCTCCAATGCCCGCAGCTTGTTGCAATGGTTCCGAGGATTGTGCCGATGATAACAGAACCATAGAATCCCCCGATTAGCACAAGCAGTGCATAGTTCCTGCGTTCAATCGGGAATGACAGTACAAGCATTGGAATCATAATCATCAGCATGACGCCTGTTGCCGCTCCCTGTAAAAAGCGCCCTGCCGCCATCCATGCAATATCGCCTGAACATGCGATGAGCAGTGAGCCTAGTATAAAAACAGGTAATGAAGCCAGATAGACGGGACGAGCACCGAATTTTTTCCTCAGCAACGGTCCTGCCGGAACTAACAAGGCAAAGGCCATATTGCCGATCAATATCGGATTTACTGATGTGAAGACACTTGTTCCAACCGCTTTCTGAACAAGGCCTTGAACTGACGACAATGCCGTGTTAGACATCAATCCCGGCCCGACCGCTAAGACGGCGAGCAAAGAAATCACCCAATAGTGTTTTGTCTTCATGTTGTCATTCCTTCCTATATGAATACATGCGAAACACATCATTTTTTGAAAACAAAAGAAGCTAATAGATTTTGCATACCATTAGCTTTCATTCTAATATTCTCCCTTTCAGGGGAAATGATATTATTTTATTATAATTATGTGAATGAATGAGCATATAATCAAATATTATTTCAAATCGATTGTGTTTTGTCAATGGAGTAAATTTCAAGCACAACATAGAAAGCTTGAAAGCTTTTCCCCGATATTGTGTCTAGAACTGCACTTATGAATCCCTGCTCGTTCCCTCAAGCGAATTAAAGCAGGCCGTTTTAATCCTTTCAATCCACTATTCCAACTAATAAACTCAAATAAGTTGGTGATAAGACAACATTTTGGCCGCACATTTTTTTGTGTTTACTGGGCGTTTGCCGCCTCTAAATTGTATATGGGTAAATACCATGAATTAACCTATGAAATACCAATGTAAGGAAATTCTAAATATTCCGGGAGGCAAAAACGAATGGAACTGTATGAGTGTATCCAAGACATTTTTAGCGGCTTGAAAAATCCATCGGTTAAAGATTTAGCAACGTCTTTAAAACAAATTCCAAACGCAGCAAAATTGAGTCAACCGTATATTAAGGAACCAGACCAATACGCTTACGGCCGAAATGCCATCTATCGAAATAATGAATTGGAAATTATCGTGATTAACATTCCGCCAAACAAGGAGACAACAGTACACGATCATGGTCAATCCATTGGTTGTGCAATGGTGTTAGAAGGAAAGCTTCTTAATTCTATTTATCGCTCAGCCGGCGAACACGCAGAACTCTCCAATTCATACTTTGTCCACGAAGGAGAATGCCTTATTTCAACCAAAGGTTTAATTCACAAAATGTCCAATCCAACATCTGAACGAATGGTGTCTCTTCATGTCTACTCCCCTCCTTTGGAAGACATGATGGTCTTTGAGGAACAAAAGGAGGTATTGGAAAATTCATGATTGACAGATAAGCTGCTCACTTTGACTTCGCTCAACTGGAGGATTCAGAGAATGAAACCTTTTCCTCAAAACAAAAAAACCCTTATAGAATAAGGGTTTACAGGTATGGAGCCAAGGGGGCTCGAACCCCTGACCTCTACGCTGCCAGCGTAGCGCTCTCCCAGCTGAGCTATGGCCCCGTATGTAACGTCATGTTTATTATAGATGATTTTATTTTGAAAAACAAGCTGTTTCCTCTTGAATTGACAGAAAAAATAAGGCTCGTAAAAGAGCCTTATTTTCGACTTACATCATGATCAAAAGTAAAATCACACCGAGAATAATTCGATAGATTGCAAATGGGACAAGTTTGATTTTGTTAATCAGCCTTAAGAAGAAACGGACGACAAACAGTGCGACCACAAAGGCACAGATAAAGCCGACGATGAAAAACGGCATCAGATCCGAGCTTAAGCTGTCCCAATGCTTCACAAGGCTTAGAAAGCTGGCTCCCATCATGATCGGCATCGCCATAATAAACGTAAAGTCGGCTGCAGCTCGGTGGTTTAATCCGAGAATAACACCGCCGGAAATGGTTGAACCCGAACGCGAGAAACCCGGCCAAAGGGCAAGACATTGGAATAAGCCGACGGCTATCGCCTGTTTATAGGAAATGCGGTCGAGTGTGTCTGTCGCTGTTTTCCGTTTATTGACCCAGTCAGCAAAAAGCATCAGGATTGCCCCGGCAATTAAACCGATGGCCACAGTTTTAACGGAAAATAAATATTCATCAATGTAATCTTCAAACAAAAAGCCGAGAACAGCTGCAGGCACGAGTCCGACGGCAATTTGGGCAATGCTTAATTTATGTCCCTGCTCCTGGTCGCTTGTAATATTTTTTTTCAAGCCCAGTAAATTTAAAATTCGGTCTTTAAACACGATAGCTACTGCTAAAATGGAGCCTAGCTGAATAACCACCTTGAATGAGTTAGCAGCTTCTTCTGACATCAGATTACTTGATTTAAGCCAGATGTCGTCTACTATGATCATATGTCCTGTCGAAGAAACCGGCGCGTACTCTGTTAATCCTTCTACGATTCCTAAAATGGCGGCTACAAACAATTCCCATAGAGTCATGATTTTGATTCTCCCCATTAGACATTTATTTTTTTACATAACGGGAGCTTTCCATAAATGGAAAGCCCGTCTTATATAACTATAAACGAAAATCACACTTTATGACCCGACGTATTTTCATTTTTTTCTTCATCGTATAAATGTGACTGCATTTTAAACCAGTCAAATAAATGTGTCGTAATGACTTTGGCAACTGCATAGCCAGGAATGGCAAGAATGATTCCAACAACACCAAACAGCTTGCCGGCTGTTAACAGCAGAAAAATAATCGTAATCGGATGGATGTGAAGGTTTTTTCCCATAATTTGCGGAGAGATCAGCTTCCCTTCAATCAGCTGAACAATCGTCCAAACGATCACCAGCTTAAGCAGCATGAGCGGCGATGTCACTATGGCAATGATAATCGCAGGCGTAATGGCAATCGTTGGCCCTAAATATGGAACGATGCTTGTGCAAGCCGCAATGACTGCAAGCAATGAAGCATAATCCAGCCCGATAATCAAATAACCGATAAACAGCAAAAACCCGATACAGAAGCTGACAATGATCTGGCCTCTGATATAAGAGCTTAACCGATGATTCATTTCGCTTAAGACTGTATATGTCTGTTCTTTCAATCGAGTCGGCACAAACTTCAGTATGTAGACCGGTAATTTTCTTCCGTCTTTTAGCAAATAAAATAGAATAAACGGAACCGTGACGATCGAAATGATAATCTCAGTCAGTGCGCCGATAAAATTCCCAACACCGGTAAAGGTGCTGTTCACGATCGTCGCTGCCTGATCCGAAACCTTTGTAGCAAGATCAGATATATTAATGTTCATCGTTTGCTGGGCCTGATTGACGAAGTTGCTGCCGATCAGCTGTTTCGTCTGATTTTCTACGACGTCCACATATCTTGGGATATTGTCAATCAAACTCATAATTTGTTCTTTTAAGAAGGGAATGATCGACACGATCGTGATCGTGATCAGCCCGATAACCAATAGATATAGCAGCAATATAGAATAGATTCTTCTTATTCTTCTTCTCTCCAGAAAATCGACGACTGGGTTTAACAGATAAAAAACAATGCCTGTCAAAATAATCGGAAGTGATATCGTTTTGAGCAGAACAATAATCGGGGTGAAAATAAATGATGTTTTTGTAAATACTAGAATATTTAAACCAATCAGCAGCAGCACAAGCAAAAATAAAACAAACTTATTATCCAAGAAGAATCGCTTGAATCTGCCGCTCCATGTTTGCAACGTCTCCACTATCGTTCCTCCGTCATACATAGTTTAATTAAATTGTACACTATCGTCCCTATAATGAAAAATAAAAACCGTTAATTGCTGGAAAAGCTTTCTCGGTTTTAACATTCTATTTATATCTATCATGTGATTTTGTTCTTTTTAAGCTATAATTTAGCTATATCATGCAAAAGGAGCGATACGAGTGATACGTTTTGCAATAATAGGAACCAACTGGATTACAGACCGCTTTCTTGAGTCAGCAGCGGATATCGAAGATTTTCAGCTGACTGCTGTTTATTCAAGATCGGCTGAACGCGCTGGCGAGTTTGCTGCTAAACACAACGCTGCGCATGCCTTCTCAGACCTTCAGGAAATGGCGGCGAGCGATTGCTTTGATGCCGTATACATAGCGAGCCCGAACGCTCTTCACAAAGAACAAGCCGTTCTCTTTATGAACCATGGCAAGCATGTGCTTTGTGAGAAGCCGTTTGCTTCGAATACAAAAGAAACAGAAGAGATGATCTCAGCGGCTAAGGCAAACGGTGTTGTTCTCATGGAAGCAATGAAGACCACTTTCCTGCCGAATTTCAAAGAGCTGAAAAAACACCTGCATAAAATCGGCACTGTCCGCAGATTTACCGCAAGCTACTGCCAGTATTCCTCACGATATGACGCGTTCAGAAGCGGAACTGTTTTGAATGCGTTTCAGCCTGAGCTTTCCAATGGGTCATTAATGGATATTGGCGTCTATTGTATTTATCCGGCTGTTGTGTTGTTTGGCGAGCCAAAGGATGTAAAAGCAAACGGATATGCTTTATCTTCCGGAGTGGACGGAGAAGGAACTGTCATTCTGTCTTACGACGGGTTCGAAGCCGTTCTGATGCATTCCAAAATCTCTACTTCCTATGCCCCAGCGGAAATCCAGGGTGAAGACGGGACGATTGTAATCGATACAATTCACCGGCCTGAACGTGTTGAAATCCGCTACCGGGACGGCCGCCTTGAAAACATCGCGATCCCTGATCCTAAACCGGCGATGTTCTATGAAGCAGAAGAATTTGTCACACTCATAAAAGAGAATAAGCTGGAATCTGAAGAAAATACATTTGAACGGTCTTTGACCACCGCAAAAATTATGGAAGAAGCAAGAAAGCAAATGGGGATTGTATACCCTGCTGATCAAGCTTAAAAAAATCCGCCCGCGTGCAAATGCCGCGGCGGATTTTTTATTAGACAATCGGAGAAGATGCCTTCCTTTTTAAAAGCACCTGTTGCTCATATTCTTTGATGTCATGAAGCCATGCCTCTTTTACCGGAACGCCCATTTGCTCACAGTAGGAATCCCAGATGGCTCCGAAAGGATATGTTTTGAATTCCTCCATCAGGGCCAGCCTTTCTGTATAGCGGCCCTCTTCCTGCAATTGTTTTAAATATCCGTTCGGGAGAAGCAAGGCATACAATAAAGCTTTGATCATATTTCTCGTTCCGATGGTCCAGGCGGCTACACGGTTAATGCTGGCATCGAAAAAATCCAGACCGATGGCGACCTTCTCAAGAGCATGATTTCGTACAATTTCAAGAGCGATTTCTCTCAATTCATCATCCAAAACCACTACATGGTCGCTATCCCAACGAACAGGCCGCGATACGTGCAAGGCAAGCTTGTCTGTGTAAAGCAGCATGGACGAGATTTTGTTCGATACCGTCTCAGTCGGATGGAAATGGCCTGTATCAAGTAAACAAAGCTTATGATTCGTCAAAGCATAAGCTAAATAAAATTCATGAGATCCGACAACATATGATTCGGAGCCAAGCCCGAACAGCTTGCTCTCGATTGAATCAAGATTGTATTGTTCACTGATCTTCTCTGCGAAGATCCGATCCAGTGATTCTTTTAGTCTTTTACGCGGTGTCAGCCTATCACTCGGGATATCCTTATAGCCATCGGGAATCCAAATATTCGTCAAGCAAGGTGTGCCTAATTCTTTCCCGAAGTATTCCCCGATACGGCGGCAAGCGATGCAATGCCTGATCCAAAATTCTCTGATGTCCGGATCAGGGTGTGAAAGGGTGAGTCCGTCAGCCGCTTTCTCATGCGAAAACAAGGTTGGATTAAAATCTAAACCGAGACCAAGGTTTTTTGCCCATTTCACCCAGTTTTCAAAATGCTGCGGCTTCAATTCGTCACGTTCTACCGCTTCCCTGTTTGTTTCTGCGTATATCGCATGCAGGTTTACGCGGTGCTTTCCAGGAATGAGAGAAAGAGCCTTCTCCAAATCTCTTCTTAATTCTTCAGGAGTTTGCGCTTTTCCGGGATAATTGCCAGTCACGTCAATTCCGCCTGAAAGCTCGCCCTTATTTACTTCAAAGCCTTCAATGTCGTCACCCTGCCAGCAATGGATCGAAATGGGCACTTGCTCTAATTGCCGAAGCGCCTCTTCAACATCAATTCCCCATTTTTCATATGCCTGTTTTGCACTGTCATAATTGGCTTTTATGGTCATACGGCTCTCTCCCTTTATCAGTTTTTTAATCCAAATAAAAAACTTCCTTTAGATCTATCGCAACAGGACTGAAATCCGAATTTGTTTTCATTAATGGCGCCATCGATTTCCACCATCTTTGGCAAACTTCCGTGTCCGCCATCTTTCTCCATTTCTCTTCATCCTCTATTTCTAAATATGCAAAAAGCCTGCCTGTTTCCTCGTCTAGAAAAATGGAATAATGGTGTGCTCCATGAGCTTTGAGTGCTTCTGCCATCTCTGGCCAAATGTCATCATGCCGCTGGTTGTATTCTTCGTACTTGTCTTGATGGACAAACATGATACTGGCTTTTCTTTTCAAACCTTTTCACCTCTTCATCATTTAGATAGCGCTTTCAAAACGGTTTGCTGAAAGGACTGAATGATGGTGCTTCTGTCAATGTCTTTAGGTGTAAACACTTTGATCGGAAAGGAATTTCTGACGACTTGCCGGGCTTCTTTTATGTCTTTGACTTCTTTGGCAGCAATCATTTGCATCAAAAGATTTCCGGTGGCAGTTGCCTCTATCGGCCCTGCATATACCGCTTTTCCACTCATGTCTGCCGTTAATTGATTTAAGAAATCATTCCGGGCTCCGCCGCCGATGATATGAAATTGCTCGATCGGTTTTTCTGTGATTGTTTCGAGCTCTTTGATGGCTATCGCATAGATGATGGCTAAATTGCTGTAGATGCAGCAGGCAAGTTCGCCTGCAGTGCGGGGAATCTTTTGGCGGGTTTGTCTGCAATAATGTTGTATTTCCTTTATCATGTTTTCTGGATTCAGGAATCGTTTATCATTTAAGTTTATAAATTGCTGGAATGGTTCTGTTTTTTTGGCTTCTTCTGCAAGCTGCTGGAAAGAGTAATCTGCTTGTAACTGCTGTCTGACTTCTTGTATCGCCCACATGCCGATAATGTTTTTGAGAAAGCGAATGGTGTTGTTTGCGCCGCGTTCATTTGTATAGTTGTTTTCTAAAGCCAGATCAGTTATTATCGGTGTTTTGTTTTCAACCCCGATTAACGACCATGTTCCGCTGCTGATATACGCCCAGCCATCATTTACGCCTGGCGCCGCAATGACGGCCGAGGCCGTATCATGTGTTGCGACTGTCATCACCTTGCACGCCGGGAGATCATAATCCGGGAACCACTCATTTCTTAGCTTCCCGAGTTCACACCCCGGTTCAGTGAGCGGCGCAAATTGCTGTTCCAGAACAGACACGGCTTCAAGCAATTCAGGATCAAGATTTCCCGTTGAGACGTTTAAAAGCTGTGTTGTGGACGCATTTGTGATTTCCGTTACAGCTTTTCCGGTTAAACAATAGCCTAAATAATCAGGAATCATCATAATTTTGTCTGTCTTTTTCAGCAGCTCACGGTCTTCTTCAAACAATTGATAGATCGTGTTGAAAGGCTGAAATTGTATTCCTGTTTTTTGATAAATTGCGGCTTTTGAGAGGGTATGTTCCAGTTTGTCTATTGTGTGATCTGTTCTTCTATCACGGTAGGAGATTGCTTCCCGCAACCGATCGCCTTTTTCGTCCAGTAAGACATAATCAACTGCCCAAGTATCAATGCCTACGGTGCAGTGTTCATACCCAAGCGTCTTTACTTTTTGCAGTCCTTGCAGGATTTGTTTTAGCAAATGATCAATATCCCATAAGCAATGCCCGTCTCTTTGACTGAAACCGTTAGCGAACCTGTGAATCTCTTGTATGTCAAGCTTCCCTTCATTCAGTTCACCTACCATGATTCTCCCGCTTGATGCGCCTACATCAATGGCAGTATAAATCATCCTTTCACCCTCTCTTCGAAAGAGGAACAGCTGTCACCTTCACCTTTTTGTCCTCAAGAGCTTTTACCGATGCCGGATCAAGTCCAGAATCCGTAATAAGGCGGCTGACATCTTGCAGCGAGGCGATATGTGAAAACTCGCGGTTCCCCCATTTGCTTGAATCGGCCATCAAAATGGTCTGGTCCGACCTTTCGATCATCCGTTTTTTGAGCAGCGCCTGCCACTCATTTGAATCACTCATCCCGTTGTGTACGTCAAATCCCTTACATGACAGAAAGGTTTTATTGACATGATAGGTCTCAAGTGAACGCTCTGCTAACGGGCCGGCAAATGATAATGATTTTTCCAGCAAAATGCCGCCTGTTGAAATGACTGATATGTTTTCTTTATTACTGAGTTCAATAGCTGCTTTCATTGAGTTTGTAATCACGGTGAGCTCAATGTCAGGGAGTATTTTTGCCATGTACCAAGCGGTTGTGCTTGCATCGAGAATGATTCGGTCTCCGCTTTTTACATATTTGGCCGCTTCGTGAGCGATGGCTTTTTTTTCGATGACATTCGTGATTTCCCGTTCAGAAAAATGAATTTCTGATTCCTTCTGCTGAATACTGACCGCTCCTCCGTGGCTCCGGCTCAGTTTATGTTCTTTTTCAAGCTTTTCAAGATCACGCCGAATGGTTTCCTCTGTGACTGAAAAAATGTCACTTAATTCGGAAACGCGGATGCTTGAACGCATATTTACTATTTCCACTATTTTTTGCTGCCGTTCTGCTACTAGCATCGGTAACGCCCTTCCTCATATCGTAGTCCGTCTTATATTTTTATCATAGCATATATCTAACGCGTAAAAGCAGCAGGGACGCCGCCGTCTACCGTGATCATGCAGCCCGTTGTTTTTTCGGCTTTGGAAGAAGCGAAGAATGCAATGGCTTCGGCAATATCCTCCGGGTAAATATTGACGAGCAATGCTGTCCGTTTCCGGTAATGTTCCTCCAGCTGATCCGGTTCAATCCCGTACGCCGCGGCTCGTTCCTCACGCCAGCTTGAACCCCAGATTGCCGATCCTTGAAGAACTGCATCAGGCAAAACGGAGTTGACCCTAATGCCGAATTCTCCGCCTTCTGCTGCGATGCATCTTGCTAAATGGGTTTCAAGCGCCTTAACAGAGCTGTAGGCAGAGGCGTTTTTTCCCGCATAAACCGAATTTTTCGATCCGACAAATACCATGCTTCCGCCTCTATTTTGATGTTTCATCTGTTTAAACGCTTCACGGGCTACAAGGAAATAGCCTGTTCCTAAAACATTCATATTAAGATTCCATTCTTTTAGACTTGTTTCGTCAAATGGGCTTGATGTGGCCAGCCCGGCATTATTGACGACGATATCAATGCCGCCGTAAGCAAGCGCCGCTCGTTCAAAAGCTGACTGTACGTCTTCCTCCTTTGTCACATCCATTTTGACAGCCATTGCCCGTCCTTTTCCGTATGCATCGTTTATTTCCCCGGCAATTTTCTGTGCGCCTTCTATATTCAGATCAGCTACGATCACGTGCCCTCCCTCAGCTGCAAATCGGCGGCATGCCGCACTGCCGATTCCGCCGGCTCCTCCAGTTATCAGCGCTACTTTTCGGGAAAATTCTGCTTCCGGCGGGGCCAGCGTGAGTTTATATAGTTCGAGCGGCCAATATTCGACATGGTAGGATTCATTTTCATGTAAAGAAACAAATTGCCCCAGAGCGGTTGCTCCTTTCATTACGGCGATGGCCCTCCGATATAAAGCCCCGCTTACTTTAGACATCGCATAACTTTTTCCTGTATTCACCATTCCGATTCCAGGAATCAATATCACCCGCGGGGCGGATTCAAAGATTTGATCCCCATCCTGCTGATTGCGTGTAAAGTAAGCCTGATACTCTGATGTAAAGGTCTCGACTCCTGACTTGATCAGATCCGCAAGCTTGTGCACATCTTGAGTTTCCGGATTCCAATCAATGTACAGCGGAACCCGTTTTGTGTGAACAAGGTGATCCGGGCATGCCGCACCGATTTGCGAAAGTGCTGGCGCTTGGACACTGTTTACAAATTCCAAGACATCGTCATGATCATCATAGGAAAGGATCATTTTCTTTTCTTCACTTACTGCTCCTCTGATCACAGGCATGATGCCTGCCAAGATTTGTTTTCTTTTATCCTCCGGCAGCGGCTGATACCTTTTGCCTCCGAATACCTCATGCTGATTGATACGATCGTTAATATACTGCTCGGCTTCTTGAATGATGGATATCGTTTTTTGATAACATGTTTCAGACGTCTCTCCCCAAGTGACTAAGCCGTGTTTCTCCATTAATACAAGCTCGGCGTGGGGATTGTTTGCTACGCCTTCAGCGATCATTTTAGACAAAGTAAATCCAGGACGGACGTATGGCACCCATACAAACCGATTTCCGTAAATGTCTTCAGCGATTTGTTTTCCATTATCCGCACAGCATATGCTGATAATCGCATCTGGATGGGTATGGTCAACATGTTTGTATGGCAAAAAAGCGTGTAATAGCGTTTCAATTGAAGGGCGGGGATGTTTGCTGTCTGTCATACAATGAGACAGGTAGTCTACCATTTCTTCATCGGGCATTTGGTCCCTTTTAATCAGCGGGCGGATATCATCTAATTTCAAACCGGAAAAGTTATGCGCTTTCATTGTTGCCAAATCCGAACCGCTTCCTTTTACCCACATGACTTCTATTTCACGGCCTCTAAAATCCTTTTCCGTTGTTTTCATAGATGTATTCCCCCCGCCCCAGTTGCAGACAGTGCGGTCTGACCCGATCAGATTGGACCTGTACACCAATTCCTCTACACCTTTAGGCAGCTGTGCAGCTCGCTCTGAATCCCATATATGTTTCACCATATTTGATATTCCCCCATACCCTTTTATTTATATCCGTTTTCATTATATATGATTTCTGTTTGTTTTTGAATTGTTTTTGTTTATTTTTGTTTTCGACAAAAAAGAAAGCAGCAGATATGCCGCTTTCTTTTTTTATTAAGATTCAATTTTAAATTTCTTCGTAATGTCCTGAAGTTCTTCCGCCATGTTTGCCAACGTTTCCGCTGAAGAGCTGATTTCTTCCATGGACGCAAGCTGTTCTTCCGCCGAAGCTGCGATATCCTGAATGCCTGCTGAGCTTTCTTTCGCCACTGCTGAAATATCTTCAACAGCACTTGACACTTCCTGTGATCCGGCTGACAGTTGTTCAACCGTCGCGTTCAAGTTTTGCAATTCGCCGGAAATTTGGGTTGTCATCTCATAGATTTGTTTAAAGCTTTCCGCTGTTTGATCCGTAATCTGCAAGCCTTCTTTCACTTCATGATTCACGGATTGGAACATTGTAAGTGAGGTGCTGATTTCCCTGACAATCTCTTGAATTAATCCTTCAATTTCCTTGGCGGAGTCTGCTGATTGTACAGCAAGTTTTCTAACCTCTTCCGCAACTACTGAGAAACCTCTTCCGTATTCTCCCGCTCTTGCCGCCTCAATCGCAGCATTTAATGCAAGCAGGTTGGTTTGATCAGCAATGCCGTTAATCACATTCAAGATGCTTGTGATGTCTTGCGATTTTGTTTCAAGGCCCTTCACAACCGCTTCCGCTTTTTGAACGGATTGGTCAATTGTTTTCATCTGGCCGACTGTATGCTCCACCAGCTTTTCTCCGCTGCCCGCTGCCTCAGAGGACTGAATCGATGATTTCGTAATGGTTGAAGAGGCCTGAGCCACTTTTGAAATCCCCTCGTTCATTTGAGAAAGATGATTTGAGCTTGTTTCCAGTTTCTCGCTTTGTGCCTCGTTGCCATCTGAGAACTGTTCGATGGCAAGTGTAATATGTTCAGTTGCCTTGCTTGTTTGGGCTGCGCTTGCCGTCAGCTCCTCAGAAGATGAGGCGACGTTTTCTACAGACGTTTGAATAACGCCGATTACAGAACGCAATGATGCAGACATTTCATTAAAGCTTTCGCCAAGCTGGCCAAACTCGTTTTTCGAGTGAATGTCAATGACTTCTGTGAGATCTCCGCTGCTGATTTTTGCAGACGTTGAGACAAGTTTTCTTAACGGCTTGGTGATGGCACGGATAATATAGAGTATGAGTATGCCGCCGATTACAATCGACACGCATAGAATGATAACCGCAGTGTTCAGCACCGGGCTTGAAGCATCTTGCAATTCACTGACAAAATATGTGCCCGCGATTTTCCAGCCAGTCAGTTTATTTGTCGTAAAGGCCATTTTCTTTTCTTTGCCTTCGAATGTATATTCAAATGAACCTTCTTTTTTGGAATATACTTGGTTTGTCCAATCGCCGGAACCGGTTGTCCCCGGCTTAATGGTCGGATGGGCGATATATTTTTTGTTGCCAGTTGTAATAAATGCAAAGCCTTCTTTACCGATTTTGATTCTTTTTGATGCAGTAAGCACTTCATCCAGGTTTAAATCTAGCGCTATAACCCCTGAACCGTCTTTTAATTGTTTTGAAATTGTGACAACGATATCTCCTGTCGCTTCATCGGTATACGGCTCTGAGAAAACAGCTTGTCCTTTTTCCGCAACCGCCTGTTTGTACCAGTCACGTCCTGTCGGATCAAAGCCTTTCGGAACACCGCTATCCGGATATTTATAAAGCTTCTTATCTTCTGAGGCAGCATAGATTGCGCCTACATCGTCGTTAAGTGTCGTGTACTGCTTAAATTTCTCTTTCAGTAATGTTTTGTTTTTGCCTAACAATATGTCTTTATCGACTGTCTCACTATAATAATCTATTGCTTTTACTTTATCTTCTAATTTATTTTGCAGCGTACTGTTTAGTTCTTCAACATTTCCCTTCGCACTGCTTATGAGCTCTCTGTCTAACGCGTTCCAAGCTGATTGATAACTGAAATATGCTAAAACCCCAACCGGCAAAATAAGCACTGCCAGAAACGCAGCGATTAGCGGTTTGCTGATCGATGGCTGTTTGATCCATTGTATGAATTTTCCCATTCTTATTGACTCCTCCTTTAAGATAAATCTAATATCGTCAAACTAGGATAAAAGGTTTAATAAAAAAACTAAAAAAAACACCCAAGCGCAACAAGCTTGGGTGTTAAGGCTTATTATTCAATTTTAAATCGTTTGGTCATATCCCGAAGCTCTTCCGCCATAGAGGAAAGGGTCTCTGCAGACGAGCTGATTTCTTCCATGGAAGCTAGCTGCTCTTCAGCTGACGCCGCGATATCTTGTATATGCGCTGAGCTTTCTTTTGAAATCGATGCAATGTGCTCAGACGCTCCCGAAACTTCTTCGGAGCTGGCAGAAAGCTGCTGAACCGTCGCACTCATATTTTGCAGTTCGCCGGCGATTTGGTTCGTCATTTCAGAAATGCGTTTGAAGCTCATTTCTGTTTTATCTGTGATGTCAAGTCCTGTCTGCACCTCTTGATTGACAGATTGGAACATGCCGAGTGATGTATTGATTTCCTTCACAATTTCGATGATTAATCCTTCAATCTCTTTTGCTGAATCTGCTGACTGTACTGCCAGTTTTCTTACTTCTTCCGCTACAACGGAGAAGCCGCGGCCGTACTCGCCTGCGCGCGCTGCTTCAATTGCTGCGTTTAAGGCAAGCAGGTTCGTCTGGTCTGCGATGCCGTTGATCACACGCAAAATGTTTGTAATATCTTTCGATTTCGTTTCCAATCCGCGCACGACTTGCTCCGCTTCTTTAACGGACTTGTCAATGACATTCATTTGGCCGACGGTTTGATGAACAAGCTTGCCGCCTTCACTTGCAATTTCTGTCGATTGAACAGATGAATCAGTGATCACTTCAGAAGCTTGAGCCATATTCGTCAACCCGTCATTCATTTGATATATGTGCTCTGCTGCCGTTTCAATGTTTTCGTTTTGTTTTTCATTGCCGTTAGAAAATTGTTCAATCGCCAATGTAATGTGCTCTGTTGCCTTGCTCGTTTGCGCAGCTGATGCAGTGAGCTCCTCAGAGGAAGCGGCAACATTATCTACCGAATCCTGGATGGCGTGTATGAGAGAACGAAGTGACGATGCCATATTGTTAAAGCTATTGCCAAGCTCGCCCAATTCATCTTTTGAACGGATATCAATGGTTTCCGTCAAATCTCCCTCGCTGATCCGCTTAGAGGAACCGACAAGCTGTTTCAGCGGTGTTGTAATCGACCGAATGATCAAAGTCATGACGATAATCCCTATGATAATAGCTGCGGCCAAGACAATTAAAGCAAGGTGTAGGACAGGCTGGGCTGCCTCATGGATTTCATCCAAATACATGGTGCCGCCGATCTTCCATCCCGTCAACTTGTTTGTGTCAAAGGCCATTTTTTTCTTATCGCCATCCATGGTGTATTGAAAATCGCCTTTATCAGCACTCAACATCTTATCGAGCCAGTCGCCTTTTAATTCAGTTCCTGATTTTTCATTCGGGTGTGCGACAACTTTTTTGTCCTTCGTCATGATAAATGCGTAGCCTTGTGTGCCGATGTTGACTTTTTTGGTTGTTTTCAGCAGATTTTCAATCGTCATGTTGATTGCGATAACGCCTGAACCATCTTTTGTCTGCTGGGCGATTGTCACAACCATCGTATTTGTCGACGCGGTTTTATAAGGGTCTGTGATCACGACTTTCCCTTTATTTGCAACCGCTTTTTTGTACCAGTCGCGTTCAACCGGATTATAGCCGCTTGGCATCGGAAGATCCGGATAGCGGGTAAAGTGCCCTTTTGTGTCACTTGTATAAATGGATTCTACATCCTTGTTAATGCTGATATATTGTGAGAATTTCTCTGCAATGCTTGCATTGCTTTTTGCATTGTATTTCTCTTTTGTCAGCCATTCGCTGAAATAATCAGCACTGTTTTCTTTTTCGCCGATGCTGGTGTTAATGATTTCGTTTAATTGCTGTACATTTTCCAATGCGCTCCCCATCATCTGTCTGTCGAGTGAGCTGCTAGCCGATTGATACGCAAAGATCGCCAATATGACAACCGGTATGATGAGGATCGACAGAAAGGAAACGAGAAGCTTCCGTGTAATTGATCTTTGTTTTATGAGTTGGAGTATTTTTTTCATCATTCATTTCTCCTTTTTTATGCTACCCTTCATATCGGCTGGAAATGGGTAAATATATACAGCAAAAAAGAAGAAATTTAACAAAAGTAACTAATTTCCCATAAATAAATAGTATTTTAGACCTATTATTTATCTACTTTAAATTGTTTTGTCAGATCACGGAGTTCTTCAGACATTCTTTCAAGCGTCAGTGCAGATGAACTAATCTCCTCCATGGAAGCCAGCTGTTCCTCAGCTGAAGCGGCGATATCTTGGATGCCATCCGAGCTTTCCTTAGAAATGGCTGTGATATCATTTGAAGCTGCGGAAATTTCTTGAGCTCCCGCTGACAACTCCTCAACCGTCGCATTCATGTTTTGCAGCTCGGAAGCAATTTGATTGGTCATTTGCGATATATGTTTGAAGCTCTGTTTAGTTTCATCCGTCATGACAAGCCCTGTTTCAACTTCTTTGTTTACGGACTGAAGCACGTTCAGTGATGTGTGAATTTCTTTTACTATTTCACTGATCAGCGATTCAATTTCTTTTGCTGAGTCAGCCGACTGTACCGCGAGCTTTCTCACTTCCTCAGCGACGACTGAGAAGCCCCGGCCGTATTCACCCGCTCTGGCAGCTTCAATGGCGGCATTTAAAGCCAAAAGATTGGTTTGATCCGCAATGCCGTTGATGACACGCAAAATATTCGTGATATCCTTTGATTTGATCTCCAGCCCTTTCACCACTTGTTCCGCTGCTTTTACGGAATGGTCAATTGTGTTCATTTGGCCGGCTGTTTTCTGGACGAGTGTCTCCCCTTTGCTTGACACTTCGGTTGAATCTGCGGATGTTTCTGTAATCACTGCTGCAGCCCGCGCCAGCTCTGCCAATCCGTCATTCATTTCATTAATTTGTTCGGTTGTCGTTTCTATTTTCTCGCTTTGGCTTTCACTGCCGTTTGAAAATTGCTCGATAGCCATCGTAATGTGCTCAGTGGCTCTGCTTGTCTGGTCTGCCGATGCAGTCAGCTCTTCAGACGAGGAGGCAACGTGTTCTACTGAGTCTTTGATCCCGTGAATGAGCGAGCGAAGCGAGTGTGCCATATGATTGAAGCTCTCACTCAGAACGCCGAGTTCATCTTTTGAATTGATTTCAATCGTTTCGGTTAGATCGCCTTCACTAATTTTTTCAGCGGATGCGACAATGCGTCTCAATGGCTTTGTGATGGATCGAATCACAAAATAAATCGCCGTCATTCCAGCTCCGATGGCAATCGCCAGAACGATTGAAGCCATGATCAGAACCCTGCTTGCAGCATCGTGAATCTCGTTTGCATACATCGTGCCGCTGATTTTCCAGCCTGTTGTTTGGCTTGTTGCAAATGCCATTTTTTTCTTTTTGCCTTTGTACGTATATTCAAAGTCCCCGCTTTTATCCTTGTAGAGCTTATCAACCCAGTCCCCTTTTAGCTCTGTTCCCGCTTTTTCTCCGGAGTAGGCGATGACTTTCTTGTTTTGGCTCAAAATAAAAGCATAGCCTTCTTTTCCGATATTGATTCCTTTCGCGGTAGTGACTAAGTCATCAATTTTCATATCAATGGCGACAACGCCTGACCCATCCACCGTTTGACGGGCGATGGTGACGACCATTTTTCCTGATGAAATCGATTCATAAGGCTCAGTGACAATTGTTTTGCCTTTATTGGCCATTGCTTCTTTGTACCAATCTCGTTCCAAAGCATTAAAGTCGCTTGGCATGTCAGCGTACGGATAACGTGTGAAGTCCCCGTCTTTGCCGCTTGAAAATACCGCAGCGACATTATCATTCATTTGGATAAATTGTTTAAATTCCTGTTTCAGCTCTGTTTTCTTTTTATCCTGAAATTTTTCTGCTGTAGCCCAATCGCTGAAATATGCGAGGCTTTTTTCAGTAGTGCTGATTTTATCATCAATGATGTGATCTAATATCTGAACATTTTCCTTTGCGCTTTGCGTCATCTGTACATCAAGTGAGGCAACTGCTGATTGATAAGCGCTAACCGAAAGGGCGGTTATCGGAACAATTAAGATCAGCAGGAAAGAAATAATAAGTCTCCTTGCAATTGATGATCTGCGAATAGTGGTGAGTGTTTTTTTCATTTCCTTTTGAACCTTCTTTCAATAATTTACAAATTATATCGACGGATCTTCCTTTAAATTACATTGAAAATGGAGGAAAAAATGAAAAATAGTTCTAAATTCACCTGTTAAACTAGGACTTTATTATTGTTTACCATATAAAAAAACAGCGCTTTGATAGCGCTGTTTTTCGGTTTTTACTCGATTTTAAATTGTTTCGTCAGATCGCGAAGCTCTTCTGCCATCTGCGCAAGAGTCGTCGCTGAGGAACTGATTTCTTCCATGGAAGCAAGCTGTTCTTCAGCTGATGCGGCAATGTCCTGGATGCTTGCCGAGCTTTCTTTCGACACGTCTGCAATGCCGCTGACTGCTGCTGAAACATGCTGTGAACGGTCTGACAGCTGCTCGACGGTGGAATTCATCGTCTGCAGCTTGCCCGCGATTTCGTTTGTCATGCTGAAAATGCTCTGGAAGCTTTCTTTTGTATTGTCTGTGACAACAAGTCCGGACTGTACTTCCTGATTGACCTCTTTAAACATGTGAAGAGAGGTGTCGATTTCTGCGACGATTTCTTGGATCAGCTTTTCGATTTCTTTCGCTGAATCGGCTGATTGGACAGCCAGCTTGCGCACCTCCTCCGCTACGACAGAGAAGCCGCGTCCTGACTCTCCGGCACGCGCCGCTTCAATGGCTGCATTTAGTGCAAGCAGATTTGTTTGGTCAGCGATTCCGTTGATGACTCTCAAAATGCTTGTGATGTCTTTTGATTTTCCTTCTAAGCCTTTGACAACAGCTTCAGCCTGCTGAACAGATTGATTAATCGAGTTCATTTGTCCGACTGTCTGCTGCACAAACTTCTCACCCGTTCCGGCGATTTCCGTTGATTGGATAGATGCCTTTGTAATATCTGACGATGTTTGTGAGACTTGCTGGAGTCCTTCATTCATTAAGTTCAGCTGATGAGAGCTGGATTCAACCTTTTCGCTTTGCTCCTCGTTTCCGTTTGAGAACTGCTCAATCGCCATCGTAATATGCTCGGTGGCTTTACTCGTCTGCCCGGCAGATGCGGTAAGCTGTTCGGAAGATGCGGCCACATTGTTCACCGAGTCCTGAATAGCGCTGATCAGAGAGCGGAGAGATTGTCCCATTTCATTGAAGCTTTCCCCAAGCTCTCCAAGCTCATCCTTTGAATGGATTTCGATCGTTTCGGTCAGATCCCCCCTGCTGATCGTTTTCGATGATTGAACAAGACGTTTTAACGGTTTTGTAATCGAACGAACGATAAACAGAATTAAAATTCCGCCTGCCACAATGGAAGCAATCAGCACAATCATTCCTGTTGTCAGCACAGACTTTGAGGCATCCTTAATTTCATCCATATACATTGTGCCGGCTATTTTCCAACCAGTCAGTTCGTTTGTAGTATAGGTCATCTTTTTATCTTCGTTATTAAGAGTATACTGGAGTTCACCGCTGTCATTCGCATACATTTTGGCTACCCAGTCGCCTGAAAGCTTTTCTCCAGCCTTATGGTTCTTGTGAGCGACATAGGTTTTGTTTTTTGTTGCAATGAAAGCATAACCTTCTTTTCCGACCTTGATTTGTTTCATTTGTTCTAACAATTTATCAATGGTAATATCCATGGCGACAACGCCAGATCCGTCCTTCAGCTCCTGTGCAATGGTAATGACCATGCTTCCGTCACTCGCAGCCACGTAAGGATCTGTCACGACAATTTCACCGCCGGCCTTCATCGCATCCTGGTACCAAGGCCGTTGTCTCGGGTCGTATCCTTCCGGCAATTTTTCTTTTGGCGCTTGTACATAAGTGCCGTTATCTGCGCCCCCATAAATTCTGGCTACTCCTTGATTAATAGATACATATTGTGAAAATTTAGCTTTGATCTCTTCTTGATTCGATTTCCCTTTGAATGCGGATCTTTTAAGAGATTCACTGAAAAAGGTGACTGCTTTCGCTTTTTCTCCCAGATCATTTGTAACAGTTGTATTAAATGTATCGACACTGTTTTTCGCATTTCCCATAATTTCCTGATCCAGCTTTCCGCTTGCGCTTCGGTAAGAGCTAAATTCTAATATAAGAATAGGGATAATGAGAATCGCAATAAATGAGACGATTAATTTCTTTGAAATAGACGGTTTCTTCAGCCAATTGATAAAAGTCTTCATGTCACTTGCTCCTTCAGGTTTGATACAGTATATATCGGCTGCTTAAAAAAGTTTTAAAATAAAAAATGGAAGAAGTTCTTTTTGGCTGTCTTCTGCCTTTTTAACTTTCATTGCCCAAGCTCTTTGCATATCTTATAAAAAACAAGGGGGGCTAAACATGATTATTGTATCAGGACAATTGCTCCGTCCCCAGGATATTGAAAATTGGCAGATTGATCAAAATCTGAATCCGCTCTTAAAAGAGATGATTGAGACGCCTGTTCAGTTTGATTATCATTCAATTGCTGAACTGATGTTTGAGCTTAAACTGCGGATGAATATTGTAGCAGCGGCAAAGACGCTGCACAAAAGCGGGGCGAAGTTTGCCACTTTTTTAAAAACATACGGGAATACAACGTATTGGAGGGTTTCACCGGAGGGCGCCTTGGAGCTGAAATACAGAATGCCGCCTTCAAAAGCGATTCGTGACATTGCAGAGAACGGCCCGTTTTATGCGTTTGAATGCGCAACCGCAATCGTTATCATTTATTACTTGGCCTTAATCGATACAATCGGAGAAGATAAATTCAATGCCAGCTTTGACAGAATTATTTTATATGACTGGCATTATGAGAAATTGCCGATCTATACGGAAACAGGACACCACTTTTTCCTTGGAGATTGTTTGTATTTTAAGAATCCTGAATTTGATCCGCAAAAGGCGCAATGGAGAGGCGAAAATGTGATTTTACTGGGGGAAGATAAATATTTTGCCCATGGTCTTGGAATCTTAAACGGAAAGCAAATTATTGATAAGCTGAATTCTTTTAGGAAAAAAGGAGCCTTACAGTCAGCCTACCTTCTGTCTCAGGCGACCAGACTGGATGTTCCGTCTCTTTTCCGCATCGTCCGCTAAAAAGCCCCATCGCCTATTTTCCGGACGATGGGGTTTCAAATGCCTTTCGTTTTCGATAGAAGGGGGCTGTGCCGAAATATTGGTTCGCAGCCCACTCCATTTTTTCAAGGTCATTTCTTGTCACGATTGGATCCTGGCTGCTCCATTTGATAAAGCGGACAAAATAGTAGCCTTTGATAGGAACCATTGTAACTTTTGAGTGAGGCCAGCCTTCAAATACAAACTCAATTTTCCCTCTTTTTTTATAAGAATATTGAAGAATGTTCATATCTGTCACCTCAATTTATCAAGTTACGTTCGGCAAAGCTCGGTACGTTTACATCCATTGATTAACTATCCCTCATGCAGGCTTTCCTGAAAACAAAGGGTGAGGCGCGTGTCTCTTTCCCTCGCTTTTTATTTCGCATATGGACGAATGCCAAGCACGCCTTCATTCGATAAAGCCGCAGCGTGGGCGGGTGTGACAAGCCCACCGGCTATCGGCGTTTGTTCAGCGATCATGCTTTTGTCATAAAAAACAGCCTATTATCCCATCATTTTGATATAGCATGTCCGGGTGCGAGGCCCGTCAAATTCGCAGAAATAAATGCCCTGCCACGTTCCAAGAATAAGCCGGCCGTTTTCCACAATGACATGCTGTGAAGCTCCGACTGTACTCGACTTCATGTGTGCAGCTGTATTGCCCTCCATATGGCGGTCCAGCTCATGTTCCCACGGATATACCTCATCAAACCTTCTGAGCATATCTTTTTTGACGTCCGGATCGGCATTTTCATTAATTGTAATGCCCGCAGTCGTATGCGGACAGTAAATCAGCGCTGCGCCACTCGTTATACCTGTTTCTTGAAGAAACGCTTCCACCTCCCGGGTGATATCAATCATTTCATCTCGTTTGGTTGTTTTGATTTGCAGTGTTTTCAGCATTTGTTTCTCCTTTCGTTTGTCCGCTCTCATCGCTTAATTCGTTCTGTGTTCTTTTTTTTCCTGTTAAACCGCTCTCATAAACCCGATAAAACAAAAAAACTCCAGTCTAAGGCTGGAGTTTAGCACCATAGATATATTCTTGCTTCATACGGCTTTAAGAGTACTGATGTCATATGCTTGTGCGGCTCTGTTTCAATATTTGACAAGACGAGTGCATCTGATGACAATGGCAATCCAGAGTGCCTGAACAACGCCGGTGTTCCTGTCAGATTGGCCGCAATCAGTGCAGTATGGCTCTCGTTTTTCCGAAGATATGCAAAGATTTGCTGATCTTCCGGTAAAATGAGCTCGTATGTCCCGTTAATAAAAACATCATATGTTTGGCGCAGCTTGATCAAGCTTTTGTAAAAATGGTAAACGGATGTTTTATCGTTTTTTTGCGCCTCGGCATTCAGCCATTTGTAATTCTCATTGATTCCGATCCACGGTTTGGCCTCAGAAAATCCGGCGTATGGACCAGCATTCCATTGCATCGGCGTTCGCGAATTGTCTCTTCCCTTTTTCCAGACAATCTTCATCACATCCTCGTGTGATGTGCCTTTCGCTGTTTTTGTTTCATACAGGCGTTTCATCGCGACATCATCATAGTCATCAATAGATGGAAAAGCCACGTTCGTCATCCCGAGTTCCTGTCCCTGATAAATAAACGGTGTGCCTTTCATGAGAAAATAAACAGCGGAAAGCGCTTTTGCACTTTCTTTCAGGTACACTCCGTCGTCTCCCCACACAGAAACTGAACGGGGCTGGTCGTGATTCTCCATAAACAAAGCATTCCAGCCGATCCCTTCCAGACTGTCCTGCCAGTCAGTTAAAATTCGTTTAAATGCAACGATATCAATACTTTCATTGATCTCTACATCCCACAGGCCGAGATGCTCAAATTGAAAAATCATGCTGAATATGCCGTTTTTTTCTCCAGCCCAATCAGCTGCTTCTTTTGCAGCGACGCCGTTTGCTTCACCAACTGTCATAATCGGATAGCGGGAAAATGTGTTTTCCTTCAGCTCTGTTAACAAATCCATAATGCCGTCAGCATTCATATGATAAGGAAAGGAAGGGACATAGTCCAGCCCCTTTGGATTCGGCATGTCGGGAAGCCCTTCTTTTTTCTTAATATGCGTAATGGCATCCACCCGAAATCCGTCAATTCCTTTATCAAGCCACCAATTGATCATGTGATAAACGGCATTCCTCACCTGTTCATTTTCCCAATTCAAATCAGGCTGTTTTTTATCAAAAAGGTGCAGATAATACTGGCTTGTCTCTTGATCATACTCCCAAGCCGGCCCGCCGAAAATGCTTTCCCAATTGTTGGGCGCTTTTCCGTTTTTGCCGTCTTTCCAAATATACCAGTCGCGCTTTTCCGAGTGTATGGATGAACGGGATTCTATGAACCATGGATGTTCGTCGCTTGTGTGGTTCACAACGAGATCCATAATCAGCTTCATCCCCAGATCATGAATGTCACCAAGCAGTTCATCAAAATCTTCCATGGTGCCAAACTCGCTTAATATGTTTTGATAATCCCGGATATCATAGCCATTATCAGCATTCGGTGAGTCATACAGCGGGCAAATCCATATGACGTCAGCGCCCAGCTCTTTTATGTAAGAAAGCTTGGATCTGATTCCTTGAATATCCCCAATTCCGTCGCCATTTGAATCTTTAAAACTGCGGGGGTAAATTTGGTAAACAACGGCTTCCTTCCACCAAGCCTTTTTCATACAGCCACTCCTTTCCAGTGTACCGGTCTTATATATCCTATGTAGAAAAAAGGCTACACAGCATTGCTTTTTAAGAAATGACTTGATGACACAAAAAACAGCCGTTCGTTCCCCGGCTGTTTTTTATTAAAAATCAGTTTTTTTAATTTCTACAAAACGGATGTGATGATCTTCGGCGTCGAGGATTTTAAATTCACAGCCCTCCGCGTGTATCACATCTCCTGCTTTCAGCTCCATTTTTTGCGTTAGAAGCCAGCCTGCAATCGTATCAATTTCTTCATTTTCAATCGCAATGTCGAGAAGGTCATTCACTTCGTCTATTAGCGCTTTTCCATCCATCACATAATGGTGCTCGCCCTTTTTCAGGATGTGCGGTGTTTCATCCTGATCATACTCATCGCGGATTTCACCGACGATTTCCTCTATAATATCCTCTACAGTGACAAGCCCCGCCGTTCCCCCGTATTCATCTACGAGAATCGCCATGTGAATCCGCTCCTTCTGCATGCGGATTAAAAGCTGCTGAACAGGAATGCTTTCAATGACTCTGATAACGGGCCTCATGATTTGATTCAGCTTTATCGGCTGGCCGAGGAAATAAGCTTTAAACATATCTTTGCTGTTGATGATCCCTAAAATATGATCCTTGTCATCTTTGATGACAGGGTAGCGTGTATACCGTTCATTAATGATGTGATGAATTGCCTCTTCAAGCGACTGCTCCAGAGAGATAACCGCAATTTCTGTCCGCGGAATCATAATCTCTCTCGCTACCCGGTTGTCAAATTCAAAAATCTTATTTACATAGCGGAATTCAGACTGATTGATTTCTCCCTTTTCATAGCTTTCAGAAAGGATCAGCCTTAGTTCCTCTTCGCTGATGACAACCTCATGCTCCTTTACTGAATGAAAGCCAAACAATTTCACAAGAAAGCTTGCAGAGCCGTTTAATGCCTTAATAAACGGGTACGTGATTTTATAAAACCAGATCAGCGGCTTTGCAATCCATAAGCTTACAGCTTCAGCTTTTTGAATAGAAACCGTTTTCGGGGCAAGCTCCCCCATCACCACATGCAAAAAAGTGACGATGATAAATGCAACTACAAATGTGACAATGTGGTTAAACGGTTCCGGCATGCCTGTCATTGTTAATAAGGGATGAAGAAAACGTTCAAATGTAGGTTCACCAAGCCACCCAAGGCCGAGGGCTGTAATCGTAATCCCGAGCTGGCAGGCTGATAAATACTCGTCAAGATTGGAGATGATTTTATGTGCGGCTAGTGCTCGGCTGTCACCGCTTTCGATGAGCTGATTGATTTTTGAACCTCTGATTTTGACGATCGCAAATTCCGCTGCAACGAAAACAGCCGTAATGCCAATCAAAACAAAAATGGCGATCAATTGTAAAATAAGCAAAAAAAGCCCTTACCATAAATGGTAAGGGGCCACCTCCTTAACGTTAATTCTCATCACGACCGTTTAAGAAAATCATCACAAAACGAAGTAGTTCAAACAGGGAAACCAGGGCGGCGGCCACATACGTTAAGGCAGCAGCACTCAGCACTTTATTTACCCCATTTTCTTCATTGTTTCGGATGAATCCTTCTGACACAATAATCTGCTTCGCACGTGAACTTGCATTGAATTCGACAGGCAATGTAATCAGCTGGAAAAAGACAGCCGCTGAAAACAGTATGATGCCAAGCCCGATCAAATTCAGGCTGCCGAGAAGCATGCCTCCTAAGAAAAGCAAAGGAGCTACACCGGATGCAAAATTCACGACTGGGAAGATTTTATGTCTCAGCACAAGCGCACCATATGACTCCTGATGCTGCAAGGCATGTCCGACTTCATGGGAAGCTACGGATATGGCGGAAATTGAGCGGCCGTAATAGACCGGCTCAGATAAACGCACCACCCGTCTTGTCGGGTCGTAATGGTCTGTTAAAGTGCCTCTTACCGGTTCGACCGGCACGTCGTAAAGACCGTTTATATCTAAAATCCGTCTTGCCGTTTCTGCCCCTGTACGTCCGCTTGAGGCTTCCACTTTTGAATATTTTTCAAAGTTGCTCTTTACTTTAAATTGTGCCCAAAACGACAATCCCAATGCGGCTATTGTTAAAAATATAAACAGCATTTTTTCATCATCCTTTTTCCATGATCATTTCTCTATTACGATTATTTTAATGAGTTTTCTTTCTCGTGTACAGAAATGCGCTTTTTCTTCCGGCTTGGAGCACACAATCCAATCAGCAAAAAGAACAGGCCTGCTGAAAACAAATAAAAGGCGAAACTGCCGGCCAGTTCTTTCAGAAAATGAAGCCAGGAGAAGCTTCCGGAAAAGTGATTATATGAATTCAAATCGAAAATAAACAAAATCACCGCGGATGCCGCCAGCTGCGTACCGATTAAAACCACGATCGTTCTTTGAAAGATCGTCATCTTTTTCATCCTTTTTGTTTTAGTTTATGGAGAAATCCGGTTTTATATGTTTTGTACATTTTTTGAAAAACATCACCGGAAGTGGGACATACTGTTAGAAAAAAGCACGGGTGTGATGGAAGCTATGAAAGTGACGAGTGAGGAAAAGGAACAGCTGAGCACAGCAATCGACCGAATGAATGAAGGACTGGACGCGTTTATCCAGCTGTATAATGAATCGGAAATTGATGAACCGCTTATTCAGCTTGATGATGATACAGCCGAGTTAATGAAGCAGGCCCGAGATATGTACGGCCAGGAAAAGCTAAATGAGAAATTAAATACAATTATTAAACAGATTTTATCCATCTCAGTATCTGAAGAAGGAGAAAAAGAATGAAATCAAATCGGATATTTATTTCATGGCTCAGGTGGCCGTTATTTATCCGAATCGGGGTTATTATTTTATGTCTGATTCTTTTGTTCGGCCAAATCATTTATATACTTGAGCCTAAGCAGTTCACTTCGGTATTCGAAGGTATTTGGTGGGCTGTCGTTACGGTTTCTACAGTCGGTTATGGAGACTATGTGCCGCACACTCCGCTGGGACAGGCAGCCGGAATACTGCTGATTTTGAGCGGAGCAAGCTTTGTCACAGCGTATTTCGCAACGTTATCAGCGGCCGCATTCAGCAGACAGCATCGCTACATTGAAGGAAAAGTTGCTTACAAAGGCCGGGACCACATCATTCTGATCGGGTGGAATGAAAAAACAAACCGGCTTTTGAAGGACCTTCAGCTTGCCGCCCCTTCCAAAACAGTCGTACTAATCGATGAATCCTTAACAGAAGGCCCGCTTATTGAAAACGTTCATTTCATACGCGGGCACGCTGCCGATGATGGGACACTGAAACGGGCCAATATTACTGAAGCGGAATCAGTGATGATTACTGCCGATCAGTATAAAAGTGAAACTGATGCTGATATGCTGTCAGTGCTGACTCTTTTATCTGTTAAAGGTCTTAATCCCCTTGCTTACTGCATCGTCGAGATTTTAACTGACCGTTTTGTCACCAATGCGGAACGGGCAGGCGCAAACCAAATCATCGGAACTTCAGAATTTATCAGCCGGGCGATGCTGCAGCATTACCAAGTCAAGTTACGGCCGTCTAAACAGCAGAACGGAATCAAGCTGACACTTGATCAGCATGTGGAGCTTCTTGCTGTTCCTGACGAACTAAAGGGAGCGGCTTACAAAACCTGTGTTCTCTATTTCCTTGATCACAACACAACAATTATAGGCGTACAAAAAAAGGAGGGACCGATGCTTTCCCCTCCTCTTACATACAAGGTGCTCGAAACAGACCAATTCCTTGCCATCTAGTGTAACAGAACATCCTCCAATTCTTTCACGAGAGAGGCGCCGATATCCAAAAATGCCGGATCAATTTCCGCGTCCCGCCTTTCCGGTTCGGAAAATTGATTAAACAGTGATTGGAAAGGCCCTCCCTCGGCGTGATCGTCAACATCCGCCTGAAACACCTGTCTCAGCATAAATGGCGTTCCGATCCGGACGGCCGCCCCTCGTTCATCGAGACTGCCCTGTACCGCATTGACGGGAATTCTTAAAAATAAATAGCCGTCTCTATCATCAATTTTATAATCAAAGTAGCCATGATCGTATTCCCAGCCGCCGTTTATCACATAACCGAGCGGCTTCATCACTTGTTCCAGTTCTTGAAGCAGAAAAGACTGCCCATCTATCGCGGAAGGTATTGGTATCATCAGAATGCCCCTTTTTTCACTTATCCTGTCCCGCCGAACAAGACTTCATTCAGAGGCGCCTACATGGAAATCGTTGTTTCTTTCGCGCGGCCAACAGGAAAGAAAGCGCATTCAATTAAGAAGTAAACAGCCATTGCCGCTGCAAGCCATGCAGCTGAATCCCAAGACACATAAACAACCGTTGCATAGAGTCCTAATTTAGTGAAAAGAGTATGGGTTCGTTTTAAATGCAAAATCCGATGTACCGCATCGGTAAAAAGGGCAAGCGGCAAACCAATGAGAAGAAAGGCGTGGATGAAAAAATGTGACAGCGTGCCGCCAAAGCTTGAAGAAAACTCTGTATACACGGCATCAAAGGAGATAAGGAAACTTAAAATAGCTGCAGAAAAACCGGCAATGATGAGATGTTTAACCAATTGTTTCATGAACATCAGCACCTTTCTGATTTTATAAAAAGCCGACCGGCAAATGCCAGTCAGCTTTCTCACATTAATCTTCCAGACGTTTTTCAAGCTCTGCTTTTTTCTCTTCAAAGCCAGGTTTGCCGAGTAACGCAAACATATTGACTTTATACGCTTCTACACCAGGCTGGTCAAACGGATTGACGCCAAGGAGGTAACCGCTCATCGCGCAGGCTTTTTCGAAGAAATATACAAGGTATCCAAAAGTATATGCATTCAGCTCAGGAATGTTAACGATTAAGTTCGGAACATTTCCGTCTGTATGGGCAAGCATTGTACCTTGGAATGCTTTTTTGTTAACGAAATCAACAGTTTTACCGGCTAAATAGTTCAAGCCGTCAAGATCGTTATCCGCTTCCTCAATTGTCAGTTCATGTTTAGGCTTCTCTACGTTCAGGACCGTTTCGAATAAATCTCTGCGGCCTTCTTGTACATACTGGCCCAAAGAATGAAGGTCTGTTGAATAGTTCGCTGAAGAAGGATAAATGCCCTTCTCATCTTTCCCTTCGCTTTCTCCGAACAGCTGCTTCCACCATTCCGCAAAGTATTGAAGCGCCGGTTCGTAGTTGATGAGCATTTCAATTGTTTTGCCCTTATTATAAAGGACATTGCGAACAACCGCATATTGGTATGCTGGGTTATCTTCCAGTTCAGATGTTGCAAAATCTTTGCTCGCATCCAGGGCGCCTTTCATCATGTCGTCAATGTTGACGCCGCTGACAGCAATCGGCAAGAGACCTACAGCTGTTAAAACTGAATAACGGCCGCCGACATCGTCAGGAATAACGAATGATTCGAAGCCTTCTTCGTTAGAAAGCGTTTTTAATGCGCCGCGCTCTTTATCAGTTGTTGCATAAATCCGCGCTTTCGCTTCTTCTTTACCGTATTTCTCTTCAAGAAGCTTGCGGAAAATACGGAAAGCGATTGCAGGTTCAGTTGTCGTACCTGATTTAGAAATCACATTAATAGAGAAGTCAACATCTTCAAGAAGATCCATGACGTCTCTCATATAAGATGAACTGATGTTGTTCCCGATAAAAATGACTTGCGGATTGCCGCGTTTTGCTTTTGGCAAAGTGTTATAAAACGCGTGATTCAGCGCTTCAATCGCTGCCCGCGCTCCAAGATAAGAACCGCCAATGCCGACAACAAGCAAGACATCAGAGTCAGATTTAATTTTTTCCGCACTTTTTTTGATGCGCGCGAATTCTTCTTTATCATAATGTTCAGGGAGGTCCACCCAGCCTAGAAAATCGCTGCCCGCGCCTGTTTTTTCATGGATATTATGGTGTGCTGTTTTTACAAAGTCCCGCAGATATGTAAGTTCATGTTCGTTGAAGAAAGTCAACGCTTTTGAGTAGTCAAAGCGTACATGCGTCATTGCTTGTCCCTCCATAACGGTATAATGTTTTCATCTTTCACTTTATATGAACTTATCTGTGAAATCAAGTCAAGAAGAAAGGGCGGAATGACTGGATTCCGCCCTTTGAGTTTATAGAGACGCGCGAAGGATGGCAAGCACGTCATCTTTGTTCAATTTTTGGAAGTTGCCGAAGCCGCCGTGTTCCATTTCCTTGGCTGCGATATCAGCAATCAGCTCAAGCTTTTCTTCTCCAATATTGTAATCAGCAAGACGAGAAGGTGCACCGAGGCTTGTCCAGAACGCAGACAGTTTATCGATTCCTTCAAGCGCAATTTCTTTATCTGTTTTGCCTTCAGTATCAATGTCAAACATGTTGAGCATGAGGTTTTTGAAGCGGCCTACATTTGTATCAAGCGTGTATCTCATCCAATTTGGGAACAGTATTGCCAAACCGCCCGCGTGCGGAATATCATATACAGCTGAAACAGCGTGTTCCATTGTATGAGAAGCCCAGTCACCGAAGTATCCCATTTGGAGCGTGCCGTTTAAAGCAATTGTACCAGCATACAAAATCGTTTCACGAAGTTCGTAGTTTTCCAGATCTTCAAGAAGCTTAGGAGCTGTTTCGATGACCGTCTGCAAAACAGCAAAGCACATTCTATCCTGAAGCGGCGTGTTTTCAACATTGTGGAAGTATTGTTCGAATACGTGGCTCATCATGTCAACCATGCCGTATACTGTTTGATTTTCTGGAACGGTGAACGTATTTTCAGGGTCTAAAATAGAGAAACGCGGATGAGTGACATTGCTGCCCCATACAAATTTCTCGTTTGTTTCCCAGTTTGTAATCACGGAATCAGGGTTCATTTCAGACCCTGTTGCAGCAAGAGTTAAAACAGTGCCAAACGGCAGCGCATCCTCCGCTGTTACTTTTTTGCTGAAAATATCCCAAGCGTCGCCATCGTATTTGACGCCAGCTGCGATTGCCTTTGTACAGTCAATCACACTGCCTCCGCCGACAGCAAGCAGAAAATCAATGTTATGCTCTCTGCAAAGTCCTATGCCTTTTTCCACTGTCGCAAGACGCGGGTTCGGCTCTACACCTGACAGCTCATGAACAACAGCGCCCTCTTCCTTTAAAATGCCTGTGACTTGATCATAAAGGCCGTTGCGTTTAATGCTGCCGCCCCCGTAAACAAGCAGTACATTCTTGCCGTATCGTTTGAATTCTTTTCTTAATTGTTCAAGCTGACCTTTTCCAAAAATCAGCTTTGTCGGATTATAATAAGTGAAATTTTCCATAGTAAAACCTCCAAATGATGCTGGTAAAAAACAGATTTTCCATTGTAACATAAGTTGACAAAAAGAAAAAGGGAAGCAGCCAAACGGCTATTTCCCCTTTTTTTATAGAGATGCTTTCAAAATTGACAGCACATCTTCTTTGTTGAGTGATTTAAATTGGCCGAATGTACCGTTAGCCATTGCCTTGTCAGCAATTGTGTCAAGCTGCTCATCATTAATATCATAATCAGCAAGACGGTTCGGAGCGCCAAGGCTTGTCCAGAATGCGGACAGCTTATCGATACCTTCAAGGGCAATTTCTTCATCCGTTTTACCTGCTTCTTCAACATCAAACACGCGAACTGCAAGCTGTTTCATGCGGGCAGGGTTTTCAGACAATGTGTGTCTCATCCAGTTCGGGAACAAAATTGCCAGTCCGCCGGCATGCGGAATATCATAAACGGCTGATACTGCATGTTCAATATTATGAGTAGCCCAATCCCCTCTTGCCCCCATAGAAAGCATGCCGTTTAATGCGATTGTTCCTGTGTACAGGATCGTCTCACGCAATTCGTAATTTTCGAGATCATTGATCAGCTTAGGCGCTGTTTCAATGACTGTACGCAAAAGTGATTCACACATGCGGTCCTGATACGGCGTGTTTGATACATGATGGAAGTATTGTTCGAATACGTGGCTCATCATGTCAACCATCCCGTAGATCGTGTGGTTTTTAGGTACGGTGAATGTATTCACCGGATCAAGAATCGAGAATTTAGGGAATACGAGCGGGCTGCCCCAGCCGTATTTTTCTTTTGTTTCCCAGTTTGTAATAACAGATCCTGAGTTCATTTCTGAACCAGTTGCAGCGAGAGTCAATACCGTTCCGAATGGCAAAGCATCTTTTGGCTGATGCTTTTTCGTAACGATATCCCACGCATCACCATCATACTTCGCTCCTGCGGCAATCGCTTTTGTACAGTCGATTACGCTTCCGCCTCCGACAGCCAGCAAGAAATCAATGTTTTGTTCTTTACAGATGGCAACACCTTTATTAACAGTCGACACACGAGGATTCGGTTCCACACCTGCTAATTCATGCACGGTAGCTCCGGCTTTATTCAGCTGTTCAATCACTTGATCATACAGGCCGCTGCGTTTAATGCTGCCGCCTCCGTACACAAGCAATACGTTTTTTCCGTAAGGTTTGAGTTCCTCCGGAAGTCTTTCCACTTCGCCGCGCCCGAAAATTAATTTGGTCGGATTCCAGTATGTAAAGTTTTGCATGACATCTCCTCCTTAGATTTTTTATTATGCAGAATGTCCTCACCACATGTAAAGCAATCAGCTCTCACCGATCAGCATACCAGATGGTTTTATTTTGCAAGGTGCTGGGAAAGAAGCTGATATAAGCGAGGGCAGGCCAGCTTCCCTCATATGGAGAATGCATGTATAGATTCTCCAATATGTCACAATCTATAACTGTTTTAATAATTCATGGAGGAGGTTGCAAAACATGAGTACCATTCAAAGAATTTGTCTTGTATTAACCATCATTGGCGCCATTAACTGGGGACTGATCGGATTTTTCCAATTTGACTTAGTAGCGGCTATCTTCGGCGGCCAAGGGTCAGCTCTTTCCCGAATCATTTACGGACTTGTCGGAATCGCCGGCTTAATCAACCTCGGTCTGCTATTTAAGCCAAACGAGGAAAGATCACGTGAAGAAGCAGCTAATCCTGAAATGCGATAGGATATCAATCACGCTGAAATAGGATTTTGCATGAAATCAAAAGCACCGAACATTCCTGTCCGGTGCTTTTTTTCATGCTTATTTTTTGATAAGGTCTTTGCGGTTGGACATTTCGATCCACTCTTCAAGCTTATCTTTTAATGTGTTGAAACCTTGTGGTGTAGAAGCTTCTTCGCTTACTTGAGCAGCTTTAGGTTTTCTTGGTTTGCTTTCTTTTTTCTCAGGCGCAGCTTGTGTCGCACGAATTGAAAGGCTGATTTTGCCTTTTTCTTCATCAACAGCAAGTACTTTTACTTGTACTTCGTCGCCAACTGAAAGGTGCTCGTTGATATCTTTTACGAAACCGTGAGTCACTTCAGAAATGTGTACTAAACCTTGAGTTTCTTCATCTAATGCAACAAACGCACCATACGCTTGTAATCCTGTAACTTTACCAGTGTAAACACTGCCCACTTCAAATTTTGCTGCCATTCATAACAACTCCTAAGTTAAATTAAATATCTGTTTATACGCAATTTAAAATTATATCACACATGTCTTATTTCCGCAAAGAAAACTTTTTTATAAAAAATCAGGTTTATGCACAGCAAAAAGGGGGTAAACTGAAAATACCAAAGGCTTTCTAGTATTCCCCCCTTTTATTGGATGCGAACAAAAGGTTCGTATCTTTTTTTATGTTGTTTTGTGCAGGAAGCGTTTCATTCTGACTAACGCTTCTTGAAGCTGTTCAATCGAGGTTGCGTATGAACAACGGATATATCCCTCACCGCTCGGACCAAACACACTTCCAGGAACAACTGCCACTTTTTCCTGCGTCAGTAGCTCCTCGGCAAACTGTTCTGAACTCATTCCCGTGCTTTTAATAGATGGAAAAGCATAGAAAGCGCCGCCCGGATGATGACAGCTGAGACCGATTTCATTGAGCGATTCTACAAACAGATTCCGTCTTCTTCGATAGCTTTTTTTCATTTTTTCTACGTCTTCCATGCCGTTCTTCAGGCCTTCAAGGGCGGCAAACTGCGCCATTGCGGGCGCGCACATCATCGCATACTGATGAATTTTAAGCATGGCATCCCGAAGCAAGGATGGTGCCGCGGCAAAACCGAGCCTCCAGCCCGTCATTGCAAATGCTTTTGAAAAGCCTGAGATGACTACCGTCCGTTCCTTCATTCCCGGTAATGCCGCTATACTTGTAAATTCCTCATCATATGTCAGCTCCGCGTAGATCTCGTCGGCTAAGACTATGACATCATGTTTTTTGGCAAACTCAGCAATCTCATTCAGCTCTTCCTTCGAATAAACCGAACCTGTCGGATTCGATGGTGAGCAGATGAGAATGGCCTTTGTTTTTTCAGTGACTGCCGCTTCAAAATCAGCAGCCGTTGCTTTAAATCCTTTGTCTGCCGTTGTATGAACGTGAACCGGGATACCGCCTGCCAAAGAAACAAGCGCATCGTACGCCACAAAACACGGCTCAGGAATGATGACTTCCTCACCTGGATTCACAATGGCGCGGATCGCAATATCCAAAGCCTGACTTGCCCCCACTGTCACAATCAGCTCATTATCTGGCGAGTAGCTAAGATCAAACCTGTTGCTCAAATAACGGCTGATTTCCTCCCGCAATGAGTATAAACCCGCATTGGCCGTGTATGACGTATATCCTTGTTCAAGAGAGAGAATGCTTGCTTCGCGGACATTCCACGCGGTAACAAAATCAGGCTCGCCGACGCCTAAAGAAATGACGCCTTCCATCGTTGCCGCCAAATCAAAGAATTTGCGGATGCCGGATGGCTTTATTTGTTGTACATAGTCTGATAAATACGAAGTCATTTACGGTGACACCACGATTCTTTTGTCGTCGTCTCCTGTTTCAAACACTTTGCCGTCATGCTTGTATTTTTTCAGGATAAAATGGGTTGTCGTAGATACAACTGAATCAAGCGTTGACAGTTTATCCGAAACAAAACGCGCTACGTCAGACATCGAATTGCCGCGAATCACGACAGACAAATCGTATACGCCTGACATCAGGTAAACTGATTCAACCTCTTGGAATCGGTAAATCCGTTCCGCCACTTCATCAAAACCGACGCCCCGCTTCGGCGTTACTTTGACGTCAATCATGGCCGTAACGCCCTCATGTCCGTCGACTTTTCGCCAGTCAATCATAGCGGAATAATCGATAATAACCTTTTCTTTCTCCAGTTTGTCAATAATTGTTTTTACTTCATTTACAGGGATGCCCGCCATCTTTGCGATTGTTTCTAAATCGGCGCGGCTGTTTTCGTCTAAAATTTCTAATATTTCTGTTTCTTTTTCTGTCAATTTCATTTGATTCACACCTTTGCAATGTCAAGAAATCTCATGACATTATATCACGTTTTTTGACGAATGCTAAGAAAAAACGAGGAGAAACTTCCGCTAGAATTGACAATTTCAGGGCATAATACAACCATCAAAAAAAGGGAGTGACACAGAATGGAGGCGGTTTCACCAATAAGGCGGTTTACGGTCGATGGAGTCAATGTATACTACGAACATTATCAAAATCCCGGCAGGCAAACGCTGGTCTGCGTACACGGTTTTTTATCATCTGCATTCAGCTTCAGAAAAGTTATTCCTCTCCTTCGGGACAAGTACGACATCATCGCGCTTGATTTGCCTCCTTTCGGCCAATCTGAAAAATCAAGAACGTTTATCTATACCTATCAAAACCTTGCTAAGCTTGTCATTGGGATTTTGGAGCACTTGCAAGTGAAACAGGCTGTGCTTGTCGGGCATTCTATGGGCGGGCAGATATCGCTGTCTGCTGCTCTCCAAAAACCTGAGCTTTTTTCAAAGGTTGTGCTGCTTTGCAGTTCAGGGTATTTAAAACGTTCACACCCGACGATCATTTTCGGGACCCATATCCCGTATTTTCATCTTTACATCAAACGCTGGCTCTCGAAAGAAGGCGTGATGAAAAATTTATTAAATGTGGTGCATGACAAATCGCTGATTGATGAGAAGATGATCGACGGCTATGGCAGACCGTTTCAGGACGAGCAGATTTTCAAAGCCATGACAAGGTTTATCCGCCACAGAGAAGGAGATTTAGAACCCGAGCAATTGAAGAAAATGAACAAGCCTGCTCTATTGATTTGGGGCGAGGAGGATCGAATTGTCCCAATGGAGATCGGTAAACGGCTGCACGCGGATTTGCCTAATTCCGAGCTGTACTCACTTGGCCAGACCGGACATCTGGTGCCTGAAGAACGGCCTGAACTTGTTTCTGAACACATTGCTCATTTTATCAATTAAAAAACCGGTGCTGAACCGGTTTTTTTAAGGCGTGCAGGAGCTGCTGTTTTTAATGAATAAAAGCTGGCCAGCCACTTCCCGGCAGCTGGCGATCGGCAGCGTTTGTTCAAAAGAAGTTTCAAATATTTGCTGAATGCTTTTCGCCAGCAAGTCGGGATCGTTTTCATCATAGACTGCCTGCACGACATCAACAGCCTCCGTTTCGTAAAACTCTTCTCCATATTTAAACGGGTCCCATTTGGCAATAATCTTAATCATTTCCCTGACCGCTTGACTTTCTTCCATATTCATCACCGCTTATAATAAAATTTGCAGTTCTATCTTATCATAGTGAAGCTTAGAAAAATAAACATACATGAGGGGGTAACAGAATGAACTTTGATAAACGAGAAGAACGCCTTGGCACCCAATCGGTGAAATGGGACAAAACAGGCGAATTATTTGGCGTGACAGACGCCCTCCCGATGTGGGTGGCAGATATGGATTTTCGCGCCCCGGAAGCGATAACTGAAGCGTTAAAAGAGCGTCTTGACCACGGTATTTTTGGTTATACAACTCCAGATCAAAAAACGAAGGATGCTGTGTGCGGATGGATGCAAAACAGGCACGGCTGGAAGGTAAATCCGGAAAGCATCGCATTCAGCCCCGGCGTTGTAACGGCTTTGAGCATGGCGGTACAAGCTTTTACGGAGCCTGGCGATCAAGTAGTTGTTCAGCCTCCAGTTTATACGCCTTTTTACCATATGGTGGAGAAAAACGACCGGCACATTTTACATAATCCGCTGCTAGAAAAAGATGGCGCTTATGCAATGGATTTTGAAGATTTGGAGACGAAGCTTAGTGACCCAAGCGTTACATTGTTTATTTTATGCAATCCTCATAACCCTTCTGGGCGTTCATGGGGCCGGGAAGATTTACTGAAGCTAGGCGAATTGTGCCTTGAGCATGGCGTCACAGTTGTATCGGATGAAATCCATTCCGATTTAATGCTGTACGGACATAAACACACGCCGTTCGCTTCGCTCTCTGACGATTTCGCTGATATTTCCGTGACATGTGCTGCTCCAAGCAAAACATTTAATATCGCCGGATTGCAAGCTTCAGCGATCATTATTCCGGATCGCCTGAAGCGCGCCAAGTTTTCCGCAAGCCTTCAGCGAAATGGTTTAGGCGGACTGAACGCGTTTGCCGTCACTGCAATCGAAGCCGCGTATTCAAAAGGCGGACCGTGGCTTGATGAATTGATCACTTACATTGAGAAAAACATGAACGAAGCGGAAGCCTTTTTGAGCACCGAGCTGCCAAAGGTCAAAATGATGAAGCCGGATGCATCATACTTGATTTGGCTCGACTTCAGCGCTTACGGCTTGTCCGATGCAGAGCTTCAGCAAAGAATGCTAAAAAAAGGAAAAGTTATTTTAGAGCCCGGGACGAAATACGGGCCTGGCGGAGAAGGATTTATGCGCCTGAACGCGGGATGCTCTCTTGCAACCCTGCAGGACGGCCTGCGCCGCATCAAAGCCGCATTATCGTAAATATAGCTGTAAACGCCTTTACGTCTTCATTTGTAAAGGCGTTCTTAATAAAGGAATTTTATATTTTACTTCTAATATTTAGTGTTATAATAGATTCATATTTTATACGAAAGGATTTCACACGAATGGAAATTCTAAAAGACTATCTTCTGCACATCTGCTTTATTTTGTTTCCTATTCTTCTTTACCAAGTGTTTTGGCTTGGAAAACCTGCGATTCTTGTGCCAAAAATAAACAGCGGTTTGGTCACGCTCTTCGCCTGCGGCGCCTCCGTTTTATGCATTATTTTCCCGATTCATGAAATGGACTACATACAATACGGCCTTCAGATGATTCCCGTTATCATTTGTTTATTTTACATTAGTACCGCTTCCGGACTTACAGTCGCCGCATCTGTCCTATGTTTTGAACTGCTTTTTTACGAACCTTCCGCAATGTTTGTTTTCACTTTGCTGCCTTTTCTTATCATTATCCCAATCTTATTTCAGAAAAAATGGCCATTCATGTCCAAAGCGAAAAAACTGCTGCTGTCTTTATTGATCAGCTGCGTGGAGATTTTCCTATTTTTCGCCTCAAGCTGGATTCTTTCCGCCTTGAATATTTTAAATTTTCAAAAATCAGGAATTTTCGTTTACGAGGCGGCAGTCTCAGGGCTTTTCCGCTCCAGTGTTCTTCTATTAAGCATCTATATTATCGAAAGCATCGCCGAAAATATCGCCCTGCGCTCACAGCTTATCCATTCTGAAAAAATGACGATTGTGAGTGAACTGGCAGCGAGCGTCGCCCATGAGGTCAGGAATCCGCTGACAGTTGTCCGCGGGTTTGTCCAGCTGCTTTTTAATGATGAAACCCTACAAAACAAGTCGAGTGCAGATTACAAAAAGCTTGTACTGTCAGAGCTTGACCGGGCGCAAGGCATTATTACAAACTATCTCGATATGGCCAAACAGCAATTATACGAAAAAGAGGTTTTTGACCTATCAGCCCTTATCAAAGAGACAAGCTCCCTTATGGTGTCGTACGCCAATTACAAGTCAGTAACCGTCGAGGCTGAAACAGAACCGGACCTTTTGATATACGGAGACGCAACAAAGCTGAAGCAGGCTGTCATCAACCTGATGAAAAACAGTATTGAAGCGGTTCCTCACGGGAAGGGTGTGATCCACATATCAGCCAAAAGAAACGGCCATACGATCATGATTAACATCACAGACAATGGGGTCGGGATGACAGACCATCAAATGCAAAAACTCGGCGAACCTTATTATTCCTTAAAAACGAACGGAACGGGACTCGGCCTCACCGTAACCTTTTCCATTATTGAACATCATCACGGGACCATTTCATTTAACAGCAGCTTCCAAAAAGGCACTACGGTGACCATTAAGCTTCCCGCTGATCTTCCTCACTAGCAAATCGATTGGAACTTTAATAGAATGAATGCGAGGTGATGACAGATGAACACGTTTGAGACAGGCTCTATCGTTAAAGGATTTTACAAAACAGGTGTATACATAGGAGAAATCACGGCTTGCAGGCCGCAGCACTATTTAGTGAAAGTGAAAGCGGTTCTTACCCATCCCTCTCAAGGAGACCTTCATCATCCAAAACAGGCGGATGTGCCATTTTTTCATGAGAGAAAAGCGCTCGCATATGGTGAACAGACCAATATCCCCCACCATATGGTGAAGCCTTATGACGGTGAAGTGCCGGATTATACCGAATCTCTGCGGGAGGCGACAGCACAGCTGAGAGCCAAATTGAATGAGGATGGTTCGGAGTGGGCAAAACGCTCCCTTCATAATCTGGACATTTTAGAAAAAGAATATTTTAACCGGCCATAACCCAGTCTGACAAAAGATTGGGTTTTTCACGTCGCGCGCTTGAACAGTTCGGTTAAATCGATTCTTTCGCCGATTGTGGGCGGTTTCGGCTTTTCGAGATACTGCTTATCCTGCTCAACAAGCTTAAAAAGTTTATATGCTGTGAGAGCATCATCAAGCGCTTTATGATGGGTGCCGGTTCCGGAATCTCCATACTCTTCGGCAGCTTTCCATAAACCCGTCAATGTCCGGTCTCCAAAAAAGTTTTTGTATTCAAGCGATAAATCTCTCATTTCTCCCTTAAACGGGAAAGGGATATGGTTAAACATACAGTTTTGCTTCAGCACTTTCATATCCATGTTTCCCCACGTAATAATTGTGCTGTTTTTCTCAGGATCCAGCTCGTTTAGTTTACGGATGAAATCCTCGAATCTCATTCCTTCGTCTACCTGTTTTTGGGTTATTTTTAAAAATGATTTGCAGCGTTTCGTAAGCTTCGGGAACTTTTTCGGTCTAACATAGCTAGAAAACGTCTCAACCACTTCATCATCAATCGACTTTACAATTCCGGCTTCAATGATTTCCGGGAAGAAGTTTTGAGGACTGTACTTTCCATCAGGCATTGTAAATTCGAAATCAATAATGAGTAAGCTGTTTGTCGTCACCTTTTTACACCTGCCTTTCCTCCGATCAGAAAATGCTATCTTTATAGTATATCAATTCCCCTTCTCGACATTTCTTCATTTTCTAAAAATAATGAATTTTCCCAGCCGCTTCGTTTCTTTTAAATTGTGAATCGTTTCTTTATAATTAGTAAGGAACCCGAAATAATAAGAAGGTGATGTTATTTCTATCCGTAAGAAAAACTTTGTCATTGTGTGGCTGGCGAACTTTTTTGTCTCCGCTAGCACAACGATGATCGTTCCTTTTCTCTCCTTATACATTGAGACGCTCAGCTCTTTTTCAAACGGCTTTGTGCAAAGGTGGAGTGGCTATGTGTTCGGCATTACATTTCTCATGGCGTTTTTGGTATCCCCGTTTTGGGGACGGTTCGGAGACAAACGCGGATACAAGAAAATCCTTATGGCAACCGGAACGGGCATTGCCCTCAGCATTTTCTTCATGGGCTTTGTTACATCGGTGTACCAATTGTTTTTTCTGCGTATGGCAATGGGTCTTGTAACCGGATTCATCCCGACTTCTCTTGCGATGATTTCGGCACAGACTCCGAAGAGCTCAGCCGGCAAAACACTTGGCACGCTGCAAATGGGGCAAGTGTCCGGAAGCTTGTTCGGCCCGCTTTTGGGAGGCATGCTTGCTGATCGTTTCGGCTTTACGTATACCTTTTTTATCACATCCTTTGTGATTTTCTCGTCTGTTCTTCTCGTGTTATTTGGTGTCAAAGAAAAGCCTCTTGCAGAGAAAACAGCCAAACGTACGTCTTACTCGAGAAAAGAAGTGCTCTCCTATATTTTTCACCATCCGGCGCTGTGGGTCATGATGCTGTTAACCATGCTGATTCAAACAGGCAATTTCAGTATCCAGCCCCTGCTCGCTTTATATGTAAATGAGCTGCACGGACCTGTCAATCTTGCCTTTTTCTCCGGCATGGCATTTTCAGCAACGGGGCTCGGAAGTTTGCTGCTGGCTAGAAAATGGGGTGATCTGGGCGACCGCTACGGCCACCGCCGCATTTTAATCGGACTTTTGCTCGCCGCCTCTTTCTTTTTTATTCCGCAGGCGCTCGCGTCCTCACTCAGCGTGCTCCTTGTTTTCAGATTTTTATTCGGAATGGCGATGGGCGGTTTGCTGCCATGCATTACGGCAGCGATCCGCGTTCAGGCTCCCGGCAGCATTCAAGGTGAAGTTCTCGGCTACAATGTCAGCTTTCGCTTTTTAGGCAACGTGCTCGGGCCTCTGCTGGGCGGAATCATATCGAGCCATTTTACCATTTCGGCCACCTTTTACGTCACGGCGTTTCTCTTTTTCGCCGGCGCCTGCATGCTTTGGATCATGCAGAAACTTCGGAAAGATTCTTATGCCAAAGCAAGCTGATTCCGAGAAAAAACTGAGGAATCTTCTAAATTTAACCTTCTCGTAATCTCAAAAGAATGGTACGATATGGCTAGAATTTAGGAGAAAAGAGAGTGACCATGTTACGAAAAATAATCGGATGGATTTTGCTCCTTTGCATAATCCCATTGTTTGCATTTACAGTTATCGCTTCCGGAAAAGAAGTAAAACAAATGAAGTCCCTGGATCAGGTGCTTGATAAAAATATTGATCTGAAAGATATCAGCCTTGTTCAGAACAGCTACATGTATGACAGGGACGGCTCCCTTGTCTCGGAAATCGTTAGCGACCACGAAAACCGTGTGCTCGTTCCATTTAACAAGATTCCCGAGGAAGTCAAACAGATTTTCTTAACATCTGAGGACCGCCATTTTTACGAGCATAAAGGCTTTGACTTTATGGGAATGGTGCGGGCTACTGCTTCTAACGTAAAAGACAAGAAAATTGACCAGGGTGCCAGCACCATCACACAGCAGCTTTCAAGAAACTTGTATTTGAGCCACGAACGCTCCTTCAGCCGCAAGCTGACAGAGCTCGCGTATTCCTATCAGCTGGAGAAAAAATATACGAAAAATGAAATTCTTGAAGCTTACTTAAATACCATTTATTTCAACAACGGTGTTTACGGCGTCGGTTCAGCAGCTCAATTCTATTTCAGCAAACCGCTGAAATCTCTCACAGTGGGAGAAATGGCTTTTATCTGTGCTATACCTAATAACCCTACATTATATGATCCTCTCAAGCATTTTGACTACACGAAAAGCCGTCAAGAACGTTTGCTTAAAGGGCTAAAAGATGCCGGGGTCATTACGGACAAAGAGCTGAAAAAAGCCGTAAAACAAAAAATCAAACTGGATGTTGAAAAAAGAGAAGACAAATATCCTGACTACGTTTCCTACGTCAATGATGAATTCACTCAGCTGGTGTCTGAATCAGAAGGCTTTGATAAACGCCTTCAAAAAGCATCAGGAAAACAAAAAGAAAAGATCGAGAACGAGCTGTCCGCAAGAGTCAGCACGCTGATGAAAGACGGCGTGAAAATTTATACTGCACTTGATCCGTACATGCAAAATCAAGTTGTGGCACAAATGAATTCCAAGCTCCCGTATGCGGACGTACAGGGCGGAGCGGCTGTGATTAATCACCAGACGCATCAAATCATCGCTCTATCCGGCGGGAAAAACTATCAAAAATATGACTTTAACCGCGCCTACCAGGCGTACAGGCAGCCGGGTTCATCCATTAAGCCGCTTCTTGATTACGGCCCTTATATTGAACAGACCGGCGCGACAACAAGCAGCACCATTGATGCCAGCAAGTTTTGCAGCAAAGACTACTGTCCGCAAAACTACAATAACCGCACTTACGGCACAGTGACGCTTGATACGGCGTTTAAAAATTCATATAATACCCCGGCTATTAGAATGCTCGACCGCGTCGGCATCCAAAAGGCATTCAGTTATATTGAGCCGTATCATTTTGCCAAACTTGTCGACAGTGACTATCTTCTTCCGGCGGCGCTTGGCGGATTTACAAACGGCATGACGCCTCTTGAGATGACAAAGGCTTATACGACATTCGGAAACAGCGGAAGCTATACGCCGAGCCATGCGATTACAAAGGTGACAGACCTTAAAGGAAAAACGCTTTATAAATGGAATGATAAAGCGACTCAAATATTCAGCGTCCGCACGAACATGCAGCTGAAAAAACTGATGTCTTCCGTTGTGAAAAGCGGAACAGGGAAAAAAGCATATTTCAATGCGCCTTACATCGGCGGTAAAACCGGAACATCAAATGATTATCACGATATGTGGTTTGTCGGCCTGACTGATACGTATACAATGGGTGTCTGGGTCGGAAAGGATACACCGACCAGCGTTGAATATCTTCACAGCATCAGCCCTCAGCTTTCCATCTGGAAAGGAACGCTGCAAGCGGCTTATTAAAGGATCGGAGGGGATATGGAGTGACTTCAGAACAAATTCCAAATCGCGTTTTGCTGTTTGACGGTGTCTGCAATTTATGCAATGGCGCCGTGCAGTTTATCATTAAACGTGATCCGGACGGATTGATTTCTTTCACATCGCTGCAGTCGGAAACAGGACAGAGCCTGCTGAAAAAAAGCGGGCTTCCGACTGATCGGTTTGACAGCTTTGTCTTTATTGAAGACGGCCAAGTGTACACAAAGTCAACTGCAGCCATTAAGGTTTTCAGGCATCTGCGAGGCCCATGGCGGCTCTTCGTCCTGTTTTTCGCAGTGCCGAAGCCTGTCAGAGATATGGTCTATTCTTTCATTGCCAACAACCGCTATAAGTGGTTTGGCAAAAAAAATGAATGTATGCTCCCCTCCCCTTCTATTAAAAAAAGATTTTTACCGTAAATAAAAAATGGCTAGGAAGCTAGCCATCACAGATTGTTGACAAAATCCTAAAACGGCTTCGTTTTAGGATTTTGTCATCTTTTCAGCGTGATTGAAAACTTTTGAAGTCGATGAAGAGCGAACATTGGATGTGAAACGGCGGAAACCTGAGAATCTAGCCGCCGTTTTATTGCGTATAGAGCACGAAGCGCAAATCTGACCACCAAACGCTGAAATGGCTAGCTTACACAGGTAAGCTAGCCATTATGCTATTATAAAGCTTGATAAATATGAACAGAATACCGATAACAAAGGTAAACCAAAACAGCAGTTCCAATAGAATGAACCCGACTAATGACATGAGAGAAAGCGTCGAATAAATCCGGTATACGGTAAACACAAAGTAAGCGAGCGTGACGACCGCAAACCAGATCACAATCCAAATGACATTTTGCAAGAGCACAAAGGATAAAATCCCGCCGCCCAAATAAATCATGGAACCCATTCTGAGTTTTTTCAGGTTGTTCCCTTCCGGATCATTAGCAAAAAACAGCAATGACAGCTCGGTCACGGTATTTGCAATCAATTTCAGAGCGGACAGAACCATAAAATATAAAAGTGCAAAGGCAGCAAATAACGCAAGCCTGATTCCTTTCTCTGAAAAATAATCGAGCATTCCATCATACATTCCAAATGAAGACAGCATCTTCAACGCATAAAGTGAAGTTGAGATGGATAAGGACGAACTAAAAAGCAGGATCGCAATCAGCGGAAAATATCCTGTCAAATAAGTATTTTTCATATAAAAAAGTCCCTTTCTATAATCTACCTCATTTATTATGGAGGACTTAAAACACATTGACAAGATAAATTATTCCATTTTTTCTCCTTTTTACGAATTACGGTCCCAAATCTTCACAAAGCAGCATTTTGAGAGTAAAGTAGTACGCAGGAATCATAAAACGTAAGGAAGTTTTATATGAAAAAAACATTAAAACTGCAAACCAGACTCACCATATTTGTTTGTATCGTTGTATTAATCGCATTGCTCATTACGTTTTTTACAGTCGGTGCCCAAACCACCAAACGAATTAGAGATCAGGAAAAGGCCACTGCGCTGCAGACTGCTGAAATGGTAGCTGAAGCGCCGATGACAGCCGCTGCTTTAGAAAGCGGAAAAAAACAAAAGGAACTGCAGAGCTACACAAAGCGGGTTCAGAAAATTACCGGCACGGAATTTGTTGTCGTCATGGATATGAACGGTATCCGCAAAACTCATCCTGACCCGAGCAAAATCGGAAAAAAATTCAGAGGCGGTGATGAGTCCGAGGTATTAAAAGGGCATGTCCATATCAGCACAGCCTCTGGCACGCTCGGGAAATCGCAGAGAGCGTTCGTCCCTGTCTACGCGGAGAATGGAAAACAGGTCGGTGCAGTCGCGGTCGGCATCACCGTAAATGAAATTGATGAAGTGATCAGCCATAGCTTACGGCCGCTTTACTTTATTATTTGCGTCAGCATCTTCGTCGGTGTGATCGGAGCCGTTATCGTCGCCCGTACAGTGAAAAATATCATGTACGGACTTGAACCTTATGAAATTGCGACTCTGCTTGAAGAACGGAGCGCGATGCTGGAATCGACGAAGGAAGGAATACTCGCTGTCGATGAACATGGCAAAATTAAACTTGCCAACGCGGAAGCAAAACGTCTATTCGTCAAAATGGGCATCAACACCAATCCCATTGATCAGGATGTAGATGACATCTTGCCGAAAAGCCGCTTGAAAAAGGTCATTGAGACAAAAAAACCCCTTCAAGACAGAGACGTCCGCATTAACGGGCTGGAGCTTGTGTTTAATGAAGTTCCTATCCAGCTGAAAGGACAAACTGTCGGAGCAATTGCGACATTCCGTGATAAGACCGAGGTAAAACATTTAGCTGAACAGCTTTCCGGTGTTAAAATGTATGCAAACGCACTGAGAGCGCAGTCTCATGAATTTATGAACAAACTGCATGTGATATTAGGGCTCGTCCAGCTGAAAGAGTATGACGATCTTGGAGATTATATTAAAGATATTGCCATACAGCAAAAATCAGAAACAAGTGAAATTATAAATGATGTCAAAAGCTCCGTACTGGCCGGTTTTCTGCTTGGAAAGCAAAGCTTTATACGTGAGCAGGGCGCAAATCTTGATATTGAATGCAACGGTGTCATCCCGAACGCGGCAGACCCTTCTGTCATCCATGAACTTATTACAATCATCGGAAATCTCATCAACAATGGCTTAGACGCCGTTGCCGATATGCCGAAAAAACAAATCACCATGTCCATGCGCTTCCATAACAGCATACTTGATATTGAAATTACCGATACTGGAGCAGGCATGTCTGAAGAAGACCAAGCCAAAGTATTTGAACAAGGCTATTCAACAAAGGGCAAAAACCGGGGATTCGGCCTTTATTTCACACAGCAAAGCATCGAAAATTTAAAAGGCCAAATGATCCTCACAAGCGAAAAGAATGAAGGAACGACATTCAGTATTCGCATCCCGTACGAACCGAAGGAGGAAAATCATGATTAATGTACTAATAGTTGAAGATGACCCCATGGTGGGTGAATTAAATAAACGATACTTAAGCCAAATAGATGGCTTTCAGCTGAAAGGCATCGCTTCTTCCTTTCAAAGCGCTCTGCATATTTTAGGCGAGCATCATATCGACCTCATTTTGCTTGATATTTATATGCCGGGAAAAAACGGGCTGGAACTGCTGACGGAATTGAGAGCCCAAAATGAAGCGGTTGACGTGATTGTCATCTCAGCGGCCAGCGAGCTTGACGTGATCAAGAAAACACTTCGGTACGGAGCTGTTGATTATTTAATCAAACCGTTTGAATTTGAACGATTCCAAACGGCTCTGTCTGATTACAGACGAAAACAAAAGGTGTATTCAACCCATCGCAACATGAGCCAAAAAGAACTGGACGCCGAGCTTTTTCAAAAGAAAGAAGCAACAGAAAAAGTGCAGCTTCCTAAAGGCCTGACAAAAAGCACGCTGAAGCTGATCTGGTCCAGTATCCAGTCATTTGAAAATGAATCTTTTACGACAGAAGACTTGGCAAAGCACACAGAAATCTCTCAAGTATCCATACGAAAATACTTAAAGTTTCTTGAAGATATACAGGTTCTGAATGTAGAAATGGCGTACGGAACGATCGGAAGACCTGTGTTTCAGTACAACGTCAACAACAGTAACCTTAACGGAATAAAGCAATATCTATAAGAAAACGCACTGCTTGTTTTGAGCAGTGCGTTTTTCTGTCATATCTCTTGCCAAGATGCTTGATTCTATTGTTGAAAAGTTATACAAGAATAACAAAGGGCCTTTCAACATTTTTAAGCAAACAATTCTAAAAATAGATACTTTTTAAAAAATTATGCGAAATTCTATTTATTTCTTATTAGTTAAATGATAAATTATGATTGGTAAGTTGATCCCGAAAAACTAAGTCATAAGTCTTACTTCAGAAAACGATGTCACGGTTTTCCGCCCGGAACGCCTTCCGCATCCTTCTCTTCCCCGCCTTTCGAAGGAAATACTCACACCACGCTTATTCAGGGAAGAATAGAACTGTCTCAGCGCATTCCATTTGTTATTATCAGAAAATTTTATCGATTCTAAGAAATTGTTCAGGACAGCCCATCACATGACTGGCCGGATCAGCTTTGAACCAAATTTTTCTGGGGGGTTATATCTTGAATAAACGAAAAATCGGATTGGCGATGTCACTTGTGATCGCAGCAGGCACCATATTAGGAGCATGCGGAAACAGCGAAAAAAGCAGCGGCTCAGGCGAAGGCAAAAACAAATTCAGTGTGGCGATGGTTACTGACGTAGGCGGAGTGGATGACAAATCCTTCAACCAATCAGCCTGGGAAGGCATCCAAGCCTTTGGGAAAGAGAATGGGCTGAAAAAAGGCAAAAACGGTTACGACTATCTTCAATCCAAATCAGATGCAGACTATACAACGAACTTAAATAAATTGGCGCGTGAGAATTTTGACTTAATTTACGGCGTCGGCTACTTAATGGAGGATTCAATCAGCGAAATTGCTGACCAGCGCAAAAATACAAACTTCGCGATTATAGATGCTGTTGTCGATAAAGACAACGTCGCAAGTATTACGTTTAAAGAGCAGGAAGGCTCATTTCTCGTCGGAGTGGCCGCAGCCCTATCAAGCAAATCAGGAAAAATCGGCTTTGTAGGCGGCATGGAATCAGAGTTAATCAAAAAATTCGAGGTCGGCTTCCGTGCCGGCGTGCAAGCAGTTAACCCTAAAGCCGTTGTAGAAGTGAAATACGCAGGAGGTTTCGATAAAGCCGATGTCGGCAAAGCAACCGCCGAAAGCATGTATAAATCAGGCGTAGATGTTATTTATCACTCTGCGGGCGCCACTGGCACAGGCGTCTTTACTGAAGCGAAAAACCTGAAGAAAGAAGATCCAAAACGCGATGTCTGGGTCATCGGTGTCGATAAAGACCAATACGCAGAAGGCCAGGTAGAAGGAACAGATGATAACGTCACCCTCACTTCCATGGTGAAAAAAGTAGATACAGTCGTTGAAGATGTAACGAAAAAAGCGAGTGACGGAAAGTTCCCGGGCGGCGAAACACTTACCTACGGGCTTGATCAAGACGGAGTCGGCATTTCTCCATCTAAACAAAATCTATCGGATGATGTGATCAAAGCGGTCGATAAATGGAAGAAAAAAATCATCGACGGATTGGAAGTCCCGGCAACTGAGAAAGAGCTGAAAACCTTTAAAGCTGAATAAGAATCGCAGGGATAAGGAGGTCGAGCCCTTATCCCTTGTTTTTCTTTTATTTTGAAATAAAGGAGCGGTCAATCAATGGAATATGTCATTGAAATGCTCAATATCCGCAAGGCGTTTCCAGGTATCGTCGCCAATGACAATATCAATCTTCAGGTCAAAAAAGGCGAAATACACGCGTTGCTCGGTGAAAACGGAGCGGGGAAATCAACATTGATGAATGTCCTTTTCGGGCTGTATCAGCCGGAGCGGGGTGAAATTCGGGTGCGCGGCGAGAAGGTGCACATCAACAGCCCGAACAAAGCGAATGACCTTGGAATTGGAATGGTGCACCAGCACTTTATGCTTGTTGACACCTTTACAGTTGCTGAAAATATTATTCTCGGGAAGGAGCCAAAGAAGTTTGGCAGAATTGACCGGAAGCGTGCTGGCCAAGAGGTGCAGGACATTTCCGATCGATACGGCCTGCAGATCCATCCTGAAGCAAAAGCAGCTGACATATCAGTCGGTATGCAGCAGCGCGCAGAAATATTAAAAACCCTCTACCGCGGTGCCGACATTCTGATTTTTGATGAACCGACGGCTGTTTTGACGCCTCATGAAATTAAGGAACTGATGCAAATTATGAAGAACCTGGTCAAAGAAGGGAAGTCCATCATCTTAATCACCCATAAGCTGAAAGAGATTATGGAGATTTGTGACCGCGTTACGGTTATCCGTAAAGGAAAAGGCATCAAAACCCTTGATGTCCGTGATACAAACCAAGACGAACTCGCCAGTCTAATGGTCGGCCGTGAGGTATCGTTCAAAACCGAAAAGAGAGCTGCTCAGCCGGGAGCGGAAGTGCTTGCGATTGACGGCATAACTGTAAAGGATACCCGCGGAATAGAGACAGTCAGAGATTTGTCTCTTTCAGTCAAAGCGGGAGAAATAGTCGGCATAGCAGGCGTCGACGGAAACGGGCAATCTGAGCTGATCGAAGCGGTGACAGGACTCCGCAAAACAGATTCAGGAACAATCACCTTAAACGGAAAACAGATCCAAAACCTGACGCCAAGAAAAATCACTGAATCCGGGATCGGCCATATCCCTCAGGATCGCCATAAACACGGTCTCGTCCTTGATTTTCCAATCGGAGAGAATATCCTGCTGCAAAGCTATTACAAAAAGCCGTATTCAGCATTGGGCGTTTTACATAAAGGCGAAATGTACAAAAAAGCACGCAGCCTGATCACTGAGTACGATGTCAGAACGCCGGATGAATATACACACGCTCGGGCATTGTCAGGCGGAAACCAGCAAAAAGCGATTATCGGGCGGGAAATAGACCGAAATCCTGATTTATTAATTGCCGCCCAGCCGACTCGCGGCCTTGATGTCGGAGCGATTGAATTTGTCCATAAAAAGCTCATTGAGCAGCGTGATGCCGGGAAAGCCGTTCTTCTCCTCTCGTTTGAGCTTGAAGAAATTATGAATCTCAGTGACAGAATCGCCGTTATTTTTGAAGGACGCATTATCACCAGCGTTAATCCGCAGGAAACCACTGAACAGGAGCTTGGTCTCTTGATGGCAGGAAGCACGCAAAAGGAAGCGGGGAAAGCAAATGGTTAAACGACTCTCTCATTTACTCGTGCCGCTCATCGCAATCATACTTGGTCTTGCGGCCGGCGCGTTGATTATGCTTGTGAGCGGCTACAGTGTGGCCAGCGGATATTCGGCTTTGTGGAATGGGATATTCGGAGAAATCTATTATGTCGGAGAAACAATCCGGCAAATTACGCCTTATATTTTATCCGGATTGGCTGTCGCCTTTGCATTCCGAACCGGACTCTTTAATATCGGCGTCGAGGGCCAGCTGCTCGTCGGCTGGACAGCAGCGGTTTGGGTCGGTACGGCGTTTGACGGACCGGCATATATTCACTTGCCGCTCGCATTGATTACAGCAGCAGCTGCAGGAGGATTATGGGGGTTTATTCCCGGCATTTTGAAAGCGCGATTTTACGTTCATGAAGTCATTGTCACCATTATGATGAATTATATCGCGCTGCACATGACCAATTACATCATTTCAAACGTCTTGACAGATCATCAGGACAAGACGGGGAAAATTCACGAATCCGCCTCCCTCCGCTCTCCTTTTCTTGAACAGCTCACCGATTACTCACGGCTGCATTTGGGAATCATCGTTGCCCTTCTCGCAGCAGTTATCATGTGGTTTATCATCAACAAAACTACAAAAGGATTTGAGCTCCGGGCGGTCGGATTTAACCAGCACGCTTCCCAGTATGCCGGCATGAGCGTGCGGAAGAATATCATGACCTCCATGCTTATCTCCGGCGCTTTTGCAGGCCTTGCCGGAGCCATGGAGGGCCTAGGAACATTCGAATACGCAGCAGTGAAAGGCGCATTTACCGGCGTAGGCTTTGACGGTATCGCTGTCGCTCTTCTTGGGGGAAACACAGCCGTCGGCGTTGTACTGGCGGCATGCCTGCTTGGCGGGCTGAAAATCGGCGCATTAAATATGCCGATTGAATCAGGCGTTCCATCAGAGGTCGTTGATATTGTGATTGCCATTATTATTCTGTTTGTGGCTTCAAGCTATGCGATTCGTTTCGTCATGGGCAAATTGAAGAAAAAGGGGGCGAACTAAGTGGACATTGTGCAGATTTTATCTATCATTGTCCCTGCAACACTCGTCTATGCGGCCCCGCTTATTTTAACTGCTCTCGGCGGCGTGTTTTCCGAGAGATCAGGTGTGGTGAATATCGGCTTAGAAGGCCTCATGATTATCGGGGCGTTCACCAGCGTGTTATTTAATTTATTTTTTGGTCCGGAATTAGGTGCCGCCGCACCTTGGCTTTCGCTCCTTGCCGCCATGGCAGCAGGCGCCCTGTTTTCACTGATTCACGCGGCAGCGGCGATTTCGTTTCGCGCCGACCAGACAGTCAGCGGTGTCGCCATTAACATGCTGGCGCTTGGGGCAACTTTATTTATCGTCAAACTGATCTACGGCAAAGCGCAGACAGACAAAATTCCAGAGCCTTTTTATAAGACGAAAATCCCCGGTTTGGGCGATATTCCCGTCTTGGGAAAGATCTTCTTTTCGGATGTCTATTATACGTCTATTCTTGCAATAGCACTTGCCTTTATTTCCTGGTTTATCTTGTTCAAAACGCCGTTCGGCCTTCGTATCCGTTCTGTCGGAGAGCATCCGATGGCGGCCGATACGATGGGAATCAACGTATATAAAATGCGCTACATCGGCGTGATGATCAGCGGATTGTTCGGCGGTCTCGGCGGCGGCGTATATGCCTCTACAATTGCGCTTGATTTCACGCACTCTACCATCTCCGGGCAAGGCTTTATCGCCCTGGCAGCGCTTGTATTCGGAAAATGGCATCCGATCGGAGCACTGGGGGCCGCCTTGTTTTTCGGATTCGCCCAAAGCTTAAGTATCATTGGATCGCTGCTCCCTCTTTTTAAAGACATACCAAATGTGTATATGCTGATGGCTCCTTATGTCTTAACGATTCTCGCTTTAACCGGCTTTATCGGGCGGGCAGATGCGCCAAAAGCCAATGGCGTGCCTTATATTAAAGGAAAAAGATAAAACATTCTCCCCTGGGAAGACGATTCTCAGGGATTTTTTTCTAATCCAAAAGACCCCCTTAATTTAATTGTTTATTAGTTTTTTAACTTAAAAAAATATGAAGTGTTAACGCTTTCTTGTAGACTGTAACAAACAATACATGGGGGTGTATGACATGGGAGCAATTCCAAAAACGGGGACAATTTCACCTGAGCAAAAAGACTCACAGGGGAAAAACCTGTTTCAAAAAATCTGGTCTTGGGAAATCGGTGTGATTCCTCTGCCATTATACACAGTATTAGCAGTTATTATTATTCTTGCAGCCTATTACAATGAGCTGCCGGCAAATATGCTTGGCGGGTTTGCCATCATTATGATTCTTGGTGTGTTTCTCGGAGACATAGGCCAACGCATACCGATATTGAAGGATATTGGCGGCCCTGCTATTTTATCTTTGTTTGTTCCTTCATTTTTAGTCTTTTACAATGTACTGAATTCAACATCTTTAGACGCTGTAACCAACTTGATGAAAACGTCTAACTTCCTTTATTTCTATATCGCTTGCCTTGTTGTGGGAAGTATCCTCGGTATGAACAGAATTGTTTTAATACAGGGGTTTATCAGAATGTTCGTTCCACTGGTTGCAGGAACGATCGCGGCCGTTGCAGCCGGCATCCTTGTCGGATTTATTTTTGGCTATAGTGCCTATGATTCCTTTTTCTTTGTTGTTGTCCCGATTATTGCCGGGGGAATAGGTGAAGGGATTTTGCCGCTTTCAATCGCCTATTCACAAATACTGGGCTCATCCGCTGATGTATTTGTGTCTCAGCTGGTTCCAGCCGCAATTATAGGAAACGTCTTTGCTATCATATGTGCAGCCTTAATGAAAAAGCTTGGCGATAAGCGTCCAGATCTAAATGGGAACGGACGTCTCGTAAAATCTAAAAAAGCAAATGAGATTTTCAATCAAAAAGAAGCCGAAGCAAAAATTGATTTTAAACTAATGGGAGCGGGAGTTCTGCTCGCGTGTACATTCTTTATTTTTGGCGGGTTATTGGAGAAATTCATCTTCATCCCGGGCGCGATCTTAATGATTATTTCAGCTGCGGCTGTCAAGTATGCGAATATTCTTCCGAAAAAAATGGAAGAAGGCGCTTACCAGCTTTATAAGTTTATTTCTTCAAGCTTTACATGGCCGCTGATGGTCGGTCTCGGCATCCTCTTTATTCCGTTGGATGACGTAGCGTCTGTGATTTCTATTCCGTTTGTCATCATCTGTATTTCAGTTGTTATCGCGATGATTGGTTCTGGATATTTCGTAGGCAAGCTGATGAACATGTATCCGGTTGAATCCGCAATCGTTACCTGCTGCCACAGCGGCCTCGGCGGAACGGGTGATGTTGCCATTTTATCGGCATCAGGAAGAATGGGCCTTATGCCGTTTGCCCAAATTTCTACCCGTCTCGGCGGTGCAGGCACAGTTATTTGCGCGACAGTGCTGCTTCGTTTTTTCACTTCATAAACAGAAAGAGTTCCGTTTTATGCGGAACTCTTTTTTTATTTATTCACAATCCGAATATACTCTCGGGGACCAAACGGCAGATCCTTTGATTCCGTCTCACTCATTCTGGCTGACAGGTGGTGCTCCAGTAAATACAGCTCCCACTCATCACTAGCCGCCACACCGCTGCGCCCGTCATATTGATTCAACATGAATGCCCCTGCAAATACTGAGCAGAATAAACCTGAGCACATCACGACTTTTCTTTTCACATGACCAGCTCCTTTCCTTCAGCTTGATCAGGATTGATTTTAAATATACAAATAACCTCTTTTTTGTTAGACTTATTTTGAGGTCAAAAGAACTCATAAAAACCCATTACAGCAGTTCGAAGCGTGGCAGCTTGCAGAAAAGTGCGATATAATTTGGACTAGGTCGTTTGACCGTATATTTCATACATAGCGCATTTTTCAATTGAGAACGAGAAAAGGAGGTCTTATCTTTGCAGCTCTTACATCTTGCTATTTTATCGCCTTTTTTATTTGCTTTTATCATTCCCTTCTTGGCAAAATACGCAAAAAGAGTGCATACGGGCTGGTTTGTGTTGATCTTGCCCGTCTTGCTGTTTATATACTTTCTCCCAATGATCAGGATGACACAATCTGGAGAAACACTTCGATCGGTATTAGAGTGGATTCCGTCACTCGGCATTAACTTTACCGTTTATATAGACGGCCTCGGGTTATTATTCGCCTTACTGATCACAGGCATTGGCTCTTTGGTCACTCTTTACAGCATTTTTTATTTATCGAAAGAAAAAGAACAGCTTGGGCCCTTTTATGTCTACTTATTGATGTTCATGGGCGCCATGCTCGGCGTCGTTCTAGTAGACAATGTCATGGTTCTCTACATGTTCTGGGAGCTTACAAGCCTTTCATCCTTTTTGCTGATCGGCTATTGGTATAAGCGGGAAAAGTCGCGCTATGGCGCAGCCAAATCACTTTTGATTACGGTCAGCGGCGGGCTGTGCATGCTCGGCGGATTTATTCTCCTTTATTTGATAACGGATTCCTTCAGTATTCGAGAGATGGTTCATCAGGTTCAATTAATTGCCGGCCACGAATTGTTTATCCCGGCTATGATTCTCATTTTATTAGGGGCTTTTACGAAATCAGCGCAATTTCCTTTTTACATCTGGCTCCCTGACGCGATGGAAGCTCCGACGCCTGTCAGCGCTTATCTCCATTCAGCTACTATGGTAAAAGCCGGCATTTATGTGATTGCGAGATTCAGTCCTATTTTCGCCTTTTCAGCTCAGTGGTTTTGGATCGTGTCCCTCGTTGGCCTTTTTACGATGGTTTGGGGTTCATTCCATGCCGTGAAACAAACTGATTTAAAATCGATTTTGGCGTTTTCAACCGTCAGCCAGCTCGGCATGATCATCTCCATGCTCGGAGTCAGTGCTGCGGCCCTTCATTACGGACATACAGAATATTATACAGTTGCCGCTATGGCTGCCATTTTCCATTTGATCAACCACGCAACCTTTAAAGGAAGCTTGTTTATGGCAGTCGGGATTATCGATCACGAAACAGGCACACGGGATATCCGGAAGCTAGGAGGCCTGATGGCGATTATGCCGATTACATTTACCATTTCCTTAATCGGGACATTTTCAATGGCCGGCTTACCGCCGTTTAACGGATTTTTGAGTAAAGAAATGTTTTTCACAAGCATGCTTCGCGTGACACATTTTGACCTGTTCAACGTGCAGACATGGGGCGTTCTGTTCCCTCTTTTCGCCTGGATCGGAAGTGTATTTACGTTTATCTACAGCATGAAATTGCTGTTTAAAACATTCAGAGGAAATTACCAGCCTGAGCAGCTTGAAAAACCGGCTCACGAGGCGCCTGTCGGCATGCTCGTACCACCGGTCATTCTTGTCGCTTTGGCTGTCAGTCTCTTCTTTTTCCCGAATATATTGTCGTACAGCCTGATAGAGCCTGCGATGAACTCAATCTATCCGACACTGCTTGCCGGCCATGAGAAATTCCACGTTCACATTTCACAGTGGCATGGGGTTACAACGGAATTGCTCATGACTGCGGGTATTGTTGTGATCGGAACAATTGGTTATTTGTCGCTGAATAAGTGGAAAGGAATCTATAAACTGTTTCCTTCGAAACTCACACTCAACCGGTTATACGATAAGCTTTTGACTCTGATGGAGAAAGGCTCTTACCGGGTCACAAAACAATATATGACCGGGTTTTTAAGAGATTATTTGCTGTATATCTTCGCTGGTTTCATCATTCTGATAGGCGGAGCTTTTGCCATTAAAGGCGGATTTTCATTTAAAACGGAAGGCATGGCTAAAATCGGTGTATACGAAATCATTTTGACGCTTGTCATGATCAGCGCCACAGTGGCGACTGTTTTTGCTAGGTCAAGACTGACGGCGATCATTGCACTCGGTGTTGTCGGTTATACGCTTGCATTGTTTTTTGTCATTTTCAGAGCGCCGGACTTGGCATTGACTCAGCTCGTCATTGAAACGATTTCTGTGGCACTGTTTCTGCTTTGCTTCTACCATTTGCCGAAACTGAGGCTGAAAACAAAAACGAGAACGTTCCGGATGACGAATTTTATCATTTCTTTAGGCGTCGGTGTTATCGTTACTCTGCTCGGCATCGCATCGTCAAGCCAGCGGACAAAAGACAGCATTGCGTCCTTCTTTGTCAAACACAGCCACGATCTCGGCGGAGGGGATAATGTCGTCAATGTCATTCTTGTTGATTTCAGGGGATTTGATACAATGTTTGAAATTACGGTATTAACGATAGCCGCTCTCGGCATTTACAGCATGATTAAAACAAAAGTAAAAGAGGAGGGGAAAAGCGGTGAATGAACAAAAAACAAATGACTTGATTCTTCAAACTGCGACAAAGCTTGTATCCTTTATCATTTTGCTTTTCTCTTTCTATTTATTTTTATCAGGGCATAACGCGCCCGGAGGAGGCTTTGTCGGCGGACTGATCACGTCCTCTTCCATCGTTCTCTTGCTTCTGGCATATGATTTAAAAACCGTGCGTTCCCTTTTGCCGGTCAATTTCATTTATGTCGCGGGAGCCGGCCTTCTGCTCGCTGTATTAACAGGCGTTGGCTCCTTTGTCTTCGGGGCTCCTTTTTTAACCCACACATTCGGATACTTTCAGCTGCCGATCCTTGGGAAAACGGAGCTCGCCACAGCGACGATATTTGATTTAGGCGTTTATCTTGTTGTCGTAGGCATAACGATGACCATTATTCAAACGATTGGAGAGGAAGAATAATGGAAATCTTAATGGCTGTATTAGCCGGTATTATTTTTATGGCTGCCACGTATTTGCTGCTGTCTAAAAGCCTGCTTCGCGTCATTATCGGAACAGCACTGTTAAGCCATGGCGTTCATTTAATGCTTTTGACTATGGGAGGATTAAAGAAAGGCGCCGCTCCGATTTTGAGCGAGCATGCCAAATCATTTGTCGATCCGCTTCCGCAAGCCCTGATTTTGACCGCAATTGTCATTTCTTTTGGCGTTACGTCATTCATCCTCGTCATGGCCTTTCGCGCTTATCAGGAATTGAAATCGGACGATATGGATCAAATGAGGGGAAATGATCAACATGAATAATTTTGTTATTTTGCCAATCCTGATCCCGCTTTTGTCGGCTATTCTTCTGATTTTCATGACGAAGAATCTTATGCTCATGAGAATCTTCAGCACGGCGGCATCGGCCATCGGGATTGTGATTAGCGGCATACTTGTACAGACTGTCTTCACAAAAGGCATCCAGACACTCAGCCTAGGCGGATGGAATGCGCCGTACGGCATTGTGCTTGCCGCAGACCAATTCGCCAGCCTTCTCGTTCTCACAACAGCGATCATCGGTTTATTGGTTGGGCTTTATTCCTTCCGTTCTGTCGGTGAAAAACGGGAGCGCTCCTTTTACTACTCCGGCGTTCAGTTCTTGCTTGCCGGCGTCAGCGGAGCGTTTTTAACAGGCGATTTATTTAATATGTACGTATTTTTTGAGCTTCTGCTTATTGCTTCCTATATGCTGATTGTATTAGGCGGCACAAAAATTCAGCTGCGCGAATCCCTTAAATATATTGTGTTTAATATCGTGTCGTCTGCCCTGTTCGTCATAGGGGTCGGTTTTTTATACGCTGTAACCGGTACGTTAAACATGGCGGATCTTAGCGTGAAAATCAGCGAATCAGGACAAACCGGGCTGATCACTGTGATTGGTGTCCTGCTGCTTTTGGTATTTGGCATGAAGGGCGGAATTTTCCCCCTCTACTTTTGGCTTCCAGGCTCTTATTACGCGCCACCGGCGGCAATCTCCGCGTTGTTCGGCGCTTTGCTGACAAAAGTCGGGTTATATGCGATTGCGAGGGTTTTCACATTGATTTTTATTCACGATACAGCCTTTACCCATCAGCTGATGATTTGGCTGGCGGCGCTGACTGTGATTTTCGGTGTGATCGGTTCACTCGCTTATTCGAATGTCATGAAAATTGTGATCTATAACATTATTACCGCTGTCGGCGTGATTTTGTTCGGTGTGGCAGTACACACCCCCGCATCCATTCAGGGCGCGATCTACTATCTGATTCACGATATGCTGATTAAGGGCGCTTTGTTTATGCTGGCGGGTACGCTGATCGCATTGACTGGAACTGCAAACCTGCATAAAATGGGCGGGCTGATCAAACGCTATCCTGTTCTTGGATGGATGTTTTTCATTTCCGCTATTTCTCTTGCAGGCATTCCGCCACTGAGCGGATTTGTCGGCAAATTTAAAATTGCAGAGGGCGGCTTCGCAGAAGGTGAATTTACGATATCCATGCTGATTCTGCTTTCGAGTCTGCTCGTACTGTACTCTGTGCTGAGGATCTTTATACATGCGTTTTGGGGCGAAGAAAAAGAAACGCCAAAACCAAATCATCGAACAGCTAAAGGACTTCTTTATCCGGCAGCTATTTTTCTCTTGCTGTCTCTTCTCTTCGGGTTGGGTACAGAATGGGTGTCGCCTTACGTTGATCAAGCGGCCGAGACGCTGCTGAATCCGGAAAAATATATCGAAGCTGTTCTGAAGGAGTAGATCGCATGGCATTTCAAATTTTATTAAATGTGTTTCTCGCTTTTTGCTGGATGTTCTTAAGCAACAGTCCAAGCGCCGCAGGATTCATTACAGGCTATATTCTGGGAATGCTCTCTCTCTTTTTCTTCCGGCGCTTTTTCACTCGCCAGTTTTATCTATGGAAATTGATTTCTATTATCAAGCTCTGTTTCATTTTTATAAAGGAACTGTACCTTGCCAATGTCAGTGTGATGAAATCAGTCTTATCTCCAAAACTGAATATCAGACCGGGTATTTTTGCTTTTAAAACTGAACTGACGAAGGACTGGGAAATCACCCTGCTCTCTCTGCTCATTACATTAACACCGGGAACCTTGGTGATGGATATTTCAGATGACAGAACAATACTTTATATTCATGCAATGGATATCGAGGATGCGGAAAAAGCGATTTTTGATATTCGGGAATCATTTGAAAAAGCCATACAGGAGGTGAGCCGGTGATGTTTACACTGATCCTGCAAATCGCGCTCGGCATTATGGCAGTGTCTACCTTTTTGTATGTCATTCGTGTCATTAAAGGGCCGACTGTGCCTGACCGGGTGGTGGCTCTGGATGCAATCGGCATCAATCTGATCGCAATCACGGCGCTTGTCTCCATTTTGCTGAAAACAAGTGCGTTTTTGGATATTATTTTGTTGCTGGGGATTTTATCGTTTATCGGAACGATCGCATTTTCCAAGTTCCTGGAGAAAGGAGAGATTATCGAAAATGATCGAAACCGCTAAAGTTGTTGTGGCTGTATTCATATTGCTGGGAGCTCTTGTATGCCTCATTGCTTCATTTGGCGTACTTCGCCTTCCCGATGTGTTTACACGCGCTCATGCTGCTTCTAAAGGCTCAACATTGGGTGTCAATATGATTCTGCTCGGTGTCTTCTTCTATTTGTGGTTTGTGACGGGGGAGCTCTCCGCTAAAATCCTGCTTGGGATTCTCTTTATCTTTATTACGTCGCCTATCGGCGGGCACTTGATCTGCCGTGCTGCGTATAACTCCGGCGTCAAGCTTGATGAGAGAAGCGTGCAGGATGACTATAACGGAATCAGAAACTTTGTGATTAAACGAAAAGAGGATTCTTATTTATAAAAATAAGCAGCCGGACAGGCAGAGTTCCGGCTGTTTTTTTATTTCTTGATGACAGCCAGCGTGCATCTGGATATACAGATCAGCCTCTCTTGCTCGTCATATATGTGAATATGATAGACAATCGTCGTTCTGCCGATATGAACGGGCTCGGCTACCGCCTTTACCGTTCCTTCCTTTACAGATTTTAAATGGTTGGCGTTAATCTCCAAGCCGACACAAGCCTGTGTTGAATGATCAATCAAGTTCTGTGCACCTGCGCTCGCTGCTGTTTCCGCCAGGGCCACTGAAGCGCCCCCATGCAAATATCCGAACGGCTGAACCGTCCGATGATCCACCGGCATGACCGCAACGCATCGTTCCGCTGTGTTTTCAATAATCTCTATACCAAGCGCTTCAAGCAATGTGTGTTTCGTATCCATCATCTACACCCCCAACATTTAAAGTACACCGTCTGATTTCGCAATCAAAACCGCTTCCGTCCGTGAACCGACATTCAGCTTATTGAAAATCGATGTCAAGCTGTATTCAATGGACCGCTTGCTTAAATGAAGGGCATCTGCGATTTCTTGGTTTGTAAATCCCTTTTCAACTTCTTGAAGAATCAGGCATTCTCTAGGTGTGAGCACATCTTGTTCTTTTTGAGAGGAAGGAGCCGGCTTTGTTTTTTGCTGAGTCATCAGCTGTTTAAAGTAAGCAAAATCGACTAGAATTTCTCCGTTGAGTACGTGGTATATGTATTGGGTGATCTTTTCTTTAGATTCCGTTTTGCTGATGGCACCGTGCAGACCCGCACGAATCGCTTCCTCGAAATAATCCTCGACCTCATAACCGGTATACACGATAATTTTACAATGAGGATTCTCTTGTAAAATCTGTTTAGAAAGCTCCATCCCATTGACCTCGCCACCTAAATTCAGATCCATTAAAATAAGATCATATGACGAGAAATCATGCTGCTTGATAAACTGTTCGCTCGGTTCAGGACTGAGACAATCAACAGACAAATTCGAATCCGTTTCCAAAATTGTCTTGGTGCCTTCCATGACAGCCGGATGGTCATCAATCACTAGTATCTTTTTCATGTTTTCCTCCCTTTTACTCACTCTTTTCCATTTTATAAAAAAGACTTGGCCTGTGCCAAGTCGTTTCCGTTATAAATCCATTACAATTCGATTTCAATATCAGCCTTAAAGCCCTTTCCTTCACTTGTTTCAATCCGAAGGCGCCCATCTAAAGCCCTGACTCTCTCCTTAATGCCAGAAAGCCCCATGCTCATGGAATGCTCAGTATTCTTTTCCTGATCAAACCCAACGCCATCGTCCTCATAATGAAGAACGATTTTGTTTTGAATACTAATGAGCATAATCAGCACATCCGTCGCCTGAGAGTGCTTAACCGCATTAGACAGAAACTCTTGAATGATCCGGTATAAATTCAGCTGCGAATCCAGATCAAGGGAAGCCGTAAATCTGCCGGTATTTAAACGGATATGAAACGGAACCCGCTCCTGCTGCTGCGCCACCAGCTTCGACAACGCCTTCACCAATCCAAGATCATACAGAAGCTGCGGCCGCAGCTCATGACACGTCTCCCTCGTCATCGAAATCACATCAGACATCTGCTCATTCATCTGTACAAGCTTGTCCTGCACCTCTTCACGGCACGGATTATCACCCTTCTTAAAATCACCCAAAAACAGCTCACACTGGCGTTTTAAGGAAATCAAATCCTGAAGAACCGAATCGTGGAGATCGCGGGCGAGATCGGAGCGTTGTTTTTCCTCGATCGTGTACATGAGTTTTTTGAGCCATACGGGGTTGGATTCTTGTTGTTTTAAATCCTCAAGATGCACCATCAATTCCTCTATTTTCATCACGTTTTCCAATGAAACATTTGTATAAAACGCTAATGTTTGGAGCCATGCAATTTCATCTCTTGTTAATTTAAAAGTATTATAACTTGAGAAACAGAGTACTAAAAATGATTTGTCTCCTCGTTCACCTATTTTAATAATAAAACCTTGTTTAAACTCTTTAATTTTGCCGATATCACCAGTAAAATTTTTCACATATTGCTCATGATTTTTATAAGTGAGATCTTTAAAGTTATTCTTGCTAAGGAGAGTAATTTCTCCTTTTGAATTATCATACACACAAGCATTATCTATATTTAATACATCTAAGATTGTATTCTTAAAGTGATTAAGTACTTGATCTACTGATGATGCTTGCTTTATTAATTGAGTAAATTTAAAAATCCCATCTTGATAATTAAATTTTTCAGTAAATCTTTTTAACTTGAAACGAAAGTCAATAATCTCTTTAAAGTAAAAAACGGCAAACATAAGCACATATATTGCAATTGTTAGTTTAACTAAATAAAAGATATCCTTTGGTTGCTGAATGTAATTAAAGATGGTCACTACGATAATAGTAGGTGTAATGGCTAAAAAACCGTAGTACTTAAGCCGCCCCACAACAAAGTCGATATTATAAAGTCTATTAGTCATAAATTGATATACTAAAGAAAAAGGTATAACAAGTGTAAAAGCAGCCAAACTAAAAGGTGAGACATACTTCTCCAAAAACACATATGGAACAGCAAAAAAGACAATAAACGGACTGAAAGAAAAGATATTTGTATAAGCAAGGACTTTCAAAATTGACTTTTGCTCTTTTTGTTTAAATTTTCTTATCCCTTTATGGATAAGAATCGATACAGTAAGAACTAGGACAAAAAATGAAATCAAATTCAGATTAGACAAAAAAGCCGAAGATTTTAATCTATTACTCAGAACGTCCTCTAATAAAAGATTTATTAGCGGGAGCATATACATAATGATTAAAATCTTCTTTTCGAATAACTTTGTTCCTAATTCTATAAAGTATTTATATATAAAATGAATATATAACACCGGACAGCTGACTAAAGTAAGAACAAGCAGGTAAGTGCTTATCTCTTCACCTCTTCTTGCCCCGCATGCACTTACATACGCTACTGATACAAATAACAAAAATAATATTAAAATATAAGCAGAAGTTGATTTTCTTACTTTATTTATTCTATAAATAAAAAATATACAAAATAAACAGATTGAATAAGATATTACAGGAATGAGATACATAAATAAATTTTCTTCACTGATTAGGCTTACATTTTGTAAATGAAATGATTTATTATCTCTCTCAACAATTAAACTTTCTACATTGACCAATCTTCCACTTTTTAATTGAATATCACTGCCTTTCTCCCCATTTACTTCAAGAATGATATCTCCCTTTTTCACACCTGAATAATATTCATCTGTATAATCTAAAACATTAGTGACCTCTAACTTACCCTGTTCATTTATCTTTACATCCGCACCTACGAAGATGTTAAAAGCAAAGCTATACGAGAGGTATATAACATAAATAAAACTTAAAATGATAAAAACTAGAGACAAATATTTATAGACGTTAATATATCTGTACATCACATCATCCCGTAATTAAATCAAACTTTTTCTTTTATCATCCTCAAAAAAATTACTAATAGCTTCTATTGGAGGCCACTTGCTTGTTCTTGGCACCTCTCCTTGTTCAAACGCGTATAATATTGCTTTCTTTTCTTTTTCATTTATATTTAGCAAGGTTAAGTTACCATTCTTAAATTGATCAAACGCTTCCGGGTTGTTTACTAGATGGCTAATGATTTTATCAATATGTTTCAAATTAAATCCCCCTTAATAATTGAATAAGTAATTTATTTTTTCTTTGTTCATCTAATCTCAGTTTTTTGAATGATTCCTTAAAATTTTCCACTGCTAAATTTTTTATAACATTCAAATATTGTATTACACCTGATTCTCTTAACTTTCCCTTCAAATCTTCCAAATTATTTATCATATGATTTTCTTGCGCATAAAAATTTAATAAGTCAATTGATGATTGGTTAAATTTATTTTTAAGATAATTGAAGGCAAGCGTATGTCTAGTTTTGAAGTCATTATTGTTAGGGTAATAAAGTCCATAGTGATCATTTGCAATTTGCTCGACTACACCTAAATAACGTGAATACTCCTCAACTGTTTCATTACATTCTCCAGTTGCCAGATATACACCAAGAATACTGGGCAATGTTACCAGAGAACCCGACTTAAGTTTAATCATTTCAATATACTCTGATTCTGATGAGGCTGTTAAATTCAAATCTACATGTTGTCCTTGTAAAGATTGGAGTGAATATTGCAAAGTAAGGCTTAAAAGTTTTGGATGATTTGAGACTGAACCTATTACCTGCAGACTTAATGTATAAAGTGCGGTAGCTGCGTTAGTTGCTATAGAAGGATCTAATTTCATCCAAGAAGCCTGAAGATTGTCCTTATCCTCAATATCGTCAAAAATGTCCGCAGATAAAATTAAAAGTTCTATACCTGACGCCAATAACTCAATTGCTTTGTCGTTTTTTCCATCAAATGCTATGTAATGGTAATAAGCTAGTTCTGCAAATGAAAATTGTTTTTTTTCTTCGATAAAAGAAATGAGCTTCACTTTTAAGTCCTCATTTAAAATATTTTCATCCACAATCTCCTTCATTTTCTCCTTGATCCGGACAGAATCTAAACATATCTGCTCAATAACGACTTCCCCCCTCCCATTCCATTTTACTAAATGGGACATTTAAAGGACAGCAGGTTTTTCGTTTTTTAACAATCATATAATACTTTATCCATTTATTGTATCGGTAGAACGAAAAAAAAGACTTGTTTCCAAGTCTTTTTCACGAAATTTTCATTGCATAATTGTATTTATCGAGTTGATCAATGCTTTTGTTAATGTTTCGTAATGAATCTGTCGTTTCTTTAATATCAAGTTCGAGTCGGAATAACAATTGTTTTACTTCTTCAAGTTTCTTTTCCATCGTTTCCACACTCCTTTTTTTGAAAGATCAATGAATTGTGTATGGTGAACGAGTCCTAGGTATTTGATCTGTTACTAATAGTGTATCTGCTTTCGGCTCATTTTTCACCGAAAAGTATGCAAAAAGATCCTGCGTGACACCGCAAATATCAATAGGCCCTTATACTCAAAGAGATCACAACAAGAACGGGACTATTTTTCTATGTGCAGAAGCGTATTTTTCTGCTCAAATTGAGAAAGATTCTTAACTCCCTTGATTTTAACGTGTTTCGCATTTTTACTAAGCAAGACTATAGTCCTTCATACCGTATTTTCAAAATTGAATATGCGATTATTGGCGTTTCCTGACCGACAAACACCGAAAAAGACCGCAACGCTAAAGTTGTGGCCTTTTCGCTTTGTCATATTCGGCAATTAGGGATCTATACATATAGAAACATCCTTTTTTGCGAGGTGCTCTCATGAGATATCGTTATCCCTGGTTTTACGTGTATCCGTATGAGGTACGCCGTCCGCCCGCTCCTGCCAACAATATTGATACCTTTATCCGTTCAGCGAAGCAGGCCGGAGGGATATTTGCGGATGCCCAGCTTGTTCTCAGCCGCATTGCGGGCTCGCGGGAGCTCTCGCGCCGCATTCTGACCGCAGCCGAGCAGTCCGATAAACAAACCATCAAGCGCCTAATCAAACAAATGGGCGTCCGGCATGAAGTGGATACGGTCTTTAATCCCGACGGCATCTATATCAGCCTTATCGGAACGCAAAGCCGAATGATTCTTGCTTTGCGGTGGTCAGAGGACCGCAATCATTTTGCGTCCATAAGATTATGACACCATTCCAGAGCCTCTAAATAACATTCATACGCTTCTTCTTTGTCGAGTTGATTGCCTAATTCCGAGCAAGTGTCCCAGTTGTTGCTTTCAATTAATTTCACAAGCTCAAGCATTTGGTAGTAGTCGTTTTGATGGCCTAATAATGCTTGCCCGACTTCATCTTTTAAAGGCAATTCTTGAACAATTTCCTCTATTTCTCTATGCAGGAGGGTGTCTATGAGAGAAAACATTCCGATCAGCATATAAGAAGCAGGCTGCGGCCGGGATGTCTTTCTCGCCAGCAGTTCGCAAAGCTTTGCTCTTATCAAAGAAATCTTAATGATTTCGTGCTTGCTGGAATGCCCTTTCCTGCTTAAATCCTTAAAGGAAAGAATATATATCCACCGTTTGATTTCATTAAATCCCAACAGCATAATGGCCTGTTGAATGCTTTCAATTTTCTGGCTCAAACGGCTGTGGGATGAGTTTAAAAATTTTAAAATCTGATAGGACAGTGATAAATCCCGCTCTATGTACTCTGTCACACGCTTTATGTTAGGCTGCTCTTTGCTCAGTTCGTTAAGCAGTTCATAGTAAGAATAGAAATGAGTCGATAGGTCATGCCCGCTGATGATGCGCGGCTCGCTGAAAAAGTAGCCTTGGAATAATTGAAAGCCGTCTTGGACCGCCTGTTTATATTCTTTTCGGGTCTCTACTTTTTCCGCTAAAAAAATCAGGCCGCGGCAGCCGTAGGTTTGCAAAATTGTTCTGCGTTCCATTCGTGTTGTTTTGAGAAAATCAATTTTCAATATATCAATATAGCTCATGAGTTTTTCCAGTAAGTCCTCATCTTGCGGGTTTATTGCATAAAAATCATCAAGCGCCAGCATATACCCCATTTTTTTCAATTCTTTGCATCTAGAAATGAGGGCCGGCGTGATCGGTATATCTTCAAGGATTTCAATGACAAGCTGTTTCGGATTGAAGGAGGTGGGAAGATTCGAAAACATCAGGCTTTCCGTAAAATTAACAAAACAGCGTTTCCCTTCCGTCAGCTTCTCAATTCCGATGTTTAAAAAGCTGTTGATCACCAAATCTGTTGTTGCCTGATCGCCGTCTTTAGCGCTATACACGTTCTCTTCGCTTTCTCTATACAGCAGTTCATAAGCAACAACCTGTTCTTTTCTATTAAAAATAGGCTGTCTTGCAACAAACACCCTCATTGATTTATCCCCCTTACAATACGCGCGGCTTTCACCCCTAAGTATATCAAATAATTTGACGAAAATTGTCTAAACATGAAAAATAATATATACATAAAGAAAACTGGCCCCTCGCGAACGAAAGGCCAGTTTTTCTTTATTCTTCCTCAAGCTCTTCTTCAATTCTGCTTTTCACTTCGTGGATCCGCTGCATTTTATTGCTCCAGCAGTCCTCGCTTAAATCAACCGGGTATTCCTCCGGCTTGCTGATTCTCTTATATTCCTCCCAAAGCAGGCTGAGGTTATCCTGCACATACTGCTGTATGTCTGAAATCTCAGGGTTTTGGTAGCAAAGAATACCCTTCTCAAAAATCAGCTCATGAAGATCCTTCGCATAAAAATTCGTGACAAATTTGCTGATGAATGTATGAACCGGGTGGAACATTCTGAGCCGCTTCTGATCATTCACCTGCTCATCATAAAGCGCAATATAGTCGCCTTCAGAATGATGGTTGGACTGGTTAATAATGCGGTAGACTTTCTTTCTGCCCGGTGTCGTCACTTTTTCAGGATTGGACGAAATTTTGATCGTGTCAACCATTTTCCCGTCCTCTTCAATGGCAACGAGTTTATAAACTGCGCCGAGAGCCGGCTGGTCATAGGCAGTGATCAGCTTCGTACCGACACCCCAGACATCAATGCGCGCTCCCTGAGCCTTTAAATTCATAATGGTGTGCTCATCCAAATCGCTTGAAGCAATCACCTTCGCATCTGTAAATCCTGCTTCATCAAGCATTTTCCGGGCTTTTTTTGACAGGTACGCCAAATCGCCGCTGTCCAGACGGATGCCAATGAAATTAATGCGGTCGCCGAATTCCTTGGCAACCCTAATCGCGTTCGGCATGCCTGAACGAAGCGTGTCATACGTGTCAACTAAGAAAACGCAATCCTTATGTGTTTCCGCGTATTTTTTGAAAGCTGTATATTCATCGCGGTAAGCCTGCACAAGCGCATGCGCATGTGTGCCGGAAACCGGGATATTAAAGCGCTTTCCGGCTCTTACATTGCTTGTCGCGCTAAAGCCGCCGATTAAGGCTGCTCTCGCTCCCCACATGGCCGCATCCATTTCGTGTGCCCGTCTTGTTCCGAATTCAAGCGCAACTTCATCACCAATGACGCCTTTAATCCGGGCAGCCTTTGTTGCGATTAATGTTTGATAGTTCACAATGTTGAGCAAAGCTGTTTCAATCAGCTGCGCTTCTACCAGGGGTGCCTCCACCCTCATAATCGGCTCATTGTTAAAAACGAGCTCTCCTTCTTTCATGGAGTAAAGTGAACCTGTAAAAGATAAGCCGCGCAAATATTCAATAAAATCTTCATGATACCCGAGTTCATCCTGTAAATAACTCAAATCGCTATCCGTAAACTTGAAATTTTCCAAGTATTCAATGGCTTTTTCCAAGCCCGCAAATACGGCATAGCCATTTTCAAACGGAAGCCTTCTGAAAAACAGCTCAAAAATCGCTTTCTTTTCATGAATGCCGTCTCTCCAGTACGTTTCCGCCATATTGATCTGATAAAGGTCTGTATGTAATGACAGGCTGTCATCTTTAAATCCGTACTCTAACACTGTTTTTCCCCTTCCTTACTCTGCCACTTGCGCTCCGATGCTGTTTGCAAAATGGGAAAGAGCCCATGCGTGCCCCTCCTGATTAAAGCTGGCAACAGCTTGTTTATGCACAACAATCCGAAAACCTTTGTTATATGCGTCAACAGCTGTATGCAACACACAAATATCTGTGCAGACACCGGCAAGGTGCAGTTCGCCAATCTGCCGCTCTCTGAGTTTGAGCTCTAAATCAGTTCCCGCAAAAGCAGAATATCTCGTTTTTTCCATGTAGTAAACATTAGGTTCATGTTCATGTTTCTGATATAGAGGCAAAAGCTTTCCGTACAGATCTTTTCCTTCCGTGCCTTTTATATTATGCGGAGGAAAAAGACGGGTTTCAGGGTGATATTGATCCCCTTCATCATGAGAATCTACTGCTAATACGACGTAATCACCGTTTGTGATGAATTCTTCAGTTAAATTGACGATCGCCTCTTCAATCATTCTGCCGGGCTCCCCGCAGGTCAATTTTCCGTCACTCGCCACAAAATCATTCGTATAATCAATACAAATAAGTGCTTTTTTCATAGCCGGCCTCCCCGCCATCAGTATGAGAACATTATATCTTATCTCCAGTTGTAAGTGAATTGCCATGAACAAAAAGACAAACGGTCCGTTTGTCTCTTAAGATTTCAGCACTGACCGATTATAAATGTCGTCCTGAATATATATCAATTCACGATTCACAGCGATGTCAGCCGCAATAACGAGGCCTAAAGGCGTATGAAACTGAAGATCAGATACAATCTTGAAGGGCACTCCGTACCGGTTCGCCATTTGGATATAAGGAGAGTAAGACTGATACTGAAGCTCTCCATTAACCAAAAGGGTGACGTTATGGCTGTTTTTCAGCTCGTGCTCCGCCTCTTTATACGGTTTACTTCTAAGCACCTGTCCTTTCGTCAGTGCCAAAACGACTCTTTCTCTTAAAGAGCCTAAAAACAAATGGCGCTCGTCAGGCTTTGTCTCCAAAGGCCCATACATTCCTTGCTGCAAATACAGATCCATTTTATCTTCACTCAAAAGCCTGTCCTCCCGTCTTGTTTGTCTTCATTATCACCTGATCAGGCAGGAGCTAAACTTTCAAGCGCCGCTTACATTTCTGTTACCCAATGAATGATTTTTTTGGCCAGCTCACCAGCAGGGGTTTCCTCTGTATGCCGGCGCAACGACGCTTCCAGCCGTTCAGGCAGAGTTGCTTTATCTTCTTCATAGGAAATGATCGTGCTCCACTCCAGCTGCGGTACCGCTACAAGCGTGCGCAGTTCTTTTCTGTTTTCATGCAGATACACGTCCGTGATCATTCCGGTTTGCGTATTGATATTTGCTTTTCTGATTTTCATAACATGACCTCTCTATTCAAAGACTACCCATATTATACAATAAAAAAGCAACAGCCTCTTGTGAAAAGGCTGTTACCCGTTAAACGAAACTGTTTCATCAGTGATATCGGCATCTTTGAAAAGAGTTTTACTCGTTTGGTTGTTAATCTTCACAAAATCACCAAGCTGAAAAGCGCCTGACCCCGCCCCTGAATGAGCGACGCTTTTGGGCGAAATCGCAAATACGTCTCCAAAGCTTGCCGCGGCATTACCCGTAACTGACATGATATAAATCGGCCCCACAATTGCAGGCATTTCCCCACCTCCGCATTGATTTACAGCATCATATGCAAAGAGCCGCTAATGGTGCCCGCCTATTCAGCTGGCTTTGCGTTTTCCTCGAGTCGTGACCGCTGGCGCAGCTTGATCAAGCGGACAATATTCAGGAAGAACGCCTTCACTACCGCATAAACCGGCACCGCTAAAATCATGCCGAGAATTCCGCCGAAGCTTCCCGCTCCGATTAATAGCAAAATAATCGTAAGCGGATGGGTATTCAGCCGCTTTCCGATCACAAGAGGAGACAGCAGGTTTCCGTCCAGCTGCTGAACGATGACGACCACAATAATCGCAAACAGCGCTTTGGCCGGCGAGTCCATAAAACCGACAATGACAGCCGGCGCGGCACCGAGAAAAGGCCCGACATAGGGAATGATATTGGTAATCGCCATGACAATCCCGAGAATCAGGGCATACGGCAGTCCGGCAATTAAATAGCCGATAAAACACGCTGTTCCGACAAAAAGACAGATTAACAGCTGCCCCTGGAAATATGCCGCAAGCGTATCGGATAAATCTTTAAAAATCTTTAAGCCTTCTGTCCGATAAGAAGCCGGTAGAATTTTTACTGCCAAATGCGGAAAGCGGTGTCCGTCTTTCAGCATGTAAAAAAGGATAAATGGAACAGTAATAATAACAAGCGTGATGTTTGTCACGACGCCAAACACCGCAGATAAACTGGACGTGATATTTTGCGGCAGGTTTTGGAGAAAACTTGTCAATGACTGTTCAATTTTTGATATCGATACATAATCCTGGTTCATCATCCAGGTAAACCATTGAGAATGGGACAAATCCTTTGTCAGCGCCTGAATCTGTTTTATATAATCAGGAAGGTTGTTAAACAGCCCTGTCACCTGTGAGGTGATGATAGGTCCGACTGACGCTGAAATAAAGGCAAGCAAACCGATAAACAGTAAATAGATCAATAGAATGGATAATGTCCGCGGAATTTTTTTCTCAAGCAGGCGGACCACCGGATTAAATATGAAATACAAAATTCCCGCAATTAGCATCGGGAAAAACAATGTCGAGATAAAAACAATAAACGGCTGAAATACAAATGAAACTTTTGTTGCTACAAAAATAATCAGCAAAACAAATAAAATCTGCAATGTCCAAAAATGGACTTTTGATTTCAACAAGCTTTGTTCCTCCTAGTTTTTCTTTGTCTGTCAGATAAAAGAACTTATACCCCATCATTGTAACAAAAATGAACTCATATCAGAACTCTTAATATAATGAAAGGAGTGTTGGTGATGAAGGCCGTGACATACGATACAAATTCAGAACTAGCTTATATCTATGTTCTTCCTCCGAAAAAGAACAGGAATGTACGGACTGAGGAGCTCAGAGTCAATGATTGTCTCCTGCTGGATATCAGTCAAGACGGCAAAATCGCCGGATTCGAATGTTTTGGTGAGGCAGCACACCTCTGTGCCCCATTTGCCGGGAAATCCCGGCTATATGTAAAAGATTCAGACGGTTATCATTTTCGGGTCTGCCAGCATGCTTCAGTCCGTTCCTGCTATACGGTGTACGGTGTCACTTTCTGTTTTTCAGATGGTGACTATCAGGAATTTGCCGGCTTTGACCTTGATGGAACAATGTATCATAGTGCGTTTTTACAGCGCTTAACTGAAAAATAGGACGTCCCGGTGTACGCCTATTTTTCATGCGCAAGCACTGTTAGACCCGCTCACTGTAATCTGGGGTGACGGAAATCATGTGCTGGATTCTGATCAAACAAACAGAATTTCGGGCTCCTTCAATTGTGATATGGTCAGGTTTTACATCGATCAGTCTGCCTCTGACCGTATCTCGTACTGTCTGTATAACGAACCTTGAGCCGATGAGCTTTTTAATGGTCTGATAGACATAAGGATCGACTAAAGAGACCAGTTGCGGACTACCTTGGTTGACCATACTTTTATCCCCTTTGTGTGTTTTATCTCAGCTTATGCCGCGCTTATGGATAATGACACAGGCTTACCTGATAAAACAAAGGGGTGCGGAGATTTTAGGAGAATACGTTTGGAAGCGGGTGTAAAGGAAGTATCGATGAAGCGGAGACAGCGAAGAAAGCTGGGCGCTGTTCCGTACTTATACAGGCTTTATCACGGGTGCCTGGGCTTGATCGATTAATTGGTCCAGCTTTTCTATTTTTTTTCGTGCGGTTGAAGGATCAATTTGGCGGTAATGATGGTGGCCGCCCGGCTCTTCATCCAGTTCGTCCGCTTTTTTGACAATCTGCTGCAGCGTGTTTTTATCTAATTCGCCTTCAGGCAAATAGGAATCTGTATGAAGCAAAATGGCTAGTGCAATCTCTTTTGCCGCTTTCGGTTCCTCGCCAAGCCGAATCAGAAGCTTATGCGCGCGTTCCGCCCCTTTAATGGCATGAATGTCATTTCTTTTGTATTTCTCATAATCCCACTTTCCGTCTGTATACCATTCATAATGGCCGATGTCATGAAGCAGTGCCGCTTTTGCTGCTAAATCAGGATTAATGTCAGCCTTCACAGACAGCCTGTATGCATGATAAGCGCAGGCAATCGCATGTGCCACGCCGGAACGCTGAAGATATTTTTGTGCAATTGGATGGGTGAAAACATCCATTAATGTAACCTTTCTCATGGAAACCCCTCCTTTAGATATTTTTAGAATCCTAACATAATTTGCAGAGAAACTCAATTCTTATGTCACATCATTTTGATCTTCTTATCATCATTGTTATACCCTAAAAGCAGCGTTTCAGTCAGTATATGCGGCTGTTCAATAAAATGCGCTGGCTGTAGCCTTTTGTATAAAAAAAAGAGCAGAAAATATCTGCTCTACAAAAACTCTTTAATATCATAAATGCGGCCGTTTTCCGTCCCTTTTTCTAGTAAAGAAAGCAGCGTGCCGGCAATAAAGTCCGGACTGCGAAGGCTTCCTGTTTCATTTAATTTCCGGAATCGTTCAATGTGGTGGAAATCCTTTTTCGATGAAGAACGGATGACGGCCTGCATCTCAGTGTCCATCACTCCAGGTGAGAACGAAATCATGTTCACCGGCAGCTCTTCATCCTCCTGTTCAAATCCGAATGTCCTCGTAAACATGTCGAGCCCGGCTTTTGAACTGCAATACGCGCTCCATCCCTTATATGGATTTTTGGCGGCTCCTGAAGTAATGTTGACAACCGTCTTTTTGCCGCTGTATGAAGCAAACCGTTTTGTAAACAGCTGACTCAAAAGCACGGGCGCAGTCAGGTTCAGCTGATAATGGCGCTGAAGCTCGTCAAGAGACGCTTCGCCGGCACGTTTGATCGGCGTTACCATTCCGGCGTTATTGACCAGGGTAATACCAGAATAACGATCTGGATCGATGGATGAGAGCAATGTTTCAAATTGCTGTTCAGCTTCTTTGAGATTGATGAGGTCTATTTGATGCTGCGTTAGTTTTTCATGAGAGACATCCGTTTTCGTTCTGGATAAGGCATGGACTTCATGCCCCTTTTCTAAAGCCTGTAATGCAATGGCTTGACCCAGCCCTTTTGACGCTCCGGTGATGATATAAAGTTCCATTGGAAACCTCCTTTTCCGTTATTATTGTACGGCACCGCTTTTACACAACACAAGCACGCGGCCTATGCCTTCTTGTTTTCCTGCGCTGTGACTTTTGGGATGAGGAACACGATGCCTGCAATTCCGAGCAGGATCAGTACGACATAGATCATCGGCAGCAGCAATGATGATGTTTCTTCTTCATCTTCTGTTTCCGTTGATGATGTCTTTGTTATTGGTTTTTCTGCAAATGTAATTCCAAGCTGTTTCGACTGGGCCGCAATCGTGTTGGAATCCTCGGCATTTGTTGATGTAAACAAATCTTTTATCAGCTCGGCGTCCTTGTCCTTCGGTTTATCAAAAGTGATATCCTTCTGTTCCTCAGGCAGTTCTGTTTTTTCTTCATAGTAGGTATCTTCATGCAAATAATTCGTATCGATTTCGATGTCTTTTTTCTCATACTGGTTTGGCGCGACATCTGTATTTTCTTCAGTTTGGGCAGCAGCTGCAGAGGGTATGAAAAGGGAAAAGGAGAGCATACAAATCATGATCCCCTTTTCCATGCTGCGATTACGCTTCATACGTTTCATCGCTTTCTGCTGTGTGTTCAGCCATCAGCCGGATAATCAGCGGCAGAGCCGCGGCAATCACCGTGATGATCAGCAGAACTGTTATTCCCATTGTAAACAAGTGCCCAGTACCGTACTGGATGTCGATATATACTTTCGAAACCGGATCTTCAAATGTAAAGTTCGGCATGATCAAATCAATAAGCGGTGCGACATAGAATAGAATCATTGCCGCTGAAGCAACCCAGCCAGGGATTGATCCGAATCTGAATGCCGTCCGGATGAAGGCAGAGCTTGCGACCAGCAATAGAATCGTAAACACCGACCACTTAATCGTCTGATCGTCCGGCAGTGAATAAATATTCAAACCGAACAAGCTGATCATAAGTCCGACAAGGATATTCAGAATTCCGAATAACGCTCCTTTGACGAGAAGCGGTGCGTTTTGGTAATACGAGCTGAAATAGCCGATTAACAGACTGCTGATCAACACAATGACAAGGATGACAACCGGAGGTACCGTCTGAATTTTTTCTTCCGGAACCTCTCCGCTGATTTTAAGCGGATTCGCTAAGTAATCATATACATAGCCATTGTTTTGCCCGTCTACTAATGTATTTCCGAGTATGCCGTATACGTCATTTCGCACGAGTTTCGTGGAGGCTACATTTTTCCCCCAGTTGTTGTTTAAGGTGTCGGCTTTCGCTTGAACATCATTGACGCTTTGCTGCATGTTGGTTGTGTAATCAATGATGCCTGACTGGCGATCAGACAATGAACCCATCATGTCTGACATTTGCAGCACTTCCTGGCCGACCGTATCTTGGACACTCAGTGCCATGGTGCCAGACAGCCCATCGTTGCTGAACGTCGCAGATTCCTGTGTTGCGCCCGTTACAAGCTGTTCTGACGCTTTTGCGGCACTTTCAGAGATTTTCGTCAGTTCGTCGAGAACACCTGCTTGAGAGTCACGAATAAAGCCGCTGTAGTCGTCCGCAAATTTGGTCATTCCGTCGATGAAGCTGTTAATGTCTTCGTCAGTTTGCATCGTGTTGTTTTTGAGAGCTTCCCAGCTGGCTGATTCTTCAGGTGAGAGAGCCAGGACTGATTTGACGTTGCCCTGCTGGCCGTTAATGGCGCCGGCTTTTGCAGCACTGTCAATCGTACCGGATAATACAGAGTCATAAACAGACAAATATTTATAGTATCTCATTAAAGCGGAGATGCTTTCTGTATTGATGTCTCCTGAGAATTGAAGCTGATCTTTATTTTCAAGCTCGCGAATCGCACTGTAAATCCCTTCAAACTCCCGCTTCCGTTTCGCTTCGAGATTTTCAAGTTTACCTTCGAGCTTTTTCACTTTGTCTTTCAGGTCATCAATTTCATCAGTGAGACCATTCATTTGCTCTGTTAGTTCCTCTAACTTCTTTTTCAACTCTTCATTATGAGCAGTTTCTTTTTCTTTGAGCTCTTCTTCAATTTGCTTGATTCGCTCAGACGCTTTGCTGAGCTGTTCTTTTGCTTTTGCAATATCAGAAATGTCGTCGTTTCCTGGTTGATCTTCATTTCCTGGCTCAGTCGTGCCACCGTCGCCTCCTGAATCTCCGGTACCGTCTTCATTTGCCAGCTTGATAAATTGAAGGGCTGAGTCAGATGAAGCAGTCTGTTCGACAGATGTGCCCGTTTCAGTTTTTCCGCTGTCTGACGCATCGCTGGGCTGCTCCTGACCGTCTGTTCCCTTCTGCTGGTCTTGATCCTGAGTACTGCCGTCCGTTTGTCCGTCATTACCGGTATCACTGCTGTTATTATCGTTCCCTGTGTCGCCCTGTGTATCATCGGGATTTGTACTGCCCCCGTCATCAGGTTTTTCTGGGTTATCAGTGGACGGATCGTCTGGTTCAGTACCCGGGTCCTCCGGTGTTGGATCCTCTTTTTCAGGCTCCTTCAGATTGTCTGAAATATCCTGAATATCAGCAGCGATATTTTTCAGTTCTTCACGCTGTTTTTCAAGATCAATTTTGAGTTCTTCAGGATCTTCTTCTTTAGGGTCTTTATCTTTATCATTGTTGTCAGAACCATCGTCTATGACTGGGTCGTCCCCTTTCGCAACTGTCAATGCCTGACGTGCCGGGACAAGCAATTCATACACCTGATTTAGTGCAGCCTGTCTTGATGCGGCCTGATATTGTTCGATTAAATTACTTTGGATTTTTGCCATGCCAAGTTCCTGCTGGGACACTTGCCCTTCCCTAATTTGCTGGGCGTTTGCCAGCACATTGCTGGTTTGTCCGAGCTGTGTCTTCGCTTGGCTGATCCCAGTTGCCAACCCGCTCATGCGTTCGCTGAACTGATTCGCCTTTTGCTGTGCCTGGATGGCATCCAGACCTGTCCGGATTTGCTGCTGTGTTGAATCCTGGGCTGCCAAAAGCAGCTTTTTCTGATTTTCTTGATATTCCTTGTATCTTTCAACTGTATCAATGAATTCTTTCAGCGTATTTTTGGCTTCTTCCGCTGTAGAAGCTTTTTCTTTTGTCGTGCCTTGCGCTTCATTCATTGATTTCTTCAGCTCATCGATTAAGTCTTTTTGCTGTTTGATTTCACCTGCTAAATCATTAGAGCTTGGTTTGTAAAAGTTGTACATGACATTCTGGAATTCAGATTCTTTATTGACGATCTTGTCAAATTCTCCTCTGATGTTGTCCACTTTTTGTGAAACAAAATTCCAGTATAAGGCCGACATTTTTTTGTTCATTGTCTTTTGGGCATCCTCAAGCTCACGCTGAACTTTTTCTTTGTTAACCGCATTAAGGTTATCTTGAATGCTGAATTCGAGCGTTGCTTTTTGAGGATGGTCTTTGTCATAGCTCAAAATGTTTTTTGAGAAGTCTGAGGGAATGTAGACAATCGCATCGTATTTCTTTGAAGCGAGACCGGTCTCGGCCGCGCTTCGGTTTACGACGGTCCACGAATAATCAGGACGTTCACCCAGAACGGCCGCTACTTCCTTGCCGAACTGGGCGGATTTGTCCTCTTCATCAGACTTTACCTCATCACTCAATACGCCTGTGTCTTCATTCACCACCGCGATTTGCCGGGTGGAATTGACTGCTTTTTTCGTTGGGTCGTCTCCGATAAATCGGAAAAACAACACCGGCAGCAGCAAAATGATGATGACGGCGGATATTAACTTGATCAAGCTTTTTCGTTGTTCTGTCATCTAGCACTCTCCCTTTCAGCAGAACATAAAGGAATTTGAACTTTTTGCTCCTTCCCGTTTTCCACAACATATCCGAAGCCCGGCTGAATCTCAGGCTCCTGTCTTTGGTACGGGAGAGGAATGACATTTTGCTCAGACTTTTTCATCAGCAGAATCGCGTGGCGGATTTGCTTCATCTCAGTCGTCAAGGAGTCATAGCCTTTTGAGAATTCGCTGTGATTTCCGCCCGGGATAAAGCTGAACCCAAGATGAGCGTATGATTTCATGAAGTTAGCGAGACGGTCTTGTATTCTCGTATCAATCGTCTGCTGGAATCTCGTTATCCCGTCAATCATCAGCACGACTTGTGAGAATCGCAGATTTTGTGCGTCTCCTTGGCGGACGGCTTCTACATACATGGCCTCTCTTGTTTTGAAAATGTCTTCAGCTGTTTCAATCCACTGCTCAATATCTTCTTTCGTTTCCAAATATGAAACAGCTGATTCCTTCGCATAATGAGATAAGCCGCGGTCAATCGAGTCAAACAGGCCGATCATTTCAGTTTCATCATCAATCAGATGTTCGAGCATTACTTTTAAGACGTTTGTTTTCCCGCGCTGAGTCTGGCCTAAAATCAGGCAGTGCTTATGCTTGCCTAAATCAAAATAGACTGGGCTGACTGTTTCTTCATGAAGCCCGATCGGTACAGATAAAGGCTTGCGTTCCAGCTTGAAGCGGATAGAAAATTCTCTCGTAGACAAGCTCTCAGGCAGCATCGGAATCGGTGCCGGCTGCTCCATTGAAGCAAATCGCCCTTGAAGTTTCTGTACGTCTGATTTCAGCTCGTTGAACATGCCGATATCATCATCGGCGTCAACAGGCAGGAACATTTGCGCGAAATAAAGCTCTTCCTTTTGAATGATGACGCGTCCCGGAATCGGCTCAAGATTGAATTTCGGACGGCCGTAAATGGAATATCCTTCTGATTGATCCATGAGATAATGGACAACCTTTGTTTTCAAGTTATTTAACAATGACTGGCGGACAGCATTCACCCGCGTTGCTGTCAGCATAAAGTAGATACCCAAGCTTTGTCCGTCTCTGGAAAGCTGGACAAATTCCGATTCAAGCTCATGCATCTCATCCTTGACAATGTCAAAGTTGTCAATGGTGATAAAAATGAATGGAAGCTCTTCTTCGCTCAGCGCATTGTACATTTTGATGTGGCTGATTTCTTTTTCCCGGAACAAACGTTTACGGCGGTCAATTTCTTCTTTGATGCGAATCATGAACTTTTCAATTTTTCTTGACTGGTCCATCAGGAAGTAATCCGCGGTATGCGGGAGCTTCGCTAATGGCAGCAGCGTTCCGTTTCCGAAATCAAAGATATAGACATGAAGCTCTTCAGGTGTGTATACGTCCGCAAAACTCATCAGGAACGTTGCGGCTGCAATCGATTTTCCGTAGCCCGAAGAGCCGAAGATGCCGATATTTCCATCTTCCATCATCTTATAAGCAATTGGCGCCTGTCTTTGCAGATCAGGTTCATCGACATACGCAAAGTGGAAATGGTCTTTTTCGTTTGAAGGGAAAAGAGTGCGCGGAATACGTTCCGCAAGCGGCGGCAGCCAAGGGCTTGGCAGCTTCTCGATTCCCATTTCATCTTGGATGCGTTCAATTTCGTCAACTACAGCTTCGATTTCGGTTTGAACGTCTTTTTTCGCGTTATCTTCGGTATCAACCTCAGAAAGCGGGATCAGACCCGTATCTGTAACAATCGCGATTTCATCCTCAGTACCGTAGACTTCCTCTAAGTAAGGCGCCCCGCTCCATGCAGATTGGAACAGCTCATACACTTCATTGTTTCCGACCTGCAAATAGCCGCGGCCTGTTACGGTAATGTTTGCGGCATCGCTGTTTTTCAAAATTTCTTTACTGTCGGTGGCATCCTGGACCTTGAGCGCTACTTTAAAGCGCGAGTTACTCCAGATCTGGTCGTCGATGATGCCGCCTGGCTTCTGTGTCGCCAAAATCAAATGAACGCCGAGGCTTCGTCCGATACGCGCGGCACTGACAAGCTCCCTGATAAAATCAGGCTCCTCGCTTTTCAGCTCGGCAAACTCATCAGAAATTAAGAACAAGTGAGGCATCGCCACTTCTGCTTTCCCTTGCTTGTATAGCTTTGTATAGTCATTGATGTGATTGACTTGATACTGGTCAAACAGGCGTTGCCTTTTTTTCAGCTCGCTTTTAATGGAAGCAAGCGCACGCATACTGAAGTTTTTGCTTCCTTCAATATTTGTGATCGTGCCGAGGAGGTGGGGAATGTTGCGGAACGGCTGCGCCATTCCTCCGCCTTTATAGTCAATTAGTAAGAAAGCCGCTTCATGCGGATGAAAATGCACTGCAAGTGACAAGATGTAGGTCTGGAGAAATTCACTTTTCCCTGATCCCGTTGTCCCCGCAAGCAAGCCGTGCGGACCGTGTGCTTTTTCGTGAAGGTTCAGATACACAATGTCATCTTTCCCTTTATAGCCGATCGGCACTGACAGCGACTTCGACGATTCACTTGTCAGCCATCTTTGCTGAATGCCGATTTCTTTTACTTCCTTCGCATGAAAAAGCTCCAGGAACGATACCGTTTCCGGAATGGAATTCGTAATGCCGACCTGGTGGTTCAGCGTCCGCAGTGTGCGTGAAAACCGTTCGTTGTCCTCACGCTGATGATGATCGAGACGGAACGGAATTCTTACCGCTTTTTTCTTTTGTATTAAAATGTCGCCTTCATGCTCATTGATGTAGCGGACAAGAGTTGTAATGTTTTCCGACAAGCTTTCCTTTGTTTCCGCAGCGACAATTGTCGAGATGCCCAGATGCTCATGCTGTCCTTCTAAATATTCGAGAATGACATGCTCGGAGATCAGCTGCTGATTCGTGATGACAAATACAAAATGCGGTTTGAACTGCAGTTTTTCTTTGTCATCTTCGAGATCACGCTCTCTGATCAATTCGTAAAGTGAAGACAGGAGCTGATCTCGCGTTTGCTCATTATAAATAAATCCCTTTGCATAAATATGGGGCATTTGAAATTGCGGAAGCCACTTCATCCACTCCCAGTCTTTATACTCATCTTCATGAAAAATAAATACAAAACGCAAATCGTGATAGCTGTTAAAGAACGACAGCTGTCCGATCAGCTGGTGAATCTCATTTTTCACAATTTGTGATTTACCGACAAGCCCCATCGGACCTTCTGCCAAATCGACCGTCACCGGCGCATTGCGGATATCTTTATAGACGCGCTGCATGTGCTGCGATTTCTCCATGAGATCATCGATATCACGATTCGCCAAGTCGTCGCCGCTCATATTGATTTCATAGCTTGACGGAACTGTTCCCGTCCCAAGCCGCAGCTGGAGATAATCCTTGCTTTCAAGGGATTTTTCCCAGATCCTGTCACTGATTTCACTTGTTAAGTATTTCATTTGTTCAAATGAAGGAAAGTGAAATTCAAGAACCTGCTTTTGTTTTTCAGCAAGTGCCTGAAGCTCTTTCCGCTTATTGTCTAAGTAAAGCTTATATACACGCTCCCGTTTTTCCTCGCGTTTTTTCCGCTGGTTTTTATCCCGGAAATATTGCACTGTAGAGGTAATGAGAGTCATCATAAACATCGCCAAAGAAACGAGTATAAATATGCCGCGCGGCTGGATGATGGCAACTACGCCCATCACGATCAGCATCACAAGCGGAGGCAGGATGACGAGCCACAGCCCTCTGTTGGTTTGATCGCTCTCCTGAGAGGGAAAACTGAAAGAAACGCGGTCATCCGGCAGATCGTATACCATCCGCGGCGTTCTTCTGTACTGCGGATATTTTTTCTGCATCTCTGTACTCGGTTTGACCGTTTCTGTTAACGCTGTTTCAAACTGGGCATAATGAACAATTTCTAAAAGGTCTTGTTCCGTCACCCTCATTTGCGTGAAGTTCCAGAATATTTCGTCCCCCGGCTTAAGCGGCGTATTGGCGTTGATTTTCTCTCCGTTCAAGAAGATAGACCCGTTTTCAGGGCGGACCGACCAGCTGCCGCCTGAACGAAGCAAAGAAAACGTGCTTTGTTCTGCAAATGCAAAGTCTTGCGGATTCAGATAAATATCTGCATTCGTTTTTTCTGAGGAACATACAATTTCATCCCGGTTTCCCGTAAAATAAACGGATTTCTCAGGTTCACTGCCCGTCAATATCAAGCGTATATCCTGCTGATCCGTTTGGAGAGTAAATGATATATCCGCCTCAATCGTGCCGAGACAATCATTTCCCAGGAAAACTTCGTATTGGCCGCCGGATTCCTTTCTTTTAAGAGAAATCACTCCGCTATTAAATGGAATGGAGCTGATCGTAACAGAATCCTTCACATCAGGCCCTATGGTCACCGGATGAGACGACGGGAGGTTAGACAGATTTAATTTTTGAACGTTATTTTGGTAAAAAACCCATAATAGACTCAAATGGCGAACCCCCTTACGGCCGAATGGCAGCATGCGATGACCTGTGCTTCATGTCTCACGTTATTTGTCATCTTTTTTCTCATCTTTCTTTTCTGTTTCTTTTTTCTCGTCTTCTTTTTTCTTCTGTTCTTCTTTTTTCGCTTTTTCCTCGGCTGCGGCTTTTTCTTCTGCCGCTTTCTCTTCTGCTTGTTTTTCTTCGTCTGTTTGTGTCTGTTCTTCGCTTGTATCGACTAACGATGTTTCAGAATTAGACTGTTTATTTTCTTGACGTTCTTTTTGGGCTTTTTCAAGCTCACTATTTACTGAGTCAAGTTCTTTTTGTATGTCTTCATCATTTGTATCCTCAGATAAAAGCTGCTGTTTATATTTAGCTAGGGCAAAGTAAATATAATCATTGTATTCAAGCTTACGGCCGATACTGATCGCTTCTTTGTATTCTCCTCGACCATAATCAATCCAATACAAGAAATGCTGAGGGTCTGATTGAAGGGTGACTAAGTTATTTTCTATATTTTTGGTTTTTGCACTCCCCAGGTTTTCGACCTCAACATAGGACGTCGCCAGCTGATACTGCACCGATTCAGGCAGGCTTTCCGCATCGTACTTGGACAGTGTGCTGATGACTTCACTGTACTGCTTGTTTAAGAACGCACGGTTGCTGTCCACTATCGCCTGGTGCTTTGGCTGCGCGAAAAATAAGGCGTACATCGAATAAATAAGTGCCGGTACAAGCAAAACAATGAGCCCCAGGCCGATATATCGCTGGATGTTCCACTTCTTTCTCGGGATATGTATGTATGTTTTTGCTTTGGCTTCGAGCTCATCAATATGGGTTTGAATCAGCTCGAGCAAATCATCATAGGATTCAGCATCTAATATCGCCTTTGCCTCTGCGGAGAACGTCAGCGTTTCATTGAATTTCAGGTAGTCTTCAAACGCAAAAGCGCCGTCAACTGCCAAAGCCGCTGCCGCTTTCAGCTCCTGCCATACTCTTTCCTCATCACGCTCGTAAGGAGGAATGCTTTCTTTTACTCCATAATGGAGAAAATAAGGCGTAAGCCCTTTATCGAATACAATGTTTTCAGGAGCGACAATCAAATTCAGCCTCGACAGATTGTGCTGCTGTACGGCTTGAACAAGCTGATAGGCAAACTGCCATTTACTTTTTTTATCCTTAGCTTTCATGAAGCGGAATGCTTTATAGGAGGAGGGAGGTTGGATTGTGATGATTACTTCATCATCCGTCACATCGATTTCTTTATGAAAAAATGGATTTATATCTTTGATCACGTTAGCTTCAAGACCGTCGAGAAGCTTTATTTTTTCCCGTTGAAAGGTAAATGTATAGCCGGCATCTGTTTTCTCGGCAACAGCTTCTAATTGGTTTTCTAAATATGATTTTTGTTTACCTGACATTCAACCAGATCCTTTCATAATATTTCAAGCCGGTCTCCGTTTGTAATGCCGCAATCAGACAGCTTGCATTCTCCGGAAAACACCTTATCCTTGTTCACCACTCTGATCCAGTGCCCTTCGCGCGGAGGCATAGATACGCTTTGGGCCTGCCAAGCAATATCAATTACTTTTTTCACCGGGTGGTAATCTGACAATCTGAGATCAAAGACACTGCCGTTATAATGTTTCAAATCTATTGTAATATCAATATACATTTAGGATCACCCTTACATAGAAAGAGCGCCGTCTTCTTTTGAATCAGGCGCTCCTTCCCTTTCATACTGTTATCCGCGGATTTGATTTGCGATGTCTTGGTCAGTAGACTCAAGTGTATTTGCTGTTTGATCAAGCTGCTGATTCACATCTTGAAGCAAATCTGACATTTTGATAAATGAAGGTTTGAGCTGCTCGTATTGATCTGCGAACGCTTCGCTTGAAGCACCTTCCCACATGCTTTTCAAATCAGAGATCATTCGGTTTAAACGATCAACCTGATTTAATACTTCTTGGCTTTCAACGCCGTATTGCTTCGCCATCGCTCTTAGCTCTTCGGGTGTGACACGAATTAATCCTGCCATATTCCTCATTACCTCCTGTGCCATCAGCCTAAATATGGGCTAATTCACTTATTTTTAGAACGTCATTATTATAAAAACAGTTTTTCGGCATAGTCAAACAAATATGTTTTAATTTTACAAAATGAGTCCAATGGTTTACCCCGAATCACTTAAAAATGACATATAATGTAAAGTAAATAGGTTTATTTTCTTAATCTCCTCTTCATTCTCCGAATAATCCAAAAGACCCAAATAACGCTCCAACTCCCAAAAAAAACCTTTCAGAAAATTTGATGCTACAGCACCATTTCTGAAAGGTTCAGTTTTTTCTTTCCTTAATTAGTCTCGCCTCCGATGACTTTCTTAGAAGATTAATAGGATAAGCTGTCGTATTATATGAGGCATACAACTGTCCTGCAAAAAGGCGATTACACCGCCAAATGTATATAGAACGTTTCTCTCATGAAATTGTTTTTTTGCTTCTGTTCTTTGTTGTTGATTTTCACAAACAACAACAATCATAATAAAAGGAAGGGGATGAGATGTCAAAGAGAAATCAAGCACGAAAAGTAGGGAGATTTATGACCATGCCGAATGATCCGTTTAAATATAGTTTTGACAGACTTGAAGATGTTGCTGATCATATCAGCGACGTTCTGCGGTGCCCGATCACCATAGAGGATGTTAACCACAAACTGCTTGCCTACAGTACACACAGCGACTGCACAGACCCTGCCCGGACGTCTACCATTATTGGCAGAAGGGTACCGGAGAAGGTGATTAACAAGCTGTGGAAAGACGGGACAATTCCTGCTCTCTTAAAAACGGACCAGCCGATCAGAGTCAAGCAAATCGATGAAGTCGGGCTGAGCAATCGCGTCGCTATTTCGATTTGGAAAAACAAGCAAGTACTTGGCTTCATATGGGCGCTTGAGATCCAAAAAACATTGTCCGATGAAGATCTGCTGACATTGCAAATGGCAGCAAAAGCAGTGAAAAACAAGCTTCTCAAACTTCAAATCAGAAAAACGAAAAATGAAGAACGCAGCCAAGAATTTTTCTGGAAAATGCTGACCGGACACATCCATCAGGAGGATGATATGGCGGATGGGTTCCATAAGCTTGGAATGGTTGTTCCTTCAGAGTTTTCCGTTATGATCATCCGCATAAATGGCGAGCTGACTGAAAAAATCGAACAGCAGCTGCAATATTTACAGGAAACGACCCAGCAGGTTTACGTGCTGCTGGCGACCGTAGATTCCAATGAACTTATTATATTAACCTCACCCAAAACAGATCATCCTTTTCAAGATTTAAAACAGTTTGCTTTAAGTACGCAAAAACAGCTGAAGGAGCGGTATAAAATAGAAGACGTTTCTATCGCTTTTGGCGGAATATACAACTCTATTTCTTTTGTCTCCCGCTCCTATCAGGAAGCATTGTCCGTCTTAAAAACGAAGGAACGGTTCACTGAAGAGACCAAACATCTTTTCAGCTTTTCTGAGTTAGGCATTTATCAATACTTAGATGTCTTATATGAAAAACGGAAACAGGCGGGCCATTATAATTACTCGCTTTCCAAACTGGAACAATATGACCGGGATCACCAGTCAAATCTGGTAGAGACGCTAGAGCGCTTTATTGAAGCGGACAGCAACGTGAATACCGCTTCCAAGCTGTTAAATATACACGTTAATACGTTGAATTACCGACTCAAGCGGATCAGCCAGATCGCTGAAATTGATTTGAAAAATGTGAATCAAAAATTCACCATCTATTTAGATATCAAACTTCGGCACATGGATTTGTGAAATTTCACAAATCCATGTTTTTTTATTTTCTTAATCAAACAAAGAATTTTCCAAAATATCAAGCTACACTAAAAATATCACAGGATACAGGAGGAGACAGATATGATCATAGGGGTTCCTAAAGAGATAAAAAACAATGAAAACCGTGTCGCATTAACACCCGGGGGCGTTTCTCAGCTCATTTCAAACGGCCACCGGGTGCTGGTTGAAACAGGCGCGGGCCTTGGAAGCGGATTTGAAAATGAAGCCTATGAGTCAGCAGGAGCGGAAATCATTGCTGATCCGAAGCAGGTCTGGGACGCCGAAATGGTCATGAAGGTAAAAGAACCGCTGCCGGAAGAATATGTTTATTTCCGCAAAGGACTTGTGCTGTTTACGTACCTTCATTTAGCAGCTGAGCCTGAGCTTGCACAGGCCTTGAAGGATAAAGGAGTAACTGCCATCGCATATGAAACGGTCAGTGAAGGCCGGACATTGCCTCTTCTGACACCTATGTCTGAGGTTGCGGGCAGAATGGCGGCGCAAATCGGCGCTCAATTCTTAGAAAAGCCTAAAGGCGGAAAAGGCATTCTGCTTGCCGGGGTGCCTGGCGTTTCCCGCGGAAAAGTAACAATTATCGGAGGAGGCGTTGTCGGCACAAACGCGGCGAAAATGGCTGTCGGACTCGGTGCAGATGTGACGATCATTGACTTAAACGCAGACCGCTTGCGCCAGCTTGATGACATCTTCGGCCATCAGATTAAAACGTTAATTTCTAATCCGGTCAATATTGCTGATGCTGTGGCGGAAGCGGATCTCCTCATTTGCGCGGTATTAATTCCGGGCGCTAAAGCTCCGACTCTTGTCACTGAGGAAATGGTAAAACAAATGAAACCCGGTTCAGTCATTGTTGATGTAGCGATCGACCAAGGCGGCATCGTCGAAACTGTCGACCATATCACAACACATGATCAGCCAACATATGAAAAACACGGGGTTGTGCATTATGCTGTAGCGAACATGCCAGGCGCAGTCCCTCGTACATCAACAATCGCCCTGACTAACGTTACTGTTCCATACGCGCTGCAAATCGCGAACAAAGGGGCAGTGAAAGCGCTCACAGACAATGCGGCACTGAGAGCGGGTTTAAACACCGCTAACGGACACGTGACCTATGAAGCTGTAGCAAGAGATCTAGGCTATGAGTATATTCCTGCCGAGAAAGCTTTACAGGATGAATCATCTGTGGCGGGTGCTTAATTCACATTGAGCTTGCAGAAAGATTTCTGCAGGCTTTTTTATTTTTTAAAAGGAAAAAAGAGACCATTTCACGAATTATGACTATGAAGTTGATCATAAAGGAGGATTCATATGGCTGTTCAGCAATATGGCGTGTTAAAAGGCATAGTCTTAGACATGAAGCGGGAAACAGATGATGACAGTCCTCATTTCCAAGTCAAAATGCTCGGTGAAGAGAATACGTATTACAGGTGCGCCATCAATGTGATGTCCAGTTCTGAGGAATCTGAAGTATTGTATTTGGCTGACGATCAGTTTGATTCGGGCTCAATTACCATCCTTCCGAACATGCCGTATGGATATACAAGGATCAATGAAGCAAACCGTGAAGTGGCACTGGATTATGTGCGGGGCAATTTGTTTGACCCGCGGGAAATGAAGCCTTTGCCTCATGAAATCACAGGACCTGATAATGATTTAAATGATTTTATTGAAACCTATATGAAGAAAGCACAAGATGAGAAAGCGCCGGTTTATATATTCGGTTCAAAATTCGGCCCTGAACAGGCTGCAGATAAAATATTCGGCTTTACCCCGACTAACGGAATGCACAATATCCATATGAATCAAGGGAATGCAATGGATACCCGCTGGAAAAAAGACAATGGCTCTTGGCATGACGGGGGTATTCTGATTCAGTTTGCAGATCAGTGGGCCGCTGTGTTTTTAGCGTTTTTATCCCAATCTTGGTGTACAGATGAAAACGGAAACCCGGTCAGGGATTGTGATCATACCCAAACGTCTGCGTAAGATAGAAAAAGAGACTGCGGCGAGCAGTCTCTTTTTGATACGATTACACATTTTCAACAGTCTTTAGGCTGTTTGGCCTCATATCGCTCCAATGCGATTGGATATAGTCCAAACAAGCTTCACGCCCTTTTTGCTCATGAACGACTGTCCAGCCGCTCGGCACATCTATAAAACCGGGCCATAGGGAATATTGGCCTTCTTCATTGATCAGCACCAAATACGTGCCATCCGCATTTTCAAAAGGATTTGCCATTCTATTTCTCCTCCCTTATTTATTCAACTCTTCCAATTTGACAGCGAGAACCTTGCCGATTTGAGCCAGAGGTTCCGGCTGACATAAATCTTTATGACGGCAGTCGATGTCAATTTGTTCAATCTGTCCGTTAATATAAGGCTTCCACGAATCAGGTTCAATCGGATCAAACCATTCAGGAATGATTGTTGATCTGAAAAACAAAACATTTCCACGGAAGGTTTTCGGCTTATAGGAGCCTAAAATGCCGACAGAATTGACATACGTATTCTTCAAATTTAAAATGACCGTTTCATCCAAGCTCGCAAGCGCACTGCCGTCACGGCGAAGAATCTCAATCGCTGCTTCAAAATCTAGCGGTTTGTCCCCTAAGCTGTCCGGATCGTACCCGCCTAACGCCAGAAGGGCAATAAGCGCTTCCTCATCATCCGGCGCCTCTTTTATAGGAAGGAAGTGGTTCGGATAGGCGTCCAGCATCACCAACAGGGATACTTCTTCTCCTTGATTTTGCAGCTGGGTAGCCATCGCTTGAACGACATTCCCGCCCAGGGACCAGCCCAGCAGATGGTACGGGCCTTTTGGCTGGACCGTTCGGATTTGTTTAATGTAATCGGCAGCCATGTCATCAAGTTGTTTCGGAAGCTCCTCGCGCTGCCCGATTCCCCGTGCCTGCAAGCCGTAGATCGGATAATCTGTTCCTATATTGGTCATCAAACCGGCATAACACCAGCTGAGCCCCCCTGCCGGATGAACACAGAATAAAGGAGGCTTGTCTCCGCTTGTTCGGAGCGGCAGCAGAACGTCAAGAGCGCTTTGGCTTGATCCCATTTCAAGTCTTTCAGCGAGCCCGGCTACAGTAGGTGCTTCGAACAAGTTGCCGATGCTGAGTTCAACGCCGAGCGCTTCACGAATGCGGCTCATGAGCTGTACAGCAAGCAAGGAATGTCCGCCTAAATCAAAGAAACGGTCATCAATGCCGACACGCGGCAAGTGAAGCACCTCCATAAAGAGGTCACAGAGAATTTCTTCCTGCGGCGTTCTCGGTCCTCGTCCTGTCACTGCCGCTGCGAAATCCGGAGCGGGCAGTGCTTTACGATCAAGCTTTCCATTCGGTGTCAGCGGCAATTCTTTCATCGTCACAAAGGCAGCAGGCACCATGTAATCCGGCAGTCTCTCCGCAGCATATTTGCGCAGTTCCGCCGTATCAAATGTTTCTTCCGAAGGGATGACATAAGCTGCTAACCGTTTATCTCCCGGCTGATCCTCACGAACGATCACTGCCGCATCTTCAAGCTGCGGATGCTGAACAAGCGCGGCTTCAATTTCTCCCAATTCAATCCGGAATCCCCGAATTTTCACTTGATGGTCTGCACGGCCGACATAGTCGAGAGAACCGTCAGCGCGGAGGCGGGCCACATCCCCAGTGCGGTACATCCGGGTGCCTGGAGGACCGAACGGATCAGCTATGAAGCGTTCAGATGTTAAACCAGGCCGGCCTAGATAACCTCGTGCTAACCCCGCTCCTGATACATACAGCTCTCCGGCAACACCCGGCGGGACCGGCTGCAGGCGTTCATCCAGCACGTATACACCAAGATCGGGAATGCCGCAGCCGATCAAGCTGTTTGCCCGTAAAGCTGCCATGCTTCGGTCTAATTCGATATAGCTCACATGCACCGTCGTTTCTGTAATACCATACATATTGATAAGCTGCGGTCTATTTTCAGGGTGGCGGTTGTACCAATCCTCTAAACGGCTGAGTTCAAGCGCTTCTCCGCCAAAAATGACATAGCGCAGACTGAGTGCCTGTCCGAGATCCGGCTGTTCCCGTTCCGCCTGCATAAACTGATAGAAAGCAGACGGTGTCTGGTTCAGAACAGTCACCCCCTCTTTGACAAGCAGGCGCAGAAACGCTTCTGGCGATCTGCTGACGTGGTGAGGCACGATCACAAGACGTCCGCCATGCAGCAGAGGACCCCAGATCTCCCACACCGAAAAATCAAACGCATAGGAATGGAACATGGTCCAGATATCGTCTGAGCTGAAACGGAACCAGTGCTCGGTCGCTGCAAATAAACGTGTTACATTTTGGTGAGGAATCATCACACCTTTTGGAACACCTGTTGAGCCGGATGTATAAATGACATACGCCGTATTCAAAGGCGAAAGCGGCTGAGTCCTGTCCTTATTTTTTGGATTCTCTGCAGGGTACGTGTTTAGTTTCTCTGCCAGCTCGGGATCATCCAGCACGATTTTCGGCACGTTTTCAACTGGCGGAATGTGATCTGCAGCTTTAGTGTTCGTCATGATAAACGCAGGCTGGGCATCTTTTAGCATAAAAGCAATTCGATCAGCCGGATAATCCGGATCAAGAGGGAGATAAGCTGCCCCGGCCTTTAGCACCGCCAATAGGCCGACAGCCATTTCCAACGATCGGGGCAGTGCCAATGCCACAAATTGCCCCGGCCCGACACCTTCACTAATCAGCATTCGGGCAAGCCGGTTTGCTCTTTCATTCAGCTCTGCATAGTTCAGTGCCTGATTTTCATATACAACGGCAATGGCATCAGGACGTAAAGCAGCCTGCTTCTCAAATTGCTCTGGCAAACATGCGTGCGGAATCTTTTCAGATACACTTTGCCAATCAGTCACCATGCTGCTGCGTTCCTCTGGTGCAAGAATATCCAGATTTCCGATTTGCTCGTCAGGATCAGACTCGGCAGCCTCCAACAGGCGCATCAATCGGTCAGCAAGAGCCTGAGCAGTTTCCCGCTTGAAAAGATCGGTGCTGTATTCAAGCAGTCCTTCCATCCCGTTTGGTGTCCCGTCAGCAAGGCGATCTTCACTGATTTCCAGCGTCAAATCAAACTTGGCAGAACCGACACTGTTGATTCGCAGGCTGCTCTCCATATCAGGAAGATGCAGTTCAGCGTCCGGTGTGTTTTGGAACGCAAGCATGATTTGGAATAAAGGATGCGTCGCACGCGAACGAGCCGGATTGAGCACCTCTACAAGTCTCTCAAACGGCAGATCCTGATTGTCATAGGCGGCCAGATTCACTTTCCGTACTCTGTCTAGAAGCTCACGAAAGCTTGGGTCACCGGACGTATCAGTTCTGAGCACCAATGTATTAATAAACAGCCCTACAAGATCGCCCAGCGCATCATCATTCCGTCCCGCGATCGGACTGCCGATCGGAATGTCGGTGCCCGCCCCGAGCCTTGTCAATAAAGCGGCGAGACCGGATTGAAGCACCATAAACAGGCTCACCCTATTTGTGCGAGCCAGCTCCTGCAATCGCTTGTGAAACTCGGGCTCAATACGAAAATGAATCGTATCTCCATCATGACTCGGCTCAGCCGGACGTGAATAATCGATTGGCAGTTCAAGCTGATCAGGCAGGTTTTTCAAGGTTTCTTTCCAGAAAGCAAGCTGACCGGCAATCAAGCTGTTTGGATTATCCTCGTTTCCAAGCAGTTCTTGCTGCCAAAGCGCATAGTCTGCATACTGCACAGCAAGAGGCGCCCATTCGGGAGATCGTCCGTGGCAGCGAGCCGCATAAGCCGTCCCAAGGTCTCGGGTCAGTGGTGTTAAGGACCAGCCGTCCCCGACAATATGATGGACGAGAAGAAGCAGCACGTACTCGTCAGGACCGATCACAAAAAGCTCGGCACGAAAAGCAGGTTCAGCTGCAAGATCAAAGCTGTAGCGTACAGCTTCGGCAAGCCGATCAGAAAGCTCCTTCTCAGCAATTTCAGTAACATGTAACTCGGGACAGGCTTGATCGGCATCTAAAATATGCTGATAGGATGTCCCCTGTGATTCAGGGAAGATCGTCCGAAGACTTTCATGACGGCAGACGAGGTCATAAAGTGCCGCTTTCAGCAATCCTTGATCCAGCTCACCTGACAAACGGACAGCAACCGGAATATTATAAGTAGGACTCGGTCCTTCCAGACAATGCAGGAACCATAGCCGGCGCTGGGCAAATGATAGCGGGATCTTTTCAGGCCGCTCAGCTCTCTGCAAAGCGGGACGTGCACTCTGCGCCAAATCAAGATGGGCAGCGAGTCCGGCTACTGTCGGTTCGTCAAAGAGCTTGGCGATACCAAGTTCGGCTCCCATTACCTCGCGAATGCGGCTCATCAGACGGGCTGCAAGAAGAGAATGGCCCCCAAGCTCGAAGAAACTGTCATCGATACCGACGCGTGCCAAACCGAGAACCTCTGCAAACAAGTCACACAATATCTCTTCCTGAGGAGTCCGCGGGGACCGATCACTGACAGATGTGCTGAAGTCTGGTGCCGGCAGTGCTTTCCGGTCAAGCTTGCCATTAGGTGTTAATGGCAGCTCGTCCATCTCCACAAACGCCGCCGGTACCATATAATCAGGAAGACTAGCCCCCATATAACGACGAAGCTCTGCAGTATCAATAGCACCATCAGCGACTACATAAGCCGCCAATCGTTTGTCTCCCGGCTGATCTTCCCGTACGACAACCGAGGCCTGTTCAATGTGCGGATGATTGGCAAGCACGGCATCAATTTCTCCAAGTTCAATTCGGAATCCGCGAATTTTGATTTGATGATCCGCCCGCCCGATATAATCCAAAGACCCATCGGCACGCCAGCGGGCCTGGTCTCCGGTCCGATACATCCTAGTTCCCGGCGGTCCGTATGGATCTGCAACGAAGCGCTCCGCCGTTAAATCAGGGCGATGGAAATAACCTCTGGCCAAGCCGGTGCCTGCAATATAAAGCTCTCCGACAACGCCCGGCGGCACCGGCTGCAATCCATTATCAAGCACATACACCTGCGTGTTCCAAATCGGTTTCCCAATCGGAGGAACGCCCTGCAACCCTTCTTCAAGAAAAGCTGCGGCAGACCAAATCGTTGTTTCAGTGGGACCGTATAAGTTCGTGACTGAACAATGAAGGTCTTGAAGCGCCTGCAAAAGACCGCTCGGCAGCGCCTCGCCTCCTACAAGCACTCTAAGCCCCCGAAGTTTCTCAGGTTCACTCGTTACCAAAGCGTGCCACAGTGTCGGTGTCGCCTGCATGATGTTAATATCGAAATTTTCAATCATTTGAGCTAATGCCTGCGGCTCACGGATCGTTTCTTTCTTTGCGATCACAATTTGCGCTCCGCTAATCAGCGGAAGATATAACTCCAATGCTGAAATATCAAAAGCGACAGTCGTCACAGCCAACAGCCTGTCTTCTTCTCCTAGAGAAAATGCCTCCTGCATGGACAGCAGAAAATTGCTTAAGCTTTTCTGTGTCACAACGACTCCCTTCGGTCTTCCTGTTGATCCTGAGGTATAGATGATATACGCGGGATGGTCAAGAGAAACCGATACATCCGGATTTTCCGGCGAATAGCGTTTTATAATCTCCTGTGTAACAGCCTGATCAAGCACAAGCTCCGGTACAGCCAGGTTATCAGGCAGACTGGCTGCTATTTCCTCAGTCGTTATGATGCATGAAGGTTTCGAATCCTCCAGCATGTAAGAAATGCGGTCGGCTGGAAACTCCGGATCAAGGGGGAGATACGCCGCACCAGTCTTGAGCACACCAAGCATTGAGGCCACCATCTCAGGGGAACGCGGCAGCGCCAAAGCGACAAATTGCTCCGGACCAATCCCTTTTTCGATCAACAGACGCGCGAGGCGGTTTGCCTCTTCATTGAGCTTTCGATAGTTGACTTGAATGTCATCACACATGAGAGCGATACGTTCTGGCGTAAGAACTGCCTGCTTTTCGAACATGTCCTGAAGGCTGACCAGCTTCTCGGATGTTGCCGTCTCATTCCATTTAGAAATGACTTTTTCTTTCTCCTCTGGCAACAGAAGCTCCATTTGCCCAATCAGCATGTCCTCTCCGGCAGAAGCCGTTTGCAGCAGCTGCAGGATACGCTGCTGATGAAGATTAATATCAGACTCACTGTATACCTCGGGATTCGCATCAACATCAATTCGCAGCCCGCTGCCGTCTGTTCTGTCATATACATTGATTGATAGATCATCAACAGGACCGGCTGAAAGATTATGCGTTGTGCCCCGGGCGCCGGCAAAGTCGAGACCGTAATCAAACGGCATAAGATTGATTTGAGGGCCAAATAATCTATGATTTTCTCCTATCAATTTCAGATCGCGCCGAAGCTCTTCATGGCGATACTTATGATGTCGCCGAATACTGCGGATTTCCCGGGAAATTTGCTGAATCAGTTCAGAAAAGCTCATCGAAGAGCTTACCGTCAGCCGGAGCGGGAGAAGGTTCATCACCATAGCCGGTACATTCAGTGACGCGGACCCTATCCGACCCATCATGGGCAGGCCGAGCACAACATCCTCAGAGCCGGTCATACGGTGCACATAAACAGCTGACACCGCAATCATGACTTCATGCCAGCTTCCTGAGAAATAGCGCGCCGCTTCTTTTAACGCGTTTACATCAGACGGAGGCAGATATGCCGTATGACGAAGAAAACTGTTAGATGTTCTTGGCGCCCGATCAGCCAAGCTCACAACTTCAGGTGCATCTGCAAAACGGTCCAGCCAGAATTGACGATCCTTCTCATACTGCTCTGATCCGCGATAATCTGTATCCTCTTCCAAAATGGCCTGGAGAGACCCAAAGGAACGGCCTTTAGCTGTTTGTCCTTTTATAAGCGCAGTATATGTACTTGCCACACGTTGGGCTATCAGGGAAAAACCGAAGCCGTCGATCGCTATATGGTGAATGCGCTGATACCAAAAGAAACGATCAGGCCCGGCAATAAACAGAGCTTCATTGAACAAAGGGTCATACCCTAAATCAACCGGCTTTGCTAAATCAGCTTTCATCCAGTTTAATGCTGTTTTTTCCGGATCAGGCTCAGAGCTGACGTCAATGACGTGCAGCTGTACATCCGGAGACGGGTTTATCATCTGCCAAGGCCCGTCCATATTTTCACCGAAGCGGACATGCAGCGATTCCGCTTCCTTGATCACGTACCGCAAAGCTTCTTCAAAAAGAGCAATATTGATTGGTCCATTGATTTCTATATATTCCGCTGTATTGTAGATTGGATTGTCCGGATCAAGCTGCTGAGCAAACCATATGCCAGTTTGCGCCCCGGTCAAAGAATATTGAAGATCTTTTGTATCAGGCATCCGTTTGTTTACCCTCCTTTTATAAATAATCCGCGTTTGGCAGCACTTGCTGGCTGCGGGTTGTGAGCAATTTCTGCCATTCTTCGACCGTTGGGCGTTCAGCCAATTCCACGAAAGTCACCTCTGCCCCTTCACGGCGCCATTGTTCCACCAATGTCATGATCCTTACCGAATCAAGACCACGATCGAGCAAATCCTCTTGATCTGTGATGTCTTCCGGTGTTTCTTGTAGAAGCTCAGCAATTTGTTTACGGATATTCTCACATGTAAACACATTCTTTTTGCCAGTGTTTGCTGACGTTTTTTGAACGTCTGCCGGCGCATTCTGCAGCTGATCAAGAAGACTGTCAGTCATCACGGTAAACGCACAGCGTCCAGCCGCATAGTCCAGCGCCATTTGATGTTTTTCTAATGAAAAATCAGCAACTGCATCTCCCACAAAAAAGGCTTTAATATCCTCCATAAATGCTTCACATGCTGTAACAAGACAGCCGATATGGGCGTAAATTCCTGTAATGATCAGCTGATCGCGTCCCTCTTTGCGCATCATTTCAAGCAGATTCGTTCTCTTAAACGCGCTGTATCTCCATTTTGTCAGCACAAGATCATCATCCTCTGGTGCCAGCTCGGTTATAATTTTCTCCTCATAAGGACCGCTGTTTAATCCCGGGCCCCAAAAATCTGTCAGCAGCGCACGGTCATCCGGATTTTGGCTTCCCGGCTGTGCGGTATAGACAACAGGAATCCCAAGCTGAACACATTGATTCTTCAGCTTTCGTATATTCGCTGAAAGCTCTGTTACCGGAGACGCTCCTGCTGTGAAAGCATCGACAAAATAGTTTTGCATATCGTGAATTAACAAGACAGCCCGATTCGGATCAGGCACCCATGATACTTTGTTTTGCGGCATATCAGATGCTGTCGGCATTTGATACGGCTGAATGGCAGGTATAGCCATATGAACACTTCCTCTCAAATTGTTGATTTATTTTTTTGACCCTGCAAGAAGTTTCTCGGAAATGGCTTCACGAAGAGCCTTTTTGCTTACCTTTCCTACCCCTGTCTGCGGAAAGGATTCGACAAATTCAACTCGGTCAGGGATTTTATATGCCGCCAGTCCGCGCTCTCTCAAAAATGCTTTAAGCTCTGCGGCTTTTGGGTCTTCATCTCGGGGAATAATGAACACACAAGATCTTTCGCCAAGAAATTGATCAGGCATGGAGACCATTGCCGCATCATGGACAGCCGGATGCGCCAGCAGATGATTTTCTACCTCTTCAGCCGCAACCTTTTCTCCTCCACGGTTAATTTGATCCTTCGCCCGGCCTTCAACGACAATATAGCCGTCTCGTGTCAGCCTGACGATATCACCCGTACGGTAAAAACCATCCTCAGTAAATGAAGCGGCATTATGCTCTTCCGCCTTATAGTAACCTCGAATTGTATATGGTCCCCGTGTCAGCAGATGTCCTGTTTCACCAGGTTTTACGTCGCGATCATGATCATCCCAAACACGCACTTCATCATATGGGGACATCGGTTTTCCTTGAGTGTTGACAATGATCTCCTCAGGATCATCCAATCTCGTATAATTGACGAGACCCTCTGCCATTCCGAACACCTGCTGCAGCGTGCAGCCGAAAACAGCTTTTACCCTGCGCGCGGCTTCAGCGCTAAACTTGGCACCGCCGACCTGCAGCACTTGAAGGCTGGATAAATCATCACGGCGTGAGGATGCCGCATCCATCCATACCATCGCAAGAGGCGGAACAAGAGCGGTTATCGTGACCTTTTCCCGTGCAATCAAAGGAAATGCGTCATCTGGACTTGGAGAAGGAGATAATACCACTCTTCCTCCAGCGTATAATACGCCGAGAACGCCAGGTGAGCTCAGCGGATAATTGTGTGCCATCGGCAGCGCGGCCAAGTACACCGTGCTGTGGTCGAGCCAGCAGACCTCCACACTCCGCTTCAGGCTGTATATGTAGTCATCGTGGGTCCTCGGAATCAGTTTTGATAGCCCGGTGCTCCCGCCAGAAAGCTGGAGGAACGCCACATCTGAAGATTTGACTTCAGGCAGTTTTACAGGTTCTGTATGCAAATCCTCCAGCGGCAAAAATTCCTCTGCCTCACCTGCGACAATGACGTGTTTCAAAGTCGGCAGCTTGCTTTGAACTTGTCTGGCAAGCGTACGGTAGTCAAAACCGGAATAAGCGTCGGGAATGATATATGCAGCCGCTTCAGCAAACTCGCAAAAATATGTAATTTCACTGCTTCGATGAGAAGGCAGTGCGAAGACTGGAAGCGCCCCCAGACGGAATAGCGCGAAAATAACTTCAAAAAACTCTTTGATATTTGGCAGCTGCACCACGACACGATCCATCTGTTGAATGCCGAGCTTCTGAAATCCGGCAGCCAAACGATCAACCCTTGTGTCAAGCTCTTGATAGCTCCAATGGGTGTTCCCGCATGTAATCGCAATGCGGTCGCCATATTTGGCTGCCCGGTCTCTTAACAAATCTCCAAACGTCTCGCCGGCCCAGCAGCCATTCTTTCGATAGGTCTCAGCTAACTCATCAGGCCAAGGCGTAAATCCTTTCAGCATGTTGCATCCCTCCAGCAATTCATTCTGTTCATATGTGATCCACGCCCATTGCCCGCAGCATTGTCCGAAACTTTGCGGACGTCTCCTGAAGCTCGTCCTCGGGCTTTGAACCGGCCACAACACCAGCTCCAGCATACAGGCGGAGTGAGCGTTCTTCTGCTTCTGCACAACGGATGGTCACGATCCATTCTCCGTCACCGGCATCGTCACACCATCCGACCATGCCGGTAAAGAAACCGCGGTCAAATGGTTCAATGCTGAGAATCGCTTCTCTTGCAAGATCAGTCGGTGTTCCGCAGACTGCTGGCGTCGGGTGGAGAGCCGCCGCCAATTCAAGTGCGGTTACAGACGGGTCGGAAAGCTCTCCCTTAATCACGCTGGACAGGTGCCACATCGTTTCCGTTTTGATCAGTGAAGGCTTCTCCGGAACCTCCAGCGTCCGGCAGAAAGGTCTCAGCGCTGCCGCAACCGCGTCAGCGACAACCGCGTGCTCATGAAGATCCTTTGCGGAAGAAAGCAATTCAGCTGCCCGGCGCTGGTCTTCAACAGGATCATTACTGCGCGGCCTTGAGCCGGCTAATGGGTTGGAAACAACCTGTGTTCCCATCCTTGAAACGAGAAGCTCCGGACTTGCTCCGAGCAATGTTCGGCGGGGAGACGTTTCCTCCTGACTGGACACGTCTGCGGCAAACGTGTAGCCATGCGAGTTATGCTGAGCCAGATGGCGAAGCAATTCATCCGTCTGAATCGGTTCAGGCGATGTCAAATGCAGCGATCTGGACAGGACGATTTTGCTGAGTGTTCCATCGGCAATGCGTGTCAGCCCTTGTTCAACACCATTTTTATAATCCTCAGGTTCAGGAACAGGCTTTATGTGGTATGTATGCCCAGCCTGCTGTTCCTTTTCCTCATGATCAAATTGAAGCGGTCCTGACCAGCGCACTTCTTCAGGTACAACGAGCCGCGCTGCTTTTACTTGATCAAAAGGAACGGCCCCGACAACAAGCGGCCGGCTTTGCCCTGATTGTTTTGCCTGACGTAACGCCTCTGCAATTCGGCCAGAAAGGGTTTCCATTTGGTTTTGCCCGTCTGCCTCCGGTACGATTTCACATATGCCTTTCGCTAACAGTACACGATGAGGAGACGCTAAGAAAAAGGCGCCCGGCTGATATTCATGAAGCAAATGCTCCGCTTTTGTTTCTGTTATAACGTTTTGATCCAACATTCTCATGAACCTCCTTTAAATTCAGTTACACGCCTAAGGTCGCGCCGCCATCTACGCATAAATTATGCATCGTAATATGCCCTGCCTGGCCAGAAACCAAAAAGAGCACCGCATCCGCAATATCCGAAGGCTTGGCTAGTTTTTTGAGCGGAATCCCTGTTTTAAATGTCTCAAGTGATCCTTTTATGACTTGCTCCGCTCCATTCTCGTCGGCCCATAATGACCACTGCATGTCTGTTTCCGTTGATCCGGGAGATACAATGTTGCAGCGAATATTGTATTCTGCAAGCTCAAGGCCAAGGCATTTCGTAAACATCACAGCCGCAGCCTTTGAAGACGCATATGCCGCCATAGATGTTCTTGGTATACCGGCAGCATTCGATCCGACTGTTACAATCGAACCCGATCTTCGGTCCATCATATATTTGCTGACTGAACGCGAGGCGTTAAATACGCCAGTCGAATTCACTGAGAACGTCGCCTCCCATTCCTCATCGCTAAGCGAATGGATCAGTCCCGGGCGAAGGACACCCGCTACATTCACTAAAATATCAATCGGCCCCATTTCACGTTCGATGCGCGCCGTGATCTCATCAATCGCCGCGCTGTCTCTCACATCCGCAGGAAAAGCTTCTGCATGGCGGCCTTCTGCTTTGAGGCTGCTCACAACCTTTTCCAGCTTTTCAGGATTATAATCAACTGCCGCAATATGTGCGCCTTGACTGGCAAGCGTCCGCGCAACAGCTTCGCCTATTCCTTGGGCAGCCCCTGTTATAAAAGCAATTTTTCCCTCTATACTCTTTGCATTCATATCATCAATTCCTTTCTTCGCTCTAAATGCCGAACAGACATCCAGCGAAAAAGACTGCTGCGCCTTGAAAAACGCAATCCATTGATAATGATTATCATTATCAATTATAAAAATAATCATATCCAAATGTCATGTGACAGTCAAATATAATTTCAGTGACAAATATTTTTTTAGAGGGCAAGGCTGAGTATGTCTCAGCCCATTGATAGATGCGGTCCGTCAGGGTGAAGCGCAAAACGCAGCGCCCGGCTGACCAAAACTGGAAGAACTGAAATATGTCCTTCTCCTGAAAACTCGCAAAATTCTGCTCGTATGCCTTGTTCAGATAAAACGGCCAGCCGCTCATAAAGCTCCCTTGCATTATCATTCATCCGGCTTTTATGATGCTGCTCCAATTCTCCTGCGGCAAGCAGGATATTGATAGGCTGAGTGTTTTTCTTGGTGAGAGAGACGAAATGGTCCGTTTTCTCGAGAATAAACGGTTTATTCCAATGAATGGACGGACTTCCCGCGATATACGTTTGAAACGCATCGGGCTTTGTTAGCAGCACCTGCAGCACGAAAAGCCCTCCGAGCGAATGGCCAAAGATTGTTTGTCTTTTTTTATCAATCTGGTAATCTCGTTCTATCTCCGGTTTTAAATCCTCTTCAATAAATCTGAAAAAGCCCTCCGCTCCGCCATGCTCCGGCCATTCTCTGCCGTCGGGCCTTTCCGGCAGCTTCGATTGGGCTGTTGGCATTGTAAAATCCCGGTGGCGTGCTGAGGAGAACGGCTCCGCTGTCTCATAGCCAATGCCGACGATCACTGCAGGGATCACCCCGGTTTTTTCGGGTCGGCGTCCCTGTATTCGAACGGCTTCCGTCATCGTTCCGAAGACAGAATTGGCATCCAGCAGATAAATCACAGGATAACCAGCGGGTGGCGGCGGCGTACTAGGTTTCGAGATAAAAATGTGATAGGTACGGTTTTCATTGCGTGAAGACATCATACGCACTTCCGTACCAGGAATCGTAAATACGTTTGATGTCCCGCCATTTGTCCGGTCTGTTGTTTGCTCTTTCATGCAGTACGACATTCCTCTCTTTAAACTAAACCGCAATGTATGATAATGATTTTCACTATCAACTAGACACCTCAAATAATAGGTTTTCTTCCAAAGAAAGTCAACTTTTTCCCGAATAAAAAAGGCACCTTGATCAAATAAGGTACCTGCAGACTATCAATATGGAAGTAAAAACCCAATAAAGATGCGGATTGTCCTATTTGAAATAGAACCTTAATCCCATGTAAACCTTTGATTTTGCCAAGGGTCGCCTCTCATGTGATAGCCATTCCGCTCCCAAAAGCCAGGGTGATTTTCTTTCGTAAATTGGATGCCGCGCAGCCACTTGGCGCTTTTCCAAAAATACAGATGCGGAAATACACCCCGCAGCGGAAAGCCGTGTTCAGGGGTTAAAGGTTCGCCATTATGCGCATAAGCCAGAAGGGAAGTTTCCGCTAAGAAATCATCAAGCGGCAGATTGGTCGTCCAGCCCTCTTCAGCATGTAAAATGACGTAGCCCGCTTCTTCTTTTACACCCGCTTTTTCCGCTATATCACAAGCCCGCACGCCTTGCCACACATTATCAAGCCTTGACCATCCCGTGACACAATGAATGTCATTTTTCGATTCATACCGTGGAAAGGCTTTGACATCTTCAAAGCTTAGCAGCATCGGATGGTCAACCAAACCGTATACTTGAAGATTCCATTTCGTCATATCTTCGTAATATGGGACATCTCCGGTATGAAGCACAGGAAATGAAGTGGTGACGTTTTGATTTGGCGGCACTCTTCCAGATTGATCGGACTGTCTTGTTTTTCCGAAATACATATGGGCCTCCTTTTTGTTAACCTAATTTAAAATCATGTTGACAATCTTTTTGTTCTTTATTACTCTATGATTGTGTATGTCAACCTAAGGGGGAACAACGATGAAACAACGTAAACTTCGTGCGGGAGATATGGCGCTGATTGGCATGTTCGCCGCACTTATGGCTGTCGGGGCCAACATTACATCAGTAGCACCCTTTTTACAAGTAGCTGGCATTCCGCTTTCGATGCAGCCGTTTTTCTGTCTCTTGGCAGCTTTGCTTCTTGGCAGCAAACGAGCAGCGATTGCCATGATTGTATATGCACTTGTCGGATTGGCCGGAGCGCCTGTGTTTGCTCAATTTTCAGCAGGCTTCGCACCGTTTGCAGGGAAAAGCGGCGGGTTTATTATCTCATACATTCCGGCAGCATTTGCAGCGGGGTGGTTTTTAGAACGAAACATTCAGCCAAGTAAAATTCGATTTCTCATTGCTTCACTTATCGGAACGGCGATCATGTATCTCATCGGCACTACCTATATGTATCTTGCACTGAAGCTGTGGATTCATACGCCAGTGAGCTACGGCACGGCTTGGGGCTTTATGATTTGGTTTATGGTAAAAGATACAGCGCTGGCTGTGATACTGTCGTTTATCGCACCAGCAATCTACCGCTCTATTCATAAAGCAACCGGCTTTAACAGAAATCACATATCATCTACGTAAACGTTTTTTTATCATAACGAGAAAAGGCTCCCCAGTAAAGGGGAGCCTTTTTCCTATAAAACAAGCGCTGCAATCCAGCCAAAGATGACAAGCGGAATATTATAAAATATAAACGTCGGCACACAAGTATCCCAAATGTGGTGATGCTGGCCGTCCGCACTCAAACCTGAAGTCGGCCCAAGCGTACTGTCACTGGCAGGTGAACCGGCATCGCCGAGGGCAGCAGCAGCTCCGATAATCGCAATCGTTGCCATCGGGCTGAATCCAAGCTGCATGCATAGAGGCACGAAAATGGTTGTGATAACAGGAATCGTCGCAAAAGAAGATCCGATCCCCATTGTAATTAATAAGCCGACAATGAGCATCAGCAATGCGCCCAAGGACTGACTGTGTCCGATAAAACCAGCTGACGTTTTGACCAGTGACTCGACATCTCCGGTTTTCGTCAATACGTTTGAAAATCCGGCTGCAACAAGCATGACAAAGCCGATAAAGGCCATTAAAACCATTCCATCAGTAATCAGTGAGTCCGCTTCATCACGCTTCATCACACCGCTGACAAACAGAACAATCAGACCAGCGAGCGCCCCCATAATCATTCCTTCTACTCCCAAAGTCTGAGATAAGTAAAGCTGGACGCCGAGTGACACAACAATGGCTAGAACCGCGATACCAATGCTTTTTCTCGTATATGGCGATGCTTCTGCACCTGAAATGTCTTTTGTTTCATATTGTTTCGGTTTACGGTATACGATCACTGATAAAATAAGGCCGACAACCATACCTGCAACTGGAATAATCAGTGCGTACGGAATGTCAGCAAGCGGAACGTTTAACCCGGCATCCGCCATATTGTCCTTCAGCATGCCTTGGAAGATTTGGCCGAAACCGACCGGAAGCAAAATATAAGGAGCCGTTAAGCCAAATGTAATTACACACGCAATCAGACGGCGGTCCATTTCAAGTTCATTAAAGATTTTCAAAAGCGGCGGAATCAGCACCGGGATAAACGCGATGTGAACCGGAACGACGTTTTGCGAAAAACAAGATACAATTAAAATAATCAGCACAATCAGCACCTTAGACAGTGCTTTTTTTCGAGAATCTTCTTTATTTCCGATTAATTTAACGGAGGCTTCCACCATTGCGTCCGGAAGACCCGTTTTCGTCAAAGCGGCGGCAAACGCGCCAAGCATGGCATAGCTGACTGCAACGGTGGCATTTCCGCCGAGACCGTCTGTGAAAGCTTTAACCGTTTCGCCAAGACCGAGCCCGCCTGTTAACCCGCCGGCCAAGGCGCCTATAATTAATGCGATAACAATATTGACACGCAGCAGGCTTAATACAAGCATAAGCAGGACTGCGATGACGACTGCATTCATGATGATACCCCTCCAAAAATCCTTTAGTTTGCTAATGTAGTAGATAAATAAAGTACGAACGTATCGTATCATAACCGATCCACTTTAGTCAACTAAAGATTTCGGAAGAAAAAATCCCTGCCGCATCATACAGCAGGGATTTTTCATTACTCGTTTTTATCTTCTTCCAATGTAAATCGCTCCGCAAGTGTAGCCAGTGTTCTTGCCATAACGCCAGTAGCCCCGGCCGGCCCGAAGCAGGTTGCTTTATTGGCAGTCGCTGTTCCTGCAATATCAAGGTGAACCCAAGGTGTTGACTCAGCGAATTCACCAAGAAACGTTCCTGCCATAATCGCATGTCCCTCGCGTCCCGGTGAATTGTTGAGATCCGCCATTTGGCTGCTTTTCACGCGTTTTTTATCCTTCTCTGTTATCGGCAGCTGCCAGATCGCCTCTCCGCACTCTTGTGCAGCATCAGCTACCTGCTGGTAAAAGCTTTGATCATTTGTCATTGCACCGGTTGTTTCTGTTCCTAATGCCACAACGACGCCGCCGGTAAGCGTAGCTACATCGACAAGAACTGACGCGCCATGCTGTTTCGCGTATGTAATGCCATCTGCAAGCACTAGCCTTCCTTCAGCATCCGTATTAAGGATTTCTATTGTTTTTCCGCTTAAAGATACGATCACGTCATCCGGCTTCATGGCCCCGCCGGAGATCATATTATCGGTTGATGGAATAACGCACAGCACGTTTTGCTCAGGACGAAGCTCTCCGATCGTTTCCATAGCGCCGAGAACCGCAGCTGCTCCTCCCATATCTGATTTCATGCCGACAATTCCAGATTTCGTTTTAATGGAGTAGCCGCCTGTGTCAAAGGTAATTCCTTTCCCGACTAGTCCAACGACGTTTTCCCATTCCTTTTTGCCCTGGTATTTTAACACAATCATTTTCGGCGGTTCGGTGGAGCCTTGGTTTACCGCAAGTATTCCGCCCATACCGAGCTCTTCCATCTCTGATTTCTCCAATATTTCACACTCAAAATCATATTTCGCCGCAAGCTCTTCAGCATACGAAGCAAGGTCAGTCGCTGTCAGCATGTTTCCCGGCATATTCACAAGCGTTCTAGCCGAATTTGTCCCTTGTCCGTATGCCTGGCCGACGCGAAGCCCCGCCTGCACTTCCTGTGTATCTTCATCTGTTACAACATACACGGCTTCAATTTGTTTGTCAGGCTCATTTGATTTGTGCTTATAATCCTGCACCTCATAGGAAGCAAGCAGGCAGCTCTCAGCTAAAGCATGAGCGGCATCGGCTGGAGGCACGTCTTCCGAAATAAACGTATCAAGCAGGACAGCAGTTTCTTGTTTTCGATCTTTATGAATGGCTTGAAAAACATGAGCAAAACGTTCCTTCGCCTGTTCAAACGAATAATTTGCTTCTCTCCCCAGACCAACGAAATAAATCCGTTTCATACCCGCAGAAGATGGAGGGAATACTTTTGATACTTGATTCGGTTTCGCAGAGACATCACCCTCTTTTAAAAGCTGTGTCAGATGGCCTTCGAGCATTTCATCAATTTCCAACGCTTTTCCTGTCAGCTGGCTTTTTTGAAAAAGCCCGACCACAAGGGTTTCTGTATGCTCTGATTGTTGAACCGCATAAAACATGAGGCTTACACTCCTAACGTAATGGGTATTTGTAATGAACAATGGTATAATAGGAAAAACATTCTTTCCACTATACTTATTTTAACAAACAACAGTCTAAGACTTGCTTTTTTCTTTTGAAACACGAAGGATTTTTCAAATAGAAAGGATGTCGCCGATGGAACTTTTAACGAATTTTCCTTTATTATCAAGCCTGGCCGCAATTATTTTTGCTCAGGTCATCAAAGTGCCCATACAGTTTATCGTGTCCAGAAAACTGGACTGGTCGCTGGTCACAAGCACAGGCGGCATGCCGAGCTCTCACTCCGCAGCGGTCACTGCACTTTCAACAGGCGTAGCCTTGGAGCATGGATTAGACTCCTCACTCTTTGCGGTTTCCGCCATTTTCGCCGTCATAACCATGTTTGACGCAACTGGCGTCAGACGTCACGCCGGTGAGCAGGCAACAGTCATTAATAAGCTTGTCATTGATTTTAACCGTTTCGTAAATGAAGCGAAGGACTTCCCTAAGGCTGCAGAGAAAGAAAAGCAAAAAAAGCTGAAAGAGCTTCTCGGACATCAGCCGATCGAAGTCTTTTTCGGAGGACTAACAGGTATTTTACTGACATTGGTACTCGCTTACTTTTTCATGTAAAAAAACGCTCCTGCTTTCGCTGGAGCGTTTTATTCTTTCACAGTTTTATATTGATTTCTGAACACTTGCAAAGATTTTGTTTCATTGAGCTTCTCAAGCTCATCCTCGGTAATCTTTCCCGTTCCCTTTTTAATCACATATACATCAAGGGTTTTTTTGCCCCATTCATTGTATACATCTTTGACTGTCTCAAAGTACAGATCAAGGCGGTTACCCTTAATAGCCGATCCTGTGTCGGCCACAACTCCGAGACCGTAGTTCGGAATGAATAAAATTGTTCCGATCGGGAAAACGGACGGGTCAGCAGCAACCGTGGAATATAAATCCCGTTTCACTTTCACACCTGAATATGTAAGCCCGTATAATGGATCACCGGGATTTTTGCCCGTCGACTCAGCTCCTGCTGTGTAGCCTGTTGCTGTTACTCTTTGGACTGGATATTCATCCCAATCAAATGCCTCTTCTAACGGTTTTGTCTTATCCTCAGCCGCGGACGTGGTTTGTGTTTGTTTCTGCTGCAATGCTTTTAATGTCAGTCCTGCATGCTTCAAGTGCTTTTCCTGATGTTCCTGCACCCATTTTGACAAGTCCTTCGCTTCAATTCCTGACACTGATAAAAATGTCGTGCCAAATGCAAGCAGAAATAAACAGGTCATCAGCAAACGTCTGATCATATTCACATCATTCACCTCTCCTCCGAATCATTGTTCCCAAGTGGAGAGAGCATTATTCAAAATGATGAATGAGCTGAACGCATAAAAAAAGCTTTCTTTAGAAGAAAGCGGCATTTAAAACATTTGATATCCTCTTTTTCTGAGCATGTTGATCGCTATACCGGACACGATGGCGCCGGCCAAACCGCTGACTAAAATCAGCACATCGGCAGCCGCTAATGATAAGACACGATGAAACAGGCTGGCAAAGGATTCTCCCGGCGACTGGACATAGCTGATCAGCTTTTCTTTGCTGATAATGAAAAGGCATACAATCGGATAAATCACAGCCATAATCCAAGACATTCTCAGCAGCATGTTTAATAAGAAACCGATTCCAAAAAACAAGACAAAAAACAAAACAATTGAGATGATTACGACTGGCAGACTAATCAACCTATTCCACCCCCCTGCGTTGTTTTTAGTGTAACGCGGGGGTGGAAATAAAGTCAACGGCTGGAAAAAGAATGACTGTCTTTTCCTGTCCCCTGGCAAGACGGACAAGTCTCTGAACCACCGAGAATCAATTGAAAATATCCTTTTCCTGAACAAAATGGGCATGCATGTGAAGCGGTTGTCGTTGCAGTTTTCATCTAATCATCACCCTTTTTCTTAATTTTCTGATAATATACCATATCAAGCTGTCAACAATAAAGTCAGATCATGTGACAAATCTTTTGATGTAAGCGGAAACATACTTGTTTTCCTCTCGTTCTCTTTTTATTTTGGCGTTTTTTAATAAAGAAAACCCGCTTCCGCGGGTTTTTAGAAAAACTTGAACTTGCCTTTTTTCAATGTCAGTCCGAGTCCGCCAATCATAAACAGTGAGCGGTTATCAATGACTTTTTTCATAAACGAAGCAGGCGTGCCTTTCAGCTTTCTGCCATAAACAACCCCAACCGCGTTATGCTCGCCAAGAGAAGCCACTGTACCCTTAATGTCCGGCTTGAATTCCTCAAGCTCTCCGCCTTTAATAAGCCTGCCAAGGTTTTTAGCGACCGTTATGCCCTGCTGCATTGCAATTTGCGCAGTCGGCGGATACGGGCGCTCTGTATCTTCATTCATAAACAGCGAGCTGTCGCCGAGAATAAAGACATTGTCATGTCCTGGGGCGCGAAGATCAGGGTTGACTTTCACCCGGCCGCGCATATTTTCAAAACCGGCTTCCTCCACAATCGGATGGCCGCGGACACCTGCCGCCCAAACAACGGTTTGCGATTTGATCTGCTCTGGTTCCTCATCTTTTTTGCCGACTCTGACTCCTTCCGGTGTACATTCTTGTACAGCCGTGCCGATCTTGAACTCAACTCCGTTTTCTTCAAGATAATGTACGGCATAGTCAACAAGTTCCGGATCAAAGCCCGGCAAAACGGTCGGCGCTGCTTCCACACAAATGATGCGGACAAGGCTTCTGTCAACGTCATATTCCTTACAGAGCTCCGGCACGCGAGCAGCCAGTTCGCCAAGAAATTCAATTCCCGTAAATCCGGCACCGCCAACAACGATCGTTAACCTGTCCGGCCGTTTTTCCGCTTCCGTATTGTAAGTCGCAAACTGCAGCTCAATATGTTCCCGCAGCAGGCGCGACGTGTTGATGTTGGCAATCGGAAACGCATATTCTTTTAAGCCTTTAATGCCAAACGTTTCAGGCACGGCGCCGAGCCCGATGACTAAATAATCGTACTGCAGTTCTCCATTCGCAAGCACAACTTTTTTCTCATCAATTTTGATTGCCTTTACGGTATCCTGTACAAAATTCACCCGTGACTGGTTGATTACGTCTTTTATCTGATAACGGCAGCGGTCATGATGGAGCGTACCCGCGCTCGCTTCATGCATCCATGTCGTTTCATAATGATAATTGTGTTTATTTACAAGCGTAATGTCAGCATCATTCGGCCCGACATACTTCGTCAGCCTTGTCACCGTCATCAATCCGCCATATCCTGCACCTAAAATCACGATTTTGGGCTTATTCAATGCCATCACATCCACCTTCTCTTTTTTTGCTTTTGTTAGACCCATAATAAAATCATCATTTGTGTTAGCTTCAGCTTATTGGCGGGATTTTATGAAATATATTGAAAAGTTTTTTGTGAAGTCCTTACCCGTAGCACTATTATCATGTTTATCCGGCTGGCCCAAGAAACATTCAGAAAAAGATCATTTCATTTGGTTATTATCGTAGCGGCCTGCGGAAATATTTTCAAGAACGGATGGGCACGTTAGATCCTTACGATTTTTTCTGCTGACTCGTCAATTTGAACGGCAATATGGTATAATTAATAACAATTTTCATTTAGGAGGCAATTTTCGTATGCGAGAGGATACAAAGGTTTATGATATTACAATTATAGGCGGGGGACCGGTCGGCTTATTCACCGCTTTTTACGGCGGGATGAGACAGGCAAGCGTCAAAATTATCGAAAGCCTGCCTCAGCTCGGCGGACAGCTTAGCGCCCTATACCCTGAGAAGTATATATATGATGTAGCGGGATTCCCGAAAATCCGTGCGCAAGAGCTTATCAATAACCTAAAAGAGCAAATGGCAAAATTCGACCAAACCATTTGTCTGGAGCAAGCGGTTGAATCTGTTGAGAAACAAGCGGACGGCGTGTTTAAGCTTGTAACAAATGAAGAAACCCACTACTCTAAAACGGTCATCATCACTGCAGGAAACGGCGCATTCAAACCGAGAAAGCTGGAACTTGAAAATGCCGAGCAGTATGAAGGCAAAAACCTCCATTACTTCGTTGATGATCTGCAAAAATTTGCCGGCAGACGCGTTGCGATCCTTGGCGGTGGAGATTCCGCGGTTGACTGGGCGCTTATGCTTGAGCCGATCGCAAAAGAAGTATCGATCATTCACCGCCGTGACAAGTTCCGTGCGCACGAGCACAGTGTGGAAAACCTTCATGCGTCGAAGGTTAATGTCCTGACACCATTCGTCCCTGCGGAGCTGATCGGCGAAGACAAAATCGAACAGCTAGTGCTTGAAGAAGTGAAAGGCGACCGCAAAGAGATTTTAGAAATTGATGACTTAATCGTCAACTACGGTTTCGTTTCATCTCTTGGACCGATCAAAAACTGGGGCCTGGACATCGAGAAAAATTCCATTGTCGTGAAATCAACAATGGAAACAAATATCGAAGGCTTCTTTGCAGCAGGTGACATTTGTACATATGAAGGAAAAGTCAACCTGATTGCCAGCGGCTTCGGTGAGGCACCGACAGCAGTGAACAACGCCAAGGCTTACATGGACCCGAAAGCCCGCGTACAGCCTCTTCACTCAACAAGTCTTTTTGAAAATAAATAATAAAAAAGGAGCTTGTGTCTGCGACACAGCTCCTTTTTTATTTGAAGATATTTATATAATTCAATGCAGTTCCTACAACCAGCGCAATCAAAAGGGCTGCGACTACCCAGATCATTGCCATAATAATGCGGTCCTGAATCTTTTGGGACTTCGGTGTTTTTTCTTCGTTTTGGGCCATCTTATTCGCTCCTTTCCCATGTCCATGCCATAAAGAAAGCCTGGTGCTGAACGACCAAGCTTTGCTGAACGTATATCATTCGCGTTTTGATCCGCTCTCTAAGACCATTCGTTAAAACTATGATACCTAAACTCACCCTGCATGACAAGCTTCGGCACTTGCACCACACCTGCCAGCAAATCATAATGTTTGACATCCTAAATAAAACAGAGTACATTATAGAAGGCGAACATTTCATATATTATACTTTTAAATATTCGTTTTTAGGAGTGAAAACCATGGAAAACGTATTTGATTACGAAGATATTCAGCTAATTCCTGCAAAATGCATTGTAAATAGCCGTTCAGAATGTGATACATCCGTACGTTTAGGCGGACGTACATTTAAATTGCCCGTCGTCCCTGCCAATATGCAGACGATTATAGATGAAAAACTAGCGATTTCATTAGCCGAAAATGGCTACTTTTATGTGATGCACCGATTTGAACCTGAAAATCGGATTGATTTTATTAAAGATATGAACGCACGCGGGTTATTCTCTTCTATCAGCGTGGGCGTCAAAGATGAGGAGTATGAATTTGTCCGCCAGCTGGCAGAAGAAAATCTGACTCCTGAATACGTGACAATTGACATTGCTCACGGGCACTCAAATGCTGTCATTGAAATGATCCAGCACCTTAAAAAACATTTGCCGGACAGCTTTGTTATTGCTGGCAACGTCGGAACGCCAGAAGCAGTCAGAGAGCTTGAAAATGCGGGAGCGGATGCCACTAAAGTCGGCATCGGACCGGGAAAAGTATGTATTACGAAAATCAAAACCGGCTTCGGCACAGGCGGCTGGCAATTAGCAGCGCTGCGCTGGTGTGCCAAGGCTGCCAGCAAACCGATTATCGCGGATGGCGGCATCCGCACCCATGGTGACATCGCAAAATCAATCCGATTCGGCGCAACGATGGTCATGATCGGTTCACTATTTGCCGGACACGAAGAATCGCCAGGCCAAACGATCGAAAAAGACGGAAAGCTTTACAAGGAGTACTTCGGCTCAGCCTCTGAATTCCAAAAAGGCGAAAAGAAAAATGTCGAAGGCAAAAAAATGCATGTGGAGCATAAAGGCTCAATCAAGGATACACTGATTGAAATGGAGCAGGATCTTCAATCTTCTATTTCTTATGCAGGCGGAACAAAGCTTGACGCCATCCGCAATGTGGATTATGTGATTGTGAAGAATTCCATTTTTAATGGGGATAAATATTAATCATAAAAAAACGCCAAGTCAGCGGTTCTCCGCTTGAGTTGGCGTTTTCTGCTACTTCTTCAGCAAAGTAAGCTTATATTTGCTTTTTGAATTTATTTTCCATCAGTTCTGCCATTTGTTTTGCATTTGGATTTTCTTCATTTTGCAACTGTTCAATGATGTTCATATAATCCGTTTCATTTCGGTTCTGGCTTAATTTATATGCCGCTTGAATGTCTTCCACCTTAATCTTAAATCCAACGATACCTTTCAATTCACGTTCTAAGAGTTTTGGAGAAAGCTTATCCCATAAAACAGGATTGTCACGATGTTTTTCGTATTTCTCCAGCATGATTGTTAATTCTTCTGCTAATTCATCTTTCTCTAACATACTTGCTTTTCCATACATGTGGACAGCCTGATAATTCCACGTCGGAACATTTTCGCGCGAATACCAGGAAGAAGAAATATAAGCGTGCGGTCCCTGAAACATCACAAGCACATCTTCACAGGCTTCAAACGTTCTCCACTGAGGATTTCCATAAGCGAAATGCCCCGTAATATAGTAATGATCGTCTTTTTTATTGAATCCTAACGGCAAATGTGTGGCAATTGGTTTTCCTTGTTCTGTTGTGACAACCGTACCAAAGGAGTTTTCTTGTACAAAATTCCAAATTTCTTCAGCATTTGTGACCTTAAAATATTTTGGAATATACATCATCATCCACCCTTCGAAAAATGTTATATGAGTGTTTTAGCCATGATTAAATCCGTTTGCTCTTCATCACCCATATAAAAAGAGTGGGCGCCGGTCTGAACAAACCCCATTTTCTTATAAAAGGCGATGGCATTTTCATTTTTTTCCCACACACCTAGCCAAATGTTCTTTTTATTACGTTCCAGCGCAATTTCTATCGCTTTATTCAGCAGATGTTTGCCAAGCCCATGTTTTTGAAAGCTGTTCTTTATATAAATTCTCTCGATTTCAAGTGATTCAGCACCCATTTCTTCAGACTGAGCATCATCGATATTGACTTTTACATATCCAGCGATTTCATGATCAAAGTAAATAAAAAAGAATTGCGAAGACATATTGGATAACTCTTTTTCCAGCTGCTCAGTGTTAAATGCGCTTTCTAAATAGGCTTTCATATTTTCAGGTGAGTTCTGTTCCTTAAAAGTGTCATTGAATGTTTCAATACTCAATTGTTGAAGTGTTTGTAAATCTTCCCGGCTGCATTTTTTCATTTTTACACTCATTGTTCGGATTCAGCCCCTTTATTTTAAATTCAATTGTCTAGTGTCCCTTTTATATATTTAAACACGGAACAGATACTGGCCTTGTTACCAGTCCAAAAATCTTCTTCATCACCAACTCCCTATCATGTTTTTGTTGTAAATGCAATAAAATATACTCCGCATTAAATATAGCGTAACTTTGCTGTATTTACAACAAAAATCAAACAACAAAGCAGCGTTTCTCTTGCCGAAGTCCCCGGAACTCTCTGCATCATTTCCCCATAATAAAAACGCCTCCCTTAACGATGATTTATCGCTAAGAAAAGCGTCATTAATAGTTGCTATCCGTTTTTAGTGCCTAGCACTCTTCAGGCTTGCCTGCATTCGTTGCTGTTCTGAACGAAGAACCGCAGCCGCATGAAGCGATGGCGTTTGGATTGTCGATGGTGAAGCCGCCGCCGAGCATGGATTGTTTATAATCAATCACGGTGCCGTTCATGATGTCAAGGCTTTCTTTGTCAACTAGAACAGTGATGCCGTGCTGATCAAACACACTGTCTGATTCACTCTTTTCATGCTCAAAGCCCATGCCGTAAGAAAGTCCGCTGCAGCCGCCGCCTTTGACGCCTACACGCAGAAACGCGTTTTCTTCTTCATGCTCTTTCATCATATCTTTTATATGCAAAGCTGCTGCTTCTGTAATTGTTACCGGGTTGCTCATCATTGTGAACCTCCTTTTAAAAACCGGTTGCTGTCTTTTATTATAAACATGATCGTTCCAATTCTCAAACAAGGTGTTTTACAAGAAATAGACACCCTCACAAACGGTTTCAGCCGGCCCTGTCATCATTACATGACCGTTATCTTTCCAGTTTATCACCAAATCCCCGCCTGCTAAATGCACCGTGATGTCTTGATTTCGCTTTGATACGCCGTTTAAGACAGATGCGACGGCCGCTGCACATGCTCCTGTCCCGCATGCCTGAGTAATCCCTGATCCCCGTTCCCAGACGCGGAAATGCAATTCTTGTTCATTCACGGTTTCAACGAATTCCACATTGATGCCTTCCGGAAATCTCGGATCTTTCTCAATCACCGGCCCCAGTGTCGTTAAGGGTGCCTGTTCAATGTCTGCGATCGGAAAAACGATATGCGGATTTCCCATTGAAACGGCAGTGCCTGTTAGTTCTACTTCACCAAATGCCATCGTTTCATTGATTGTGTGCTCTTCCCCGCCGTTAAGCATCGGAAGCTCGGATTTTGTCAAGCGCGGTTCGCCCATATCGACAGTGACCACATTCACTTTTCCGTTTTCGACTTGAACCTCCGCTTTTACAAGCCCGGAGAGAGTTTCAATCAGAAAAGATGTTTCCTCAACCAGTTTATGCTCATATGCGTATTTTGCGACACAGCGCAGGCCATTGCCGCAGTTTTTCCCTTCAGACCCGTCATTATTAAAAATCCGCATTTTGACAGGCGCTTGGTCTGATGGGCATATCAGGATCATTCCGTCCGATCCGATCCCTGTATAAACAGAAGAAACCTGAATTGCAATCTCTGACAGTTTTTCTTCTGGAAGCTGTTCTTCAAATTGATTCACATAAATATAACTGTTTCCCAGGCCGTGCATTTTGGTAAATCGAAATGAGTTCATAGGTGCCTCCAACTTTTTTTTCTTTTTCTTAGTATAAAAGCTATTATAAGCGGACACAATACAATTATCCCCCGTTTTTCATACATAAAAGCTCCTTGCACTGACGCAAGGAGCTTTTATCGTTTATATAAACATGCCGGCAATGGCTGCGCTGAGCAGATTGGCTAATGTTCCTGCAAGAACAGCCTTCAGGCCGAGACGTGCGATATCTGAACGGCGGCTGGGCGCTAATCCGCCCAGCGTACCAAGCATAATCGCAATTGATGAAAAATTGGCGAATCCGCATAACGCGAAACTGATAATGGTAGCAGTTTTCTTAGAAAACTCGCCGATGTGCGGACCGAAGTTAGAATAAGCGACAAACTCATTCAGCACCAATTTCTGGCCGATATAGCTTCCCGCCTGCAATGCTTCATGCCAAGGCACGCCAATCAAAAAGGCGATAGGAGAAAACACATAGCCGAGAATGGATTCTAATGTTACGCCTTTTAAACCGAACAAGCCGAAAGCCCCGCCGAGAATACCGTTTACTACAGCGATTAACGCAACGAACGCAAGCAGCATCGCCCCAACGTTTAACGCAATTTGCAGTCCTGTTGACGCTCCCTTTGCAGCTGCGTCAATGACATTGGCTGCGCCTTCGCCTTCATCCATTTTGAAATCGCTTTTTACGGTTTGCGTTTTTTCCGTTTCGGGTATAATCAATTTACCAAAGACTAGTCCAGCTGGAGCAGCCATAAAGCTGGCCGCCAGCAAGTATTCAATCGGAATACCGAGAAGCGCGTACCCAAACAAGGTAGATCCCGCTACTGCCGATAGACCGCTCGTCATAATCGTAAACAACTCAGAGCGCGTCAGCCCGGCAATCAGGGGTTTGATCACTAACGGAGATTCTGATTGTCCTACAAAAATATTGGCAGCAGCCGCCAGAGATTCCGTTTTGCTTGTTCCAAGGAGCTTCGACAATCCGCCGCCAATGACACGGAAAACGAGCTGCATGATTTTCAAATGATATAAAACTGCAATCAGTGCTGAGAAGAAAATGATAACGGGCAGTACACTTAATGCAAATGCCGGACTGTCTCCGACCTTTAGAAGCGGTCCAAAAATAAAACTGATGCCTTCATTCGCATAGTCAATCAGAAGCTGTACACGGCTTGAAAACCATAAAAAAACAGCGCGTCCCGCTTCCCATTTCAACACGATGTATCCAAACGCCACCTGTGTGCATAAACCAACGATGACGGTTCTTATCTTAATATTGCTTTTCTTTTCTGAAAATAAAAACGCGATAGCAATGATCGCAACTGCGCCCAGCAGCCCCCACAGAACATTCATGAATACTCGTACACCTCTTAAATTTTATTTAAAAAAATATCTTTTATACGATAACAATAATATTTTTTGATGTCTACACATTTTTTTAGTTCTTTTGTACGGCAAAATAAAAAAGGGCCTGTCCAGGCCCTTTTCTTTAAAACATTGGATTTTCTTCAATAAAGGTATATATATTCTCAACAAGCTCAGCAGGCGTTTCACCCATGACGACTTCTCCGTTTACCAGAGCGAAAAGCGATTCCATGCATGTCCCGCAGTAGCTTAAGCAGCCATATTCAAGGACATCAAGGTTGGGATCCTTCTCCAAAATCGCCCGGGCTTCCTGAGAGCCGTGAGCCAGATTGCTGACACAAAATTCAATCATTGGATTCATGCGGTTTCACCTCACATATGTCCATTATCGCGAATTTTTCACTATTCGTCAAAGACAACGGATGATTCAAAATTTATTATCGTAACATATTATTTCTCAAATAACGTTTTACTAATTTGTGTTTTCAGGCTAAATTGTAGGTTATTTTGAAACTATTATTGTGATTTTAGATCAAATTCGATATAATTCTAGATGTTATTTTACATAGTTCGTATTTTCTTCAATGTATCTATCATACTCTTCGGATTAAAGGGGAATTCAAATGAAAAAATTGGTCTTGATCGGCGGAGGTTACGGGAACATGCGTGTTCTTCATCGCTTATTGCCAAACCAGCTGCCTGATGATGTTTCAATCACGTTAATTGACAGAAATCCTTATCACTGCTTGAAAACAGAATATTATGCCCTTGCCGCAGGCACAATTTCTGACCATCATATCAGAGTGTCATTCCCAGAGCACCCTCGCCTGGATGTCCAATACGGTGATATCACATCAATTGATATTGTACAAAAACAAGTGCTGTTCCAAGATCGTGAACCGATTTCTTACGATGACGCCGTAATCGGGCTCGGCTGTGAGGATAAATATCACAACGTGCCGGGAGCGCCTGAATTCACCTACAGTATTCAAACCATCGATCAGTCCCGCGAAACCTACCAAAAGCTGAATAATCTGAGCGCTAATGCCACCGTCGCCATTGTCGGAGCGGGCTTAAGCGGCGTTGAGCTTGCAAGTGAATTGAGAGAAAGCCGTGATGACCTGAACATTATTTTGTTCGACCGCGGTAATCTCATTTTATCAAGCTTTCCCGAGCGTTTAAGCAAATATGTGCAAAAATGGTTCGAAGAGCACGGTGTCCGCATTATTAACAGGGCAAATATCACAAAAGTAGAAGAAGGCGTTGTGTATAACCACGATGATCCGATTTCTGCAGACGCCATCGTGTGGACAGCCGGCATCCAGCCAAACAAAGTCGTCAGAGACTTAGATGTGGAGAAGGACGCACAAGGGCGTATTGTATTAACGCCTCATCACAATCTTCCAGGTGATGAACATCTGTACGTTGTCGGCGATTGCGCCAGCCTTCCTCATGCGCCGAGCGCCCAGCTGGCAGAGGCTCAAGCAGAGCAGATTGTCCAAATCTTGCAAAAACGCTGGAATGGAGAAGCCCTGCCTGAATCAATGCCGCAGTTTAAGCTGAAAGGCGTCCTCGGTTCACTCGGAAAAAAAGCCGGCTTCGGGCTTGTTGCTGACCGTCCGCTGATCGGCCGTGTTCCGCGTATGCTGAAATCCGGCTTGCTGTGGATGTATAAACACCATAACGGTTAATGATAGAGAAGAACCGCTGATCAAGTCAGCGGTTTTCTGTATACCCATGCTTCTCCATTTCCTCATAAACGTCTTTTAATTTTGGATTGCCTTCACCGACAATTTTGTCTTCTACGAGAACAAGCGGATAAAAATACTCGTCATTTCTGATTTTTTCCGCAAGCTCTTTCGCATGTTCATTGTCAGGCGGCTCATGAATATCGATGTACTGCATCTCAAAAGGCTGATTTGGATATTTTCTTTTCAGCGCAGCCTCAAGCCACTCGTATGTATCCTTGGCTGTCGGCATATTGACACAGCTCGCACAAACGGTCTCTGCCCCGTACACGCTTAGCATGACTGGTTTCATCACTTGTAAACGCCCCCTTCTCCTATGTAAGTCCTTTCTTTTAAGTATACAGAGCCAAAGGACGTTTTTATAGAAAAAAACCGTTTTTGTGTTGAAGTCTGAATGTGCTATAATAGAGAGAGCAACTTTGCAAACCAAACAATAGATTTTTATTGTTACACTGAATATAATGGTTTTATGACGACGAAAGGAGCGAATGTCATGACTGAAGTTGAAATGAAAGAACAGGTGCAGGAAGTACTGGACAAACTTCGTCCGTTTTTACTTCGTGACGGCGGTGACTGTGAGCTTGTAGACGTAGATGAAGGTATCGTTAAGCTTCGTCTTCTAGGCGCATGCGGCAGCTGCCCAAGTTCAACAATTACGCTGAAAGCCGGAATTGAGCGCGCTCTTCTAGAAGAAGTGCCGGGTGTCGTTGAAGTAGAACAAGTCTTTTAATAAAGCAGCCAGGCGGATATTTGATCAGCCTGGCTTTTTTTATTAGAGATATTGGTCAAACCATGAGCTGATATAATTCAGGCGCTTGATCCGCTGTCTTGGGTGTCCGGTGCGTGACAAATTGTGCGATGCATTCGGAAACCGGACAAGCATGGTTTCCTTGCCCATTTTTTTCAGAGCGATAAACAGCTGCTCCGCCTGCTCGATCGGGCATCGGTCATCCCGCTCGCCATGCAGAATCAAAAGCGGTGTCTCCACGTTTGCTGCGTATTTTAAAGGAGACCGGTCCCAGAGCTTTTCTGTGTCCTCAAACATGTCATGCTCAAGCTGCCAGTCTGTAAAGAAATAGCCGATATCACTGACGCCGTGAAAGCTGATCCAGTTTGATATCGAGCGCTGGGTAACGGCAGCTTTAAAGCGGTTCGTCTGCCCGACGATCCAGTTGGTCATAAAACCTCCGTAGCTTCCGCCCGTGACACCGAGCCGCTTAGGATCAATATGCGGATCTCGCTTGATAGCCTCATCCACAGCTTGCATCACATCGTCATAATCCTTTCCTCCATAATCCCCTCTGACCGCATTCACAAATTCCTGCCCGTAGCCGTGGCTTCCTCTCGGATTGATATAAACGACCGCGTATCCTTTCGCCGCCAGCACCTGAAACTCATGAAAATATGTATGTCCGTACATCATATGCGGACCGCCGTGTATGTTGAGAATAAGTGGATATGTTGTCTCACCTTCCATTTGTGCAGGCTTCATCAGCCAGCCGTTCACCGTCACGCCGTCTTCTGTAGCATATTGAATCTCTTCAGGTATTGATATCATATGCTCACTGACAAACTTGTCATTCGCGCCAGTCAGCTGTTTCTCTCCCTGTCCAAGCGGGATACTGTAAAGCTCACTCGGTCTGTCCGGCTTTGTCACACTGGCAATAAAGTGCTGTTCATCAGGTGAAAGAGAAAAGCTATTGATGTACTCTTTTTCCAGGCGAACTGGATACACAAGGCCTTCAATCGAAATATAATAGATGCCCGTACTGCCTTGATCTGTGCCGATGACATAAAACCCTTGGCTGTCCTTTGTCCAAATCGGGCGCTGTTCAGCACCACCGATCAATGAATCTCCAATCAGCGCATCCGCTAAATGAACGTCCAGCATCTCAGTCAGACATGTGAGGCGGCCTTGTTCGATATCATAGAGCCACGCCTTTGAGAGCGTTGCATTCTTATATTCCTTTTCATTTCCAAGCAAAGCAAGATACCTTCCGTCTGGTGAAAATGAACTAGATCCGAATGAGCCGCGATGAGGTGTAACCTGCTTAAGATCTCCAGACTCCAATGACATCATGTAAACATCATGCGGCTTGCTGGCATCATCTGTTTCAGTTAAATTAGCTGAGAAAACAAGCCATTTGCCGTCAGGAGAAAAAGCAGGATCACCATGATCAGCTTTGTGACTTGTCAGCTCCTTCATCTCACCCGACTTTACGCTGACAAGCACAAGCTGGGCATACACGCCTCTCGTCAGCCCTTTGCCGTCCCGTTTGTAGGAGAGGCTTTGCACTTCAACAGGTTCATAGCTGTCCTGCTCTGTTTTTTCTCGGTCATCAATGCTTTCTCCCTCTCCTAAACTGACAGTGACCAGAATCGATTCGCCATCCGGGGACCATATTGGCTTTGACACGCCATACGGGATATCAGTCAGTTTTCTCGCTTCTCCGCCTTCAGCGCTCATCATATACAGCTGTGCCGCATCGCCTTCTCGATCAGAAATAAAGGCAAGCGTGCGCCCGTCCGGAGACCATCTTGGGTCGGTGCTTCGCTTTTCTCCATGTGTCCAAGGAACAGATCCGCCCGTTTTCGTTTCATAGATCCATATATTTGATGTATACGAATCTTTCTCTTGATTTACTTGTGACTTTACATATGCGGCACGGGTGCCGTCTGGGGCGTATTGAGGATCGGTCACAGAGACAATCGCTGTGATGTCTTCTGCGGTTATCAGCTTTTTCATATTCATCTCCTCCTTTTTACATGTATTTCGTTTTTCTAAATAAAAACTCCTTTATCTCCAGCAAAAAAAAAGCGCCCTCCGCTGACGCTGAGGAACGCTTGGCATGATCTATACACTTTTTACTTGATATAAAGGATTTCGCTCTATTATACTTCCCTCTTTCGGAACGGTCAAAGCGTCTACTTCACAATGAGGGAAATGAAGCGCGAGCTGTTCTTTTAGCTCTTCTCCCTTTCCTTTTTCGGTCATGACGAGAATCGTTGGGCCTGCTCCGCTGAGAGCCGTTCCATATGCGCCCTTCATCTCGGCGACGTGCTCTACTTTTGACAGCTCAGGCACAAGCATCGCCCGGTACGGCTGATGGAACATATCCTTCTTCATGATTTTCCCGACAAGCGGCCAATCCTTCGACATGATCGCAGCAATGAGGATATTGCTGACAGCACTTGCTTTTACGGCATCGGCATATGGAAACTCCTTCGGAAGCACGTCTCTCGCGTCTCTTGTCAGCACTTCATAAAAAGGAATGACAACGACTACGTCAATGTCAGCATTCGGGACGCGGATCATTTGGGTCTCGTCATCCTCATGCAGGCCGATCACAAGTCCGCCGACGAGAGAAGCGCCAGCATTGTCCGGGTGTCCTTCTTCTAGACTGGCTAAATGCAGCTTGTCCGCTTCAGACAGCTTTAAGCCGCATAATTCATCAGCCAGTTCAATGGCCGCTACAATCGCCGCGGCGCTGCTGCCAAGGCCGCGTGCAAGCGGGATGTCGCTCCACACCTTCACATGGACAGGAGGCATTTCTTTTCCGTACAAATCTGCGGTCCGTTTAGCCACTTGATAGATCAGGTTATCTGTACCCGCCGGAATTCCGGCGACTGTTTCTGTTTCAGCCTCAAAAGACCATTTGTCGCTTTCAAAGACGGTCAGCTTCAAATATCTGCTGAGTGCCATTCCGACTGAATCAAAGCCGGGGCCTAGGTTAGCTGTGCTTCCGGGAACAGTGACAGAGAACAGCATGTCGGCTTCGTTCATACACGGGCCGCTCCTTTTACATATTCAAGGATGCTGTCTTCATCAGTCGGCAATGTGACAGGCTTGATTTCTGAAATGTCGACCGCTGTGTTCGGATCTTTCAGTCCGTTTCCTGTTAACACAGCTACGACCTTGCTGCCTTTCCGAATTTCTCCGGATTTCACCTGTTTCAGCACTCCTGCGATAGACGCGCAAGAACCTGGTTCTGCAAACACGCCTTCTACACGGGCGATCAACTGATATGCGTGAAGGATTTCATCATCAGTGACTTCGTCAATTTTCCCATTGGATTCCTCGGCTGCCTTTACAGCTTTGTCCCAGCTTGCCGGGTTTCCGATACGAATGGCTGTCGCTATTGTTTCCGGATTTTCAATCACTTCATTGCGCACGATTGCCGCCGCACCCTCAGCTTCAAAGCCGCGCATTTTCGGAAGGCCTGTGCCGTTTTTCTCATGATATTCCTTGAAGCCCTTCCAGTACGCAGTGATGTTTCCCGCGTTTCCGACCGGGATCGCTAAAACATCAGGCGCTTCCCCCAGCTGTTCGCACACTTCGAAGGCAGCAGTTTTTTGACCTTCAATGCGGTAAGGGTTGACTGAGTTGACAAGGGCAATCGGTGATTTCTCACAGATGGAACGGACAATTTTAAGCGCATCGTCAAAGTTTCCGTCAATTGCGATAATCTCGGCTCCGTACATGACAGCTTGAGCGAGTTTTCCAAATGCAATTTTTCCGTTCGGGATAATGACAATGCATTTCATGTTAGCACGGGCTGCATATGCTGCCGCAGCAGCGGAAGTGTTACCTGTTGACGCGCACATAATCGTGTCATTGCCTTCTTCTTTTGCCTTGGCCACAGCCATAACCATTCCGCGATCTTTAAATGATCCCGTAGGATTGACGCCTTCCGTTTTGACATGAAGCTCAATTCCGAGCTGCTCAGACAGCTTCGGCAGGTGAATAAGAGGTGTGTTTCCTTCATGTAAAGTTAGCGCCGGTGTTTGATCTGTTACAGGTAAAAATTCTTTATATTGATGGATAAGTCCTTTCCACATTAGCTCCAACCGTTCCCTTCTACACGATATGTGCTTTTGACTTCTTGAACGACTTCCAAATCATTTAGGTTTTGCAAAATATCACTGAAATCAGCTTCTGATGTATGATGTGTGACAATTACGATTTCAGCTAACTCATCATGGCCTTTAATTGGCAGCTGAAGGATTTTTTCAAAGCTCACGCCCCGCTCTGAGAACACAGATGTAATTTTCGAGAATGAACCAACCTCATCTTTTACATGAATTCTTAAAAACTGCTGTGCATAAATGTCAGACGGCGATTTCATGTTTTTCTCATATTGCGGTCCGACAAAGCTGTTGCCGGTTACACCGAGGCGCATATTTTTCATGACAGCGACGAGGTCAGAAACAACGGATGTCGCTGTCGGCATGCTTCCGGCTCCCGGCCCGTAGAACATCGTCTCACCGACAGCCTCGCCGTATACATAAACAGCGTTAAACTCATTATGAACAGCAGAAAGCGGATGGTGGTCAGGAAGCAGTGTCGGCTGTACGCTGACCTCGATTTTGCTGCCGTCACGCTGAGCAATCCCGATCAGCTTCATTGTATAGCCGAGGCGTTTGCTGAAGCTGATGTCCTCGTCTGTAATTTGGGAGATCCCCTTTACTTTGACGTCTTCCAAATCCACGTTCATCGAGAAGCCGAGGCGCGCCAATATCGCCATTTTCCGTGCGGCGTCAAGCCCTTCCACGTCAGAAGTCGGATCAGCTTCGGCAAAACCGAGATCCTGCGCTTCCTTGAGCACTTCCTCGTATGGGCTTTTCTCTTTGATCATTTTTGTTAAGATAAAGTTTGTTGTGCCGTTCACAATTCCCATCATTTTTGTAATTCGATCAGATGAGAGGCCTTCCTCTAACGTGCGCAGAATCGGAATCCCGCCGGCAACACTGGCTTCAAAGTAGATATCGCATCCATTTTCCTTCGCTTCAGCAAGCAGCTCGGAGCCGTATACAGCCATTAAGTCCTTGTTTGCTGTGACAACATGCTTTTTCGATCTCAGCGCGTCGACCAAATATTGTTTTGTCTGCTCAACGCCGCCGATCACCTCGATGACGACATCAACATCTGGATCATCAATGACATCATACACTTCTGTTGTAAGCACTTCTTTCGGCAAATCTACTTCTCTCTTTTTCTCTAAATCTTTTACAAGCACTTTTTTTATCGTAACCGGACAGCCGACCTGATGCATAAGCTTATCCTGATGGTCTTGAATAATTTTAACGACACCGCTTCCGACGGTACCTAAACCTAAAAGCCCTACACGAATCGCTTTCAAAAAAACTCCACCTTTCTTTTGATTGTCCTCTCGAAAAAGACAATTGTTAACTCAACACAGACATATAAGTTACAAACATTATATAAGCCCGCTCCTGTTTTGACAAGACAGCATTAGGCTGAATTTTGCGAATGTAAACGCTTAACGTATTGATATGACAAGATTCTTTATTTTCTAATTATTTTTGTAAGATTTTCTCCTCACCCTGAGCTGCCTTTGCCGAGCCAGCTGACGCGTGGAACAAACAGCTTCTGCGCCCTCATATTCATGAATTCCTGCGCTGTATTGAGAAATTGTTCATAACGCCCACAGTCATTAAGAATGAAGTCAAGCTGTTCTTCAAAATAATGCTTTTCTGATTCTGATGACATGTAATAGCTTTCCACGATTTCAAAATAATGAAGCGGGAAAAGCAGGCGGCTGTATAAAAGGCGTTTCGAAAATGAAGACAGCGGTGTGACTTGCTCGTATTCCTGTAAAAAGAGAAAGCCCTGCTGATTAAAATCTTGTCTGTGATGCAAAAACGTATGCCTCATATATTCAGCCAAATCACGGGAAGCGTGGTCAAACACCCAATCGGCCGGAATCCTGATCAATGATTCCGGTGACCATGTATGCCTTTCCATCCGCTGATGGCATATCGTTCCTGAATCAGCGGCTTGGGGCTTGTCATCCAGCTCAGTGTCCACTAAATATTGTATCGCGTTTTCTGACAGTCCTAAATAATAGGGAAATGATTCGATCATTTTTTTATCGAATGGCTCATGCGGAGGGGTCTGAACCTTTCTCTGCCAAAATGCTTCCAGCTGATCAATTCGTTTTCCCCACAGATCCTTCCACTGGCCGATTCTTCCGGCTGCCTTCACCTCATACGGATATCCTCGGCCTTTTCGGTGAAATTCCGCCAGCTCCGCTCCAATGGAGAACGCCCTGTTTGAATAAGGGGGGGCCGCCTTCAGCAGAGCGTACGTTTTTCCCTCATGTTCAAATGTCAGCTCACCTTCTTTTGTAAAGATAAAAACTGAAACGTATGGGTCACTTTGTTCTTGTAAATACTGACTCATGTAATAAAGCTCCGCCAGCTCTGTATCTGAGAATTGGGAAACGGGGACAATCAGAAAGTATGAATTAGGCGTCTGAAAGCATTGATATGTGTGCTGGTACATGGAAAGCTGCCTGATGTGAATGCCGTATTTTTCTTTTATTGTACCTTTCACCAAGATCACCTGCCTGTTGAATTAGGGCTCATCACATCGTAGTCATACACAGCCGGAATTATGAATACATATTTTAATCCGAAGAAGGCGCAAGAAAAAGTCGTAAACTTCTCAAGCATTTTGTATAAACTAGTAAAAAAGATTGGGTGAAGCTGATGTCAGAAAACGAACAATTCAGTCAGATGGAAGCTAAAGCAAGAGCACGGATGAAGGAGCGCGGCGTTGAGGTATCAGACATTGCCGAGCTTGTCTTTTTTCTGCAGAAAAAATATCATCCGGATCTAACCATTGATGAATGCACGCTGAACGTCAATCGTGTTCTCGCAAAACGCGAGGTGCAAAACGCGATTTTAACGGGCATTGAATTGGATGTTCTTGCTGAGCAGAAAAAACTGTCTGAACCGCTGCAAACGATGCTGGAAATAGATGAAAGCCTATATGGAGTAGATGAAGTTCTGGCATTTTCCATTGTGAACATTTACGGATCGATCGGGTTTACGAACTACGGTTACATCGACAAAGAAAAACCCGGAATCCTTAAACGATTGAATGATAAATCAACCGGTGAATGCCATACTTTTTTAGATGACATCGTCGGAGCGATTTCCGCCGCGGCTTCAAGCAGACTTGCTCACCGCGCGCGGCATACAGAATAAGGGCACCCTTTTAGGGCGCCCTTTTTTCAAATGTATGGAATCCATTCAGTCAGAGAGTCAATGGCGTGAGTCGGTTTTTCCATATCGTCTGTTATATGTTCTCTTTTCGTTACGCCTGTGTGAACGAGCAGCGTATCCATACCCGCGTTAATGCCGGCCATAATATCAGTGGCGTAGTTGTCGCCGACCATGAGTGTTTCAGACATATCAGTGCCGAGAACGCGCATCGCCTGCTCCATAATAATTGATTCCGGCTTGCCGATAAATACAGGCTGTACACCTGTAGATACGGTTAACACTGATGTCAGTGAGCCGTTTCCCGGCAGAAGCCCTCTTTCAGTCGGAATCGCAATATCTCCGTTAGTGGAAATAAAGCGGGCGCCATTTCTGATTGCCAGGCAGCCGACAGCAAATTTTTCGTATGTAATGGAACGGTCGATGCCAACAACGACAAAGTCCGCGTTTTCTCCGCCAAATGTCAGGCCATTTTCTTCAATCGCCTGGCGGATTCCTTCCTCCCCAATCACATACACAGACGCGTCTTTTTTCTGCTGTGCAATGTGCTGGGCAGTTGCCATGCTGGTCGTGAAGACCTGCTCTTCTGTTGCCGGAATATCAAAAGACACGAGCTTGTCCGCTACCTGCTTCGGTGTGCGCGAAGAGTTGTTTGTCACGAAAAGATAAGGAACGCCGCGATCTTTCAGCGTTCTGACAAATTCACACGCTTCCTCGATTTTTTCCGTGCCATTGTACATCGTTCCGTCTAAATCAATTAAATACCCTTTATATGTTTTCATATCCAACACTCCTGTGGCTTTCCAGTTGTTATTTAAACGCGGAAACAGGTCCTAGCTCTGTTTCCAAATAGCTTCTGATCCGTTTCGGGAAGTCCTGAAGAGCTGTTTGATGCGCCTTGATCAGCCTGTAAAGCTCGCCGCTGTCAGCGAGCAGATAGTGTTGAACCAACGTTTTGCGGTAGGCGATCAATTTCTTGAGCTCAGCACCCTCTTTTTCCGTGACAACTTTCTCATCAACAAGTATATCCATAATGTCGTCATAGCTGCCCGGGTCCCGCATAATAAAGCCGTCAATCATGTCATTGCCTGTATCCAAAATGCATTCGATTAACAGATGGCCTATACGCTGAAGTGCCAATTCCCCGATTTCAGACTGCCAGTCTGTTTGTGAGTCAAATAGCGCCAGCTGGTGCTCGAAGAACCCTAGTGTTTTCTCGATTTTGCTTCTGTCAACAAAATACATGACAGCATCCCCTTTGTGTATATTTATTTTCTGATCCGTTTCAAGACAAAATACGCACAGCCGAAATTGCAGTATTCGTAAATATATTCATCTAATGTGCTGATTTTCGTTTCGAAGGTTGCCTTTTGATTCTGGTCGTCAAAGAAGCCCTTGAGCCTTAACTGACCATATCCCCAGTCTCCCACAATATAATCGTATTTATTTAATATATCGGAGTAGCGGGCTTTAAAAGCCTCTTCGTTGAAGCCGTCTTTGAAATTGTGCACCAATTCAAATTCGGCATTTTGAATAAGAATCATGATCTCACCTCTTTTTCACTCATTCCTATCATAATTCATTGCCCCGTCCCCATCAATTGCTAAAGAATAAATCATGCGATTTGGCTACCCTACACATGAGGAGGGATTGATAAATGAAACGAACCGCTGTCAGCCTCTGCCTGCTGACCGGACTATTATCCGGGTGCGGAGGCGCAGGATTGGATAATGCCCAAAATGTCCGGAATCAGACGCAGAATCAAACCAAACCCATTCATGTGTCGGACCGCAACGAGGCTTTTAACAGGCATAATGAGAACGAACAATTTGGCTATGTCCGCTATCAAAAAGAACAATTTGACGGAGACCAGCAGAAAACGCCGGTGATGAACCGGGAAGAAACCGCTCACATGATATCAAGTTTAACGGTTCAGCTCCCCCATATTCAAGATGCTGCGACATTGGTGACTGACCGAGAAGCGCTTGTCGTATACAAAACCGATTCTAAAAACCGGGAGCTGACCGCCGATCAGGTGAAAAAAACAGCGGCTTCCGTGATACCGCGATACTATCACGTGTATATTTCCGATAATCCAAACCATATGCAGTCCGTCGAAAATTACAGCAATCTCGGCTCTGGTTCAAGGGATATCAGAGAGATCATGTCGGGGACGCTTCAAGAAATGAAAACCTCCCCGCAAGGAAGCCCTGTCTCAGAGAATGAAAATGCCAATGGAGAAACGCGTCAGGACATGAAAATCGATAGGAATGACAAAAACGCCAGATGATCTGGCGTTTTGGCATTATGCTTGGGCTTGACGCTTTTTAGATGCTTCGTTTACTTGTTCATCCGCATGGTAAGAGGAACGGACAAGCGGACCGGCTTCACAATGGCTGAAGCCTTTTTGCATCGCGATTTCTTTTAATTCTGCAAATTCATCAGGATGGTAGTATTTTTGGACTTTCAAGTGTTTCTTCGTCGGCTGCAGATATTGGCCGATTGCCATAATATCCACGTTGTTCGCCAAGAGGTCGTCCATTACTTCAATAATCTCTTCTTTTGTTTCGCCGAGCCCGATCATGATACTTGATTTTGTCGGAATGTCAGGCTGCATTTCCTTCGCACGGCGCAAAAATTCCAATGAACGGTCGTACGTCGCACGCGCGCGGACTCTTGGCGTCAGGCGGCGAACCGTTTCGATATTGTGATTCAGGATGTCTGGGCGTGTATCCATTAAGGTTTTTAGGTTATCGTAGTTTCCGCCCATATCAGACGGCAGCACCTCAATTGTTGTGAACGGGCTTTTTCTGCGGATCGCACGGACAGTTTCCGCGAAAATGCCTGCCCCTCCATCTTTCTGATCGTCACGCGCAACAGCCGTAATAACCGCGTGCTTCAGATTCATAAGCGCGACTGAATCCGCTACGCGTTCCGGCTCTTGCAGGTCAAGCTCAGTTGGAAGGCCTGTTTTGACAGCACAGAAACGGCATGCTCTTGTACAAACAGAACCTAAAATCATAAATGTCGCTGTACGTCTGACAGCCCAGCATTCATGAATATTCGGACATTTTGCTTCTTCGCATACGGTATGAAGGTTGTTTTCCCGCATGAGTTTTTTGAGCCCTGTATAGTTTTCATTTGTATTTAATTTAATTTTAAGCCATTCGGGCTTTCTGAGGTGTTCGTCTTTCTTTGCCAATTCCCATCATCTCCAATATCCAATATACTCAATTTCTGACACGAAACATTCTGAAAACGAGAAAGGTGCAGATTTTAGTTCTGCAACAAAAATAATGTTTTTCTAACTAAAGAAAGTCTTTTCTTTAGACACTTTAACATAGGAAAAATTTCTCGACAAGGGAAGATGATTACTGACATTTTTAAGCCGGGTTGCCGCAAACTATGTGTATTCAATATGAAAGGAGATTATTTTGTGAAAGTTTTGTTATCCGCTCTTCTTCTCCTTTTGTTTGCATTTGAGCCTTCTGCGTCTGGAAAAAAACTTTCAGATCCAGTGCTGTCGAAACGGATGGAATTATATCATAAAATCGAAGCTGTGACGCAGATCCCTTGGTATGCGCTCGCCGCTGTTGATCAATACGAAGAAAACGTGCGGAGCAACCGGAAAGATCTGCCTGAAAAGGCGGGAATCATCAGCATCTATATACCCGATGATATCTGGAGCGGGCCTGAAAACCCGAATCCGAAAGACGATGCGCCGTTAAGCATTAAAGTGTTTGACGGAATCGGAATGGATGGCGATGGAGACGGGAAAGCCGAGGTCAGCAACGATGAAGATATCTTGTATACGTTCAGCCAATACTTACTGTCGTATGGCACAGATGAAGACAACATCCGGATCGGGCTTTGGAATTATTACCGGCGTGATCAGACAGTGGGGATTATATCTGAATTCATGAAGCTGTTTAAAGCCTACGGCCATATTGATCTGGGCGAGCATGCATTCCCGCTTCCGATCAGAACCGATTACAGCTACCGAAGCACGTGGGGAGATGCCCGCGGCTTCGGTGGAAGGCGGATTCATGAAGGTACGGATATCTTTGCCCATTACGGCCTTCCTGTCAAATCCACATGTTACGGCGTAGTTGAAATGAAGGGCTGGAACCGCTTCGGAGGATGGAGAATCGGCATCAGGGACATTAACAATACGTATCATTATTTTGCCCATCTCAATGGGTTTGCCAAAGGGATTAAAACAGGACAAATCGTTGAGCCTGGCCAAGTGATCGGATCAGTCGGCAGCTCCGGATACGGCCCGCCGGGAACCGCCGGGAAGTTCCCGCCGCATCTGCACTATGGCATGTACAAAGATAACGGAAGAACCGAATGGTCATTTGATCCATACCCGCATTTGAGGGCGTGGGAGCGATATGAATACAAAAAAAAGAAGTAACAAAAAGCCGCCTCTTCGACAGGCGGCTTATTTGCTGCTTTTTTCTTTTTTTGAATCAGCACCGTCTTCTTCTTTGCTGCTCGGGAGCTGGACAGAAGGCGTGACACCCGAGCCGCCGCTTCCATTATAAAACTGCGGCACTTCGCCCTGCACTGCTTTAATCGATACAGGAACATTATTTGTGACGACAGCGGTTTTGCTGGCAAATGGAATGATGACCTTCACTTTAATTTCGACAAAGATGCTGATATCAATAAGTGCGTTATTTATGCCATACGGCTTGATTTTGGTTTTGACATCTGTAAAAGCGTCACCGATTAAATTGAACCGGACCGGGATTTTCGGCCCGAGGTTTCCAAGAAGGCTGTTGCCGGTTACCTGTCCCAGCGGAATGTTGATCATAATGTTTTCACTGGCGCCGCTGTGTCCGGTATGGGTTTCCATCTCTTTCAAATGAGCCTGAAGCTGCTTTGTCACTTTTGTTTTCACACTGTTTACAACCTGTGTATTAAAATCGATTGTCGTTAAGTTTCCGTTTTCATCAGAATTCATTTGAAACATATCTTTCATATTTTCACTGTCAGACATATAGTCCTCAATCGAATCCTGGATCACCTCTGTCGCTATACGCTTCGTTTCCATCTCGCCGATGTCCATTAAAACAGGTTTGATCGAGCCATTGATCATCCAAAGGCTGACCGTTGTTGACAGGATAAAAAAGACAACGGACAGGAGCATCACGTAACGGAAAGGCAAAGGTCCTCTCTTGCGAAAAGGGCCGCGATATCTTGGCAAGAAAATCCCCCCTTACATATCACAATGTATGCTTGTAAGAGGGGACATAGTAATAGCCGGGGCCAATTTATTTTATTTCACCATTTTTAAAAGCGCTTCTCTGCCGCTCATGCCGACTTTGATGCCAAGATCTTCCGCAGCGTACGTGACGGATTCTAAAGGTGCGTCTAACAGCTGGTCAATGGTGCGGACACCAACTGCGCGTCCCGCCACAATGCCGCGCTCCTTTAATTTTTCATTCAGCAGCGCCACATCCAGCGCACCGCACATAATATATCCGTGATCATTGGCGACGGCCATAAAATTCGTTTTGGGAAGCTTTACTGTCACAGCTGTAAAAGGCTGTCCTTCTATCATGATCGGTGTCAGGTTTACCACGTCAACCACTCCCTTCATTCATCACTTTATGATGAAGGGCACAGCTTGTTGTGGGCTGACTGCCTTATTGCACAAGCTTCCAAGCAAGCAGATCCCGCAAAAATTCCGGCATAAAATATTCTTTTTCTGCAGCGTCGCGAATCAACGGAAACAGTTTGCCGAGCGTAAACATATCAAGCACCGCAACGGAGTATTGTTTATGTTTTTTAATATCTTCCCCGTTCAGTGTGATCCGGGTGACGTGGGTGATCCCGTCATCGAGCCGTTTCGTTTCTACCTCCACGCCGGCATACACCATTTTCCCCATCACTTCTCCGCGAAAGCCAAGTCCTTTGATCCGGAGCTGCTCCATTTGTTCGGAAGCGGCATGGACAATGGTTTCCTTCAATTCTTCTCCCGTCAGGCGGACAGCCACCGGGTTGATCGGATGCGGACAGATGCGGTGCAGATCCAACTTTGTCACAGGACCTGCTTTTAGCGGACCGAGAATGACACCTGAATTGACCATACTGATGTCCGTCTCACACCATTCCTTTAAGGCGTATGCCAAAAGCAAAGGCAGCTCTGATTCTTCAAACCACTTCACCTCAGCATCTTGTGCAAGCTCTGCAACGGCATCGGACAGTTTCTCCTCGGCTTCACGTTCTTTTTCATTGAGAAACGCTTTTGTTTCTGCGGATTCTCCTGTCCATTCCGCCATGTTCTGCACAGAAGCCGTTTTGCTGATGATGCTTTGCTGTACGCTGTCCACCGTGATTTCTACACAGCCGACATAATGCCCGTATTTCTCGGCGCTGGCCAGCAGTACCCCATTCACCACTTGTCCATCTTCAAGCAAATGATGGGTATGTGATTCGAGGATTACATCAATCTCAGGTACCGCTTCAGCCACTGCCTGATCATCAAGAATGCCTAAATGTGACAGCAGAACGATAATATCAGCCTGCCCTTTCACTTCCCGAATGGTTTCCTTTATGCTTTCAAGAGCATCCGTTACTGTCCATCCCAGCTTGTCATATACAGGATAATACGGCACAGTTACACCTAAGAAAGCAATGGACATACCGTTTTTCAATGATTTGATATGGTAAGGCACCGCCCAGGACGGACGGTTTCCATTTTTATCAAACAGGTTAGAGACGATGACAGGAAATTCAGCATGATCATATAAGGCAGCAAGCTCTTCATGCGGAAGCGTAATCCCTTCGTTATTGCCGATCGCCGCTCCATCAATGTGAAGGCGGTTTAAGAGATCGACATTCGCTTTTCCGAATGTCGCCTCTGTCACGAATTGAAAACGATCAAGATGATCGCCAATATCAAAAACGAGCGTCTCTTCGCCGTCTGACTGATGCTCTTTTCTTTTCTGCTCGATATAATCTACAATTTTCGGCCAATTTTCAAAATGGCTGTGCAAATCATTTGTATGATATAAGCGGAGCTTCTCCTTCATAATATCTCTCCCTAATCGTTCAGCTGAAAATGCCTTCATAAATGAGCTGGCAGCCGATCAAAATCAATACGATCCGCATGATCATAACGATCGTTTTCGTCTGCATTTTTCTGTTGATGGCGGCGCCAAGCTTTCCGCCGAACCAAGCGCCGGGCACAAGCGCGAGGGCGTACAGCCAATTGACGTGCCCGGAAATCATATGTGAAACAGACCCTGTCATAGAAGACAGGAAAATAATAAACATGGACGTTGCCACCGCAACCTTCGGCGGAAACAGAAATAACAGCATCATCGCCGGAACCATCAGTGATCCGCCGCCTATACCGAAAAGTCCGCCTAAAAAACCGACAACAAAGGCAATGGCAATACCCACAGAGGCCTGATATGAGTACGTATAAGGCTCACCGGCATCATCCTGAAATGTCCGGATAATTCCTTTGTGCGCTTTGTTGATTGGCCGGGCTTTCGCTTTCAGCATTAAGGATAATGAAATCAGAATCATAAAAATGCCAAACCAAACGGAAAACGAGTTTGAATTGAACAGCTTTGACACGTAAGCCCCGATCATGCTGCCGGGACCTGAACCGATAAAGAAAATGAGCCCGCTCTTATAATCAACTGTTTTATATTTAATATAAGCCAAAGTTGAAGAAAGGCCCGTAAAAATAATGACCAAAAGCGAAGTTCCAATCGCAACCTGCGGCGTCACATCCTGAAACAGCTGCGTCACTGTGCTTAAAAACATCAGAGACGGCACAATGACAATTCCGCCGCCAAGCCCGATCAGACTTCCTACCGTACCTGCGATTAATCCCAGTACGACCAAAATCACAAACGACATCAATAAAAACCTCTTTTCTAAAATAAATCGAGCTGTCTCGGAGCAAGTCCGCTGTACTCGATATCAAGCAGTTCAAGCATCTGCTTGCCATTATCCGCAGCGTCACCGCCGGAATTATTGTTGAACAGGACAAAAACATCCTTACATTGCTGCTGCAATTCATTCAGGTGCTTTTTCCAATCCTCCAGCTCCTGTTGGTTGTAGCGGTATAAGTACCTGACCTCCCGCCAGTTTTTCCCGCCATCAGGCTTCATCCAGCCCTGCTTGTTGCGTCCGTGAAATCTGACGAGCGTTTTGTTTTCATCGGTCGCGCGCAGCACAGTCGGAACGCTGCCTTCTCCGATTTGTGGTTCATCACAGACACTGTGAATCCAGCCTTCCGCTTTCATAAATGAAAGCGTCTGCTCATAAAATGGCGGCGAGAACCAGGAACGGTTTCTGAATTCAAGCGCACAAGGGATATCTCCCATTTGGTGCTTGCACCATCTCAAATAGGCGACATTCTCCTTCTTGCAGTCAAACCACGGCGGAAATTGAAACAGCACCATGGCGAGCTTATTGCTATGTAAATATGGCGTTAAAGACACCTTAAACGCATCAAACATCTCCTCTTTTGAGTCAAAGGGAATTTCGCCGCGCTGATGCCCTGTCATGCCCTGATATGCTTTCACGATAAATTGGAAGGTTTCGGGCGTTTCCTTCACCCACTTTTCATTATTGCGCGCCGGCTGAATCGCGTAAAAGCTCGCGTCTAATTCCACGATCGGAAAATGGGAGGAATAGGCCTGCAATTTTTTCTGGCTGGCCGTTTTCGGCGGATAGATGCTGTCATGATCCCCCCACCCCGTCAGTCCGATATAAATCACACTCATTCACCTCTCTTCCAGTTTATCACACGTGTTTTCAGGTTTCCTTGGAAATGCTGTTCATATGGCGGGAAAATGCAGAACGAAGATGCTGATATTGTTCCTCATTCGTATCTAAAAACGCCTCTTCTCTTGAGGAAGGAATATGCTGATATTCAATAGGCGCCTGAAACTGCTCACTCGTAAAATCGTACATCACACCATTGATGCTGTTGTAAAAATGCCAGCTCTCACCGACTTTTGTTTTGAAAATCGTGCCGCCGAAATGGTCTTGAATCACCAATGCCGTCACGCCGCATTGGCCGCATGACGGGCATTCTTCCGTCCATTTAGAGCTCGAATGACGCGACCAGGATTGCTTAAGTATGTATTTGACATGCTCCATCGCCTCCGCCTCCTTTAAAAAAAGATACCACGTTGATGAGATTTTAAAAACTAGAACGGAGGAAATCAAAAAACCCGGCGGTAAAATCCGCCGGGCTTACGAAGGAACGACCAGAGCTCCGTCAATTTCAGTGATTTTTTCCCCATCATTGTACACGCACCGGCCTTTGCTGTAAGTGGCCGAAATGCTGCAGGGAAATGTATGTCCTTCGTAAATGCTTTTTTTATGCTTTGCAAACATCGATTCTCTTGTAACAGTGTACGGCTCCATGCTGACGAGCACGAAATCTGCATCACACCCCGCCTCAAGCCGCCCTTTTTTCTGAAGGCCGAATCGTTTTGCAGGGGCCGCCGCTGTCCATTCTGCGATGGTTTCAAACGGAATCTGATGCTCAAGCGCCAGTTCCAGCATTCCTAATAAAGTGAACTGCCCGCCGCTGATTCCGCCCCATGATAAAAACATGTTATCCTCCCGCTTCAAGGATGGACGGCAGGGGGAATGGTCTGAGGAAACCATGTCAATGTCCCCGGCAATGAGCGTCTCGATCAGCGTCTCTTTTGATTGCCGTAACCGGAGCGGAGGCGCGCATTTTGCGACAGAGCCCCTTTGCCGTAAATCGTCATGGCTGAACAAGACATAATGCGGGCATGTTTCAACCGAAACATTAAGACCTTCCTGTTTCGCCTCTCTGATCAGCCGGACCGCTTTCGCCGTGCTGATATGGACAAAATGAACCGGACAGCCTGTCACCTTCGCATACTGAATCGTGCGATACACCGCTTCAACTTCTGCTTCCTCCGGGCGGGAGGCGGCGTACGCATCCGCATCCACCTTTCCTTTATTGGCCAAAACCATCTGCAAGTAGCTTGTGATCGCGTCGCTTTCCGCGTGGAGAGCGAGGATTTTTCCTGCAGCCGCGATTTCTGCCATGCCTTTGAGCAATGTCCGTTCATCAACAGAGCGGAACTCATCAGTGCCTGACTTTGATAAAAACGCTTTAAACCCGATCGCTCCCGCTTCAGCCATCGGACGGATGTCCTCGATATGGCCTGGCACAAGGCCGCCCCATAGCGCAAAATCCACGGCAGATTTTTGCCTGCCTAGCTCAGCTTTTGCGAGAAGATGCTCTGCCGTCACGGTTGATGGAATACAGTTGAGCGGCATATCAAAATAGGTGGTGCAACCGCCTGCGGCCATCATTTGAGAACCTGTTTCAAACCCCTCCCAATCCTCCCTGCCTGGTTCATTAAAATGAACATGGCAGTCTATCACACCAGGAAACACGTATTTCCCGTCTGCCTGGATGATTTCCGTCCCGCTTGCTTCAATGTCAGAACCTATCTCGGCAATGACACCGTTTTGAACTGCAATCTCAGCTTCTATAACGCCATCTGGCGTAACTGCCTTCGCACCTTTTATCACCATATCGTAAGCCATATTGATCCCCCCATGTCAGGATGACGATTTTTCATGTCAGTTTATGTAACACAACCAGTTCTATTTTCAACAGTTTACTGCTACTATGATCGTATTACATCAGCAAAACCGCTAGAATTCCTATTGAAAATTATTCACCTTAACCAATGTTTTTATAGAAAAGGAGAATGCGCTATGAATATTTTTGATGTGATGAAAATACCGGCTTTTGAAAACGCCAATTTAATCGCTGGAAAAGCAGGAGGGGAAAGAGAGGTTCAGCATGTCAATATGATGGACGCTCCGGATATCGCAGACTTTTTGCATAAGAATGAATTGCTCGTCACCACCGCCTATCACCTGAAGGATCACCCGCATCAATTATCTGAACTGATTCGGCAAATGGCAAAACGCGGCTGCGCGGGCCTCGGCATTAAAACAAAGCGCTATCTGGAAGATATCCCGAAGGAAATCATCGAACTGGCCGATTCATATGCGTTTCCGATCATTGAACTTCCAGAACACATCCGCCTCGGCGATATTGTAAATGCCACACTCAGCCACATTCTCGATATGCGTTCTAACGAGCTGCAGCAAGCCATTTACGCGCACAAAAAATTCACAAACCACATTATGAGCGGCAAGGGGCTGCAATCCCTCCTTAAAAAGGTGTCAGACCTCCTTCAGCTTCCCGTGCTGCTGCTTGACCAGCATGCCAAAATGCTGTCTGCGTCTCATCAGATTTCAGTTGAGACCGAAAAGCTGAAAGGCACCCTGAATACCGTATACGGGCCATTTTTCACTTGTTTCTCTACAATCTCAGATCAGAAAACATATTCTGTCCTGCCTATTTATAATCACGAAAAAAACTGCGGCTACCTGCTGATACCGGACATGGTGCAGGCCGGCGATAAAGGATTGATCCTCACGATTGAACAAGCGGCCAACGTCATTTCCTTTGAACTGCTGAAGGAAAATGCGCTGAAGCAGTTCAGCCGGCGGGCTCGCAATGAGTTTTTCAACAATTTTATTGAACGGTCCTTTTCTTCAGATGACGAAATCAAAAACCGGGCGAAAGAATTCAAGCTGCGCTGGGATCAAAAATACATGTGCATTGCCGGCAAACTCGATCGGAATGATGAATCAATCAGTTTTACAGAAAATCAGCTCGCTTCCGACAGCGTATTCGAATTTCTTGAAGGTGAACTATCAGCCTTCCCGTTTCCGCCTCACTTCTTTATGAAAGGAAATGTCGGCATTATTCTAATCGAGGCGACAGACAGCTGGAGTGAAATGCACGCCTCGGTGATCAGCTTTTTAGAACAGTTTCAAACACAGGTCAGCGCTCAATTTAAACGAACCGTGTCCTTTGGCATCAGCAATATCTGCCAAAAGCTCATTGATGTTCCCGACGCTTTCACAGAAGCTTCTGATGCTCTGCAATCGGGGCATTTGTCAAGAAGCACCGCATTTATCCAGGTGTATCACGCCAAAGATGTGCCTGAGCTTCTGCGCTTGCTCCCGGTTGAGGATTTGAAGAAATTTTACAACTCCACGCTTCAGAGCCTCGCTGAAAAACAGCAGGAGGATCAAAGCCTGCTTCATACGCTTTCCGTCTATTTAGAGACACACTGCCAAATTTCAGAGACGGCAAAGCGTCTGTACGTTCATCGCAATACGGTCATATACCGCCTTGAAAAATGCGAAGAGCTTCTGGGTAAAAGCTTAAAAGATCCTGAAACAACGATGCGTTTGCGGCTTGCCTTACGTATGCAGCGGCTGATCAGCTAATGTTTGTTATATTTTCTTACAAAATGAATCATTTTTCGTCACTTTCAGCAATCACACCTGTCTTTTTCAGCTACTGTATCCAATGACACCCCTAGATCGGCACGATATCATGTTACTAAAGTTCACATACAGGGAGGGACTATGGTGAAAAAAAGATCGTTTAAGGTGTTTACGCTTAGCCTGCAGCATGTGCTCGCCATGTATGCAGGTGCGATTTTGGTGCCCCTGCTTGTCGGCAGGGCGCTGAATGTAACAACTGAACAGCTGTCCTACCTATTGGCGATTGACCTGTTAACATGCGGCGTCGCGACGCTTTTGCAAACCTTGCGCGGAGCATACATCGGCATCGGGCTTCCCGTCATGCTTGGCAGTTCATTTGTGGCCGTCACCCCGATGATTGCAATCGGAAGCAATTACGGCATTCACGCGATTTATGGTTCCATCATCGCGGCCGGTGTGTTCATCTTTTTGTTTGCGCGTTTTTTCGGCAAGCTGACTGTGTTATTTCCTCCTGTCGTAACAGGTACCGTTGTGACCTTGATCGGCCTTTCACTTGTTCCGACAGGTGTGAAAAATATGGCTGGCGGCGAAAAAATAAACGGCAGCGCCAACCCCGAATACGGTTCGCTCGAAAACCTTCTTCTCTCTGTCGGTGTCCTTGTTCTGATCTTAGTCCTCAACCGCTTTCTCAAAGGATTTGCCCGAACACTGTCCGTTCTGATCGGCATCGCCGCCGGAACAGCGGCAGCAGCGATCATGGGCAAAGTCAGCTTTTCTTCTGTTACAGAAGCACCGTTCTTCCAAATCCCGAAGCCTTTTTACTTCGGAGCCCCCACGTTTGAAATCGGTCCGATCTTAACGATGCTGATCGTCGGAATCGTCATTATTGTGGAATCAACCGGCGTTTTTTACGCAATCGGAAAGATATGCGGCAGACCTTTAACTGAAAAAGATCTCGTCAAAGGCTATCGAGCGGAAGGAATCGCCATTCTCATAGGCGGGCTGTTCAATGCCTTTCCTTATAATACCTTTGCGCAAAACGCCGGCTTATTGCAGCTGACCAAAGTGAAAACAAGAAACATCGTCGTTACCGCAGGCTGTATCCTTGTCTGTCTCGGACTGATTCCGAAGATTGCCGCCCTTGCATCTGCCGTTCCTGCTGCTGTACTTGGCGGCGCGACCGTCGTCATGTTCGGCATGGTGATTGCCTCCGGCGTCAAAATGCTGAGCACAGCGGATCTCAAAAATCAATACCACCTCCTGACCATCGCATGCTCAATCGCACTCGGCATCGGCGCCAGCACGGCCCCCGGGATTTTTGCTGAATTCCCCGCTCCGATTAGAATTCTGGTCAGTGACGGCATCATCACTGGAAGCCTGACCGCCATCTTTTTGAATCTATTTTTCAGCTTGCGCGACAAAAAAGAATTAACAGCACAGCAAACAGAACTTCCGGTATTAGAACATACACTCGTATTAGAAAAAGAGGTGTAAAAAAGATGAAGGAACAGCACAATGCCTTACAACTGATGATGCTGGGGCTTCAGCACATGCTTGCCATGTATGCGGGAGCCATTCTCGTTCCGCTGATCGTCGGAGCGGCGATCGGGCTGAATGCGGGGCAGCTGACGTATTTAATCGCGATTGATTTGTTTATGTGCGGGGCGGCAACTCTTTTGCAGCTCTGGAGAAACCGATATTTCGGCATCGGCCTTCCCGTTGTGCTCGGATGTACGTTTACCGCAGTCGGCCCGATGATTTCCATCGGCAGCACTTACGGTGTCCCAGCGATATATGGTGCCATTATCGCCGCAGGACTGATTGTCGTCTTAGCCGCGGGCTTCTTCGGGAAGCTTGTCCGTTTTTTTCCGCCTGTCGTAACCGGATCAGTCGTCATGATCATCGGCATCAGCCTGATTCCAACGGCAATGAATAACCTGGCCGGAGGTGAAGGAAGCAAAGAATTCGGCTCACTCGACAACGTGCTCCTCGGGTTTGGCGTCACAGCTTTTATCTTATTGCTATTTTATTTCTTTAAAGGCTTTATCCGCTCCATAGCGATTTTACTCGGTCTTATCGCAGGAACAACGGCTGCATATTTGATGGGAAAGGTCGATTTTTCTGAGGTCTTGGAAGCGTCTTGGCTTCATGTTCCGTCTCTGTTTTATTTCGGACCGCCAACCTTTGAGCTGCCGGCTGTTGTCACGATGCTTCTCGTTGCGATTGTCAGCCTCGTTGAATCGACAGGCGTTTATTTTGCCCTCGCTGATATCACAAACCGCAGGCTGTCGGAGAAGGATCTGGAAAAGGGCTACCGGGCAGAAGGCCTTGCGATTTTGCTGGGCGGCTTATTTAACGCGTTTCCTTATACAGCTTTCTCGCAGAATGTCGGCATCGTTCAGCTTTCAAAGATGAAAAGTGTCAACGTCATCGCCATCACAGGAATCATACTGGTCGCGATCGGCCTGGTTCCAAAAGCAGCGGCCCTGACAACAGTGATCCCCACCCCAGTTCTCGGCGGCGCAATGATCGTCATGTTCGGTATGGTCATTTCTTACGGGATCAAAATGCTATCCAGCGTTGACCTTGATTCGCAAGGCAACCTGCTGATTATCGCCTCTTCCGTCAGCTTAGGGCTTGGCGCTACAACAGTTCCCGCGTTGTTTTCATCTCTTCCGGGCGCGGCCTCTGTCTTGGCAGGAAGCGGAATTGTGATCGGCAGTTTGACGGCCATTGCACTGCACGCTTTTTTTCAAACCAAACAGTCGAATGGCGCAGACATAAAAACGTAAAGGAAGATGCCAATGTTCACAATGGATGACCTGAACCAAATGGACACACAAACACTGACAGACACACTTGGCTCTATTTTTGAACACTCTTCATGGATTGCGGAGAGATCCGCAGCACTACGGCCGTTTTCGTCGCTTTCTGATCTTCACCGCAAAATGACTGGCATTGTAAAAGCCGCGGATCGCGAGACACAGCTTGATTTAATCAAAAAGCATCCCCGGCTCGGAACAAAGAAAACAATGAGCAATGACTCGGTACGAGAGCAGCAGAACGCGGGGCTCAGCAAATTAGAACAGCAGGAATACGAGGAGTTTCTCAAACTGAATGAACACTATTATGATCGCTTCGGCTTTCCTTTTATTTTAGCGGTGAAGGGAAAGACGAAACAGGACATTCACCAAGCCCTTCTGGCAAGGCTTGAGAGCGAACGAGAAACGGAGTTCCAGCAGGCCCTTATAGAAATTTACCGAATCGCCCGCTTTCGTCTGGCTGACATCATCACTGAAAAAGGAGAGACGCAAATGAAAAGAACTATGTCTTATGGCAAAGGAAATGTATTTGCATACCGAACGTTTTTAAAACCGCTCACTGGAGTGAAGCAAATCCCAGAATCATCTTTTGCCGGGAGAAGCAATACCGTTGTCGGCGTTGATGTGACATGCGAAATTGGCGGAGAAGCCTTCCTGCCATCATTTACAGACGGAGACAATACTCTCGTCGTGGCAACGGATTCAATGAAAAACTTTATCCAGCGCCATCTCGCATCCTATGAAGGAACGACAACCGAGGGGTTCCTACACTATGTAGCTCACCGATTTTTAGATACCTATTCTCATATGGACAAGATCACTCTGACTGGCGAAGACATTCCGTTTGAAGCAATGCCTGCATACGAGGAGAAAGAGCTTAGCACAAGCCGCCTCGTCTTCAGAAGATCGCGTAATGAACGAAGCCGCTCTGTGCTGAAAGCAGAACGAAGCGGGAATACCATAACGATTACAGAGCAATACAGCGAAATCATGGATCTTCAGCTCGTCAAGGTGAGCGGCAACTCCTTCGTCGGCTTCATCCGGGACGAATATACGACTCTCCCGGAAGACGGCAACCGCCCGCTGTTTGTCTATTTAAACATCAGCTGGCAATATGAAAATACCAATGACGCATACGCTTTTGATCCATCCCGCTACGTTGCGGCTGAACAAGTCCGCGACTTAGCGAGCACCGTTTTTCACGAGCTCGAAACCCCTTCAATCCAAAACTTAATCTATCATATCGGCTGCAGAATATTAGCGAGGTTCCCGCAGCTCACTGATGTCAGCTTCCAATCTCAAAATCACACGTGGGATACGGTTGTCGAAGAAATCCCGGGCTCACAAGGAAAAGTCTACACCGAACCGCGCCCGCCATACGGTTTCCAACATTTTACCGTGACAAGAGAAGACGCCGAGAAAGAAAAACAGAAAGCCGCTGAAAAATGTCGGAGCCTGAAAGCCTGATGGGAAAACTGACAACCCATATTTTAGATTTAACCAGCGGCAAACCAGCGGCGAACGTAAAAATTGAAGTGAAGCGGCTGGGCGAAAGTATTTTGAAAGAGGTTTACACTAACAATGACGGCAGAGCCAATGTCCCTCTGCTGGCTGGTGAAGAGCTGGTTTCCGGAGAGTATGTGATGGAATTTTATGCAGGAGACTATTTTGCGAATAAAAACGTGAATACGATCGACCAGCCGTTTTTAACCATCGTCACCATCCGTTTTCAGCTTGCAGATCCAGATGCACATTATCATATCCCGCTCTTGCTGTCGCCGTTTGGTTATCAGGTGTATAGGGGGAGTTAAGAAGAAAGCCCGCCGGTAAGGCGGGCTTCTATTTGCACTTCAATAAACTTTTAATCCTAGGACAGTACTTGCAGTGATCCCACACTTAGTGAAACAACAGCTAGAATAAACATTCACCAATATTTTTCAGGATAATTGCCTACGAGAAAAATATCCTGTAGTCCTTTCATTTATAAATCGGGGTTTCAAACTAATAAGTCAGCTCTTAGAAGCCGAGCTCCCTTTTCCAATCCTATAAACAGACCGCGTTTTTTCTCGAAAAATTACTCTGAAAACAATTGCTGCGGTTTTAATAGTTTTGATAATGCGTTCTCTCTTACACCTTTAGACAAAATATTCATTTTTTCTTTTTTAGACTTAAATCTATGTCGAAAATGATCGTTTGGCATATCTTATACTATCTCCACTAAAGGAGGTGACATTATGGGATTCTACAATTCTGGTGGATACAATGGAAACTCTGGTTACTCAAACGGTTTCGGGAGCTCCTTCGCTTTGATCGTGGTGCTATTCATTTTGTTGATCATTGTTGGAGCAGCTATCTTTAATTATTAAGTTTAACTTTCCTTGCCTCCGCCGTATCCAACACCTCCCTGTCCGACAGACGCCATAAGAAGTTTTTATGGCGTCTTTGCTATGGATTCACTAATCATTTTCTAATCCAGAAGCTGTCAAGTTCTACGAGATTTATCGCGTGTGTTTTCCCACAACGCTTCTGCGTCTTGATCGCGCTGTCTGACTGAGGCTAAAAAAGTCCGGCTCTTAAAAGCCGGACTCCAGACTACCCCCGTTCAACTCTCTTCTAATCCTGCAAGCTGACCGCATAATCCCGCCATACCCGGTACACCGGCACAAGTTCCCCGCCAGCCCTTCTTCTATATCTTTGTCAGAAGGTTGAGGGGTTTCCCGAAACAGTGCTTTAAGCGCAATTATCATTCCTGGGGTACAGTAGCCGCATTGGAAGCCTCCTTCTTCCAGAAAAGCGGTTTGGCAGATATCCAGTTCCTCTTGTTGTACGCCCTCGATTGTTGTAATGGAGTGGCCGTCCACTTGATAAGCCATGGTCATACACGCATTGGCCAGTTTTCCGTCGATTAAAATAGAGCAGGCTCCGCAGCGGCCGATTCCGCAGGACACCTTTGTCCCGATCAGCTGAAATTCCTTTCTAAGCAAGTCACTCAGATGTGTCGTAGGAATGGCAGCAACCTCCCACTCCTGCCCATTCACGGTCATCCGGAACTGTTCCTTTTTTACAGGAAATGGCCCAGCCTCTTTTACGTCCATTGCTTCAGCCCTTTCTGTCGATCGCTTCAAGCAGCTCTTCTCTTGAAATTGGCAGCTTGTTTATCCAGCATCCGACCGCATCATGTACTGCCTTTACAATCGCCGGAGTGATGGCGATCGTTCCAATTTCGCCAACACCGCGTGGTCCATATGCATCACCCTTCATTAGTTCTTCTATTGCGATCACCTTCATGTTAGGAACGTCTTTGACTCCAGGGATCAAATAGTGATCTAGATTTTCTGCGGCATAACGGCCGTCCGTCATTTTCGCTTCCTCCATCAGCGTATAGCCGAGTGCCATGACAGCGCCGCCTTCAATTTGACCTCGATATCCCTGCGGACTGACAACCGGACCTGCCGCAATAGCGTGCTCACAATCTATCAATTTGACATCGCCTGTTAACAGATCTACCTCCACCTCAACGGCAGCCGCTCCAAATGAGTAGAGGAAATGGCCGCCCACCACAGGATCAGGCGTTGTTGGAAAGTCAAAGGCCGTTTCCTCTGCCAAAGGGCCTTTTTCAGCCAGCTCCTTATACGTCACCACGAGCGCCTTTGTGTTTTTGTCACGCAAGCCTGCAGCGCCGGGAATAAGGTTTTCCGCTGAACAGCCGTTCCATTCTGCTGCCCGTTTTTTCAACTGAGATAGAAACGGCTTCTTCAAACGCTGGATCGCGTGCCACACCATGCTTGTGCCGCGGGATGCTGTGGAGGAGCCTGACTTCGGCACTTTTGCGGTATCCCCAATAACAATGGAAATATCCTCTGCGGCACAACCTAACTCCTCCATGACAATCTGTTCAATCGCTGCTAGAATCCCCTGTCCGCATTCTTCAAATCCAAACGAAGCAGTGATTTTGCCTTCACTCGAAAGAGACAAACGGCCTCCTGCCGCATCCATTCGGCCAAACCCCAGCCCGCCGCCGTGCATTGTAATTGCCGCTCCCGTGCCTCTTTGCAGATACCCGCAGTTCCGGCTGGTTCTTGTAAGAATGGGAGATTTAGATATGGCATTCAACACCTGTGCCGCTCCGTCAGTCGATGCAATCCGATGCTCCAGCGGCCCCAAGTCATGCGGTTTTCTGATATTTTTTCTTCTCAGCTCCAGCGGGTCGATGCCGAGCATGCCGCTGAGACGATCGAGATGGGTTTCGAGTGCAAATGTGATTTGGTTGCCGCCAAAGCCTCGAAATTCACCCGCCACCCCGTTGTTCGTAAATACTGATATTCCTTCAGTCCGGATATTCGGAATACGGTACGGCCCCGCGGCATGCTCGACAGAAAAATCTAGAACGGCAGGCCCAAGCGTGGCGTAAGCGCCTGTGTCCGCCACAATTTTCACGTCGTGCGCCAATAGATTTCCCGAATGATCTGCACCCGTTTTTATCGTAATCTTCATCGGATGGCGCTTAATGCCAGAACGTACAGATTCCTTTCGTGTCTGATGGATTTTGACAGGGCGTCCGCTTTTCAGGGCCAAAAGCGCAGCATACGGCTGAATATTCAGCTCATCCTTCCCTCCGAACGAGCCGCCCATCGGACTTGACACAATTCTGATCTTCTCTTCAGGAATATCAAAAATACGGGCAAGCTGGAAACGGTCTTTATAGCCGTGCTGAGTTCCTGCATACATCGTAAAACCCCCGTCGTCTTCCGGAACGGCTACGCCTCCCTCCGTTTCCATATACGTATGCATCTGCCGCGGCAGCTCATAGGTTTCTTCAAGGACTGTATCAGATGCTTGAAACCCTTCTTCCACATCGCCGTTTGAAAAAAATGTGCGGTGCAGGATATTCCCGTCCTCATGCAGTCTTTGCGCATTCGGCCGAAGCGCTTTTTCTGGTGAATCTATGACTTCCAGCTCTTTATACTCAACTCGAATCAGCTCCAGCGCCGCTTCCGCGATTTCCTCCGTTTCCGCAGCAACTGCGGCGATCGCATCCCCGACATACCGCACCCTGTCCTCACATAAAACCGGCTGATCAGGGATGACAATGCCAAATCGGTTTAAGCCAGGAACGTCTTTATGCGTGACGATGGCTTGCACGCCTTCCATTTTCTCAGCTTTTATGGTGCAAACCGACACAATCTCTGCATGAGGATAAGCACTTCTCAGCACCTTGCCATACAGCATTCCCAGAAAGCTGAGATCGGTCATATATTTCAATTCCCCTGTGACCTTATCCCTTCCATCCGGCCTGACTCTTGACGGTTTGTTGATGATCATTTATTCCCCTCCCTCAGCCATCAGCTCTGCCATGATGACGTTGGCAGCGGCTTTTTTTCTGTATGCCGCTGACATAAAAGCATCTGAGGAAAACGGCAGCTCATGGATAAGTGTTTTGTACAGCTCATGCGAGTCCCACCCTGGTGCCATCCATTTCGCTTCGCTGTCCAATAATCTCCTAGGGGTGATATCGGCATGGCCAGCGGCGAGGCGAATGCCGCCGTCTTTCAAAAAACGTCCAGCTGCAACAGCAGCCGCTCCTGTAAAAGCCTGGCGCCTCCCAAGCTTGTGATAAAATACACGCTCTCCCTCCGCCCGCGGGATGATGACACGCGTGACGATAGCCGTTCTAAAGTCTTCCTCACTGAGCCAAGCGCCAAGCGGCAGCCTGATTAGCTCCTTTTGATATACGATAAGCTCAGCACCAAGCACAAGCAGAAGCGGAATGAAATCACCGATTTTACTCGCTATGTTGCCGCCAATCGTGGCACGGCTGCGGATCCCCGGTGCAGCGACAGCGGAAGCAGCGTCACTGAAACAGCCAAGCGCTCTCTTGATCAAAGGGTTCTTTCTGCATTCATTCAGTGATGTGAGCGCCCCGATCGACACGTGGGTGTCACTGGCGCTGATCCCTCGCATCTCGTCAATCCCTTCAAGGCTGACAAGGTGCTGTTTCGGCAGAGTTCCTTTGTCCCACTGAAGCTGAAGCAGCGTGCTTCCCGATGCGGCACACACATCCGGAGCAAGCTTCTCTAAAAGCGAATAGGCCTCATCAAGCGCTGTCGGCCTCCATAATTGAATATTCATCCTTGCTTTTGTCACTTGGCCGTTCAAGCCATCGCCCTCCTTACCATGTCATATTCCTCGGGTGTATCAATATCGTCCAACTCGCCGCTATCCTTTGCCTCCAAAACCGCTCCTGCTCCAAGCTGTCCGCTTTTCAGGAGCCTGCGAGCCCCTTCATCTCCCTTTAACCCCTTTACATAAGGAAAACATGTCGACGAGAAGTAGATTGGCGGGGTGAACGCCCCTAAAAACGATGACACGGCAAATGACTCAGGGGCCAGTGCCACAAGGGCATTGAGATGATCGACGGAAAGCTGAGGCTGGTCGGCTAACAAAATGACAACGCCGTCCGCCCCCATGCTTTCTGCTTTTCTCACCCCGCTGCCGACTGAATGCCCCTGACCCTTTTCTGCGTCTTGGCAAACGTGCAGGCTCCAGCGTTTTTGAAAAGGCGGAGCGTGATACGGCGCTCCTATCCACTCAAGGGAGGCATGTTCTGTCCGCTCGACGACCAGCACGTGATCAAGGCGGGACGACAGAGCAGTTTTCAAGGAAAGTGAGCCGATGTTTTCTCCTTTTAGCGGCAAAGCCAGCTTGTTTTGGCCCATTCTTCTGCTTTTGCCGGCAGCGAGAAACACGCCGATCAGATAGGGGTTTCTCATACAACCGCCACCCGTTTTCTTGTTTGAATAATTTCTGCAACTACACTTACCGCAATTTCCTCTGGACCTTCCGCACCGATTTTCAGCCCGACCGGACTGTAAAAGTGAGACGGAGGATGTTTTCCGTTCAGCAGCCGTTTCGTGCGGTTTGCCGAACCCAACAGTCCAATATAATGGAGGTTTTGAGAAAATAAGAAGTTGATGATCGTTTGATCGTGCTGATAATGATGGGTTGCCACAACAGCTGCATCATGCGGAAAAAATTGAAATTTGCTAAGCATTTGTTCCGGAAAAGCGGTAATCAGCTGATCCGCTTTTGGAAAAAGAGAGGATGTACAATAAGCGGGCCGCCAATCCGTCACGATAACAGAAAACCCTGTGTCAGCCGCCAAATTGGCCAGCGGTACAGTATCCGGACCCGCCCCAAACAGAATGAGGCGCGGCTTCGGTTCAATTCGCTGAATAAACATGTTAGTGGGTGGATCGAAATGCGGTAAATGAAGCGTTGAAAGAGTACGTTGAATATCTTGCAGAGGCGCGTCCGGCCAGTTGCCAAAATGCCCGTTCTCCGTCAGAAATAAATAATGGGAGGATCCAATCTTTGTAACGGAAGTGACAGCTTTGCCTGATTGAAGGCAGTCCCTCACTTTCTCATAGTGCCGCCTTTTTTCCTGAGTGATTCGCTCTGCATGAACATGAATAATGCCATTGCACCCGGCTCCCATGCCCCAAGAAAGATCGTCCTCCGACCGCATGTCGTAGGGAATCAGCGTTGGTGTGAGCTGATCGCCCAGCGCACTGATTCTTTGGAATACATCTTCTTCCACACACCCGCCGCTCAGCAAGCCAATCCGTCTGCCATTTTTCTTAAAGAGCATAGAGGCGCCTGCTTTTCGATACGCGGAGCCTTCCACTTGAACAATTGTCGCCAGTACAGCCTCCTCCTGGTCTTCCAGGAGCGCATCTAACATCGTGTGAAAATTCCCCAATGCCGCATCCTCCTCTCGAAAATTGCCGTGAGAAACAACTAGTTCAGCGTGATTTTATAGGTAACTTGTATAAAGAATAGACGATGGAAGAAAAAATGACTCATGATTTGTCAGAAAATGAAACACATAGAAAGAGGATTTGTAAAAAGAGTCAAACGAAGAAAATTAGATTGGAGAAAACACGAAATCATATCTAAAAAGCTTGCGGAGTTCCGCAAGCTTTTCTTTACACCGCTGCCTGGCGGCCAGCGTTTTCATACACATTCAGCGCTGCTTGGAGCGCTTTTCCTGCTTCGATTCCTGCGTTATGTCTGAGAAGCACAGCCTCTAACCCGGCAAGCACGAATAGCACGTTTTCTTTTCTGCAGCTGTACCCCATCGTGCCGATTCTCCAGATCTTCCCTGCGAGCGGGCCGAATGAGCTGGCGATTTCAATACCGAATTGTGCCAGCAGCATGCCACGGACAGACTCGCCGTCAATGCCGCCGGGAATTTCGACACAGGTGACAACAGGCATTTTGCAGCTATCATCTCCAAACAATCTTAGCCCCATTGCCTTTATCCCTGCTGCTAATGCGGCTTCATGGTGCCGATGCCGCTCAAAACGCGCCTCAAGGCCTTCTTCAAGCACCAGTCTGACTCCCTCACGTAAGGCGTACAGCATCGTCGTCGCTTCTGTATGATGATTGAGCCGTCTTTCGCTCCAATAATCCTCAAGCTGGCTCAAATCAAAGTAGTTGCTTGTGATTGGCCGATTTCCCGAAAGCGCTTCCCTGTCAGCTTGTGACGCAATCCCCCGCTCCACCTTTTTACGAGCTGCAATCACGTCCGCCACCCGCTCATTATATGTAATCGGCGCCATTCCTGAGGGCACAGACAAACACTTTTGCGTTCCGCCGATGGCAGCATCAATCTTCCATTCATCGACTTTAACCTCGCAGCCCCCAATCGTTGCGACTGCATCGACGATAAACAATGCATCCTCGGTGCGGCAGGCTTCGCCGATGGCTTTCAGCGGGTGAATCCGTCCTGTCGATGTTTCTCCATGCACCATTGCCACAATTTTCGGCTTTACTTTTTTTATCTCCCGTATGATGTCCTCCGGGTCAAAAACCGTTCCCCATTCGCACTCAAGCATATGAACATTTGCCCCATATCGCTCTGCGATTTCAGTCAGCAAATAACCGAAACGGCCGTAAATGGGAATGAGCACATCATCTTCCGGCTCTATCACACTAGCCAGCACTGCTTCAATTCCCGCCCTTGAAGTGCCGTCAATCGGGTATGCCCAGCGGTTTTTTGTTTGGAACAGCTCCCGAAGCATCTCCATCGTTTCATTCATAATACCTGTAAACGCCGGATCAAATTGGCCGACAACCGGGGTGCTCATTACTCTTAATACACGCGGATCAACCTCAACAGGCCCTGGCGTCATAATCGTTCTTAACGGGGTGCATAATTCTCTTCTGCCTGACACAGCCATTCCTCCTTTATCAGTAAGCCAGTTTGTATAATAAATCAGTCAGTGCGCGGACGCCGATCTCGAGCTGTCTGGCTGACGTATATTCCTTCGGTGAGTGGCTGACGCCGCCTCGGCTCGGCACAAACAGCATACAAGCAGGATAGCGCCTTCCGATCATTTGCGCGTCATGCCCTGCTCCGCTCACCATTTCCTCACAGCTGAAGCCGTTTTCTAATGCTGTTTCAAAAGCCGCAGCCTTCAGCCTTTCGTCCATCGGCACAGGCTCTATCCGCATATATTCATCAATCACGGCGCGAATTCCTTTTTGTAGGCAAATGCCGTTGATCAAAGCAACCATGTCTTGATGAAACTGCTCCAGCACATGCTGATGCTGATGGCGAATATCGATTGAAAACTGGACGCGGCCCGGTATGACATTGGCTACATTGGGCTCTGCCGTTATTTTTCCGCATGTCAGACGGAGCTCCTCCGGCAACTCCTCCGACCGCAGCAGCAGCTCATGAATGATACGGCTGCTGGCTGCGAGCGGGTCCTTGCGCCATTTCATGGAGGTGGTTCCCGCATGATTGCATTCCCCCTCCAGCGTGACGAGATATCGCCTCTGACCCGCAATGCTTGTCACAATCCCGAGATCCCGTCCTGACATTTCCAATGTCTGTCCCTGTTCAATATGGAGCTCAACAAAAGCGCTGATATCTGTCCGATATGCTGCCTGAAACACACCTTTGCCAAAACCGTTCTCATGCATCGCATGTTGCAGTGAGACTCCTGATTCGTCTCTTGTCTCTGCTCCATCCTGTAATGAAAAAACACCCGTCATATTCCCTGATCCCCAATAGGTCATTGGAAAACGGCTGCCCTCCTCCTCACATAAAGATACCGCTTCGAGTGTTTTTTTCGGCGCTCCATATGTCTCTTTGAGCCGCTTTATCGCAAGCATTGCCGCCAGAACACCATAGGCGCCGTCGTATTTTCCCCCATTGATGACAGTATCGATATGTGAACCGGTTACAATGACTTCATCCGGAGACTGGGTGCCCGAAAGCCTTCCAAACACATTGCCGACTTCGTCGAATCTTGTTTCAAGCCCGAAAGAAGACATTTCCGTTTTCACAGCAAGCTGTGCGTCCATCCACTCTTTTGTGTATAAAAGCCTCGTTACGCCGCCATCCGCAGACGCACCGTATTGGGCGAGCCATTCAATATAATCTGTGATGCTGTTTTTTACTGAAAGCTTCTGCTTTTCCATGTACTCCCCCCTCTGGCCGCTATGGTGACTTCATTATAGAAGGAGCAACATGATAGTTCATTGACAGATTAACCAAAAAAACGTTTATTTTTTAGTCACAGTATCCATCCAGCAACCAGATTCACCCTACATGTCACAACTATTTTGATGTAAAGGTCAAAAGAAAACACGGTAAGGAAGAGAGCCAGCAAGAGCGAAAAAGAGGGTCAAAATGCCTTTCATATGAACAAGCTAAGCTGGAGAGGCGATGTTCGCGGAACGGATGAAAACAGAAATGCCGGCAGCCCGCAAAAACAGGACCTAAAGGTATGGGAACAGGAGATTTCCGCCTCCTCCAAAGGAACTAATTTACAATTTTAATGAAAAATATACAAAATGACACTTCTATCCTTTATTTCAATTTTAGATAATAGACATGATCTGATAAAAGGAGGGCAAGTGATGACAAAAAAAGCATGGTTTCTGCCGCTCGTCTGTGTATTACTGATTTCCGGATGGCTTGCGCCGGCAGCTTCAGCAAGCGCGCAAACCGCATTAAGCCTTAATGACCGATTGGCGTCTTCCCCTTCAGGAACGGGAAGCCTTCTCTCATTAGCCGCCCCAGCTGCACCCTATGCTGACACAGATACCTATTATGAAGGGGCTGAAGGTAAAACAGGAGACTCGCTAAAAAGCACCCTGCACCGTATTATCAGCGGACACACGATGCTGTCCTACAGCGAAGTGTGGAACGCGCTGAAAGAAACGGATGAAGATCCGAGAAATCCGAATAACGTCATCCTGCTCTATACGAAAGAATCGCGGTCCAAAAACCTGAACGGCGGGAATGTCGGCGATTGGAACCGCGAGCATGTCTGGGCGAAATCCCATGGCGATTTTGGTACGAGCAAGGGACCTGGTACTGATATTCATCATTTGCGCCCGGCTGATGTTCAAGTTAACAGCGCCAGAGGAAATATGGATTTTGACAATGGCGGCACTGAATATGCGAAGGCACCCGGAAATTATTATGACGGCGATTCATGGGAGCCCCGCGATGATGTGAAAGGCGATGTTGCCCGCATGCTGTTTTACATGGCTGTCCGTTACGAGGGTGATGACGGCTATCCTGATCTTGAGCTTAATGATAAGACAGGCAACGGCTCAGCTCCTTATCATGGCAAACAATCTGTCCTGCTCGAATGGAATAAGCAGGATCCGGTTGACGACCGCGAGCGGAAAAGAAATGAAATCATTTATGAAAAATATCAGCACAACCGCAATCCATTTATCGACCACCCTGAATGGGCGGATGAGATTTGGCCGTAAGAAAAAGGTGCTCCTTTTTAGGAGCACCTTTTTCTAATACACAGCCTCTTCCGTTTCCACATCGAAAAAGACGACGTGGTCCATTTTCACTGAGAGCTGGATTAAATCACCTGCATCGATTCGCGTGTTTCCGTCCAGACGGACCTTGAGCCGCTCATCCCCAGCCATGACATGCACTATGAGCTCCGAGCCCAAATTTTCATTCACTTCCACCTTCGCTTGAAACACTGAATCAAACAACTGGTCATTTCCTGTCATTTGTGTGATGTGCTCCGGCCGTACACCGGCAATCATCTGTTCTCCGGCATATCCCTTTTCCTTCAGCCGCTTTGCTTTTTCTTCAGGAATATGAAGCCGGATCGAAGAATTTGTGAAAAACAGCTCGCCATGCTGCTGTTCTATGATGCCTTTCAAAAAGTTCATCCCAGGAGAGCCAATGAAGCCTGCGACAAACAAATTGGCCGGGTAATGATAAATGTCATGAGGTTTCGCCACTTGCTGGATTTCCCCTTCATTCATGACGACAATCCGATCTCCCATTGTCATTGCTTCGGTCTGGTCATGCGTGACATAAATGATCGTTGCCTCTAATCGCTGGTGCAGCTTGCTGATTTCTGTCCGCATCGTCACTCTTAGTTTTGCATCCAGATTAGAAAGCGGCTCGTCCATTAAAAAGACCTTCGGCTCCCGCACAATCGACCTGCCAAGCGCCACCCTTTGCCGCTGCCCGCCGGAGAGCGCCTTCGGTTTTCTCTTCAGCAAATGTTCAATTTCTAAAATTCTAGCTGCCGCATGAACCCGCTCGGCAATTTCCTGTTTCGCCATCTTTCTGAGCTTTAATCCAAACGCCATATTATCAAAAACCGTCATATGCGGATAAAGCGCATAGTTCTGGAATACCATCGCAATATCACGTTCTTTCGGCGGAAGATCATTGACCCGCTCCCCATCAATAAGAAGATTTCCTTCAGAAATGCTTTCTAATCCAGCCACCATCCGCAGCGTTGTTGATTTTCCGCATCCTGACGGCCCCACCAGCACCAAAAGCTCCTTATCCTTTACATCTAAATCAAAGTCCTTCACGGTTAATTGTGAGTGATATGATTTTTTGACGTGTTCAAATGTTAATGAAGCCATCAGAAAAGTCCCCCTATCTTTTGACCCGTTATTTCGTCACTGGAAACAACTTGGTCTTTCTGTTATTTTTAGAGTAATCGATTCCCATTTTTGCTATATTTCTAAAATAAAAAATGTAAATTTGTATTATAACGTCATAATACATTATAATATAAATAATAGGTTAAAAGGAGGCTACCCTTTGTTAAACAACGGAAGTTCTACACCTTTATACATTCAGCTAAAACAAATCATCACTGATGACATCAAAAAGGGCGTGTATTCCCCAACCGCCAAGCTGCCTACCGAAAACGAGCTTTGCACCAAGTATAACGTCAGCCGCATCACCGTCAGGAAAGCCATTCTCGATTTAGTCGAAGAAGGCTATCTGATCAGGCAGCAGGGAAAGGGAACGTTCGTTAAAAGCCCTAAATTAAAACGAGAGCTGATCGCTGTAAACGGCTACTCGGAATTTATGGAATCAACCGGCAAAAAACCGAAGCATCATGTGCTGTCCCATGACATCATTCCAGCGTCAAAACCCATCGCAGAAAAGCTTCAAATCCATCCCGAGAGCCCTGTCGTTGAATTAAAACGGATTTTATATAATGATGATCAGCCTCTCACCTTTGAAGTGACGCATTATCCGCTTGATTTGTTTCCCGGCATTGATACCTTTATTGCTGACGGCGTCTCCATGCATGATATTTTGAAACAGCAATACAAAGTTGTACCCACGCACAATACGAAGCTATTAAACGTTGTATATGCCCAACAGGAGGAAAGCAAATACCTGGATTGTGATATCGGGGATGCGCTGTTTGAAATTGATAAAACGGCTTTTACATCAAACGACCAGCCAATCTATTGCTCATTGTTTTTGATGCACACAAACCGTGTCACTTTTACCATCAACAGCCCCTACACATAACAGGCATAAAAAACGAGACACTGCTTATAGTATTCTCGTTTTTTCACTGCTTCCCCCGTCCTCCAAGCGATAAGGATAGCCATAGCCGAAAGCTCCGTACACACCGCATGTTTTCGCAGCCGTTTCAGCAGCCTGGCGCAAAGCATACGTTATATCCTGCTTCACGCAAAAGGCAGTCAAAAAGCCTGCTATAAAAGAATCTCCCGCTCCAAGTGTATCTATTATATCAGCTTCCACAATCGGCTGATGATAGACTCGATCACCCGCAGACAGGATTGCTCCTTGGCCCCCTCGGGTCATACAAACCATTTTGGCTCCGTACCCATGAGCTGTTTTGGCAAGCTCACCGCATTCCGACTCACTCAAATCGCTTCCTGAAAAAAACGCATACGTCACATAAGGACAGACCCTCCTCAAATAATCATCCTCCCGATTGGTTGAAAAATCAAATGAGACAGGGACCAGCCCGCACAGCTGCGGAAGATCGTTCTCAAGCCTGCTGTACACGCTCGTATGCAGCAAATCATGCCCGCTGATAAAAGATACATCTTTCTCCTGAAACGCGAGGCGAAGCCGGGACTGAATGCCGCCTTTATTTGATCTGACAAAAATGCGGTCCCCCTGTTCATCAAGGGTGACAATCGCCATCCCGTTTTCTCCGTGCGCCTGGCGGATATAATCTGCATTGACCTGCTCCAGCTTGAGAACGTTCAACAGATGCGCCGCGGCTTCGTCATTGCCGACGATTCCGATATAGGAAGACTCATGCCCGAGCCGCTTGGCAAGCACAGCAACGTTTAAGGCATTTCCTCCCGGGTAAAATGTTTCTTGATCCTGGTAATAATCTACAACATTATCTCCAACCGCAATCAATTTCATAGTGCTTCCTCCTTTATCCTTTTACACTGCCGCTTGCAATCCCGCGGACAAAATATTTCTGCATCAATAAAAATAGAATAATAATCGGCGCGGCTGAAATCGTTAACCCCGCCAGCAGGACGCCCCAGTCTGTCTGCAGCGCGTCTCTGAACTGCATCAGCCCGGCTGGAATGGTCCGCAAATTCTCATCATCTATGAAAATAATCGCAAACATAAACTCATTCCATGTATGGTAAGCCGTCAAAATGCCGGATGTCACCAAAATTGGCACGCTCATTGGTAAGAAAATTCTGAAAAATACTCCAAAACTTGTACACCCATCCAAATAGGCCGCCTCCTCCAATTCTTTGGGTATAGAAAGAAAATAAGAGCGGATCAAAATGATGGTGAATGGGATCCGATAAGCCGCATACGGCAGGATTAACGCCCAATACGTATTGTACAGGCCAAGCGACTGAATAATAGAATAAAGCGGCACAAGACTGACCTGCGGCGTCAGCATCAATCCGCCAAGACATAGCACCAAAAAGAATCCTTTTCCTTTAAACTCAAACCGGGAAAGACCATACGCTGCCCATGCACTGATAAAGACAGTGATCACACACGTCAGCGCCGTAACGATGACACTGTTCATAAAATAAGAAGAAATCCCCTGGTTCCAGGCGGAAACAAAATTTTCCGGATGCCACGAAGACGGCAGCGACCAGCTGTGCTCAAAAATATCGTCAGAGTTTTTAAAGGCGCTCATCACCATCCAGAGAAGCGGATAGGCAATCGCAATCAGATAAAGAAACAGAAAAACCCACACAGACGTTTCTCCGATATACCATTTTCGTCTAGGCTTATCTTTAACCTCAATGTGCTGGTCAGGCACAGGCTCCAATCTGAACGAATCTGTCTTCTTCTGAGGCAGCATCAGTTACTCCTCCTTTCCGGTTTTAAAGAACTTCATTTGCATGAGCGATAATGCAAGCGTAATGATTAACACGACAGTGGCAATAGCTGAGGCGTAGCCCATCATATCCTTTGTAAAGGCGCTTTTATATAAAAACGTGCTCAAGACTTCTGACGCGTTTCCCGGCCCGCCGCCTGTCAAAATGTACGGCTCATTAAAGACCGTAAAGGCCCCGGTCAGCGTCATGACCACCGCAACAAAAGACATCTCTTTCGTCTGGGGAACAGTAATATGAAAAAACTGCTGAATTTTACCCGCGCCGTCAAGCCGGGCCGCTTCATACAGTTCATCCGGTATTTTTTGAATCGACACGATGTACAGCATCGCAATATAACCGACAGATTGCCACTGGGACACAAAAATGACAGAAAGCATAGCTGTGCTGTCATCCCCGAGCCAGGCCCTCGTCAGCTGATCAAGACCGATGGCCTGAAGCAGCTGATTCAAAAGCCCTGTCTCCGGATTGTAAATAAAATCAAACAAAAGCGCGATCACCGTCATTGAGATGACAACCGGCAAAAAGAAAACGGTACGAAAAAACGGCGACCATTTTCTGACCAGCTTATCCTCAAGCACCGCCGCCAAAATCAAACCGCCAAATACCTGGCATACAATTGAGATCACTGCATAAAGCACATTATTGGTAAGTGCCTGATAGAAGACAGGATCATGAAATAATTCAACATAGTTTTTTAAGCCGATAAACGTTTTTTCCGGAGAAAATGAGCTCCACTGAAACAGGCTGAGGAATACATTCTCAAAAATCGGGATATAAACGAAAAGTAAAAAAACGAGAGCGGGCACCAAAAACAAATAGGGGATTATTTTATTCTGATTGACCAAGGGTATCTCATCTCCTTTATAAAAAGAAAAGGTGCGAAGCTTCACCTTTTCTTTGATTTATTCAGCTGACGCCCTCACCTGCTTTGCTGCCTTTTGAACGGCTTTCATCACCTGCTGCGGTGTCATGTCGCCGCCAAGCATTTGCTGGACGCCTGTTAGGTACGCATCTGCGACTTCAACATCGACATCCATATCAAACCATGGAACCATTGATTTGGCATCAACAATATGCTGAACGGCTTCACGCTGAATAGCTGTTGCATTTTCTTCAGTAGCCGTACCTTGCACTGCACTGTATTTCCCGACATCTTTCACGAGCTTTTCGCCCATTTTTTTCGACGTCAAGAACTGCAAAAATTCCATCGCTTCCTTCGGATGTTTTGTTCTTGAGGAAATCATGAATCCTTCCGGCGCTCCCGTTAACGCTTCTGAAGATCCTTTTTGCCCGCTGATTTTAGGAAATGGGAACATCCCGAGATTAACCGGTTCAACCAGCTTGATTTCCGCTGTTTCCGCATATATCATCGCCGACTTTTCGCTCTTAAATTGCTGTCTCACATATTCGTGGTCGACGGAGTTTACATGTTTATTAAAATAAGGCATCAGCTCCTGAAGCTTTTCAAGGGCTTTTACATAGCCTTCATCAGTAAATTCACCCGTTTTGGCGTTATAGTCCTTGTCTCGCGTTTTTTCATCGACCATCCGCTGATTAAGCGTGCCGATATAGTGCGAGATTGTCCAAGTCGCCTTTGTTCCGAAGCTGATCGGTGTGTAGCCATGTTCTTTCAGCTTTTTTGACACATCGATTAATTCATCCCACGTCTTCGGGGGATCAAGATTCAGCTTTTGGAAAATGTCTTTATTATAGAAGAATGATTTAGCGTCCATTTGCCACGGCACGCCATATTGCTTGTTTTCATAAGTAAATGGTGTAATTTGCGATTGAACGAGCTGTGATGACCAATCGGTGTCATTTTTGTAGTAGGACGAGAGATCAAGTGCTTTATTGCCTCTGATAAATTTAAAAGCAAACTCATCGCTCCAAGAGAAGTAAATGTCAGGAGGGCTGGTGGTTCCCAGCATGACCTTAATTTTATCTTTATAGGAGTCATTTAAAACGGCTTCAATTTGAATGTCGATATCCGGATGTTCTTTTTCAAATTCCTTAACAACCTCTTCAAAATAACTTTTTTCCGGCTCCTTTGGCCATCTGTGGAAAAATTTCAATGTCACCTTTCCGTCCGCTGAACTGCTTTGGCTCGAACAGCCTGCGATGGTGAGCATACTGACAGCTGCAATGATCAAGAACAACAACATTTTCTTCAAAGGGTTGGCCTCCTCTGGACATTAGACTATAATGTTATATAACATTATAGTCTAATGCATAATGGTTCTTCATTTTCAGATCAATACTCAACTTTCCACATGTATCTTCTGTGAGATAAAGGATGATTTCTCGCCTCTGCCAGCTCGTCTGCATAGCTTCTCAGCACACGATTGAGAACGAGCGGAGCAAGATAGCCTTTAACTGAATCGTCAATTGCAGTGAAGTCGTAAGATGCAGCATCAAGCACAGTGAGCTTTTTGCCATACTTTTTCGAGAAGGTAAGCGCCCGCTCTTCAAGAGGTCTTGTTTCATCTAAACCGAGCAGGATGATAAACGGCACGGATTCATCAATAATTTCAAACGGTCCGTGAAAATATTCTCCGGCATGAATGGCGTGGGAATGAATCCATTGCATTTCCATGAGAATGCAGATGCTGTAGGAGTAAGCGACACCGTAGTTTGCACCGCTTGCCATGGTATAAATAATGCTTTCTTTTTCATGGGCTTTTGCAAATTGCTTGGCGTTGTCAGCTTCCTGCTTAAGGGCTTTTTCATATACAGCCTGCAATTGATCTAAGCCTTCAATTGCTTGTTGGAATTTCGTATTGTTTTCTAATACTTGCAGGGTTCCAAAAACGATTTGATACAAAACGCCATAGTTTGTATTGATCGCAAGCGCCTCATCACCCCAATCGTACTGGGCAACATATTGCGCTTCCTGCGCTAAAGGAGACTCCGGTTTAAACGTCATCGCAATCGTAAGTGCGCCCTTACCCCTTGCAAACGCAGCAGCTTTGACTGTCTCCGGGGTATTTCCCGAATGCGAGCACAAAATAACAAGAGACTTTTCACCAAGCTGAACAGGGTTGCGCTGAATAAATTCGTTGGCGCTGTAGAGGTCGGAGTTTATTGATTTTGACTCTCTGTCAAACACATACTTACTCGGATACATAATGGCAGAAGACCCTCCGCATGCGACAAAGAATACATGATCAATGGTTTTCCCTTTCAAATCCTGCAAGAAAGCTTGAACCTCACGATTTACTTTTGCTGTGGCCTGACTCAAATCCTTCACTCCCCGTTTTTATTATATAACGTTATATAACATTATATATTGTTATATTAAAGTCCGCGGGTAGGATTGTCAATATTATTTTCTGAAATTTCTCATTAATTTATTCGAATGACAGACAAAGGGTCTATATGCGAAAAAATGCCCAAATCAAAAGCCAGAACTTGACTTAAGCTCTGGCTTCGCTGTTCAATCCGCAGACTGACGTCTTATTTAAAAAATACCTTGTCTATATTGTACTTCGAGTGCTGTGTATTGATGATATATGTTTCGTAAATCTCTCTTTCCATTGGATCATCAACTACACATACCTCAATTTTATAAACTTCATCTCTGTGATGTTTGATTGGTGAAACAGTGTCTTCGAAATGCTTCTTAATTCTCTGTCTTAACTTTCTGGCTTTCCCGACAAACAGCAGCTCGTCATGAATGTTGTAAAACATAAAAATGCCGCCTTTGTCCCTTGGGATCTGGTGAAAGTCGATGAATCCGTGAATCGGTTTTATCTTCGGCTCGTTATCATTAGCTGACTGCTGTCGTTCAGTGATGGTGACATTCGGTGCGGGTATATCAATTTTTATCAAAATCAGTTCACGTCCTCTTTTTCATTAAAGATAAATGCTAACACATACAGAAAAGAAAAGCTAGAACAGCTTTATTATATTTGTTTGTTATGCTCTTACTTATTATGCAAGTGCTCCGGCTGGATGATAAGGACTAAGGTCTAATTCTGTCTGCTTTCCAAGAACTAGCTTTGCGAGCTCTGCACCCAAGAACGGCCCCATCGTCAGTCCAGAAGCACCCAAACCGTTTGCAGCATATAAGCCTTGAACATTCGGCACGGCCCCTACGACCGGCAGAAATCCCGGTGTAAACGGCCTGAAGCCCACTCTTGTTTCAACAGCAGCCGCATCAGCAAGACCCGGTGCAACGGCTAACGCTTTGCTCAATACTTCGTGCTGGCCTCCGGCTGTCACACGAAGATCATCAAGACCGGCATCGTTTTCGTGTGTGGCGCCGGCTACAATTCTGCCGTTATCAAACGACAGAATGTACTGATCACTCGGCGGCATTACAACCGGCCACGATCCTGTATCTGCATCTGTCATTTCAAAATGCATAATCTGCGCTTTTTGAAATGACACTTGAAAATGAATGCCGAGAGGCTTCAATATCTCATTGGCCCATGCTCCCGCCGTCACAATGACCGCGTCAGCCGCAATCTGCTTTGTATCTGTTTGCACGCCGGTGACTGTTCCGTTTTCAAAAAGTAAAGATGCATTTCCTTTGATGACCGTTGCGCCGCGTTTCTCTGCAGCGCTTAAAAGCGACCGGCACAGCGCTCTTCCGTTCACACGGGCGGCACCGCTGATATGAACTGATTCATAGTCATCAGCTAAAATCGGAAACAGCTTTTTCGTTTCACTTGCGGACAAGCGGGTAATGTCGCCGATCTCCGGCGCATCCTCCCGTCTCTTATACGCCCGCTCCTCCATCTTATCAAGCTTTGACGCATCAGTATGAATGCTGATCGCACCAACACGTTTATATCCTGTATCCGTTTCTCCGTCCTCTTCCAACTGATTGATTAAATCCGCATAGTATCGCGCCCCGCCTTTAGCAAGCTGATACCAATCCTGATTGCGGCGCTGAGAGAGCCAAGGACAGACGATCCCCGCCGCCGCATCAGTCGCTTGTCCCGGCTCTTTCCGATCAATGACAGTAACGCGAGCGCCTGATTTTGCGAGATGATAAGCCGTCGACGCGCCCAGAATCCCTGCGCCGACGATGATGTACGATTTCATATGCAAACACCTTTTCTATTATAATGTCTATTCATTTTACCAAATAGAATGCTTTCCTTCGACCTTTTGCCCTAATGTGGAAAAACCGCGAAGTTCGTCCAATCTCTTTACTCTCCTAACGAATATCCTGTCACTATCAATAGAGAAAGGATGATACCATGAGCGAAAATCGTCATGAAAATGAAGAAAACAGACGCGATGCGGCAGTCGCAAAAGTCCAAAACAGCGGTAATGCAAAAGTCGTGGTCAACGTGAATACAGATCAGGATCAGGCACAGGCGCAGTCACAAGACGGAGAAGACTAATGAACGAAAACATCATTCCTCTCAACAGACATACTCAAGAGATACCCACTACTGAATCTGTTATCAAAAACAGCGGCAACTCAGAGGTCCATATCGACATTCACATTGATACAATGCCAATTGCTTTTGCTATATTATGCTCTGCATTAGCCGCAAAGCAGATGACAAAGGAAGAGTTCGACACTGCCTATACGCAATTACAAGAGATGAACAGGGATAACAGCAAAACATCTGTAAAGCAAATTATCAATCAAGAGACAGAAGAAGAGTAAAAAACCGCGGGCCCTGTGGCCAGCGGTTTTTCTTCTGCATACAAAAAGGACGCGACTGAATCGGTTACTTCTGTACAATTTGAATAAGGTTACCGCATGTATCATCGAAGACAGCAATTGTGACTTCGCCCATTTTTGTCGGTTCCATCGTAAACGTCACGCCTTTTTCCTTTAATCGGTTGTACTCTTTTTGAATATCTGCAACGCCAAACATTGTGGCCGGGAAGCCTTCGGAGAATATCTTCTTTTGATACTCCTTGGCGGCAGGATGTTCATTCGGTTCGAGTAAAAGCTCGGTTCCGTCTTGATCATCTGGAGAAACAAGCGTTATCCACCTGAATTTCCCCATGGGAACATCCTCCTTTTTTACAAACCCCAGTTTTTCTGTATAGAACTTCAGTGCCTTGTCTTGATCTTGCACGAATATACTAGTCACAATGATTTTCATATTGTTGTTTCCTCCTTTGATATTTATGGTGTATGGTACTGTGCAAACAATCCGGCTTCAAGCAAAACAAACCAACATTTTACAGAAAGTCAGTGCTGGTTTTATAAAATTACTCTATCCATCCTTTCAGCAAATTTTTAAGCGGTTCGTTGTTGAATATAAGTACTCGATATTTTCCCTTTCGTTTTGATGTTACGAGTCCTGCATCCTCCAGTACAGAAAGGTGTTTAGCTATCGCCTGTCGCGTAATAGAAAGGTCGTACTTTGTAATAAGACGTATCGTAAGTTCATACAACGTCAGCTCGTTGCGTTCAGATAATTCGTCTAATATAAGCCGCCGAGTCGAATCGCCGAGTGCTTTGAATATAGCGTCTTTGTTCCAATTCATATATTGAGTATAAGCAACTCATTAGTTGCATGTCAAGCATAAGCAACTGTATGGTTGCGTGATATAGAAACTGAACCTATCCGGCGCAGGTCTGAAATATTCTAATCGACTAGGACATAAAAACAACAACACAACAGCGGATACTTATTTTGATATCACTAAAAAATAAAAGAAGACGAACTTCAAAAGTTCGTCTTCTACAATCAAATTCGGCACGCCGACCATTTTAAAATTGATAACTATCTCTAACCCCCTTTATAAACAAAGGAGTTTTCATCATTAACCGATAGAACCTTCCATTTCGAACTTAATCAAACGGTTCATTTCAACTGCGTATTCCATTGGAAGCTCTTTTGTGAATGGCTCGATAAAGCCCATTACAATCATTTCAGTTGCTTCTTCTTCAGAAATACCGCGGCTCATCAAGTAGAAGAGCTGCTCTTCAGATACTTTAGACACTTTCGCTTCGTGCTCCAATGAAATGTTATCATTTAAGATTTCATTGTAAGGAATTGTGTCTGAAGTTGATTTGTTATCCATAATGAGCGTATCGCACTCGATGTTAGAGCGGGCGCCTTCCGCTTTGCGTCCGAAGTGGACGATTCCGCGGTACGTTACTTTTCCGCCCTGTTTTGAAATCGATTTTGATACGATTGTAGATGATGTGTTTGGTGCAAGGTGAATCATTTTCGCACCTGCATCCTGATGCTGGCCTTTACCTGCAAGAGCGATAGAAAGCGTCATACCGCGCGCGCCTTCGCCTTTTAGGATACAAGCCGGATATTTCATTGTCAGCTTAGAACCGATGTTGCCGTCGATCCATTCCATTGTTGCGTTTTCTTCACAGACTGTACGCTTTGTTACAAGGTTGTAAACGTTGTTCGCCCAGTTTTGGATCGTTGTATAACGGCAGTAGCCGCCTTTTTTCACGATGATCTCAACGACCGCACTGTGAAGTGAGTTTGTTGTGTAAACAGGCGCCGTACAGCCTTCAACATAATGAACACTTGCTTCTTCGTCAACAATGATCAGTGTACGTTCGAACTGACCCATGTTCTCAGAGTTGATACGGAAGTAAGCTTGAAGCGGTGTTTCAACCTTCACGCCTTTAGGCACGTAGATGAAAGATCCGCCGGACCAAACAGCTGAGTTAAGCGCCGCAAACTTGTTATCAGTCGGCGGGATTACTTTTGCCCAGTGCTCACGGAAAATATCTTCATTCTCTTTCAGCGCGCTGTCAGTGTCTTTAAAGACAATACCTTGCGCTTCAAGATCTTCTTTCATGTTGTGGTATACAACCTCAGATTCGTACTGAGCAGAAACACCCGCAAGGTATTTTTGTTCAGCTTCAGGAATACCGAGCTTGTCGAATGTTTGCTTAATTTCTTCAGGAACTTCATCCCAAGAACGCTCTGAACGCTCAGACGGTTTTACGTAGTACGTAATTTCGTCAAAGTTCAGTGAGTTTAAATCTCCGCCCCATTGAGGCATCGGCATGTTGTAGAAATGCTCAAGTGATTTCAAGCGGAAGTCAAGCATCCATTGAGGCTCTTCTTTCATGCGAGAAATTTCTTCTACGATTTCTTTTGTCAATCCGCGCTCTGAACGGAAAATGGAAACGTCCTTGTCGTGAAAACCATACTTGTATTCACCAATATCAGGCATTTTTTTAGCCATCCATTTTCACTCCAATCCTTTTAATTGCCGCCTTCTTCTTTCGCGACTCCTTTTTCAAGTGCTTTCCATGAGAGGGTTGCACATTTGATACGGGCCGGGAATTTTGAAACGCCTTGAAGGGCTTCAATATCCCCGAGATCTATAGAATCATCATACTCTTTCCCTTGCATCATATCCGAGAAAATCTTAGACATGGAAAGGGCAGTTTCAATATCTTTCCCTTTAATCGCCTGAGTCATCATCGAAGCGGATGCCATTGAAATGGAACAGCCTTCCCCTTCAAATTTCGCATCTTCCACGATGTCTCCGTCAAGCTTCATTGTCAGTCTGATGCGGTCGCCGCATGTCGGATTGTTCATATCCACGACGATGCTGTCATTCAAAACCCCTTTATTGCGCGGGTTTTTGTAATGATCCATAATCACCTGTCTGTACAATGTATCTAAGTTTGCATTAAAAGACATTTGTAAAATACTCCTTTGTCTTTTGAAGAGCTTCCACAAGCTTATCAATCTCTTCCTCTGTATTATACAGATAAAAGCTTGCTCTTGCAGTAGCAGTTACATCCAGCCATTTCATCAGCGGCTGCGCACAATGGTGGCCGGCTCTGACTGCGATTCCCTCCGCATCAAGCACAGTCGCCACATCGTGCGGATGAACATCATCAAGGTTAAATGTAACAAGCCCGGCACGCTCTTCCGGCCCGTAAACCGTTACGCCGTCAAGCTGGCGGAAGCGTTCAAGCGCATAAGCTGCAAGCTTGTGCTCATGGCGGGAAATCTCATCAAGACCGATTTCTTCGAGAAAATCAATGGCGGCACCTAGACCGATTGCTCCTGCAATAATCGGCGTACCCGCTTCGAATTTCCACGGAAGCTCTTTCCAAGTTGATTCATAAAGCCCGACAAAGTCGATCATTTCACCACCGAATTCGGCAGGCTCCATGTTTTCCAGCAGGGCTTTCTTTCCGTACAGCACACCAACACCGGTAGGTCCGCACATTTTATGGGAAGAAAGCGCAAAGAAGTCGCAATCGAGATCCTGCACGTCAATTTTCATGTGAGGCGTGCTTTGTGCACCGTCCACCACAATGACAGCCCCATTGTCATGAGCGATTTTCGCCATTTCTTTAATCGGGTTGACCGTGCCGAGGACATTAGATACATGAGACACCGCAACAATTTTTGTGTTGCTTGTGACCGTTTCTCTGACGTCTTCTAAAGAAATCGTTCCGTCTTCCTGCAGCGGAATATATTTTAATGTGGCGCCAGTTGCTTTTACAGCCTGCTGCCACGGAATGATATTCGCATGATGCTCCATGTAGGTGATGACCACTTCATCACCAGGTTCCAGGTTGGCGCGTGCATAGCTTAACGCCACCATATTCAGTGATGTGGTCGTGCCTTTTGTGAAAATAATCTCAGCCATTGACTTCGCGTTAATAAACTTGCGGACTTTTTCACGCGCTCCTTCATAACCATCTGTCGCTCTGGTTCCAAGTGTATGGACGCCCCGGTGAACATTGGAATTGTATTGGTTATAATACTTATCCAGTGTTTCAATGACAGCACGCGGCTTCTGGGAAGTCGCCGCGCTGTCGAGATAAACGAGATCATGTCCGTTCACTTGCTGATGAAGGATCGGGAACTGTTCACGAATATCTGTGATATTCATTACTTCACTTTCCTTTCGATAACAGAAACTAATTGTTTCTTAACGCCTTCAATCGGAAGTTCATTTACTACCGGTGCAAGGAATCCGTAAATGACTAAGCGTTCTGCTTCTTCTTTCGGAATTCCGCGGCTCATCAGGTAGTAAAGCTGAATAGGGTCCACACGGCCGACAGATGCCGCATGTCCTGCAGTTACATCGTCTTCGTCAATTAAAAGAATAGGGTTTGCGTCTCCGCGTGCTTTTTCGCTAAGCATCAGCACGCGTGATTCTTGCTCCGCATTCGCTTTAGAAGCGCCATGTTCGATTTTGCCGATTCCGTTAAAGATAGAAGAAGCGGAATCCTTCATCACACCGTGCTTCAAGATATAGCCTTCAGAAGCTTTACCGAAATGGATGATTTGTGTTGTGAAGTTTTCTGTTTGCTCTCCTCTTCCGACAACAACCGTTTTCGTATCGCCGTATGTGCCGTCACCGTAAAGGTTTGTTGTATTTTCGGAAATCGTGTCGCCGTCGTTCATCAGGCCAAGAGCCCACTCGATTTTGCTGTCGCGTCCGCGCGCAGCACCGCGGCGGTTCACATAAGTTGTCACACCGCTTGACAGATTATCCACCGCACCGTATGTCACGCTGGCATTATCACCTGTGATGACCTCACTGATAATATTGAAGACAGCGTCTTTCGGGTTTACAGTGCTGATGTAGTTTTCTACATATGTTACAGAGCTGTGGTCTTCAGCCACAATCAGCACGTGGTTGAATAGAGCTGTATCATTGCTTTCGTGGACATAAACAGCCTGAACCGGCGTCTCCACCTGAACATTTTTCGGAACATAAAGGAATGCTCCTCCGTTAACAAGAGCCGCGTGAAGTGCAGTTAACTTATGTTCGTCAACTTTCACGCCGTCCTTCATAAAGTATTTCTCCACCAAGTCGCTGTGCTCACGTGCAGCAGTCAGAATATCAGTGAAGATGACGCCTTTGTCTTTCAATTCTTGAGAAAGAGAAAGATATGCCGGCGTCTGGTCACGCTGTACGTATAATGTTTTATCTTCGTTTTCAACGTCGATCAGCGCTTTTACTTCATCAGTCAAATCTTCTAATGAAGAAAGCGGTTCGTTATCCACTGTATGCTTCGCGAAATTCGTGAAGTTCCAGTTTGTGATTTTTGTTTTGTCAGGTTTCGGCATCGGCAGATCCTCAGCTTGTTCAAGAGCCTGTAAGCGCAGGTTCTTCAGCCAGGCAGGTTCTTGGTGCTTTTCGGAAAAGCTTTTGAGATACTCCTGATCTACGGATAGTTTTGTACCTAGTGTCATATTAATCCCCCTAACGCTTACGCTTCTTGGCCAACAGTTTCGTCTTCAATGCCAAGTTCTTGTTTGATCCAGTCATAACCTTCTGCTTCAAGACGCTGTGCAAGCTCTGCACCGCCGGATTTTACAACGCGGCCTTGCATCATAACGTGAACAACATCCGGAGTGATGTAGTTTAACAGGCGCTGATAGTGAGTGATCATCAGGCAGCCGAAGCTTTCGCTGCGCATTTTGTTGATCCCTTTTGATACAACTTTCAAAGCGTCAATATCAAGACCTGAGTCAATTTCATCAAGGATGGCGATTTTCGGTTCAATCATCATTAATTGAAGGATTTCATTGCGTTTTTTCTCCCCGCCTGAGAAGCCTTCGTTAAGATAGCGCTGAGCCATTTCAGGGTCCATTTCAAGGAACTCCATGTTTTCGTCCATTTTGCGGATGAATTTCATGAGAGAAATTTCATCGCCTTCTTCTCTGCGCGCGTTGATTGCTGAGCGAAGGAAGTCGGCATTTGTCACACCGCTGATTTCACTTGGGTACTGCATCGCAAGGAATAAGCCTGCCTGCGCACGCTCGTCCACTTCCATCTCCAGTACATCTTTGCCGTCAAGCGTGATGCTGCCTTTTGTTACTTCATATTTAGGATGCCCCATAATAGCAGCTGATAATGTGGATTTACCAGTTCCATTCGGGCCCATTACTGCGTGGAATTCTCCACCTTTTATTTCAAGGTTTACACCCTTTAAGATCTCTTTCCCTTCGATTTCAACGTGAAGATCTTTGATCGTTAATGTTGAAGCAGCCATATCTATACCTCCAAAAATATATAATCATTATTCTCATTTTATTCTCATTCTAATTTTATAACAAATGAAAAGTAAATACAACTTTTTATCGTGCCTTGCACATTCCTCAAGTTTAACAAAGATCAGCACTTTATTAAAGCGATTGAAAAAGAAAAAGAGTGGATTCCCACCCTTTTTTAAAAGATTGATTTTCTCAATAAGCTCCCGCAGAAATCCGCTTGCTTTTTTCGTAATCAAGCTCTCTCTGCCGCTCTACTTTCATTCTTGTTTCCAGCCGGCGTCCATATTCCTCGTATCCAATTCCGTGTGACAGCTGCATCGCTTTTTCCATTTCTGACGTATAATCGAGGTTCAGTCTGTCCTGGCTGCTGCAAATAATGAATCAATCCCTTCATATATTTGCTTTTTATTGTACCAGTGCTGCGTTGGATGCCGCAAAAACGATTTGGCGTGAAATAGCGGCAGATGAGACGAAAGCATCCTTTCAGAACAAATGAGAATGGTTTTTCGGAATATTCCTTCTCTTAATGCGTGGTGTTTCCGAATTCCTCAATGCACTGTTGAACAACTGTCACGCCTTGGCTGAAAGCTGCGCCGCCTCCAAATGCCGCTGCCACACTGACGGCTTCGAGAATGTTTTCTTCTGTCGCTCCCTGATCGAGACAGCCTTTTGTATGATAGATCATGCAATATTCGTCCTGAGCATTGATGGCAATTCCGAGGGCGATCAGCTGTTTTTCTCTTTCAGTCAGAGAATTCCCGGCAAAGCACTGTTCAGTAAATTCGTTAAATTTCCTTCCCATCAGCGGCATCTTTTGTTCAAATGTACCTAAACCATGTTTATATTGTTTTAACGCGTCCTGCATGCTTCCTCTGTCTTGATTCAAAGAAAATCCCTCCATCTGTTTAACATTCCTTTTTATTATGAACAGCTTTTAGGAAAATACGCGAAAAAAACCCCGGATTTCTCATCCGGGGTTTCAGTCTTATTCAGATACAGGAAGCACAGCTCCGTCGTATTTTTTCTCGATGAAGTCTTTGATCTTTTTAGAGTGAAGAACTTCCATCAGCGCTTTGATTTTTGCAGAATCTTCTTCGCCTTTTCTTACTGCGATGATGTTAGCGTATGGGTTGTTTTTCGTTGATTCTACTTCAATTGCATCTTTTTTAGGATTTAATTTATTTTGGATCGCATAGTTTACATTGATGAAGGCCGCGTCTCCTTCTTTGTTTTCATATGCTTTTGCCGTTAATTCAGGCGCCACTTTTTTGAATTCAAGGTTTTTCGGGTTTTTCTTAATGTCTTTCAATGTTGCGTCAATTGTTTCTACCTTAGAATCAAGAGTGATTAATCCAGCGTTTTCAAGCATTGCAAGCATACGTCCTTGTTCAGCAACGTTGTTTGTCAGAATGATTGTCGCACCGTCTGGAAGGTCTTTCAGTGATTTGTATGTTTTAGAGTAAATACCGAATGGCTCTAAGTGAACAGCGCCGGCATTCACAAGTTTGTAATCTGTGTTTTCTTTCATTTCTTGCTCAAGGTAAGGAATGTGCTGGAAGTAGTTCGCGTCCACTTCATTATCAGCTAAAGCTTTATTGTACATTTTGTAATCACTAAGCACTTTCACTTTCAGCGTATAGCCTTTTTCTTTCAGCAATGGTTCAGCTTCTTTTAAAATTTCCGCATGCGGTGTTTTTGTTGCCGCAACGACAATTTCTTTCTTGCCAGATTCAGCGCCGTTATTCGAACTGCAGGCAGCCATGACTCCTGCAAATACAAGCAGTAATGCACCCAAAAATAGCTTTTTCAATGTAAATCCTCCCTTATCGTTTGTCTATAATATTTGTTATTAGATCACCGATGATTTGAATAATAAACACGATGATTAAAATAAACACAGTAGCAACGAAGGTAACATCAGCGTTATTAGACTGATATCCTTCTACGTACGCAAGGTTTCCAAGGCCTCCTGAACCAATGGCTCCGGCAATTGCCGTTGAGCCGATCAAAGCGATGGCAGTAACCGTAATGCCAGAAATAAGAGCAGGCATTGATTCCGGAATCAGCACTTTGAAAATAATCGTAGACGTTTTCGCGCCCATTGATTTAGCGGCTTCAATCACACCTTTATCCACCTCACGCAGCGCGATTTCAACAAGGCGCGCGTAAAATGGTGCCGAGCCGATTACCAGCGCCGGCAATGCGGCGTTTGGCCCTAAGATCGTGCCGACTAAAAATTTCGTAAAACCTAATAGTAAAATAATTAAAATAAGGAACGGAATCGATCTGAATATGTTAACAACGGCCGCAATCACAGAGTTGACCGCTTTATTCTGCCAGAGGCTTCCTTTGCTCGTCAGAAAGAGCAGCAAGCCGAGGATGACCCCGATGACAAAAGCAAACAGTAAAGAAATCAGCGTCATATAAAGTGTTTCATATGTCGCGTTCCATAATTCAGTTAAATCAACGTTCGGGAAGTATTTTTCAAACATTCGTGATCACCTCTGCTTTCACCTGTTTGTCATTAATGAATCGGATCACGTTTTGCACTTCTTCCTCGTCCCCGTCAATGTGGATGAACAGTGAACCGTAAGCCCCATCCTTCGTCTGCGAAATTTTCCCTTGCAGAATATTGACGCTGACATTGAAGTTTCTGATCATCTCTGTAATCAAAGGCTGTTCAGCTGACTCACCGACAAATGTGAGCTGAACCATTTTTCCTGATGCTGTATCATCAAGAAGGTGCTGAAGCGTCTCTTTCGTTTCTTCCGGCTCTGTCACCTGCTGAACAAATCGTTTTGTCATTTGTTCCTTTGGATTTTTGAAGACATCGAGAACCTCGCCTTCTTCGACCACCTTGCCGTTTTCCATGACGGCGACTCTGTTGCAGATTTTGCGGATGACATGCATTTCGTGCGTAATCAGCACAATCGTCAAACCGAGTCTTTCATTAATATCGGACAATAGATCCAGAATTGAATCTGTCGTTTGCGGATCTAATGCTGATGTCGCTTCGTCACAAAGGAGAACCTTCGGATTGTTTGCAAGCGCTCTGGCAATTCCCACACGCTGCTTCTGACCGCCGCTCAGCTGAGACGGATAAGATTTTTCTTTTCCTTCTAAACCTACCAGTTTAATCAGTTCATTGGCGCGCTTGATCCGCTCGCTCTTTTTCACTCCGGCAATTTCCAAAGGAAACATGATATTATCTCTGACAGTCCGCGACCAAAGCAAATTGAAATGCTGGAAAATCATACTGATCTCATGGCGTGCTTTTCTTAAACCGCGTCCATTTACTTCATTAATCTTGGTTCCCGCCACTTCCACGGTTCCTGAGGTTGGTTTCTCAAGGCCGTTCAGCAGACGGATTAAGGAACTCTTACCAGCTCCGCTATATCCTATAATTCCAAAAATCTCACCTTTTTTAATGGAAAGCGAGACGTTTTGGACAGCATTGACATCTCCATGTTTCGACTTGTAAACTTTTGAAACATCCTGAAGATTGATCAAAGCAATCACCTGCCTTAACACTATTCTAAGAAATCTTCCGGTTTTTTCTGCAAAAGAAAAGCCTTTCTGCACACTTGAGCAGAAAGGCTTATATAAAATGCCTTTCTCTCATCTTTCAAAGCTGAACGCTTCGTGTGAATTGGCACCATTTCAACAGCGTTGATGGTTGCCGGGCTTCATAGGGCACTTCCCTCCACCTCTCTTGATAAGAGAAATATATAGTCTTTTTCGTCCGGAAATTCTTAATGTAGAATAGCACGGCGAATGATTAAATGTCAATAAAATAAATGATGTCAACTTTTACTATTATAATAATTTATTATTTTTTAATTTTTTAAAATCCTCTGAAAAAATCCATTTGTCAGCCAGAGAATGGCTTCCAGTTTTAACAGGGCCCTGAATGACCCCTTTACTTTGAGGCTTCCGCTCTGAATCAGGTGCTGAAGGGAAATGTCTCCGTGCAATAAATCAATAATTTCCGTTTGGTTTCCGTAAAAGGTCAGGTTGGACGTTTGGGGCGGAGAAACTTTTTTCATTTCTCCCTGTTCGTTTATTGAGACGGTTAAGGCTTCTGCTTCTCCTTGGAAGGTAATGAGCAATGTTGAGGCATTCAAAAGGGGTTTTAAAAACAGATGCTGATACTCATCTTCTAAAACTTCCGCTTTCTCCATATGTACAACCTCCTATTTGTTGGTCATACATACACATTTCTCTCTTTGTCGCAAGAACCCCTTTATAAAACGAACGACAATTTCATTGGATATGCTGAGAAATATGTCATAAATGGGATGCGGAAGATGATTTTTGTTTGATCAGCTCATATAAATAAGAAACGGAATGAAATGCATATCCTCTTTCGACCACCTTTCCGCCTTTAAACAGCAGAAAACAAGGGACGCTTTCAATTTGATACGCTTTTGCGAATGTCGGAGAGTAATTGACATTGTTTTGATAGAAGGCGACATCCGGCAGCATTTCTTTCACCACTGTCAGCATTTTGCTTGCAAGCTGGCAGGTGCCGCAAAACGGAGTATATAAATATAGAAGGTACACATCATCTTCAATGTGATCAAGTTCGTGTTCTTGGAGTTCTTTCATGCTATACACCTCGGGACTTTCTTTCAAGAAAAATAGTATGGACATTCAGATTCGCACGCACAATACAGAAGCGATATGGTGCCTGGGCGCAGCCGCTACTTCCTTATAGGCTCTGTCGATATGGAGATGGCAGGCTTCATTAAATTCACGCTTCAGCTGTTTTCTCAATTTCTCACCTGATTCATCAGCATCAACTAATATATAGACGTCTTTATCATAAAGCTCGTCAGCCAATTCCTCGAGCCTCAGCTGGCTGATTGTTCCGTTTGTGCAGATAATGCGCACCGGTTCATTCAGGACGCTTTCGATTTTCTCTTTATCTGATTTCCCCTCGACAATCATAACCTTTTCCAGCTCATCCATCTTCATCTTGTTCACCTGCCGCGTCAAATTTGAAACGTTCAGATTGTAAAAGAAGGCAGTGAAATTCACCGCCAACATTAACACCAGCCGTTTTCGTAGTCACAATCTACATATTTTGCGTCGTCTCCAGAGACCACATCGGCTGTCTTATAAAATTTCTCATTTTCAAAGGAATAACCGGACTTAAGCTCATATTCATTCATGCTTGTCATTTGGCCGATCATCTCATTATCATGATATAACGAGAGCCGGCCATTTTGAAAGCGGCCTGTCACGTCATTGGTGACATCGAGCTTTTGTTTGTCGAAAGCCATATTGGACACCTCCCATAACGTTAGCGTGTCCAATTGCTTTTACGGCTATCCTGTTTTAGTCTTCTTGTGTCATCTCTTCGTATTGCTCTGCTGTCATCAGTTTTTCAATTTCAGAAGCGTCAGATGGCTCAACGACGATCATCCATGCTTTTTCGTACGGAGATTCGTTGACGAATTCCGGACTGTCATCAAGATCTTCGTTTACTTCCACAACCGTTCCGTTAATCGGTGCATAAAGCTCAGATACCGTTTTAACGGATTCAACACTGCCGAATGGCTCGTCCGCTTTGATTTCAGCGCCCACTTCAGGAAGTTCGACAAACACGATGTCGCCTAGTTCGGACTGGGCAAAATGCGTAATTCCGATTCTGGCTTTTTCTCCTTCAACTTTTACCCACTCGTGTTCTCCTGAGTAACGCAAATCTTTTGGTATGCTCAATTGAATCCCTCCATTTTTTACAGCACTACAATAAGAAGATACCACACTTTTCAAAAAAAATTTACATTAAGCCCAGTTTTCTTCAAATTGGTCTTCTTTAAATCCGACAGTCACTTTTTCGCCGTCTGTTGTAAGCGGGCGTTTGATCAGCATACCATCTGAAGCCAGCAGCTCGAGCTGTTCGTCCTCTGACATGTGATACAGCTTTTCCTTGAGATTGAGCTCGCGGTATTTCATGCCGCTCGTGTTGAAAAATTTCTTGAGATCCAGCCCGCTTTTTTCATAAAGCGCTTTTAATTCTTCTTTGCTTGGCGGCTGCTCAGCAATATGTATTTCGTTTATTTCTTTTCCATGCTCTTCAAGCCACTTCTTTGCTTTGCGGCACGTTCCGCATTTAGGGTACCAGTAAAAAGTTAACGACATCTTCTTCCCCCTCAATAAAATAATCGAGGTTATTTTAACACAGTTTGTTTTAAAAACCTAAAACAGTGCTTCTTAAAAAAAGCTCCGCGCATGCGGAGCTCTTGGCCAATCAGACAGTATATTTCTCAGCCTCAAAAATGCCTGCCGCCGCCTCGCGTTTTTTCTGAATCACGTTTTTAGGCGTTACGCGTGTCAGCTTGCGCAGAGCGGAAAGCATCATGCGGAGTGAATCTCCTTCTTCCATTGCGATAAGGGATTCCTTCGCATGCGCTTCAATTTCGTTAAAGGCCTCTTGAACGAAAATTTCTGTGTACAGCACCTTTTGCGCTGCTTTTTCGGCGCCTTGTGCGGCAATGGCCTTTTCCGTTCTGAGCACGGCTGATTCCATTGCGTATACATTGCTGACGATATCCGCTACGTTCACGAGAATTTCTTGCTCACGATCGATCGCTTTTCCGTATTTTTGCGCGGCTAGGCCGGCAGCAAACAACGCAATTTTTTTGGCTTGCTTGACGATATATTTCTCCTGCTCTAAGACGCCGCTTCCAGGCTCTTCAGGCATAAGCATCATGAGTTCTTCCTGCAGCGACTGCGCTTTTTCGAATAAAGGCAGCTCGCCTTTAAGCGCTTTTTTCAGGAAGGTGCTTGGCACGATTAACCGGTTGATTTCGTTTGTGCCTTCAAAAATCCGATTGATCCTTGAATCCCTATAGGCCCTTTCTACTTCGTATTCCTGCATAAAGCCGTAGCCTCCATGAATCTGCACGCCTTCATCAACGATATAATCAAGCGTTTCAGAGCCGAATACCTTATTCAGAGAGCATTCGATGGCGTATTCCGCAATCGATTTGGCGATTTGCCGGCCGTCCTTGAGATCTTCGGCCGTGAACTGGCTCATATTATCTTCAAACAGCCCGACGGTTCTGTATACAGAGCTTTCCATCGCATACAGCCTTGAGGCCATTGTCCCGATTTTTTCCTGTGTCAATGAAAAACCAGCAATCGGCGTTTTAAATTGGCGGCGCTGATTTGCGTATGCCGCAGACAGCTCGATGACGCGTTTAGATGCGCCGATTGTGCCAACCGCCAGTTTGTAACGGCCGATGTTTAAAATATTAAAGGCGATGACATGCCCTTTGCCGATTTCTCCGAGCAGGTTTTCCTTTGGCACTTCAGCTTGATCCAGAATGAGGGTTCTTGTCGATGATCCCTTGATTCCCATTTTCTTTTCTTCCGGTCCCGTGGAGACACCCGGGAACTCTTTTTCTACAATAAAGGCTGAAAACTTGTCGCCGTCTACCTTAGCGTAAACCACAAATACATCGGCAAAAGCAGAGTTGGTAATCCACTGTTTTTCCCCTGTTAATACATAATGGGTTCCTGCTTCATTCAGCACAGCTGTTGTTTTTGCTCCAAGTGCATCAGACCCAGAGCCAGGCTCAGTCAGAGCATAAGCGGCGATCTTTTCGCCTGAAGCGAGTCCAGGCAAATATTTTTTCTTTTGTTCTTCTGACCCGAAAAAGACGATCGGCAAGGAACCGATACCGACATGCGCGCCATAAGAAAGAGAAAAGCTTCCTGCACGCGAAAATTTCTCAGTGATGAGTGCCGAGCTGATTTTATCTAGGCCGAGTCCTCCGTATTCTTCCGGCACATCGGCGCCAAGCAGCCCTAGTTCGCCCGCTTTCTTCAACAGTCTGACAGAATGCTCGAATTGGTGGTTTTCGATATCATCTATATGAGGGAGAACATCTTGCTCGATGAAATCCTCCGTTGTTTTCGCAATCATTTTATGCTCGTCAGTGAAATCCTCCGGTGTATACATTTGATCGTATGTGACATCCTCGATTAAAAATCCGCCGCCTTTTTGTACTTCAGCCGCTTTTTTTGCCATTTGTTTTTCCCCCTTTAGCATAATTCAAATACACCGGCCGCTCCCATCCCGCCGCCGATACACATGGTCACGACTCCAAATTGCTCGTTTCTCCGTTTCATTTCATGGATGAGTGAGAGTGTAAGCTTTGTGCCCGTACAGCCAAGCGGGTGTCCAAGCGCGATTGCGCCCCCGTTGACATTCACTTTTTCTTCATCAATTCCCAATTCCCTGATTACTTGAATGGCCTGTGAGGCAAAAGCTTCATTCAGTTCAAACAAGCCGATGTCCTGCAGCTGAAGTCCGGCAAGCTTCAAAGCGCGCGGAATTGCTTCCACCGGTCCGATTCCCATCACTTCCGGCGGCACGCCGCCTACGGCAAAGGAGCGGAATTTCACAAGCGGCGCCAGGCCAAGAGCATCGGCTTTTTCCCGGTCCATCAGCATGACAGCCGCCGCTCCGTCACTCGTTTGCGAGGAATTGCCCGCAGTCACCGTCCCGTCAACGGAAAAGGCCGGGCGCAATGTCGATAAGATGTCTGCAGTCGTTTGCGGGCGAACACCTTCATCCTGAGAAAATACAAATTGTTTTTCCTGAGGCTTATGGTTTTCTCCAATTTCTGTCACCGTCACTTCTACGGGTACAATTTCATCTTTAAATTTTCCTTCTGCAAGGGCTTTAGCGGCGTTTTGATGGCTGCGAACGGCAAACGCGTCTTGATCCTCACGGGAGACGCCGTATTTTTTCGCGACTTGCTCGGCTGTGTGGCCCATGCTCATATAATATTCCGGTGCCTTTTCTGCCAAAGCAAGGTTCGGACGGGTAACATGCCCCATCATCGGTACTTGCGACATGGATTCCGCTCCGCCGGCGATCGCTGTATCGTAGGCGCCGAGCATAATTTTTTCTGCTGCATATGCAATAGACTGAAGGCCTGAAGAGCAATAACGGTTAACTGTAATCGCCGGAACTGTGTACGGCAGGCCCGCGAGCGCACCGATATTTCTCGCCATATTAAGCCCCTGCTCCGCTTCAGGCGTTGCACAGCCAATAATCAAATCGTCAATATTGCCTTCGTAACCGCCTGCACGTTTCAGTGTCTCTTTTACACAAATCGCTCCCAAATCATCCGGGCGAACGGTGGCCAACGATCCTTTTTTTGCTTTTCCAACCGGTGTTCTTGCACCTGACACAATGACTGCCTCTTTCATAAGCTCCCTCCTAATTCCGTAAAGGTTTACCTTTCACAAGCATATGCTGCATTCTCGCTTGAGATTTTGCCTCTCCTGCCAAACTCAAAAACGCTTCTCTTTCGATCTCCAATAAATACTCTTCATCAACCTCTGTACCAAACGGCACTTTTCCGCCCGCAATGACATAAGCGAGTTTTTTCGCGATCTTGAAATCATGCTCAGATATATAGCCGGACAGCTTCATCTGCTCAGCGCCAAGCAATAGTGCTGCATAACCGGTTTCTCCCGGCACCTTGACCTTTTCTTTTACAGGCGGCCGCCAGCCGGTATCGTATAAAGATGCGGCCAGCTGCTTCGCATCGTATAACAGGTGGTCTTGATTCACGCTGATGTGATCCGTTTCTTTTAAGATGTTCATCTCACGAGCCTCTTGAGCGGAAGCGGACACTTTCGCCATCGCAATCGTTTCAAATGTTTTCATTGCCGCATTCATCGGATCAAGGCCGCGGCGTAGATGATTGATGTACAGCTCTTTGTTTCCCCCTCCGCCAGGGATGAGGCCGACACCTGATTCAACAAGGCCCATATAGGCTTCGCTTGCCGCTTGAATGCGCGCCGCAGGCAGGCATACTTCCGTTCCTCCGCCGAGCGTCATGCCAAATGGCGCGGCGACGACCGGTTTCGCACTGTATTTGATCTTCATCATCGTCTCCTGAAAACGGCGGATCACAAAATCAACTTCCAAAAAGTTGTCATCTTGGACTTCCATTAAGATCATGGCGAGATTCGCGCCGACGCAGAAATTTTTCCCTTGATTGCCGATGACAAGGCCCTTGTAATTCCGCTCTGTTTCCTCTAATCCTTTGTTGATCATTTGAATGATATCGAGGCCGATCGCATTGCTTTTCGAATGAAATTCAAGAAGGGCGACATCATCTCCAAGGTCAATTAAGCTTGCTCCGCTGTTTTTCGCAATCACGCCTTTTGTTTCTTTAAGTGCTTGTAAATGAATTCGTTTTTTGTTTTCTTTCACGGCTCTGTATTCGCCGCGGTCATAATAAAATACCGTTCCGTTCTCTTTGATGTAGAAGGTTTCATTTCCTTTGTCCAGCATCTCTTTTATCCAGCCAGGCATATCTGCTCCAAGCTGCTCGAGCTTTTCCGCTGACTGCCTGAGGCCGATGGCGTCCCACATCTCAAAAGGTCCCAGTTCCCAGCCGAATCCCCACTTCATGGCTTGGTCAATCGCATGAATATCGTCGGCAATCTCGCCAAGCAGCTCGGCTGAGTAAAGCAGGGTTTGAGAAGTGATATTCCACAGCAAACGGCCGGCCCTGTCATCCGAATAAATAAGCGCTTTCATTTTGACTTTTGTCCCTTTTGCCTGTTTTGCCGCTTCAAGTGCCGGTGATTTCATTTTTGTCCGCTCGCCGTAAGTAAGCGTCACTGGGTCAAGCTCATAAATCGTTTTTCCTTCTTTTTTATAAAAGCCTTGGCCGGCCTTGCTTCCGATCCACCCTTTTTCCAGCATATCGTTCATGAAGCTTGGAAGGCGAAACACTTCTTTTTCATCGCCATCAGCTTTGTCATACACATTTCGGGCAACGTGGGCGAATGTATCGAGGCCGACCACATCAAGCGTTCTAAAGGTGGCGCTTTTCGGCCTGCCGATCAGCGGTCCTGTGATCGAATCAACCTCCCCGACCTGATAACCGCCTTTCAGCATTTCTTGGACTGTCACGAGAAGCCCGTAAGTCCCGATTCGGTTTGCGATAAAGTTCGGTGTGTCCTTTGCTGTAACAACGCCTTTCCCGAGGACATTTTCTCCGAAAGCTGTCATAAACTTTAAAATATCAGGATCCGTTTCCTTAATCGGAATGATCTCCAGCAGCTTTAAATAGCGTGCGGGATTAAAAAAATGCGTTCCGAGAAAATGGGCTTTAAAATCATCCGACCGGCCTTCAGCCATTTCCTGCACTGATATGCCGGATGTGTTGCTTGAGACGATGCTTCCAGTCTTTCGATGTTCATCCACAAGAGCGAAAATTTTCTTTTTGACTTCAAGGTTTTCGACAACGACCTCAATAATCCAATCTGCTTCTTTCAGTTTTTCTGCATCATCCTCCAGATTGCCAGGTGTAATATAGGAGGTATTTTTCGCTGATGTGAGGGGAGCGGGCTTTTGTTTCAGCAGTTTTTTCATCGCCTGCCGGCTCAGCCTGCTGCGCACCTCCGGACTGTCCTTCGTCAGCCCCCTTTTTTCCTCTTCCTTTGTCAAATCGTTCGGCACAATATCTAGCAGCAGGACAGGAATTCCGATGTTAGCCAAATGCGCCGCAATCCCGGAACCCATTACCCCCGATCCTAAAACGGCTGCCTTCCGAATGTGTTTGTGCATGAGATATCCCCCTTGAACATTGAATGAATAATCATTCATTTTTTGACCAAAAAAAATGAAACCCGTTTCTTCTTTCATCTTAAAAGATTTCCGGTTCGACTTCAATAGCTAATTTGTTATTTTTTTGTATGAAGCCTATAAAAGTCGGGCAACTTAAGTCCGGAGGTGAAGGGAATGGTACGAGAGAAAAAAAATCCGTCTTCAGCGGCAGTCAGCGCGGCGAGCGTAAAAGGAGATGCCGGTCCGACTCAGCATTACGGCGGCGGAAAACGGACAAGTCAAAATCAGCAGTATAAAAAACATAACATGGAACAATCATAATGCAGCTGCTTCCCGCGGCTGCTTTCACTTTTTCAAAATTCCTTTTAACACAAACGCTGCATTGGCAGGCCGTTCGGCAATTCTTCTCATAAAGTAGCTGAACCAGTCCGTTCCATATGGGACATACACACGCATTCTGTAGCCTTCCTTGGCGAGTTCCTTTTGACGCTCCGGCCTGATGCCGTATAGCATTTGAAACTCAAATTGCGACGCGGGGATTTGATGTTCGGCGACGAGCTGTTTCGTAAATTCAATGATGTCATCGTCATGTGTGGCGACAGCCGTGTAGTTCCCGCTTAACAACTGCAGCTTTATTAAGCTCTGAAAATGAAGGTCCGTTCCTCTTTTGTCGGGAAACGCTACGGCCGCAGATTCTTTATAAGCGCCTTTTACAAGTCTGAGATTCGGCTTTAAGTCCCGCATCTTTCTGATATCTTCTGCCGCCCGGTACAGATACGCCTGAATGACCGTGCCGAGCTTCTCAAATTCCTGTTTGCATTGCCTGTAAATAGAAAGTGTCTGTTCATAATGGGAATAGTCTTCCATATCAATGGTCACAGCAACATCATATTGCTTCGCAACGGAAAGAATGGCGCGCAAATGAGTAAGAGCAAGTTCTTCTGAAAGATCGAGCCCGATTGAGGTCAGCTTAAGTGAAAGCTCTGAGTCCAATTGATGTTCGGCAATGGCTTGAATGGCTTTCTTGCATTCCTCTGCGACTTGGTTTGCTTCTTTTTCCGAAGCTGCATACTCGCCTAAATAATCAATTGTTGCACACAAACCGGATCTGTTTAGCCTTTTGACGGTCTTAACCGCCGATTCAATCGTATCCCCTGCGACAAACCTTCGTGCTCCAAGCCGCGTTCCGTATGCTTTTGCGAACTTGGTAAGTGTTTTATTTTGAGATAAGAATAAAAACACATGTCTCAACATCCGACTCCCTCCCGCCGTCATCTTCAAAACCCTGTATATAACTCCCAGTCTGAAGGAAACTATAAAATGAACAGAAACCAAAGGAGGATCACAATGGATAATCAGCAGCAATCTCAAATGCCGCCTTCCGTTATTTCGACAAAGGATCATTTGTATCTCAATGACATGCTGAACTGGAATTTGCTCGCGATGAAAAAAGCGCATTTCATGGCGCAGCAGTGCCAGAATCAAACGTTAAAGCAAGAACTCGACCGCGTCGGACACATGCATCATGATCACTATCAAAGAATATTAAAGCACCTGCAGCCAGGCCAGCAGCAGTCCGGCTACATCCAATAAGGAGGCGCCAGAATGAATCAGCAAAATCAAAAAATCAGCAACCCGCAGACACCTGTACCGACAACATCGGAAATGAATGACAGAGATTTCGTCAACGAATTGCTGACAACCGAAAAATACATGACAACAGCTTATTGCACTGCTTTGCACGAATTCAGCCACGAGTCTCTTTATCAGGATATTCAATCCATTTTTGATGAGTCACAAAAAGCGCAAAGAAAACTATATGATCTCATGTTCCAATATGGATGGTATTCTGTTGAAGCGGAGGATGCACAAAAGCTGCAGCAGTCCTATCAAAAATTCCAGCAGACCATTCAGCAGCAGTCTCCTTATCAGCAATAACAACATTAGTAAAAAGGATACGATGTTCTTTCGGGCATCTATCCTTTTTTTGTGTAAAATCAGTTGACTTTTCATTTACGCTTATTTATATTTAATAAGCATTAACTATTTTGTCATTAAAATATATATACAGTGTATGTAACAGAGGGGAAATGAATATGAAGAGTGCGGATCAGTTAATGTCCGATATTCAATTATCGCTTCAGGCGCTCTTTCAAAAGATACAGCCTGAAATGCTGGAAAGCATGGAGAAACAAGGTGTCACCCCAGCGCAGCTGTTTGTGCTGGCCAGCCTAAAGAAACACGGCAGCCTCAAAATTTCTGAAATTGCCGAGCGTATGGAGGTGAAGCCAAGCGCGGTGACGCTGATGGCAGATCGCCTTGAACAAAAAAATCTTATCGCCAGAACACACAACACAAAAGACAGGCGAGTGATTGATCTCAGTCTTACTGACGAAGGAGACAGAAAGTTCGAGGAGGTTTTGGCAGGCAGAAAGGCCATTATGGCGCGCTACCTTTCCTTTTTGACGGAGGAGGAAATGCTGCAGGCGGCGCATATTACTGCAAAGCTCGCACAAGCAGCAGAAACGGATGAAAAGCAAAACATGAAAAGAGGAAACGGATGAAAATGAGTAAAGAAGGCAAACAATCAAAACGAACGTTATTAATAACAGGCTTAATTATTGCCATGTTTTTTTCAGCCCTTGACGGTACTATTGTCGGAACGGCCATGCCGAAAATTGTCGGTGATCTGGGCGGTTTGAGCATGATGACCTGGCTGACAACGGCATATTTGTTAACATCAACAACCATTGTTCCAATTGCCGGTAAACTGGCTGATTTATTGGGACGCCGCATTGTCTATGTATCAGGTTTGATTATTTTTATGGCCGCTTCTGCTTTGTGCGGAATGGCCAACAACATGACGGAATTGATTATCTTCCGTGGACTGCAGGGAATCGGCGGAGGCATCATGATGCCGATGGCGATGATTGTCATCGGTGACTTGTTCACAGGAAAACAGCGTGCTAAATTCCAAGGTGTCTTTGGCGCAATTTACGGGCTGGCTTCAGTGATTGGGCCGCAAATCGGCGGCTGGATTGTAGACTCGTTAAACTGGAAATGGGTTTTCTATATTAACCTGCCAGTCGGAATTATTGCGGTTATTTTTATTGCCAGGGGATTACAGGGACGCCAGCAGACTGGGCCGATCAACTTCGATATCGCTGGTATTTTCACAATGATTGTGGGTGTGGTCAGCCTCCTGCTCGCCTTAAGCTTTGGCGGAAAAGATTATGCATGGGATTCATGGCAGATTCTTGGGTTGTTCGCTCTCGCACTGATCGGCATTGTCAGCTTTATCATCGTAGAATCAAAAGCAAAAGAGCCAATCCTGCCAATGTATTTATTTAAAAACAGAACATTTACATTTCTAAACTTGATCGGCTTCTTTATGAGTATCGGTATGTTTGGCGCCATTACGTTTGTTCCTTTCTTTATGCAAGGAATTGTCGGTGTAAGTGCGTCTGAATCGGGTACAATTATGACACCGATGATGATTTCTATGATTATCACAAGTATCATCGGCGGACAGCTTGTTTATAAAATCGGGATTAAACCGCAAATCATTACAGGCATGCTGGTTATGGCCGGCGGATTCCTGCTGTTAACGACATTGGATCTCGACACGAGCAAGCTTGTCGCTACATCTTTTATGGCGATTATTGGTCTGGGAATGGGTCTTGTTATGCCGATTCTGACATTGGCTTTACAGGAAAGCTTTTCGAAGGAGGAGCTTGGAGTTGTCACTTCATCCAGCCAATTCTTCCGTTCTATCGGCGGAACATTCGGCATTACCATGCTGGGAGCCGTAATGAATGCGAGATCAGGAAATCTATTAACAGATAAATTGGTTCCATATTTAGACTCTCTTCCGGCACAGGCAAGCTCGTTTGCCGCCCAGCTAAAGGGTATGATTGATACAAATCCGCAAGGGCTGCTGCAATCACTGTTCAGTCCGGACGCGGTCAAACAAATCCCTGCGGCTTTCTCATCCCATATTGTGCCGATTTTAAAAACATCGTTGATGGATTCGCTCCACAGCGTGTTTTATACGGGCCTGATCTTTATCGCAGTCGGAGCCGTATTCACCTTGTTCTTAAAACCTATCAAGCTATCAAATAAGAAAGCGGAAGACCAACAAGAAAAAGAGAAGGCGGCAAAAGCCGTTGAATCACCTTCCCATTAATAGAGCACCCCGCGGGTATCAATCCGCGGGGTTTTTTATTCAATCATCTGGGCTCTTCCATTTCCGAAAGACCAATCCTCAGCCTGATTTCCGGCCAGCATGATAAACACATCTTCTTTTCTGACACCAAGCTCGGAATGAATCCGGCTCGCGATTGAGCGGTAAAGTGCTTTTTTCTGTTCAGTTGTTCTTGACTGTTTCAGTGTAAAATGAATGTATATCAGTTCATCAGTACGCTCGACTTGGAGATAAAATGGATCATAAAAAAATTCGCTTTTTTCATATTGTCTGATGACTTGAAAATAGTCATCTTCCGGCACATTGATTTCTTCAATCATCGATTGGTGGACAGTCCTGCTCAGTTTTTGAAGCCACGCTTCGCTTCTTCCCGACCGTAAATGAATCTGTACAAATGGCATCTCCCTGCACCCCTTTCTTTACAGCGTCTGTCCGCTGTCAATTGTGATAATTTGGCCTGTGAGTGATTCCTGTTCAATTAGTGAACAAATCAATTTGGCAACATCATCTGGTTCAGCAATACACTGCAGCGGCAAAGAGCCGATCATGCTTTTCATTTTTTCTTCCCGGCCGGCCCACCATCTCGTTGCCACAGCTCCTGGTGCTACACCGCTCACTCTGATTTCAGGCGCTAAGGCGTGAGCCAATGACTTCGTTAAACCGTGCACCGCCGATTTTGATACTGCGTAAGGCATAGATGAGCCCGCACCGGTTAACCCTGCGATGCTGCCGACGTTTACGATCGCCCCGGCCTTGCTTTTCTTCATGAACGGAGCCACTGCCCGCGCGCAGAAAAACATCCCTTTCACATTGACGGCATACAGCTCATCCCATATGTCTTCTGTCGCAGCCTCAAGATTATCCATTGGAATATGCCGTGTAATGCTGGCATTGTTGACTAAAATATCAATCGGGCCGTATGTTTTCACGATTGATTGAACCATATCCTGCACGTCGCTGTTTTTGGATACATCTGCTTGGATGGCGAAGGCTTGCCAGCCAGCTTTTCGAATCTTTTCCACTGTTTCCTCCGCTTCTGATTGCGAGCGTGAATAATTCACCGCCACAATCGCCCCGCGCTTTGCCAATTCCATACTGGCTGCTTTTCCGATTCCTGTGCCGCCCCCCGTTACGAGAGCTATTTTGTTCAAGACATTCATTGCCGCCACTCCTTGCTGTTGACTAAAGTATATTTCTGATTCCATTGTAATCCAGCTTTGATGTTACGTATAATGATTGTTAAAGATACTAGATATCACTTAGATTGATAGCAAACGAACGGAGGAGTTCAAAATGGAAAGCGGAGATTTACGTGTGTTTCAAATGGTAGCTCGTGAAGGAACCATTACGAAAGCAGCCCTGCAGCTTGGCTATGTACAATCGAATGTCACGGCCAGAATTCAGCAATTGGAAGCTGAGCTGGGTACCACACTGTTTTTGCGCCATAATCGGGGCATGACACTTTCTGCAAGCGGAAAATTGCTGCTGGACTACGCAAATAAAATTATCGGCCTGCTTGATGAAGCGTCTAAAGCGCTCTCATCCTCCGCAGAACCAAGCGGGCCGCTTATGATCGGCTCCACTCAGACAACCGCCGCGGTAAGGCTTCCAAAGCTCCTGGCATCTTATTATGAAGAACATCCAAACGTCCAGCTATCTTTAACAACAGGACATACGCAATTTCTCCTTGATAAAGTTCTTCGTTATGAATTGGATGGCGCGTTTATCGGATGCGAATGCCATCATCCTGAGCTCGAATCCTATCCTGCGTTTGAAGAAGAACCAGTAGTTGTTTCGGCTGCCTCCGTGCCCGATGTTGAGGAAGCCATCACAAAGCCGATTCTCGTTTACAGCACAGGCTGTTCGTATCGAGAAACACTTGAAAAATGGCTGCGTTCCGTCGGTGTCACACAGCCGGTCATTATGGAATTTGGGACGCTTGAAGCAATTATCGGCGGAGTTACAGCAGGTCTTGGCATCTCGTTGCTGCCAAGAACGGTTGTGCAGAAACATGAAGCAGAAGGATCAATTCGATTGTACCCGCTGCCTGAAGCGCTCAGCCAGATGAAAACAGAGTTTATTGTTCGAAAAGATTCGTTTATCAGCAGCGCGCTGAGAACCTTTATGGATTCCTTTACGCCAGATAAAACGGCTGAATCACAAAAAAGCAGTCTGCAATAATGAACAGACTGCTTTTTGGCTATTGTTTGTTTCGATGCGCTTCATTTAATTCCTTAATATGCTGAATGATCTCTTTAATGCCCTGCTTTGCATCAGGGTATGTCGCATTCCAATGCTTAGCGAGCGGAGGCATGCTTTTGGCTATATGGGTGTACAAAATCCATTGCTTCACTTCTTCTTTTAGCTCATCGTTTGTCTCACCAAGCAGAAGCTCAGTATACTTCTCCAGCAATCCATCCAGCTGCTCCTGAAGTTTTTGTTCCATTTGCCATCTTCCTTTCGAAAAAACAGCAAGGAGCTTTCTCAATTGAAAGCTCCTTCGCTGCGTTATTTATCCATGCGATGTGAAAGCCGCTTCCTGGACAATGCATCTGCCCCTGCCATGAGGAATGCAAAGAGGCGTTCCGAAGAGCGGGTCCTGTGTAACCTGACAGTTCATAGAAAATACATTTTGCACAAGATCACAAGTGATGACCTCTTCCGGACGGCCTTCTGCATAAATCCGTTTATCTTTTATGGCCACAAGATGATGCGCATAGCGGCACGCCAAGTTTAAGTCATGGAGTACCATAACAATCGTCCGGCCTTCCTTTTCATTCAGCTCAAACAGCAAATCAAGAATTTCAATTTGATGCGTCATGTCTAAATACGTCGTCGGCTCGTCAAGAAGGATGATATCCGTTTCCTGGGCAAGCGTCATCGCAATCCAAGCCCGCTGGCGCTGTCCGCCTGACAAAGAATCAACGGCGCGGTCAGCCATGTCCTCAAGCTTTGTTGCTTTAAGCGCTCTTTCAACTGCTTCCTCATCCTCTTTTGACCACTGCTTCAGCCAGTTTTGGTAAGGATATCTTCCTTGCTTCACCAGCTGATGCACCGTCAGCCCCTCAGGAGCCGAAGGACCTTGAGGCAGGATAGCGAGCTCTTTTGCGACTTCCTTCGTCGGAAGCTTGGCAATCGCTCTTCCTTCCAGCAGCACTGAACCGCCTCTCGGCTTCATCAGGCGCGCTAATGAACGTAAAAGTGTCGATTTTCCGCAGCCATTGCTGCCAATAAATACGGTAATTTCACCTTTGGGAATTGTTAAATTCAACTCATCAATAATAACGGCATCCCCGTATCCTAAGCTCAGCGTTTCTGTAGAAATTGCACTCATACCCATAACCGCTCCTTTTTGCTGGCTTTTTAGCAGCACTATGTATTGCACGTTTTCTATATACATGCTTTTAAGTCAATTATCATCAATGCAAGTGATTCCGATATTCAGCCATTTGATATGGTCATATATCCCTCATTGTAGCAGAAAACACTGACTTTGAAAATCATTTTCAATTAGTTTTATGGACATAATTGACGTTTATGGGTTTTTTATCACAAGATTACTTCTTGATTTCTCTGATGGAGCCGTCCTTCAGCTTCAATTTTAAATCGATATGATCATAATGACTGTCCAGATTAAATGCTGCCAGCACACTGTGTATCACTTCTGTTTCAGCCATTTGGTCTGTCACGGAAAGCTCGCTCAGAATCATTTTCATCTCATCCAATGCTTCTTCTCCCTCCTGATTGACACCGGAGAGCTTATCCTGTATTTCCGCTTTTTCCTGAGTCCCGTTCTTTGTATAGATTCCTTCATAACGGTTATGCTCACCATCCCCGTAGCTCACACGAAGCGAAAAATTGCTGTAGGGAACGGACTTCAGCTGGGTGACGGCTGTATTTTCTCCTTCTGCCTGCTGCTGGTCTTCATTGAAACGGCAGCCCGCAATCAGAACCACTGCGAGACATACAGCCCCGGCTGCTCTGATCAAATGCATATGTTTCTCCCCCCTGTAGGATTCCATTTATTTTAGGTATATCCAGAGAATGAAATCCTCATTCAGAGAAGAATTGAAAAAGCCGGGGCATATAACGCCACGGCTTTTTCTTTAAGATTCGGTCATTTGTAAAAAGGTTTCGGCGTCACGCACAGCCAGCTTGATGGCATTCTCCCAGAAATCGCGCTTTGTGATGTCAGCGCCCAAATGCTTCATCGCCAAATCCTCCACTGTCATAGAAGCCGTATCGCGCAATAGCGCCATATACTTCTCTTCGAATGCATTTTTTTCTTCAAGCGCCAGCGCGTAAATGCCAAGAGAAAACAGGTAGCCGAATGTATAAGGGAAATTGTAAAACGGCACCCTCGTGATGTGAAAATGAAGCTTTGATGCCCAAAAAAGCGGATGATATTCTTCTAACGCATTGCAGTATGCCTCTCTTTGCGCCTCTTCCATCAGCTCATTCAAGCGGCTGGCCGGTACCACTCCCCGCTTTCGTTCCTCGTAGAATCTCGTTTCGAATAGAAATCTTGCGTGAATGTTCATGAAGAACGCAACGCTTCTTTGCACTTTATCCTCCAGAAGAACAAGCTTTTCTTCCCTCGTCTCGGCCTGCTGGACAGTCGCGTCCGCCACTATCATCTCTGCAAACGTTGAAGCTGTTTCTGCAACGTTCATGGCGTAGGAACGGTTTAACGGCCTGACGTTGAGCATTGCTTCCTGATGGAACGCGTGCCCGAGTTCATGCGCAAGGGTAGAGACATTTGAGGCGCTTCCCGAAAATGTCATGAAAATCCGGGATTCCCCGCTGTCCGGAAAACTGGTGCAAAAGCCGCCGACTCTTTTTCCGCTCCTGTCTTCCGCCTCAATCCAGCCGTCCCGAAACGCTTTTTCAGTGAATGAGGACAGTTTTTTGCCAAACGTTGAAAACTGGCTGGTAATGATATTTGCGGCTTCATCATACGAATAGACCTTTCCGTCAGAACCGATCGGTGCCTCGACATCGTACCAGCTGAGTTTTTCAAGGCCGAGCATGGATGCTTTCCGGTTCAAAAACTGAACGAACGGCTTCTTGTTTTCAGTGATGACCTGCCACATCGTATCAAGTGTTTCTTTTTTCATCCTGTTAATTTGCAGCGGTTCCTTCAGGACATTCTCCCAACCGCGCGCTTTATAGGTTTCAAGCCGGAATCCCGCCAAATGATTCAGCGTGCTGCTGAAAATATCTTGCTTACTCTCCCAAGCTTGGCGGAAACGTTCATATACTGTTTTTCTGACAGTACGGTCTTGATGGTCCATCATATTCTCCGCCTGACCGACAGACAATTGCTTGTTTTCACCGTTTTCCTCATACGGGATCGTCATTTTCCCGACAATCATATTGTATAAGTCACTCCAAGCGTGATATCCGTCCACCGCAAGGTTCCCGATCAGTTTTTCTTTACCGGGGCTAAGCTTTTCGGCAACCCTCTGTCTTCTTTCATTTAATATGTAAGAAACATCGCGCAATCCCGGTTTTGTTAACAACCTATTCCACACTTCTTGATCAATGTCCACAAGTTTATGATCTAATGTAACGAGCGACGATTGAAAATCTGCGGAAAGCCGGTTCATGAGTGCCTGATGCTCTATAGCCTTTTGATCATTGATATTCTGGGCCTGAAGACAGGCAACAAACGCGCCGGCCTGCTGAAGCTTGACGGATGTCTGTTCGAATAAATCAAGCAACGCGGTCAGCCCTTCAGCCTCTTCAGGCGATTCAGGCACCTGAAACGCATCAGTCCTGTCTTGAAATGCACGCAGACTTTGTGACAGCTTCTCAATATAACCTTTGAATTCTTCCGATTGGCTCCCGCCCTTAAAAAATGAATCAAGATCCCATCTTTGGCCTACCCCTTGCAGCGCCATATCACAAAACCCCTTTCCTTCTTTCGTTCTATTATAGAACAATTCTGAATTGTTGTATAAAAATTTCTTTTTACAGGCGTCATCTCCTGTTCAGGATAGTACAATAGCTGTAGCCGTTTAATAGGAGGTATAGGATGAATAAAAAAATAGCCATCGTAACAGGAGCGTCCAGCGGCTTCGGTCTGCTGGCAGCTGTAAAGCTTGCCCGATCATTTTTCGTGATAGCCACATCAAGACAGCCTGAAAAAGCGGAACAGCTTCGAGAATTGGCTGCAGCACACAATGTGTCTGATTCTATTCACATTACAGCTCTCGATGTCACCGATGAACAATCTATAGTCTCATTCGGAAAAGCCATTAGTGCTTACGCCCCGATCGACTTACTCGTTAACAACGCCGGAACGGCTTATGGAGGATTTATCGAGGATGTGCCGATGGAACATTTCAGAGAACAATTTGAAACGAATGTCTTCGGTGTGATCCATGTGACAAAAACCGTTCTCCCTTACATAAGAAAGCATGGCGGCGCAAAGATTATAAACGTGAGCAGCATCAGCGGACTGACCGGATTCCCAGCGCTGTCGCCATATGTTTCTTCCAAGCATGCATTGGAAGGTTTTTCTGAAAGCCTGCGTATCGAGCTGCTTCCGTTCGGTATCGAAACCGCTTTGATCGAGCCGGGCTCATACAAGACATCGATCTGGTCAACGTCATTATCAAATTTTATGTCGGTGCCTGCTGACGATTCAGCCTATCATCAATACTATAAAAAGATCCTTTCCTACGTTGAAAAAAACGGAGAAGAAAGCGGAGATCCCCAAGAGGTTGCCGACCTCATTTATCAATTGGCAACAAAACAGCATATCAAGAAATTGCGATACCCGATCGGAAAGGGCATCAAGCTCACCCTGCTGTTCCGATCGCTTTTTCCTTGGTCTGCGTGGGAGTCTATCCTGAAGAAAAAGCTATTCAGCTGATCTAAATTATAATTATTATAATTTAGTATTGATTTTTATTTAGTATATGATATAATTAAGTCAACAGATCACAAGGAGGACGTTATCTTATGAAAACTGAAAACGCAAAAACAAATCAAACATTAGTTGAGAATTCAATGAACACACAATTATCAAACTGGTTTCTTTTATACTCTAAGCTCCACCGTTTTCATTGGTATGTGAAAGGGCCTCATTTCTTTACATTGCACGAGAAATTTGAAGAACTTTATGACCATGCGGCTGAAACAGTGGATACCATCGCTGAGCGCCTGCTGGCGATTGGCGGACAGCCTGTTGCCACAGTGAAAGAATACACTGAGCATGCATCTATCACAGACGACGGAAACGAAACATCAGCTTCAGAAATGGTACAAGCATTGGTAAACGACTACAAACAAATCAGCAGCGAATCTAAATTCGTGATCGGCCTGGCTGAAGAAAATCAAGACAATGCGACAGCGGACTTGTTTGTCGGATTAATTGAAGAAGTTGAAAAACAAGTGTGGATGCTTTCCTCTTACTTAGGATAAAAAAAGCTGAACCCTATTTGGGTTCAGCTTTTTGTTTTTTTCTTAGCTTGAACTGCTTTCTGTCTGCTTGGTCAGTGTCGCGTTCAACGTTTTCGTTTTTCCCTTTCGCAGCACTTGGATTGTTGTTTTATCTCCGACTTTTAAGTCTTTGTAAAGGATCTGACGGATATCCGCACTGCTTTCCACGTCTTTACCGTTTAGTTTGACAATGACATCCTCAGATTTAATACCTGCTTTTTCTGCCGGCGAATTTGCTTGAACTTCTTTTACATAAACACCTTTGCCCAATTGATCTCCAAACAGGCCGAGCGTATTTTCCTGATAGGTTTCAGGAACTTGTGACATGTCAATCATCTGCACGCCTAAAAACGGACGGTCCACCTTCCCGTTTTGCAGCAGCTGGTCAACAATCGGCTCGACATCATTGCTTGGGATCGCAAATCCAAGTGATTCCACGCCGCTTTCGCTCACCTTCAAGCTGTTGATGCCGATGACCTGGCCGCTTGCATTGATTAATGGGCCTCCGCTGTTCCCCGGATTGATCGCTGCATCGGTTTGCAGCACGTTCATTTCCACCGTCCCTTGTGTTGTATCCACATCAATTGTCCGGTTCAGTCCGCTAATGATGCCTTGTGTCACCGTACCGGAAAACTGCTGTCCGAGCGGGTTACCGATAGCGATTACCTTTTCGCCAGTGCGCAGCTGTGAAGAATCACCAAAGCTCGCCACTTTTTTGACGTTCTTGCTGCTGATTTCCAAAACTGCCAAATCAGTAATGGTATCGCTGCCGACAAGCTTGGCAGTTTCCGTTTCTCCGTTGTATAGCGTAACAGTCAGCTTGTTCGCGCCTTCAACGACATGGTTGTTTGTAATGATATACGCTTTATCGCTGTCTTTTTTGAAAATAACACCTGACCCGGTTCCGCTTTCACTTTCTGAGCTGGAGCCTCCTCCCGTGCCGAATGTGTTATTTTGAGAGGTTTGGATATTTGAGATTCCGACAATCGTAGGCTCTAAATCCTCTACCATATCAGCGATGTTTGATGCGTTCGTTATCGGCGCCGTTGTAAAATTATCAGACTGCACCTGTTTATTTGCGGAAGCGGTTTCGGTCGCCTGATTTTGGTCTGACGGCAGATAAGGCGCGATGCCAAGCATGAGGCCCCCGCCGATAATACCGCCTAAAATCGGGCTCAGCCATGCGGCTCTCCGTTTCTTTTCTTTTTTCACAGCCGTTTCTTGCTTTTCCATTTCTAAAGCAGAAGCCGTTTCCTGCCGTCCCGCTTCATACGACACAGGCGCGTCAAGCAATTCTTGTTCAGAATGTCCAATCAGCTTCTGGTTTTCTGTATTCTGCTGTTCTGTATGTGAAGGTTCAGTTTGATGTTGATCGTTTTGGCCATCACGTCGATAATCCATGTTCTTACACTCCTTTAACGGTTATTCATTTATCGTTACATATTCATCGCATGTACAAGTTCAATTGTCCCAATAATGAGGAGAAAAGCAAAGCACCAAAATAGAATATGTTTGATCATCCTACATCTTCCTCGCTCTTTTTCTCTTCCTTTCTTCCCTTATACATATCATAAACAAACATTGTGGGATAAAAATGAAAAGAATATGTGAAATTATGAAAATTGCCTGCCGTATGTTAAAACTAGTTTATAATGACGTTGAAAGGATGTGAAGAGCCTTGTCATACACCATTTATCTAGTTGAAGATGAGGATAACCTGAATGAACTGCTGACGAAGTATTTAGAGAATGAGGGCTGGAACATTACATCTTTTACGAAAGGTGAAGACGCCAGAAAGAAAATGACACCGTCTCCCCACCTATGGATTCTCGATATCATGCTGCCGGATACCGACGGCTATACATTAATAAAAGAAATCAAGGCGAAAGATCCTGACGTGCCGGTCATTTTTATTTCCGCCCGAGATGCGGATATTGACAGAGTGCTTGGCTTAGAGCTTGGCAGCAATGACTACATTTCCAAGCCGTTTCTGCCGCGGGAGCTGATTATCCGTGTGCAAAAGCTGCTGCAGCTCGTATATAAGGAAGCTCCTCCTGTCCAAAAAAATGAAATTGCCGTCTCCTCGTATCGGGTTGCTGAAGACGCCCGCGAGGTTTATGACGAAAACGGGAATATCATCAATTTGACGTCAAAGGAATTTGATCTGCTGCTATTATTTATCCATCATAAAGGGCATCCGTACTCTCGTGAGGATATCCTCCTAAAAGTGTGGGGACATGACTACTTCGGAACAGACCGGGTCGTTGATGATCTCGTCCGGAGACTGCGCAGAAAGATGCCTGAATTGAAGGTGGAGACGATTTACGGTTTCGGCTACAGGATGATGTCATCATGAAAAACAAGCCGCTCGCGTTTCAGATATGGGTTGTCATATCCGGCATCCTGTTAGCGATATCGATTTTACTGCTTGTGTTATTTTCAAACACGCTGCGAGATTTTTTCACTAATGAAACGTATACGACGATTGAAAATGAGCAGCATGTTCTGACAGAGTACCGCCTGCCAGGTTCGATTGAAAGGCGCTATTACAGCGAGGAAGCGACGGCACCGACAACTGTCCGCTCCGTACAGCACGTGCTCCTTCCTGAAAATGAAGAGGCTTCTTCAGACAAGGATTTAAGCATTCTGTCATCTTCATTTATCCACAAGGTGTACAAGCTGGCTGATAAGCAGGAAGCTAAAAAGAAACGTTACAGCGCCGACGTCAATGGAGAGAAAGTGTTTTTTGTCATTAAAAAGGGACTTTCAGTCAATGGACAATCAGCGATGATGCTCTCTTACGCGCTTGATTCTTATCGGGACGATTTGGCCTATACCTTGTTCAAACAGCTTCTGTTTATTATAGCTGTCGTCATTTTATTAAGCTGGATTCCGGCTATTTGGCTTGCAAAGTATTTATCAAGGCCTCTTGTATCATTTGAAAAACACGTCAAACGGATTTCTGAACAGGATTGGGATGACCCAGTAAAAGTGGACCGGAAAGATGAAATCGGCAAATTGGGCCATACCATCGAAGAGATGCGCCAAAAGCTTGTGCAAAAGGATGAAACAGAAAGAACTCTATTGCAAAATATCTCTCATGATTTAAAAACGCCGGTCATGGTCATCAGAGGCTATACACAATCAATTAAAGACGGGATTTTTCCCAAAGGAGACCTTGAAAACACTGTAGATGTTATTGAATGCGAAGCTCTTAAGCTGGAGAAAAAAATAAAGGATTTATTATATTTAACGAAGCTGGATTATTTAGCGAAGCAAAAAGTGCAGCACGACATGTTCAGTATTGTGGAAGTGACAGAAGAAGTCATCGAACGATTGAAGTGGGCGCGGAAAGAACTATCGTGGGAAATTGATGTAGAAGAGGATATTTTGATGCCGGGCGATCCGGAGCAATGGAACAAACTCCTCGAAAACATTCTAGAAAATCAAATCCGCTATGCTGAGACAAAAATAGAAATCAGCATGAAACAAGATGATCGAAATATCGTGATCACCATTAAAAATGACGGTCCGCATATTGAAGATGAGATGCTCTCCAGCCTCTATGAGCCTTTTAATAAAGGGAAGAAAGGCGAATTCGGCATTGGTCTAAGCATCGTAAAACGAATTTTAACTCTTCATAAGGCATCTATCTCAATTGAAAATGACAAAACGGGTGTAACATACCGCATAGCAGTGCCAAAATAGACTGTAGATGTTTTGCAGTCTATTTTTTTATGTGAAAGAATAGCCGTTAAAATCTCTGTAATTTGTTTTGAGCGGCTGTTTGCATTGATGAACCCATTTTTTCTCTGACAAGGTCTGCTTCGGATATTTGACTTTCTCCACTTTGATTCCTCTGTTTCGCAAGCGGCTGATCATTTCGTCCAATTCTCTCATTCTAGATTCACCCTTTCGCTTGAGCTTTGACCATTCGGTCATCTCAATTTATAATATAAATAATACATGATAAAAAAACAAGTTACAATAAGGTTAATTTTATAACAGACGGTGTGACTATATGGTCATATCCTAGCAGGCCTCCGGGCTCCGAAAGGGTGGAACCATTGAAGGAAAAAGAAAAACTGATTATTGAAACAGCCTTAAAACTATTTGCCCAAAAAGGATACAACTCAACATCAGTCCAGGAAATCGCAAAAGAGTGCAAAATATCTAAAGGCGCTTTTTATATTTATTTTCCTTCGAAAGAAGCGCTTCTTCTCTCTATGCTGAACTACTATTATGATAAAACGTTTACCCGAATTTTAAATATTAAAACGAAGGGCGACAGCCCCAGAACGGCTTACCGTAAACAGCTGACCGTCCTCTATGAAAACATTCTTGAACACAAAGATTTTATCAGCATGCAGTTGAAGGAGGGTTCTCTGCCTTACACAGAAGAAGTGGAGCAATGCGCAAAAAAAATCCGCCAGTCCTCACTTCAATTTCATATCGACAGCCTGCTGAACATCTATGGAAAAAAAGCGGAACCGTACACTGCTGAGCTTTGTTTTTTAATAGAGGGCATCAGCCAGATTTACCTGGAATGCATGATTTTGCTCGGGTACACTGTGAAGCCGTCTCAATTAGCTGATATCATTATGAATCGAATTGATGATATGGTAAAAGGCATGTCTGAACGAAACGATAAGCCTTTCATCACATTGGAAGAGGCGAGCTCTTTATTCGGGCCTCTTACGCACGGACGGCCTGACCCGCTGACTGAATCGATTGTGAAAAGCCTACGTGACAAAATTAACAGCTTAAACACAAACTCCTCTCTTGAATTATCGGAGAGCTTGGACATACTTGAAGCAGAAATGAAGAAAAAAACACCGAAGCTGGCGATCATAAAAGGAATGATTCATAATCTGACGGAGTCTGAAGCTCTCGCCAAAGATGCGGAACAGCTTAAATATTTATTAAAACAGCAACATATTTAGAAGAACGGCTGCTTAAAAAGCAGCCGTTCTTTCTTACTATTACGCCTTTGGTTTTACCATGTCTTCCGGCTTAACCATTTCGTTAAATTGCTCCTCTGTCAGCAATTCAAGCTTCAAAGCTGCTTCTTTGAGCGTCAATCCCTCTTTATGTGCAAGCTTGGCGATTTTCGCCGCGTTTTCATAACCGATATGCGGGTTCAGCGCCGTAACAAGCATTAATGAATTTGACAGGTTTTCCTGAATGGTTTCTTTATTAGGCTCAATACCGACAGCACATTTATCATGGAATGAATTCATGCCGTCACTGAGCAGCTGCACAGATTGCAGGAAGTTGTAAATAATAACAGGCTTAAACACGTTCAGTTCAAAGTTTCCCTGACTCGCAGCAAAGCCGATTGTAGCATCGTTCCCCATGATTTGCGCTGCGATCATTGTTAACGCTTCGCTTTGTGTCGGGTTGACTTTACCAGGCATAATGGAGCTTCCCGGCTCATTTTCAGGAATGACGATCTCCCCGATGCCGCAGCGAGGTCCGCTTGCGAGCCATCTGACATCGTTCGCGATTTTCATTAAGTCAGCCGCAAGCGCTTTTAATGCGCCATGCGCATAAGTGATTTCGTCATGGCTTGTCAGCGCGTGAAATTTATTCGGTGAACTGCTAAACGTTTGGCCGGTCAGCTTAGTGATCTCTTCTGAGACAAGCTCTCCAAACTCTGGGTGGGCGTTGATACCCGTTCCGACAGCCGTTCCACCAATTGCAAGCGCACGCATTTTATCTGTCGCTTCCAAAATCATTTCCTTCGAACGGTCCAGCATGTGAACCCATCCGCTGATTTCCTGTCCGAGGGTCAGTGGCGTAGCATCCTGAAGATGCGTGCGTCCGATTTTGACAATATCATTGTATGCTTTTGCTTTTTCATCCAGTGTATTGCGAAGCTGATCAAGCGCCGGCACAAGCTGCTCGTAAACAGCCAAAACAGCGGCAACATGCATCGCCGTCGGGAATGTGTCGTTTGAGCTTTGGCTTCGGTTCACGTCATCATTTGGATGAATCGTTTGATCAGAGTTCTTCTCTTTTAATAAAGCAGTCGCACGGTTGGCTACCACTTCGTTCATGTTCATATTGCTTTGTGTGCCGCTTCCGGTCTGCCATACGACAAGCGGGAAGTTGTCATCGTACTTGCCTTTGAGCACATCATCACAAACCGCTGCAATCGCTTCTGCTTTTTCAGCATCCAGATTGCCGAGGCGTTTATTAGCTAAAGCAGTGCTTCGTTTTAAAATTGCAAACGCCTTCACAACACGCATCGGCATTTTTTCAGAACCGATCTTAAAGTTCTCCTTACTTCGCTGTGTTTGGGCGCCCCAAAATTTATCAGCAGGAACTTTTACTTCTCCCATGGTGTCTCGTTCAATTCTGTATTCCATTTATGTATCCCTCCATAACGGTTGCTTCAATAGATCATAATTCGCCAATGACACAAAAAATCCTTTTTATTTTTCGATCTTGGCAGATTTTAATTTTAATTCAAGATATACGCGGGAATCCTTTGAATATTTGTATTTTGGATTCGTCCTTCCGTACTCCTTTGATGTATAAGAGACATCATAATGCTTTTCAAATGATCTAATGAGCTGTTCAATTTCTTCTTGTTTTCCAGCTAGCCTTACCTGTGCCACTTCGTATCCTCCGCTTTCATAAAAAAACTTACTCCATGAAATACTCTAACACAGTATATCATTTTTTTAACAGGAAAAGATAACCTCTACTAAGGTTTTGGATAAGAGGTGACCTCATTGGAACAAACAGAGTTTAAGGAATATATACACGATAATTTAGCATTGGTGCTGCCAAAATTAAAAGAAAACGATGATCTGGTGAAAAACAAAAAAATGCTTGCGAACGGACTGGTTTTTTACTATCTCTATTTCAGTGAACTGACTGATGAGAATAAGGTGTCAGAAGCCATTAAAACTTTAATTAAAGATGAGGAGACCTTAACGCTTGACCAGGTCAAAAAACGCCTTGACCAGCTTGACGCAAGACCTGTTGAAACCGCAAAAAAAACGATTGAATCGATTCTCAACGGCAATTGTGCTGTGTTTATCAACGGATTGGATAAAGCCTATATTCTGACCACAGGAAAGAAAAAAACAAGAAGCCTGACAGAGCCGACAACTGAAAAAGTGGTACGCGGCCCAAAAGTTGCGTTTGTAGAGGATATTGATACAAATCTCGCTCTGATCAGACAAAGAACCTCTCATCCGAAATTGATCACCAAAAAAATCATGATCGGCGAAAACAAGCTGAAGCCCGCAGCCATTATGTACATTGAGGGCAAAGCGAAAAAGTCCGTCATAAAAGAAGTGAAGGCGCGGCTTAAAAATATCCAGCTGGAAGATATCCAGGACAGCGGAACGCTCGAGGAGCTCATTGAAGATAATAAATATTCACCATTTCCGCAGATACAAAATACGGAAAGACCTGACAAAGTATCTTCAGCCCTGTTTAACGGCCGTGTGGCAATTTTGGTCGACAGTTCACCATTTGTGCTGCTGGTGCCGGTTTCTCTCGGCATCCTGATGCAATCCCCGGATGACTACTATGAACGCTGGATTTCAGCATCTCTTATCCGGTCGCTGCGCTTTGCTTCTATCTTTATCACCTTGTTTTTGTCATCGATTTATATAGCACTTGTTTCCTTCCATCAGGGGCTGCTGCCGACCGCGCTCGCCGTTACAATTTCGGCGAACAGGGAAAACGTGCCGTTCCCTCCGATATTTGAAGCCCTGCTGATGGAAGTCACCATCGAGCTGCTAAGGGAAGCCGGACTGCGACTCCCCAATCCGCTCGGACAGACGATCGGCCTCGTTGGGGGCGTAGTCATCGGACAGGCTGCTGTAGAAGCGAATCTCGTCAGTTCGATTATGGTCATTGTCGTCAGTGTCATTGCCCTGGCATCCTTTACCGTTCCTCAATACGGAATGGGTCTGTCTTTCCGGGTGCTGCGTTTTATTTCGATGTTTTCCGCCGCTATTTTAGGGCTGTACGGCATTATTTTATTTATGCTTGTCGTTTATACGCACTTAACGAGACAAACGAGCTTTGGGTCTCCGTATTTTTCGCCAAACGGATTCTTTAGCCTGAAAAATACGGATGACTCCATTATCCGTCTCCCAATTAAAAACAAACCAAAAGAGGCGAATAATCCAAATGAGCCAAAAACAGACTCCACTGAAACTTAATACCTTTCAAGGTATTTCTATTGTTGCAAATACAATGCTTGGGGCCGGACTTTTAACATTGCCGCGAGCGCTGACCACTAAGGCTAATACGCCTGACGGCTGGATCACGCTGATATTAGAAGGTTTCATTTTTATTTTCTTCATTTATTTAAACACGCTCATTCAGAAAAAACATCAATACCCTTCACTCTTTGAATATTTGAAGGAAGGGCTTGGGAAATGGATCGGCAGCATCATCGGCCTTTTGATCTGCGGCTATTTCCTCGGCGTAGCCAGCTTCGAGACACGGGCAATGGCTGAAATGGTGAAGTTTTTCCTGCTGGAGAGAACCCCAATTCAAGTCATTATTTTAACGTTTATTTGCTGCGGTATTTATTTAATCGTCGGGGGTTTAAGTGATGTGTCGCGGCTGTTTCCCTTTTATTTAACGGTAACCATTATTATTTTGCTGGTTGTGTTTGGGATCAGTTTTAAAATTTTTGATATTAATAATTTGCGTCCTGTTTTAGGCGAAGGCCTTGGACCCATTGCAAACTCCCTTACCGTCGTTTCCATCTCTTTTTTAGGAATGGAAGTGATGCTGTTTCTTCCTGAACATATGAAGAAAAAGAAATACACGTTCAGATATGCGTCTCTAGGATTTCTGATTCCGATTATCTTATATATCCTTACGTATATTATCGTTGTCGGAGCTTTGACCGCTCCCGAGGTAAAAACGCTGATTTGGCCGACTATTTCTCTCTTTCAGTCCTTTGAGCTTAAAGGCATATTTATTGAACGGTTTGAATCGTTTTTACTGGTGGTCTGGATCATCCAGTTTTTCACCACATTTGTCATTTACGGATACTTTGCCGCTAACGGGCTAAAGAAGACATTCGGATTATCGACTAAAACAAGCATGGTGATTATCGGCATAACGGTCTTTTATTTTTCTCTCTGGCCGGATGACGCCAATCAAGTCATGGTGTATAGCGATTATCTTGGCTATATTTTTGTCTCCCTGTTTCTGCTTCCCTTCATTCTCTTTTTCATTGTAGCTCTCAAGAGGAGGATTACAGCAAAATGAAAATCCGGATTTTATGTATGTTTATATGCACCCTATTGCTGTCCGGATGCTGGGACAGTGAGAATATCGAGGAATTAAGCTTAGTGATCGGAGTAGGGCTAGACAAGCCTGACGATGAAAACTTAGAGCTGACACAGCAAATTCTCGTGCCGAAAAAAATTAGTGCCAAGGAGGGCTCTTCATCTGATCCGACACAGCTTTCTATCACAAAGGGTGAAACTGTCCATCAAATGATGAGAACCTCTGCATTAAAGCATAATCCTACGTTTTCACAGCATTTGCGTCTCATTCTGCTTTCCAAAAGCGTGATTGCGGATCAAATTGGAATGGACGCGATCATTAACCAGTTTGTCAGAGACAACGGAACAAGGAGGAGTTCCTATGTCTTTATCACCAACGGCCGAACTAAGGATATATTTAACATGAATGATGAAGGCGAACCCGCATCCAACGTGATATATGATCTGACAGAGAATAATAAGGTGACGATCAGAATGATGGAGCCAGTTACATTGGGGGAGATCTCAGAACACTTAACCTCTGACGATTCATTCCTCATCCCTCATGTCGGTAAGGAAAACGGCAAGCTCGCGATAAACGGAGCCTCTATCATCAAAAATAAATTATGGCACCGGGATCTCACCCCGATTGAGGTTCAAAATATTAACTTATTTTCAGGCACTGTCGAGGGAGGCGTCATTGACTTGAAGCGCGATGGCCATCTCTTTTCTTATGAAGTATATTCGAGCAATCGGAAGATCAAGACGGCCTATAAGGACGGAAAGTTCAAATTCACCGTCACCCGCACTATTGAAGGTCGTCTATCTGAGGACTGGAATCCCAGTGAAGATTCGTTTAAGGATTCATATATTAAAAGCATTGAAAAGGCAGTCGAAAAACGAATACACAAAACAGTAACGACATTTATTACAGAGAAGCTGCAGAAAGAGATCAAAGCGGATGTGACCGGATTGGGAAACCAAGTCAGAATTCATTATCCTCAAAAGTGGAAAAAGATCGCAAGAAAATGGGATGATGATTATTTCAGCAATGCGGAAATAGACTACCGGGTCAATGTGATTGTCAGAGACTTCGGAACGAAAGGCGCAAACAAATAGGAGCCGCCTATTTGACGAGATGATTTCGATGCGCGTACACCGCCGCCTGCGTCCGGTCACTGACATCCAGCTTTGATAAAATATTGGTAATATGTGTTTTGACTGTTTTAATCGTAATAAACAGTTCCTCGCCTATTTCTTTGTTTGTCTTTCCTTCTGCGATCAGGCAGAGTATTTCGAGCTCCCGTTTCGTCAGCGATTCATGCGGGAGCGCGTTTTCACCTGAGTGGCGCAGCCTGGATAATACTTTTCCCGCCACTTTTGACTCCAGCTTCGGCTCTCCCTTGCTTGCGGCGCGGATGGCATCGGCGATTTCTGCCGCTTTTGAGGTTTTCAACAGATAGCTGAGCGCGCCAGCTTCAATAACCGGGTACACTTTGTCATCATCAATGAAGCTAGTGAGCACAATAATTTTCGGGTCGGAAAGCTCCCGGCAAATTTGCTTTGTAGCTTCAATGCCATCCATGCCCTCCATGACAAGGTCCATTAAAATGACATCCGGCGACAGTTCCGCAGCAAGCCGAACACCTTCGCTGCCGTCCGATGCTTCGCCGATGACTTCAATATCGGGCTGCGCCTCCAAAAAAGCCGCGAGCCCCATTCTGACCATTTCATGATCATCAATCAATAATACTCGAATCACGTTCGTTCTCTCCTTTTTCTTCCGGGAAAATCGGGACCTTCACTTCAATTTGGGTGCCTTTTCCTTCTACTGAAATCACTTCGGCGACCCCGCCGATTTCACTTGCACGTTCCTTCATAGAATTCAAGCCGTATGAGGATGCTTTCACCTGGTCCATTTTAAAGCCTTTTCCATTATCAATCACCTTCAGACGGAGCTGGCTGTTCTTTATGCCCAGAATCACGGTTACTTTTGACGCTTTTGAATGTCTAAATACGTTTGAAAGGGCCTCCTGCACGATTCTGAACAAGTGGTCTTCAACACCCTTGGATATCGCTGTGTCCTGTATATCCCACTCAATATCAATCGGCTGCTTTTTTCGGAACTCGTCCAAAAGCTCCGTAAGGCCCTCCTTCAGCCCTTTTCCTTCAAGGGTAACAGGCCGTAAATGGAGCAGCAGCGCCCTCATCTCATTTTGGGCTTCGCCTGCCATATGCTCGACCATCCTGATCCGCTTGACTGTTTTGTCATCAGCATCCTTGACATGTTCCAGCACGGCTGATGTCATCATCGATATGGCAAAGAGCTGCTGGCTGACCGCATCATGAAGATCTCTAGCCAATCGCTGGCGTTCTTCTGAGATAACCGACTTCTTCATTTGAGCCTGCCATTCCGCACGTTCATTGGAAAGTTTCTGGAGGGATGCGACTTGAAGCTCCACGCGCTTCGCCATTTCGTTCAGCTGATCAGCAGCCAGGCCGATTTCATCATCACCGAGCGGCGGTATCCGATAAGCGAAATTGCCGTTTTCAAAGGTTAAAATGGATTCAATTAATGTATCAATCCTTGTCTTCAACCGGTTGCCGTACATATACCCTGAGGCGAAACCGACGGTCACGCTGATCAGAAGCAAAATCAGGATAAACGGAATTCCGAACCAGCTTGATGACAGCAAAACAAGCGGATCGAGCCGATAGTAAAACATCATAAAGGAAATCAGGCAGGCAAAAAGGAGCAGGCTGATTCCCGTTGTCATGCGGATGGCGCGCCACTGGAGGCTGGCAAGCATTTTTTTTCTCATACGTACTTCACATCCACATCACCGATAAATAAGGAAACGGACACTTTGACACGGCGCTTTGACTCGCTGAAATCGGTTGACGCGGCATATACCTTCGTGCTTAATCCGCTTTTCTTCGAGCCGATCAGATTGATGTCACCTATAAAAACAGCTGAGCTGACAGCCACTTCAAGGTCCGATGGTACATAAATATCAACGTTACCAATGACTCCGCTAATGACGATTGTACTTTCTCCCTCGGGAATCATCGCTTTAGATAAATCGATTTTGATATCACCGATAAAACCAGAGACATTTAAATCATTCAGGTCAAACGGCTGCTTCATCATTTGCAGCTCACCGATAAAAAAGCTGCGCATGTCGGGATGTTTTACATCTTTTGGCGGATCATGATGTTCTTTTTTATTGAGGTTGACCTGTTTCTCATTCGGTTCGAATATCGGCTTCCCTTTGACAAGCCTGTAGCCGGCGTAAATCAGAAATGCGGCAAACGCATAGCCGAATAAATTAAAGGTGATGCTGAAGAGGTTTTTCAAAAATAGAAACGCGGCAAAGATATACATGACGGAGCCAAGCCAATCACGGGAATATTTTTTAAGGAAATAGCCGGCAATCAGAAAAAAGAGCGGCCAAAACAGCAGATCGCCTATTCCGATAATTTGCAAAAACATACTGATGCCGAATAAAGCAATGATCAATCCGAGAAGCTGTTTTTTTGTCATTCCTGGTGTCCGCCTCCTTTCTTCTGCCTGGTGCTACCGTATCGCTAGATCCCCGCTGTCCGTTTTGATGTCGATTGGATGCCGGCCGCTTCCTTGCGTGCCTGTGATGTGATGCTGTTCTTTATGTGCTTTGTCAGCAAATGAATACGGCGAACTGACGTCACCGCTTGCTGATAAAGCATTGACTGCAAAGCTGCCGTTTTGGGGAAGGCTTACATTAGCATCACCGCTTGTCAGCGTGACAGATACGGGACCGGTTACCTTTTTCAATACAGCATTAAAATCTCCTGAAGTCATTTTCACATCAAGAGAGCCTGATACATGAACCAGATTTGCGTCCCCTGAAGCTAAATCAATGCCGGCTGTTTTGGAGACGGTATTTGAAATGGAAACATCCCCCGATGATGCCTTCACTTTCAGGTCTTGAATGCGGACGTCCGTCACGCTCGTATTTCCGCTCGCAGATACTGCGTTCAGCCCGGAAAGCGCAAGATGGTCATTCCCGGCCACAGACACGTCACCGCTTGAGGTTCGTACTGCCAGATCACCTTTATAATCATACGGAAGCCTGACGATAAGAGTTGAACGGTTAAACCCATTCAAAAATTGAAATTCTTTTTCCTTTACGGTCAGCTCCAGTTTTCTTTTGTTTTCAGTAACAAATAACTTTCCTGAGTCTCCTGAAATGCCTGCCGATATGTCACTTCGTTCTTCCGCTATAATCCGGACATCCTTGCTATCCGACTCAATGACCATACTGTCAATGTCCCGCGGCGATGCGCTGGCTGAATCGGCTTCTGTGCCATTTATGAAACCCAGGCCTGCAGCAAACACATCTTTTACGACGACGGCGAAAAAAACCAGAATACCGGCAGTGATCAACAGTTTGCCAAGCATTTTTTTCATTCGGTTTCATCCTTCTCATTCATTCTATTATAAAGGAAAAGCTTGCGAATTGATACGTGCGGAAGGGAAGGACTTGACCGCAAATCCTTCCCCGTTCCGCTTATTCATTTGCCGCTTGTGTCTGGTCTGATTTTTGCAGTGAAAGTGTCCGCATTTTTTCAATCTCTGCTTCCACATCGTCTGCGAATTCTTTACGTGTAAGTTCTGCGCCGGCTTCCGCTGACTTTGAATAATTCGCGCGGATTTCCATTTCTTCAATACGATTTTCAATACGCAAAAATTCACGATACGCGCTTTCACTGTCAATTTTGTCAAATGTCGTATTCATATGCTCTTTAGCTTTCGCCGCATTTGCCCGCGCAATCAGCGCCTGTTTTTTATCCTTTACGTCCTGAAGCTTTGTTTCAAGTGCAGCCAGCTGCTCTTTCAGATCGGCCAGCTGACTGTTTGCCTGTTCATAGGAAGCTTTATGCCCAGCCGCCTTTCCTTCTAAATACTTCATTTCAGTCAGCGCCTTTTTCGCCAGTTCTTCTTCACCTGCGTCAAATGCGAGCTGTGCCTGATTTTTCCGTTTGCCAGCCACTTCAGCGGCTTCTTCATATTTTTTCTTAAATTGATAGACAATCGTGTGCTGTTTCACAATTGTTTGCTTTGCTTTTGCGATGTCGCTTTCCATATCGCGTACATATTGATTCAGCATCACCTTTGGATTCTCCATTTTATCAAGTCCTTCATGAACTGACGCAACAAACATATCTCTGATTCTTTTTAATACCATACCTAATTCCTCCTAATATATTGATATTATTTTTTCTTCAAAAATTCTTCCCATTCGTCATCAAAGTGAGATTGGTAGGCAGCAGAAGCCGGTTCAGGATCAAAAGATGATACACCGTTATCAGCTGATCCGTTTTTCATCAGCTTCCAGCCGTAATACACCATAGCGGCCGCCAATGCGATTCCGACGACAAACGGAAGTGAGCAGATGAGCATAATGGCCCCGATACCGCCCACGATGATTCCCGTGATGGTTTTTCCCGCGGCAAACCTTTTGATTCCTGCGTATGTCATCAAGCTCCCGATGGCGAGCGGGATGATAAAGCCGAAGCTTCCTCCTCCAAAAAAGACAGAGATCCCAAATACAATTAATAAGAATCCGCCTATTGTTTTCTTGTTTATCTTCATGCAGATCCTCCTTTCGTTTTCCTTGTCTTCATCTTATACAAGTTGGAAGATATGCAAAACGAATCAGAGATTGATTTTTATATAAGACCGGAGTCGTATCTCGCACCGGACCCATCGGCACAAAAAAAGCCATGCACGAGGCATGGCGTTTTAAAACCCTTTACAGATGAACACTTGCTTCCCTTTCTTTAATCAGGTCGGACCTTTCTGCTTTGGCCAGTTTTGTAAACAGCAAAATTCCGATACCCGCAATAATTTCGACAATCCCGCCGGCAGCAATCACTTTACCTGAGCCGAAAGCATTAGCGGCATACCCGCAAATGACAGCTCCAGCGGGGATCGAAATATTTGAGATCATATGTATAACGGCGTAAACCTGCGGCTGATCCTCACTATCCACAGACGTCTGGATAATCGTGTACTCAGGAACATTAACAGCACTGACTGCGGCACCAAAGGTAAAAGCAGCGAAAAAGACGAGCGGCAAAAAGGTATTCATCCCGGTAATAAAGAAAGCAAATCCTTCAATAATGCCAGCAGTGACGAATAACAAGCCGTACCTGTTTACCTTGACTTTCGCCAGCACAAACCCTAATAAAAACGCGCCCGCGGCGGTGGTGGCCTTTAAAAGCGAGTATACGATCGGCTGGCCGTTTAAATCTTCCGCTACGTATACGGCAGAGAGCGCTTCCCATGGGGCAGCCGCGAAATTCATAAAGATACAGTAAATGGCGAGCGGATATAAAATCTGGTGTTTTCTGACGAGCCTAAAGCCGCGTTTCAGTCTTCCGATATATGTGCCTCTCTGTGTAACAACCGCAGACTCTGATTGAGATTCAACCGCAGTGTACTTAATAAAAAGAACGAGAAAACCTGACACCAAATAGAGCACAAGTGCGATAAGCATGGTATAAGAAGGACTGATAAATGTAAGAAAAGCGCCGCATAATGTGACAGCCCCGAGCCTGACAATTTGAGCGGAGGACTGCAGCACAGCATTTGCTTTTTGAATGCCCTGTTCATTGACGATTTGAGGAATCAAAGCGATAGAGGCGGGATTGTAGGCAGCTCCAGTAGCTGAATGCACAATCATAAGCGTCATGACAAACCACAGCGGAGAGAAGCCCGCAAAATGACATAGAGGGATAATCAAAACAATCGCCGCCCTTGTCAGATCTGAAAAGTACATCCAAAATTTCAGCGTGGTCTGTTTCATAAAAGGCCCCGTCACAGGCGCCAGAACGGCTTCCGGCAAAAAAGTGACAGCAATCAATAAAGCAGTGCCGATCGCACCTTTGCCGTCATAAATTAAAAACCATAATATTGAATTAAATGCGAACATATCGCCGGATATCTTGACTATTCTTGAGAAAAACAGATAATTGAAATTTCTCTTCCAGATGCTATCACTTTCAATCAATTTCACCATCCATCAGAGCCCCCCGTTGCCTATTTTTTACATCTATTTATTACAATATCTCATTTTTCCATTTTTCAGTCAATAATTCATAAGGTTCATTTTTTGTCGTAAAATGGGAAATTGACAGAGTGAAAAACAAAAAAGCCGGCATGTATTTGAACACGCCGGTTTTCGTTTTCACTTTTTATGATTCACTGCTGTCTCGGTCCCGAAACACAATGGCACTTCTTTCATATTCTACATCGCCAATACCGTTTCTTGCATTCACAACCCGTGCGGCGGCAAAGAAATAATCGGACAGACGATTGAGATAACGCAGCACTGTTTCATGAATCTCCTCCGATTTCATCAGCGCCACCACTCTTCGTTCTGCCCGCCTTGTAATAGTGCGTGCGATATGGAGAAGCGAAGCACACTTTGATCCGCCTGGAAGAATAAATTTCTTCAGTTCCGGCGCTTCTGCTGTATAGGCATCAATGCGCGTTTCTAAAAAGGAAACAGATTCTTCCGTTAGTTTGTAGTCTTTTCTTTCTGTGACGATTGCCAGATCGCCTCCGCAGTCAAACAGCTCATGCTGGATGGTCAGCAGCTCGGCTGTCAGATCTTCAAAGCCGGGCTGCCCGGAAAGCTCTGCCAAAGCAAGCCCGATAAAGCTGTTAAGCTCGTCAATCGTGCCGTAGCTTTCGACGCGTAGGCTGTCCTTGTCCGTTCTGCCCCCGACTAAGCCCGTTTGTCCCTTATCGCCTGTTTTTGTGTATAGTTTCATACCCTGAATCTCCTTTACAGACTTATTCAAACAACTCAGCAGCCTCTTTTATACATTCAGCTGTCCCTTTCTTTATCAATTGATTCAGCCGATGTTCTATGTTTTCGGATTGCTGAGTTTGAGTCGCGGCGATGAGAATATCACCTGTGCCTCCTCCGTCTCCCAGCACTTTCGTCCGTTCTGCTTCGGCAGCCATAAGAGCTTTGATGAAGAATTGATCTGCCGCATAGCCGTTTATCAAAATCCAAATCGAAAAGCCGGTCTGAACGCATATGAAAACGGATAACTCTCTGTCTTCATACGTTCGATACACGAAACGGTCAAGTCTTTCTGAAGAAGCCATCGCACACGTCTCCTGCAGTTGAAAACCGCTTTCTGAAAGACAGGCCGTAAGTCCTTCTATCGGATCTGGCTGATCTGGCAGCCGTTTATGGATCAGCGTCCTGCTCCACGAAAACCCTGCACCGATAGGCGTCGAGGACAATGTTCGAAGCGGGATTTCCGTTTGCAGAAGAATGTTATCACGTCCCGCTTGGAGCAATGCTTCAAATGGGATAGACTGCCGCTTCGCGCTATCTTTTTCAGGCTGAATCACAATCATCGGTTTAGGTGAGCTTTGATGTACCAAGGCGGTGACATCTGTATCGTACACCGCCTTTATGCTTTGTTCTGTGACAGCATATTCCGGTTTTTGCTTAGGACCAGCGGCACCGTTTTTCATAAACATGAGCTCATCACAGTACAGGCTTGCGGTGTTCAGATCATGAAAAACGCTGACAGCTGCCAATCCGCTTTCTCTCGTCAGGCGTTTGATCAGATCAAGCAGGTCTTTTTGATAAGCCAGATCGAGAAAATTAGTCGGCTCGTCCAAAAATAAAATACGCGGCTGCTGCGCCAAAGCTTGTGCCAAATACACCCGCTGCTGTTCCCCTCCGCTTAGTTCGCGAATAGGCTTTTGCGCAAAATCGGCCACTCCTGTTTGCTCCATTGCTTCCTGTACAATGGCTTCATCCTTTTCAGTCTGCTGTCTGAACAGCCCCGTTTGGAATGGATATCTGCCAAAGGCTACAGTTTCTTCGACGGTAAAGGTGAAGGCTTGATCCGTTTTTTGCGGCAGGACGGCCATGATTTGCGCCAGTTCCTTCGGTTTATAGTCCGCCAGCAGTTTTCCGGCCAGATAAACGCTGCCTTCCTTGGCCGGCAGCGTACCTGTCAGCAAGTGCAAAAGCGTGGTTTTTCCGCTTCCATTAGGGCCAAGAATTCCGAGAAATTCTCCCTTCTCCACTGTTAAGCTGACATTGTTGATTAGGCGGCTGTCGCCGTATCCTCCCGACAGCCCTTCTGCCTTCATCATAAGCTTCTCCTCCCGCGGTGCTGCCGAATTAAAATAAGAGCGAACACAGGCGCTCCCGCCAAGGACGTAATGATCCCGATCGGCAGTTCAATCGGCTCAATGATGGTTCTGGAAAGCAGATCGGCTAAAACGAGAAACCCTGCCCCTAGCAAGGCGGACAGCGGCAGTAAATGCCGATGGTCCGTTCCCCACAATAGCCTTGTGATATGCGGAATCACAAGGCCGACAAAGCCAATCGTACCCGATACTGCCACAGCGCTTCCCGTCAAAAGAGATCCGGCTATTAGAATCATCATCTTCCTCTGCTGAACGCTGACTCCAAGAAGCTTTGCTTTATCTTCTCCATATGTCATCACGTTCAGTTCCCTTCCGTTTATAATCAATAAAATGGTTCCCAAAAGAAAAAACGGGAGAAACAAAATAACATAGCTCCAGCCCCTCATTGAGACGCTGCCAAGCAGCCAATGCACAATCGGAAGCAGGTTGTCTCCTGTCAAGGCGATGATAAGAGAAATAAATGCGCCCAAAAAAGAGTTGGTGATGACACCGGTCAAAATGAGGGTGGAAACAGACATCGAAGCATGAACGAGGCGGCTGAAGAAAAGGACCGCCGCCATCGTGGCAAGTGCCGCGGCTACACTCACAACCGGGAGTGTAAACCCTCCGATGACAGGAAGGTGCAGACCTAAGAACAGAGTCACAACAGCTCCGACTGAAGCACCGGATGACACACCTAGCGTATAGGGATCAGCAAGTGGATTTTTCAATAATCCTTGAAAAGCGGCCCCTGCAATAGAAAGAGCCGCCCCCACAAGGGCGGCCAGCACAACTCTCGGCAGTCTGATATTCATCATAATATTAGTGTACATCGGATCATCAGAACCAATGGAGCCGCCGAAGCCTTGATGCCAAAAGACACGAAAAACAGCGGGAATAGGAATATGCAGGCTGCCGCAAGAAATTCCTAAGATGATGCTCACGGCTAAAAATGAGAAACCAATGATATATGCGGCATAACGATTATTCCTTAAACGTATCCGGGTAAATGCTTTCCGCAAGTTCTTCGACCCCTTCGATCAGACGGGGACCGGAACGTGTCACAAGATCAGGGTCCACATCATATACACGATGATGTTTCACAGCATTGATTTCGCTCCAGCCATCGCGTTTTTCCACAGCTTTCGCTTTCACACCGTCCGTTGTAACAATTGCATCAGGATTGAGTTTTACGATCGCCTCATCTGTCATTTGCACCCATCCTGTCTGATCCGCAGCTGCGTTTTTAGCATGGATGACATTCAGCATTTCATTCATAAACGTATCTTTTCCGGTTGTATAAATGTCAGGATCAGGAGAAACCTCGATAAATACGCTTTTCTCCTCGTCTTTTGAAATGGTTTTCGCTTTTTCTTGAATATCCTTTAGATCTGATTTCATGCTTTTCACGAGCTGATCGGCTTTTTTCTCCGCCCCGCCAGCTTCTCCGATCATTTCGATTGATTTGTACACCTCGGAGAATGATTGTGCATCATTGACAGTCAGCACTGTAATGCCCGCGTCCTTCAGCTGTTTGATGGCATCTGCTGATGCTGACATGGAAGACTCATGGGCCAGAACGAGATCTGGTTTTAGAGAAATGACTTTTTCAACGTTTACATTCATATCTCCGACTTTCTCAACCTTTTTGACTTCCTTTGGATAGGTATCGTTTGTGGTGACACCGACCACTTTGTCACCAAGGCCGAGTGCGTATGTAATTTCTGTGTTGCTCGGCATTAATGAAACAATCTTTTTTGGCTCTTTTTTGATGGTTACATCTTGATTTGACGCATCATCAATGGTGACAGGAAACGCTTCTGTTTTTTGTTTTGCCTTTGAATCCTTCTGATCCGCAGGATTGCCGCAGCCTGCCAGCATAACAACAGCCAACAGGAGCGCAGTCCATATCCCGGCTCGTTTTTTCATAATCTTTTCCTCCTAAACGAACTAAAAAAGCATCTCTACGACGGTAAAGATGCTGTAAACAACACAAAAAAGCCTATTGTTTACACATCATCTGTCCTCGCAGAATTCGTGCTGATCAAACAGGCAGGTATCCTGGCTCTTAGCGCTTGGCCAATTACAGTGGCGGGACCGCACCGGCTTTTACCGGTTTCCCTTTTAAGCCGGCTGTTGTTCACGGACCGGCACCTATTTGACATTCGTATCCTTTTTTCGGAGTAATTATACTATATGACTGACAGGCTTGTATATGTGTCCTGAATGACTTTTCCCCGTATTGTGTATGGGAGCAAAATCCTCGTAAACACTAAATTTGATCTTGTATACTTAATACCATCATCAATCAAAAGGAATGATTCTTATGGATTTACAGCTAAAAGACAAACTCGTCTTAATCACCGGCTCGACGTCCGGTATCGGGAAAGCCGCCGCAAAAAGCTTTCTGCAAGAGGGTGCGGCAGTCATTGTCAACGGACGCAAACAGGAGACTGTCGATCGCACCATTGAAGAGCTTTCTGGCTATGGAACAGTGCACGGTGCTGCTGCCGATTTGTCAAAAACAGATGAAGCAGCGGCTTTTATCGAAAAAGTAAATGAAATCGGTGATATCGATATCCTTGTCAACAACCTTGGTTTCTTCGAGGTAAAAGACTTCGCCGATGTGACAGATGAAGAGTGGAATCAATATTTCGAAGTGAACGTGATGAGCGCCGTTCGGACAAGCCGTCACTTCCTTCCAAAAATGCTTGCCAAAAACAGCGGCCGCATTTTAAATATTGCAAGTGAAGCAGGCGTCAAACCGCTGCCAACGATGATTCCATACTCAATGACAAAAACGGCGCTGATCAGCCTTTCAAGAGGAATGGCTGAAATGACAAAAGGCACAAATGTGACGGTTAACTCAGTGCTCCCGGGACCTACTTGGACAGAGGGCGTGGCATCCTATATGGAAGGTGCCGCACAAGCAGCCGGCCAGGATACAGATTCATTTATCAAAGACTATTTCAAGGTCAATGAGCCAACCTCACTTATTCAGCGATACGCGACAGCAGAAGAAGTCGCTAACACAATCGTATTCCTCGCGTCTGACGCCGCATCCGCCATTAACGGCACGGCACAGCGTGTGGAAGGCGGCATTATCCGTTCTCTGTAGTATAAAAAAACGCATCCGTGTTTCGGATGCGTTTTTTTTATACGTCTCCAGCAAATGGTACCGGCTGATATCCGCCTGTTTCCAGTTGTGCTGAAAACAACCCTCCAGCGTGAGGCTGCTCGTATCTCTCTTTTTCTGTCATTTGTTCTGTTGCCGTTGTAATGTAAAGGGTTTTTAAGTCTCTGCCGCCGAACGCGCAGCACGTGACATATTTAGCCGGCACGCTGATTGAATTGATTTCTTTTTTCTGAAACGGGTCAATGTGAACAACGCGGCTGCCGCCAAACAGCGCCACCCACAGCATGCCATTTTGGTCAATTGTCATGCCGTCCGGCAATCCGTCTGACTGATCAAAACGATAGACAGGTTCTGGATTCGAAACATCTCCGCTTTGAGGATCATAGCTGTAACGCACAATCTCCTGCGTCGGCGTGTCGATGTAATACATCAAATTCCGCTCGCGGTCCCAATCCAAACCGTTTGAGGTGGAGACTTGATCCTTGATTTTGACAAGACTGCCGTCTAGATTCAAACGGTACAGCGACGCCTGTTTTTGCTCGCCTTCCATGCTCGTTGTCCCCGCCCAAAGCCTTCCGTACGGGTCACATTTAGCATCATTAAATCTCAGGCTCTCATGCATGTCCTTCGGCTGTTTAATTTTTTCCAAGCTGTCATCCCGAAGATGATACAGGTAAAACCCGTCCTTCATCGTCATAATCAGTTCATCCTTTGAATATTTCGCAAGCGCCGTCACAAAGGATTTGAATTTGATTGATCGGTTGATTTTTTCTTCAGGGTCAAAGATATGGAGCTCGCTCCCCAGGATATCAACCCAATATAAGCGGCCGTTTTCTTCATCCCATAACGGGCCTTCTCCAATCACTGCCCGAGTGTCTGCTTCCAATACTGCATCCATGTGTTACACCTCTTTAGCTTCAGTCTATATATTGTTATTCCCGGCAAAGAGGTGTCCAAACCACTTGATGTTTATTGTTTTTTAAAAAGGATGGTAATGACCGTTCCAATGTTCATTCTGCTGTTCACATGGATCGTTCCGTTATGGAGATGGACAAGCTCCTTGGCAATCGCGAGCCCGAGACCCGTTCCGGCAGTTGAATCTTTTGTGTTCGTCCCTCTGTAGTAACGGTTAAACAAATGGGTAATCGTTTCTTCATCCATTCCTTTCCCATTGTCCTTCACCTTTAAAGATATATGATTTTTTGTTTGCTCCAGAATGACTTGAATCTCTGTTCCTTTGTCGTTGTGCTTCACGGCATTCCCAAGGAGGTTTTCTAATATGCGCCTGAACCACGCTTCATCAAGGGCAAATTCAATATGTTCTTCTTTGGATACAAACGAGATATCATAGCCTTCAGAAAACGGATTTTTCTTAAAATCCTCAATGACATTTTTAAAAAACGGGATAAGGCTAGTGAGATTTCTCTCAATAGGAAGAGCATCATTTTTCAGGCGATACGTTAAATTTAAGTCTTCAATCAACTTGGACATGTATTCAGATTTTTCTCTGACAACCTGCCCCATTTCTTTCACTTCTTCCGGCGACCAGTCATACTGCTTCGACTCGAGCATCATGCTGTAGCCGTAAATGCTGCTGAGCGGTGTTTTTAAGTCATGCGACAAACCGGCAATCCATTCTTCCCTTGTCGCCTGGATTTTTTCTCTGTTTCTTTTATCCCTTCTCAGCGTTTCAGTCAGCTGATCCATTGATTCAAATATCTCACCGAAGAAGCGGTACGGCTGTTTGATTTTTCCCTTTTTATTTTTGCTGACAGGACGGCCGTCCCGGTTTCTGGGTTCCTCAAGCTTCCCTTTTGACAGATTGACCAGCCATCTAATCGTATGAAAAATCGGCAGCCCGAATCGGAACATATACCAAACGGTCATCCAAATGATATACATGAACAAAACGGCCATCACGAGAAACATCGCTTTTAATACAACCTTCAGGAACGATTTGTTAAACTCCTGATCGGTTACATAGACTGGGTTTGGCACCGTAGCGACCATCCATCTGTCTTTATTGAGGATCTTAACGGAAATTTCCCGCTTATAGTTCCAAGGTTTAGAGCTGTATTTAAGCAGCTCCAGCTGGTTCATCGTTTTTCTTTCGCTTTTTGTGCTGTTGATGCTGTCGAGAATCTTTCCATTACTGTCTAACAGGTAAATGGCGCCTTTTTTCCGTTTAATATAGTCGATGGTACTAGACTTATAGTGCGCTAGTGAGTCTATCTTTTGTTCGCGCTTTTCAACGGAAGTCAGGAGCTGTTCACTTTTTGATTTCCAGCCGGACAATAGAAGATACGACTTATCTTCAATATTGATGGCCCAATAATTCAGTTTATAGTTATGAAGCTTTTTGGTTTTATAAATAGACAAAAGCTCTTTCTTGGTATAGGTGCCCGGCACGTCTTTTGGCACGCCGTAAGAATAATCAGTGTTTCCTTCCGAATCAATGATTTGCATCCAGCCGTGCTGTTTATCAACAGATTTCTTCAGGAAATTATCCACTTCCCATGTCCCGTCTTCGTTTACATCGAGATATGCCTCAAGTGTGTCGGTCGTTGCCTTCGTCAGCCCTGAATTGGATTCCGCATCGCTAAAACGAGCGTCTAAATAGAAAAACGACGCAACAAGCATAACCGTAAGCAGCAGGATCACAATCAGCATCTGGCCGAAAAAGTGAAACAAAAACTTCCATCTTAACCTCATGACCGCTTGCCTTCAGGATTTGGGATAAAACGATAGCCGAGACCTCGAACGGTTACAATATACTCCGGATTGCTCGGATCGCGCTCAATCTTCTCCCTAAGCTTGCGAATATGTACCATGACGGTGTTGTTGTCACCGTAGGAAGGATAGCCCCATACTTTTTCATATATTTGATCTTTGGAAAGCACCACGTTAGGGTGTTCACAAAAATACTGCAAAAGCTGCAGAAGCTGGGCTGAACAGGCAACGGCTTCCCCGCCTACGATCAACTCGGCATTTTGCGGAGAAAAAGTAAAGTAATCATATGTGTAGGTTTGATTTGAACTCGTTTCTTTCGATTGATATGTACGCTTGAGATGCGCTCTGATCCGCGCCGCTAATTCCAGCGGATTAAATGGTTTTGTGATATAGTCATCAGCTCCAACCGCAAAGCCCGATAATTTGTCCGCGTCGGATGATCTTGCCGTCAGGAAAAAAATCGGAGCGTCTGAATACTCTCTGATCAATGTGCAGGCTTCAAAACCGGACATTCCGCCCATCATGACATCCAGCACAATCAAGTCAACCTTATTGGCCTTCACAACGGGAATCGCTTCTTCTGCGCTTGCCGCATTCAGTATATTTCGATAACCTTCTTTTTCGAGAACGCGTTTGATCATGTCCACAATCGCTTTCTCATCGTCTACGATTAAAATTGACGCATTTTCCACTTTTATGTTCCTTTCTGTCACTGTTTTTTTTCATCTTATCATTATATCGTTTATTTATGGTACATTTTTGAATACATTGGAGCTTGGCAAATCAAAACAGCAAAAAAGGAGCAAACAAGCGCTCCCTTTTGATGTTTTTTCATATGAAAATATTATGAGTTCTCATCTACCATGTACAAAATAAACTCCCAAAATCCCGGGACATCCTGACATAAAAGCATATCAGCTTTTTCAAACATTTTGATCTTCAGCTCTTGCTCTAAATCTTCTCTTTCTTGATAGGACGTATTGCTGAGTTTTTTTCTGATCATCGGTGAAAAGCATGCAATCAGATGCTCAATGTCATAAGTCTCGTCTTTTTGTTTCTTTTTTTGTTCAAACTGGCCGTCCACAGCTTACTTTTCCCCCTTTTTTTGCGCCGCTAGCTGCTTTCTAATATTCTCCAGCCCCTTTTTATGAATGTTGGAAATGTTTTGTCGGGACTCCCCTAATGAATCTGCAATCTCCTGCATCGTGGCACCGTGAAGATACACTTTCGTCAGCACACTTTTTTGTTTGTCAGTCAGATTCTGAATCGCTTGGTAGAGCTGATAATCCTGAACATGCTGGCTCAAATCATCCTGCCTGTCTAAAAATTCTTCAAATGCATCGCTTCCTGTTTCGGAAGGAAGCCGATCTCCTGCCTCCGGATGATCAACCGTCAGCGGATACCGTTTTTGATTTTTGCGAACCCGCTTATCAAAATCAATAGAAAAGATGCGAATCATTGAATTCATATACTTGACGATGCGGATTTCTTTATAAAACTGCTTAAATAGCTCGTCCAATGATTTTGCATCTTTTTCGTTAGGGCTTTCCATTACGTTTTTGAACAAACGGTAATGCTGAGGATTGCTCAAAAAATGCTTCACGATGGGATGCTTCATTATCTCCTTACATTTTGACCGTAAAAGACTTTGATAGTCCATCAAACCGCCTCCCTACTAAATTAAATGAAGGAAAGCAAAAAAAAGTAAACTACTACTTTCCGACTAGTGTCTTCCAAAATACTTTGCAGCAGTTTACGTTTTATCGGTTTTCCTTCACTTACATACATGACTGCAGAAAAAGAAGGGAGGTATTTTCCTATGGATCAGGTTTTTATAGAGGAAGTCGTAAAACAGATCGGCAATTTGGGGTTTCCCGCGCTGATTGCAATGTATCTGCTGACCCGATTCGAAAAGAAGTTTGATCAACTAATAGAACTAATGACAGAACTGAAAGATCATGCAAAAAAATAATTTTTCAATCGAAGTTGACTTTTCACTGGTTTTTTTCACTTAACAAAACAGAAGGGAAAACGAAAGGCCTTTCACCTTCTCTTTCTGCTATCACATTTAAATGTAAGGAGGAAATATTTCATGAAAAAACAAAATGACATTCCGCAGCCAATTAGAGGAGACAAAGGAGCAACGGTAAAAATCCCGCGCAATATTGAAAGAGACCGGCAAAACCCTGATATGCTCGTTCCGCCTGAAACCGATCATGGCACCGTCAGCAATATGAAGTTTTCGTTCTCTGATACTCATAACCGATTAGAAAAAGGCGGATATGCCCGTGAAGTGACAGTACGTGAATTGCCGATTTCAGAAAACCTTGCATCCGTAAATATGCGGCTGAAGCCAGGTGCGATTCGCGAGCTTCACTGGCATAAAGAAGCTGAATGGGCTTATATGATTTACGGAAGTGCAAGAGTCACAATTGTAGATGAAAAAGGGCGCAGCTTTATTGACGATGTAGGTGAAGGAGACCTTTGGTACTTCCCGTCAGGCCTGCCGCACTCCATCCAAGCGCTGGATGAGGGAGCTGAGTTCCTGCTCGTGTTTGACGATGGATCATTCTCTGAAAACAGCACGTTCCAGCTGACAGATTGGCTTGCCCACACTCCAAAAGAAGTTATTGCTGCGAACTTCGGCGTGACAAAAGAAGAGATTGCCAATTTACCTGACAAAGAAAAATATATATTTGAAAACCAACTTCCTGGCAGTTTAAAAGATGATATTGTGGAAGGGCCGAATGGCGAAGTGCCTTATCCATTTACTTACCGCCTTCTTGAACAAGAGCCGATCGAATCTGAGGGAGGAAAAGTATACATTGCAGATTCGACAAACTTCAAAGTGTCTAAAACCATCGCATCAGCGCTCGTAACAGTAGAACCCGGCGCCATGAGAGAACTGCACTGGCATCCGAATACCCACGAATGGCAATACTACATCTCCGGTAAAGCTAGAATGACCGTTTTTGCATCTGACGGCCATGCCAGAACGTTTAATTACCAAGCCGGTGATGTCGGGTATGTACCATTTGCAATGGGTCATTACGTTGAAAACATCGGGGATGAACCGCTTGTCTTTTTAGAAATCTTCAAAGACGACCATTATGCTGATGTATCTTTAAACCAATGGCTTGCCATGCTTCCTGAAACATTTGTTCAAGCGCACCTTGACTTGGGCAAAGACTTTACTGATGTGCTTTCAAAAGAAAAGCACCCAGTAGTGAAAAAGAAATGCAGTAAATAAGAGACTTGCGGCTTGCAGAGAGCACTCGTTCTCTGCAAGCCTTCATAAGGAGCTGAACCAGTGAAACATCAAAACCCTTCAAAACGCTTATTGCGGCTCTCCATAAAGTACTTGCTGGCCGCAGCAGCAGTGGTGTTGACCTATTTTGCTGTCATCTATATATTGTTTTCTTTAGCGGGAACGAGCTACCGCTCAGCAGCTCATGTCCTGCTTTTTGCCGTGGTATTCCTTGTTCTAGGATTATGCTTTGAACCATTTGAAAGGCTGATGATACATAGCTTTACATTTTTCAAGACAGGAAAACGTCTATTCATTCTCCTTGCCGGCATCGTACAGCTGCTGTTTTTGTGGATGACTGCTCATACAACAGACCAATTGATCAGCGACATCTGGCTGTCCACCACAGAAGAAATGATTGTCGCAGCCGTTTTTTTGATTTTAGACAAATGCAACTCGGCTCTTCCCAGCTAAAAAAAGAACGCATTCCAATTGGATGCGTTCTTTTTATTCATAGCGAAGCGCGTCTACAGGCTGAAGCTTCGAAGCCTTGATAGACGGAAGCAAGCCGAAGATAATGCCGACTGCCATTGAAAAGATGAGTGCTCCGACAACAGCTGGAATGGAGACGATAAAAGGCATCGGAAAAATGACCGTCAGCAGCTTGGCGATGCCGAAGCCCGCCAGCACACCGAGTATTCCGCCAATGCTTGTCAGCACAACAGCCTCGGTTAAAAATTGAAATAAAATCACACGCCGCTTAGCACCGAGCGCTTTCTTAATTCCGATTTCCCTCGTGCGCTCCGTTACGGAAACGAGCATAATGTTCATGACGCCGATACCGCCCACCAAAAGTGAAATACTGGCGATTCCGCCAAGCAGCAATGCAAATGACTGATTAAAGGACTCCACTTCCTGCGCGATCTCCTGAAGATCCATTACACTGTACTCTGCTTTTTCCAGCTCAGCTTCTGACAGTCCCTGATTTAAAAGATCTGCAGCCATTACACCCGCTTCTTGGATATGCTCAGAAGAATCAGCCTGCACGGCAATCTGCGTTGGCGCGTCAAACCCTTCAATAAGCGGCCACACTTTTTTCGGCACGTACAAAACCGGGTTCGCGTAGTCGCCTTCAAACATGCTTTCCTGTTGATTTTTTTCTTTAAAAACACCGACGACCTTAAACGGCACACCATTCATCTCAATGCTTTTATGCAGAGCTTCTCCGTCCGGAAACAGTTCATCTCTGACAGCTTCATTGATCATCACCACTTGGTGTGTGCTGTTTAAATCATTTTCCGTCAGCTTTCTCCCTTCGGTTATTCGGATTGGAAACATGTCGAAGTAATCATCGTCCACTCCATACACTTGGGGATACGAAACGTTTGTTAAATGAAAAACGCTCGCGCCTTCTGACAAGTAATATAAGGATAATCCTTTGACCATCGGATCTGATTTGATCGCCTTTACTGTTTCTTCCGCTACAGGCGGCGCGGACGCATACGACACCTGAGGGCCGCCGCTCTCCTCTTCTCCGCCAGACGGCTGGTAGACAACATTGATGGCGTTGTTTCCCATGCCGATCATACTTTGCTTTAATTGCTCACTTTGGCCCTTCAGCATTGAAACAATCGCGATGATTGCCGCTATGCCGATAATCACGCCGAGCATTGTCAGAATCGATCTTAATTTATGAGAAAAAATGGATTGAAAGGAGATGCGAATATGTTCAAGCATGGCTGATATCCCCTCTCTCATCTAATACCAGCTCTCCGTCTCTGATAAAAACGGTTCTGTCAGCTTTTTTGGCAACGTCCGGGTCGTGGGTTATCATAATAATGGTTTTGCCTTCCCGATGCAGTTCGGAAAACAGTGACAAAATTTGTTCACTTGATTTGGTATCAAGCGCCCCGGTCGGTTCATCAGCTAAAATAAACCTCGGCTGATTGACAAGGGCCCTCGCTATCGCCACCCGCTGCTTTTGGCCGCCGGACAGCTTAGGCGGTTTGTAGGAGACCCTGTCTTTTAATCCGACTTTTTCCAGCGCTTCATATGCCCGTTGTCTTCTCTCTTTTTTCTTCACTTTATTGTAGATCATCGGCAGCTCGACATTTTGCAGCGCGGTGAGACGCGGCAGCAAATGGAAAGTTTGAAACACAAACCCGATTGATTCATTGCGAATTTCGGCTAAAGCCCCGTCTTTCCCTTTCAATATATCGATCTGGTCAAGCATATAGGTTCCTGAGGTTGGCCTGTCCAAACAGCCGATAATATTCATTAACGTTGACTTTCCAGAACCTGAAGGCCCCATAATAGCTAAAAACTCCCCCGCCTGAACAGTCAGATTGATATGTTTCAAGATTGGAACTTCTTCTTTTCCCAGCTTGTACGACTTCGAAATATTATTCAGTGTCAGCATTGACTGTAACCTGCTTTCCTTCCTTGACCGCGGGATCAGGATAGATCACATAATCTTCCGGCGTCAGGCCGCTCTTAATTTTCACCATGTCATTTTCATCAGTCTCTCCGATTTCAACAGGCTGCTTAACCGCTTTGTGATTCTCATCAGCTTTCCACACATACGGTTCGCCGTCATCCTGAATGACCATGTCGGACGGCAGCTTGATCGTATCCGCATCAGCATTATCACTCATCACTTCGATGTTGACATGATAGCCGACTTCAAGACCTTTATGGCTGTCTAATAAAATGGTGAAAGGATAGTTAGAGGACTGGGGGTTCATTTCTTCATCAGCAAAGCTTTCTGATTCTTCACCCTCGCCTGCTCCCGCTGGAAGCTTGCCGATCGAGGTGACCTTTCCTTTCCACTCGCCCTCACCGCCTGTTTTCAGCGTGACCCTGACTTTGCTGCCTTTTTTGATCGTGTCCATTAACAGCTCATTGATTTGGCTTTTGACCAGATATTTGCCCGTCGAAACAATCTGGATATACGGGCCTGCTGCCTGGTCACCTGTTGCACCGTCAGCGATATCCTGATTGACGCTTTGAACGATTCCGTCATGCTTGCTTGTAATGACATTGGAACCTTTGTTTTTCGTCAGGCCAGCCAGTTCTTTTTGATGCTGCTTCAGTTCGAGCTGGCTTGTTTTCAAATCGAAATTGGCCTGATCAAGTTCATCTTGAAGCTGGGTTTTCTCTTCTTTTCCTGCCGCTTTCAGCTTCTTTTCCGTTTCCGTTATTGATTTTTGCAAACGGTTGATTTGCAGATTTGTCATTTCAATTTGCAAATTGGCTTGCTCCACTTCATCAGAATGATCCTCGCCCTCATACTCAAAAAGCTTATCGCCCTTTTTAACCTGATCGCCTTCTTTGACGTATGTTTTTTTAATGCTGCCTTTTTCTGAATCTATGTATACTTTCTGCTGTTTCTCAGGTTCAACCTTTCCAGAAAACGTTTGGCCTGATTCTGAATCTCCTCCCATGTATACCGCGACCGATTCAGCATAGGGCTCCGATGATACGGCAACTTGGTTCATGTGGGTAAAAAAGTAAAAACCGCCAGCGCCGATCCCAGCCAATACAAGCACACCGGCACATATCGCACCGCCAATAAGCCATTTTTTCTTCTTGGACACAACGATCTCCTCTTTCTGTAAACTATGTAATATTTTCGAAACATTCTAACCAATATTATCTATTAATTCAAAAAGACTTGCAATCCTTTTATTGAAATGACGGCATCAAATAGAAAAATTGTATTTTCAAAGCCGAATAAAAAAAATCCCGGCTTCAAACCGGGATTTTTTCATACAGTAACTAGCTCTTTTTCATTTTTAATCAAGTCATAGGTCAAGCATACAGGTTTATTTGTACGGGGATCAGTCACGATTTCGGCATCAATCTGAAATACCTGCTTCAAAATGTCCGGTGTCATGACCTCCAGTGCAGTTCCTTCCTTGATGACCGTGCCTTTTTTGAGCGCGATCATATAATGAGAAAAACGAGCTGCATGGTTAAGATCATGAATGACCATTAAAATCGTCCGCCCTTGCTCTTTGTTGAGTCTGTCAAGCAGCTGCAGAATTTCAAGCTGATGTGCAAGATCAAGATACGTTGTAGGTTCATCCAGCAGAAGCAGTTCCGTACCTTGCGCAAGCGCCATGGCAATCCACACGCGTTGACGCTGTCCGCCTGACAATGCCTCAATCGGCCGTTCAGCATATTCAGCCATGCCTGTTTCTTCAAGCGCCCATTTGATAATCCGGCGGTCTTCGTCATTTAATCTGCCGAATCCTGATTGATGCGGAAACCTGCCGTACGACACCAATTCGTGCACTGTTAGGCCGCTCGGCGCTTCAGGTGTCTGTGGAAGAATCGCCATATCTTTCGCAATGTCCTTTGTAGACATTTTATGAATCGCTTTGCCGTTTAAATAGACGGCACCTGCATGTGAACGCATAATTCTGGACATTGTTTTTAAAATCGTTGATTTCCCGCAGCCGTTCGGGCCAATTAAGGTGGTAATTTTCCCTTTAGGAATCGATATATTTAAATCCTCTACAATCACCCTGTCGCCATAACCGATTCCAAGCTGTTCCGTTGATAATGAATTCATATTCGGCCCCCTCCTCTAATTCGCTTTCATCAATAAATAAATAAAGTAAGGCGCACCTAGCACGGAAATGACAAGTCCGACCGGAATTTCTGATGGTGCCAATACATTTCTCGCCAGCGTATCAGCAAGCAAAAACAGGAATGAGCCGATGAAGGCGGAGACCGGTATCAGCGTCTGGTGACGTGGACCGGTCAGCCTTCTAGCCACATGCGGCGCGATCAATCCGAGAAACGCAATGCCCCCCGCAGCTGCCACGCATGAAGCGGCAAGAGTGACCGCTGCCAGAAGAAGAATCCGTCTTTCCTTTTCAACAGCGGTGCCCAGCCCGGTCGCCAATTGGTCTCCGAGCTGCATAATGTTCAAATAGCGTGCCTTATATAAAGTAAACAGAAGCAAGATCACAATCCAAGGGAGAATCGCCCAGATCATATTCCAGTTCGCCCCCCATATTGAGCCGGATATCCAAACCGCGGCTTGCATAAAATCATGAGGGTCCATCTTAAGCTGAAAAATCAGCAACAGGGCATTGAATCCGGCATTCACCCCTATGCCGACTAAAATCAGCCGAATCGGTGTCACGCCTTTTTTCCATGCCAGAATATAAATGAGAAACGCAGCGAGGATTGCTCCTGCCAAAGCACTGAACGGCAGCATAAATGTTCCGAAAAAGCTGAGATCTGAAGCTGACCCTTGAAAAAAGTATATAAAAAGCACTACAGCAAGTGAACCGCCGGCGTTAATTCCGAGAATACCAGGCTCGGCAAGTTCATTTTGAGACACGCTTTGCAAAATGGCTCCAGCTACGGAGATCCCTGCTCCAACAAGCAAAGAAAGGATGATCCTGGGCAGCCTGAACTCAAATAAGACAAGTTCATCACGCGCCGTTCCTTGGCCGAAAAAGACCTGAAGCGTTTTAAGCGGTGCAATTTTGATAACGCCCAAATTGAGACTGATAAAAAAGACCACCACGATAAGCAAAAAGGTCACAGCCATTACAATAAGCGGTTTGTTTGTTTTTGTTTTCATTACAGCCCTCTCCTTTCACGACGTGCCAAATAAAAGAAAAAGGGAACGCCGATCAGAGAAGTCAGCGCGCCGACAGGCGTTTCAAAGGGCGCATTTACGAGTCTGGCCGCTATGTCAGCAAAAACAAGCAAAACAGCACCGAGCACCGCCGAGCAAGGAATGATCCACCGATAATCCACACCGACCAAAAAACGGGTAATATGCGGAATGATCAGCCCGATAAATGCAATGGTGCCGGCAATGGAAACCGCAGCTCCGGTCAGAATTACTACAATAAGCATGCCAACCAGTTTCACCGCTGATGTATATTGTCCAAGCCCTTTTGCCAGATCGTCACCGAGACTTAACACTGTCACAGACCGGGCGATGAAAAACGCGAGCGTTAAACCGACAGCCCCTGCAATAAGCAAAAGCTGGACCCCCGGCCATTTCACACCCGCTACCCCGCCTGCGTACCAAAAGCTGATATCCTGAGCGACATCAAAGCGGATTGCAATGGCAGTTGAAATGCCGGTAAAGAAATAAGTAACTGCCGTACCCGCCAGAGCAAGCTTTACAGGCGTAAGTCCGCCCCTTGAAAACATGCCTATGCCCATTACCGTCGATGCCCCCAGCCCCGCTCCCGCAAAGGACCATAGCACAAGCCCCATTGCAGAAAGCCCGGGAAAAAAGGCAAACGCAATCGAAACCGCAAACGCAGAGCCTGAAGTCACACCCATAATCGAAGGCTCTGCCAAAGGGTTTCTCGTCATCCCCTGCATGATTGCTCCCGACACTGCCAACAATGCGCCTACAAGCGCGGCAGCCGCCGTTCTAGGCAGTCGAAGATCATGTATAATTTGGTGAGATGTCTTTGTCGGCTGATAATGAAAAATGGCGTCCCATACAGTGCGCAAATGAATATCCGCTGCACCGAGGGATATGGATAAAAATGCGCCAAGGCAAAGCAGGCATAGACCTGCAATAAGGACGATGATCGCGCCATATGTCCTTGACGTCCATTGGATTTCTTCTGATGCAGTCCGTATATTTTTATGTTGACTCAACTGCCGTACTTCCTTTCTGTTACTGATAATGATTATCAATTGCTGTTTCAGTATATCACTTTTTTCAGCTGATTTAATAGAGTGTTTTGAACAAAAATGAAAATGCATTTGCAAAAATATCGTGTCAACCGGCACTTGCAGTGGTATAATCACAGATGATAATGATTCTCTTTTTCATCTATCTTTTAGAAAGAAGGTATGAGATATGACCCATATATACAAGAAACTCGGAGCCGCGTTTTTTGCCCTGTTATTGATTGCAGCGCTGGCAGCCTGCGGGAATAACTCAGAAAGCAAAGGTTCTGCCTCTGATTCAAAAGGCGCAGAAACCTTTACATACAAGGCTGAAAACGGAAATGTAAAAATCCCGAAGCATCCTAAACGGGTGGTTGTCATGGCAGACGGCTATTACGGCTACTTCAAAACACTCGGCATCAACGTTGTCGGTGCGCCTGAGAATGTATTTAAAAACCCTTACTACAAAGGAAAAACTGACGGCGTCGAAAACATCGGAGACGGCACTTCGGTTGAAAAGGTCATTGATTTGAACCCTGACCTGATTATCGTCTGGACAACACAGGGCGCTGATATTAAAAAGCTTGAAAAAATTGCGCCGACTGTCGCAGTAAAATACGATAAGCTCGACAACATCGAACAGCTGAAAGAATTTGCAAAAATGACGGGAACTGAAGATAAAGCTGAAAAATGGCTGGCCGAGTGGGATAAAAAAGTTGCGGCCGCTAAAACAAAAATCAAAAAAGCGGTCGGTGACAAAACCATTTCCATTATGCAAACGAACGGAAAAGACATTTACGTATTCGGTAAAGACTTTGGAAGAGGCGGAAGCATCATTTACAAAGACCTTGGCCTGCAGGCTACAAAGCTGACAAAAGAAAAAGCCATTGACCAGGGGCCAGGTTATACAAGTATTTCATTAGAGAAGCTCCCTGACTTCGCCGGAGATTACATTTTCGCGGGCCCATGGCAATCAGGCGGTGATGATGGCGGCGTTTTTGAAAGCTCCATTTGGAAGAACCTGAATGCCGTTAAAAATGGCCATGTCTACAAGATGGATCCGATCGGATTCTATTTCTCTGACCCGATTTCATTAGAAGGACAACTGAAGTTTATTACGGAAAGCTTGACTAAATAAACAAAAGAGCCGCCTGCCCGCGGCTCTTTTGCTTATTTATAAGGAACGGCTCAATTTGAATCATATCGGATATTTTCTTTGAGCCATTCATATTAAGCTGCATCCTCAACACGATCAGTTTTTTTATGCTGGAGAGACTGAAAAACGTTTTTTGCATATTTAACGAACGGATTCCTAACAGGAGAAATTGTGATTTTATAAAAAAGACACCTGAGCAAATCAGGTGTCTTTTCATTATGCTTGTTTTTCTTTCTGGAACTTTTTACTCACAAATGGATAAACGATTAAGCCGACAAAGAATAAACCGATGCCGAGGATAAATGTCGTTAAATCTGCTGTGCCTGTTACGATAACAAACACGGAGTATGCACACGCCAGTATTGCGATCAATCCGTCTCTTACACGGGAGCCTTTCAGCTGGTCATACGTTTCACCTTTGATGACTACCTTCAAGCTGTAGATTGCAGATACTAGATACGGAATTAAATATGCGAGTGTAGCCGCTGTCGTTAAAAATGTAAATGCGTCACTTATTGTCCGGGAAATAACCGAGAAAATGAAGACCTGTGACATGACGTTTGTAATAATGAGTGCAATGACCGGACTTCCCTTTTTATTCGTTTTTGCAAAAAATGCCGGGAAATCTCCCGCTTTAGCTGCTTGGTATGGCACCTCAGAGCCAAGCAAAATCCAGCCGAGCATCGTTCCGAATAAACAAAGGATAGCCAAAAGCGCCATAATCACGCTTCCCGCGTTTCCAACAATCGCATAGAGTACATCAACAAATGGTTTTTCAGAGCCGACAAGCTTATCATGCGGCAGAACACCCATCGTAATTAAAGTCACAATAATATATATGCTCAAGGCAATCAGCAAGCCGGTAATTGTCGCACGTTTCACATCACGCTGAGAGCGCGCACGGCCGGACAGGATCACCGCGGATTCAATTCCGACAAACGCCCACAGTGTAGAAATCGCGGCGTTATGAACCTGGCCGCCAATTCCAATGCTTGTGCCGTTTTCTCCTTGAACCGGGAAATAAAAATGACCGAATAATGTCGTTTGAAACACAAATAAACCAGCAACGATAAAGAAGACAAAACCTAATACTTTAGAAAGCGTTGTGACAAAGTTTAATTTACTTGCGCCGTTAATGCTGGCAACAAGAATCGCGTGCGTTCCCCATAACAAGATCGTACATACGGCAAACGTCAGTAATTGGCCGAGTGTCACCTCTTGCCCGCCGATCGAAAACATCTCACGTTTATCAACCAAGATCGGGAAGAACGAAGTCAAGTAACCGGCGAGACTTGTGATGATCGCCACGTTACTGATCCAGCTCGCCACCCAGTAGCCCCACACCATTGTGAAACCGGCAGCGTTGCCTTTTTTCGGGTCAGAAAACAGCGCTCTTGCATAACTTTGCGGTCCCGCTGTCAGTTCAGGCTTGCGAATGGACAAGTGTCCGAACACAAGTGCAATCATCAGCACGCCGGCACCTGTCAAAAGCCAGGCGGACGTAGCTCCAAACGGACTCGCAATTGAAGCAAGCGAGCTCGGCAAGGAGAAAATTCCTGATCCAACCATATTTCCAACGACAAACGCCGTTAATAACCAAAAACCCCATTTTTTTGTCTGTTCCATTCCAGTACCTCCATGATTCTTTGTACGGACCAGACCCCGAGATCATATAAACGCAAAAAAAGCCTGAACAAAAGTCCATGCTTAAAGAAACACACACCCTTGATCTCCGGATAGCCCTCCGCGAAAAAGCACGCGGCAGTCCTGCACTTATTCAGATACAGTCCCAGCATAGAGAAGGATCGGCTTTCTCCACACTTCGGCGCTGATGCCTTTTACACATGTTTAACAGCTCCTGTCAGCCTGGCATGTGTGACTTATCATCCGCGCAACCTCTACCTCACTGAGAAAGAGTGAGGATTTAATTATTCAGTTACTCCCAGAAGGTTATCAAAGAAAGGATGATCTGTCAAAGGGAACAGATGGAAAATACGGATAGAGCCAAGCTCTATCCGCATGTGGTTATCGATTATTTTTCTTTTTTTGCACAGCTTCTTGAAGCGGATCATCTTTTAGAGCTGAACCAGCATCTTCAAGAGCTCCTTGGATTACGTTTTTTTCTTTTTCGGAACGTTTTCCTTTATCTTTATTAAAGAAACCCATTCGTATCACCTCTTTTAAAAAATAGGTACATGTTTAAGATGCCTCTTTCCTGAAAAATTATGCGGGATATTTTTTATCGTCCAAAGTCCTGTTGATCAAACATACATTCTCTTGATATATTTGTAATTCAGAGATTTTTTGCAAAAGATAAAAGGAGAAGCGGCAAATGACAGGAAAAACACACATCATGGGAGGCATCGCTTCTTGTACGGCAGCGGCTTATTATTATGGATTTGATCCAGTGCTTATGGCTGCGTCAGGCGCGGTTGGAGCATTAATACCCGATATCTGCCACACACAAAGCAAAATCGGGAGAAAATTTCCTATTTTATCGAAAGTGGTCAGCTCCGTTTTTGGCCATCGTACATTTACACACAGCTTGCTGTTTATGCTCATCATGTTTTTTATCACTTCTACATACATTCCAGATAAAAACATATCAGCCGGCCTGATGATCGGAATGGCGAGCCACTTGTTTCTTGACGCTTGGACGGTGAACGGAATCAAATTATTATTCCCTTCAACGATCCGCGTTCGGCTTCCATTATATATGAAGACAGGCAGTTTTTCTGAGCAGCTCGTGCTAGCCGGCCTGACCCTTGCTTCATGTTACTACTTTTATATGCTGTTTCATGGGCGCATGTTTTAAACACATGAGTGCTGAGACTTGTCTGAACCGGCTGTTTTTAGTAGGTTTTACTTAAGAAGCATTTCATGCAGATGATCAAGAAAACGTGAGGAGTCATATTGATGAAAGGAACCTTTTTTCACAATCAGCGGTTTTTATGTTTTTCGATCTTATTTATGTGGATCAAAACGTATGTGATATATAAACTCGGCTTTGATTTGCAAATCGATACTCTGTTGGAGGAGCTAATGCTGCTGGTCAACCCGCTCAGCTTTATTCTTCCTTTATTCGGGATCGGCCTGCTTCTGAAAGGAAACAAGCAGCGGGCTTTTTTGCTGATTGCCAATTTGGTTCTGACTGTTATCTTGATCTCTAATACGATTTTTTACGGCTTTTATATCGATTTTATTACCATTCCGGTTTTATTTCAGGCGAGCAACATGAGCGATATGGGAAGCAGTGTAAAAGAATTGTTCCATCCTCTGTTTATCGCCCTGTTTGTGGATTTGGTTTTTCTGCTGCTGTTCGCCAGAAAAACCAAACACCCACAGACAAAAGCCGCTCCCCGCACGATCAAACGGTACTATGCAGCTTCCTGCGGCATGCTTTTATGCACACTGGCACTTGCAGAAGTACAGCAGCCGAAGCTTTTGGCACATTCTTTTGACCGGGAAATGCTAGTCAAAAGCATCGGCCTGTTTCAGTTCCATATTTACGATACAATTTCTCAGACTGTTAATATCAGCGCGAAAGCTTTTGCCGATGAAGACAGTATAACTGCCATTAAAAACTATACAGAGGCTGATTACAGCAAGCCTGATCAAAGCAAATTCGGTCTTGCAAAGGGGCGCAATGTCATCTTTGTAACACTTGAATCGACCCAAAGCTTTGTTCTGAATGAAAAAGTAAATGGAAAAGAAATTACCCCATTTATGAATGATCTCATTAAAAAAAGCTATTCCTTTGATCATTTCTATCAGCAAACAGAACAAGGGAAAACATCTGATTCAGAATTCATCGTTGCTAACTCGCTGTATCCTTCCCTTAGCGGCGCCGTCTTTTTCACGAAAAGCGACCATCAATTTCATACGATGTATAAATCGCTGAAGCAGCACGATTATTATTCAGCCGTCTTTCATGCTAACCATAAAACATTTTGGAACAGAGATGTCATGTACGATACATTTGGCATTGACCGCTTTTTTGATGTTGATGATTTTCATGTCACTCCCGGGACATCGACAAGCTGGGGCTTAAAAGACAAAGAATTTTTAGAGCAGTCCGCCGAAAAGCTGAAAAGCCTGCCGCAGCCGTTCTACAGCAGTTTTATCACGTTAACGAATCATTTTCCGTTTGAGATTGATGAAAAGGATCAGCTGATAGATGAATTCGATTCAAGCAGTGATCTGTTAAACCGCTATGTGACCACGGTTCGCTATGAGGATGAGGCATTGAAGCATTTTATCAAAAAACTGAAGGACGAAGGCTTATACGAAAATTCGATGATCGTATTTATGGGAGATCATTACGGCATTTCTGAAGCCCATAACGAGGCCATGGCTGAGTTTTTAGGGAAAGACGAAATCACACCGTATGACAACGTTCAGCTCCAGCGGGTGCCGTTTATCATACATATCCCGGGAATCACCGATCAAAAGCCGGAAACCATCCCTGATGCCGGGGGACAGGTCGACGTCAGGCCGACGCTGATGCATTTGCTCGGCGTTGAGACAAAAGGCGATATCCAATTCGGCAATGATTTGCTGTCGGGCGACCGCACCCCATTCGCCGTTCTGCGAAACGGCAGCTTTATTACGAACGATTATATATACACAAAGAACACGTGCTATAGCCAAAAAACAGGTGAAGTGCTGGAAGATCAGGATGCGTGCCTCCCTTACAAGGAGAAAGCAAACGAAGAACTTTCTCTCTCTGATAAAATTTTAAATGGTGACCTGCTCAGGTTTTCCGAATGAAAAAATCCCTCTATCAAGAGGGATTTTTTACGTTTCCAACATCACCTTGCCAGTCAGCTTCGTTTCATAGCCGTTTAAATGAGACAAATTCGCCTTGTATTCCTCAGAATTCAAAATCTCCTTCACGGCTTTCAGCAGCTGCTCATGTTTTTTCAAAACAACGATATCATATTGTTCGTCGATGAGCGGGATAAAATCAACACTGCCCATATGTGCCGCGTGCTGCGCCCCGATTCCCGCGTCAGCCTGTCCGCTTGAAACTTGTGAAGCGGCAGCGTAATGATCGGTCACGATATCGCCGTATCCCTTTACATCAGCCGGATTCACACCAAACAAGCCAAGCTGTTCATCAAGGAGCACCCTTGCGCCAGAACCCTTTTCCCTGTTGATGATCCGGATATCGGCTCTTTTCAAGTCTTTCCAGCCTTGAATGTTTTTCGGATTCCCTTTTTTCACATACAGTCCTGCTTTGCGGAGAACGACATTGATGAGACAAAACGGTTCACCTGTCAAAATCCGTTTTACATAAGGAGCGTTATACTGGCCCGTTTCAGCATCGTACAAATGGAGGCTGACAATGTCACACTTGCCTTGATACATATCAATCAGGCTGTTTAAGCTTCCTTTGTATTTACGGAGCGGCGTCTCCTGAATGGCATTCTCCAAATGCTTGCTGAGAAGATCCATCGAAATGTCCTGTCCGCTGATCATGACATTCGGTCTGCCGTCCGGCTCAGCCTCCTGCACCTGTTTCGGCGCTTCTGTTGCAGCGATGGGCTGAGACATTCTCATATTCGTTTTATATTGCTTTAAATCTTCTTCATCCACACGCATCTGCCTTCCGACACGATAAGCAGGCAGCACGCCTTTTTTAATCAAATCATAAACGGTCAGCTTTGATACCTTCAGCAGACCTGCAACTTCTTCTATCGTATAGGAAGAGGTTTCATTCATCATCATCACTCTCCTATTTTATTATACCTTTTCGCCGAATGTAAAAAAACCCACATAAACCAAACATAATCAGTTATAATTAGTTATATCTAATGATAAGGGGTGCAATCATGTTTAAGAAGTATTCTATTTTCATCGCAGCCTTAACTGCTTTTCTCCTTGCAGCAGGCTGTTCTTCAAACCAGTCTTCAACGGACAGCGAGAAAAAAGTAACGTTAACCATCTCAGCTGCCGCCAGCGCGCAGGATGCACTTGAGGAAATCCAAAAAAATTATGAAAAAGAGCATCAAAATATTACCATCCAAGATAACTATGGCTCATCCGGCGCCTTGCAAAAACAGATTTCTCAAGGAGCAGGAGCAGATCTGTTCTTCTCAGCTGCTGAGGATAAATTTAAAAAGCTGGTGGATGATGGAGATATCGCAAAAAAAGACAGCACTGATTTAGTCGGTAATGAAATTGTGCTGGTCGTACCGAAAAACGGAGATTCACCTGTGACAAGCTTCAGCAATCTGGCTGAATCAGAAAAAATCGCCCTTGGCACTCCGGAATCCGTACCGGCAGGAGCTTATGGGAAAGAATCACTGACAAAGCTGTCTTTATGGGAAAAAGTGAAGGATAAAATTGTGTATGGAAAAGACGTTCGCCAAGTTCTTTCTTATGTTGAAACCGGCAATGTAGACGCAGGTATTGTTTATAAAACAGATGCCCTGGTCTCGAAAAAGGTCAACATTATTGACGAGGCAAAAGCAGATACACACAGCCCAATTGTCTATCCGTTAGGAATCGTAAAAGATACAAAACACCGTAAGGAAGCGAAGGAATTTTACGAATACCTGCAATCTGATGAAGCAATGAAAGTATTTGAGAAATATGGCTTTACTGCCGAGTAGCATAAGCACTTCAGAATTTTTCACACCCGTTGTGCTTTCCTTTCAGGTGGCGGCAGTTGCCGGAATTGTTGTCATTATTCTCGGAACACTTGCTGGAGCATGGATGTCACGGGCATCATTTTTCGGAAAAACGGCACTCGAAACATGTTTTATGCTTCCGCTCGTTCTTCCGCCTACTGTTGTCGGTTTTATTTTGATCGTCATTTTCGGAAAGCACAGCTTCATCGGACAAGCCATCGAGTGGATTTTCCAGCAGCCTGTCATTTTCACCTGGTGGGCCGCTGTGATCGCCTCGGCTGTTGTAGCCTTTCCGCTTATGTATCAATCAGCCAAAACCGGATTTGCTGACATTGATCCCGATATACAAGGTGCGGCAATGGTAGACGGCGCTAGCAGATGGAAAGTGTTTATCCATATCTCCGTCCCGCTTGCCTATCCTTCGTTACTGACCGGAAGCATCCTCAGCCTTGCGCGGGCGCTCGGAGAATTTGGCGCAACACTCATGTTTGCAGGAAACATCCCCGGTGTTACGCAAACACTGCCGACGGCGATATATGTCGCATTGGATTCCGGCAACAATACCCTTGCTTGGGCGTGGGTCGTCTGTATTGTTGTCATTTCCTTTTTGATGCTATTTTTCATTCAACAGAAAAAAACGCACTAAAAAAACTCCCCATAACGGGGAGTTTTTTGATTAAAACAGAAGCTCATCAGGATTTGGGCCGACACGCTCATCTTTATTTAATGCGTCAATTTTGTCCATGTCTTCTTGAGACAATTCGAAATCAAAAATATCAGCGTTTTCGATGATACGGTGTTCTTTAATGGATTTTGGAATGGTTACAACTTCATGCTGCAGATCCCAGCGCAAAATCACTTGAGCCACAGATTTATTGTGTTTTTCAGCAATCTGTGTCAGCACTTCGTTATCCAAAAGCTGTCCCTGCATGAGCGGAGACCACGCTTCCAGCTGAATGCCTTGCGCTTTGCAGTAATCTCTTAATTCTTTTTGCGTCAAACGAGGGTGAAATTCAACTTGGTTCACCATCGGTTTGATTTCAGCATCTTTCAACAGCTCTTCTAAATGATGAACTTGGAAGTTGCTGACGCCGATCGCGCGAATTTTGCCATCTTTGTACAGCTTTTCAAGCGCGCGCCATGTATCTTTATATTTATCTTTGCCAGGCCAATGGATCAAATATAAATCTAAGTAATCAAGCTGTAATCTTTCCAGGCTTTTTTCAAAGGCAGCAAGCGTTGTTTCGTAGCCTTGATCTTCATTCCACACTTTTGATGTGATGAAGAGCTCTTCTCTTGCCACACCGGATTCTTTAATCCCGATGCCAACGCCTTCTTCATTTTTGTAGATCGCTGCTGTATCAATACTGCGATAACCATTTTTAATTGCCGCTTTCACTGATTCAGTCGCTTCATTACCATTTTCTACTTTAAAAACACCCAGACCGAACCAAGGCATTTCAACTCCGTTATGTAACTTTACAGTATCTTTTAAACTTGTTGGCACTTGAACATCCACCCTTTCACTGAAATGTAAGCGTCTATATTATCTCACATTCCTCTCAGCCGATACCAATAATACGCTTAAGACCCTCTTTTTGCTTCTTTTTTCACAGCACAGGCAAATTCAAACACTATTTTTTTCCTATTTTAACAATATTGAGATTACAAATACATTGAGCAGGGTATGCGTGTAGTGTAACCAAATGAAAACAAAGGAGGAAACAACTTGAAACGTATTCGTATCCCAATGACACTTGCTCTTGGTGCCGCTTTGACAATTGCCCCTTTGTCCTTTGCTTCCGCTGAAGAAAATCCTGCTCCGAAGATGTCGCAGACAACTACTGCTGGAACAACTGCCGCTGATGTAGGTTTAAACGTCAACCTGGATGTACTTGGAATTGCCAACCAGATCGCTGATGCCATCAAATCCGCACAGAATAGGGATGGCTTTGTGAAAAACCTCATGGAGTCTTCCTTCTACGCGTCCGGCCAAAAATATAACGTCATGGTCTTTAATTTAAGCCAGGAATATGAAGATCATTTGAACGGTGTGCAATTTTACGGCTCAGCCGTTTACGACGGCATTACGTATGGCATTTGGGTATTTGAAGACGGAACCTTTACAAACAAAGGCGATGGCGGCTGGATCAACTGGGCCTTCAGAGGCTGGTTCGACCGGGATGGCAGCACTGTCGCATTTCATCGCCCTTAATATAAAAAAAGCTGGCGCTCTAACGCCAGCTTTTTTGCTGCATTTATTCGCCGCCTTCAAGCATGGCGGCTTCGACATCATTAATGTATTGGCGAAGCTCATGGGAGATGTCCCGGGAAATTTCTCTTTCCTCGAAAAGTGTTTGAATTTCATTTCTGATCGCCTGTACAGCCTTCAGCTTCACTTCCAGCTTCTGATTTTCAAAATGGGCGCTTGATTTCAGCTCATGATGGCTGTGCTCCAGCCTGAAAATTAACTGTTTATAGAATGTAATGACAGATAAAAACACTTCTTTATGCTCTTCCGTCTTGTGTTTTTCCAGATATTCTATCGCTGCTTTTGCCGTTTTCACTCTTGTTGCCCGTATCAATCCCGCTTCATTTAAAATCGACATCTCCGGCTTTTTATGTTCACCGAAGAAAATCCAATACATCAGCCTCTTGAGCCTTGTTTTTGATAATCCGACTTTAAACGGGTTCGCATACAAAATTTCCAACTCGTTAAATCGTTCTTGCAGCACATTTGCTGTTTCTTCCGGGATGTCTCCCCGCTCCAGCATTTTCATCAGCGCCTCTTGCTCTGCCTTAACCCCTTGGGCACGGACTTTACGCTCGTGCTTTTTGATGCGATTAGACGATGTATATTGCTGAAAACGAAGATTTTTCATTTTCTCATTGTATTCAGCTATCACCGCAAGAGAGGCCGTTTTGTTTGTCTCATTCATGTCCTCTTTAATCGTTTGAAGGGCTGTTTTGATCAATTTGCGTCTCGCCGTCAGCAGCTTCTTGTTTCGTTCCTCGTCCTCTTCTTCTTTTTCAGTCAGAATCGGCAGCACAACGGTAGCAATGACAAGCGTGCATAAAATGACGCCGGCTGCTAAAAAGAGAATCAGATTTCTTTCCGGAAACGGCGTGCCGTCCTCCAGGAAATACGGAATGGAAAAAGAACCTGCAAGCGTTACTGCTCCACGCACACCGGAAATCGAAATTAACAGCGTCGAACGAAGACCCGGTTTATAGATGTTCTGATCTTTATTAAAGAACCATTTGCCGTTCCAGAAGAACAGCACCCACAGGAATCTCAGGAGCATTAACGTAAATGTGATGACTAGGATATAGCCGATCACCTTCATGTTGCTGATGGCAGTGTCGTTAAAGATAACAGAAATAACATCAGGGATTTGCGTACCGAGAATAACGAAGACCAGGCCGTTCAAAATAAATAAAATAATGTTCCACGTACTTGAGGAGACAATTTGCAGCTTGATCATCGTTGATTCCAGACGATCCTGTTCAACCGCATGGGTAATACCGCCAGCCACAACAGCTAAAATGCCGGAAACGCCGATTTCTTCAGCTGCCAAATAAATCACAAACGGCGTCAGAATTTGAATCAGCATATGCATCGTGACATCCTGCATGCCAAGGCGGCGCAGAAATAGGCGAAAACGAATAATCAAAAATGAAATGACAACCCCGCACAGCAAGCCTCCGAGAGAAATAAAGACAAAGCTGACAGCCGCTTGTGCTAATGAAAATGCACCAGTCACTGCCGCTGCAATCGCAAACTTAAAGGCCACCAGACCTGATGCATCATTCATCAGCCCCTCACCTTCCAGCAGGCGAAGAATCCCTTTTGGCATTTTCACTCTTCCTGATAATGCGCTGACAGCGACGACATCAGTCGGTGAAAGAATGGCCGCAAGTCCAAAGGCCGCTGCCAGCGGAATAGCAGGAATCATCCAGTGAATCGTGTAGCCGCCTACAATCACAGTCGCAAATACAAGGCCGAGTGCAAGCAATAAAATCGGAGCCCTTAAATTCCAAAGCTCTGCCCGCGGTGTCCTCTTTCCATCATTAAATAGCAGAGGCGCGATAAACAGAACAAAAAACAATTCGGTGTTTAATTCAAAATGAAGACCCTGTGGAAATGAGGCGGCAAGAATCCCAAGAGCCACTTGAATCAGCGGCACCGGAATAAACGGAATAAACCGGTTCACGATATTAGAAATCGCAATAATCGTTAATAATACGAGCACAACTAAAAATATGTCCAAATGCATGACCTCCTTCGTCTGTTGTGTGTCGGCATGATGAGCCAAAAAATCTGTTTGTCTAAAAGCCGCTAAGCTAGTCTGGCCTTGCATCCGCTATGTGGTTTCGCAGGAGTTCCCTCCACACTTGTCTTCTTTTATAGTACCCTTTTTAGGGTATTTTTTCTCATGATATGCTCACAGTGAACTTTTTTGCAGCAGAGCAAATTACAGAAAAAAGAGACAGGAAGCTATTCCCTGTCTCTCTTCTTAGTTTTCTCAATCATGAAAATTCGTACCGTCAGTTGTTGCTTTAATAATGCCCGCACGGATGACGAAGTCACCGAAATGCTCGCCTTCCTCGCGTTCTTTCGCATAGCGGGAAAGAAGGACGCGCAGCTCGCTTAAAATGTCTGCTTCACCGATGTTTTCACGATACATTTTGCTTAAACGGCTTCCGTCAAACGCAGCGCCAAGATACATATTATATTTGCCCGGCGCCTTTCCGATAAATCCGATCTCACCGAGCGCATGACGTGCGCAGCCGTTCGGGCATCCTGTCATGCGAATGGTGATTTCCTGATCACGAAGGCCATTTTCGTCAATAATCTCTTCAACCTTATCTAACAGGGTCGGCAAATAACGTTCTGCTTCAGCCATTGCCAATCCGCAGGTCGGAAGAGCGACGCATGCCATCGAGCTGCGGCGAAGCGCTGAATAATGCTTGCCGTCAGTTAATCCGTATTGTTCAATTAAAGCACTGATTTCTTCTTTTTTATCGCTTGAAACGTTCGCAATCATTAAGTTCTGATTGGCCGTCAGCCGGAACTCGCCTGTATGAACTTTGGCGATTTCCCGCAAGCCTGTCATCAGTTTATAGTCATCGTAATCTGTTACACGGCCGCCTTCGACAAACAGCGTAAAATGCCATTTATCCTCAATGCCTTCCACCCAGCCGTAACGGTCGCCGTTATGATCGAAATGATACGGCTTCGCTTCTTCCAGGCTCCAGCCGAGACGGTTTTCCAATTCTTCTTTTACGTTTTCTAAACCGAGGCGGTCAACTGTGTATTTGAACCGCGCATTTTTACGGACAGAACGGTTGCCGTAATCACGCTGAATCGTAATCGTTTTTTCAGCAACGTCATACATTTGCTCAGGCCGGCAGAATCCGATCACCTTGGCTAATTGCGGATATGTCGCAGTATCGCCATGCGTCATTCCCATACCGCCGCCGATCGCCACGTTAAAACCGATCAGCTTGCCATCCTCGACAATCGCAATGAATCCCAGATCTTGAGAAAAGACGTCAATATCATTAGACGGCGGAACGGCAATACCGATTTTAAACTTCCGCGGCAGATAGAGCGGTCCGTACATTGGCTCGACTTCTTCCTCCGGCGTGCCGGCAACTCTTTCCTCATCAAGCCAAATTTCATGATAGGCTCTCGTCCGCGGCAGCAGATCATCACTTAACTTTTTAGACCACTCGTATACCTCTGAGTGGATTTCAGATTGATAAGGGTTTGATGCACACATGACGTTACGGTTTACGTCTCCGCAGGCTGCGATCGTATCCAAAAGTGCTGAGTGGATCGTCTGAATGGTTTTCTTCATGTTCCATTTCAGAATTCCGTGCATTTGGAATGTTTCACGTGTCGTCAATTTTAATGTGCCGTTCCCGTATTTCTGGGACAGGTCATCCATGACAAGCCATTGTTCAGGCGTCGAGACGCCCCCTGGCATACGCACGCGCAGCATGAACTGATATGCGGGCTCAAGCTTCTGCTTTTGGCGTTCATTTCGGAGGTCGCGGTCATCCTGCAAATAACTGCCGTGGTGTTTCATCAGGCGGTTGTCATCATCCGGAATTCCGGCACTGATTCGATCGAGCATCACTTCTTTCAGCGTGCCGCGCAAATAATCACTTTCTTTTTTAATGCGTTCAACATCACTTGGAGAGCCGTCCGGTGCTTTTAGAATTTTGGTCACCATGTTGAAAAACTCCTTTCAAGTCAAATCAATATACATCACGCTGATAGCGTTTTTGCTGCTGCATATCGGCAAGATAAGCCTCCGCTTCTTCGCGGCTCATATTGCCTTCTTTTTCGATAATTTCAAGTAATGTGTGATGGACGTCATGCGCCATATGCTTTTCATCTCCGCAAATGTAAACAGCCGCTCCTTCTTGAAGCCATTCAAACAATTCTGCGCTGTGTTCGAGCATGCGGTGCTGCACATATACTTTTTCTTCCGTATCACGTGAGAACGCCACATCCATTTTTGTCAGCACACCGTCTTTGAGCCAATTCTGCCACTCTGTCTGGTAAAGGAAATCCGTGACAAAGTGCTGATCGCCAAAGAACATCCATGCCTTTCCTTCCGCTCCCGTCTCCTCACGCTCCTGCATAAAGGAACGGAAAGGTGCGACGCCTGTCCCAGGGCCCACCATGATAATCGGTGTTTCAGGGTCTTTCGGAAGCTTAAAGTTTTGATTGTGCTGTACATAAACCGGCAGTGTGTCACCCGGCTGCAGACGTTCCGCGCACAAAATCGAGCAGACGCCTTTTCGTTCACGGCCGTGCGCATCGTAGCGGACTGCGCCGATTGTTAAATGCACTTCATCCGGATTTGCGGATAAACTGCTTGCAATCGAATAAAGGCGGGCAGGCATTTTTCGCAAAATAGAGACAAACTCCTGCGCAGATACACTAAATGGGCCATAGTCACGGACGAGATCAAGCAAATCGCGCCCTTCAATATAGGCTTTTACATTCTCCTCATTTCCCGGGGCTAAAAGCTCTCTAAGCTCATCGTTCCCTGTCAGCTGGGCTGCCTGTTCAAGAAGCGGTTTTGTGAGAACGGTAATCTCATAGTGATAAATCAGCGCTTCTTTCAGCGGACGGACATCACCTTGCTTATTAAGCGTCACAATTTCTTCCGGGTCCCAATTCATTTCCTTTAGGAGCAGCTCGACAAGTTCCGGATCGTTTTCCGGATAGACGCCGAGGCTGTCACCAGGCTCGTAAGTCAGGCCAGATCCTTCAAGAGACAGCTCCACATGGCGTGTTTCTTTATTTGATCCTCTGCCGTTTAAATTTAAATTTTCTAACACTTCAGCCCGAAACGGGTTTGTTCTGGAATACGAAGACTCACCGGTTTGTGACGCAGCCGCCGGCGCAGGCGCGGCGCTTCCGACCCCAGCTTCATTTAATCCCTTCAATACACCCTCAAGCCATTCGGCTGCCGGTTCATCATAGTCAAGATCGCAATCAACGCGCGGAGAAATCCGTTTTCCGCCGAGTTCTTCTAAGCGCTGATCAAATTCTTTCCCTGTCTGGCAGAAAAACTCGTACGAACTGTCACCAAGCGCCAAAACGGAAAAGCGCAGGTCTTCAAGCTTAGGCGCCCGTCTTCCGTGCAGAAATTCGTGAAACGACAGCGCGTTATCAGGCGGCTCGCCTTCTCCATGCGTACTGACGACGATTAAAAGATTGGTTACCTTCTTCAGCTGATTCGGCTTAAAATCGCTCATGGATGAGACGGTCACTTGAAAACCGCTCTGTTCAAGCTGCTTGCCGGCATTTTCTGCAAGCCCCTGTGCGTTTCCCGTCTGTGAACCATAAAGAACGGTCACTTCTTTTGAAACGGCCGGTGCTGGTGCTTCCGCAGACACAGCTGCCGCCGGCGCACCCGCAGCTTCTTGGGCGGAAACAGATTGAGCGGATAAATATCCGCTCAGCCAGATTTTCTGGGATTCGGTCAAGGTCGGCAGAAGGCGGTTAAGGAGCTCTGCCTGCTCCTGATTAAACGGACTGTTCATTACCTGAAGTTGCAACGTATCCACCTCACAAAGTTATAAACTGATCGAAAATTGCATCTAATTGAACTTTACCGGAATACTAGGCTTAAGTAAAATATATTTACATGATGATAACTATTAAGAATCCTAATGATAAAACGGCTATGCTTCATGTAAATAGAAAAAAGAGAAGGACTCCCTTCTCTTCATTCAGCAATCTGATATAAGTGAGGCGGCACAGCGGTTACAAACGGACTGGCTTCACCTGTATAAAATACCGCCAGCATGTGCATCGCACGGGTGCACGCAGTATATAAAAGCCTGCGGTCGTGCTCTGTATGATAGTGTTCTTCAGATGCATCATAGACAAGCACTGCGTCAAATTCAATTCCCTTCGCTAAATACACCGGAATCACGCAAACACCCTTTTGGAATGGTTGATTTTCTTTATGAATCAGGCGAACATCTGTATATTCACTCATGTGGGCGTGCGCCTGTATGCATTGCTGCGCAGCCTTGCAGATGACGGCTATTGTTTCGTGCCCTTTTTTCTTGAGCCGGCCAATTTCTTGCGCGAGCTTTTGGCAAAGGCTCTCATGTCCTTCAGTTTTGACAACGAGCGGCATTTCCCCGCTTCTATTAAACGGCTCAATATCCGCTCCATCTTGAAGCATCGCTTTGGTAAACTCGACAATCTGCCTTGTTGATCTGTATGTTCTCTTTAAACGAACATACTCAGCAGGATCATCCTCAAAGCACGCATCCATACGCTGATCCCCGTGTATGGTATGCGCGTAGATGGACTGATTGATATCACCGAGCACTGTCATGCTGGCAGCCGGAAAAATACTTCTCATGTAAGCCATCTGAAACGGTGAATAGTCCTGGGCTTCGTCAATAAATAGATGTTTGATCTTCGTATTTTTCTTTCTGCCCTCAATCAGATCCTGCATATAAAGAAACGGTGCCGCGTCCTCATAGAGCAATTTATTATCCGTAAATGCCGAACGGGTCAGCTCACCTATCACGGCCATCTTCTCATGCTGAAATTTCCCTCCCCAGCCAGAAAACAATTGCAAATACAGCTGTGAAACATCAAGAAATGCAAGGAGCCTGACTGCCTGCTTGAGCGGTTTGAAAGCTTTTTTCACAATGATGGCGGCAAGCAGCTGCTGCTCTCTTTGATAATCGTTAAACGTACTCTCGCTGAACCGTTTCCTTTCTTGCAGTTTTTTGTACACGTCCAAGTAGTCCTCTTTGTCAAGCAGCTCAGCTTCATGAACGACCCAATCCTTTCGCCGTTCCTTTTTCTCAAGCTTGTTAAGCTCACTCAGCAGCCACTTCGCGGTTTGCTCCATCCGATTCGGAATGGAGTGATTTTGATCCAATGAGTAAAAATAGGATTGAATTTGCTCCTTTGTGATCAGCTTTTGTCCGCGGAATATAATATTTTTAAAAATCATCCCTTCAGAGGAAAGCCGTGTGACGTATTCATTAATGAATTGCTGAAAGGATAAACCCGCCTTCCATGTGATTCCCGCAAGCCTTGTTGGAAAATCGCCTCCCTTTGTTTCGGTCAGGCAATATTCGAGCTGATCAAAGGGGCTTTCACATTTGAACTTGCGGCCAAGACGATGCTCGATATATTCCTGAAACGTCGCCTGCTCCATATTCTCTTCTCCTAACTCCGGCAAAACAGAGGAGACATAGCTGTTAAATAAGAAGTTGGGAGAAAACAAAACGATTTGTCCGGCATCAATGACGCCACGGTGCCTGTATAACAAATAAGCGACACGCTGAAGCGCAGCCGATGTTTTCCCGCTGCCAGCCGCTCCCTGCACGATCAGGATCTTGCTTTTTTCATTACGGATAATCTGATTTTGTTCTTTCTGAATCGTAGACACGATGTTTTTCATTTGGGTATCGGAGTGATGGCTTAATACCTCTTGCAGCATTTCATCACCAATCGTCATATCGGTATTAAACATCGCCTTGAGAGTGCCGTTTTTGATCATAAACTGGCGTTTCAGCACCATTTCCCCTTCTATCGTTTCACCGGGCACCTCGTACTCCGCTTTACCTGGGGAATAATTGTAGTACAAACTTGATATCGGCGCCCTCCAGTCATAAATCAGAAAGTGTTCCTCCTTCTCATCCAAACAGGAAGCTAAACCGATATAAATTCGCTCTGCCTGCTCCTCGCCGTTTTCAATAAAATCAATCCGGCCGAAATAAGGCGATTTTTTTAATTGATGAATTCGTTTGAGCTGCTGATCCATGCGCCGATGATTGTGTTCCCGATCAGACAGCAGCTCTGCCTGCTGCTTAATGCTTGCCATCGTTTCAATCGCTTCATGGGCATCATCAAAATTAACCTTAACATCCTCCCAAAAGCTTTTTCTTAATCCGATGATATCATGCTTCAACCCGCCCGCAGACGTTTCCAGAAACCGCTCTTTTTTTTCGAGCTCCTGCAGCACCTCATCTATTCTCGACTGCTCTTCCTTCCATTCCTTATCCTGCTGATTCATGAACGGCACCTCCAGAAAATAGTTGACAAACATAGATGAAATACTGTAAAATATAATTGGATACATATATCGAATGTATAACGAAACTGGCAAATACAATTTATCTTAGCACATTCACCCAATACCAATCAAGGTTTGGGTTATTTATATGCAGAAAAAACCGATTTCAACTCGAAATCGGTTTTTTCTCTTATGATTTCACATTGATCACTGTTGGAGGTGCTTTTCTTAGGTTGCGAATCTTCTCTTTCATCAGTATCGATTCCTTATTCCATTCAATCTTCGATATAATATTTCTTTTTCATTTTAAAAACACCGCAGAGCTTTACCGTGTTTGTCTGTTCATCTAACGTGAAGAATGACTAAACTGGCTGTTATTGTCATCTTCCATAAAGCAACTACATCCTTGCTATCGTATCTATAGTCGCAGTAAAATAGTCATTTTTCATCCAATTTCGACATATTTCAACAAATTGAAGTTTTTCATTTGGGAGAATAGGACGATGTTACATTATTTCTCTCGGTTTATGATATAAACATGAAGAAAGAACCAGAATTAGTTAGGAGGAAATACTCAGTGAAGAAAAAGCTATCTATGATGTTGCTGGCATTCGTCGTAGCCGTAACAAGTTTTACGGCAATTGACCTAGTAAACAACAAAGCGGAAGCTAAAGATTGGGTTAAAAAAGGTCAAATATGGAGTACTCATTACCATTCGGGCTCATTTAAAAACTATACTTACTCGCCAACATTTCAGATTTATTATCCAGGACGAGGAACTTGGGCCAACATGACAGCAAACGGATCAGGCAGCGGGAAAATTACAGCAACTCTGCAACAAAAGACAAATAAAGGCTGGAAAAATGTTAAAACTTTTTATGCAACGAAAAAAGGCTCTACAAATTTAAGTTACAAACAAGCTTCTAAAAGCTACAAAACAAAATACAGATTCAAATTCACTAACACAGGAACTAAAAAAACCATCAGCTATACCTTTTGGGCTACCTATTAATTTTCAATAGCTTTGCTCTGCGCGTCAGCATTCGAAAAGGACTTTTTATTTGATCCCGGCAGGCTACCATAAAAGAAACCTCTCCATGACGGAGAGGTTTCTTTTATTTTACTGACTATCTAAGCGAAAAGAACGGTTTGGCAGCTTCCAATTAAACATATAGGAACAAACCCGGCAAACAACGAGCACGAAAAACAGAACGTACAAGCCGAACGAGTTTCCCAGCCAGCCCAAGCCGACGATTAAACCGCCGAGAGCCGCCCAGACTGCATAAATTTCTGCCTTCAGCACAAGCGGTTTGCGCCCGGCAAGAAGGTCGCGGATGATTCCGCCCCCGCTTCCCGTCAGCACCGCAGCCACGATCACGGCACTAAGCGGATGGCCCATTTTGACAGCATACAGTGCGCCTTGGATAGCAAAGGCAGCGAGGCCGATCGCATCTGATAAATTGCCCCACTTATTCCAATGCTTCAGCAGCAGCTTCGGAAACAGAAACACAATTGTAATAGATAAAAGCGCGATTTGAAAGTACGCTCCCTGCTCCCATAGCGCTGACACCGGAACACCGATCAGCAAATTGCGGATCGCTCCTCCTCCAAAAGCGGTGACAATCCCTAATATATAAACTCCTAAAATATCATATTCCTCTTCCATCGCAACAATTGCGCCGCTGACTGCAAACGCAATGATGCCAATCACACTGAGCAGCTCCCAAGCCATTCTGATGACTCCCTTTTATGTTTGTTAAATTTTCTGACGACCTCTAGATTTTATAATCGCTCCAGCGTAAAATCAATAACATTTTTATGAGAAAAAAAGATAAATTTAGAGGGAATACGGCTATTGCTGATGGACATGAGTTTGCGAAATTAAAAAAGCGCCCGGCATACGCGGGCGCTTTTTTTGTTATTCAGATTTTTCGCCTTTCAGCAGGCACATAAAAACGATAATCAGGATAAAAGCAATCAGGGCCAGGAATGGAATCGTAATAAAACCAAACCAGTTAATATATTGGCCCGAGCACGGCACGCCGCTTACACACGGCTTAATGCCGCTAAAACCGGGCACTTTTTGCTCTAAGTAATGCATAGTCGAAATGAATGCCCCTATAATCGCCATCGGGAGCACATATTTTTTCACTCGTATGTCCCCTTGAAAGGTGGCGATGCCTAAAATCAGGACGAGTGGATACATGAGGATACGCTGGTACCAGCACAGTTCACATGGAATAAACTTTCTGATTTCACTGAAATACAGGCTGCCCAGCATAGCGATAAGAGCCACAACCCAGGAAGCATATAAAAATACGATTCTATTTTTCATATCGTTACTTCCCTTTCAGCTCTTTTTCTATTGTCTCTTTGATTTCATCATAATTCGCAAAATTTTTGATCACTTTATCATTGACGTAAATCGTCGGTGTTGCCTGTATGTTCATTTTTTGATTAAGGTCAGAATCCTTTTCCACTTGAGAAGCGAATGTTTCCTTATCAAGATTTTCCTTGAGTGTCTCAGGTTTTATCTTTGTGGTGTTTTTTGCAAGATCACCAAGGAGGCCTGGGGTTACCCATTCCTGTTCCGTATCCGGCTGTTTTTCGAACAGCTTTTCATGGAAATCCCAGAAAGAGTCAGGGTCTTCCTTCCATACTTCTTCAGATGCAAGAGCCGCTAATCTTGAACCTTTTCCATGGAACATGACGTTCACGAAAGAAAATTTCACATCGCCCTTATCAATAAAGTCTTTTTGTATTTTTGGAAAGATGTCACTGTTAAACACCTTGCAAGACGGACATTTGTAATCTCCGAATTCTACTACAGTTACCGGTGCATCGTCCTTGCCAAGCACAGGCTGCCCTTTGATAGACGGCTGCCCGGACACCGCATCATTACCTTGTTCCGTTTTGTTATTAATGATGACAATGGCTGCTAGCAATACAACAACCACAACCGTAAGGATGACCGCGAATTTCGCAGAAGACTGCTGTTTCTTTTTCACTCCGACACCTCATCGTTTTAAAATTAAAAAAGAAGCGGATCGCAATTGACCCACTTCTTTATTTTAACAAGACAAGCGCTGATAAGAAAACCCCGAAAAAATGAATTCTCTCCGACAATTTATTTGTTTTTGAGACGCATGACGCGCATGGCGTTCGCCACAGCAAGCAGTGTAACGCCGACATCTGAGAAAACCGCTTCCCACATGGTCGCAATTCCAAATGCACCAAGAATGAGAAAGATCGCTTTCACACCTAAAGCAAAGCCGATGTTTTGCCACACGATTCGCCGTGTCCGTTTCGCAATCCGAATCGCTTCCGCTATTTTTGACGGCTGATCTGTCATCAGCACGATGTCTGCGGCTTCTACTGCGGCGTCTGAGCCAAGGCCTCCCATCGCGATCCCTATATCTGCGCGGGCAAGCACCGGCGTATCATTGATGCCGTCACCGACAAAAATGAGTTTTTCATTAGGTGAAAGCTTAGCTTCCAATGCTTCGACCTGCGCGACTTTATCTTGCGGCAGCAGCTCTGCATATACCTCACCAATCCCAAGCTGTTTTCCGACGGCTTCTCCCGTTTGTTTCGAATCACCCGTCAGCATAGCTGTCTGTTTGATCCCAAGCGACTTCAGATCAGCAACCGCTTGTGCTGCGTCTTCCTTTATCTCATCCGCTATGATGATTGCTCCGGCATAGCGTTGATCAACAGCAACGTGTACGATTGTTCCAGCATTTTCATCCGGGACATCCTCAATTTGTTCTCTTTCCATGAGCTTTTTATTCCCAGCAAGGATCTCAGTTCCATTTACCTTTGCAAAAATGCCGTGGCCAGAGATTTCTTCGTATGACTCAATCTCATCGGAGGAAAGCATTTTCCCGTAAGCTTTACGCACAGATTCAGCAATTGGATGCTGTGAATGAAGCTCAGCGTATGCCGCCGCTTCAAGTAATCTATCCTTTGTAAAACCTTCCGCGGGTTTGATTTCTGTCACTTCAAAGCTGCCTTTTGTTAGTGTTCCCGTTTTATCAAACACCGCGTATTTGACTTGATTCAAAGCTTCTAAATAATTGCTTCCCTTTACAAGCACTCCGGCCTTTGAGGACGCTCCGATTCCGCCGAAGAAACCGAGCGGAATGGAGACAACAAGCGCACAAGGACAAGAAATCACTAAAAAGATAAGCGCGCGGTACACCCAATCGGAAAGCGCGGCGCCAGAAAGAACAAGCGGCGGAACAAAGGCCAGCAATACCGCGATGATCACAACAGCAGGTGTATAATACTTGGCAAACTTCGTGATAAAGTTTTCTGTCCGGGCTTTACGGCTGCTCGCATTCTGAACCAAGTCTAATATTTTTGATACTGCTGATTCCTGATAGCCCTTTGTAACTTCAATATGCAGAACGCCGTTTTGATTGATAAAGCCTGACATTACATCTTGTCCTTCCGCAGCTTTTCTCGGAACGGACTCACCTGTTAAAGCAGATGTATCAACCATCGCTGACCCTTGCACGACCTTACCGTCCAGGGGTATGCTTTCTCCCGGATTAACCACAATGATGTCTCCTGTCTGAACATCCTCCGGGGAAACCTGTTCGATGCCGTTCTTTGTTTTGAGATTGGCGTAATCAGGCCGTATGTCCATTAACGCACTAATTGATTTTCTGGAACGGCTGACCGCGGCACCTTGAAAAAGCTCACCGATTTGATAAAACAGCATAACGGCGACGCCCTCAGGGTATTGCTGAATCAGAAAGGCGCCGATTGTAGCAAGAGCCATTAAGAAATGCTCATCAAACACCTGACCGCGGATGATGTTTTTGACTGCGCGGATCATAATGTCACCGCCGATGATCAAATAAGCAGCGAGGAAAAGGAAAAGTTCAATGGTTCCCGAATGAACCAAATATGCCGCTGCGCCGAGAATGACAGCCGCCGCCATTCTGATCAGCATATTGACCATTCGATTACGATAGCCATCATCAGCTGATTTCTTTATATGCTTTTGGCGAACCGTTACATGCGGATCAATTGATTTCACTTTTTTCTCTACTTTATTCGTGACCCATTGCTCTTCTTTCCCATCGGCTGAGACAGTTAAGGTGCTTGCCGCAAAATTTACCGCGCATCCGTCAATGCCTTTTATGCCTTTGACTCCATTTTCGATTTTTTGGGCACAATTGCTGCAATCCAAACCGTCCAGAACGTATTCCTGTTTCACTAGTCTCACCTTACCTTCCGATTTAGGGTTCCCTTTTCAAAGCGTATCAATGAGTATTGCATTCATTTTAATATATATGAGCATATACTCATATATAAGTTACACCTATTATATGTTGTTTTCCAAGAAAGTGTCAATGAAAAACAAAAACCGGCATATAGCCGGTTTTTCATTTTACTTTTTGCAGACGAAGAGCATTCAGAACAACGGAAACGGAGCTGAATGCCATTGCTGCTCCTGCTATCCACGGTGCTAAAAATCCAAGTGCTGCGATTGGGATGCCGAGGCTGTTATAGCCAAGCGCCCAGAATAAATTTTGTTTAATGTTTTTCATTGTCAATCTGCTCATGCGGATTGCGTCGGCAATACTGTTCAGATCGCCGCGAATCAGTGTAATGTCTGCTGTTTCCATGGCAATGTCCGTGCCAGTTCCAATCGCCATGCCGATGTCAGCTGTGGCAAGCGCCGGCGCATCGTTAATTCCGTCGCCTACCATTGCTGTCTGGCGGCCTTCTTTTTGCAAGCGGGCAATTTCTGCTGCCTTTTGTTCAGGAAGGACTTCCGCAATGATATTCGTAATTCCCGCTTCCTTCGCGATGGCTTCTGCGGTTCTGCGATTGTCTCCTGTCATCATGATGACATCAAGGCCCAACTCTTTCAGACGGGCAACAGCCTTCCGTGACGTATCCTTAATCGTATCTGCAACCGCTACTAGCCCCGCTGCTTCTCCATCAATGGATACAAGCATAACTGTTTTCCCTTCGGCCTCTAGCTCTTCCATTTGGGCGAGAAGAGCACCATGCTCAACCTGTTCGCTCTCCATTAATTTTCTTGTGCCGACGAGAATGCTTTTTCCTCCGGCTTCAGCCAAAATGCCTGCGCCGACTTTTGCTTCAAAGCGGGTAAGCTTCGGTATCTCAAGCCCTTTATCTTTCACGCCAGCAATAATCGCTTCGCCAAGCGGATGCTCTGATCCCGTTTCCGCTGCCGCTGCAAATTGAAGCAAATCTTTTTCTTCAAAACGGCCGAATGGAATGGCATCCGTCAGACGCGGCTTCCCGTTTGTCACGGTTCCGGTTTTATCAAGAACAATGGTATCGAGACGATGTGTTTTTTCTAAATGCTCGCCGCCTTTAAATAAAATCCCGAATTCAGCAGCGCGTCCAGATCCAGCCATTATGCTCGTCGGAGTGGCAAGACCGAGGGCGCAAGGACAGGCAATGACAAGAACCGCAATGAACTTGCTGATCGCTTCAGCAAAATCGCCAGGAGCCGCCCAAAGATACCAAATGAGAAAAGTGAGAACGGCAATCCCCAATACAATGGGTACAAAAATGCCTGAAATCTGGTCAGCGAGACGCTGGATCGGCGCTTTTGACCCTTGTGCTTCCTCAACAATTTTGATGATATGAGAAAGCGCAGTATCCTTTCCGACGTTGACAGCTTTAATTTTCAGGAAACCGTTTGCGTTAACGGTTGAACCTGTCACGCTGTCACCAGGATTTTTGTCAACAGGAAGACTTTCTCCTGTAATCATCGATTCGTCAACCGCTGAACGGCCTTCAACCACTTCTCCGTCGACAGGAATTCGTTCGCCAGGTTTGACGTAAACAATGTCATTAACAAGCACTTCGTCGATCGGGATGATTTGCTCCTGTCCGTCTCTTACAACAGTCGCTGTTTTCGCTTGAAGCTTCATCAGCTTTTTAATCGCATCCGAGGAACGGCCTTTAGCTTTTGTTTCAAACAACTTGCCTAATAAAATCAGCGTCAGCAAAATCGCGCTTGTTTCATAGTAAAGGCCATCTGTATGCCCGTGAGAGCCAAGGCTTTGAAAAGTAAGATAAAGGCTATAAGCGTAAGCAGCCGTCGTACCGAGGGCGACCAATACATCCATATTGGCGCTTTTATTTCTGAGCGCCTTATACGCACCCACATAAAACGGCCAGCCGATCAGAAATTGGACTGGTGTCGCCAGCGCAAATTGCATCCACGGATTGAGAAATATATCGGGTACCCAAATGAATGATGTAAATGTAAAATGGCTCACCATCGCCCAAAGCAATGGAAACGACAGGACAGCTGAAAAAATCAGTCTCGCCGTTTGCTTCCGTTCTTCTTTCTTTTTAGCAGCAGCAGCCTCACTGTCCTGTTCCCCCTTCAACTTTAGCTTATATCCAAGCTTATCTACCGCTTCTTTCAAATCGCTGACAGACGCTTCTTTTGGATTGTATTCGACCGTAACTGTTTCTAAAGCGAAGTTTACTGGAGCATTTGCGACACCTTCTATTTTGTTAAGCCGTTTTTCAATCCGATTGGCGCAAGCCGCACAGGTCATGCCCTCAATATCGAATTCAGCTTTTTCTGTAACGACGTGATAGCCCAACTTCTCTATTTTTTCCTGAATCGCTGCAGTCCCTGTTTCAGCAGGATCGTAGATTACATTTGATGTTTCCGTTGCCAGATTAACATTTGCATCCGTGACACCGGGCATCCGCTTCAGGCCTTTTTCAATTCTGGCAGCACATGCCGCACAGGTCATACCAGAGACCTGCATCGCGATTTCCTTTTGTTCACTCAACATACTCACTCCTTTATATACACCTGGGGGGTATATAAAAATGAAAGAAATATCGCGCCTCCCTAAAGGCGCGATACCTTGAATCACTCAGCTACGTCATAGCCCTGATCTTCTATCGCATCCGCAATATCTTTGACTGATACTTTGTCAGCATCAAACGAAACATCGACTTTACCCGCTTCCAGATTGACATGAACGGCACTGACGCCGTCCAGTTCTCCTACGCTTGTTTCTACTGCTTTGACGCAGTGCTGACAAGACATTCCTTCAACTTGCAATGTTTTTTGTTCCATAATCAATTCCTCCTGTTTATTCTTTCTATTTTCATCCTACCATACCCCCGTAGGGTATTACAATAAAAAAACGCTTTATGATTTTGTGAACTTTTTAAATACGTCCAAAAGCTCAGAAATGGCCTGTTCCCCGTCTCCGCTTTTGATGGCATCTGCTACACAATGATGGGCATGATCCTCAAGCAAATGAAGCGCCACATTTTTCATTGCCGCCTGAACAGCTGAAATTTGCACAAGAATATCTACACAATATCTGTCGTTTTCCACCATGTTTTGAATGCCTCGGACTTGACCCTCAATCCGCTTAAGCCGGTTTGTAATCTGATCTTTTTCTTTCGAGCTTTTATGGTTTAATGTTTTATGTTCGTTATGCTTTTCCATGCGTACACCTCTGTTTAATGATATTAATTCCCATTATACTGATTGTCCAAACGGTTGTCTAAGCATGCCGACGCAAAAAATGAATCAGTTAGGTTTTACCATTTGATCAGGAGGGTATATACTTCTGTTGATAACGCTTTTAAAGGGGAGAAGAAAAGTGGATACGATCAAGGTTGGAATATTAGGATACGGATTGTCCGGTTCTGTTTTTCACGGGCCGCTGCTGGATGTTCTGGATGAATATCAAATCAGCAAAATCATGACATCTCGGACAGAAGAAGTGAAACGGGACTTTCCAGATGCTGAGGTTGTACATGAGCTTGAGGAAATCACAAATGACCCTGCCATTGAGCTTGTCATTGTCACCACCCCGAGCGGCCTTCATTACGAGCATGCTATGGCATGCATACAGGCCGGAAAACATGTTGTGATGGAAAAACCAATGACAGCAACAGCCGAAGAGGGGGAAACATTAAAAAGGGCTGCCGATGAAAAAGGCGTATTATTAAGCGTATATCATAACCGACGCTGGGATAACGACTTTTTAACGATTAAAAAGCTGATCTCTGAGGGATCTCTTGAAGATATCAATACATATCAAGTTTCCTATGACCGCTACAGACCTGAAGTTCAAGCGCGGTGGCGGGAAAAAGAAGGCATTGCCACTGGTACGCTGTATGATCTCGGCTCCCACATCATAGACCAAACCCTGCATTTGTTTGGGATGCCTAAAGCCGTGACTGCAAACGTGATGGCCCAGCGGGAAAATGCCGAAACGGTTGACTATTTTCATTTAACCCTGGACTATGGCAAGCTTCAAGCCATTCTATACGGGGGATCAATCGTTCCGGCAAACGGACCTCGTTATCAAATCCATGGAAAAGATTCCAGCTTTATCAAATACGGAATTGACGGACAGGAAGACGCACTCAGAGCGGGAAGAAAACCAGAGGATGACAGCTGGGGTGCAGATGATCCGGAGTTTTACGGACAGCTTACAACCATTCGTGGCTCCGACAAAAAAACAGAAACGATTCCATCAGTAAATGGCTCCTACCTTACTTATTACCGCAAAATAGCGGAAAGCATACGGGAAGGTGCTGCGCTGCCAGTCACTGCTGAGGAAGGTATTAATGTCATCCGCATCATTGAAGCCGCGATGAAAAGCAGTAAAGAGAAACGAACCATTATGCTGGAGCACTAAAACAAAAGCCTCCCCAAATAAGGGGAGGCTTTTTCATTAGAATGTTTTTCCTGCTTCTTTCGCACGCGCAATCGCGTCTTCTTTGATTTGCTGTGCTTTATTAGGCTCCGCATTATGTCCCTCTACGAAAATGCCTTCGAATGATGGTACGCCGAAGAAGTTCATCATGATGCCGATGTAGCGGTGTCCCATTTCCATCTCAGCCGCAGGGCCTTCTGAATAGTAGCCGCCGCGAGCTTGGATATGAATTGCTTTTTTATCAGTCAACAAGCCGACAGGACCTTGTTCTGTGTATTTGAATGATTTTCCTGCAACAGCAACAGAATCGAGATACGCTTTCATCACTGGCGGGAATGAGAAGTTCCATAAAGGTGTAACAAATACGTACTTATCAGCTGATGCAAATTGATCGCTAAGCTCTCCCAAACGGCCTACTTTCGCTTTTTCGCTTTCAGAAAGCTCTTCAAAGCCTGTACCTGACTGAAGCTTTCCCCATCCGCTGAATACATCTGCGTCAATGTGCGGGATGTTTTCTTTGTACAAATCGATATGTACAACTTCATCATTTGGATTTGCTTCTTTGTAAGATTCGATAAATGCTTTACCTGTTGCCATACTGTACGAAGTTGCTTCGTCATGCGGATGAGCAGTGATATATAATACTTTTGCCATTTTTACCAGCCCTTTCGTTTTTAAAAATCACACACCAATTATTATCATACAGATGCATAATGATTATTCTGTCTCTCTTAGACTTTATTATAGAGACAAAGAAATTTACTTTCAAGTAAAACATCTCGAATTAAAGATTATTTAACTTTCCAAACAGCTTACTTTTCAAAAGCTGTTCTCAAGCCTGAATACAGCGCGGACAATTCTTTACTGATTCGAGGATAATGAGGAACATGCGGCACTTGAATATCCGCAGGTATCCTTTTCATGATAAAGGATTGCTGAGCCTGTTCAAAAAACGCCCGCAGCTGGTTGATCTCTTCATCAGAAAACGGAGCAGGCGGACGGCGGTGAGCTTGGGCCGAGAGCAAATAGTACCCTAAGTGCTGAGCACCGGAAATGGCAGGCCAGAGCGCATCAGCATTCGCATGAGGAAACTCTCCAAGCGCCTTGTCATACGCATCCCGAAGCCTGACAAGGCTCACCCTTAACTTGTGTTCGTCGGCTTTCTGCCCGGTTAACAGTTTCTCCATAAACTGCCCTTCCAACCGGATGACGTTCCTCATCAGTTCAGGCAGCCGCTTTGTTGAAAACCGCCGCCACAAAAGCATTGTTCCCAATAGCCCGATCACGCTGCCGACAGCTACGTCCGTCAGCCTCGCTATCATAAAATAACCGGCTCCCGCGCCGCCATGCATACTTTCTGTGATAACAAGCGCATTTGCGGTTAAAAAGGGAACAGCCAGCGCATAATTGCGGACGATCAGCATCTCAAGAAGACATTGCAGCGCTGCAATACATAACGCAATATAAACACCGCCCGGCTTAAAAAACAGGATTGCGCCAGCCAGCATTACCCCGATCACCGTTCCGGCCGAACGCTGAATAGCCCTGTGAAGCGTAAAAACAACAGTAGTGCCAAGCATGACTGCTGCTGCCGAAAGCGGAATCCAATAGGAGCGTGCAAAGCCGAATGCGAGGGCAAACATATCGGCGGCAAACAGAACAATTCCGTACTTTAACGCTCTAATCAAAACCGGAGACTTCCAGTCAAAGGCATTTCTCAAAAAGTAAAAAGAGGATGGCAGGCGGCTCGGTTCCCCGTCAAGCTGCTTATCAAAACGTCCTGAAGCGATATGCAAAACCTCATTGATTTCTTCAAACAGCTTCCGCCTAGGCTCAGATTCATTTTCATTAATCTGAAACGTATTGAAAACCCGTGCATTCGCAAGCATATCTCCGGTTTGGCGAAGTGCCTTTTCAATCTGCGCGGTCTCTCTGTCCGGCGTTTCAGCTGAAAAATGAATAATGGCAATGAATATATCGTCAGCTTTTTCAAGGAGGCGGAAAAATCGTTCATCATGCTGCGATTTTTTCCATTTATCCCCTTTCCCAAGAACCGTTTGGCGGGCTGTTCTAAGCATGAGCACGGTCTGATGCTGTGCGTTATGAAAACCTGGCGTTCCGACGGCTGAAAGACATGCAGCCAGCTGATGATATGTTTTTTGCAACACCGCTTCCTCCGGTCCATGTTTGTTCCATAACCAGCCGATTAGCGCGATGCCCATGGCGAAAATGCCGCCGAGAAACGTCAGTCCCGCTCTGAACAGCGCTTGTGAAGGATCGGCCGGCAGCCCGGAACTGACTAAAAAGGCAAGGACAAAAAACATCGGCGCAGGGCCTTGAATGCCGAGCGCGCTAAAAATAAACATCGCCGCTGCACCGACCAGCCCCAAAACAGCCGCCATTATCCAAAGCGTCCCGGACAAAAGCGTCCCTAAACCAAATGAGAGGGCGATCCCAATAGAAACCAAGAGCAGCTTCAAGGCGCGCTTTTTGTACGATTCACCGCCCGCATATAAATAAACAAAGCCTCCGATACTTGCAATTAATCCGTAATCCGTGTGACCTGCCAATGCACCGACCAGCACAGGAAACCCTGAAGCGAAACCTGATCCGATAGCCTTTTTCCAAGGAAATGGATTTGCATGAATGCGAAAGGCATCCTTCACGATAGGCATGATTCTTTGATTGTTCGCAGCAGTTTTGTTCATTTGACAAAATCCTTTTCAATGAATGTGTAGAACTTTTCCCGTTTCTTCGCTTTAGTATGCCCAAAAACACGGTTAGCTTCTCAATTGGTGCGCCCGATAAAAAAACAGAGACTTATACCGTCTCTGCTTCATTACATCAGTTTATTATCATAAAAGCGGCACCTGTCAGGACTGTTTTGTCCTTCTGCCTTCCTTCAAGAGCAGGTGAATAAAAAATAAAGGATAAATCAATAGATACCCATTAAACAGCCACCACACAAGATCAAAGTCACTGCTGAATGTCCAGAATGATAGCGCCTGCAGACCTGAACAACAGGTCAGCATAAGAGAAATCAGCGCCATCAGCTTCCAGTCAGCACGATTCACCTGCTGTAGGTACAAGCTGTACAACCCTGTGACAGAAATCAGGATATCCAGCGGAAAAAAAGACCAGTTCCAAGCGATCATAAACGGATGGTCATGATGTTTAAAAGCCCAGCTTTCCGGTATGAGCGAAAACCCGGCTGACAACCAGTACAAGATAAAACCGATATCAGTCACGAGAAAAAACAGCTTCATATATCTCATTTGTACTGCCCGCTTTTATGTACCGGCTCAGACACCGCAGCATGCTCGATCAGGTTTAAAGACACAACACCGGCAATAATCAATCCAATTGAAATGACTTTGATGACACTAACATGTTCTTGAAAAAACAAAAAACCAACGACTGTAATCAGGACAATTCCCATCCCTGACCATACAGCATAAGCAACTGATACATCAATGGATTTAAGCGTAAGCGTCAGAAAGAAAAGACTCCCTCCATAAAAGAAAATCAACAGCAAACTGGGAGTAAGCTTTGTAAAACCAGACGATAGCTTCATGCTGACCGTTCCCGCAACCTCAAACAAAATCGCCAAGCATAGAAACACCCAATTCACGTGGCATCAGCCTCCTCATCAGCTGTTATACCGTTAAACAAAACATCTACAATTGATTCAAGTACCTCTCCTGTCGTGAACTGATGTTTCAGTGGATATTCAGGGTCATACACTTGGTTGATGCTCCCTATATACATGTGAATAAACAGGTCCGGATTAATGTTTCTGATTCTCTTTTGCTGTTTGCACTCGTTTAATAATGCTAGGACAATGGCCCATTCTGCCTTAATAAACGTGTCTAATGTAAGCCACGCATCGTAATGGTATTTCTTTAGTTCATTTAATAATCCCATGTTCAGCAGTTCCATCCCCTGCGGAAGGCTGAGCAGCATTTTTTTCACCTTTTCAAGCACATTTAAACTTTCATTTTCATAGATGTCTCTTTCCATTTGCTTCATTTCGGCTAAAAATTGTTCGACAACCGCCTCAACAAGCTGATCTTTAGATGAATAATATGCATAGAGCGTCCGTTTGCTCGTTCCCAGCGCTGCAGCCAAATCATTCATCGTAAATGAAAATCCTTTTTGCTTGATCAGCCGGAAAGTTTCCGCCAGAATTCTTTTATCCATATTAATCCCCCGCTTTCGGTACCAAGAAAACTATTTCGGTACCAATATTATACGGCAGAAATTTATGGAAATCAACAATATATAAAAAACCTCTCCTGTTGGGAGAGGTTTAAAAGACACTGCGGACCAAACCGCCGTCCGCCCGAAGTGCCGCGCCATTGATCGCAGAGGAAAGCGGGCTGCTTAAAAATGTAACGAAGTGGGCGATTTCTTCCGGACGGATCAGTCTTTGAATAATAGATGTCGGCCGGTTTTCTTTCATAAAACGTGCCTCAGCTTCTTGAACAGTCAGGTTTTCACCAGGATACAGCGAGTTCAGCATGGTTTCCACACCCTCTGTTAAGGTAGAGCCCGGCATGACGGTGTTGACTGTGACATTCGTGCCGGTTGCCAGCTCCGCCAAACTGCGGGAAATGGACAGCTGCATCGTTTTTGTCGCACTGTAATGGGCCATTTCCTGTGACGGCATAATCGCCGCTTCACTGGCAATGAAAATCACACGCCCTTCTTTTTTCTCTATCATGTTATGCAAATACCTGCGTGTCAGCCTTACACCGCTCATAATATTCACTTCAAAAAAACGAAACCATTCATCGTCGGGAATATCAAAGTACTCCGCCGGTTCAAAAATCCCTAAATTGTTGACCAAAATATCAACCTCTGGATATGCCTGAAACAGCTCATTGCAGCCTTCTTCAGTTCCCAAATCAAATGCGGCCGGATAAAGAACCGCTTCAGCATGTTGTGTTTTCAGTTCATCTATCGTCTGATTCACTTTCTCTTCCCGGCGTCCGTTAATGATCACTGCCGCACCTTCTTCAGCTAACGAAGAGGCAATAGCTTTTCCGATCCCTGATGTCGAACCGGTCACCAGTGCGGTTTTTCCTTGTAAATTCAGCTTCATTATTCATCCCTCCGTTTTTGATTCCTCTTATTTATTGACAGAAATCTGATTGGTGAAACATCTGCTCTGCAATCAGTATGAAACAGCTGGGTTTGAAATGGAAGTACGCACTTTTTGGTGCCTGTGGTTTGGAGAAAAAATAAAGCAGAACCTCTTAAGAGGTTCTGCTTTATGCTCATTATGTATGGAGACAGCGGGAGTCTATTACCATGGTATAGTTATGTTTTAAAATAGTTACAAACCGTTGATATATAAGCCTTTACGTATGATAAAAAATCAGTTTAAAAACTATAATTTTATATTTTTGTTATCAAAATGTTACCGCAAATGTCATGGACCTACACACATACTCAATGCCTTGAATTCTGCTACGATGCGGTAGGTCCATTTACCGATCGTTCCCCTCCCTCCTCATTTTCCCTGTTCTGGTCCATAATCACCTTATCATTCAACCTAAGGGTAATTTTTACATGATAGCTAACACTTTGATTTGATTTATTTTAAAAATAATTCTTTGTTTATCAATATACTCATTATCTAAATCTACTTTAAAAAATGGAACCGCCCTTGTAGAACTTTCTGCCTGCAAATAAAAAGGGCCTTCACTAGGAAAGGGCCTTTTCCATTCCTCTCTAAAAATGGAGGAACTTGATTCCAGATTGTAATTCTAACATTTTAAAAGCAAAGACAAACATTCCTTTAAAATGGTTTCCGCCAAAAAGTCTCACTAGATATAATTGAATTATGTGCATATGTGCTTTAAAGATAGAGGTGAATATATATGAAATTAACTTTGATCCGCCTGTTGATATGGGGTGTGGGTGATACAGAAAACACAAATGAGCATGACAAATTTTGAACGCAAGTTATATCAGTTTTTTGTTAATATGCGGCTTTACAGAAAAAAAGAAAGACCGTAAAAAGTGAACAGGAAATACGTGATACCACGAAAACCTTATCCGAAAAATGGATTGTTTAGAAAGTCCTACTCGATGAGGACTTCTTTATGAATAGGCTAAATTCTCTTCAAAATAAATTTTACATTTGGTAAAATAATGGATATATGAAGGAGAGTGATTGATACATGTTGCTATTTATAGGTAAATTCATATTGCTCTATATCTTCTGTTCTTTTGCTTATTATTTATTTAAAGTCGCTTATTACAATATTGGTAAAAAATTAGCGCTAAGCACATCGGAAGGAACTAAAGCGAATTGGGTCGCAAACGTGTTTATTAAAAACGGTACTAAGCTAACTGATGGTGATTATTTTATGGTTGCAGTTGTTTCAGCATTGTGGCTTTTACTTAGGTAAAATAACAAGCCTCCCTTTACAGGAGGCTTGTTTTTATTCAGTTGGATAACCATTTGCCTTACAGAAACTCTTAATATATTTGTTTTTGCTAGCAAATTTTCTGCAAGCTTTATTCATCCCAGCGTTATAAACTTCTTTCAAGAATTGTTGAGCTATCCCAGCCAGACCAATTGCAGTAAGAAGAGCAATAAGCTCTTGCAATCCAATATATACTACCCACGGGAGTGCTGGAACAATTGCAGTGGAGGCATCTCCAACTTTGACTTCTTGTCCTTTGTTTTGCTCTAACCATTTAACCTGTTCAGTTGGAATGCTAGCATAAAATAATGAAAGGTTAAAGATTTCATCACCAGTATAACCAATTTGTTTAGCTTTTTCTTTATCTACGCTGTATGTAAAATCATCGTTGAGTTTTAAAGCTTCTTTGACAAATTTCTCTGCTTTCTCAAAATCAGCTTCCGTTGCATGCTTTAATGCCTCGCTTACCTTCTCTTTCGATGTTAAATTGTCCATAATTGATTTTGCTTCTACGGTGTTGGCAGGAGTGCTTAAGAGGACAGTGACTAAAAGGGCAAAAGACGACAAAATGACAATTATGCTACTTTTTAGCTTACTCATTCCTTTAATCATTCCTTTCTACTAATTTGTTACATGCTAAATATTATCATATTTGGAATTTAATTTACATTACAAAACTGTGACATTTAAACTTTTTACACATCAAAAAAGCCCTGCTCATACGAGGGGGCTCAATTATTATGCGGACGATATTTTTTATTTGTTTCAAGCTATTCTTTCAACGCCTCCGCATCTTGCTAGTAAAGACAAACTTGTTCCCTATCTTTTTTTTTACAGCTTCAATGCGTTTGTCACTTATCAATTTACTCATGCGCTGCTTATTTCCCCCTAAAATCTCGGCAACTTCAGAAGTGCTGAGGACCTCAGTTTTCAGGAAGCCTTCAACCTCCTCACGACCGCCGAAACATTAAACACGTATAGTCACCTTTATCCGTCTGCACAACGTGAGGTTATTGGCTTTATGAAAAACGAAAAATTTTAAAAGTGTTACCAAAATGTTACCGCAGTGCCCTCAAAAGCTTTAAAAGCCTTGATAGCACTGCGGTTTCAAAGTATGTATGGAGACGGTGGGAGTCGAACCCACGTCCAGAAACATCGATTACTTAAGCGTCTACGAGCGTAGCCTGCATATTTATGGTTTCACTCATCTTCTTGCCTGCGGGCGGGCCTTCCGAGAGCTAGTCTGTTCATCTCTTCTTACGTTCTCAGACAGGAACGCAAGCGTAGCCTACTTGGATGTGCTCTTCACAGACACATAGGCAATGTCAGGAAGAGCTCGCTGCGCTTATTAGGCAGCTAATGCTACGTTTTGGTTAAAACTGTTAGTTTTGCCAGTTATATTTAAGTGCGTGTTTACGAGATCGCCTCTCGGCTCGCAGCTCAAGCTCGATCCATCCCTGTCGAATCCGTAACGTCCCCTTGGTATAAGGGAAATACGGGAGAAAATATCAAGCTCTCACTCAAACTGGCTATAGTCTTATTATAACATGATCACGGCTCTTTTCAATTGTCAAATCCTTCAAATGAATAGCGACGTGATCTGATCGTGAACACAGTATAGCACAGGCCTGATTTTCGAATCAAGCACTATGCCTTTAGAAGCCTTTTTGACTGTCTCTGAACGCTCTTTCGATTTCCCGCTTCGCGTCCTTGCGCTTCAGATCTTCCCGTTTGTCATAGTTCTTCTTCCCTTTTCCAAGGCCGAGAAGCACTTTGGCAAAGCCGTTTTTTAAATACAGCTTCAGCGGAACGAGAGAATAGCCTTTTTCCTTTGTTAACCCGATCAGCTTATTAATCTCCTTGCGGTGCATTAACAGCTTTCTTGTCCGAAGCGGATCGTGGTTATAGCGGTTTCCCTGCTCATATGGGCTGACGTGCATATTGTGGAGAAACACTTCTCCCCGTTCGATTTTGGCGAAGGAATCCTTAAGGTTTACGCGGCCGGCGCGAATCGATTTGATTTCGGTTCCTTGCAGAACGATGCCTGTTTCATAGGTTTCTTCTATAAAATAATCGTGATTGGCTTTCTTATTTTGAGATAATACTTTTCCTGACCCTTTTGGCATGCCAGAACCTCCTCTCTCTAAGGAAAAACTGTCCACCTTTTGCGATACGCTCTATTTTACCAAATGTCACGTACTGCTACAATGAAAAGATGTTTCCGAAAGAAAGCAAATAGAGCGCTGCGGCCCTATTTGCTGGTTGAGCTGCTATTTCTTCTTTTTCCGTTTCTGTTTCGGAGCATTCTGGAAGCCGCGTTTTTTCTTTTTCTTCTTCGGCTTAGTGAACCACTCCCCTTTTTCCTCAGACGGAGCTGGAGAAACAGGTGTATTGGTGCTTTGAACACGTTTTCTGGCAGGCTTTCCGCGTTTTCTGCTCCGGCTGCTGTCCAATTCTCTCGGACGCCGCGGAGTGCCCTTCATGCCGACAATTTCAAAGTCGATATTGCGCTCATCTTTATTGACATCGACAACCTTGACTGTGATTTCATCCCCGATGCGGAAGACGTTGCCTGTCCGCTCGCCGATCATTGCGAAATGCTGTTCGTCAAAGCGGTAGTAGTCATCTGTCATAAAGCTGACGTGGACGAGTCCTTCAATTGTATTCGGCAGCTCGACGAACATTCCGAAGTTTGTCACAGAGCTGATCATGCCGTCAAACTCTTCACCGATTTTATCAAGCATGTATTCCGCTTTTTTCAGATCATCCGTCTCACGCTCGGCGTCAACTGCACGGCGCTCCATTGATGATGTATGTTCGGCGATATCCGGCAGGCGTTCAGCCCACTTTTCCTGAGTCGCTTCATCGACTTTGCCGTTGATCAAATACGTTCGGATCAGGCGGTGAACGATTAAGTCCGGATAACGGCGGATCGGCGATGTGAAATGCGTATAGAATTCCGTTGACAGACCGAAGTGCCCCAAGCTTTGCGGGTCGTATTTCGCCTGTTTCATCGAACGGAGCATAACAGTAGATATAACCGTTTCCTCTGGTCTGTCACGCACAGCGTCCAGAATGCTTTGCAGCGCGCGCGGATGAATATTCCCCGCCGTTCCTTTCACCACATAGCCAAATGTCGTCACAAATTCTAAAAACTTTTGCAGCTTTTCAGCATTCGGCTCTTCGTGAATCCGGTATATAAACGGGACGTTCATCCAATGGAAATGCTCTGCCACTGTTTCGTTTGCTACAAGCATAAATTCTTCAATCAGCTTCTCGGCGACAGAGCGTTCTCTGATCACAACGTCTTTAACCGCTCCTTCGTCATCAACAAGCACCTTTGCTTCTTTGAAATCAAAGTCAACGGCGCCGCGGTCCATCCGCTTATCGCGAAGAATTTGAGCCAGGCGCTCCATGTCTTTGAACATCGGAACAAGAGGCTCGTATTTTTGCTTCAGCTCTTCATCATCGTCAACAAGAATTTTATTCACATCTGAATATGTCATTCTTTCCGTTGTTTTGATGACACTTTGGAAGATCTCGTGCTCTGTCACCTGTCCCTGACTGTTAATTGTCATTTCACAAGAAAGCGTCAGGCGGTCAACCTTTGGATTTAAGGAGCAGATGCCGTTTGACAATCTGTGCGGAATCATCGGGATGACACGGTCAACCAGATACACACTTGTCCCTCTTTCAAGCGCTTCTTTGTCAATCGGTGAGTTTTCGGTTACGTAATGGCTGACATCAGCTATGTGAACGCCAAGCTTGTAGCTTCCATCATCAAGCTTCGTCACGGTAACTGCATCATCCAAATCCTTCGCATCCGCACCATCAATGGTGACAATCACCTGGTCACGGAGATCACGGCGGTCTTTCAGATCTTTTTCATCGATAGTGTCAGGCGTACTTGATGCCTGTTCCATCACTTCAGCTGGAAATTCACCCGGCAGGCCGTGCTTATGAATGACCGATAAAATATCAATGCCCGGGTCGTTTTTGTGGCCGAGAATGGTTTCAATCTCACCCTCAGCGTTCATGCGGCCTTCAGGATAGCTCGTCAGCTTGACAACAACCTTATGCCCTTCCGCAGCTCCGTTTTTCCCATTTTTCGGAATGAAGATGTCACTCGTGATTTTTTTGTCATCCGGAATGACAAAGCCGAAGTTTCTCGTTTCTGTATACGTGCCGACAACCCGCTGAATCGCTCTTTCTAAAATCCGTATGACGGTTCCTTCCTGCCTGGAGCCGCTTGACTGTGAATTCAGACGAACCATGACGATATCGCCGTTCATTGCCGTATTCAGCTCATTAGGCGGAATAAACACATCACTTAACGACGTATCCTCAGGCAGCAAAAAGGCGAATCCTTTCGCATGCGCTGAAATCTTTCCTTTTATTAAATTCATCTTCTCCGGAATGCCGTAACGGTCGCTTCTCGTCCGTACGATAAGCCCTTTTTCTTCCAAGGCGACTAACGCTTTGACGAGCTCTTTAAACTCCTCGGCTTCCGTAATATTTAACATCTCCTCAAGTTCCTGAACGGTCAGAGGTTTGTACGCCTCTTCCTTCATAAACGAGAGAAGCTTTTCCATAAATGCTTCTTTTTCCATTATCCGACCTCCTGTTGATTACCAATCGAGCTTCTCTAAAAATTCATACACATCCTGATGGACGAGGTCACGTTCTTTGTCGAGTGTAATGACATGCCCTGATTCCTCGTACCATTTCAGCTGTTTATCATCAGTTTCCACTTCGTTGTAAATAATATTGGCGCTTTCGGTATTAATCATGTGGTCATGACGGGCCTGCACCACAAATGTCGGTGAATAAATCATATCGACATTATTCCGCACATCAGCAATTAAGTCTTGCAGCGCCTTGAGGGTATTCATCGGCGTTTTTTCGAATTCCTTCATTTCCTCTTCAATTTGCTCCGGGCTTTTCCCCTCAAACTTTTTGTAATTGCGAGCGTATGAAAGAACGCCCTGATACATGACCTCTTCACTCTTAATATGCATCGGTGCGCACATTGGGACAATTCCCTTTATGGGTACAGTGTAACCCAATTTCAGCGAAAAAACCCCGCCAAGCGACAGTCCGCAGGCAGCAATGCTCTCATAGCCTTCAGATTTTAAGTATTCATAGCCATCCATTACGTTTTTCCACCAGTCTTCGGGCCCCGTATGTACAAGTTCTTCAGGCGGGACGCCATGTCCTTCATATTGAGGCGCGTGGCACGTATAGCCGCGTTCATTCAAATATCGTCCCAGCATCCTTACATCCGCTGTATTTCCTGTAAAGCCATGCAGCAAAAGCACCGCTTTGTCTCCGCCTTTAAATGTAAATGGTTTTGGTGTCACAACTTTCATGCTCATGTCTCCCTTTCTATCTGCACGATCATTTTAGTTTTCCACAGTTTAATCAGAAAAAAACGTTTTGAATATCATCCAGAAACGTGAAAAAGGCCTGACTTCACATCAGACCTTATACAAACATTGCCCTATAGGATATAAGCAAGCGCAATCGTTAACACGAAAAACAAGACTGCCAGCACTACCGTAATGCGGTGCAAAATTAAATCAAGACCTCTTGCTTTTTGTTTCCCGAAGAGCTGCTCCGCTCCGCCTGAAATCGCACCAGATAATCCGGCGCTTTTACTAGATTGAAGCAAAACGACAATAATAAGTGCAATGCTGACGATAACCAATAAGGTAATCAAAACTGCGTGCATCCCATACACCTCCAGACTCACTGGCTACATTACTTCTATTTTACATGAAAAGGGTTGGCATGTCACGCTGTATCAGACGCCAAAAGGCTGGATAAGACGTTTTATCTTGGTTACCCTATTCATATGAAAAGGTCAAAGGAGAAAAGCGATGCCGCTTATCAGCATAGACAGCAGGAAACATCTTTTTTATGAAGAATATGGACAGGGAATCCCTATCATTTTTATCCACCCGCCGGGCATGGGACGCAAGGTTTTTTATTATCAGCGCCTTCTATCCAAGCATTTCAGGGTGATTTTTCCCGATTTAAGCGGCCACGGTGATAGTGATCACATCGATCAGCCAGCGTCTATTTCCTATTACGCAAACGAGATCGCGCAATTCATGGACGCTTTGCACATTGATAAAGCTGTGTTATTCGGGTATTCTGCCGGAGGCTTAATCGCGCAGCATATCGGCTTTAACCGCCCGGACAAAGTGTCACACCTTATTCTGTCCGGCGCCTACCCAGCTGTTCATAACGTAATCGGCCAGAAGCTGCACAAACTGGGAATGTATCTGCTTGAAAAAAACCCCGGTTTGCTCATGAAAATCCTCGCTGGCAGCCACACAAAAGACAGACAGCTTCGCAGCATATTAACAGACCATATGAAAAAAGCAGACCAGGCCCATTGGCATCAGTATTATCTGGATTCGCTTGGCTACAACTGCATTGAACAGCTGCCCCGCCTAGACATGCCAATGCTGTTTATGTATGGCGGCCTGCGGGACTGGACCTTTACGAACGCAGGCTATTACCGAAGATCGTGCAGACATGCCGAATTTTTCAGATTGGAATATCAGGGACATCAATTGCCGACAAAACAATGGAAAACGTGCAATGAGCTGGTGACAGGGTTTGTGCTGACACATCATTCATAGGAATAGAAAACGCTTGGCTTCCTTGCGTTTTTTGTTACTTTATTGACTTTTGTCAATAAAGTCATAGTAAAAAAGATCCTCAAATTTCAAATTAAAATAGTGAAGCATTTTACCGATCACAAGCTGCCCCGGCCGTCTTTCTCCATTCAGCACGCGGCTCAGTGTGGCGGGTGAGACTCCGATTTCCAGCGCAAGCTGATTAAGGGAATAATCGTTATTAACCATATACTGCAAGACATAATCACGTCTAATCTGTATCTTTTCTACTGGCACTTTCCTCACCTTCCATTCCTGAAAAACTTTTTTCTATACTTTTACATTACGGCTTATGTTAACTTTTGTCAATACATTTCCAGTCCACCTATTCCCTTTAGTCAATAAACATACTAAAATATGAGTAACAGTGAGGGACGGGGTGAGATATATGGAAAGCTTTGGCGAACAATTACGGGCATTGCGTGAAGAGAGAAAGTTAACAGTCAACCAGCTGGCGACTTATTCAGGCGTAAGCGCGGCCGGCATCTCCAGAATCGAAAACGGAAAACGGGGCGTTCCCAAACCTGCCACCATCAAAAAACTGGCAGAGGCCTTAAAAATTCCTTATGAGGGGCTTATGTACAAGGCTGGTTACATCGAAGAAGTGCATGAAGCCAAGGCTCCTTATGAAACGAAGTGCAAGCTGCTCGAAAAAGCGGAGGCCTATGACCTGAAAAACCTTGCGCTTCTTGAGAACGAAAAATGGCAATATCTCAATAAAGAAGATTTGCTCATGCTGGATCATTATTTTTCGTTTATTTCAGACGAAGCCAAAAAACGGTCTGCTGATGACTGACTCTTGATAGAAATGTGAGGCGATAGACCATGTCACCGTTCGGACAGCAATTACGGGAGCTGCGCCGCGCCCGCAAACTGACAGTGAATCAGCTTGCGGTGTACTCAGGCATCAGCTCGGCCACCATTTCAAAAATTGAAAACGGCAAACGCGGGACGCCAAAACCCGCCACGATTAAAAAACTGGCAGCCGTCCTGAAAGTGCCGTACGAAAACCTAATGGCCGCCGCAGGCCATATTCAGGCCTTTCCTGAAGAAATCCGCGAAGCATCTGAAAGCTATCAATCCGTTTATGAAATTTACCAGACAGCTGTCACGCGCGGAGCGGAGCACCTCCCGATTTTCAATAGCCGAAAATGGGAACATCTCTCAAAGCAGGATATTGAAAATCTCAGCAAATACTTCGATTTTTTGTCTTCAGAAGCAAAAAAACGCGCCTCTTCCTCATAATCCCCTGTTTCTCTTTCTATATTTTATCAATCACGCTTGCATACCCTCCCTCGTTATTTGCGTTATAATAGTGACAGACGAGGTGAAAAGTATGAACCAATCAGAAATGTGTCCTAGATTTGAAAAAGCAGTCGACATCTTAAGTAAACGCTGGGTCGCTTTAATCGTATTTCAGCTCTTGAACGGGTCTCAGCGATTTAGCGAAATTGAAGCAGCACTTCCAAATCTAAGCGGCAGAGTTCTGTCAGAACGGCTGAAAGAACTTGAGCTTGAAGGAGTAGTGAAGCGGGATGTCATCCCTGAAACTCCGGTTCGCATCGAATATTCATTGACTGATAAAGGAAAGGCACTAGCACCCATATTAGGTGAGATTTCTAAATGGGCGACTGAATGGATTGACCCTTCCTTTCTTGACTAATTGCTAAAACGGTTCTGATCTCAAAGACGAGAAAAGAGCCGTTTTTTATTTTTTTCCAGGTAAAAAAACGATTTCTCAGCCGATATATAGTACATCCACACATTACGTTTTTAAAGGAGACCACTATATGCGACTGACGATTTCCCGTAAATTCAGCCTGGTATTTTTGACACTGATCCTGATCAATTTACTTGTAGACGGAATAGGCGTTCTTAATATGCAGCATATCATTCAAAAAACAGATGAAATCAACACAAAATGGATTGACGGCATCAAAGGAATCACTTCAATTAATTATGTAACCGAGCACCTGTCTTCTAAAGAAAAGGACTTTCTGATTTATACAGACAAAAGCAAAATGGATACACTTGATCAAGAAATGAATCAAATCATGGAAGACATTAACCAAAAGCTCGATAACTACGAAAAAACGATCTCCACTGATAAAGAGCAGAAACTGTTCGAGCAGCTTCAAACTGAAGTGAATACCTATATGGATATTCATGCGCAAATTATCGAAAGCGGCCGCACGAATGACATGGACAAAGCAAGAGGTTTATTGGTTCAGACTGAGGCCAGCTTTGAGGATATGAAAAAAACAATCACTCAGCTTGTTGACTTAAATCAAGAAGGCAGCAACACAGCGGTAAAAGAAACGAAGGCCGTCTATCATAAAGGGCTCATTTACACTGCTTTGCTTGTGGCAGCATCGATCCTCATCAGCATTTTCATCTGGCTTTATATCACGCGAAACATTGTAAAGCCTATCATTCGCATGAAGGAATCTGCCAATCATATTGCCGAAGGCGATCTGTCGAACGATATGGAGCCGCTCAACTCAAAAGACGAGCTGGGTGATCTGAATGAAGCGCTGCAAAAAATGGTAGGGAATCTGAGAGATATTGTCGGATATTCTAAAGACATATCAAGCCGGGTTCTTTCTTCTTCACAGGTGCTTGCAACCGCAACGAATGAAACAAGATCCGGCAGCAAACATATTACCGAGACGATGAACGAAATGGCTGAGGGCTCTGAACAGCAGGCCCAAGACGCCGTGACGATTGCCGAATCGATGAATGAGTTCACTGAAAGCATTGATAAAGCCTATAATCACGGCATCACCATCAGCGATACGTCGCAAAACGTTCTCGAACTCGCGGTAAGCGGAAACGAAAATATGGCTACGTCATTACAGCAAATGAAAACCATCCATCATATTGTTGAAGAAGCCGTGCATAAAGTGAGATCACTTGAACAGCATTCTCAGGATATCAACAAGCTCGTTCAGGTCATCAACGGGATTGCCGAGCAGACGAATTTGCTGTCCCTTAACGCCGCGATTGAAGCTGCCCGCGCAGGAGAAAGCGGCAAAGGCTTCGCCGTTGTGGCAGAGGAGGTCAGAAAGCTGGCTGACGGCGTTTCTGATTCCGTGCAGGATATTACCCGGATTGTAGGCGGGACACAGCAGGAGATCCACACTGTCATTACGTACTTGGAAAGCAGCTTTACAGAAGTCGAAAAAGGAACGGAAAACCTGACAGACACCGGACAGGCTATGCGGCATATCAAGCAATCCGTCACTCATGTTGCAGACAGCATTAAGGAAGTAACGGATGGCCTGAAGCAGTTAACAAACCAATCGATTACTATCAATCAATCGATTGAAAATATCGCTTCTGTATCCGAAGAGTCGGCCGCCGGCATTGAAGAAACATTTTCAATAACCGAGCAATCCGCCCATTCGATGGATCAAGTGCTTCAAAATGCTGAAGAGCTTGAGCAGCTGGCGAAGGAGCTTAATGAGAAGATGGGGCAGTTTACGATTTAAAAATAACCCACGTCCAGATAGGGCGTGGGTTTAATGATTTCTATATAAGGGTATTTTCACTCGCACTTCTCCGCCACCCTCTATAGTGTTTCCAAGAGTAAGTTCTCCATTATGAAGATTCACAGCATTTTTTGCGAAGGTCAACCCCATTCCATAATGACCTTTAGACTGACGGGCCTTGTCATCCATGTAAAAAAGTTCTGTTGCTTTTTTTAGCCCGATTTCCGAAAATCCATTTCCTGTGTCTTTTACAAAAAAATAAAAAGTATCAGAATCGCATTCAGCATGCACCGAGACAGTCCCATCCTCCGGTGTATAATCAACTGCATTTGTTAAAATATTCAATAACGCCCTATGTAACAGTTGCCAGTCTATTTCCGCCACTTTCTTGAGATTTTCTTTTTTAAATGAAATATTTATTTTTTTATTTCCTTTATAGGCGGATATATCTTTCTGTAGAGTTTCTGTCAGCTTATCTACAAAAGCTTTCTCCAAATGAATAGTTAAGGAATCCTCCGTTCTCGAGAGATGAATCAGCTGAGAAATATATTGTTCAATTTGATTTCCTGCTCCAAGAATATATTTTGTATATTCAGCTTGTTCTTCGTTTTGAATAGACAAGCTGAGTAATTCAGCATTTCCCTTAATAATGGTAATCGGGATCTTGATATCATGTGCTAAAGCACCAATTTGCTCTTTCTTATTTTTTTCTAATCGCCACTGAGCTTCGAGTGATGACCGAAGAGCATCTCTCATTTCAATTAAGGAATCAATTACATCATCAAATTCCTTAATATGTGTAAATTCGGGAGTAAACTGCAAATTTTGCTCTTTTATATATCGAGTAATTACGTTCAGTGTCTCAAAATGTTTTCTTAATCTATTAGCAAAGTAAGTTGTTATAATAGAAATGACTACAATGAGTAAGACTATCAAAATACAAATACTCGTTAATTCATAATTAGGAAGGTATTTTCTTAATAAAGGTGAGCTAAAATCTGCACGTAATGAATATTGCAAAATACAATACTCTTCATTTCTATCTATAACCAAATATCCTTTCTGTTTATAATTGACATACGGTTTTTTTTCAATCTTCTTTTTAACCAGTTGCAGATCTTTTTCTTTAATGGTTCCAGCTGTTTTTTGTTTTGTTTCTTTATCAAGGATGGCATATGACATTGTATCTGGAATCATATCAGCAGTGACTTTATCTGTATTTTCCAGCTTTGGCGCAAGTTTTTCTGCTTCTCGTTCATTATAATTCGCGGGATGTGAGAAACCCGTATTCATTGCGATTGTATTTATAAATAAATATAGCAGAGCCAGTACAACTAAACTTATACATAACGTGACCATATACTTTATCAGTTCTCTAAGAAGTGTTTTCTGGCCCTTAAAACCTATTCCCATTTGTACCCAACACCCCATACCGTTTTGATAGGGTCTGTATTATGCTCTTTACATTTTTTTCGAATCGTTCTGATAAATTCAGTAATTGTTGAATACAAAGCATTCCCCTCTAATCCATATATCTCCTCGTAAATTTGTTCTCTTGAAAAAGTTCTCCCTTTATGTTGAGCTAAAAATTCACAGATTTTATATTCATTTTTTGTTAGGTTAAGTTTGTGGTTATTGATAAATACTTCTTTACTATCAAAATGAAATAAAAAACCGGAGATGACTCTTTTCGATTGATGTTTATCTCTCCGTTCCCTTCTTAAGTGAGCATTAACTCTAGCACTAAGCTCTCTAACACCAAATGGCTTTGTAATATAATCATCTCCGCCGGTAATAAGACCTTTTACTATCGCTTCCTCTTCTGTTTTAGCCGTGAGGAATAAAATTGGACAATCAACCAAAGGACGTATCTGTTTACATAGCTCAAAACCATCAATATCTGGCATCATAACATCCAGCAAAATTAAATCATATCCTTGAAATACGTCAGGCGGCTGTCCTTTAACACGATCTAAAATGTCAACTTGATGCTGGTCACGGCGCAAAATATTTTGTATCAGTACAAGAATATCTTTTTCATCATCGACAGCAAGGATTTTGGCCATTTCCTGTCCCCCTCATACTATTCAAACGTTTTTCTGCCTTCCCATTTACTAAACCATATTAGACTGGCAACGATTATACATATTATACCAAAAATCATAACCAATACCCCTGAATTTATTTCATGCATTAATAAAGGATTATCCCCTTTTTCTTTAAAGTGGAGTACCCCATTTAAACCTGACAATCTAATACCCCAAGCCCAAGGGTTATATTTCCATATAGCATCTCCTAATCCAGTATTCATTAGAGCGGTCATAAGCAGGCCAGCTCCGCCTATCAGGACAGAAGCACCCATTCCAAACATACAGCTGATAAAAAAGTAAATACAATATAGGGCTACACTACCCGCAACTAGCCAGGCACCACCTGTTATAAAAATATCGTAAGACAAATCCGGCACATGTAAAATAAATTTTAATCCTATTATATAAATGAAAAGCGCTATACCAATAGAGCAAAGTTCCATGAAAAGCAGCATTAACATTTTGCTGGCATAAGCAATGACTTTTGGAGACGTACTCCCTAGTAACACTTGAAATTTCCCTGCCTGTTCTTCTAAGGATGCAGTCATTCCGCATAACACCCCTATAAGCAGCGGCAATGCAACTGCAATAGCTTCCATAAAAGACTTATACAAGTGAAATTGACTCTGATCTCTCTCATAAAAATACAGAATCAATACAGTTGAAAAAGCTATAGGAATAATTAAATGGAGCCACATAAAGGAGGTGTGTTTGCTTTTCTGGAAATCAGCTTTTAAACACCTCAAAAGTAATCTCACCTTATATCGCCCCCTGCTTTTTTGTTCTGTAATCGATTGAAGGGGCAAACGAACGGCTAGTCAAAAACGCTATTATTAAAAATAATAGAATAGAAATCAATATAGCAGGAGGGACGACCATCCAACTCAACAAAGGATCATTTTTTTCAAGCAACAGACCGTTAGGATGAATACCTATTGTGGGACACATCATTCGAATTGGCCAGCTCCAAGGAATAAACCACCAAAAGGAACGAGATGCCGGCATTATACCTAGAACAAGGGTTCCTATAAGATTTAACATTACCGCTATTGTAAGCCCCCACTTTTTTGCCACAAATAAACAAAGTGGAATTTGCCAAAGGCTTGTTACCCAAAGCAATAAACTTGCGGCAATTGTAGAAAGCGTAACAATAGCAAAATCAGCTATAACAAACCCCATTAGTAACATAAACACTAAAAATACAATTTGAGATAATAGCGAATAAATCATAATAATTACAATCTTAGAGTACCATAATCTTCCTAAATCAATAGGCAATGAATACGTACCATTATAATTAGAGGCCTTTTTTTCTTTTTGATGAGATAAAGAACAAAATAAAGCTATCATCACCGGCATAAATATAATAGACCACCAGTTAAAAGTACCGGGAACAAAAAATTGAATGTTCATCAAAAAAGAAAAACCTATATTAAGCAGCGGCACTAAGATAATCATTTTTCTAGAAAAGGTCCTTTTAAACTTCAGGTTTTCGGCCTTCATATAATTCATCATCTTTTTACACCCTCTTTTTCACGGCTTGCCTTTACAACTTCCATAAACAAATGCTCTAAATCATCAGTCTTGTTTATTTCCCCCTGGTACCCAAGATGACCGCCGATGATAATCCCAATATGATCTGCTATTTGCTCGACTTCTGAAAGTATATGACTAGATAAAATCACGGTTATTCCTTCCTGAGGAAAAGAGCGAATAAGATCTCTGAGCTCCTGAATGCCGATTGGATCTAGCCCATTCGTAGGCTCATCAAGAATTAATAATTTAGGGTGATTTAATAAAGCAATAGCAATTCCCAGCCGCTGCCTCATCCCCATCGAAAACTGCCCTGCTCTTTTCTTTCCAGCATGCTGCATATCTACTGTCTTTAGCACGCTGTTTATGCGATCCTCAGATAGGCCCAGCAACGTTGCATGTACTTTTACATTTTCAAATGCTGTTAAATTATCGTAAAGGGGTGGAGCTTCTATTAAAGATCCGATATTTTGCAAATCAGAACGTTTCCATTTATGTCCGTCGAAGAAAACCTCACCAGAAGTTTTCCGTAAAATTCCTGTTAAAATTTTAAGTGTCGTCGATTTTCCAGCTCCATTTGGTCCAAGCAGACCGTAAATGCTGTTTTTTTGAACAGTTAATGAAACATCTGAAACAGCTGTTTCTTTGCCAAACTTTTTTGTAAGACTTTTGGTTTCTAATAGGACTGTACTCATGTCACACTCTCCCTTATCCCTTTTCATTCTTAATCAAAACCGCTCGATAATACTCGCGATTAAACTCCACAATGATTTCATCTTTGGCATCAGTATCCTCGTTCGCACTGTAAACCTTCCCATAGCGTAGAGGTTTTTTCTCTCTGGTTTCATCCGGATCATTAGAGATATACGGTTCTTTCAGTTCTTCTTCAGACCATCTCTTTCCCTCACTATCTACAAAGAAGGTTTGACCTATTGCCCCTATTACTTTTCCTTTTTTGTCTTCATCAACTTTATCTTTCATCTGATAAAGTTTTTCGTTATAGACCACTTGATCGAGCTTTCCCTTATCAATCAAGCTCTCCATTGTTTCAGATGTTTCGTTGTTATCCTCAGTAAAATGCACTGTTTTTTTTGTTTCTTCAACAGTTTTATCTTTAAACTTCGTTAATGCTTGACAAGCAGATAACATAAATAAAACAATAAAACAGCCTGAAATGTTTACACATCTTTTCAAAAACACGTACATCACCTCAATCTTATGAATTTTCCCCAATAGATGTTAAAGATAAAATGAATTCTTCCTCTGCGCGGTATCTATGTGGGATGTTGATCATTCTAGAATACTTTTATCAAAATTTAATCAAAATACTTTTTCTAACTGGAAACTTAAAGCATTTGGGCTTCTGGCAACACGATAAACTTGTCTAAATAAAAAAGCGTGATCAGGTCACACTGTTTACTCCAGATAGATCTATCTCATATTGATCTATCCATTAAAATATGAATTTCTGAGGAATTTCCTTAAATTGTCTGTACATGATAAAAAGACTGACTTGGGTATGTATTAGAGTGTTGTTTAAATCGACTTATCCATCATCCCCCTTGTTACTTTTTTCCACATGAAAAACGGGTGTGAAATTTAAACTCATTCACACCCGTTACTTTTTACATCATTTTTAGGCCCTAACTCTATGAAAATAGTATGTATAACGCTCAGGAATGCAAGGAGTCAGAGCAAAGTGATTCAATGGTTTTACTTATTTAGAGATTTTGCAGTTACAAGTTATTGTTTGAAGGAAGCAAGTTTGCAATACACCAGTTACACACCCAGGTGTACAAAGTGATTCACTTTTCCATTGAGGAGTGATTTTAGAGTCTTGTTTAGAGACTTTTACTACATCCAAATCGAAATCATCGAACTTTGACATATTGGTCACCTCCTTTCAATACCTATATAGTAACAGAAGAATATCAAGATTTTATCATTTTTTCCTTTTTTTATTAAATAAGTAATGCTTTTGTCCAATCTGTTTTTGAGCCTAATTCCATGTTTAATAGCCCTAATCCTACACCTACAGCTCCATCCAATAGACCGACGTACTGCAAAGGTACTGCTTCATTCCCTTCAATTGATTCATAATTGTGGAACCCAAAGATATAATCCTTGTCATAGTAGCTCATAATTTTTTGTTTGATCTTTTGAAGCTCTTCGTTAAAAAATTCTTGTCCAGTGAGTTGATTCACTGCAAGCAAAATCTGGCTTATTCCACTATAGCCATGGCATATCGTAGGAGAAAAAATCCCCTGTATATCAGATGCTGTGCACCTTAAATTCTGTACACCTATATTTAAAAATCTAGTATTTTGAAGTGCTTTTCCCGCTTTAACAATCGCAAGACATACTCCAGGTCTCCCATAGCACCAAGCATCTCTACTAAAATTTAGAGCGTTAGGTGGAGATCCGTATTGATACTCCTCAAAGCTTATATTTCCTTTCCAAAACAAGTTGCCTTGATCTTTTTCAGAAAATCCCAGTAAGAAATCTACCATTTTTTCAATTGCACGTTCTTGACCCTTTACTTTAATTCCCTGCATGAGTGCTGAAGATAGAATGCAAATAGGACCAGGTATCCCATGTGCTAATCCCATATTAAAGTTTCCATTTGGATAAGCTTTTTTTTCGATATCTGTAAACTGATGTTCAGATGGAATATGCCATCCAGGAACTTTTTCTCCATTCATGGTAATGTCTTCAGTTAATCTAACCAGATACTTTAAAATATCAATTAACAAATCCTTCATTGCCTTATCTTCTTGAAATAGCAGAAGATAACTTGCAATTCCACTGACACCTTCTATTACATCGTAGTCACTCATATACACTTCCCGCTGAGAAAATTCAGTTAACAATTGAGGTACTACTTCAGCCAAATATTCGTTAATACGGGAAATGAAACCTTTGTAATAGGTGAAATGTTGCGATAAACAGACAGCTGCAAGTCCAATGCCAGCTGCTCCGGAAAACATAGATGGAGTATGCAGCCCTTTTTCTTTTATTTCATTTACTAAAATCGATAAATATTTGTGTCCTAAATCGTCCCATCCTTCCTCAGGAAAATGAGCGTGCAATTCGCCATACAGCATACATATGCCTGGTATACCATGACTCAATGCGGTCGGCTTCCAAGGTATAAGAGGAACTTCACCAATACTGAGGAAGTTATCTTTTTTATTCACTATTTCAAGTACTTTATCGTAATTAGAAACTTGTCGAGCGATTTCCTTCACCAGTTCAACTTCTATCCCTGATACAGCGCCTCTTCCCATTTAGTACCGTCCTCCTCTAGCGGATTCATATAGTTCTCGGATTCATCCATCTTTTTATACAGTGGACATGTTTTTAATAACTCTTCATGTGTTCCTATTCCTACTATTTCCCCTTTATCCATAACAATGATCCGATCTGCAAGTTTAGCAGCAACCAATCGATGGGAAATAAATATTCCTATTTTATCTTTTGACAAACTGAAAAAAGTATCGAAGGTTTCTTTTTCTGCAATTGGATCCAGCGCAGAACTTGGCTCATCCAAAATATACAAAGAAGCTTCCCTAAAATAAGCCCTAGCCAAAGCAATCTTTTGCCATTGTCCGCCGGATAATTGCCTTCCTTCATCAAACCATAATCCAAGCTGTGTATCGAATTGATAGGATGAATGACCTTTTAAAAAATCAGCTTTTACAATATCGAGGACCTCATGCATTTTATTTGTCTGATGTAGTTTATCAATTTGTCCAAATCCTATATTTTCCTTTAAGGTCATTTCATATTTCATGAAGTCTTGAAAGAGTGCCGCAATTTGTTCCATATAACTGTCCATATCCAATTCTTTAATATTTACTCCATTAACCAAAATGTCACCTTGCTGAACTTCATATAATCCGGTAAGGAGCTTAATGAATGTACTTTTCCCTGACCCGTTTGGCCCAACAATGGCTATTCGTTCTCCTTTATTCAATGAAACATTAATATGATTCAGTGTCTGTTCTCCTTGATTAGGATAGATAAAGCTGACATTCTGAAAGATAACAGAATGAATAGGCTCAACAATTTGCTTCTTATGACCTTGATTTTTCTCTTCTCTTAATTCCAGAAATTCATACAATTGATTCATATAGAGATTGCTGTTATAGATGGAATAAATGCTAGTCATGATAGACTGTGAGTGACTTTGCACCAGCGAAACAGATCTGATATAACTCATCACATTACCGACCATTATTTTTCCCGCAAAAGCAGACATAATAGCAATAAATATAATGACAGCTCCAACTAATTGCACTGCAATCTCATATATTAGGTTCAAATAAGTTTTCTTTCTCAATATTTTTGTATCTTGATCAATAAAGGATTTTTTAATATCCCAGTATTTGTTTAATAAATAATCTTTAAGGTTATACAATTTTAATTCTTTAAAAGAAAAATCGTGTGTGAGTATATAACTGATATACCACGATTTCCTTTCCTGTCCTGCTCGTTTCCAATGTATAAAAAATTCTTGCTGTCCAATCTTCAAAAAATAGAATAGAGAAATCACTGGAATAACCAACAAGAGCAGCGAAACTTTAGGGTTCCATGACATCAAAAATGCAATTGATGAGAGCAGAGTCACAAATGATGTGGTCATTGTAATGATGGCTTGAATGATTTGGTAAGGTTTATAGCTGATTTCCTTAGTTACCCTTTCTAATTTGTCATATATTTCAGGATTTTCGAAATCCTTCAATGCTAGATTACTGCTCTTTTTCATGACTTTATAGTTTAGTTTATAACCAATATTTAATTGGAATTTGCCATTATAATATTCAGAAACCTGAGAGATCAGTTCCGAACAAAATGATACGCCAAGATATGTTAAGAAAATGGAGATAACAACTGAAACATCTTTGCGTATAGTCACAAGGGAATTAATCAATTCTTGTGAAATATAGAGTGAAACAATTGGCAGAATACCGGTAATAATACTGAATAAAATTAACTTTAAAAACAGTGATCTTTCTAAGGTGAAAATTAATTTGATAGTCTTAGGCATTTGTTTCATGATAAACAGCAGCTCTTTTAGCTTTAGTTGTTCCTTTACTTCCATGCTAAACTACCATTCTTCTTTTGATATCTCTGCGCATATAAAGAGTGCCTGCAAAGTGTAAGTATTTTATTTTCCATTTCTCTATCAGTTCCGAATAAACGATTGCAATGTAGGTGAATTACACTACCTATGCGTGAATATACTGCTTCTTTGTTATCAAATGCCTTGTTTATTAAGCATGCATAATTAGCTGCAGCTATTTTTCTAGTTTTCAATATTTCATATAATATTCTGCCATCACTTGTTTTTCTGAGATTATCCCAATCTCTATCAGAGTTGCATATTTCAATATACATTTCTCTATCCTTCTTAAATTCAGTACGATACTCATTCTGCAGGCAATTTTTTTCTAAAAACGCTAACTGCTCTTCGAACGTAAGCTCGAACTGTTCTAAAAAAAGTATGACAGAAACCATACCTGCGATTTCCTTGCTTATCGCAATATCCTTCATGCGATGCATTCTGATCATCGTTTCAACAACCTTGCTATCTTCACAGAAAACCTGTTCTGCAGCATCCATTAGGTCTAGCCCGCCATATCGTTCTATTTCCCGCTCATATTGGGTGATAACAAACTCAGTAACCAGTCCTTTTTCTCTTAAGCTTTTCAGCCAATTCAATAATTGTGGAAATAAACTGTACAGCACCTCTGCTTTTCCATTCAATCTAAGTCTTATATGAGGCTTCGGATCTCGATACCTCATAAAGAAATGTCTGACTGGATATTGATCAGAAATCTGGTTATAAATATCCGCTATTTCAAAAGCAATTAGCTCTTCTTCTCTAGTTTGTTTACAATAAAGTTTAATAAACAGCCAATCTTCAAATGGCATTTTAATTCTTTCGGATCCATTTTCCTCTACTGAGTTAAGGACCGGTAATTTCAATGGTTTTTCTGGTTTTTTCCTGATCAGCGGAACAACGATTTCCCCCGAATAGACATTTTGGTTTCTATCCTTTAAAGCATTTGCATCAAGCTCAGCAGCCACAAGTTGTAACGGATGGTTATGATTCGTTTTTTTAAGTTCCCAGAAAAAAACATCTAAAGTACGATCATCTTCTATATCAATTAATAATCGATTGTCTGCGTTAACGATATAAAATCTTTGCGGAAGATCATAAGTACGATGAAATTCAAAAAATGCAGATTTCACCTCGTCTATCGATGAATTCGAATGAATGCTTAAATCACTTTTGTGTATCAGCCATTGTTCACATGATAAGATTATTTCTTTATATTTGATTTCAGGAATATACTTAAAATCACTATAGATGCCCATCCACGGGAAATCATTCCACTTCCTTTTGCCATCTCTTGAAATTTCCAATAAAAATCGTAAGACATTTGGCATTAATAAAGGATTAAACATATGATTTGATTCAAAAGACAGAATTTCGCCAGTACATTTATGTTTGGCATAAAAGATATGTTTTTTATCGATTCCAATTAGAACATCTTCAGCTTTAACAGAATCATTGTGATGCAAGACACTGTTTGTAAAAAGGTTCATTTCTTTTTCCCGATAACTTACATTTCTTGTTACATTTCCAGACCTGACCTGATTAGGCACAATACTCAGCTCACAAATTTTCTTATTTTTGCCCGTTAACTCTTTTTCCTTATTATGTATTTTTTTTACAACGGCATTGATTGAATCAGATAAGTGAGTAAACCTTCCAAATGTTTTCCCTGCGCGTGTAGATCCGACATTTGGCCCTAAATAAAGCATGACTGTGCCATTGCGCAATTTAACAAAGAAATTGAGTTCAAATGATACTGGAATTTCTTCATCTGCAATTTCATAATTGCAGATTCTATGGAATGTTTCGTCATGTAATTGAATGGGAGCTTTCTTTCTAACTGATTCAAAGTATTTTTTCATAAAAAATTGTTTCATTTCAGGTGAAAATTGATCCTCAAATGATATTTCTTCGAAGAATTCATTAACAGGATTCGTGTAAGTAGCAGGGGCACCAATGCCAGCGTTGGAACAAAGCATTTCTAAAAGAGGAACTTCTCTTTCATACCCATAACGCTCCAAAAACACATTTTTGTACTTTTCTAAGTGGTCTAGTCTTTCTGCGGAGGGAGCAGCCATATAAGTAAACATACTAGCCAATTCACTTATCGCAAGAGATGTTTCATTATCTAGTTGAATGGAGGAGTCACCTAAACCCGTATCCACCTGCAGAGGAGATGAAGTCTTTATGAGTTCGTTCATTGTTTCAATCAGATTTAAATACTGGTCCTCTCCCTCTCCGATAGTGATCCGGTTATATTCATCTATTTGATATTGTATTTTCCTGCAAGCCTGAAGAAGCTCATTTGGAATTCGGCTGCTTTCCGCTTGAGCAATTAAATACTGAAATTGATCTGAAACAGTCATTGGTGGCCGTAAATTTGATATCAGGAACTCTTTGTCAATAAGATCTGCTACGTACTGATTAATTTTGCTTATTGGAGTATTTTCATAGTTCTCTGTCAAACTACGAATAATATCATGATAAGCAACACATTCACCACAAAGTTCATTGATTAGATGGAAAACCGATGTTGCACGAACACTAACCTCTTCAGATTTTCCATCTGTGCTATACAACAAGTAAGCACGATCACCTTTGATGTAACAAGCGGGATTTAATGTAAAAGAAAGCCGGTCGATGTATTCGTTTTCTAGTTTTCTCGTCAATTGATAGAGCCACTCAAAATCAACACGTGCTTTTTTGTAAAATGAATGCTGATTAAAAGATAATTGATTTTTATCGGAGAATGCCCCTATACCCACTGAAGAAAAAAGGCCAAAAGGCGTTGTTCTAGTTGCTCTTCTTGTTGCATACTTCAAAATAGCTTGCTGGAAGTTCCGCTTTTTTTTTCCTTTTAATTTATCAGGCGTTTGAAGGAAAATATTCATTGTGTCATATAGTGTCCTGCTAGATACCAGTATTTGTTCACGAAATAATGAATCATTACAAAGGTCATGCAATAACTGATCTGTATCCTGAGAGTTCTCATTTTTCAAGGCCTGATGTACCAAAGGAACCCGAATCATATAATAATCTGTAGGTGTATATAAGGATTTCATCTTAGTCTTTAACCTCCCATATTTATCCACTTCAATAACAACAAGAATTCAACATCCCTTCGTAAAATCCTCCATTTTATTCATTCCATTCTAAAATTTTCATAATATTCTATTTAAACTATACATTTGAAAAATCAAAAAAAAATCAAGATTCACCCAATAAATCCCATAAAAAAAGGACTCTTTTCCCTTTTAGAAAAGAATCCTTTTTGCTTAACTCAATACACGAATTAACTTTCTTCTATTTTTTTGTTTAACAGGGTTCAACAATCTTTCAATCCAGGCCATGAGCAAATCCGCCCCTACCGCCATCACCGCAGTTGGTATCGCTCCGGCTAGAATAATCGCAGTTCCGTTTGTTGCGTTTGAGCCGCGGACAATCATGTCCCCAAGGCCTCCGGCACCGACAAATGTGCCGATCGCAGTAATTCCAATGGCAATGACGAGAGCTGTGCGAAGGCCCGCCATAATGACAGAAAGTGCGAGCGGGAGCTCAACCATTCTGAGCACTTGGAATTTCGTCATGCCCATTGCTTTTCCCGATTCTAAGTAGGCATGCTCAATACTGATAATGCCTGTGTACGTGTTTCGAATAATCGGCAGCAGGAAATACAGAAATAATGATAGAATCACGGTATTTGCGCCGAGCCCCATAACAAGCATTAAGACGGCCAGCATAGCGAGCGCCGGGATTGTTTGAATAACGTTTGTTACTGCAAACACCCAGGCTGACAAACGGCGAAAATGCGCGATGAGGATTCCGGCCGGAACCCCGACGACAGCGGCAAATAAAACGCCGTAAGCCGACATGAGAAAGTGGCGGCCGAATTCATCCATGACGTAACTGCCATTCTGCGCGTAATACGTCATTAACTGTTCAAGCACGTTCATTGACCTCTTCCCCCTTTCACGATTCGAAGTAGTGATGTTTTTCTAAATATTCCTTGGCAACGACAGACGGTTCTTTGAGATTGCCGTCGACTTCATAGTTAAGCTCCTGCATCGTGGCTGTGTCGATTTTTCCGAGCATTTTCTTGATGATGCCTTCAAGCTCAGGATGTTCTTTGAGCACCTTTTCCGGAACAACCGGAGAACAGTCGTACGGCGGGAAAAATTGTTTATCATCCTTTAGCATTTTGAGACCATAGGACTTGATTCTTCCATCGGTTGAATACGCAAGCACAATGTCCATTTTTCCGCTTTTCACCGCGTCGTACACAAGGCCGATCTGCATCGGATACGTGCCGCCGAATGTCATGCCGTAGGTTTTCGTAAAATCCTGATAGCCGTTTCCTTTGAGCTTCATCCAATAGTTATCAACGCCCAGCTTTAATTGCGACGCCCATTTTTTAACGTCTGATACGGTCTCTAAATGGTATTGGTCGGCCAACTCCTTGCTGACTGTAAAGGCATATGTATTATCAAACCCGTAGGAGTCATACCACTTTAAATCATATCTTTTTTTAAACTCCCGCTGAGTAAGCGCCAGCGCTTTGTCCGGATCTTTTTCAGGTTCCATTCTCAGCGTGCCTGTCAGCGCGTCTCCCGTATATCTTGTGGCCGCAATGTCGATTTCCCCGTTCATTAAAGCCTGCTGCTGCACCGCGTTGGAGCCAAGGTTTTTAATCGTTGTTGTTTTGAGATCAGTATGGTGTTCGATCAACTGGCCAAGCATGCTGGCGATGATTTCTGATTCGCTCATGCTTTGCGCGCCGATTTTAATGGTCTGGTCTGCAGCAGCGCTGAGACCAGGAAGCGAACAGCCGCTCAGTGTCAGCGTTGCCGCAAGTGCTAAACCTATCATTAATTTGAGATATTTTCTTTTCATGAGCCGCCTCCTTATGACAATTCCTTCAATCTCTGCATGCCGGCAGGTGTCAGTTTTCGTTCAGCAACTGCCAGCACATAATCAATCACAATTGCCAATATCGTGACAGGTACCGCGCCCCCGATGATATATTCCGGCTGATACAAATTCAGTCCGATAAAAATGTAATCACCCAATCCGCCGCCTCCGATAAAGGAAGCAAGCGTGGCCCAGCCGATTAAGTAAATCGTCGATGTTCTGATTCCCGCCATGATCACTGGCGCGGCAAGCGGCAGCTCCACCAAGCGGACTTGTTCAGCCGGCGTCATTCCGATTCCTTTACCAGACTCGAGCAGATTTTTGTTGACGCCGCGAATGCCGGTATACGTGTTGCGAAGAATCGGCAATACGGAATAGAAAAACAAAGCCACAATGGCCGGAACCTTCCCTACACCAAGGAGCGGAATAAAAAAAGCGAGGATGGCCAGACTCGGCAGCGTCTGAATGATATTGACAATGCCGATAATGGTGCCGGCTCCTTTTTTCATTCTGGTAAGCACAACCCCGAGGGGGACGGCAACCAGCACGCCTAAGATCACAGCAATGAGCGATATCGTAATATGCTCGTATGTTTTATAAAGAAGCTCGCCCCCATTGGTTTGCAAAAATTGAACAATATGATGCATGACTTATCGCCCCTCCCTATGACAATGCTGCGAGCTGCTTTTCTTCTCCCCAGAGGGAGTCATACACGATGTCGACCAGACTTGCCCTCGTCACAATTCCGATCAGGCGTCGGTCTTCATCCACAACGGGAACATATTTGACACCCCGTTTTAAAATTTTGCGGACCGTGTCGCGCAGCAGTGTGCCGCCCAGTACTGTATATATATCTTCATGTAAAACTTCACTGACAAGATTGGCCTTTTTCCGGCATTGATCAATGATTTCAACATCGACATAGCCTTGCAGAACGCGCTCGTCATCGACGACCAGCAATGAATCGACCCGTTCCTGCCTCATCAGCTGAATGGCCTCAGAAAGCGTTTTATCCGCGGTGATCGTTACAGGCTGTGTGTTCATAATCTGGTCAACCCGTTCAACATCCGGGCTGGATGACTGAATCAGCCGCTCCTTGCCGATAAATTCCTCAACAAATTCGTCTGCCGGATTTCTTAAAATGTCATCGGGCGTTCCAACTTGAACGATTTCTCCCGCTTTTAAAATCACAATCCGGTCTGCCAGCTTAATCGCTTCATCCATATCGTGGGTAACAAATACGATGGTTTTATGTAAGGTTTTTTGCAGTTTTTTAAATTCTTCCTGGAGGGAATCCCTCGTAATCGGGTCGAGTGCCCCAAACGGTTCATCCATTAAGATAAGCGGCGGCTCCGCGGCAAGTGCCCGTAATACACCAATTCGCTGCTGCTGTCCCCCGCTTAATTCATGAGGGTAACGGTCTACATATTCTGGCCCCATATCGACCAATTTTAAAAGCTCACGCGCCCGCTCTTTCCGCTGCTGCTCCGGCCATTTCAGCAGTTTTGGGACGAGTGAGATATTCTGCTGAATGGTCATATGGGGAAACAGGCCGATCTGCTGAATCACATAGCCAATTTTGCGCCTGAGCTCTACAGGATCCTGGTCCATGATGTTTTCGCCGTCAATGAAAATCTTTCCGGCGGAAGGCTCAATTAATCGGTTAATCATTTTCATTGTTGTCGTTTTTCCGCAGCCGCTCGGCCCGATAAAGCAGATAAATTCGCCTTTTGCAATCTTAAGATTTACGTTGTTCACGGCTTTTTTGCCGCCCTTGTATGTTTTCGAGACATTTTCTAATGTCAGCAAACATCGCACCTCCAAAATTAAGTTTATTCAATTTGTTCAGTTTGAATTTAATTTTTCAGACAATTGAATGCTTTCCATTATAGAATAAAGTTTATAAAATAAAAAGTTTACAATTTGTTCATATTATTTATAAAGTATGTGTAAACGCTGATTTACCCGCATTGACGTGTATTGATCTCCTTATTGCTCCAATTTCCTGCCAAATTCTCTTTTGACAGCATTTTCGCCGTATCAAAAATGTGGTATATTGACATCGGAATTGTTAGCTGAAAGGATGAAACCGTTGGAGAAAGATCCGTTAACGATCATTGAACAAGCCGAGGACCATTTTATAGAAAGAATCGCGGAAAACATGCATGCATTTGGAATGCCCTCTACCGTCGGACGAGTGCTGGGCATTATTTATATGAATCGAAAACCGATGACGCTTACGGAATTATCTGAGGCCACCGGCATGAGCAAAACACGCATGAGCCAGGTAGTGCGGGAAATGCTTGATGCCAACATTGCCGAGAAGGTGTTCGAAAAAGGCGTGCGAAAAGATTTATATGAGGTTGAGCAGGACTACTATCAAACATTTATCACGCTGTTTTCAGCCACCTGGAGCAAAGTCGTCAGCAAAAACAAAATGATGCATAAAAAACTCAATCGGGAGCTGCTTAGCGTGTTGGATGAAGAGCTTACTCCTGAAGCGGAAGAAAAAGTGAATGAACTGCTGAAAGAATTAAAGGAATGGCTTGATTATTATAATTGGCTCAGCCGTTTGATTGAGTTTTTTGAGAGCGAAGAAATTTTTAAATATGTGCCGAAGCCGTAAAAAACGCCCTGTCATTACAAGGCGTTTTTTCTTATGCGGCACCTGCCAAGTTTTTCTTCTTTCTCTTTTTAATCGGGCTTAATGCTCGTTCAAGCCAGCCCATCACCAAATCGGCAATCACCGCCATCAGAGCTGTGGGGATCGCTCCCGCTAATATAATCGCGGTTCCGTTTGTGGCGTTTGATCCTCTGACGATGATGTCCCCGAGACCGCCAGCACCGACAAATGTCCCGATGGCCGTAATGCCGATGGCAATGACAAGTGCGGTGCGCAGGCCGGCCATTATGACAGAAAGCGCAAGCGGAAGCTCGACCATCCGCAGCACTTGAAATTTTGTCATCCCCATTGCTTTTCCGGATTCAAGATAGGCGTGCTCAATACTGATAATTCCAGTATACGTATTTCTGATAATCGGCAGAAGAGAATACAGAAATAATGACAATATCACCGTATTAGCGCCCAGCCCCATGACAAGCATCAGCACGGCGAGCATGGCGAGAGCCGGGATGGTCTGAATGACGTTCGTGACCGCAAAAACCCATCCGCTTAATCTTCTGTATCTGGCTATCAGGATGCCAAGCGGAATTCCAACAATGGCGGCAAATAAAACGCCGTACACCGACATCAGAAAATGGCGGTAAAATTCCTGCATCACGTAACCGCCGTTTTGCGAATAGTATGTGCCAAGCTGCTGTAGTACTTCCATATGATCCACCTCTTTTCTTAGTCAAAATAATGATGTTTCTCTAAAAATTCCTTTGCTACGACAGACGGCTCCTTCAGCTTGCCATCCACCTCATAATTAAGTTCCTGCATCGTTTCCGTGTCGATTTGCCCAATCAGCTTATTGATCACACCCTCAAGTTCCGGATGCGCCTTAAGCACCTTTTCCGGAATCACCGGTGAACAGTCATACGGCGGGAAGAAACGCTTATCATCTTTTAAGATTTTCAGATTATATGCTTTAATCCGTCCATCCGTTGAATAAGCCAAAACGGCGTCCATTTTCCCATTTTTGACTGCGTCATAGACAAGCCCGATCTGCATCGGATAAGTGGTGCCGAACTCAAAGCCATATGTGCTGACAAAGCCTTTATACCCGTCGCCTTTTCGTTTCAGCCAAGCATTGTCGACGCCTAATTTATATTGGGAGGCATTTTTTTTCAGGTCGGACACGGTGTTAATATGCTCCTTTTCCGCAAACTTTTTTGTTACGGTGAAGGCATATGTGTTATCAAAGCCGTAGGAATCAAACCATTTATAGGAAAAGCGTTTTTGAAACTCGTTCTGCACAATGTTCAGCGCTTTTTTCGGATCTTTCTCCGCTTCCTTGCCGAGGGTGCTTGTTAAATCTGTTCCGGAATAGCGCGTGGCTGAAATATCAATGTCACCGCCCAGCATCGCTTGGTGCTGAACATAGTTTGAGCCGAGGTTTTTCACTAAAGCAGTATTCAAATCTGTATCATGTTCAATAAGCTGCGCGATCATATTCGCTAAAATTTCTGATTCTGTCATGCTCTGCGCCCCGATTTTGATCGTATCGTCAGAAGCGCCGCCTAGACCCGGCAGAGAGCAGCCGCCTAGCAGCATGACAAAGACGAGAGCAAACGCGCCAAGCCATTTGATTTTTGTCATTTTCAACAGAGCCAACTCCTTACGAAACTTCCTTCATCCCTTGCAAGCCTTTCGGCGTCACTTTTCGTTCTGTCACGGCCAGCACATAATCAATGATAATTGCCAGAATTGTGACAGGCACGGCACCGCCAATGATATATTCAGGCTGGTATAGGTTCAGGCCGATAAAAATATAGTCCCCGAGGCCGCCTCCCCCGATAAACGACGCAAGTGTCGCCCAGCCAATTAGGTAGATCGTTGATGTGCGGATCCCCGCCATGATGATGGGAATCGCCAGCGGGATTTCAACGAGCCGAATCTGCTCCCAGCCGGTCATGCCAATTCCTTTCCCCGATTCCAGGAGGTTTTTATTTACACCTTTAATGCCGGTATACGTATTGCGCAGGATCGGCAGCACCGAATAGAAAAATAAAGCGACAATCGCAGGCACTTTTCCTACGCCGAGAAGCGGAATAAAAAAGGCTAAAATCGCCAGACTCGGCAGGGTTTGCACAATGTTTACGAAACCGATAACCGCACCTGCGCCTTTTTTCATTCTGGTAAGAGCAACGCCGAGCGGTACTGCAACGATAATGCCCAATACAACGGCTATGAGTGAAATATATAAATGCTCTCCTGTTTTATACAGCAGCTCTCCGCCGTTCGTTTGCAAAAAAGTCATCATTTGATTCATCTTAAAAGAGCTCCTCCCCTGATCAGATCGTCATGAGCTGGTTTTCCTCGTCGCCCCAAATGGAATCGTATACGATATCAACGAGGCTCGCTCTTGTCACAATCCCTGCTAAATGGTTCTGTTCATCGACCACCGGAACATACTTGATCCCCTGCTTCAAAATTTTTCGGACTGTATCGCGAAGAAGCGCCCCTTTTTGAACGGTATATATATCTGAACGGTATACATCGCCAACGATGCTCGCTTTTTTGCGGTTTTGATCAATCATTTCCACATCAACATAGCCCTTCAGCACGTTTTGCCGGTCCACAACGAGCAGCGAGTCAACACGTTTTTCTCTCATCAGCTGAATCGCCTGAGAAAGCGTTTTGTCCGCAGATACCGTCACCGGCGTTCTGTTCATCATTTGCTCTACCCGCTCGATATCCGGTCTTGACTGAATCAGGCGCTCTTTCCCGATAAATTCTTCAACAAACTCATTTGCCGGGTTTCGAAGAATCTCATCAGGTGTGCCGACTTGAACGATTTCTCCCGCTTTTAATATCACAATCCTGTCAGCAAGCTTAATCGCTTCATCCATATCGTGGGTTACAAACACAATCGTTTTGTTTAAGGTTCTCTGCAGTTTTTTGAATTCTTCCTGAAGGGAATCACGCGTAATCGGATCAAGCGCTCCGAACGGTTCATCCATTAAAATGAGAGGGGGTTCCGCTGCCAGGGCGCGCAGCACGCCGATTCTCTGCTGCTGTCCGCCGCTGAGCTCATGCGGATAACGGTCTAAATACTCTGGGCCCATATCCACAAGCTTTAACAGCTCGCGCGCCCGTTCTTTCCGTTTTTCCTCAGGCCATTTCAGCAGCTTTGGTACGAGTGAGATGTTCTGCTGGATGGTCATATGGGGGAACAAACCAATCTGCTGAATCACATAGCCGATTTTCCTTCTCAGCTCAACCGGGTCCTGTTCCATAATATTTTCTCCGTCGATAAAGATCCTTCCAGACGATGGTTCTATCAGTCTGTTGATCATCTTCATCGTTGTCGTTTTTCCGCAGCCGCTCGGGCCGATAAAACAGATAAATTCACCTTTGGCAATATCTAAATCAATGCTGTTCACAGCTTTTTTGCCGCCTTTATATACTTTTGACACTTGTTCCAATTTCAGCAATCCGTGCACCTCCGCAGGTTTCCTTTAAATTTTCTGAAAAGTATAATCCTTATTATAGTTTGAACTTTGTAAAATAAAAAGTTTACAATGTGTTGAAATTATATGTTATTTATAGATTATTTATTGTTATGACCGAGACGGAAAGGGTGTTCTTACAATTACGCCGGATACCTCCCACTTCCTCTGCATTCAGCTATTTTCAACACCAGGAAGAAATATGATATATTGACACCATCAATTGCCATTTGAAGGGATGATCAGCTGTGAAAAAAACCGCTCTCGACATCATTGAACATGCTGAAGAGCATCTCATTGAGAAGATTGCCGAAAATATGCATACGTTTGGAATGCCTTCAACTGTCGGACGTGTGCTCGGAATTATTTATATGAATCGAAAACCAATGACCTTAAGCGAGCTCTCTGAGGCAACTGGCATGAGCAAAACACGGATGAGCCAGGTTGTCCGGGAAATGATCGATGCCAATATCGCCGAAAAGGTGTTTGAAAAAGGCGTACGAAAAGACCTTTATGACGTCGAGCAGGATTATTATCAAACCTTCATTTCTTTATTCGCGGCGAATTGGACAAAGGTCGTGAGCAAAAACAAAGTGCTGTATAAAAAATTAAACCGGGAGCTGAGTGATCTTTTACAAAGGGACGGGCTTACCCCGGAAGCGGAAGAGAAAGTCAATCAGCTGCTGAATGAATTAAAAGAATGGCTTCATTACTATGATTGGCTAAGCAGGTTGATTGAATTTTTTGAGAGTGAGGAAGTCTTTCGGTATGTGCCGAAAACAAAAGAAAGCAGCTCTCTAAAATAAGAGAGCTGCTTTTTGCATCATGAGGTTAAGACCGGAAACATGCCTTTCAGCCCGGCACCAATCATCCCGACCGCAACCACGGCTAAGATTAATCCCATCAGTCTGGTAATCACATTCATCTCGGTTTTTCCGAGTTTGCTGCTGATAAAAGCAGAATAGTGGAAAAAGAGAAAGGTCAGGGCAATAACGGCGGCTATGCCGATCATGACAGCCGCATAATGACCAATGCCGCTATGACCGGCGGAAAGGCTCATCACTGTTGCAATCGTTCCGGGCCCAGCAATAATCGGAATGGATAAAGGTGTGACTGATATATCCGCTTTTTCCTTGCTTTCCTTATGTTCATCATGGTGAAGAGATTGCACGTGTGATTCTTTCGCATTCAATAGATTATAGGCAATGCCGAAAATGAATATGCCGCCCGCCACTCGGAGCGCGTGAATGTTGATATCAAACAGTTTAAAGATAAGATGGCCGAAAACCAAAAAAGCCGCGAGAATAAAAAAGGATAAAATAGCTGCCTTCCGGGCAATTGCTTTTCTTTCCGCTGCAGTATAGCCTTCTGTCAGCGTCAGAAATATCGGTACGTTTCCGATCGGATTCGATACTGCGAATAAAGAAATGAAGACGTGAACAATGAATGAGAACATCATATACCTCCTTGTTGATAGTCTCTGCACAGGAAATAGAATGATTCTCCACCCTTTTACCCGGAGGCGATTTCCCGGTAAACCTTTATAGCCTGTCAGAAACGCGCCATGCTACAATGAAGTGACAAATTGAATAGGAAGGACGTATACAGATGTTCAAAAAAATTGCGGCAGATGCCTTGGGCTTATCTGATATCGGAAAAATTATCGAACCTCAGGACTATGACAAAACAGACGCAGATGATTATGTCATGCATGAAGATAATGAGAAAATTTATTTCTTGATTAAAACAAAAGCAGACGAGTATTGCTTTACGAACCTGGCCCTGATCCATGTAGACGGCGAACGCGCCACTTCCTCGAAACGAACGTTGAAACGCTATCCTTATTCGCAATATAAAATCTCTGACGTTTTTCTTGAAACTGCCGGAAAAGTCGATTTGGATGTTGAAATAAAGTTTAAGCTGGGCGGAGAACAATTCGACATTGATGTCCACAAAGACCAGATTGAAAAGTTAAAAGACCTTTATAAAGCACTGCTTCGCATCGCTGAAACAACCTATGAAAATGACATTTTAATCAATCAAGCGGAGCAAAGCTTAGATAAAGCAGTGACGATTCTTCACCATACCCGCCCTGAGCACGTTAATATTGAAACGCAATACAAAGAGCTGACCGAATTCGGATTCACTTGGCTGACATCCGTTCGCTCGCAGTATCATATTAAGGATTTTGGGGATGTATTTGAGAAATATATTAATAACTAGATAAAAAAAGACACAGCTGCTATCGGGCTCGTGTCTTTTTTTGTATGAATATTGATTACTTTACAACTTTTTTCTTTTATAATAAAACTATTAGTCTATTTTCCCTATATTACAGATAAAGGAGTTATTTTATGTATTGTCCTCAATGCGGCCATCAAACAGATGGCGGAAATTTTTGTGAGAAATGCGGATCACCGCTCCCCGGTCAATCAGGCCACCAGCATGCAGCTCAAACTGGAGCCGCTGCAAAGCAAGCAGCAAAACAGTTCGGTTCATTTGTCTTATCCGTCCTGAAACGCCCTTATCAGGAATGTAAAGCAACAGGCGGAGAACAGCTGATCAGCGCAATCATTACGATGGTTCTTTTCAGTTTGCTGACCCCTTTGATGTTTTATATTCTTTTTTCAGACGGTCCCGGAAGCGTAAGCTTTACAGCAATCTTCTTAGAGCCAACCATTTATTTTATTTTATTTCTATTTGGCCTGCATGCATGCATCTTTTTCGCCCTGAAAATCGCGGGAAACCAAGTGTCTTTCAAGGATTCATTCTCAAGATTCGGAGCATTTCTTATTCCTTTTACGGCTATTTTGATTCTTGCCCTTTTCTTCTTTTTATTACATACAGACATTTGCTTTACTATATTAGCCATTGGTTTAATCGGTGCATTCTTCGCCATTCCTCCTGCGATGCTGAGCAGTTACCAGCATTCATATAAAGGGAAAATTGATGTCATTTACTCAACGATTGTGATTTATCTGATCATCTGCGTTACATTTCAGCTTATTATCGAACACTATGTCAAAGAAATTTTCCGTTATATGCTCTTTTAAAAACAATCCCATCACCTGCTGGTGATGGGATTGTTTTATTGAATAGACGTTAAGTAAATTCTTCCGTTCTTCACTACGCCGGTATAGGTCCAGTTATATGTTCTGAGCTTTGGACTGCCGCCTGATTTTGTGATTTCGAATTCTTCGTATGTTTTAATTGTAATATTCGAGCCGCTTTGGCTAAAGCTTTTGACCTCTACATCAATAAATACTTCAGTCGTCCCCTCGCTATACAATTTCTTAACTAGTTTCTGCTGATCAGCATATAATGTGCTTCCTTTTTCCAAATTACCTTCCATCACTGCAAATTCATTTAAACTCACAGCACTTGATTGATTTGTCAGATAATCAACCATAAATGATGTCACTTGCTCTTTTGTAAGTGTGTCGGAATTAACTTTGGCCTCATTTGATGACGCCCAAGCGGAGGTGTATATTTTAGGATTTTCATTTTTAAGAGTTTTTATATGGTCTCCTATGGAATCAGAAGTGGTCTCCGCACTCTCAAGCTTCCATTCTTTTTGTTTTTTATCATACGACAAATAATAACGATAAGCTGTATGTTCTTGTTTCATCTCAGGTTCTGTATAATCATCAAAATAAGCTGATTCGTGAAGTTCATTTCCGTTCACTGAAACAATCCATTGTCCCTTGTCACTTTGTGAAATAGCAAATGAATCAAGATCGTAATCTGTTTCTATATATTTATCCTTATAATACATATGATTGCTCTTCATCTCTGAAATTTGTTTTTTCGTTTGAGCTTTAACATCGGATACAGCTTTTGTCATCTGTTCGGTTTTCCCATTGGAAAAGGCAGCCGTGTATTGCTCAGTCGCCTTATTAATGGTTTCTATGATGTTTTCTTTTGTTTCTTTATCAGGAACTAATCTCATCTTCATGTCGCTACCTGTAATTGGCATTGCATCAGTCATTTGCTTTCCCCATGGAAAGTCAGTTTTCACAGTCGCCGTCATACTGCCATCAGTCAAAAGAGGGCCATATGTAAAAGTTTTGAACGGATCTTTATGAATTGATTTACCGTTAATCAGCAAATCTCCCTTCCCGCTCTTGATGTCATCCGCTAAGCTGAATGTCACATCGTCTGCTTCCAATGAGAGATCAACACGAAAGCTGCTATCGCCAACCGCCTGAATGTCTTCCTTTTTCACAAGATCGACGACATCGTTTTTCAGTTTGGCTGAGACTGTATATTCGCCGGGAATGTACGGACCAAGGGTTTGTGCTTGATCTGCTTTCTTTACAGATCCGGCTTCCTCTTTATTGACATATAGATCGGTATTTTTATAATTGCTGCTCACTTCAAAATAAACAGGTGCTACCTTTAAGTCATAATGGTCAAATACCAGCAGGCTTTTCCCGTCTTTTTCCGCATATACGATATCCTTCTGGGCTGTTTCATCCCGCAGCGATGCAAAAAGTTCATCTTTTTTGTCTGGATGATCCTTCAAATATGTAAGAAACGGTTTTACATTATTTTTAGTGAGTTTAAGATTGTCATTTACCGGTGTAAGTAGAGTCGCGATTTGGTCCTGATCCTCATCATTTACGGCCTGTTCAAACTTGTTAACTAACCTATCCTTTGAAGTAAAATACGCTCCGGTTTTATATGCGGCGAATAATATAACGCACGCCGCGGCAATGCTGCTCCATAAAATGATGGTTTTCTTAGGGATCGGTTTTCGCGAAACCTGCCTTGTTTCTGCAGTGCTAGCTGTTTCTTGATTCGCCTGTTTGCTGCCCCCTCCGATCGGGGTGCCGCATTGTTTACAAAACTTGGCTCCTTCATTATTTTTTTGACCGCATTCCTTACAAAACATGTGGCTTTCCTCCTGTTTGTTACCCGCTATATTTTGTGCTTATTTCCTATGTTACATATTTTATAATAGAATGGTAAGAAATTGGAGAAAATCATGAAAATATCTCTATAAACTATGAAAAGGTGGAATGATAATGCAACACCTCACCATTCAAAAAGCAACAAACTTTGATCAAGCGCTGTATGAGCTTCTGCTGCTCGCCGATCCGTCAAAAGAAATTGTTGATGACTACTTGGTCAGAGGAGAATGCTACACAGGTTATATATCAGGCGAATTAGCTGGTGTATACGTGATCATCACAACTAGGCCACAAACGGTAGAAATCGTTAACATCGCAGTAAAACAAACAATGCAAAAACAGGGCATTGGCAAGCTTCTTATCCTCGACGCCATTGAAAAAGCGAAACACATGGGAGCAAAGGTGATTGAAATAGGTACTGGAAATTCAAGCATCCATCAATTGTCTCTATATCAAAAATGCGGATTTCGCCTTCAAGCGATCGACCATGATTTTTTTATCAGACACTACGACGAGGAGATTTTTGAAAACGGCATTCAATGCCGTGATATGGTGAGGCTTTATTTGGATCTCTGAAAGCATAAAAAAAAGCCGCCGAGAAAATCCCGGCGGTCATTTTATTACTTGTTTAAGTTGTAGAAAGAGTTGATACCGTGGTATTGAGCAGTTTCAGCCAACTGATCTTCGATGCGAAGAAGCTGGTTGTATTTCGCAACACGGTCCGTACGAGACGGAGCACCTGTTTTGATTTGTCCTGCGTTTGTTGCCACAGCGATGTCAGCGATTGTGCTGTCTTCAGTTTCACCAGAACGGTGAGAGATAACGGCTGTGTAGCCTGCGCGTTTCGCCATTTCGATCGCATCGAATGTTTCAGTCAATGTACCGATTTGGTTTACTTTGATCAGGATAGAGTTGCCTACGCCGTTTTTAATACCTTCAGAAAGTTTTTTCGTGTTTGTAACGAAGAGGTCGTCACCAACAAGCTGAACTTTTTTACCAAGACGCTCAGTAAGAAGCTTGTGGCCTTCCCAGTCGTTTTCGTCAAGTCCGTCTTCGATAGAGATGATTGGGTATTTAGAAACAAGCTCTTCATACCAGTCAACCATTTCAGCAGATGTTTTCACAACGCCTTCGCCAGACAGATGGTATTTGCCGTCTTCTTTGTTGTAGAACTCAGAAGATGCAGCATCCATAGCAAGTTTAACTTCTTCGCCAGGTTTGAAGCCGGCTTTTTCGATTGCTTCAACGATTGTTTGAAGCGCTTCTTCGTTAGAACCAAGGTTTGGAGCGAATCCGCCTTCGTCACCTACAGCAGTGTTTAAGCCTTTTGCGCTTAATACTGATTTCAGGCTGTGGAAGATTTGAGCGCCCATGCGAAGTGCTTCACGGAAGTTAGGAGCACCTACAGGCATGATCATGAATTCTTGAATATCCACGTTGTTATCAGCATGCTCTCCGCCGTTTACGATGTTCATCATCGGTACAGGAAGCGTTTTTGAGTTGAATCCTCCAAGGTATTGGTAAAGAGGAATCTGTAAGAAATCAGCAGCAGCACGCGCACAAGCCATAGATACGCCAAGGATTGCGTTCGCACCAAGTTTGCCTTTGTTTTCAGTACCGTCAAGCTCGATTAAAAGCTGGTCGATTGCGTTTTGTTCAGTTACATCAAAGCCAAGAAGCTCTGGAGCAATGATTTCGTTTACGTTGTTAACAGCTGTTAACACGCCTTTTCCAAGGTAACGGTCTTTGTCGCCGTCACGAAGCTCAACCGCTTCGTATTCACCTGTAGAAGCTCCGCTTGGCACTAATGCGCGGCCGAAAGCTCCTGTTTCTGTATATACTTCAACTTCAACTGTTGGGTTGCCGCGGGAGTCTAATACTTCGCGTGCATAAACATCAACAATGTATGGCATGAGTTTTGTCTCTCCTTTTGATTTTCAAATTATTTTTGAATTAAAGATGTTCCTGTCATTTCTTTCGGTTTTTCAACACCAAGAAGGTCTAATAACGTTGGTGCAAGGTCGCCTAGGATTCCGCCTTCACGCAGCGTAATGCCTTCTTTCGTTACAATCACAGGGACTGGGTTTGTTGTATGCGCAGTGTGCGGTTCGCCTGATTCTGTAATCAGAATGTCAGCATTACCGTGATCAGCGGTAATGATAGCGTGTCCGCCTTTAGCAAGGATCGCGTCAACAACTTCGCCCAAGCATTCGTCCACTGCTTCAATTGCTTTAATTGTTGGTTCAACCATTCCGGAGTGGCCGACCATATCAGGGTTTGCGAAGTTAAGAATGATCGCGTCATGCTTGTCAGCTTCAATTTCTTTGACAAGCGCGTCTTTCACTTCATACGCACTCATCTCAGGCTTCAAGTCATACGTTGCAACTTTAGGCGAGTTGATGAGAATACGCTCTTCACCCGGGAATTCAGCTTCACGGCCGCCGCTCATAAAGAACGTGACGTGCGGATACTTTTCAGTTTCTGCAATTCGAAGCTGTTTTAACCCGTGCTGAGATAATACTTCTCCGACTGTGTTATCAAGATTTATCGGTTTAAACGCTACATAGCCGTCAACTGTTTCACTGAAGTGAGTCAGGCAGACGAAATACAGGTTCTTTGGATAATTCTCGCCGCGGTCGAAGTCACGGAAGTCTTTGTTTGTGAACGTGTTGGAAATCTGGATGGCGCGGTCCGGTCTGAAATTATAGAAAATCACAGAATCGCCGTCTTGGATTTTCGCAACAGGCTCACCGTTTTCTTTTGTGATGACAGATGGAATCACGAATTCATCGTAGATACCATTTGCATATGAATCATCAACAACATCCAGGGCGCTGCGGTAAGAAGGGCCTTCGCCGTACGCCATTGCGCGGTACGCTTTTTCTACACGGTCCCAGCGTTTGTCGCGGTCCATAGAGTAGTAACGTCCGGAAATGCTGGCGATTTCACCCACACCGATTTCCTTGATTTGATCGTTCAGCTGGTTGATGTACGTTTTCGCTGTCTGCGGACCTACATCACGGCCGTCAAGGAAGCCATGGATATAAACCTTTGTCAGCCCTTCTTTTTTCGCAAGCTTTAACAGTGCGAATAAATGATTGATATGGCTGTGCACGCCTCCGTCAGATAAAAGACCGAACAGGTGCAAGGCTTTGTTGTTTTCTTTCGCGTTGCTGATTGCGTCAAGGAATGTTTGATTGCGTTCGAACTCTCCTTCACGAATGGCAACATTTACGCGTGTTAAGCTTTGGTACACAATACGTCCCGCACCGATATTTAAGTGACCTACTTCGGAGTTCCCCATTTGCCCTTCAGGAAGACCTACAGCCTCGCCTGAAGCAGTCAATGTTTGATGAGGATACTGGTTCCAATAGCGGTCAAAATTCGGTTTTTTCGCTAAAGCGACTGCGTTCCCTACTGTTTCGTTACGTAATCCGAACCCATCAAGAATGATGAGTGCAGCTGGTTTTTTACTCATATTGACCTTCCTCCAATAATTGAACGAATGACTGTGGCTCAAGGCTCGCGCCGCCGACCAAAGCACCGTCAATATCGGACTCTGCCATATATTCTTTAATGTTTGCAGGCTTTACGCTTCCGCCATATTGGATGCGAAGCTTGTCTGCAGCTTCTTGGCTGAAGCTTTCAGCGACGGTTTTACGGATATGCGCACACACGTCATTCGCATCTTTCGCTGTAGAAGATTTGCCTGTTCCGATTGCCCAGATTGGCTCATACGCAATAACAGAAGCAGCAACTTGTTCTTCAGAAAGACCAGCAAGGCCTTTTTTCACTTGGTCAGCAACAAGATCATTTGTTTTGCCGGCTTCACGCTCTTCAAGCGTTTCACCTACACAGATGATCGGCACAATGCCGTGTTTGAAAGCTGCGTGTGCTTTTTTGTTAACTGTTTCATCAGTTTCAGCGAACATTTCACGGCGCTCAGAGTGGCCGATGACGCAGTAGTCAACGCCAAGATCTTTCAGAGCAACCGGGCTGATTTCGCCTGTGAACGCGCCGCTTTCTTCGAAGTGCATGTTTTGAGCGCCGACTTTTAGGTCAGTGCCTTTCACAGCAGAAGCAAGCTTTTCTAAGAAAAGCGCTGGCGCGCAAACAACAGCTTCAGCTTTGTCTGCTGCTGGAATGGAAGATTTCACTTCTTCAACGAAGCTGACAGCTTCGCCGAGTGTTTTGTTCATTTTCCAGTTACCGGCGATAATTGGTTTTCTCATCTGTTCCACTTCCTTATAGCAGTTTTGAGATTATTTATCGTTCAGTGCAGCTACCCCTGGAAGCTCTTTGCCTTCCATAAACTCAAGGGATGCGCCGCCGCCTGTTGAGATGTGGCTCATTTTGTCAGCAAGGCCGAATTTTTCAACCGCTGCCGCAGAGTCTCCTCCGCCGATGACAGAGTATGTATCTTTCGCCTCTGCCAATGCTTCCGCAACCGCTTTTGTTCCTTGAGCGAACAAGTCGATTTCGAATACACCCATTGGTCCGTTCCACACGACAAGTTTGCTGTTTTTGATGACGTCAGCATACGTTTCGCGTGTTTTCGTACCAATGTCGATTGCTTCTAAATCACTAGGGATTTCAGAGATCGGCACAATTTTCACGTTTGCATCGTTAGAGAAATCATCTGCAACGAGTACATCTTCAGGCATGTAGAAGTTAACGCCTTTTTCTTTAGCGCGGTCCATAAATGATTTCGCAAGCTCGATTTTATCCTCTTCAAGAAGAGATTTACCGACTTCATAGCCAAGCGCTTTTACGAAAGTATAAGCAAGACCTCCGCCGATGATCAGGTTGTCTACTTTATCAAGAAGACTTTCGATTACACCGATTTTGTCTTTTACTTTCGCTCCGCCGATGATCGCTGTGAATGGGCGGTCAGGATTGGAAACCGCTTTTCCAAGTACATCAAGCTCTTTTTCCATTAAGAAACCTGCAACTGCTGGCAGATGCTCGGCAATTCCAGCTGTAGATGCGTGAGCACGGTGGGCAGCACCGAATGCGTCATTTACATATACATCTGCAAGCTCAGCAAATGCTTTTGCAAGCTCAGGGTCATTTTTCTCTTCACCAGGATAGAAACGTACGTTTTCCAATACAAGAACGTCTCCGTCCTTCATCTCGGAAATTTGTGCTTTTACAGCATCGCCGTATGCTTCATCCGCTTTTTTCACTTCTTTGCCAAGCAGTTCGCCGAGACGTGCAGCGACAGGAGTTAAACGAAGCTCCTCAACCACTTCGCCTTTCGGGCGGCCTAAGTGGCTCGCAAGAAGGACTTTTGCGCCTTGGTCTGCAAGGTGTTTGATTGTTGGAAGCGCAGCACGGATACGTGTATCGTCTGTTACTTCCCCGTCTTTCATTGGAACGTTAAAGTCAACGCGGCAGAATACAACTTTGCCTTTTACGTCGATGTCTTTGAGAGTTTTTTTATTCATGCCTAGGAGATCCTCCTTCAAAATGGTTTGCATACAGCACGAAAAACGTGAAACCGTCTGTTCAAGCGATAACTCCGCTAGGGCAGATCGCAGTCTTTTTCGGCACAGGGCAGTTCGTCTAAAAGCCAGGGCAGCGGCCTTAGGCGAAAGCACCGGCAAAGCTGCTTAAAACGCGGTCGTTTCTCTATCACAGAGCGTTTTCTGAAAGCCGGTCTTCATGGAAAAAGGGAAAGGGAGTCCGTCCCCTTCCCTTGTCCGCTTTCATTATAGCGCTTCTATTCGAAAGAACCAAGTCAGGTCCTTTTTCAGCTATAAATTAAAGACCTTTTTTTGCGATGTAAGCTGCAAGGTCAACAACGCGGTTAGAGTAGCCGCTTTCGTTATCGTACCAAGAGATTACTTTTACCATGCTGCCTTCCATAACCATTGTAGAAAGAGCATCGATTGTAGAAGAGTTTTTGTTTCCGTTGTAGTCGCCAGAAACTAATGGCTCTTCGCTGTAGCCAAGGATTCCTTTAAGGTCGCCTTCAGCCGCTTCTTTAAGAGCTGCGTTTACTTCTTCAGCTGTTACTTCTTGGTTCAGTTCAGCAACCAAGTCAACTAGAGAAACGTTTGGAGTTGGAACACGCATTGCTCCACCGTTCAGTTTGCCTTTTAGTTCAGGAAGAACTAGAGAAACTGCTTTAGCAGCACCAGTTGATGTTGGGATGATGTTTTCAGCTGCTGCACGCGCACGACGGTAGTCTTTGTGCGGAAGATCAAGGATTTGCTGATCGTTTGTGTAAGAGTGAACAGTTGTCATCATACCGCGTTTGATGCCGAATTTATCGTTAAGTACTTTTGCAAACGGCGCAAGGCAGTTTGTTGTGCAAGATGCGTTAGAGATAACATCGTGGTTAGCCGCATCGTATTTATCTTCGTTAACACCCATAACGATTGTGATATCTTCTTCGTTAGCAGGAGCAGAGATGATTACTTTTTTCGCGCCAGCTTCTAAGTGTTTCGCAGCGTCTGCGCGTTTTGTGAAGAAACCAGTAGATTCAACTACGATTTCAACGCCTTGTTTGCCCCAGCTAAGTTTAGCAGGATCGCGTTCTGCAGAAACTTCAATTGTTTTGCCGTTAACAACAAGGTTGTTACCGTCAACTGAAACTTCAGCGTCTAATTTTCCGTGTACAGAATCATATTGTAAAAGGTGAGCCAGCATGTTAGCATCTGTTAAATCGTTAACCGCTACTACCTCAACTTCAGGATTGTTTAATGCTGCGCGGAATACGTTACGTCCAATACGACCAAAACCGTTAATACCGACTTTTACTGCCATGATTGTTTCCTCCTTTAAATAAGTGAGAGATATTTATATTGAGGGATTATTCATCCCTTAATAACTTCTTAGCGGCTCCTTCGTCTGTGACGAGAACCGTGTTGCGTGGCTTTTTAAAGTAAGCCTCGATCGCTTCGGCTTTTGATGATCCGCCCGCTACCGCAATAATATCGGGAATGGCGTCTATGTCATCCAGCTGCATTCCGACAGAATGCACTTTGTGAACCACTTCGCCGTCCGCGTTAAAATAGTAGCCGAACGCTTCTGTCACCGCGTCGTTATCATCTATTTTCTTTAAGTCTTCTAAAGGCGTGTTTCTGCGCTGAGCCATAGTTTTAGCTTCGCCGATTCCATGAACCAGCATACTCGCTGATTTAATGGTGTTCAGCACCTCTTTGACAGAAGGCTCTTCAATAATAGATGAATAGGCGCCTTGTGACAGCTGTCCCGGAACAAACAAAAGCCGGTAAGTGCCTGAAGCCTTCTCCGCCATATGCGCGCATATGGTGTTCGCCTGGTTTTTCACGTCTTCGCCTAAACCGCCTCTTGCAGGCACAAACAAAAGCTCGCGGTTTTTAGAATCCGGCGTCATCATTTCGGCGACAGCTTCAATTGTCGTACCGCCAGTTACAGCGACGATATTTTTGCCTGAAAATCTTTTTTTCATACATGCGACAGCCGCTCTTCCCATTTCTTTTTTGACCCATGGGGATTGATCGCTGTCTCCGGATACGATAATGGCATCCTTCAGATTTAAACGTTCTTTTAATGTCTTTTCCAAAAGAGTCAAACCTAAAACATCTTTCATCGTATCTTCCAAAACAGAAAGCAGTTCATAGCCCTCTTCTGTCAATGTCATGCCGTTTGTCTTAATATCGACCAGGTTCTGTTCCTTTAAAAACTGAACCTCGCCCCTCAGCACACGCTCGCTGATTTCGAGACTGGCAGACAGGCTTCTTCGCCCGATGGGTTCTGTCAGCCTGATATACTGCAAGATTTCAAACCTCTTTTGCATAACGAGCAGAAGATCAGGCAATAATTTTTTTTGAGCTTGTATTAACTGGTTCATGACTCAAACGTTCCTTCCTTTTTTGCTGGACATTATATGTCCCGCTATGACAAAAAACGTCCCGTCATAGCCAAAAAAAATCATTTCTGCTTTCTTTAATTATTTTAACAGGGTGGAATTGTTTATTCAACTGTTAAGAGCCAATTCATCGACAATATTCGCAGAGTTTTCATGCCGCGTCGTTTTATCCAGCAATATTTTATCCTATATATCTTTATCTTATACAGAAAGCGCCAAATGGTGCATCCCAATATAAACAGCCCTTCCCGTAGAAAGGGCTGTTTCATTAAAGCGTTTTCATTTTATCCAAAGCTTTTCAATTTCCTCAAGCGATTTGTTCTTCGTTTCCGGACAGATCGTAACGACAAACAGGAAACAAAGGATGTTAATCACCGCAAAGATCCAAAATGTATAGGCGAGCCCGAAAGAATCGATCATCATTGGCACAAACTGTCCGATCGCCCAGTTTGCTCCCCATAAAAAGATGGTCGCAATGCCCGCGGCCCGCGCACGCAGATGGTTCGGGAAGATTTCAGAAATCATAATCCATGTGATCGGTCCGACCGAGACACAGAAAGCAGCGACAAAACCTAATATAAGGACGATCATCATGATCCCGCTTGTTAACTCAAAGTAAAACGACGTCCCGATTAAAATCATAAAAATAGCCATAAAAGCAGAACCGATGGACATCAGTTTTTTTCGTCCGACTTTATCAATCAGCAACACCGCAATAACGGTAAAGATGACTTCTACAACCCCGACGATACAAGTTGTCACAAATCCGGCATTTTGCCCGAATCCCATCATTTTAAAGATTTCCGGCCCGTAGTAAGTAATGGCGTTCATGCCGATGACTTGGTTAAAGAGCGCCAGCAGGATTCCAATGACAAGCGCCTTTCTGAGACCCGGCTTAAACAGCTGGGAGAGCGACCCCATTTGTTCTATTTTTAATGAGTTCTCAATGTTCTTTAATTCTTCTTTTGCAACAGTTTCTCCATTAATACGTGTCAGGATCTTTAAAGCTTCATTTGATTTGCCCGCTTTCGCCAGCCATCTCGGACTTTCCGGGACGACGAGAAGGACAAGGAAAAAGATGACGGACGGCACCATTCCATAAGCAAGCATCCATCTCCAGCCGGTGTGCACGCCCCATTCGTATGTTCCGGACCGCTGCACAGCTAGATTAATAAAGTATGTTGCAGAAATACCCAGTATCGTAAAGAGCTGATATAACGAAGATAAACTTCCGCGTATGGCGGGCGGTGCCGCTTCTGTAATATACGTAACAGAGAGCGATGAGCCCATCCCGATTCCCAGCCCCCCGATAATCCTTGCAATGATTAAGGTGGACACGTCTTGAGAAAGCGCTGAAACGATTGCTGATATCGCAAATAACAAAGCGGCTGTCATTAAAATTTTTCTCCGGCCGAATCTGTCACTTAAAAATCCGGATATCCCGACGCCCACAACTCCTCCAATCATAATGCTTGAAATGACAAGTCCCTCCATAAACGGACTCAGGCTGTATAAATCTTTCAGAAAACCGATAGCGCCAGAAATCACTGCCGTGTCATAGCCATACAATAAGCCGCCAAGCCCCGCCGCACATGAGATCAAAATGACAAATCCCATTGAATGGCTTCTTGTTACAGGAACATTTGGTTCTAATTGTGTTGGAGTATTCTTCATTTCCCTGCCCTCCCGAATGTTGAGTAAAGCGTTTACATTATACTTTTCAATTGTACGTACTTATATTAAAATTTAACGAAAATTACATTTAATTAGTACGTACAAATATAGAATAATCTTGTTTGCATTTTCTGTCAATGTTTTCTTACAAAGAACGCTGTGATATACTGAAATTTGTCCGTATACATTTTGGAGGAATGGATATGTTACCAAAATACGCGCAAGTAAAAGAAGAAATCAGTTCTTGGATTAATCAAGGCAAAATACTGCCCGATCAAAAAATCCCTACCGAAAACGAATTAATGCAGCAATTCGGCGTCAGCCGGCATACCATCCGCAAAGCGATCGGAGACCTCGTATCACAAGGTCTGCTGTACAGCGTGCAAGGCGGAGGCACCTTTGTCGCTTCACGCTCTGCTAAGTCAGCGCTGCATTCCAATAAAACGATCGGTGTTTTGACAACTTACATATCAGACTATATTTTCCCGAGCATCATCAGAGGAATCGAGTCCTATTTAAGCGAGCAGGGGTATTCTATGCTTTTGACAAGCACAAACAACAACCCGGACAATGAAAGAAGAGGCTTAGAAAACCTGCTGTCCCAGCATATTGACGGACTCATCGTAGAACCGACAAAAAGCGCCCTTCAAACCCCAAACATCGGCTATTATCTGAACTTGGAGAAAAACGGCATTCCTTTTGCGATGATTAACGCGTCATATGCCGAGCTTGCCGCGCCAAGTTTTACCTTGGATGATGTGAAAGGCGGGATGATGGCGGCGGAGCATTTGCTTTCTCTCGGCCACACGCATATGATGGGTATTTTTAAAGCTGATGACACACAAGGCGTGAAACGGATGAACGGATTTATACAGGCGCACCGGGAGCGTGAGTTGTTTCCTTCTCCGGATATGATCGTGACATTTACAACGGAAGAAAAAGAATCAAAACTTCTGGAGAAAGTAAAAGCCACACTGGAGAAAAACAGCAAGCACATGCCGACAGCCATTCTTTGTTATAACGATGAAATTGCGCTGAAGGTGATTGATATGCTGAGGGAGATGGATCTTAAAGTGCCGGAAGATATGTCTATCGTCGGGTATGATGATTCACATTTCGCCCAAATCTCAGAAGTGAAACTAACCTCTGTCAAACATCCGAAATCAGTGCTTGGAAAAGCAGCCGCCAAATATGTCATTGACTGCTTAGAGCATAAAAAGCCGAAGCAAGAGGATGTCATATTTGAGCCTGAGTTGATCATTCGCCAGTCCGCACGAAAACTGAATGAATAAAAAAAGCAATGTATGGGTCTCCCCGCTACATTGCTTTTTTTTATAGCTGTTATCTGTTTTTCCAAACGTCAGCGATGATTTCAAACGAACGCATTCTGTCTGCGTGTTCAAAGGTTTCTGAGTTAACCATAATTTCGTCAGCCTGTGTCGTTTTGACGAAATCTTCAAGCTTCGCCTTCACTTCTTCCGGACCTCCGACAATCGTGGAGCTCAGCTGCTCATTGACCATCGCTTTTTCATACGGGCTCCAGATTTGATCCATATCCTCAACAGGCGGTTTAAGCTGGTTCGGCGTACCGCGGACAAGATCAAGAAACCTTTGATAATGCGAAGTCGCAAGGTGCTGCGCTTTCTCGTTTGTATCTGCCGCGATAATGGTGACACCGACCATCGCATACGGTTCGTCGAGCACGTCTGACGGCGTGAAAGAATTGCGGTAAAGCTCCAATGCAGGAACCGTATTCGCCGGTGAGAAATGAGCGGCAAAGGCAAACGGAAGACCTAGTTCACCAGCCAGACGGGCGCTGAAGCCGCTTGAGCCCAGCAGCCAAATCGGCACATCTATGCCCTCTCCGGGAATGGCGCGAACTTGATTGCGCACATTTCCTGACGGTTTAAAATAATTGCGCAGTTCCTCTAATTGTTCTGGAAAATCCTCCCCGCTGTTGATGTTTCTGCGGAGCGCTCTGGCTGTCAATTGGTCTGTTCCCGGCGCACGTCCAAGCCCCAGATCAATCCGCCCGGGATACAGTGTTTCCAGTGTGCCGAATTGTTCAGCAATGACTAATGAAGAGTGGTTCGGGAGCATAATGCCGCCGGAACCGACGCGGATTTTCTTCGTGCCTCCGGCAATATGGCCAATCAAAACTGCAGTGGCGGAGCTTGCAACACCTTCTATATTATGATGTTCAGCAAGCCAGTAACGGTGATAGCCCCATTCCTCTGCCCGGCGCGCCAAGTCCATGCTGTTTCGGAATGATTCTGCAATCGTTCCTCCCTGAACAACCGGAGATAAATTCAAGACAGAAAGCAAGGTATCTTTGCGTTGGTTGTTAGACATATTGTTCTCCTTTGCAAATGTGTTATCAGTAAACAGCCCAAAGCTGTCAGGTCATGATTGAAAGAACTTCTATCACACCATAACACAACTGCATTCAGGAATAAAAGAATTTGATTCGATGAAATTCGAACAATGTAAAACGAACGGTTTGGCCCGCTATTCTGCTCCAAACAGCTCCTTAGCCATCTCAATAAAGAGCTTAGCCGCCAGAGAAGCCTCCTTTAGCGACGGAACAGCAAGCTGCACATCACGGTATACCTGCGGGTCCAATTCCCGGGTCACCACATGCTCCGGAAGCGGCATCCCCGACATGGACATTTCTGATAAAATCGCGAGACCCAGTCCTTCTCTGATCATACTGATCGAGGTGTTGATGTTATAGACCGTGAAAGCTGGGTGTAGCGTAGCGCCCGCCTGCCTGAACATATCGACAAATGGTGATTCATAGCCTCCGTCACAGACGATCATCGGTTCATGGTCAAGATCTTTCAGCGTAATGGCCGAATGACTGGCAAGCGGATGATCGTCCCTGAGCACGACAGCCATTTTGTCTTTTTTCAAATGGATGTACTCCATCTCCTCTGTTGGATACAGAAGAATGCCGACATCTATCATCCGCGTATGAAGCCACTCCTTGACTTCATTTACAGTTCCCTCGTGCAGCACGAGCTCAAGTTTCGGATATTTTTGTTTAAATTCACTGATCAGCTTCGGCATAAAATAAGCCGAGGCAGTTGAGAATGTGCCGATATGGATCGTTCCCAGTTCAAGCCCTTTTTCCGCTGCTGCTACCTGCTCAACTTTTTCAATGCCTTTTAAGACTTCTCTGATGTGTACTAAGATCTGTTTTCCCGTATCTGTCAGCATCAGGCCATTGCGGCGGTCACGAATGATCAGCTTTACATCAAGCTCAGCTTCGATCGCAGAAATCGCATGGCTGACAGCCGGCTGTGTCATGTTCAGCGCCTGACCCGCTTTTGTAAAGCTTCCCGTTTCAGCTATTTTCACAAAAACCTTTAATTGTGTAATGGTCATAACAATTTACTTATGCTCCTTATAAAAAAGATTCATTTTATTTATCTTATGTTCTACCGTATCATATGATGGAAAAGTTCTACAAGGAGTGAATGAACAATGAAGCAGCTCTCAAAAACGCGGACAGCTCTCCTGCTCGCATTTCTCGTTATCATGTGGGGCGTCAATTGGCCGCTGTCCAAAGCCGCGCTCGCCTATTCTCCGCCATTATTGTTCGCGGGCATCCGAACGCTGATCGGCGGGCTTTTATTAGTCATTGTCGCACTGCCGCGTATTCATAAATTACGCTTAAAAGAAACGTGGCCGATTTATCTTGTTTCTGCTCTTTTAAATATTACATTATTCTACGGCCTGCAAACGATCGGGCTGAATTATCTTCCGGCCGGCCTGTTTTCTGCAATCGTCTTCTTCCAGCCTGTTCTGATGGGTGTATTTTCTTGGCTGTGGCTCGGCGAATCCATGTTTGTAATGAAAGTGATCGGACTCATCCTCGGTTTTGCGGGAGTAGCCGTCATTAGTGCTGCGGGCTTTGGCGGGCATATTTCTGTCATTGGGGTTCTGCTGGCTCTCGGCTCCGCAATCAGCTGGGCGCTCGGAACGGTATATATGAAAAAAACAGGCAGCCGCGTCGATTCCATCTGGATGGTCGCTCTGCAGCTGACGATCGGAAGCGTGTTTCTGCTTATATCCGGCTTTTGGACAGAAAGCTTTTCGGCGATCCAATGGACAGCTCCGTTTATCACGAGCCTGCTGTTCATCTCCGTATTCGTTATCGCGCTCGGCTGGCTTGTCTTTTTTACGCTTGTCGGTTCAGGAGAAGCAAGCAAGGTCGCATCTTATACTTTTTTGATTCCGCTCATATCAATCGTGGCCAGCTCCATTTTCCTGCATGAACCGCTCACCCTTAGCCTCTTGGCAGGGCTGCTGCTGATTGTCACGAGCATCTGTCTCGTGAATACAAAATCAAAAGCGCAGAAAGCTGCGGCGATTGGTATAAACGAGAAAGCTGCACAATAATAAAAACCCTCTTGCCGGATGCGGCAAGAGGGTTTCTTATTTACTGATGCTTGCGTCCTTTGACCAAATATGCAACTGTAATCAAAAGGTAGATCGCCGCAGTAATGCCGGTAATGACAATTGATGTTGTCATGATGACCCCGATTAGAATGGCGAGTAATGCCACAATAGCAAACCATGTCGTGTACGGGAACCATTTTACATAATAGGCCGGTGTTTCCGTTTGCTGTTTTCTCGATTTTAAATGAGCGAATCCGATGATCAGCCAAATGAATAAAACGGTATATCCCAATGATCCCATTAAATAATTAAATGTTTGGCTTCCTGCGAACAGAGAAATCAATACGCCAATATAGAGAGAAGAAGTGCACATCAGAATCGCAAACATCGGTACGTTTTTCGATGAAAGCTTCGAGAAGACCTTTGGAAGCCTTCCGTCACTTGCCTGTGTATATAAAATGCGTGATGATCCGTATAAACCTGAATTCATAGAAGAAATGATCGCCAGCAGGATGACTGCATTCATGATATGATCCGCGCCCGGAATGCCTACCATTTTAAAGACCATCACGAAAGGACTTTCCGGAACGGAATTGACTTGGTTCCATGGAATCAAGCTGACGATGATGAAAAACGGCAGCAGGTAAAACGCGACAATCCGTGTCAGTGTGCTGCGGACAGCTTTCGGGACAACCTTTTCCGGATTTTTTGTCTCTGCAAGCGTTACACCGATAATTTCTGTACCGCCGTAAGAGTAGATGACGACAAGCATCGCCGTGATCAGCCCTGTGCCGCCGTGCGGGAAAAATCCGCCGTGGTCTGTCAGGTTGGAAAATCCGGATGCTGTATGATCACCGAATGATACAAATAAGAGCAGCAATCCCAGAATAATAAAGATAATAATAACGGTAATCTTGATCATTGCCAGCCAATATTCAGTTTCGGCGAAGATTTTAACAGAAAGCAAGTTTACAATCGTGACGATAAGAGAAATTCCTAATGCCAACACCCAGATCGGGCAGCCCGGCAGCCAATATTGAATGAAAATCGCAGCTACAACAGCTTCAGCCGCAATGTTAAGCACCCACATTTTCCAGTAGATCCAGTCCAAAAAGTAAGCGGCGTAATTTCCCAATACCTGCTGGACAAGATCACGGAAGGTTCTGGCGTTACGATTTCGAACAGCCATTTCCGCCAGCCCCTGCATAATAAACAGCAAAATAATCCCGCCGAGCAGATATGCGATAATGACAGATGGCCCTGCCACATCGATCGCTGAGCTGCTCCCCTTAAATAAACCTGCGCCGATTGCTCCGCCCAGCGCCATCATCATAATATGGCGGGACGTCATCGTGCGTTTTAACGTTTGATTGTCGTTTTTCATCCTCTTCTACCTCTCCTTCTCGTTTTCAAAAACAAAAAAGCCCGCCGTCTCCTACCTAATCTAATAGATAAAGAGACGACGAGCCTTCGGCTGACCGCGGTACCACTCTTGTTGATTCTTCATGAAGAATCCTGCTTTTGACCTGTAACGAAGGTTAGCCGTTAAAACATAGGGAATATTCAATCTATTCCGTTCCGTCTTACCACTCCCGGGCGAGTTCAAAGAAGAATCAGGCTGCGTCGCACCACCCCGCAGCTCTCTGTTCTGACCACTTTCTTTTACTGCTCCCAATCTATGTGTTTTAGTTTTCTGAAAAACTCAAATTTTATGATCTGAATATATTAACATAATATACGTGCTTCTCTTTTAACTGTCAATAACTTCAGAGAAAAAAGAAACTGTTATTTTGTCCCTTTTCGAATGGCTTTCCAAAAGGATTCTGACTCGTTTCCTAATGCGTAAACTGAAACACCTGCTATTTTATATTGCTTTGCCAGATGGCTTTTCGTTTGAACGGTTTTTTCGTTTTCATACCACACGACATGTTTATGCTTCTTTTTGTCAACATAAGAAAACGTCATCGAACCTGATTTTTTGTTGAATGCCGGCTTTGCTTTTTGTTTTTTGATGAGGGATTTGAGCTCATTCCATTCCCTTATTGTGCTGGTACTTCCGTCTTTTACATCCCAGTCATAGCCGTACGCAGGGATTCCCATAATGACTTTATTGGCTTTGATCTTTTTGACTGAAAACTGCAGAGAGCTTTTGATCCAGTTTGTGCTTGCCACTGACCCCGGCTCACCCCAAATGCCGTGTTCATCGTAGGTCATAACTTGTACGAAGTCGGCATATTTGCCGATTTTCGCATAATCATACGGCCAGCTCCAGTCATCATTTTTATCATCGGCGCTTTTGGCCGGAACGGATACCATTGTTTTAATATGTTTCTTGTTCAAAGCCTGTGAGACATATTGAATGAAGTTCGAGTATGCAGCGCGGTCTTCTGGATTTACTGCTTCAAAATCGATATTGATTCCGTAATATGAGTGCTTTTTGGCCAGTGTAATTAACTGATCTGTGAATTGTTTTTTCGCTGTTTTATTACTCATGACTCGACTCGCTAAATCTCCGTCAAAGTCATAAATGGCATCATTATAGTTTGAAATGACAGCCCATGTCTTGATTTTTTTCTTTTTCGCATATGTCAGCTGCTTGCTTGGGGCATCGCCAATGATTTGTCCGTTTTTTTCAAACGCAAATGTATCGGTTGCGATGGCATTCATGTATGTATGATATTTCGTAAGAGAATTGTATGAAGCCGTATCCCCAGTCGTGTAGCCTAGTGTCATTCCGGCTGCCTTCGCTTCTGTTTTTGTATACATAAACAGAACAATCGCAATCGCCAGTGAAACCGCTATGATCAGCCATTTTTTCATCGCATTTCCTCCTATTTCAAGTCATACTCTTCTCATCGGCCAAAAAATTGGAAGTTGAAGTTTTTACAAGCAAAAAGCCCGGCATATGCCTGCCGGGCTTCCTGAGTTCAGCGGTCAGAGACGAGAATATATGCTGCCTTTACTGGTCCGTGCACCCCCACAACTAAATCCATTTCAATGTCGGCTGAGTTACTCGGTCCGGTAATGTAGTTGATACATGAAGGAACAGTGACACCGTCCGCAATGTTTTGGCGGATGATATCACTGGCTTGTGTCATTCTCGGTACAATGCTTGATTTCGGCACGATCGCAATATAAGTCGTCGGCAAAAGGCTGACAGAGCGGCCGATGTCTTTTGAGGAGAAGAGGACAACCGTCCCCGACTCAGCCAATGTAATTTCGCTGAATGTAATCCCTACATTGGCTTGCTCCGCTTTTTTGATATTTTCCTCGCCTTTGTCAGCATCCCACTCCCAGACCGGCGTTCCTTCACTCGGCCAGTCCTTGGTGAGCAGGCTTTTCAGTCCGTATTCTTCAAAGCGGGGGTCTTTCGGAATGATGACAGGGCCTCCGGAAAAGCGGCTGACTTGCTCGCGAAGGGCATCGTAAAGGCCGGTTGAATCCGTTTCAATCAGCTCTGTATGGATTTTGACACAATGGTTTTTGAGCACTTTGACTAAGTCATCCGCTGAATATCCTTCAAGTGTTTTATATTGCGGCTGATGCGCCCACTCAGGAACTGCCACGCCTCCTGTTCTTCTTTCACGGCTAAGGCTGGATGCGATTCGGTTTAAAAAGCTCTCTTGATTCTGAATGGTTCCCTTTGTCATCACTGCTCCTCCTTCGTGCGTTCACTTGTTTCTCTGTCCGCAAACCAGTCTCTGAATCTCGATTTATGCGGTGCCGGGAAGTCGCGGATCTGGGTCCAATTTTTAAGCGGGCCGGGCCCTTTCGAAATTTTTTCGTCCTCTGTAAAAGGCGTCATGGCGGCCGGCGCCCATTTTGAGCCCATTTTGTAAAGCGATAAGGAGGATGCGCCAAGTCCGAATGCTTTCATTGCAAGCTTTTCACTGATCGGCGCTCTGCCTTCTTTTTCGACGATATTCTGACGATGCTTGAGTAGCAGCTCATGAAGCGGGATTTTGACCGGGCAGGCTTCTGAACAAGCAGCGCATAGTGAAGATGCGTACGGCAGCTCCTTATAATCGTCATAACCGCCGAGCAACGGCGATAAAACCGCTCCGATCGGCCCCGAGTAGATTGAGCCGTATGAATGTCCGCCGACATGGCGGTACACAGGACAGACATTGATACAGGCGGCACAGCGGATACATTGCAGCACAGACTGGAATTCCGTTCCAAGGATATTGGATCGTCCATTGTCAACGATGACAAGATGGAATTCTTCCGGACCGTCCACTTCACCTTCCAGCTTTGGACCCGTCAAAGCTGTAATATAACTTGTCAGCCGCTGTCCGACAGCACTTCTTGTCAGCATGCTGACGAGCACTTCAAATTCAGAAAATGACGGGACAATCCGCTCCATTCCCATGACGGTAATTTGTGTTTTCGGCAAGGTGCTCACAAGCCGTCCATTTCCTTCATTTGTCACAAGGCTGACGGAACCCGTGTCAGCGATGGCGAAGTTACAGCCGGTAATGCCGATATCCGCTTCCAGAAACTTTTTCCGGAGAATGGCGCGCGCATGCATCACCAGCTCTTCCGGTTTTTCTGTATGTTGATAGTCCAGCCTTTCTTTAAACACATCGCGTATCTGCTCTTTATTTTTATGAAGGGCGGGCGCTACGATATGTGACGGCGGATCGTGATCATCAATCTGCAAAATATACTCCCCGAGATCGGTTTCTACGACTTCACAGCCTTCCTTCTCCAGCACCTCATTCAGATTGATTTCCTCTGTGACCATTGATTTAGATTTCACAATTTTCTTCCCGTTCTTCTTTTGAATGACATCGCGAATATAAGAAGACGCCTCTTCCGCTGTTTCAGCGAAATAGACATGTCCGCCTCTTTTCGCCACATTTTCGGCAAGCTGTCCAAGATAGAAATCAAGGTTTTCAAGGACATGCTGCCTGATTTCCTCTGATAATGAGCGCCACTCCTCCCAGTTTCCCAGTTCTTCTGCTGCCTCTAGGCGCCGCGTCCGCAGACGCTCCTGTGCACCCGAAACAGCGCCTCTCATAAATTCATTATCAATCCCCTGTGATACCCGCTCTTTAAAAGCGTCAGTACCGATTTTCATCGCCATGATCCTTTCCCCCTCTGTATCCAGTTTTATCTGCTGTTGAGCACTTCGGCGATGTGCATCACTTTGACATTCTTATCTTTTCGGCCAAGCCGTCCCCCGATATTCATCAAACAGCCGCAGTCAGCACCGATCAGCACCTCTGCTCCCGTTTCCTCCACACATTCGACTTTTTCATCGACCATCTGCTCAGAAATCTGCGCCATCTTGACGGAGAACGTTCCTCCGAATCCGCAGCAGTTATGTTTGCCCGGAAGCTCTGTAAACTGCAGGCCCTTCACATGGCTCAACAGCTTCATCGGCTCCTCCCGAACACCCAACAGCCTAGTCATATGGCACGACGTATGTAAGGTCGCTTTTGTATGAAGGGTCGCGCCGACATCCTCTACCCCAAGGACGTTCACAATAAAATCTGTCAGTTCATACGTTTTATCCGCCAGCTTTTGCGCTTTATCGGCCCATTTCGGATCATCCTGAAACAGGTGCGGATACTCCCGGAACATCGTTGTGCAGGAACCGGAAGGACTGACAACATATTCGGAATCCTGAAACGTTTCGATCATCCGTTTCATTGCTTTTTTGGCGTCATGTACATAGCCGCTGTTGTAAGCCGGCTGCCCGCAGCAAATCTGCCCTTCCGGAAAATCAACCTCGCACCCAAGCCGCTCCAGCAGCTCAACCGTTGCTTTTCCGACATTTGTTTGAAACATATCAACAAGACAAGTGACAAAAAGTGAGACTTTCATGATGAACCCCTCTCTCATCCCCAATATATGATCAGGTCATCTGATGACCTGAGTTAAAATAACTATATGAATATCGTACACTATTCTGACAATGGAAGGAAAGGGTTTTCTAGGGATATTTTCATTTGTGGCATATCAAAAACACTCCCGATCTCCCAGGAGTGCAGTATATGGTTAGATCCAGCCCTTTTCCTCAGCAATGCTGGCGGCTTCTGTCCGATTTCTCGCATTAAGCTTTTGGATGATTTCTGAGATATAGTTTCGAACTGTGCCTTGAGATAAATAGAGCTCAAGCGTAATGTCTTTTGTTGTCTTGCCTAAAGCCGCAAGCCTCAGAATTTCTTGCTCTCTAACGGTTAGCGGATTTTCGTCTCGCATCATATTAAACGTCAGCTCGGGGCTGAAGACACGTTTTCCCTTTACACATTTTCGAATGGCATCGGCCAGATCGTCAATTTCGCCGTCTTTCAGCAGATAGCCATGTGCACCGGCCTTTACTGCGCGTTCAAAATATCCGGGGCGGGCAAAGGTGGTTAAAATAATGACCTTGCTGACGCAGCCTTTTTTCATTAATTCCTCTGCCACATCCAGCCCGCTTCGAACCGGCATTTCAATGTCCATAATGCATACATCCGGCTCCAGCTTCAAAATAGCATGTAGCGCCTCTTCCCCGTTTAATGCTTGTCCGATGACTGTCATATCCTCTTCTAAATCAAGCAAAGATCCCAAAGCGCCTAAAAGCATTCGCTGGTCCTCAGCAATAAACAGACGAATCATTCTTTTCGTCCTCCAATCATTCTGCTTTTTTAATAAGCGGAATCGTCAGTGCCACAACCGTTCCGTTTTGATCTGAAACCGTTAATCCCCCTTCAATGAGTATGAGCCGTTCTTCCATTCCCCGCAGGCCATTCCCAAACATTTTCTCCTTCGGCGCTCCCTTTCCGTCATCCCGTATCACGATCCTCATTTTGTCAGCAAACTGAGAAATGGTGATGGCACAGTGGGTTGCTTTGCTGTGCTTGATAATGTTAGTCACGGCTTCCCGCATACACATACTGATAATATTTTGAGTGACGGGAGATATCGCTGAAAAGTCGTCGGCTCCTTCGTATTGAAAGGTAATGTTCCCCGCTCTTAATATGTGCTGAATGTTTACGAGCTCCTCTGTTATCGTGACCGTTCTCATATCAGAAACCAGCTCTCGAACTTGCTTGAGTGCGGAGCGTGAACTGGTTTCCATTTCTTTTGCCTCAAGCTTGGTCCGTTCTGGATCAGATGCAGCCAGCCGCTGAATGAGCTGGCTTTTTAATGTAAGCAGCGACAGGGTGTGGCCAAGGGTATCGTGAAGATCACGGGCGATTCGAACACGCTCCTCTCTTTTAGAGAGTTCTTTTATCTGTTCGTTGGCTTGTGCAAGCTTATTTTCAAGCTCAATCCTCCGAAACATAGAACGAATGCCGAATGGAGAAATGAGCATAATGACGAGAAACGGGAGAACAGAAAAAAGCTCCCGAAGCGAGACCGAATTCGCGCTAAATTGGTATAGGCATGGAAAAAGCAGTATAAAGATTAAAGCGCAGAACGCACGGTTAAAATTCGTTTTCTCTTTGTAATAACCAACAAAGTTTGCCGGGAAAAAACCTAAGTATATATAGGTGATATTGTAAAACACACTATATATCAAAATAACCGCCATTTGCACGATAAGCCAATATGTAAACGAAGCTTTGCCCACGCTGCAGAATAACTGGCGATATGCCGCTACAAAAAGGAGCAGCATGCCATATCCGATCCCCTGTTTGACACCTGATTCTTTTAATAAAGAGAGGAACGGCATAATCGTATACACCAGAAAGATATAAGGGAAAAACCCGAATTCCTTCGGGAAAATAGATATTGCCTTTTTCATGTATTACACCGCTTCTTGTTTTCTTCTTATATATTTAGATAGTAGCATGAAGAGCATCATATAAGCGATTAATATCAGAATATTTTTCCAAGTCGGACTCCCACCCCGGACAAGTTCCCACGCTCCGCTCCCGAAATGATAAGACGGAAGCCACTGGCCAATGCTCTGCATCATGTCAGGCATGACCTCAAACGGCATCCACATCCCTCCGCCTAAAGCCAGCAGCATATAAAGCACATTACTGATTCCGGCCGCTGTTTCTACTTTTCTCATGAGGCCGATTAGTGTGCCTAATGCTAAAAAAGGCAATGCGCCAAACAAAATCCACAGTCCGCTCATCATCCATTCAAACGGTGACAAGGCAATATCATTGATGATTGCGCCGAACAGAAATATGACGGTAATCGATAAAACGTGAATGACACTTTGGCCGATCATCTGAGCTGATAAATAGATATGATCCGGAAGAGGCGTAAGGCGGATAAAGGCGGTCCAGCCTTGTGACCGTTCTTGTACCATTCGGATGCCAAGCGTCATGATAGAGGAACCCATCACGCTGAAGACTGTCATCGACATCAGGTAATGGGCTTCCCATGCACGTTGATCAGGGACGTTGGTATTCACTACATTTGTAAAGAAATAATAAAAGGCAATCGGCATGATCAGAGACCAAAGCACAAAGTACTTGTTCCTAATCACCCTTTTCATTTCAGCGATGCTTTGCTTTTGCAGCATGTTCACTCACATCGCCTCCCTGTTGCCGTCAGCCAGCTGGCGAAATGCCTCATCGAGCGTCGCTTGCTCAATTCGAATATCTCGTGCTGGGATGTTTTCTTGAAAGATCAGCGCCAACACTTTATCTGTATTTGATGTCTGGATGATGGTTCTCTCATGCTCATGGATCACTCTCTCGACTTCCGGGTGACAAGACAGCCTTTCCAATGATTCACTTGAATGAAGCGTAAAGGAAACAGACTGTTTTTGAATTCTTGAGCGGATTTGCATTGGTGAGTCGTCTGCAACAAGCCGTCCATCAGTAAAAAATAGGATTCGCTGTGCGGCATCGTCTGCTTCTTGTAAATAATGAGTTGAAAAAATAATTGTTTTTCCTTGGTCCGACAGTCCGTGAATGGTCTGCCAGAATCGATGTCTTGATGAAGTATCCATGCCGACTGTCGGTTCATCAAGTATAAGCAGCTCCGGGTTCCCGGCAAGAGCCAAAGCAAAGCTCAAACGGCGTTTTTGTCCGCCGGATAATTTTTCTGCTCTTGTTTTCAAATCTTCTTTGGTGAGTGCTGTTAACGAAACGAGTTCTTTCATGGACAATGGATTCGGATAATAGCTCCGGAAGAGTTCAAGGATTTCATCCACCTTAAGGCCCGGCATGACACTTACTTCCTGAAGCATTACACCTATTTTTTCACGAACCTGTTGATCATCGGGAATCCGGTTAAATAGTTTGATTTCTCCCTCACTCGGTTTCAGCAATCCTAATATCATAGAGATGACGGTCGTCTTCCCTGCCCCATTTGGCCCGAGAATGGCTGCAATTTCTCCTTTTTCAATACTGAAGCTGATGTGGTTTACAGCGGTTTTTCGATGGAAATGTTTTGTCACGTTGCTTACTGTTATTGCTTCTTTCATCACATGAGCACCTCCTGATCGTTTACATTGATTGTAAAATGACAGAGAAGACGATGTTAGTATGGGGTGTCATGATGATGAAGTGACAAATGTCATTTTCTTTCTCACCCCGGTGTCTAGGTAATCCTCCTCCTGCATCTTCCAACTCATCCATCTTTTCTATCTCCCATGTCCTCTTTCTTTTAAACTGCTGTGCCATTCATAGAAAGATACACTCTTCAAACCATCCGAGTGTTATGATAGACATATTGAACTTTATATTACTTTCCGGCTGAAAGGAGCCAATCATGAACGAAGCGATTTTGTCTAGAAATCATGTGAAGGTGAAAGGCAGCGGCAAAGCATCTATCATGTTCGCACCTGGTTTTGGATGCGATCAAAGTGTGTGGAATGCCGTGGCACCTGCCTTTGAAGAAGATCATCGGGTGATTTTATTTGATTACGTCGGTTCGGGACATTCAGATTTGCGCGCATATGACATGAATCGTTACCAGACACTTGACGGCTATGCCCAGGATGTTCTTGATGTTTGTGAAGCTTTAGATCTGAAGGAAACCGTGTTTGTGGGGCACTCCGTCGGGGCCTTGATTGGGATGCTTGCATCCATCCGCCGCCCGGAGCTTTTTTCCCATCTGGTGATGGTGGGGCCTTCTCCTTGCTATTTGAATGATCCGCCTGAGTATTACGGAGGATTTGAAGAGGAGCAGCTCCTTGGCTTGCTGGAGATGATGGAGAAAAATTATATCGGCTGGGCAACTGTATTTGCGGCAACCGTTCTGAATCAGCCAGATCGGCCTGAAATTAAGGAAGAGCTTGAAAGCCGTTTTTGTTCTACTGATCCTGTCATTGCCCGCCAATTCGCGAAAGCGGCGTTTTTTTCTGATCACCGAGAGGATCTTTCGAAGGTAACGGTTCCCTCTCTTATTCTCCAATGTGCAGATGATATCATCGCACCTGCAACAGTAGGTAAGTATATGCATCAGCATCTGCCTTATAGCAGTCTGAAACAAATGGAGGCTCGCGGACATTGCCCTCATATGAGCCATCCAGATGAGACGATACAGCTGATCGGCGATTATTTAAAAGCACACGTGTGATATAGGAACGAAAGGGATAGAGGTGACCCTCTTAGATGGACAAACAATTGAATGATGCACCATGCGGTTTCCTCGCTTTGTCAGAAGAGGGGTCGATCATAGCTGCCAACCGCACCCTTATCAAGATTCTGGATTATGAACCGGAGCAGGTTATCGGCCAGCACATGAATATGATGTTGACCATTCCCGCACAGCTTTTCTGCCAGCTTTATTTTTTTCCGCTTTTGAAATTGGAGCATCACATCGAAGAAATATACATTTCCCTGAAAGCAAGAGATGGAGAAGAAATTCCCGTCCTTATCAATGCTATTGCGAGACACGATAGCGAGGCTTCTGTCTTTGATTGTGTTCTGATTCCAATGCGAAAGCGAAATGAATATGAAAATGAGCTGCTGATAGCCAGAAATGAGGCTCAGGAAGCTTTGCTTGCCAAACAGAAAGCCAATGCGGAGTTAGAAATTGCCTTGGAAACGCTGAAAGCAAAACAAGAAGAACTTCTTGAGATCAATAAACAAAATCAACAATTTAAATTAAACACCAAAAGAGAGCTTGAACTCGCCAGAAAGATCCAGAAAAACTCGTTGACTGAACCGATTGTAAACGATCAGGTTCAGATTGACTCTTATTACAACGCATCGAGTGAATTGTCAGGTGATCTTTACGGATATTATCAAATCGATGAACACCGTTACGGCATTATTATCCTTGATGTGATGGGGCACGGAATTTCATCTGCATTGATTACGATGTCTCTTCATCCTTTGTTCCAGCGCCAGATCACGCAAGGTCTCAGCCCCGTTAAAGTTATGAAGGAATTGGACCGGCACCTTCACAGCTTGTTTCAAAATGATGAGGAAGCAAGACATTATTGCACTGCTATTTATCTCGAGATTGATATAGCACGGCAAAGAATTGATTATGTCAACGCAGGGCATCCGCCGGCACTTTGGCAGGACGATAGCGGAACTCAACATCTGCTTCACGCGACCTCGCCTCCGATCGGGATGTTTGAAGACTTAGAGTTTCAGTCAAGCAGCCTTTCATACACGGCGGATGGAAGATTGCTTCTGTATACGGATGGCGTGATGGATCCTACGGCTTCATGTTATTTATTTGATTTACTAAAGGATCATCCTGATTCGCCAATCGCTGACCTGAAGGAGAAAATCCTTACATCACTGCAGCATCAAAAGGAAGCTCATCATAAGAGTGATGACGAATGTTTTATATTAGTTGATGTAAAATAAAATGATCCATGAGACATAACAATGATTTGTTACATCTCATGGATTTTTTTGTTTCAGCGTTTCTTTGGAATATGTCCTGACTCCGCATATTGAAACACCTGCAAGGAAGGCAGCGGGTGTCCATTAAAATCAAATAAAGCTTGATTATCTACAGCACTTCCCCCATACCACTTCCCGGCGTCTTCAGGGTCGTATTCAGCAGCATAGCTGGACGCCCACCCTGACCCGTATGTTTCCCATAACACTTTGTTTTTCTCTATCTGTGTCTTCGGCCCGACTGGAATCCACGCCGGCTCCCAGTAGAAAACACCAAGTCCTGCTTTGCCCGTATTCGCCACTGCCTCCATTACATCTCTTACTGCAGTTGCCTGGCCTTGAACAGAAATTGGATATGGCAACGTCTGCCCGCTTTTTGGTGCTGTATTTCCATGCCCATCGCCATCCTCAGCGGTATAGGTGTACGATGTCTCCGCCACCATGACTTTTTTGCCGTACGTATTGGCAACAGCCTTCAGCACGGAGGTCAAATTTTGTAATGTGCCATGCCAGAAAGGATAATAGGAGCTCGCAAACACATCATAATCCACTTTGTTTTTGCTGAGTGTTTCCGCAATAAATGAATACCTTCCAGCCGTTTCAGGATTGGTAAAATGCAGGGCGACCAAAATATTTGAATTTGTCTCCCTGACCGCTCGGCTTCCTTCATTAAATAATTGGCACATCTTCGTCCAATCAGTCTCACCGGCAAATCCTCCTGTTGTTTCATTTCCGACCTGAACCATGCCGATGTCAACGCCTTCCTTGATCATCTTTTGCAGGCTTTGTTTCGTATACTCATAGAGCTTTGCTTTTTTTGCTTCAAAGCTGAGATTCGCCCAGGCTTTGGGCACCTTTTGTTTCGCTGGATCGGCCCAGAAATCAGAGTAGTGAAAGTCGGCCAGCACCTTCATTCCGTTCGCTGTCGCTCTTTTTCCGATTTCGATGGCTTTTTGAACATCATTGTTTCCCCCGCCATACCCGTTGCCATTTGAATCATACGGGTGATTCCAGATGCGGACGCGAACATAGTTGACCCCAGCCTGTTTTAAAGTTGTAAAGATATCCTGGCGTTTTCCGCTTGTATTGTAAAAGGTGACACCGCTGTTTTCCAAAGCAATAACGCTGGATACATCTGCCCCTTTGATAAAGTCCTTGTTCATCCCCTCTACTTTTTTAACAAAAAGATCCTCTGTCCGAAGCTCTGACACGTGCTTCTCCTTCTCAATGGCAGCGGCATATCCTGTTGAACTACATGCACTCCACACGATGGCAGCCGCAAAGAACATTTTCACTTTGCTTTTCATGATTTCATCCCCCCAAGACTTAGTAAGCGTTTTCACTCTATAGAAAAAAGAATCCGCCCATATCGAGCGGAGCATCAGCCTAATGTGTGTTTACGACAATTCTCACTTCATACTTTTCCATCGTCAGGTCGCCTGACAATATGTCTCCTGTCATTATGTCCTTCACACTCTGATCAAACGTGACCAGCTGTTTTTCTTCCGTGAAATTCATGACAAAAATATAATCATTGTCCTGATCCTGCCTCGCTTGTACGGAGACGCCTTTTCCGTGCCGAACCGGAAAAACTGGAGAAAGAGACAGGTCTGTGATCAGACCCTCATAGAAATCACGCTGAAATTGATCCTCCAAACGCGCGCCGATAAAATACGCCTTGCCCTGCTGATACTCATGGCTTGTGACCGCTGGCGTGCGCGCATAAAAATCTTCTTGATACACCGCTTCCACTGAAGCTGTCTTTACATCAATCACGGTTGCATAATCCTTCATTTCATATATTTGGCTGCGGTAGCTGACAGCGTTTCGATCCTTCGGATACAGGGTGTCCGTTTCAAGAGGCTCAACTCCAAATATAGCTTGAAGATCCGGATGCCATCCGCCTGTGTATGTTAAGTCATGCTCATTCACAACCCCGCTGATATACGTCATGACTAAGGTGCCGCCATCAGCCGTAAACGCTTTTAAACGGGAAATGGTGTCCTCGCTGATTAAATACAGCATCGGGACGATCAGCAGTTTATATGGTGAAAAGTCTTGTTCTTTCGTGATGACGTCGACAGGGATATCGTGTTCCCAGAATGTGCGGTAATGCTGCTGAAGCGTTTGCGGATAACGTTTTGTCGCCTTCGCAAACCCCTGAGCATCCTCGAGCGCCCAATGATTTTCCCAGTCATATAAAATCGCGGTTTGAGCCGGCCTCTTCGTTCCGACAACTTCGGACAGCCGTTCCAATGTCTCGCCTACCTTGGCCACTTCTTGAAAGACGCGGTTCTTCGGGCTATTGTCATGATCCACAACCGCTCCGTGTAATTTTTCTGATGACCCGCGTGATTTGCGGTATTGGAAATAGAGAACGCTGTCCGAACCGTGGGCAATCATTTGCATGGACGACAGCAGATTCATGCCCGGGCGCTTTGCCTTGTTGACGTTATGCCAATTGACCGCGCTTGGCGTACACTCCATTAATAAGAAGGGCTGCTGCTTCAAGCTTCGGTACAGATCATTGATAAAGCCGACCTTCATCGCCAAATCAGCTGTGCTTTCCCAGTCATTGTGCCAGACAGGATAAGCGTCCCAGCTGATGACATCGACATGCTTTGCAAATTTGCTGTAGTCGAGGCCCTGATACGGGATCAAATCCGGTGTGTCAGCCATAAAATTCGTTGTGATAGGGATATCAGGCGTCAATTCTTTCAGCGGAATGATTTCATTTTTATAAAACGAAATCGTTTGATCGGTGACGAACCGGCGCCAATCTAAATTCAGGCCATGCAAGCCATTTTCACCGATCGGCGAAGGGCTTTCAATTTGTGACCAGTCATTGAACGTATGGCTCCAAAAAGGAGTCCACCACGCATGGTTCAACGTCTTGAGGCTGTTGTCATATTTCGATTTCAGCCACTCCCGGAAAGCATGCTGGCATAAATCACAGTGGCAATCTCCCCCGTATTCGTTTGAAATGTGCCACATTAACAGCGCCGGGTGATGTCCGTATCGTTCTGCTAATAAGCGGTTGATGTGCCGTGTTTTTTCTCGGTAGACTTTAGATGTGAGGCAGTGGTTGTGCCTTCCGCCGTGCAGCTGTTTGACGCGGGAAGCATTGACGCGCAAAACTTCCGGATAGGTTTGCGACAGCCAGGCCGGACGGGCTCCGCTCGGCGTTGCTAATATGACCCGGCCGTCTATACTGTGAATCCGCTCAAAAATATCATCCAGCCATTCAAATTGATATACGCCCTCCTCCGGCTCAAGTGCGCTCCATGCAAAAATGCCGACAGAAAACGTATTCGTATGAGAAAGCTTCATCAGTTTGATATCGTCAGCTAAAATATCGGGCCGATCCAGCCACTGATCGGGGTTGTAGTCTCCCCCATGGAGCATAAATTTCGCTTCTGTTACGTGCGTTTTTTCAAGCTTTGACATCACATTCTCCTCCTTATTCTCTTAGCCCTTCGTTCCGCCTGCGGTTAATCCGGACACAAAATTCTTTTGCAGCATAATAAAGATGACGGCAACCGGTATGCTGATAAGCAGGGCTCCGGCCGCAAATGTCGTATAGCTGGCCCCCATGACATCATTCACTAAATTGAATAGACCGACGGGCAATGTATATGATTCAGGCGTTCTCAATATGGTTGAGGACAGCACAAAATCTCCGAGCGGACCGGTAAAGCCGTTCATGGCCACGACTGCCGCCATCGGTTTTGATAATGGCAGAATGATCTGGAAGAAGATTCTGGTGCTGCTGGCTCCGTCAATCTTGGCGCTTTCGTCTAAATCCATCGGAATGGAATCCATGTACCCTTTCATCAAATACGTATTCATCGGGATCAGGCCGCCGATATAAAGCAAGATTAGCAGCCAGTGGCTATTGATCATTCCCAAGATTTGCGCCAGCACAAACAAGGCAATTAAAGCTGAAAACTGAGGAATCATCTGCAGCAATAAAAAGAGCGTTAAAGCGTATTTCCTGCCTTTGAAGCGAAAGCGCGAAAACGCATAGGCCGTAAACGTCACACAGAGCAAAGACCCTGCCATTGTAAACAGGCTGATCTTCATAGAGTTGACATACCACTGCACATATTGAAGGCTTTCCTTGCCCGCAAATAATTCCTTGTAATGATCGAATGTCGGATGCTTCGGAATGATGGATGTACTGATTAAGCTGTTGCCGGGATTAAAGCTTGCGCCTGCCGTCCAAAGGAGAGGATAAACAATGATGACCGCCATAAAGGCTAGCAACAAGTAAGAGAAAAGGAGACGGATATATTTTCTGACTTTCATATCTGCCAGCATACCTTATGCCCCCTCTTTAAAAGACTTTGTCTGTCTGAATTGCCACAATGCGATGGAGATAACAAATACAGATAATAAAATGGTTAAAGCCGCAGCAAGTGAATATTGGCTTGACTGCATTGTCAATTTATAAATCCATGAAACGAGGATATCTGTCCCGCCGGCTGTTGATCCGGTTACAGCCGGACCTCCGCCATTGAATAGATAGATAATATTAAAGTTATTAAAATTAAACGTAAACTGGGTAATGATAATCGGAGCCATTGCAATGAACACCATCGGAAGCGTGATGTATCTCAGCTTTGAAAAGACAGAAGCGCCATCAATCGTAGCTGCTTCATACAGATCGTCCGGGATGGATTGCAATACGCCTGTTGAGACGAGAAAGATGTACGGAAATCCGAGCCAGCCCTGCATGAGAATCAATGCAAGCCTCGACCAATTGGCATCTGTCATCCACGGAAGCGGATCTATCCCGAAGAAAGCCAAGATGTCGTGATTCATCGCACCGAAGCTATCATTAAACAGTCCCGCAAAAATTAAAATCGTCACAAAACCGGGAACGGCCCATGGCAAAATCAGAATCGTCCGAAAAAAACGTTTAAACCGAAGGTCTTTCTGGTTAACAATGATCGCGAGAAAAATCCCCAAGGTGACTTGCAGTGTGGATGCAGCAAGTGTCCAAACCACCGTCCAAGCCAGTACATCAAAAAAAGTCGACCTCCAAATATCAACTGTGAAAATATTTGCGAACGTTTGAAAACCGACCCAATCAATTAATTTTGCAGGAGGAGAATGATACAAATCATAGTTTGTAAACGCTAATGCAAAGCTGAATAAGATAGGAAAGATCACGGCGAAAATTAAAATAAACAAAGATGGGCCGCTGACGACATAAGGATAGCCCTCAGAAATGATATGCTGGTATTGTTCCTTTAAGGAACTTAATGGCTTATTTTCATCACGCTGTTTTCCGCTTTGGAACGCATCGCGAAGATTTACATAATACACCGCAAGGCCAAAGCAGGTCACGATGACAGCAATAATCCCTTCCGCCAGCAGAAAAACGGAATTATCCCGCGGCACTTCTGTTCCCAGTGTAAAGATTCCCCAAAACCCCATATTGAGCAGATCTCCAAAGACCGCAAAAAACGATGCGCCTAAGAAAAGAAAGACAATACCTTTTATCCATTGCTTGTTATAAAATTGCCCGAGTCCCGGAATGATAGAAAGCAACAAAGCGACTTGACGATGCTGCACCGTTTTCACCTCTCTTACAATACAAATCTAGCTTTCTCTTTATTTTCCGCTGTGCTTTGCCTTAATTTGTCCTTTGGCCGTTTCAGCTGCTTGATCCAATGCTTGTTTCGGATCTGCCTTCCCTGTTGCAACCGTCTGTAATGCTGAATCAGCCGGCGTCCATATTTCATTCATTTCCGGAATATTTGGTGTTGGCTCTGAGAAACGGGATTGTTCAGTAACAGCCCGTGCCGCCTCGCTTTTCATAATAGCCGGGTCATTGGCTAGGGATTTCACAGCAGGAACTTCTTTCGTTTCTTCAAATCGTGTTTTAGAATTTTTTTCATTTGCCAGAAAAACGGCTAATTCTTGCGCCAGCTCTTCATTCTTTGAAAATGCACTAACGTTGTAGCTTTTGACGCCGATAAAGGAGCTCATGTTTTTCCCATTTTCCAGCTTCGGCAGTTTCGTAATGCCATAATTGATTCCTGCTTTCGAAAAAGCTTCTACATTCCATGGCCCAGAGATAATTGCGGCGGCTTTTCCTTCTGTGAACAGCGACTCCAATACGTTAATCCCTTGTTCTCCAATAATGCCAGCCGGGAACAGGCCATCTTTGTAAAACTTCTGAATCAGCGCCGCACCTTTGACAGCTCCTTCATTATTGATTCCAATGTCTGACGGGTTATAGCTCCCATCTTTGGCCTTTCCAAAAATGTATCCGCCATATCCGCTCATCACACTTTCTGCATAATAAATTTGATCAAATAGGGCTAAAAAGCCAAATTTGCTGCCATTAGCAGTCTTTTTGGAATAGTCGTACCACTCTTCCAGCGTTTTGGGCAATTCCTTTTCGGAGATGAGATCTTTGTTGTAAAAAAGGACAGTCGTTTCGACCGCTTTTGGCAGTCCATAAAGCTTTTGATCTACCATTTGAGACTGAATGGAAGCGTCAGTATAAAGTGATTGAACGTCTTTTTTGACATGTAATTCCTTGAGTAATCCTTCCGTGACAGCGGTTCCGATTTGGTCCCCTGGCATTGTTAACACGTCAGGGCCTGTGCCGGCCGGTCCGTCCATTCGCAAATCTTCAATCTGCTTGGCATACGGTTTTTCAACGACTTTGACCTTCACATCATGCTCTTTTTCAAACGCAGCAACGGCGTCTTTAATGCCGATGCTCTTTTCTTTATCCTCCCATACAACAAGCTCTGACCCTTTTGAACTCGATTTGGCGCTGCTGCTTTCCTTTGGGCCGCAAGCCGCCAAGGATAAACTGACAGCTGCGCAGAGCATGAATACGGAACACTTTTTTGCCATTTTCATTGATTGTCACCCTTTCGGTAGGAATGAAAGCGCTTTAAAGATAATATAGCACGCCTAAGAAAATGTGTAAACAAACTATTTACCTCTTATAGTAAATTTTTTTACCCAAATAAAAAATGACTTAGTGTCCTAAGTCATCCTTCATTCATACTCTTCCTGACGATTAATTCTGCGCCCACATATAATGTTTTTACCGTTCTTCTCTTGTCCTGCACTTGTTCAAGCAGTAATTGAACAGCATTTTTACATAATTCATGTATATCAATATGAAACGTCGTCAGAGGAGGCGAGACATACTTCGCGAAGCTGATGTTGTTGATACTCACAATGCTTACCCTGTTTGGTATGGCAATTCCTTTTTCGTTCAGGGCTTGCAGGCAGCCCACTGCAATCGGGTCCGCTGCAATCATAAAAGCAGTCGGAAGCTGATCGCCTAATGTGTCGATCGCTGCTGACATCAGGCGGTAGCCGTTTTCTACAGAGAATCCGCGATGACAAAAAATATAGCGCTCGTCCAGCATGGCTTTTTCCCTCATATAGGATCTGAAGGTTTGTTCACGGATGTCCATTTCATCCTGATTGGTATTCGGATTTTTGTATGTGCCGCCGATAAAACCGATGCTCTTATGCCCCTTCTCAGTCAGGATGTTTACCGTCTTCCTTGTCATTTGTGCCAAATCGGGCCTTACCGAGTCAAAATGATCGGGATCAGGAGTTGAATCGATGAACACGCCATTTTCAGTGAGATTTCTGAGGAAAGCCAGCTCTTCATCTGAAAATGTGCCAACGGCAATAAACCCTTCCGTATGTTCAGGAATGCTCTCGATTCCATCCGCTATTTTATAAGTGGTCATATCGACATTGAATGCTTTCGCCAGTTTCTCTACTTCTAATCTCATCGTTTTAAAATAGACATCTTCTAATTCTTCTTTATCTGTCAGCCAATATAAAAACGCAATATGTTTCACTAGCGGCCTTACTGTTTTTTTGCGGTAATTGAGCTTCTCCGCCGCTTCATAGATTTTCTCCCGTGTCTCATCAGGAACAGAAAGGCTTTCATCGTTATTTAAAACGCGGGAAACGGTTGAGATTGAAAATCCCGCTTCCTGCGCGATATCTTTAATTGTCGCCATTGTATCTGCCTCCATTATTCAGCTCGGATTGTTTTAGTAAAATATTTTACTTTATTTTTCACAAATGTCAAGTGCACAAAGCCCTCTGGCTTCCATGTAAAAAGACTGAACCATTTGCGGCTCAGTCTCAGTTGTTCGTATCATTCGGAACCGGCGGAATTGCCCGGGAAATGAGTTGGTTATTGCACATTTTCCTCGAAATATCCCGAAAGCACATCTTCCACATTCGTCAAATGCGCCAGCATGGCGGCTTCCGCCTGTACACCGTTCCCGGCAGCCACAGCATTGTAAATCCGTTCGTGCTCCTCATACAGCCGCTGAACGGAGGTCTTCTTGGAAAACAGCCAGATTTTCCTCGTTTCCCTCATTGTTTCCAGCAGCAATGATGACACGTGATTCATCAAGTGTTTAAGAAGTTCATTTTGAGAAGCGTCCGCAAGCGCAAGATGAAATGCGAAGTCTGCTTTCTCTCCCAGCTCCCCGTCCGCTTCAATGCTGCCCATTTCCTTTAGTGCATCCTGAATTCTTTCGAGATCTGCTTCTGTCCTTTTTTCAGCCGCTAGTGAAGCCACGCCGATTTCAAGCAGTTTTCTGACCTCGAGCAGCTGCTTGACGTCCTCTTTTTTCATCAGAAGGGCCGCTGAGAGCGGCTGAGAGATTTGATTGAGCTCAAATTCCTTCAGATACGTGCCTTCTCCCTGTTTCATTTCGACAAGCCCCATCGCTTTTAGCGCAGAAAGTGCTTCGCGAACCGCTGAACGGCTGACTTGAAAGCTCTCAGCAAGCGCCTGAACAGAGTCCAGTTTATCCCCCGGCTTCAATTCGCCGTTTTTGATCATATCTAATAGGGCATCCGCTACTTCTTCATATATTTTTTTTGTTTTAATCTGTTTGTATTTCAATGCAATTCACCCCGTAACTTGTAGGTCTGGCTGTTTACGATCTATTATACTCTGTTTTGTGGGCCGCCAAAAGATTTTGACTATTTTGTCAAAAAGTCTTGTACTTTGATTTTTTTCAAAATATAATGCTAGGTAACTGGTCTTATTACCCAGTCATCAGATGATCATATCATCTATAGAAACCGCTTACATATGGCGCCAGTTTATGTTTCAAGGAGGGGTTTGGGATGCAATGGACACAGGCATATACGCCTATAGGGGGAAATTTGCTATTATCAGCGCTTGCCGCACTTGTACCGATTATTTTCTTTTTTTGGGCACTCGCGATTAAACGGATGAAGGGGTATACAGCAGGCTTGGCCACATTGGGGATCGCCCTTATCATTGCTGTATTGGTTTATCGTATGCCGGCGGAAAAAGCGCTGATGTCCGCGACACAAGGAGCCGTATACGGATTGTTGCCGATCGGCTGGATCATTGTGACGTCTGTTTTTTTGTATAAAATCACTGTGAAAACGGGACAGTTTGATATCATTCGCAGCTCTGTTCTCTCAATTACTGATGACCGACGGCTTCAAGCTCTCTTGATCGCTTTTTCATTCGGGGCTTTTTTAGAAGGGGCAGCAGGCTTCGGAGCGCCGGTCGCCATTTCTGCCGCGCTGCTGGTCGGTCTCGGCTTTAATCCTCTTTATGCTGCGGGGATCTGTTTGATCGCCAATACGGCGCCGGTTGCCTTTGGGGCGATTGGGATTCCAATTACAGCCGTAGAAGGGCCGACAGGGATTCCGGCGATGGAGATTTCGCAAATGGTCGGGCGGCAGCTGCCGTTTTTATCAGTATTTATTCCTCTTTATTTAATCATCATCATGAGCGGGTTCAGGAAAGCCTTGGAGATCTGGCCGGCGATTCTCGTATCTGGTGTTTCCTTTGCTGTTGTTCAATATCTCAGTTCCAATTTTTTAGGGCCTGAGCTGCCCGATGTTTTGTCAGCTCTTGTTTCAATGGCTGCACTTGCTGTGTTTTTGAAATGGTGGAAGCCGAAAACAACATTCCGGTTTGCCGGTGAACAAGAGTCGGCCGCCTCAATTGAAACGGCGCGCACAAATCCGGCGGCGCCTGCGTACAGCGGCGGACAGATTTTTAAGGCTTGGTCGCCATTTCTGCTGCTGACGGCGATGATTTCCGTATGGGGCATTCCATCTGTCAAATCTGCACTAACCGGGCATTATGAAGGCTCTGCGGTGTTCTTGAAGTGGCTGAATGCTGTTGGAGAAAAACTGACTTTTGCCCCCGGTGTGCCTTTTTTGAACAATCAGATTGTCAATGCTGACGGTACGCCGATTGAGGCGGTTTACAAGCTTGAGGTGCTTGGTTCAGCCGGCACCGCGATATTGATTGCCGCAGTGCTGTCAAAGTTCATCACGGCGATTTCGTGGAAAGACTGGGGAACCGTTTTTAAAGAAACAGTCCAGGAATTGAAGCTTCCGATTTTGACCATCGCTTCTGTCGTTGGTTTTGCCTATGTCACCAACTCCTCGGGAATGAGCACGACACTCGGGATGACACTCGCGCTGACAGGTTCGATGTTTACCTTCTTTTCGCCCGTCCTCGGCTGGCTCGGCGTCTTCATTACCGGCTCGGATACTTCCGCCAACCTGCTGTTCGGCAACCTGCAGAAAGTCACCGCATTATCAGTCGGCATGGACCCCGTTCTGTCTGTGGCCGCCAACTCTTCAGGCGGTGTCACAGGAAAAATGATTTCACCGCAGTCGATAGCGGTGGCGTGCGCCGCGGTAGGACTCGCCGGAAAGGAGTCAGATCTTTTCCGCTTTACCATTAAACACAGTCTGTTTTTGCTGCTGCTCGTTTGTATCATCACCTTTTTGCAGCATCACATATTCAGCTGGATGATTCCTTAAAAAAATCCTCCCGTCTAGGGAGGATTTTATTTATATCGCTTTCTCGCTGCCGATGACGGAATATTCATTTGGTCGCGATATTTTGCCACGGTGCGTCTCGAGATTTGGATGCCATGTTGTTCATACAGCAAATCGACAAGCTTTTGGTCTGAAAGCGGTTTTGTTTTGTCCTCTTGATTGATCAGGTTTTCCAGATGCGTTTTGACTGCATAATTCGACGCATCTCCATCACCTGAAGCCTCGGCTTTTGCTGAGAAAAAGAGTTTCATCTCAAACAGCCCGTAAGGCGTTTGTATTGTTTTCCCTTTAATGGCCCGACTCACAGTTGATTCATGAAGGCTTAGACAGTCCGCCACCTCTCTGAGAGTCAGCGGCTTCATTGCGCTTCGCCCTTTCAGAAAGAAATCCTTTTGGCGTGTGATCAGTTCATTGATAATTCTCGTGATTGTCTGTTTTCGCTGCCGCAGCGCGCGGCTCAGCCAGCGCCACTCCTGATATTTCGCAGATAAATAGGAGACAGTATCCTGACAAGAGCCGGATGATAAAAGCGTTCTGTACTGCGGATGCAAATCGATCTCGGGAAACGAGCGGGTATTCAGTTCCGCTGCGATGTGCCCGTTTTTTACGGTGATAAAAATGTCAGGCTCAATATACACATCTTGCTCTGGCCGGGCAAACAGAAGGCCAGGTCTAGGATGAAGAGCCGCGATATCATCTGAGATATCTTGAATGGTATGAAGCGGAATTCCTGTCTCTACTGAAAGCGCTTTCCATTTTTTTTGCGCAAAAGCATCAAAATGAGCTGAAACCAGCATTTCTGCTTGTTCATTTCTGTTCGGCAGCCGCTGTAATTGAAGAAGGATGCATTCCTGCAAAGATCTCGCACCGATTCCAGCCGGTTCTAATGACTGGAGTTTTGCCAAAACAGCCTCCGTTTCCTTAGCCGATACAGATAGGCGCCGTGCTGCCTCCTCCACATCTTCTTCCAAGTACCCGTTTGAATCAAGCGAATGAATCAGATAATTAAAAATCTTTTTTTCAGTGTTGGTCAGATTCATATCGAGTGACTGCTGTTTTAACGCATCCTGCAATGTTTTTTGCGGATCACTTAATTGAAGGCCCGCTTCCTGTGCATTCATCCTGTTTTTGTTTGTTTTATGGTAAGATAGTGGCGGTGTGTCTGTTTCCTTTCGTTCAATAAGAGGGTTTTCCAGTGAGAGCTCATCAATGTACTCGGCGAGTTCTGCCGAATGATAGCCAAGCAGTGTGATGGCCTGCCTGAGCTCCTGTGTCAGTTGAGGCTTTAATACTTGTACTTGCTGAAGTTTCATATCCATCATGCTCACTCCCCTTTCTTCATTGTACATGATTGAGATCACACCGTATACATTTATGAAAAAGGAGCTGCCAAAGAAATGTCTGAACTTTTTTCCGTCCCTTATTTTATTGAGAATTTAAAACAGCATATTGAAATGAATCAGTCTGAGGATAAAATCCACGCGATGAACAGCTACTACCGTTCCGTTGTTTCAACACTAGTGCAGGACCAGCTGACGAAAAACGCAGTTGTCCTGAAACGGATTCAGCATTTAGATGAAGCATACAACAAAGTCAAACGTGGAGAATCAAAATAAACCTTCCGCTCACATGTGAGCAGGAAGGTTTTCCTTCTTTGAGGCGTGCTGGATGAGCCGGGTGCCTGGCACTCCTTCCATCCAGGTATGAAAGTAATTGGCGTTTTTCCCATAGGAATTATCAATGACCGTGTTTTCTTTTTGAAGAAGAGAGGACAAGATGTGTCCGTGCAGCCTTGACGTTTCCACCGATTCGTAACGGCTGAAAAACCGAATGGCTTTTTGGACGATATAATCCGAGTATTTTCCCCATATATACGCAATGGGCAAAGGGTTGCCTGCTTTTTTATTCAGGACGTTCAGCGTTTGGAGAAAAGCAATCGTCCGGCGGTCTGAAGCTGACAGCACCGTGCGCCAGTCGTAGCTTTCCGCTTCTGTGTGTTCCTGAAGCGCCTGGTTTGCTTCATGATCTGTTCGGATAAATCTCAGCTTTTGATTGGACGGCTGCTGCGTGGGAATGACGGGAAACAGCTGATGAGCCATATCAGGCAGAAGCTGAATGTGATTTTTTGAAAAATAAGCCTGTGCCGTAGCATAGGAGGCTTTTTCCCTTGTCATGATGTGAAGGTTCGCATGCTTAGAAAATATCTCTGCCGTCCGTTTGAGGTTGTCTTTGTTTTGAAAATAAATCGATTGCGGCAGGATCACAATTTTGTGGTTCGGATAGGTTTGGACGATTTTCTCTCTAAAGCCTTGATAATACGGATACAGATCCCCGAAGTTTCCGCCTCCCTGGCAGACGATGATGAGATTAGGATCCAGCTTTCGCCCGACTGGAAAATTGTCAGGATTCCAGCGTTTTCTGACCCGAATCCCGTGTTCTTTAAAGAAGGCTTCTGTTCCTTTCATAATAAATAAATCCCCTACATTCCCATATAGAGGATAGTCAGCATATATAATCTCTGATTGTTTCGGAATGACGTCGAGCAGCCCGGACAGTTTCTGTTTCAGGCTGATCATCGAATGCTTGCTGTCCATTTCTTCACCTCGGCAGTTTGGAATAAGTGCAGTAGCACTTCAATGACCCGGTCTTGCTCATCTTCTGTCATATTGGACCCCGATGGGAGACAGATTCCTCGCTTGAACAAATCTTCGCATACGCTTCCTGTATCTTCATGAGAATAAAATAAAGCCGGATCGAATAGCTGCTGGGTATGGAGCGGCTTCCACAGCGGACGGGCTTCAATGTTTTCTTCAGCAAGACATTGAACTACGTCATATGGGCTGAGCCCGTTATCAAGTGTGAGCGTGGTGAGCCAGCGATTGGATACGCCTGCTGCGTACTCCGGCATAAAGCGGACGCCGGCTATGTGACCGAGCGCATTTTTGTATCTCGTGAAAATGGTCCTTCTTTTCTCCACTCGCTCATCCAGCACCTCAAGCTGGGCAATGCCGACGCCGGCTAAGATATTGCTCAGCCTGTAATTATGTCCAATTTGACTGTGTTGATAATGAACAGCCGGCTCTCGTGCCTGCGAAGCGAGAAATCTTGCTTTTTCCATTGCTGCTTCATCATTTGAAACGAGCATCCCTCCCCCTGATGTGGTAATGATTTTGTTCCCGTTAAATGAAAAAATGCCGAAGCGCCCGAAAGTTCCGCTTTGCTTCCCTTTATAGACTGTGCCGAGAGATTCGGCTGCGTCCTCAATGACAGGAACTCCGTATGCATCACACAGGCTTACGATTTCATCCATTTTCGCACTCTGCCCATATAGATTGACGGCAATCACCGCTTTTGGCAGTGTTCCGTTTCTTTTCGCTTCCTCCAATGCTCTTTCAAGGGCTGTCGGCGACATATTCCACGTATCAGGCTCAGAATCAATAAAGACGGGCACCGCTTTTTCATATAGAATCGGATTGGCGGTTGCTACAAATGTGAAGGACTGGCAAAACACGCTGTCACCTTCTTTTACCTCAAGCAAACGCAGCGCGAGATGAATCGCCGCCGTTCCTGAGCTGACCGCAGCAGCTGCTTTTACACCGACTCGTTCTGCCAGCTGCTCTTCAAATGAATTCACGAGCGGCCCAAGCGGCGCAATCCAGTTTGAGCGAAAGGCTTCTGAAATATAGTGCTGCTCCCTGCCGCTCATATGAGGGGGAGATAAGTAGATTTTTTTATGCATAGAATCATCCTTTGTTTGATGTTTGAATGGAAGAAATGATGCGTGCCGGAGCACCGGCCGCCGTTACCCTGTCCGGTATGGGACGGATCACCGCGGAGCCGGCTCCGACAATGCTCCAAGCCCCGATTGTGATCTGCGGTATGACGGATGCACCAGTTCCGACGTGAGCGCCTTCCTGAACGGAAACCGCTCCTGACAGCGTGACACGCGGGGACAGATGAACGTAATCGCTGATTTGATTGTCGTGCTCTGCCACTGCACCCGTATTGATGATGCAGTGGGCGCCGATGCGCGCATCCGCCTGAATGATCGCGCCCGCCATAATTACTGTCCCTTCCCCAATGACAGCCGACCTGCTGACGATGGCTGACGGGTGAATCAATGTAATAAAATCATCTTTCCTCAGTCCCAGTCGCTCCGCCAGCTGTTTTCTGACACTGTTATTCCCAACAGCAATCAGAAACAGCACATCAGGAATGAGCCTGCGTAGTTCAGTAACGGCTTCCGGCGGTCCTGTGTACCATTCTTTTCCGCCTTCGAACGTTTTGAATTTATCATCCAGCACCGCGGCTAAGCGCGTATCTGAGCGGGCGTTTATCAGCTCTCTGATCACCTTTCCGTGTCCGCCGTCACCCACAATGGCCACGTTTTTCATGAGGACACATCTCCGCTTCCGGTAAACCGTTCCGCGGTCACATGATTGGTTTGCTGAATCCCTTCTGAAACAAGGACCTTTCGCACCGTCAAACATAAAATTTTCAAATCAAGAAAAAATGACCGGTTGTCAACGTACCAAACATCTAATTCAAATTTCTTTTCCCAGGAAATCGCGTTTCTGCCATTGATTTGCGCCCAGCCTGTGATACCCGGCTTCACCTCATGGCGCCGTGCCTGTTTTTCTGTATAAAGAGGCAGATAGTCCATCAAAAGCGGCCGCGGCCCGACAAGGCTCAGATCGCCCTTCAGGACATTCAGGAGCTGCGGAAGCTCATCAATGCTCAGCTTTCTGATCAGCCTGCCTGTTTTCGTCAGCCGGACTTCATCGGGCAGCAGATTTCCCTCACCGTCCCGTTCATCCGTCATTGTCCGGAACTTATATAGGGTGAACGGTTTGCCGTGCAGGCCTGGCCTTACTTGCTTAAAGAAGACAGGTGATCCTATTTTCAGCCTGACAACGGCGATGGTGAACAGAATGATCACACTTGTACAGCACAACAAAAAAATGGCGGCCGTCAGATCAAAAAGTCGTTTCAGGATCAAAGATTCACAGCTCCTTTCGTTTTTCGAAACCGTTTTAATACCAGCTGTCTTTCCTCTTTTGTACAAACGAGCATAAAAGCGAAAACAGCGTAGAAAAAGCTGACTGTCACTCCCGTCGCTATCAATGACGGCCAGCTGTCAATCTTCACAATGAACTGAATTGCCTTACAGACCGTCCAGGCAAACACAGCGGCTGAAAGAGGCCCGATGATGCCTTTAAAGAACACGTGCTTTTTGTAGCCTGTAATGCGGGATACGTAAAGCGGCGTAAAGATGGCATTTTTTAAAATAAGAGAAATGGCCCCTGCCAATGTTATGCCGTACAGACCGAGATGAGCCGGCCCGCTCAGCGTGACCGCCAGCACCACATTCACCGCACCTAACAGCAGGGTAACAATCGCCGGTGTTTTTTGTTGATTAAAAGCGGTCCATATATAAAACAGCGGCATAAAGGCGAGACTGACAACCAAGTATCCGGCATGAATAAATAAAAGCGGTGCTATCGACGAAAAGGACGATCCGAGCCAGATTGTCAAAAAAGGCCCCGCCAATCCGCCCAATAAGGCAGCAGGAAGTGCAAGCAAAAGACCATTGAGCCTCACTGCCTTATTGGCGTAATTCATCAATCCGTCCATATCGCCTTTTGAATAATATGAAGTCATGATAGGCGCAAACAGGGATGCGACCGTTCCGGCCAAGCTGCGCAAAAGCAACGGAAACTGGATAATCGCCGCGTATTTCCCGGATGCGGACGCCCCAAGCATCAAATTGGCGGTTAACAGATCAATCTGCAAAAAAAGCAGGACGCCGATTTGATTGACGGAGCTCCATGCGCCCGCTTGAAACAGCTCCTTGCTTGTGCGGAATGAAAGATCCTTCATACGAAACGAAAACCACGGAATCAGCTTTTTGAAGAAATAGAAAGACAGCACAGACGCAATGACAGCACCAGCTAAAGCTGCAAGCTGGATCTGCCAGATTTTCGGCGCAAAGCATGCAAACAGGAGCAGCACAGACAGCACCCGTATAAGCATTTGCACCGCCTGAATGGAACTGGTGATATAAAGGCGGTTGGCATAAAATGGTGCAGCACCGAAACCCGCCATCAGAAACGTTAAAATAAACAGCACACTGCCGATTAAAATCGACAAACGCACATCTGCCAAAAGCGCTTGCGGCACATTCATGACGCGGTCAATAAAAAAAGCCGAACCCGCAAGCGGCAGCAAGAGCAGCAATGAAATCAAAACAGAGGCCGCTAAATAATTGCTGATATACGCATTTGCTTTCTCCCGCTCTCCCCTGTGGGCAGCAACAGAAAAGAATCGAACGACAACCGAGCTGAGCGCCACGGTGATAACCGAAAAGTAATTAATCACATTTTGTGTCAAGTGAACAAAGCCAAACGCTTCCACACCAAGCGTTTTGACAATAAAAGGCGTCATCCAAACCGATAGGAAAACGGACAAGAGAAAAGCCGTGAGATTAGCGCTGAAGTTTATCGTGAATTTCATGCCTGCTTCGCACTGCCTTTCATTGTCCCCCGATGCTCGAAAAACAGCTTGATGAGAAAAGTGAGCCGCCATTTACACAGTGCTAATACCAAACGCTCTCCTCTTAATAATTTCTCATGCTGAAACGGTGTATGTCTGACAGCCTGCCGCACCATGTCATAGGATAAAATCTGTCTGATCTTCTTTTTGATGTCTTTCGGCGAATTCGGAGAAGCACAGGCATTTGCCAAAAGCATCGGAAGCTGGTGCCTGCAAATGTACACATTCAAATCTTCTTTACATGCGCCTGCTAAGCCGTAGTGATTGTAGAATGCGATTTTAGCCTGATATTGTTTTTGAAGATGTTCATCCATCGCCGGCTTATAAGGAATTTCTGTCAGGCTGTTCGGGTTTTCACGATAAATGTACAATCCTTCATCAAGCATTTTCACCCGCTCCGCTTCGCAAAAAGCGGACAAATTGAAGGGAGAGTCTTCAGCAAAACGGATGTCTTCATCAAACAACAGATTCGCCCTTTCAAAAAGCTCACGACGGTAAAGATAACGCCATACATACCAGATAAATCTCGTTTCGTGAGCATGTTTAAGCTGTTCAGTCATTTCTGGTTTCGTCAGCACGCGGTTTGCCTCAAGCTGCGGTGGCACATATGTCCGCCTGTCCGATGACTGCTTGTAAAAACCGCATCCGACGATGTCAAGCTGATTTTGCTCCGCTTCTTCAGTCAGCCTCTGGAACATGGCGGATGATACATAATCGTCTCCGTCTACAAAGCCGATGTAAGTGCCCCGCGCGGCCTTTATTCCCGTATTTCGTGCTGAACTAAGCCCGCCGTTTGCCTGATGAATGACCCGGATTCTCGCATCCCGTTTTGCATAGTCCTCTGCAATCTCGCCTGAACGATCCGGTGTTCCGTCATTCACGAGGATGATTTCAATATCCGAAAGCGTTTGGCAAAGCAAAGAGTCAATGCACTCCCCTATAAATGGTTCAACATTATACATCGGGACAATAATGCTGACGAGCGGGGTCATTGCGCTTCACCGCTGATTTTGTCACGCAGACCTTTAAAATACACATCTCTCGGAAAGCCTGCACGGGTTGTTTCTTTTGTTAAAAGCTCATTGACTGCGGCTATTACGCGCTCTGGCTCCGGATGTTCTATCAGCTTCATGAACGGGATGTCTTTAAGCCATTGATAGCCCTCCATCACCTTATGGTCAAAGGAGCGAATGACAACACACGGCGTTCCTGTCAGCGCGCAAAAAATCATGCCATGAAGCCTGTCAGTGACGACGGCTTCTGCGCTTTGCAGCTTAGACCACAGTGCTTCAAGTTCTTGTTCGCGTGTATCCCGGCTGACCCGGCGGCCGATCGTTGTCGTAAAGGATTTGATCTCGCCGAATTCCTCAAATAGCGCAGCCTTGACCCGGTTCCTCTGGTCCTCCTGAAGCACGCTTTCCTGATCCTCGCGCAAACACATATAAACCCCTTCGCGTTCTGCGGGGGTCTTGCTTCTGTCTAAATACAGCACCATGTCCGGCTGCTTCAAAATTGTTTTTTCATGAAAATGCTGTTTCATAAATTGATACGTTGTTTCATCCCGTGCCATGAGCAATAGGCCGGGGTGCGCATTATAAATTTTCTGTGCCCGTTTCAGCTCTTTGCGCCCCTTTTTCGTGTCAGAAAAATGAGCCGTTGCCGGAAGCTGGACAACCCGATAGTCATGGAATGTTTTAATGATGAAGCGGCGCGTCCACTCCTCATAACGGTATAAATCCCCCATATTTCCGCCGCCGATGATAAAGACCATATCCTCCGGATGGCGCGAGCGGATCAGGTTTTTTGCTGATTTGTAAATGTCCTTCATATCGACCTCGACGATGTCAAAGTCCGGGTATTCTTGCTCAAGAAATGCCTTGCTGGCATAGGCAATTGCGTGATCTCCCAAATTGTCATGGGACGGCAGCAGGGTCAGTATGATTTTTTTCTGATGTGCTGCGGCCTTTACCGGTTGATCTGCCGCTCCCAGCCAATATTGGGACGGGTATTTGACCTTTAGCAGCAGCCATTCTGCAAAATTGATTTTCAACGATTGTAACGACATGTCCTCACCCTCTGTTTCTCATTTTGTACTCGATCACCCGCTGATACACAGCCGATGCCATAGCGACGAACGGAATCATTCTGTATTTCGCCATCAGAAGCAGGCATGACAGTTTTGCGTCAAAAGGAGCGGTACCCGTTTTTGAAAGACTTTCTTGAAACACCGGGTCCGCGCATATCACGCCAACATTTCTAAGCTTTTCAAACAGCCGGCGGCTGCCGCTCGTTTTCCATTCATTCAGCATACAGATGCTGCTGTGAAGAACGATAAAGGTATCAAGCTCCTTGCGATACTCCTCCAGTTTGTTGTTCTCCTGTAAAAACGCCGCATTCGCCTCATACAGCGCAAGTCCTGATTCAAACAATTTTTTCTGATAGCGCTGCACAATGGAGGAAAGGTGAATTCGATAATGATAGAGCGGCGTTTTTACGTAGGATACTGAGCGGGCGAAAAAGTGAGCCCTGAAGCTGAAAAACTGATCCTCGACATGCTCCAGCTCGCCTCGGAGCGGAAACGACAGCCGATGGGCTTCAATCATGCTTCTTCTGTACAGTTTGTTCCATGAAAACCCTCTGACCTTCCCTTCGAATAACGCCTTGATATAGTGCTCCTTCGGCTGATCCTGATAGGTTTGGGCAATGTCTGAGTCCATGGTTTTGCCAGTGTCCTCAAACTCTGCGGCGTAATTGCAAATGACCAGATCAGTTTTATCGCCTGCTGCCCGGAGCATCTGCTCGCAATAATCAGGCTCAATCCAATCGTCTGAATCGATAAACGCGATAAATTCGCCGCGTGCCGCCTCAATGCCTTTATTCCGAACCGCACCGAGACCCTGGTTCTTCTGATGAATCACCTTGAACCTGTTGTCCATTTTGGCGTATTCTTCTGCGATATCCGGGCTGGCGTCTGCTGAACCGTCATTAACAATGATGATTTCTATATTGTCCACTGTCTGGTTCCGCAGGGATTCGAGACACGTTCTGATATATGTTTCTGTGTTATAAACAGCGACTAACAGACTAACCGCAGGTGTTTCCATAATGACCGGCTCCTCTTGCATAAATTACCGGGAAAAAATCGTTCTGTAAGGCAGAACCGATGAATCGACCGGCATAAGCAAATAACTGTAAAGAAAATAACAAACAACGATAGCGATATAGATAAGAGCGTTCGATTTTTCATCAAATATCCTGACGAAATAAGGGACTAGGATCATTTGATACAGACCGAAATAAATATTGAATCTGGCAAAAATCACGTCCTTTGTGGCCAAAAGGCCGAACAAAAAACCTAGCAGGCACAAATTGACGACAATATCAATTTGCGGCCACAGACTCCGCAGTCGTTCTTTATAGCAAAATGCAAGGAACAGCGGCAGAACCAAAACAGCGATTTTGATCACATTCATTCCATTTGTGTTCGTCATGAGCCATTTTTCATAATGGCTGTATGAGCTGTTTTCAAGTACAACGACAAACACAGAAATAAATTTTTGATATAAAAATGTCATTCCGAGAAATAAAGCGGATAGGCCGAATATCGCCGGAGACCAGGCTTTTCTTTTGACAATAAAGTACACCGGAATCATAATCAGCGCGGACGAATGAAAGAGCGAGCTGACCAGCACAATCAGGAAATATCGCTTCCAGTTCCCGCTGATGATATAACGGATCGCCCAAAACAAAACAGCTGCCACCATGTACTGCCTGATGCCGTTAAAAGACGCGTAGTAATGAAAGGTTCCCAAAAATAAAAAGACACTCAGCTCAAACGGCCTGCCATAGTCGGCGAGTGTCTTCATAATAAAGCTGTAGGTCACGACCGCCACCGTAAAATACATGATTTGAGGATCTTCCGTGATGAAATTCATCAGCCAAAGGAGTGCGGTAAACCCCGGATCTGTCGCTGTTTTTGCTGTGCCGAAACCGAATATCTGCCACACATTTTGATAATCGCCCGCCAATTCGTACAGCAGCGTATACGTCTGAAAATCCGTGCCGACTCGATAGCGGAGACCTGACACGAGCACAAGTGAAGCGAGCGGGATCCAGATCAAAAGCTTATTCGGCCGATACCCCGTGGCAAGCGAATCGTCACGGCCGCCGCACATTTTAGCGAACCAAGACCAAATAAATACAATCCCCATATTGACGGCATATACAATCATCGGTTATGGTCCTTTTCCGTGCTGATGTTGTATACATTCAGCAGCGCTCCTACATTTTGCTGTGCATCGTAGCCAAGTTGAGCGAGTGTTTCTTTGATGAACTCACGCTTCGGCCTGCCTGCGGCGGCGGCCCTTGCAATGGTTTCAGCCCAGACGCTGATCGGCTCAGAAAGACTTAATCTTGTGACAAGCCCGAGACCGGCGTCGACTTTTTCTGTAATGCTGTCTGAAATGATGCATGGAAGCCCCGACGCCTGCGCTTCCACAAGCACAACCGGCAAGCCTTCGTACAGAGACGGCATGACAAATACATCGAATGTTCGCATCAGTTCATGGATCCGTTCTTCCGTGCCTAAAAAGAGGACGTCTGATAGCAAATTCTGCTGCCGCGCCTCCTCCTCTATCTCCCCGCGCAACGGCCCGTCTCCCGCCAGAACGAGCTGAAAGCGAACGCCTCTTTCCTTGAGATGTGCGGCAAGCTTCAACAGGAACGCGTGGTTTTTCACTTCATGAAACCGGGCCACATGGCCAATGATGAGCCGGTCGGCTGCAATGCCGCGTGCTGCTTTTTCTTCATCAGCCGCCTGCCCATTTGGGGCGAACAACTCAAGGTCAATCCCGTTAGGAAGAAGGTGAACACGCTCCCGCTCCATATTGGACTGTCCAAATAAAAACCTGCCCGCATCCTCTCCGCAGGCACACAGCGCTGTCGCATTTGCCAAAATGAGCCGCCTGAACACGAGCAGCTGCAATCGATCCTTCCAGTTGAAGCCGGTCTTCCAAGACGTATTGTGGGAGTGGCATACCCTGACCGGCACTCCGGCGAGCCTTGCCGCAAGGGCGATAAAACCCGTTTGGAAATCCGTGTGCGCATGAACGGCGCTGAACGGCCCATTTTCTTTTATCACGTTTCTCACATTCCTCACAAATGTAAGGGGATTGCTTTGCCCAATGCTCGGGACATAAAAAAGCCGCCCGCCTAAAGATAAAATCTCTTCATCATAAGCGCACGGATCATTTCGATACGTTAAAAAATCAAATTGCACTTTGCTTTTGTCCATCTTCCGATATAAATTCATTACCATGGTTTCCGCGCCGCCCCTGTTCATGCCGCTGAGAACATGGAGCACGCGCTTTTGGCTGCTATTCATGCTTGACAAGCCCTTCCTTTTGGTTCATCACTCTTTTTTTATGGTAGCGATTCATCACAGCTGCAGGCATAAAGGCGCGAATTAACGGTTTTGCGATATATATGTAATCAGATAAAGGAAGCTTCAAGCGTCTGCACGCCTGATAGACAAGAATGGCATTGTCGATTGAATACGTAAATGACCGCCGTTTGAATGCATCGCTGTCTTCCCTCACTTTATACAAGGCTTCCTGAAGATTATAGCCCCTGAAGCCCTCTTCAAAAAAGCGAAGCCACAAATCAATATCTTCCATTCGTCTCGTCCGCCGCACCGACCGGTAGCCTTTCAGCGTGCGGTAGGCACTCGCTCTCATCATAATCGTGCCGTGGCAAAATGGAGTCCCTTTTGCCATGATGCCCGGCTCCGGAACAGAAGGCAGAATGCGGGTGCCTCTTACGCCAAATTCATCAAACACAAGCATGCCGGTGCCAACCACCTGATAGTGTCGGTGCTTTTCTAAAAACGCGACCTGCTTTTCCAGACGGCGCGGAAACGAAAGGTCATCTCCGTCCTGACGTGCGATATAATCGCCTGTCGCATGCGAAAGACAATGATTTAATGATGCGGCAAGCCGCTTATTTGTTTTGTTTTGAATCAGTTTGATGCGGTCGCTGTAATGAGCGGCATACTGCTTCGCGATACGGAGCGTGCCGTCTGTTGACGCATCATCGCACAAAATCAGCTCCCAATTTTTATAGGATTGGCTGAGAATGGATTCTATGCTTTCTGCCAAAGTGCGTTCGCAATTATAAATGCCCATAATGACAGAAACTTTCGGTCCTGAGTTCATACGCTTTTCTCCTTTGTATCCATATCCATGTACGCGGAATAAATATCTGCCATTTCTTCCACCGTTCGCGCCTCCGAGAAGCGCAAGGCTGTTTTTCGGCCTTCCTGTCCCAGCTTTCGGCAGATCTCCGGCTTATGGTAAAGCTGTTCAATCCGGCGGGCAAAAGCAGCACTGTCACCGATTTTGATCAGAAAACCGTTTTCTCCGTCGCGAATGATTTCCCGATGCCCGCGATTATCTGTGGCGATCGCCGGTTTTTCTGCCGCCATTCCCTCAAGCACATTCATGCCGAGGCCCTCTCTAATGCTGGATGCGACAGATACATCCGCAAGCTGAATCAGCTCATGTATGTCGCTGCAAAAGCCGTAAAAACAGACATTGGCGGAGGCACCAAGCTTTTCAGCTAACATTTGATACGTTTGTTCCATTGCCCCTTCCCCGGCAAACACAAGGCGGAGCGAGGGAATTTTTTCTTTTAGCAAGGCTGCGGCTTCAATTAACTGCTTCTGGTTTTTGTTCAGATTGAGCTCAGCCGGATAAACCAATATAAAATCATCTTCACGGAACCCGTGCTTTTCTCTGAGTCTTTGCTGCTCTATCGGACTGACAGGCCGGAAACGCTCGGTGTTGACGCCAATGCCGTGAATTTTCTGCGTCCTTCCGCCCGGCCTTTGAAGTCCTTTCGCCCGTTTATAATCCTCTTCATTAATCGTAATCAGGCAGTCCGTATATGCTGAAAGCCATTTCTCGACCGGATAGTAAAGAAGCCAATTTTTCATTGGTGCTCCTTTGCAGAAGTGAAATCCGTGCGCTGTATACAGCACCTTTGTTCCGTGCCGCCGTGCCTGCCTCGCCGCCAGTCTGGCGAGAACGCCGCCGACCGGTGTATGGCAATGGACAATGTCGTATTCATAAGTGTCGATCACTTTCTTCAACTGCCTATAAACGGCCAGGTTCTGAGGGTCAAAAGGTGACCTGCGAATCGGGATGGAGAATTTCTCATCTACATACGGCAGCTTGGTTTGTCCGTTCGCGGCGACATGAACCTCCCAGCCCCTTTGTTTAAACCATTTAAAATAAGGGAGGTGAAAGGCCTTAAAATGATAATCAACAGTCGCGCAAAACAAGATCTTTTTCGTCATTTTCACTCCCCCTAATGAACACTGGCAGCCGTCATTTTGTCTGATGTATTGATTGCCGCAAACAGCCTCGCTCTCAGGTCGGCTTCCGACAGCTCATGAAAATCCTCGATAAAGCGCATCAGCACCGGCCAATCACCGTCCACCGCTTTACCGATGTGAATTTTCGGAAAGATTTGTTCAGCATGGACTTCATTTTTGTTCAGTAATTCTTCATACATTTTTTCGCCCGGACGAATGCCTGTGAATTCGATTGGAACCTGCTCTGTCGTGTAGCCGGACAAATGAATGAGGTTTTTGGCAAGATCTACAATCTTTACGGGCTCTCCCATATCGAGAACAAAAATCTGACGCCCTTTCGCCAGTGCCCCAGCCTGAATCACAAGCCTTGATGCCTCGGGAATCGTCATGAAATAGCGGGTCATTGCCGGATGTGTTACTGTCACCGGGCCGCCTTTTTCAATCTGTTTTTTGAAAATCGGAATGACGCTGCCTCGGCTCCCGAGTACATTGCCGAAGCGAACAGCGACAAATTTGGTTCTGCTGACTTTCCCAAGATTCATAATAATCATCTCTGCGAATCGTTTTGTCGCCCCCATTACGTTGGCTGGGTTCACCGCTTTGTCCGATGAAATCAGCACGAATGTCTCTGTTCCCGACATATCGGCTGCTTCCGCGACATTTTTTGTTCCGATAATATTGTTTTTGACCGCCTCTTCAGGATTATGTTCCATTAAAGGCACATGCTTATGGGCAGCTGCATGATAGACAACATGCGGCTCGTATTTTTTCATCAATGTAAACATTTTATCGCGGTCCTGCACATCAGCGATTTCCGTATGGAACACAATGTGTTTGCCGAATCGTCCGTTCAGCTCTGTATAAATTGAATGAATGCTGTTTTCCCCATGGCCGAGCAGAATAATTTCCTTAGGCTGAAACGCACTGATCTGCCGGCAGATTTCTGAGCCGATTGATCCGCCCGCTCCCGTGACGAGAACTGTTTTTCCTTTGATGCGATTCGAAATTTCGCTAGTGTCGAGGGTTACCGGCTTTCTGCCGAGCAAGTCCTCAGCTTTTACATCTCTAATTTGTCCGGCAGTTCGTGTGCCAAGCAGCATTTCATCAAAATGAGGCATAATTTTAATGCTTACTCCGGTTCGCACACATTCTTTATATAACACCTGAAGCTCATGGGTGCGGAGTGAAGGAATGGCAATAATAATAAAATTAATTTTGAGCTTTTGCACCGCAGGCATGATACTTTCTTTTCCGCCGATTACGGGCAGCCCCATAATTTCTAATTTATGCTTCGTTTGGTCGTCATCAATAAAAGCGACAGGTATGATATCTGGTTCATCTTTCGAAAGCAGCTGCCTGACCATCAGAGTCCCACCTGAGCCCGCCCCGATAATCAGCGCGCGGGACGAGGCGCAGCGTTTTTTCCTGATGCTTTCGTTTAATACTCTGGATAAAATACGGGTCCCTCCAATAGACAAAAGCTGAAGCACCCAACACGCGGTTAACAGTCGGAAGAACATCGTGTGATACACAGCATACTGAATGACGCCGGTCACAGCGGCTGAAAGCGTAATGCCCTTAAGCAGAACAATCAGCTCGCCAAGTCCGGTGTATGTCCACACCTGTTTATACTGATTGAACAGGAAAGCACACACATGATAGCTGAGGAGCAAGCTGACAGCGGTAAGCAGTAATGCTCCGGAGTCATAAAATTGATAGGAATCTTTTAAAAATTGATATCCTGCAATAACTGAATTTAAAACGAGGTAAGTATCCAGCGCAATAATCATTGACAGTCTTCTCCGGTAACTCAACCTTTTCCCCCCTAATTCTTTTATCGGTTTAGCTGCGGCGGTTTTCGTCTCTCCAAAAAATCAGCAGCAGCTAAACCGACAATACGTCCTATGTATATATCAGATAAGTGGGCATTTAACCCATCCTCACGCCCCGCCAGCGACGACCAGCATCTAAGGCAGCAACTTCAGCTGCCCACAGCAGAGCCGAGTGCCTCCATTGATACAGGTCAGGAGACATCACCTTTACAAAAACTAGTAGGAATAGTGTTCCGATTTTTTCATTTTCTTTTTGTTTAAAAGAGCGCCTAACAGCTTCGCATTGGATTGTTCCAGTGCATCCTTTGCTTTCAGAACGGTATCGGTTTTTGTTTTTCCGCTTAAAACGACGAGCACGCTGCCGTCTGTTTGATTTGCTAGAATCTGAGCATCTGCAACAGCCAAAAGAGGAGGGGAATCAAAGATGACGAGGCTGAATTGTTCATAGATCTCAGATATTAAATCTCCCATTGCTTTTGAAGACAGCAGTTCTGCCGGGTTTGGCGGGGTCGGCCCGCTTGTCAATACATATAAGTTATCGATCGGCGTCTTTTGCACCGTCTCACTGAGTGAAGCATTACCGACCAGCACATTTGTCAGCCCGGTTACATTATCAACCTGAAACGTCTGATTGATGGTCGGCTTTCTTAAATCGGCATCCACCAGCAGTACTTTCTTTTCCTGCTGCTGCGCAAAGACAGCCGCAAGATTCGCTGCACTGAACGATTTACCTTCACCAGGCACAGAGGAGGTGACGAGGATAGATCGCAAGTTGGTCTGGACAGATGAGAACTCAATGTTTGTCCGAATGGTGCGATATTGTTCCGCAACAACTGATTTATTGTGTAAAACAGATATTTGAGCCAAACCTCGCCTTGCTTTCTTTTTTCTAAAGATCACTCGCTTCACTCCCCGAAATGTTTTATCCCGCGATTCCGCCCTTTGTGGACATCAGGAACGGAGCCTAAGCATGGCAATCCGGTTCTCTCGCTGAGCTGCCGTGCGCTTTTGCACGTATCATCGAGAAAATGCAGAAAAAATGCCAGTGTAATGCCGCCCATGACAGCAGCGCCAAAAGCCATGACCATATTTCGCAGCCTGGCCGGCTTGATCATCGGGCTTTCAGAAGCCTTCGCCTCTGATAATATATGTACGCCTTGTACATTCATTCTTTCATCTACTTCTTTTTCAAACTTGTTCACTAACGTGTTCGCAATCTCAGCCGCTTTCGCCGGATCGTGATCCTGGACGGCAACGTTGATAATTTCTGATTCATTTTCACTGCTGGTGATTACTTTTCCTTTCAGCGAGGAAGCCGATTCAGATAGGTGCAATTCCGCCTTAACTTCTTCCATCAAGGCAGTGCTTTTCATAATCGATTGGAACGTGCTGCTATACTGAAGATTTCGCTGGATGTCACTGAGATTCGAGTTTTCTTCACCGTCTGATTCATGAACCAGCACCTGTGTCGACGCCTGGTAGGTCGGTGAAATGACCTTAAATTGTACAAAACCCATCATAAGGGTGACGCCGATTGTGATGAGCAGAATCAGCACGAATCTGTGTCTGACAATCGCATATAATTCTTTGAAACTCATATTCTCATTCATGTATTCATAGCCTTCAGCCTTCCCGCGGCTGGCTTCCCGCGCCCCTTTCTGTTAATGATTGGATTATAAAAGAAAACGTTATTATTTAAAAATTGCAAAATAAGCCAATAAGTTCTCTTTAGAGAACAAAATCATGATTTTCCTCTAATTTACTGCACTTCCCTTATTATTTTAAATTTTATAAAGAACGAAAAATTCCTTATAATGAACGAAATAACGACAGGAATAGAGGAGAATTTCATATTATGATTGGAAGAATTATCCGTTTGTACCGTAAAAGAAAAGGCTATTCTATTAATCAGCTGGCTGTTGAGTCAGGCGTATCCAAATCCTATTTAAGCAAGATTGAAAGAGGCGTTCACACGAATCCGTCCGTTCAATTTTTAAAAAAGGTTTCTGCCACACTGGAAGTTGAATTAACAGAATTATTTGACGCAGAAACAATGATGTATGAAAAAATCAGCGGCGGTGAAGAAGAATGGCGCGTACATTTAGTGCAAGCCGTACAAGCCGGGATGGAAAAGGAAGAATTGTTCACTTTTACGAACAGACTCAAGAAAGAACAGCCTGAAACTGCCTCTTACCGCAACCGCAAACTGACGGAATCCAATATAGAAGAATGGAAAGCGCTGATGGCGGAGGCAAGAGAAATCGGCTTGTCTGTCCATGAAGTCAAATCCTTTTTAAAAACAATGGGAAGATGATGATCGATTAAAGGGCTAACGTTCGCATCTATAGGGGAAATCTGTTTATAATGGGGGAAAAAGGGAGAGAACACAATGACTCATCAAATAGTAACGACTCAATACGGCAAAGTAAAAGGCACAACGGAAAACGGTGTACATAAGTGGAAAGGCATCCCCTATGCCAAGCCGCCTGTCGGACAATGGCGTTTTAAAGCACCTGAGCCGCCTGAAGTGTGGGAAGATGTGCTTGATGCCACAGCGTACGGCCCTATTTGCCCGCAGCCGTCTGATTTGCTGTCACTGTCGTATACAGAGCTGCCCCGCCAGTCCGAGGATTGCTTGTATGTCAATGTATTTGCGCCTGACACTCCAAGTCAAAATCTTCCTGTCATGGTGTGGATTCACGGAGGCGCTTTTTATCTAGGAGCGGGCAGTGAGCCATTGTATGACGGATCAAAACTTGCGGCACAGGGAGAAGTCATTGTCGTTACATTGAACTATCGGCTGGGGCCGTTTGGCTTTTTGCACTTGTCTTCATTTAATGAGGTGTATTCCGATAACCTTGGGCTTTTAGACCAAGCCGCCGCACTGAAATGGGTGCGGGAGAATATTTCAGCGTTTGGCGGTGATCCCGATAACGTAACAGTATTTGGAGAATCCGCCGGCGGCATGAGCATTGCCGCGCTGCTTGCTATGCCTGCGGCAAAAGGCCTGTTCCAGAAAGCAATCATGGAAAGCGGCGCTTCTCGAACGATGACGAAAGAACAAGCGGCGAGCACCTCGGCAGCCTTTTTAAAGGTCCTTGGGATTAACGAGGGCCAACTGGATAAATTGCATACGGTTTCTGCGGAAGATTTGCTAAAAGCGGCTGATCAGCTTCGGATTGCAGAAAAAGAAAATATCTTTCAGCTGTTCTTCCAGCCCGCCCTTGATCCGAAAACGCTGCCTGAAGAACCAGAAAAAGCGATCGCAGAAGGGGCTGCTTCCGGTATTCCGCTATTAATTGGAACAACCCGTGATGAAGGATATTTATTTTTCACCCCGGATTCAGACGTTCATTCTCAGGAAACGCTTGATGCAGCGCTCGAGTATTTACTAGGGAAGCCGCTGGCAGAGAAAGTTGCCGATTTGTATCCGCGTTCTCTGGAAAGCCAAATTCATATGATGACTGATTTATTATTTTGGCGCCCTGCCGTCGCCTATGCATCCGCACAGTCTCATTACGCCCCTGTCTGGATGTACAGGTTCGATTGGCACCCGAAGAAGCCGCCGTACAATAAAGCGTTTCACGCATTAGAGCTTCCTTTTGTCTTTGGAAATCTGGACGGATTGGAACGAATGGCAAAAGCGGAGATTACGGATGAGGTGAAACAGCTTTCTCACACGATACAATCAGCGTGGATCACGTTCGCTAAAACAGGAAACCCAAGCACCGAAGCTGTGAATTGGCCTGCGTATCATGAAGAAACGAGAGAGACGCTGATTTTAGACTCAGAGATTACGATCGAAAACGATCCTGAATCTGAAAAAAGGCAGAAGCTATTCCCTTCAAAAGGAGAATAAATATGGGGAAAACAGGATACATTGGTGCTGCCATTGTTGTGGCAGCTTGTATCATTATTTTGTCGGCCGTGGTATGTTTACGAGACACAGTCTATTACCAGCCTATGCGCTGGACTGGCATCATACTGTTTTTCGCGGGAATTGTGATGGTTCCCGCATACTCAGCAAAAAGAAAACCCGGAAAAGAGAAGTAATTCTCTTTTCTGGGTTTTTATGTTTATTATAATCTTCCCGCGCGAATATCGTCTGTCATTCCCTCATAAGGAGCCTTCGAAATCACTTCTTCGTTGTCGACTCCTTCATTTTTCAGAAATGTAATTTCCGCAAATTCAGGTACAACGTATTTTGGATACGTTTCATATTTTTCGCGGGATTCTTTCATCAAATCAATGTGGTCATTTTGGTAGCAAACCGTAATTTCAGGATGTTCATGCACCCATTTCGGGAAGAAAATAATGCCATGCATGCGTTTTTCATTTGGCATAAAGTTTAATGAAACATCCGTGCCAGTCGGCTCTGTCCAAGACACTTTATATACGCCTTCTGTCAGTTTGACAATATTCACTCCCTGATCCCGAACCCAGCGTCCGGCAACCATTCCGCTATGAATTCTATAATCAATTGTATGGTCGTTTTTAATATAAATCTCGTATTCCCATCCGTTTTCATACGTATAAATCATGTGGCTTCCGATAAAGTTTTCCATCTTACACACTCTCCTTAGTCTTTTACTGTACTTCATAAATGTCTAGTAGAACGTAATCAGGGGTTCTTTCTGCGGAACCGATAAACAAGCGGTCATGGAGCCATTGATAGACTTCACTGCCTGTTTCAAACGTCGGTACCGTACGAAAATAAACATGCTCCGGTTCAATAATTTCCCCGGCTGCCGCTTGTTTTCGAAACGGCTCGCTGACTTGCCGTATTCCATTGTTTTCAATGTAAATCAGTTCATGATCTGCTGTTTCAATCACATACCTGGCAGATAAATCTGTTCTGCCGTTAGCGCGAATCATTTGTGAATCGGCACCGCCCGGCAAAATACGTCCCTTTACTTCCCCGGTTATTGTTCCCGAACAAATCGGAATGAATCGTCTCAGTCCCAGGCTTGTCTCACCAATCGTGATAGGCGGATCAACCTTGATTTCTAAAGAGGCGAATGGTTTTAAAACCGGCTTCTTCACGAGAACCACCTCACCTTCAGAAAAAATCATGTAACTATTTACATGTTCACTTTAACATCATTGCAGTTAACTGTCAAACAATAGGAACATAAAAAAACAAGGACTGTTTGAAGATAGCCCTTGTTTGAAGCTAGCTTTGATAAGCAAGATATGTGCTGACAGTGCTTTTGGCAAGACAGGCAGAGGAATCTATAATCGGAATCTCACTTTGAATATGATCTAACACCGCATTTAAATCCGTGCAGGCTGAAATGATGATGTCTGCATGCTGACTGATTTCTTCATATAGCGTCTGCCACAATGCTTGTGTATGCTGCATATGATTTGGCTGTTTGATTGCGGCGATAAGCTGGTTCACAGCCTGCTGCCAATGGTCCTTGTGAATAACTTCTTGTCCATTTCCCTTCAGAACTTTTTGGTAGATGGCGGATTGGATGGTTGGCTCTGTTCCTAAAACCACCGCTTTTTTTGCGGGATGCGGAATCTCTTTTATCGTTTCCTCAACAATATGCAACATAGGAACCGACAATGCCTGCTGAATCTCTTCATAGTAGACATGCGCCGTATTACAAGGCAGCGCAATGAAATCCACTCCTGTTTTCTCAAGCTTTGCCGCTCCGTCGATAATCGCTTTTTTCATCTCATCATGGTCAATTGGACGATCTGCATAGAAGGGCGTCGGGCATGAATAGATCATCATGTGCGGGTAGTCAATATCGTTTGAAGCCCCATACAGCTTCTGACAGTAATCAATCACCTTATCAATAAACGGCGAGGTCGATTTCGGCCCCATTCCGGCTAATATTCCGATCATCAAATTCATTCCTTTCTACTTCGTACGGACCGCTTCTTCCTCTGAGCCATCCTCATAGAGGATAAAGCTTTTCGCAGCATCCTCACCTAACGTAAACTCGACTTCAACAGACAATGCTCGCAGAAAGAAACGGGTTTCCGAGGAAGGAAATAACTCCAGTCTCAGCTGTCCGGCGATCTCCAAATAAAGCCGTTCATTCTCGGCTGTCACCTGTGCAGCCGTCCCATCCTGCAACAGGTAGCTGCCAACATAGCGGCTGTATATCGCCGTATCAATTGCTTTTTTCTTTTTATCAGCAGGACGTTCCGGGACCTCATATGGCTGGCCAAATAGAATATGTTCCGCCGCCTTCAGAATCGCTTGTTCATATTCAGTATCCTCTTCCTTATTACTCAAATAGATCAGTGTTTTACGATGATCGATATATCGGATCATCAACGTCGAATAGCCGGGCCATCCTCCGCTGTGGCTGACAATCCGCCCTTTTTCAGGACTGTTTTGCAGTACCCAGCCAAAGCCATAATCAATTGTTTCTCCATTGTTGAGGCGCACTGGAGAAAACGCAGATTCCTTAGAAGCCTTGCTGATGAAATCGTCCTGATATAAAGCCTGATCAAATCGAAACAAATCGCTTGTGACAGAGTTCACCGTCCCATCTCCCTGTATGCCATCGAGATACACAACATAGTTCGTTTCCTCCAGCTCATCAGGGAGGACGTATGTTTCGGAATGTACATCATACACATATCCATATGCATAATGATCAATTCGCTCAGGCGAAAGCCTCCTGTTATACACTCTTGTTTCATTCATGCCTGCCGGTAAAAAAATACTTGTTTTCATAAAATCCGCATAGCTCATGCCAGATGCTTTTTCAATGATAACCGCCAGCAGCACATACCCCGTATTGCTGTACATCCAGCCTTCATTCGGTTCAAAATAACCAGATAGCCCCTCATTCATCAGCATATCGACAATATCCTGATTCACCGCAATCTTGTGCGGATCCCAATTGGCAAAAAACCAACCCATATAATCAGGAAGCCCTGACGTATGGTTCAATAAATGCCGAATCGTTACACCCTGGTACGGAAAACCGGGCAGCCAGCGATCCACTTTATCTTCATAGCCAAGAATCCCCTTCTCTTCTAGCAAGATGATTCCCAATGCTGTAAAAGGCTTTGACAAAGACGCTAACTCAAACAAAGAGTTGGTTTTCAACGGGCGTTTTTCCGTCATTTCCGCATAGCCAAAAGAGTGGTGATATAAAATATCGCCACCCTCCGCAGCCAGAACCGTCCCGTTAAACTGATGTTTTTCGCCTAATGTCTCAAATAACGTCTGAAGATTCTTTCTTTTATTCTGCTTCATTCCTCCACCTCCCATATCTCTGTACGTTACTAACCTACTAACGTTTCAAATATTTTGAAAACAATAAAAAAAGCTGATTAATCCTCAAATAGGAAAAATCAACTTTAATATAGCGGTATTAGATCTGCATGAATCAAAAAATCCTCTTTTATGAAGTCGGAGAAGGAACTCTAGCGGCTGCAAAATGGGTTCTCGTAGTCGCTTGAATGACTCCTGCGGCAGTACTCCTCATTGCAACTGTCACCGTATCTCCGGCGTTTAACTGAAGAATTTCCGTAATGGCTACGACAGCGGGGAGATTCCCTGCTTGAAATTGGTTATTTCCGCCGCCTACCACATCTTGATTCACGAGAAATACGACTTCTAAGTTGAAGCCAACATTCGCATTCGCTTGAAATTCAACTGATGCATTAAGAGAATACACGCCTGCTGTTCTCGGGGAAAATGTAGATGTGCCGGGGTTATATTCATTCGCCAAATCAAATTGGACATTTTGAAAAAGAACTCCGCTGGCTGCATTTGCAGCAACTGACAGATTCATATTGCTGGTGGCTCTGAAAGCAGAAATAGGCTGGTTCGTCATTGGTGCGAAGGACTGGTTTTGTTGAGCTGATGGGGTATTTCCATTTGTGACACTTGGTGATAAAAGAGGTTCCGGTCGATCGTTCCTCTTAATCCATTTAGTTGGCCGGGGCTGCATAACTTTTTCCTCCTTATAAGCCTTACGCTTCTATCATTTGTTTGCTAGTTAATACATTATTATATTAATCGTTACAGACATTGAAACGGTATCTGCCCGACTGTATTCAAAAATAGAAATCACAGCAGCATGTTCCCAAAACAGATTACTGCTTTTGATCCAAGAGGCATGCTTCATCAAGGCATCAGACGATCTTATATGAAAGACCTCAGTTAGAGATCCTTTTTAACCCATCACATATACCTGCCGTTCACTATTATTTAGTGAAATGAGATATTATGATATTTTCTGAATTGTGATTAAAAAGGCAACTTTATGCCCATGTGACAGAATTATAAAAAATCGGAGAACGAAAAGAAACAGATAGATTTTTTAGTTCTTTAGGCCCGTAGTCCGTAAATCCTTTTATGATTTTCTATCAAACAAAAGAGGAAAATAGACCAGTTGCAATCCAAACGAGAGTCTAATAGAATGAGGTCGAAAAGTAAATCGAGCGGGTTTGTTACTGATAAAGCAGGCAAGACCTAAAATGTGTAAAGGGCAAAGTGTATACTTTGGCGTCGCCCCTTACATATTTTAGGTCTTTTTTTATTGTGCGTAACTAACTTGCCATCTTCAAATAGGAGGGCTGGAAGAAGCAGACCGCTAACACAGTACATAAAAAAGGAGACATGAACGATGAACATCAAAAAGTTTGCAAAACAAGCAACAGTATTAACCTTTACTACCGCACTGCTGGCAGGAGGCGCAACTCAAGCGTTTGCGAAAGAAACGAACCAAAAGCCATATAAGGAAACATACGGCATTTCCCATATTACACGCCATGATATGCTGCAAATCCCTGAACAGCAAAAAAATGAAAAATATCAAGTGCCTGAATTCGATTCGTCCACAATTAAAAATATCTCTTCTGCAAAAGGCCTGGACGTTTGGGACAGCTGGCCATTACAAAACGCTGACGGCACTGTCGCAAATTATCACGGCTACCACATCGTCTTTGCATTAGCCGGAGATCCTAAAAATGCGGATGACACATCGATTTACATGTTCTATCAAAAAGTCGGCGAGACTTCTATTGACAGCTGGAAAAACGCTGGCCGCGTCTTTAAAGACAGCGACAAATTCGATGCAAATGATTCTATCCTAAAAGACCAAACGCAAGAATGGTCAGGTTCAGCCACATTTACATCTGACGGAAAAATCCGTTTATTCTACACTGATTTCTCCGGTAAACATTACGGCAAACAAACACTAACAACTGCACAGGTAAACGTATCAGCATCAGACAGCTCTTTGAACATCAACGGTGTAGAGGATTATAAATCAATCTTTGACGGCGACGGCAAAACGTATCAAAATGTACAGCAGTTCATCGATGAAGGCAACTACAGCTCAGGCGACAACCATACGCTGAGAGATCCTCACTACGTAGAAGATAAAGGCCACAAATACTTAGTATTTGAAGCAAACACTGGAACTGAAGATGGCTACCAAGGCGAAGAATCTTTATTTAACAAAGCATACTATGGCAAAAGCACATCGTTCTTCCGTCAAGAAAGTCAAAAACTTCTGCAAAGCGATAAAAAACGCACGGCTGAGTTAGCAAACGGCGCTCTCGGTATGATTGAGCTAAACGATGATTACACACTGAAAAAAGTGATGAAACCGCTGATTGCATCTAACACAGTAACAGATGAAATTGAACGTGCGAACGTCTTTAAAATGAACGGCAAATGGTACCTGTTCACTGACTCCCGCGGGTCAAAAATGACGATTGACGGCATCACGTCTAACGATATTTACATGCTTGGCTATGTTTCTAATTCTTTAACTGGCCCATACAAGCCGCTGAACAAAACTGGCCTTGTGTTAAAAATGGATCTTGATCCTAACGATGTAACCTTTACTTACTCACACTTCGCTGTACCTCAAGCGAAAGGAAACAATGTCGTGATTACAAGCTATATGACAAACAGAGGATTCTACGCAGACAAACAATCAACGTTTGCACCAAGCTTCCTGCTGAACATCAAAGGCAAGAAAACATCTGTTGTCAAAGACAGCATCCTTGAACAAGGACAATTAACAGTTAACAAATAAAAACGCAAAAGAAAATGCCGATATCCTATTGGCATTTTCTTTTATTTCTTATCAACATAAAGGTGAATCCCATATGAACTATATAAAAGCAGGCAAATGGCTAACCGTATTCCTAACCTTTTTAGGAATATTGCTGTTTATCGACTTATTTCCAAAAGAAGAACATGACCAAAAAACAAAATCAAAACAGAAGCCGGACTACCGGGCGGCATATCATTTTACGACGCCGGATAAATGGAAAAATGACCCTCAAAAACCGATCTATTTTGATGGCAAGTATCATTATTTCTATCTATATAACCGGGATTACCCAAAAGGCAACGGCACAGAATGGCGCCATGCCGTCTCAGAGGATTTGGTGCACTGGACCGATGAAGGCGTGGCGATTCCGAAATATACAAACCCGGACGGTGACATTTGGACCGGTTCCGTCGTGGTTGATAAAGAGAACACAGCCGGCTTCGGGAAAAATGCGCTTGTCGCGATTGTGACACAGCCCTCAGCCAAAGACAAAAAACAGGAACAATATTTGTGGTACAGCACAGATAAGGGAAAATCATTCAAATTCTACAGTGGCAACCCCGTTATGCCTAATCCGGGCACAGACGATTTCAGAGATCCGAAAGTCATATGGGATGACCAGGATAACAAATGGGTCATGGTCATGGCTGAAGGATCAAAAATCGGCTTTTATGAATCCGATAATCTTAAGGACTGGCATTACACAAGCGGATTCTTCCCAGAACAGGCGGGAATGGTGGAATGTCCCGACCTCTACATGATGCGGGCAAGCGACGGAACGAATAAGTGGGTTCTCGGTGCCAGCGCGAATGGCAAACCGTGGGGCAAACCAAATACGTACGCCTACTGGACCGGAAGCTTCGACGGAAAAGAATTCAAAGCAGATCAGACTGAAGCCCAATGGCTTGACTATGGCTTCGACTGGTATGGCGGTGTGACGTTCGAAGACAGCAAAAGCACAGATCCATTAGAAAAGCGGTATGCGCTTGCCTGGATGAACAATTGGGATTATGCCAACAACACCCCGACAATGAAGAACGGCTTTAACGGCACAGATTCTGTCATACGCGAACTCCGACTGAAGGAGCAGGATGGAACATACAGCCTCGTCTCACAGCCGATTGAAGCTTTGGAGCAGCTGACTGTTTCAACTGACGAAATAGAGGATCAGGATGTGAACGGATCAAAAACATTGTCGATAACAGGTGATACGTACCAGCTTGATACGGATCTTTCTTGGTCCGAGCTAAAGAATGCAGGCGTCAGGCTCAGAGAATCAGAAGACCAAAAACGCCATATTGATGTCGGTATTTTCGCTGAAGGCGGCTATGCTTATGTCAATAGAGCAGCCATAAATCAGCCTGACAAAAGCAATACCTATGTCGAAAGCAAAGCTCCTTATGATGTAAGCAAACGTAAGGTGCATTTGAAAATACTTGTCGATAAAACAACGATAGAAGTATTTGTTGGCGACGGGAAAACCATTTTTTCAAATGAAGTCTTCCCAAAGCCTGAAGATAAAGGCATTACCCTTTTTTCTGATGGTGGCACAGCCTCCTTCAAAAATATAACAGTGAAACACTTTGATTCGATTCATAAATAAAAACAGGGGCGGCGCAAGCTGCCCTGTTTTTTTATTAGGAGCGGTATTCTCTGTTACATATTGGGCATTGTAAGAAATATAAGGCTGGTTTCAAAGGAGGAAGCGAATGTCTAAACAAGGAAATTTTCAAAAATCAATGTCGCTGTTTGATCTGATTTTGATTGGGATGGGAGCCATCTTTGGATCAGCGTGGCTGTTCGCTGTCAGTAATGTCGCTTCAAAAGCAGGGCCCTCCGGCGCTTTTTCCTGGATCCTCGGAGGAGCCATTATTTTGTTAATCGGGCTCGTATATGCAGAGCTCGGAGCCGCTCTGCCCCGTACCGGAGGCATCATTCGATACCCCGTTTATTCACATGGCCACCTTGTCGGCTACTTAATTTCGTTTGTCACGATTGTCGCTTATACAAGCTTGATTTCAATTGAAGTGACAGCTGTGCGCCAGTATGTGGCCTATTGGTTTCCCGGCCTGACCATTAAAGGGTCTGATTCACCGACCATTTCCGGCTGGATCTTGCAGTTTGCCCTATTATGCTTGTTTTTCCTGCTGAATTATTGGAGCGTCAAAACCTTCGCTAAGGCGAATTTCATCATATCGATTTTTAAATATATTGTGCCGATTACCATCATTATTGTGCTGATCTTTCATTTTCAGCCGGAGAATTTATCCGTTCAAGGATTTGCACCGTTTGGATTTACAGGTATTCAGGCTGCCATCTCGACAGGCGGCGTCATGTTTGCGTATCTCGGCCTGCATCCGATTGTATCTGTAGCAGGTGAAGTCCAAAATCCAAAACGCAATATCCCGATCGCTTTAATCATTTGCATCATCGTTTCAACCATCATTTATACTGTTTTGCAGGTCACCTTTATTGGTGCAATCCCGACAGAAACACTGAAACATGGCTGGCCGGCAATTGGCCGGGAGTTCTCATTGCCGTTTAAGGATATTGCGGTCATGCTCGGGTTAGGCTGGCTTGCAACGCTTGTCATTTTAGACGCCATTCTGTCTCCCGGTGGAAACGGGAATATCTTTATGAATACGACATCCCGCCTTGTTTACGCCTGGGCGCGTAACGGCACATTATTTGGCATATTCTCAAAGGTCAATAAAGATACGGGGACACCCCGCGCTTCGCTTTGGCTTTCGTTTGCCCTGTCCATTTTCTGGACACTTCCCTTTCCTTCGTGGAACGCGCTCGTCAATGTCTGTTCAGTCGCGCTCATTCTTTCATATGCGATTGCACCCATTTCTTCAGCTGCGCTGAGGGTCAACGCGAAGGACTTAAACAGGCCGTTTTATTTAAAGGGAATGAGCATTATCGGGCCGCTTTCCTTTATATTTACAGCGTTTATCGTGTACTGGTCAGGATGGAAAACAGTCTCCTGGCTGCTCGGTTCACAACTCGTGATGTTTTTGATCTATCTCTGTTTCAGCAAATATACGCCTAAAGAAGATGTCAGCCTCGCTCAGCAGCTGAAATCAGCCTGGTGGCTTATCGGGTTTTATATTATGATGCTGATCTTTTCCTACATCGGTTCTTTCGGACATGGTTTAGGGATTATCAGCAATCCCGTCGACCTCATTTTAGTCGCGATCGGCTCACTTGCGATTTATTACTGGGCAAAGTATACCGGGCTCCCAAAAGCCGCCATTGATTACGATAAATAAAGAAGCAAGAGGTTTTCTTGCTTCTTTATTCTTTACAAACATACATACACGCGATAAAATGAATGAGAGTCAGTCATTATCGGAGGTGTTCCTCATGCCAAAACAATCATCGGGCAAATATGAAAAAATTCTGCAGGCTGCCATAGAAGTCATTTCTGAAAAAGGCCTCGACAAAGCTTCTATTTCTGATATTGTCAAAAAGGCCGGCACTGCCCAAGGAACATTCTATTTGTATTTTTCATCTAAAAATGCCCTCATACCGGCCATTGCAGAAAATCTCCTCACCCATACACTTGATCAAATCAAAGGCAGGCTGAATGGAGACGAGGATTTTTGGACCGTTTTAGATATATTAATTGATGAGACATTTCTCATTACAGAACGCCATAAGGATATTATTGTCCTCTGTTATTCCGGGCTTGCGATCGACCACTCCATGGAAAAATGGGAGACGATCTATCAGCCTTATTATTCCTGGCTTGAACAAATCATCAACAAGGCCATTGCAAACCATGAGGTAACGGAAGGAATCAATTCAAAATGGACGGCCAGAACGATTATCAACTTGGTCGAGAATACTGCGGAACGATTCTATATCGGATTTGAACAAGATGAAAATGTTGAAGTGTATAAAAAGGAAATTTTCACTTTCTTAAAACGGAGCTTAGGTACTGCTTAAAAAATGACTGGGTAACACCGCTCATTTTTTAATGCCCTAAAAATGACTGACGTTCATTCATAAAATAGAGAGGTGTTTCATTTGAATTGGGTTCTTGTTTTTATTGCAGGGCTTTTAGAAGTTGTTTGGGCCTCTTCCCTCAAACATGCCGATTCGCTTTTGGATTGGATCATCATTTTTATCTTAATCGCGGTCAGCTTTATCCTGTTGATCCGCTCTTATCAAAAAATCCCGATGGCCGCGGCGTACACTGTGTTTGTCGGAATCGGAACCGTCGGAACATATCTGACTGGAATTGTTCTGGGCGAATCCTTCTCAGCAGCCCAAATGTTCTTTTTAGCTTTATTGCTGGCTGGCATTTTAGGAATGAAATTATTTACGAAAGAAAGCAAATCTCAGCCGGGAGGTGAACAATAATGGCATGGTTTTTATTAGTGATTGCCGGCATAGAAGAAATTATAGCTGCCATTGCCATGAAATATATAGACGGAACAAGAAAAAAATGGCCGATCATTGTGATGACTATTGGATTCGGCTTATCATTTTACTGCCTGTCCCAAGCGATGATCGTCCTGCCTGCCGGAGTCGCATATGCCGTCTGGACTGGCATTGGAAGCATTGGTGTTTCGGCGGTCGGGCTCATTTGGTTTAAGGAGCGGTTTCAGCTATCACAGGTGATTTCACTTTGCCTTATCCTAGCCGGCGTCATCGGCCTGCGTCTTACGTCATCTTCATAAAATCAAGGCATATACAGCTGTATATGCCTTTGCCATTAAGCTTCGTGATGTTTTTGAAGATGAAGCGGCGGCGGGATAAGCCAGCCTTTGTTTTTTAGCAGCCTTAAGTATTTTGCGCCGGTTGCCGCTTTCGACATATGAAATTGCCCAAACATCATGGCAATATCCTCACGAATCGATTGCCCCATCATTTTGCTGCATGTCACAAGACCTGCAGCATTTTGTGCTGCCGCGGAGGCCGCCACATCCGGATCGAGAAACCGTGCGCCAGGCGGAATATCGTTAATATCTGCTGTCGGCGGTTCAGGAGAAGCCGGCGGCAGCGCCACCCCGTTTTCTTTCAGGATCGTGCTGACCTGCTTGATTTCATCTTGGCATTTCTCAATAGACTCACGAAGCAGCTTCTTCAGGTCGTCATCACCGACATGATTCAATAGCATTTGGTAATTGCCGACCATTTTATTGCCCGCCATCACATAACTCCATAAGCCGAATACCTCACCATAATGCATCGGTTCATCCTGCGGATTTCCGCTTAAAATACCCATGTTCATCCTCCTCGCAAATTCAATATCGCACACATTCCATAACGTGCCCGAGAGAAGGAAAATTTATGTTTCAGCGTGAGAGATTTATGAAACAAAACAAAAAAGACAAGAGCGGCAAATCGCCAAACCCTTGTCTTTCCTGTTGTTCTATTGGACGCGCTCGGAGGGATTCGAACCCCCGACAGACGTGGTACCGGAAACCACCGCTCTATCCAACTGAGCTACGAGCGCAGAATGACTGCGTTATGAGAACGTCAGCACAACTAATTATACGATAATTCCATTCAAATAACAACCCTCTATTTGTGAGAGGCCGTTTTTTAAATAGACAAAGCATCTTAATTGGCAATCTGACATACGATGGTTTGAACCCCTGTATTTTTGGGGAAAATGGGAAAAAGAGACGACTTTGCATATTAGGCCAGCTTTTTGTTTGACCTTTATTGACCAAAAATGTATCATGTAACTACATACTTACCTAAAAGGTGAAGGAGGAGCATTATGAATTTAATACCTACAGTCATTGAACAAACGAACCGCGGAGAAAGAGCGTATGACATTTATTCTCGTCTATTAAAGGATCGTATCATCATGCTTGGATCTGCGATTGATGACAACGTTGCGAACTCCATCGTGTCACAGCTTTTATTCTTAGCAGCAGAAGACCCTGAAAAAGAAATTTCTCTTTACATCAACAGCCCGGGCGGCTCTATTACAGCCGGTATGGCGATCTATGATACCATGCAGTTTATTAAGCCGAAGGTATCTACAATTTGTATCGGTATGGCTGCGTCAATGGGCGCGTTCCTGCTTGCAGCCGGCGAAAAAGGCAAACGCTATGCGCTTCCAAACAGTGAAGTCATGATTCACCAGCCTCTTGGCGGTGCGCAAGGTCAAGCGACAGAAATTGAAATTGCTGCGAAACGCATTCTCTTGCTTCGCGACAAATTAAACAAAGTCCTAGCTGAACGTACTGGCCAGCCGCTTGAAGTGATCGAACGTGACACAGACCGTGATAACTTCAAGTCTGCTGAAGAAGCGCTTGAATACGGCCTGATTGACAAAATTTTGACTCACACAGAAGACAAAAAGTAATAACACAACCTGCAAGAGCTGCGTCTCTTGCAGGTTTTTTTCATTTAAACACTTTTGATTCTAAACTGCTCCCATTCCTCGTGTAACAGCTCAAGTGTTAGATCATTCGTCTGCCTCACAACCAGATCAGCACCAAGCATCGGCTGTCCTTGACCGACACCAACCGCAAACATCCCTGCAGATTTGATTGCAGAAATGCCTGCTTCTGCGTCTTCTATTGCCGCGCAATCAGCAGGGGAAACATCGAGCATCGCTGCAGCTGTTAAAAAGATGTCAGGATCAGGCTTCCCCTTCGCAAGAGTCGTCGGATCAACAATGGCATCAAAATCATCGATAATTGCCAAACGTCTTAAAATCTTAGGAGCATTGCGACTTGAAGATGCTAACCCGATTTTTATATTTTCGTTTTTCAATTGACATAGGAGCCTGCCAATCCCCGGTAAAAGATCTTCCGGCGTCAATTTGCTGATCAACGTTTGATAATCGTGATTTTTCCGATGCATTAGTTCTTGTTTCTCCGCATTTGTATACTTTGTTTCCGCACCGCCAGAGATCAATATGCTTTCAAGTGACTCTTCTCTGCTGATTCCTTTTAGCCTTTCATTCATGTCTCTGTCAAAGGGGATATTGATTTGTTCTGCGATGTGCTTCCAAGCGAGAAAATGATATTCAGCAGTATCTGTTATCACTCCGTCTAAATCAAAAATGACCGCTTTCATATACTAATGCCCATCACAGCTTCATAAGGTTTGAGGCTAATACTCTTTAAGTCAGCCCGCTCCTGCGGATAGTTAAAAATCAGCACTTTCCAACGCTCATGAATCAGTTCTGGAGGCGCTTCGAACAGAGCCTTTTCTTCCGATAAATTCACAACGACAAGAAGCTTTTCCCCTTGATATTCTCGAAGGTAAGAAAAGACCTGCGGATCATTCTCCTGCAAAAGCTGATAATCGCCATATATCATAATCTTATATTGCTTTCGTAATTGAATGAGCTTCTGATAGTAAAAGAAAATCGAATCTTGATCTTTCAAGGACTCTTTCACATTGATATCTTGATAGCGGGAATTTACCGGTATCCACGGGTCTCCGGTTGTGAATCCCGCATGTTTTCCGGCATCCCACTGCATAGGTGTTCTCGCATGATCCCTTCCTTTTATCATCACGGCTTTGACAAACTCTTTTTCTGACATCGTTTTGTTTTCGACGACTAGTTCACGATATGCATTCTTTATTTCAAGATCATCATACATCTCCAGCGGCATATCGCTGTTGACCATGCCGATTTCTTCTCCCTGGTAAATAAACGGCGTTCCTTTCATGCCGTGCAGAACCGTTGCAAATGCCTTCGCACATTCCTTACGCAGCTTCCTGTCATTGCCCCAGCGGGAAATAACCCTCGGCTGGTCATGGTTCTCAAAATACAGGGTATTCCAGCCGACATTCATTAACCCGGTCTGCCACCTTGTCATCGTCTTTTTTAAAGCAATCAAATCAAACGGCTTGATCTGCCATTTCCCATTTGGCGAGTTTTGTTCTGTATCAATATCCATATGTTCAAATGTAAAGATCATATTCAGCTCTTGCCTGCTTGCATCTGTGTACTTTATCGCCTCTTCAATATCTGAGCCGTTTGCCTCTCCGACTGTCATGCAGTCGTAATGAGAAAGCACTTCCCTGTTCATCTCTTGAATAAACTCATGAAGACGTGGGCCGTTAGAGTGATAACGGCCGACAATATAGCTGCGGCTGTGATTCGTTTCGTAGTCCGGAAAATCGGTGTATTTAGAAATAGAGCCGATCACATCCATCCGCCAGCCGTCAACGCCTCTATCCATCCAGAATCTCATTACATCATAAACTTCCCGGCGAACGGCTTCGTTTTCCCAATTTAAATCAGGCTGTTTTTTCGAAAAGTAGTGCAAATAATACTGCCCTGTTCCTTCATCGTATGTCCACGCTGAGCCTGAAAAGATCGATCCCCAATTATTCGGCTCTGAGCCGTCCGGTTTAGGATCTTTCCAAAAATAATAATCCCGGTAAGGATTGTCCTTCGACTTGCGGCTTTCAGCAAACCAAGCATGCTCATCTGATGTGTGGTTCACGACCAAATCCATGACGATTTTCATTCCGCGTTTATGGGCTTCATCAATCAGCTGAAACATATCTTCATTTGTCCCAAACTTTTCATACATGTTTTTGTAATCGCTGATATCATATCCGTTGTCATCCTGCGGGGAATCAAATACCGGGGAGAGCCAGATGACATCCGCCCCGAGATTTTTGATGTAATCCAGCTTTTGAATCACACCTTGCAAATCCCCGAATCCATCTCCATTGGCATCATAAAAACTGCGCGGGTAAATTTGATAAACGACAGCTTCTTTCCACCATTCACTCATTAGGCGTTCTCCTTTCACATCGTCCCTGTAGGACAACTGGTTCCTCATAAACGTTCATGTGCAGCGGCTCGCCTTTTACAAGCTCAAAAATAACGCGCTTTTCGTCAACCGTCACATTGATTAATCGATTTCGATAATTGATGTTGAATGAATATTCGTCCCATTCTTTCGGCAAAAACGGAGCAAATGACAGCGTCTCATTCGCGGTGCGCATGCCTGCAAAGCCATGAACGATTGCCAGCCAGCTACCCGTCATTGAAGTAATATGCAAGCCTTCTTCCGTATCATGATTGTAATTATCAAGATCAAGCCTTGCTGTGCGCTTATATAATTCGAGCGCTTTCTTTTCCAGCTTGAGTTCGGCTGCGAGAATCGCATGGACAGAGGGCGATAGGCTTGATTCATGAACAGTCATCGGCTCATAAAATTCAAAATTTCGCCGTTTTTCTTCCATTGTAAAACGGTCATTAAAAAGATAAATGCCTTGGAGAACATCTGCCTGCTTAATAAAATTGGAGCGGAGAATCTTGTCCCATGACCAATTCTGGTAAAGAGGCCGTTCCGCTGGATCTAATTCGTCAACTGCTTGCAGGTCTTTATCCAAGAACGTGTCATGCTGAACGAAAATTTGCAGTTCTTCACTATACGGATAGTACATGTGCTGGATGATTTCTCTCCAGACTTTCAATTCTTCTTCCTGTACATCCAGAAGGCGGCGTTTCTCCGCTGAGATACTTTCGAGACTTTGTAGAGTATACTCCAACGTCCAAGCCGCAATGACATTCGTATACCAATTGTTGTTAACGTTGTTTTCGTATTCATTCGGCCCTGTGACGCCATGGATCATATACTTATTTTTTCGTTTCGAGAAGTGAACACGGTCGGCCCAAAATCTGCTGACTGCCACAAGTACGTCTATCCCGTATTCTTCCATATAGTTACGGTCGCCTGTATAATTGATATAATTGTAGATCGCATAACAGATCGCGCCATTGCGGTGAATTTCTTCAAAGGTGATTTCCCATTCGTTGTGGCATTCATCACCTGTGAACGTCACCATCGGATAAAGTGCCCCCTTCATCCCCAATTTTGCAGCGTTTCGTTTGGCAGCCTCCAACTGATGATAGCGATACAAAAGCAGGTTTTTCGTCACCTCCGGCTCGGCTGTCGCCAAATACATCGGAACGGCGTACGCCTCTGTATCCCAATATGCGGCACCTCCATATTTCTCGCCAGTAAATCCTTTCGGCCCGATATTCAAACGGGCATCGCCCCCGTAATATGTCGAGAATAACTGAAAGATATTGTAGCGGATTCCTTGTTGAAGCTCCTCATCTCCTTTAATCTCAATGTCCGCTTTTGCCCATCTTTCCTTCCATCGATCAGTGTGCCTCCGTTTTGCATCTTCATAGCCGTTCTCTACCACATCCGCCAAAAGCTCCTTGGCTTTCGATAAAAGCTCTTCCTCCCGAAAATCACGGGAAGTCGTGACAATCACAAACTTTTTCAATGATGCCTTCGTTTGATAACTGTAGCAATTCTCGACATACATTTCAGTCGTTTTAAAGCTTTCATGGACAAAACCCTCCGTCTCGTTTGCCATTGCGGCTAATACCGTGAAGCGCGGTGTTCCAAATGGATTTTCGATCGTTTTTGCCGCTAAATGGCCGCTGTGAGAATCAGCACCTTTCGCTTCCTCCTGCCAAAACTGTTCTTGGTAGTTAGAATCTTCATTTGCCACGTTTCCATCCAGGTAAGGAACAAGCGTAATGACAGCATCTCCCGTCAAGCACTCCGCTTCATAATGAATCGCACAGAGTTCTTTTACAGCAAGGCTAAGAAACCGCTCAGACCTGATTCTGACGGATTTATCTTGAATGCGGACAACAGCGCTTCGCCGCAGAATCCCCTCTTTCATATTGAGCTCTACCTCAAATGATTCAATTGGATTTTGATAGAGATCGATTTTTTCACCGTCAACATATAAGCCTATGCCCATAAAGTTCATCGCATTGATCACTTTTCCGAAATATTCTGGATACCCGTTTTTCCACCAGCCTACTCGCGTTTTGTCGGGGAACCACACGCCTGCAATATATGTGCCTTGGTGACTGTCGCCTGAATAGCCTTCTTCAAAATTCCCTCTGACCCCCATATAGCCATTGGCAAGAGACGTCAGGCTTTCCAGCAGCCGTGTATGCTCCTTATTAAATGTATTTGTTTTGATTTTCCATTCATCAATCTCAAATAACCGCTGATTTATCATCATTTCCTCCCGAATGTAAGTTTCCATTATCACGGCGGATTTTGGTCAAATATCTAAATGCAAAAGAGATCATCAAAGTAACGCCACACGAATGGATCATCAATACAGTAATCAAATCAAAATGAACCATGCCGATAGCAGCTGCCGCAAATGCCGGCAGTGCTGATGCGCAAATCGCTATAGAGGCCGCTTCCTTGAATGATGCAATAGAGACCATGTTTGATATTTTTGTGATCCAGAGACCTCCGGCAAGAACAAACGTTAACAAAAGCTGGATCATAGAAACCACCGTATATGCCAGCATCATGATCATCGGCTTATACTGTGCCAACCACAATGTATCGATCAAGACCTCTACATCATGGACGTTTGGTTTCTCGAGCTTAACGTCCATTTTCGCATAGCCAACAGAAAACCCCGTTTCGTTTTGATCGGTGATCACCAGTTGATCAGGTTGAAATATGATGGCGTTTTCAAATCCAGTTACTTTCAATCGCCCATTTTCACCGCTTGTCTCATATTCATGCTTCATATCGACTGCCATCACATTCTGCCCATCTTCAATTCTCTCAGAGCTCTTCCCGCCTGTTAGTTTTCCGTTCCTGATTTGAAAACCCTGCAATTGATCAGCAAATTGATCATTAACCCCTTGAATCGCTGACGGCATGAAAGATGCAACGCTGAAGCGATCCATTTTCACAAACGAAACCGCTAACGGCGTCATTAAGCAGGCCGTTAAAAACATAAAGAGAAAAGAGAGCTGCAGCCAGCTGAAGGTATTCCCGTAACGGCAAACACCTGATGGGGATGCAGCCGCCTTCAGGCAGCGGATGATAAAGCTTTTATTCTCCAGATTCTTCATTTGCATTACCCCTTTGTTCCGCCGGCTGTCAAACCGGACACAAAGTTCTTTTGGAGAAAAAAGAATAGAACGCATATCGGCAGTGCGGCAAGGATGGCACCGGCTGCAAATAGAGCTACTTTTTGCTGCTGCGGATTAGAAATAAAGGATTGTAATCCTACAGCGATGGTCAGCCTTTCCGGTGAGCGAAGCAGAAATTTCGCCAGCAAATAGTCGCCAAACGGTGCCATAAACGCCCAAAGCGCTTGTACCGCGAGCATTGGCTTAACAAGCGGTAGAACAATTGAAGCGAAAATCCTCAGATGTCCCGCTCCGTCAATTCGCGCGGCTTCATCAATTTCTCTCGGCACAGTATCAAAATAACCTTTCATCAGCCACGTGTTCATCGGAATCCCGCCGCCGATATAGATCGCTGTTAAAAACCAGTATTGATCGAGTGCGCCTATTAGCATCGCCAAGACATAAAAAGCAGTCAGCGCCGCCATTGTCGGCACCATTTGAATGATTAAAAAGAATATCAGGCTCTTTTTTCTGCCTGCAAACCGATAGCGGCTGTACGAGTACCCGGCAAGTGTCACAATCGTAACCTGCAAAACCATGACCGATAGCGCGATGACAAGTGTATTGCTGTACCAATTGAGATAAAGCGTTTCGTCAAATAGCCGCTTAAAATGATCCAATGTCCAAGGACCCGAAAAATCGAGCTGAAAAGCCGCCGAATTCCCCACACGGAAGGCTGATGATGCCGTAATCAGCAACGGATATATAATGACAATACTTAAAAGCGTCAAAAATAAATACGTACAGATTTTATTAAGCATTCTGGCAGTGCTCGCGTTCACCTACATAACCTCCTCATTGCCAAAAGCATTCGATTTTTTGAAAGCAATCAGTGAAATTCCAATGACAATGAAAGAAATTAACAGTGTCACAGCCGCCGCAACGGAATATTGGGGTGATGTGCCTGTTGTCAGTTTATAAATCCACGAAATTAAGATATCGGTCGATCCGGCCCCGGCTCCCACACTGCCTGGCCCTCCCTCATTAAATAAATAGATGATCGAGAAATTATTGAAATTAAACGTATACTGAGTAATCATCACGGGTGCTGTGGCAAATAAAATCATCGGGAATGTAATATGCCGAAAACGCTGAATAAAAGTGGCCCCGTCAATCTTTGCCGCTTCATACAATTCACCTGGAATCGCCTGAAGCACTCCCGTTACCATGACATATATATATGGAAAGCCGAGCCACGTTTGAATCATAATGAGGGCTGTCTTTGTCCAGAAAGGATCGGTCTTCCACGCGATCGCAGGCAGCTCGACAAACGGCAGGTGATTGAATAATGGTATCACCTGTGCATTCACCGCTCCTATGCTGTCGTTAAACATGTTGGAAAAACTCATGATTGTAATAAACGCCGGAACAGCCCATGGAAATAAGAAAATCATTCGAAATATCCGCTTGCCTTTTATAAAATCCTGATTGACGAAAAGTGCCGTCACAATACCTAAAATGATTTGCAGCGTTGTTGCACAGATTGTCCAGATAACCGTCCAGCCCAGTACATTCACAAATGTTTCACGATAGGAGCCAAGGAAAAAAATATTCAAGAAATTTTCAAACCCGACCCAGTCAATCAGACGATTAGGCGGAATATGATAAAAATCATAGTTTGTTAATGCAACAAACAGAGTCACCAAAACCGGAAAGATAATCACAAACACCATCATGATATATGCCGGCAGTGTAAATAGATATGGAAACCCTTTATCGCCCGCATGACAGATCATATCCTTGGCTGTTGTATTGACTTCCAAACCCGCCGCTTTCATTGCGGCGGTCTTACGCGAATCATGAATATTAAAGATATAGAACATGAGGAAAATCATTGTCACGATCAATTGCAGCGTGCCTTCAATCAGCATAAACAGCGAGTGATCTTCACCGGGAACACTTCCCAATGTCATCAATCCGGTTAGCGCCTGTATACCGAAAACGCATAATTCAAAAGCAAACAAGCCTGTGATGGCAAGAAATAAGAGCCCCTTTGACAACTGCTGATTCGCAATCTGCCCAAGTCCTGGAATGATCGATAAAAGCCCTGCCTTTCGTTTTTGCTTTGTAAGTGTGTGATGTTTATTCATTTTTCCGCCCTCTATTCTTCCGGACGCTATCCCGCCGTTTTATTTCACATACTTTTCTTTAATATTTTCCTTTATGACGTTTACAGCATCATTCGCTGATGTTTGTGTCGATTTTTTTCCTGAAGCTGCATCAAAAATTAAACTTTCCGCTCCTGTCCATACTTCAGCCATTTCCGGAATATTTGGAGTCGGCGTTGCTGTTTCATATTGTTTAATCACAGCTGACGTCAGTTCATTCTTTTGCTCATCGGCTTTCTTCCTTGCAGCCGTGTTGGCCGGAACTTCGTTTGTATCCTCATAAAAAGCGTAAGCATTGGCATCATTTGCAGCATACTCAAGCCATTTTTCAGCCAGCTCGGGCTCTTTTGTATATTTCGAGGCAACCCAGCCCTTCCCGCCAGCAAAAGGGGCGTATTCTTCTCCATTTGGCAATGTCGGAATGGGAGCCGCTCCGTAGTTCAATTTAGCCTCTTTATAGTTGGCAGCTGACCAAGGACCGCCAATGATCGCAGCCGCTTTGCCTTCTAAAAACATCTGCTGAATAAAGTCGTCTGCGCTTGAATTGTCTTGCATTCCTTTCGGCCAATATGTTTCAAACCATTTCTCCGCATATTTCACCGCTTCTACAGCTCCTTTATTGTTCAGGCCGATGTCCCCGGAATCTGTGCCGTTTTTTCCAAACACATATCCGCCGTATCCAGCCAATAAGCCGTACGACATATAAAAGTCAGTCCATTTTGCTAAAAATCCGGTTGATTTTCCTTTTTCCGAAGCAAACGCGAATCGAGGATCTTCCGTTAACTTTTCAAGGTCTTTAAATGTTTTTGGCGCTGTTTTTAAAAGATCTTTGTTGTAATACAAAATAAGTGTCTCAATGACTAGCGGCATTCCGTACACTTTGCCGTCAACTGTCACCTGCTGCATTTCTTTATCACCAAAGCTTTTTGTATGAGATGGCTTAATGTCAAGCAAATGTCCTTGCTGTCCCAAACCGCCGATCCGGTCATATGCAGCAAGCATAACATCAGGCGCATTACCCGCCGGGCCATCAAGAGGAAGCGCTTCTAACTGTTCGAACATTTGCTTTTCAACAATTTTTACTGTGACGTCATTCTCTTTTTCGAACTTTGTTTTTATGCTTTCAATGTATTCTTTATACGTTTCTTCGACAGACACAGTCAGCACCTTTTTACCATCAGAGCTTGCTGGATTTTTTGAATTTGAGCAGGCGGCAAGGCCGATTGCCAGGAATGATGCCGCCAATATGGCGAACCCCTTTTTTAAAAGAACCATCTCTTTTCCCCCTTCTATTTACGAAACTATAACAATTGTATTGTCCTATAGAAAGCGGTTACAACAACTTTCGATTTGTTACCGATAACAGAATGTTATACAGGGGCGGCAGCACTCAAAATCAAAAATTCTCCCGGCTGAACGGCAATGACCTCGTGATGCTGTAGCGGCTGCTCTGTCCATGCATCACAGATCCTCTTATTCCTTTCAATATTCAAATCTAGTAAACTGACGTGTTGAACCACATTCCCTTGATTAAAGAAATAAATCACTATTTTTTCATCAAGAGTCCGTGAAAAGCTAATAAAATCGTTTTGGTCATCCAGCAGATTCCACTCAAGATGTCCTTCAGTCAATAAAGTGCTTTCCTGCTTGCGTAAAGCAATTAACCGTTTCATAAATTGCAGCATGTCTTGGTTTTGCTTCTCCTTTTCCCAAACCATACATTTCCGGCATAATGGATCATTTTCGCCGTCCAGCCCGATTTCCGTTCCGTAATAAATGCATGGTGAGCCTGTCTGGGCAAACATAAAGGCCAGCAACGCGCGTGCTTTCTTCTCATCATTGCGGCATCTGGTCAAAAGGCGCTTTGTATCATGGCTATCCAGTAAATTAAACATCACCTCATTGGCCTGCTTCATTCCATTCATCAAATGTGCATTGACACGGTAGGCCATACGTGAGGCTGGGATCGTCCGGTCAGCAAAATATTCAATCATAGGCTCAGTAAAAGGGTAATTCATCGCCGCATGAAATTCATCCCCTCTAAGCCAGGGTTCGGCAGAATGCCAGATCTCACCTAAAATATAAACGTCAGGCTTTTCAGTAGATACAGCCTGCCTGAATGTCTTCCAAAACACGTGATCCACTTCATTTGCGACATCCAAACGCCAGCCGTCAATGTCAAATTCGCGAATCCAGTACAAAGCAATATCAAGCAAATATTTCTGCACTTCGGGATTAGCCGTGTTTAGCTTCGGCATATCAGCTGTAAAAGCAAACCTGTCATAATTGTCGCCTGTGACGGGAAAAGAGTGAATATGGAACCAGTCTTTATAGCGGGATCGAGCTCCGTTTTTGACGACATCCTGCCATTGCGGAGACGCGCTTCCTATATGGTTAAAAACCGCATCTAGCATAATTCTCATCCCCCGCTGATGAAGCTGGCTGACCAATGTACGAAAAATCTCTGGATCCCCGAAATGCGGATCAATAGAAAAGTAATCCAGCGTGTCGTATTTATGATTAGAAGGCGCGGAAAAGATCGGCGTCAGATAAATGCCGTTCACCCCTAAATCCTCTAAATAATCAAGCTTGTCAACAATCCCTTGCAAATCTCCTCCAAAAAAATCATTGACGCCCGGGTCCTTGCTCCCCCACGGCAATGCATTCTTCGGTGACAAGTCTTCTCTTCCATTTGCAAAACGCTCCGGAAAAATTTGATACCAAACCGTTGACTTGACCCATACAGGCGCTTGAAATGTATCAGCCTCGTGAACAAACGGAAATTTAAAGTAATAATGAATCGTTTCCAGTGTTTTTTCGTTATAAGGGCATACACCCGAACTTCCGAAAAAGATGTCTTCATGATCGTCTGTTACAACAAACGCATATTGTAAACGCCTAAATGGCGGCACCACTTCAGCAAACCAATAGTCATGCATTTCTGTTGCAGCAATTTTTCTCATCGGCTGCTCGTTTGCCGACCATTTGCCGTCGTTGTACTCATAGGGATCACCCCAAATGAATCGAATGTGATCTGCATCACCTTTTTTCGTCCGAATCTTGATATGCACAGTCCGCCCATCATAAGAATAAGCATCTGTGCTGAATGGCTGGTGGTGAATCGCTGCATATTCCATCATGTTTCCCCCTTTGATTTCCGTTTTATTGAAGCCGGCTCATAGTTTGAAAGTATCATGATGAAATTGTGGGAACAATCCTTTTCACCCTGTTACCGATAACAGAATACAGCGCTTACAGCGTTGATTCTCGTACAATTAACTCTGGTTCAAAAAATAGACTTCCTTGTGCAGCACCGTCTTCATTCATTTTTTTCAGCAACATTTTCGCACAGGCTTCCCCCATTTCAACAACAGGCTGTCTGACCGTAGTCAAGCGCGGCGAGGAGATGCGATCAAGAAACACACCGTCATTCCCGGTAACCGCAACGTCTTCTGGAATTCGCTTTCCAAGGGATTGCGCCGCACGAATGACGCCGAGCGCGATTCGATCAGATGCGCAGACAAATGCGGCCTGATTGTCCATGGATTTCAGCAGTTCTCTTGCAAGGTCTTCACTTTTCTTAGAACTGTTGTCGATCCGAAACATATTCGATTTTTTAAAGCTTTTATTCATCGCCCGTATATACCCCTGTTCTCTTGCACGTTCGAAAGGCTCATCTAAATCAATGCCAAAAAAGACAACTTCCCGCTCCCCCAGCCCCATAACATGGCGGGTTGCCATAAAAGTGCCTTTCTCGTTATTCACATCGATAAAGTCATAGCCCATTTCATTTTGTCCAAATACGACGAGCGGCTTCTCAAACGCTTTTATTACACCTTCAAAATCGTTCTTTCTCAAGCCGGTGGCAATAATGCCGTCACATTGGCCAATATTAAGAGAATTTCTTGTCACAAGCTGGAGAGCATAGTGATTGCGATCCAGCTCCCTGCTGATTCCTGTCAGCAGGTTCATGTAATATGGTTCTGTCGTATCCATTTCCTCAAGTATCAATAGTTTCACAACCTGTGTTCTGTTTTGCACGAGCGCTCTCGCCGCATAATTAGGGATGTAATTCAGCTCTTTCATCGCAGAATGAACAAGCTTTTTCAATTCATCTGTCACCGTCTCAGGGTGATTGATCACTCGTGATACCGTCATTTTCGAAACATTTGCTTTTTTTGCCACATCTGACAATGTTGCCATTTTCATCCCCTCCTTATCTGTGCTTATTATCCAAACTAGTGATAAAGTCCTCTATTACTGTTAAATATACGATGCAGGCAAAAGAGAAATAAAAAAGAGATTTCCCTTAAGGAAACCTCACTTTGTTAAAAACACTCGATATTTCATGGATCATACGCTAGGTGGCAGACTCATTCTCTCCACTTCCATGAGAAAGTCTCTTTTTTAAATTTCTGTCCACTTTTTTTCTAAAATCGGATAAGAATAATTTTGCATTTGCTCAATTAACTCATCCGGCCGTGACGAGCTGTGAATCAGTTTTAGGTGCGATTCGTTAGAAAACCCTTCTTGAATGCTGTATTTCACCATTTTCATCATCGGTTCAAAATATCCGTTTACATTGTACAGTCCGATTGGCTTTTGGTGGATGCCGATCTGTGCCCAGCACAGCACTTCAAATAATTCTTCATATGTACCGAAGCCGCCCGGCATCGAGATAAAGCCGTCCGCCAGCTCGCTCATTTTAGCCTTTCGTTCATGCATCCCGTTTACTTCAATCAGCTCAGTCAGGTTTTGATGGACAACCTCCCCGCTGAACAAACCGCTCGGCATGACCCCGATTGCAGTTCCGCCGTTTTCCATAATCGCGTCAGCAATCGTGCCCATCAAGCCTACGCGGGAGCCCCCATAGACAAGGCCGATTCCCTGCTCAGCCATGTACGTGCCAAGCTCTGCCGCTTTTCTTTTATACGCTTCATTTCCCCCAGGGTTTGATCCCGCAAATACACAAATGGTTTTCATCTTGTCATCTCCACATCTATATATCGTGTTAAATATTCAAAAACATACTATATATTGTCCCATCTTCATGTGATAATATCAATATGAAATACATAAAGAATGCAGGAGTGATGAGGTTGCAGCTGGCTGATGCAGAAAAATGGATGAAAGAGTTTTACGAAAAAAGAGGCTGGACAGAATACGGACCTTTTATTCGCGTCGGCTTTTTAATGGAGGAAGCCGGAGAATTGGCCCGGGCTGTCAGGGCGTATGAAATCGGCAGAGACCGGCCGGATGAGAAAGAATCGTCACGCGCTGAGCAAAAACAAGAATTGATTGAAGAAATGGGAGATGTCATCGGAAATATCGCCATTCTTGCTGATATGTATGGTGTCTCTTTAGAAGACGTCATGAAGGCCCACCAAGAAAAACTGACAAAACGATTTGAGCATGCATAAAAAAGCGGCCGCGATGGCCGCTTTTTTTAACCTGTGATTTCATCATGGTGATCAAAGAAATGCTGCTTTCCTATTTTGTGAAAAAGGCCTGTTTTATGCAGCAGCTCCTTCGGCTGCGATTGCAATCCTACAATCATCAGCTTTCCATTGTGGCGTTTAATTCGATTCATAATGTTCCCAAGCACCGCTTCAGCTGACGTATCCATATAGTGCACCTTATTCATGAGCAGAATGAGGGTTTTCGGTTTTTTCTGTACATGCTCCAGCAATGACGATTCAAGGGAATCAATTGACCCGAAAAACAGCGGCCCTTCTATGGCATACATGCTGACAGATGGATCTTCTCTCTTCGCCAGAACAGGATGCGATTCCTGATTGTGGATGCGGGTCGCTTCGCTCATTCTTCTGATAAAGAACACAAATGCGAGCAGCAATCCGGTTGCCACACCGATGATTAAGTCAAACAGAACCGTAAGGGCGAAGGTCGCCGCCAAAATAAAGGAATCAGCATTTTTCAGTCTCAGCATGTTTGCGACTTCCTTGCGCTCACTCATATTCCATGCGACCACCATGAGAATCGGTGCCATACTGGCGAGCGGCACATGGGACGCATAAGGCGCAAATACAAGCAGGACAAGGAGAACGACTACGCCGTGAACGACGCCGGAAACTGGAGAAACCGCTCCGTTTTTTATATTGGTCGCCGTTCTCGCAATCGCTCCTGTAGCCGGGATTCCGCCAAACAGGGGCGCTGCCATATTCGCAATCCCCTGACCGACAAGCTCCTTGTTGCTGTCATGCTTTGAGCCCTTCATGTTATCGGCGACCATTGCGGACAAAATCGACTCAAGTCCTCCAAGAAGCGCGATGACAAGCGCAGCCGGAAACAGCATAACCATTTTATCCAGAGTAAGCTCAGGAAACTGAAATTCAGGCAAATGGCGGGGGATTTCTCCATAAGTTGACCCGATCGTTGCCATGCGGTCAGGGAAAAAGACAACCGCGACCACTGTGGAAATAAGAAGCGCCAACAAAGCGCCCGGCACTTTAGGCATCACCTTGGCGGATACAAGCAAAATGACGAGCCCGATCACAGCTGTCAAAATGGCATACACGTTAAAGGTGCCGAGCTGCTGCACAATTTCAAACATGTTGTGGTGAAAGTTCTCATGTTTTTCAACATTTCTCAATCCGAGAAAATTAGCGATTTGTTCCGTAAAGATTAACACGGCAATTCCTGCTGTAAAACCGACGATAACGGGTTTAGGCACAAATTTCATTATTTTTCCGAGCTTAAACAGCCCAAACAGCACCAGCATTACCCCTGCCATAAACCCTGCGATCAGCAGATTCTCTAATCCGTACTGCATGATAATGCCGAACAGTATCGGGACAAAGGCGCCTGTCGGACCGCCAATTTGATATTTAGATCCCCCGAACAAAGAGATACAAATCCCCGCTATAACAACAGTGTACAGCCCGTATTCGGGCTCGACTCCCGAGGCAATGGCAAACGCCATTCCTAAAGGAATTGCCACGACACCTACTACGATACCTGCAATTAAGTCTTTCTGAAATTTCTGTAAATTGTATCCCTTGAATCTCCCTGAGAATCGCATATTTTGTTATAACCTCCCTTATGAGTGATTGTTTATTAGCTCAGTTTCATAACCGTTAATGACCACATCAAGTTTTCCTGTTTCAGGGTGAATGACAAGCCCGTGAACCGGCACTTTTTTTGGAAGCAGCGGATGGTTCTTAATCATGTTCACACTGTGGGAAACGCTTTCTTCCACGCTGTGAAAACCGGTCAGCCACGTTTTCAAATCAAGTCCGGCGCTCGTCAGCAAATTCAGGCAGCTATCCTCCACCCCGCGTTCCTTTGCTTTCTCAAGAATCGAGGACGCATTCAGCCCTGACATTCCGCACTCATGATGGCCGACAATGCATACCTCTTCAGCCTGCAATTCATAAATCGCGACCAGTATGCTTCGCATCACGCTTCCAAATGGGTGAGAAACGATGGCTCCCGCGTTTTTTACAATTTTAGCATCACCGTTTCTAAGCCCCATTGCTTGCGGAAGAAGTTCTGTAAGCCTTGTATCCATACAGGTGACAATGACGAGCTTTTTCGAAGGAAACTTTGTCGTTTTGTACGGTTCATACTTCTTCTCTCTGACAAACCGCTGATTGTGTTCCAAAATTGATGTTAAAGAAACCATTTGATTCATCTCCCATCCATATGATTTTGCAAGCCTTCTTACCCAGCTTACAGTAAGGAATTATAGCATAGGAATAAGCCAAGAAAAGGATTTCAAAAAAAGACACTATAATTGGACTGTAGAATCAAAACATAAACATTTATATCTTTCAAAGATAATAAAATTTATATTTAATGAATCCTATAATCCGGCTGCTGCTCGCATATTGATGATTTGTCTGACAAAAAATATGGGTGAATTCTGATAATTAAAAAACTTTTTTAAGCAGATTTAGCTGTTCGATCTCCATTTTAAGTTCAAAAGAACCAGAAAATAAAAAGAACGCAGCTATATTTTTAACATCTATTTATTTCCGATATAATGAAATAGACAACAGCCATAAAGGGGGAGCCTTGTTGAAACCATTTGTATTTATCACAAAACCGATTCCTGAAGAGATTGAAGCATTCATCGGTGAACATTGCCGTTATGAAGTATGGCAGGAGGATACGCTTCCGAGTGACGTGCTATTTGAAAAATTAAAAGATGCGGAAGGGCTTTTAACGTCAGGGACTTCCGGGACGTCAATCAATCGTGAGTTGCTGGAACACGCGCCTAAGCTCAAAGTGGTCAGCAACCAATCAGTAGGCTACGATAACTTCGATATAGAAGCAATGAAAGAAAGAGGAGTCGTCGGGACTCATACACCTTATACACTGGATGACACAGTTGCAGATCTGGCTTTTTCACTGATTCTGTCTTCCGCCAGACGTGTTGCCGAACTGGACCGTTTTGTCAGAGCAGGAAAATGGGGAACCGTGGAAGAGGAAGCGCTTTTCGGAATTGATGTTCATCATCAAACGTTAGGCATTATCGGCATGGGCAGAATTGGAGAACAAGCAGCGAGACGCGCCAAATTTGGTTTTGATATGGAAGTGCTTTATCATAACCGACATCGCAAACAAGAAACAGAAGACAGCATCGGCGTTAAGTATGCAGAGCTTGATACATTGCTGGAGCAATCTGATTTTATTCTTCTCATTACGCCGCTGACTGATGAAACCTATCACATGATAGGAGAACGTGAATTTAAGTTAATGAAGGATTCAGCAATTTTCGTCAATATTTCCCGGGGAAAGACAGTCGATGAAAAAGCACTGGTTCGCGCTCTTCAGGAAGGCTGGATCAGGGGAGCCGGCTTAGATGTATACGAAAAAGAGCCTGTCACCCGAGATAATCCGCTTCTGCAGCTGGATAATGTCACGCTGCTTCCTCATATCGGTTCAGCAACAGCTAAAGTGCGCTTCAACATGTGCAAACAGGCCGCCGAAAATATGATTGCAGCCATTCAAGGACAAACACCGAAAAATCTCACAAGAGAATTTCAATAAATCAAAAATCCGGTCTGATAACAGACCGGATTTCTATTACATACGCTGAAGAACAGCACGCTTATAAATATGGCGGGTGACGATATAATAAACAGCCTGGAATACAAAATAAATGAAGATGACAATTACGGCCTCAAGAAATAAATTGGAATTCAGCATATTACTTAACGCTGCATACGCAAAGCCGGCGTGAATCGTACCTGCGATAAATGGGATGAAGAATAAAAATCCTATTTGCTTTCCAAGGATCGAGTGAATCTCTTTGTCCGTAACCCCTATCCTTTTTAACGCTAACACCTGCACTCTCGTATCTTCTATTTCCGTAAACATCCGCAAATACAGCATGCTTCCTTGCACGATAAAAAACAGCACGCTGACAAACAGACCAATAAACAGCATTAATGCAACTCCCTGCTTCACAATTTGATAACTAGGAGCACGTGTTTGAAAATCAGATGTATGTTCTTTCGGCACCATGTTTTCAAGCTTTTCAGAGACATCCACCGTCTCCTGCCAATGCTCAAGCTCATAACCTACCATTCTCATCTGTTCCTTCAGCGGCACATCCTGTGACAGACTGTCAAAGCTCTTTTCGCTGACAACCAATAAACGGCTGACTCCATCGACAGACATCAATATCCCTTTGTTTTGCTGCTTTTTCATGACGTAGGAAAGAGTTTTTCCTGACTTCATATGAAATGCTGCTGTTTCCCCTTCTCCAAATGTGTCTTTCACCATCATTTGAAAAGAAACATTAATAAATGCTTCATTTTCTTGTAAATGAATAACTGGGAACCCTTTTTCCTTTGCGACTTGATTATAGACCTTTTCTGAAATCAGCAAAGCTTCCGCTTCCATCTTCTTATTTCCATACGGCAAGTCTGACTGAAAAGTGACAGGAATCCCAGTGGCATCCACCTTATACTTGATAACAGCATGAGCTTTTTTCAATGTATTCTCAGCCGTCTCAGGCTTCATGACCTGAAAGCGGGAAGCATCCTTTTCCACCCAGGAAACAGACTGAGGAATGCTTTGCTCCTCCTGCCTTTGTAAATCGGAATAAAACATATAGATGACACCTGTAGCTGTTAATATGACCGCTGTAATGACAGAGGTTAAAAACAGCATGCGTGCATGATCCTTCAGCCTGAATATCATGTTGGAACGCACAATGATATTTGTGCCTTTGTAGAAGCTGTGTTTCTTTCGGTACAGCATGCGGAAAAACGCCACACTGCTTTGTGTAAAAAAGAAATACGTGCCAATTAACACTAAAATCAAAATTGGAAATACCCGAAACATCATGTCAATTGCATTGGCTGTTGCAGATAGATAATAACCGCTGCCAAGACATAGCAAAGACAATACAGTGAGCCATTTCGAATAAACCGGCAAGCTTTTCGGCTTTTTGGCCGATTTAATCAGTTCAATGATTTCCAGTTTCCGAATCCGTCCCAGTGATAAAATGAGCAGCGTCTGAAACAGGATGAGAAAGCCGGCAATTGTCATCACAAACGCTTTCGGCACAATGGCAAACGAAATCGGCACCTTCACGCTGAGCATCCATGTCATGATCATAAAAAACAGTTTTGAAAATAACAGGCCTGCTCCAATGCCGGCCGCAATCGCCGCAAGAGAAATAAGTGACTGCTCATAATAAATCATCTTGCGAAGCTGCTGCTTTGATGTGCCAAACAGTGTCAGCAGTCCAAACTCTTTCTTTCTTGCCTGCAAAAACGCTGAATTGGAATATGTGATGAAAAATATACAAAACACAATGATGACGACAAGAGCTGCGCTCAAGCATGTTTTGACAAGGCTTCCGCCATATATATTGTCTTCATTGACATCAGGATGAAAAATAAATGATGTGAAGACAAAAAACACCGAAACGGCAAACACACAGCTTAAAAAGTAGGCCACATACCGTTGCAGATTCCCAAGAATGTTTTTACGGGCGATAGTTCTCAAATTCATGAAAATCGCCTCCCAACACACTCAAGGTATCCAATATACTTTGATAAAACACCTGCCTGTTTGTTCCTCTGTGAATCTCTGAAAAGAAACGTCCATCTTTAATAAAAACAATTCGTTTACAGAAACTTGCTGCTGTGGCATCATGCGTAACCAACAGAATCGTCGCTTCCTTTTCCTCATTCAGCTGAGCCAGTGTGTTCATCACTTGCTTTGCCGATTTTGAGTCGAGGTTTCCTGTCGGTTCATCGGCAAGAATGAGCGCCGGATTGTGAATAATCGCTCTGGCACAGGCTGCCCGCTGCTGCTGTCCGCCCGACACCTCATATGTGCGGTGATCGAGAATGTGCTTGATTTGCAGCGTATCCGCCAGTTCATCCAATCGGGCTTCCATTTCTCTCAGCTTTACCTTATCCAATGCGAGCGGCAAGAGAATATTTTCACGAATCGTCAGCGTATCAAGCAGATTAAAATCCTGAAAGACGAAGCCGAGTTCTCTTCTGCGAAACAAAGCCAGCTCTTGGTCCTTTAACGTTTTCGGCTGAATGCCGTTGATCATCATCTCGCCCTGGGTCGGCTTATCAATGGTAGCCAGCAAATTCAAAAGCGTGGTTTTTCCGCTTCCCGACGGCCCCATAATCCCGACAAATTCTCCTTTTGACACACTGAGATCAAAGGCGCTGAGCGCTTGGTATGATATTGTTCCTTTATTTGAATAGTACGTTTTCGATAGGTTCGTTGTTTGCAACACATTCATGTTCTGCTCCTCCTTTTTCTTTATTATAAAAAGGAAGTCAGCATCCTCCCATCGAACTTTCTTGCAATTCCGCTCCCCAACCTTACAATGCTGTCACATTCACGAGGGTGTCACTTGAAAACACGATGGTCATCACAGTGCCAGCCCCTTCTTTTGATTCCGCATACAGCTTATGGCCGAGACGGCTGCACACCTGTTTTGCCAAATAAAGGCCCATTCCAGTTGCCTCTTTCATGGTTCGTCCGTTTTCTCCGGTAAAAAACGCGTCAAAAATCCGCGGCAGATCCTGCGGCGGTATGCCGATTCCTTCGTCGGCAACCGACAATCGCGTCTCATGTCCCTGCGTTTCAATACGGATTGTAATAGGGTCTCCCACACCTTGCTTTGAATATTTTAAGGCGTTGAAAAGGATTTGCTCAACAACAAAGGAAAGCCACTTTTGATCACTGGAAATCTGAATGACATTTGGCGGCACATGTAATGTTGGAAAAAGGCGCCGTTTAATAAACTGACGTTTTTCCTGATTGATCAGTGAACGAACCATTTCTGTCAAATCAAAGGTTTGCGGTTTTACATCAAATGCAAATTCCTCCAGCCGAGCCGTTTGCAGCATCATATCAAGACCGTGGCGAAATCTCTCATTCTCATCCTCTAGCTCCTCTAAAAACGTCGGAAAAGAGGATGAGGTTCCGTTTTTTCCTTCCTGAATCATTAAGGATATGACGGATACCGGTGTTTTCATATGGTGGACCCATTGGTTGGTGAAGGTATAATGCTGTTTTTGCTGATTGATATATTGTGAGAGCCTGCTTTCGTATTGCTGCCCGAGTGCGTTGATCATTTTCGTCCAAAGCGCTTGCTCTCCTGTTCTTGGCTTTCGGGCTTTCAAAGACTGTCCGATGTCATTCGAAGAAGAGGCTTGTTCTGCAAGCTTTTTAACATATGTGAGAAAGGAAAATTGCCGAACATAATCAGCAGCAAAACCTGCGGCTAAAAGAGTACCGGGCAAAATCCATATGTACATCATATTTTCTTTGGAAGGTTCTGCGCCGCTCTCTACAATGCTTAAATACGCAATCAGCATGGCGGACCCTATCCCTAATAATGAAAATAGAATAATGGCTAAGCGGTCGATGAGATAAGTTTTTAACACTCCGCTTCATCCTTCCGATTGACTTGAAATTGATAGCCTTGTCCTCTGATTGTGGAAATGCAATCTTTCAGTCCTGCATTCTCCAGTTTTCTCCGCAGCCGGTTGACATTGACCGTTAACGTATTGTCATCGACAAAATCAACGTCATCCCATAACGCCTCCAATAGTTCATCACGAGAGACAATTTTTTTATGCTCCCTCACAAAAATCGAGAGAAGCTGGAATTCTTTTTGGGAAAACAAAATCCGGACGCTGTTCCACTCCGCTTCATTTTGATCAGGATAAATCGTTAGCCCGCCAAGCTCCACTATTCTTGATTCCTGCGGCAAAGAGGGCGAGTATTCACCATATGTGCGGCGCAGGACGCTTTTGATTTTGGCCATCACTACCTCTAGATGGAACGGCTTTGTGATATAATCATCGCCGCCATTTTCAATCGCCATTACCTGATTCAGCTCATCGGTCCGTGCCGATATAAAGATAATCGGCGCATTGGAAATGGTACGGATTTGCCTGCACCAATAAAACCCGTCAAAAAAAGGCAGGTTGATATCAAGCAGCACAAGATCAGGCTTCATTTCTGCAAATTCCAATTTTATATCATTCAGCTGTTCAGCAATTTTCACTTCATATCCGTATTTTTGAAGATGACCGCCTAGCAAAGAAGCAATCCGCTCATCATCTTCCACAAGCAAAATCCGATACACGTTGATCCCCCTTATATGTACATCACGATGATTTTTCTAGAAGATTCCAAAATTATTATAGCATAAGGGAAACCAAGCGATTCAACTTGCCTATAGAAAGCAGTCAAAATAGGTAAAGTTGTAAAAGCCAATAAAGTGATATTTTAACCGAAATATATAATATAGTTGAGAGTTTTTAGTAAGTTCTCTTTTTCAATTAATAAAAAATTCATTTAATTTTTTTATTGCCTTTGGTTAAGTTATGTGCTTTTTATAATAAAAAAAGCTTGTGACTAAATCCAAACAAATGGATATAATCAACAAGCGAAAAAGTCTATAAAATATTCTAACAAAACCAAAATAAAAACTATTTTCCTGTAGTACCGTTAGTAGCTACTAACTTACCATTCACGATCCTTACTAGACTACCTTGTTTAACCATACTTCTTAAGACACTGCTATATTTTACGCTACTATATGTATAATAGTTTTCAGTAGCAAGAAATCTCCCAGTTTCATTGTTCATAAGATCCATCTGTTTATCTAAACCTGAAGACTTTGATTCATGTGCCGTTGCCCATACTTTTGCTCTATTATACCCATGGCTTGGTCCTCCGCCAAACGATTGTACTAGACGAGCATTCCAATAACTATGGCGAAATGCATCTCCATTTCCTTTCCCAAGTTGTTCTTTACCATAATATTTTTCCGCTTCCGCTTTAGCTTCTTGTGCAGCATTACCATACTTCACAAATTCAAGCGGATTACTTTTTGCTAAACGAATCTCTGCATCAGTTAAAGCTCCAAAACCGGGAATACTGTAATCCATAGCTGAAAAAGAAGTTGATTTATTTTGAATTGCTTGCTGAATTGCTTTAGCAGCAATTTGATTAAGTTCTTCTTCTGTATAATTTTTGTTAGCAATCTTTTTTTCTAGTTGATCATTTACTTTACTTAACATATTGAAGTCCGTATTTCTGAGTTCCTGTTCAGTTAAATATAATTTATTCTTTTTTGTGTGTTCGGTCTTTGAATATTGTAGTTTATCTGGTGAATATTCTTTGGCTAAAGCCGTTGATGAAGTAAAAATTGTTGCTGAAATTACTACGCTTGATAACAGAATTATACTCTTTTTCACAAATTAAACCTCCAAATAATGTAATAACATGTAAAATTTTATCATATCAAAATTGTATTATCAACAATTATTTTCACAAAAGGTATTTTTTGATATAGTTGAAATAAACTGTGAGAGGGTGATTTATTTGAAAAAAATGTTAATGCTAATTTCTGTCCTCTGTATAATTTCTGGTTGTGAAAAAAATTACACAGGTAAATTCACTGAATGGGGAGATACAGTAACAGAAGATAACAAAAAATGCTTTAAAGAAAATCAAATTCCTTATAAGATTGACAACGGTAAAATATATATTCCCGAGGATGCTTTTGATATGGCTATTAATACTTGTTCCTGATAGGTCACAACTATCTTCTTTGTTCACAAAAAAAGCTTGCAGACATGCTGCAAGCTTTTCATGTTACAAAAAATAAGTATTTAATTTCTCTTCAAATTCTGAAGGGCCAATGTCACTTTTTTGAATGTCACTGCCGTTTTCATGAATCGTAAAATGGCGCTCTGACATGACCATCCTTCCGCTCGGTGTCAGCTTTGAGGCAAGCGGGGATTTGTTAAAAGGAGATTTTTCATGAGAGTGAATGATGTCCTTCATGTTATCTAAATCACCGAGATCACTCTCTTCAAGAGTAAAGGCGTACCCGATTTGCCAGCCTTCTCCCTTGTCCATCAGCAGAACATGGCTGCCCTTTTCTGTCTCTTCTCTTTTGATTCGGAATGACCCGACTGGTGACTGTACCGTTTCTCCGGAAAGCGGTATCGGCTGGAGCGCCAGGTTGATGCCGAAGCCGATATCAACGAGGTAATCGCCGTTTTCGGCAGACAGCCATACAGCAGCATGCGTCCCTTCTAGTGCCCATCCCTCTTGATTGCCTGCATAAACCGTTCCTCGAATGAGCTTCACATGAAACCCGGCCTCATGCAAGACAAAATAAAGGAAACCATTTAGATCGTAGCATAGGCCGCCATGCTGATCTTTGAGCAGACGTCGCCATAACTCTTCTTTTGTGATCTTATAATTCTCTTTTGCAAGTACGGCACGGTTTTCGAATGGAAAACGGTATGCCATTGCTTTGAGAAAAAGGGGAAGATCGCCGAAGCTGACATGATCTTTCTCCCAGCCAATTTTCTGAAAGCAATCTTTTAGAAAGTCACTCATTTTTATCACCTAAACTTCTTCTTGAACGTAAGCAGCCAGCTTCTCCAGCGCCTCTTGTTCATCTTCTCCCTGGGCAATCAAGATAACCTCAGTGCCTGTGCTTACCGCAAGGCTCATCAGCCCCATGATGCTTTTGGCGTTTACTTTTTTCCCATCCTTCTCAAGAAACACATCTGACGTAAACCGGTTTGCTTCTTGTACAAACAAAGCAGCAGGACGTGCTTGCAGTCCTGTCTTTAATCGAACTTCCACTTTCTGTTGAACCATAAGATCTCCCCTTTTCTTTACGGTTATTTTAAAGTGACGGTTTGCCCTGTCCGCAGCTGTTCTGCGATTTCGTCAAGTTTTCTCAGCCTGTGATTGATCCCTGATTTGCTGATTTTCCCGCTTGCTACCATTTCCCCCAGCTCTTTCAGCGTCACTTCCTGATAATCAATCCGCAGCTGCGCAATTTCCCGAAGTTTTTCAGGCAGCGCCTCCAGGCCGATTCTTTCATCGATGTATTTAATATTTTCCACCTGTCTCAGCGATGCGCCGATTGTTTTGTTTAAGTTGGCTGTTTCACAATTGACGAGGCGGTTGACCGAATTTCTCATGTCCCGGACGATTCTGACATCCTCAAATCGCAGAAGCGAATTGTGAGCGCCAATTACGTTCAGAAACTCTGTAATCTTTTCAGCCTCTTTTAAATAGGTAATGTAGCCTTTTTTCCGTTCAAGCGTTTTGCTGTTTAACTGAAACTCATTTAACAGGTCGCATAATGAATCGTTATGCTCCTTATAAAGAGAGAAGATTTCTAAATGATACGAGGAGGTTTCCGGGTTATTGACCGAACCTCCTGCCAAAAATGCTCCTCTCATATAAGAACGCTTGCAGCATCTCTTTTTGACCAGCTCTTTCGAAATACTTCGTTCAAACACAAAATTCTCCCCGAGTATTTTTAAATCCTCTAAGATCGTTTTTGCATTTTCTGAAAAACGCACAATATAGACGTTATTCTTTTTCAGCCGCATTTTCTTTCTGACCAGCAGCTCGACCGACACATCATATTGTTTTTTCAGCAATGTATAGATGCGGCGGGCAATCGCCGCGTTTTCGGTTTGAACATCGAGTACGAGATGGCGGTTTGTAAATGATAAAGCTCCATTCATCCGAATGAGTGCAGACAGCTCGGCATTAATGCAGCAGTCCTTCACTTCCAGATTCGTTAATTCTTTTTTTGTTTCTGATGCAAATGACATATAGCCACCTCATTTCAAGGCTTCATTCTTTCAGTAAATCAACAAGAAGAGAGGCCACTTTATGTGTATCGTGACGTATTACGTCATTTTTATACGTTACAATTTGATCTCTGATGACTTCAAGCCCCATCGCTTTCAGCTCTTCGATATCAAAATCAACAGGACGCGCCGATTCCATTTCGTACTTACGTTTTATTTCGTCGGGAATGTCTTCACTGTTCACTAATATCGTATCAATAAAACCGCAGCCCATATGCTGATTGAGGGCTTTCACATGATCAGCAGCGGTGTAATGGAGCGTTTCGCCGGGCTGAGTCATCACGTTGCAAATGTATACTTTTTTCGCCGGCGCCTTTATCACTTCTTCCCCGATTTTTGGGACGAGCAAATTGGGAAGAATGCTTGTATAGAGGCTTCCCGGGCCGATAATAATCAAATCCGCTTCCCTGATCACGTCTATTGTTTCCGGCAGCGGATCAATCTGTTCAGGCGTGAGAAAAACACGCTTAATGCGCTGTCCGTATTCTGGGATCGTTGACTCGCCTGAGACCACGCGGCCGTCTTCCATCTCAGCATGCAAAACAACACTGGCATTGGCAGCCGGCAAAACCTTTCCTCTTACATTCAGCACCTTGCTCATTTCAGTGACAGCGTGAAAAAAATCACCGGTTATATTTGTCATCGCTGCCAAAATCAAATTCCCGAGAGAATGGCCTGTTAAGTCATTCCCTTTATTGAAGCGGTGCTGAAAAAGATCTTCAACAAGCGGCTCCACATCGGATAAAGCGGCAAGCACATTTCTGATGTCTCCGGGAGGCGGAATTTTCAGTTCATTCCGCAGACGGCCAGAGCTTCCCCCATCATCGGCAACTGTTACAATGGCCGTGATGTCAACAGGTTTATGCTTTAAGCCCCGAAGCAATACAGAAAGACCTGTACCGCCGCCAAAGATTGCAATTTTCGGCTTATGTCCCATCTTATTTCCGGCTTCTCTTTTCAATGTCCCGGTGAGTAACATGAGTATAGTAATCCTTTTTGAAATAATCAGCTAAATTCTCGGCTAATGTCACAGAGCGGTGCTGGCCCCCTGTGCAGCCGATCGCAATGACAACCTGGCTTTTTCCTTCTCTTTTATAAGATGGAAGCATAAAGCTCAGCAGATCAATTAATTTCTCATTGAACTTTTGTGTTTCATTCCACTTCATGACGTAAGAGGAAACCTCTTTATCCTTGCCAGTCAGCGGCCGCATGCTTTCGATATAGTACGGATTCGGCAAAAATCTGACATCAAAGACAAGATCTGCATCAATTGGAATACCGTATTTAAAACCAAATGACATGACATTCACGGTAAATGTCTCTCCTTGGTTTGTCGCAAAGTGCTTCACGATTTTTTCACGCAAATCACGCGGCTTCATGTCAGACGTATCGTAAATGATTTGAGAGCGGCCTTTTAATTCCTCAAGCAGCTCTCGTTCTAGCGCGATGCCTTCAAGCGGCAGGCCAGTCGCTGCCAGCGGATGCGAGCGTCTCGTTTCTTTATATCTCGTGACGAGAATGGAATCCTTCGCGTCCAGGAATAAAATTCGCGGTGTGATCCACGGATTTTCGGCCATTTCATCCAGCGCTTCAATCAGCCGGTCAAAAAATTCGCGGCCGCGCAAATCCATCACGAGCGCAACTTTGCTCATTTTCGAATTTGATTCCTTCATCAGCTCTAAAAACTTCGGAAGCAATGAAGGCGGAAGATTATCGACGCAGAAATAGCCGAGATCTTCAAAGCTTTGGATCGCGACAGTTTTCCCCGCTCCCGACATTCCGGTTATAATGACAAGCTGAATATCATGTGATTCACTAGCACTCATCTTTCTCCCCCCCTGACTTGTCTTTCTATTTGATGTGCTGCGGGTCTAAACGATAACTGAGCAGCTCAAATTCCGGTGTATACGTAAATGTGCCGTGCAGCAGCCCTTGTCCCTTCATCATAAAATCAAGGATATGGCCGTCTCCAGGGGCCATAGGCAGGTTCTGAATGTCATTGACATCGTGCCACTGCAGTTTGCCCTCCTCTGATTCTGATACATTTTGTCCTGTATATGAATCAGCGACAAACGTAAACATCATCCACTCGGAGACAATGTGGTCACCGTCTTTAATAATAAAGGTAAAAACGCCTTTTAATTGAGGATTTATGATATAGATACCAGTCTCTTCTCTGTACTCTCTGATGACGGAGTCTCTGACTGATTCTCCGCTCTCCATCTTGCCTCCCGGCGCGACCCACCATCCGCGTCTCGGCTTTTGAAGCAGAAGAACTTTGTCATCCGTCTGAAGCACACAATTTGTCACTCTTTGCAAGTACGTCACCTAACCTTCGTCCTGTCATCGTCTCTTTATTATACCGCTTCAAGATGCCTCCCACAATGAAGAGACATTGACAATCTTTTCTTCTATTTTACAGCATATTCATTCCTTAATTCAGATGATTTTGCTGTAACTGGCATTCATCTTTTATTTATGGACAAAAAAAGGACACGGATAACTGGAGAATCCGTGCCAAAAAAGTGTATTCATTATAAAAAGGGGGTCAATTACTTTATTAATCATAACCGAAAAGCATTACACATGTGTTACAGCGGAATTAAAACCCAGTAACGTAATGTGAAACTCGTATGACAGCCCTTTTTATTTTAAGGTTTTCAGCGTTTCTTGAAGCTCTTCGACATAATGCTGTACGCTTTGTGCCGCAATGCTTCCGTCTCCTGTAGCCGTTACGATTTGGCGCAGTGATTTTTCGCGAATGTCTCCGGCAGCGAAAATTCCTTCAACCTTTGTCTCCATGCGGTCGTTTGTTTCGATATAGCCTTCTTCATTCGTAATGCCCAGGTTTTCAAACGGTTTAGACAGAGGAAGCATGCCGATGTAAATGAATACGCCGTCTGTTTTGAATTCACTTTCTTCACCGGTTACCGTATCGACAAGCGTTACGTTACCGACTTTGCCGTTTTCCTCATGAATTTCCTTCACGGTTTTATTCCATAGGAAGTCAACTTTTTCATTATCAAATGCTCTCGCTTGAAGAATACTTTGAGCACGGAGTTTATCACGTCTGTGAACAATCGTTACTTTTGAAGCGAAACGAGTCAGATACACGCCTTCTTCAACCGCGGAATCTCCGCCGCCAACAACGACAAGTTCTTTGCCTTTAAAGAAAGCGCCGTCACATACTGCACAATAAGATACACCGCGGCCGCCCAATTCTTTTTCGCCAGGCACACCGATTTTTTTATATTCCGCACCAGCAGCAATGATAACAGCACGGGCTTTATATTCTTTTGAACCGGCTTTGACTACTTTGTACTCTTTGCCGTCAACGACTTCTTTAATATCGCCATAAGCGTATTCAGCGCCAAATTTTTTCGCGTGTTCAAACATTTTGTTAGAAAGCTCAGGCCCAAGGATACTTTCGAATCCAGGATAGTTTTCTACATCTTCCGTATTGGCCATTTGTCCGCCAGGAATTCCTCTTTCAATCATTAATGTCGATAAATTCGCTCTCGATGTGTATACAGCGGCCGTCATCCCAGCAGGGCCCGCGCCGATTATAATCACGTCATAAATTTTTTCTTCTGACACACTATTCACTCCTTAAACCATCTTTTCAAGTTTGGGCTCTTTCTTATATGATAAGAATCCCCATCAAACGTATTCCTTACCCATATCCTATAAAATCTCATGGTGATACGCTATTTTTTTGCTCATTTTTTTCGAAACGCGATTAAATGTATTTCAAAAGGGTATGTATATTAATAAAGAAAGAGCCTTCTGTTTATAGAAGGCCCATGTCTTAGTTATTATTGAACAACACGTCTTACATTACCATTGAAGTATTTTTTCCAGTAAGGGTTATTCATAGAATCAATTGAAACACCATGTGAAGAATTGTCGTTAAGGAACGTTCCGTTTCCTAAATAAATCCCAACGTGACCGTTTACTTTGTATGTGTCAAAGAAAACTAAGTCTCCGCGCTTCATTTCTGACGGGCTGACAGCTCTTCCTTTATTAATTAAAGTGTCAGTGCTCGTTCCGCTAACAGGTCCAAGGTTAACACCTGCAGAAGCGTATGCCCAGCGTACAAATGATGAGCAGTCAAAAATACGGTTGTTGATATCAGACTGAGTGCGTCCGCCACCAAACTTGTACGGAGATTGTCCTACAATGCTTGAACCAACGCTGATCGCGCCTTCAATTCCGCCGGAGTTGCTGATAACAGTGCCGCCTGAATTGCTGTTTGAGCCGCTGCTCTTCTTAGAAGATGATCCGTTAGACGAACTGTTTGATGAACTGTTAGAAGAATTGTCTGAAGAATCATCAGATGAGCTTGCTTTTGCTGATTCAGTTGTAGCCGTTTGGCTGTCATCTGTTTGTGTTTCATCAGATGCTTTTTGTGCTTCTTCCTGCTTTTTGATCAAAGCAGCCGCTGCTTCTTGTTCTTTTTTGATGCGTGCTTGTTCAGCTTCAGTATTTGCTTTTTGATTTGCAAGTTCAGACGCCTCTGATTTTAATTCAGAAATCGCTTTAGCCGTTTTCTTCTGGCTTGCCTTTGCTTCGTCGAAAAGCTTGTCTTTTTCATTAAGCTGTTTATCAAGGTCTTTTTGCATTGTTTCTAATTTAGCCAATGCAGCTTGAACTTCTTTCAGCTTGTCATTCAAATCCGCTTCAGAATCTTCGAGCTTCGCTTTATCCTGTTCTTGCTGTTTGATTAAATCTTTGTCTGCGTCCACAATAGATGAAACCGCAGTCGCACGAGAGATAAAGTCACCAAAGCTTGTTGATCCTAAAAGAACATCTATGTATCCTTGAGATCCGCCGCTTTCCTGTAAAGAACGAACGCGTTTTTTCAGGATCTCATTGCGTTTTTCGATGCGTGCTTCTGTTTCTTTAATCTCTTTTTTCAGTTTTTTGATTTCTTCTTTTGTTTTATCATTTTCTTCTTTTTTATCTTCAATCTTGTTGCTTGTATCAAGCGCCTTATCATTAATGTCTTTCAGTTCTTTTTCAATCTTTGATTGATTTTCCTGAAGCTCGGTTAATTCTTTTTCCTTCGCTTCAATGCTGGAAGCAACCTCAGATTGCTTGCTTTCGATTTTTTGTTTCTTTTCATCTAATGTTTCCGCCGATGCAGTTTTACTTGTAAATGGGATCAAAAAACTGCTTGTCCCGATGACGGAAGCCAAACCAAGTGTAATTAAACTCTTTCTCACTTTTTATATCCTCCCTTTTACTGTGAACCTGTCCTCATTTGGAATCGTATTTTGAACATCAAGTTTCGTTCCTCATACTCTACGAGGAATGATGGTTGTTTATGGTTAATTATTCTGTGCATCTCTTATTCTGGTTGTATAGCGTTTATTTCACATCATATGTAAAAAACACTAATTCCTTATGTACGAGAATCATTATACCATCAAGTTTCGACAAATTAGCGATAAATTTTATTACATTTATGTTTCAAACAGATGTCAAGTCACACATCATTTGTCATTTTTCTTAAGCGTGTAAAAAAACTGTCGATATTATTTTCTTAATATAATCTATCAAACAAAAAAAGAGTCGATTAAATAAATCGACTCTTTAAAATTTACTATTCTAGAATATCATCAATATATTTCATATATTTCGTCAAAGTTGCCGGAGAGATGCCGAATCGGGTCGCTGTGTCTTTTTTCGTGTCTTGCTTGCCATGGGCTTCCTTCCAAATATAACAGATGGCTGCTGCCCAGCCTTTCTCATTCTTCAACGGAGCGGCTGCACGAATTTGCTGGATGACATGGAAAACCCAGCAGCTCATGACTTCTGTTTTCATCTCTTCTTTTTCAGCTTGCTCTAATAATTTGACCGTTTGATAAGCGAAAAGTGCATCCTCTGAAACGTCAGCAGCAGCAGAATCTCCATTCAGAAGCAGCTTTACAAAATGATTTTCAAAAGGAGCGGTAATTCTCTTTGAGCGTATCACCGCTTCAAGATGCTCTGTTTCTCCCTTTGTGCTGCTGATATAATAGGCTGCGAGACGCTGCTCCACAGATGAAGGAAGAGCTTCCCTCCGCTCAATCCAAGGCGCCGGGCGGTCTTCGCCGGGATATTGCGACTCGACTTTTCTCCAGATCGTCTCGGCAAAGTCGGTATGTCCCGTAAAATAAGCAGAGCAGGAAAGCCAGTAAAAGAAGGTGTCGTCCCCTTCAAAGCCGGTTTTATATAATGATTTGAGCCATTTATATCCGATCTCGTAGCGGCCGACAAGCGCCAAAGTAGCACCCAATTTATAACGCTGCTCCATTAGCATCGGATAGACATTGGAGAGCTGATCACTCAATTCCGCCACTTTTTCGTCTTCTCTTTCATAATAGTAGAAAACGAGAAGATTGCATAAGGCGTGAAGATTTCCTTCATTATGAGAAAGCACTTCATAAGCGGTTTGCTTCGCTTTTACAACGTTTCCTGAATAGAAATAGGCAAGCGCGAGATTGTTGTATGCTGACCAAAGCTCCGGATATTCAGCTGTGATTTCCTCAAGCGCCGCAACCGCTTCAGCAAGCTGGCCGCTTTCCAGCAATGACTTTGCCCGATCCTGTTTCACCAGCAGTTCATCCTGATCATACAACGAATCCTCAATGCCGTCGTCTCCTAAATCGAGCAAATCCAGCAGACTATCGTTTTCTTCGGCGAATTCACCATCCGGGTCCGCATCAGAATAAGCGGCCGCTTCTTTATAAGCTTCCTGGAAGAGCCCCAGATGGGCAAAGTTATTCGCTTTAAAGTAATGGCACTCCGGCATTTCGGCCTCCAGATTTGCCATGATATAGTCAAGAAGATCGTTCGACTCTTGATACTGGCCCATTTCCGAATAAATGACCGCAAGCTGTGAAAGCATCTCTGAATCCTCCGGCTCCAAATGAACCGCGCGCTGAATCAGTTTGCTTGCCCGTTTTAGATTGCGCTCTTTATACGCTTTCAAGCCTTTATGAAAAAAATATTGTCCATCTTGAAGCAGCTGGACAATTTGTGCGTGATTTTTATGTTCAGAAGTGTGTTTTCCCACAACTACCCTCCGTTTTATACAATATTACCGTCAGTAGTATACCATAAATCGTAAGCCCCTCAATAGTTCAAAAGGAAGGATTGGGAAAATCCCTCCTCTTTTTTATTGGCTGATTCGACCAAAATTTACCCGGCTTTGTTTTCTAAGTCTGCATTCATTTTCAGCTGCTGTTCAGCAAAATCCCGATAAAGGCCATGGGAAGCCATTAACTCATGGTGTGTTCCACGACCGGTAATTTCCCCTTTTTCAACAAACAAAAGCTGGTCCGCATCTACAACGGTAGATAGGCGGTGAGCGATAACAATCGTTGTGCGGCCCTCCATCAGCACCTCCAGTGCCTGCTGAACTGATTTTTCAGATTGGCTGTCGAGACTTGAGGTAGCTTCATCGAGCATAAGAATGCTTGGGTTACGGAGAAGTGCTCTCGCAATCGCGATTCTTTGCCTTTGTCCGCCTGACAGCATAATGCCGCGTTCGCCTACTTCTGTATCAAACTGATTCGGCAGCTCCTTTATAAAATTGAGCGCATATGCCATCTCCGCGGCTTTTTCGATCTCAGCATCCGTCACATCTCGTTCTAACCCGTAGCAAATATTTTCTCTGATTGTCCCGGACATTAACGGGCTTTCCTGTGATACATACCCGATATGCTCCCTCCACGATTCAAGCGAGTAAGTATCGACCGGCTCGTCCCCCAGCCGAATGGTCCCTGCAGTCGGAGAATAAAAGCGTTCAAGCAGCTTAAACAGCGTCGTTTTTCCCCCGCCGCTCGGACCGACGATCGCTGTGACTTTCCCTGCTTCAATGACGGCGCTGATCTCTTTTAAGATCAGCTGATCGGGCTTATATCCAAAAGACACGCGATCAAGCTGGATAGGCAGATGCGCATTTTCGATTTGTTTTCCCGTCACTGTATCTTCCTCTTCCTCTGCCAAGATCTCAATCATTCGTTCTGTTGCACCGATTGATTTTTGCAGCTGTGTAAAGAATGTTGTAATTTGGCCCATCGGCATAATAATTTGGAACAAATATAAAATAAAAGCCACGAGCGCTCCGGCCGTGAGCTCGCCTGAAGATACCTGCATGCCGCCATATCCGATGACTGCGACAAGGGCTGCCATTAACACGAGTGAGATAAGCGGGCCGACAAGTGATTGAACCTTAGCTTCTCGAACGCCAAGCTTAAATAATGAGGAAATCCCTGTTTTCCCGCGGCCGTATTCGACATCCTCCGCATTTGAAGCTTTGACAAGTCTGATTTCCGGGAGAATTTGATTCAGCAGGCCTGTAAAACGGGCTGTTTCATCTTGTGTTTCCCGTGAAATGGAGAACATTTTCCGCCCAATCGGCACCAAAATAAGAGCGGCCAGCGGAACGACCACTAACACAAGCAGTGTCAGCTTCCAGTTCATAATAAACAAGATTGTCAATGATCCAATGACAGAAATGATGCCTGTAATAAATCCGCTGATATGGGTTGTAATCAATTCTTTGACAACCATCGTATCGTTCGTTACACGGCTGACTGTTTCTCCGGAAGCATTTGTATCAAAATAAGAGACAGGAAGCTTAATTAGTTTCTTCCATAATAAATCCCGCAGCCCAGAGATGATTTTTTGTCCATTATAGTTAAGGGCATAGGTGGCATAAGCGCTTAAACCCGCCTGAACGAAAAACACCAGCGCGATCAACCCGATTTGCGTGCCTGACAGATTTGACATAGAAAAACCATCGACAAGCTGCTTCGTTAATAATGGAATGAGCAGGCTGACCAGTGTGGTTACAACACTGAGGGCAAGCGCAAAGGCGAGCTTTCCATAAGAAGGATTGGTCCGTCTTACTAAGGCAAAAAAGGGTTTCAATTTACTTTTAGATTTTTGTTTCTTGGTTGGCATATATTTTCCTCCTGTTTCAGCGTTCAGAAAGGTGAAAAGTCATAGCAAAAGGATGATTTTTACTCTTTCTCAATCATATCAATGGCGAGAGACTTTTTCAGTATATTTTTGCCGTGATGAAAATAAAAGATCTCCCACTCATTGTTTGAATAGGAGATTTTTTATGTTAGACATCTTTCACAGGCTTCTTTTTTCTATAAGTCAATGTTACATCCTGCTGTCGCAGGTCTTCAATTATCATTTTGTACCGATCAACTTTTGCGGTATGTTCCTCTTTTATCATCTCAAGGGCAGCTTTTCGTTTTTCGCTTTTCGACTCAAGTTCTTCTTTTATTTTTTTTACAATCAATCCTTTTTGTCCTTTGATTTCCTCTTTTAATGAAGACTCAAATTTCTTTGTCAGGCTGAGAAAGTCGTTGATCGGTTGATTGAGGGTGCCCGCTTTCCCCTTCATTTCATCTTGAGTAAGAAACATATAGGTCGTTGATACAATTTCTGTTTCACTTTCTGAAAATAAGGAAGTCACTCTTCATATTCCTCCTAAGGCTGAAAATCAAATAACTGAGAAATCATTTCTTCTTTTTCAAACAGCTTTTCAATACTCTCACGGATATTTTTGATAAAATCTCTTTTTTCTGTTGTCTGTTTTTTTAATTCAGCAACAATTCCATCATTAGCAGGAAGCGCACCTGTGTGGAATGATTCATGAACAGAGATTTTCTCCAATTTATCGAATGTGTGGCTGAAACCAGCTGCAAGCCGGAATTGAAGATCGAAGGCATAATGCGAAGGGTTTTCTTCCATATGATGAATCGCCGTGGTGATCGCCTGTTTTTTATCTATGAAGTCTTCATCGATTTCCTGACTGTAAACCTTCTGGTACTTAGAAATCGCATCTTCCATATCTTCAACGATTTTCATACCGTTTTGATAGATTCTGACAGCGGATGAGAGATTGACTTGAATCGTTTCTCCCGAGCCGCTCTTCCCTGTAAAATAAATATCGGAGCCTTTATAGCTGAAGCCTTTTTCCTTTGACAAGGCGTTGAGCATTTGAACGATACTGTGGCCGTCGACGATAAGTTTTAGTGCGTCTTTTGTTTCTGTGTCGAGTGTTTTCAATGAGGACAGAATTGATTTTACGTAGTCCACTATTTCACCAACGTCTTTTAAAGCTTGCATAAATTGGCCATGCTTTAGATGGTCAATGAAATGTTCGTACCGTGATTCTATGCCTCGCATACTCGCATTAATATTCGTTAATTCTTTTTTGATGACTTTCTTTTGCGTTTCATCAATATAACCATTTTCAGCTAACTGATCTACGACCGGTCCGCTGTTTCTCAACAAGGTATGAAGAAAACCTAAAAATGAAGGCAGTTCTTCTTTTATTCGGCCATACATTTGCTTAACATCATCAAAATGCTCATATAGGACACTTACTTTCTTTAAAGCGCCGTCTGTGTTTTTCACTTTTTCAATCAGGTCTATGTCTATCCCGCTGGCTGCCTTTATAAAACCGTTCAAGCCGTCTTTTTCATAGTCATCCTTATATTTTTGAAGGAATTTTTGAATTGACCTCACATCTTCGTCAGGAACCCCATCCATAATATTTCGGATGCCTTTTACACTTGTATTTGTATCTGCCATCTTCACATCACCGAATGTAATGAAATCGGCCTTGCCGCTGACTCCATACAGCGGGTCATCTTTTGAGATGCGTTGGGTGATGTTTGCTGTCACGCCTTTGTCTTCATAATATTTTTGGATTTCTTTTTTTAACTTTTCTGGCGGGATATCATTAATATCTTTTAAGCGTCTAATATGAAATTTATGCATTAACCTATCTCTCAAATTCAAATCAGTTGCTAGTAGGTGGTCAACGCTTATTTGAGCTCCGTTAACCCCATAAACTTCATCAAATTCTCCGTCAATTAATTGAACCATCACCTGATTATTATTTGCCAGTGAGTGCCCCATAGCAAAGGTCTTTAAATCATTAGAATTCTCTGTTTCTCTTTTGGCATTTCTTACAAACTCTTTTGTCGCTTGGTACTGGCTGTCATCTATCCCTAAAAAGAGACCAAAGAAATTGTATGACCAGTCTTCGTTATCAGCACTCCCCTCTGAAATAATATGAAGTTGATTAACGTGTTGTTTATCATCCTTAATATAAATAGCTGTACCATCATATCCGGACTCTCTTATTGATGTATCTATTTTCGAATTTTTTTTAATAAGTTCATTAGATGTGTATATTTCCAGATTTTTTGGAAGATCTCGATGTGTTTCTTCTTTGTATATTCGACGCACCTCGACTTCAAAATCTGTTTTAGCTCTCTTTATTTCACTTTCAATATTAGAAGCGAATTTTTCTTTATAATCGTACTCCAAATCAATTAAACGCAGCTTTACATTTTCATTTTCAAATATATTCTTATTTTCCATTTTCTCTATTTCTCCTTTTTAACTTTTAAAAAGGTAATAGAATCAATTATTTTTCGAACTTTTTTTTCTGCTTCTTCTTTCTTTAATGAACAAACCTCTTTACCCTTATAGCAAGAAAAACGAAAAGAATACTCTATTCCTAAATATTCCTCTTTTTTAGATTTAACATAACCAAAAAATCTATAAGAAAAATTATTCTTTTCATCCACATCATCAAAACTGCTTTTCTTTTGAGCAGAATATACAATTTTATCAGATAGCTCTCTTTCTTCGTATTTTCCTTTATAGCTATTTCTGCCACTTACAATGTCAAGCATTGTATCCTTGTCATTCGCAAAACTTTTTTCTTGATGATAATCTAATTGCCCGTCATATTGAATGTTAGTTTTTTTATTGAAACTATCAAATACTATTGTTTCCTCATTTTCACCTTTACTTGAAAGATCAGGTACATACTCCCCATCCTCCGGAAACAACATCCTAAAACCTTTCAGCTTAGATTCCAGCAAATAATATCCTGGTTCCTCTTCTTTTGTTGACACCATGTACTCTCTCGTTTTCTCGTCCTGAAACGCAGGTACTTGAGGCAGATCCTTGGGATCCATGTCTTTTGGTTTTACCGCTTCTGTTTTATTGTCATTTGTGGTGTTTTTATCATTGTCATTCATACTGCATCCTCCTGTCAGGGCAAGTAATAAGCTGAAGCAAATAAAGATGATCTTTTTCATTACGAACCTCCACGGGTTTTGTGAGAATAGTATTCTATTTTTATATCAAAAATAATTCTATTGACCTGGTTAAGAGATGATTATTTCATCCTTTTTCATGTTACATCATGGCGGAATTTGGATAAATAGGAAATCAGACTCGGTTTTGATCTCCTTTTATTAACTAATCATATATAACACCCCATATAAATCTAAATACCTATTACTTTTTTCACAAAACAAAAAGAGCCGTATCATACGGCTCTTTACTCTTCTTTCTCAGAATGGCGTTTTTTCAATACGTCAAGCACATCATCCAGCGGCAAGGCTTGTTCTCTGAGCAGGACAAGCAGGTGATACAGCAGGTCTGCCGCTTCCCATTTGAGTTCCTCGTGGTCCCGATTTTTCGCGGCGATGATGACTTCGGATGCTTCTTCACCGACTTTTTTCAAAATCTTATCGACGCCTTCACGGAAAAGGTAAGTAGTATAAGCTCCCTCAGGCATTTCCGCTTGGCGTTCCGCTATCACACGCTCCAGTTCGTTCATGATGCCGAATCGGCCTGCGGCCTGTTCTTCTGTTTGTTCCTTCATAAAACAGCTGTAGCTGCCAGTGTGGCATGCCGGGCCGGATGGCTCTACAAGTACGATCAATGCGTCCTGGTCGCAGTCATACCGGATACCTTTGACGGCTTGCGTGTTCCCTGAGGTTTCTCCTTTATGCCATAACGCTTGGCGTGAGCGGCTGTAAAACCATGTTTCCTTCGTTTCCAGCGTTTTTTCGTACGATTCCTTGTTCATATACGCAAGTGTCAGCACTTCTTTGCTTGCCGCATCCTGCACGATGGCAGGAATTAATCCGTCCTCGTTAAAACGCAGTTCATCTGCCTGTTTCATCTCACATTCACCCCGTATTCTTTCAAGTATGATTTCACTTCTTTAATCGATGTTTCTTTATAATGAAAAATTGAGGCGGCCAGCGCGGCGTCAGCTTTTCCTTTTGTAAAAGCCTCAAGCATATGCTGTGCGTTTCCCGCGCCTCCCGAGGCGATAACAGGGACGGGGACAGCTTCGGAAACAAGCTTTGTCAGCGTGTGGTCGAAGCCTTTTTTCTCACCGTCAGAGTCCATGCTTGTCAGCAATATTTCTCCTGCCCCGCGTTTGACGCCTTCTTTTGCCCACGCGGTGACCTCCCAATCTGTTTTCTTTCTGCCGCCGTGCGTATAGACCTTATATGTGTCAGATTCTTTGTCATACTTGGCATCAATGGCAAGAACGATGCATTGCGAACCGAAAAACTCGGCTCCTTCTGCAATCAGCTCAGGGCGAAGAACAGCTGCCGTGTTCACCGACACTTTGTCCGCTCCGGCACGCAGTATCGTTTTCATATCGCTGAGCTGATTGATGCCGCCGCCGACTGTAAACGGAATGGCAAGCTTCGCGGCAACCTGCTCCACAACGTCAACCATCGTCTTTCGTCCTTCGTGCGAGGCGGAGATATCAAGAAAAACAAGTTCATCCGCACCTTCCCGGTCGTACACTTCGGCGAGTTCAACTGGGTCACCGGCATCCTTCAATTCGAGAAATTGAATTCCTTTGACAACGCGTCCTTCTTTGACATCAAGGCATGGGATAATCCGTTTTGTGATCATTTGCGCTTCACCCTTTCAAGCGCCTCACACAGCGTAAACTGATTGGTATACAACGCTTTTCCGATGATTGCTCCAGAGACGCCGTCCGCCTCATAGCGGGCGAGGTCTTCGAGATCCGTGACGGAGCTGACTCCGCCTGAAGCGATCACCGATTTCCCCGTTTCCTTAGCAAGCTCGACCGTGCTTTTAACATTGGGGCCTGACAGCATTCCGTCTGTCGCGATGTCAGTAAAAATAAAGACTTCCGCACCTTCATTGGCAAGCTCTTTGCCCAGTTCAGTTGCCTTAAGGGTTGATGTTTCCAGCCATCCCTCTGTTGAAACAAAACCGTTTCTCGCATCCAGTCCGATTGCAATTTTCTCGCCATATTGTTTCAGCATTTTTTTGACAAACGGAGGGTTAGAAACTGCTGAGCTTCCCAGGATCACCCGATCGACTCCTGCTGATAAATATTCATAGACGTCTTTTTCGGAACGGATCCCGCCGCCGATTTCGACTTTCAGGTTCAGCTTTTGCGCAATCTCAATCACATGGCTGTCATTCACTCTTTTCCCTTCTTTGGCCCCGTCGAGATCAACGAGATGGATCCATTCGGCACCCTCTCTCGCAAATAACTCAGCCATCTCGTACGGTGAATCGCCATATATCGTTTCCTTATTATAATCCCCTTGAACAAGGCGGACACATTTGCCATTTCTCATATCAATTGCCGGATATAATGTAAAAGCACTCATTTTTTCACCTTCTGTTCTGCTGCCATTTTCGTAAATTGGGTTAAGATAGACATTCCGACCGTGCTGCTTTTTTCCGGGTGAAATTGGGCGCCGAAGACGTTCCTTTTTCCAACTACAGCAGGCACTCGCACACCATAATCAGCGCTTGCCAGGAGCGAGTCCTCCTGCATCCCGTCAATGTAATAAGAATGCACGAAATAAGCGTAGCCTTCTTCTGCTTCAGCCAGCAGCGGAGATTCATTATGAAAAGAAAGACGATTCCAGCCCATATGCGGAACCTTCAGCTTGTTTCCTTTTTCATCTTCTGCTTTCAGCCTGACTGCTTTTCCTTTTAACAGCCCGAGTCCTGAAGCGGTGCCGTTTTCTTCGCTTTCTTCAAATAAAAGCTGCATGCCGAGGCAGATCCCTAGAAGCAGCCTTCCCTCTGAGACCATATCGTGAATCAATTGATCAAGCTTCGTGTAGCGCAAATTGTCCATCGCGTCTCCAAATGAACCGACTCCCGGCAAAATGAAGGCATCAGCTTCTTTCAGCTCCTCCGGCTTTTCAGAAACAAAATACGGCACGCCGACACGTTCAAGCGCCTTTGAGACACTGTATAAATTCCCCATTCCGTAATCTATCACGCCGATCATTTACAGCATCCCTTTCGTTGACGGTATTCCTTTAACTCGCGGATCGATCGTTGTCGCTTCATCAAGCGCACGTCCCAGTGCTTTAAAAACGGCTTCAATCATGTGGTGGGTGTTTGTGCCATAATGAACGATGACATGCAGGTTCATTCGAGCTTCGAGCGCCAGCTTCCACAAAAATTCATGTACAAGCTCCGTATCGAAAGTTCCGACTTTAGCAGCCGGGAAGTCAGCGCGCATTTCTAAGTGCGGCCGGTTGCTTAAATCAATCACAACTTGAGCAAGTGCCTCATCCATCGGCACAAACGCCGATCCGTAGCGTTTGATTCCTTTTTTATCGCCCAACGCTTCGAGCAGCGCCTGCCCTAAGCAGATGCCGATATCTTCAGTCGTGTGGTGATCATCTATATCAACATCGCCTTTTGCGTTAATGGAAAGATCGAATTGGCCGTGTTTCGTGAATAAATCCAACATATGTGTCATAAACGGCACATCTGTTTTGATATCCGCTTGTCCCCCGCCGTCTATTGTAAATGCCAGCTCAATATCTGTTTCGTTTGTTTTCCTGACGCGTTCCGCTTTTCTCATTTAGAAATCCTCCGTTCTCTCGCTTCAATTGATCTGGCATGGGCTTCTAACCCTTCCAGTCTGGCAAAAGCCGCGATGCTTTCAGCATGTTCTTCAAAGGCTGATTGACTGTAAGAAATAATGCTCGATTTCTTTTGAAAATCAGTTACGTTTAATGGACTTGAAAATCTGGCTGTTCCGTTTGTCGGAAGCACATGGTTCGGTCCGGCAAAATAATCACCGACAGGCTCAGGGCTGTATCTGCCTAAAAAAATTGCACCCGCATGTTTGATACTGCCAAGCAAAGCTTCCGGAGACTGTGTTATGATTTCTAAATGCTCTGGCGCGAGTGTATTGACAGTATCAATCGCTTCCACCATTGTTTCCGCCACATATATACAACCGTAATCTCTCACTGAAGCTTCCGCTATTTCTCTTCGCGGCAAGGTTTTCAGCTGCTTACTCACCTCGGCTGAAACCGCCTCGGCCAGCGCCATGGAATCTGTGACAAACACACATGAGCTGAGCTTATCGTGTTCCGCCTGTGACAGCAGATCGGCTGCAATTTCGCTCGGAATCGCTGTTTCATCAGCCAGCACGACGATTTCACTAGGTCCGGCAATCATATCGATATCGACATCGCCGAACACTTCCCGTTTGGCAAGCGCGACATAAATGTTGCCCGGACCCGTGATTTTATCCACTGGCTCAATGGTTTCTGTTCCGTATGCTAACGCCGCAATCGCCTGAGAGCCGCCCATTTTGTAAATGTCTTTTATGCCCAGCTCGGCTGCAGCAACCAAAACTCCAGGAGACAGCAGACCGTCTTTTCCCGGAGGCGTGACGAGAACGATTCTTTCAACGCCCGCTACAAGCGCCGGAATCACATTCATCAAAACAGATGAAGGATATGCGGCCGTTCCCCCCGGCACATATACACCGGCGGAATCCAGCGCCGTCACTTTCTGCCCCAGCATTGTGCCGTCCTTTCTGTGATAAAACCAGGAGGATTCAAGCTGTCTTTCGTGATATTCCCTAATATTTTCGATTGCCTTCCTAATCACCTGAAGAAGACGTGGATCCAGTGAGGTGTATGCCTCCTCAAATTCTTCTTTTGTGACCAGCGGGCTGTCTATTTCGATGCCGTCAAATTTCGCCGTGTAGCTGCGAACCGCCTGATCACCGTTTGCTTTAACATCTTCAATAATGGACCGGACTGTCTTTCTTTGCTCTTCCGTTCCGGCATCGATGGAACGCTTGAGAGAAAGCCGTTCCGCTCCGCTGATGGTTTTGATCTTCATTTTGCCGTCTCTCCTTCCACAACGAGAGATAGGCGGGATGCCATTTCGTCAATCACATCGTCTTTCATGCGATAGCTTACCGGGTTAACAATAAAGCGAGAGGTAATGTCACAAATGTGCTCCGTTTCAATAAGCCCATTTTCCTTCAGCGTCTGTCCTGTGGAAACAATGTCCACTATCCGATCTGCAAGCCCAATGAGCGGAGCCAGTTCAATTGAACCGTTGAGCTTAATAATCTCGACTTGTTCTCCCTGCTCTCTGAAATAACTGGAAGCCACATTCGGATACTTTGTCGCGATTCTTGGCGCTACGCCGCTCCAGTCTGTATTCGGAAGTCCGGCGACAGCTAAGTGGCATTTGCTGATTTTTAAATCCAGTACCTCATACACATCGCGTTCCTCCTCCAGCATGACATCCTTGCCCGCAATTCCGACGTCTGCCACGCCATGCTCCACATACGTGGTTACGTCCATCGGCTTCGCTAATATGAAACGAAGATTTTCCTCCGGCACATCGATGATCAGTTTTCTCGAATCTTCAAACTCCTCAGGGAGCCTGTAGCCTGCCTGCCTCAGCAACCCTGCCGCTTCTTCAAATATCCGGCCCTTTGGCATCGCCATTGTGAGTAACTTACCCATTTTGCTCTTCCTTTCTGGCACCGATAAAATAAGTGACGTTTGCAAAAGATTTTGTCATCTGGTCGATATTTTCTATTCCCGATAAATCTTGAAGAACCACTTTGTTCCCTTTCATGCGTTCTTCATTCGCATAAGCGATGGCTTGCGCCCGCTGCTCTTTGCTGAAAATAACAGCGTCTATATCACAAGGTTCTTCTTTCATATGAAGGGCTTCAATCAGCCGGTCGATCCGAAGCCCGAAGCCTGTTGCCGGTGCAGGTGAATCAAAATGGCCCAGCAGCTTGTTGTAACGGCCACCGCTTCCAATGACAAAACCGACATTCTCGGCGTACACTTCAAATAAAATCCCTGTGTAATAGCTCATGTGGCTGACCATATTCAGATCTAGGCGGACATTTTCCGTACATCCGTAATCCTCAAGAATGTCCCACAGCGCCTTCAGCTCATCAACCACGCTTTTTCCTTGCGCAGAATCGACGATTTCCTCGGCACGTCCGCATACTTCTATACCGCCCCGCAGTTCAAGGAGCTCAAGCAGCCTGCTTTTATCAATGGAGGAAAGCGGGAGAGACTTGACATGCTCTCTGTAGCCGACGTAGTTCTTTTCATATAAGAACCTCCGCAGCACATCAGCTCGTTCAACGTTCCCGAGCACCTCAACAAACAAAGCATCCGCAATGCCGGCATGGCCAATGGCAATTTTAAAGGATGCCAGCCCAGCGTTTTTCAATGCCCCGACGACTAAAGCAATGACCTCCGCATCCGCGCTCGTCGTGCCGTCACCGATTAACTCCACTCCGACCTGCTCAAACTCAGCCGGACGTCCGCCTTCACGCTCCTGAGCCCTGAATACATTTGCCGCATAGCCGACTCTTAGCGGATGACCGTGTTTCAGAAGCTTCGATGCCGCCACCCTTGCAATCGGCCCCGTCATATCCGGGCGAAGCACCAATGTCTTGCCGTCCTGATCAAGTAGCTTAAACAGCTGTTGCTCTTCAATTGCTGACTGGACGCCAACGGTATCGTAAAACTCCAGTGTCGGCGTTTCCATAAATTGATATCCCCATTTATCAATCAAATCGGTTAACGATCGTCTCACCTTTTTTTTCGTTTCGTATAAACCGGGCAGTGTATCTCTCATGCCGTGCGGTTTTTCAAACATAAACATCAACCCGAGCACCTCCGCTGTTATCTTATGAAGGAAAATTCCGAATCCTTTAGTTCGCTAATATGATAATATGTTAGCAGATGAAAGAATGAAAATCAACGCTTAACTTCAGTAAGGATTTTTTTAGTTCAAATATCCTTCTCCTCATTATGAAAAAATCATGAACAATGTATTAAAGGTACGTAATATCTCAAATTCTTTATGTTTGGCATGCTATAATACAAATCAAATAGAGAACAAGGAGATAAAGATGAAAACACTGCGAACTCTATGTGTCCTGATGATTCTTTCAGGCGTTATTTTTTTCGGACTTAAAATAGATGCAAAAGATATAGATATTCCTTTTTTGAACAGCCTTAAAAAAGTGGTTTCTTATAGCGATACAGACTCAGCTGCGAATAGCAAAAAGGAGCTGAAGGGAAGCGCAAAACCGCTGGATGTCATCCTTTACAATCAAATGGACGCACCCCGGCTCTATAACGGCTGTGAAGTAACAAGCCTTGCGATGGTGCTGAATTACGCAGGATACGACGTGACAAAAAACACCCTGGCAAATCAGGTTGCCACAGTGCCTTTGACATACAGCAGCGGATTAAAGGGTGATCCGAATGACGGATTTGTCGGGGATATGGCGAATGGCCCTGGTCTCGGTGTCTACCATCGACCGATCTATCAGCTGGCGAAAACCTATGCGGGAGACAAAGTGTCTGATCTGACTGGAAAAAGCATTTCTGCTGTTTATGAACAGCTTGAAAAAGGCAATCCAGTTTGGGTTATTACGACAGCCAACTTTACGCCAGTTGACAACATGCAGACATGGAAAACGCCAAACGGAACGATAGAGATTACGTACAGCGAACACAGCGTCGCCGTTACGGGATATGATGATAAATATGTGTATCTCAATGATCCGTATGGCTATAAAAACAGAAAAACCGATAGAACAAGCTTTGAAAAAGCGTGGAAACAAATGGGCAGCCAGGCCGTAGTTATTCAAAAGTAAACACCTGAAGCCTCACTATGCTCTATCCTGAGCAAATACGACAATATTCATGCTTTTTGTTTCAATCGGTAAGATCGATTCATTTTCCATTTATCATCCAGAATTGTCTTTACTTTCAGGCTATCTGTTTTTATGATTAAAGCAGATTCAGCCTTGCCCCGATCTATGTGAGAGAAGCCGGTGCAAGTTGCTGACGCTTCTCTTGCAAAAAATGAAAGATATCCGGGGAGGATTTATCATTGAAAAAATTCGTGTCTATCCTATTTATGTTCGGTTTGGTTATGGTGTTCAGCCAGTTTCAGTCATCAACCGCTTTTGCAGCAGACAAAGTGGTGCACGAAACAATTATCGTACCAAAAAATACAACATATGACGGGAAAGGACAGCGGTTTGTGGCAGGGAAAGAATTAGGCGACGGAAGCCAGTCAGAAAACCAAGACCCTGTTTTTCGTGTGGAAGATGGAGCAACCCTGAAAAATGTGGTGCTTGGTGCACCTGCCGCTGATGGCGTGCACACTTATGGAAACGTTAACATTCAGAATGTGAAATGGGAAGATGTTGGTGAGGATGCGTTAACGGTGAAGAAGGAAGGAAAAGTGACGATCGACGGCGGTTCTGCTCAAAAAGCGTCAGATAAGATATTCCAAATCAATAAAGCCAGTACATTCACAGTGAAAAACTTCACGGCAGACAATGGCGGAAAGTTCATAAGACAGCTTGGCGGTTCAACCTTCCACGTTGATGTGATCATCGATAAGTGCACCATCACAAACATGAAGGAAGCGATATTCCGGACGGACAGCAAAACAAGCACGGTCAGAATGACAAATACACGCTACTCTAATGTCGGTCAAAAATGGATTGGTGTTCAGCATATTTACGAAAACAACAACACTCAATTTTAACAAAAAAAGTCCGCTGATGTTATTCAGCGGACTTTTTCAATCTTTCTTGCATTTCTTCCTTCGTATAGATGATCCGCATCGGATTTCCGCCGACAAATGCGCCGGCAGGCACGTCTTTATGGACAAGTGTTCCGGCGGACACAACTGCGCCATCTCCTATTTTCACCCCGGGCAGAATGGTCGTGTTGGCACCAATCATCACTTCGTCTCCGATCAGAACTTTGCCGATCCGGTATTCGTGAATCAAATACTCATGGGCCAGAATGGTCGTATTGTACCCGATGATTGTATTTGTTCCGACTGAGATCTTTTCCGGAAACATGATATCTGGCATCACCATGAGGGCAAAGGATGTCTGATTTCCAACCTTCATCCGCAGAAATGTACGGTACAGCCAGTTTTTCATCCCTATAAACGGCGTATATCTCGCAATTTGAATGACAATGAAATTTTTGACGACCTTTAAAAAAGGTACCGTTTGATAGACATGCCACAGTGAGTTGGCTCCCGAGACCGGATGACGATCTGTTTTTCTCACAGATTACTTCACTCCAACGATTTGTAATAGATCACTCATTTTCTCAAGCATAAAATCCGGCTCATACTTCGCCAGCATTTCCGGCCCTTTAATCGTCCATGCGACTCCTGCCGTTTTTGTACCGGCGTTTTTCCCTGCCAGCACATCATGGTAATTATCACCGACCATAATGGCTTCCTCGGGCTCGCTTCCTAGCTGTTTCAGCGCTAACAGCACAGGCTCGGGATCAGGCTTTGCATTCGTCACATCATCAAGGGTGACAACTGTTTCAAAGAATTCGCCGATTCCCGTGAACTTGAGGCCCATATTGACAGTATCTCTTAATTTTGTTGTCACAATCCCTAATGTAAAGCCGGCTTTTTTTAATGCATCCAGGGTCTCATATACCGTTTCATATTCAGTCACGAGTGAATCATGCATGTCATGATTGTACGCTCTGTACATAGCGATCATATCCTCGCATTTATCAGGGTCCATCGAAGAGAACGTTTCAAAAAGAGACGGCCCGATAAATGCAAGGACATCTTCTCGTTTATACTTGCTCGGATAATAATGCTCCAGTGTATGCAAAAAGGACGCGATAATTAATTCATTCGTATTAATAAGCGTTCCGTCTAAATCAAACAGAATCGTCGTTACTTGTTTGTCACTCATATTGCTTCCTTTCCAACCGCTGAGGGTTTCCACTTTTTCCATGTATGCGCAATAGCCATTGTCAGCAGAACTGCTGTGGTGACACGAATCAAAAGAAGCGGCCAGACTGGTATGCCGAGCGGAATAAAGACAAGTGTATCTTCCACGACCGCGTGGCAGGCAACGAGAAATATAAATGCCAATGTCATATCCCGCCTGCTCACGCCGTCATCCTCGACAGCTTTGATCATGACACCCGCTCCGTAGGCCAGACCAATCGTCAGTCCCGCCACCATTGTCATAGACGTATTTTTATTCATGCCAAGCAGCTGCGTAAACGGAGACAGCCACCTGGAGAACCGATGCAGCCAGCCTAAATCTCTTAAAAACTGGATGATGATCATCAGAGGTATGACAATTGCCGCCAGCTGCAAAACACCAAGTCCGGCTTTCGTTAAGGCTTCTGTCAGCATTGCCAGCCAGCTGTCTGGCGCCACGCTCTTCGCAGCGATAAAACCGTACTGCGCCGTTTCCTGTCCGCCATGCCAAATAAGGTTGATGACGATGGCTGACACAGCGGCTAAACCGATGCGCACGGCCAATATGACGCCAATTCTGATGCCAACCTTTGCGGCAACTGTCGATTCGATAATCAAGTTATGACAGAATGAAAGCATAACAGCTAAAATAAAGACTTCTTTCACAGATAAATCCAATGTTAAAATCCCGGCAATTCCCGCATACAGATTCAGCATATTTCCCAGTACAAGCGGAATGGCCGCTTCACCAGAAAGCCCGAAGAGACCCATTACCGGTGTGATCAGCCGTACAAGCCAATCCATGACAGGGGTATGCTGAAGCAAAGTGACCAATAGCGTTACCGGGAAAATCACTTTACCCAGCGTCCATGTTGTTTGAAAACCTGCTGCAAGACCGGCCAGAAAGATTTTCTTCATGCCTCATCCCCCTTTGTTGACGTCTACTCCGCGTACCGCTCCTTCGAGTATCCCTTGACGCGTCTGAAGATGATGGCTGCCACAGCCAAAACAATCAATACGATTGAAATCACCTGAGCGATGCGAAGTGAATCTGTCAGCATTAAGCTGTCAGTCCGCATTCCTTCAATAAAGTATCTTCCGATTGAATACCAAATGATATAGATCAAGAACATCTCGCCTCTACGCAAATTCGCTCTGCGAAGCAGCAGTAAAACAATGACGCCGACAAAACTCCATAGTGATTCATATAAAAAAGTAGGATGATAATATTGCCCATTGATATACATTTGATTGATGATAAATTCAGGCAGGTGCAGGTTTTCTAAAAAGGCTCTGCTGACAGCCTCGCCGTGCGCTTCCTGATTCATGAAGTTCCCCCAGCGGCCGATCGCCTGGCCGAGCAAAATGCTGGGCGCGGCAATGTCCGCAAGCTTCCAGAACGAAAGTTTTTTCACTCTCGAAAACACATAACCCGTTAAAATGGCGCCGATTAATCCGCCATGAATGGCAATGCCGCCCTTCCAAATCTTAATGATTTCTCCCGGATGTGCCGCATAATAGTACCATTCAAAGGCAACGTAATAAATTCGCGCGCAAATAATCGCAATCGGAATGGCAAACAGGACAAGATCAATAAACGTATCTTTCTGCAGCCCCCGTTTTTCACTTTCCCTCATCGCAATCCACAGCCCGAGCAAAGCGCCGAGACCGATAATGATTCCGTACCAATGGACGGCTAACGGCCCCAGCTGAAATGCTATCGGATTGAGTGGTTCTATCGCTTCATTCATTTAACGCCAACTCCTATTCTTCTTGTTCACCGTCTTCAATGACGTCCGCCAGCTTGTTGGTAAATTGTTCAGCGGCATTCAGCCCCATCCGCTTCAATCTGAAGTTCATTGCTGCCACTTCGATGATGACTGCAAGATTTCGGCCTGGGCGGACGGGAATCGTCAGTTTTGTAATTTCTGTATCAATGATTTTCATGGTCTCTTCCTCAAGTCCGAGCCGGTCGTATTGCTTGCCCTGCTCCCAGAGTTCAAGATTCATGACAATCGTGATTCGTTTATTGCTTCTGACCGCGCCAGCGCCAAATAGCGTCATCACGTTGATAATGCCAAGGCCCCTGATTTCAAGGAGATGCTCAATTAATTCCGGAGCGTTTCCCACAAGAGTATCCTGATCCTCCTGCCGAATTTCAACGCAATCATCGGCGACAAGGCGATGCCCTCTTTTCACAAGCTCCAGCGCTGTTTCGCTTTTTCCGACGCCGCTCTTTCCTGTGATCAGCACGCCGACACCATATATATCGACAAGAACACCATGAATTGCTGTGGTAGGCGCCAGCCTGCTCTCAAGGAAGTTGGTTAAACGGCTTGACAGTCTTGTCGTTTTCAGCGGCGATCTGAGGACAGGCACCCCATTTTTCTCGGAGGCGTCAATCAGCTCCTGCGGGATGGGCATATCTCTAGAAAGAATAATAGCTGGTGTTACATCAGTGCACAGAGAATCCATTCGCTGTTTTTTCTCCTCTTCAGGAAGCTGTTCAAAGAAAGAAAGCTCTGTTTTTCCGAGAAGCTGCACGCGCTCTCTCGGGTAATATGTAAAATATCCGGCAATTTCAATGCCTGGTCTTGATAGGTCACTCATTGTAATCGGGCGGTTAATTCCTTCTTCTCCGCTGATTAATTCCAAATTGAACTGTTCCATTACGTCTTTTGTGCGAACCTTTGCCACGATATGTTCCTCCTGTTCCGGGCTGCCCCGAGCTTGCTCACAATAATTTCATTTTATCACTTTCAGGCTTGAACCTAAAACAGATTTTATAAAAGGCGGGAAAACACCTCAGCTGGTCTAGATCACTAGTCTGAAAAAGAGTAAAATAAAGGTATTCAAATTCCAGAAAGGCGGATCATCTATGGCAGAGAGTCTTCTTATCAAAGACATTGCGATCGTGACAGAAAATGAAGTAATCAAAAACGGCTATGTCGGAATCAATGACGGAAAAATCAGCACAGTCTCAACAGAACGGCCCAAGGAGTCATATTCAAAAGAAATTCAAGCACCTGCGAATTCCGTTTTGCTTCCCGGCATGATTGACATTCATATCCACGGCGGCTATGGCGCAGATACGATGGATGCAAGCTTTTCTGCGCTCGACATCATGTCATCAAGACTTCCCGAAGAAGGCACGACGAGCTTTTTAGCCACAACAATTACCCAGGAACATGGGAACATTTCTCAAGCTTTGGTGAACGCAAGAGAGTGGAAAGCGGCTGAAGAGTCCTCTTTATTAGGTGCAGAACTGCTCGGCATTCATTTAGAGGGCCCCTTTGTTTCACCTAAAAGAGCCGGAGCGCAACCAAAAGAGTGGATTAGGCCTTCGGATGTTGCGCTTTTCAAAAAGTGGCAGCAGGAGGCGGGCGGACTGATCAAAATTGTTACACTTGCGCCGGAGGAGGATCAGCATTTTGAACTGATCCGCCATTTGAAAGAAGAATCGATTATCGCGTCCATGGGGCACACGGATGCCGATTCCGCAATGCTGTCGGATGCCGCAAAAGCAGGGGCGAGCCATATGACCCATCTGTACAACGCGATGAGCCCGTTTCATCACCGAGAACCCGGAGTGATCGGAACGGCGCTGGCCCATGATGGGTTTGTGACAGAGCTAATAGCCGATGGCATCCACTCCCATCCTTTAGCGGCTAAGCTTGCTTTTTTGGCGAAAGGCAGCAGCAAGCTCATTTTAATTACCGATTCCATGAGGGCAAAAGGACTGAAAGACGGCGTATATGAGTTCGGCGGCCAAAGTGTGACGGTAAGAGGACGAACAGCTCTTCTTTCAGACGGAACCCTTGCCGGTTCGATCCTCAAAATGAACGAGGGCGCACGGCATATGCGTGAGTTTACAAATTGCTCTTGGACGGATATAGCTAATATAACTTCTGCAAACGCGGCCAAACAGTTGGGCATCTTTGACCGAAAAGGCAGTGTGACTGTGGGAAAAGATGCAGATTTAGTGATTGTCAGCAGTGATTGCGAGGTGATTCTCACCATTTGCCGCGGAAACATTGCATTTATATCCAAGGAGGCTGACCAGATATGAAAGTAATAGAATGTCAAACGTATGAAGAGCTAAGCCAAAAAGCAGCCAGAATAACGGCAGATACAATCAAAGAAAAACCTGATGCCGTTCTCGGGTTAGCGACGGGCGGCACACCGGAAGGCACTTATCGCGAGCTGATCCGCCTGCACCAAACTGAGAATCTCTCATTTCAAAACGTCACTACAGTTAATTTGGATGAGTACGCCAGACTTTCAAGCAATGACCCGAACAGCTATCACTTCTATATGAATGACCGTTTATTTCAGCATATCGACAGCAAGCCTAGCCGGCATTTTATTCCGAATGGAAATGCAGACGATTTGGAAGCCGAATGCAGACGGTATGAACAGCTAGTCGAGTCCCTCGGCGGCACTGACATTCAGCTTCTCGGCATCGGCCGAAACGGACACATCGGCTTTAACGAACCGGGAACCTCTTTCAAGTCGCGAACTCATGTTGTGACATTAAATGAGCAAACCCGCCAAGCGAATGCCAGATATTTTCCTTCCATAGACAGCGTGCCGAAAAAAGCACTGACAATGGGAATTCGAACGATTCTCTCAAGCAAACGCATTCTGCTGCTTATTTCTGGGAAAAGCAAAGCAGAAGCTGTTCGTAAGCTGTTAGAAGGAAACATAAGCGAAGATTTTCCCGCATCTGCTTTGCACCTGCATTCCGATGTCACGGTTTTGATTGATCGTGAAGCCGCGTCATTAAGACCTTGAAAGGAACATGCTGACTTATGAATATCAATAAACAATCGCCTATTCCGATTTATTATCAGATTATGGAGCAATTAAAAACCCAAATTAAGAGCGGAGAACTGCAGCCGGATATGCCTCTTCCTTCTGAGCGCGAATATGCCGAACAATTCGGGATCAGCCGGATGACAGTTCGCCAGGCGCTTTCTAATTTAGTTAATGAAGGCTTGCTCTATCGCCTGAAGGGGCGGGGCACCTTTGTCAGCAAGCCAAAAATGGAACAAGCACTTCAAGGGCTGACAAGCTTTACCGAGGATATGAAAAGCCGCGGGATGACACCGGGCAGCAGGCTCATTGATTATCAGCTTATTGATTCAACTGAGGAGCTCGCGGCTATATTAGGCTGCGGGCACCCCTCCTCTATCCATAAAATCACTCGGGTGCGGCTGGCAAATGATATTCCGATGGCGATTGAGTCCTCACATATTCCGTTTGAGCTTGCGGGTGAATTGAACGAATCGCATTTTCAGTCGTCGATCTATGATCATATTGAAAGGTATAACAGCATACCGATTTCCCGTGCAAAACAGGAGCTTGAGCCAAGCGCTGCCACCATGGAAGAAGCGAATATTCTTGGTATTCAAAAGGGAGCGCCTGTCCTATTAATTAAACGAACGACATATCTGCAGAACGGAACTGCTTTTGAGCATGCAAAATCCGTATACAGAGGCGACCGTTATACATTTGTCCACTATATGGATCGTCTTTCATAAAAAAAGCCTCCAACCCTTTTTAAGGATTGGAGACATGGCGAAAATCAAACTGGTCTGGTGCCGGACGATATGTTTCTTTTTTCGTCTTGAACTTCCAGATCGGTGATTTCGTTTTGCCGTTAAAACTGTCTTCCACTATAATGTACCAATAATAAACAGACTGCGGTTCAAGATGATCCCAGCGGAATTCAGCTGTATCCCCGCTCTTCACTTGCTCCCGTTTTCCGAGCTCTTCATTGGTATATACGTTACATTCAAAATAATCGGTTTCCACCTTTTTGATTCTTGGCTTCAAATCAAGCGAAAGGGAAAATTCATCCTTGTTGCCATAGGTATCCGTATCATAGTAATTCTTATCCTTTACATACGGAGAATACGTCGATACGTGCACCATGTCATTGGCCTGGTCAAATTGAAGCAAACGCAAATACCCTTGACCGCCTTCTGGCCCGCCCTGATAATCGGCCAGCATTTGATGCACAAGACGATCCGGTTTCCCATCACCATCATCATCCAGCTCATCTGTTTTTCTCATCGCACTATGATAATGCCCGCTCAATACCATCACGACATTCGGGTTCGGCTTTACGATTTCTTTGAATATTTTCTCTCCGATCGGGCTTCTGTTTCCGCTGACCAGCAAATACTCATGAAAAGCTAAAATTGCCATCCGGTCAGGGTGTTTCTTCAGCACCTGATTCATCCACGCGATGTCTTCATCCGTAATGCCCCACCCCATGTACAGCATGATATAATCATTGCCGTTGCTAGAAATCAGATCATAATGTCCGCGGTTATTTTTATAGGAACCGCCATAATGCAATTTTTTATCAAAACGATCGCTGCCAAAATATTTGCCAAACGCCCTGTAGGAGCCGTCCTTATGCCCGACATCGTGATTGCCGGCCAGCACGCCGTAAGGAATTCCGTTCTTATCCAGAACGGACATTGACCGATCAGCGTTTTTCCACTGTCTGATATCGGCGGAATCATCTACAATATCACCCGTGTGGAACACATATTTGATATTGAGCTGCTTTTGATTATCTTTTATCCATTCGGTCTGTTTATCAAAAATATGCGGATAGCTTTCGGCGTAATACTGTGTATCAGACATCCAGACAAATGTGTACATATCCTTCGCAGGAGGAATTTCATCCTGTACAATCACATTCATTTTCGACTCCCGTACAAAATCGGCGGCAATCACAGACGCTTTCAGCGTAAACGGTTTGTCATCCTTCGCGACGAAGCTGTCAACAGGCTGCCATTCGTTTGTCCGATAATTCCAAGCATACATCGTCACCTTTCTCCCCGGCAAAGAACTGCCCTTCCAAACCGCTTCTGCCAGATCATTCTCATCAATTGATGGATCAACCGTCACTTCAAAGCGATGATAAGGGAAAAGCTCTTTGTTTTCTGTCGATACTGTTTTTCCATCAGCAGCTGATACCCGCTCCAATTCTTTATTCGTAAATGGGGTCTCCCTTTCCGGCACAAAGCTTTTCGGCGGTTCAGTCAGTGACGCGTGCTTAAATATTTTCACATGATTTCGCGCTGTATATTGAAATCCCCTATAAAAACCAACATCCATGGCATCATTCGTCGGATCTTTCACCCGGACAGAAAGCTTGGCCTTATGCGTGTCGGCATCGCTGTCTATAACCTCCGGCTGGTCCGGATGCTCTCGTTCGGTTTTAAACGTCCTCTCAATCACTGTTTTATTGCCCGCGAGATCCGTTGCTGTCACTTTTAGAGAATGTTTTCCCGGCAAAAGGTCAGAAGATGACGTATGATATGGGAGTGTAATGCTTTCTCCATCTAAAGACGCCTCCGCTTCCTCAATTTTGCTCCATTTATCATACATATCGGCCTGCAGGATAAGGTTTCCCTTATACGTTTGCCCCTCGGTGATATTCGGCTCAATGTGAGGTCCTGAATTATCTACCCGTACAACCAGGCTGACATTTTCCTTGCCGTCGCTTGCTTGAATATGGTGAGCGCCTTCAGAAAGCTTTGATGTGTCCCACTCCAGCAGCTGTGATGTAAATAGTCCGTCAGGCAGATTGAACTGAAATTGCCAGCTTTTATTCGAGCGCTGATTATCGCCAATAAAGAGTTCCTTCTCAGGAGACACCCTCTGATCCCTGATCACCGTTCCATCCGATAACACCAATCGGGCGTTTTTGACTAAGAAGTCATCACGGTTTTCAGCCGTATCAAACGGAGACACCTTCGAACCCGATCGTATTGTAATACGCTGCAGCTGCTTCCCTTTCCGAAGCAGTGTCTCTGGCAATGGAACAGAATAGGTGCGGTATTTATTTGTTGTATCATCGAACACCTTCAGCACTTTTCCTTCCATCGTTACCGCGTTTTTAAAATAAAGGTTCGTTTTCCTCGTATCGAACGCAAAATATACTTCTTTTTCCATCGCGGGCTCTGTCACTTGTTTTTTCCCGTCAATCCATAGCTTAATGCGGTCAGCTCGCCCTTCTGTCGTGGCTTTGAGAAATTGAGTTCCCGACAGCGTGTCTCTGTTTTCAATATTCATCCGCAGACCGTGCGACTTGCTTGTTTGTTTAATATCAATCATTTTGACCGGCGTTCTCGCTTCATTGATCCCGTCCCCGGCCGCCACATAATACTCTAGCTGATCCTTCCCGATCAATTCAGGCGAATACACAATATAATGGTAGAGATTATCGTTGCGGTCTTTTTCAGCAAGAATTCGCTTAAACGGTTTGTTCTCATCCGTCCGGTAGTAAAAGGCCGCTGTTTTCACTAGACTTCGGTCCCGTATGTCAGCCCGCAGCTCAATGCTTTCAGCAGGGCGGACAGGCTTGCGGTCAGTCAAATCCTCAATGACCGGCTTTTCTTTATCGAGCTTGATTTTCCGTTTCTGCTCGGGCACCTGTGCCTGTAATACGGTTCCGGGAGACGGATTCTTTTCCCCGATTGAAATGTTCAGAAGTTCTGCGGTTCCGTTCAACGGATACTTATAAAGCACTGATGACAGCCGGCGCAGCGCATGTTTCCGATAATGCGCAACCGAAATGTCCTTTCCTGTATTCGTTGATATCACAACGGCCCGCGGCCTCGTATTGGCCATACCCTCTGTCTCGTCTATCACCGCGAGATTTTTTCCTTCTTTTAGTTGTGTCTGATAATAACGATTGAAATCCTCTGACGTCAATTCTGGATGCCCGGCAGGCTTCAGCCAGACGACAAACGTTTCGCCGGATGGTATCAAGATCCTTTCATCAGGTCTCCAAATCAGATCGGAGTCAGGCCCTTCTTTTGGGTAGCGGTAACGGAAATGGTAGTCTTTAAAATCAATCGTTCTGTCAGTCGTATTAAAAATCTCAATAAATTCATAACCGTCTGCACGTCCTATATTCTTCGTATCAACCGCCAGCTCTGTGATCAGAAGCTCCGGAATATGGGCAAGGTCAGCCTGGTATCCTTCAAGCTTCAGTTTCTTCGTCTCCGACTCCACCCGCTGCTTCCCATTCGACATCACAATGTAATACTCAAGCTCGCTGTTCCAAATCAAACGTTTCGGAATTTGTGCCAAAAACTTGCGGACCGCTCCGGGGGTCGGGTCCATCGGCACCATTTTGTAGCCCAGCTCATTACTTTGTTTATAAAAAAGAAAGGCGGAAAATGCTTGATACGAATTATCGCGAACTTGAGCCTCAATCATTAGATTGTTTCTCATTTCAGCTTTCACATCAATTTGAGGAGGATTTTCAAGCAAGGGTATGTAATGAGGCGTTTGAAATAGTTCCTGCTGTACAACAGGAAAAGCTTTTGATTCATGATGGCCGCCAGACAAAACGGAAAGAAAAGACAGTAATATAGAAGCAATAACCGTGTATTTCCTCATCAAAGCACCTCCCTTTTCATGTATTTTGCGTCTGAACAGGGAAGCTTATGAGTTCATTTTTGTGCATAAAGAACAAAAAAACGTCTGCCTCTTGAAAATTCCACTATTCCCCAGTAAACTAAGGATAGTTAACCAGTTAACAATTAAATCAGAGAGGCAAATTGATGAACAACAGCATTCATGATGAATTATTTCAAGCTATACAACAATTCGCATTAAAAAGAGATAAACGCGTCTGGCAAAAGGTGCAGATTCCGTCCTCACAACATCTCGACCACCTCAAAAAAGACTGGACATTGACCCAGCTTCACATTGTTTCCTGTTTACATACCAGCAAAAATGTGAATAACAGCTTCTTAGCATCCCGCTTACATATCTCAAAAGCAGCTGTTTCAAAAGCAATTCAAGCTTTGTTGAAACATAACATCATTACAGTGACAAAAAAGCCGGGCAACAAAAAAGAAATTTTTTATACGTTAACTGAAAGCGGCAAAGAACTGGCGGGGTTACATGAACGGCTTCATCAAAAAGCAAAGGAGCAATACAAACAGCTCTTCAATGAATTTTCAATTGATGAGTTGAAAACAGTGACTGCGTTTATTAACTTGTGGATCAAGCATATGTAAAAAAGCCTCACCCGCACGGGAGAGACCTTTCCATATTATTAAGCCCTGTCAAATACAATATGAAGTGAGACGGGTCCGCGTGTATACAGACCGGACTCAGCATAACAAAAATCTTCCTCTAATCTGATATTCCGCATCTTATCCAGCACAATATTAGCTACAATTTCGATTTCGGTTTTGGCAAAAGCTGCTCCTACACAGTTATGAATGCCGGATCCGAAAGCGAGATGCCGGGCGGCGCCGCTAAAAGCGCTCTTGATGCCAAGATCTTCCCGATGAATATTAAACACGTCAGGCTGTTCAAATGCTTCAGGGTCCCGGTTAGCCGCACCGATCATACAAAAAACAATCGTATCTTTTTTGATTTCCATACCGCCGACCACTGTATCTTGGGACAGCTGCCGCGGAATCAGCTGAACCGGCGGTTTATAACGCAATGTCTCCGCAATGGCTCTCGGAACTAACGAACGGTCAGCCAAAACATCATTCATCTGCTCAGGATTGTTGAGCAAATGGTAGATCATCAGTGCCAGCGTCTTATCAGCCGGTTCCGTTGCGGCTAACAGCACATTAAGAATCAGTGCGAGTATATCCTTGTCCGACATCGCCATGCCTTCATATTCAGAAGTACATAGGATGGAAATTAAATCTGATCCCGGATTGACGCGACGTTCTTCAATGACCGGCATCAAGTATTGGGAAAGCTGTTCGCTGCACCATAACGAATGTGCCCGCGCTTCAGGAGATTGAGAGATACTCGTGATAAAATCGGCAACTCCGCTGTGCCACTCAGAGATTTTTTCATGGTCTCTTTTATCCAGCCCGAGCATGTCCATCGTGACGCACACCGCAAACGTCTTTCCAAAATCATTGACGAGATCAATTTTCCCTCTTTCAAGATAGGGCGCTAACAAGTTTTCTGCATTTTGTTTAATCAATGGAGACAGATGATCCAGTGCGTCACCGATGAAGCTTCTCACTACAATTCTTCTTTTGGCAGAGTGTTCTTTTCCATGCATTTGGGCCAGTACAGGGCCTCGCATTACTGGTTCGGCACGCTCAACAAGTGATTTCGTCGTGAAAATATCCGGATGCTGAAGGATATAGCGGACATCATGATAGCGGCTGATAAAATAACTGTCTATCGACTCTTCATAATGAACCGGATCTTCCTCCCGCAGTTGTGAAAAATAAGCATATGGATTGTTTTGAAATTGATCAGAAAGCACACTAAACAATTTAATCGATTGGCTCATGTTTTACTCCCCCTATCATCCTTCACATGTGATCCGTTTCTCAGAAAGCATCTGCGCCATTTCCTGTACAATGAGATACCCTTGATTCGGCCGCATACAAATAGAAAATTCATGGTTACTGATCTTCTCACCGAGCTTCCACGGACGATGATAAGCAAGGAGCGTCTCTTCCACCTCTAAAATATCCGGAGCTCCGATAAAAAACGGCAGCTCAGCTATGACATATTCCACAGCCAAATTCAGCATATCCTCACTGACTTCTTCCATCATCAAACTGACGCCCCGTGCACGCCCGATTATCGCTTCACGAGACATGTCCAAACAAGCATGTCGAAAATGAGGCTGCTCAAAAAAAGCATGTTCAACTTCTTGTCTCAACAGCTGGTAGGCTTTGTTATCCATAAAATCAGAAAATGTATGAATCGCCTTCGGATCCCCGCCATGAGCCACAAGAGCTCTTTCTGCAAATCTCCTGTTTCGTGATACCTCTTTCCTTACTTTTCGTTCAGCCTTTCCTCTCGGAGTTCCAAGCGCTTCTAGAAGATTAGCGGCCTCATGCCCCGCAAGTAAAACAGAAACGCTTTTAAATTGAGCTTTCGCCCATCCAATTAATCTGTAAATATAATCCTCTGAAAACCTGCTGTTAAATGGGCTGATCCCCACCAAAACATGCCTGCGCCGTTCAAATATTTCTCTGCAGTTTTCCGTTAATGGCTCAGCAATAAAATGCACAGACCTTCTTTCCGTTACCATTCCGGTCATCTCATTCACCCCTAAAACTTATCCCGCTTTAAGTCATCACCCTCAAATACAAGATGGAATAGCTAGAACAACTGAACAAGACGAATGGCAGGCATCACTTAAAGTTTCCAAATGTTTTTTAAGATTTTAATAATCATTTTCAATACCCATATCATGATAAATGTTTACTAGTAAACATTAGTCATTTTATCCCTTTTCCTTCCAAACGTCAATATGATCTGTGCCCAAATATTTGAAAATAAATGTAAACATCACATTTTCCACACACTTTTTACACGCATATTCAGCATGACATATCAACAAATAGTCTAAACACCAACAATTGACAACGAAAACAAGAAAAGATAAAATAAAATTGTTCACCAGTAAACGATTTGTTTTATTGTTTCATCGTAAACTATTATTCCTAAGAAAGAAGGTAGCCTATGTCTGATTTGACAAAACAGATGATATACGACATATACGTGAGACTGCTGCACCTTAATGAACAAAAAGCGAACACTTCACTTCAGCAATTTTTTAAGGAGGCCGCAGAAGAAGATGTAGCTGAAATTCCCAAAAATATGACAAGCATTCACGTCATTGACTGCATCGGCCAGCATGAACCCATTAACAATGCGGGGATTGCCAGAAAAATGAACTTATCGAAAGCGAATGTAACGAAAATCAGCACAAAACTGATCAAGGAAGAATTCATTAACAGCTATCAGCTGACAGATAACAAAAAAGAAGTTTATTTTAAATTAACCCGTAAAGGCAGACGGATTTTCGACTTACATGAGAAACTGCATAAAAAAAAGGAGCTGGCTTTTTACCAATTCCTCGATTCATTTTCACAAGAAGAACAAAAGGCTGTATTGAAGTTTCTAGAGCAGTTGACGTCAACACTTGAAGCAGAACAAACCGATGGGACTCCGGACAAACCTGTAAAGTAAACAAAAAGGCGGTGTACACTTTGGCTCATACAAAATCAAAGGCAGTATTGATCTTATACACTGTTTGCTTCAGTGCATTTTTTGCATCTTTAAGCCAGAACATTTATTCACCTATTCTTCCGATCATTAAAGAATCATTCCATGTTTCCACAGCTATGGTGAACCTGTCAGTCTCAGTTTTTATGATTGTGACAGCAATAATGCAAATTATATTAGGAGCGATCATTGATTTTAAAGGCGCTCGGATCGTCTTGATTACCGGTATTCTGGCAACGGCAGCAGCCAGCATCGGCTGTGCGGTGACTACTGACTTTACTTTGTTTCTGATATTCAGAATGATACAGGCAGCCGGTTCCGCAGCACTGCCTCTTATTGCTGCCACAACGATCGGACAGCTGTTTACAGGCAATGAACGCGGGAGTGCAATGGGAACGTATCAAATGCTCCTGTCTGTCGCACCGGCTATTGCCCCAGTTCTAGGAGGATTCATAGGCGGAGCAGCCGGATACGAAGGGATTTTTTGGATACTTGCGGCCATCTCGATCGTTTTGCTGGTGACAAACAGCATCACCTTTCCTAAAGATTCTCCAACTGAATCTATGCAGCAAGCCAAAGGCAATGTGTTCGCTCATTATAAATCAATATTTACAAATCGAACAGGGAACGTCATTTTGACTTTAAGTTTTGTTCTCTTTTTCATTTATTTTGCAGTAATTGTCTACCTCCCAATATTGCTGACAGAGCATTACCATATAGATGTGGGTATAGCAGGACTGTTATATTTGCCGCTGGCGCTGAGCACGATTGCAGGTACGTTTCTGTTTAAAAGAATACAGGCAAAAATCGGGCTGCACACCTTGTTTATCGGAAGCAATGTGATTGCCGCCTGCAGCATCATTTTATTTGCTGTTACACATTCCGTTTCTCTCGTTCTCATGGCTCTGACGCTGGCACTGTTTGGCATCTCGATGGGGGTTATTCCTCCCTTGTACTCTACAATGATTACTAATGAATTTGAGCACAACAGAGGGAGTGCAATCGGAATGTTTAACTTTATCCGATATACAGGCATGGCAGCAGGTCCGATGGTATCTGCCTACTTGCTCACAATGATGCCGTCTGCCATGTCCTTTAGCCTCCTAGGCCTTGGATTTGCCGCATTGAGCTTTTGCCTTCTTCCGCCAATGTTTTCGCCGCAGAAGCGCACGAAACAAAAAAAGCACCACATGTAAAAAAGCTGCCTTTGCGGGCAGCTTTTTTTATTTTTTTCTAAGCGGCTCTAAAATGCCTTTTTGAATCAGCAAATGGAAGACCGACAGGATAACGGATGCCCATATCGCTGTGCCGAAGCCGTCGATTTGAAAGCTGTCACCCATTATGGACGCGGTCATCATAAGCGTGATGGCGTTAATCACAAACAAGAAGAGTCCAAGCGTCACCATGGTGACCGGCAGTGTAAAGATAATTAAAAGCGGTTTAATCAGCACGTTTAAGATCGATAAAATGAGGCTGGCGATAATCGCTGCCCCAATGCTGCTGATATGGATGGAGTCAATATATCCATCAATGACGATTAATAACAATGCATTGACTAAAATGCTGACTGCCCATTTTACCATGTCATTTCATATCCCTTTCTGACGGGACGATAAAAATCCAAATGATATAAATGAGCAAAACCGGCAAGACACTTGTCATAATGGCTAAGATGACAGTTATGACTCTGAGGAGTGATGCGTCCCAATTGAAATATTCCGCGAGACCTCCGATAACACCGGCGATTTTCTTATTTTTTTCTGAGCGATAAAGCTTATTCATTCGATCACCTCTGTGAGTACTTTAGTTTGATGGCGCCTGTTAGTGATTCTGAGAAGACGGTGATGTTTTGATCATGTGCTTGATTTGAAGTGAACATCATTTCTTTTTGAATGGTATCATTTTTTTCCTTCAGCATCTCAACATCCATTAATTCATGGGACAGCGAACCAAGATTGCTTTTCAGCTCTGCCTTCACTGCGAGATCGTCCGGAATCGCAAGCTCCACACTTCCAGTCGTTGTTTTTGCATAAATGGAGCGGCAGTCTGATTCTGTTACGTTAATCGCAATATTTCCGTTAAAGCTTTGAACGTCAATGGATTCGCTTTTCCCTCTGAGATCGATCAATCCGTTAATGGTTTCCGCTTCTATCGTTCCGCAGCTGTGGCTGGCGAGCTTAATTTGCCCGTTGGCCGTTTCAGCTATGGCTTTTTCGGCTGTTAAGTGCGAGAACGACAGCACGCCGTTTGTCGTTTTCGCTGAGAACTCTTTTACATGTAAATGTTCCCCTCTGACCGGACCGTTAAACAGCTTCACTCGAATCTTATCATACTCCTTCTGAGGAATATACAAAGTGACATTCGTTTTCATCGTCTTTTTCTCAGTACGGATAAAAAACTTATTTCCTTTGATTTCACATTCAATATGCTGAAGAAATGCGTGTCTCGCCGCATCCTGGCTATCAGCGCGATATACCTTCGCCTGGCATTCCGCTCTGATATCGTCATCTTCCCAAGGGACGATATTCACGCTGCCATTGGCAATTTGCAGCTCAACACTGGAAAAATCAGTATCTTTAAATTGAAAAATGTGCTGAACATCATACGCATGGCCAAAGTTTAAATCAAGGTCAACTTCCTTGACCTTTTTTACAGCAGAATCAATCCAGTCAAACAGCTTGGCTCCTAAAGACGGCTTGCCGCTTTCTTTTTTTGCCGTTGTAAATGGCTCTTCCTCGTCATGAACGTGAACTGAGAGCGCTGTGATTTTCTCTTCTTTTTCCTTGTAGTCGCTGTCAAGCTTTTCAATCAGTGTCAAAGCTTCTTGTGCTGTAAGCTTCCCTTCCTCAACAAGCTTAAGGATTCGTTCCTTTTCTTGCTTCATTACGATCTCCTCCCCATTGTCTACTTATGCTGCACGCAGGACCTTAATGCCCTGAATCACATTCCAAATAATAATGCCAATGACAACTAAGAAATAAATAACCGCTCCCCCGATGATTACAAATACAGGAAGCAAGCTGTCTCCATCAATCGCAACGGCTCCGCCAAGTAAAGCAATAAAAAGGAACAGCCAGCCGACAAACGGAACAATGTGAGAAATAAGAGAGCGTATCGCATGGTGTTTTGTTTCTTTCTCATTTACAACAAAATATGCGACAATCGGCACAATGATTGGCGCAATGAACACACTGAAATAACAAAGTGATGCAATAATAGCTTGATTACGGTTCAATTCATTCCACACTCCTATTGTGAATTGTCCATGACAAAAGATCAGGGACGTTTTACTTATTTATACGTTTAAAATCTCTTCAGGTTTCAAATTCATTCTTTAGACATGCTCCGATTTACGGAAATTGGATTTTAAAAAGTTTTAGAAGTAGAATCTTCCGGCTATACCGATTACAATATGTAAAAAGCTTACGGCAACCAAGGAGGCTGGACAAGCAATGGAGAAAGATCCCAGTGACTATACAGTAACACAAGAATCAGTGTTAAAGCTGATTCATGAACAAAAAAGAATGAATCGTGAAATGATCGCCGAGCTTGAGCAGATTCACGGACCCTTCCCGATCTCTCACGATATCCAATATATAAAAGTGCTGCTCGACAGCAGCAACACGCATATTGTTCAAGATTTAATGAGTGTAAGTAAGCAGCTGTATAAGAAGACTTTGTAATTGCGGAAAACATATCATTCATTATAACTGAAACAAAGTTAAAGGTTAGATGACAATATCTTGCCTTTTTTGTTTTGAAAAAACAAGTGATTCCCTGGCTGTCACAAAATGATTGTAACAAAAAAAGCCTGCCGGCACATCCAGTTAATGGACTCTGTCGGCAAGCTGTAACTATCAGAAAGAGATAGCCGTTCAAAATTAACGTAACAATTGAAGCACGTTTTGCGGCTGTTGGTTTGCTTGGGCAAGCATCGCTTGAGAAGCTTGAGAAAGAATGTTGTTCTTTGTGAAATCGCTCATTTCTTTCGCCATGTCAACGTCACGGATGCGAGACTCAGCAGCTGTTAAGTTTTCAGAAGAAGCACCAAGGTTGTTGATTGTGTGCTCTAGACGGTTTTGTACCGCACCAAGTTTAGCACGTTGGTTTGAAACACTTGTAATTGCACTATCGATTTTAACAATCTCAGTGTCAAAACTAAAATCATCTGCTGAAACATCGATACCTTTTACTCCTAAAGTTGTTGCATCCATGTTACCAATTGTAACATTAATATTTTGGCCAGCATTTGCACCAATTTGGAATGTAAATCCTGCTGTTTCACTACCGTCTAAAAGTTTTTTTCCGTTAAATTCAGTACGTTGAGAAATTCCATCGATCTCTTCAGTTAAAGCATCCATTTCATCTTTAATTGCAGTTAAATCTTCAGTTTGCTGTGTACCTGTGTTTCCTGCTTGAACAGTAAGTTCACGCATACGTTGAAGGATTGCATGGGTTTCAGTCAATGCACCCTCAGCTGTTTGGATAAGAGAAATTCCATCTTGAGAGTTTTTAGAAGCCATTTCAAGACCTCTGATTTGTCCTCTCATTTTTTCAGAAATCGCAAGACCCGCTGCGTCATCTCCCGCACGGTTGATGCGAAGACCAGAAGAAAGTTTCTCCATGTTTTTTGAGCTCGCACTGTTGTTTGAAGACAAACGGTTTAGTGTGTTAAGCGCTGCAATATTGTGGTTGATTCTCATGTGAAAAATACCTCCATGTGTATATGTTTTTGAAATCAAAGACTTCCTTTTCTTTGATTTCTGGCGTATCAGATTCCAATAAAGCTTCTAACCTATGTAGATTCAGTTATTGCTTAAGGATGCCTTTAAGCCCCTTAATAGGGTTTGTCTGCTTAATTTGGAAATCATCATCCGCCTTTCAATTCATATATCGACAGCAATTTGTAAATGTTTAGGCGTTTTTCCAAAGAAATTTTACCAAAGACGAATCTAAACCTATTATGCCGTAAAGAAAAAGCTTGCCTGCTAAGCCCAAGGATGGACTTGCTGACAAGCTGTTCTCTCGTAATAAAGTTTTTAAGATGTAGCTGTTTCTTTCGCTTTCAAGAGCGATTTCATGCGTGTTTTGTCACGTTCGATAACAGGCTGCAAATAACGGCCTGTATACGATTCTTCCACTTCAGTGATTTCCTCAGGCGTTCCTGACGCGACAATGGTTCCGCCTCCGGCTCCGCCTTCCGGGCCCAAATCCACAATGTAATCGGCCGTCTTAATGATATCAAGGTTGTGCTCAATAACCAGTACAGTGTCTCCGTTGTCTACCAACCGTTGCAGCACGACAAGAAGCCTGGCGATATCGTCGACATGCAAACCTGTCGTCGGCTCATCTAAAATGTAGAGCGTGCGTCCGGTCGAGCGTTTGTGCAGCTCAGATGCGAGCTTCACGCGCTGCGCTTCTCCGCCTGACAAGGTCGTCGCCGGCTGGCCAAGCGTAATATAACCTAAACCAACATCATAAAGGGTTTGGAGCTTGCGTTTGATTTTCGGGATATTTTCAAAGAAAGAAAGAGCATCTTCAACTGTCATATCAAGCACATCAGAGATGCTTTTTCCTTTGTACGTCACTTCAAGCGTTTCACGGTTATAGCGTTTGCCGTGACACACCTCGCATGGAACGTATACGTCAGGAAGGAAGTGCATTTCAATTTTAATAATCCCGTCTCCGCGGCAGGCTTCACATCGTCCGCCCTTCACGTTGAAGCTGAAACGGCCTTTTTTATAGCCGCGGACCTTCGCTTCATTTGTCTGCGCGAATACATCACGAATGTCATCAAATACACCGGTGTATGTCGCAGGGTTGGACCTCGGCGTTCTTCCGATTGGCGCCTGGTCAATGTCAATGACTTTGTCTAAATGATCCAAACCTTTAATCTCTTTATGGCTGCCGGGCTTCGCTTTCGCTTTATGAAGCTTTTGCGCCAGCGCCTTATGCAAAATTTCATTAACGAGTGTACTCTTTCCTGAACCGGAAACACCTGTAACTGCTGTAAACGTCCCAAGCGGGAACTTGGCATTCACTTTTTTCAGGTTGTTTTCTGAAGCACCTTTAATTTCAATGTAACGTCCGTCCGGCTTTCTTCTTTCAGGAGGCAATGGGATAAACTTTTTCCCTGATAAATAGCTGCCCGTTAATGAGTTTGGATCTTCCATCACTTCTTCCGGCGTACCCGCAGATATCACCTGTCCGCCGTGAATGCCGGCTCCCGGTCCAATGTCTATTAAATAATCTGCTGCCATCATCGTGTCCTCATCATGTTCGACAACAATCAGCGTGTTCCCGAGATCTCTCATATTTTTCAGTGCGCTGATCAAGCGGTCGTTATCACGCTGATGCAGACCGATAGACGGCTCATCTAAAATATAAAGCACACCGGATAAACGCGAGCCAATTTGAGTCGCCAGCCTGATGCGCTGCGCCTCTCCTCCGGACAATGTACCCGCTGCCCTGCTCAATGTCAGGTAATCGAGACCGACTTTGTCCAGAAAGCTTAAGCGCTCCACAATTTCGCGCAAAATCAAATTGGCGATCTGCATATCCTTCTCAGAAAGGGTAAGGTCTTTAAAGAAGGCAAGTGCGTCGGCGACAGACAGCTCGGTAATTTTTCCAATGTGGCGGCCGTCAATCAGTACGGCAAGCGCCTCTTTCTTTAACCGATAGCCTTTGCACGTCGGACAAGACTTCTGAGACATATACTGCTCCATTTGCTCACGTATGAAATCGGAGCCTGTCTCCTTATAGCGTCTTTCAATGTTGCGCAATACGCCTTCAAATTGAATTTCACCTTCGCGGATTTGTCCAAAATCATTTTCATATCGGAAATAAATCAGGTCATCTCCGCTGCCGTACAGCACTTTATCCAGTTGATGCTTCGGCAAATCTTTGACCGGCACATCCATATCAATCCCGTAGTGGGTGCAGACTGCCTCAAGCAGCTGAGGATAATATTGTGAGCTGATCGGTGTCCAAGGGGCGACCGCATTCTCCTTCAATGACAAATCTTGATTGGGGATGACAAGATCGGCATCCACTTCAAGCTTCATTCCGAGACCGTCACACGTCGGACACGCCCCGAACGGACTGTTAAACGAAAACAGACGCGGCTCAAGCTCACCAATTGAAAATCCGCAGTGCGGACAGGCATGATGCTCGCTGAACATCAGCTCTTCCTCACCGATGACATCGATCATAACCCGTCCTTCACCTAAACGGAGCGCCGTTTCCAATGAATCTGACAGCCGGGCTGCCACGCCTTCTTTCACGACAATCCGGTCAATGACTACCTCAATGGAATGCTTCTTGTTCTTTTCTAATTCGATATCGTCGGAAAGCTCAGCCATCTCGCCGTCAATTCTGACTCTGACATAGCCTTGTTTTCTAATCTGTTCAAGCACTTTGACATGAGCGCCTTTTCGGCCCGAGACAATCGGCGCCAGCACCTGAAGCTTCGTCCGTTCCGGGTATTCCAGAATTCTGTCCACCATTTGCTCGATGGTCTGGGATGTAATCTCAATTCCGTGTTCCGGACAATGAGGCTTCCCTACTCTCGCATATAAAAGACGCAGATAATCATAAATCTCAGTTACCGTACCGACAGTAGACCTCGGATTGCGGCTCGTTGTTTTCTGATCAATGCTGATGGCGGGAGAGAGCCCCTCAATTGCATCCACATCAGGCTTATCCATTTGCCCTAAAAACTGGCGGGCATAAGCAGACAGCGACTCGACATACCGTCTCTGTCCTTCAGCATATATCGTGTCAAAGGCAAGGGAGGATTTACCTGATCCGGACAAACCCGTGACAACGACAAGCTGATCTCTCGGAATCGTTACATCTATATTTTTCAGGTTATGCGCCCTGGCTCCCTTCACCTCTATCCGATCCATAGCCATTTGTTCATCATCCTTCCGCTTTTAGCTCTAAAAGTAAATCGCGAAGCTCCGCGGCTCTCTCAAAGTCAAGCGCCTTGGCGGCTTCCTTCATTTCATGCTCCATCTGTTCAACGACTTTCTGGCGTTCTTTCTTCGTCATTTTCGACAGCTTCGGCGCAGCTTTTGTTTTGTATTCCGCTTTATCCTCAGCTGCTACTGTGGCACGAATGACATCGCGAATTTCTTTATTTATCGTTTTCGGCGTAATGCCGTGCTCTTCATTAAACCGCTCCTGCTGCTCGCGTCGGCGTTTTGTTTCATTAATCGCAATTTCCATAGACTTCGTTATTTTATCGGCGTACATAATGACGCGGCCTTCCGCATTTCTCGCTGCCCGTCCGATGGTCTGGATCAGCGACCGCTCCGAACGAAGGAAACCTTCCTTATCCGCATCCAAAATCGCAACAAGGGATACTTCGGGAATGTCCAAACCTTCCCTCAGCAGGTTGATGCCGACAAGCACATCGTACTTGCCAAGGCGCAGGTCGCGGATAATTTCAATCCGTTCAAGCGTCTTGATTTCAGAATGCAGATAGTTTACTTTAATGCCGATTTCCTTTAAATAATCGGTCAGATCCTCTGACATCTTCTTCGTCAAAGTTGTCACAAGCACCCGTTCATTCCGCTCTATTCTAGCTTGAATTTCGCCGATCAAGTCGTCAATCTGACCTTCGATTGGACGGACGTCAATAAGCGGGTCAAGAAGCCCCGTCGGACGAATGATCTGTTCGACCATTTCATCTGTATGTTCAATCTCGTACGGCCCTGGTGTTGCGGATACATACACGATATTGTGCATATGCTTTTCAAATTCCTCAAAACGAAGCGGACGGTTATCAAGCGCTGATGGAAGCCGGAAGCCGTGATCCACGAGCACCTGTTTCCGCGCCTGGTCTCCGTTAAACATGCCGCGCACCTGGGGAATTGTCACATGCGACTCATCCACCACGATCATAAAATCGTCTGGGAAATAATCAAGAAGCGTATACGGCGTTGAACCTGGAGGCCGCAGAGTCAAATGTCTTGAATAGTTCTCGATGCCGGAGCAGAAACCCATTTCACGCATCATTTCAAGATCATATCTTGTCCGCTGCTCTAAACGCTGCGCTTCAAGGAGCTTTCCGTTTTCATGCATGACCTTTAGCTGCTCCTCAAGCTCCTTCTCGATATTTTGAATCGCCTTCTCCATTTTCTCGGCCCGCGTTACGAAGTGGGAAGCCGGGAAAATCGCAACATGATCTCGGTCGCCGAGAATTTCTCCTGTCAGCGCATCCACTTCCCGAATCCGTTCGATTTCGTCACCGAAAAATTCAACTCTGATACAATGCTCATCACGGGATGCCGGAAAGATTTCCACTACATCCCCGCGCACACGAAATGTACCGCGCTGAAAGTCGATATCGTTGCGGGCATATTGGATGTCTACAAGTTTTCTGAGCAGCTCATTGCGCTCAATTTCCATTTCAGTCCGCAGTGACACGACCATTTCCCGGTATTCCTCAGGCGAACCGAGGCCGTATATACAAGACACACTCGCAATAATAATGACATCTCTGCGCTCAAACAAAGCTGATGTGGCGGAGTGTCTCAGTTTATCAATTTCATCATTAATACTAGCGTCTTTCTCTATAAATGTATCCGTTTGAGGCACATACGCCTCCGGCTGATAATAATCATAGTAGCTGACAAAATACTCGACAGCATTGTTCGGAAAAAATTCCTTGAACTCACTGTAAAGCTGTCCAGCAAGGGTTTTGTTATGGGCAATCACGAGAGTCGGCTTATTGACTTCTTTAATCAAATTAGACACCGTAAATGTTTTCCCAGTTCCTGTCGCACCCAGCAGAGTCTGATGCTTCTTGCCCTCCTGAATTCCTTTCACAAGCTTTTCAATGGCTTTCGGCTGATCTCCCTGGGGCTGATATTTCGAGACTAACTCAAAGCGATCTTTCACAAAAATAAGCCTCCGTTTCTTTAACGAAATCTTCCTATAGATATAGTAACACAATGGAAAGCAAAATCACTAAAAATACGAACTAAAGTTCGGTGGTTTTTTATTTCCAGCTGTTTTTGTGTATAAAAAACCTGCTTTTAAATCGTAAAAGCAGGTATTCAGTCTTTATATTCATTATGTCCGATTTATTCTTCTTTTTTCTCTGCAGCTTTTTTGGCCATGTACAGTCCGCCAGCCACAAGAGACACAACATCCAATCCTACAATAAAATACGTTTCTGTATAGCCTTTTAAATAAGAGGCAAACAGCAATGCAGCTGTTAAAGCGATCGCCACATAATGATTAAAGGTGACTCTAGTAAATAGAACAACAAGCATAAAAGGGAAAAACAATGCAAAAACGGCTTTTGTAATCAACAAAAACCCTCCTCAGGGATTCTTCATCTGATCTGATTATAGTAAAAAATGAAGAATCGGACAATCGTGCATTCGCTCCCTCTCCTACACCATACCCCTTTTCAGCCAAAATCAATCACCATATTTGCATTTTGGTGCTGGTCAAAACTTATTCCATGGTGCCGCTGTTCTAATCAGCGGCACTTTTTTTATTACATCATCAAGTCCGTCGCCAGATTCCGAGAATAAAAGAAAATAGGCATACAGTACCAGTACGGCCGCATTTTCCAGGATAATATAACCAACTTAACTATTCATTTTATTTAGGACTTTCTGCGTTTGACAGCATTTTCCTGAAAACCTACAATTGAATGATAGTGTTTACTATCATTTTTTAAACACAGGCTCCGCAATAAAAAGACTAGAGAGAAAAACAAAATGAATGAAGAAAAGAGGGGTTTCAAATATGTATTCTGTTTTATTTCGCCAGGCAGAAGAGTCCAGCCAGCTGGCTGGAGCAAAAGGAATGAATTTGATTAAATTGACCAAACACGGTCTTCCTGTTCCGGACGGGTTTATTATTCAAACGAATGCGCTCGCACGTTTTATGGAGGACAACCAGCTTCAAGAGACTAGTGAAAACGTCGAAAGCGGGATCATTTCTGGAACATTTTCGGATGAGCTGAAAGATGAGCTGACTAGTTCCTTTTATAAGCTTAGAGAATCATATCGATCCGTAGCCGTGCGTTCTTCGTCTGCTTCGGAAGATTTAGAAGGCGCCTCATTCGCGGGTCAATATGAAACCTACTTAAATATCAAAACAGAGGAAGAGTTTCTGGCTAAAGTGAAAGAATGCTGGGCCTCATTTTTTTCTGGGCGGGTCAGCAGCTATAAGAAAAAAATGAACAATCAAATCGCAGAGTCGTTAATGGGAATAGTCGTTCAGGGGCTGATCGATTCAGAAATGTCAGGTGTTATCTTCAGCCGCAACCCTGTTACCCATGATGATAGAGAGCTTTTAATCAGCGCCAGCTACGGGTTGGGTGAAGCTGTTGTTTCAGGAAGTGTTACCCCAGACACGTTCATTGTTAATAAATCTTCGTTTGAGATTCAGAAAGAAATAGGTGCAAAGGAAATCTACATGGAGTCTGCGGCAGAAGGAATTGCTGAAAAAGAAACGAGTGAAGACATGCGCAGCCGTTTTTGCCTTACAGATGAACAAGTGATTGAATTGGCTGAAATCACAAAAAAAACCGAAGACCTGTACGGATATCCTGTCGATATAGAATTTGGAATTGCTGATCATCAAATATACCTTCTGCAAGCTCGCCCGATTACAACCATTGATCAGGACAAAAAGGCGGCAGAAGAAAAACGCAGCTTCATGATTACCGACACTGATATGAATGATTTCTGGCTTAACATGGAGTCTAATATTGAAGGTCCGGTGAGTCCGTTATTTTCATCCTTCATCGTGCCAGCATTGGAATATGGCTTGAAGAAGAGCATGCAAAAGTTTCCGATTGGTGTAGTTGTTGATGAAGTAAAACTTTATCGCGGACATATTTATTCCAAAAACCAAGGTGGACAGCAGCCTCCTTCTGAAGACTGCGGCAAAGAGCTTTTCCCGATTTTATCGGAGCATATGTATGACATCATCAATCACACATACCTCCCTTTTTACCGGACACTGGACCAGCTCGCACAAACTGAGCATACCGCAGAAAGCGCACTGGATGCTTTTCAAAAACTAAAGGCCTTTTATCTCACGGCTTATGAAGAGCACTTCAATATCGTTTTCCCGCAAATCCTTTTAACAAACAAACTGCAAGCGATGTATCAGGACATTCAAGGAGAGTCCGAAAACGCTCATTTTTATGAGATGCTGACAGGAAAAATGAACAAATCACTGGAAACGGACCGTTGCTTATGGCTATTTTCTATGGAAGTTCAGGAGAACCCGAACCTTCTGACCATTTTTGAAAACAACAAGCCTGAACAGCTCCAGGAGAAATTAGAACAAACAGATGAGGGGAGACACTTCCTGAAGAACGTCCATGAATTCTTGCAAGAATACGGATGGAGATCTGTTAAAAGTCATGATCTGATTGAACAAATCTGGGTGGAAAATCCGTATTTCGCTCTGGCTAATATTCAAAATTATGTCCGTAATGGCTATCATTTTGACAATGAATTTCAGAAAACGAAAGAAAAACGAGAGAAATTATACAATGAATTCTTGGAAAACATAGAAGATCCCGGTTTGCGCACCGAATTTGACCGCTATTATCAATGGACACTGAACTCTGCAAATATAAAAGATGATCACCACTTTTATATTGACGCCATGCTGGATGCCAAGGCGAGAATCTTTCTGCTGAAGATAGGTGAATTGCTGGCGGAAAACGGTGTCATTCAAGATCGTGAGGACCTTTGGTTTTTATATGACGACGAAGTGGAACAAGCGCTTCTTCACCCTGTATCCCTGCAAGAAAAGGCTGAAAAACGCAGACAGATTTTTCATGAGTATGAGCTGGCCCAAGCCCCTGCCTACCTCGGCACCCCGACAAAAGAACAGCTCAAAGCAGCTGAAGAAATTGTCGGCGCTGTGATAGAGGATGAAAAAAACACAGAGAATCATATTTTTGGCATTGCGGCATCAAGCGGCATTGCGACAGGTCCGGTGAAAATCATTCGGGACGCCAATGAATTTTCTCAATTCGCGCCTGGGGACGTACTCGTTTGCAAGATGACCACACCGCTATGGACCAGCCTGTTTCAAGACGCCAAAGCGATTATTACAGACACAGGCGGCATTTTGTCTCACGCTGCGATTATTGCCCGTGAATACGGCATTCCAGCCGTTCTCGGCACACGCACGGCAACCGAAAGACTGCGAGACGGTGACATCATCACTGTTGACGGAAGCAGCGGCAAAATCACAGTTGTCAGCCGGTCCTGATGCGTCCCCCTCTTTCTTATACAAGCGGGGCGGGTGTATACTTGTCCTGCCAGTATACTCGTGAGGTGAAACGTATTGAGACCGACAAACAAGAGAATCCTTGACGCTGCCATGCAGCTGCTCGTCAAAAAAGGATATCGCGCAACAACTACAAAAGAAATTGCAGAAAAAGCAAATGTAAGTGAAGCGACGATTTTCAGGAACTTTAAAAACAAACAAGGACTAGTTGAGGCTTTGCTTTCTCAGCATTCTTCAAACAGAGGCAGCATTTTGGAACAAACAGAAGGGGATTTGTACAAAGACCTGCTTCATATCGGAACCTGTCTCTTGGAGGAGCTCGAACATAGAAAAGATATCATTAAAATCAGCTTTCGTGAACCGGCCATGTTTCAGGATGTCATTAACCACGTCACTGAATATCCCCAATCTATGAAACAGCTATTGGTTGATTATCTCAAAACAATGGGTGAGAAAGGGGTTATTCAGACAGGAAATGAAGCGGAGCATGCCGACGTGTTCATGTCGATTATCTTCGGTTATTTCATTCACCGTCTCCACTTAGGAGACCGGGTCATATCAATGCCCCAGGAAAAAATGCTGGAGCACAGCACAGCTCTATTTGTCAAAGGAATTTCTGCTGATTAACTCCTTGGCATAATAAAAAGGAGGATCCCAATGAGCTCAAGAAAAGAATGGGCGCTGATCGTCTCGCTATTATTGGGGGCCATTCTGGCTCCCATTAATTCAACGATGATCGCGGTCGCGCTCTCATCTATTTCCCATACGTATAACGAGTCCATCGCAAGCATCACTTGGGTGGTTACCGTTTATTTAATCGTGATGGCAGTCACACAGCCGATTGCAGGAAAGCTGGGTGACATGTACGGCAATAAAACAATGTACTTATGGGGAGTCGGCCTTTTTCTAATCGCATCTCTAGGCTGCGCCCTTTCACCGAGTCTGCTCCTGTTAATTGTTTTTCGGGCATTGCAGGCTGTCGGCGGGGCATTGCTTACGCCAAACAGCATTGCCATTATCCGGCATGTTGTTTCTGAAAAACGCCTACCGAAAGTGTTTGGATTTTTCGGACTGGGTGCGGGACTTGGTGCAGCACTCGGGCCTTTTATCGGCTCTATACTGATTGACAGCTTCAGCTGGCATTCGATTTTTTGGGTCAACATCCCGTTCCTCGCTATTGCTTTATTTACGGCATTAACGATGTTTCCTCAATATAAAGAAAATAAATCTGACGCGCCGCTGGATATCATCGGCTCTCTCTTGCTTGCAGGCAGCATCGTTTCCATTATCCTGCTGACGAAAAATGAGGCTCCATGGGGATATGCGGTATACAGTGTATTGATACTTCTTTTTGTTCCGCTTTTTTTCAGAAGAGAAAAACGTACCAAGCACCCTATCATTGACTTTGCACTGTTTAAAAGCTCAACCTTTACAAATGCGAATTTATCAGTCTTGTTAAGCAATTTGATGATGTATGCCGTCTTATTGATTATGCCGTTATTTATGACGAACCAATTTGGGCTTAATACGTCTAACAGCGGGATGGCGCTTTCTATATTTTCAATCTTCATGTCAGCCAGCAACTGGGTGGGCGCGCAGCTCCATCACAAATGGGGAGCCAAAAAAATCATTTTTCTTTCATTTGCCATGATGGCTGGTGCGAATCTATTATTTTTGCTGTTAAGCAGCTCGCATTCTGTCTTGTTCCTCATGCTCTCTCTTATCCTTGGCGGGCTCGCTTCCGGAGTCGGTCTGACCAGCATGCAGGTGTCATCCCTTGCCACAGTAGACCCCGGAATGTCAGGAGTGGCATCCGGTATTTTCTCGACCTTCCGTTATTTCGGAAGCATCATTTCATCAGCCTTAATTGGCCTGATTTCGGGATATCACATCCTATTTATGATTCTCTTTGCTGTATCCATCATCGGCGTTTTTGTTTCATTGGGCATCAAATCTGATGAAACGGCACGGATAGAAAAAAACTCAGCGTAACACAAAACAGCCCGGCATCGCATCTTCCTGCGGTGCCGGGCTGCCTTTTATGATCCAGAAGCGACTGCTTCGTCTTCACGGTCATCCTTTACGAAGAGGATGCCCAATTCATGATGTTCTCCTTCATAAGAAGCTCGCTGGTCAAAACGAATTTCTCCATTCAAACCGATAATTTCAAGCTTCACATATGCACGGTTATGCTGAAGCGCTTCATAGAAATCAGAAACGTTCTTAACCGGTATGCCATTGACTTTCGTTATGATTTCCCCGATTTTCAATTCCAGGTCCTCAGCCGGCGTATTGGGGATAATCCCAAGCACCATTAAGCCCTGATCCCTTTTCGAGAAGTAAAACGGAGCCGCGTTATCATTCACTCTTTGCTTTATGGACAGAAAAATGCGCCCTAACAAAGCAGTACAGACCGCTGCACCCGCAAGCGGCGTCCACAGTAAGCTCGCTGCACCGAGAACTGCGACGGCAAGACCGAGAATACAAACGCGTTTCGCTGTGATCCTTATACTCGTTTCAGGCAGCGATCCCTGTACCCTTTGTCCAAATCCGACAAAGTAAGGAATCCATAGAAAATGGAATGAGCCGCCGGGAACAGTAAACACGGGCCACCAGCTAAGGTGCGATTCTAAACCATTACCGGGCACGAGAAGGAACAGCGGCAAAAGCCAAACCCGTTTTGCCAGCTGCTGTCCGATCGGCAAACCGCGGCTGCTTACGACAAGTGCCGGTGATGTTCTCACATGCGCAGAACGATAAGCAACCGCTCCTTCAGTGATAATCAGCAAACCTAGAAACACAGCTACAGCCGGCCAAACAACTGCAAATCCTTGCGGAAATCTCTCCAGAAAGGGCTCCGCCTGATATATTTGCAGTCCAAAACCTATCAGCATACTCACACTGACGATATATGCAGCAGACATCCAGTTTGCGCGAAGAGTGAACGCTGCCGCTGCAGTGATAACGGCAATAATCGCAAGTAAACCGAGAGGAATCGATAATCCGAGTCCACCTAAAATAACTGACAAAAGAAGACCTGGAATCAGTCCCTTTGTATATGTAAATTTCAGATCATCATAAATATCTGCTATTCTTGTATGAAAGGTTTTTCGTTCCCGTTTGATTCTTACATAGCCGAAAGCCAGGGTTATGATGATAAAAAACCAGAAAAGCGGGTGTAAGAAGAACAAGCCCGCGCTTTTTAACAGTTCAATTCCCCATTGAACAGACACTATCTCTCACCGCCTCAAGCCAAACATGTTACTCATATTCTATCAAATATTAAATGGCTTGGATATCCTCAGGAGAGTTTATCTCTCTTGCGTCATCCACAGCGTGACATTCGATAGTGAAAAATCCTTTAAATAGTGGTTTACATCCACATCCAATAACCCGCTGATTAGATGCATCGACCTTTTTATATCTGTCAGATTAATTCCTAATCGCTTATGATTTTTCATTAAGTAGTTAAAATAATGTTTGGCGCATTCCTCATTAATGTCATTTACTGATTCGACATTGGTGTAATTGACCAAATATCTGCTGAACAGCATAAGAAGACTTAGTGCTTTTGTAGCTGAAAATGTTACGTCTTGTGTTCTGTCTTTTAATTGTTCCACTAATTCATAATATTTTTTTTCACGCACAATACTTGCCCTCTTCAATTGTGAACCCCCATTTTCTTTATACAGATAAGCACGGGCCAGTATAAGCAGCAGTACTGGAGTGCTAACAAGCATTCTCGCTAACGTTACTCTTTAAATACCTGTCGTTCAGCTGCCATTAACCTGATTACTGTTCTTTTTAGAACCTTCTTATATTGTATGAAGTAAACAAAGACTAGGCAACTTGCAAAAGTTTCATTTTAAATGCATATTAACTCGTTAGAAAGTCTCTCTCATATATTGATATCGGGTAATAACAGTCCTTTATAAATGTTTATTTGTGAAAATTTTTTTAATTTCTTGTCAAAAACTCATTTTTTATGTGACTTATGATCCATAATCTCTTTAAGCACAAAGAAACAGGAGATGGAATACCATCTCCTTTAATTGACAAATAATGATTTCAATGCTGTTTGAAGCTGCAAATCATTTTTTTCATCTGATTTTTTCTTTTCTATCTGCCGGTTTAATGTCTCTGCAGTGCGAGTGTCGATCACACCGGTTTTATTCAGCTTGTTTTGATCCTGAAAAGCCATAACCGCTTTTTTCATGTCTTTGCTGAAATAGCCATCCTCACGTCCCGGATCAAAGCTGAGACCTTTTAACAATACCTGCGCATGCTTGACGTCTTCATTGTTCATGTCCACTTTAAGCGGCTCTTTCAGCTGTAAAGGCCCGGCGGAAAAATAATCGGGCTGCTTAATCGCAATGGTCGGTTCAATTCCTTTCTTATGAATCCAGTTTCCATTTGGCGTCAGCCACTTGTAAAGCGTTAATTTGATGTTGCTGCCGTCCCCCATTGGCACAGCCTGTTGAACCGTTCCCTTTCCAAAAGACGTATCGCCTACAACATCATAATGGCCAGCTTCCTTTAATGCGCCGGCAAGAATTTCTGATGCAGAGGCACTTCCTTTATCCGTAATCACATTGACAGGGTACGCTTTTTTATGGGTCAATGTTGAAAAATAACGTTTTTTATCCCCATTGCGTTCAGCAATCTGAATATACGGCTGATTCTTTGTAACGAAATGCTTAAGAATTTCTTCCACACTTTGAAGATATCCGCCCGGGTTGCCGCGTACATCAATGACAAGTCCTTCTATTTCTTTTTTCTCAAGCTCCCTCAGCGCTTTTGCAAAATCCTCTGCGGTGTGCTCAGAAAAAGTAGAGATGGCAATATATCCGACAGAATGCCCCTGTACTTTTTTCTCTGATGCAAAAACCGTTTCGAGTGGAATCTCAGCTCTCTTGATCCGGAATGACAGCTGCTTCTTCGTTCCAGGCCGCTGAATCTTCATTGAAACGCTGGACCCTTTTTTTCCTCTTATTTTTAACACAGCGTGGTTTAAATCCTTGCCGGCCATCGATTCTCCATTGATGCTGATAATTTCATCATTAGGCTTCAACCCGGCTTTTTCCGCTGGCGATTTCTTGAATGGGGAAACAATAATAATTTTGCCGTCTTCCATGCCAACCTCAGCCCCGATGCCTTCAAATGAGGAATCAAGAGAATCAGAAAATTGCTTAGCTGTCTGCTTATCCATGTAAACAGAATAAGGATCATTTAGCGTAGACAGCATTCCCTGGATGGCTCCCTCGAGCAGCTTTTCTCTATCTACTTTTTCTACGTACTCATTCGAAATTAACTCATACGCTTTTTCGATTTTGTCCATAGCTTTATCCCGTTCAGAGTCAGCTTGTGCCGTCGCGGGAACTGCTGCAGTCTGGGGCTTATCCATCTCAAGCAGGTTGATTCCCGCATATACACCGGCGCCTCCGAACAGCATGCTCCCTGCTGCTATCACAGCCATTATTTTTTGATTCATCCTTTACTCCTCCTGTATGCCAGACTGTCTTTACCAAAACCTAGAGATAGTATATGTAAAGGATGGAGATTTCATGTAATCATAGAAGAAAAAGAAGGCAAATGAAAAGCCGTCCCGAAAGCGGAACGGCTTTTTCACTTTATACTCGCAAAAACTTGCGGATGGAAGTCAGACTTCCCCATACTCCAATTACTGCGCCGATTGCAATCAGCACTAGCGAAACTTGGAATACAAATGGATTATAAGGAAGAAGAGAGACAAATGATCCTTGAACCTTTGGAACGACCCATCCGATGACGTATTGGTAAGTGCTCAGCACCAGTGCAATCGGAATCACAGAACCGAATACGCCTAGCAGCAATCCTTCAAGGAAAAACGGCCAGCGGATAAACCAGTTTGTCGCGCCGACAAGCTTCATGATTTCAATTTCTTTTCTTCTTGCGAAAATTGTAATTTTAATGGTGTTGGAAATTAAGAACATCGCCGTAAATACCAGGCCGATAATTAACGCGATTCCAATGTTGCGGGAAACGCCGACCACTTTAAACAAACGGCTGACCTCTTCTTTTCCATAAGTGACTTTATAAACATGATCCATTTTTTCGATCTTTTTCGCCACGTTCGGCGTATCATGCGGATCTGTCGTTTTGACGACAAACGCATCATTAAGCGGGTTTTCCTGATCCTTCATTGTCAGAGATTTTCCGCTGTCACCAAAACTGTCAACCAGCTGGTCAAGCTCTTTTTCTTTAGATGAAAAAGTAACACTCTGAATGCCCTTCAGTTCCTTAATATCGTTCTGAAGCTTGTCCTGTGCCTTCTGATCTGCAGTCAGATCAATCAGCACTTTGATTTCAACTTGTTTTTCAGCATTCGTGGCCATGTTATTCAAATTCAGCATAATCACTAAAAACACGCCGACTAAAATCAGCGTAACGGTTACAGCACTAATGGATGCAAATGTCATCCATGTGTTTCTACCGAGAGATTTAAAACTCTCACGCAAGTGGCGCCCGAGAATTTTAATCATATGAACCATACTCCCCTCTTGACTCATCACGCACAATGATACCATCTTCGATTGCAATGACACGTTTCTTCATGGTGTTTACGATTTCTTTATTATGTGTCGCCATCACGACTGTTGTCCCGCGGTTGTTAATTTCCTCCAGCGTCTTCATGACTTCCCAAGACGTATCCGGATCAAGGTTTCCTGTCGGTTCATCAGCAATGACAACATCAGGATTGTTCACAATTGATCTTGCAATAGATACACGCTGCTGCTCCCCGCCTGAAAGCTGGTCAGGAAATTGTCGCGCTTTATGCTTCAACTGCACGAGATCAAGCACTTCAAGCACCCGTTTCTTAATGACAGACGGCTGTTCTCCAATCACTTCAAGGGCAAATGCCACATTTTCAAAAACAGTAAGTTTCGGAAGAAGCTTGAAATCCTGAAAGACAACGCCTATTTTGCGGCGCACGAAAGGAATCTCTTTTTCTTTAATTGTCGCGAGATCTTTATGATTGATTAAAATTTGTCCTTTTGTCGGTTTTTCTTCTCTGTAAATCATTTTAATAAAAGTAGATTTACCCGCTCCGCTCGGACCAACAACATACACAAACTCGCCGGGATGAATGGTAACAGAAATCCCATTGAGCGCTTTTACGCCGTTCGGATAGGCTTTATATACTTCCTTCATCTCTATCATGAAATCACCTAATCTTTTATATCATTTTATCTATCACACGGTCATACTCTTCGAATGCATTCGACAATTTATGACCCATTCATTTGTAAAAAGATGAAAAATCTGAAAGTTCCCTTTTTCAATACACTTCATTATACGTCAAATTTAGACATAATACTATTACAGTTTCTTTTCATTCATATTGTCAAGGCATAAAAACATCCTTGCCGGCACTCGGCAAGGATGTTTTTATCTTACTTTTTTTCTGACAGCCATTTGGCAATAACAGCGGCTTCGTTATCCTCTACAAGCCCCTTTGGCATATTGCCGCGGCCGTTTTTAATAATGCTTTCAATTTTGTGTTCATCGTATTTGCCTCCGACCTCTTGGAGATTAGGCCCTGACACACCTTCTAAATCCTTGCCGTGGCAGCCTACGCAGCTTTGCTGATATAATTCTTCCCCTTCAGATGCAGTGGCTTCCGTCTTGCTGCCGGTGTCTGCCTTCTCTTCTTTTGCATCGTTTGATCCGCAGGCAGCTAACAGAACAGAAAGCGCAAATCCAATCATTAGTATCGATAACTTTGATTTCATGTTGAGAAGCACAACTCCTTTACGATCTCTTCCATATTATAACCTCGTTTAAGCGCGTTTGAAACCCTCGCCCAGCACCTCGCTCGCGTCTGCTACAATCACAAAAGCTGACTCATCAATCTGTTTGACGATTTGTTTCAATTTGGTGAATTCAGTTTGCCCAACCACGCACATTAAAATCGGACGGTCATCGTCAGTATATCCGCCGACTGCAGAAATTTTTGTCACGCCTCTGTCAATCTTCTGTAAGACAGCCTCCTTGACAGCCTGCTCCTGCTTTGTAATGATGAGTGCCATTTTTGAACGATTAAAGCCGACTTGCACAACATCAATGGTTTTGCTGGACACATAGACGCCAAGCATGGCATATAAGCCTTGCTCAATATTAAATACGATCATAGCCGTAACAACAATCATTCCGTCAATGATGGCGAGGCACTTCCCCAATGACAGACCGGAGTACTTATGAATGATCTGTGCAGCCAAGGCTGTACCTCCCGTCGAACCTTTCCCTAAGTACACAATACCAATTCCGATACCTATCCCGACACCGCCAAAAATCGCCGCCAAGAGTTCATGATGAGTGGCGGGCTGAATATCCCTTGTCAGAAACACTACTAGCGGCAAAAACACAGAACCTGCAAGCGTCTTTAGTCCAAATTTCCCGCCGAGCAAAATGACGCCAGCAATAAATAAAGGGATATTAATAATCCACTGTACATACGCTGCTTCAAAACCATATGATTGTAAAATCGTACTGATCCCGCTGACACCGCCGGCGGCAATCTTATTCGGAAGCAAAAATACATTAAAGGACACGGCCGTAATCGCTGCTCCTATCAATATGTATACATAATCCCGTAAAATCCACAATGTTTTATTCCGTACGTCCATCATATATCCTCCGTTTCTTCCAATGCTCTCCGATAGCATTTTAATCCTTCCCTGATTAGATGTAAATAACACCCAAATACAGTGGTAATATGCTAAAGCAGCAGTGAAATCAAGGATATAAGGAAAAAAAACACACCCGTATGCATCAGGTGTGTTTTTCAGCTTATGAAAGCTTAGAACGCAGGTAGGCATCAATAAACGTATCAATGTCACCATCCATTACAGCTTGAACGTTCCCCATTTCTGTATTGGTCCGATGGTCTTTTACCATGGAATACGGATGGAATACATAAGAACGGATTTGGCTGCCCCAGCCGATTTCTTTTTGTTCACCGCGAATTTCATCCAGCTCTGCCTGCTGCTCTTCAATTCTGCGCTGATACAGCTTGGCCTTCAGCATTTTCATGGCTCTTTCACGGTTTTTAATTTGTGAGCGCTCCGTTTGGCATGTCACAACTACGTTCGTCGGCAAGTGAGTAATCCGAACGGCTGAATCCGTCGTATTGACGTGCTGTCCGCCCGCGCCGCTTGCACGGTACGTGTCAACTTTAATATCCTCCGTACGAATATCAATATCAATTTCATCGTTAAATTCAGGCATAACTTCACATGAAACGAAAGATGTGTGGCGGCGGCCTGATGAATCAAATGGTGAGATCCGCACAAGACGATGGACACCTTTTTCTGCTTTGAGATACCCGTAAGCGTTATGTCCTTTGATGAGCAATGTCACTGACTTGATTCCAGCCTCGTCACCTGGAAGGTAATCGAGTGTTTCTACTTTAAAGCCGCGGCGCTCTCCCCATCTTGTATACATTCTAAGAAGCATAGAGCCCCAGTCCTGTGACTCTGTACCGCCAGCACCAGGGTGCAGTTCTAAAATCGCGTTATTTTTATCATACGGTTCGCTGAGAAGAAGCTGAAGCTCAAACTCATTGAACTCTTTTGTTAATGATTTTAGTTCTTTTTCAAGCTCAAGCTGGAGATCAGTGTCCGGCTCTTCTTTCAAAAGATCATGAGTCATTTGTAATTCTTCGTGGGATTCATTCAATTTTTTATACGAATTGACATAATCCTTTAAACCGTTTGCTTCATTTATAACCGTTTGAGCTTTTTGCTGATCATTCCAGAATTCCGGATCAGCCATTTGTTCATCTAGCTCAGCAATGCGGGCCTCCTTTGATTCGAGGTCAAAGAGACCCCCTAAAGTCCGCTAAACGAGAAGCCATATTTTCGAGCTCTGCTCTGATTTCTGATAATTCCATTTCATTCACCTCATTAAAAGATCCGCAGGCGCCTGCAGGCGCCGCGGTCAGTAAACTTGCCGGGGCGAACTATTCAGTACGGCCGCAGCAATTTTTATATTTTTTCCCGCTTCCGCAGTGGCATGGGGCATTTCGTCCGATATCAACCACTTTGCGAACCGGTGCTTTCTTCGCTTTTTTGTTATCGTCGCCTTCTTGCGGCTGATGAGCTGTTGTTTGGCCTTGTACAACCTCTTCACGCTCCAGATTATTTTCAATCTCAGCCTTCATCACAAATTTTGCGACTTCGTCCTCAATTGATTCAATCATATGCTCAAACATCGCAAAGCCTTCCATTTGATACTCACGAAGCGGGTTCGTCTGCGCGTAAGCACGAAGGTGAATCCCTTGGCGGAGCTGATCCATCGCATCAATATGATCCATCCATTTAGAATCAACGGCACGAAGAACGATAACTTTTTCGAATTCGCGCATTTGCTCTTTTCCGAATTGCTCTTCCTTCTCATTATATTTTGTGATGATGCGATCCATAATGAGCTCAAGCATTTCATCCGGTTCTTTCCCGAAGATATCGCTCTTCTCAAGCGCACCTTCATCAAGATAAGTTGTGTTGATAAGATCAACTAGACCGTCAAGCTTCCACTCCTCAGGAAGCTCTTCTCTTGGCGTATAGGCTGCAATTGCGCGTTCGAGAGAAGACTTGATCATATTTTCAACGATTTCACGCAGGTTTTCAGAGTCAATGACTTCAAAGCGCTGCTTATAAATGACCTCACGCTGCTGGCGGAGAACATCATCATATTGCAGAAGCTGTTTACGCGAATCGAAGTTATTGCCTTCGACACGTTTTTGAGACGATTCAACCGCGCGAGAGACCATTTTGCTTTGGATTGGAGTAGAGTCGTCCATGCCGAAGCGGTCCAGCATCGCCATTGTCCGCTCAGCTCCGAATCTGCGCATCAATTCATCTTCCATAGAAAGATAAAATTGAGTAATCCCCGGGTCTCCCTGACGTCCGGAACGACCTCGAAGCTGATTGTCAATCCGGCGTGATTCATGTCGTTCTGTTCCGACTACAGCGAGTCCGCCAAGCTCTTTTACACCTTCGCCAAGCTTAATGTCCGTTCCGCGCCCCGCCATGTTAGTCGCAATCGTAACTGCGCCTTTTTGGCCGGCCTCTTCAATGATCTGCGCTTCACGTTCATGGTTTTTGGCATTTAACACTTGATGCGGAATTCCTTTGTTTTTAAGCAGCTTAGAAATCAATTCAGATGTTTCAACGGCAACCGTACCGACTAGAACAGGCTGTCCCGTCATGTAACGCTGTGCGACATCCTCCGCAACTGCCTTAAACTTTCCTTCCATCGTGCGGTAAATTAAATCCGGGCGGTCATCACGGACAACAGGCCTGTTGGTAGGGATCGTGACAACCTGCATGTTGTAGATGTTGCGGAATTCTTCTTCCTCTGTCTTAGCTGTACCCGTCATACCGGCAAGTTTTTCGTACATCCGGAAGTAATTTTGGAACGTAATCGTCGCCAAGGTCATGCTTTCGTTTTGAATCTCAAGCCCTTCCTTCGCTTCAATCGCTTGGTGAAGCCCCTCACTGTAGCGGCGGCCTTTCATCAAACGTCCCGTGAAGGAATCAACAATAACAACCTGTCCGTCTTCCACTACATAGTCAACGTCCTTTTGCATCGCAACGTGAGCTTTTAAGGCCTGGTTGATATGGTGGTTGAGCGCGACATGCTTCACATCAAAGAGGTTATCGATGCCGAACGCTTTTTCCGCCTTCGTCATTCCTTCTTCAGTAAGCTGTACAGCTTTTGTTTTGATATCGTACGTGTAATCCTTCTCCGCTTTTAACGTGCGGACAAAAGCATTTGCCTGTACGTACAGCTTAGTGGATTTTGCAGCTTGTCCAGAAATGATAAGCGGTGTTCTCGCTTCATCAATTAAAATAGAGTCAACTTCATCTATTACCGCAAAATGAAGCGGGCGCTGAACCATCTGCTCTTTATAAAGAACCATATTGTCACGCAAATAATCGAAGCCAAGCTCGTTGTTTGTGGAGTAAGTAATATCAGCGGCATAAGCTTCCCGTTTTTCGTCTTTTGACATTGAGTTTAAATTCAAGCCGACAGTCAGACCGAGAAACTCGAAAATTTTCCCCATTTGTTCAGCGTCACGGCTTGCCAAGTATTCGTTGACAGTCACGACGTGTACGCCTTTACCTGTTAACGCATTTAAATAAACAGGCAGAGTAGACGTTAATGTTTTCCCTTCCCCTGTTTTCATTTCCGCGATATTTCCGTCATGAAGCGCTACGCCCCCCATGAGCTGGACTTTAAACGGAAACATACCTGTTACGCGGCGTGAAGCTTCTCGAACAACAGCGAAAGCTTCAACAAGAAGATCATCTGTTGTCGCCCCTTTTTCAAGACGCTCTTTAAATTCAATTGTTTTATGTTTCAACGCGTCGTCAGAGAGATTTTCATAGTCTCCGCGAATCGCATCAATATCGTTAGCAATTTTTTCGTATCTATTCAGCGTACGTTTTGTTGGATCAAACATTTTATTTAAAATTCCAAGCATTTATAACGCTCCTCTATCATCACATGCCTATTTTAAAGGCATGTATAAATAATTTACTAGTCCATGTATACCTCTCATTATCATATCATACCTTTTGTTATTTCCAAAGAATTTGCAAATAAGAAAAACAAAAACCTTCCGCGGACATCACGGAAGGCTTCTCTTCATTATTCAGTCGGTTCAATTAAGCCATATTTCCCGTCATTTCTGCGGTACACGACATTTGTAAGGTTTGTTTCCGCATTTGTGAAAACAAAGAAATTATGGCCGAGCATATTCATTTGCAGGATCGCTTCTTCACTATCCATCGGCTTTAAATTAAAGCGTTTCTGACGGACGATATCCAAGCTCTCCTCCTCTTCTATGTCATCCTGAACCGCAATATCTGTATCAGAGCCAAGACCGTTTGCCAATAAATATTTTGGAGAGCCCTGCTCACGGAATTTACGGTTTACTTTCGTTTTATGCTTACGGATTTGACGTTCCAGTTTGTTTGTTGCGAGATCAATTGCGTTGTACATATCCTCGTTATGCACCTCGGACCGAAGCGCCAGATCTGTCATCGGAATCGTAACCTCAACCTTAGACTCCTTGTCATTGTAAAACTTCAAGTTGACGTTCACATCAGCATCCACGCTATGGTCAAAATAGCGCTCCAGCTTGCCGATCTTCCTCTCGACATGATCCTTTAACGCGGGTGTCACTTCAATATTTTCTCCTCTGATGTTATAGTTCATCAAAGAACGCCTCCCTTTTATTAAGGATATGTATCTATTTCTCTTTTACCCTTTACAATTCCTGCTGAAACATAAATCTTTTGTGAAAATTCAGTGAACTTTGTCGAATTTTGTTTGTATTTGCTCTGTTATTGGCGGTTCGGAGGTATATGTATATGCTGATTGAACGAAACAAATACCTCACACACGCCTAATTGATTAAAAAGGGTTCCATACATTGATGAATAGACAGCATCCATTTTCTATAATGAATCAGAAAATGTTCCTTTAAATACTCACAGAACTCATGAGAGGGAAAAGAGAAAGAGACCAATTGATCAAACTCCGCAAAAATTTGGTCAAATGCTTTCACACAAATTTCAGCACACCGCGAATCCATAATGAAGAGAAGTGTTGAATGTGTTGAATCCAAATAAAAAAAGGCTTGGATCAGATCTTGGTAGATCCGATCCCCTTCTGTTTTTGATAAATTCTCTTCAGCCTCTATCAAATAACACAACCCTTCTTCAATGGTAAAAAGAAGATGATAATAAGCTGATAAAAGCGTATAATCTTCAATGCTCTTCAAGGCACTCACCTATTTACGCTTGTCATAATATGTGCCGTCAATCGTAATGTTGTTATAAGGATTTAAATACGTCGTATGCATCACACGTTTTCTTTTCATCTGCTGAAGTTCTGCTGCGATTGACTGCTTCAGTCGTTCCATTTCCTTCACAATAAGCTGATCCCATGTCAGCACAAGCTTCATCTGCTTTCGCTCTTCTTCTGAAAGCGGCAGAGATATCTCCTGAATCAGTTCAGACCGTGTAGCCACAAAGTCTTCAATTTGTTTTAAAAGTTCATCGCTTTCCGGCGTATTTTGTATGTGTGACAGCATACTCTTCGTCTCAGTGTATAGTTGATCTATATTATTCATGCGATCCCGCCTGATCCGTGCCGGTCCTTCCGCTCACTTTGAATGGCCTGTTTCCAAGCATCGCGAAAATCTGTTACATAGCCTTCAACCTCAGCCAGCATGCCCGTATCATTTTTGATATTTGCCTGTACCAATCTTCGATACATATAATCGTACATCGCACCCATGGAAGCGGAAAGCTCTATGTTACGGTTAAGTGTAAAATTTAATTCCTGAATAATATTTTGCGCTTTAATCAGATTCTCATTTTTACGTTCCATATCATCATTCTCGATGGCCTGAGAGGCAAGTCTTATAAATTTCAAACAGCCATTATACAGCATAAGCGTCAGTTCACCGGGTGTAGCCGTATTCACTGAATTTTGCTGATAGGCTGTATAAGGATTTTGGATCGCCATGTGTCATCCTCCAAATTACATTTATTGTACAAGAAGCTGTGATAAATAGGACGCTTGTTCGTTCATTTTTTGAATCGCAGAATCCATTGCACTGAATTTTGAATAATAGCGGTTTTCTATTGTGGTTAACCGGTCCTGCATTTTGGTAATATCAGTGCTGATCGTATTTAAATTTTTACCGATTGAATAATCATTGGTTCCCATTGTCGAGTTGCCGGCTTTTGCTTCAATGCTTTTCACCGTACTTTTCAGGGTGTCACCGATGCGTTTCATAATCCCTTTATCACTATAGGCGCTGCTGTTCGATCCACTTGTAAATAAAGCGGCAACACTTTGCGGATCTTCTTGTATTTTGGCTTTCAGTTTGTCTTCATTAATCTCTAAATGTCCCCGCATTTGGTAAGTACTTGAGGTTGTTATGCCGAATTCTGTCAATTGATAGGTTTTCCCATCCGCATTAACTTGAGTATAAAAGTCAGTCCGCATTTGGTTCGTGCCGGTGCTGATGCTGGAATCATTTCTAAGCAATCCGCTTTTTGCCTTCTCCTCCCAGAGCTCTACCTCTTTATCGGACATGGCTTCTTTTTGTTCACTTGTCAACGGAGTATAGTCTCGGTATTTTTCTTCTTTCAGCTTTTCATTCAGGCTGTCAACCATTTCATTGTATTTATCTACAAACTCTTTGATTTGATTATAAATCCCGTCAACATCAGTAGAAACAGATGTGGTAACAGGACCTGTGGCTGCAGTTGTATTTTTAATCGAGTAAGTAACACCATTCACCGTGAAATTGTTTGTCAGCTTCTCCATTTCAAAGCCGTTAATTGTGACTTTGGCATTTGTGCCTTCTTTGTAAGCAGTGAGCTTATTATCAGCATCCAAAGAAAAACCAAGCTGACCGGACATAAAGTCAGCTGTAGCAGAGTCTGCTGCCTGTATACTGCCCCCTGCACCTGTTGCTTTAGAAGAAAACGCAATGGTTTCTACGTACTCTGTACCATTCCAAATTTTATCTTTAAAAGCTGATACTCCTAGATCTGAACTGTTAAGTTTAGAAATCACATTATCAATCGTATCGGCGCTCGTCACACTGATGTTCACTGTTTTTGCCGTTGTCTCACCAGGCGCAACAACGTTAAATGCCAAATTATAATCGCCTTGTGTATAATCCGTATAATTGTTTGCCTTATACGTTGCTGCGGTTGCCAAGCTCGCCACTTCAACAGTAGAAGAAGAGTTTGGTGCACTTGCGCTTCCTGTAGCAGTTAACACAGACTCATTAGAGCTTGTCACAGTTTTGCTCTGATACGTGCTAGGATATGTCAACGTATTTTTAGACATATAATCTTGCAATTCTTTTATTTTTGTATTGACTTCACGATAGCTGTCACGCTGCCATTCAAGAGTCTGCTTTTTTTGCTTCAGCTTATCAAGCGGCGCTCTTTCTGTCTGCATCAGCTTTGATACAATATCATCTATATCCATTCCTGATGCCAGACCTGTTATTCTTGTGACCATCTCAAACCACTCCTATTCTACTTTTTTTCATCTACAAATAACCCGAGAAATTCAGTCATAGCCGCATAAAAATCAAGCCACCGTTTTGGTGGAATTTCGCGGATCACTTCATTTGTAGAGTCCTCTATTACTTTTACATAGTATTCATTTAACTTCTCATGAAGCTCAAACTTCAGGTGAACTTGCGAAGGTTCCAAAAGCTTGTTCATTTCCCCCACCATTTCAGCAAGATTGGTATATGAAACTTGATGAACAGGAACCTCGTTATCATTATCTTTCTGATTATGTATTTGAGTATCATAACGATCCCAAACAGGTTGTAACGTAGTGAGCCTTTCAATGTTCAATTGATCATCCCCTATGCCCCAATCTATCGTTTATATCGACTAAATCGAGATAAGATTACACATATTTTTGGAAAAAAATCTTCTGTTTTAGATTTCTTGTTTGGAAATACATTTATAAAAAGTTAGTGGAGAATCCGGTTATTATATCACGAGTTAGTGACAGCAAGGGGGAAGTATTCGGAGCTAGAAACATTAAATAAAAGACCTTGGCGTTGCCAAGGTCTTTTTTAAAATTAACGTAATAATTGAAGTACGTTTTGCGGCTGTTGGTTTGCTTGAGCAAGCATCGCTTGAGAAGCCTGAGAAAGAATGTTGTTCTTTGTGAACTCACTCATTTCTTTAGCCATGTCAACGTCACGGATACGAGACTCAGCAGCTGTCAAGTTTTCACCAGAAGCGCTTAAGTTGTTGATTGTGTGCTCTAGACGGTTTTGTACCGCACCAAGTTTACCACGCTCAGAAGATACTTTGTTAATTGCAGAATCTACTTTAGTTAAAAGCGCATCTGTGTTAGCTGCCGTAGCTGTTGTTACTTTGTAATCTGCTTTTAACATGTCAAGACCTGTAGCAGCAGTACTCATATCCCCAATGTTAACTGTTAATTGTTGACCTTTGTTGGCACCGATTTGGAAAGTGAATCCATTTGTCTGCGTACCATCAAGAAGGTTTTTACCGTTAAAAGCTGTACGTTGAGAAATTCCATCTACCTCATCAAGAAGGTTATCAATTTCATCTTGAATGGCTTGAAGGTCTGTCGTTGCATCTTGAGTACCAGTGTTACCCGCTTGAACAGTTAACTCACGAACACGTTGAAGAATTGAGTGAGTTTCAGTCAATGCACCCTCAGCTGTTTGGATAAGAGAGATTCCGTCTTGAGAGTTTTTAGAAGCCATATCAAGACCTCTGATTTGTCCTCTCATTTTTTCAGAGATCGCAAGACCTGCTGCGTCATCTCCCGCACGGTTGATACGAAGACCTGAAGAAAGTTTCTCCATGTTTTTTTGTGATGCACCGTTGTTTGAAGACAAACGGTTCAGTGTGTTAAGCGCTGCGATATTGTGGTTAATTCTCATTTTTATTTCCTCCCTGAATATGTTGTTAAGGCACGTCCTTGTGCCCTTATTTTTGTAACTGGCGGAGTCTTTTTCGCCTCCTCCCGGCTACATCATTAATATCGGATTGTCTCTGATTTTGTTAATACAAAAATAAAAAAATCCTCACTTTTTTTGTGAGGATAATGCGGAGATCACATCGCTGGATAAGGCTGCCGCACGGTTATTTTCTTCCTGAATGGTCAAGTAGATTTCTTTCCTGTGAATATCAATATGCTTTGGGGCGTCAATTCCAAGCTTCACTTGATCCCCCTCAACCGCAATCACTTTCACTTCAATATCAGCACCTATTTGAATCGCTTCGTTTATTTTCCGCGATAAAACTAGCATGATTCTCCTCCAATCGGATGCTTTGTCGTATATGAGGAGTCGTGTAAAACGACTTGCTTAGCCATCATGTTCTTGCGATTCACAATAATGGGGGCCAATAAATTCGCAGTAGAATTTTCAAATGGCTCTGCCATAGTCAATATTGTCATGACTTCTACGTCTTGAATATTATCGATATCCAAAAGTTCAGCAGTTGATTCATCAAGGTCAAATTCATAATTCTTAAAAAAGATAAACGGACTTACAACGATAAACGCAAGATTTTCTGAAGTGACGGACTGCAGTGCCACGAATGGGGAGTCTTCTGAAAGCGGAAGTATGACGAACTGTTTTTCTTCTAAAAAGCCTGGAATCCCGCTTTCAAAAAGAATGATTTGTTCTTCTTTTATGTTCATTTGGCCATGGTACTTCGTATGAATGATCATTTTTCACGATCCTTTTCTTTTTACTTTTCGGGTGATTCTTTCGGGTATTCTACATCTATATTTAAATCAGGGTATTGGAGCATGTCAACCTTAACATTTCCTGGCGTATATTCAACAATTGGCTTATGCGGCTCAGCCTGAATAACAGGCTTTCGCGGCGTAATCTGAACATCAAGCTGTGACGGAGTATATTGTATTTTCACCCTAGATAGAGAAGGAGCATAATTTTCGCCTAATTGAATTTGGTGCATTTCAGAGTTCCTCCTTGCTTGTGAAGCGATTGGGTTCCCCTTATTTTCAATCCTCATAAGCTCGTCGCCTTCTTCTGCAGTGCGTGCTATTCCCTCCATTACATTCTCATGCCCTTGTTGGGCGGCTTCTTCAATTCTCTTGAAAACATGCTTTCTGTCTAATTCTTCCCATGCTTGTGTCTGGTCAATCGTGAGTTTTCCAGATGTCACCGATATTTCCATTTCCGCACTCGGCTGTTCGATCTCTAGATCAGCTTGAGGCTGCTCCATTTTTAAGCTGGCAGGCGTCGTTGTTAAACCAATTTTTCCTTGAACACTATGCATAATCAATCTGGGAATCTGCATCACTCTACCTCCTGAACTATAAAAAAAGCGAACTCCTAAGAGCCGCTTACTTTAAAAAGTCAATCAATGTAGGCTGAACAATTTGCGCATTAACAGCCAGAGTAGCCCTGTGAACGCTTTGCTGCGCAATAAATTCAGTTATTACTTCTTCCAGTTCTACATCTTCATTGTCTGATAACACTTTAGTAGCTGTTTCTTCTTGCGCTGATAGTCTTGTATTAACCAGTTCAAGACGATTATATCTCGCTCCAAGATCAGATCGTTCAGCGCTCATGCCGTCAGAAAAATGATCAATATCATCTAAAACACTGTCCATGCCATCTAGCGAACCAGAATTTAGTGCTTTCTCAAAAGAATCAAGCATTTCAAATACATTCTGCCCGCTTTCAGAAGTGCCTCCAAAAGCTGACTTTGGATCTGAATTCACTTTCAATGACATATTATTTGATATATTGACTACGACATCAGCTGTATCAGAAATTGTATAAGTTCCGTCTCCGTTATCTGTAACCGGAGGCTTATCTGAATTTGTGCCATTAAAGATATATCTGCCGTTCACTTGTGTATTCGCAATATTTAAAAGCTGTTCCTTTAACTGCTTTACCTCTACGCCAATCGCTTGCCGCTCCGACTCGCCGTTTGTATCATTTTGAGCTTCAACCGCTAATTCTCTGACCTTTGACAGGATGTCAATTCCTTCTGTAATGTTTGTTTCTGTGTTTTCGAGCCAGGTAAAGGCTTGAGAAGCATTGCTTTTGTACTGCTGCACTTGAGACAGTTGCGTATTATACTTTAAGCTTTTCATTGCTACTACAGGATCGTCGGAAGCTTTTGAGATTTTTTTCCCTGAAGAAATCTGCGACTGGAGTTTATCCAGCTTCGAGTAGCTCGAACCGATATATCTCAGTGAGTTTTGCTGTATCATGCCTTGTGTTACTCTCATGTGACTCTACCTACCTTCCTCCAACACCCATGCCGTTGATCACTTTATCAAGTAATTCGTCTTGTAAAGTCACCATTCTTGCAGCTGCATTGTATGCGTGTTGGAATTGAATCATATTCGTCATTTCTTCGTCTAAAGAAACTGCGCTCATTTGCTGACGGTTTATGTCAGCATCATTCAGCTGTGTTTCTGTATTAGACGCCAGTCGATTAGCCTCTTGAGCTTCGATCCCTAGCTCGCCAATCAGACCCGCATAATAATCTAAAACACTAGTTTCTTTACCGTTAATAGTTATTTTACCGGTTAAAACATTTGCTAATTTTGTAGCATTTGCGTTATCGTTGGCTGCGCCAGTCAGTGAGAAAGCAATGTTTGCGCCTTTTGAATCTATTATGCTGTCAGCCACTTTGATCTTGCCCGCCGCGCCCTTGGCAGGTTCAGTTTCACCGCCAGTAAAATCAAAAAAGTCTCCGCCTTGTTCACCGCTCTTGGTCACACCATTTCTGTGCACTTCATTGAAAGCTTTCGCGAATTCAAGCGCCATATTGTCAAGATCAGAAAGCATTTCCGGGTATACGCCCTTTTCTTGGCCATCTGCTGTTATATACCCATAAGACTCTATAAATCCTAAAAGGGATCCCTTGCTGCTAAAGGACTCCGCCTGCACAGCTGTATCCCCGATTGAAATACTTGATACTAACCCAGTTTCATTATCATAGTTGGCTGCAAGTTCTGAAACCTCGTAATTTTTACCGTCCAAAACAGTTCCTAGCGACTGTTTATTTTTATCAAGGATTTCAATTGATACAGTTCCTTCAGCAGATGCAAGTGCATTCCCACCTGATTTGTTGTAGTTGACTTTGATATCAACCATTGAGGATAATTTATCGATCAGCAAATCTCGCTGGTCATATAAACCATTCGGAAGAAGCCCGACCGGCTCTACTTGTGCAATTTGCTTATTTAAACTGTTTAATTGAGAAAGCAGAGAATTGACATCCAACACAGTTGTATTTAGCTCTGCTTTTAAATTCGATTGGACATTTGTAAGTGATTCAGAAATATAATTAAACGTTTCAGCTACAGCTTGTCCTTTTCGAGCAACAACAGAACGTGCACTTTCTTCATTTGTATTATTCGATAATTCCTGCAGGGAATTCCAAAACGAATTGAGCACACTGTTCAAGCCGCTGTCATCCGTTTCATTTAAAACGCCTTCCATTTGGGACAGCGCTTTTGCCTTCGTGTCATAGTATCCGGCACTGTTGTTTTGAAGACGGTATTGGTAGTCAAGAAAGATATCTCTTATTCTCTCAACTGATTTTCCTTGAACGCCCGTACCCATTTGTCCCGCTGTTTTTTCTGCATTTTTAGATACAGCAGGGAAATAGTCAGTTGCCTCCAATGAGACCCGCTGTCTTGTATAACCATCAGTATTGGCATTTGCCACGTTATTTGCAGTAGTGCTTAACGCTGCCTGCTGAGCGCTTAACGCCCGCCTTGCAGTTTCAAGCCCCATAAAGGTAGATGTCATTTTCTGAATTCCTTTCTGCTAAGCTTTTGAATCAAACAGTTTCATTTGGCTGCTTTTCGGCAGCTCAGCTTTAATTGATTTGCTGTAATTGAAGTTATTTTCCTTAGGAACCAGCATATCGTACGAAATAGAGATGAATTGCAGCGCGTCTCTTGTCAGCTGCCTATTCATCTCATTTACTTTTTTCAGACGTCCGAGAACTTGAGAAAGAGATTCGTATAATTGTTCCAGCTCTTCCTTTTCACTGCCTGAGGTTTTGGCGATACATGCGGAAATAGTATTATTTTCGCTATATCCGAGAAAGGCCGAAGTTGTTTTGATCCGGTCATCTTCTGTCTGCGTGATTGCTTGAATATATTTTTGCTCTTTTGTCAAAATGTTAGAAAGCTCTTTTGTTTTGCCGGCTTTGAGCGCTTCCGTCTTTTCTTCAGACAGCGTGAGCAGGTGCTCATGCAGAACGCAAAGTCGCTTCAATTGTTCAATAATTGCCTTCGCTGACATGGGCTTTCTCCTTTTTTATTGCTTTTTATAAAAATTAATTATATTTTTCGCGATATGATTTGCGTCTACTTTGTATGACCCGTTTTCAATTTGCGCTTTAAGCTGCGCAATTTTTTCCTGTCGTGAACCAGTGACTGCGTCGGATGCATGTTGCATTTCTTTAGCCTGTGATGAAATTTCAATTTTATCTTGAGGCTGTGCAGCAGTTTTTTGCACCGCTTGCTTATCATAATTTTTTTGATATGGATTAACGGATTGTGTTCCAAATTGATTGATTTTCATAGGATTCCTCTCGCTTTCCGTTGCAGTCTTTAAACAATCTTAACCCTTTTATCGACTGCGTTTTCAGTTAGTTTAGGGAATCAGCTGTTTTTGGTATTATAGGCATAGTATGTGTCTTTTTTACTATTTTCTTTCTCGATTTTCAGAGCATCCTCGTGGTTCAAATGATCCATTTGATCCTTAATATCGGACTGGCAAGCCTTGCAGAACTTGCCTTCTCTAATCGATGTCCCGCACCTTTCACAAGGGTATGCCAAATTAGGAAGATGAGTGATCTGAATTCGCTTCTGCCTGATGAATTTCAATATCAGCTCTTCTTCCACACCTGTTTCCTCAGTTATCCGGCTCAAAGTTGATTGCCGGTTTTCCTGTTTTCTTAAAAATTTATAGACAGTCTCAAATGATTTTTCTTCTTCCTTAATACACGCCTGACATACGGTTTGCAGCTTTGTTTTTAAAAATAAAGCATTGCATTTCGGACAATTAGCCAGTTCTCCCATCTTTTTTTCTCCTTATTAGATAATATGCCTGTGTCAATTTCTAGTGATTATATCGGCATAAAAACAGAATCATTTAGCTTCTGATCAAGGTAAAAGATGACACTGAAGCGGCTTTTCCTTTTTCTAATAAACAGCGGGCTGCGAAGTGCAAGGTGGCGCCTGTTGTATAAAGATCGTCTATTAAAATGATATCCATACCTTCTGCTGAATTATTTTTTGTATCAAAAATGCGCTCTGACAGCAGGCGTTCTGTTTTCTTTTTCTTTGACTGTTTCTCATTATTCAGGCGAATGAGGGGATGGTGGGAAGGCCGGTCTAAACATTCTGCCAAGAGCTGTGCCTGGTTAAATCCGCGCTCTTCTTCCCGTTCCTTGCTCAGCGGAATAGGTACAAGAACAAAATGCTTATCGGGGTAAACCTTAGAAAAGGTTGAAGAAAAATCACTTTTAAATGCATTTATGATTTCTGCATCTCCTCTAAATTTAAAACGGGAGAGCGTTTCTTTCATCATATCATTATATGTGTAAACTGAACGGTTCTGACGCAATAGCAAACTGTCTCTGATCCTTGTTCTCCACACCTCGCAATCCCTGCATACGGCATGAACAGATTGAGGTCTGCCGCACAGGGGGCAGATATGTCCTGTGATTTTCTTTAATTTGCTTCTGCAAGAATAACAAACCTTTTCATCAGGCTTTAGTAAAAAAAGGGCTCTCCATGTAACATCTTGAGAAAATTGCGAATCACATAATAAACAGATCAGTTTATGAATACCTCCTCCTGCTTCGTGTGACATAAATCGCTTGGACTCTCTGAAACTACTGCAGCAGATTCAGCCAAAATGACAAGCATTGCTGTGTTTTTTTGTTTATCTACCAGCTCAGCTTTCGTATATGCGATCTTTTTAAGATCAGTAACGTAGGATGGACTCACTTTGTTTAAAGAAAGTGCCAATACATCGTTCTGGCATACTTGGCAAGTACAGGCCATATGAAGCTGGTCCATATATCGGTCGAGCAGTTCTTTCATTACGATTTCTTTTGAATTGACAAGCATTTTTACAGCTCCTCATCATCGGTTATATGAGTATACTGTACCACGTTTTCAAATAATGGCTAGTCTGTACATTCAACTTTTGCTGCCAATTCATTCATTTCTTTTATATGCTTTCTTGCATCGAGCATACTCTTTGTTTTGCCGAAGTGAAAGAAAATGACATCGCCGTCCGCATATTCTTTATGCCGGCCGGTTCTTCCTGCAATTTGAACAAGTGCGCTTTCCGTAAAGATAGGTGATTCCGCTCCTAGTACACCCGTTTGCACCTTGGGGACTGTGACGCCTCTTTCCAGTATTGTTGTTGTGATTAATAGATCGAGCTGACCATCTCTGAATTGCTGCACTTTCTCCTTTCTATGCTTGTCTTCCGCGTGCACAGATGCGGTTCGGCAATGAACACCTCTAAAGCACGCAGCAGCCTTTTCCAGAATAGAAACGGAAGGAACGAATAAAAAAACAGGCCTCCCTTCTTTTACATGAAACTCTATCCATCTTTTCACCGCTGGCGGAATTTTATTTCGGTTTAATTTCTTCTTCCAGTTTCCACACCATACAAAGCGCGGTTCGGGTAAAGGTTTCCGGTGGTGTCTTGCGGGGATGCGAACTGAATGTAACTGTCCGTTCAGTGCTTTTCTTTTTAATTCTTTAGGAGGTGTTGCACTTAAATAAACGAGGGTGCTGTTTTTCTTTCTTGCTTTTTGAACAGCGAATTGAAGGGTTTGATCAGCAGAATATGGAAAAGCGTCAACTTCATCAATGATCATAACATCGATTGCATCTTTATATCGCAAAAGCTGATGCGTAGTGGAAATCATAAGCGGAGATAGCCGCCCTTTGTCATCGCTTCCTCCGTAAAGCGCTGAAATTTCAGCACCCTGAAAGGCAGCCTTGAGCCTTGGAGCAAGCTCTAATACAACATCGGTGCGAGGTGTTGCAATACATACACGCAGTCCTTGATTTAACGCTGATTCTATACCAGGAAACAGCATTTCTGTTTTGCCAGCGCCGCAAACCGCCCAGATGAGGAGCTCTTCTTTTTTTGATATTGCTTCAATTAAAACATTGGCGGCTTTTTGCTGTCCGCTTGAAAGCTTGCCGTCCCATGTCAGTTTAATTGACTTCCAGTTTGGTGCATTTTCCTCTTCCCATGAATATAAAGGAACCTCCTCACTCACTCTGCCCATCATGACACAGGAACGGCAATACAGCTTATTCTTTCCAGATGAGTGATAAAAAGAAAAATATCGCTGATCAGTTTGGCCGCACCTATTACATCTATATCCCCGTTTATTTATGGATATAGAATTTTCAGCAGTGATATATCCATTCTTGATATGCCATTCAATCATCTCATCGGAAAATGAGAGCTCAGTCCTGAGCAAATGACGGCTTCGAAGCGTCTGCTGCAATTCTCTAGAAAAGGAACTGTTTTTTTCAACTGGCACATTCACATAGCACCGCCTCCTTTCGAGACAGTATGCCTGAATGAATATTTTCTGTCCAACTATTAAAATAAGAATATAAAAAAAATCTCCGCTCTAAAAACGGAGATTTTACATTATTTAAAACACCAGCAAATTCCTAACGCACCTTCACCCAAATGAGTGCCGATTACCGCGCCAAAATAGCTGTTATAAAATTCAACATGAGGATATTTTGCAGAAAGCTCTTCAATGATTTTCGCTGCTTCTTCCTCTCGATTAGCGTGGATAACAGCAGCTCGCATAGGCAACCCTTTACTCGCATCTTCGTCTAAAAGCTCATAAATTCGCGAAATTGCTTTTTTACGTGTGCGAATCTTCTCAAAAGGCACAATTACCTTATTGTCAAAATGAAGGATAGGCTTTACCTTTAGAAGACTACCAATGAAGGCTTGGGCGCTGCTTAATCGCCCGCCGCGCTGAAGATGAGCTAAGTCATCTACCATAAAATAAGCACGAACTGTTTTTTTCATTTCTTCCAGTTCTTTTATAATATCTTCCGGCGATGATGCTCCGTTTTTGATTAATTCAGCAGCTTTAAGGGCATAAAAGCCTTGAGCCAAGCAACTGATCTCTGAGTCAAATGGATACACATCAATATTGTCGACCATCGAATCAGCCGCTGCTGCACTGCTGAATGTTCCGCTGATCCCGCTGGAAAGATGGATACTGATAACCGCATCATAAGACTTGCCAAGCTCTTCATATAGCGCAACCAACTCGCCGATTGGCGGCTGAGAAGTCGTCGGGAGCTCATTATGCTTTTTCACTTCTTCGTAAAAGCTTTTCCAGTCCAACTCAATTTCTTCACGGTAAGTCTCCTCCCCAAAAACAACCTGGAGAGGGATCATATGTATCTGATGTTGTTCACGCATTTCTTTCGGAATATATGCCGTGCTGTCTGTTACGACTGCAATATTCATAGCTTCGATACCTGCCTTATTGCTTTATAACTCTATTGTAAGGGAAACGGCAGCCTAAAAAAAGACCTGCCTAGAAAAAGGCAAGTCTCCTATTATACTATCTCATTTCTACCCAGCCATTTTTAATGGCGACCACAACGGCTTGCGTCCGGTCGTTTACATTCATTTTTTGTAAAATATTGCTGACATGGTTTTTAACGGTTTTCTCACTGATAAACAATGATTCACCAATTCCGCGGTTGCTTTTTCCGTCTGCAAGCATCTGCAGCACTTCACATTCCCGCCTAGTTAAAATATGTAATGGTCTGCGGATTTCAGGGTAAACCTCATGTTGAGGGTGTGCAGAAACTCCGCTTGTTGCAAGGCGGCGGAATTCGTTAACGAGGTTGTGAGTAACCTTCGGATGAAGGTAAGATCCGCCCTCAGCCACTACTTTAACCGCTTCAATTAATGTATCAGCATCCATCTCTTTCAGCAGATAACCTCTTGCACCTGTTTTCAGGGCATGTGTTACATAATTTTCGTCATCGTGAATTGATAGAATAATTACTTTAGATTCAGGATACAGCTCTACAAGCTGTTTTGTAGCTTCCACACCATTTACGTTTGGCATATTGATATCCATGATCACAACATCAGGATGATAGTGCTCAACAATACGAGCCGCTTCGTCTCCGTCATCACCTTCGGCTACCACTTCAAAGGTAGGTTCAAAATCCAATATCCGTTTAACACCTTCACGAAATAACTGATGGTCGTCGATAATAACAATGTTTACTTTAGTCACAAGCCACGCCTCCTTGTATTATTGTTCTATATACTCTAGCATTCGGTCAATATGCCTTTTGGCTCTATTTTACAAATCATAGTCAAAGAGATAACGGAACCTTAATCATAATAAATGTCCCAAGACCTATTTTCGAATCTATTGTCATCGTTCCTTCCAATAAATCTACTCTTTCTTTCATGCCCAGCAAGCCGAATGATTTGTTTTTCTTCTCTTTCGCTTCCTTCAGGTCGAACCCTTTACCGTTATCTTTTATCATTAAAATCACAAAATCCTTTGTGATCTCAACTTTGACTGTAATTTCTTCAGATTCAGAATGCTTTAGCGCATTAGACACAGCTTCCTGTGCGAGCCTGAAGAGCGCAACCTCAAACTGAGGCGCTAGCCTCTGATCCTCTGTTTCTCCAATGCACTGAAAATGTATTTTGACCTTCCCGTTATATTCCTCGGTTGTATATAGATATTTTCTTAAAGTTGGAATCAGGCCTAGGTCATCAAGGGCCATCGGTCTTAAATCATATATAATCCTTCTCACTTCGTAAAGGGCATTCCGAACATTTTGGCGTAGATTTTTAATTTCTTGGAATCCGTCCTCTGCGCCCCGGTCACGGAAAATCCGCTCGATTAATTCCGATCTCATCATAACATTCGCCAGCATTTGAGCTGGTCCGTCATGGATTTCTCTTGAGACTCTTTTTCGCTCTTCTTCCTGCGCCTCAATAATTCTTAAGCCGAAATCCTGTTTTGCCTGAGCATCAGCAAGAAGCAGTCCAACTTCGCGCAAATCCTGATTCAAGTAGTTGAGCACAACTGTAATTTGGCTTACTAATGATTCTGACCGCTCAATGATTTCCTGAAGCCCTAGCAATCTGCGCTCCAAATCGTCCCGCCGTTCGCGCAATTGCTTCTCACGCTGCTGGATCATCGTCAATTCTACCTGCAGCTTATGGGCTTTTTCATAAGCATTGCGGATTTCCTCTTCACTGAATCTATGAAAATTACGGCTGACCTCGGATAAACGGTTTCTCGCATGGCGGGTTTGCACTTCAAGTTTATCGCCAAGCTCGATCACTTCATACACCTGCTGTTTAATTTGTTTCAGTTCTTCAACCAGCTGTTCATACTGCTGGCGTGACTGCTCACCGATTTGAAAAACTTCGTCCTTGCTCCCGTCAACGGTTTTCAGCATCTTCATCAAAATAGAATCCAGCACTTTGGAATCCATCTTTGTTTTATTCATAATTTCCCTCCGTCACGGCGTTGTCATATATTTTTATTATAAATGTAATTGATCTGCAAATTATGTCGAATTATAATGAAAGAATGCGTATATTCTAGAAAAAAACATTTTTATATACTATCTACTCTTTATGATACCAAAATACGCACAAAAATTCTAAAGACTGTACGAATTTGTATAGGCAGTCTTTTATGCTTAGCAGGAGGGTCAGCTAGCATGCTGCACAGCTATTTTACTGTGAAAGAAGCAGGAGAACACGAGATTGTTATAGAAAAATCGCGTTTTATCTGTCATTTAAGCCGTGTTTCTACCGAACAAGAGGCACAGGAATTTATACAGAAAATAAAGAAACAGCACTGGAATGCGACTCATAATTGCTCGGCTTATGTTATTGGCGAGAATGATCATATCCAAAAAGCCAATGATGACGGGGAACCAAGCGGTACAGCGGGAGTGCCGATGCTCGAGGTTTTAAAAAAACGCAGGCTGAAGGATACTTGCGCCGTCGTTACACGCTACTTCGGAGGCATTAAGCTTGGTGCTGGCGGATTAATTCGCGCTTATGGGAAATCAGTGTCTGAAGGATTAAATCATATAGGTGTTGTAGAACGGAAGCTTATGCGAATCATGCATACTTCTGCAGATTACACATGGCTTGGCAAGATTGAAAATGAATTAAGGGAGTCACAATTTCTGTTAAAGGAAATCCATTATTCAGAAAATGTTGAATTCGAAACATACGTCGAAGAAAAAGAAACAAACGCTTTTTCTGAATGGATGACAGAACTGACAAATGGAAAGAGTGATATTAAAGAGGGAGAGTTGACGTATCTTGAAAAAGCCGTCAATCACATAAAGGAGACTGAATAATGGCTGAACGCGTTAGAGTGCGTGTGCGAAAAAAGAAAAAGAGCAAACGCAGGAAAATTTTAAAAAGAATTATGTTATTGTTCGCCCTTGCACTATTGGTAGTTGTAGGGCTTGGCGGGTATAAACTTTATAAAACAATTAACGCTGCGGATGAATCGTACGATGCCCTATCCCGCGGGAATAAATCAAATCTTCGCAACGAAGTTGTAGACATGAAGAAAAAACCGTTTTCTATTTTATTTATGGGAATAGAGGATTACGCGACTAAAGGACAAAAAGGGAGATCAGACTCTCTTATTGTTGTTACCCTGGATCCCAAAAATAAAACCATGAAAATGCTGAGCATTCCGCGTGACACACGTGTGCAATTAGCTGGTGACACAACGGGAAGCAAGACGAAGATCAATGCCGCTTACAGCAAAGGCGGTAAAGATGAGACAGTTGAAACTGTTGAAAACTTCTTGCAAATCCCGATTGATAAATATGTCACAGTTGATTTTGACGGATTTAAAGATGTGATTAATGAAGTCGGCGGTATTGATGTAGACGTGCCTTTCGATTTCGATGAAAAAAGTGATGTAGACGAAAGCAAACGGATTTACTTCAAAAAAGGCGAGATGCATTTGAACGGCGAAGAAGCCTTGGCATATGCCCGGATGAGAAAACAGGATAAACGCGGAGACTTTGGCCGTAATGACAGACAAAAACAAATCTTAAACGCGCTGATTGACCGAATGTCAAGTGCAAGCAACATTGCTAAAATTGATAAAATCGCAGAAAAAGCCAGCGAAAACGTTGAAACCAATATTCGCATTACTGAAGGTTTAGCGCTTCAGCAGATTTACAGCGGCTTTACCAGCAAAAAAATCGACACATTGAGCATTACAGGTTCTGATTTGTATTTAGGGCCTAACAACACATATTACTTTGAACCTGATGCTACAAATCTCGAGAAAGTCAGAAAAACGCTTCAAGAGCATTTAGATTATACTCCTGATACAAGCACTGGCATTTCCGGTACCGGAAATGCAACAGACGGGACTGACAGCTCAAGCAGTTCTGGCAGCACTGGCACAACAACTGACGGGACGACGAGCGGAAACAGCTATTCGAATGACAGCAGCACAAGCTCAAACAACAGTACAACGAATTCAACAACTGATTCATCCTATTAAAAAATGCCCGGTCCTTTTAGAGGATCGGGCATTTTTGCGCAGAAAAAAACTCCGGCACATAAGCCGGAATTTTTAATTCCTTTTCACCAGCCGTTTATAAAACTTTGTAAACGGCTTAAATTTTTCATTCACGAGTCCTGTCACTTCTGCTATGATTTGCATAAAAATAATTAAAATGAAGATAATAAACAAAGAAAGCCAAATTGTGGCACTTTTAAGTACTATCGCACTGATACTGAAAATAAATCCAATTAAATAAATAACTAAGACCGACATCCGATGTGAAAGGCCAAAGGCCATCAATCTATGGTGAATATGCGACTTATCAGGCGCTGAAATCGGCTGTTTGTTTAATATTCTCCTGATGATAGCAAATGTTGTATCAAAAATCGGTACGCCTAATATAATAATCGGGATAACGATACTGAACAATGTGACACTTTTATACAGGCCTAATAATGAAAGAATCGAAATACTATACCCTAAAAAAAGTGATCCCGTATCTCCCATAAAGATTTTTGCCGGGTGGAAGTTGTAAAACAAAAACCCCAGCGTGCTGGCAATAACCACTAATGAGAGTGACAGAATGAGCACTTTTCCGCCGGATAGCGCCATGACAGCGATCGTTGACAGGCCGATAACAGAAAGACCGGCAGCAAGGCCATCCAATCCATCAATCAGGTTAATTGCGTTCGTGATGCCGACAATCCATAATACCGTCAGCGGATAAGCCATCCATCCTAACTCAAACCGTTCTGTTAAAAAAGGTACTGAGAAAAAGTCCATTTTTAAGCCAGTGCTTACAATCATTATGGCTACACCTAATTGAATCAAAAACTTAACTTTTGCACTTAATTGATATTTATCGTCAAGAATACCTAACACAATAATGATGAATGCTCCGACTGTAATTGCCGTCATCCTTGTTTCTGTGTAAATACCGGATGCAAGCACGCCTGCAACCACCCCGATAAATATGGCCAGCCCGCCCATACGGGGCATGATTTTGTCATGTACTTTTCGATTGCTGGGCTGGTCAACTGCACCTATTTTAATCGCAATCCTTTTTACGATTGGGGTTATGATTAAAACTGTCAGCAGCGAGACAATAAACGCAACAACAATGCGAATCATGCGTTCGTCAAGCATAAAGAAGTCTCCTTTGGAATTAAATGAAGTCTTTATTTATATAGAGAACCGTTCCTTCCATTATACCTTCTCCTTAGTTATTATAACAAGCTTCATCAAAAAGAAACACGTATAATCAAAAAACGCGCATCCCAATTTATAGGACTACGCATGTTTTTGAATCCCTGTATATTTCATAATTTGTCTAAATAAGCAATTCCAATCTTGTGTCCGGGCGATGTTTCGGCGCATTTCTTTATAGGTTTCGTCTCCGTTTTGTCCGAGAACTTTTTCACAAGCTGCTATAAAATCAATTGGATGATCACCTTCTACATATTCGTATACATACGGCTTTTGCATTTTTGAGGTTGACGGGAGATTAGAGCCGACGACAGGTTTTCCTGCCGCTAAAAATTCAAATAGTTTCAGCGGAAACACAGCTTGATTATACGGTGATTGTTTATATGGCATGATGCCAATGTCGATAAGCTCCATAAAATGCGGAACTTCTTTCGGATCTGCCGGGCCGGTCCATATGACATTTGGAAGCCTCAGCAGCTCTTGAAACGAAACATCACCATTGGTGGCATCCGGGCCAACCCATAAAAATATCCAATCAGGCTTTTGCAGTGCCGCTTCTTTAATCATTTTAAAATCGAGCTTCGGTTTAATCCCGCCAATAAAGCCTAACACCGTTCCTTCTCTCCCCTGCAGTATACTGCGATCGGTAGCTTGTTTATGTGCAGAAAACAGCTCATACTCCACACCGTTTTCCACAGTATGAACCTTTTCTCGTCCTGCAGTCAGTTTTTTGTCTACTTCCTTGTGAAGATAATCTGATGAACAGGTTATTGAATCTGCTCGTTGTATAATTCTCAGCTCTGCCGATTTAATGACTTTTCGCCGGAATTCAGACAGCAGATTTGATCGGCCGCTGATCGGCGCCGCCCATAAGTCACTGCAGTCATAAATGACCTGATCCCAAGGATACAGCGAAGACAGCAGCGGGAATCCCGGAAACGTGTACCATAAACAGCAGCGTTCACCGTTTGCAGAAGCAGATGTAAGCTCATCGAGTAATGGGGAGAGCTTATGTCTGTAAAAGACATCTGTATATCGTCCGAAACGAAACATTTTTTTCTGCAGCAGGTCTTTGACAGCGAATTGCCTGATGCCAGAATGGACTTCCTGAAACTCTTTCCCTTGGACACGCGGAGCCGGACATACCCAAATAACTTCCTTCGTTTCCTCCTGAGCAGCTAAAAATTCTGCCAGCCGGTGCCTTCTGTATCTCAATTGGTCTTTTCCCCATTCAGCAGTGGCAACGATGACATGAATGATTGCTTCTTTTGTTTCCACCTTCATCACCTTTTCTCTCTGTTTGCGGCTATAATCTTTTTTTCACCGCGTTTTTTGCATATTGAACAAAACACCATGTTGCTTTTATAAAATGAAGCCGTTCGATCTCCCTGTAGACAAACCACGTTTTTTTCGCAGCCTTCCATTTGTTGCTGGAAATTGAGTTATTGACAAGCCGATATTCAGCCAGGCATTCATTCATTCCATAGGCAGTAAATCCTTTTTTTAAAAGAGACAGCCATGTGGCTAAGTCCTGTCTCGTTCTGATATTCGGCATTTGGATCTGTCCCGTTTGCTCCCTGTCAATCATCACCGTCAAGCAGCCGATAATTGTATTTTTCAGGGCGTCATCGTACGTCAGGCTTTCCGGCGCATGAATAAATTTATCGAGTGGGGTCCCGTCCTGCGCCATTAAGCTGTAGCCCGTGAAAGAAAACGCACAGGAGCGCTCCATCATAAACTCAAGCTGCTTTTCCAGTTTGTCTTTTTTCCATTTGTCATCACTGTCCAAAAATGCTACGTAGCGCCCTTGAGCGCGTTCCAACGCTTTGTTGCGAGCAACCGCAGCTCCGGAGTTCTCTTCCAAATACACCACATGAATTCTTTCGTCTATTTTTTCATACTGCTGTAAAATGTCGCGGGTCCCATCCGTTGAGCAATCATCCACGATAATCATTTCCCAATGAGGATGGCTCTGATCTAATACCGAATGAACCGTGTCTTCAATATAGTCACGCGCATTATAGGAAGGTGTAATGACAGATACGAGAGGTTTCCAATTGGTCATGATCACATCTCCATCGTATGATTTTAAAAGGATTCTCTGAAAAATTCAGGAATGACAACGAACATAAAGGCAATCGTAAGGCCAATCATAACGCCGAGAACTGCTTTCTTTTTCGGAGACATTCCCCCGCCTGCTGTCTCACTTACGGTTTCGGAATCAGTAATACTGGCCGCTTTCAGGTTAAGCTGTGTGTTTTTGAGCTCATATAAAAATCTCTCTTTATCCACTTTGGAATCCTCGCTCACCGACTCGCCTTCAAGCGCGTCTATGCTGCTGCGGATAACGGCTTCTCTTTCTGCATACAGCTTTTGATCATTTTTGAGGAAGGTGGAGGATATGGCGTTTAAGACAGATTCCGTTCTATCCTTATCCTCGTCGCTATAGCTTAAAGTCAGTAACGATTTGGATTCCGTTTTGATGGTAAGCTTCTCTTTGATCTCTGCTACATCTTCATCCTTTTCATCAGGAAGCGCCTCCTTCAAAAAAGAGTCGCTCTTAAGCAGAAGCGGAATCTCTTCTGTGCTGTTATAAACCGGATGATCATAGCTCCCCACAGCCAAAGTATCTTCAGCTGTATAGCTCTTTTGATCAGCGATCTGTGACGGCAGGATATACCCCGCCGCACCTAATATAATTGGCACCGCTATGATCCAAATGATATTTTTTTTTATGCGACGGGCTATTCTTATCAATATATCGTTCATATAAGTCTCCCTGCTTTTTGTAGTCTGTTTATCTGTACATCGGCTCAGGCATTTGTCTGGATCGCCTTAACACATTCACGGCGGCGATGACGAGCGCCATAAACACCCAATGGAAAAATAAATTTGAAACAGAGCTTGGGCTGATACTTGATACCAGGAAACTGACCATAGCGGTAATAAGTCCTTCTGTGATCAGTTTTGACTGATTTTCTAATTTTCTTTCATAAAACTTGTAAAGCACCCATATGAGGTAGGCATAAACGGACAGATATCCCAGCATGATGAACAAGCCAAAATTAGCAAGAATTTCAACAAGCCAGTTATGCACCTCTGCCACATTGTCAGTATCATATACAGCATAATGCTCAAGATAATAGGATACATTTCCTGCCCCGACTCCGAATCCGTATGAATCAAGGAAAAAATGCCAAGCGTTTTTCAGCAGATTTGCCCGAGCCACATTTGATGGAAGCCTGTCATGAAATGAATGCAGCGTCTGCGGAGCCAGAAACAGCTCCCAAAACTTTGAATAGATTTTGCTGGCGAAAAAAACTGCGAAAAGAGCAATTCCCGCCGCCGACAGCCATATAGCCATTTTCTTTAAAACAGGCGGCAATACAATGAAGATGTAGACAGCAATACCTGCAAAAATACCCAGAAGGCTGGCTCTTGAACCAGTGGCAAAAATTAAATACAACGCACAGAGCGAGAGCACAAGGCCAATTGCCTTGATGTATCCATTCTTAATGTTTTTCATCATCGTGATGTAAAAAAAGAAGCTGATGGATAAAAAGGTCGCAAAGTCATTTTGATTAAAAAAGACCGATGTCGGATAATGCTGCTTATACTCCGGTCCGCTGTACAATGTGGAACTCGCAAGATGATGGTGGGTGATATGATTGTAAAAGCCAATGATCATCAGAAATACCGTCATCACCAGCCAAATGGCATAAACAATCATCAGCCGCTCCATTTTTTGCACGTACATGACAATAAGATAAATGAAGAAAATTCCCATTGCCAATAAGGCTAAATACTTGAGGCCAACTGTTACCGACTTGGCCCACAGCAGAGAAACAAGGCCATATATAAACCAAAAGGCGAAAAAGAGTAAAATCCCTTTTACTTGCAGCCCATGCCATCTTTCAATATGGGTTCGATTCCGAACCATGCCGAAAATATGAAGGCAACCCGCTGCGATGAGCAGAAGCCGGTAAAGGAACAAACTGAAAAATCCAAGATGAATAGCGAAAAATGCATTATTTAAAAAAGTGCAGGCGATCAAAATATAGATTACAGCCATAAAGAGCCGTTCTTTTGTTGTAAATGCGGTTGCAAGCGTCAGTAAAAACAGGCCAATTGCCAACACCGCAAGCACAGCAGCCATCTGCATGAAACCTATATCTTTATGGATGGCTCCCAGCAATAGGACGACTCCAAATATAGCAGCGGCCAGTAACGCTAGCGTATGGACCGCTGATCGTTTGATACTCACATGTTTAACCCCTTTCCTGATGTTTCAGGAGCCGGCGGCCGAGCCTAGCAGCCGGCAGCTTCAACCAAGTAACACTTTTTCTTTTTATAAATTGACGCTTCCCAAGTCTTTAGCCAATTCTTCAAGCGGCAAGCCCGGAAAATACTTGTCAGAAGGTTCCGTTCCCCGAACAACGGGACGGCCGATAGAGTGATAAATGTATCCGGCTGCCTGCATCTCTTCAAGTGAAAATAAATTTCTGCCGTCGATGATGACTGGCTGTTTTAAGAGGGTTTTCACTTTTACAAGCTCCATTTCTTTCACTTCCGGCCAATCCGTTAAAATCAGGCATGCATCAGTGTCTTCCATCGCAGCATACACATCTGTGTAATACTCGACCTGTTCGCCAAGGATCGCTGAAGCTTCAGGAATAGCAATCGGATCGTATGCTTTTACATGGGCGCCCAGCTGCTGCAGCATTGGGATAATATCAAGCGCTGGAGCGGATCTCACATCGTTCGTATTCGGTTTGAAGGCTAATCCCAGGACTGAAATGGTTCTCCCTTTGACGCTTCCCATAACAGTCAAAAGTTTATCTACAATATGAACACGCTGCTTTTCGTTCGTTTCAATGACAGCTTCGATGAGCTTGAATGGATAGCCTGCCGATTTTGCGATTTGAAGCAACGCGGTTGTATCCTTTGGAAAACATGAACCGCCGAATCCAATACCCGCTTTAAGGAACTTTCTGCCGATACGGCTGTCAAGACCAACACCATCAGCAACTTTTGAAACGTCTGCGCCGACTCGCTCACAAATGTTTGCGATATCGTTGATAAAGGAAATCTTTGTCGCCAGAAATGCATTCGCGGCGTATTTAATCATTTCTGCACTTTCTAGGTTTGTTTTAATGACAGGAGCATGGAATGGCTGATGAAGTTCCTCAATGATGGCAGCGGCTTTATGACTTGTTGAACCAATCACGGCACGCTCCATATTCATCGTGTCATGAATCGCTGACCCTTCCCGAAGGAATTCAGGGTTAGATACAACATCAAATGAGTATCTCCCCTTTGAGGCTTTTTGAACGATAGATTGCACCAGTTTCCCTGTTCCAACCGGGACTGTGCTTTTATTTACGATCACTTTGTAGCCGTTAAGATGCTCACCGATTGTTTTCGCCGCCGCTTTGACGTACGTTAAATCAGCTTCACCTGTTTTGGACATAGGCGTTCCGACTGCAATATAAATAATATCTGAGGCCCGAATGGCAGACGGGATATCGTTCGTAAAGGTCAAGCGCTGATCCAGCACATTTTTTTCAACTAAGTCTGCAAGCCCTGGTTCATAGATTGGGATTACCCCATTTTTCAGACTTCTGATTTTTGATTCATCGATATCACAGCAAACAACTTTATTGCCGATCTCCGCAAAGCAAGTGCCTGATACGAGTCCTACATAACCTGTTCCAATGACAGCTATTTTTTTCACAGCGCTCATCCCTCTCCTGTAAAATGATCTTCCTATTTATATTGGTCGCAGTTTCTTACGATTAAACGGACGTTTTCGTGACCGTCTGATACTGATGATGCAAAGCCTTGGCGTTTTTCCCTGCGTCAAATTGAGCTTGCACGGTTTCATACAAGTCATCTGCTACTTCCGGCTTCCATATTTGCTCATGTTCGTACCGAGTGATCGCTTCTGCCAAGGCTTGAGCGGATTTCGGTTTAATCAGCAGATGTTGGTGCTTTCCGAATAAAGACGACACTCCGCCAACATCCGTACAAATAACAGGAACCCTTAGCGCCAGCGCCTCAATCACAACAGTCGGCATCCCCTCACTGTAAGAAGGAAGTACAAATAGATCTGCCGCAAGTAAATAGTCTCTTACCTGATGATTCGGCACTTGGCCTGTGACGATATGCCCCTTCTGCGTCAGCGTCGATTTTGCGGGACCATCCCCGACAAAGACTGCCTTAGGAGAGTCCTGCAGCGATTCGATCGCTTCAGACAGTTCAAAAATGCCTTTCTCTCTGACCAGCCGGCCGACATAGACAGCCAGACGCTGATCGAGCGGGAGTCCGAGTCTTTTTCTGATTTCCTCTTTCGTCTCCTCATTCTCCTGAAAGCGGCTGAGCTGTATGCCGATTGGCAAAACCGAGCTGTCAAAGCCCGAAAGCTTTTTGGCTTCTTCCTGAAGCTTGTGGCTGACTGCTAAAACAACTGACGCAGAACCTACGGCACGCTTGAAGGCTTTAAACGCTCCTTTGCTGTAATGCGGATAGACATTCACATCACTGCCATGCAAGGTCAGGACATAAGGAATTTGCGCTGACTTTGACACGACTGCCGCAGCCCCGCCCGATGGCATGGCAAAATGCGCATGGATCAGATCCGGATATAGGTCGCGCTGTTTCATGGTTTTTAAAACGGCTGATGCGATTCTCCGATGAGGCTGCGCCCACTTCAGCTGGCCGGGAACTGCCCGATAGAAAGGCCGGTAAACCGGTATTCCCTTTCTAATCTCATACTCCGGTCTGGCATCCTTTTTTCGATATGTCTTTTTCAGCATGCGGACAGGTGCTGAATGAAAAGGCCGTGGGCATATCACAGTGATATCAAGCCCGAGTTTTTGCAGCTCTTGCACCTGTGTCTCATGAAACACACCCTCTCCGGGTTTCATACTGCTCGGATATACGCTTGTGATCCACAAAATCTTCATGACAAACGTCCTTTTCTTAGTAGTTTGCTTTTTGTTTGAGGGTACGCTTTTACCAAAAGAAAGAGATAGCACAGCGCCCCGGCCGCAACTGAAATGGCCAGCCGCATTTCTGCCTGCATACTGAAGTGTTCGGTACTGAGGCTTACACCAAACGCGATGATGCCCATCGCCGCAGTAATCAGAAATGGCTTCATAATCGACTGGAAATAAGCCGAAAGGTTAAGCTTGATGACATATGCCAAAAGCCAGCGCCCGATCAGGAAATTAACAACGCTGATAATGGCATACACCCATGCGACTGTCAGCAGGCTTCCCGTCTGTACAGCTGCAAACAGTGATAATCCGTACAGCAGCAGCACGCCGGAATCCCAATAAAACGCTAAGTCAGCTCTTCCTTTAGCCAGCAACACAGATCCATTTGGATTCATGAGCACTCTTAGTATTCCGACAATCGCCAGAACATTTAGGATCGGAACAGCAGCAAGCCATTTTTCTCCGAAAACCGCTGTGATAAAGGCGTCTGACACAGACACGAGCCCGATTAACAGCGGAAACGAAACAAGCGCCAGCATTTTTGTCATATTCAGAAAGCCTTCTCTGATCACGCTGTTTTCATATTTGTTTTTTGCGAAAACAGGGAATGCCACCCGTGTGACAATCGGATTGATCTTCAAAACCGGAATGGTGACAATCTGATAAGCGAGGTTATAAATCCCCAATGCTTCAGCACCAATAAACCGGCCGATCAAAATCATGTCGATATTTGCTCCCAGTCTGTTCACAAGACGGGATGAAAGCTGAAAGGCTCCAAAAGTAAAGAAATCCTTCAGGCCTCTCAAATCAAAAACAAAAGCAGGATGCCACTTTTTTCGGTATACAGCCCAATATAAAATCCCTTTACTGGACTGCAGCAGGACTTGAGAAATCACGTACGCCAAAATCGCATCCATCATAAAAACTGCTATCGCTAAATATCCGAATGACAATACATTTGAAAAAATCTCTATTTTGCTTAACGTATTAAAATGCAGCTGCTTTTGCAGCATATACTGATATTGCTGTCCAATTGGCGCGATCAAAAACATAATCGCCAGAATCCGAACCAGAAACACCAGCTCTTCTCTTTGATAAAATCCCGCAATGACAGGACTGCTCACATATAAAAGAACAAACAGCAAAACGCCCGTCATAATGTTAAGCCAATACAATGTTGACAGCTGGCGCTCCGTCGCGTCGTCTCTCTGAATTAATGCTGCGCCAAAACCCATATCGAGCACAATCTGGGCGAAAACTGTAACCGTTGTGATCATGCCGACAAGCCCAAATTCTGTTAAGGTCATCATATTTCCAAGCAGGGCAAACTGAACAATTTGTATGATTGTAATACACATGGTTGAAATACTTGTCCACTTTGCACCGCTCATGATTTGTTTTGTAATACTTGGCATCATATTCCCTACTTCTTTTTAAGCTCAGATTGATGGTGAATAATGGAATCCCGTTTTATCTTGCACCATCACCCGTCCAAACTACTTTACAAGTTTTTAACATAATTTTTAATTCTAAAGTGAAAGTCAGATTGCGAATGTAATATAAATCAAATATCAGCTTTTCCTTCGGCGTCATATCGTAACCGCCGTTCACCTGAGCCCAGCCGCTCAATCCCGGTTTAACAGCCAGACGCTGTGTAAAGCCTGGAATCTCATTCTGGAATTTTTCCGTAAATACGGGCCGTTCCGGACGAGGGCCAATCATACTCATATCGCCTTTCAGCACATTAAACAGCTGAGGAAGCTCGTCAATTCTCGTTCTTCTGATAAAAGCTCCGATCCTTGTCACCCGCGGATCTTGCTTCTGTGCCCAAACCGCCCCAGACTTCTCGGCATCTATTTTCATGGAACGAAGCTTATAAAGCTTAAATAGTTTCCCGCCTTTCCCTACGCGTTCCTGCGTATAAATGGCAGGCCCCGGCGTCTCCAAACAAATCAATATTGAAAATACCGCAATCATTGGCAGCGCAATCGCCAACCCAATGAGCGCAAACCAAATATCCATTACGCGCTTTATTGCCAAATAACGAGCCGTCTTTTCAGATAATGTAAAAGAATGTATTTGCTGAACTGAGAATTCACGACTCACATTCATGCTTTTCTCTGCACTCACTGACACACACCTCACGATTTGTTTGGGATGTTATGATGACCTATGCCAGTCAGTTTAGCAGACGGATGTTAATTGGATGTAAATGGTATGTTAAGAAGTGTGAATTTGTTATTTTTTCTGACATTTATCCGTAAACTTTTTATTGTTTTAGACACTTTTTTTAAAAATTAAGCATATTGTTTAAAAAAAGAGACAAATCATTTTACTGATTTGTCTCTTTTCGTTGTGAAGCATTTAATATTGAAAATAAAACTTTGATTTAGAGGTTAACAGCTTGTATTGAACCTCAACCATTTTACTAAAGAATAACATGGATTTTCGTTCCACATTCCTTGTGTCCAAGACAATTGCTTGGTTATCCACTTTTGCACTTATTTTATTTTGAGAAGTGTTTATCGCAAATTCAATTAATCGCTCTTTCTTTACATGAGCTAGCTGTTCAAGCAAACTCTGCACGTTTACCGTCAATTTTGTGCAATTAGGCTCTAACTCTATACGTTTTACCGGTAATGAGATTTCAGACTGTCCGGTATTCACAATCATTTTTGAATGATTTGGCAAACAGATCTGCTTATCTTTAAAAATAAATGATAAATCTTTTGATTCAGTTTCATATGAAAGTTCTGCTTCAGTATAGGCATGTTTCTTTATATCAATCGAAAGATTATCGTAATTCATTGTGAAATATGGTCTTGCACTGAAGACAAACAACGCATTATGCCCTAAATACATCGTGTTTGTTGAATACTTATACGCAGCACGCTTGTTTCCGATTCTCGCCCTTAATTTATAGCCATCTATTGACGATTCAATAAAGAAATCCCAAACGCCTAAATCTTCTTCTGCAGATGCCAGTTCATCAAACTTGCACTCAAATGTAAATGTTGAATTTTCATACTTAGCCGGCGCAATGTATTTTTCCGCCTTTGTATCACGATGAACAAATACTCCTGTCAGAGATTGATTTTGATTCGTTTCATCATCCAACAATTTGTGTTTAATGGTTCCTTGAATGCTGAGGCTGTGATCGCTAAATTCAATATTCTGCAGATAATGTTCAAGCTTATTTTTATAATTTACTTTTAATAACTCTTCAGAAATTGGATAGCGTTCTAAGCTCGGATAACGTGCAATTAAATCCCCATTATTTACAACACAGAACTTTTTAATGTCTTGTTCTTCACGCTCATACTGGGTTAACCCCTGCAAATCATTATTCCGAATAAACAGCAGCCGCAATTTGATATGCGGAAGCACAAATTGGTCAGCCTCTTCAGGTACTGCATGAATAAATGAGGACAAATATTTAAACCATTCAGCTCTTTCTTCATCTGTCTTCATTTTTATTGTGACATTTTTTGTCCGCGAAAAATCGAAATGCCTGTTTAAAAATACTGCCATCAGTTTCGTTTTTCTTGCTTCTTCTAGATCACTAGCCTTGATAGCAGAGATAATATCTTCCATTGCTCCATAAAAGTTCTCTGGGGGAACATAAGCGACACTCATATGCTCACCGTCTCTTTTGACCAGATAGTAATAATCATAGTCAGCTGAAACAGAAATCTTCTTTGCTTTTAAATAAGCGTTCATTGTGAAGACTTGATCTTCCGCTGCTTTTATGTGAGTAGGGAAGATGATTTGATTTTCTTTTAAAAGTGAGGCTTTAAACAGTTTTTGGGGTCCCAATGTGAAAACAATTTTGGAATCAACCAAATCAACATCTGGATTTGTTTCCTTAAACATTGATTTGGGAACACCTCGGCCGTTTATCCCTTTTAACTTACCTAAAGTAATATCTGAATCATTCTCTTTTGAGAAATTGTACCATCTTAACAATGCTTCATTGCCTAGATAGTCATCGGAATCAACAAACAGGATGTATTCACCTTTGGCAATTTTTATTGCATCATTCCGCGGTGCACCTGGACCGCCTGAATTTACGGTTCTTTCAATAACAACAATATTGTCATATTTCTTTTTATATTGATTCAAAATGTCTAAAGATGAATCCGTAGATTTATCATCGACACATATAATCTCATAATCCTCTTTTGGCATCGTTTGGTTAACTAAGCTATCAAGACATTCGGAAATAAGATCTTCTGAATTATATACAGGGATAACAATGCTTATTTTCATCGATTACCTCACTACCCTAATGGATCGGTTATATTTTTGCCTGATAATTATATCAAAAACATCTGTCAATAAGAATAGGCCTAACCTTAAATTTTGTTAAACTTTTACATAGCATATGTGGTTTAAAATTTTTCTCATTTTATCGTATAAAAAAGCTTGCCGGCAATTCCTGATGGGTTCTGCCGGCAAGCCGCTATTGATGTCTACTAATTTAATCCCCTAATAATATCCAATGATTCCTTCATATATTGCTTGAGCTGCTTTTTCTTGATACAAAGCACTCTTTAACTTACTTGCGTCGTTCGCATTTGAAATGAACGCCAGCTCCGCTAAACTGCTCGGCATCGTTGATTCTCTGATGACATGGAAATTCCCGATTTTCACGCCGCGGTTTTGAGTATTGAGTGCTTTATAGAGTCTGTTTTGTATTTCTGTCGCAAGCCGTTTGCTGTTTTCTGACTCATATTTTGTATAATAGTAGGTTTCAGTACCGGTTGCTGCTGGGCTCGCTGAATTGGCGTGAATACTCACAAATAGGTTTGCATTATTGCTTTTTGCTTTTGCAACCCGCTCCGAAAGCTCTAAGAAAACATCTGTAGATCTGGCCATAATCGGAATGGCTCCACCATTGGAAAGTTTGCTGTTTACAAGCTTAGCAACGGCAAGGTTAACATCTTTCTCTTTTAAACCATTACCTACCGCGCCGCTGTCATAACCACCGTGTCCTGCATCCACAAATACCTTTTTGCCTACAATTACATTTTTAAGCTGGTTCACGACATTTGTTGTCACTGAAATAGTTCCCCCAAGAACTGTGAAGGTATTCTTGCTATTTGATCCGATGACTGTTCTTGTTGCAGTCGGCAATGAACCGGCGTCAGTAAATAGCATTGGGCGATTTTGCTTCGCCGCCAGCACAGAACCCGCTAAAGCATCTGCATATTGATAGCCATTGCTGACAAATGCAGCTTTTGATGAAGAATAATATTTTTTCGCTATGTTTGCAGCCACTTCAAAACGGCTGTTTCCGCCGATTCTTGTTGGTGAAGGAAGCTGGCTGTAAACATTTTTAGAGACACTGATTTCTCCTCCGACCACAATAGTCGATGATGTCCCTTTGCTGTTCATCGCACTTTTCGTTGGTGCAGGAATGGAGCTTGCAGTAGTCAGTAAAATTGGAATACCATTACGGGCAGCATAAGAACCGATCGCCAGACTGTCAGCATATGCCGTGCCATTTGCGATTACCGCTTTTGAATTTGAAGATAACTTTTTAGAAATATTTTGGGCAACTTCATAGCGGCTTCTTCCGCCGATCCGTTCCACATTGGAAATACCCAATTTTTTAATGTCGCTTACAACGTTGTTAGAAACACTGATCGTTCCGCCAATGACGATGACCTTGCTCGGTTTAAGCTGGCTGATTCTGTCTTTAGTCGGCGCAGTCAGTTTAGATGATTCCGTCAATAGAATCGGGGCATTGTATTTGTAAGCCAAAGGTGCAGCAGTTAATACATCGGCATATGCTGTTCCGTTTGCTATAACAACCGTGCCCGCACTGCTCCAGCCTTGTTTTGATACATTTACTGCAACCTCATATCTGCTTGCTCCATCCAGCCTTGTAACAGAGTTTGCCGCAAACGCATTTGGTACAAATAACACGACTCCTAGTATCAGCATAGGTATGCTTTTAAGAAAGATCCGCAAAGATAGTCCCTCCAAAGATTCATAATGATTCATAAATCAAATAACGAACAAAGGAGGCATCTCGCCTCCTTTGACTCTAACAATCTTTTAATAGCTTGATAGAGTTGTTCCCGGATAGTAAAAACTTAAAATTGTTGTATAAGATTGTCCGGCAGCTGCTCTGGCATTGGCTCCGTACTGACTCATGCCTATGCCATGTCCGTATCCTTTACCGCTAATGAGAAAGGCGTTTGTATTGCTTGAGACAGAAGCGTATGTACTCTTCATATTCGAAGCGCCAAGCATTGTTCTCAGCTCTGTTGCCGGTACTGAAATTGTTGCCGTTTTTTCACTCAGGCTTCCATTTGAAAGAACGTAGCCATTTGATTTTTCTTTCACGAAATATGAGAATGTGACACTTGCTGTTTCCGGCCGCTGACCGGCAGTTTTCTCCGTGCTGAATTTCACACTGGATATTTTTGTGATTTTGATAGACTCAGCATTGCTGTATTTATTTTTAATAAACCAGCTTTTCAAACCGCTCAAATATGCTGAATTTGTTTCATTTTTAGAGCTCCACCAAGATCCAGGGCTTTTCAGATTCAGAGCGCTTTTATCAATCTGGGTTTTATTTAAAGACAGAGACCAGCTGATTTGCGGGTCGTATGTATCTTTTTTGGCGATTAAATAAGGAAGCTGGCTGCTCCACACCTCACCGCTCGCTTCTGTATAGCCGCCGTTGCTTGAGGAATACGTAGCTGAAATCAAATTTCCATTGTATTTCAAAACTTTTCCTTTTGTAGCTTCAACAACTTCTGAAGTTTTCGAATTCCAGTCATATCCGCCATATACCTGAAAAGCAGTGGTGTCTTTTACTTCTTTTCCGGCCGAATTGATGGAATAAGTTCTCGCTGCGACAGCTTGGGCTTTAAGCGCTTCTTTCTGCCAGCTGGCCGGCATTTCATGAGGCACAACACCCTTTAAATAATCTTCAAAGGGGATATTCACATTGATCGGACGAATATATTTGCCTGACTCTATTGTAAATTTCATGTTTCCGAGATATGGCGTTCCATTTAGACTGATAGAATTTGTAGTTGCATACTTTTTAGGCTGTGCTGTAAAAGACGTTCCAAGCGTCTTGATTGCAGTACTGTTTTTATAAAGCACCAGGTTTCCGCCGGTTAACTTGACTGTATATCCAGTTCCTGCAAAAGTATCTGCCAGTTTGTTCTTTAGCGTATCACTGATGGAGATGCTTCCTCCAAGCAGTGCAAATGACTGAGTCCCTTTTGACGCTACCACATCAGCGACTGGTGACGGCAGGCTTCCTGATTCAACCAGCAGTAAAGGGCTTCCCTGCTTTGCTGCAAGCACAGATCCCGTTAATGCATCCGCGAATGTTTGGCCGTTTGACATAAATACCTTTGTTGCTTTCATATTTAATTCTTTAACGATATTGGCAGATACCTCATATCGTGAAACGCCGCCAATCCGTTTCACAGTTGCCTTCTTTTTTAATGCAGCTTCCACACCAGTGCTGACACTCAACGGACCGCCGACAATTGTAACCTTGCTTGGAATTTTGTAATCACTGCGGATGTTATTGTCTCCCGCAAGTAAAATCGGATAACCGTTCATTGCAGCATATGGCGCGATTGACAGGGCGTCCGTAAAGACCATGCCTGTGGCCACTACTGCCTGGCTGTAATTCCCCATCCGATCGGCTATGTTTTTAGAAACCTCGTAACGGGTTGCTCCGCCAATCCGATCGATAGAACCATATTTTTTTAATGTATTTTCTACATTTTTAGAAACACTGATTGTCCCGCCAATGATGAGAATATTGTCAGGATTTAATTTTGCAATTTCGCTTTCTGTTTTTGGTGTTAGCGCATCTGCGTCTGTTAATAAAATCGGTGCATCGTACTTTTTGGCAAGCGGGGTTGCTGAGAGCGCATCGGCAAAAGCGTCCCGATTAACAATGACCACAGTCGTTGGATTTGTCCATCCGGCAGAGGCGACATTATTGGCAACATCAAAACGAGTTGCTCCTCCATATCGCTCCGTATCCGCAATTCTTGAGCCGGAAATTTCATATCCGCCTGTGATATCGACATCCAAACTTGATTTGCTGCCTACATAATTACTCAGCTTAACCGAAATGGTTTTATCTGCGGCTTTCGCAGTCTGCATAAACGCCGGACATGCTACAGCCGCCGCAGTGACTGACGATAGAAGCAAGAGCTTCATTTTTTTCAAAACATGGAACCCCCTAAGAGTTTTTTATTACTTTGTCTCAAGATCCTTAAGCATTAAAGCGCCATTTGAATCTTTTGTATATTTGACAACAACTTTTTGCCCTTCTGAAATGCTGTTCATTTTGTCCTGAAGGTCTGAACCAACCTGAATCGACGTCTCTTTATCATCAATAGTGACTGCAATTGTATGGCTGTCCGCCAAACCGGCAAAAGTGCCTTCCTTCGTTACTGTCTCTTCTGCAGCTGCATCCTGGCTGTCTGAATTTGTTTCTGCTCCTGATGTGTTCTGAGCTGTGCCGCACGCAGACAAAAGAAGCAGCATTGAGAACATTAAAATAGCAATTTTTTTCATTCCTATATCACCTCTCCACTTTTTATCGACAATTTTAAGCTTATTTTAAGATTTCTTTCAAAACAACGAAAAATTTTTGCGGATTTTCTTAAAATACCGAAACATTTGTTACAAGGAGCCGTCTATTGTAAAGAATCAGACAAATTTTAGTTGTTTTCAAATATTAAGAAACTTATAATCGTACTAGATTACAAAAAAGCGAGGACTTTATTATGAGAGCTGAAAAAAGAAAGAAAAAAAGAAAGGCGTTACTTGTCATTTTAGCCATTGTGGCCGTATTTGTACTCGGAACTGGAGGCTATGCATACTACTTATGGCATAAAGCAGCATCAACCGTGGCAAGTATTCATGAAAGCATTGATAAATCGAAAAAGAGGGATAAAGAGGTCAGTATCAATAAAAAAGATCCTTTTTCCGTCTTAATCATGGGTGTGGATGAACGCGACGGCGATAAGGGCCGTGCCGATACGCTCATTTATATGACTGTTAACCCAAAAACGAATACAACCGACATGGTCAGCATTCCGCGTGACACGTATACAAAAATTATCGGAAAAGGCACAATGGATAAAATCAACCATTCATACGCTTTCGGCGGCACGCAGATGACGGTTGACACGGTCGAGAACTTCCTCGATGTTCCGGTTGATTATTTTGTAAAAGTGAACATGGAAAGCTTTAGAGACGTTGTTGATACACTTGGCGGCATTACAGTTAACAGCACATTCGCCTTCAGCTATGACGGTTATTCGTTCGGCAAAGGAGAAATCACACTGAACGGAAAAGAAGCGCTCGCTTATACCCGGATGAGAAAAGAAGATCCGAGAGGCGACTTCGGACGCCAGGACCGCCAGCGCCAAGTCATCCAAGGTATTATTAATAAAGGCGCTAATATTTCTTCCATCACGAAATTCGGAGATATGTTTAAAGTTGTTGAAGATAATGTGAAAACGAATTTGACCTTCGATAACATGTGGGATATCCAGTCGGATTACAAAGGTGCGCGGAAACATATTAAACAGCACGAACTAAAAGGTACAGGCACGAAAATCAATGGAATTTACTACTACCAAGCTGATGAAAGCGCCCTTTCCGATATTACAAAAGAGCTGAAGGAAAGCCTCGAAAAGTAAAACAAAAAGAAGCTTCGCACAATGTGCAAAGCTTCTTTTTTATTTGCCTGTAAATGAATCCGGTTGTTCTTTCCGATACCCATAATGAAACAGCAATTCTTCCACAATCCGGCGGGAAGCCTCTCCATCTCCATACGGATTAGAAGCCTGGGACATTTTCTTGTACTCATCATGATCAGTTAACAGCTGTTTTGCCAGCTGATAAATGTTTTCCTCATCCGTCCCTGCAAGTTTCAGCGTTCCCGCTTCCACTCCTTCAGGCCGTTCCGTCGTATCACGCAGAACAAGCACCGGTTTCCCGAGAGATGGGGCTTCCTCCTGCACGCCGCCCGAATCTGTCAATATAAAATGCGATTTCGCTGCAAAGTTATGGAAATCAATCACCTCTAAAGGTTCAATCAGATGCACTCTGTCAGAATCACCAAAATGCTTCTGAGCCGCTTCCCGGACAACAGGATTCAGGTGCACAGGGTAAACGACTTGTACATCTTCAAATTCCCCTACAATTCTGCGGATGGCCTTGAACATGTTTTCCATTGGCTCACCCAAATTTTCCCGGCGGTGAGCGGTCAAGAGAATCATTTTATCCTCACCCACCTGATCGAGAACAGGATGTGAGTAACCATCCCTAACCGTTGTGTTGAGTGCGTCAATCGCTGTATTGCCCGTTACAAAAATAGAGTCGGCCTTTTTGTTTTCTTTTAATAAATTGTCTTTCGCCTGGCCTGTCGGAGCAAAATGCAAATCAGCAATCGCCCCTGTCATCTGTCGATTGAGCTCTTCCGGAAACGGGGAATACTTATTCCCTGTACGGAGCCCCGCCTCCACATGACCGACAGCAATTTGATGGTAAAAAGCGGCTAGGCTTCCGGCAAACGTCGTCGTCGTATCACCATGGACAAGCACAATATCGGGTTTGATATCTTTAAACAACTCATCCAATTTTACAAGTGCGTTAGACGTAATCTCTGCCAGTGTCTGCCGCTCCTTCATAATGTTCAAATCGAAGTCAGGCTTGATGTGAAACGCATCTAACACCTGATCGAGCATCTGTCTGTGCTGTGCAGTTACCGTTACATAGGAATCTATTTCAGGATATTTTTTCAATTCAAGCACAAGCGGTGCCATCTTGATCGCTTCAGGCCTGGTCCCGAAAACGGTCATCACTTTTAGTTTTTTCATATTTGTCACCTGGTTTCTTTGTTTAACGGGCTGTTAGATAGAATTTCGATTGGTCCGATTGTATAAATAGATCTACTTTCTTCTTTATTTTAAAGCACCATAGCTTTTTTTCAATATTTTTACTGCAAAAGTACACACTGACATCCTTTTTCGGAACCAATGTGGTTTTATAAGAATTAATGGATAAAACAATATTGGTGTTTTGTAAATAAGCCGGAGCAAACTTTTGCTGAACGAGATTCCGATCAACCTGTATCACTGTCCCATCAGCTGAACTGATTTGATTTTTTATTGGGATTAAAAACTCTTGGTTATTGCATTCGAGCAATAATAAAGATTGCTTCGGAAAAAACAATTGGCTTCCAGGAAATACGAACGTTAAATGCTGGTCCGAATCATTATCTCTGAATTCGACTTTCAGAACTTCCTGCTTTCTGATATCCACCGACAAATTATCATAGGTTTTAGTAAAGTACGGCCGTGCGCTGAAAGCATATTCCCCGTTATTCCCAATATATTTAGCATGTTTTGAATAAGGATACGGTTCTCTGCTGCTGCCAATTCGGACGCGTTTTTTATAGCCGTCTATCCCCGATTCAATAAAGAAATCCCAAACACCAATATCTTCTTCATGAATAGCCAAATCAGTAAACTTCGTGAGAAATTCAAATTCTCCGTCCTTGGAATACACTGGAGAAATGATTTTTTCAGTTTTTCTATCACGGTGCACCCAAATGCCGTATAAAGTTTGCATAGCTTGATGCTCTGGTTGTAAAGCCGTGTGGGTAACCGACCCTCTTAATGTGAAAGTGTTGTCCTTCATTTGAAATTCGCTCACGTAATGACTGATTTTGTTTCTGTCATCAACAATCCGTTCATTCTCTGCCAAATGATATGAGATAAGGCTGGGATAGTTTGCTATGATATGACCATTTTTAACTGACGTATATTGGGCCATATTTTCTTTATCAGCTTCAAACTGCTTCAAGCCCTTTAGGTCATTATGGCGTACAAAGTGTAATTTTAACCGCGTATGAGAATGAACAAGCTTATCAATTTCCCGTGGTATATTTTGTTCAACAAAATGATGCAGCTCTGTCATCCATGTTTGCTGCTCCCGTTCGTCCTCGATTGTTACGGTAAAGTCCGTTGTTCTGGAAAAATCAAAATGACGATTTAAAAACTTCGCCATAAACTTCATTTTGCGATTATGTGAAAGACGGCTATTACGAATCATATCTATGATTACCTTCATTGCGCCATAGTAGCTTTGAGGCGCAACGTATGCAAACGTCATATGCTCGCCGTCATGCTGTACAGCATAGTAATAATCATAATCGGCCAAGACAGAAATTTTGTCCGCTTCTAAATAAGCCTGCATGACAAATACCTGATCCTCTGTAGCCTGTATATTAGAGGGGAAATATATGTCATGCATTCTAAGCAGTGAAACTTTAAAAAGTTTTGTCGGTCCTATTGAGTAAACAAGCGGAGATTTTACAAGATCCGCCTCAGGTTTCGTTTCCTTAAAAATAGCTTGCGGGACCGATCTGCCGTTTACACCGACCATTTTCCCAAGCACAATATCTGAATCATGCTGTTTTGCAAATTGATACATTCTCTCAAACGCTTCGATTCCTACATAATCATCGGAATCAATAAAAAAAATGTATTCACCGTTCGCAGCACGTATCGCCTGGTTTCGCGGCTCTCCCGGCCCTCCCGAGTTTTTTTCTCGTTCTATAACCGTTATATTAGAATACTGTTCACTGTACTTTTTTAATATTGAAACCGTGCCATCCTGAGAACAATCATCTACACAAATAATTTCGTACTCATTATTCGGCATGGTTTGTTGAACCATACTATCCAGGCAGCGGGAGATAAAATGTTCTGAGTTGTATGTGGGTACTGCTGCAGTAATTTTCACCATGACACCTCTATCCTTATCCGCTTCTATTTCATTCACAAAAGCTCATATAATGAACAAAAACAGTATAAAAAAGCACTATTTCGTCATTTCAAATACTTCTTCCCATCTTTCAAATAATCGGGCTTCACTATATTCAGTATCCATTAAGTTCTTTGCGTTTTTTCCGTATTGAATGGCTCTCTCAGGGTTGTCGTACAAATAAATGATACTTTCAGCAAGCATGTCAATATTATCAGGTTCTACAAGCATTCCCGTTTCGTGTTCTTTTATGAGCTCCCTCGGGCTGTATTTCACATCAAAACTGACAACAGGGGTTGCGCACGAAAACGATTCACAAATCGCGAGACTAAACCCCTCAAATTTTGATGTTAATAATGTGGCAAGTGCCTGCTGATAAAATGGAGCAGGATTTGCGACATACCCTTTTAAATGTACATTATCTAACTTAAGATCATCGATCAATTGCTGGTATTCCTTATGGCCAGGACCGCTGCCATATATATTCAGGACAATATCCGGCCGGGATTTTTTTACGATTCCCATTGCTTTTATGACCTTATCGATCCCTTTTTCCTCATGATATCTGGCCACCATGACAAACTCGTTTTTCTTTTTTTCATACGTTTCTAATTTTTCAAGCCTTCTTGGTGCATGAGGAATAACAAAAATATTATTGTTCGACTCAAAATCCTTCATGATATCTTCTTTTTGTTCATTCGTTAATACGATCAGCCCGTCATAATCCTTAATATGCTCCATCGCATATTGATGATTGTTTCGAACTTTGCTGCCTAACGTATAAGGATAATCTAAATGATTTGAGTGAACACAGTAAAATCTTTTTGCCAATCCTGCACGCATTTCATTTACTTTTGAAGCACTTCCGACTCCATCACAGATGATAATAGGGTCCTTTTCTTTCTCACATAACGTTTCAAGCCAATGTGTATGAAACTGGTGCTTGTTTTTGAAAAATACAGCTTCCTTTTCATCACGGCCAAACAGCATAACTCCTTGACTGGCTCCTGTTTTAAAATGGTACCATTCTGTTAAATAACAGAAACCGTCGGGTGCTGTGTAGTGAATTTGATTGATTTTTCCGCTTCTTGTATCGAATATCACAGTTTTATTTACATAACCGCCATGAAAGAATTCTCGCTTTGTCATTTGCATATTTTCATTGAAATGATCTACATATAAAAGATTATCCGACTCATCCCATTTTTTCTTTTTTATATATAAGCCATTCTTGAAGTATTCCGTTTCTAATTTTTCCTCATTATGATGCGCAGCATATGGTTCTTCAAAGCGATTACAATTTTGATCATAGTAACTTTGTTGCGCTTCCCCAATTTTTATATGCTTATGCTGATTTTTATAGTCATCATAAATATTGAGGATATTTACATCAGCATGCAGCCTTCCAGCGCTCTTCAGCACTTGCTCAATCTGATCATAATTGTCTTTATAATCAAGTGTAACCAAATCGATTTTATGGCCGCGCTCCGCAAATGTAAAAGATCTTGACATCATAGAGCTTGTAATGCCGCCTTTTTCAATGTCTATTTCATATATTAGTGAAAAGATCCTTCTCATCTTCAAGCTCCTTCTTCTGGTAAAACCTTGTCTGCTATTTTTTCACAAACAGCCGTTTCATTAATTTTCTCCGAAATCCCTCGGCAGTCTGAACACGCAAATAATTATTTTCTTTTTCTAAAGTAACTTGCCAGCCTGAAATACTTTGTTCTGATAATGGAATTTCCTTTGAACCGGTTATTCGCACACCTGATGCAAAGAAGCTATTATCCCACTCGGAACAGAGATGCAATTCAATGGTGGACAACTGATCTAATACAGAGTGAACACGAAGTGTACCGCTTACGGTAAATATTAGTTCTTCCTCGCTGTTTACTTTTGCGTTAAACGTGCTTTCAGTGCCGCTCTTTTTATTTTTTAACTTCCAATACATTTTATGGCGGCCTACAGAATGGGGAGGAATGCAGCCTTTAAATTCAACCTTGGCTGACAGATATAAATCGGATTTTGATTGCCATTCTGCCATTAACAGCTCAACATTCATATCCTTCAATTGATTATTAAATGGCACCTGATCTATTAGTTTGTCCACAAAACGCTTGCGGGTAAACGGCTCTTCAGAAACGTAATAAATATTTGTGCGAGGCCCCGTATTTTTAATTATGTCATGATATCTCTTCAAGGAAGGAACCACGAAAGCATCAAGGTGGCCTATTTCCTTTTCAAGGTTTTCCAACATCTCATTCGTCTCTATAAAACCTAGATACATGGAAGAATATTCAACTGAAAGAGATTTTAATGTAGTATATAACTCAACTTCAGAAGTCATAAATAAATAATCCGCTTCCTTTATCAAGCGGCTCAGAAAATAACGGGAAAGTTCATTTTCTGAATACAATACACTGACTATATTCTCTTTTTCGTCAAAAATGACAATTTTTTCAGTTGTTCCATCATTCTTATACCATTTTGTCATATAACAAGTGCCATCTGCCCTTAAATAAAGATGCTGCTTCGGTTTGTTAGTGTCCAGATCCATGTACATTAAGCTGTGTACATATCCAGACAAATCATATTCTTCCCTTTTAAACCTTTGCCTGCTTTCATTAAAGTAATCAATGACAGCAAGTTCTCCTGATGCTGTAAACCTTTGATATTTGATATAACGTCCATTATTGTAATAACGATAAATTGGCTTATTTGGTTCTTGAATATATGTTAAACCTTCTTGTTCAATCGGATGCTTGATTTTATCTTTCTGAGGTTCAGAACCTTTAAAGTAGCTGTACATATTAATAACAGCAGTATCTTTAAAAGAAGAAGGCCCATTGGGCTCATGATGTAAAGTGACAATTTCCATTGGATAATTCCAATCGATCGTATTGATACTAAACTTTTTTGCAGCATTCAGCTCTTGACAAACAAATGCTAATTTTGGAGTAGAAACCTTAATTGTCATCATCTATTTATTACCTTTCGAATAAATTCGTACAGTCACATTTTCAGAACTACATTATATCACTTTTGCTGAGCAGGCTCTAGAGATGAAGAAGCTGTTATATTTCTTGAAATACCGGATCAGGTGAAACTGTTATATCTATCAATTAATGATATTTTTTTGTATTTCCTCGACCCCAAAGTCACTGAATTGACTCTTGTTTAATATTGGTTTTTCTTATATGATTAAATGTGTTTAACAGAATGAAAATAGGGTATTGATGAGAAAAGAAACTCAAACATTTTAAATACTCAGCATTCAAAAGAGTGACCCTAAATCTGTTCTTAAGGAAGGTGCTTTGAAATTGAAAAAAGTACGTAAAGCCATAATCCCTGCCGCAGGTCTCGGAACGAGATTCTTGCCGGCTACGAAAGCAATGCCGAAAGAAATGCTTCCTATCGTTGATAAACCTACCATTCAATACATAATTGAAGAAGCTGTTGAAGCCGGTATTGAAGATATTATTATCGTAACAGGAAAAAGCAAGCGTGCGATTGAGGATCATTTTGATTACTCTCCTGAGCTTGAAAGAAACCTAGAAGAAAAAGGAAAAACTGAGCTGCTTGAAAAAGTGAAAAAGGCTTCTAACCTGGCTGACATTCACTATATCCGCCAAAAAGAACCTAAAGGTCTCGGACATGCTGTCTGGTGCGCGCGCAACTTTATCGGCGATGAGCCGTTTGCGGTACTGCTTGGAGACGATATTGTTCAGGCTGAAACACCAGGGTTGCGCCAATTAATGGATGAATATGAAAAAACACTTTCTTCTATTATCGGTGTTCAGCAGGTGCCTGAAGAAGAAACACACCGCTACGGCATTATTGACCCGCTGACAAGTGAAGGCCGCCGTTATCAGGTGAAAAACTTCGTTGAAAAACCGCCTAAAGGCACAGCACCTTCTAATCTTGCCATCTTAGGCCGTTACGTATTCACGCCTGAGATCTTCATGTATTTAGAAGAGCAGCAGGTTGGCGCCGGCGGAGAAATTCAGCTCACAGACGCCATTCAAAAACTGAATGAAATTCAAAGAGTGTTTGCTTACGACTTTGAAGGCAAGCGTTATGATGTTGGTGAAAAGCTCGGCTTTATCACAACAACTCTAGAATTTGCGATGCAGGATAAAGAGCTTCGCGATCAGCTCGTTCCATTTATGGAAGGTTTACTAAACAAAGAAGAAATCTAAACAAAAAGGCTATTGGACATTCATCCAATAGCCTTTTTTTATTTCAACATCAAAGTCAGTGTATGCTCTTCATTATCAACTGCAAAAACCTGATCAGCTGTATTCACAAGAAAACGCTTCTTGCTGCTGTCATACAATACATCGCTATCACTTAAGGATAGTGACGCCGGGGTGATAGGAGAAATGTTATGAAAAATAAGCTCTGTTGCTTTATCATTCTCCAACACATAGCTGATTTTTTCATAATCAAAATCTAACGTTTTTCTGCCGTCAGCCGTATCCCCTTCAGTATATCCATTCAACTTGGATTGAATGCTGGTTCTGCTGTCTCCCAGGAATTTCAGAAAGTATTCATAGGAAGAAGCTGCGTTTTGCGAGACATAAGACGTAAATGCAGCGGCATGCAATTCAGCATGTTTCATGTTAGCTGCAACAGCGCTCTTTTTCACATAATAAGAGTGCCCGTCAAATTTTATTTTCGCTGCTTGTTTGCCTTTTGCAGCTACCGTCACCTCTGTACCGAATGGCAGTGTAACGTCAGCCTTCTGTTTCAAACCCTGATCTTTATAAGCAGCGGCTTTTTCATTTGCTATAAACCCTTGCTTATTGACTGCAGTTAAGCGTTCCTCTGACTTGCCCTTTGCATTGCCATGATGGTTCTTCACTTCATTTTGCGGAATAGCGCCAAACGAAGCAATTGTACGAAGCGGAGCATTAAAGAACATCGTTCCTGCCATGAATACAGTCAGGATAGACAAAATAGCAATTTGAACCGCATTAGCCAATGATTTCGGCTTTTTCTTCTTTTGGCGGAAACGGGCAAACGCTTCAGGATCTTCTTTCTTCCTCTCTTCCGTCTGCTCTTTTTTATATGTCTCTTTTTCTTTTTTAGACAGCTTATTAAACCAGTCAATAAACGCTTTATACTCTTTGACAACCGTTTTTGTTTCATCAAACATACGAAGCTCGCCATAGTGCATCCAAGCAACACGGTCACACATCTTTTCAATCTGACCGATTGAGTGGCTGACAAAGAAAATCGTTTTTCCTTGCTTTTTAAACTCATTTATTCTGTCTACACACTTCTGATAAAACGTTTGGTCCCCTACAGAAAGCGCTTCGTCAATTATTAAAATGTCAGGGTCAATATGCACGGAAATCGCAAAACCGAGACGAGATTTCATCCCGCTAGAATAGTTTTTAACCGGCTGATTAATAAAATCGCCAATCTCGGCAAATTCAACGATGCTGTCATACATATCATCAATTTCTTTATTGGTTAACCCCATCATCAAACACTTGAGCCGGACATTGTCCCGGCCCGTTAATTGGTTATTTAAACCGGCAGCAATCGCAATCAGCGACGGCTGGCCGTTCATTTCAATTTCACCGCTGGTCGGCGGAATAATTTTAGCCAGCAGGTTAGACATGGTTGATTTCCCTGATCCATTTATCCCTACAAAGCCGATTGTCTCTCCCTCATACACGTCAAAGGAGACATTCCGCACAGCAAAAAAACCATTATCCTTAGCCGGAAAAAACAATCCTTTTATCTTGTCCGATTGTTTTTTATACAAATGATATTGCTTTGAAACATTTCGAAACGAAACTTTTAGTTTCATCGTACAATCTCCTTACGTATTAAAGAAAGTCAACAAACTTGTCTCTGAATTTCATATGCAGAATAGAACCCACTAACAATAAAAGGAATGTGAACAGCCAGAAATACAGCGTGTACTTCATGTCTTGGAAAAACCATTTTCCGTCTAAGAAGCTGTTCCTAAATCCTTCTATCAGATAAAAAATCGGATTCAGCTTAAGCACAGGCAGAAGATTCGGGTGATTTTTCCCGAGCTGCTCTGAGATATTCCAAAAAATCGGAAGTAAAAAGAACAATAATCTGGTTACGGCCTGCAGCAGAAATTGATAATCTCTGACAAGCACACTGATTGTAGAGTTAAACAAGCTAAATGAAAACATAAACACAATCATGCAGATTAAATAGTAAATATATTGTATCCAATGCAAGCTAGGATAAATACCGCTTGCTAAAAGCACAATGACATAAACACCCATCATTACAAAATAACTAAATAAATTTGAAGCAATCACAACAGAAGGCAGTGAACTGATCGGAAAATTCATTTTCGCCACCATATTGATCCGTTTAAATACACTGTTTGATCCATCCAGAATCGTCGGGCTAATAAAAAACCACGGGATCAAACCAGCCAGCATCCAAACAATAAAAGGAACTTCTCCAATACCTGTTATGACTGGCTTGCTGTTACGAATCCCCATACCAAATACAAACCAATACGCCAGCATTTGAATGAGAGGATTGAGAAACTGCCATAATACGCCAAGATAATTCATCTGATACTGAGACTTTGTCTCATACGAAGCTAAGCGCAAAATTAAAGGAAACGATGTCACTTGCTCTTTTACGATTCTTACTAATGCATTCATTGTTTATCTTCCTTAGACTTAAATGATTTTTTGGATCTTTCGGTTAAAGAAATTTGAAAGCACCGGTGAATATTGTAACAGATATTCATTCATTTTTCATGTAATAGTCGACAGACCCACTTGTTAATTTAAAAATCCAATATACAACTAATATAAAAAGAATAGTTCTAAAAAAAGATAAGATAACAACAACCTTATTTTAGAACTATTCATGTAATTAATTTTTCATTTGGTCTTCTGATGTGATTTTTAATAATCTGTTAAAAAATTCTCTGTAGTAATCTGATTCATAATGAGAATAAGATAAACCATAAGGATATCTTTCATCTCCTATAAACTTTGTATCAGACAAATCTATTACCTTTGCTGAAGGGGCAATAGACAGGAAATAATTATCTAATTTATCCCAAAAGTAATTATTTCTCCTTATCATTGGAATATCATCAAATGTTTTTATTTTACCATCCATTCCATAATATGTTTCGGTAAATCTGCCCTTATTCAATATAATTTTATCTTCAGGAATAATGGTTTTTAACTTATCGAGAAATTTACCAATATTTTTCTTCCAAAGCTCAAAATACCTCTGATTTTCATGATGATTTATGATGTGTATGTTATCCCAATTTGATAAGAACTTACTTACTTCAATAAAATAGTTACAAGTCACATAATTATTTTCCTGAGTTCTAATGACCGGCTTACTCGCGTCGCAATAAAAATCAATAATAATGTAATCCGGTTTTGCTTCTTTCAACTTTACAAAGAAGTTTTTTTTAAAATCCGTTTCTACCCATGGCCGATCACTTTCTTTAACATCATTAAATTGATTAAAATCTATATCTACAGGATCAGACATCAAACTGATGACTGATGAATGGAATTGTGTATAACAACATTTATAAAATTTTTTGTAATCAGGGTTAAAAAATGATGACGAATTGAATGCATTTCTGCTAAAACAAGTACCTAAAACAGCTATATTAAGTGTATCTGCATCTTTATTTGAGTCAAAAAGCATATACAAAGATAATCGATTTCCACCATTTTTAAAGAACTTCACTTTATATCCATCAGCTATATTAAAATAATCAGTCTCAATATTTTCATTACAGCTAATATAAACATAGTCTTTACTATCAATTAAAATGAACACGTCCCATACACTCGCATGATCTTTTCTTAGCAATTTTAACAAATTTCCTTTGTCTATCTCACAAAAAAATCGATCACCGTTATTTAGAAGACTGTATTCTTGAGAAAAATAATATTCGAAACCATTTCCTTTTTTCTCTCTTTTTCTAAAAACTACTTTACATTGTGAATTTATCTTAGTATTTATCTTAATATAAAGCCTTACGATCTTGTCATTTTCTTCAAATGAGGTTAATTGAGCAATATTTGTATCTTTTCGATATGTGTGCAGAGATAATGAGTTGCTTCCTGTTTTGTTTAATTTGACATAATGAAATGGGTGGCTTCTCAGTGCACTTAATTTATCAAGAGAACTTGGCAATTCTTTATCAACTAAACAAGAAAGCAAAATAGATTCAGAATTATTGTCTAATTTGATATAAAAATCCCAAATGTTTGAATCGTCAACAATAATATTATCCGGAAGATTATATAAATCAAGGTCAACCTCAAAGTGGTCATCAGTTTGAGACAGTTTTCCAAGTTCTATTTGTTCTTCATGAAATTGATAAAGGGTTCCATGTGGCCTACGTGAAAGAACGAATAGTAAATCGTTGTTTTCAAATAATTTATGCTTCTCTCCCTTTATTTGAAGTTTTAAATGAAGCTTGTCAGGTGAATTACCCTCTTCAATACTAAATATACTGAATTTTGCATTGTCAGGCTGTACTGTAATGACTAATTTATTATTCACTAATGAGCAGACCCCAAAATACAAAGAATCTGGTTGCTTTATTTCTAGTTTGTGTTGACCATCGAGACAGCTAATTAGTAATTGGGCATCTTGGTTTAATACTGTCAATTCCCACTCATTAGAGAAGGCGAGTTTTTTCGACTTTATTATATGAGCAAATTTCACTTCACATAAGAAATAACCTTCCTTATGCATATAAGAATAAGGAAGCTTTATCTGAATAGGCTGCTCAAAGGCTATGTTATTAGTCTTTAATTTTAAAGCCAGGCCCTCAAATTCCTCGATTCTGTGTGTATGACCAAAGATTATCCACCCATCATTTTTAAGATTTACAGAAATGTTCATTATCTCAATTTTCACGATGAATCCTCCGTATACTATTTATTTAAAGACTGAGTTTTTTAACTGGTCCAAAAAATTGGTATAGTAATCCATTGTATAATGAACATAAAATTTGCCCCATGGATGGTTTTCATATGAATTATATTTTTTATTTTCGAATAAACTTATTGCCTCTACATCACTGAAGCTGTCTAATACGTACGAATCAAATTTGCTCCAAACACTATTATAATAATCAACATCAATTATCTTGATGTTTCCTCCATTAATAAGCAACTTTTTCTTATCTTCTTTATCAAAAAAATGATGAACATTTCTTGCACTATTTAAGATAATTTTGATATCGGGACAATTTAATTTCACATAGTTATAAAAAAGATTAAACTTTTGTTTCCATAGTGAAAAATATTTTTCAAAATGATCTTCAATATTAAAGCTTTGCTTTTTATTTTGAATTGAAAGTTTATAGTAATTTGTTTTAGGAAGTGTCCACCTGTTATTTGTAATATACTGATTGCTAGAAATTTCTACGTAACCAAAATGCACATCTGCAAAAAAATCTAAAATTAATATATCTGGCTGAACAGATTTAATCTCGGTTAGAAAGCTATTCTCAAAATCCGTCTTTAAAGTGTTTTTTTCATGATTAGACATGTTCTCATTATCAATAACAATGTAGTTAGGTTTACTCATTGTTGAAATAATGGACGATTGGTTTTGGGTCAATACACAATCAAAAAAATTTTTATAATCAGCATTAAATTGAGAGTTAAAATTATCCCGTGTAACACAACTACCGTAAACCGCTACTTTTTTCATTTCTTTATTCCCTCTTTAATATTAGTTCCTAGACTAATAATTTGTTGATAAACACGTTTACAGTTTTCTTTATCCGTATACTTATAAAATTGATTTACTCTATCAATATATTTGGCATCCATTATACAATCGTTTTCCATACAATTTATCAGCTTATCAACTAAAGCATCTTTATCAGCAATTACTTCTCCAAACCCCATTGAATTGTAATCAAAATACCCTTTTTCCAAGTGATTTTTTTCGTATTGGAAGTAAAAAACAGGTTTTTTAAGATAAGCAAAGTCAAATGCAACGGATGAATAATCTGTAACTAAAATCGCACTATTATTGAAATGATCTCGATAACTTTCATTAATGTCCGCAATCCTCACTGAACTATTTTTGTTGAAATCTTTCAACTGCTGAACAATATTTGGATGCGGGAAGAATACGATCTCGTATCCTTTTTCATTAGCCTCATTAATAAGTTTAGCATCATTTAATAAATTATTAAGTTCATTAAAATAAACTGAGTTTTTAAAGAGTGGTGAATAATCTCTTTTCCCTGTTTGCGGATTTATTTTTCCTACTAAATGATTTCTCCATGTTGGCATAATTAATATCTTTTTATGATTATGATTAACAAGCTTATCAAATCTAGGAAATCCAGTTAGAATTACTTCTCTTTTTGAATAATTATAATGACCATTAATTATAGACTCATACTCAGGTTGAGCGGCTGTTATAAATAGTCTAATATTTTTCTTATACTTATTAAGCCATCCCGAAATATCATCTTTCGTAATTCCATGTTGAAGAAAAACAAAGTTAAATTTAAATAAGTCCTTATAATATTTCCTCATATTCACAAACGGGTTGACTACATAATCATCTGCATGTGAAGAGATAATTTCATCGGCAAGTAAATGTAAAAATTTGTGCTTAGGTGACCCGTATGCAACAACTGGTCCTATTTTTTTCAGCCTGTTATAATCTGGACTATCTTTACTGATAATAAAATATTTTTTGATGCCATCATTCTGCTGCATTGCATATTCAAATAATGCTTCAGCATTATCATCTGCCTTGTTGATTCTATCCATAAAAAGCCATACTCTTTTATTTTTCTTTATTTTATAGAGGTGTTCCATAATCTTTCTTACATTTGATGCTTTCTCAGCACCTATTTTATTAAAGGTCTTAAAACGTCTTTGAGCCCGCTTTTCTTTTGCTCTAATAATCTGATTTTTATCTTTTAGAACTACTAAATTATTAAGTTTATGATCGAAATAAATCCCTATACCATTTTTGGTATAGAAATCAACTATATGTTTATCCAGCGGGAATAATCGTCCAAAGTTAATTTTTACTTTTATTAGTTTTCCATTTGATGAAATCATCATTTCAATATTCGAGTTATTTGCAAGCTCACCAACTGGGATATCAACCTTAAAGCCCAGGTACTCTTTAACTGGCTTATTTAAGCAATATAAGTTGTGTACTGTTCTATCAATTTTTTCGGCATGATATATTTTGTCATTGACACATGCTTTCACTTCTAATTCTGCGGCATCAAATAATGAACCAAAATTACCTTCAAGGGTTAAAATCCCCTTTTCAATACTTAATAGCTCCATTGTTATAGCTTCATATCTCATAGAATTAATTAATTTCTCTTTAAAATATAAATTCACATTACGATTCAAAAAGATCTTTTTAAATACATTTTTTTCATTTCGATATTTCAATTTGATTAAAAAATATTTTCTGTGTAAGTTTAGAGATTTTTGTTCAAAGATTATGTCGTCATCTATAAATGCAAGTATTCTTTCTAGCAAGTCAAAAAACTCTTCAACTTCCTTATCCGTCAAAACATCAGTTCTGTCTTCTATATTTATTCTCCACTGCAAGTCATAGGCAATCATATACTGAATGTATCTTGGAACGTATCCTAATGTTGTAATACTATGATTAATTAATTCTCGAGAGAAATTCTTCAAATAATCTACATACCATTTTTTATCATTTTTACCTGTTTGAGTTGCAGATGACGCATCTTCTCTTCGTCGATAATTATATTGTCCTTCTGACACAATACCGTATACTTGGCGCTTCATTATAATTTTAGTCAGCCATTCACTATCTTCAGCGTAGGCCATATCTTCATTAAAAAAGTGATTTTTAACAGCTTCTTTTTTCACGAATGAACTTGGTGCTGATAATTGAATTCCTGTATGTTCTTTCAAGATATGAACTAGCCTAGTTTTATCAAATTTATAATTTAATAAGTGTGGACCACTTGTTTTACCAAACATCATCATTGGAATAGAAACTACATCGACTTTAGAATAATTCTTTTCAAAGAAATCATATACTTTTAAAAGGGTTGAAGGGGACAATGTATCATCAGGATCTAAGAAATTAATATATTTACCTTTGGCATATTTTAAACCCTCATTACGCGCACTACTTGCTCCGCCATTCTCCTTATCGATAAAGACTATATTTTCTGGATACGCTTCTTTATACTTTAAGCAAATTTCCCCTGATGCATCAACACTTCCATCGTTGACTAAAATCAACTGTATATGATGCTCAAAATCAAGTGCCTGATCAATTATGCTTGTTATTGCTTCATCTAAAAATTCTTCAACATTGTAAATTGCCATTATAATAGAAAAGAAAAAATTCTTTTGTTCCAAGTTTTCATTCTCCTTTTGAATTTTGTTTTATAGAAAAGAATTAGATTCGTATTAACCTCTTAAATAATTTATTTAAAACATTGACTTTTTGGAGATAAACATAATGATTATCTTTTTCAACTATAAACCTAAAAAAAATAACTCCTAAAGGAATTTTTAATTGGTAAGAAGAATATTTTCTATCTCTAACAGTAGTTTTCCAAATAACAATATTCTTTTGTGTTTGTTCATTTAACTTGGCCCTTATGAATTTTTTTCCATAAGAGATGTAAACATTATTTTCATCTTTAATTGCAGATTCTTCATTACTCAAACTCACAGTTAGCTCAATAGAAAATTTATTGACTCTCCATGAAGTAATTACAACTTTTTCGTTTTCAATTTTTCCTATTTGAATAAGTTTATTAACAGGATAACCCCATCGTTTAAATGAAATCAGATACTCTTTTAAGTATGTTTTCATTTTTTGATTGATAATTAACTTTTCATCCATATATTTTAAAATTTTATATAATTCTCTGAAGAACTCCAGTTGTTCTGTCTCATCTAGTACTTCATAAATCAAGTTATTGTTTTTTTGAATAATAAATAACTTTACATGATTTAGAATTAAGCATTGAATATAAGGTATTACCTCACCGTATTCCTCTAATGATCTTTTGATCATTTCCTCATAACCATTTTTAAGTAAAAAAGTATACCTATTTTTTTTATACCATGAAGTGTCTACGAGAGAATTTTCCTCTTTTCTTTTTCTATAGAAATACTTAGCATCAGGAATAAGACCATATTTTTGTTCTTTAATTAAAAAAGTATTAATAAATAAAACATCTTCCCAAAAATCCATCTGTTCATTAAAAGAAATTCCTAAACGATCTATTGCTTTTTTCCGAAAAAATGTTCCACCAATGTGATAGTGAACAGAAGAGTAATTATCAGTTATGTTTACAATGTTTTTATTACTTTTAAATCTATAATTAAGTGAATGCTCTCCATTTTTATTGTCAAAGAAAAATAGCGGCAGCACCGCTAAATTAATATCGGTATGTTTTTTAAAAAACTTTAATACTTCTACAATAGCATTTGGTGAAATTTTGTCGTCTGAATCAATAAAGCCTATAAATTCACTATTTTCACAAAATTTTAATCCATTATTTCTTGCTAAACTGACATTTGGTGTATCTTGATAAATAATTTTTATATTATTCGGAAATGCTGTTGCATATTTTTCACATATGTTTTTCGAATTGTCGATACTATTATTTTCAATTAATATAATTTCGATGTTTTCTTCAAAATTAAAAGTTTGATCAATGATACTGTCAATGGCTTCACTTAGATATAACCCCGAATTATAAACAGGCATTACAATTGAAAACAACATTTCAAGTACTCCTTTAAAAGAAAATGTTTTTATCCAAGTATTTCTTCAACAACTTTTTTAGATGAATCACCTTTTTCCAAATAACAAAATTGATCATAAAACGAAGTAAGGTTTTCATCCTGCTTATAGTGCTTTGTTTTGTGTATGGCTTCAATTACTTTTTCTGTTGTTTTAAGAAGAGGTCCCGGAGCACATTTTTCAAAATCATAGTAAAAGCCTCTTAGTTTATCTCTATAAAATTCAATATCAGGAACATAAAAAAGGATCGGCCTTTTTAAACCGGCAAAATCAAAAAACACCGAAGAATAATCTGTTATTAATATATCTGATATTAAATATAGCTCTCTAATATCATTATGATTTGAAAAATCATAAGCAAAACCCTTGTACGCAGTTAAGTTAATATTCTCAGATACAAGATAGTGCATCCTTAAAATAAGAATATATTCATCACTTAATTGGTCTTTAAGACTTTCTAAATCTAAAACCATATTAAATTTATATTTACCTTTAGCATAAAATGAGTTGTCTCTCCAAGTTGGGGCATACAAAATAATTTTCTTATCTCTATCAATACCTAATCTGTCTTTTATTTTTAGCATTTCTTCATATTTATTTTCTTTATGTAAAAAGTCATTCCTCGGATAGCCAGATTCAATAAAGGTTCTTTTAAACTGAAAAGCACTTCTAAAAATCTCCGTAGAGTATGCATTAGGGGAAATGAGATAATCCCATTTACTAGCTTCTTTCAGGAAGTTTTTTTTATATTGTTCAGTCGTCGTGCCGGGCATATGTACTTCGTCCATGTCATTTGCAAGTTTTTTTAGGGGAGTTCCGTGCCAAGTCTGCACATATGTGGTTTTTCTCGGTTTTGGGATCCATAACGGCAAGCGGCTGTTTGTTATCCAATATTTCGCTGTAGCCATATACCATAGCCATTTGAGAGAGAATCTTTTTAAATATTTCACATCTAAATTATCAAATAAATCTTTGTTTCTTTTATCTATACTCCAGATTAATCGGTAATCATATTTATCTTTATTTTCCTCAAGATACTCAAAAATTGCTCGTGGATTACAGCTGAATTGTTTGCCGGAATAGCTTTCGAAGATGATTAATTTTTCATTCCTGGGCAAAAGCCCAATTGTTCTAAAAGCAATTGAGTATACTCTGACCAATAGACTTCTATATTTCATTAAAATCTTTGATTTCATTTTAGACTCCTTAAATGTCGAACAATTAAATACTTATCTCAGCAAACAAGAAAAAAAGAAGCAACTGAATTACTTCAAGCCTCTTTAAGTTAGTGCTTCTATAAACTAGCCATGTCTTTTTTGATTTGGGTAGTTGAAATGCCTTCTGTTCTCGGAAGGTAAATGACCTCACAATATTCCTTTAAGAAGTCAAATTTCCCTTTCCAATCATCGCCGATCACAAATGTATCTATATCGTACTTTTGAATATCTGAAATTTTTTGTTCCCAGTTTTTTTCGGGAATCACTTCATCCACAAAATCAATTGTTTCTAAAATGAATTTTCGATGTTCATAGGAATGATGCGATTTTTTTTGTTTTTGAAGATTAAATTCATCTGTAGATAATCCCACGATTAAGTAATCACCCAGATTTTTTGCTCTTTGTAGCAGCTTCATGTGTCCATAATGAAATAAATCAAATGTTCCGTACGTTATCACTTTCTTCATCAGATAACATCACCTTCCAACTGTTTTCAACTGAGAGTACCAGAAAAAACCACAAACCTTAACAGATTGTTTATAATTTCGACACATTTTTTACGTACCATTAATATTGAACAATAATAGCATAAGTTCCTATAAAAGTTAAGGCTCTTTAAAAATGTCAATCACCAGCATTTTTTGGTATCATCGTTGTATTGATGTATAATTTTTACAGGTCTAATGTCTTATCCATACCCATTATAACAAGTTTTCTTTTTCGAAAAAATCGAATCTTTTGTCGTGTTTTTAAGTGAAACGATTTTCTTTCTGCTGCGTCATTTATTTTGTACGCCCTCCTCATATTAATTCATCGTCAAAACGTGAAGGAATTGTAATGTGAATGTTAAAAGTTCCTAAAGATTTTTGTGGTAAGATAGAGTAAAATGTTTTCAGACAAAGAGTCTTTAATCAAACTATACGAATGACACGTGTTTTTTATAGACATATAGATGAAAAGGAGGGTTGATACGATGCAAACGAAACCCATTAATCAATTAGATTTTGTAGACGGTGAACTGACTTCATTTGTATCACATTTAGAAATGTCATTTTTGGACCAGAATAAAGGTGCGTTCATCGTAACAGCGAATCCTGAAATCGGATTTGAAGCGATGCAAAATCCGCGTTATGAAGCGGTTCTTTCATCTGCTGATTTTATTTTGCCGGATGGCATTGGTGTTGTGTTGGTTTCCAAGCTAATTGGTAAGCCGCTTCAATCCAGAATCGCCGGTTATGATTTGTTTACGTCTTTGCTTGAGAAGGCTGATCAAAAGAAAAAACGGGTTTTCTTTTACGGTGCAGCTAAGCATGTGATTGCTCAGACAATCGAGCGAGTCGAACGTGATTATCCTGGGATTGAAATTGCCGGATATTCTGACGGTTATGTGAAGAATCAACATGAGGTGGCAGACAAGATCGCAGCCTCAAATCCTGACATGGTATTTGTTGCTTTAGGTTATCCTAATCAGGAGTTCTTTATCCATAAATACCGACATCTATTCCCTCAGGCTGTTTCTGTAGGGCTGGGCGGAAGCTTTGATGTGTTCAGCGGCAATGTCAAAAGAGCGCCCTCATTTTTTATCCGTTTTCACCTTGAATGGATGTACAGGCTGATCACAAACCCTGCGCGCTGGAGAAGAATGCTTAGCATTCCTAAGTATGTTACAGCCGTGCTGAAACATGAACGAACTTCAGCAAAGCCGCAATATACGGGACAGGTCAAAGATCAATCACGCCATCTGTAATGGGCCTTAAAGGAGCTATGGTATGTAATGAAATGCATGAATCTTTCGCTGTGCCTGCCGACAATCCGCGGCAGCCGTTTTGAGCTGATGACAGATTGAAATCCTGGTTTGCGTTTTTTTACTATTTGTTCATCAAAGTCATCGGCGCATTGCTGTTTTGGGTCAAACCGGGAAGTCAAGTGACCCTTCTTGTTTCCTTTCCTGATAATGCCCGGGCAATATTAAAGGAATATCAGATGGGACACTACTCATTTCCCATTCATGTACTTCTGACCCAGCATGCCAAATCGCTGGAAACAGAATTTCCTGAGCTTACTGTTTCAGTTATTAACGAAAAACACCCGCTTCATATATATAAAGCGGTCTTTTCTATGCTGAGCAGTAAAGCTGTGATTGTTGATAACTATTTTGTTTTGACAACCGTTTTGACCTGCAGACCTGATATCGAGTGTATCCAAGTTTGGCATGCGAATGGAGCGTTTAAACGATTTGGGTTAAAGGATATCAACACACAGAATCGTTCGCGGGCTGACGTGAGACGCTTTCGCAAAGTGTATGCTTCATTTGACCGGATTGTCGTCGGTTCTGAACATATGGCTGACATATTCAAGGAATTCTTCGATATAAAAGGTGATAAATTTCTTCGGTTTGGCGTGCCTTTAACCGATGCTTACTATGAGGTGAAAGAAAACAGCAATGACCTTAAAAGCAAATATCACCTGCCAGCAGAGAAAAAAATCATCCTGTATGCGCCAACCTTTAGGGATCATCAGTTTGAAAGCTTTTCGCTGCCGTTTTCAGAAAAACAGCTGCAGCATGATTTAAAAGGAGAATATTTACTTGCAGTAAAACTTCATCCTGTTATGAAGCAATCTGCTCAATTGCATGGGGATAGTGCGTGGATAAAAGACGTATCAGATCTCCCTCTTGCAGACCTTTTAAAAATGAGTGATCTGTTAATATCAGATTATTCTTCTGTCCCTTTTGAATTTGCTTTGCTGGACAAACCCATTTTGTTTTATACGTATGATATGGAGGCTTACAACAGAACCCGCGGTTTAATCTGCCATTATACAGAGGTAATCCCTGGGGTTCCTTGCCGTGATTCAGGAATGCTCTTGGACCAGCTGAAAGATATGAACAGGCTTCAATCTGAAGTGGAGCGCTTTTCACGTGAATGGAATCTGTACTCGAGAGGGAATGCCAGCAAGCTGCTTTTAAGCTATGTAAATGAGAAATTAAACTGATCTTTATATATAATAGAGATCGGTATTGCAAATAATATGAAAACCTTTTATAAAACATTATGTTGTAGTAAGGAAGGAGTCATTTTATGATTTATGCTGAGATTCTAGCCGGTGGAAAAGGTTCCCGCATGGGGAACGTTAATATGCCAAAACAGTTTTTGCCGTTAAATAAACGCCCAATTATCATTCATACGGTTGAAAAGTTTTTATTAAATGACCGTTTCGATAAGATTTTAATCGTCTCCCCTAAAGAGTGGATTAACCATACAAAAGACATTTTAAAGAAATTCATCGGGCAGGATGATCGCCTGATTGTCGTTGAAGGCGGCAGCGACCGTAATGAATCTATTATGAGCGGCATCCGCTATATTGAAAAAGAATTCGGTATTCAGGATGATGACGTGATCATCACTCACGATTCTGTGCGTCCGTTTCTCACTCATCGCATTATCGATGAAAACATTGATGCTGTTCTTCAATACGGCGCGGTTGATACTGTTATCTCAGCCATTGATACAATTATTGCTTCAGAAGACCAGGAATTTATTTCTGATATCCCTGTCCGCGATAACATGTATCAGGGGCAAACACCGCAAAGCTTCCGGATCAGCAAATTGGTCGAGCTTTATAATAAACTGTCCGATGAGCAAAAAGCTGTCCTTACTGACGCTTGCAAGATCTGCTCGTTAGCGGGTGAAAAAGTGAAGCTGGTCCGCGGTGAAGTCTTTAACATTAAAGTAACGACACCATATGACTTAAAAGTGGCTAATGCCATTTTACAGGAGCGAATTTCACAATGATTAATCAAACATATCGTTTAGTTTCTGCCCGACAATTTGAAGTGACATATAAAGATAAAGTTGTCCATTCAGATAAGGTCGTCGTCCGTCCTACCCATTTATCCATCTGTGCTGCAGACCAGCGTTATTATACTGGCTCACGCGGCAAAGAAGCGATGGACAAAAAACTGCCGATGGCTCTGATCCATGAAGGGATCGGAAAAGTCATGTTTGATCCAACAGGCACATTTAAAGTCGGAACCCGGGTTGTTATGGTGCCAAATACACCGGTTGAAGAGCATGAAGTCATCGCAGAGAATTACCTGCGTTCCAGCAGATTCCGTTCAAGCGGTTATGATGGATTTATGCAGGATTATATGTTCATGGCGCCTGATCGGCTTGTTGAGCTTCCAGACAGCATTAATCCGCATGTCGCAGCCTTCACTGAGCTTATTACAATTGCAGTTCACGCGCTTTCCCGCTTTGAGCGCATGGCGCATAAGAAGCGTGACACATTCGGTGTCTGGGGGGACGGAAATCTCGGATTTATCATGACGCTTCTACTGAAGAAAAAATATCCAGACAGCAAGGTGTTTATTTTCGGAAAAACACCTTACAAGCTTGATCATTTTTCTTTTGTTGATGCAGCTTATCAAATTAACGACATTCCTGAAGATGTCAGAATTGATCATGCCTTTGAATGCGTGGGCGGACGCGGCAGCGAAAGCGCAATTGAGCAAATCATTGCCCATGTCCATCCTGAAGCGTGTGTAGCGCTCCTAGGCGTGTCTGAATACCCTGTTGAAATTGAAACAAGAATGGTGCTTGAAAAAGGGATTACGCTGATCGGCAGCAGCCGCAGCGGACGCGAGGATTTTGCCCGTACTGTAGACTTTTTAGCTCAATACCCTGAAGTCGTTGATTATTTAGAAACATTAGTTGGCGGACGCTTCCCGGTACGCAGTATTGAGGAAATTACAAACGCGTTTGAAGCAGATTTGACTTCATCTTGGGGAAAAACTGTTATTGAATGGGAAATTTAAACAGTGAAAACATTCCTTACACGAATTGTAAAAGGAGTATTCGGCACTGCTTATAAACTATTGAGCGCTTTATTACCAGTACAGCACAACAAAATTGTCATAGCTTCCTATCGTGAGGATCATTTAAGTGATAATTTTAAAGGTGTCTATGAAAAGCTGAAGCAAGATCCGTCTCTTCGCATCACCCTGCTGTTCCGCAAGATGGATAAGGGGCTGATTGGACGAGCTGCATATTTGCTTCACCTTTTCAGCTCGTTATATCACCTTGCAACATGCCGCGTGCTTTTGTTGGATGATTATTATTTTCCTTTGTATGTTGTGCCAAAACGAAAGGAAACTGTTGCCATCCAGCTTTGGCATGCTTGCGGCGCGTTTAAAAAATTTGGCTACAGCATTGTGAACAAGCCGTTCGGCCCTTCTTCTGATTATTTGAAGATTGTTCCCGTGCATTCAAACTATGATTATGCCATTGTCAGTGCACCCGCTGCCGTTCCGCATTTCGCCGAAGCCTTTCAAATGGAGCAAAAGCAGATTTTGCCGCTCGGCATTCCAAGAACGGATTATTTTTATCATAAGGAACATATTCGCACTGTACTGGATGAGTTTCATCGGGTTTATCCTGAACTGAAGCATAAAAAAAAGCTTTTGTATGCTCCTACTTTTCGAGGCAGCGGACATCATCAAGAGGGTGACGCTATACCGCTTGATCTGCTACAATTAAAATCGGCGCTAAACCATAAAGATTATGTCGTGATCCTCCATCTTCATCCGTATATGCGCAAACATGCGCACACGGAAGAGGATGATTTTGTGCTGGATTTAACTGATTCGTACTCTTTGTACGATTTGATGGCAATCTCTGATGGGCTGATAACCGATTATTCTTCAGTTATTTTCGAGTACAGCCTGCTGAAACGTCCGATGTATTTTTACTGTCCGGATTTAGAAGACTACTTGGAAGAACGTGATTTCTACTACCCGTTTGAATCGTTTGTACCCGGGCCGATTTCGAAAGACGTTCCATCGCTTGTACACGATATCGAGAGTGATCACGAGGCTGATACGAAACGTATTGAAGATTTTTCACAGGCATTTATCACCCATCAGGACGGCAAATCTTCAGAGCGGGTGGCCGATTTTATTTCATCATTTTTAACATCTGGTGCCGATTAGGAGAAAGTGAGGTACAAAGTGAAGCTGGCAAGAAAGATTAAGAACAGACTTTTCAGATCAAAAAAGAAAACGCAAAAAGAAAATGCAGCTGTCATTGTCCATCCAGCTGATAACAGGGTTTTTTCTCTATTTGATAAAACGAAGCGAATTGAAGAAAACCAGCAAGTCCCTGTCAGAAAGATTTCTGAGTTTTCTTGGAATGGGTCAATTCTAAAAATTGCGGGTTATATGTATATCAAGGGCCTGCCGCTTCAAAAAGAGGATCAGGTTCGAAAACGTTTATTATTGGTGAACAACGGTGTTTTATTTACAGCTGTTTCACTGCGGGATGTTCCGGTAGATAAGCTGTCAATTGATACTTCAAATGTGCCTGGAGCCTATAAGTGGGCAGGATTTTCACAGCAGATTAACTTTTCTAAGCTGATGAATGACAAACCTCTTCCGCAGGGCGAGTATAAGCTGTTTCTCGAGATTGAAGCTGTAGATGACCAAAATGTAAAACATCAGGAAGTGCATACAGTCGGAAATGTAAGTAATTTCCTTTCTAATGATGTGTATGCCACAAAAATGGAATTTCATTCTGCTAAAAAGCTGATGAAGTTCAATTTGATCGTTAATTATGATGAGGGCGAAAAGACGATTAATTTGTCTTGCAACAAACTGCAGGAAATTGATCCGAGCCTTTTGGAGCTGGATACTGGAAAAGAGGCAAACCGCTTTTTGCGCAAGCTGAATACAAGCTTATTCCATTTTGTTTATGATGTATTCCGCCTGCTTCCAATTAAGTCTAATAAAATTGTATTTGCTTCTGACAGCCGGCTTGATATGACAGGAAACTTCGAATTTGTTTATGAAGAGCTGCTGAAACGTGAAGAAAATTTTGATTTCAAATTTTTCTTAAAGAGCAGCATTCGAGATAGAAAAAGCCTGTCTGAACTGATGTCGATGGCTTATCATTTTGCGACAAGCAAAATCATTTTTATAGATGATTTTTATCCGATTATTTATCCGTTAAAAATCCGTAAAAATGCGGACCTTGTCCAGCTGTGGCATGCTGTCGGCGCTTTTAAGACATTCGGCTACAGCCGAATCGGTCTGCCAGGAGGACCGTCACCGCATTCGAAAAACCATAGAAACTACACGAAGGTTATTGTCAGCTCTGAAAATATACGGAAGCACTACGCAGAGGGCTTTGGGGTAGACATTGAGAACGTCATTGCTACGGGCGTACCGCGAACAGACTTTTTCTTTGATGAAGCGAAGAAGGCATTTGTAAAAGAACGCCTTTACACGGAATATCCGTTTCTAAAGGACAAAAAGGTCATTCTTTTTGCTCCAACCTTCCGCGGAAACGGTCAGCAATCAGCTCATTATCCTTTTGAAGTGCTTGATTTTGACCGTCTGTATCGAGAGTTAAAGGATGAATATATCTTCTTATTCAAAATTCATCCATTCGTACGAAACGATGCCAATATACCTTATCAGTACAGCGATTTCTTTTATGATTTCTCTTCGTTCAGGGAAATTAACGAGCTATTGCTCGTAACAGATATTCTGATAACGGATTACTCTTCTGTTTGCTTTGAGTATGCTTTATTAAATAAACCAATGATCTTCTTCAGCTATGATGTAGATGATTATATTCGCAAACGTGATTTCTATTACGATTACTTTGACTTTATTCCTGGCCCTCTTGCGAAAACGTCTGAGCAAATGATTTCGATCATTAAAGAAGAGAAGTATAACTTTGAGCAAATTGATTCATTTGTTCATTATTTCTTCGATGATCTTGATGGAAAAGCAAGTGAGCGAGTCGTCGATCAAATTGTTTTCCCTCAGGAAGAAGAGCCATCAGAGGATAAGGTTCTTAAAAGATAAATCAAAAACACCTTTTGCAGCCGCAAAAGGTGTTTTTTTTATTGATATTCCGGAACATCAAAGTAAAGTGTATAGCCGTCCAGCAATGAATACAGGCTGTACATGCGGTTTACTTGTTTGTACGCCCAGCCGATGTCTGTTGCGTATTGATGTGTCGCTGTAGCTGACCATCTCATTTTGTACAGTGTGTCCTGATTGTAAGCTGTGTTGTGGATATACGATGAGCCTATGAATTTAGCTCCGCCGATAATGGCCGCTTCTGGTGTGAACCAGCCCTGTTCGTACGCATATTTGGCTCCGTAGTAATTCGGATTGCTGTCGTATGCTCCAATTCCATACATGTTGTATACGGTTTTTCCGTTATAGGTTAATCCATTGGCTAAGGCGGATGTCCCGTTTCCTGTTTCCAGAAGAGCGTGTGAGATTAAATACAGTTCGTTGATGCTATATTGATTGGCGGCATCGATAAATGCCTTTGCTCTCCCTGTCAGGATGCCTTTACCCGCAAGCACTTTCTGATTGACCTCAGTAACGCTGAGGCCCGCTGTCTGTGACAGCTTGAGAAATTGGAAGTAGTATTTGCTGTCTCTGGAAAAGTTATTCGGATCCACGTATTGAACTACTTCATCACTGCTTGCGTTTCGCCAGCCCAAATTGATCTTAGCCCAGCCGTTTATCTGTCCGATGATTTTCACTTTATCGCCTTTTTTAAATTGGCCGATCACGTTTGTCGGGCTGACTTCCGGCGTTGACCGGATATTTAGTACATCAGCCGTAACGGTTGATGTTGCTGTATTAATGTACGTGAGCGATACGTAAGCCGCTCCGTCTGTTTGCGGACTTACTGTCATTTGTTTTTGGACCATATCACGAAGCGAGAGATTGTAATTTGTTTTCATGATTTGCGGGCCGTTTTTGATCTTCACGATAGATGATGTCCATCCGTATAATTGTTTTAGCTTCGTTGATGCCGCAGCAGCTGTATCATTGCCTGTGAACTGCTCATTTACGCTGATTTTATAAAGCGTATTGCTTTTCGTTGTATAGCTCGGGGTTACACTTTTCGATTTAAGATAGGTTAACCCATTGTTCAATGCTGTTTTGCTGCTGAGCTGTGTTGTCACGATTTTGTATTGTGTATATGCAGTCTGGCCTGTTTTTGATGTTGTGACTGCGATTTTATTTTGTTTGAAAAATGTTAAAACGCGGTCAATCTCTTCTTGGCTGATGATAGCTTCAGTTGTGATTTGGTAGCTGCTCGCAGCTGTCTGACCGGTTTTCTGGCTTGCTGCTGATATATGATTCGATTTGAAAAACGTGAGTGCCTGATTGACTTTCGTTTGATCAAGCAGAGATTCGGTTGTGATTTTAAACGTGTCAGCTATTTGTTTTTTGACGGATTTCGCAGAAGCACTCAGCTGATTTTTCTTTAATATGTTCAAACCCTTTGTGACCTTTGCTTGATCTGATGTTTCTTCTGAGATGAGCTGATATTGATTTTCTGCTGTTGATCCAGCTGCTGTTTTTGCAGCTTTTACTTTTTTCTGAGCAAAGAAGGCTGCTGCTTTGTTTGCTTGCTGCTCGCCTAAAATCTTTGCCGTCGTGATTTGATAAGCTGCAGACGTTGTCGTTTTTTTGACGCTGGATGACGTGTAATGCCATTTTTTCTTTTTAAAGAAAGTGTCTATTTTTTGGAGCTGCTGTTTTGTTATACCCTTCATATTCACGGTATATGATGTGCTTTTTCCAACCTGTTGATAACTGCCGGATACGCCGGTGTTTTTCTTGATTTGGCTGATGGCATCCTTTACTGTATTCAGTCCTTTGAAATAAGCTGATTGGACATTGTATGACTCAACGGTTGTTTTTTGATTGATGGACTTGTAGCTGCCTGTGATGCCAGTGCTCTGTTTCAGCTGCTGCAATAGAGTCTTGGCATTCGCTTCACCTGAAATGGCAGCAGTTGTGAACGTATAATAGGCTTGCCCTTTCACCGTTTCCTTTAATGATGCATGCAGCCCCGATTCCTTTTGGAAGGCGTTTTTGATCTGCGCTGCTCTGCTGTCTCCCACGATTGTGCCAGACTGAATGGTTGTGACAGACACCGTGTGTGTGATGGGCTGATACGAGCTTTTAATCCCCGTTTGCTTAGCCAGGCTCTGGATAAGCGCCTTGACTTTTGTCTCATCAGCAATGTCTGATGTCATGACGTTCATATAGGGCTGAGCTGCTCCGTAAGCTTTTACAGCGCCAGCCACTCCCGTCTCCTGTTTCAGCTTTGCTAGGATAGTGTTGGCCTGTTTTTCTCCGGAGATGGCACCTGACGAGATGGTGACATATGGCTGTTTGCTTCCAACAGGACTTGACGTTCCTGTAATCGATGTCTGTTTGGCGAGTCCGCTCAGTATTGCTTTCGCTTCTGATTCGCTATGAATGCCTGAGGCGGAAATTTGGTAGGTCGTTGTTGTGCCTGAAGCCTGATAGGATGCATCCCAGCCAGTATCTTTTTCCAGTTTGGCGACAGCTTGTGAGGCTTGGCTTTCTGTACTGAACGTATTCGACGGCTCTACTTTATATAGTGAGTAGTCGGTATACGCGGCTGCCTGGGCAGAACCAGATATGGCAAAAAAGGCAAGGGACGCGGCGGATAGAAGCATAGGTGCGATTAGTCTCTTTTTCATTCCTTCTCCTCTTTCTTATTCTATGAGTATATAAAACTAGTTTATTTATCGGCACGCGCATGCTTCATTTATAGGTGAATCACTTCCATTTTCTAATAAAAAAACTTAATCTCAAAGTGAGATTAAGTTTAAATATGAGACACGATAAGGGTACAAGTTCCTTTTATCGTAAAATCGGGCATTTGAGACGGCAAAATAAAGTGATCGCCTTTTTTGAGCAGACATGTTTTGTCCTCATACATGAGCAAACCGCTTCCTTCTATCACGCTGCAAATCAGAAAGGATTCATCCTGAGCCATTTCAGCTTCGCCATTGATGTCCCATTTATACACCGAAAAATATTCCCCTTGGACAAATGTTTTAATGGTTATGCCTTTTCTTGATTCTGTCGATTCATCTATATACCCGTCCACATGAGGAACCGTGGCGGCATTGACCGCTTTGGCAAAATGAAGCTCTCTTGGCTTCCCGTTGTCATCAACCCGGTCATAATCATACACCCGGTATGTGGCATCTGAATTTTGCTGAGTCTCTAAAACAAGGGCCCCCTTGCACAATGCATGCAGCGTTCCGCTCGGCACATAATAAAAATCACCCGGTTTAATTTTGATTCTTCGCAGCAGGCCCTCCCAGTCACCGCTGTTGATCATTGTGACAAGTTCGGTTTTTGAGCGGGCCGTATGCCCGTAAATGATTTCTGCGTTTTCCTTACAGTCGATAATGTACCAGCATTCCGTCTTGCCGAGTTCTCCCTCTTCGTTTTCTCCGGCATAGTAATCATCAGGGTGAACTTTAATTGACGTATCTTCCCTCACATCCAGCAGCTTTGTCAGAAGCGGAAACCGATCCCCCTCTACGCCGCCGAATACTTCACGGTGCTCTTCCCAAAGCTCGATTAATGTCTTTCCTTTATACGGGCCATTTGCAACAGTGCTCGGTCCTTTTGGATGAGCGGAAATGGCCCAGCATTCCCCCGTTGATTCTGAAGGAATACTGTATCCAAATCTATCTCGTAAAGCGGTTCCGCCCCAGATTTTTTCTTTAAACACAGGCGTTAGAAAAATCGGTGATTGCGTCATGATCCGTACCCCTCCCCTGTAAATAACTGATCATCATTTTCCCGGTGCGCCCCTCTTACAAACGCCCGTATAAGCTGTCTTTTTTCCGATGACAACATATGTACAAAGCATCATCTTTTCACTACCCCTTCAAAGAAAACGCTTCCTATCTATTATATCACGTCGAAAAGAAGCTTTGTTTCAGCCTTTTCCTCGATAAGAATAATTCTCCTTTTTTGATACAAATTAATAAAAACCGTCAATCTGTTTACGAAGGAGAGAAACTATGCAAATCGACTCTGATCTCCAACGCAATATAGAGACATTGAAAAAAAAGTTGGGACAAAACGACGATATCATGTTTTATACGTTTTCATTTGGAGGCAGCAGACAGAAAGCGTGCCTACTGTATATTGACGGTTTGACAGAAAATAAACTTCTGGCGCAATACGTCATTTCTCCTTTACAAAAAGAAGCGTTAGACAAAAAAGAGGGCTTGATTGAAGATTTATCCGCTTTCTTTTTCGGCTATCATCACAATGTAATCTCTACTATAAAGGAAATACAGCAGCTTATTTTTTCCGGACATGCCATCTTGCTGGCCGATGGATACAGCGGAGGGCTGGCTTTTGATACGAAAACATTCATGACGCGCGCCTTTGAAGAACCTTCCTCTGAAATCGTAGAACGCGGTCCGAAGATTGGCTTTATTGAAAATCTCCGGACAAACACGGCGCTTTTACGAGAGCGGACGAGTGACCCTAATCTCATCATAAAAGAAATGACGATAGGCAAAAGGACAAAAAAAAAGATAGCTGTCGCATATATTCAGGATATTGCCCCTGATTATGTCGTAAAAGAAGTGTTTAAACGCCTAAAATCCATCATAACAGATGATTTGCCGGAATCAGGCACACTTGAGCAGCTCATTGAAGATGAACCTTTTTCGATCTTTCCGACGATCTTAAGTACAGAGCGTCCAGATCGTGTAGAAAGCTCATTGTTGGAAGGCCGGGTTTCCATTTTGGTGGATGGCACGCCGTTTGCACTCGTTGTCCCCGCAACGCTTGATGAATTTATTCATTCACCGGATGATTACAGCCAGCGCTGGATTACAATGTCACTTATTCGTTTGCTTCGTTATTCCAGCATCCTGATTACCATTTATTTGCCGGGCTTATATATTTCTCTCGTTTCCTTCCATACGGGGCTTTTGCCGACGAGAATGGCTATTTCAATTGCAGGCAGCAGGCTGAATGTGCCCTTTCCGCCTTTTGTTGAAGCCTTTATTATGATATTTACGATAGAACTGATCCGGGAAGCCGGTTTACGGCTGCCAAAGCCGATCGGACAGACGATTGGGCTTATTGGAGGCGTTGTCATCGGACAGGCAGCTGTGCAGGCGCAAATTGTCAGCGCACTGATGGTCATTGTCGTTTCCGTTACGGCATTGGCGTCCTTTACCGTTCCTTCATACGCCTTTAACTTTCCGCTGCGGATTATTCGTATCGCAGCAATGATAAGTGCAGCTGTATTGGGCATGTATGGCGTCATCATGGTCTTTCTGTTAGTAATTGGCCATTTAATGCGTTTGAAAAGCTTTGGCCAGGATTACATTATTCCGATAATGGCACAGCCCGGACAAGATTTGAAAGACACGATTATTCGCGTTCCCACCCTATTTTTAAAAAGAAGACCTACCCGCAAAGGCACAAAAGATAAAATCAGACAAAGGTGATGGCTATGAGGCAATCAGAGGACAAGCTTACATTTATGCAGACGCTTATTATGGTAAGCAGTACAATGATCGGTGCTGGCGTCTTAACCCTTCCCCGCTCAGCCGCTGAAACCGACAGTCCGATTGGATGGATCATGATCCTGCTGCAGGGCGTTATTTTTATTATTTTTTCTCTGCTTTTTTTGCCTTTTCTTCAACGAAACAGCGGGAAAACGATTTTTGAGCTCAACAGCATTGCAGCGGGAAAAGTGGTTGGTTTCTTTTTGAATGTATTTATTTCCCTGTATTTTATCGGTATCGTATGTTTTCAGACACGGATTTTAGGCGAGGTTGTCGGATTCTTTCTTTTAAAAAACACACCGATGGCGGTTGTTGTGATCATTTTTCTGGCAGTTGCCATTTATCATGTGGCTGGGGGCGTATACCCCATTGCGAAGGTATATGCATATATCTTCCCTATTACAATTATTATTTTTCTCATGCTTTTGATGTTTAGCTTTCGTTTGTTTCAGTTAGATTTTATACGGCCCGTTTTTGAAGGCGGCTTTCAAAGTTTTTTTTCTTTATTTCCTAAAACCCTTTTATATTTTTCTGGATTTGAAATTATTTTTTATCTCGTTCCCTTTATGAAAGATCCAAAGCAGGTAAAAAAAGCTGTCGCCTTTGGTATTGTAACCTCAACTGTTTTCTACAGCATTACTTTGTTTATTGTCATTGGCTGTATGAGTGTGGCTGAGGCAAAAACAGTGACGTGGCCGACGATTTCACTCATTCATGCATTAGAAATCCCGGGCATTTTTATTGAACGGTTTGACCTGTTTTTACAGTTAACTTGGACAGCACAGCAATTTGCATGTATGCTCGGCTCCTTTAAAGGGGCGCATATCGGATTAACAGATATCTTCCACCTGAAAAATAAAAACAATCCTTGGCTGCTTACTGCATTGCTGGCTGTTACATTTTTTCTATCAATGTTTCCTGAAGATCTTAATGCCGTGTTTTATTACGGTACACTTCTCGGATATATATTTCTAGGCATCATTGTAATACCATTTTTCATCTGGTTTTTAAGCTGGATACAGAAAAAACTGGGGAGGGGGCAGCTGCAATGAAGACAATGCTGAAACTTTTTGTAATGGTTCTGATGCTGCAGATGCTCTGCGGATGCTGGGATGTAAAAAATATTGAAAAATTGTCTTTCGCGAGAGGACTTGCGCTCGATGAAACGGATGACCACCAGTATAAATTAACATACCAAAACCTTCTTCCCCAAAGTGAAGACAGCCAAGCATCCGGAAAACCCGAATTTGTTAATGTGACATCCCATGGGAAAACCATTCTAGAAGCAGTCAGTGATGTATCCATCAAGGACCCTCCTATTTATAGCGATCATTTAAAAGTCATTCTTCTTGGAGAAAAGCTAATGAGGAATCAAAACATAGATCAGGTCTTCAATCATTTTATCCGGGATGATGAGCTGCGGCGCAGCAGCTATTTGATGGCAGCAAGAGGGAAAGCCGGAGATATTTTCACAAAAGGAAGTCCGAAGCAGCAGCTGCCGATGCCTTCCGAAAAGCTAATTGATCTGACCAATAACAGCGGGTATAACGGGAAGATTATGATGCCGCTTCGTATCGGCAGAGCTTCTATCTATTGCCAAAATGGCTACAGTTTTCTTATTCAAGCCGTAAAAAACCAAAAGGGAAAAGCCAAGTATGACGGTTCAGGCGTTATCAAAAGAGGCAGCAATAAACTCGTTGGGTTTCTTTCAGCTGATGAAACCCAAACACTGACATGGGTCATGGGGACGATCCAAGGCGGTGTCATGCCAACGACAGATAAAGGACATCCGATTACGTTTGAAATTAAAAAGTCGAAAACGAAAATTAAGCCCGTCATTGAAAACGGAAAGCCTGTCTTTCAGATTTCTGTTAAAACAAAGGGCATCCTGACAGAAGACCAAAACCCGAATGAAAACTCCTTTAGCAAAAGTTATTTGCACAGGCTGGAAAACATTTTTGAAAAAAAGCTTGAACGAGATGTAAAGCAGGTGATGGATAAACTGCAGCACGAGTATAAAACCGATCCGGTCTTTTTATCAGACCACATAAGGATTCAACACCCTGACTACTGGAATAAAGTAAAAGGGCATTGGGATGAAATATTTTCTGAGACTGATTTTAAGTACGATATTTCTTTTAAAATCATTAACTTTGGCACGGTGGGAAAGTAAGCAATCAAAAGGGTGCGCATGATCGCGCACCCTTTTTTATGTTCCGACAGTCTGCTGTTTTCCGGCCGCTCCTCCCTGTCCGTTTTTGTCCCGTAAATCCTGCTCAATTTCTTCAAGGCTTTTTCCCTTTGTCTCTGTCACTTTAAATCGAACAAATAAGAACGCCATGATACCGATCGCGGCATAAATCAGGAATAAATAACTGATTCCGATCGCTTCCATTAATATTGGATAGGTTAGTGAAACAATCAGTGTCCCAACGTGCAACATTAAGGTCGAAACACCGGTCCCGATTCCTCTGACGTGAAGGGGGAACAATTCAGGAAGCATCACCCACACAACCGGTCCCCAGCTGACCGCAAAGACAACGATAAACACGCCTAAACAAATGACGGTCGTCCATGAGGCAGCCGGAGTGTTATCGAAAAAGAGATTTACTAAAGCGAGAACGATCAAGCTGATCACCATTCCCGCATTCCCGAATAGCAATAACGGCTTTCTTCCAATCTTGTCGATGATTTTAATCGCTACTAATGTCATGACAACATTGACTGTGCCGATTCCGACCGTGCCTAAAATCGAAGCGGAGTTTCCGAATCCGACGTTTGTAAAGGTCTTTGGCGCATAGTAGATGATCGTATTCGTTCCGATAAATTGCTGCAAAAAAGCGAGTCCCAAACCTGCAATAAGCGCTGGGCGCACCCATGGATCGAACAGCTCCTTCAGGCCGCCTTCATCCTGCTTTTCCGCTTCTTTTATATCATGTATTTCCTGATCAATATCTTTTGTGCCACGCAATTTTTCAAGAATTTTCTTCGCTTTGCTTTCTTCGCCATTCGTGAACAGCCAGCGCGGGCTCTCCGGCATAAACAAAATGCCAATGAGCAAGAGCAATGACGGCACGGCAGCCAATCCAAGCATCCAGCGCCACGCTTCGGCATCGGCAAATATGTAATTGACAATGTAAGAAAGAAGGATGCCGACCGTGATCATCAGCTGATTCAGTGATGACAGCGCCCCGCGTTTATGTTTTGGCGCCAGTTCAGATAAATAAAGGGGCACGATTGTCGTCGATGTTCCGACTGCAAGTCCCAAAATGATGCGAAACAGCACCATGACTCCCGTATTTGGGGCCAGTGCCACACCAAGACCGCCTATACAAAACAGCAGCGCGGCTGCCATAATTGCTTTTTTTCTTCCGAAACGGTCAGTCAGCTTGCCGGCTGCTCCTGAGCCTAATATCGCCCCAACCAGCAAGGAGCTGACAACAAGACCTTCTGTAAACGCGTTTAAGCCTAACTCCTTTTTCATAAATAAAATAGCTCCGGAAATCACTCCGGTATCATAGCCATATAACGCGCCTCCAAGAGCTCCGAAAAAATAAAGCCATATATTTGACTGCTTTTTCATAAAAATGACTCCCTTTCTCCATCAGCTGCAATGACATTGTCTGTGGGATTTTTTTAGAAATCTTTTAGCCTCTTTTTCCGGCTATTAAACCTTTTTATTTTGCTGATCATAGGTTTTCCAATCATTTACTTGTATTTTTTTCAATGTCACTGAAACATTTTACCTGCTGCGGCGTCCAATATAAGGTGATTCAGCACATCATCATTATCAATTTTCAAAAACAAGAACTTATAAATATAGGAATATTTATCGAAAAATGTCTTTCGAGGAGTTGCCCCATGGCAAATAGAATGGTACGCTTCAAATATTAAAGAAACGTGAGGTATTGATATATGGAAGAACGAACACAACGCAGAAAGAAAAAGAGAAAACTGAGAAAATGGGTGAAAGTCGTTGCCGGTTTAATGGCTTTTCTAGTCATTGCGGCAGGCTCTGTCGGCGCCTACGCTTTTGTAAAGCTGAACAATGCTTCTAAGGAAGCTCACGTCAGCCTTGCACGCGGAGAACAATCCGTAAAACGGATCAAAGAATTTGATCCTGGAAAAGATTCATTTTCTGTATTGCTCTTAGGAATTGATGCCAGGGAGAAAAACGGCGAGACCGTCGATCAGGCAAGAAGTGACGCGAATGTGCTGGTTACATTTAATCGGAAAGAAAAAACAGCTAAAATGCTGAGCATTCCGCGTGATGCCTATGTAAATATCCCAGGCCACGGGTATGATAAATTCACACATGCTCACGCCTACGGCGGCGTTGACCTGACTGTGAAAACAGTTGAACAAATGCTGGATATTCCCGTCGATTATGTCGTAGAAAGCAATTTCACGGCTTTTGAAGACGTCGTAAACGAGTTAAATGGCGTCAAAGTAACGGTAAAAAGCGATAAAGTCATTCAGCAAATCAAAAAAGATACAAAAGGTAAAGTCGTTCTTCAAAAAGGAACACATACGCTTGATGGTGAAGAAGCGCTCGCTTACGTAAGAACACGTAAAGCAGACAGTGACCTTTTACGCGGGCAAAGACAAATGGAAGTGCTGAGCGCCATTATAGATAAATCAAAATCATTGAGCTCAATTCCGGCTTATGATGATATTGTGGATACGATGGGGCAAAATTTAAAAATGAACTTATCTCTTAAAGATGCCATCGGCCTGTTCCCGTTCATCACTTCATTGAAATCAGTTGAGTCTATTCAGCTGACGGGTTATGATTATGAACCTGCCGGAGTCTATTATTTCAAATTGAATCAGCAAAAGCTGCAGGAAGTTAAAGAAGAGCTGCAAAACGATTTAGGTGTATAATGAACGGGATGGCGATTACGCCATCCCGTTTTACATATTTCCTTATTGAAAATTATCAAAGTAACGATTAGCCTTAATTTATATGGATTATGTTTCACAGGCAAGCTGAACATACTACACGAAGCAGCTTCATTTTTAAGGAGGTTCCCCTACATATGAAATGTATTGCGATTGATCTTGACGGAACATTACTGAATAAAGAAAGCGTCATTTCTGTGGAAAACAGAGAGGCGATCAAGCGGGCCGTTGATGCCGGCATCCTCGTCACCATTTGCACGGGAAGAGCGACATTTGATGTAAAAGCGCTGCTGAATGACTTGGACATCCCTATCATTGCAGCTAATGGCGGTACGATCCATGACACGGGTTACCGTTTGATCAGCCGGACATTAATGGATCAGGAAGCTGGTAAAGCGATTGCTGATTACTTACTTTCAAAAAACATTTATTTTGAGGTATATACAGATGACCATCTGCTATCTCCTTTTGACGGCGAAGCTAAGCTGCACGCGGAGCTTGACATTCTAAAGAGCGCAAACCCAAACGAGCAGACGGATGAATTGTGGCAAGGAGCCATGACTCAATTCAAACAGTTTGGCATTAAACCAATCCCTCATATCGAATCGGTTTTTGACGGGAGTGAAAACATTTATAAGCTTCTTTGCTTCTCCTTTGATATGGACAAGCTGAAACAAGCGAAGGAAGAACTGAAGCATCATAAAAAACTGGCTCAAACCTCTTCAGGAAAACATATTATCGAAATCCTGCCGGCCTCGTCAGGAAAAGGACGCGCGTTAACAAAGCTCGCTGACCTATACGGAATTGAACCACAGGATATCTATGCGATCGGCGATAGTCCAAACGATTTATCCATGTTTGAAGTCGCCGGACACCGTATCGCCATGGAAAATGCGATTGATGAATTAAAAGAAAAAAGCACCTTTGTCACAAAAAGCAATGACGAAAATGGTGTGGCCTACTTTATAGACCAGCTTCTTTCAGGACAATATGCATAAAGAAAAGACTCCAGAGATTGGAGTCTTTTTCTTTTATTGCACCCGTATACTTCCTGCGTATTTATCCTTCCAATATGTGCTCGTGTTCATATTGGTGATGGTCACGCCGTTTGATAATGTGACATGAACAACTTGTCCGTTTCCGATATAGATGGAGGGATTTAAGCTTGTTGATTGAAAGAACACAATGTCTCCCGGCTTCAGGTCCGCCTTCTCAATCTTAGTTCCGGCATTGTACTGGCTTGTTGCGTATCGAGGCAGGGAAATACCAGCTGCTTTCTGGTATACATATTGGACAAATCCAGCTGTATCAAATCCTGTCTCAGGTGTTACTCCGCCCTGTTTATAAGGTACTTCTCCGACATAAAGCGTCGCTTCGGAAACAATCGGATTTTCTTTCGGGATTGTCAGGTTGTCAAATCGGCGAATACCCGTCATCTTCGATTTCCAGTAATCCTCTGACAAATAGGAAATGGTTACTTTTTCTGACCGGCTTGCCTGAATGAACCTGCCTGCGCCCGCATAAATGCCTGCATGTGAAATTCCCGTTTTATACGTATTGCTGAAATAGACGACATCACCAGGCTTTATGTTCTGAGGGGCTACCTTCTCGCCCACTGCCCACTGCTGTTCGGCTGATCGTGGCAGATAAATGCCGAGTGCCTGTTGAAACACATATTGCACAAGCCCCGAGCAATCAAAGCCCTCTGACGGCGTGCTTCCGCCAAACACATATGGGACACCGATATATTTTTCAGCCTCCTGTACGACAGGAACATCAGCCGTTGCCGGATCGGCAGCGATTCGTCTCGCCCCGATATAAGTTCCGCTCCAATAGCTGCTTTTTTTGTAATTGGTGATGATAACCCCTTTTGACTGTGTACTGTGAACCATTTGGCCGTCTCCGATATAAAGGGCGTCATGTGTCGGAACAGTGCCGGTGCTTCCCTCTTTCTTGAAAAACAAAATATCACCCGGCTTCAGGTTTTCCGGCTTTACAGCTGTTCCGATTTTATACTGGTCGTTTACAGATCTCGGCAGATGAATATCAGCCTTACTGAACACATATTGTATCAATCCTGATGGATCGAAACCCTCTTTCGGCGTTTCCCCGCCATATTTATACTGATATCCAAGCAGGTTTTTTGCTTCGCTGACAATCAATTCTGATGATGTATCAGCTTCCGCAATCTCCGCTTTTGTCATAATTGGAACCAAAAAACAAATGATAACCGCCACAAGCAAAAACTTCTTCCAGTTTGCCAGTGTGTTCACTTTTATTATCTCCTCCTCTTTTTGCAGTTTTAACATCGGTATTTTTTTGAATATGTTAAGAGACTTTTTGATATTTTTACAGAATGAATATGCTGGGCAAATAAAAAGAGAGTGTCTCATCAGACACTCTCTTTTTTGAATTATTTATTGGCGTTTACCGGTTCTTCCTGCTGTTGGATTTTATTCATTTCCATATCAATCTTCTGTTTTTCCTGATCTGTCAGCTGATCATTGAATTTAAAAGCTGACATAAACATGAACACGATGGCTACGGCAACAAATGGCCAGATGGCTTTGACAAATTTCATCTTTATCACTCCGTTTATTTAGATTTTAGTTTGTCACTATGATCAATATCAAACGTCAGTTTTCCGTCTTCTACTTTCCAAGCGAAATTAGAGTCTTTCGTCAGTTCGCGAATAATGGTTTTCTGTTTAAGGCTGTCTTTTTTCACAGGTGCAGGTGTCGCTTCATGGATGTCGATCGGTGTCACTTCAAAGCGTCCTGTTCCATTTTTCTTCAGGTGATACTGAACCAGTGCACTGTCTCTTGTTCTCGTCCAGCCTTGGTCAAAGACAAAGTTGCCGAGGCTGTAGAAAATGACGGTTCCGTTATATACTTCAATCGGTTCTAAGACGTGCGGATGATGGCCGACGATGATGTCAGCTCCCGCATCAGACATGGCTCTTGCAAGCTGGCGCTGGCGGTCATTTGGATCATTGTCATACTCTTGTCCCCAGTGTGACTGCACAACAACAATGTCCGCATGTTTTTTCGCTTCTGAAATCATAGGGATGAAGATTTCAGGATCTGCGGGCAGCACGCCCGGCGTATTCTTTTTAGCCGCAAAACCTTTCCCGGACACATCGGTAAAGCCAAGCGTCGCAATCGTTACCCCGTTGACTTTCTGGTACGAAATTTTCTTTTTCGCATCACTTAAGCTGTATCCCGCTCCAACGATATCAAGGTTTTGCTTCGCAAATTCTCCAAGTGTATCTTTCATGCCCTGAACGCCGTAATCCATTGCGTGGTTGTTGGCGCTGTTGAGAACTGTGAAATTCATGTCCTTCAAGACTTTTACTGATTCCTTATTCGTCTGCAGATGAATCTTTTTATCTGCTTGTTTATAATTCTTTTGATAGGTTACCGGGTTTTCAAAGTTTCCTGCTACATAATCCGAAGCTCTAAAGATCGGTTCAACATATTGAAAAATACTGTCTGCCCCTTTTTGCTCCGTTACTTTTTCAACATAGCGTCCCATCATAATATCGCCTACAAATGAGGCTGAGAGTACGTCGTCAGAATACGTTTTGACCTTCGGCGTTTCCGCTTTTCCCGCCCACATGAAAGCGAACATAAGGACAAAAACGATCGGAATGGCAATAAATACGTGCTTATTGGTTTTCTTTTTTTGCTGTTTTGTCAGCTTTAGCAGCTTTTCATGAAAGCTCAGTTCTTTTTTCATCGTTTGACACACCTTACATTAAATTAAGTAGTAAACAAACATGATTGCAAAGGTCGCTCCGCTCAATAGCAGCGTGCTTCCGAACGTAATAGTTAAACCTTGTTTCTGAATGGTATTGGCAATTAAACCTGGCACGATGATGCCGATTCCTCTAAATTCTGCGATTTCAAATGGTACAATCGGGTATAGAAAATCAAATGCGATTTTCAGTACGATCCCTGTTATCAGCATGGCAGCGAATTTTCTGCGTCCGTACAAAATCATAAATTTGGATAAACCGTATTTCACAATGACATACGTGAGCAAGCTCACTAGCAAAACAAGTAAAATAAAGACCGGCTGATTAAACACAAGTCCTAAATATCCCGGTACAACAAGTCCTGCCGGCACGATCCCTGTTTTTTCCGCAAAAATTAAACTGAGTAGTACACCTAAAATTAGTGCGATGTATAAATCTGATCCGAACATGTCTGCATTTCCCCCTAGCTTACGAGCTGCTTTACCTTGTATTCGTGGATTTTTTCAATTAAAGGCTCTGCGGCACCATGAATATTGCCGACGCCATATATGACACGGTTGTGCATTCTTTTCTTTAACAATTCCATAATTTCATCTGTTGACTTATACTCTAGATCATGCAGTTTGTCTGCAGGAATTTTGCCTTCTTCGTAGGCTTTTACGATCGGTTCTGTTGTTTCACCGATTAAGATTAGTTCACTTGCTTCAATATAAGGCAATACGTCATTTGCGAATTGCTGTGTCCGATCGACACGGTCTGCGCGGCAGTTCATGATGATGATCGGATCATCGGTCGGGTAACCGATTTCTTTTACACGTTTCCATATATTCAAAGTAGAAGAAGCGTCGTTTGCGGCAAACCCATTAACAAAGTGCCCAGGCTCGCTCGGACTGATCAGCGGAAGAATTCTCATTGCTCCCGGATCTGGCGGCGCATTCAGCATTCCCTTAAATGCTGTTTCTTCGTCAATGCCGAGTGCTTGAGCCACACCCAGCGCCAGAGAAGCGTTATCAGGGAATACCATGTATTCAAATTTACGTAAATATTCATCTGTAATTTTTGAGTTATCAGCAATGATGACTTTTGTGTTTCGTTCTTTTGCTTTTTGTTTAAAGAACTCGGTATATTCACTATCTGTAATGACAAGATGGCCATTATAAGGAATTGTAGCGGTAAACGCTTCTGCAATTTCATCAAGCGTCGGCCCCATGACATCCATATGGTCTTCTAAAACATTCACAATGACGCCGATATTGGCCTGCAGAAGTTCTTCCTGAAAGATGATTTGATAATCTGGGTTAACAGCCATGCATTCACTGACAATCGCGTTAGCCCCTCTTTCTACTGTTTCTCTCATGACTTCTTTTTGCTCTCCGATATTCGGCCCCTGAGGTTTCCGTTTAATCGGCTTTTCCTCCGGTGTGTCCCAGTAAATCATTCTTGCATCTGTTCCTGTTGTTTTTCCAACAGTTTTGTAACCGGCTTCTATTAATATTCCGGTTGTCAGCCTTGTCACAGTCGATTTTCCGCGGATGCCGTTAATATTCACCCGAACAGGGAGGGCATCAATGTTTTTCTGATGTCGTCGTTTTTCTAATATTCCGATGACCAGTATGACAGCACAGGCTATAATGAGTAACCACATTGCTTTTCGACATCTCCTTCTATATTGTTGTAAATTCATTCATCAGTATATAGAATCACTATGAATTCTCAATCGGCATTATGTAACATAATCTTCCCTAATCGACTAAGCCAAACTTCTCTTTTGAAAGAGATTTTATACCTACAAACTGTTTTCTATTTTTGGAAAACAGCAGGACTTACACCTTATCACTTTTTTTAAAAACCAAAGAAAATGCGCTTTCATTTTTCTCCTGATATCCTTCTGGACGTATAGTCACACCCCGCTGTTTGTATTTAATATGCATTTCAAATCAATCTTTTTTCAGCCTGTGTTATCAAGCATCTCCTGCTATCATGCGTGTTTCCGGTTCTTATGAACACAAAATAGTTTTATCCTGTTTCTTAAGGACAAGGTCATAATGTCATCCTTTCTGCATGGAAGCGGCAATATTAGGCCCATTCCAAAATGACTAATGGGACCAGCCATGAAAACGCTAAACATACGAGTCCGAATTCTCTAACATAATTAAACATTTTCTGGGATGATAGTCTTTTCTGTTTCTCACCATTTACAGGTCTAAACGCATGACTTTGAAACAATTTTAATAAAACTTAATATTTGTTCAAGAAATCTTCATCCATATTTGTGAAGACTTTGTCAAAAAAAGAGTGAAAACCTTAAATTTTTCAATTATATATACAATTTACAAGTAGATTTCTTTTGATATTTTTATTGCTAACTTCGGATTGTTCATGATAATCTATCTATGTAAACGGTTACATAAACAAGGAGGAGCTGTTTTGGCTACAATTAAAGATGTCGCCGGAGCGGCGGGCGTTTCAGTTGCGACGGTTTCCCGCGTCCTGAATGATAACGGCTATGTACACGAAGAAACGCGAACGCGTGTCATAGCTGCGATGGCGAAGCTGAACTATTACCCGAATGAAGTCGCCAGATCTCTATATAAAAGAGAATCCCGACTGATCGGACTTTTGCTCCCGGATATCACAAACCCTTTCTTCCCCCAGCTTGCCCGCGGTGCGGAGGATGAATTGAACCGGGAAGGCTATCGCCTTATTTTCGGCAACAGTGACGAGGAATTGAAAAAAGAACTTGAATACCTTCAAACCTTTAAGCAAAATCATGTCGCAGGCATTATTGCCGCAACAAATTACCCGGATCTCGAGGAATACAGCGGCATGAATTATCCAGTTGTTTTTCTGGACAGAACACTTGAAGGGGCTCCTTCTGTGTCCAGTGACGGCTATACAGGAGGAAAGTTAGCCGCTCAGGCTATCATTCACGGAAAAAGCCAGCGCATTACGCTCTTGAGAGGACCCGCTCACCTGCCGACCGCTCAAGATCGATTTAACGGTGCTTTGGAAATCTTAAAGCAGGCTGAAGTTGATTTTCAGGTCATTGAGACGGCTTCATTTTCAATTAAAGATGCACAATCGATGGCGAAGGAGCTGTTTGCCGCTTATCCAGCGACAGATGGTGTGATCGCGAGTAATGATATTCAAGCCGCTGCCGTTTTACATGAAGCATTGCGGCGCGGAAAAAACGTGCCGGAGGACATTCAAATTATCGGCTATGATGACATTCCGCAAAGCGGACTTCTGTTCCCGCCACTTTCTACAATTAAACAGCCCGCATATGATATGGGGAGAGAAGCTGCCAAACTGCTTTTGGGTATCATCAAAAAACAGCCGCTGGCAGAAACGGCAATTCAAATGCCTGTCACCTATATAGGAAGAAAGACGACAAGAAAGGAAGATTAAGATGCGTAATATTTGTGTGATTGGTAGCTGTTCTATGGATTTAGTGGTCACCTCGGACAAACGCCCAAAAGCCGGTGAAACGGTTCTTGGCACGTCATTTCAGACTGTGCCGGGCGGCAAAGGAGCAAATCAGGCCGTTGCCGCAGCCAGACTTGGGGCGCAAGTGTTTATGATTGGCAAGGTCGGAGACGATCATTATGGAACAGCTATTTTGAATAATCTCAAAGCTAACGGCGTTTGCACTGACTATATGGAACCGGTTACACATACGGAAAGCGGAACCGCTCATATTGTGCTTGCTGAAGGCGACAACAGCATTGTCGTTGTCAAAGGCGCGAACGATGACATCACCCCAGCGTATGCGTTAAACGCGCTCGAACAGATTGAAAAGGTCGATATGGTGCTGATTCAGCAGGAGATCCCAGAAGAAACGGTTGATGAGGTGTGCAAATACTGCCATTCTCATGATATCCCGATCATGCTAAACCCAGCACCGGCCCGCCCGCTCAAGCAGGAAACAATTGATCACGCCACCTATCTGACGCCAAATGAACACGAGGCTTCGATTTTATTCCCTGAGCTTACCATTTCTGAAGCTCTGGCGCTTTATCCGGCAAAGCTCTTTATTACGGAAGGAAAACAAGGCGTCCGCTATTCGGCTGGCAGCAAAGAGGTGCTCATCCCGTCCTTCCCTGTAGAGCCCGTTGATACAACCGGAGCCGGTGATACGTTTAACGCAGCATTTGCCGTGGCCCTGGCTGAGGGAAAAGACATTGAAGCCGCATTGCGGTTTGCCAATCGTGCCGCTTCCCTTTCTGTCTGTTCCTTCGGTGCCCAAGGCGGAATGCCGACAAGAAATAAAGTAGAGGAGCTGCTGTCATGAAAAAACACGGTATACTGAACAGCCATCTTGCCAAGATTTTAGCCGACCTTGGCCACACTGATAAAATTGTCATCGCGGATGCCGGACTGCCGGTTCCTGACGGCGTTTTGAAAATTGATCTTTCACTGAAGCCGGGCCTTCCGGCTTTCCAAGATACAGCGGCAGTGCTCGCTGACGAGATGGTCATCGAAAAAGTCATTGCTGCAGCTGACATAAAAGCATCCAATCAGGAGAATGCGAAATTTCTAGAAAATCTTTTCTCTGAACAAGAGATTGAATACCTTTCTCACGAGGAGTTTAAGCTGCTGACAAAAGAAGCAAAGGCAGTCATAAGAACAGGAGAATTCACACCATATGCCAACTGCATCCTGCAGGCGGGTGTGCTTTTCTAGAAAGGAGGATGAAACATGCAGATTGAAATGAAAGACATTCATAAAGCATTCGGAAAAAACCAGGTGCTGTCAGGTGTTTCCTTTCAGCTCATGCCTGGCGAGGTTCACGCATTAATGGGAGAAAACGGCGCCGGCAAGTCCACGCTTATGAACATTTTGACAGGCCTGCACAAATCGGATCATGGTCAAATCAGCATAAACGGAAACGAAACGTATTTTTCCAATCCAAAAGAAGCGGAACAGCATGGAATAGCCTTTATCCATCAGGAATTGAATATCTGGCCGGAAATGACCGTTCTTGAGAATCTATTTATCGGTAAAGAGATATCCTCCAAGCTGGGCGTCTTACAAACAAGAAAAATGAAAGCGCTAGCAAAGGAGCAGTTTGACAAACTCTCCGTCTCTCTTTCTCTTGATCAAGAAGCCGGCGAATGTTCCGTCGGACAGCAGCAAATGATCGAAATCGCAAAAGCGCTTATGACAAATGCCGAGGTCATCATTATGGATGAACCGACCGCAGCGTTGACTGAACGTGAAATCAGCAAGCTCTTTGAGGTCATTACAGCGTTAAAAAAGAACGGCGTCTCCATTGTCTATATTTCGCATCGCATGGAAGAAATTTTTGCGATTTGCGACAGAATTACCATCATGCGTGACGGAAAAACGGTAGATACAACAAACATCTCAGAAACTGATTTTGATGAAGTCGTCAAAAAAATGGTCGGACGGGAGCTGACTGAACGATATCCAAAACGCACTCCTTCTCTCGGTGACAAAGTATTCGAGGTGAAAAATGCCTCCGTAAAAGGGAGTTTTGAGGATGTCAGCTTCTATGTGCGTTCCGGTGAGATCGTCGGTGTTTCAGGATTAATGGGAGCCGGCCGGACAGAAATGATGAGAGCGCTGTTCGGCGTTGACAGGCTGGACACGGGTGAGATATGGATCGCTGGGAAAAAAACGGCTATTAAGAACCCGCAGGAAGCCGTGAAAAAAGGTCTCGGCTTTATTACAGAGAATCGCAAGGATGAAGGGCTCCTGCTCGACACCTCGATCCGCGAAAATATTGCCCTGCCCAATCTGTCCAGCTTCTCACCAAAGGGTCTCATTGATCATAAGCGGGAGGCTGAATTTGTCGATCTGTTAATCAAACGCCTCACTATCAAAACAGCATCACCGGAAACGCACGCACGCCATTTATCAGGAGGAAACCAGCAAAAAGTGGTGATAGCCAAGTGGATCGGCATCGGACCGAAAGTGCTTATCTTGGATGAGCCAACCAGAGGTGTGGATGTTGGCGCCAAACGAGAGATTTATACGCTGATGAATGAGCTGACCGAACGCGGCGTCGCTATCATCATGGTGTCATCAGAGCTGCCTGAAATTCTGGGAATGAGCGATCGGATTATCGTTGTCCATGAAGGCAGAATCAGCGGAGAAATCCATGCGCGAGAAGCAACACAAGAACGAATTATGACACTTGCCACGGGAGGGCGGTAATATGAAAACGGAACAACTGCAAACAGAACAAAAACGGATTCACTTCGACGGAGTCATGCAAAAACTCGGCCCGTTTCTTGGTTTATTTATTCTCGTTATCATTGTATCTATTTTAAATCCCAGCTTTCTTGAACCGCTGAATATTTTAAACCTGCTTCGCCAGGTCGCCATTAACGGATTAATTGCGTTCGGGATGACCTTTGTCATTTTGACAGGCGGCATTGATCTTTCTGTCGGCGCTATTCTTGCCCTGTCCAGTGCTTTAGTTGCGGGGATGATTGTGTCCGGTGTCGATCCGGTTCTCGCGATCATCCTTGGCTGTATCATTGGTGCCGTACTAGGCATGATCAACGGATTATTGATTACTAAAGGAAAAATGGCGCCCTTTATCGCCACGCTTGCGACCATGACTGTGTTTCGCGGACTGACGCTAGTGTATACAGATGGAAATCCGATTACCGGACTTGGCACAAACTACGCTTTTCAGATGTTCGGACGCGGTTACTTTTTAGGCATTCCTGTACCGGCGATTACGATGGTTCTTGCCTTTGTCATCCTTTGGGTGCTTCTTCATAAAACACCATTCGGACGCCGGACGTACGCAATCGGCGGCAACGAGAAAGCCGCGCTCATTTCAGGCATCAAAGTGACGCGCGTGAAAGTGATGATCTATTCTTTAGCCGGGCTTTTATCCGCTCTTGCAGGTGCCATATTGACTTCCCGCCTGCATTCGGCCCAGCCGACTGCGGGGGAATCGTACGAACTTGATGCTATCGCGGCAGTCGTCTTAGGCGGAACAAGTCTTTCTGGCGGCCGAGGACGCATTGTCGGCACGTTAATCGGGGTACTGATCATCGGCACACTTAATAACGGACTTAATCTGCTTGGCGTCTCATCATTTTATCAGCTGGTTGTCAAAGGGATTGTTATCTTGATTGCGGTATTATTAGACCGCAAGAAGTCAGCTTAGGAGGGTTTTCACATGAAAAAGGCTGTATCCGTCATTTTAACGTTATCATTATTTTTGTTAACCGCCTGTTCGCTTGAGCCTCCCCAATGGGCAAAGCCGTCAAACTCGGGGAACAAAAAGGAATTCACCATTGGCTTGTCCGTCTCAACACTTAATAATCCTTTTTTTGTCTCATTAAAAAAGGGTATCGAAAAAGAAGCTAAAAAACGGGGAATGAAAGTCATCATTGTTGATGCACAAAATGATTCATCGAAACAGACGAGTGACGTGGAAGATTTAATTCAGCAAGGTGTTGATGCATTATTAATCAACCCGACTGATTCTTCGGCGATCTCAACGGCAGTAGAATCTGCAAACGCAGTCGGTGTGCCCGTCGTAACAATCGATCGATCTGCCGAACAAGGAAAAGTTGAAACCCTCGTTGCTTCCGATAATGTAAAAGGCGGTGAAATGGCCGCGGCGTTTATTGCCGACAAACTTGGAAAAAGAGCAAAGGTGGCAGAGCTTGAAGGCGTCCCCGGCGCATCTGCCACACGGGAACGCGGCTCAGGATTCCATAACATCGCAGACCAAAAGCTCCATGTTGTCACAAAACAATCAGCTGACTTTGACCGCACGAAAGGCCTGACTGTCATGGAAAACCTGCTGCAGGGACATCCTGATATCCAAGCTGTTTTTGCTCACAACGATGAAATGGCGCTCGGTGCTCTAGAGGCAATTAACAGCTCGGGGAAAGACATATTGGTGATCGGTTTTGACGGCAATAAAGATGCGCTCGCTTCCATTAAAGACGGAAAGCTGTCAGCCACCGTAGCTCAGCAGCCTGAATTAATCGGTAAATTGGCTACAGAAGCAGCAGATGATATTTTGCACGGAAAAAAAGTGCAAAAAACAATATCCGCGCCTCTCAAACTAGAAACACAAAAATAATTGTCTGATGTTTAGGAACCTGCGATAACGTGAATAGAGATATAGAATGAATTATTTCTCTTACGTGAGGAGAGGAACGGCATGAACAAACCAACAAAAATATTTTCAACATTAGCACTTGCGGCTGGAATGACTGCGGCGGCTGCTGGCGGCGCTGGAACGATCCATGCTCAACAGCCAGAAACAACGGTAAGCATTGATGATTTATACAGTTATCCGATTGATTCTTATTTGGTATCAGCAGAGGCTCTAAATGTCAGAACGAAGCCTTCCGCATCAAGCCAGAAAGCCGATACGCTGCACCTAGGAGATAGCTTAAAGCTGATTTCCTTCTCAAATGCTGACTGGGCAAAGGTTCAGTATAAAAACGGAAAAATAGGATTTGTCTCCACTCATTACATTGTAAAAGCAGCGACAACGGTAAAAACCAAAACAAAAACAAAAGTATATACTTCCGCTGACGGAAAGAGCATTAAGACTCTTCCAGCAGACACAAGCGTTTCTTTTTTAGGCTGGAGTAAAACGAATAAAGGCGGTTTTGATTTTGATTGGGTATTCGTTGATTACGGCGGTGCGACAGGTTATATGAAAACAAAGGATTTACACATGACAAAATAATTGAGAGGGATTCCGCATTTATGCGGAATCCCTTTTATTATGAATTGATTTGTCGCATTCCCAAGATATTTCTCAGGAAATATTGTCGTATGCTGTGTCGAAACCTTACATGATCATCGACATTTTTGTTCACGCTAAAAAGCGGAGGTGTAAATATGGATCAATTTGAAGCAGCATATGAATCGTATAAAGCCCGGCAAACAACTGTCGATCAAGAAAATGTTCCATCTGGAAAAGAAGAAATTATTGCTGTTAGAAGAAATGAGGAAGACAATATTATCGCAGTGAAAACCAATACAGGAAGAGAGCTCGACTACCCTACTGCGCTGTCAGAAGCAAAATCAGGAAAACTCGCTCATGTTGATGTCTTCCATAAATACGGGCGTGACATTTTGCGAAGTGAACCGGACGGCATCAAGGAAAATAACCTGTCTGAGCTGCCGGATTTTTAAACAAATACAGCCCTGCCGTATGTTGGACAGGGCTGTATTTTAAACAAAAGGCTGCTGGATGTATTCGGCTAACCGTTTTGCACTGTGAGAAATATCCTCTGCAGCTGCATAATTCACGCCATAGAACACATATGGAGGCAGATACTTCATGCCGATCAGATTACTCGTGGCCTGAAATGGTTTCAATAGCTCACTGATCGAGTAATGATTTGCTCCGCCCGCTTGATATTTTTCCGCTTCGCTCCCTGTTGATACAGCCAGCATCAGCTCCTTGCCATGCAAGGCATTTCCTTCTGAACCAAAAGCCCAGCCGTAAGTCAGCACAAGATCCTGCCATTTTTTCAAGAGCGGCGGAGAGCTGTACCAATATAGCGGGAATTGAAAGACAATCCGATCGTATTCCTCGCACAGCTGCTGTTCCTTCGCAACATCTATTTCTTCATCCGGGTATTCCTTATAAAGATCCCGTACTGTGATATTGTCATGTTTACTCAATTCCTCAGCCCACGCCTTATTGACAACTGAGGTCTCCATATGAGGATGAACTGCCAAAACCAATATTTTCATCAGACCACACCTTTACTGTTTTGATGTTATTTTATCTAAAATCAGGAAAAGAGCCAAATAAAAAGAAAGCCCTGTAAAAGGGGCTTTCTTTTTTTCTTTTATTCAGGGCTTCCTTCAGTTGTTTCGATATCTTTCGCAAAATCAGGGTTATCCAGATTCGCATTAAAGAAATCCGCTGTGTTCGGAAGTCTGAGATTCATGTTCATTTTTTGAGAAATCGTAACCGTGCAATCCTCAAGCACATAGTCAAAAACGTGTCCGCCTGAATTGCGTCCTTCGTCAATGAAGTGCAGGTGATAGCCTGAAACGGCGATTCCGTTTGCATAAGCTGGTGTCAAGAAACCTACGATCGTCCCTCTCACGTTGTCGAAGTTGAAAATCGGCTGTGTTTTGACCGCTTCAACCATTGGCACGTAAGGTTTTTCTTGAAGTTCTACCGTTCTTGTCTGCACCTTTTTAAACAATCCGTCAATACGAATTGCATAAAATAAGTTTCTGCTTGGCAGCATGCTGTTGATCTCTTTTTCAAAGTCTTCGCGTGTCATTTTCGCATCAATTTTGTGCGTCATGTCCGGTGTAAAGAACGTAAATGAACAGAACGGTGAACGGTCTCCTTTTTGGACCGGTGTCGCGGTTCCGTCTGAGCGAAGACGGTAAAATTCGCCGTCAAACCCAATCAGCTCTCCGTCAAGCTTGTTAAAGGTTCCGATACCGAAGTCTCCATATTTCGGAATCTCTGACAGTTCAAAATCTCCGTCATATACTCCGTCTAATAGAGAAGTCATTGTTGATACTTGATAAATCTGGCTCACAGGCTGATCTTTTTGACCGCGGCTGAGCACTTGAATGTTGCTTTCTCGTTTCATATTTCCCTTCACTCCTTTTATTTAGTGCTGTTCATAAAACAGTGTCGTGATGCGCAGAGTGCTAGAGAGCTTTCGTTTTCATGAGTTCCCCGAATTCTTTCGGAAGCTTGTCACTTGCTAAATTAATGTTATCACTGTAGTCAACCGGGACATCGATGATGACAGGACCTTCAGCGTTCATGCCTTGACGCAGAACATCTGCCAGCTGGTCTGGTGATTCCACGCGCAAGCCAGTTGCTCCGAAGCTTTCCGCATATTTTACGATATCGATATTTCCGAAATCGACCGCAGATGTACGGTTATATTTTTTCAATTGCTGGAATGCAACCATGTCATATGTGCTGTCGTTCCATACAATGTGTACAATTGGTGCTTTTAGTCGTACCGCTGTCTCTAATTCCATTGCTGAGAATAAGAAACCGCCGTCACCCGAGACAGAAACCACTTTTTCTCCCGGTTTCACCAATGAAGCGCCGATTGCCCAAGGAAGCGCAACGCCGAGTGTTTGCATACCGTTACTGATCATTAATGTTAACGGCTCGTAGCTGCGGAAATAACGTGACATCCAAATGGCGTGCGAACCGATATCGCAAGTTACTGTAACATGATCATCGACTGCATTACGCAACTCTTTAACGATTTCAAGAGGGTGCGCTCTGTCTGATTTCCAATCTGCAGGCACCTGCTCACCTTCATGCATATATTGTTTTAAATCAGAAAGAATTTTCTGCTCACGCTCTGCAAATTCCACTTTCACAGCATCGTGTTCGATATGATTAATCGTGGACGGAATGTCACCGATCAATTCAAGATCAGGCTGGTAAGCATGATCAATGTCAGCGATAATCTCGTCTAAATGGATAATTGTCCGGTCTCCATTGACATTCCAGAATTTCGGATCATATTCAATCGGGTCATAGCCGATCGTCAGAACAACATCTGCCTGCTCTAGCAGTAAATCGCCAGGCTGGTTGCGGAACAAACCGATACGGCCAAAATACTGATCCTCTAAATCTCTAGAAAGGGTACCGGCAGCTTGATATGTTTCAACAAATGGAAGCTGAACCTTTTTCAAAAGCTTGCGAACCGCTTTAATTGCTTCCGGTCTTCCGCCTTTCATGCCGACCAAAACGACAGGAAGTTTTGCTGTTTGGATTTTTGCTATGGCCGCACTGATTGCATCATCTGCTGCAGGACCGAGTTTTGGTGCTGCAACAGCACGCACGTTTTTCGTATTTGTGACTTCATTCACAACATCTTGCGGAAAGCTCACAAAAGCGGCCCCAGCCTGCCCTGCTGACGCTATCCTAAATGCATTTGTAACAGCTTCCGGTATATTTTTTACATCTTGAACTTCTACACTGTATTTTGTAATCGGCTGGAATAGCGCCGCATTATCCAAAGATTGATGTGTCCGTTTTAAACGATCTGCACGGATCACGTTTCCAGCAAGCGCAACGACAGGGTCTCCTTCAGTGTTCGCTGTCAGCAGGCCTGTTGCCAAGTTAGAGGCACCCGGTCCTGATGTGACTAACACGACTCCCGGTTTTCCAGTTAAACGGCCGACTGCTTGGGCCATGAATGCTGCGTTTTGTTCGTGCCGAGCAACGATAATTTCAGGTCCTTTATCTTGTAAAGCGTCAAATACCGCATCAATTTTTGCACCTGGAATGCCAAATACATGTGTGACACCTTGCTCCACCAAGCAATCAACAACAAGCTCCGCCCCTCTGTTTTTCACAAGGGATTTTTGTTCTTTTGTTGCTTTTGTCAACACCCTCACTCCTTATTATGCATTTTAAACGTAAAATTTTAAATATCTTGTGATAAGTTTCACTATACACTCTTTGGAAATTGACCTCCAATATCGATTCGCCTTATGATTAATATGTAATACGAATTATTAACCTATGGAAAGGAATGCATATTGAATGGAGCTTCGCCATCTTCAATACTTTATCGCAGTAGCCGAAGAGCTTCATTTCGGAAAGGCTGCCCGGCGGCTGAACATGACGCAGCCTCCTCTCAGCCAGCAGATCAAACAGCTGGAGGAAGAAGTCGGAGTTACGCTTCTGAAAAGGACAAAACGATTTGTCGAGCTTACCGCAGCAGGAGAAATCTTTTTAAATCATTGCCGCATGGCCTTGATGCAAATCGGACAAGGAATTGAACTGGCACAGCGGACGGCCCGCGGCGAGCAAGGCCTTCTCGTAATCGGTTTTGTCGGATCAGCTACATATGAATTTCTGCCGCCGATTGTCCGGGAATATCGTAAAAAATTCCCATCTGTGAAAATAGAACTGCGTGAAATATCCTCGTCTAGGCAGCAAGAGGAGCTACTAAAGGGCAACATTGATATTGGTATACTTCATCCTCCCTTACAGCATACAGCTTTACATATCGAAACCGCCCAAAGCAGCCCTTGTGTTTTAGCTTTGCCTAAGCAACACCCATTGACTTCTAAGGAATCAATTACGATTGAGGATTTAAGAGATGAACCAATTATTACTGTTGCTAAAGAAGCATGGCCTACTCTATACATGGATTTTATTCAGTTCTGTGAACAAGCGGGCTTCAGACCCAACATTGTCCAGGAAGCCACAGAATATCAAATGGTGATTGGTTTAGTCAGCGCCGGAATTGGTATGACATTTGTTCCTTCCTCAGCCAAAAAATTATTTAATTTGGATGTTACTTATCGAAAAATGGACCAAATACAGCTTAATGCCGAATGGGTTATCGCTTACCGCAAAGACAATCATAATCCGCTTATAAAGCATTTTATTCATATTTCAAATTGTCAGCAGACAAGAACTAAAGAGAGTGATGCAGGTACATGAACGATACTTGCAATCTCTTTTTTCTTTTGGGATTCTTATGGAAATTTTATTAATTTAATATAATCGCTTAGTACAACTTCATATCAGTATACGTATACATACAGTACAAATAGTTGGCAAGGACATTAGTAAGCGCAGGACATTAGTTTGATTTTAAAAATGAAAGATAGAGAGGTGAAGTAAATTATTGAGTTCACCGGCATATTCACATTGCTCGCTTTTTTCGTAACAATGATTTTTATTTTCTGGAGACCAAAAGGACTAAATGAAGCTATCCCCGCCACATTTGGTGCTTTAATGGTTTTATTGTGCGGAAGTGTGTCATTGGCAGACTTAGGGGAAATCGGAACAAAAGTCACGGGTGCATCGGTTACAATCCTTGCCACTATGATTATGGCCATTGCACTAGAAAGCTTTGGTTTCTTTTATTGGGTGGCTGCAAAACTGCTCCAACAATCCAAGGGTTCAGGCATCAAGCTTTTTTGGCTAACCAATTTGCTCTGCTTTCTCATGACCATTTTCCTGAATAATGATGGGAGCATTTTGATCACAACTCCAATCCTTTTGCTTGTACTAAAATATTTAGGTTTAAAAAAACATCAAAAAACCCCATATTTATTAAGCGGTGTTTTAATAGCCACAGCCTCTAGCGCACCGATTGGCGTAAGTAATATTGTTAATTTAATTTCTCTCAAAATCATTGGAATGGATCTATATCTTCACACTGCCATGATGTTTGTCCCTAGTATGATGGGACTCATTTTTATGACTTGTCTACTGTTTATGTTCTTTTATAAACGTCTTCCCAAGAACCTGCCAGATATACCGAGCCATTTTCAGTCTCTGCGGCATAGAAGGTACCATCCTCTTCATTCGCCATCAGCTCCTTTACCAGAACGAAATCAAACAAAAATCATGTTGTTTGTGCTTGCATTTGTTTTTCTCGTCAGAATGAGTCTATTTGCAGCATCATATACCGGTATTTCTGTTCCTCTAGTCGCTGTCATCGGATCTTTTATCCTGTTGAGCTGGAGATGGATTTATTTCAAAACCTCCCCAAGAGACTTGTTATATAAATCGCCTTGGCACATTTTTATATTCGCTTTTACTATGTATGTCTTAATTTATGGTCTGCATAATATTGGATTCACTGAGTTACTTGTGAATTATTTTGAACCTGTCGTTTCTGGAAGCCTCGCCCACGCAACTTTCGCATCAGGTATCTCTACTTCAGTTTTTTCTAATCTCTTTAACAACCATCCAGCTTTAATGATCAGTACTTTTACCTTAACTGAAATGACCCTGAATCCTTCAACAACAAAAATCATCTACTTGGCAAATATTATCGGCAGTGATATCGGTTCATTATTATTACCTATGGGAACCTTAGCAACGCTTATTTGGATGCATATATTAAAACAGCATGATGAAAGTATTTCATGGGGCGAATATATAAAAACGACCATTATCATCATTCCGCTGACTGTTCTTTTTACGTTAACATGTTTATATTTTTGGATCAGTTGGTTATTTCTTTAGTACAGTATGAAACGAAAAACTGCCTTCTGCTATTCAAGAGGGCAGTTTTGCATACACTAGGGAAGATGCATTGTCTTTAGATGATTTAACTTCCAAATGATTGGCTCTCCATTTGCGTTAATAAGCTCAATGATATTATTAGAGACATCCTTTAATAGACCAACTTTTTCTGGCACCTCTCCCATATCAAATATGACCAATTCACCAATATTTTTTTTGATCTGCTCCTCAAAATTACGCACAAGAGGAACTTTGGAAGGCACGACAGGCAATTGTGAGTTGTCAAGAGTGTACGGTGTTTGTTCAGTTGAATAAGGGGTAAACCATTTTAAATGATGCATAGATATAAAAAGTATTTTAAATACAGGTGAGAAAAATACAATATAATCGTTTAAAACATTTGTAACATACCCATGGATCGATCGACCCCCAGTTACATAAACTTCAATAAACTGGCCTTTGACCTTGTTTAATGTATTTCTATATGAAAAAGCTTGAGTTTCTGCCTCTATCATTGGATCTTCCGGATTGATCAAAAATGGCTTCTCAGTACTGGTCATTATTTTCGCCTTTTTCATTTGATGAAGATGCAACAAGGGAATATAAAGATAATTGCAGCCATCAAAAATAACAAAAATATCCTGTCCGATATCTATGAGGGTGCCGACAAACCTTGTATCTCCTGAAATGACAACCTCAACATCTGTGTTAAGGAATTGATTCAAACCTTTCACGATTCTCCTCCTTTAACTGAAAAAGGGCATCACTTAATCTGATGCTCCTCCATTATCTATTAAAATTTACGTTTCCAGTGATAGTCTATCGTTCTGACAATCGTTTCATAGCTATAATCTTCCTTTTGTTTTCCTGAACTTTTTATTGAACTTGAATAACCTGGTGATCTTGATGATTGATAATCTGAAGATCTTGGTGATCGTTTAGATGATTTTGATGAACTCTTTGAACCTGATGAGCTGTATGATTTTGATGATTGATAATCTGATGATCTTGGCGATCGTTTAGATGATTTTGATGAACTTTTTGAACGTGACGAACAGCCAGATTTGGATGATTGATAATCCGAAGATTTTAGTGATCGTTTAGATGATTTTGATGAACTTTTTGAACGTGACGAACGACCAGATTTGGATGATTGATAATCTGAAGATTTTAGTGATCGTTTAGATGATTTTGATGAGCTATATGATTTTGATGAGCTATATGATTTTGATGAAATGAACGAATTGCTGTCCTTATCATTATTGTCTTCCTGGCTTTGTTCATTCTTTTGATCCTCTTTTTTGTACGACCCTTTTGGGCCTAAGCTGATGCTTTTTATGTGATAAGAATAGATGCGAAGCACCTCTTGATTTTTCACTATAGTATAATGGCCGTCGGCATTATCTACAAGGATACCCTCAATGGCTTCCGGACCTCCACGATTAATTGAAACCCATTTATGAGTCAGACTCTTAAAAACCTCTCTTAAATCATCAGCTTCCAAGACACCTGATGGCGTCTGTCCTTCTATTTTCAAATCGGGCTCATGTTTACTTATACTCTTTATGTGATGGATATTAAAATACACTACCCCATCCTCATTTGTGTTTAACGCAGCGTAATCATCTCCCAGCCAGACCAATCTTCCTTTTTTAGATTCCGGACCCCCTTGATTAAATTGAACTGATTGGTTCATGAATTGTCCGATTAAGCTATGAAAATCGTCAGCGTCGGGCATTTCCTCAGTCTCAATTGCTGTGGTGCTATTATTGGTATCCTCAGTAATACTTTTCACATGATCCAACTGATAATAAATTATTTTTTTTTCAGCTTGTAAAGCAATATAATCTGATTTTACAGCAGTTAATTTCCCTTTTTTAGATTCCGGACCTCCACGATATACAGTAACAATTTTATCTTTCATTGAATGCAAAAAGTTATAATAAGATATTTCATCATTTGAATGATACTTCATTCTCCTCTTGCTCATTCAAGTTCCTCCTAGTCACTTATACATAGATGATAAACATATTGCATATATACGTGTCACGTTTATTTGTTGAACTAATTCAATAGCCTAATTGTCGCTTTTTCAGCAGAATACCTATTTTCACACATTCATAAAATACTTAAATTATTTTTGAGGTATTGTGAACGGTTTTTAATATATTCACAAATCACATCCGGCTCGCGGTCAAAACGCTCAACATCATTCTTTTTGTATGGGTCCATCAAGATAAAAGGCCTAATCCGCTCATACATCGCCATGATTTTCGGTTCCATATATTCTATCGTAAAAAGAGATTGGAGCGTTTTTTCTAACAGGCGCTTGTAGGACTTGCGAAACTCGGATTCATCCAATATCCGGGCGGTTAGTGTATTAAATCCTTGAATTCTTACATAATCGGCAGCCATCCGCTCTCCATGGATATCCCTGCCCCAGGTCGCATCATAATCCCAAGGAATCACCTCAAATAATCCGGTTTCCCCGCTTCTGTATAATGCGTAGTTGTGGACAAACCCGTCATAGTTCGAGGTGAATACAATACCGGCAAGCCAGCGCAAATACTTATCGACATCCACGTGTTTTGTCACTTCTGACTTAAACTGAGCTTTAGGGACAGTATTAATTTTAAAAATCATATCCTGTAAATAAAAATCATCTTCCACAGTCCCTGTCTTCTTTTCATATCCAAGCTCCAGCGACGTCTTCGTTTCCTTTTCCAAATCGCTCATCAGAGAAAAATTAGCATCATCATCCACCGCGTAAAAAATCGCGCCATCAGCCAGCTTCCTTTTCGCCAAATAATATTCATCTACGGATTCAAGTTCAAGATAAACCCCTTCATTCTTCCCGTTCACCTTTACAAACACAAACTCTGCCTTTGGAGACAGTGTCCCTAGCTCCGAGAAAAAATCCAGAGACAATTTGTTTCTCATCAAGGAAGGGTCTTTATACTCCGCATTTAAGTGAATCTCTCGCGCGCCGCGGAATGTTTTCGGCTGATAAAAGGAAATATGGTATGACTTCTTTTTGAAGTCTCTGATATGTGATCCCCGATAAGCGATATCAATATCCAGCCTTTTTTGATTTACCTTCATCACAGCTGGCACCGGATCATCGTCCCATATATCCTTTTTTAATTCACGCAAATCTTTTGGATGAACAAACAGCTGATAAAGCGGTAAATTGGATTGATTCTTCATCCATAATCCTCCTTACAAATATTAGGCTTTTATTTTTATAAGATCTCAGCGGAACACTTATACACTTTTTAAAACCGCGCGTACTATGAGGGTAGTAAGGATCTTCATCCTTAACATCATTTTTAAAAGGAGGATTTCAAATTGGGCCACTATTCCCATTCTGACATCAAAGAAGCGGTGAAATCCGCAAAAAAAGAAGGTTTAAAGGATTATTTATACCAAGAGCCTCATGGAAAAAAACGCAGTCATAAAAAGTCGCACCGCACTCACAAAAAATCTCGCAGCCATAAAAAATCATACTGCTCTCACAAAAAATCTCGCAGTCACAAAAAATCATTCTGTTCTAACAAAAAATCATACTGCTCTCACAAGAAATCACGCAGCCACAAAAAATCGTACCGTTCTCACAAAAAATCTCGCAGCTATAAAAAATCTTGCCGTTCTTACAAAAAATCTCGCAGCTATAAAAAATCTTGCCGTTCTTACAAAAAATCTCGCAGCTACAAAAAATCTTGCCGTTCTTACAAAAAATCTCGCAGCTATAAGAAGTCATGCCGTACACACAAAAAATCTTATCGATCCCATAAGAAATACTACAAAAAACCGCACCACCACTGCGACGACTACAAAAGACACGATGATTATGACAGCAAAAAAGAATACTGGAAAGACGGCAATTGCTGGGTAGTCAAAAAGAAATACAAATAATCTAAGTTTTCATTGTTTCAATAGGCTGCCGGCGGAGGTACGGAAGCCTATTTTTTTATTTGCCCTGTATTAGATATATGTCATGACATAACATATGCAACCCGCATCATTTGGTTTCCTTTAAACCATTTCGTTATAATCAAGGTATCCTAACGATAAAGGCGGTTGTTGCTATGTACATATTTCAAGCTGATCAGCTTAGTGCCAAAGACACATACAAGCTATTGTCAGGTACCGTTATTCCCCGCCCCATTGCATTTGTGACAACACTTTCTTCAGAAGGAGCGGTCAATGCCGCGCCTTTCAGTTTTTATAACGTCGTCAGCTCAGATCCTCCGCTTCTCAGTATTTCTGTTAACAGGACGGAAGGACGCCAAAAAGATACAGCGCGAAACGCAGTGGAGAACGGAGAATTTGTCGTTCATGTCAGTGATGAAGCCATCATTGAAGATATCAATGAAACAGCTGCAAGCTTAAGGCCGGATGAAAGCGAGCTTACACGCACCTCGCTTCATCCTGTTGAAAGCAAAGCTGTTTCAGTTCCCGGCATTAAGGAAGCCCGCGTTCGCTTTGAGTGCAAATTAGAGCGGCATATTACCTTTGACAATGATCAAGGCATCACTACAGCAGATCTGCTCATCGGAAGGGTTGTCTGCTTCCACCTAGATGAAAAGGTGTATGATGCAGAAAAGGGATATATTTTAACGGATGAATTAAAGCCTGCCTCACGCTTGGCGGGAAATCACTATGCCAAGCTGGGGGAAGAATTCACACTGATTCGTCCCAGCTGAAGAGAAGGACTATTTAAATAGAAGAAACTAGTCAAAAAGACCTTATGATTACATAAATAACGCCTGTAAAAAACTGAAAAAGTATCAAAAAAAAGAACACCCAGAGTAAGCTCGGGGTGTTCTTTTATGAAACGTTTTTCCTTTTTCTTCGTATAAAGGTAGATTAGGAGGAATTGGAATGACAAACTTTTGGATTTTAATGCTGATCGCTATTACCATCAGTCTCGCCTCTCAATTTTTTATAAAGAAAAAATACGGTATTGATAAATCCGGCTGGCGATATAAGCATGTCAGCAATACACACAAATGGATCGAAATCACTTTACTTATTTTGTTTGTGGTTTCACTCTCCTTTTTTCCAGTTGAATATTTGCTTCTTTTATTTTTTATTGTGATTGACTCAATACGAATTTTTATGGAGTGGCATTATAGACCTGAAGATAAACAGTATATGTACCACATTGTAGAGGTCTCCCTTATGTTTATGCTTTTGATTTATATTTGTACCCTATAGTTATTTAAATCCCCACAGCCGCTCCGTCTCCCCGAGGATCGGCTCCGCCTTGGAGAAAGCCTTCTTCATCAACTTTGATTGCAGCCGCGTGTCCCATCAGCGGATCATAGTCACCGACAACCTCCACGAGATGCCCGCTGTCTTTCAGTTTTTGGATTGTTTTGTCTGTGAATCTGCCCTCGACTCTGAGACCTTCGTATTCCTCTCCCCACGTTCTGCCCCATACCCAGCGCGGTTCGCTGATTGCCTGTTGTGGATGCATTTCGTAGTCCAGCATTCGGGTAATGATGGCCGTCTGGGTCTGCGGCTGGCCTTCGCCGCCTTGTGTGCCGTACAGAATTTTTGGCTTTCCGCCTTTACAGACCATAGCCGGCATCAACGTATGGAAGGTGCGCTTTCTCGGTTCAAGCGTGTTGACATGATTTTCATCCAGTGAGAAAAATGATCCGCGGTTTTGCAGTAATATGCCTGTATCACCGGCAGTGACTGCCGAGCCAAATTCAAAGTACAGGCTTTGAATGAATGACACTGCGTTGCCATCCGCATCGATTACTGCCGCATATGCCGTATCACTTCCCACCGGCCTGCTTTCTGCCGGTTCTGCCAGATAGCCGATTTCTCCCGCCAATCGTTTCGCATAATTTTTATCTAAAAGCCTTTCAAGCGGAATGTCAGCAAACGCAGGGTCAGTCAAAAAGGCATTCCGATCTACAAAACTCTTTTTCAACGCCTCCACAAGCACATGATAATACTCAAATGAACCGTGCTCGATTTGTGTGAAATCATAGTTTTCCAAAATGTTCAGTGTTAATAAACCGGTAAATCCCTGAGAATTCGGCGGCGCCTGATACACACTGTATCCTCGATAATCACTTGATACAGGCGCTGCCCACTCACCCCGATGCGCTTTAAAATCATCGATTGTCATGTAACTGCCGTTATTCTGTAAATGTGAGACAATCCGCTGAGCGAGATCTCCTTCATAAAATGCGCTTCTTCCTTTTTCAGCAATCAAGTTCAGACTGTCTGCAAGCTCTTTTTGCACAAATCGCTCTCCCGGGACAGGTGCTTTGCCCCTTCTCGTGAAGATGTCAGCCGTGTAAGGCGTGGAAGCCAGCAATTCAATATTCTTTTCTGTGTGACGACACTGATCAGCTGATACAGGAAACCCATTTTGGGCATAATCGCGTGCGGGCTCCAATACATCTGCAAGAGACAGACGCCCGTACTCCTTCAGGACCGCATCCCAGCTATCAACCATTCCCGGCACGGTAATGGCACTGTCAATCCCCCGCAGCGGAATCGCGCTTTTTCCCTTATATACATCTCTCGTTACGTTTTTTCCTGAACGGCCGCTGCCATTGTAGACTCTTACTGCCTTTGTTTCCTGGTGAAAGGTCAGCCAAAAGGAATCCCCGCCAAGTCCGGTCATATGCGGGTACACAACCGCAAGACAAGCACTCACCGCAACAGCGGCGTCAAACGCGTTGCCTCCCTTATCCAGTATAAGGTTTCCGGCTTGAGAAGCGAGGTAATGCGGACTGACGACCATTTGCTTTGTACCGATGACAGATTTGTTCATCACAAGTCCCCTTTTTTAAGAAATTTTCTTCAGTATAGGGAGCCTGATTTTTCACATCTACTGATCCGGCAGAAAAACTGACGAACTTTCTTCTTTTCGCAAATAATAAGATATTTTCGCATTCATTTCGAAAACAAATGAAAAATTATTATTTCGATACGTAACTTTTATGATAAAATGATTGCTAAAAGGCTACGAAAGCAGGTGGAGCAATTGAGTCATGAATATCAAATCCCCAACCTTGTACTTGATGAGACTGATAAACAAATTCTCACGATTTTGCATGAAGAAGGCAGAATTTCTTATACGGATCTTGGCAAAAGAGTCGATTTATCACGGGTCGCCGTCCAGGCCCGTATCAACCAATTAATTGAAGCCGGTGTTATTGAAAAATTCACCGCTGTCATCAATCCCGCTAAAATCGGCATTCATGTTTCCGTGTTTTTCAATGTCGAGGTAGAACCGCAATTTTTAGAAGAGGTCGCTCTTAAGCTTGAGGAAGAGCCTGCGGTCACCAGCCTTTATCACATGACAGGCCCGAGCAAGCTGCATATGCATGGGATCTTTGCCAACGATCAAGAAATGGAAGAATTTTTAACAAAACGGCTGTATCCATTGCGAGGCGTCGTCAGTGTTGATTGCCAGATGCTGATCAAACGATACAAAAGCCGTATGGGAATGAAGCTGTAAAGGAGAGAAACGAATGAAAAACCATCCTTATCGGGATATGACGGCCGCAATGGTTCGCACCGGCATATTAGGGTTCGGCGGCGGACCTTCCGTGATTCCGCTGATCCGCCATGAAGCGGTCAATAAATATAAATGGATTGACGATGATGAATTCGGAGAAATATTAGCAATCGCTAATGCGCTTCCCGGACCGATTGCCACCAAAATGGCTGCTTATCTGGGCTTTAAGCTAAAAGGCACAATAGGTGCAGTTGTGGCGACCCTCGCCCACACTCTGCCTACATGTCTTGCGATGGTGGGCTTGTTTGCGGCTGTAAATGTGTTAAGCCATTCAGCAATTGTTGCAGGTATGATCGGTGCCGTCACGCCGGTAATTGCTGTAATGCTCGGAATCATGGCGTACGAGTTTGGCCAAAAAGCGCTAAAAGGTTTCGGCTGGGTCACCGGCATCCTGTTTTTTATCATCGCTTTTATCGGCCTGCAAACTTTACAGATTAATCCCGGCCTTGTCATTATTATTTTCTTAGCGTACGGGGCGTTTCATTTTAAACTGAAAGACAAAATCACAAATAAACATTCAAAAGATAAAGGAATGTCAGCCTCATGATATCGATCTATTTATTTATGGCGTTTTTTATCGCAAACCTACTGGGATATGGCGGCGGACCTGCGTCTATCCCGCTAATGTTTGAAGAAGTTGTAAACAGATACAGCTGGCTCTCAAACGATCAATTCTCAAATATGCTCGCACTTGCGAACGCTTTGCCGGGCCCGATCGCCACGAAAATCGCTGCGTATGTCGGCTACAGCGCAGGCGGGTGGCCCGGCTTCCTAATTGCCCTGATCGCAACCGTCGTACCGTCGGCGCTCGCATTGATCGTCCTGCTGCGCATCATCCAGCGCTTCCGCCAATCACCTGTCATCAAAGGCATGACGCTGTCCGTCCAGCCTGTCATCGCGGTCATGATGCTCATTCTTACCTGGCAAATCGGCGCAGACGGCATCAAAGCGATCGGCTGGATCCAATCTATTGTGATTGCGGGGATCTCCCTCCTTGCCATGACAAAATTCAAGATGCATCCGGCGTTCCTGATTATCGCGGCGTTTTTGTATGGCGGCCTTGTGATTCCTCATTTATAGAAAAAAGCACCTGGACAGGTGCTTTTTTATTTTGGCCCAGAAATGCGGTTTGATATGACAGCTGTTTCTTCTCCTGCGTCACTCTTGATCATGTGCTTGACTTGCAGCGTGGTTCCTGCCATTCTCACAGATTGCTTCAACTGGGACGAATTGGTTTCAACTTGTATCCAAACAGGAGGCTGGACCTTCCAAAATAAATAGAGTGCAAGAATCAGCAAGCCAGCAATGACCGACAGCAAAAACTTCATATCGCATCGCTTCTTTTCAGTAAGCGGCTCGCAGCGGACAGCGCCTGATGATCACGAAGAATATCGCCTGGACGATTGCCTTCTCCCAGCACATAGCCTTTAAAGGACATTCCCATAAAATGAAAAATATGTTCGAATTGCTGAATCAGCGGCAGCCCTTTTATTTTTGGATTGTCTCCGCCCACTGCTATTACATATGCCTGTTTCACTGACATTTGCTGTTTAAAATCAGGAAATCTCGGATCTTTCAACGTCTGTGACCAGCGATCAATAAACAGCTTTAATGTCCCTGACATGCCAAACCAATAAATTGGGGTGGCGAATACAAGAATATGGCACTGCAATATCCGTTCAATGATAGAATCGTAGTCATCTTGAACAGGACGAAAGCCGCCTTGGGCGTGACGCAGATCTTCAATTGGCTGAATTCGATATTTCTGCAAATAAATGTGCTCCGCATCGAATCCTTGAACAGCCTTCTCCGCAAGAACATCCGTATTTCCGCCAGACCGAGTTCCGCCGTTAATAACCGCAATTTTCATGATGCATCTGCTCCTTTGTTTACGAATGATTTTCTTCATCTTATAATGGATTCATCAATCAAGACAGATGATTATTTCGATTAATCCAATCGCTAAAACCGATTTAGAAAGGAAGAGAACAAGTGGAATTGAAGCAGCTGATCACCTTTATTACGGCGGCAGAACATGTAAACTTCACCCTAACCGCCAAAATGCTTAATTATGCACAATCAAGCGTTACCTCTCAGATCAAATCACTTGAAGAAGAAATTGGGACGCCTTTATTTGAACGGCTCGGCAAGCGGCTTATCTTGACAGAAGCAGGAAAAACGTTCAAATCTTATGCACAGAAGATCATTGCGTTAACAGAAGAAGCGAAAATGGCCACAAATCAAGTAAGAGAAACAACCGGAACCTTAAAAATCGGGGCGACAGAAAGCCAGTGCACATACCGCCTGCCCCCTATCATAAAAGAATTTAAACAGGCTTTTCCCCAAGTAAAGCTCATATTCAAACCATATATCTCCAATGAACAAGCGAAAGAACAGCTCTTACAGGGCCAGCTTGATATCACCTTCATCTTGGATGTAAACCGGATGGAAGACGCACTGCACGTTGAATCTTTGATTCAGGATGAGATCAAAATGGTGGCTGCTAATGACCATCCTTTTCCTGCGGATTTACCAATAACATTGAAGGATCTTCAAAACGAAACTCTTCTGCTGACAGAGGACGGCTGCTCGTACCGCACGCTCTTTGAGAACAATTTGCATGACTCCGGTGTCTATCCTAACAAATTGGAATTCGTCAGCATAGAAGCCATCAAACAATGCGTGATGGCCGGACTTGGGATTGGAATCTTGCCTGAAATGACAGTAAAAGATGATATTGCAGCAGGCCGGATGAAAGAACTCAATTGGCAGAGCGATTGCCCCGTTTTCACTCAATTAGCATGGCATAAGGACAAATGGATGTCTGCGCCATTAAAGGCTTTTATCGATTTGACACGGAAAACATTCAAATAAAACCTCTCCACAAGGACGACAAGGTTTTTGAGACCAGGAAAGCACACACATACAAAAAAACACTTGATGACTTAGAGCCCCAAGTGTTACATGTGATTTTTCTGATAAAACGTTCGCAAAACATGCGTTTCAAGGTCAGCCAGGCGGACAGGGATCGGCAATCTGCTTTCTTGATTGATCAAGCTCATCGTGATCTGATAGCTGCTGTCTAAATCAATATAATTACCGCAAGACAAGAAAATAGGCTTCACGTCCCCCCGCGTTCGCAGCGCCCGGCCATATACCTCGCCGTCAATGAGAATATCGGTGTATGCACCGACTTCATTTTCAGGCATCACGAAATCATAGCCTTTGATTTTGAGATAGGTTTTCGCAATCCCAATCGTCGGCTTGCCCAGAAAAAAAGCCGCATGGGTGGCAACGCCCATATGATTGTAATGCAGATATCCGTTGCCATCAAACAAGAAGACATCCGGCTCCGTCTCCAGCTTTTTCGCCGCCTCGATGATCAAAGGCAGCTCACGAAACGCAAGAAAACCGGAAACATACGGTACGCTGATTTTCCCCATACTATGCACTTTTTCAATGACTTCTTTTGTATCAGCGTCAATCACGATAATACTGCACACTCCGTATGGTTCTCCGTTCTGCTCCCAATAGGCGAGATCGACGCCTGCGCAGGTGTTGATGGAGTTGGGATGGATCGTGTGGGATAGGTTGATACGATTTCTAAGGGATTGTTGTGTTTGAACAAAATCCGATTCATCTTTTAGATGAAAATCGTGTATTTGATGTATTTCCATTTTACTTGTTTCCCTCTCTTCGCGCTCAATTGTCCTGCATGTCGATTCTAGCAATGACACCAAATTATATCATTGAAAAAAGCAGATAGTATAATCTGCTTTTTTATTACTATTCATTTTTCATTTCTTTCATAAAAATATAATCCAATTGTTTAATTAATTCTTTAAGTTCAGTACACATAATATCCTCTAAAGGATTTTCCCAATCTTCGTTTTTTATCAGTTCAATCCCATAGCTTCCGGCTGGATCACCTTCTGGGTACCACCCTACGTCAAGCAGCAAATTTTTTGTCTTATGAGAAATCTGCAGGAGATCTTGATTAAAGTCAAATAACCAAGCATCATCATTTGCCTCTAGCGTCTTAGGATCAGTATCTTTTAATGTAATATAATCAACAGTCCAACCAGCCGGTATCTTTAGCCTTAAAAAATTGGGAATCTGTTGGCTTAGTGGCTGCAAACCCTCTAAAACCCCGCTTCCCACACTCCAGATTTGATATTCTAACTCTTCTAATAATTGTTCTATCTCATTAAAAGACTCATCTTCATAAATCTTATCTGTTTTTAAGCCAGCTACTTTGATATGGTATTGATTATTTTCATAACTTACCTTAATAAAGGCCTTACGTTTTTCATTTTGTAGTATTAGTAATTCACATTTTTCTTGCATTCTTTTTTCTGAACATAAATTGTTCAGTACTACAGACCAGCCATTACAGATTTTTAATGGCTGTAGTTGAGAAATATGGTCTCTTTCCATCCCGCTTCTCCTTCATTATTCTAAAAAATCTGCCGATTGACAACCCAAAAAGAAGTTTAAACTATTCTAATATATCAGTAAACAAGGCACTTCTAACGTTAACCTCTATTGAAAGCTGTATACAATGAGAAACAAAAACGCCAGCCCTTGGTGTCCATAGACTGACGTTTCTTGAAAACCTCTCTTAACCTTTTTTAAAAACGATAAAATTCCCGTTAGGATAATCGCCATTCCAACCACACGGGAAATAACCCGCTTTATAAATTTCAAAAACCTTTTCAAAAAAATTATTTGTATTACCATTAATTGCTCTATTAATAGCACAATTGTTTAGGTCAGCTACTATATCCTCAAAAAAAGTCTTGAATTCAGTAGAAGCATGTCTGATGCTCTCAGAAAAAATATCTAATAATGCGTCTATATTTTCCGGCTTTTGATTATCTTCTAATTCGTAAAACCGCTCCCATACTTCACTCATTTCAATTTCCCTTATATCTTTCCATGTATACTCATCTTCTCCATATACTTCTTCATAAGCCAAGTATTCAGCCTTTTCTTGGTCATTAATTATTTGAGTAAAATTAGATACATTAACTGATTTTATAGGCTTGAAGGTTTTTGAAAATTCAACTACCTCTTCCACCAGATTATGATATTTTCCAAAATTCATTACTTGTTATACCACCTTTCCCAAAGATCAACTGTTGCTCCACCGCCTCTTTTCCAAACGGGTTTTCTTGAGGCGCTACCTTCTTTCCTTTCTAATTTATATGCTTCTAATCCTTTCTCCTTTATTTTCTTTAATTCTGTTTCTAAATAATCATCCCTCATATAAAGAGGCAACCCTTTTTCTTGTAATTCTCTTAATTTTTGTTGTAAATCATATACCTGTTTTTCAATGACGTCTACACTTTGGTTAACATTAATCTCATCTAATTTTTTTCTCACAAAACTACTATAAACTGAATGATATCCCTTATGCCGTGAAGTAGCACTTATATCATCATCCGGGACCCTTAAGAAAAAGCCATTTGACGCATCATCCATATCCATTCCTAACTTCTTCAAAACAGGATGACTTCGAAACTCCTTCGGGATAATATGTTGAGCCTGATATGGAGTACGTTTTGTTGAACGTGGAAGTCCCATTTGCTCAAACATATTTTTACCTAATTTAGTTGAACTCCCCCCTGTAACCTTTCCTGGGGTCCCTGGAATTAATCTTGTGGTAGTGTTTCCACTGCTACCTCTACCCACCATCTTCACAACCCCAAGATCTTTCACAGCTTTCGTTTTCACATCAGCGTGAACAATTGGGAAAGTTGTCCCATCCGGTGTGACAGTCTTGTGGACACGAATTTTTACATTCGTCGGCACTTTGAATTCTTTTACTTGATCTAGAATCTTTCTCCCTTTTTCAACTTTTGCTACTTGTGGCGATTTAGCAAGCGGGATGCCTTTATCAATATGTTTCGCCAATGCACCGGCTCCAACCAAGCTCAATGCCGCTTCGAGCGCCCCTTGCTTCCGCTTCTCCTCAGACACTTTGTTTCCAAACATATCCCGTCCCGTGACGGCTTCTGAGAATCCGTTTGACGCAATAAGGCCGTATGCGCCCATTTCAGTCATTTTGAGAATGTCTAAGGATTTGCCTGTTTTGTAGGCATCTAATGCGTGTTCAGCAGCGATAGCTGCTTTTCCGGTTTTGTAGATGGCTTTTCCGCCTTTGAAGGCCCGGCCTGCCCAGCCGACGACTGGTATGAATCCGGCAGTGGCCATAGCTCCTGCTGTCACACGCTCTGCGGTGGAGAGTTTTTCTCCGGTAACCGGATCAACGCCTTCGGTTGCTCTTTTATAATCATAATAGCCAGTGACTTCTCCAGTAAAGTTGCAAACTCCATCCCATGTTTTTTCGTACCACGGTTTGTTTGCTTCTTCCTCGGCTTTTTCCTGGAGCCGTCTTGCTTCTGCTTGCTGGGTTTTTGCATCGATATAGGTTGTTCCTTGATTTTCTACTTCAATGACGCTTTTGTAGACTTCATTGCTGTGGAAGGCTTTTTTGTCATAGTACATAGGAGAAGCGCTCTTCCCATTGCTGGTGGCCTGCATGAGAACGGAATATTTGGTGAGCACTGCGTTGTCCAGAGATTCTAAATTTTGATATTCAGTTGTCAGGGATTCATCAAGCTTATCGACAGCTGTGATCGTGTCACGTCTGATTTTTTGGGCATCGCCCATCTTATCTGCATAGTCGTCAAGCGTATACATGTCGAGGTCAATAATATCGCTGATGCCTGACAAAATAGAATCGATTTCTTCTTTATGGGCGGAGACAATCTCTGAGGCTTTCAGGTCTCCATTGGGCAGCTCATGATCCAAAAAAGAAGTTTCCACATATGAATCATTCAGTTCTTGATCTTTAATATCTCCTGAAATGCCATTTAAAAACGCAATTTGAGCAGAGACAAGCGTCAGCCAGCTGTCTACGATTTCCGCCTGTCCCTGAAAAAAATCTTTAATATTGTCCGCGCCTTTTCCTTTAAAATTATCGCCTAAATCTGCAACTCCCTGAAACGCTTTTTTCAGCGTATTCAGCTGCTCCTCAAGCGTCTCATATTGCTTTTTTCTGCTCTTCGCTTCTTCGATTAAAGATTTAGATTCAAATACTTTGCTCATCGCACTGCCCTTTCTGTTCTATTTTACCGCTATCGCCTCGTCCTGCTCTTTGAGTGAATCTACATTATCCTTTGTATCCTCGATATTTTTCTGTACCGCTTTTTTGTAATCTCCGAGCATGGTTTTGATGTTCTCCTCACGCTCATGATATTTTTTCGTATAATCGAGTTTGTTTTTTCCATTGGACCCCGCGGCGCCGATTGATACGTCAGCAAGCGCATCTTTGACAGAATCCAATGTTTTGATTACAGTATCGTATTTCAATTTAATTTCTGACATAAAAAAGATCACCACAATTTAATAGATTTAATTTGATTAACAGCATCCTCCAAGAATTCTTCACCCTTAGCAAGAGTATGACCAGCAAAATTCGCTAGCTTTAATTCTTTGTCATAGAGAAATTTCATAGATTCCAACTGAATAATCTCCATTTGAATCGAAGCCATATACTCGTTATATTTATCATTCACAATCTTAGATGCTTCCGATTTCGCCTCTTCTCTTCCCTTGTCGAAATCATCGGCTTTTGTTCCCGTCCAATGCTTGCCCAATTCTGGTTTCACAATTTCTTTGATTTCAGTGATTGCCTCTTCTTGCAGTGTGTCTATGTCCTTTTTTGCTTTTTTCAGTTTTTCGATCTTGTCTTCCACGTCGGAAATTTTTCCGTTGAGCGAACTTTTGATATCCGCCAGCATACTTTCATAACCCATCTGAATCACCTCTTAATACTCAAAAAGTCGTATGGAGGGGCTGATGAAGATAGACTTTTCCATACTTTATTTCCATATATTATATTTTAAAATAGCCAGAAGGCGGCTTAAATAGGGTAAATGGCTTAATTTAGGCATATAACGCTCTTGAAATGTAGGTATTTGATCTTGTTTTTGTTCGTTATACAGCTAATAAAAGCGTTTTATAAAATGAAATCACCTAATGTCATAGTTATAAAGGCACTTGAAAGAGGCAGATGCTGTTGATCTGCCTCTGTTCATGTTTATGTTCTTCATCTGGTCGGCCACGTCTGATTTTGTCATTTGGCTTATATTATTTCCGCTTCTGACCCTTTGGATCAAAAGCTTGTATTAGCTGCAGTCCCAGTTGTACAGAACGTTTGAAAAGTCTTTTTTCCTTAGATCTTCAGGTGTGATGAAAAAATTGGCGATGCCGACGTCTCCCCACATTGAATCGATATCATCGTCTGAATCAATTTGTAAAAGCATGATGGTGTGTTCTTTATATGCGTATTCCCGTGGATCATGCTGGGTAAAAGAAGCGTATCCGCCGATTTTATGGCCAAATCCGTTTTCAGCCAGTTCATTATAAATGTCTTCTTCATCCTCGCCGAACTGACCAAAGAACTCCATTGTTTCCATGCCCGTATACTGCTCAAATTGAAAATCTGTAGGCAGCACCCATTCCGAAGATTTCACAGGCTCGACTGCCGCTTCTGATAAAATCGGAAAATCACATTCGCCTGTGCCAATAAATGAAAAATCAGAAACAAGCTCGTCATCGTTTTCTACGATATTTTCAAAATAGATCACTCTGAAATTCTTTTGTTCACATCGATCGTCAAAATTCAATCCATAGACGTCATCATGAACAGAAATGTAGAACTGCAGGATACCTGAAGAAGGGTAGCCGTCAAGCTGGGGAATGTGCGAGAAATTAATCTGCGCCAGAAGCTTCATCGGCTGTCCATTTTCATCAGTCGGATATGTTTCATGCTTGGGGAAATAGGGATCACCGGCAATTTTGCTGTCATATCGTCCTGTTTTCCCCTTTCTCACATTCAGTTTCACGTATTCTTTCGCTGATTTCTCCAGCAAGTCGCGGTACGGTCTCATTTTTTCGGGCAGATGATTCATCAGATTCTCTCCTTTTCCGGCATCTCCAAGGTTTTATTTTCTGGTTTTCTTCTAATGTTTTTCAAACGAATGTTTAAAGAAGCCCTACTTCTGCATAATTTTCCAAACAATAGTTAAATAGTAGCAAATGTATTCAGCACCCCGCAATAGATGAAAAAAAGACTGGTGCGCAACCAGCCTTTCTTTTTCAACTATTGAATTGCACCTGACGGAACAACCGCCTTTCGACCGACAGAATAATACTCCACTCCTGCAGCCGCAGCTTCATCCAATGTGTAGCAGTTTCTGCCGTCAAATATGAGCGGCGTTTCCATCAAATCCTGATAAGCCGCTAACGGAAATTGTTTAATGTCAGCCCAGTCGGTTAAAATCATGACGGCGTCAGAACCTTTGACAGCTTCCTCGATCGTCTCTTTATATTCAACAGCTTGCGGGAGAACATGCTTTGCATGGCCGACTGCAATGGGATCGTAGGCTCTAATACGGGCGTCGAGCGCAGCGAGACGGTCTGCAATAACAATTGACGGCGCTTCTCTCATATCGTCGGTATTCGGTTTAAATGACAGGCCTAAAAGGGCAATCGTTTTTCCCGTCACCCCGCCGAGCCTGTTCAGCGCTTTATCAACCAGCATCGCCTGCTGATTGTTGTTGACTTTGATAACCGATTTCAGCAGTTCAAAATCATGCTCGACATTGCCGGCAATTTGCACGAGGGCGTTTGTGTCCTTTGGAAAACAAGAGCCGCCGTAGCCTATGCCCGCTTTCAAAAACTGGCTCCCGATCCGCTTATCCTGTCCCATCCCGTACGCGACTGCTTCAATATCGGCGCCGACCTTTTCACATATATTCGAAATTTCGTTTATAAAACTGATCTTAGTGGCCAGAAAAGCATTTGAGGCATATTTGATCATCTCGGCGCTTCTGATATCCGTTTGGTATATCGGGATTTGAAACGGACGGAAAAGCTCCTCCAGCGTATTTGCTGTTTTCTCATCGGCCGTCCCGATCACGATCCTGTCACCATGAAAGGTATCATAGATCGCCGACCCCTCACGCAAAAATTCCGGATTGGATGCGACCGAAATACTGACAGGCTCCGCTAGATGTTCAGTGATCAGTCCATTAATCAAATCGTTTGTCCCAACGGGCACTGTGCTTTTCGTTACCACGACTGTATCTCGTTTGACATGCTTTGCGATGCGTTTGGCCGCATCTGTAATTTGCTCCAGATTGGCGTGCCCGTCGCTTTTCTGCGGTGTGCCGACCGCTATAAAAATGATGTCTGCCTGTGCCAAGCCTTTCTCATAGCTCGTTTCAAAGTTCAGCCGTCCATCAGCTGTATTTTTTCTCATCAGCTCTTCAAGACCTGGTTCAAATATGGGTGAAATGCCCTTTCTCATTTCATCAATCTTGTGAGCGTCAATATCAATGCAGGTTACATGATGTCCAATCTCAGAAAGAGAAACACCTGTCACAAGACCGACATAGCCTGTTCCGATGACTGTTATATTCATTGTTTCCCTCCAACAGTTAAATTGCTGCTTTGCAGCTTCCGTAATATCGTATGAGAACATCCTATCATGAATGCGAATGATCTCCCGCATAGCCTGTCGGGTACAGCCTGTACAGATTTCTGAAATGTGATTCAACCATACAATACACTATTATATCGCTCTCAAAAAGAAAGTGGTGAAATGAGAATCGGCTGTTAAAAAAAACCAAACAATTTTCTTCTTTTGACCGGTTGCGGAGGCTGTCTGAAGATGGTCTGATTCCGCAGGAGAAGCTCTGCATTTTCCGTCAGCATATAAGGAAGTTCCGAGCCGAATTCTTTCTCTAGAACATAAAGAGCCTCTTGAGTGTGAAAATTTCTCGTTTTCACATTATGGGCATCTGAGGCTACGAAATGGATCAAATTGGCTTCAACCAGCCGGAGAGAAAATGCTTTCAGCTGCTTGCCGAAGGTCCCCGCAAGACTTCCTGAAGTAATCTGAGATGCTGCTCCTTTTTCCACAAGATGATACAGCAAAGACGGGTTTTCGCGAATTTCCCTGTTGCGTTCAGGATGGGCGATAACCGGAATATATCCTTTCAGCTGCAAATCATAAAAAAGCTGCTCCGCATATCGGGGAACGTGATCAAACGGAAACTCAATCAAGATGTATTTTGTATCATTCAGCGAAAGCAGCTGCTGTTTGGCAAGGTCTTGTTCCACCTCGCCGTAGATTCTGATTTCCTGTCCTGGAAGCACATGTAAAGGAATGTCTTCTTTAATTAAACGTTTGTTTAACTGATTTGCTGCTTCTCTGACTGCGGCTGGCTCGTTTTTATACACACCGTTGTTATGATGAGGTGTCGCAATGATCGTCCGGATTCCCTGACGAACAGCGGCTCTTGCCATTTCTATGCTGTCAGCCGAATCACCTGCCCCGTCATCCATTGCGGGAAGAATGTGACAGTGAATATCGATCATGTCCTAGCCCCCTTTTTTCGCAAAAATAAATAACGGGCACGATGCACGTTATTTATTTTGCATGAAATTGTCCTTGTTTCCGTAATATCCGTATTCAGAGTGCTTCGAAAGCTTTTTGCCGTTTATAATCGCCCCAAGGAGCTTGCTTTTGCACGTTTCAAGCGCCTCTTTCGCTTTTGCGGCTTGTTCTTTTTCTGTTTTCCCACTTGAAATAACCAGAACAGAACCGTCTGCCACGTTGCCTAAAATCTGTGCATCTGCTACGGCAAGAATAGGCGGCGTATCAAAAATGACCATATCATATGCCGCACACGCTTCGTATGCAAGCTCCTTCATCCACTTCGAGGAGAGAAGCTCGGCCGGGTTTGGCGGGATCGGGCCGCTCGTCAGCACGTCAAGATGTTTTTCATTCGATGCTTGTACAGCCTGCTCCATAGAGCTTTTCTTTAATAAAACAGATGTTAAGCCAACCGTATTTTCAAGAAAAAAGGCCGTATGTACTGTTGGTTTTCGCAAATCAGCATCAATCAGGAGCACTTTTTTTCCCTGTTGGGCGAATACGACAGCCAGATTGGCGGCCGTTGTTGATTTTCCTTCCCCCGGACAAGCCGATGTAATCATGACTGATTTCATTTGCCGGTCCACTGAAGCAAATTCTATATTCGTGCGAATCGTCCGATATTGTTCAGAGTTCAAGGATTTCGGCTCTGTCATTGCAATGACATTTCTCCGCATCCGCGAGTCTCTGCTTTTTCTAAGCGCCAAAATGTCCACTCCCCGTTTTTTCAGATTGGAAACCCTGTAAGGTCTTTGCTGTTTTCTGCTCATTCGCAATGGTGGAAACTGTCCCTAAAACAGGTATGTCCAGCAAGGATTCGAGCTGCTCTTCCGATTTGATCGTATTATCCAAATGCTCAAGCAGGAAGGCCAGTCCGATGCTTCCCGCCAATCCGGCCGCAAACGCGATGGCAATGTTTAGAAGCGGCTTTGGCGATACAGGGGACGGATGTTCTGAGACCTCGGCTTTTGACAGAATGCTGACATTGTCAACATTCATAATAGATGTGATTTTGTCTTGAAAAACAGATGCTATAGTATTGGCAATATGAGCCGCTGTTTCCGCGTTTTCATCCCTGACTGATATGTTGACCACTTGGGAGTCCTGTTCGCTGGATACGGTAATTTTGTCATTCAGTTCTTGGGATGTCATCGACAGGCCCATTTCTTTAATGACTTCATCTAAAATGGCAGGGCTCTTAATGATGACATTGTACGTATTGATTAACTGAAGATTGGTTTGGACATCGTTAAATTGGACTTCTTTTCGTTCATTTTTCGATTGGTTGACCAGAATCTGAGTTGAATTTTCATAGATGGGTGTAAGTGCGAAGAAACTAATGAGTCCGCCGGCAGCAGTGGCAGCCGCGGTTACAATCATAATCAAAAGTATGCGTTTTGTTAACGTTGATAATATCTCTTTTAAGCTTGTAGATTCTCCCATGATACCTCCAAATCTCTTATAACATCCTTTTCCATCTACGATTATACAACGTTGAAACCGCATTTCTCCAGCTTTTCACGTGACATAATTCGACATTTTTTTACAATGCGTTATGTTAGCACTTTTTATGTAAGCGCTGTATTTACTGTGTTGACAGTGCTGTCTCATTTTCTCTTATTCGTGCAGTCACGTCCTCTCGCATAAAAAAATCCCGCTAAAGGCGTGCGGGATTTTTATGTTGCATATCCATTTTTAATATGAGAAATCAAATTTTCAAGCATTTCCTTCGTCGTCATCTCAGATGACTGCTCACCAATTTCATGTGCATGCATCAAAATTTTCAGAAATTCTTCTTGATTCAATTTCTTTTCACTCATCTTTTTATTCCTTTCAGCTTCCATTAAGTTGAAAACACGATTATTATATGATGCTGGTTATCAATTTGCAATCTCTAATACATCATTCGACACATCCCATTTTTTATGTCCTTTTTTAGGAAAAACTTTTTAAGGCCGATGTGTTGCGATATAATAGAGAAATTGGATCTTTTTATTACGTGACTCGGTTAGGAGCGATAATCATGCTTCAGAATATGATTTCCAAAGACGATGTGCTGGCATCTGCTGAACAGTTAAAAGAACTTCTTCCTTACAATGAAGAAAATGTTCAGCTGATTAAAAAAGCCCTTATTTTATATCGGCAGGATTCAGTCTATCGTTTACAAGCAGTGAGTCCGACGGAAGTTACGGCTTACGTGCAGGATGTTGTGCCTGTGCGGGTCACATTGAACTTGTTTGTCATAGTCAAAAGCGGCTGTTCATGTCCGTCCGGAAGAATCTGCCGCCATATGCTGGCTGTGTTTTTATATGTATATGCAATGTTCGAGCGAGTGGGTACTTTTACAGAGTATTGGCTCGAGAGGGAAAAGCTTGAGGAAAGCAAAGAGCTCGTCCGCCGCCAGTTTCAGGAAAAGGTGCTGCCTAATGAAGAATCGCTTTCAAGCTGGCTTGCTTTTTTTGATTCAGAGTTTTCTCTCTGGCAGGCACGTACGCCAGAAGGCAGCCAAAACATGCAGGGCCTCTATTACGGCTACCTGTCCGCATTAAAAAAACATGCGCCGAACAAGCCGGAGCTGAAAAGCCTGTACCAGATTCATTCCGCGATTGCGGTTTGGCTTCGCATGTTCACATTGATTGAAGCGGGCAAGCTGAACCCCGAACAAGATTTTTATTCCCTCAATCCGTACGTTGAACAGCTGATGGATACAATCTACAGCTCTATTGATAAATTAAAAACGTACGCGCTGTCTTTTGCGCTTGATCCGTTTTTGGATAAAACACCGGATGTTATCCGACCTTTGCTGTTGAAAGAAGAAATTTTCCAATATGAACGCATCCGCGTCTTCGGTGAAATTTGGAGTGCGCTGCTGTCGCGGCCAAAATGGGTGGCACGCGAACAGGAGATATTGAAAAAAGAAGCTGGACGGCGTTTTTCTCCCGAATTGCAATTCGGGCGCCTGCATTTGGAATTCCTGCAAAAGAATGATGACGTTATTTTTGCGGAAGCGGATCAATTCCCGCCGGAAGCGCTCCCTTATACGTTCCAATGGCTGAGTGAAATGACTGCCAAGAAGGACTGGAAACGGCTTAAAATATGGTACCAGCAAATTGAACCAATTGCGATGGGTTATACGAAGCTGGATAAGCCGTTTAAAGAGATTCGCGATGTGATCGGCGAGCTGTTCCTTCTGTTGAATGCCTATGTGAAGCAAACCAATGATCAAGCGCTGTTTGAACGCTTTGCCGCGGGCTGTCTGCCGTATACGTTCACAGAATACAGCCATCATTTATATGAAAAAAAACGCTATGCCGAGTGGATTGAAATTCATAGCCTTGTCGGCTTTTCCATCAATGAAATGGATAAAATGATGCTCAAGGAAATTGCAGCGAGCGACCCTGAGGCGCTTATACCGGCTTACCATAGAGAAGTGGCTTTTTTCATTGATCAGAAGAACCGCAGCTCGTACAAGGAAGCCGCCCGGTATTTGAAAAAATTGCGCACCCTGTACAAAAAAGCGAAAAAGCAGAAGGTGTGGGAGCGGTATATTCAGCTGCTGAGCTCGCATTACAAGCGCCTGCGTGCGCTTCAAGAAGAACTGCAGAAAGGAAAGTTGATTGATGGCGAGTCTTAAAGAAATTCTCATCCACGTCGAACAAATGGAAGATGGGTCATTTACGCTCTCAGCCTTTGATGAGAATGAGCAGCCTCTTCCCTACAACCATATGAAAAAGCATTTGTTCCAATGGCATGAATCCTCATTTTACGGAACCTTTCTAGAGGATGTCAGCTTCATCGGGACGACTGCTGTCCTGCTATCTCCATGGATGACTGTAGAGCTTCTCGGCAAAAACTCGTTCAACTCATTCAGCTCCGTGCAGCTTACAGAAGAAACGGAGCCGCTGATCGAGGCGGCATCGACCATCTATGAATTTATCGCGGACGGCGATTTTATGCCTGACTATGACGCATGGACAAACGGTGTTTTTCGCTGGAAGGACCGCGATAATATACTGGAGGGCTTTACTGCGGAATGGTTTTCCGCTGCCGTACAGGATTACATCCAGTACGACGATGACCTGCGGGAGAAATGGGAACATATCAAGGAGAAATCGCCTGCGGTTACGACATTCCGCGGCCATTTTCTTGATGAAGAGGATTTTCTGGAAGGCATTGGCTGGATTGACGACCAATCTCCATTTACTGTCGGCTTACGCTTAAATGAACCGGACTTTGACGGAGACGATTGGAAAATTGAGATGTTTTTACGTGATAAAAAGAGCGGTGCTGTAGAATTTTTTGACGGGCTGAAGAGCCTCAAAAAATCGTGGCAGGCATACAGCGATAAAATCGCGCGTGAGCAGGACCGCTTTCACAGAACGGTTCCGTGGCTGTCGTTTGATTCCGGGACAACGCTGATCTCGGAGGAAGAAGCCTGGATCTTCCTGTCAGAAGCAAGTGAGACGCTTGTCGATATGGGGGTAGAAATCCTCCTGCCGTCCTGGTGGCAGATTGTCAGAGACAGCAACATGATGCTGAAAGCAAAGGTGTCGTCCTCCCCGCGCGGCGAGTCATTTGTCGGCATGAATGCACTGCTTGATTTCAACTGGCGGTTTGCGACAAATGGAATTGAACTGACTGAGGCTGAATTTAATGAGCTTGTCGCCAGCAACAGGCGCCTTGTTAATATCCGCGGGCAATGGGTTAAAATCGATCCGCAGTTTATCAAACAGATGAAACGCCTGATGGAAAAAGCAGAATCAGAGGGACTCCACATGTCTGATATTCTGGCGCGTGAGCTAATGGATCAGCAGGATGGCGGACTTGAGGATTCGGATCTGATTGATACATCCGCTTTCGCCGGCATTCAGTTTGATCTGTCTAAACAGCTCAGGTCACTGATTCGAAAGCTCACTGCCGCGGAAAACCTGCCGGAGCACGAAGTCAGTCCTTCTTTCAAAGGAACGCTCCGCCCTTATCAGAAATACGGCATGAACTGGCTGCTGTTTCTGCGGGAAAGCGGTTTTGGCGCCTGTCTGGCTGACGATATGGGGCTTGGGAAAACGATTCAAATGATCGCCTATTTCCTTCACGTGAAGGAAATAGGCCGGCAAAAAACGCCTCATTTGATTATTGCGCCGACATCCGTACTTGGCAACTGGCAGCGGGAGCTTCAAACCTTTGCCCCTGATCTGTCTGTCGCGCTCCATTATGGGCCGCGCCGGCCAAAGGGTGATGATTTCGCCGCGCATTATGAAAACGCAGACGTGGTGCTCACTTCATATGGACTGTCACATGCCGATACTGAAGAGCTTTCTTCTGTGACATGGAACACGATCTGCCTTGATGAAGCGCAAAATATTAAAAACGCGCATACGAAGCAATCACGCGCAATCAGGAAGCTGAAGGGGCTCCACCATATCGCGCTGAGCGGCACGCCGATGGAAAACCGACTGACGGAGCTGTGGTCTATTTTTGACTTCATGAATAAAGGCTACCTCGGCAGTTTGACCGGCTTCCATAAACGCTATGTGCTGCCGATCGAAAAAGACCGGGACGAAAAGAGAATCGGACAGCTTCAGCAATTAATCCGGCCATTCCTTCTCCGCCGGACGAAACGGGATGAAGAGGTCGCGCTTAATCTTCCTGAGAAGCTGGAAGAAAAAGAATTTATCCCGCTGTCAGCCGAGCAGGCATCCCTTTATGAGCAGCTCGTCAAAGACACTTTTGACCATATGACATCCCTGACCGGCATGCAGCGAAAAGCGCTGATCCTCAGCATGCTTGGACGGCTCAAGCAAATATGCGATCATCCCGCGCTTTATTTAAAGGAAGAGCAAACCGAGCTGCTGGCCGGCAGATCAGTCAAGCTCGAAAAATTGCTGGAACTGATGACAGCGATCCGCGCCCAAAACGAAAGCTGCCTGATTTTCACGCAATACATTCAGATGGGGAACATGATGAAGCGGCTGCTTGAAAAAACGTTCGGGGAACCTGTGCAATTTTTAAATGGGAGTCTCTCCAAGCAAGAGCGGGATACACTCGTTGAGAAATTTCAAAGGAAAGAATATCCGACACTGATTCTTTCACTCAAAGCTGGAGGCACCGGACTTAATTTGACCGCCGCCAATCACGTCATCCATTATGACAGATGGTGGAACCCGGCGGTTGAAAATCAAGCGACTGACCGTGCATACCGCATAGGCCAGGAGCGCTTTGTCCACGTTCATAAAATGATTACGACGGGAACAATCGAAGAAAAAATTGATGTCATGCTTGAATCCAAGCAAACCCTGAACGATCAAATTATCCAAAGTGAAAACTGGATTACCGAGCTTTCCACACAGGAGCTCGAAGAATTGTTTACATTAAGCGCTACAGCGCAATAATCATGACTAAAAAAGCTGGCTCTTTTAGAGCCAGCTTTTTCCGTTCATAGCCGTCACGCCGAATTTCCAAAAAATCCGTTACGCCGGTTATCAACAGGATGCGCTTTTGTGGCAGCACATATACCTACAGCAAATGTTTCATCATATGTGCGACACCATGTTCGTCATTGGTTAAGGTGACAGCATCGGCTATCGATTTGATGTCTTCCCGGGCATTGCCCATCGCTACACCTTTTCCCGCAGCCTCCAGCATCGATTTGTCATTTAAACTGTCACCTACAGCAGCGGTTTCCTCGAGCGGAATATTCAGCTGTTCCGCAAGCCTCTTCAGCGCCTGCCCCTTGGAAGCTTTTCGGGAAGAAAGCTCAAAGTTGTGCTCAGCCGAACTGACAAGCGTCAAATCTTCGGCATGCTCATATCTTTTCCAGCCTGCCTCAAGCTTTTCTTTGAAGAAAGAAAAGCCGAGAATATTATAAAAATCGATTGGCTCATCGGCTTCAAACAGCTCTTGAAAGGAGTTAATGTAAGCAAAGCCCGATTGGCTGTATTGCACCTCGGCCGCCTGCTTAAGGACAGAAAGATCCGCTTCCGGATTTGCGCTTCTGAATCTGTCCAGCTCAACATCAAGAAGTTCTCTGCCGTTTTGCGGCGTATAAATCGCTGAACCTGTGAATACCTCATAATAATAGTTTTCCGACTCAAGCCATGAGAGAATGTCATACGCCCGTTTCGTATCAATCGTTTCGTGATGATAAAGCCTGCCGTCGGGATCGTGAATGACGGCGCCGTTTGCACTGATGACCCATGTTTTGATCCCCAGCGGTTCAAAGATTGACATGACGTCAAAATGAGCGCGCCCAGTTGACACCACCACTTCAATGCCGTCCAGCTGCGCCTGCCGCAGTGCGTTTTCATTTTCCAAGCTTACCTGATGCTTGCTGTTGAGTAAGGTTCCATCTAAATCAATCGCAATTAATTTCACGTTTGTCAGTCCTTTCCTTCATCCTGCTCTGTCACGAGAAGCTCAACGCCGTTTCGGTCAAGCAAGTCACAAAATGCCTGATTCGGCAGCCTGTCTGTAATCAAAAGGTCGATTTCATTCAGCTCCGCATACTGATAAAAACTGGTGCTGCCCAGCTTCGAATGATCTGCAAGCGCGATGACCTGCTTTGCCTGCTGTATCATTTTCCGCTTCACCATGCCATCCTCTTCATGCGCAATTGTAATGCCATGTTCGGAAATACCGACCACACCAATCAGCGCTTTATCAACATGGTAGCTTGAGAGCTTTTCAATCACAGAGGACCCGTACAGAAAGCGGTGCTCCTTTTCCAGCTTGCCTCCCAGCAGATAAATTTCAATTCCCTCTTTATCGGACAGCACATCCGCAAGATTAATCGAATTGGTGATTACCGTACAATCAACCGCATTCAAATGCTTTGCACATGCCTGAACAGTTGTAGAGGCGTCTAAAATCACCCGGTCACCATCATGAATAAGCGATGCTGCAAGCCTGCCGATCTTATTTTTTTCCTCAGACACTGTTTTCAGGCGGCCGGAATAGCTTTGAATTTTCTGATGCACAGTCGGCAAAATGGCGCCGCCTCTTGTGCGGATGATGGCATTCTGTTCCTCAAGTTTCACAAGATCTCGTCGCGCTGTATCCCTTGACACTTGCAGGAGCGTACAGATCTGCTCCGTTGTAATTCGGTTATGCTGTTTTAAAAAATCCAAAATCGCTACTAATCTTTCTTCTTGGTACACGCCCTCATTCCTTTTCTCAGCAATCATTTATAAGTAATTATAAGTTTTTATTTAATCTTATTCAATATTAATAAGTGATTTTAAGTAAAAATGCGTCGAGAGAACCAATTTTTCCTAAGTGGACAAAAAGAAAGAACCAGTCTGGTCGACTGGTCAATTTTGAGGGGATGATGCGGAGATCCGGATAATAGTGAATGGATAGATAACGGGAGGAGCAGGGGGTGTCAATCAGCAGCTTTTTCCCGGGGTTTAGGGTCCATAAAACGAACAGTGTCAGCCAACACTTCTGTTACATACACGTTAACGCCTTCCGCGTTTTCATAGCTTCTTGTCTGAATCCGTCCGCTTACGCCGACGAGAGAACCTTTTTGGCAATACAACGCCGTGTTTTCAGCTGTTTTTCTCCAAAGTGTGCAATTGACGTAATCAGCTTCGATTTCACCTGAAGCATTCTTGAAGCTGCGGTTCACCGCGAGCGTAACATGTGCAACTGCCGCACCGGCGGAAGTGTAGCGAAGATCAGGATCTTTTGTAAGACGTCCGACAAGCATGACCTGATTGAACATGCGATTCCTCCTCTCCTTGCGGTTGTATGTATTGTAAATGATGCAACAAGAAAAGAAAAACGCTTAAAAATGGCTTTCAGCCTCTGTTTTTATCTTTCGTTTTCATTTTTCCTTCAGCTAAAAACATCTTTTGCTTTTTTCCTTTGAAGAAATATGTACTTTTTAAAAAACGGAAAAAGATTTGCTTTGTCAGCCAGTTTTGCGTATTCATGCGCACATAGGAAGAGCCATCCCACGCAAACCACTGAAAGCTCAATTTTTTTTCCGGCATTGACAGCTTGATTTTATACTGCTCCATGCCATCTTGTGTTTCGTATAAAAAACTTATTCTTCCTTTTTTGTTCAGATGAACCTCAAACACTTCTTTACGGCTTAACATATATGTTACTTCCTTTTGAATCAAATGACTTTCAGAAGGAACGCCGTCAATATAAATTTCTTTTAAACGAAATTGATTCATACCACATCTCTCCGTAATCCATAGTCAGTTACAGTATAATGAAAAAATAGAAATTATTAAATGTTTCGCTCATACAAAATTCTTTAGCCCCAACATTGCAGGATTTTTTCCTCGAAAACGTTTATGTTATAATGGAAGGCAAGAAAACTTTGGAAGTAATCGGGGTGAGAAGAAATGAAAACCTTTAAACTGGTTGACCTGAATGTGGAACGAGTGGACAAGGAAGAACAATCAATTGAACAGTTTCCCCTTATTGACGGACTGATTATAAATAAAGAAGACGGTGAAAATCACTGGCTGATTGAGGCGCTTGTACAGAAAGAACATCTGTCTTTTTTTGAACAGCTTCAAAACAGCCAATCTGAAGCCAAAGTATTTGTAACGATCACGAAAAAAAGCAATCGCCCCGCCCAGCTGACAGCAGCAGTGAAAAATATCGTCAAGCTGGAAGAAAGCATTCAGGTTTTACTCTACGGACAAATGGTCACAAGAAAACAGCAGGGCACTGAAACCATTCTCGAGTCCCTTGTAAAAGAGGGCTATACAGGAACAAAACTCATTGAGGCATTTAAACAAAAGTTATAAATACGAGGGGGCATGTTCCCCAAAACAGACACAGAACCGAAGAGCATCACAATAAACATTTAGAATAGATATGTTCTGCATGAAAAAAGCTGCCGTTTTAAACGGCAGCTTTTCTTTTCCATATTTAATTTGTATGGCCAAAAGAATCAACCAATTCCCCTTTCACAACAAGGCGCCCTTCAGTTTTGACAGCCTTGTCACATGTGATTAACGTAATCTCCTTTTTGTTTGTCTCCTCAACTACATCTGCATCCATTTCCGATATGATGTCTTTAGATGTTACAGAATAGATATAATCCTTTTTAAAATCCGTGATGACAATTTGTGCACCTGTTTTTATGTTTTCCAGAGGTCCGAACAGGAGATTCTTTTGCTTCAAATGATGGCCCGCCAACGGATAATTTCCCTCGCCCATTTTTTGATCCGGGCGCATTGTTGCCGCCCCTATCAAAAGATTTTCATTGGTTGTGCCTTTTACGATCGGAAGCTCCAGATCAACACTTTTAATTGTTATCCGCCCGATAACCGCTTTTTGATCGTGATCAAAGCCGGCCTTTACAGCATCCATCAACTCAGGCGGCTCGATTGAATCAAATTCATATTCCGCTTCTCTCTCATTATTTTTTTTCAGCTGCTCCACAGTTAAGGCCGATTCACTCTGGCTTTTGCTAAGATAAGCTATAATTCCACCTTTGATATAAGGAGAAGAGATCAGCAGCAGTCCGAAAAGGATGAACACCGTAATGATCATTTTCTTGTACATGCAAAAAACCCTTTCTTATGCATCCTTCTAAAAACGCTCCGTGTCACTTTCACTTTTCAAAAAAGCACCTGATCGATTCTTCGATGATCAGGTGCCTTCAACTTTATCCTTTTCTTTGTTTCTTTCTTGAGGCAACAGCTAAGCCTCCGCCTGCCATAAGCAGCAGGATACCGATCATTGCTGTCAGCATGCTGTCTGTATCTCCGGTTTTTGGAAGGGTTTTGTCTGTGTTCGACTGACCATCCGAGCTGCCATCTGTACCATTGGTATTCGGATGATCTCCATCATCTTTTCCATTTCCACCCGGTGCAGGTTTATCAGGATGATCATGTTTATCAGGCGCTGGTGTTTTCACTTTTTGATTAGAAACTACGATCTCAACAGCTTTTGACTGTCCTTTTTCAATTGTGAATTCAATCGGTGTTTCGTCAAGTTTATAACCTTCGGGAGCCTTCGTTTCAATCAATTGGTAGCTTCCCGGCGCAAGGCCTTTTACAGTGAACTGCCCATTTTGATCTGTTTTCCAGAGTTCAGAAAGCTCTTTTCCATACCCGTCAGTTTTTACAGGCTTGCCGCTTTCGTCCAATAACTTGAATTCAGCGCCCTCCAAAACGGTATTTTTATCGTCTTGATCCACTTTTTTCACATTTACGTCACCTGGTGCCAATATGTTTTCCGCGGTGATTTCGACTGTTTTCGTGTCTGTGTTTGTGATCTTGAACGATATAGGAGTTTGGTCCAACTCATAATCTTTAGGCGCTTTTGTTTCAACAAACTGATATTCGCCAGCTTTAAGGCCGTGCACCGTGATTTGTCCTTTGTCATCGGTAACCAAACCGGACTTCAGCACTTTGCCGTTGGCATCTGTCAAATTGAACTCCGCACCTTGCAGAACTTTATGCTGATCATGCTGATCCACTTTGGTGAGGACAACAAGGTTCTTCGTATTAACCGCTGTTGCTTTCACTTGCTCAGGTTTGCCGCCATATTCTGCTTTAATGGTGAATGACACTGGCTTTTCGGATAAAAGATATCCATCTGGCGCCTGTTTTTCGATAAATTGATAGCTTCCCGGCGCTAACCCGTCAACTTCAATTTTGCCGCCTTCTTTTGAGACTAGATCGTCTCTCACTGTTTTCCCATTGCTGTCCGTGATTTTGAATACCGCGCCTGCCAAGCCATTTCCATCTTGATCTTCCTTCATCAGCTGAACCGATCCTTGATAGTTCACGGCGATCCCGGCATCTGCGGCTTCAGGCTTTCCTGCTGCAGATTCTGAGATGGTAAACTCTATTTTCTCCGTGTTCAGCACATAACCGGCTGGCGCTTTCGTTTCAACAAAGGCGTAACGTCCCGGCGCAAGGCCCGAAGCCTTTACTTTTCCATCTTTATCGGAAGTCAGCTCTTCTTGAACCGTATTTCCTTCCTCGTCGACAATGTTGAAAACTGCACCTTCAAGCTTCTTGCCTTCAGCATTTTCCTTCGTCAACTCAACGGAGCCTTTATGGTTAGTAGCGATCCCGGCATCTGTAGCTTCAGGCTTTCCTTCAGAGGAATCAGAGATCTCAAACTCAATTTTCTCTGTATTCAGCACATAGCCCGCTGGCGCTTTTGTTTCAACAAAAGCGTAGTGTCCCGGTGCAAGTGCTGAAGCTGCGACTTTCCCATTTTTATCTGAGGTCAGTCCTTCTTGAACCGTATTACCTTCCTTGTCGATAATCTTAAAGACGGCTCCTTCAAGCTTCTGGCCATCGGCATCTTCCTTCGTCAGCTCAACAGAGCCTTTATCGTTAACGGCGATTCCGGCATCTGCGGCTTCAGGCTTTCCTGCTGCAGATTCTGAGATGGTAAATTCTTTTTTCTTTGTATTCAGCACATAGCCGGCTGGCGCTTTTATTTCCACAAAGGCGTAGCGTCCCGGCGCAAGACCCGAAGCCTCGATTTTACCGTCTTTATCTGAAGTCAGCTTCTCTTGAACGACCTTTCCATCTTGATCGACAATGTTGAATACTGCGCCTTCAAGTTTCTGGCCTTCAGCATTCTCCTTCGTCAGTGAGACTTTTCCTTGATAGTTGGTCATTTTCCCTAAATTAACGTCAGACACTTGATTCTTTTCATTCTTTGCGACTGAGAAGTGAATCGCTTTTGTATTTACGATAAAGCCTTCAGGAGCTTGTGTTTCTGTCAAGCGATAGTAGCCCGCCGGCAAACCGTTCATTTCTACTTTTCCGTTTTTATCAGATTTTATATCTGTTCGTATGAGAGTATAGGTGCCGTCATTTGATTTTTTCTCCAGCTTGAAAACAGCACCCGCCAAAGGATTGTTTTGTTCGTCTTGTTTGATAAGCGTCACCTTGTTCTGTTGATTTATGACTTTGTGCAGCGCTCCTGTCTTGGAGGAGTTGCTGTCTATCTTAACAGAGACTCCTTTTGCATAAGCATCACTGATGGTATATCCGTCAGGCGCTTTGACTTCTTTTAATACATAGGAACCGTAGCGAATATTTCCGAATGTAAGCTTCCCGCCGGCATCCGTCGTACCAGTGCGGAGGAGCTGTTTGGAGTCCTCAGACCATAACTGGAATTCTGCTCCTTCAAGAGCTTTATCGTCCTCTCCAGTCTTAAAAATCGTCAGGCTTCCTTTTTCTCCGGATCCGGAACCGTCGCCGCTTGAAATGGCAACAAAGATCGAGCTGCTGTTTTCTTGAGTCTGCTCCTTCACATTTGTTCCTGAAATGGACACCTTATTTTTAACGTGGCCGTTCGTGCCGGCTATGTTAATCAGTGACCGGTATTTGATCACATAGGCGCGGTCAATTTGTTTATAGCTGCCTATGAATTTCAGGACAAACGATTGTTCACCTGTTGTATTGTCCGTTTTGATGTCTAACGTGTAGTCTTTGTCTTTTTGAAGCTCGACATCTCCCGCAGTCAGATTTCCACTGCTGTCTTTGACCACTCCGTTTTCATCATATTTTGCTTGATACACTTTAAAAGAATCCGCATCTAATATTTGATTTTCATCCGGCGTATCAGTAACTTTGACGTCATCCAGCGTTGATTGGCTGGAGTTGACATTGATGTTCCAATCGATATAGCTTCCATTTTGTTTACCGCCTTTGAAAACCAGACTTCCTCCGTTCGTAACTGAAACAGAGCCCGTCAGTGTGCGGTCTGCATAACCGTCATTATAGTAGGTTGCCTTGTTTGTGTACTGATTCTGATCAATGACCTGTCCTTTGAGTGATGTCTTAAACTCAATCAGATATGGTACAGAATCGCCTGTTTTAAGGTGTACCGTCAGCGTGCGTTCATTTTTTGCAGAAGGCTCTTCGACATCATACTTGGAAGGATCAAGCGCGTCTCCTTCTGTGATCGAGCCGTTTTTATTGATCGTATAACTCTTAACGACAACGGAACCCGGCACAAATTGCTGAGGATCTGTTATGGCATCTTTGATATAAGGGTTTTTCGTCGGCTCGCCGTTATAGTTGACGCCGATTTTCCACGTGATTTCCTTTGAAACCGCGTTATATGATCCGTTTTTGAAACCATTATTTGAAGTCTGATGATTCGGCGTAAAACCGCTTGATACCTTATTCGTGCGCTCATTGCCGTTTTGATCAGTCCATGTCGACTGAGCTGTATTCTTAACGCTTTCGTTAGAATAATCGGCATTGAACGTTGTCGTATAAGTGATCTTAAATTGACTGTCTGTTTTTGCATAATCCCCGATCAATGCCAAAGTAAAGCCTTTATGATCCGGTTTTTTTATTAACGTGTAGTCTTTGTCTTTCTGCAATGTTTTGTTGTTCGTTGTGTCTTGAAGCTTGAACGATTCATCAATCAGTACCAATCCGCCGCTTTCGAATTGATCATCCAAAGTCCAATTGTTCATCAAGTATTTATTTTTATTAACTGTAATCGTCCAATCAGCCGTCTTCTTCTCATAATCTACGTTTGAATATCCTTTGATGAGGTTTTGCTGAATGGCTATTCCGGAAGCCTCTTTTGAATCCCCTGTTCCGGTCACAACGCTGTTGGTGTATGTTGTCGATTTATCAATGATCACTCCGCTGTTGACCTTTGTTTGATATGTGATTTTGTACGCGCTGGTAATGGTTTTATTAAATTTGACTTCAAATCCGCTTCCATTATCGATCAGCGTATAGTCCTCGCCTTCCTTTAAAGGCGTTCCCGCTTGCTCGCTGCCGTTCTGTCCAAAGGTAATAGGAATAACCTTCAAAGAATCTTTCACAAGATGCAAATCGCCAGTTCCAAAAGCATCTTTAATGCTGGCCTTGGATTGGTCGATCTGTTTCTCACCGTAATTGTATGAAAGAGCCCAGCTGAATGTTTGAGATTCTCCATCATAGCCGGTCGATGATTTCGCGATCATTTTTCCATATTTGGCTGTAACAGTGGCTTCGGCAGAAATCGGTTCCAAGTTGTCTCCGCTGAATGCCGCCTTGTTCGTCAGCGTTACATTTCCGCCTTCACTCGGCTTCGCACTATTGTCAATGTCGGTTTCGTATACAAGGCGGTATGCTGAATCAATTGTCCCGTCAAATGTGACATTTCCTTTTGAATCAACACTGTAGCCGGAAGAAACTTCATTTCCTCTGCTGACAGAACCATCAATGTTCACATTGAGTTCATACACTTTAACTGAACGGTAGATTACGCCATCCGGAAGGCTTTCCGTGAGTTTGGCATTTTTGACTTGATCCAACTTTTTATTGACATCGACCGTCCATGTTACTTTATCAGGGTTGATGCCTTTATCCAGCACACCTGATTTATCAATGGTTTTACTCACATTGGGTTTAAAATAAACTGTTGTTTCAGGAGTATCGGCATTCACAGGAAATGGAATCTTTTGTGTTGTCGAACCCGTTATTTTTTTCTCGTTGAACTGCGTATTGATAACCAATGTGCCTTTGACATTAGAACTGTCTTTTACCTCGCCGTTAAATGTCATTACCACATGTCCGTTCGTATCAATAGAAAATGTCCCGTATGTGGTGTCTCCGGCGCTTAAAGGCAGGTTCACAATGTCATTATGCATAATAAATTCTTTAGGCAAATCAAATTCATATTTATCGCCGGCATTGATTGTTTTTCCTAAATTGTCGGGAATGGCCCAATCAATTGAAATTTTCACCGGAGAATTCGTATTGGCGCGATTGCCCTTGTCATATGGCTTTCCGTTTTCGTCCGTCAACGTCACGCCAGTTAAAATATTTTGCGTGATTTGTTTTTCTTCAGTTTGCAAGCTTTTGAAAGCTGATTGACTTGAGGATGACACTTTTTTTGAATCATCACTCTTAGAGGCTTCGACGCTCTTAGCGTCATCTGACGGCTGCTGTTCTTCCTCTTTTTGATCCTTGCTGACTGAAGGTGCAGGTTTGTCATCTTTCCCTTCCTGATCACCCGCAGTATCAGAAGAGTCGTTTTTTGGCTCTTCCGCCTCGGCATCTGGTGTCTCCTCTTTCTTAACAGGAATGATCACCTGCTGGGTTTTGCCTCCCCCTAGCTGAAAAAGGGCTGCTGCTGTATGTTCATCGCCTTTTACATCTGCAGTAAACTTAGCTGGCAGTGTAATGGTCCCCTGGGCATCAGGAGAATCCGCGGATGCAGTTGTTAATTTTACTGTCATGGTGCTGCTGCCCGCCGGCACTTGATAGCTGCCGATGACCTGATCAGCAGATTTGATCTCACCTTCTGCACCTTTATCAAATGTAAAGCTTTTAGGTATCTCCACATTGATATCCTGTTCGCTATCTGCTTTTTTGTCTTTTTTCAATGACCATTCATATGTCAGTTTCACTTCGTCCCCCGGTGTTAGTGCCGGTTTGTTTCCTTTTGATCCGTCAACAATCTGGCCCTTGGCGTCCTTAACTGTTACCGAATCGAAGAATTGGCTGTCACTTGACGTTACGTCCACAGCCTGTGCTGTAAGAGTATAGCTGGCGATCTGGCTGAAGAAGAAAAAGATGGCAAGGCTTATGATCATAACGATCCGCCCGCTTTTTTTCAGCCCTAAGGGAAAACTCCTCGTTCTCAACTTTTCATTCCTCCCTTTCTTATCTATCTTTCACTTGCCGATTGATCCGCGAGACCATAACATCATGTCTCATCCCCCAAAAAGAACTGCTAATACCGAATGAGTTTCAAAACTTAGATTTGCCATCCGAACCAAACTACATTGTATGAAATGGAACTATACAATTTCTGTACAACTCAGAAATCATGTATGATTGAAGTGAATTGGAGAGAGTTGAAGTTTCACCCAGGAGACATATGGCGAGGGCCTTCCCTTTAAGTGCACAAAAAAACCAGTGTGCATCGAAAGGCAATCGACACATACTGGTTTGGAGTTCTTTAATTAATTTGATCCTTCATTTGTTTGTAACGCTGATATTCTTTTATCGCCTCTTCTACCTTCCCGTTTTTGTTGAATAGCTGCAGCTTGTATTGCATAATTTTATGATCGCATGGCTCAATTTTCTCGGCTTGCAGGCAAATGTCCATCGCTTGATGATCGTTCATTTCATGAATATGATAATCGATCAGTTCATAAGCCTTTCCAAGCCAAAGCTGGGAAAGACGCGTCTTTTCCGGTTCTGCCCAAAGATAACCGTGCTCCATTAGGTAATGATTTTGATAGGACATGAAAATATCCATGTGCAGATGTAATGTAGCCGTATTGAGCGGCGGCGCCCCTTTTAGTGATTTTTCCCATTCGACAACATCGATTTTTGCGCCTGAAAGCCGAAGAATATACCCAGTATCAGTCTTCTCGATAGTTTGGCTGAAAGGGATCTGGCTGAATAATTTTCGTATTTGGTAAATGGTGGAGTAAAGTTGGGTGCTTGCTTTTGAAACATCGTAATGAGGCCAAAAAAGATCGATTAGCATGTCTTTACTGACCACATGGCCTTGATTGTGAAGCAAAAATAAGTATATTTCACGTGCTTTCGACGTTCTCCACTTGACTGGAATGCTTGTTTTGACATCCTTTAAGGTTTGATGAAACTGCAAGCTCCCAAAACATTGGATGGAAAAATGCGCCTCGGTATTTTCTGCATTTTGTCTGAGCATATTATTCGTTTTGATTCGTTCAACAGTTGTCTCAAGCCGCTTGTATATGACAGGCTTCAGCAAATAATCAATGGCATTTAGCTCAAACGCTTTGATAGCAAACTCATTATAAGCCGTGATGAAAACGACTTGGATGTTTTCATTCATCGATTGAATCGCCTCAGCAAGCTCAATGCCGTTTACCCCCGGCATTTCAATATCAAGAAACACCGCATCTACAGCAGGAGTCTCAGGATGCTCTAAGGCTTCAACTGGATCTTGATACGCCATAATAGATTGAAAGGCGTTTGTTCGTTCAAGCATTTTCTTAAAATGAAGCAATGCCAAGTGCTCATCATCAACAATTAACGCTTTCACAAAACATCCCACCCTATATGTAAAATCGAGATATCAGTAAATAACTTCTATTATATCATGACAAATAACCCCTTTATCTGGATTCTTTTTCTTTCTATTGTAGTTTTTGAAATTTTGCACTTACAATATTTATAAAAAGGTAGGAATTTAGAATGAGCCTGCTTGAATAAAGGAGCTATAATATGAAAGAAAAATTCATCTTTACTTCAATTATTTTCGGTTACGCTGCATTTTTTATGGTTTTCATTGCCATTGACCATTTTTCCGGAACAACGCTTCCTGCGGCAAGGCAGGGGGTCATGAACCTGGAGAAGTGGGATTTTCAAAAGGATGGGAATGTACAGCTGAACGGAGAATGGACATTGTATCCAAATCAGATTCTGTCACCAAAAGAGATCGCCTCAGCAAAAGGAAAAGATCCTCTCTTCGTTGATGTCCCCAGCAATGTGAAGCTAGCCAAGCAGGGTATCAATGTGGATTACGGAACGTATAAGCTGACCATCAGATCAAAGCAAGACAATCAGGTTTTTGGGATCAGCACGTCGTTTATTTACAGTGCCAATCGCATCTATTTTAATGGACAATTCATTGGCCAAAGCGGCAACCCTTCAAATAAACCTGATTTTGCGGCACAAAACCGCCCATATACGAGCTTTTTTACGCTTCACAAGGGTGACAATGAACTTGTCGTACAATTTTCGAACTTCGGAAAAACGCCGGGATGGGGAATCGCAAAGCCAATTACTTTTGGCACCCAGGAGCAAATAGTGCGGGAAAATAAAATTTCCTTTCTTAATGATACAATCATGATTACAGCTTTTTTCATTACCGGATTATATTTTCTGGGCTTTTTCCTGCAAAGAAAAAAAGATAAACATTTGTTGTTTTTTTCTGTTATGTGTCTTCTGTTTTCGTTCATTATTCTGATGATCGGAAAAGAGCGGATTATATTTCTCCTCTTTCCGTCAATTTCATTTTCACTGCTAAATTCATTGAGGGCAATCTCTACAGTGCTCGTCAGCATTGCGGTTTTTCTCTATCTCTTTTTTGCTTACAGAGAGATTGTTTCAAAGCGTTTTATTCGCATTGCCACTGTTTCTTCCGGGCTGGTCTTAGTCACAGATTTTTTAACCGTGGGTTTTATCGGCCATACCTCGTACATCTTACATTCTGTGCTAGCCGTCTCGACTCTGGTTTATATTACATATATTTTTACGATTGCTGCGATCCGCAAAATGGAAGGAAGTCTGTATCTTACTATTGCATCTATATCAATGAGTGCTTTTGTCATTTTAACCACCATTTCAGCTTATAGCGGCAAAACGGCTTTTTCCTTTAATTCGATTTATTCACTGCCAACAGTTATCGCTTTACTGGCGATCGTTCTGCTGATGGCGCAGCAATTTGCCGGAGCATTCCGTGAAAATGAAGTGCTGTCGTGGAAATTGCTCAGAATTGACCGGCTAAAGGATGAATTTATCGCCAAAACATCACATGAATTCAAAACACCGCTGAACAGCATCATTAATATATGCCAGACCCTGCTGGCCGGCAAAGGAAAAAGAACGATAGAAGAAGAGAAAGAAAATATGCAGCTCGTCATCCGCATGGGCTACAGGCTGTCCAATCTGGTAAATGACATTCTAGATTTAGAAAAAATAAAGCAGGGCATGCTTCAAATCCACCCGGTTCCTGTTGATATTTATACTTTAGTTTGTTCGGAAATGAATTTCTACAATCTTTTATCGAGACATAAAAACTTGAATATGATGAACCATATCCCTGACGATCTTCCTTTAGTGCTCGCAGATGAAAACCGCTTCCGCCAAATATTAACCAATTTAGTAGACAATGCAATCAAATATACAACAGAGGGCCAAATCATACTTTCTGCTTCAAGACTGAACGACAACATGATCAAAGTGACAGTAGCGGATACAGGAAGCGGCATTTCAGAAGCCGATCGCCAAACCATCTTTGAGTCTTTTCAGCAAGCCGAAAAGAATAAAGACGATGGTGCCGGTCTTGGCCTCAGCATTGTCAAACAGCTGGTTCAGCTCCATAACGGAGACATTTGGGTCGAATCGGAAGAAGGAAAAGGTTCGGCATTCCATTTCACCTTGCCGATCGCCCAAAATGAACCTGTATCTGAAACAAAAAAACGCCTTCCTGAATTACAATCCGAGAGAGATCTATCAGATATCTCATTTAGCACGCCTTATTACTCTGAGCATATTGACGCTCCAACCATCCTGATTGTCGATGATAACATTGACAGTTTAAAAATTTTGAGCGATATGCTTGAAGGTGTGCCCTACAATGTGATTGCTGTGAAGAACGGAAAGGAAGCATTAGAAATCATCTCTTGCACGAAGCTTGATTTGGTTATTTTGGACTTGATGATGCCGGATATGACTGGTTTCGAAGTCTGTATGAAAATTCGCGAACGATTCAGCATGGTTGATCTTCCGGTTCTGATCATTACAGCTGCCATTATCGGCCATGACAAATACAAGGCTTTTCATGCCGGAGCGAATGACATTTTGCAAAAACCTTATCATTACTCTGAATTTATGGCGCGTATTCAAAACCTGATCATGATGAAACATACAGCAAATCAAGCCACTAGAATGGAAATGGCATTTCTCCAATCGCAAATCAAGCCTCATTTTCTTTATAATGTATTAAACACGATTATTTCTCTCACTCATTTGGATATTGAAAAGGCCCGGGAGGTAACAGAGGAATTTACTAACTATTTAAGAATGAGTTTTGACTTTCAAAATACATCAGCCATCAGTTCCTTCAGACATGAGCTTTCGATTATCAATTCCTATCTTTCTATAGAAAAGACGCGATTCGGTAATCGGCTTGAGGTTCTTTTCGATATAGATGAAGACATTGACTTTATCCTTCCGCCTTTAATGATTCAGCCCTTGGTGGAAAATGCCGTTCTCCACGGTGTCAGCAAGAAAAGAGGCGGAGGATGGATCAAACTGACAGCTAAAAAACAAAGCAAAAATGAGTATTACATTAAAGTAGAGGATAACGGTGCCGGGATGACTCCTGAAAAACAAAAGGACCTCTTATCTGCGGATTTCGATCGCAGCGTCGGATTGAAAAATATCAATCAGCGGCTGAAACATTTTTGCGGAAGCGAGTTGATGATCAGCAGCATTCCGGATGCAGGCACCTCTGTCTCAATGCTCATTCATCTCGCTGAAACAACAGAAAGCCCTGCAGAACTGAAGGACACAGAACGAACCTAAACGAAAATTGAGATAAAAAAAGACGCCGTTTCTAACGGCATCTTTTTTATTCCGGCGACTTTGCTTGCTGCTTCAGCAGGTCTCTGATTTCTTTCAGCAGCTCCTCCTGCGCATCCACCGCTTCCTCCGCAGCCTCTTCTTCTGCTGCTTCTTTTTTGCGCCTTAACCCATTCAAAGTCCGAATGACGATAAAAATGGAGAACGATATAATTAAGAAGTTCACAATCGTCTGTATAAAACTTCCATATTTCACTACAGCATCGCCAAACGTAAACGACAGGCCTGAAAAGTCAAGCCCTCCCAGCAGCAAACCGACCAAAGGCATAATGATATCATTTACTAGAGATGTGACGATCTTTCCGAAAGCGCCGCCTATCACAACACCAATCGCAAGGTCTACGATATTCCCCCGCATGGCAAAGGCTTTAAATTCATTCCACATACAATCACCTGCTTTTCTATATTTGTAAAGAAAAAAAGACAAATGTGCCGCTGGCCATTTGCCTTTTTTCAATTATTCTCCGAGGGCAAAAGTCAGTTCTACTTCGCAAACGACTTCGCCATCAACTGTGGCAACGCCTTTTCCGCGCCCGATTGTGCCGCGGGCACGATTGATTTCAACCTCAAGGTGAAGCTGGTCACCAGGCTTGACTTGTTTTTTAAAGCGGCAGTTATCAATGCCTGCAAAAAAAGCCAGTCTGCCGCGGTTTTCTTCTTTAATCAACATCGCAACAGCTCCGACTTGAGCGAGTGCTTCTACGATTAATACGCCGGGCATAACTGGGTACTGAGGAAAATGTCCGTTAAAGAACTCTTCATTAGCGGTTACATTTTTATAGCCTTTTGCCCGTTTGCCCTCTTCAACTTCCGTAATCCGATCCACAAGCAAAAACGGATAACGGTGAGGAATAATTTCTTTAATTTGCTGAGTATCAAGCATTGTCTTGACATCTCCTTCATCTGCATTAGTATGTATAGCAATCATCAAAGATCCAATCTGTACATTTGAAAAGTATATTATGAATTAATCTCTTTTTCAACCGCGCTAAAATGTAACCAACTGTCAATGAGAGCCGTCAAAAGTTATGATATGATAATTATAGATTTTACCAATAGCAAAGAGGTAGGAAAATGATTTCGAAGTTTATTGAAAAAAGAATGCTAAACATGTTAGACGAGTGGTATTCCGCAATGAGCAAACGCAAAATGAATCACGTTTGCACACTGAAAGAGAAAATTGACCAGCACCTTCCGAAGATCAAAAAAAACACAAAACTTTGGATGCGTTATCAATTGTTTCAGGCCCGCCATCAGCTGCTTTTTGAAAACCAGAACGGACTCGATTCATTGTTCGATGACCTATATGGCCTGGAAGACAAAATGGATGATGAATTGAAATATTATCTGTATTTTTTCTCTGGGTTATACGAGATGGTAAAAACAGCTCCGAAACATGCAGTACATCATTTTAAAAAAGCTGAACAGTACCTGGCCGCCATTCAAAATACGTTTGAAGCCGCTGATTTATATTATCAAACCGCCGGCGCCTATTACTTGATGAAATCACCGCCGCTTTCCATCCAATACGTCAAAAAAGCATTACACATCTATTTGCACCAATTCGGCTATATCAAAAAGGTAATCACCTGTAAACTTTTGCTCGCCGTGAATTATATTGATCAAGAACGCTATGAAAAAGCTGAACAGCTTTTCAAAGAAATCATTAAGAAAACCCAGCAACTACATGACGAAAACCTGCTATGCCACGCTTATTATAACCTTGGCTTTTTAAAAGCGACCGAGAAAAAAGACCAGGAAGCGCTTCTTTACTTTAGAAAAGTATTAAAGAATCAAGAATTTGAAATGAATTCACCAGTCTCATATCTTCATTGTGTGTACGAGTCTGTCAGAGCGCTTTTTAAAACAGGGAACATCACAGAAGCTAAAGCCGTCCTTCATAAAGGAAAAGAATTATCTGAAAAGGTAGACATTCAAACCATTTATTTAAAATTAAAAACGCTTGAAGCCCTCTACACATCAGCCGAAGACCCTTATGAGCAGTTGCTCGAATATGTGCTTGAATTAGAAAAAATCGAGGCGTGGGTGGATTTAGAAGTGCTGTTAGAAGATATTACGGAATACTACAAAAAAAAGGACGATTTCGAAAAAGCCGCTTTTTTTATCATGCGCGGCTGATTGAAAAACGCCCATTTTCTTATTATCTGACTGAATTGATTAAACCGAGCATTTGATCTCCCATTGTGATCGTTCTGCTGTTCAGCTGATATGAACGCTGGGACGTGATCAAATCTGTCATTTGTTCTGAAATATCGACATTGGACATCTCAAGTGAGCCCTGCTGCATGCCGATGTTTTGTCTATTAGCGCCGTTCAGCTCTTCAAAAGCTGCCGCATTATCAATAGAGAAAAGGTTATTCCCTTCGGATTTCAGCTCTTGAGGGTTATTCACTTGGACAACGCCAAGATTAAACCGCTGAACCGCGTTTCCGTCAGATGCGGTTAAGGTGCCGTTCTTATTGATGGTGATATTCTTCATTGAGCTGTCGATGTTCACTGTATTGCCGTTCTCATCAAGTACGGGATACCCATTTCCAGTGACAAGCTGCAGCTGGTTGGCATTCGCAGCGGACGGCGTTACATACAGCGCCCCGTCCCTCGTATACTGGCGGTTTCCATTTACATTTACCTGAAGATACTGGTATGGAGACGTAAATGCGATATCCAGATCGCGATCGGTCTTCTGAATGCTTCCTTGATCAGAGACCAGACGTGAATTCATCATCGCTCCGACGCCAAGGCGCAAGCCGGGCGGCGTTTTTCGGGCTTTTGCCACTTCCTCGTTTTTTTCATCAACCTGATCGAATTGCTGTCTGACAAGCTCAGAAAAATTCGTATCTTTTGCCTTATAGCCGGTTGTGTTGCTGTTTGAAAGGTTGCTGCTGATTGTGTCAATCTGCTGCTGCAGCTGGTTTAAGGTTGTTGATGCCGTTAGCATTGACCTGAGCATAGTTGATGTCCCCCGTTTTTTCTTCCGTTATCTTAAATTTTTCCAATTTCATTTGCTGCTTTATCCATACTTTTATCGTAAGCCTGAATAACCTTCTGATTCGCCTCAAACGATCTGTACGCTTCAGTCATTTCTGTATAGGCGCTTGTCACATCCACGTTTGAAAGCTCTGAGACGCCTTGTTTTAATGAATAGGCTACCTGATTATTTCCGGCTGCGCTTGGCAGATCATTACCGTCCGCCGTGCTGTACAAATCATTTCCGTCCCGTTTGAGATTGCGGACATCTTCCGCCATTCTGACATCAATCTGGCCGGCTGTGCGTCCGTTCGTTGTCACAGTACCGTTTTCAGACACAGTGAAATTCTCATTATCAACAGTGATTGGCTGGCGATCCGTCGATAAAATAGGGCGTCCGTTGATCGTCAGCTGATTGTTTTCATTTAGTGAAAATGTGCTGCTTTTTGAATAACGGATTCCATCCGCTGTTTGAACCGGATAAAAAAGAGCAGCTTTTTCATTGGTTTCCGCATTCATCGGAACTTGATTTTCGATCAATGCAATGTCTGTAGGCTGGTCTGTGGACTTCAGGCTTCCCTGTGTAAAGAGAGGCTTGAGCTCCTGCATATATACTCCGGTATTCACGGAACCGATTTCCGTCCTTGATGTCCCGGCCGGAGATTTTGATTCTATTCTGCTGAGCAGCATCTCAGGGAACGCGCGCATAGAGCCTTGATCAGCTTTATATCCTGATGTATTTGCGTTAGCAATATTATTTGAAAGCATTTCCGTTCTTCGCTGCTGGGCAATCATTGCGGATGTTGCTGTATATAATCCTTTTAACAAATTTCCCACCTCTAAAAATGGCATTTTTTCCAGTTGTCATATAGGAACGTTCGTTCTATAATAAAAACTCAGTATTTTATCCTATTATCGTCATTTAACATCTTTTCGTGAAGGCTTTTTCATAAAAAAACCTCATTCTTTTTCAGAATGAGGTTTGTGAAATCAGCTTAGTTTGCGTTTAGGAAGCTTGTCCATATTATCAAGCATGACACCTGTGCCGATGGCTACGCAATCCATAGGATTTTCAGCAACGAGGACCGGTACCTTCAGCTCTTCAGCAAGCAGCTGGTCAAGGCCGTTTAAGAGCGCGCCTCCGCCGGTAATAATAACGCCGCGGTCAATAATATCAGCAGAAAGTTCAGGCGGTGTTCTTTCGAGCACTTGTTTCGCAGCCTGAACAATAACAGCGACAGATTCACGAAGGGCTTCTTCAACTTCTTTACTGTTTACTGTAATTGTTCTTGGAAGTCCGGAAACCATGTCCCGTCCGCGAATGGAAATTTCCTCGTGACGTGCGTCTGGGAAAACAGTTGCGACTTTAATCTTAATATCCTCCGCAGTACGTTCGCCGATCAGCAGCTTGTACTCGCGTTTGATATAATTTAAGATTTCCATGTCAAACTTGTCCCCAGCCATTTTAATAGAAGAGGAGGTGACAATATCGCCCATTGAAATAACCGCGATATCCGTCGTCCCGCCTCCGATGTCTACAACCATGTTACCGCTTGGCTGGAATATTTCCATACCCGCGCCGATAGCGGCAACTTTAGGTTCTTCTTCAAGGTACACATGTTTCCCGCCGCTTTTTTCTGCAGCTTCTTTAATTGCTTTTTGCTCAACGGATGTAATATTCGTCGGGCAGCAAATGAGCATGCGCGGCTTTGAGAACAGGCCTTTTACATTCAGCTTGTTAATAAAATGTTTCAGCATTGCTTCTGTTACTTCAAAGTCAGCAATAACTCCGTCTTTCAGCGGGCGAATCGCAACAATATTCCCAGGTGTACGTCCAACCATTCGTCTTGCCTCTTCGCCAACCGCCAGCACTTTGCCGCTGTTTTTATCAAGTGCAACAACGGAAGGTTCATTCAGAACAATTCCTTTACCTTTAACATGGATCAGTACATTTGCAGTACCGAGGTCAATACCAATATCCCTTGCAAACATCTATTTATATCCTCCTTGAAAATCTGTTTCACAGTAAATATCCACATTGTGCCCTAATTATATATATTATCATAAAATATAGAAAAAAAGTTGGAAGCACAATAAGTTCTTTACAAATTTTTGCGGATGTTTTATGAACGATTTCAAGAAGGCAATGCCAGGTGATTACGATTGCTGAACAGGCTCTCCTTCGAGAATTTCATCTTTTTTATATTTGAGCTTTGTCGCTTCTCCTCCTCTTAAATGCCTGATGGATTTATGATAATCGAGTATTTCTTTCACTTCGTTTGCCAAGTCGGGGTTAATTTCAGGCAGACGCTCTGTTAAATCCTTGTGTACTGTACTTTTGGAAACACCAAATTCCTTCGCAATGACACGAACGGTTTTCTTTGTCTCCACGATGTACTTCCCTATCTTGATTGTTCGCTCTTTGATGTAATCGTGCACACCACTCGACCTCCCTAAAATGGATGTGAGAAGTGTGAAATGAGATCCGTATTCTGTAAAGAGTCGTTCATTATGCCGCTTCTTCGTTGTATGGTTTTAAAAGTAAGTTTGTGAAATATGCCCACGATCCCTCACCTCAAACACTCTCTTTGTTAGGTTTGTAACAGTGTATTAGCATTCTTTTGGGAATATGCTAAAAACTCAATAAGGACAAGGGGTGAAACGAACTTTTTCAGATTCAGCAAACTATTTCGCGTCACTAAATTTTCATCTTTACAACTATTGATCGCTCCTGTAAAATGAAATAAGCAATTAGTTACTTAGGTAAGTTTTTTAGAAGGAGACCGACATGTCCTACGTCAACAGACACCTCATTCATCAAATCAACCAAAGCGCCCGCCTGATTGCCAAGAAAGCCAATGAACAGCTAGAGCCATTCGGCCTTTATTCATCTCAATGGTCAGTTTTATATTGTTTGCGTACGATCGGACCAATGACTCAAAAAGAGATTTGGTCCTATTTAAATGTGGAAGCGCCGACTGTGACTCGGACGATCAAACGCCTGGAGGAGAACGGCTGGGTTCAGAGACGGCAAGGTGAAGACAAACGGGAAAAACTTGTTGTCCTCACAAAAGAAGCCGAGAAAAAATACGAAGAAATCAATGTGAAAATGCTGAAATTCGAGGAAGAGCTGCTTGCAGATTTCCGGGATGAAGATAAAGAAGCTTTTTCTCATTTATTCCGCATGTTTTTACAACAATGAAAATAAGGAAGTGACATACATTTGAAAAAAGCGGATGCGATATGGACCAAGGATTTTATTATGGTCCTGCTTGTCAATTTATTTGTGTTTGTGTTCTTTTATACATTTTTAACTGTATTGCCGATCTATACACTGCAAGAGCTTGGCGGCACAGAATCACAAGGCGGGCTTTTAATCAGCCTGTTCCTTCTGTCTGCGATCATTACACGGCCTTTCTCCGGAGCCATCGTTGAGCGTTTCGGGAAGAAAAGAATGGCGATTGTATCAATGGCGCTCTTCGCCCTATCATCTTTTCTGTATATGCCGATTCATAACTTTTCCCTGCTGCTCGGATTGCGGTTCTTCCAAGGAATTTGGTTCAGCATTTTAACGACTGTTACAGGTGCAATTGCCGCTGATATTATTCCAGCCAAACGGCGCGGTGAAGGGCTTGGATACTTTGCCATGTCTATGAACCTCGCTATGGCGATCGGGCCTTTCCTTGGTCTGAATTTGATGAGAGTGGTAAGCTTTCCTGTATTCTTTACAGCCTTTGCGCTGTTTATGGTTGCGGGCTTACTTGTTTCGTTCTTGATAAAAGTGCCGCAAAGTAAGGACAGCGGCACGACTGTATTCCGTTTTGCGTTCTCGGATATGTTTGAAAAGGGCGCACTCAAAATTGCGACGGTCGGTTTGTTTATTTCTTTCTGTTATTCAACAGTCACATCATATCTGTCTGTATTCGCCAAATCAGTTGACCTTTCGGATATCAGCGGATATTTCTTTGTTTGCTTTGCGGTGACAATGATGATTGCACGCCCGTTCACAGGGAAATTGTTCGACAAAGTCGGACCGGGCATTGTCATTTATCCATCAATCCTGATTTTCTCTGTTGGACTCTGCATGCTGTCCTTCACACATAGCGGCTTAATGCTTCTGCTTTCAGGGGCGGTTATCGGTCTTGGCTACGGATCAATCGTTCCTTGCATGCAAACATTGGCGATTCAGAAATCTCCGGCTCACCGCTCCGGTTTTGCAACGGCAACGTTCTTTACCTTCTTTGACAGCGGAATTGCTGTAGGATCGTATGTATTCGGATTGTTTGTAGCATCTGCCGGCTTCTCTGCCATTTATTTAACAGCGGGGCTGTTCGTTTTAATTGCTCTGCTTCTCTATACGTGGAGCCAGAAAAAACCTGCAGAGGCTGAAGGAAAAGTGTCTATTGCAGAATAAATTTCAGGCTGCCGGGAAATCCCGGCAGTCTTTTTTGCATATAAAAAACGGCGTCCCTCTCGGTTGAACGAGAGAACGCCGCTTATAGCAATTATTCAATGACAGGCCGCGCAGGTGAATCAGGATCTGACGAAAAATCATAGGACGCTTCATCACGAAACATCGGATCGGCATAAATGGATTGCTGATCGTTTTTTGTTGCTTTTCGATACGAAGAGAATGAATCATATTCTTTCTTTTTCCACATCCATATGCCGTCTTGATCCGCTTCCTTGTGGTACACGTTATGATTGACCGTATTTCCTTCATTTTCTGTAAAATCGTTTCCGATAAATAATCTGGAATCACCGGCGGTCAATATATTCTTTTCAATTGTGTTGTTTTTCGTATCGTACTGCAGCAGCAGCTGTCCGCCATACAGTCCCTTTGTGTCATTCCGGTACATAATATTGCGGGCAATCAGAGAATTGCTGGTGCCGCCCCGCTTTTTGTCATATCCTCCGATTGAAATACCGGTGTACGCATTGTTGTACACTTTGTTGTCAGTGATCTGAATGGCATTTGCATACTTTCCTTTGTGTTCAGACGTTGCTTCAATCCCAATATCGTTATCGTAAACTGTGTTGTTCTTAATTTCGATATCGTGTCCTCCATCGACATAAATCCCGCCCGCTGAGTATTCATCTCCATAAGCAGGATTGCCGTAAGTCGAGTTTTGATAAACTGTATTGTTTTCTACGACTCCGTTTCGCACGTAATCGTTTTTATCCGCGGTTCCCTCATAACCAATTAGATCAATCCCGATGTTATTATTGTTGCGGACCACATTGCCTGCAACTGTGAAGCCGTCGATATTACCGTTCAGCACAACTGCTTCACTCGCTCCAAGCGTCAGTTTCTCAACTGTATTGTCCTCGATTCGGATGTCTTTCATGCTGCCAGTCCCATAAACTGCGATTCCGTGAGCATTTCCTTCATCCGCTGTTGTCTTAATCCCCCGGATGTGATTATCCTTAATGGCGATATGACTGCTGGACCCTGATACATAAATCCCTATAGCAGTTGCTTCCTCAGATGAAACAGAAAGATCTTGAATTGTTAAACCGCTGATGGCAATGTCATGTTTATCGTGAATACGAATAAGCGGTGTTTCATATTCAGCGTCCGTAACGGATTCACCGCTAATCACGACGTTTTCATTTTCATAGTTTCGGAATGTGATAGGCTTTCCGTCCGTACCGCTGTGCTTTACATCAAGGGTCTCATGATACGTGCCCTCCCGAATCATGACAGTTGTGCCGGCAGCAGCCTTCTCAGATGCGTGTGCCAATGTACGAAACGGCTTTTCTTTTGTTCCTTCATTTTGATCACTGCCATTTGGCGAAACATACAGATAATCCCCAGATCCTTCCTCATTCGCTTTTGTCTTATCATAAACGAAAGCGAGGATGACAGACGTTAAAACACCCGCCAAAAGAATAAAATACCATTTTCTCATTTTCGATTCCCATTTCGTTTTAGAATAGATTTCTAAAACCATTATAAATGTTCTATTTATGGAAAACCATTCAAAAATATGAAAATATACCGTCTAAATAGATCTTATTCAGCCTGGCTGACCTGCGCATGTTCAACCGTTTCAATTGCCAATGATGCAGGCGGGTGAACACGCATCAGAACAATGTAGAAAAGAAAGGAGATTAGTACACCTACAAACCAAGATATATCGTATAAGCTCTTCAATGCAGGAACATACATGCCAATCAGCGAAATCAGCGCCCCTAACATTGTGGCTGCAAACGCACGGTAATTGTAGCCCTTCCAATACACATACCGTCCTGTTTCGGAATACAGGTCATCTACCGAGAGCTCACGTTTGCGAATGATAAAATAGTCGGCCATCATCACGCCTGCCACCGGTCCAAGCATGCCGCCTATTAAGCCAAGAAACGCATACACGCTTGTCGCGCTCTCCATCAGCTTCCATGGAACCGTAAATAAAGCGAGCAACGCTGTGATAAAGCTGCCACGTTTGAAATTGATATATTTCGGCAGGGCATTCGCTATATCATAAGCGGGCGATACGATGTTCGCCGCGACATTTACAGAGATCGTGGCGATGCAGAGCGTGATCACGGACAAGACGATGACATAAGGGTTATCAAACCGCGCCAAAATATCGACAACATCCCAAATCGGCTCTCCGAACGCGACCTGCGAGCCGGATGTCACCGTAATACTGGCGAATGCGAACAGCGCAAACGTTCCCGGCAAGCCGTAAAATTGTCCTTTGATTTGCTCTTTTTGTGTTTCAGCAAACCGTGTAAAATCAGGTATATTTAAGATCAATGTCGCCCAGATGCCGATGATGCCAGTAACTCCGGCAGCAAACGGCCAGAATGTTTCTGAAAACGTATGAAACTTTCCTGGTTGAGAGTATATCGGGCCCAATCCTCCGGCAATATCAACGGCCCACCATACCATGCCGCCAAATACCAGATACACTAAAGGCCCTGCCCACACCTCAAAACGTTTAATCGACTCCATGCCGTGATGCAATACGAGTAAATGAATAGCCCAAAAGAATACAAAGGAAAGCAAACCGGACAAGTGAATGCCGAGAATGTTCCACTCGCCGCCAATTTCTCCCCAGCCTGGCCACATATTCAAAAGCAAAATGTTCAGTGCCGTGCTACCCGCAAAGGTCTGGATGCCAAGCCACATGATAGCTGTAAATGCCCTTAGAAGCGCGGGGATATTCGCGCCGTATATCCCGTAAGAAGCCCGAATGATCACTGGAAACGGCAGCCCGTATTTTGTCCCCGCATGGCCGTTTAAGGCAAGAGCGCCAAATAGGATAAGTGATGCCGTAATAATGATCGCCAGCACCTGCCAAGGCGAAAGGCCGATCGCAATTAATCCTCCCACCGTCGCGTAGGTCGGTATGTTATGTATACATCCCATCCAAATGGAGGCAAAGTTCATTGCTTTCCACGTCCGTTTTTCCTGTCCCAAAGGCACCAGATCTTCATTGCTCAGCCTGTTGGATTGCTGCTGACTCTCTTTTAATTTCATAGCCGGCTCCCCTTTCCATATTGTCTATATGTCATCACGTTATGTTTTTTGACATTAGATGTCACTTAATATAACTGAAGAGTCAGACAATAACACTGGCTATGATATACAATTTTCCCGTTTGTATTTGAACAGCTTAAACAAGAAAAAGAGACAGACCTCAGAGCCCATCTCTTTCTTAAGATGCAGTTTTCATTAATGCAGCAAATCTCACAGCCATTAACAGGCTTGCTCCGCCCGCTATGATCATAATGATTCCCATCATATCAAAATGGGCTGCCGTGATTTCTTTACCAAAAAGAATGCCAAGGATCACCGAAGACAAAATCGATCCTAGGTAACGGCAGGTTTGAAACAGGCCTGAAGTCGTTCCTACCATGTTGGAAGGACTCGTTTCCAGCATCGCTGCCTGAAGCGCGACATTGCCCAGTCCGTAGCCTATACCCAAGAGCGACAGAATGAGCCCTTTACCGATGATCTGGACATTGATAAAAAAGATGGTTAAGAGCACGGCTCCAGCCGTCATCAAAAGCGCTCCGGCAAAGATCGGCTTGACGACACCAGATCGGTCGATCCATTTGCCAGTTAGAGGTGACACAACGATGCTCATTCCAGACATAAACAGCATAATCAGGCCGCTCGTTTGAACAGAAAGATGCATTTCATCCTGAAAGTAACTTGGCAAACCAAAAAATAAACAATAGAAGAAAACATTCAATAAAATAAACTGAACATACACGGCTGACAGGTTTCGCTGTGTTTTAAACAGACGGACATCAATAAACGGCTTATCCGTTTTCAGCTCGCGCCAGACAAACGCACAGAGCAGAAGCAAGCCAAGCACACCTTCAACCGCATGCGGCGACGTGCTGAACGACAGCAAAAAGGATAGAAGGAAAATGATTCCCCCGGCAAATAAAACAATTCCAAGAATATCGAGCTGCCGAATAATGGTTTTGATTCCTGCCCCTTTTTTCTGATCTTTCGGGAACATATACAGGCCCAATAAGAAGCTGAGGATAATAAACGGCAAATTAACGATAAAGATCGCCGGCCAGCCTCCCCATACAATCAAAAACCCGCCGACTGTCGGCCCCAGCGCCGTCATGGCGGACGCAAAAATAGAGAGTACAGCCAAGGCTGAAGCTTGGCGCTCATGAATATGATTCCGAATCAAGCCGACACCTGACGGATAAATCGCACTGCTCCCCACCGATTGAAACAGCCGCATGACCAATAATGTCATAAACGTCGGCGCAAACGGCGCCCCGATGGCAGAAACCGCAACAAGAATAAGCCCGAATAAAAACAAGCGTTTCCGCCCAATCAAATCACCGAGCTTTCCCGTTACGGGCTGCGCTACGGCACTCGCCAAGTAAAACGAGGAAATCAGCCAGGAAACCGTTGTAAACGAGAGGTGAAACTCATGCTGGATGCTATGGAGCGCAAGAGAGATCATAGACGAGTTCAGCGGATTCAGCATTGTTCCCGAAGCCACAGCTGTTAAAAAAACAGCCCGGCTTTTTTTCGATAACATCATTTCACTTGTTCCAGAAACTCTTCCGTTGTCCGCGATTTACCGATTCTCGGGAAAATAAAGCGCAGTGTGGCTTCATGCTCTTCATCGCTAAATGTGGACATGGCATCTGTAATAAAAATCTGCTGATAGCCAAGCTGAAATGCCTCCCGTGCTGTGCTTTCCACCCCGATATTCGTTGCGATGCCGCACAATACAATCGTATCAATGCCGCGACGTCTCAGCTGCAAGTCTAAATCTGTGCCAAAAAAAGCACCCCATTGCCGTTTTGTCACAGTATAATCGCCATCCTGCACGCCGATTTCGGGAACAAATTCGGCCCAGTCCGCCGGCATTTCCCCTGAACCTCTCTGCGCAGGCTCATCCGTTTGCGGCTTCAGGGCGTCCGCTCCATCATGAAAGGCTACATTTACAAAGCTGATGAACCCGTTATGTTTCCGAAATTCATCTACGAGCTTTTTCGCGTTCGGGACAACCTGGCCGCTTTGATCAATCGGCACAATCCCCTTTTGTAAATCAATGATAACCAATGCTGTTTTTTGAAAATCAATGTTGAGTGTATTCATCATACGTTCCCTCCTGATACTGTTAGTGTTTCTCACATTGCATATTTTACTCTTCACACTGCCTAAGTTCTTTTATGATGCTTGTGAAATTCTCAGAAGGAACGTTTTCTCATGATTTTTCTTTTATGTAGTAGTAACAGGTTGTGCATACGAACAAACCGGCAAGCACTGTAATCATAAGGGGCGTCATCGCTTCATCACCTGCCTGCTGTCTATCGGTTCCTGCCTGAAAATGCCCATGAATTTGCGGCGGTCCATCCAAAGCAGGATAAGACACATAACCATTAATATCGTGCTAAGATCCTGCACGCCAATATCAAAACAATAGTTAATCAAGACGATGTTCACAATAATGGGCATAAAAATAACCGCCCCTAATGCAGCCGTTCGCGGAATCAGTAATAAAACAGCTGCCAGGATTTCACCAAAACCTATAAACAGTTCATAGACATGAGAATAACCGAAAAATGTCCACGCGATCGTAAACCCCTTCCCGGCAGCCGCCTCGATTTCAGGCGTCACCTCGCCAAACTGGCCAATTACCACTTTCGCCAGACCGTACACGAAAAAATTAAAGGCTAAAAACAATCGGAACGTCGCGGGAATCGACTTGCGTACCGCTTTCCTCAGCCTGCCGCCTTTCTTCATCATACATCCCCCTCAGTGTATTATTTGATATAGTACACTTAATACAGTATATAGTATTCTAATTAATGTCAATTCCCTTTTCAGCTCATATGAATAACTTCTTTTATAGATACAAAGTCTTATATCGTAAAAAATGTCGTTCTCCTTTCTTTCCGTCCCTCGATAACATTTCTTAAAAACCATGTTAGGAAATCTTACATGAAAATGTTTTATCATTCTTTTTTCTCTATAATGAAGAAATATAATAATTGCTTTTTATTCTGAAAGATACGGAGGAATGAGACATGCAAATGGGCGATACAGTTTTTATGTTCTTTTGCGCTTTACTCGTGTGGCTGATGACCCCGGGATTAGCGTTATTTTATGGAGGAATGGTAAAGAGCAAAAATGTGCTGAGCACTGCCATGCACAGTTTCTCTTCCATTGCCATCGTTTCCATCGTTTGGGTGCTGTTCGGATATACACTTGCCTTCGCACCAGGCAATTCAATCATCGGCGGGCTGGAGTGGGCCGGCCTCAAAGGGGTCGGATTTGATCCGGGAGATTACAGCGATACCATCCCCCACTCGTTATTTATGATGTTCCAAATGACGTTCGCCGTTCTGACTACAGCGATTATTTCCGGGGCTTTCGCAGAGCGGATGCGATTCGGCGCTTTTCTTTTATTCTCGGTTTTATGGGCCTCTTTGGTTTACACACCCGTAGCGCACTGGGTATGGGGCGGCGGCTGGATCGGCCAGCTTGGAGCGCTCGATTTTGCTGGCGGCAATGTTGTTCATATTTCCTCCGGTGTGGCAGGACTTGTTCTTGCCATTGTGCTCGGCAAACGGAAAGACGGTACAGCGTCTTCTCCGCATAACCTCATTTACACCTTCTTAGGAGGAGCTTTGATTTGGTTCGGCTGGTTCGGCTTTAACGTCGGCAGCGCTTTGACTTTAGATGGTGTAGCCATGTACGCGTTCATCAACACAAACACCGCGGCTGCAGCCGGGATCGCCGGCTGGATCTTAGTAGAATGGATCATTAACAAAAAACCGACAATGCTCGGAGCGGTATCTGGCGCAATCGCCGGGCTTGTCGCCATTACGCCGGCTGCCGGATTTGTCACACCGTTCGCTTCTATTATTATCGGCATCATCGGCGGGGCAGTTTGTTTCTGGGGAGTATTCTCGCTTAAAAAGAAATTCGGATACGACGACGCGCTTGACGCCTTTGGCCTGCACGGGATCGGCGGCACATGGGGCGGAATCGCAACAGGATTATTCGCAACAACCTCTGTTAACTCAGCGGGCGCAGATGGGTTATTTTACGGTGATGCAAGCTTAATCTGGAAACAAATCGTCGCCATCGCCGCCACTTATGTTTTTGTATTTATTGTCACTTTCGTTATTATTAAATTTGTAAGCCTCTTCCTTCCCCTTCGCGCAACTGAAGAAGAAGAGTCACTTGGGCTTGACTTAACGATGCACGGGGAAAAAGCATATCAAGATTCTATGTGAGGAGTGACGCTATGAGCGGTCAAATGTTCAAGGTAGAAATTGTAACGCGTCCGGCAAATTTTGAAAAGCTGAAGCAGGAACTCGGAAAAATCGGAGTGACCTCTCTGACTTTCTCCAATGTACACGGCTGCGGCCTTCAAAAAGCACATACGGAGCTCTATCGAGGGGTAAAAATAGAAAGCAATGTATACGAGCGTTTAAAAATAGAAATCGTGGTCAGCAAGGTTCCTGTTGATCAAGTGACAGAGACCGCTAAAAGGGTGCTGAAAACGGGATCACCGGGTGACGGTAAAATATTTGTCTATGAAATCAGCAATACGATCAACATCCGCACAGGCGAAGAAGGACCTGAAGCACTTTAATATCGGTACGAGATTCGGACACTCCGGATCTCTTTTTTTTGTGCACAGAATCCCCCCAGAAACCGCGATTCCTCTTCGAATTCTCTTCAAGCGCCGTTATTTCAGACAATCTCTATTTTTATTTGAAACTTTTCATGAGTAAGATTAGTCTACTAAATATAAAAATGTAAAAGGTGATTATTTGAACTACGAAATTTTTAAAGCAATCCATGGACTATCTCATCACAATTCAGTTCTCGATTCCATTATGGTCTTCATCACGGAATATGCCATTGTCGCCTATGCCCTTATCCTATTGGCAATCTGGCTGTTTGGGAACACACAAAGCAGAAAACATGTGCTATACGCAGGCATCACAGGAATTGCAGGCCTTGTGATCAACTATTTGATTACGCTTGTTTATTTCGAACCGCGCCCGTTCGTTGCGCATACAGTGCATACACTGATTCCGCATGCTGCGGATGCTTCATTTCCAAGTGACCATACGACAGGTGCATTAGCGATTTCTATTGCGATGCTTTTCAGAAACCGCAAAATCGGCTGGCCGCTTGTCATTTTTGGGCTTTTGACAGGCTTTTCGAGAATTTGGGTGGGACATCACTATCCGGTAGATGTATTGGGCAGCCTCGTTGTCGCCATCATTATCGGGTTCCTTTTCTTTAGATTTTCAGATCTGCTTCGCCCGTTCGTCGATTTGATCGTGAGGATCTATGAAGCCATCATCAATAAACTGACGAAAAAACCAACCGATCAAAATTTCTAAGAAAGACAAAAGCCGGCGTCTGAAATCAAGACAGCCGGCTTTAATATTTCTCATACATCTCTTGTTTTCTTCGCTTCGCCAACACATATAAACCATAAAACAACCCAATTCCAACAGCATCGATGAGCACATCCCGGATACAACCATTCCTGCTGAAGAAGAGCTGAAGAACTTCTGTGAAAAAAGCAAACGCAAATGAGCCGGCTGCAGCTGATCTTATGCTGCCCCGCTGTTTCCACAGCAAATATGTCAGCACAAAGAAGGAAAACGCGTGTCCGATTTTTTGAATAAACGCTTCAGGTACAGTAAGCTCAGTAAAATCCATAACTAAAAATTGAGACAGATCAGGGTGCGGCTGAAAATGAAAAGCCACCGTTTACGATACGACCATGCCGCTGAAGCTTTCCGTACAGACAGAAAGCAGGATAAAAAAGATCCAGCCTGCGAGCAATAGGCGGTTCATGACATAACCTCCTTTATAACGTACGTGCCTACATGTAACAACATAGACGGTAAAACAAAGCAAAAAGTAACAGAAAAAAAACGCCCATCACAAGGATAGACGTTTTCTTCATTAAGACTGTTCAGTGTCTTCTGTTGTGCTGCTTTCTTTAGAACCAGATTTGTCAGTTGAATCATCCTTTTTCTCACCGGATTTTTCTTCTGTTCCTTTTTCAGTTGATCCGTCCTTTTTCTCGGAAGATTGCTGAATGGATTCTTCTGTTTCTTGGGTGGCAGCTTTTTCTTCAGCAGCTGCTGCTTTTTCAATAGAAGAAACTGGTTTGTCCATAAAGTTTAACGGATTCATTGCGACCCCATCTTTACGGATTTCAAAGTGCACGTGGTTTCCGCTGTCTTCACTGTAAAGGTTCTTGCCAGATTTTCCGATCACTTGATTTTGTTTTACTTTGTCACCTTGCTCAACGCTTACTTCGGAAAGAGATTGATACACAGTCGATAAACCGTCGGCATGTTCTACTTCCACAACATATCCCAGCACTGGATCTTTTTCAGCTTTAACAACCGTACCGCTCAGAGAAGCAGAGACATCGAAATCTTTTCCGTCTTTCTCAGCTAAGTCAATTCCTTTGCTTAGGCTGTACGTGTTATTATAGGTAACGAGTGCTGCTTCTTTCTCTTCTTTTGCGGCATCGGTTTCATAGAACTTTTTCACAACAGAAACGTTTTCAGAATCAACAACCGGCATTGCGACATTTTCCATTGACTTTCCTACTTCAACTGCATCGTCGTTGTTGTCATATGCGGAGTTTCCGCCGTTATCAGCCAACTGATCCTTTACCTCATCATTTGATACTGATTGATACCAAAGGACAGCTGTTAAAATGACGGCCGCACTGACTAAGTAAATTGCAGGGAACACCCAGCGTTTACGAAAAAACTGCTGAAGTTTTTTGACTTGAGAAGTTTTCTTTTCTTCCTCTCTCATTGTTTCATCACCTCAGCAACATTCTGAACACTTTTCTGAAAATATATACAACCTATCCAAAAAAACTTTTTTAGATGTAGTTTGCACAGACTGAACGAAAATATGTATTTTTTTGAGAGGAGTGCCAAAAACGTATGAACATGACATTGCGCCTTGCTGAAAATAAAGATCTAGAGGCTGTTGTGGCGATTTATAATTCAACGATTGCTTCTCGAATGGTAACAGCCGATACCGAACCGGTAACTCCTGAAGACCGGATGGAATGGTTTTCGGGACATACAGAGGCACGTCCGCTCTATGTGGCCGAGGATGAAAACGGAAACGTCGCTGCCTGGATCAGCTTTGAAACATTTTATGGAAGGCCAGCCTATAATAAAACAGCGGAGGTCAGCATATACATTGACGAAGCATGCCGCGGCAAAGGTGTTGGATCATATTTGCTTCAAGAAGCGCTCCGCATTGCCCCGAATCTTGGCATCCGCTCACTTATGGCCTTCATTTTCGGGCATAATAAACCAAGCCTGAAGCTGTTTGAAAAGCACGGGTTTGCAGAATGGGGACTATTCCCCGGCATCGCCGAAATGGACGGGAAAAGATACGATTTAAAAATTTTAGGGAGAGAGCTTTCATGATTAGTCTGGATAAAGATGAAAACGAAATTGAAAATCATAATGAAGAAAATAGCCTTGTTGAACAGGAGACTGCACCTGTTGAACAGGAGACCCGCCAGCTGAGCGCCTCCGCTGTCAAGTCGCTATCCGACATTGCCAAGTGGGGCAAAATTTCTGGCATCTTGTTAATCATTATGGGATCGCTGGTCACTCTGACCGCCTTGATGACAGTGATTGGCGCCATCCCGGGCGTACTGCTCATTATTTCAGGCGTATTTTTGATGCGCTCAGCAAAAGCAGCCGCGGAAGCCGACGGAACTCTTACCGGCGCCGCGGGTGAAAGCATGCTTGAGAACTATGGAACGTTTATTAAAATGCAGCTGTTTTACGCAGCATCCAGTATCGCCATGGGACTGATTGGCATCATTTTGGCCATTTTCTTGCTGGTGATTATCGGCATAGCCGCTTATGAAAACACCGATACGTATGAAGATCCGGATTCCTATTATTATGAGGATGATCCGGTGTTTGAATAATGATGAGTCAGGACAGGGCATGAGTTCCATATAAACGGAACCATGCCTATTTTATTTGACTATTCAAAGCAGGCCGGCGTAAACACCAAATCCTGAAGCAAGCATACAATAGACATCTCTAGTAGAGGAAATCAACAAAGCAACGCTGTTACCCTGAAATGAATATCAAAAAAACGGATGAAGTCGGAATCAATCCGAAACCGCACTTTTTATTTCGGGTATCTGCATGCAAAAAAACACACCCGGATCGTCTGGAAAATCTCAACAATCCGGGTGCAGCTCTTCTTTAATACATTTTTTTGCGTCTGTCTTCCTCAGTCAAAAATTCAACAAAACTCCGCATCGCAAAAGGCTCTTCCTTTATTTGTCGTGCGTAGGAGCTTTTCCGCTCTTCTGAAAGGATTTCGCTCTTTTTGATCCTGTTCAGCATATAGATGTGAACCGTTTTTTGGATTTGTTTATGCTGATAGCCTGCCTCTTTAAAAAATGCGAGCCCGAGCGCCGCCAAAAGGGCGAATATGCCTGCGCTGATCAGGGACTCCCTGTCAGCTGAAGCATGAAATAGAAAAGCAGCTAAATTAAAGAGAGAGAATGCAGCAAGCGGAATAGCAAGAAAACGGTAAATGACGGTTTTTTTCATGAAAGGCTGTACGGCCTTTTGAATTTTTTGCATTTCTGTTTTGATGAACCCCGGCATTTGTTCGACTCTGTAAAAGTTCATGTAATCCTCCCCCTTTATTTGATGTTTCAAGCTTCACGAACGTTATCATATGTGTTTATTTTAACGCAGGTGCAAGCTGGTTTTAAAGAAATCTGCCCGTATTTTTCACGAAGAATCTGGATCGCCGCTCTTTATTCTTTTAAAATGTGAGTGTTATAATTTGTAATGGGAATCAGATCACTGTTATTCATGGAATACTAATGGCAATCTTCTTGATAAATATGAATGAGCGGGGTTACAAAGTGAGTATTTCTTCCATCCTTTTATCACTTTTTTTCATTTTAAATATTCTTTTGGCCATCATTGTCATCTTCAAAGAACGGCGCGATGCCAGTGCATCTTGGGCGTGGCTGCTTGTTCTTTTCTTTATTCCCGTTTTAGGCTTTATTTTATACTTATTATTCGGCCATAATCTCAGACGCAAGCATTTGTTTCAATGGGAAGACCGGAAAAAGATTGGAATTGAAAGGCTGCTGAAGCATCAGCTTGAAGATTTAGAAACCAAGCAATTCCAGTTTAACAACCGGGCAACCTTTGATAACAAAGATTTAATTTATATGCTGATTATGAATAACCATGCTGTGTTTACAGAGGATAATTCAGTTGACGTCATTACAGATGGACGGGATAAATTTCAGCGGCTGCTGAGTGACATTTCAAAGGCAAAGGATCATATCCATTTACAGTATTATATTTATAAAGGCGATGAATTAGGCAAAAAATTGCGGGACGCTCTCATCCAAAAGGCGAAAGAAGGTGTTCAGGTCAGAGTGCTTTATGATGAACTCGGGTCCAGAACGCTGAGAAAAAAGTTTTTTAAAGAGCTTCGCGAGGCTGGCGGGCATGTGGAGGTCTTTTTCCCGTCAAAGCTCAGGCCGATTAACCTGCGGCTGAATTACCGGAACCATCGAAAGCTTGTGATCATAGACGGTATGACCGGTTATGTCGGAGGCTTTAACGTCGGAGATGAGTATCTAGGGCTTAATCCAAAATTCGGTTATTGGCGGGATACGCATATCCGGCTGCAAGGAACGGCCGTGCACGCCATCCAAACACGGTTCATCCTTGACTGGAACCAAGCTTCTCATCACCATACGCTGACATATATTCCAAATCACTTTCCTGATTACGGCCCAAAAGGCAACGTCGGGATGCAGATTGTCACAAGCGGCCCTGATTCGGAATGGGAACAAATTAAAAATGGCTACATCAAAATGATTTCAAACGCCAAGCGTTCCATTTTGATACAAACACCTTATTTTATCCCAGATGCAAGCCTGCTGGATGCTTTAAGGATCGCTTGCCTTTCGGGCATTGACGTTAACATTATGATTCCGAACAAGCCCGATCACGCCTTTGTATACTGGGCGACACTTTCGTATATCGGCGATCTGCTGAAAGCCGGAGCCACTGTCTATATTTACGATAACGGCTTTATTCACGCGAAAACCATTGTGGTGGATGACGAAATCGCGTCAGTCGGCACAGCCAACATTGATGTCCGAAGCTTCAGGCTGAATTTTGAGGTTAATGCATTTATATACGATATCACCATTGCTAAAAAATTGGTTTCAACTTTTAAAGAAGATTTGCTAGTATCCAGAAAATTCACCTATGAGGAGTATCTGCAGCGCCCGTTGTGGATTCGAATAAAAGAATCCGTCTCGCGGCTGTTGTCGCCGATCTTATAAGATGCGCCAAAAACCCCCGGCCTTTACGGCCGGGGGTTTTCCTGATGGTCACAGTAAATGATGATTGCCTCCCGCAAAAAAGCGGCAAGACCTTCTCCATATTGATTGATTGAATCGGTAAATCGCTCGTCAGTGATATACACTTCCCCGAGTCCTCTGAAAATGTCGAGGGTGCAATCGTAATGATATTGGCAAATATGATCGCGAAATGCCCCCACTGCGGCCTGAACCTCTGCATCATCGGGCCCATGCTTCATTCGCGCCGCAATTCGTCTGTAAATCGAATCAAATTCAGCCATGATCGTGCGCCAATCATCTGCCGAGTATGCAGATGTCCTTTTCTCTGTTTCTTCTGCGATTTCCTTTCCATACAGCTTTCTGACTTCATCAGCGTATGTCTGCTGGTGCTCTTCAATGTCTTTCATGCTTAATCCGGCAAATAAATCCCTCTTATTCATCGTTTCCCCTCCATCAACGGACAAAAGCGTCCTGTCAATTGTTTGAATCATCTCATCCATTCTTTGTTTTTTCTTCATCAATATCTCCTTTTGCGACTGAAGTGCCGCTTTCCGGTCAAAATTCGGATGATCCAGCATCTCCTTAATCTCATCCAGACGAAACCCGATTTCCTTGAAAAATAAAATCTGCTGCAGTCTTTCCAGGTCTGCGTCACTGTACAAACGATACCCAGCATCAGTAAGCGCTGAAGGATTCAGAAGCTCAATATTGTCATAGTGATGAAGCGTCCGAATGCTAACACCTGATATCTCCGCCACTTGTTTAACTTGATATTTCATACATAACACCTCCTCTTTTTTATCGTAAACAATCACGCAACGTTAGGGTCAATCCCCAAAATGTTATTTACTATATACAAAACTTCTCACAAATAGTGTATAAAAGAAAAGTGAGTATTTTTTTGTAAAGGGGAGCCAGTATACATGAATCCTGAAACAATGAACAAAACCCTCATCAGTATTTCGAAATGGGGAAAAGCTACAGGCATTTTATTTATTATTATGGGCGCAATTACCGCGCTTTCAGGCGCGTTCTTTTTTCTAATCGGTGCCGTGCCAGGCGTACTGCAAATTATTTCCGGTATCTTTTTGATGAGGTCAGCTAGGGAAGCAGGCCAAATGGCTGAATACAATAGCGGACAGTCTGAAGACTTAATGCTGGAGAATTACGCGAAATTCGTAAAGATGCAAGGGATTTATTTGATCGTAAGCATTGCTGTATCCATTCTTGCGATTATCGCCTTCTTCATCTTTTTAATGCTTGGGATTGCTGACGGCCTTTTCAGCGATACGTACAGCACTTATTAATGAGAAAAACCCGGAGCTGGCTCCGGGTTTTTTATTATTCCGCTTCGCTTACCACTGTGAAGCGTTCATTTTTGTGTTCGGGATGTTCAAGCTCGTCCAACACGGCAATGGCATAATCTGCATAGCTGATATAGCTGTCGCCTTTTGCATTTACGATGACATTGTCTTTTCCTTTTTGGTAAGAGCCAGTCCGTTTTCCTGCTGGATCAAAAAATGCCGCAGGACTGAGGAACGTCCAGGAAATGGAGTCTGTCTGCTGCAAATCTTTCAGGTTCTCGCCTTGATTTGATGCGGTTGGCAAATATTCTTTCGGAAATTCCGGCGTATCCATTAAACGGGTTGTTTTGGCTTCATCAACAAACAGGCTTCCCGCTCCGCCAACAACAAGCAATCTTGTGTGCTTCGCGTCCTTTAAAATGCTGATGAGTTCTCTTCCTGCTTCAACATGAAGATGTTCTTGGCCGGGTGCTGCTCCAAAAGCGTTTACGACCGCGTCGAAAGGCTTGATGTCTTCCGCAGTCAGTTCAAACACATCTTTTTCCAAAATCGCTACGTCTTGCTCCTGCACTTTTGAAGCGTTTCTGACGATGGCTGTCACTTCATGGCCTCTTTTTTTCGCTTCTTTCAAAATCTCGTTTCCCGCTTTCCCGCTTGCGCCTATAATACCAATTTTCATTTTTCATTTCCTCCTTATTTGTAACAATTTTAGTTACATGTTAGCGGTGAGAAGTCATCCCTTTTGATTAAAAGAGATGATTCATAACATCTTTTAATGACTTGCTCGCCAGTTCATTTTCCATCGCTCTTTGCACACTTTCAAACGTTTCATCCAGAGCGTTCTGAATTTTTTTCCCTACCGGACATTTCGGATTCGGGTTTTCATGAACCGCAAAGAGTTCTTCTTGCTTTTGGACAGCCCGGTACACTTCTAAAAGAGAAATATCAGCAGGATCTTTTTTGAGGCTTGCACCCGGCACCCCGGCGCGTGATGTGAGAATATCAGCTTTTTTCAGCAGGCTGATCATTCTTCGCACAACTACCGGATTCGTGTTGACACTGTCTGCAATGATTTCTGAAGATGTTTTTTCATCCATCGAGATGAGGGATAAAATATGAATGGCAACAGCAAGACGGCTGTTAATCATGTTTTTTCACCACCGTTGTAACTATAATAGTTACATTTGATTCGTTTGTCAACATCTAATATACACTAAATACACGGGTTTTGTGCACCGTTTTTAGTCAATAGAACGGCCGGATGCACTCCGGCCGCGTCTTATCAGAATAAGAAATATCTTTGTCCAAGTGGGACATAATCGACAGGCTGGCAAGACAATTCCTCCCCGTCAGCAAAGACCTGATAGGTTTTTGGATCAATCTCAATCTTCGGCAAAGCCGAATTCAGCTTCATATCCAGCTTGCTCAGCTTTCTGATATTTTTGACTGGAGAAATCCTTTTTTCCAGCCCTAAGCTTTCCGCCACACCACGCTCTATGCTTGCCTGAGACATAAATGTAATCGAGGTTGAGCGGTTGGCTTTTCCGTAAGACGCATACATTTGGCGCATGAAAACCGGTTCAGGAGTCGGGATGGACGCGTTCGGATCTCCCATTTGCGCACGTGCAATCATGCCGCCCTTTAAGACCAGTTCCGGTTTTACGCCGAAAAATACTGGGTCCCACAGAACGAGATCAGCAAGCTTCCCTTTTTCCACCGAGCCGACTTCATGGCTGAGCCCGTGCGTAATTGCCGGATTAATCGTGTATTTGGCAATGTACCGTTTTGCGCGCACATTGTCATTCCCGTTTTCGCCGGCAAGAGCGCCGCGCTGTTTTTTCATTTTATCGGCTACCTGCCATGTTCGGATGATCACTTCACCGACCCGCCCCATCGCTTGGGAATCCGATGATGTCATGCTGATCGCACCGATATCATGGAGAATATCCTCCGCGGCAATCGTCGCAGCCCTGATTCTGGAATGGCTGAACGCCACATCTTCAGGCACTTTCGCATCTAAATGGTGGCAGACCATCATCATGTCAAGATGCTCATCCATCGTATTAACGGTATAAGGAATGGTTGGCGTTGTAGATGACGGCAGAATGTTCGCGTAAGAGGCGAGCTTCATAATATCCGGGGCATGGCCGCCGCCTGCACCTTCAATGTGATAAGTATGAATGACCCGGTCCCCGATTGCGTCGAGCGTGTTTTCCAAAAAGCCCGCTTCGTTAATCGTATCGGTATGGATGGCAACTTGAATATCAGCCTCGTCCACGACTTCCATACACGTTTTAATGGCGCTTGGCGTCGTGCCCCAGTCTTCATGAAGCTTAAGGCCGATGGCGCCTGCTTCCACCTGCTCGATCAGCGGCGCTTTATCGGATGCATTCCCTTTCCCTAAGAAGCCGACATTGATCGGAAACTCCTCGGCCGCTTCCAGCATCCTTGCCATATACCACGCGCCGGATGTACATGTTGTCGCTTTGCTTCCTGTAGCGGGTCCTGTTCCGCCTCCCAAAAGGGTCGTCACACCTGAAGAAAGCGCAACTTCCATCTGCTGAGGACAAATAAAATGAATGTGCGTGTCCACTCCCCCGGCTGTTAAAATTTTGCCTTCACCGGAAATCACCTCTGTCCCCGCTCCGATGACCATGTGCGGATCGACTCCATCCATGATATCAGGATTTCCGCTTTTTCCGACACCGACAATCCGGCCGTCTTTCACACCGACATCCGCTTTGACAATGCCTGTGTAATCCAATAGCACGACGTTGGTGATAACCAAATCCAAAGCGCCGTCCTTCCCTGTGATTCTGCCGTTTTGGCCCATGCCGTCGCGGATTGTTTTTCCGCCGCCAAAGATCATTTCTTCACCATATACTGTGAAATCCCTTTCGACTTCGATCCATAAATCCGTGTCGCCCAATCTGATTTTATCGCCCGTTGTCGGGCCAAACAGTTCCGCATATTCCTCCCGTGACATTTTCATCGGATTACACCCTCCATCCAGCCGGCTTGTTTTAAGTTGGCCAACGTTTTTTCTTTGCCGCGTTCATCGATAAACGTGTCGGCCATTCCGTTCAGCCCTCTAATTGTCTTGCGTCCTCTGATTTCCACTAGTGAGACCGTTTTCTGCTCTCCAGGCTCAAAACGGACCGACGTGCCTGATGGAACATCAAGACGCATGCCGATCGCCAGCTCACGGTCAAATAATAAAGCCCCGTTGGCCTCCGCAAAATGAAAATGCGAACCGACTTGAATGGAGCGTGATCCGGTGTTTTTTACCGTTACCTCCCGTATCTCACGGCCTTCATTAATCGTAATGGTTCCCTCAGCAATTTGAAATGCTCCCGGCTTCATGACTTCACCTCCGCAGAAATTGGCTGATGTACCGTAACAAGCTTTACTCCATCCGGAAATGTGGCCTCCACCTGAATGCTGTCAAGCATCTCAGGCACCCCCTCCATCACATCTTTTTCCGTTAATACATGGCGGCCGGCTTCCATCAGCTCTGCTACTCCCTTCCCATCACGTGCGCCTTCCATAATAAAGCAGGTGATATAAGCAGCAGCCTCAGGATAGTTCAGCAGAACGCCCCGCGCCTTTCGCTGTTTGGCTAATTCCCCCGCTGCAAAAATGAGCAATTTTTCTTGTTCAACCGGTGTCAGTTTCATCTGTAATCCTCCTTCTTTTGTCATATAAAGCGGATGCGGTTACTATGAATTTGTGAAGCATGCAGGCGGGACATCACCTCCCTTTCTTCGAGAATGGGGGTCATACGGTAGGGTGCCTTTCAAAGCGGCATGCCGTTTCTTCATCAGCCTTGCCATGGTCAACAACCGTTCCCCTGTCGATCACGGAAAGATAGTCAGCACAGATTAACGCGTTTTCCAGACTGCGCTCGACTAAGATAACAAATGTCTTTTTTTCTGGAAATTTCTATAATAACTTGTCTGACTAGTTCGACAATTAAAATCTGAATTCCTTCCAATTGTTCATTAAGTAAAATATTTTTCAGATTTACCATCAGCGCTCTGGCAATTGCAAGCTGCTGCTGTTGGCCGCCTTTTCGTTTTGAACAAATGTTTGATTAAAACAAATAGCCCCCCTGTTTAGCCGAAAGCGGCCTAATACAGCAACAATCTGCCCCGGGTGAACCTCTATGCTAAGGCTGTGCTAAACCATCGATTGATCATAACCAGACGTTACATTCCTGATGGCAGCCCGTTGTTTTGCTCCGCAACCGGAAGCATGCATGGAGGCCAGTCTGAGGCGCCGTCCTCCACGATACCGAGAACCCGACTATTGCCATTAACTCCGCATCATGGACGGTCACTTCGCTAATCGCCACCGTTCCTCTTAACGAGTGAAGAATTCCGGCCTTCACTGAATCCCGCTTGTGTCGATATCAACTGTTTTTTCGCACTCCCGCTGGCTTCCGACACTTTCTTCGGTGCAGTACATTCCGTCATCCAAACTCCTTTGTTTGATTTCTCAAATGATGTAATAAAAGTTTACAACTTATGTCATTATTATATAGAAGAGGCCTATTAATTCAAAGAATATTTAAAAAATTTAGTTACCTTGACCAAATCAGCTTCTTTTTTTGTTATATTTATTCACATCAGAAAAAGCGAACAAAAAAAGACAAGAAACATTTCGTTTCCTGCCTCTTCCGTACGATTAATCTTTATCTGAAAATTTATCCTTGGCTTTCCCGATATCCTTTTGGATTTCGCCTTTCGCCTTATCTTTTTTGCCTTCAGCCTGCATGTCCGTTCTGTCAGCCATATCTCCGACTTTATCCTTCACTTCTCCTTTGGCTTTATTGAAGCCGCCCTTCATTTTGTCTTTTACACTATCGTTACCCATGTTAATTCTCCCCTCTCAATTATGTGTGTACTTGTTACCTTCCCGATCTGAGAGGCAATAAACATTCTAATGTTATTTATCGATTTCGTAGCGCTCTCCGTAACGGAGCACCTTGTATATCGCCAGCCCGTCTGATGACTTTTTCTCCGAATATCGGACCGGCAGCAGGGCAAAAAACACATAATACGTAGAAAAATAGACAAACTGATAGAAAAACACATTCGGCTTTAATACACTGTGTATAATCAGCAGATTGATTGCAAAAATCGTGATGAGGTTAAACAAGCAGCCCCCTGCATACACGAGTGCATTTGAGAATCGATTGTCAATTTTCAACTCCCCGTACCGGCAAAAAGAATCGATAAAATAAATCGTTCTGAACCGTATGGGTCCAATTTTAAGCAGCGTTTTTCCCATGCCTATATCCAACGATCCTTTTCCGCCAAAAATAAAAGCCATAAAGCTGTGCCCTGAAACATGTATAATCTGTACAAGCGGCAGAACAATGAGGAAAGACCACAGAAACTTCACCATATCATTAAAACCAAACATTGAATTCCCCCTCACGTGCAGATGCATCCCAAAACGGCTTTTGTTCAAAAAACAGTGCTGTAGCGATTTTTCCTGTTCTCCCCGGAAATAAACGTTCCGATGCTCCCCTTTTTTTGCATAAAAAAAAACCATCTGCCAGCAGATGGTTTTGCCTCATACTTCATATAAGCAATCGTTCCTTTGAATCATCTCTCTCATGCTGACCGCTTTTTCATAAAAATACACCGCTTCTTTATATTGTTCGCGATGACTGAAATAGGAGGCAGCATCTAAAGCAAATTCTTCAATATATACGTACAGGCCCTTTTCTTCCATATAATCAAATACTTCTTGAATCATATCCAAATTGACAGATTCCACATATAATGCCTGCAGAAATTTATATTTTGCCAGACTGAAGAAGTCGTTTCGTTTTTGGGCAATGGCAATCCCTTTTTCATAGTACCGCATCGCGGCTTGGCTATCTTGTTTTTTGAAAAGAACGCGAGTCAGGCTGAAGAGCGCTTTTGGAAGCTGTTCCAGCTGATAATCCTCGAAGACAGGAAGCGCTTTTTCAAAGTATTCGGCGGCCTGATCCAGCTCCCCCTTGTCATCATAGCAATTCCCAATGTTATAAAGGGCTGATCCGATTAAACGGGGCTGTCCTTCCAATAAAGCAAGGCGATACGCGTCATCTAAATGTTCAAGCGCTTTTTCATAATTTCTGTAGTCAATGTAGTTTCCTGATATGACGAAATGGCATTGAATTCTTCTGACTCTGTAAAAATCGTGAGCCTTATACGTCTCCAGCGCCTGTACGGCGTGGTTCATGGAAAAGTGCGTCTGCTTCATAATATAAAAGACTTCCGCCACTTTAAAATGAAATTCCGCTCTTTCAATTTCATCTTCTACAAACGCAAGCATCTTCTCAGCTTTCCGATAAAAGGATATAGCCGAGATGTAATTGTTCTGTTCAAATTCGTACATTCCTCTAAACAAGTGAAAATAATACTCAGATAATCCGGAGATGCTGTCCTGATTGCTTTCCAGCGTTTTGATCAATTCACGATATTGAAGCTGAGATTCCTCGTGCAGGTCAGGCTTTACATAATCCAGCATAATTTGGTGCCGGTAGCTGATCAGCTGATAATACAGGAGAAGCAGCTGATCCTCTTCCATCTGTTCTATATCTAGATCAATTTCTTCCTTCAGCTTTACGGCATCAGCCACTTGAAATGCTAAAATGTGCTTATACCACTTATTGATTTTCACTCCTACTTGAGATGACGGGATCTCGTACGCGGCCATGCCCCTCCAACCCTTTCTAATTTTCTAATTGGTTATATTTTATCATAATGTATGGCTTTGGAATTAAATTTTCTTACAATGATTCCTTCTTTATGCCTATCCTTATATATTTCGGTTTTTATACGTATTTTTTGCACTCGGATTCTAATAAAAAAGCTTACCGGACAGTGCCGATAAGCTTTTGACTTCATTTTACCCGCCAATATAAGACATTTCCACTTTCTTTTTGCCAGATGCTTTTGATAGCGTACGATCGACTGAATACTGATCGATCCGATTTTTCCATACTGTCCCGATCATTTCTGATAGTTCGTCATCACTTAATTCCTGGCGAACCGGAGCTCTGAGGTCAAATCCGCTTGAAGCGAATAAGCAGGTAAACAGCTCTCCTCTTGCAGAAAGACGGGCTCTGTTGCAAGATCCGCAGAACGCATCAGATACAGATGATATGACGCCGATTTCTCCGGAGCCGTCCAAGTAGCGGAATCTGGAAGCCACTTCGCCTATATAATTAGGCGCTATCGGCTCAACAGGCATGTGTTCATTGATCAAATCTATGATTTCCGCCTTTGTCATGACGTCTTTTTTTTCCCATTGGTTGGTGTTGCCTACGTCCATAAATTCAATGAATCTCAGGATATGCCCTTTTTCTTTAAAATAACGGGCCATAGGCAGTATATCTTTTTCATTGACGCCCTTTTGAACGACCATATTGATTTTAACACCGAGCCCCGCTTGCTTCGCCGCTTCAATGCCTTCCAGCACCTTGCTGACAGAAACACCGCGCCCGTTTATCTTCTTAAAACGCTCGTCTTCTAAAGAATCAAGGCTGATCGTAACCCTTTTCAGCCCAGCCTCCTTGAGCCTCTTAGCATAAACAGGCAGCAGTGATCCGTTTGTCGTCATCGCGATGTCACGAATACCCGGTATGCGGGCCAGTTTTTTGATTAACTCCGGCATATCCTTTCTCATGAGGGGCTCTCCGCCGGTCAAGCGGATTTTTTCAACGCCAAATCTTGTGACAAACAATGTCGCAAGCCGTTCCAGCTCCTCAAATGAAAGCAGCTCCTCTTTCTTTAAAAAAGGATAATCAGGGCCGAATAATTCGGCGGGCATACAGTACGTGCATCGGAAGTTGCAGCGGTCTGTAACAGAAATGCGAAGGTCTCTCAGCGGTCTGTTTCTTTTATCCAACATCTGACGCGACTCTGTAATCATAGCTACAGCCCCTTCCTACTCCCTGATTCTCTCAGGGTGTGTATATACATTAAATGATCCGTTTCTGACAAATCCAATCGCTGTGATATTCAATTCTTCAGCCATTTGAATCGCAAGCTCCGTCGGGGCCGATTTGGAAATGACAATCGACACGCCGATTTTGGCCGCTTTTAACAGGACCTCTGATGAGATTCTGCCGCTGAACACAATCAGTTTGTCGCGTACGGACATCCCGTTTAAAAGGCAGTGTCCGTATAGTTTATCAAGTGCGTTATGCCGACCGATATCTGTGCGCATCAACAGAAGCTTCTCTGTGTCGCAAAGCGCCGCATTATGGACGCCTCCCGTATCCTGAAACGTCCCGCTCCCTTGCTGCATGTCTTTCATAAGCGCCAGACATGCCTCAGGCGATATCTTGATTTGGCTGACAGCCGTCTTGGCTGTTTTGACATCCTGCTGAAAATAAAAATGACGGCCCTTTCCGCAGCATGAGCCGATCACCCGTTTCGTATAATCCTTTTGATCCAATGTCTCAGGGTGAACGAGGTCGACATATACAAAACCGAGACTTTCATCTATTGTAAACCTTTTAATTTCTTTTTGAAATCGTATAACACCCTCTGATGCGAGAAATCCGATGACAAGCTCTTCGATATGCTCAGGCGTACAAACGAGCGTCACAAATTCACTGCCATTCAGTATCACTGTCAAAGGGAATTCCGTCACCATCCGGTCTTCTACTTTGCTTATTTCCCCTTGTTCATAGCGCCATACATCCCTGACCGCAGTTACTTTATCGTTCAATGTCTCTTCCCCTCCGCAATGTTCCTGCCTTTATATTTTTTCACACTCCTCGGATTTTGTCGAATTCTGAGACACAAAAAGAGCCCTCTATATAAAGGGCTTTCACAGGATGTGATGACGGCGGTGTTTAGGCAGGGCGCCTAAGCATTTAGCCACCATTCCTTTTACCAATGTGCATTGACAACGAACGCGGGGTTTGTCGACACGCTGAGAGCCCTCTATAGAAAGGACTCTATGGTTGATTATACTGATTCTTTTTCAGAACCGTAAACAGCACAATAGCTGCGATCAAGGTGAGAATGCTGACAAAAAAGAAGGCTGCCAGTTTTAGAAGAACACCAAGCAATATAAATGCAACGGTGGCTATAAGAAAAATCATTCCTAATAATTTCATATGTTCAACCCCTTTTTAGGGTATCATTCCCGCCCAAATTGTTTTTAAACCAATAAAAAAAGGCGCCTGGGGGAGCGCCTGATTTTTAGGTTCCTTACTCAGTAAATTTTTGTGCTTCTTTTTCCCAAGCCTGTTCGAACTCATCCGCACTGTTCGCTGAAATATATTCTCCGCCGCCAGCGACAGCTGCTTGTTTCATCTCTTCATTACCCTTGACATCAAAGTTGAAGCCAATGATGTTTACAATCGTATCCACATTTGATGCACGGAGCTTTTCGATTTCCGCCGCAGGGTCTCCGCCGCACGTTTCTTCACCGTCAGTGATTAAATACACCACGTTTTTCCCGTCTGCGTCAAATGCTTCAAATTCTTTTCTTGTGTCTGCAAGTGCTTTGGCAATCGGTGTCCATCCAGTCGGCTTGAGCTCACTCAATGAATTGTCAAACAGAGACCCTTCATATGGATGAAGACCGTAAATGGTTTCCGTCGTACTGCACGAAAGGGCTTTACCGGATAGTTTATTGTTCCCCGCATGCCCGAAAACGCGAAGCATAAGATTTGTATCCTTTGGAAGAAGTTCGGCAAAAGATTTTACTGATTTTTTGGCAATGTCTATTTTGCGCTCTCCTCCTGTTTTTTGAACCATGCTTCCGCTTCCGTCAAACAAAACAGCTACATTTGTATCAGCCTGTTTCTCAGCGGCAAAAGACGGGGAGGCAATGGAAACAGTCAACAATCCAATGATACCGGCAGCCAGCAATTTTTTCATACGATTACTTCCTTTCTTTTTCATATTTTCCAACTATATGTTGGATTCTTCTTTATGCTAGAATACGAAAATGCAAAAAGATATAGGACATGCTGCCTTTTGTGCTGCTTTCACGATCTGTCCAAAATCGCTTGAAATGCCGTTCATTTTTAGCCATTTCCGCCCAGAAAGCATAAACAGATTGTGTGATCATTCATTCTTTTTTCGCCTTGATTATGACAGAAAAACGGAAATCTGCTACTATGCTACAGGCAGACAGCTAATTAGTTTTGAAGTTTTTGTTACATACAAAAAGAGGCTGACCATCACCAGCCTCTTTTTTCTTATTTAGATAACATTAGTGATTGCTGAGTGAAAATTTTCTCAACATCTTTTTGGGTATAAGCCGGGAAGTATTCACCGCCGCCTACTTTCGCAATTGCGTTCAGCTGGCCTTTGTATCCCTCTTTATAATCAAAGCCGATCACATTAACAGTGATATTGTCTTTTTGCAGTTCCTTTGCTGTTTTAATCGGGTTTCCTCCACACGTTTCCTCACCGTCTGTCAACAGATACACCACTTTTTCCCCTTTTGCATCAAGCTGGTCAAAAGAAGATTTCGCTTCGTTCAGCGCTTTGGCAATTGGCGTCCAGCCAGTCGGCCCAATTGTATTGAGAGAATTGAGGAAGCTTTGCTCGTTAAAGCTTTGGAAGCCGTATACGTTGCGAATGGCTTCACATGACTGAACTTTTCCGGAATTTTTATTGTTTCCTTCAGAGCCAAACACGCTCATTTTCACCTGAGTTCCTTCTGGCAATGAGCTCGCAAACTTTGAAATTTCTTTTTTGGCTGAATTAAATTTAGATACACCATCTATTCTTTTCGCCATACTTCCGCTGGCATCAAGCAAGACCGCCACGTTCGCCGGCGCTTTAGCCTCCGTTTCTGTCTTTTCAGCTGCAAAAGCAGGTGAAGTTAATCCAAAAAGCAATCCTGTCATCATGATCAGTGAAAATCTTTTCTTCATGTTCGTACCCCTTTACCAATTTGTTTCTGCGTGCAGATGTTCAACGCTGAACATAATCTATCGTAATCAACAAAAACCGAGAAATAAATAGGGCGGGCTTCCCCATTGCTGTTGTTTACTTTTGCATAGAAACCTATGTTTTTATTAGTGATTTCCACCTAACGCCCCTATGAAAAGAGAAGATTGTCCGCCTTTCGGCTTTCGTTATATGAGTCTGTCGAAGTCTGTCGACAAATGTGGATGACTTTACCACAATCTCAAAGCCTGAAATCAGGAAAAAAGGACTGATCCTTAAAGACGGTCAGAAGCTCCTCTAAACCGTTTCAGCCGCTCTTAGATAAAAGACATTCAGGAACAGAAAAAGACGCCCAAAGAGCGTCTTTTTCTACTTTTTCGCCATATATTTATTCAAAAACGCATCTGCCTCAGAAATTTGTGTGCCTTGGTAATAGTACTTTACAATGTCATCAACCGTTTTGCCTTCTTTGGCCATAAAATTCGCTCCGTATTGGCTCATCCCAACACCGTGGCCAAATCCTCTCGTCGTGACTGTAATTGTGTCTCCATTTCGCTTCCATTCAAAATCGGCGGAGTTGAGACCCAGCTTTTCACGTATGTCTCTTCCTTTCAGCGTCTTGCCGTTAATGACGGCAGTTGCGACCTGGTGGCCCGGTGTCTCGCCGGTAATCTTCCCTACTGCGCTAGATCCATCCAGCTTGACGCCAAGCTTTTGCTGAAATTCTGCCGCTGTAAAGGTTTTCGTTGCCTTATATTTCGGAGACTTTTTATCCCATGGGCTTTTGACGCTTTTTAAATATGGGATAGCACTTGTCCAATAAGCTTCTGCATTCTCTGTGTAGCCGTTGCTTGTGGAGAAAAAGGAGGCTTCAATCGGCTGGTTGTTGTACGTTAAGATTTTGCCTTGCGTACTGGCTACCGCAGCTGTGATTTTCTTCAGTTTTGTCTCATAGCTTGTGCCCCACTGTTTTTTCAGCTCCGCTTTGTTTTTATACACCTGGAACATCTGTGTATCATCCACCAGTGAGCCTTTAGGAGCCTCAACCGCTGAATTTGACACCATCAGTCTGACAATAAATGTTCTGGCGGCGAGGGCCTGGGCTTTCAGTGCTTCAGATTCAAAGGTTGCCGGCATTTCGGAGGCGACGACTCCAATCACATACTCTTCAAGCGGAATGTTTTCTACGGATTGATTTGCGGTTCGATAGACGGGAATAGAAACAGGTGATGCTTTCAATGTTTCTGCTCCTTTCGATGCTGGTTTCGTGCTGACTGCTGTCTTTTCTGATTCTACGCTGGCCCCCGCTTCCTTATTATGCTGGAATGGTATAACCAAGAGTGTGGGAACCAAGAGAATCAATGCACATAGTACGGATAGTGTGATTGCGAATTGTTTCATATTCAGCTGCCTCCTGCTCGGGATTCGACTCTAGTCTAGTCTATGGGCAGGGACAAGCTAATATGACTCTCGTTTTGGACAGAAACTTTATTTGTCATTTACGTATTCTTTTTTGCTATTTTGCGCATAATGATGATAATACACAAAAAATAAAAAACCAGTATGCCAGAGTGACATACTGATTTTCAAGTAAGTTTATGCATTTAAGTCAGAAACGACTTCTTTATTCTCTTGCTCAGAAGCAGACTCATCATTTACACGTTCGATGTCTGCGCCCAGAGCGGCAAGCTTCTGATGGAAATCAACGTAACCGCGGTCTAAGTGCTTCAATTCAGTAACACGTGTGTGACCTTCAGCCACTAACCCCGCAAGAATCAGCGCTGCACCTGCACGCAAATCAGTCGCTGCAACTTCAGCTCCCTGAAGCTGTACAGGACCGTTAATGATGACAGAACGTCCTTCAATCTTGATATCACCATTCATACGGCGGAATTCTTCCGCATGCATAAAACGGTTTTCAAAAACGGTTTCTGTAATCATGCTTGTGCCGCTTGCACGAAGCAGAAGCGCCATCATTTGTGACTGCATATCAGTCGGGAAGCCCGGGTGAGGCATTGTTTTGATGTCAATCGGTTTAAGTTCTTTCGGGCCGATGACACGCAGGCCTTCACCTTCATCCTTAATTGTTACACCCATCTCTTCCATTTTTGCAATTAAAGAGGTGAGGTGCTCAGGAACCGCTCCTTTTACTAATACGTTTCCTTCAGTGATTGCAGCAGCAACCATAAATGTGCCCGCTTCAATACGGTCAGGAATAATATGGTGTTTTACGCCGTGAAGCTTTTCGACTCCTTCAATTTTGATGGTGCCGGTGCCAGCTCCGCGGATTTTTCCGCCCATGCCGTTGATATAGTTTGCTAAATCAACGATTTCGGGTTCTTTTGCCACGTTTTCCAGCGTTGTTGTTCCTTCAGCTAGAGCGGCTGCCATAATCAGGTTCTCTGTAGCTCCTACACTTGGGAAGTCCAGATAAATTTTTGCGCCTTGCAGTCGGCCTTTTACTTCAGCTTCAATGAAGCCATTACCGACTTTGATTTCTGCGCCCATTGCTTCAAAACCTTTTAAATGCTGATCAATCGGTCTGGAACCAATTGCGCATCCGCCCGGAAGTGCAACTCTTGCATGACCTGTACGCGCAAGAAGCGGCCCCATGACAAGCACAGACGCACGCATTTTACGAACATATTCAAAAGGTGCTTCAGTTTGCAAAGCGTATGAAGCATTTACAGTAACTTCATTATTTTCAAAATGCACATCTGCTCCTAAATGACGCAACACTTCGTTAATTGTATATACATCGGAGAGCGTAGGTACATCACAAATTACGCTTTTTTCTTCACTTGCTAATAAAGATGCAGCGATAACAGGTAAAACGGCATTTTTAGCGCCTTCAACTTTGACTGTGCCGTTTAACTTCTGACCGCCGCGGACGATGATTTTTTCCAAGGTATTCCCCTCCGCGTCCCTAAATTCTCTATATTAATATTCAGTCGTAACGATTGGTGTGCCAACCGTAACGGTATGTTTTCCGCCCATTCCTGCACTTCTAAGTGCAATTTGCAAATTCATTTTATGTTTCGAGGTCATAATGTACTCTTCCCACTCATCTGTAAACGCAGAAATAGAAACGAAATTTGGCTCAACTACATGTTCTACTGATCTTGCTTGAAATTCATTTAATAACTGATTTGCTTTTTTTTGCAAAACAATATTCATATTATCATCTAAGTGACCATTTAGACAAGTAAAAATAACTACTTTTTCTTGGAATATCCCAAGTGTCTCCCGTTCAAACTGTTCATATGTATCATTCCAGCTATCCGGTGTCTCTAGACTCATTTGCTCATATAATAAATACGAAGTTGGATTGTGTTTTTTGAGGGTTGTGACAAGCTGCAGTCTAAAAGAAGTACGATTTTTTTTGTCAGTATATGTGCCAATTGCCTTTATCATTTTATCTTCCCGTGCAATCACCCAATCATATTGACGATACTCTGATTTTAAACGTTGCACTTTTTGATAAAATTCTTTTTCGGTCAGTGACATGTTTTGTTTTGCATGCAATGTCCACTTATCTATTGACACATCTTGGCGTTCCATCCCCTCTGCCATTTTTGCTAACGGCGTTAATTCACTCGCATGAATGGTATGGAAAACAGCAATGACGAAGCTTAACATGACGGAAATGATAATAGCGTGGCTTACTTGTTTTTTCTTCATGTTCATCTCTCCCCCTTATCCCCAGTTTTACCGGAGGCAAGAGGCGCCATACGTAAAAATCTTCGTCAAAACTCGAGCTATTCGCTTCAACCCGCTTCTCCCAACCATTTAATGATAATAATGTTCAAAACCTATTAAAATAGATAGGGAAGCTGCTGTGAATAATTGAGATAATCTAAAAAGAAATTGGCAACGGCCGTTCCAATGGCAATTGTCAGCAAAATCATCAGGAGTCTAGCCTGCACGACTTTGCCTTTTTTGATTAACGGATCTATATTGACGGCTTGCAACGCCCACCAAGTCACTGCTATAAAAATCAGGTGAACGACAATGCCGATTGCAGCCTGCTGTCCCAATACACTCATCTATTACACTCCTTTCTCTGCGTTCATACCCTTTCTTATTATATAAGAAGCACAGATAAAGATGATACATTTTATACAGAACGGAATAATCAGCCAAATCTAGGGCTAATCCCCGCTTAAAGTGCGATTCTTTTACATGGTATACTTTATTGGAAAGGAGCTGGCAAATGTGAATCATTCTTTTTTTCAGCCTGAAAAGCAATATGGTGAGGACCTGCCAATTTTTGATCAGGAATGGGAAGCAATTGCATTCTATTATGATTATAGACAGTCACAGATTGAAGAACTGAATGAATTGTGTCAGTTTTTTAACATTTCTCTTACCTATACGAGAGAAAGCCTTGAAGAGCTTGAAAACCTTTATTTTCAAAGTATACAAGAGCTTTTGCTTGCTGATTGGAATCTTCCTATTGAAGAATTCGAGAAAATGATCAGTGTTTATCTTATAGATTGCGTGATTGCCCGCCATGAAGATGCTGAATGGGTTGTAAAACCTTATCCCTATAAAGACGGCGCTTATACACTTGGCTTTAGAAGACATCGCAAATCGTGGCATACAATGAATGCCTGTGATGGTTTATACCTGCGCCAAAAAGAGGATCGCCCGCTGTTATCGCTGTTTGATTCTCTTGTGCGTTCATAAAAAAATCCTTCTCATAAAGAGAAGGATTTTTCTTATTTCCCTGCTACATCCAATCTGTTCAAAGCCCGCTGTAACGCAAGCTCAGCCCGACGAATGTCAGTATCATCTGATTGAGTATTCAAACGCTCCTGCGCCCGCTGGCGTGCAGCTTCAGCGCGCTCTTTATCGATGCCTTCTGCTGTCTCGGCAGCCTGGGCAAGGATGGTGACCTGATCAGGACGGACTTCTACAAAACCGCCGCTGACGGCAACCATTTCAGTCTGCCCGTCTTTTTTCAGACGGACAGCGCCGATTTTAAGAGGAGCCACGGTAGGAATATGGCCTGGCAAAATACCGAGATCGCCGCTTTCGGCTCTCACACTCACCATTTCGATATCCGCATCGTATACTGGGCCGTCGGGAGTAACGATATTGACTTTAACGGTCTTCATGCTTTTACCCTCCTAGGACCAGATTAAACTTCTACACCCATTTCTTTTGCTTTCTCAACAACTTCTTCAATACGGCCTACAAGACGGAACGCATCTTCTGGAAGATGGTCATATTTACCGGCTAAGATTTCTTTGAAGCCTTGTACCGTCTCTTTTACAGGCACGTAAGAACCTTTTTGTCCAGTGAACTGTTCAGCCACGTGGAAGTTCTGAGAAAGGAAGAACTGGATACGGCGTGCGCGGTGAACGACAAGTTTGTCTTCCTCGCCTAATTCATCCATACCGAGAATCGCAATGATATCTTGAAGCTCTTTGTAACGCTGAAGCGTTGACTGTACTTCACGCGCAACCGCATAGTGCTCTTCTCCAACAATTTCAGGAGCAAGGGCGCGTGATGTAGATGCCAACGGATCAACCGCAGGGTAAATACCCATTTCAGTTAATTTACGCTCAAGGTTTGTTGTCGCATCCAAGTGAGCGAACGTTGTTGCCGGCGCCGGGTCAGTGTAGTCATCGGCAGGCACGTAGATCGCCTGGATAGATGTAACTGATCCAACGTTCGTAGACGTGATACGCTCTTGGAGCTGACCCATCTCAGTTGCAAGCGTCGGCTGATAACCAACCGCTGAAGGCATACGGCCAAGAAGGGCTGAAACCTCTGAACCCGCTTGTGTGAAACGGAAAATGTTATCGATGAAGAACAGTACGTCCTGTCCTTGTACATCACGGAAGTGCTCAGCCATTGTAAGGCCTGTCAAAGCAACACGCATACGTGCGCCCGGCGGCTCGTTCATTTGTCCGAATACCATGGCTGTTTTGTTGATAACGCCAGAGTCACTCATTTCGTAGAAAAGGTCGTTCCCTTCACGAGTACGCTCTCCTACGCCGGCGAATACAGAGATACCGCCGTGCTCTTGCGCGATGTTGTTGATTAATTCCTGGATTAATACGGTTTTACCTACACCGGCACCACCGAACAATCCGATTTTACCGCCCTTAATGTAAGGAGCAAGCAAATCAACAACCTTAATACCTGTTTCAAGAATTTCAACTTCTGTTGAAAGCTGATCGAATGAAGGCGCCTGTCTGTGAATCGGATCCTTTTTCGCATCCGCAGGAACCGGCTCATTCAAATCAATATTTTCTCCGAGAACGTTAAATACACGTCCAAGTGTTACATCACCAACCGGTACTGAGATTGGCGCTCCTGTATCTACAGCTTCCATACCGCGCTGAACACCATCTGTAGATGCCATTGCGATTGTACGGACTGTATCATCACCTAAATGAAGAGCGACCTCAAGCGTTAAATCAATACCTACTTCGTTTTCACTTGCAGCTGGCTGTGAAATTTTAATCGCATTATAAATTTCAGGCAAGTGACCGTCTTCAAAACGCACGTCGACGACCGGTCCTAATACCTGGCTAACGCGTCCTTTCTTCATCGCTATCCCTCCTGACAAAATCTTTCTATTCTAAAGCGGCTGCTCCGCCGACAATTTCTGTTATTTCTTGTGTGATGGCTGCTTGGCGAGCGCGGTTGTAAGATAGCGAAAGTGAATCGATAAGTTCCTTCGCGTTGTCTGTCGCATTTTTCATCGCCGTCATTCTTGCAGCGTGCTCACTTGCTTTACTGTCAAGAAGCGCACCGAAGATTAAGCTTTCTGCATATTGAGGAAGCAAAACCTCCAGAACCTCCTCTTCAGATGGTTCAAATTCATAAGACGCCGTTCTTTTTCCGCCGCCGCTGCCCAAATCAGATAACGGCAGAAGTTTTTTCTCCGTTACTTCTTGAGTAATGGCGCTGACAAAATGGTTATAAACAAGGTGCAATTCATCAAACGCACCGTCTATAAACATTTGGATCGTTTGACGGGCAAGATCTTTAATTTCTGTAAACGTCACTTCATCCCCAAGTCCTGTTAACTCGGAAATGATCGGAATCTCACGTTTCTTAAAGAAATCACGGCCCACTCTTCCGATGGCAATCACCGCATACTCATCCTTAGACTGATGACGTTCTTGCATGGCCTGATAAGCACTCCGTAAAACCGAACTGTTAAAAGCGCCGGCAAGACCGCGGTCAGACGTAATGATAAGGTATGCCGTTTTTTTCACTTCTCTGCTGAGAAGCATCGGGTGCTTCACGTTGCCGGAAACTCTTCCGACGTTTGACACAACCTCTTGAATTTTATCCATATATGGCACAAATGATTTTGCATTGTTTTCAGCACGATTCAGCTTAGCCGCAGATACCATCTGCATGGCTTTTGTAATCTGACTTGTTTTTTTCGTTGACGTGATCCTTGACTTAATATCGCGTAATGAGGCCAAAGATTTCACCACCTTTTCTCTTCATCTGCGTAAAAAGAGAGAAAAAGAGAACCTTTTTCTCTCATCAGCATTCGAGTTAGTTGCTTGGTGCAAATGTGCGTTTGAAGCCTTCGATTGCAGCATTGAAGTCTTCATCAGCAGGAAGGTTTCCTGTTTTCGCAATTCCGTCAAGCAGGTCTTTATGGTTTTGGTCAAGGTACATGTAGTACTCTTCTTCAAAACGTCTGATATCCGCCACAGGAATATCATCGAGATATCCTTTTGTCAGCGCATAAAGAATGGCTACTTGCTTTTCAACCGGAAGCGGCTTGTTCAGATCCTGCTTCAGCACTTCAACTGTACGCGCACCGCGGTTCAGTTTTGCCTGAGTCGCTTGGTCGAGGTCAGAACCGAATTGAGCGAATGCTTCCAGCTCACGGTATGACGCAAGGTCAAGACGCAAAGTACCTGATACTTTTTTCATCGCTTTGATTTGCGCTGAGCCGCCGACACGGGATACAGACAATCCGGCATTGATCGCTGGACGTACGCCTGAGAAGAACAAATCAGATTGCAGGAAGATCTGTCCGTCGGTGATGGAAATGACGTTCGTCGGAATATAAGCAGAGATATCTCCGGCTTGTGTTTCTACGAACGGCAGAGCTGTAATTGATCCTGCGCCTTTCGCGTCGCTAAGCTTTGCTGCACGCTCAAGCAGACGGGAATGAAGATAGAATACATCCCCAGGGAACGCTTCACGGCCTGGCGGACGGCGAAGAAGCAAGGACAGCTCACGGTAAGCAGCCGCTTGTTTAGAAAGATCATCGTATACAACAAGAACGTGCTTGCCGCTGTACATAAATTCTTCTGCCATTGTAACCCCAGCATACGGTGCCAGGTACAGAAGCGGTGCCGGCTGTGACGCAGACGCCGTTACAACAATTGTATAATCAAGCGCGCCGTGTTTACGCAATGTTTCTACTACGCCGCGGACTGTTGATTCTTTTTGACCGATCGCAACATATACGCAGATCATGTCTTGGTCTTTTTGGTTCAGGATCGCATCGATCGCAACAGATGTTTTACCTGTTTGACGGTCACCGATGATCAGCTCACGCTGGCCGCGGCCGATTGGAATCAGTGCATCGATCGCTTTGATACCGGTTTGAAGCGGTTCATGAACGGATTTACGGTCCATAACGCCTGGTGCAGGGCTTTCGATCGGACGAGTTTTGCTTGTCAGAATCGGGCCTAGTCCGTCAACCGGCTGGCCTAGCGGGTTTACAATACGGCCGATTAACTCTTCACCAACAGGAACCTCCATGATGCGGCCTGTTCTTTTTACTTCGTCTCCCTCACGGATCTCACTGAAAGGTCCTAAGATGACGATACCTACGTTTGATTCCTCAAGGTTTTGAGCCATACCCAAAACACCGTTTGAAAATTCGACAAGTTCACCGGCCATACAGTTGTCAAGGCCGTGCACACGTGCAATACCGTCACCGACTTGGATGACTGTACCTACGTCTTGAACTTCAATATCAGATTGATAATTTTGTATTTGCTGTTTTATCAGCGTGCTAATCTCTTCAGCTTTGATGCTCACTTAGGTTTCACCCCTTCTATCGATTTTCCCCGGCTAATTGACGTTCAATGCGCTGAAGCTTCCCGCTTACGCTGCCGTCATAAATCCGGTTTCCAATGCGGACTTTAATGCCGCCTATTAAATCCGTCTGCACTTCATTTCTGATTCTCAGTGAAGCGACTCCGGCTTTTTTTGCAAACACTTGTGATAATGGTAACATTTCTGCATCCGTCAGCGGTTTCACTGAATATACGATTGCGTCTTCTGTTTGACGGGCCTCATTTGCGAGTTTGATAAACTCATCTGTGAGCTCAGGCACAATCGCGGCACGATGGCGGTCAATCAAAAGAAAAATCGTATTAAGCACGGACTGTGACAAAGAGCCAAATGCATTTTGGATCAGCTCTTTTTTCTTCGCAGCCGGCACCTTCGGATGGTTCAACACATCATTAAGCGCTTTTTCATTTTGAAATACTTGTTTTACAACAGTTAGCTCTTCTTCTACTTGATTCAGCTGAGCGGACTCATTGGCTATATCAAAAAGAGCTGATGCATATCGTTTAGAGACAGCTGATCCACTCATCGGCTTTCTCCTACCTCTTTAAGATAGTCCTGGATCAATTTCTCTTGCGCTTGTTCATCCAGTTCTTTTTCGATCACTTTCGACGCAATCATGACAGAAAGAGACGCTACTTGCTCACGGAGAGCAGAAACCGCCTGTTCTTTTTCCTTCACGATTTCAGTTCTTGCTGCTTCTTTCAGACGTTCAGATTCTGCACGTGCAGCCTGAATAATCTCTTCTTTTTGCTTCTCTCCCAGTTTCTTTGCGTTTTCGATAAGAGTTTGGGATTCCTGTCTTGCTTCTTTTAAAAGAACGCGCTGCTCTTCAATCAGCTGCTGCGCTTCTTTATTTTTTTCTTCAGCAGACGTAATTTCTCCAGCGATGTGGTCTTCACGCTGTTTCATTATGTTTAATAGCGGCCCTAAAGCGTATTTCTTCAGAAGCGCTAATAAGATTAACATAGCTAACAGTTGGAACAGGATATCTCCGCCGTTAAACGACAATCCTAGTTCAAGTGGTAATTGAGACATCTACTACGGCAACTCCCTTCTGCAGGTTTTTCTTTGCTGATCCAGCAGCCGCACTTGTCTCTTTTCAGCCGGCAAGGCGGGATGCTTATCAGACATAAAGCAATGGCGAAGGTTCTCTTGGAATGATCTTCGCCATTTTTAGTTCATATAAGGCTTTTATGCTTAGCCAAAGAACGCTAAGAATGCGATAACGACAGCGATAATAGGAAGGGCTTCAACTAATGCGATACCCATGAACATAAGAGTTCTCAGTTCTTTACCTGCTTCCGGCTGACGGGCAATCCCCTCTACCGTACGTGAAACAATCAAACCGTTACCAATACCTGCACCAAGTGCGCCTAAACCAATTGCAATCGCAGCTGCTATTAAATTCATGAAAAAGTTCCTCCTTTAAAATGTTATCCGTTTGGATATAATGTTTTAATGATCATGACTGATTTTATGAGACATGTACACCATCGTCAGCATTGTAAAGATAAATGCCTGGATAGCACCAATAAATAAACTGAATGCTTGCCATGCCAGCATCGGCAGAATGGCACCGATTGTACCGACAAGACCGAGAGCCACGCTTTGCGAATAATGGCTTGTTGCTAATCCCGCAAGCAGGCCCAGAAGAATCTCACCGGCGAAGATGTTACCATACAGCCGCAAACCTAGAGTCAGCGTATTCGCAAACTCTTCGATGATTTTCATCGGGAGCATGAATGGAACAGGTCTTAAATAGTCTTTGGAATATTCCTTGAGCCCTTTCATCTTCACACCATAGTAGTGGGTTAAAGCAACAACCATCACGGCTAGCGTTAATGTAATGGCAGGATCGGCTGTCGGAGACTTCCACCAGAGCTCATGTCCGATTGTAATAGAGAACGGCAGCCCCAGCATATTCGACACAAATATGTACATCAGCAATGTGACACCAAGTGCCAAGAAGTTAGCCCCTGTTTTTAAATCCATTGTACTGCCAATAATATTGCGGACGAAATCAACAATCCATTCCATAAAGTTCTGGGCTTTTCCGGGACGGATCGAAAGCGTTCTTGTCGTCAATATAGCAATCAATAAAACAATCACACTCGCCACAGTAATCATCAGAATGTTTGTCAGATTAAAAGTAAGACCTAGAAATTCTATAGTTCTGTAACCATGATTCAAAGGGTTTTCACCTCTCTTCCATTGATGAACGTTTAAGCTGGATAAAGGAATCTATCATAATGACAGGGTATATTGTCATTAATCCAATAACTGTACTTGCCATATGAAAGTATTCGGGATTTTTATAGGCAACAGCCACAGCAAGAATCGCATTGCACCACCGCGCTGCGCTCCCGAGAGATCGTATGGACTTTCCTTTCTCAACAGCTCTGTCAAAAGCATTCATTCTTCTGACGAGCAGTAAAAAATTAAACAAACTGAAAACAGTTCCCAGAATAAGGCCTAAAAAAACGGTTTTATACGCTGTTAAACCATAACCCAGTACATACACTGCCAAAATGAACAATAAATATTTGCGTTGTCTGCTAAATGTAAGCTTGGGATCGTCCATCAATTATCTGTCTCCTGATGAAAAAATAATGTATAGCTTGGATACGGCAAAAATCAGCGGTTAACCCTTAGTAGAAGACCTTTTTTGACCGGCAAAACGGGCCTGTTCGAAAAAATCATTCATCCGCAAGCCTTGCAGGGATGCTGTTTCATTCGCTTAAATAAATCCTCATAATACGGGTTTGCTGAGAGGATTTACATTGAGGATGAGGACTATAATGAAAGCTATGAAAACCTTCTCATAATACCCTCGTTTAGCATACAATAGCCCCTAACATGTGTCAATCTGTTTAAAGTTAAAAAACTTTTTATACTTTACGTCTCCACAGAATGTTCACATTTTCACCTATAATTGTATACAGATTCACCGAATAGCAAAAAACTGGATAAAAAAATGAAACCCCCTTTTGGGGATTTCATTTTTTATTTTGTTCCAAACATGCGGTCACCCGCATCTCCGAGACCCGGAACAATATATCCTTTTTCATTTAATTTTTCATCTAGCGCCGCAATGTAAATATCAACGTCCGAATGATGCTTCTGCAATTCTTCCACACCCTCCGGCGCTGCTACAAGACACATGAAACGGATATTTTTCGCACCGCGTTTTTTAAGGCTGTGAATGGCTTCAACTGCGGAACCGCCTGTAGCGAGCATCGGGTCAACCACGATGAATTCACGCTCTTCCACATCAGAAGGAAGCTTGACATAGTATTCCACGGGTTTTAAGGTTTCTGGATCACGGTAAAGGCCGACATGTCCCACTTTTGCCGCAGGAATCAGCTTTAAAATGCCGTCAACCATTCCCAATCCTGCTCTGAGGATAGGAACCACTCCGAGTTTTTTCCCTGAGATGACTTTCGATTTCGCAGCCTGAACCGGTGTATTGATATCCACTTCTTCCAGAGGAAGATCGCGGGTAATTTCAAATGCCATGAGTGTAGCCACTTCATCTACTAACTCTCTAAAATCCTTCGTACCTGTATTTTCATTCCGTATATATGTCAGCTTGTGCTGAATTAAAGGATGATCAAATACATAAACCTTTCCCATACTGTGTTTCAGCTCCTTTTTTATTGTCCCATCAACAATTACACACTTCTATTGATTCTACAAAAAAAGACATTGAGTTTCAAGAACATCGTCAAAAAACCCGCCGGGCATAAGCCCCAGCGGGTTTTAGAATCTTAATAATCTAATTCTTTATATAAAGGAAATTTATCAGTCAGAGCAGCTACACGCTGTCTTGCTTCTTCAAGTTTTCCTTCGTCTTCGTGGTTTTTCAATGCAAGCGCAATGATAGCACCGACTTCTTCTAAAGCGTCTCCGTCAAAACCGCGGCTGGTTACAGCAGCTGTACCAAGACGGATGCCGCTTGTTACGAAAGGTTTTTCAGGATCATATGGAATCGCGTTTTTGTTAGACGTAATACCGATTTCATCAAGTACATGCTCCGCAACCTTACCAGTCAGTCCGAGCGACCGAAGGTCAACAAGGATAAGGTGGTTGTCTGTTCCGCCTGAAACGAGCTGGATGCCCTCTTTCGTTAAGGCTTCAGCCAGACGTTTCGCATTTGAAATGACGTTTTGTGCATATGTTTTGAAATCGTCCTGCAATACTTCACCGAATGAAACAGCTTTTGCGGCAATAACGTGCATCAGCGGGCCGCCTTGAATTCCAGGGAAGATCGATTTATCAATTTTCTTGCCAAACTCTTCACGGCAAAGGATCATACCGCCTCGAGGACCGCGAAGTGTTTTATGTGTTGTTGTTGTAACGAAATCAGCGTAAGGAACCGGGTTTGGATGAAGGCCTGCCGCAACAAGTCCTGCGATATGTGCCATATCCACCATGAAGTAAGCGCCGACTTCATCAGCAATTTCACGGAATTTCTTAAAGTCGATTGTACGAGGATACGCACTTGCTCCTGCTACGATAAGCTTCGGTTTATGAGCGAGGGCTTTTTCACGCACGTCATCGTAATCAATATATTGAGTTTCTTTATCTACGCCGTACTCAACAAAGTTATATTGAACACCGCTGAAGTTGACTGGGCTTCCGTGTGTTAAATGGCCGCCGTGGGAGAGGTTCATCCCAAGTACAGTATCGCCTTGCTCCAAAATCGTGAAGTACACTGCCATGTTTGCTTGCGCGCCTGAATGAGGCTGAACGTTTACATGCTCCGCTCCAAAGATTTCCTTCGCGCGGTCACGGGCGATATCTTCAACGACATCGACGTGCTCGCATCCGCCGTAGTAGCGTTTGCCCGGATATCCTTCTGCGTATTTATTTGTCAAAACAGATCCTTGTGCTTCCATAACAGCTTCACTTACAAAGTTCTCAGAAGCAATCAATTCGATCTTAGTCTGTTGGCGTTCACGCTCATTTTTAATGGCGTTAAACACTTGTTCGTCTTGCGCAGGTAAATGTTTCATCAGCGAGATCCTCTCCTATCCGTATCCTGTTCTTTGTTTTTACCATCACTATTGTACATGGTTTTTAAGGCCGATGTAAAAGATTATTTTTAAAAAATCTAAATTTTTATTGGTAAAAACGAATATTAATAACTTAAATTTAATTTAAAGTTCGGAATTTATTTCACTGTCTTAAAATAAAAGAAAAGACTGGCTATGCAGTCCTTTCATTCGCACTCATAAACCGCCCGCACTCCGCCGATTAGTTTCGGCCGTGTACGCGCCAATGTCACATGAGCTGAACCGAGGCTGTTTTGAGAGACACGCACAGGGACAGCCACCGGCTTCAGATGCATGCCGATAAACGTATCGCCTATATCAATTCCGGCGTCAGCCTGAATGGTTTCAACAAGAACAGGAGACTTCATCTGCTTAAACGCATAAGACGCCATCGCTCCGCCCGCTTTTGGAACGGGCACGGCAGAAACGGTTGGAAGCCTGAACAGCTTGGCTGTTTCTGCTTCGACGACAAGCGCTCTGTTTAAATGCTCGCAGCATTGAAACGCCAGATGGATTCCCGTTTTTTCCCGGAGCTCAGCAAGTCCGCTGTAGATGCTTTCAGCGATATCTACACTGCCCGATGTGCCGATCCGGCTGCCGGCCACTTCGCTCGTACTGCATCCAAGGACGAAGAGCTGATCTTGTTTCAATTCCGCTTGGTCCTGAAACTCAGACAGCATCGTCTTCCACGTTTGTTTCAACTCATTCATTAAACAGCACCCCTACAGGTTTTTCTCTTCATAATCTGAGATTTTTCCAATACGCGTTTGGTGTCTTCCCCCGGTAAACTCAGTAGTCAGCCAGATTTTTGCGATTTCCCGAGCCAAACCAGGTCCGATCACCCGTTCACCCATCGCAAGGATGTTTGTGTCATTATGCTCCCTCGTCGCCTTCGCGCTGAAGGTATCGTGCGCCAGCGCGCAGCGAATCCCTTTTACTTTATTAGCGGAAATGCTCATGCCGATGCCTGTCCCGCAAATTAAAATGCCTCTGTCAACTTCGCCGCTAACCACTTTTTCGGCCACCGGAAAAGCATAATCCGGATAATCGACAGAGCCGCTGCCGCAGTCACAGCCCATATCAATATATTCAATTTGCAATTCGTCCATTAACTCTTTGATTTCATTTCGAATGTGAACGCCGCCATGATCCGATGCAATGGCTACTTTCATCTGCTTTTCCTCCCAGCGTGTGTGATGCGGCCCGCCCGCTTTATTGACCGCGCAGCCTGTCCGCTCTTTGATTCACACCATATGATGTGCTTTTCACTATATTCTACTCCTTCACGCAGGATTTGCAAATGACCTGTTTACAGATTTTCTGACAACTTATCTGCGGTCTTTTTTCAGCTGTTTTGCCAGCTGCCGAAGAAGCTCTTCAAGCTCATCTCGCGTTTGTTTATAGATGTCAATTGAGCCGCCGAACGGATCGATGACATCACCATGGCTGCCTGTGACATATTCTTTTAACGTAAACACTTTATCACGATAACGTCCAAATTGGCTGGCAATGATCTGCTTGTGCTGATGGGTCATAGCCAGAACCAAATCAGCCGACTCCATATGTTCTTCAGTTAATGGAGAAGACACATGATTAAGGGCAATGTGTTTTTCAAACAGCGCTTCGACTGCATGAGGCGTCGCTTTCCCATTAGGTGAAGCAAACACGCCTGCCGAGCGGACATTGACATTCAGCCCTTCCATTTCTGCAATTGATTTAAAAAGCGCCTCAGCCATTGGGCTGCGGCACGTATTTCCAGTACAGACAAAAATAATATCCATGTCAGTCACCCCTTATTTTTCTCTATTATATATGAAGAAAAAAGAAACGGCGACTTCGTTTCTTTTATTGGTATATTAAATTGGCAAAAGCAGCTTTAATCCAAACACGATTAATATGATGCCCCCGAGCGCTTCGCTGTATGTGCCAAGCCATGACTGCACTTGTTTTCCGACCAGCAGGCCCAGCCATGTCAACATCATGCTGAACAGCCCGAACAGGGTAATTGTGAGGAGCGGATGCGAGCCGTATATACCTAAGCTCAAGCCGACGGAAAAGCTGTCAAGGCTGACGCCGATGGCAAACAGCAATAAGCCCGGCCCTGCCGGTGACATGAATCGTTCTTCTGATTGTTTAAAAGAGGCCATAAGCATTTGAACCCCAAGAACAAAAAGCAGCGCCCCACCGATATAAACCGCTAACACGCCGAGGAGCCCTGACAGCATGTTACCGGCCGCCATCCCTGCGAGAGGCATGATGACGTGAAAGAGGCCGATGATGAAACCAATATAGAATATCTGCTTCTTTCTAAGTTTGACCATGCCCATTCCAAGGCCGACAGAAAAAGCATCCATCCCTAAAGCAAACGCCATGATGCTTAATGTAATCAGTTCGCCTATAAACAAATCCGACATACATAAATAACCCCCTTGGACACGCCCCGCTTTTTTAGCCTATGCGTGTCCAAAAAGGGTTAGAACATCTGACTGCTTTCAGCGAATCACTCTTCCTCCGGCGGCTTTCATCAGCCTGTTCATAATAGCAAGACCGACACCTGTGTCCGGAAAGGATTCCGCAATAATAAAGTCCACCTTATTCTCATCAAAGCTGCGCAAAGCATCATACAGCCCTGCCGCAACAGTCTCAAGCTGAGCCCGTCTTCCGCAGCTCTTCACATAATCAGCGGAATAAACGCCCGCGTTTTCTTCTGTCGTCAGGACACCGACCCGTCTTCCGCCCTGTTGATATTCTTGAATGAGGTGCTGAATGCGCTCTGGGCTGCCTTCGCAAATGGCAAGAGGCGCTGTCGGCGCATAATGTGTATATTTCATCCCTGGAGAAATCGGCTTCTCGTTTTGGTCGCTGAGCCCTTTATCCACATGGATCGGCCCGATCACCGCTTCAATTTGTTCCTTCGTAATGCCGCCAGGACGCAAGAGAACAGGGATGTCGTCCGCACATGAAAGCACGGTTGATTCGACCCCGATTCCGGTAGGGCCTCCATCCATAATACCGGCTATGCGGCCATCCAAGTCGTGAGCCACATGCTCTGCTTTTGTGGGACTTGGCTTGCCTGATAGATTGGCGCTCGGTGCTGCAATCGGCAGTCCCGATTCGCGAATCAATGCAAGGGCAAGCGGATGATCCGGCATTCTAATGGCAACCGTTTCAAGACCTGCCGTTACACGAGGTGAAAGCGCATCAGGTTTGCAAGGCAGAATGAGCGTAAGTGCTCCCGGCCAAAACCGTTTCATCAATGTTTTCGCCTTTTCCGGCGCTGGGCCCGTTAAATCCTCAAGCTGGCTGATATCCGCAATGTGGACAATCAGGGGATTATCGCTCGGCCGCCCTTTCGCCTCATATATTTTTTTGACGGCATCCGTATTTTTTGCGTTTGCGCCTAGGCCATATACTGTTTCTGTCGGAAAGGCAACGACCTCATTTTCTCGGAGCAAAGCGGCTGCTTGTGCAATTTGTGGATCATTTGTGGATAACTCGTCAGTTACATCCACAAACCATCTTTTCGTTTTCATTTCTGACCAAACTCCTTATTCACAACAATAAAACGATTGTTTTACGCGTGTAATCCTTTTGAAAGTATAAAAGATGTCCTGTAATAAAACAAGCGTTATCCACAAATTGTGGACAACGCTAATAAAGAAGTGGATAAGTATGTGTATAAACTGCACTTATCCAGGCGCTTTTTTCATTAAAACGGCTCCTTCTGTTTGCCGCGATTCACAGAAGTGATCAGAAGAAAACAGCTCCTCCGGTACACTCTCAGCTCTTTCAAAACCCATAGCCGTCAGAAAGTCCGCAGAGGAATGCTGATTTGCTACTAGGTACACGGTTTTGATCTGATGCTTTTCGCACAGCACCTCCATGCTTTGAAAAAGCGTGACAATGTGGCCTTGGTGAAGCTTGTCCGATATGACAAGTGATCGCAGCAGCCCCTGGTCACAGCTTATTTTTTCAATACCGAGGCATCCGGCAATGTTTTTCTCACTGTCCTCCAGCATAAGAAATTGAGTGAAGCCTTCTTTCACGCCTTCATAGCTGGTTTTTGCCTGTTTTAAAAATGCCTCGAGCACATCTCCGTCTTTTTCCCTTGCCACCCGCAGTTGATAAAACATCCGTTCACCCCGTTTTTGCGTTCTTTCTTCCAATCTATGAGGCAAATCTATTTTTAGACCAGATGATTAGGAAAAAAGGTCGGAAATCCATTCGACTAAAAAGAATTTCACTTCTGTGCCGTCTTCTTTTTCTTCGTTCTCTTCTTTTTTGGCTTTTTCCGCTTTAGCGGTTACGTCCTCAAGCACTTTTTCAGTCTGCTTTTTTGAGGCTTCTTTATCTTCTTGTTCTTTGACGGCTTCCCCGTTAGAAAAATCGAGAAAGCAGAGGGGCGGGAACAGCACACACCACCAGTTGGCGCCGTCTCCTTTTCCAAGCGTAATCAAAATCGCTTCATACTCACCAGCGGGATATACCATGTTGCCGTAAAGCTTTGTCGGAAACGAGATTTTGTCAAAATCAACGGATATCGACTGATTCGCTCCTTCTTTCTCCATTGTTTCCTTTGCAATTGCTTTGATTTCAGGCAGCTTTGAACGAATCACGCGACGCGCTTCTTCAATAGAAGTAATATCCTTTACCCAAGTTGTGATTTCTTTATTCACCGCGTCTCTTATATGACGTTTTAATTGCTGGTCTTGATCACTATCGCTGTTTGCCAATATTCTCAAACGAATCGCCTGATCCGGTATGACCACCGGCTGATTTTCCGATTTTTGTGCCGTCTCTTCTTTTGCCAGCCCTACGAGCGCTCCAGATAATAAAAGAAAGATATATATACAAATGATTACTGTTTTTTTCATCGGTCCCCACCGTTCCTCTCCGTGCTTTGTTTCTAGCCCTATTATGGACAAGGAGAGCCGGGGGTAAACGTGCAGGGTGAAAAAAATCTAGCAAGCTGTTAATCTTATTTATGGTACGATAGTGTTTTAGGAGGTTTATGATGAAATACAATTATACAGTGCTGTTATCAGCATTCACGATGTCCGTTCTTTATTCAGTAATTTATATTCATTCATTTATCATTGCCGCTCTCATCACAATGGCATTTTATTTTCTGTTTCCTTATTTGATCTTCGCACTGCCGCTTCAAATCATGATGAATAAAAAGCCGAAACGGTTCAGCCCTTTGTATCTGCTGTATTACCTTGTCGCTGCTTTTATTGCCAACGCGATCATTTTCGGCGTGCTTCAGCCTTCGGGACAATCTTTGTTTCAAAATACAGCCTTCTATCTTTTCGCTGTATTAACAGCTCTTATCTATTGGATATGGGACTCTGTTTTACTGCAAAAAAAGGAAGCCTAAGAGGCTTCCTTTTTTATTAAAACAAAATCGTCAGCAAATAACATAGAATGGAAGGTATCGCCGCAACAAAGAAAGCGGCCGCCATTTTCATGCGAGATGTACGGCCTTCTTTGGTTTCTGAATGGTAGTTTGCCCGCTGATCGCTTCCGCTTACAGCCAAACCCGATGTAATGATCGCGAGCCCCACTAAAACGAGAGACGCAACGCCAAAAATCGCTTCATATGAAAGAGCCTGCGGAAAAATGGTGCCAATCATGCTCTCAATCGCAATGAGCAGGATTCCTGCTGTCAGGGCCTTTTTCATGTTTACATCCCCTTTGCTGGTGTTAAACAGCTTGATCCATTCACTCGCCAGCAAGCTGCTTATTTATTTTTATGAATCAGAGCGCATATGGTTCTGTCTTTTCCATTAATATCTTTCAGCACTTCCACTTCCGCCCCCTTAAACGCCTTGAGGATCAGGTCTTTGACCGCCGCTCCCTGTTTCCAGCCGATTTCAAAAACGACAAATACTTTATCCTTCATGACAAGCGGAATGTCTTCCATAAACCGCTTATAAAATTTCAGCCCATCTCCGCCATCGGTGAGCGCGTGCAGCGGCTCATGAAAACGGACAATTTCCGATAGATCAGCCATTTCTTCCTCTGAAATATATGGCGGGTTTGAGACAATGATATCCGCTTTTTTTCCCGCCTTAATAAAAGGCTCAAGCAGATCGCCCTGATAAAAGCGCACTTTTGCTCCGAGTTTTTCTGCATTGGCAGAGGCGACTTGCAGCGCCTCTTTCGAAATATCGACCGCCGACACAGAAAAGTTTTGGTTTTCAAGCGCAAGCGTGACGGCTATTGCGCCGCTCCCTGTACCAACGTCAACAACTTCGAGCTTGCCGTCTTCAGAAAAGACACTCCGATATTTTTCAAGCAAATGAAAGACAACTTCTTCAGTTTCCGGCCGCGGGATCAGCACATCATCATTCACCATAAATTCCCGTCCATAAAAAAACTCTTTTCCTATAATGTATTGAACCGGCACGCCCTCTTTATGCATCTCAACGTGACGCTTAAAGCGATACAGCTCGTCTTCACCAATCGGTTCCTGTAAGCTTGCGAGCAGTTTGCTTCTCTCCATTCCGGTATCATAAAGCAATAGGAGCTCGGCAGCATTTTCTTCTCTTCCCGCTTCGGTTAAATAAGAAGAAGCCCATTTCAGGGCTTCGAATATCGTCTTCATCTTAACCTTCCGACTGCTGAAGCTTGCTTGCCTGATCTTCAACAATCAGCGCTTCAACCACTTCGTCAAGTTTTCCTTCAAGAATCTGATCAAGCTTTTGAATCGTCAAACCGATTCTGTGATCCGTCACACGGTTTTGCGGGAAGTTGTATGTGCGGATACGTTCAGAGCGGTCACCAGATCCGACTGCTGATTTCCGTGTTTGATCATATTCAGCCTGGGCTTCCTGCTGAAATTTATCATAGATTCTGGCACGGAGAACCTTCATTGCTTTTTCTTTGTTCTTAATTTGAGATTTTTCATCCTGGCATGATACAACTACACCTGTCGGCAAGTGAGTCAGACGAACCGCAGACATTGTTGTGTTAACGCTTTGTCCGCCCGGTCCGCTTGAAGCAAACGTATCGACACGGATATCCTTCTCATGGATGTCAACCTCTACCTCTTCTGCCTCAGGAAGACATGCTACTGTTGCAGTGGATGTATGGATGCGTCCGCCCGATTCTGTTTCCGGAACACGCTGTACGCGGTGGGCGCCGTTTTCATATTTGAGTTTAGAATACGCGCCGCTTCCCGTAATCATAAAGATGATCTCTTTGTAGCCGCCTGTTCCGGTTACATTCGCTTCCATGACCTCTGTCTTCCAGCCCTGAAGCTCGGCATAACGGGAATACATTCTGTACAGGTTGCCCGCGAATAAAGCGGCTTCCTCGCCTCCCGCGGCTCCGCGGATCTCCATAATAACGTTTTTATCATCATTAGGATCTTTCGGGATCAAGAGCACTTTCAGCCGTTCTGACAGTGTTTCCGTTTCCTTCTGAAGTTCAGAAATCTCTTCCTTCACCATGTCGCGCATCTCAGCGTCCAGCTTCTCTTCAAGCATCGCTTTTGCATCAGCCAGCTGTTCTGACGCATCTCTGTATTGTCTATATACGTCAACTGTTTCTTGTATATCAGATTGCTCTTTTGAATATTCTCTCAGCTTTTTCGGATCGTTGACTACTTCTGGATCGCTTAAAAGCTCATTTAATTTTTCGTATCGTTCTTCGATTGATTTTAAACGGTCTAACACGGTCTTCACCTCTGTTTTCCTGTGCGTAACATTCTCATTATAGTATAGTGATTAACCCCAGTCAAAAGCATTTCAATCCCAGCTGGAAAAGCCCCCTCTGCTATACTGGGAATCGAGGAGGGATATTGTTGCTGAAATCCATACATCATATTGCAATCATATGTTCAGATTACGAAAAGTCGAAAGCTTTCTACGTACATAAGCTTGGTTTTCAGGTGATTCAAGAAACGTACCGCGAAGAGCGCGGCTCCTATAAGCTTGATTTGTCGCTTAACGGCTCGTATGTCATTGAGCTGTTCTCGTTTCCCGATCCGCCCAAACGACAAACCCGGCCTGAAGCCGCAGGCCTGCGCCACCTCGCCTTTACAGTCAGCAGCTTGGATAAGGCGGTTCAGGAGCTTCATGAAAAAGGAATCGAAACAGAGCCAATCAGAACAGACCCGCTGACCGGCAAACGTTTCACCTTCTTTTTTGATCCTGACCAGCTTCCATTAGAACTGTATGAACAATAACAGTTTTTGAAGAAAAAAAGGAGATACCCACTTTCTTTGCCGAATCTTTTCTTGTTTTGTCTAACGGGAAGGGAACCTCATTCTATGGTCGAATACCTAGCTTAAAAGGAGGTATGGGATCATGAATACAAATATGGTAGCAAGTGAACTCGGCGTCTCCGCAAAAACGGTGCAGCGGTGGGTGAAGCAGCTGAATCTTCCGGCCGAACGCAATGAGCTCGGACACTATTCGTTCACAGCAGAAGACGTGAAGGTTCTAAAATCCGTTCAAAAACAAATCTCTGAAGGCACGGCGATTCAGGATATTCATCTGCCGAAAAGCGCTAAAAAGCGCACAGGCTTCCTTGTCCAAAAAACAAATAGCGACACAGAACGAAGAATCGAGCAGCTTGAACAAAAGCTGGACACCCTTTTACAGCAAAGGCAGGACGAAAGTGAATTGATGGCAAGGATGTCGGAACTGGAACGCCAGCTGAAACAAAAAGCCGATGAAGGTGTATCTTACCAGCTGCTTCAGCACCGCAGAGAAATCGATGATATTCTTGCAGATCTGCAATCACTGACCTCACAAATGAAAGAATTCACCGCTCAGCCGATCCCCGAGACTGCTGCTGCTTCTGAAAAAACCAAAACGAGAAAAAAACCGCTGCTGTCACTGTTCAAATTTCAAACCTAAAGCAAAAAGCTCCCCGTAAAGGGAGCTTTTTTTGTTACGCAGTAAGCGCGATAATGATTGGAAGTGAAATCAATGACAGAATCGCACTGACCACAAACGCAGTTGCAGTTTCTTCTTCTTGTTTCTCGAAACGAGTCGCAATCATGGCTGCAACGGCAGAACCAGGGAATGCAACAAGAAGGATTGCTTTTGTTGTTTGGTCAGCCGGAAGTCCGATAGCAAGAGCAATCAAGAACATTAATGCAGGCTGAACCGCAACTTTTAGTAACGCAATACCGATAGCCGGCATACTGAGTTTAATTTTACGAATACCAACGGTAACACCGACAGCAAAGAGAGCAACACCAGATGTTGTGCTTCCAAGCTGATCAAGCATTTTAACACCCAGCTCAGGAAGAGTGAAATTGAAAACCAGCACTAAGATCATACTGATTAACGGAGCAGCTGCAAGCGGCTCACAAAGACCATGCAGGATTGATTTTCCTGTCATCTTCCAGAAGCTGTCGCCACTCTCTTCGTTTTTCTTAGAAGACTCACCAACAGTAGCGATAATGATCGCGAGCGGATCAAGAATCGCGTTAACCACGATACCTGTGACCGCGATCGGAATCGCAACTTCATTCGCTCCGAATAAGCTTCCCAATACCGGGATACCCATAAATGCGAATGTCGGCTGTGCAGAGTTCAAAGAAAATACAGATGAGTTCGTTAAATCATACTTGAAAATAAATCTGCAAACCAAAAGAATGATGATATAGAAACCAACAATCCCAATAATTAAAGAAATCATTAAAGGTACTTGTGATAAAAATTCACTTCTGGAAGTTGTCAAAATACCAGCGATAAAGTGAGCTGGAAGTGCGTATTTCGTTACTAACGTACTTACCCCTTTTGCCGACTTGGCATCATAACTTCCAAAATGTCCTGCAAACCAACCCAGCACGATAACAAAGAAGATCGGCGCCAGGAGGATTAAGATATCTAAGATGCTCAAAATATTCTCCTCCAAATCCTATGTCCGTATACTTTAGCTTTACAAAAAGCTTTCCCTCGGACAGAAAAATTTACTCGCTAATTATTTCGCGATGACTTTTTTGTATTCAGGTGTCCACATTGCATCAAGTACCGCTTGTTTCACATCTTCAGGCTGACGATTTGCCACGCCGTCTTTAATTGCTGCTTCAGCAACGGCAATCGCAACTTGGATAGAAACCTCTTGAAGCTTATCAATGCTTGGAAGCAATCCTGCTCCAGGTGTTTCAAGATCAACCATTTCAGCAATCGCATCAGCAGTTGCAGCAAACATAGCAGGTGTAATGATACGCGCTTCAGCTACAATTGAACCAAGTCCAAGGCCAGGGAACGCGAATGCGTTGTTAGATTGTCCGATTTCATAAGAAACACCGTTGTATTCTACATTGTCAAATGGGCTTCCTGTTGCAATAAGCACTTTTCCGTCAGTCCATTTGAACAGATCTTCAGGAACAGCTTCAGCAAGGTGAGTCGGGTTAGACATCGGCATGATAACCGGACGGTCTACGTGAGATGCCATTTCTTTTACAATTTCCTCTGTGAATGCACCTGAAACCCCTGAAGTACCAATCAAGATCGTTGGTTTCGCTTGACGAACAACTTCATCGAATGGAATTTGACCTTTTTCATCGCGCTTCCAGTCTTTCACTTCATCCGCATTGCGAAGGTAAGGTTTTTGGAAATCAAGGATGCCTTCGATGTCTTCAGTCAGCAAGCCTCTGTAATCAAGTGTGTAGAAACGTTTGTTAGCTTCTTCTTCAGATAATCCGGCTAGCACCATTGTGTCACGGATTTGGTCAGCAATACCGATACCAGCAGAACCAGCACCGAAGATAACAACACGCTGATCTTTAATAGAAGCGCCGGTTTTCTTCATAGCGGCAAGCACACCTGCAAGTGTAATCGCGCCAGTACCTTGAATATCATCATTAAATGTCAGGATTTCATGATTGTATTTTTTCATGATGTTGCGTGCATTTTTGTTGCCAAGGTCTTCCCAGTGAAGAAGCGCTTTAGGGAAGAATTTCAATGCAGCTTTTACATAAGCGTCAATGAAAGCTTCGTAGCGTTCACCTTGAACACGTTCATGCTTGTTACCAATATATAAAGGATCGTTTAGAAGTTTTTCGTTGTTCGTACCGACATCAAGCACAACCGGGATAACACGGCTAGGGTCAATACCAGCTGCAGCAGTGTAAACAGCCAATTTACCGATTGCGATATTAATACCGCCTACACCCCAGTCACCGATACCGAGAATGCTTTCGGAGTCAGTAGCAACGATAAGATCAATATCGCCTGCTGTCGCATGAAGGTTTTCAAACGCTTTTTCAATACCGTCAATGTTATCGATTGACAAGTAGATTCCTTGAGGTCTTCTATATTCATGGCTGTATTCCTGAATCGCTTCACCAACTGTTGGCGTGTACACAACAGGAAGCATTTCGCGAAGATGGTTTTTCAGCAATTTATAGAAAAGAACTTCGTTACGGTTTGCAAGATCACTTAAGTAAACATTTTGACGAAGGCGGTCAGGCTGCGCTTGGAATTGCTCGTACGCGCGTTGTGCTTGTTGATCAAGAGAAAGTACAGTTGGCGGCAGAAGCCCTTCTAAGCCGAGTTCTTGTCTTTCTTCTAGTGAAAAAGCAACGCCTTTATTTAAAGTAGGAATAGATAAAACTTCTTTTCCTCTAAGAGTTGTTTCTAAGTGGCCTTCTTTCGTTTTTTTTATGTTATTCAAGCAAATCTCCTTCTTTCTTGAAATAGTTAACCAAGTTAAGTAATAACCCATCTAAAATATGACCGATCATGATCTTTATGCGACTTTGTGACAATTATTCGAACAATGTCTCAAAACTATTTACATTACGTAAGCTATTGTATGCCTGTCAAAATCAAAATTCAAGGGAAGAAAATTACTTAATTTTTTAATATACTTATTTAAATTTTTTAATTGAATATTATCAGAATATAAAAAAAACACCGGTGTTTTTAGCCGGTGCATTCTATCTTTATACCCATGTTTTGGACTATTTTTTAGATTTACCTGGGACTTCGTGATGATGTCTGCATCTTGCTTCATATGATTCAGATGCACCAACCAAAATGACCGGATCATCGTAAGAAGCAGGTTTGCCGTCAATGAGGCGCTGGGTTCTGCTCGCCGGTGATCCACAAACAGAACAGACGGCTTGCAGCTTTGTCACACTTTCCGCAATCGCCATGATATTCGGGACGACACCGAACGGCTCTCCCCTAAAATCCATATCAAGGCCTGCTGCTATCACACGGTAGCCTTTATCGGCAAGAGATGATAAAACCTCAACAATTTCCTGATCAAAAAACTGCACTTCATCAACCGCAATCACATCTGTACTTTCACTGATGTGATCCCAAATGTCCGCAGCAGACGAAATGGCATAGCTCGTCATCGATGTTCCATTATGGGAGACAACAGCAGCTTCGCTGTATCGGTTATCAATTACAGGCTTAAATACCCTGACTTCCTGCTTGGCATAAGTTGCTCTCTTCACTCTTCTGATCAGCTCTTCAGATTTCCCCGAGAACATGCTGCCGCAAATCAGCTCAAGCCACCCGCTTTGTTTCATTATGTACATAGGCTTCGCTCCCCTCTCTCTGCCAGCTGTGTTTTAGACAATATAAAAAACAGGCAAGACTGCTGCTTGCCTGTTGAGAAATCTATTATTACTTAAGACCGTATTTTTTGTTAAAGCGATCAACACGACCATCAGCAGAAGCGAATTTTTGACGGCCAGTGTAGAATGGGTGGCATTCAGAGCAAATCTCAACGCGTACCTCTTCTTTTACTGAGCCTGTTTCAAATTCATTTCCGCAAGCGCATTTAACTGTTGCTTTTTTGAAATTAGGATGAATTCCTGCTTTCATTGTATCCATCTCCTTCCGCCCTGAATCCCGTGTGGAAACAGAGTTATTATTTCGGAGCATTGTCCGAAACGCATATGAGAAAATTATATCAGTGATTTACTTCTTTTGCAAATACAATTTACCTTCTTGCAGATGATAGATTTGCCTGTTTCCATTCTTGATTGAGAATATCGAAAAATTCCTGGTTTGTTTTGGTTTTTTTCATTTTTCTCATGAACTTTTCTGCGAAATCAGGTGAATCAGACATCGTTTTGCGGATAGACCATAAACGATCAAGATGCTCTTTAGGCACAAGCAGCTCTTCTTTGCGCGTTCCTGAACGGCGGATATCGATGGCAGGGAAGATGCGGCGCTCGGCAAGAGAGCGGTCAAGATGGAGCTCCATGTTGCCTGTTCCCTTGAATTCTTCATAAATGACATCATCCATACGTGAACCTGTATCAACCAGAGCCGTAGCAAGGATGGTTAAGCTGCCGCCCTCTTCGATATTTCTCGCAGCCCCAAAGAAGCGTTTCGGACGGTGGAACGCCGCTGGGTCAATCCCCCCGGAAAGCGTTCTTCCACTTGGCGGAATCACTAAGTTGTAGGCGCGGGCAAGCCGTGTGATGCTGTCCATCAGGATAATGACGTCTTTTTTGTGTTCCACGAGACGCATCGCACGTTCAAGCACAAGCTCGGCCACTTTGATATGGTTTTCCGGCACTTCATCAAACGTTGAGCTGACGACATCCCCAGCTACAGAGCGCTCGATATCGGTTACTTCCTCAGGTCTTTCGTCAATTAAAAGCACGATCAGCTCTGCTTCAGGCTGGTTCGCTGTAATGCTGTTGGCAATTTCCTTCAGCAGCATCGTTTTTCCGGCTTTCGGCGGCGCAACAATCAATCCGCGCTGCCCAAATCCAACCGGCGCCATCATGTCCATAATTCTTGTAGACAAGAAGTTCGGCTTTGTTTCAAGCACCATTTGACGATCCGGATAAAGGGGCGTAAGAGCCGGGAAATGCACACGCTCTTTTGCAGATTCGGGATCATCCCCATTTACTGCTTCAACGTGCAAAAGTCCATAGTAACGCTCATTTTCTTTTGGCGGGCGAACCTTGCCAGATACTTTGTCTCCGTTCCGCAAATCGAAACGGCGGATTTGTGAAGCTGAGATGTAAATGTCTTCTGAGCTTGGTGAGTAGTTGATCGGTCTCAGGAAGCCGAAACCTTCAGACTGGATGATCTCAAGAACGCCTTCCATAAACAGCAGATCTTCCTGTTCTGCATTCGCTTTCAGAATGGCGAAAATGAGTTCTTTTTTTGTCAGTTTACTGTAATAGGAGATTTTATAATGTCTTGCAAGTTCATAAAGCTCTTTCAATTTCATATTTTCCAAAGAGGAAATAGATACGTCTTTCATAAAAACACCACGCTTTTCATAGTCAATATCTTACTCTGAACATGTCATCTGCTGCTTTTGCACAACATCCGCCAAAGCACATTCTTTTTTTAACATAAAGGAACTTCTATCGGTAACACTTCCACCCATGATCGGCGCTTTTGTTAAAAGGATTGTCTTAATGAGTTTTGAAGGAAGCGAGGACAAAAACATGAGAAGATCAATACTTATATCGTCTGTATGCGGTAGAAATTGAAACTTTCCTAGTGCTTAAAAGAAGGTATTACGCAGAAAAATTCGCAGCACTCTTTATTTTTACCTTATTTCAAAAAATTATTCAACTGAAATAAGGTTTTGACACGGAATTGATAGAGTTGACGCTTTTCTGCAAAAGTTAAAGCGGGCTCACACCCGCTTTTTCTGTTTGTTATGGACGGATTACAAGATTTGGTTTCTTTTTCAAGCTGTGTCTGCCGTCAACGAAACGAACAGTGCCGGATTTTGCACGGATAACTAAGCTTTCAGTTGTACCGACAGAGCCTTTGAATTGAACTCCTTTTAACAGCTCGCCGTCAGTAACCCCTGTAGCTGCAAAAATCGCGTCATCACCCTTCACAAGGTCTTCCATGCGAAGGACTTTGCTTAAATCAAGGCCCATTTTGTGACAGCGAGTGATTTCTTCTTCGCTTTGCGGAAGAAGTTTACCAATGATTTCTCCGCCGAGTGCTTTTAGCGCAACAGCGGAAAGCACACCCTCGGGAGCGCCGCCTGATCCGAACAGGATATCAACGCCCGTGTGGTCGAAAGCCGTGTTGATGGCGCCTGCGACATCGCCGTCATTGATCAATTTGATTCTGGCGCCGGCCTCACGAAGCTCGGAAATGATTTTTGCGTGTCTTTCACGGTTTAAAATTGTGGCAACGACGTCCTCAACGTCCTTGTTTTTCGCTTTTGCCACCGCTTTAAGGTTGTCAATGACAGGTGCTTCGATGTCAATGCAGCCCACCGCTTCGGGACCGACTGCGATTTTTTGCATATACATGTCAGGAGCATTCAGAAGCGTGCCGTGGTCTGCGACAGCGATAACCGTCAGCGCGTTCCAGCCGCCGCTTGCTAAGATGTTTGTGCCTTCAAGAGGGTCAACTGCGACATCAACGCGAGGGCCGTACCCGTTTCCGAGTTTTTCCCCGATATACAGCATCGGCGCTTCGTCCATTTCCCCTTCACCGATTACAACGGTCCCTTTCATCGGCACTGTATCAAAAACGTCTCTCATTGCACTTGTTGCTGCTTCATCAGCCTCATCTTTTTTTCCCCGGCCCATCCATCTTGCTGATGCCAATGCCGCAGCCTCGGTTACACGTACCAATTCCATTGATAAACTTCTTTCCATTTCAACACGATCTCCTCTCACAAGAAACCATTATGAATTTTGAAGCTGTTCTATTTCTTCGTCAGTCATTCTTTCACGCCAAATTGTCGCTCCAAGCCCCTCAAGCTTCTTCTCAAGGCTGCTGTATCCGCGGTCAATATGCTCCAGTCCCGTAATTTCCGTGACGCCATCAGCCATTAGTCCGGCTACCACCAAGCAGGCTCCGGCACGCAGATCACTCGCCTTCACTTTTGCGCCTTGAAGCTCGACAGGACCTGTGATGATGGCAGATCTGCCTTCTACTTTCATATTGGCACCCATTCGTCTCAGCTCATCAATGTGCTTGAATCTTGCCGAGTAGATGGTGTCTGTGACGACACTCGTCCCTTTCGCCCTTGTCAGGAGCGCCGTCATCGGCTGCTGTAAATCAGTCGGAAACCCCGGGTATACGAGGGTTTTGACGTCAACCGGCTTTAAGTTCTTCTGCCCGCCGACAATGAGGAGCTGGTCGTCACTTGTTTCGATATGATAGCCCATTTCTCTCAGCTTTGCCGTTAACGACTCAAGATGAGTGGGAATGACATTATCGATAATGACTTCCTTGCCCATTGCAGCCCCTGCAATCATAAATGTCCCGGCTTCAATTCTGTCCGGAATGATCGTATGCTTGCAGCCGTGCAGCTCCTTCACGCCGTCGATTCGAATCACATTGGTGCCCGCACCTTTGATTTTGGCGCCCATGCTAGTAAGCAATGTCGCGACGTCAATGATCTCAGGCTCCTTGGCAGCGTTTTCGATGATCGTTTTCCCTTCTGCCAAAACAGCGGCAAGCATAATGTTAATCGTTGCCCCAACGCTTACGACATCTAAATAAATCCTTGCGCCTCTCAGCCTTTCAGCTCGCAAATAAATGGCGCCTTGTTCATTGGTTACTTCAGCTCCGAGTGCTTCAAAGCCTTTGATATGCTGATCAATCGGACGGGGCCCTAAGTGACAGCCGCCAGGCAATCCAATGACCGCCTGCTTGAAGCGGCCGAGCATCGCCCCCATTAAATAATATGACGCGCGAAGCTTTTTTACTTTCCCGTTAGGAAGCGGCATGCTGATCATCGACGTAGGGTCAACAACCATTTCCCCATTCTCAAAATGCACGTTGCCGCCGATTTCCTTTAACAGGTCACGCAGCGTTTCAATATCTGAAATCTCTGGAAGCCCTTCAATTGTCACCTCGGAATTTGCCAAAATGGTTGCAGGTATTAACGCAACAGCGCTGTTTTTAGCGCCGCTGATATGTACTGTACCGTTTAACGAGTCACCGCCGGCAATATTCAACTTTTCCATGATAGTCTCCTTCCATAAGAAGATAGCTGCGGAGCTAAATAAAATGTCATTTTATTCTGTCTCTGCAAATAAAGCTCATGTCCAAAATCTAGCCAATTCGAAGAGAAAGAATACAACACATTGTAAAATATCAGGAAGAAAATAGCGAAGCTTTGGGGGGTACAGGTTTCAAAAGATGCACAGAGACCCGCCGGCTCGAGAGACATCGTCGTCATCCGGCAAAAGCAGTACGCATACCCTTCATTCCGATATCAGCTTCTGCAGCCCAATGATTCCTTCTCTGTAAAGCGGCGTCAGCATCTGAAGATCCGCTGTATCAGGTCGGTGAAATACAAAGGCCGCGGCAAACAGGCATAAAGCTGTTTGCCGCCCCTTTCATTATTTGTTCCAGTCTGCCAGGAATTGTTCGATTCCTTTGTCTGTTAATGGGTGCTTCGTGAGCGCATGAATGACTTTCAGCGGCATTGTGCCGATATGAGCCCCTCTAAGAGCAGCTTCTGTCACGTGCTGCGGATGGCGGATTGACGCTGCAATGATTTGCGTGTCAAGGCCGTGAATGTCAAAAATCTGTTTAACTTCTGAAATCAGGTCAAGCCCGTTGTGGCCGATGTCATCTAAACGTCCCAGGAATGGAGATACATATGTTGCCCCCGCTCTGGCAGCAAGAAGCGCCTGGTTGGCATTGAAGATCAATGTAACGTTTGTTTTGATGCCTAAGTCAGTAAGTGCTCTTACCGCTTTTAAACCGTCAGACGTCATTGGGATTTTCACCGTAATGTTCGGAGCGATCTTCGCCAGTTCTTTTCCTTCCTCGATCATTTCCTCAGCTTTCAAAGAAATAACCTCTGCGCTTACAGACCCTTTCACGACGTCTGTGATCTCGCGAAGACGGTCGTGGAATGATACGTTAGCTTCCTTTGCTACTAAACTAGGATTCGTCGTTACACCGGCGAGAATTCCTAATTCATTCGCTTCTCTAATTTCATCGATATTGGCTGTATCAACAAAGAATAACATTTTCAAAAAGCCTCCCTGATTAAGAAATTTTCTGAACTGTGAATATGATTGCGCTTTCTAAAGATAGACGGAAAACCGCCTGTCAAGCTGTCAGGCGGCTATAAAAAGTTCCAATTGAATTAAGCTTGGTTTGAAGAACCAAATTCACGCATTTTACCGATAACTGTTTCTTTGATCGCTTCACGAGCTGGTCCAAGGTATTTACGTGGATCGTACTCGTCAGGCTTAGCTGCCAATGTTTCGCGAACAGCTTTTGCAGAAGAAATTTGGTTTTCAGTATTCACGTTGATTTTAGCTGTACCAAGTGAAATTGATTTTTTGATGTCAGCAGTCGGAATTCCAGTACCGCCGTGAAGAACTAGCGGAAGACCAGTTGATTTTCCAATCTCTTCCATTTCTTTGAAGCCAAGGTTTGGCTCACCTTTGTAAGGGCCGTGAACAGAACCTAATGCAGGTGCAAGGCAGTCGATGCCAGTGCGCTCAACAAGCTCTTGGCACTCTTTAGGATCAGCGTAGATTACGCCTTCAGCGATAACGTCATCTTCTTGTCCGCCTACTGTTCCAAGCTCAGCTTCTACAGATACTCCGTGGAAATGAGCAAGCTCAACAACTTTAGCAGTTGTTGCTACGTTTTCTTCAAATGGATGGTGAGAAGCGTCGATCATTACAGATGTGAAACCTGCATGAATCGCTTTCGCACAAGATTCAAAGCTTGAACCATGGTCTAAGTGAATCGCAACAGGAACTGTCACTTTGTACTCTTCCATAAGTGCTTTTACCATAGCAACGACTGTTTTGAAGCCGCCCATGTAGCGTCCCGCACCTTCGGAAACACCAAGGATCACTGGAGATTTTTCTTCTTCAGCTGCTTGTAAAATCGCTTGAGTAAACTCAAGGTTGTTTAAGTTAAATTGTCCTACAGCGTACCCTTTTTCTTTAGCTGTATTCAACATTTCCGTCATAGAAACTAAAGGCATGTCGAATGTCCTCCTTATGTAGCCTGATTGTCTTCTAGCGAAAAAAGCTTTCCACCCTAGCATGACCCATATATTGCTGTCATATGTAAATACTCAGATCGCTTTTTCTCCATAACTAGGATACCAACTTTTCGACAAATCGGCAACATAATGACATGATTCATTTGTTTCTTCTTTTTGTCAGTTAGACTTCAGGGGCAGATATTTTTTGACGGCGTCTCTGATTTCGTCGATGTCAAACGGCTTGGCAAAGTGCGTCAGAGCGCCCAATTCCTTCGATTCCTGGATCATGTCGAGCTCTCCGTATGCCGTCATGATAATGACCCGGATGTTTTCGTCAATGACCTTCATCCGTTTTAAGATTTCGATTCCGTCCATGCCGGGAATTTTCATGTCCAAAAGCACAAGGTCGGGCCGTTCTTTTGTCACAATGTCAAGCGCCTGCAGGCCGTTCGCAGCCTGAAACGTCTGGTAGCCTTCTTTATTGAACACTTCATTTAGCAAAATACGAATGCCGTATTGATCATCAACGATTAAAATTTTTTCATTCATCATTTTACACCCCAATATTATGATTTTCGTCAAAAGTAAGCAGTATTGTATGTATTCTGTTTGATTTTCCTATTTCCTTTAATTATAATAGTCTACTTTACGACATTTTCTGAGCATTTTCTCTTTTGTTGTATACTGATATTGTACGTTATAAAGGAGGATTCACTTATGTTGAAAATATTCACGACGCAGTTAACAGGTATTTTTTCCCGCATTCAGGATAAGGAATCTGACGCGATTGAAGATGGGGCGCGGCTGCTTGCTCAAGCGGTGATCAGCGGGCATTCCATTTATTTATACGGAGCAAATGAGCTGCAGGGCATCTTTTTTGAGGCCACTGAAAGCAAAGAACCCTTCCCATCTGTCAAAGCCTTTCCAGAAAGCGCTGAGGAAGTGACAGAAAGCGACAGGGTGCTGATGTTTTGCTCAGGGACGGGCACAGCCGAAGAACAGGCGCTCGCAAAAGAGCTTTATGAAAAAGGTGCGGGAGTCGTATGCGTATCGCCCGCAGCCAAAGACAGTGCGGGAATAGAACAGTATTGTGATGTGCATATTGATTCTAAATTAAAAATGCCGCTTGTTCCGGATGAAGACGGCACCCGTTACGGGTTTCCCTCTTTAATGACAGCACTGTATGTCTATCACGCTTTATCGTTTACACTAAAAGAAATTCTGCAAGAGTATGCATAATATCTTATTGTACATGCTGGAACTTGCCGGAAACAAATAAAAAAGACTTGCCCGCTTTTGACAAACGGCAAGTCTTTTTTATTACTTCTGATTTGCAGCTTCGACAGACGCTCCGATAAAGCCTTTGAATAGAGGCTGAGGTCTTGTCGGTCTTGACTTGAACTCTGGGTGGAACTGAGAAGCCACGAACCAAGGGTGGTCTTTCAGCTCGATGATTTCAACAAGGCGTCCATCAGGGCTTGTGCCTGAGAATACGAAGCCTTGCTCTTCCATTTGCTGTCTGAATTCATTGTTAAACTCATAGCGGTGGCGGTGGCGCTCGTACACCACTTCATCCTGATACACTTCAAAGGCTTTCGTGCCTTCTTCAAGCTTACAAGGGTAAAGGCCTAGACGAAGCGTTCCCCCGAGATCCTCCACATCCTTTTGTTCAGGAAGAAGATCAATGATCGGGTATTGAGTTGACGGATCAATTTCCGCTGAGTGGGCACCTTTTAAGCCCAATACGTTTCGTGCGTATTCAATAGACGCCACCTGCATGCCCAAGCAAATGCCCAAGAACGGAATGTTGTTTTCGCGCGCGTATTTTGTCGCGACGATTTTACCTTCAACACCGCGGTCTCCGAATCCGCCCGGCACAATGATGCCGTCTGTTCCGCTTGTGAGTTCTGCGATATTGTTTTCTGTCACTTCTTCCGCGTTGATCCATTTCACTTTTACATCTGTGTCAAACGCATAGCCCGCATGGCGGAGAGACTCGACAACAGAAATGTATGCGTCAGGAAGCTCAACGTATTTGCCGACAAGGCCGATTGTAATCGTTTGAGACAGATTGCTGACTTTGTTAACAAGCTCTTTCCATTCGGACATTTCCGCTTCTTTGCATGCCAATTTCATGTGCTCGCAAACAAGCTTATCAAGCCCTTGTTTTTGAAGCTCCAACGGAATGGAGTAAAGGTTGTCCGCATCTTCACATTCAATAACCGCTTTTGTATCGATGTCGCAGAAAAGCGCGATTTTATCTTTCATATCTTGAGAAATCGGCATTTCTGTACGAACGACGATGATGTTTGGCTGAATGCCCAAGCTGCGCAATTCTTTTACGCTGTGCTGTGTCGGTTTTGTTTTTAATTCGCCAGCAGCTTTAATGTAAGGTACGAGCGTACAGTGGATGTACATTACGTTTTCACGGCCGATGTCGCTCTTCATTTGGCGGATCGCTTCAAGGAATGGCAGTGATTCGATGTCTCCGACAGTACCGCCGATTTCTGTAATGACAACATCTGCGTTTGTCTCTTTCCCTGCGCGGTAAACACGGTCTTTCAATTCGTTTGTGATGTGCGGAATGACCTGTACGGTTCCGCCAAGGTAATCTCCGCGGCGTTCTTTTTTAAGAACTGTTGAATAGATTTTACCTGTTGTCACGTTGCTGAATTTATTCAGGTTAATGTCGATAAAACGCTCATAGTGACCAAGGTCCAAGTCTGTTTCAGCGCCGTCATCCGTTACGAATACTTCACCGTGTTGGTACGGGCTCATTGTTCCTGGGTCAACGTTGATGTATGGATCGAATTTCTGAATCGTCACGTTCAGTCCGCGGTTTTTCAGCAAACGCCCTAATGAAGCTGCTACAATACCCTTTCCAAGTGAGGATACAACTCCCCCGGTTACAAAAATATATTTCGTCATTTCGTTTGCTCCTCTCTTCGCTCTTAGCTACATTTTTAAAATGTACTATTTTATAAAAAATCATTTAGCCTTTTAAATGATTTATAAGAAAAATGAGGGGTGAAAATAAGAAAGCTCCCTTTCAATTTCTTGAAAGGGAGCATAACGTACTATGTTCTCTCTTCGTTTTTGAAGAGCCCAAAATACATACTACATAGTTCGACTATGAAAGTCAAGATCGTTTTGAAGATGAAATCTGATACTATTTAATTTCCTCTTCTTCATCATCATAGTCTTCATCATCTTCATCAATAATATCTTCTTCGATCTCAAGATCATCGTCGTCTTCATCAAGATCTTCATCGTCAAAATCGTCGGCTTCAAGATCGAGTTCTTCCTCAACTTCATCCAAATCAAGGTCGTCTTCGTCGATCTCTTCAAACTCGTCAAGATCAAGATCTTCTTCGACTGCTTTCTTCGCTTTTTTCTTTTTCGCCTTGACTGTCGGCTGAGTTTCTTCATCAAGCTGATCATACGGATACCAGCTGCGAAGCCCCCACGTCTGGTCAGAAAGCGCCAGGAAGCGGCCGTCAATGTTTAAATCTGTATAAAATTGAGCGATGCGGTCTCCAAGCTCTTCTTTTTTCACGCCGAGCAAAGATGCGATTTCATTTAAAAGCTCCTGAAAAGGAACTGGTTTTTTATGTTCTTCAAATAATTCGTGAGCGATTTCAACTAAAGCCATTTCCTTTAGCTCTTCCTGTGAATATTGTTTGATACCCAAGGTCGGACACTCCCTTTCTATTACTTATATGTATCTGTTTTATCAATAATGAAAGCGATTTTGTATCGTTCTTATACAAACCATACCTCTCATTATAAACAAAATAAAACAGAATATGCTACCCTTAACAGCGTTAATTTAAATAATTTTACAAGAGTGATCCGACTGAGAGATGTTTTCCGTTAATCCGCGAGCATTCTGGAGATGACCAGTCTTTGAATTTCTTGAGTGCCTTCATAGATTTGCGTGATTTTTGCATCACGCATATAGCGTTCTACCGGATAATCTTTTGTATAGCCGTAGCCGCCGAAAATCTGCACGGCTTCGGTCGTTACCTTCATCGCCGTATCCCCAGCCATCAGTTTGGACATGGCGGAAGCTTTTCCATATGGAAGGCCCGATGATTCTAACCACGCAGCCTGATAGGTCAATAGCCTTGAAGCTTCTATCATTGTCGCCATATCCGCGAGTTTAAAAGCGATGCCCTGCTGCTCGGCGATCGATTTTCCGAATTGCTTTCGCTCTTTTGCATATTGAAGCGCCGCATCAAGCGCTCCTTGGGCGATGCCTACGGCTTGTGCAGCTATGCCGTTTCTGCCTCCGTCAAGCGTCTTCATCGCGATTTTGAAGCCTTCTCCTTCTTCTCCGAGACGCTTTGATGCGGGCACCACACAATCTTCGAACATGATTTCCGTTGTCGGTGAAGAACGGATGCCCAGCTTCTTTTCTTTCTTGCCTGTAAAAAATCCTTCAAAATCCTTTTCTACTATAAAAGCGGTAATGCCTCTTTTCTTTTTCTCGGGATCGGTGACGGCAAAAACAATGTAAATATCAGCAACGCCGCCGTTTGTGATAAACACTTTGGAACCATTTAACACATAGTCATCGCCGATTCGTTCAGCAGTTGTTTTCATGCTGCCGGCGTCAGAGCCAGACCCTGCTTCGGTCAAAGCGAATGCGCCGATTTTCTCTCCGAGGGCCAGCTGTGTTAAGTACTCTGTCTTCTGTTCCTCTGTCCCAAAGGCAAACAGCGGCCAGCTGCAAAGAGAGATATGGGCGGAAAGCGTCACACCGGTGGAGGCGCACACTTTTGACAGCTCCTCCACCGCGATGACATAGGCTAAATAGTCACTTCCGATTCCGCCGTAATCTTCAGGCCACGGAATTCCCGTCAGCCCCAGATTTGCCATTTCCCGAAACAGCTCGCGATCGAAGCGTTCTTGTTCGTCCCGTTCTGCTGCTGTCGGGGCCACCTCATGCTTCGCAAAATCGCGCACCAATTTTCTTATCATCTCATGTTCTTCTGATAATGAAAAATTCATTGCTTCTCCCCCATTTTCAGATCAGCGCCTAAAACGGATTGAGCCAGAAGCTCGACGACGTCGTACGTTTTGACTTGGTCTTCGGCTTCCTTCGCCTTTGTGCCGTCCCCAAGCATTGTGAGACAATACGGACAGCCAGAACTGATCACCGATGGGTTGACTGCGAGCGCTTGCTCTGTCCTGGCGACGTTAATCCTGTTGCCTGTTTCTTCCTCCATCCACATTAATCCCCCGCCGGCTCCGCAGCACATGCCGGTTTCCCGGTTTCTCTCCATTTCAACAAGCTGCACGCCCGGAATGGCTTTCAAAATCTCTCTCGGCGGATCATAGACTTCATTGTACCGGCCCAAATAGCACGAATCATGGAAGGTAATCGTCTCATGAAGCGGGTGCTGCGGTCTTAATTTTCCGTTTTTCACAAGCTCGGCCAGCACTTCTGTATGATGATAAACCTCGCCTTCAAATCCGAAATCCGGATATTCGTTTTTAAATAAATTGTATGCATGGGGATCGATCGTAACGATTTTTTTGACATCATTTTTTTCAAATTCAGAAATATTCTTCTCAGCCAGCTCTTGGAACAAAAATTCATTTCCGAGGCGGCGCGGCGTGTCTCCTGAATTTTTTTCTTTATTGCCGAGGATCGCGAAGGACACGCCCGCGTGATTGAGCAGCTTGGCAAAGGAAATTGCGATTTTCTGGCTTCTGTTGTCGTAAGACCCCATGGAGCCTACCCAGAAAAGGTACTCAAATTCTTTTCCTTCTTTTTTCATTTCTTTTACAGTCGGAATCTCAGCATCCGGCGCCTCGTCACGCCAATTTTCACGTTCCTTGCGGTTGAGTCCCCACGGATTCCCCTGCCGCTCAATACTTGTCATTGCGCGCTGGGCGTCACTGTCCATTTTTCCTTCTGTCAGTACGAGGTAGCGGCGGAGATCGATGATTTTATCCACGTGCTCATTCATGACCGGGCATTGATCCTCACAGTTCCGGCAAGTGGTGCATGCCCAAATTTCTTCCTCTGTGATGACGTCGCCGATCAAGCTTGGATTGTAATCAAGCGCCGCTGCGGCTTCCTGCGATCCGCTGCCCGCTGACGCCGCAGCCAGCTGATTGCCTCTCGTATGCCGAAACGCTGCTGCGGGCACCCATGGGGAGCGCGAGGTGACGGCAGCGCCTTTTTCCGTGAGATGGTCTCTGAGACGCAAAATCAAGTCCATCGGAGAAAGCATTTTTCCGGTGCCTGTTGCAGGACACATATTGGTACAGCGGCCGCACTCGACACACGCATATAGATCAAGCAGCTGAGACTGTCTGAAATCCTCAATTTTTCCCGCTCCGTAGCTTTCTTTCGTTTCGTCGGTAAAATCAATTTTTTCAAGTTTTCCGGCAGATTCCATTCGATTGAAAAAGACGTTTGCCGGGCCGGCGATTAAATGGGCATGCTTCGACTGAGGCACGTACACTAAAAAGCTAAGCAAGAACAGAAGATGGATCCACCAAGCGATATAGAAAATCACCGCCGCGCCTGTTTTCCCGACACCGCTAAGCATAAACGCAATACCTGAGGCAATTGGCTCGCTCCAAGAAAGCCCATGCTCATGCCAAATCAGATTCATCCCGTTCCCAAGCAGAACGGTCAGCATTAATCCTCCGATAAAAATGAGAACGAGTCCGGCTTTGAAACCGCGTTTCAGCCTCACGAGCTTTTCGATATAACGTCTGTAGAATGCCCACCCAACAGCAATTAAAATGAGAAACGTAACAATTTCCTGAAAAAAGGTGAAGGCGGGATAGACAGGGCCAAGCGGCAGATTCCGGCCGGGAGCCAGTCCTTTGATGATAAAGTCAATTGCTCCGAACTGAACCAATATAAATCCGTAGAAAAACATGACGTGAATGATTCCGCTTTTCTTGTCCTTGAGCAGTTTTTTCTGTCCGAATACATTCACCCATATGGCGTGAAGCCGTTCCTTGAACCGTTGATCAAATTGTTCTTTCTGGCCGAGCTTGATGTAGGCCAGTCTCGTTTTGACCAAGTACACAAACAAATAGACAGCGTAAGCGGTTACAATCAGAAATAATAATGCATTTGCGATGAGAAAGCCGCTCATTCCAATTCCCCCTTTTTACTGATAAAGACCGCGATCCCCTACCCCCGAATCTGTATAAGATTATCTTTATGATAAATAATGAATGAGTGTTCAGTCAATAATTAAATTCCTGCTGTTCGGGCACACTACCTTTACTACGGAAAGGAGTGCCGGTATGAAGGTATTTATCGTGATTATGATCATTGTCGTTATTTTCTTTGCCTTGATTCTGCTTGATATCTTCATGGGCCGTGCCGGATACAGAAAAAAGGCGTACGAGCCTGTTTTTTCAAAAAAGAAGAGTGACATCGAATTGATCCACTGCGGCGCTGATCTCGTTGAGCGGATGATGAATGATATTCGCCAGGCCGCCTCTTCTGTTCACATGATGTTTTTTATTATGAAAAATGATGAGGTCAGCCACAATATGTATACCTTGCTGAAAACAAAAGCCCAAGCTGGCGTCTCCGTTTATTTGCTTCTGGATTGGGCGGGCTGCCGGGCAATTAAAAAAACGGCGCTGCAGACGATGAAAAATGCCGGCGTCCATGTCCATGTGATGAATCGTCCCCGTTTTCCTTTTTTCTTTTTTCACATGCAAAAACGGAATCACCGGAAGATTACGGTGATAGACGGAAAAATCGGTTATATCGGCGGGTTTAACATCGCCGAAGAATATCTTGGAAAGAAGGCGAAGTTCGGCAATTGGGAGGATTATCATCTGCGCATGATGGGAGAAGGCGTACATGATCTTCAAACGCTTTTTGCTTCTGATCTAAAACGAAATACCGGAATCGAACTGGGTTCGGATGTTTGGCCAAAGCTTCAGCAAGGGACTATTTCTCACAAGATATATGCGACTGACGGTTATTCCCTTGAAAACACATACTTGGCCAACATTGCCCAAGCGAAGAATCGCCTTACGGTTTGCACGCCTTATTACATTCCATCAAAACCGCTTCAAGAGGCCCTTATTAACGCAAGAAAAAACGGCGTATCCGTGAGAATCATTGTACCGATGAAATCAGACCATCCGCTGGTACGAGAAGCAGCTTTTACGTATTATTCGGAGCTTTTGGATGCCGGCTGTCTTATTTATCGTTATTATCAAGGGTTTTATCATGTAAAAGCCCTCATCATAGACGACCATCTCAGCATAATCGGAACAGCCAACTTCGATAAACGAAGCCTGTTTTTAAATGAAGAGGTGAATGTCGAAATTGATGACGAAGCGTTTACAAGTGAAGTCTATGCCACGATTGAGGAGGATATGAAAAAGTCGGAGCGGCTGACCATGGAGGATTTCAGCAAGCGCACATTCAGGCAGCGCCCGGCGGAATGGCTCGGCAGGGCATTATCTTATTTCTTATAAAGGAGAGTTCCTATGATTTTCAGATTCGGGTTCGTTTCAAATGCGATGAGCCTTTGGGATGCGTCTCCCGCTAAAACATTGACATTCGCGCGTTATTCAAAGCTTTCAAAGACTGAAAGAAAAGAAGCGCTTCTGACTGTGACAAAAGCCAATTTGCGCAATACGATGAGAACCCTTCACTATATCATCGGCCACGGCATTCCTTTGTACCGTTTTTCCAGTTCGATTGTGCCGCTGGCTACGCATCCCGACGTGATGTGGGATTTTGTAACACCGTTTCAAAAAGAGTTTCGGGAGATTGGAGAGCTTGTTAAAACGCATCAACTGCGAACAAGCTTTCATCCAAATCAATTCACTCTGTTTACGAGCACGAAGGAATCCGTCACAAAAAATGCGGTAACCGATATGGCCTATCACTACCGCATGCTTGAGGCCATGGGCATTGCTGATCGCTCCGTTATCAACATTCATATTGGCGGCGCTTACGGAAATAAAGACACCGCCACTGCACAATTTCATCAAAATATAAAACAGCTGCCGCAGGAGATCAAAGAGCGGATGACACTTGAAAATGATGATAAAACATATACAACGGAAGAAACGCTTCAGGTCTGTGAGCAGGAGGATGTTCCGTTTGTCTTTGACTTTCATCATTTTTACGCCAATCCAGACGATCACGCCGACCTGAATGTAGCACTGCCCCGCATGATCAAAACGTGGGAGCGGATCGGCCTTCAGCCAAAGGTTCACTTGTCTTCCCCAAAATCGGAGCAAGCGATACGCAGCCATGCCGATTATGTTGACGCCAACTTTTTGCTGCCGCTGTTGGAACGCTTTAGGCAATGGGGAACGAATATTGATTTCATGATTGAAGCAAAGCAGAAAGACAAGGCGCTTCTCCGCTTGATGGATGAATTAAGCTCCATCCGCGGTGTCAAACGCATCGGGGGCGGTGCGCTGCAATGGAAATCATAAATGTGCAAAAATAGGTTTACGACTTGTCAGCTTTGGGAACTTAGGCTATATAAGACAACAATCGATGGAGGAGAAAGATCATGAAAAATATCAAGTCTCTGAAAGTAGCCGCACAGGCCTTTACTTTAAGAAATTTGATTCATCTTTATAAAATGTGCCATTCCGGAAGCCACGAGGTTTATATTTATTCAAAGAAAACGATGTGCAAAATCAAAAGCTTAATTGAGCTTGAAACATTCCGCATGGCTCATAATGAAAAGGAATATTTGATCGTAGTTGAAGGAACAAAAGCATCACAGCTCATTGAAAAATTCCAAAATCTCATCGAGCCTGCTGAGAGAGAAGCGCTCTAACTTACATACAAAAAAGGATAGACATCTGTCTATCCTTTTTCTTAAGCTCTTACATAATGGAGCTGAACCGCTTGTCCAAATTGTTTTGTCCCTTTTAACCGCAGTTTTGTTTCATTTGTTAGTTCGTGAAACAGCGGGATGCCGCTTCCTAAAACGACGGGAATAACAGTGATGATGAATTCGTCGATGGCATCTTCTTTCATAAAGTCATTCACAAGCTCTGCCCCGCCAGCTATCCAGATGTTTGAGCCTTTTTCCTGTTTCAAACGGGCAGTGAAGGCTCTGGCTCCCTCATTGATAAACGTCACATGTTCATCTTGATAACTGTCGGGCGATCCTGTAAAAACATAGCAGGTTTTATCCTGATATGGGAAAACCGGTGTTAGCACTTTAACGTGCTCATATGTGCCCCGCCCTAGAATGACTGTATCAACAGTCTGATAAAAATCACTGTAGCCGTTGTCACCTTCACCTTCAAATTCATCCAGCCAATCGATGCTTCCATCTTCTTTTGCGATCATCCCATCCAATGAAACAGCAATGTACAGCACAGTTTTTCTTTCCATGTTCTCCTCCTATCGCTGCACAATTTGCCCGAATTGCGCTTGATGCAGCCTGCTGTATAGGCCTCCGGCTTCGATCAGGTCTTGATGACAGCCTTGTTCTTCAATACCGTTGTTTGTGACGACTACAATTCTGTCCGCGTCTTTGATCGTCGCCAGCCTGTGGGCGATGACAAGCGTCGTGCGCCCCTCAGACAACTCTTGAAGCGCCTTTTGGATCGCCGCTTCCGTCTCTGTATCAAGGGCTGAGGTGGCTTCGTCGAGAATCAAGATCGACGGATTTTTCAAGAACATCCTTGCAATTGACAGACGCTGTTTTTGCCCGCCGGAAAGCTTCACGCCGCGTTCGCCAATCATAGTATCCAACCCATCGGGCATGTTATGGACGAGCTCTTCCAGATGCGCCTGCTTCACAGCTTGCCAAATGTCTTCTTCTGATGCGCCTAGTCGGCCGTAGGCGATATTTTCTCTAAGCGTGCCCGAGAATAAGAAAACGTCCTGCTGCACGACGCCAATCTGCCCGCGCAACGAAGAAAGCGTCATGTCTTTTATACTGATCCCGTCAATCGTAATGTAGCCCTCCGATGCTTCATAAAAACGCGGAAGCAGACTGCAAAGCGTTGATTTCCCCGCACCTGACGGACCGACGAACGCCACCGTTTCCCCCGCTTGAATGGATAGGTTGATGTCATTGAGGACATTGTGATGGCCATCATAGCCAAACGAAACATGTTTATAGCGGATATTGCCCTTCAGGCCGGAAACATCTTTCGCATCAGGTGAATCCTGAATGTCCGGCTCTGTCTCCATGAGCTCCATATAGCTTTTGAAACCCGCGATCCCCCTCGGATACATTTCGATAATGGCATTAATTTTGTCAATAGGCCTGAACAGCACATTTGTCAGGAGCACAAACGCCACAAATTCCCCGTACGATAAGGAGCCGCGAATGACAAACCACGTCCCGCACAAAAGGACAAACAGCGTGACAAACCGGGTCAGCATATAGCTGATTGAACCGTTTTTCGCCATGATTTTGTAGGAAGAAAGCTTTGTGGCACGGAAACGCTGGTTATTGACGGCGAAACGTTCTTTTTCAAACGCTTCATTTCCGAACGCCTGCACAAGCCGGATGCCGCCGATGTTATTTTCTACACGCGCGCTGAAGTCTCCGATATCCTTGTTCAGCGTGGTAAATGCTTTGGTCATTTTTTTGTTGAAATAAAGCGCTAGCCAAATGACGATCGGCATAATGATAAACGTTAATAAAGCAAGCTGCCAGTTAATAAACAGCATCACTCCGAACGCCCCGAGAATGGTCATGACCGCAATGAATAAGTCTTCCGGTCCGTGATGAGCGACTTCACCGATATACATTAAATCGTTCGTGAGCTTCGACATCAGCGTTCCCGTCTTGTTGTTGTCGTAAAATTTGAACGAGAGCTTTTGCAAATGGTCAAAAAGCGACTTTCTCATATCAGTCTCAATATTGATACCAAGCATGTGTCCCCAGTAGGTCACGATATACTGAAGAGCCGAGCTGAGCGCGTACACCGCAAATAACCCGATTGAGGTCGCGATGATCAGCCCCCAGTCCCTGCCCGGCAGCAAGGTATCAATAAAATAATTGACGATCAAAGGAAAACTCAGCTCCATTAAACCTCCCGCGATCGCTGAGAAAAAGTCGAGAAAGAACAACGTTTTATATGGTTTATAATATGAAAAAAATTGCCGCAGCACCCTATCTTCCCCCAATGTATAAATAACTGATAATATTTCTCAATTATACTATACACGGGCTGTTTTGAAAGATCAGATTTCTTTTTTCTTACAGAACACCTGAAAACAAGCGGGCAAATGACTCTTTTGTCCGGTCAGCCACGCCTCTTTTATAAAAGCCGACAGGGCTGAGCTTTTCACTTTCCTGCATATCCTCTTCAAAATGGGTCTCAAGGGTTCGGATCGCTTCGGCATCCGTGAAGAACACATTCACTTCAAAGTTGAGCTGAAAGCTGCGCATGTCCATATTCGCGGTGCCGACGGAGGCGAGATCACCATCAATGATCATGACTTTTTGATGCATGAAGCCTTTTTGGTAGGAGTACACTTCAATGCCCTCAAGAAGCAGCTCCGGGAAATAGGACCTCGACGCGTATTGGGTCAAAAAGCTGTCGTTCTTCTCCGGCACCATAACCCTTACCTCTACCCCCTTTGTCGCCGCTGCTTTTAGCGCCGTGCGAATGGATTCATTGGGGACAAAATAGGGCGTGGCGATCCATATTGATTTCTGCGCTGAAGAAATCATTTCATAATAAAGGTCGCTCATGCTTTCCTTCATGTCAGGGCCTGTCGCGACAATTTGATAAATGCCTCCTCCTTCCACGGGAACCGGGGTATTGTACTCCTCTTGATCAATTAGCACTTCATTGGAGACGTATTCCCAATCCAGCATAAAGATAGCGTGGAGCGTTTGCACAATTTCCCCCTCAAGCCGCAGGTGTGTATCTCTCCAAAATCCGATGTACGGATCTCTGCTGATATATTCCTTTCCAACATTTAATCCGCCCACAAAACCGGTTTTCCCATCGATGATCACGATTTTCCGGTGATTTCTGAAATTCAGCTTCTGGTTGAAAAACCCGTATTTCAGCGGAGAAAACGGGACGATGTCCACCCCCGCTTGTTTCATTCTCATAATATCTCTTCTTGCCAGCTTCATGCTTCCTGCCGCATCGTATAAAAACCTCACCTCGACACCCTGGCGCGCTTTCTCCATCATAATGTCCATCATGCCGCGTCCGAGCATGTCTGATTTAAACATGTAGTATTCAATATGTATGTAAGATTCCGCTTTTCTCATCGCTTTGAAAATGTCCGGGAAGGTTTCTTCGCCGTTTTTCAGCACTTTGATGTTGCTTTTCGTATTGATATTCATATGGGCAGCCCTGATGGAATATGTAAAGAACCTCTCTTGATTGTCCTTCAGCCCTGTCACTTCGGGCGTTTCCTCCTTGTCAAACAGCTTCCTGAGCTTTTCCCTGTTGTACATTCGTTTTGTCTTAAACAGCTTTCCCTTTACATAAAGCTGTCCCGAAAACAGATAAAACACGTAGCCGGCGATTGGAAAAAAGACAAGAATATGGATCCATAGCAGCGTGTGCTGCGAGGTGCGGTTTTCAAGAATTAATGAATAGATGCTGAACAAAATAATGCTTATATAGCAAAGCAATCCTCCGTAAAACTCAAGCCTGGAAACCGGAAAAAACCAAATGACATATGCCCCGATGAGCATCATATATAAAAAGAAAAATTCCAGTCTCCTTTTCAGCATCCTGATTCTCTCCAATCTGATTCAATTACCTCTGTATTACCTCTTTTTTCTAATCGATAAACCTTGTAAGTAAATAACCTCTCCGCCGAAGGAGGAGAGGTTTAGAGAAAACTAACTGTCAAGGAATTCATCCGCATCGTTTCTGCAGAAATAAAGCAAGACTATTGGCAACGCCGAGTGACAACATGAGCGGCAGGCCGAACCCGCTGAGCACTCCGGCAAGCGCCGAAAAAGAGGCAGCGCTGTGACTGCAAATACGGTGGATAGAGTGAAGTTGATACCCATTCTGATGAGAGAAAATATATAAAACGGGATATTGATCAGAAAGAAAATAAGGAGTTAATCAGGCTGAGTCATAATCTTCTGTTCCGCCGGTTTAAAATGAGTAAAATCCGTTTTATTCTTGATGTTATTTCCAAATACAAACACAACAGGATTCCCGGCCGCCCAGCCATTACCTTGGCAGAAGATATCTTATGTTTTCATCAAGATAAAAAAATCCCCCTCTTTCAAGGGGGATTTTCACGAGCGTTTCCGATATACAACGTAGCTGCGGGTCAGATACTTGAGCGGCAGACTGAACACATGAACCAATCTCGTAAACGGCCACAGGATAAAAACGACGTATCCTATCACAATATGAAACTTAAACCATAGCGGGACACTCTCCATCAAAGAGGCGTCAGGCCTGAACAAAACGATTTCCCTGAACCAGGGCCCGACTGTGGTCCGGTAATCAAATCCTTTCGAATCAATGTTGAGAAACGTGGCCGCAACGCCTGACAGCATCATGAACAGCAGCAGGAGGAGCGTAAGGATATCGGATGGCGAGCTCGTTTTGCGGATTCTTTTGTCAAACAGCCTTCTGTACGTCAGGATGACAAGTCCGGTACATGCCGCAATGCCCGCCGGCAAGCCAGCGCCAATCGCCATTTTGTGATACATATGCTCTGAAATGCCAAGGGAAGCATACACGCCTTCTGGGATCAGAATCCCCATGACATGCCCGCCGACAACGCACAGCAGTCCCCAGTGAAAAAGTGTGCTGCCCGCCGCAAGTTTTTTCTTTTCTAACAGCTCGCTTGATTTCGCCGTCCAGCCAAATTGGTCATGCTGGTAGCGGTAAATATGGCCGCCGATAAAGATCGTCAATACAATGTATGGCATAATACCCCAGAGGATCTGCCCGCTCATGCCTGAACAGCCCCTTCAACGCTTTCACGTACGCCGATGGTTTCAAGCGCGGCCAGCAGCACGTGCAGCAGTTCAGCGTATATACTGTCATTTTTTTCGAGACGGGATGCCAGCTCCCTCACATTGGACAGATATTTCTCAAACACGCTTCTCGCTGCTTCAATTTCTGCAGCCGCAGCAAATTCCAGCATCAGCGGCAGATAATCAGGCAGCTCTTTCTCTGTCGGCAGAAAACCGGATTGCTCGTATGCGTTTTTTAAATGCAGCAATTCAATGCCGCGTTCCCTTTGCTCGCCCGAGTTAAAGTAGGTGACATACATATTTGTTTTTTTTCCAAAGTCGAACGTATAGACATAGTGTTCAATCAGCGCTTCCGGTGAAAAGCTGGCTGACGCCTCGAAAAAGTGCAGCAGCTTCTCTCGGATTTGCCGGTTGCCGATTTCATGGATAAGAGCCTTCCATTCGGGAATCTCGGCTCTCCACTCTTCATCCGGATAAGAGAGAAGAGAGGAAAGAGCGGAGAACGTAATTTGCCGGTCTGTGGTGTTCATCTTGTTACACCTCATTTATCAAAAGTTAGAAACAGGAGCCGGGGCCGCCTGAAAATGATAAGCCGCAGCTCCCTTGTTCAGCATATAAATCTGAAACTTCTTCTCGATGACTGCTCGGTATCACAAAGCGGTCATCATATTTGGCAATCGCAAGCAGCCGATACATATCTTCAATTTGCTGTTCTGTTAAGCCGATACTGGAGATCAGTTTCGGGTCGATTGATTTATTCGTCTGGATCGCTCTCATATACTGGCGCATGACAGACATTTTCTTTAACGTTGACCGAATATGATCCGTATCACCGGCCGTTAACAGCTGCGCCAAATAGTCTATCGGTATTCTCATTTGGTCGATAGCCGGAAAAATATCTTCCGCGGATTGCCGGCTGCCTTTTCCTTCAAAGAGATTCATAATCGGACTGAGCGGCGGAATGTACCACACCATTGGCAGCGTGCGGTACTCAGGATGAAGCGGCAGCGCAATCTTCCAGTCAATGATCATTTTATAGATCGGCGATTGCTGCGCAGCCTCTATCCATTCAGCCGGAATGCCTTGTTCTTTTGCCAGTTTGGCAACCTCAGGATCATTTGGATCAAGAAAAACGTCCAATTGGGAATGGTAGAGATCCTTTTCATTTTCAACAGATGCCGCTTCCTCCACTTTGTCCGCATCGTAAAGCATGACGCCGAGGTAGCGGATTCTGCCAACACACGTCTCAGAGCAGATGGTCGGCAGTCCCGCCTCCAAACGCGGAAAGCAGAGTGTGCATTTTTCCGCTTTGTTCGTTTGCCAGTTAAAATAGACTTTTTTATAAGGACAGGATGAGACGCAATATCTCCATGAACGGCATGCGTTTTGATCCACAAGCACAATGCCGTCCTCCTCGCGTTTGTACATGGCGCCGGATGGACAGGATGAGACGCACGCCGGGTTGATGCAGTGCTCGCAAATACGGGGCAAATACATCATAAAGACCTCATCGAATTCTGTTTTGATCGATTCCTCCATCTTTTGTACGTTGGGATCTTCAAGTCCCGTTATGTGGCCGCCCGCGAGATCATCCTCCCAGTTCGGTCCCCATTCGATATTCATGAAATCCCCCGTCAAGGACGATTTCGGGCGTGCTACTGGCTGGTGTTTTTTCTGCGGGCTGTTCGTTAATGTTTCATAATCATAGTTCCAGGGCTCATAGTAATCATCAATCGACGGCTGATTCGGATTATAGAAAAGGCCTGCAAGCCGATTGGTTTTCGAGCCCGATTTCAGCTCGAGCTTTCCTTTTTTCAATGTCCAGCCGCCTTTATATTTGTCCTGGTCCTCCCATTGCTTCGGGTAGCCGATGCCCGGCTTTGTTTCTACATTATTGAAGTACATATATTCCGCACCGGAACGGTTTGTCCACGTGTTTTTGCAAGTGACGCTGCACGTGTGGCAGCCGATGCATTTATCCAAGTTCATGACCATACCGATTTGCGCTTTAATCTTCAAGCCAATCGACCTCCTTCAGCTTGCGGATGACGACGTTCAGGTCGCGCTGATTCCCCGTTGGACCGTAATAATTAAAGCCGTAGCTGAGCTGGGCGTAGCCACCGATCATCTGTGTCGGCTTGACGTGAATCCTTGTCGGGCTGTTATGGGTGCCTCCGCGGTTATTCGTCAGCTTTGTTCCTGGCACGTTGATGTGGCGGTCCTGGGCATGGTGCATAAACGCCATTCCTTTAGGAATCCGATGAGACAAAACGGCTCTCGCGACGACAACACCATTTCGGTTAAAGCATTCAATCCAATCGTTGTCTTTGATATCCGTGTCCTCTGCATCATCTTTATTCATCCACACGGTTGGCCCGCCGCGGAACAGCGTCAGCATTGGCAGTGAATCAAAATACATGCTGTGGACAGACCATTTATTATGCGGCGTCAAATAATTGAGGACGATTTCTTTTCCCTCTTGATCAGGCCGCTTGCTCAGAAACGGGCGATGCTGAAGGATCGGTTTGAATGTCGCCATCGTTTCACCGAATTCCATCATCAGTTCATGATCGACATAATAGGATTGTCTGCCTGTCAGCGTCCGCCACGGAATTAATTTTTCAACATTCGTTGTAAACGGCGAATACCTGCGCCCTCCTTTTTCAGAGCCGGAAAACGCTGGAGACGTGATCACCGTTTTCGGCTGGGCTGTAATTTGTTCGAACGTAAAGCATTCTTCCTCGCGTTCTTCCGCCAGGTCTTTCAGCTTCAGGTTTGTGATGTTTTCAAGTGATTCCCATGCTTTTACTGCGACCTTTCCATTCGAAGTGGATGATAGGGTTAAAATCGCTTCTGCAGCCTGCTTTGCTTCACTTATATTCGGACATCCCTTTGCCACACTGTCCGAGGTGATTTCTCCCAATCTCTGTTTGAGTGATTCATATTCATCGGCTATTGACCAGCTCATCCCTTTTGTTCCGCTCGGCTTTAAAGCAACGTTCGGACCAAGTGCAGTCATTTTATGAAAAATGTGTTTGTAATCCCGTTCAACGACTTGGATGTTCGGCATCGTTTTTCCCGGAATGGCTTCACATTCGCCCTTGCTCCAGTCATTGATTTTGCCGAATGGCTGGGCCAATTCCTGCATGGTGTCGTGGAGGAGCGGCGTCGCAACCACTTCTTTCACCGGCTCCATATTGACTTCTTCTGCCAGATCGGAAACGGCTTTTGACAGCGCCTTGAAAATATCCCAGTCTGACTTCGATTCCCACGGAGCTGAGATCGCCGGAGCAAATGGATGAATGAACGGATGCATATCTGTGCTGCTGAGATCGTGTTTTTCATACCATGTCGCCGCCGGCAGCACGATATCGGAATACAGCGCCGTACCGGCCATTCGGAAGTCAAGATTGATTAACAAGTCGAGCTTTCCTTCCGGCGCCTGCTCCCGCCATTTAATTTCTTCAGGGCGGATGCTGTCGCTGTCGTCATTCATCAAGCCGTTTGTCGTCCCCAACAAATGCTTGAGAAAATATTCATGCCCTTTTCCTGAGCTCGAGATCAGATTTGCCCGCCATACGAAGAGATTTCTTGGGAAATTCACTTCATTATCAGGATCTTCAATCGCGAATTTCAGTTTTTTCTCTTGGAGCTGTGAGGCCACGTACGCACCAACGTCTTCAGGTGTTTCTGCCCCTGCTTTTTCAGCTTCTTTATACAGATCGATGCCATTTTGATTGAAAGTCGGGTAAGACGGAAGCCACCCCAGCCGCGCGGCCAGCACATTGTAATCAGCGTGGTGCTTGTAACGGGATGACGCAGCAATCGGTGATGCCAAATCACTGATCGGCTGGTCCTCATAACGCCACTGATCTGTCGCAAAGTAGAAAAATGAGGTGCCGTTTTGCAGCTTGGGCACGCCCTCCCAGTCCTTTGCAGTTGCAATCGTCTGCCACCCTTCAGCAGGTCGGAGCTTTTCCTGCCCCACGTAATGGGCCCAGCCTCCGCCGTTTACGCCTTGGGCGCCTACAAGTAAAACAAGATTTAACACCGCTCGGTAGATCGTGTCGGAGTTGAACCAGTGGTTAATGCCGGCCCCTACGATAATCATGGACCGGCCGTCTGTATCGATCGCATTTTGAGCAAACTCTCTGGCAATCTTAACGACAGCTTCTTTTTTGATTCCTGTCATTTGTTCCTGCCAGGCAGGCGTAAACGGCTCAGGATCATCATAGGAGACAGCCGATCGTTCGCCGATACCCCGGTTCACGCCGTAGTTAGCCAGTATCAAGTCAAACACGGTCGTGATGTACGTTTCTTCACCGTTCAGGTTCATTTTTTTAATAGGTAGATCCCGCTCGAGCACTTTGTTTCCGTCATTTGAAAAATACGGGATGCGCACCGTGCCGATTTCGTCCTCTATTCCCAGCACAGAGAGACGGGGTTCAATCGGTTCCCCGGTTTCTTCATCAATCATGTGCAGGTTCCATTTCTGCTGCCCGTCCCAGCGCGATCCCATTGTCCCTTGGGGTATGGCAAATGAACTTGTTTGTTCATCCCAAACCGCAGGCTTCCACTGATCATGCTTTGTCTTCCGCCCGATGTCCTTCGCATGCAGAAACCGTCCCGCTGTGTATACGCCATTTTCTTTTGACAGGGTGACGAGAAATGGAAAATCAGTGTATTGCTTCGCGTACTCAATAAAACGTTCAGTTTCTTGGTTCACGTAAAATTCCTGCAGAATGACATGACCCATCGCCATCGCAAGTGCCCCGTCAGTCCCTTGGCGAATACTCAGCCAGTCATCCGCGAACTTTGAGGATTCCGCAAAATCCGGACTGATCGAAATGACCTTAGCGCCTTTATAGCGGGCCTCCGCCAAAAAATGCGCGTCAGGCGTTCTCGTTAACGGAACGTTGGAGCCCCATGTGATGATATAGCCGGAATTGTACCAATCACTGCTTTCCGGAACGTCCGTCTGGTCACCCCAAATTTGCGGGGATGCTGGTGGAAGATCCGCATACCAGTCATAAAAACTGAGCATAGGGCCTCCGATTAACGACATAAACCGGGAGCCTGATGCATGGCTGATCATGGACATGGCCGGAATCGGAGAAAAACCGACGTTTCGGTCAGGCCCGTATTTCATCACTGTATACAGCAGAGAGGCTGAAATCAGCTTCAGCACCTCCGGCCATTCAGCGCGCACAAAACCGCCTTTCCCTCTCGCCTGTTTATAGGACTTCGCTTTTTCAGGGTTTTCGACGATCGATTTCCAGGCGTCCAATGGATTTTGATGTTCTTGCAGTGCCTCCCGCCATAAATTAATCAGTACACCGCGCACGTATGGATATTTCACACGCAGCGGGCTGTAGATATACCATGAAAAGCTGGCCCCCCGCGGGCAGCCTCTCGGTTCAAAATCAGGCATATCCGGGCCTGTTGATGGATAATTCAAATTTTGCCCTTCCCACGTGACAATTCCGTTTTTCACATAAATATTCCAGCTGCAAGACCCTGTACAGTTGACGCCGTGGGTGGAGCGAACGACTTTGTCGTACTGCCATCTGTTTCTGTATACATTCTCCCAATCGCGATCCTCGCGGGTAGTTTGGCTATGTTTATTTGAATGGTGTTCGATAGGAGAGAAATAATTCAATCTCCTAAACAACGGACTCATTTTCTTTTTCTTCATGAGAGTTCACTCCTTCCGAGTCAGGTGATGCTAAGTTCACTATAAACAGAGACAGCGTGTTTCCTTGTGAACTATGTCACACACTCCGCTTTTTTCACAAAATGTTCACACAAAGGAGAAGGAAGGCTGCGTTCAGGCAGAACGCTTGGGTCATTAGCCGCCTTTCAAAGATCAAAAAAACCGGCTCTATTTAAGAACCGGGCTCGGCGTTTTCATCCTGTGATGTATGCAGATACCGCAAAAATAATTGATAGGAACAAAAAACATTTTGCTGAAGCATAGCCAAAAAGTTCATTTGCAGCTGCGGATGATAAGACATCATTTTCTTAAATATGTAATATGGGATGTTGAGAATCAGAATGTCTGAAGTGGCATTGACTGAGATAAAGGGCGATAAATAAAGCCCGCCTTTTTCATCAATCGGAAACACATCGCCTTTTTCCCACAGCGCAACGGTTTTCGACCCTTCAGGGAGCCTTGTGTCCATAAAACGGACACTGCCTTTTAATACAATATAAACAGATTGAGAATGAAGAAAAGATGGAGACTGATCACATGAGCCGCGGATAAACGTGCCGTTTTTCAGCAAGGTTTCGACAATGGATAGAGGCACTTCATTAAACATAGGAAGTTGTTTCAGAAATAATAAATAGTCACACTGATTCATAGGAAAACCTCCTGTGCTAAGGATAGCTTTAGTGTAGCTCGACTGAGCCTGTACAGCAGTGATGTATTTCACAGCCTGTATGATGAATGTCACTTATCAGGAGGGTGACTGCATTTATAATGAAAGAAAAAAGGAGGATTTCGATGAAGGCGCTGATTCCGAAGCAGCACGGCGCGTGGGCGATGCTGCTGATCCCATTTTTACTCGGCATGGTCAAGGGAGGCCCCGTTATTTGGCATATTCCGCTCTTCCTAGGCTGGCTTTTCCTATACTTAGCGGTTTATCCCGTTACGCTTGCCTTAAAAAAGAAACAAAGCAAACCATATCAAAAGTGGATGTGTTATTACGGTTTTCCCGCCTGCTGCTTTTTGATGATCTCGGTCTTTCATAAGCCGCCTCTCATCTGGATGGGCGTTTCTTTACTGCCGCTGTTTCTCATACATATGTATTTTGCCCGCAGAAAAAACGAACGAGCCCTATTGAATGATGTTGCAGGTGTCTTGTTCTTTTGTTCGGGCGGGTTTGCGAGCTGCTGGCTGGGGATGGGAACCCTCGACGGCTGGGCTTGGTTTATTTTCTTGCAGTCTGCTTTATTTTTTATCGGGAGTTCCTTTTATGTGAAATCGGTGATTCGTGAAAGAAAAAACAGGACATTTGCATACTGGTCATGGGGATATCACCTGCTGCTCCCCTTTTTATCCGCTCTTTTCGGAGCAGGATGGGCGTTTCTCGCTTTTATCCCGAGCAGCTTGCGGGCATGGTTTTTTCATGGAAGAGATTGGCCCGTAAAAACGATTGGCATTCTGGAAATCGTGAATGCCTGCTTCTTTTTTGCCGTCATGTGCCTCTTTATGACAAGGTAAAAAAACAAGGACACCGCTGTCCTTGTTTTTTTCAGTCAATATTGCAAATCTCCAGCGGGCAATTTTCACACTCAATCTCACATCGTAAATAGTCCCGCTTGTGCAAAATAATTTTTCCGGATTCGTCTATCGAAATAACCCCTTTTTTGCGGAGATCTCCCAGCATACGGTTGATGCTTTCCCGTGCAGCCGCACAAAACTTTGCCAAATCCTGATTTGTCAGGACAATGTTAATCAGAATGCCGTCGCTTCGCTTCACTCCGTAGCTGTTTGATAAGCGGATAAGGGTAGAATAGAGCGCCCCCTTTTTGCCATGAAGAAGCAGATCCCTGATTTTGGACTGAATCTTCCGGAGGTGCGTGCTCATCCATTTCATGAACTCAAATGTCAAAGCGCCGTTTTGGATTAATTCTTTTTCCAGCTTATTTTTATTAATGACGAGCACCTCGCCATCCTCTAGCACTTTTGCACTGAGCATATACCTTGGTTCTTCAGTGAAAAGTGTTAATTCTCCGACGATATCATGCTTTTGGCAGATTCTAAGCGTCAGGTCTTTTCCATCAGATGTCAGCTTGCCGATTTCAATGAGTCCTGATTGAATCAGATAAAGCTCTTCTGCATCCATTCCTTCTCGAAACAAATACGTGTGTTTTTCCATTTTTCTTTTCGTGCTGATCGATTCCAGCAATTCATGCAGATCGCTGGAAATAAGATCACTATCAGATGGTCGAACAGAGAGAAAATTCATGAGCTCACCTCGAAGAAAGTCACGTTGTGTGTTTATTGTAACGTGAATTGATTTGTACCCATCGAGAAAAAACTAACAATCTTGTGAATGCCCCAGTGTTAGTTGATGCTCTGGCTGTTTCTCTCCGTGTGTGTTTTCATTCTTTCCTGCCAATACATCCATATGACAAGGACAAAACTGGCTAACGCCACCTCTGAAAGCGCCATAAACCCGATCGCGTACTGGCCTGTTGCCTGAAACACACTCGCCAATATGAGCGGAGGAAAAAAGCCGCCTAATCCGCCCATGGCAGACACAATCCCATTGGCAATCCCCGCTTGCTTGGAAAAATAGAAAGGCACCAGTTTAAAAACAGTCCCGTTTCCTATGCCTGAGCAGACGGCCACGGTTAATGATCCAAACGTATAAAGGCCAATTGTCGGCGAGAACGATAGGATAATACCTGATAATGTAAGCCCGGCAAAAACAAACATTAAGATGCGGAGCGGGCTCATTTTATCAGCCAGGAATCCACCCGCAGGCCTGAGCAGCGTAGAAACCGCAATAAAGCCAGCCGTCCGCAAGCCGGCATCTGCAGGATTCAGCCCAAAATGCTCGACCAGAAAGTTCGGCAGATAGATAGTGAAGGCGACAAAGGCACCGAACGTAATAAAATAAAACAGGCTCAGAAACCATAGCACATGATTTCGGTAAACGGCTTTGATTTGAGTCTTAACAGAAACTTTGACCTTCTTCTCATGCCTGTCGCCGAACAAAACGTGCAGTAAGGCAAAGACAGCCAGCAAAACCAGATACATCTGCACGGTTGATTTCCACCCGACGGCTTGAGCGATAACCGGCGCTGCAAATGTCGTAACGGCTGTCCCGATATTTCCTGCACCGTAAATCCCATTGACGACACCGTGCTTTTCTTTCGGATAATATTTCGGGAGGGAGGTCACTCCAATGGAAAACACCGCTCCCCCGATCCCTAAGAAAAAGCCGCCTGCGATTAAATCAAACAGAGAGTCCGCGATACTGATCCAAAATACAGGAAATAAAAGCAGGATGAAGCTGACCATAAACATGAGCCGCGCGCCAAACCTGTTCGTTAAATACCCTAAAGGAATGCGGAGAAGCGACCCGAGGATCACAGGAATCGCCGTCACCAAAGAAATCTCACCCTTGCTTAAATGAATATCTAATGTGATTTGGGAAATGAGTGATGAAATCAGCACCCAAACCATAAACCCTGCCACCAAGCTTAATGACTGTAACGATAATTGAATGTGTTGACGGTTGATCATTTGGCTTGCCCCTTTCAATGATTCAATAATCAGTCTTATCATACAAAAACTCGCCAAACAGGATTGTGAATTACATCACACGTTTTTCTCATAAAAAAAGGACAAAGCCCGAAGACTTTGCCCTTTTGATCGTGATTACATTTTTTCCGGAGCCGATACGCCGATCAGCTGAAGCGCATTGTTCAGCGTAATTTGCGTTGCCTTCATTAAAGCCAGGCGCGCGCGGCTCTTCTCTTCATTTTCAGGGTCGATGACTTTCTCTGCGTTGTAGAAGCTGTGCAGAGCAGAAGCCAGATCATAAATATAGTTTGTGACACGGTGCGGAATTCGTTTTTCCGCTGCTTCCGCCACTGCCTCTGGGAAGCCGCCGATCGTTTTCAGCAGATCGTATTCTTTTTCTGATTGAATATGGCTGAAATCAAGATCTGCCGCCGGTTTAAGTCCCAGCTCTTCCCCTTGGCGAAGCATGCTGCAAATACGGGCATGCGCATATTGTGCATAATACACAGGGTTTTCGTTAGATGTTGATACAGCAAGATCTAAGTCAAAATCCATATGGGTGTCCGCACTTCGCATTGCAAAGAAGTAACGAACGGCATCCAAGCCGACTTCTTCAATCAGGTCACGCATCGTTACGGCTTTACCGGTCCGTTTGCTCATTTTCATTTTCTCGCCGTTTTTGTAAAGGTGAACGAGCTGAATGATTTCTACTTCAAGCGTTCCTTTTTCATAGCCCAGCGCTTCGATTGCCGCTTTCATACGAGGGATGTAGCCGTGGTGATCGGCGCCCCAAACGTTGATCAGCTTATCAAAGCCGCGGTCAAGCTTGTCCTTATGATACGCGATATCAGGAAGCAGGTACGTGTACGTGCCGTCCTTCTTGATCAATACGCGGTCTTTATCATCGCCGAACGTCGTGGAACGGAACCAAGTCGCGCCGTCTTCTTCATAGACATGGCCTTTTTCGCGGAGCGCTTCAAGCGCCGTGTCGATTTTTCCATTTTGGTACAGTGAAGTTTCGGAATACCACACATCAAACGGCACACGGAAGTTTTCCAAGTCCTTGCGAAGCTTGTCCAGCTCGTATTTCAGGCCGTATTCACGGAAAAACGCGAGGCGTTCACTTTCCTCTTCGTTAACGAAACGGTCACCGTATTCCTCAGCGAGACGCTTTCCGATCGCAATGATATCCTCGCCGCGGTAGCCATCCTCCGGCATCGGTTTTTCCAATCCGAGCGCTTCAAAGTAACGGACTTCAACAGAAAGCGCCAGATTGTTGATTTGGTTTCCCGCATCGTTAATGTAGTATTCGCGGCTTACATCGTAACCCGCTTTTGAAAGCACGTTGCACAAGGAATCGCCGACAGCCGCCCCGCGCGCATGCCCGAGGTGAAGGTCTCCCGTCGGATTCGCTGATACGAATTCTACCTGAACTCGTTCACCGTTTCCGATGTTCGTTTCCCCGTATGCTTCCCCTGCTTCCAGTACAGACGGAATCAGCTTTGTTAAATACTGATTGTTCATATAGAAATTGATAAAACCCGGGCCGGCGATATCCAGTTTTTCAATCGAAGCCTTTCCTTTATCAAAATGAGCGACAATCTCTTCAGCGATTTGGCGCGGCGCTTTTTTTGCGACTCTTGCCAGCTGCATCGCCATATTCGTTGAGTAGTCGCCGTGTGTTTTATCTTTCGGTGTTTCTAAAACAACATTGGGAATCTGGCTTTCTTCAGCCAGTCCCGCTTTCAGAACGGCCGCTTTGATTTCTTCTTTCAGCACGTCCTTCATTTGTTCCGCAATGTTCATGCGTGAGTTCCTCCCTCATACGTGATCGTCATATTATGTAAATGCTCCTGCTCGTCTCCGACATGCATGTCATATGCGATGCTGATACGGCCTTTTTCTTCATCGAGATCAGATTGAATCGATTTTGTGCTTGTTTTCAGCTCAAGCTCACCAAATGACATTTTATATTTAGCAATTGTGGAAGCTCCCGTTACGAAACGCTGATTCATTTTGACAGCGCCTGACCTCATGACCAGGACTTCGCCTTCGCTTACTTTCACAATCGTTTTGACTTTGCCTAAGTCGTGTTCTTCATAATAAGATAGATACACTTTATTTTGTTTTACATAGTAAAATCCGGTGGTGCGGAATTCGATGACTTCTTGGTTTCCGTCATCCTCGATCACAGACTTCACATGGAGTGTTATCGGTGTCTCTTGCTTCATTCTGACACGTCCTTTTCATCATTCCACTTTGACTTGAATAGTATAATCATTCGGTTTGTAAACTTCAACTGCTTCTATCTTACCATCATTGCTCATCAGATTTGAAGATAAACCTCATAAAAAGCATTTCCTTATATAGAAGAGAAAATCATATCACTAATTACCTTTAGGAAATGTTACATTTTTCCGAAATCTATCATTTCCTTTTCACATTTTTTTCAAATTATATGTATTGAATTAGTAATTTGATAGTTTTAAGATAAAAGTACAACATAGATCTGCTAGAAAAACAAAAAAAGGGAGGATTCAATTATGAAAAAAGCTGTCATTGTAGAAAACAAAGGTTGTGCAACATGCTCGATCGGAGCCGCTTGTCTAGTGGACGGTCCTATCCCTGATTTTGAAATTGCCGGTGCAACAGGTCTATTCGGTCTATGGGGGTAAGGATCTCCCAAAAGGGCATAGTCATTCTACTATGCCCTTTTTAAGTAAATTACAATTTTTAACTAAAATCTACCTCTTGGATATACATACACAACCGTTTTTCATTTGAATCATATGTATAGGGGATGGTATTTTGTTTATAGAGCAGATGTTTCCATTTATTAATGAAAGTGTAAGAGTTCACCAGCTTCCTGAGGGCGGCGTGTTAGAAATCGACTACTTGCGCGATAATGTCTCCATTTCTGACTTTGAGTATTTGGATCTCAACAAAACGGCTTACGAGCTCTGCATGCGCATGGATGGCCAAAAAACAGCTGAGCAGATTTTAGCTGAGCAATGTGCAGTGTATGATGAATCACCGGAAGACCATAAAGATTGGTATTACGACATGCTCAACATGCTCCAGAACAAGCAGGTTATTCAGCTTGGAAACCGGGCCAGCCGCCATACAATCACCACGAGCGGAAGCAATGAATTTCCGATGCCGCTCCACGCCACCTTTGAACTGACGCACCGCTGTAATTTGAAATGCGCCCACTGTTATTTGGAAAGCTCACCTGAAGCGCTCGGCACCGTGTCGATTGAGCAATTCAAAAAAACGGCTGATATGCTGTTTGATAACGGTGTATTGACATGCGAAATCACAGGCGGAGAAATTTTTGTCCATCCAAACGCCAATGAGATTCTTGACTATGTGTGTAAAAAGTTCAAAAAAGTCGCTGTCTTAACAAACGGAACACTCATGCGAAAAGAGAGTTTGGAGCTTTTGAAGGCTTACAAGCAAAAAATCATCGTCGGCATTTCTCTTGATAGTGTCAATTCTGAGGTCCATGACTCCTTTAGAGGGAGAAAAGGCTCTTTTGCCCAAACTTGTAAAACGATAAAATTGTTGAGTGACCACGGTATATTTGTCAGAGTCGCCATGTCTGTCTTCGAAAAAAACATGTGGGAAATCCACGATATGGCCCAAAAGGTTCGGGATCTCGGGGCGAAGGCGTTCTCTTACAATTGGGTTGACGATTTCGGAAGAGGCAGGGATATTGTCCATCCAACGAAAGACGCCGAGCAGCACCGCAAGTTTATGGAATACGAGCAAAATGTGATTGATGAGTTTAAAGATCTGATTCCGATTATTCCTTATGAGAGAAAACGCGCGGCAAATTGCGGCGCTGGCTGGAAGTCCATTGTGATCAGCCCGTTCGGCGAAGTACGTCCTTGCGCCCTCTTTCCAAAGGAATTTTCATTGGGAAATATTTTTCATGATTCCTATGAAAGCATCTTTAACTCCCCTCTCGTCCATAAACTGTGGCAAGCGCAAGCGCCGCGGTTCAGCGAACATTGCATGAAAGACAAATGCCCGTTCAGCGGCTATTGCGGAGGCTGTTACTTAAAAGGGCTGAACTCTAACAAATATCACCGAAAAAACATTTGCTCTTGGGCGAAAAATGAACAATTAGAAGACGTGGTCCAGCTTATTTAGGAGGGAAACGATTTGTCACCAGCACAAAGAAGAATTTTACTGTATATCCTTTCATTTATCTTTGTCATCGGCGCAGTCGTCTATTTTGTCAAAAGCGATTATCTGTTTACGCTGATTTTCATTGCCATTGCCATTCTGTTCGGGATGCGCGCGCGGAAGGCTGACTCGCGATGAGCATTTTGGATATACACGATGTATCCGTTTGGTATGAACGGGACAACGTCATCTTAGAACAAGTGGATTTACATTTAGAAAAAGGCGCCGTTTACGGGTTGCTTGGGGTAAACGGCGCCGGAAAAACGACACTGATTAATACGCTGACAGGCGTGAACCGCAATTTCAGCGGGCGCTTTACACTGTGCGGAATTGAAGCGGAGGCCGGCATGCCGCAGAAAACATCAGATCAGCTGAAGACTCACCGTTACTTCGCCGCCGATTACCCGCTGCTATTTACAGAAATTACGGCGAAGGACTATGTGTCTTTCGTCCATTCGCTTTATCAAAAGGATTTTTCAGAGCAGCAGTTTGCCAGTTTGGCCGAGGCCTTTCATTTTTCGAAATACACCAACAGGAGAATTTCGGAGCTGTCCTTGGGGAACAGGCAAAAGGTTGTATTGATGACAGGCTTATTGCTGCGCGCTCCCCTGTTTATTTTGGATGAGCCGCTCGTCGGTTTGGATGTGGAATCGATAGAGGTTTTTTATCAGAAAATGCGCGAGTACTGTGAAGCAGGCGGGACCATTTTGTTTTCTTCTCATCTGCTCGATGTCGTGCAAAGATTTTGTGATTATGCGGCTATTCTTCACAACAAACAGATCCAAAAGGTCATTCCGATTGGAGAGGAGACCGATCTGCGGCGGGAATTTTTCGAGGTGATCGGCCATGAATAACATAATCCCCATCATGTCTTTGCTGTTCAAACAGCTTTACAGCCGGCAAGGGAAAAAGAACGCCATCCGCATTGCCGCAGGCCTTGTCATTCTGGCCGTGTTTGAAATCGGGCTGATCCGCCAGGCCGGCATTGATGAATCGGTGTTGCGCAAAACGTATATCATACTCGCGCTTCTTTTGATGAACACATATATGGTGTTTCTTTCCGTGACATCTCAATGGAAGGAATCTTATATGAAACTGAGCTGCCTGCTGCCGATTTCTTCACGGAGCTTTTGGCTCGCCCAGAGTGTCGTTTTGTTTGTCGATACCTGTTTGAGAAGAACTTTATTCTTTTTTATTTTACCGCTGTTCTTATTTGGAAACGGAACGCTGTCAGGGGCGCAAACATTGTTTTGGCTCGGCAGGTTTTCGTTTTTTACCGTTTACTCCATTATTTTCGGAGTTGTGCTAAGCAACCACTTCGTCAAAAAGAAGAACTGGATGTTTCTGCTGCATGCGGCGATATTCGCCTGTGTATGTCTCAGCGTCGCTTTGATGCCGGCCGCCACGCTTCCGCTTTGCGCGGTTCATATGCTGTGGGCGGTGATCATTGACTTTCCTGTCCTTCTGCAGGCGCCTCCGCAGCAGGGCAAGATGCATTCATTTATGCGGCGATCTGAATTTTCGTTTTACAAAAGAGAATGGAACCGATTTATCTCTTCTAAAGCGATGCTGTTAAATTACGCGGTAATGGCGGTATTCAGCGGCTTCTTTTCGTTCCAGATGATGAACACCGGCATCTTCAATCAGCAAGTGATTTATATCGTGATTTCCGCGCTTTTGCTCATCTGCTCGCCGATCGCCCTTTTGTACTCGATTGAAAAAAATGACCGGATGTTGCTCATCACGCTTCCGATCAAGCGGAAAACGATGTTTTGGGCGAAATATCGCTTTTATTCAGGCCTATTGGCAGGCGGATTTCTCCTTGTCGTGATGATTGTGGGTTTCATCAGCGGCCGTCCGATTTCAGTTCTCACTTTTTTGCAGTGCATTGAGTTGCTGCTGGCGGGAGCTTTTATCAGGTTAACTGCGGATGAAAAAAGGCCCTCCTTCAGCTGGCAGACGGAGCAGCAGCTATGGAGCGGTTTCTCAAAATATCGGTCTTATCTGTTTTGTCTTCCCCTATTCTTAGCCACATTAGCCGGCACCGCTGTATCCTTGGCGGTCATTCCGATAGCCGGTCTGGTCATAGTCTATTACCTGCAAAAACAGGATGGTGGTTTCTTTGATACAAGCAAAAGAGAACGGCTTGGAAGTTAACCTGCTGAAGACTCATCAATTTTCAACTATTTCAATCGCCGCGAGCTTTCTGAAACCAATCGAAAGCGCGGTGGAACCTGAGGAAGAAACAATTTATTTTTACGGCGCCGCCGCATACCTGAAGGAGCAAATCATTGACGCTTTTGGTTATGCTGCCGGCAGCCGTTTCATGTACTCAGCGAATCTCTTTTTTGATCAGCAGCTGAAAACCTGCGGGACCCGTTTGATTCACCCATTATATAACGGGAATCTTCATGTTGACGCCCTGCTGAAAACTTTTGCAGACTTGTCTTTCCCTTCTTCTCTTTCATTCGAAGCAGTTGAAAAGGCCAGGAATGAGCTGCTGCTGAGAATCGAAAAGAAATTCACTGATCCCTTCTCCTACTCGGCGGCGCGCTTGGCTGAGGAGGTCTTCGGAAACCCGATGTACGGCACAGGCATGTTTGGCCGGAGAGACAGGATAAAGGCGATTCATCCTAAACGGTTTCTCGACGCAACGGACTTTATCGTTGATTTAGTGTCCCAACAAAAACAGCTGAACATATTGGGACAAGTACAAGCATGTGATGTTCGGGGACATGCCCCGCAAACGTCCGCTGTAACGTCCGGAAGAATACCCGTAAACCGGCATGTTTTTGAAACAGAGACACGCAGCGCTGCAGGTCCTTCCGTCTTGACACTCGGATTTGACTGCGGAGAGATGAAAGATGCCAGCGATTATATCAAAATACAGCTAATAGACGGATTACTGGGAAAGTACGGCCATTCCGCTTTATTCAAGCACTTCAGAGAGAAGGATCTGGCAGTCTATCACGTTATCACCCGTTACGATGTCATGAACAATTTGCTGCTTGTTTCAATATGTACAGATCAGCTTCATGAGAAAGACATTCCCCCGCGCGTTTTGGAAGCTGTCTCAGCTTTTCATACAGATGAGCGGGAACTAGAACAGGCAAAGCAGTTTTTACGCAATGAATTGCTGCTGCAATTCGATTCTCCCGAAGGTCTATTGGCCTATATGGGGATCCTGCGCCGCTTCTCCTGCACGAAAGAAGCCTTGCTGGATGGCATCTCAGGGGTTACATGCCGTGATGTATTGCAATTCATAGCGACCATCAATTATATCGGAGCTCATGTAGTAAGGGGATGAAGAGATGGAAAAGAAAGCCTTTTTTCAACAGCTGGATGAACGAACCGATATCAGATACACAGACAGCGGACTAAAAATATTCAGATTGAAATTCCCCCGCGCCCACCTGCGGCTGTGCAATGTAAAAATCGATTTCGGAAGCCGGGATGTATGTATACGGGCAGAATCCGGTGATACACTGCTTCCGTATGGCACAGCACATTTTTTAGAGCATCTTCTCTTCTGGCATAACGGCCGCAATCTGTACAGTGATTTTTTTGCGCATGGCGCGCTTTTAAACGCATTCACTACCTACACCGATACCAATTTCATGTTTACCTCATTACCGGATCGGCTCAGACAAACGATCCCCATCCTGCTTGATGCTTTATGGAACCACTCATTTGACAAGAAGATTGTCGCTCAGGAAAAAGCTGTGATTACAAGCGAAATTCAAACAGCACACCTTAACCATCAGCTCTCATATCATTATCAGCTGATCAGCATGCTTTCTCCCTCCTCACCAGCTGCCGTTTTCCCCGCAGGCAGAATCGAAGATATTGAGGCGCTTGACATCAATGATTTACAAAAAGCCTATAAGGCTGCCTACCAAGCCCATCGGATGACGCTGTTTTTGATTGGGGGCTCAGAAAATACAGAAACGCTTTTGCCTCCTCACCTCCAGCTGGAAAAGCGTCCGGATTATCATGCTGAAAGAAAAATCATCCCGGCATGCCCTCCAGCCCTCTCACAAAAAATGGTGCTGGGTGATGAGGAGCGGATGGAAGATACCTGGACCGGATTACAGATCGGCGCACTTCCCGGGCAAAACGATCTGTTGTCGATAAAGCTTTATTGGGATATCGCGGCTCGTATTCTATTTCAATTAGATTCACCGTTTTTTCAAGAGATTCAGCAAACGTACTGTCTGGAAATCGATCGCTTGTCAGCCGAGACTTATATATATGAGGATGGCGGTTTCTTGATCCTTCACAGTCAAGGGACCCATTCTTCAGCTTATATCGATGTGGCTTCATACTATGTCACACAGAAGAAAGAACAGGTTGCCGCCTGGCTTCAATACGGCAAGGACTCTTTGACAGACGCGATCATTTATGACAGCGATTATGTGCGTAAATGCTTCGAGTGGGCAGCCGAGTGTGACAGGTGCGATTGCTCGTTTCTTGACATGTACCACATCATTCAAGATATGGATGCGCAGGTTTTCTTGTCTCTCATTGATGCAATGGCATCTTCTAACAAAGCGATCATTCACATTTCTCAGAAAGAGGCGATCAGACAATGAAAAAAAACACTGTCTTTACCCTTTTATTGCTGCTTATAGGTATGGCGGCTTATTCCTTCGGCTGGGTTCAGGCCTTTGCCGAAGCCGCCGCCCAATATGTACAGATGATCAACAATGATGCTGTGCGGCTCGGACTGCTGGCTTGTACCGCTGCCCTCCTGATGCTGCCTGCTTTTCTCTATCTTCACTATGTCACCCAATCCGTGAAAAACATGACAGCAGCTTTTCAGAAACTCACACAGTCTCATCAAAGCTGCTGTGACTTTCAGCAACACAACTTGTGCAGCCGATATGCAGAAGACGTCAAATCGCTGCGTGACAGCTATAAAAACGTCCGCCAAACATACGTGATGGCTGCCGTGTTGTGCCAAGTCATCATATTCGGCTGCATGTTCGAAATCGTTAAAGCCGTCCCTTTCCGCCTTCATACGCCCCCTGCCTTTTCAATGGGACTTGCGATGCTACTGATCCTGTATTTATTGTTTTGCATGCGAACGTATTTGCGGCAGCTTTTCCGGCACGGCAGACTGTTCAGAAAAGTGTTTGCGGGAGCACTGGCAGCAGCCGGGATTTGGTGGATGCTCAGTTTCTCTATAAGTGAACTGCTGTTTCTGATTATCCTGGCTGCCATTCAGCAAATCGGATCATTTATTTATAAACGATTCTCTTATCGCAGCACCGCTTCTCTTGATCTATAAAATAGCTACATCGCAATCGCAGACGGACCTGCGCCAACCGGAATCACCGTCACGGCTGTATAATCACTTGTGCGGTACACGGTCACAGCATTGTCGTTGGGCTGTGCCGCATAAATATACTGTTTGTCCGGCGTTACGGCGAGGTCAAAGGCGCCGGGGAGAGACACGTTTGCAATGATCCTCTGTCTGGCCGTATTAACTACATATAAGTTATTAATGAGAAACGGTTCACTATATGGCTCTAGAAAATAAGCTCTAGTACTATCGAGAGAAAATACAATCGTCATCAGCGTTTCAAATAAACGGCTGAAGTCCCCTCCCCTGCTTAATGGTGACAAACTAATCTCCGTTACACCTTTCGGCCACAGCTCACCATTCAACACGTACGCAAAATTTCCAGCGTAAGGAGTTGCAATTAAACTGGGAAATTCAAATGAATCTATGATACTTTCTACCAACTGCCCAGTATTTACATCATATTTATCAACCGACCAACTGCTTCCATTAGCGGTATAGACATACTGTCCATTCGGATCAAGAGCAAAGTCTAAAGCGCCGGGTATCGGAATGACATCAATGACCGATTGAGAGGCCGTGTTAATCACATATATAGATCCGGCGGCCATCACGTATGCGAACTCATCTGTTGGATCAAATTCGATTTTTCTCGGCCCTCCTCCAACAGTAATGGTATTTATGATGGTTAATGTTTTATTATCAATCACTGAGACAAGGTTGGTATTTCCATGGAGGACATACGTGAATGCTTTATCGAAAGTAACGCCTAGATTAGTTGGCACGTCAGAAAAAGGGATTGTTTTTACAACAGTGTTTAAATCTGCATCAATAACCGAAACCGTGCTGTCTCCAGTATTGGCAGTAAACACATACGATTGAGGGTCTGGTGATGGCGGTAAAACAAGTGTCCCGGTCACCGTAAGCGGACTGCCGTAGAAAGGCGGTACAATGAGCAGATCTTCCACTGTCATTTGACTAAAATCAGGACAGCGGTCAGACTGTGCTGCATAATAAACAACTTGATCAATCTCTTCAGTATGAATCACAGAAACCGCCCCATTGCCTTGTCCATATTGATTTCGCACAGGCGACACACTGACAAGAAGCGTAATGGTCCCTTGTACTCTCACAGCATATCGAACACCGATATCTTCTGGTTCCGGCCCAGTCTGGATTAAGCAAGGCTCACTGATACAGGACAAATTGTCTGTACTCCATGTAACAGCCGCTGACGCTTCGGCCGTATCAACCTTGAAGCCCTCAGGGAAATCTATCGGCACTTGAAACGGCGCTTCCCGGCTAATTTCCTCATCACAAAAACAGAAACAATTTTCCTGTAAAGCAGAAAGATCATTCTTTTTCATGATTTCACGTCCTTTTAGAAATGCACAACATGCAGCGGTTAAATCGTAATGGCACCCGGTGAAACCCCAAGAGATATCACAGTTTCCTCAGAATAATCATCTGTGTTGTAAACAATGATGCTCTGCTCTATAAAACGAGTTGCATACAGAAAATCGCCATTCGGGGTAAACGCATAGTCTGTTGCTGATTGCGGAAGATTTCCAATTACACCTGCTCCATTCGGACTGACAGAATATAAATTGCCAGTGAAGCTGTCATGTAAATACACCTCTGATCCACTCGTAAACATTACATATAGCCCGTCAGGCTCCAGCTCTTGGGTATCCCTGATCGTAAACGTATTTAAATCAATAACCGTCAAATAATTGAATAAGAATTCTTGTTCTAATACATACGCATACCGCTCCGTAGAATCTGTTTCTATGGATGATACGATAAGCTCTCGTTCAATCGTTCCTAAGACTTCACCGGTAGATAAGTCCACTTTTTGCACTAACCCAAAATTAAGAACATAGGCGAACAACCCATTGGGGTCAATTGCAATATCAAAACCTTCTACAGGAATAGACCTCTCAACAGTCAACGTATCAATTCCAATCACATAAATGGCAGTACCGGTGAAAACATAAGCAAACTCATGATTAGGGATAAATCTAATCAATCGAGGCGGCTGATCCAGCAATATAGTTGCTGTCACTGTTAATGTGTCATAATCGATGACAGAAATCACATTATTGTTGGGATGTAAGACAAACACAGCGCTTTTATCTGGCGTAATTTCAATACCTGCCGGATTGTACGGAAGAGCAATCGTTGTCACAACAGTATGGGTGTTTGTATCAATCACAGAAACTGATTGATCATTTGGATTCGCTGTAAACGCGTAGACGGGTTCCGGCTCCGGTACAAGCACAATCGTCCCCGTCACCGATAAAGGACTGCCGTAAAACGGCGGAACAACAACAAGGTTCTCAATCGTGATGTCACTGATATCCGGGCAATCATCCGGTTCATCGGAATAATAGACGACTTGATCGATTTCTGCATTGTGAATGACGGAAACAGCCCCGTCCCCTTGTCCATATTGATTTCGCACAGGTGAGACACTGACGAGTAGCGTAACGGTTCCCTGCAGGCGCACTGCAAATTGAACACCGACCTCATCAGGCTCTGGCCCCGTTTGAATTAAGCAACGGTCACTGACACAAGAAAGGCTGTCTGCATTCCACGTCACGTTTGCAACAGCTTCAGCCGGATCAACGACAAACCCTTCAGGTAATTCAATCGGCGCTTGAAACATGGCTTCTCGGCTTGCTTCTCCCTCACAAAAACATAAGCACTCTTCTTGTTCTGCTCCTGCTTTTTCTTTAAAGGAAAGCTTATTTTTTCTCATACCTTCACTTCCTTTTCAGACATACACTGCTCACGCAGATACAACAGAATATGGAAGGTGAATGTGTTTGCTTGTACAAATTGCCGAGGGTAAAAGTGGTTTTTAAAAAGTATTTCCTCCAACATGCGGTGTAACGAAAGAAAAAATTGCGGTTTTTTTGCGCTTCTCACAAGAATGTTGATGATAAAATATGACATATATAGAATTATGAAGGGAGGGATTTGCAAACGTGACAGGTGTCATATCTTCTTCTTCCATCGGAGAAAAGATTAACGAATGGTATATGTACATACGCCGATTCAGCATACCCGATGCAGAATATTTGCGACGAGAAATCAAGCAAGAGCTGGATCAAATGGAAGAAGATCAAGACCTTCATTTGTACTATTCACTGATGGAGTTTCGGCACAACCTAATGCTTGAGTACCTTGAACCGTTAGAAAAAATGAGGATTGAGGAACAGCCGAGACTGTCTGATCTGCTGCTTGAGATTGATAAAAAACAGGCTCGTTTAACTGGTCTGCTTGAGTACTATTTTAATTTCTTCAGAGGCATGTATGAGCTGGACCAGCGGGAATATCTGTCGGCTATTAAATTTTTCAAAAAGGCCGAAAGCAAGCTGATATTCGTTAAGGATCGGATAGAGAAAGCTGAGTTTTTCTTTAAGATGTCTGAATCTTATTACTATATGAAACAAACGTATTTTTCAATGGACTATGCACGGCAAGCATATGAAATATACAAAGAAAATGAAGCTTATAATATAAGATTGCTGCAGTGTCATTCTTTATTTGCCACCAATTTTTTAGATTTAAAACAGTATGAGGATGCCATCTCACATTTTCAAAAAGCTTATTCTATGGCAGAAGCTGAAAAGCAGCCCCAATTAATGGGAAGAACTTTGTACAATATCGGGCTTTGTAAAAACAGCCAAAGCCAATATGAGGATGCCATACCTTATTTCAAAAGAGCAATAGCTGTTTTTGAAGAATCAAATATTCTTCCTTCCTTACCTCAAGCGTATTTTTTAATTACACAGATCCATTATAAATTAGGAAAAATGGATAAAGCTCATGAATATCATAGTAAGGGAATGGCTTATTCACAAAAGGCCGGAGATGTAATATATTTATCAGAGTTTGAATTTTTGAAATCTTTATACTTATCAGGCCCGGATGAAGAAGCAATTCAAGGATTTTTTAATTTTCTCGAAAGTAAAATGTTGTATGCTGATCTTGAAGATTTCGCTATTGATGTGGCAAAATATTATCATGAACGTAAAAATTTTCAAAAAGCTTCTGCTTATTTTTTGAAGGTGGAACAAGTAAGGCAACTTATTCAAGGAGGAGTGAGTTTGTATGAAATTGAAGTCTAAACTATTACTCTTTTGTCTGGCTCTAAGCACTGTGTTCGTGGCAACAACTATTGCAAATGCACCTACACACCAAATTGAAGTTGCACAACGAGGAATGATTTAATGAAAACAACCGGTTTTCACCGGTTGTTTTTTTGTTAAATACACAATCGGGACAAAAGTTTTATTTTTTGAATCTCTAAATATTATTACTAACTAATTTAAATTGGTTACCTAACCCACAAACATAGGAAACAAGATAATTTTTATTATATGAAAATAAAAATATGTTTACTTTTCCTTTTTTTTGAACTAATATATATATGACTTAAGTTCAGTATCACTTCAATTGGAGTTTAAAAATGGAGGATTTATTTTGAAAGTTCAATTCAAAAAAAGGATTAGTTTACTCATCATCATGTTTGGGATCGCAGTTTCCTCACTGGGTGTTACACAGGCGGTTCATGCAAAAGCAAATACGAGCGATTCAAGGGTGCATTTTACTTTCAGATGGTACAGCCCTTACGACTATACAACTGCTCGAAGAAAACAAAATAGAAGCTACATGTATATGCATCTCCTAAAGAAAGATGATGGAGGTAAATTTAATGTATGGGCAGAGGCAGATAAAAACGTTCACTCTGGCGGGCGCGACTGGCACAATGTATCCGGTGGTGGAACTCACGAAGGAACAGTACACCCGGGTCATACATACTTATTTTCCAACACTGCTGTTGAAGATTACGGGAGAAATGTACCCGTAAGGTTTGGCGGTTACAGCCGCAGCAGTGATTCCTTCTCAACTGATTGGAGTCCTGACAGCGTAAAACCTAAGGGAAATTACACAATCTATTAATAGCTTTCTCAAAACAAAGCGATCTTACATTAAACATGTAAGATCGCTTTTTAAGGTAAAAATAATATCCACTCTTCAAGATTGTTTATTAAAATAAAACTATCCAAAACTCACACAGAGTTTTAATAAAAAAACAGGAGCCTCGCACATGATTTCTTTCTTTTTAAAGCGTTTATTGAAAAATAAAGAGATTTATTTTTCTTTATTCATTAGTATCGTTCTTATGATCGTCAGTTATCTAGGTATACTCTTCTTTCATCAGAAGATCAATCTTCCTTATGAAATCCATAACTCACCGTTTTTATCGAATATTGCAGAAGGAAATACAACCTCAGCTCAGACTGTCTGGATTCTCATTCTTCCGTTATTAGCATCACTTCCAATGTCCGGTATGTACCGTGAAGATAAAAATACTGGATTTTTTATGAATGTTATAACAAAAACAACTAAAAAGAAATACTTTACAGTATTATTCGGATTGAATGTTGTGATTTCTTTTTTGGTTATTTTTTTACCGTTATTATTAAACCTTTACTTGCTGATGATGACATATCCTTCAGTAAATCCGGACGGAATCGTCAATTATATGGACCCAATCGTTTTGGGCGGAACTGATTTAGCAAACCTTTATTATGAAAACTCGCTGATTTATACTCTCATTTTATTTATACTAAATGGTTTGTACGGTGCCATTCTCTCTTCCATTGGATTAGCTTTATCATTTTTTATTAAAAAGAAATATTTTGTTTATATCATACCTTTCTTAATTAATTTGATAGGCTTTACTTTACTCAACAACCATTACAATCCAATGAAATATATTGTTAACGATGGAGGGTTTTTGAGTGTAGATAAGTTTATTTATTTGAACCTTAGCGTGTTCATTGTAACTACTTTACTTTATATGTGGGGAAAAAAACGCCGTGTTTTATTATAATACTCTAAAATCAACATTAAGAATGAAGTGGCCGGGTATCACCGTCGCTTTACTGCTGCAGTTAATTGCTGTTTATTTCTTTTTTCATCAAGAAAATGGTAGTGATGATAGTTTTGTACTGGAAAATATTTTTTCCTATTGGCATCTCGTTTCTATTTTATGCCCTGCTGCCGTTGTATTTTCTGTTTTGATCTCATCCGATTACTTTTCAATTTATACTGTAATCCGAGTAAACAATGCACCTTATCTAACAATGATATACCTTTTAAAAACACTTTTATTTTCAGCAGTATACGGGATTATCATTATGGGTGAATTATATACTTTATGTGTATTCAATGATACGGGACTATTGTATGTGACCCCGATATCTTTCATCACTCATGTCTTTGCATTTATTTTCATTTGTTATGTTGTTTCATTTATTTTACTGTATTTGAATCAAATCATTGTAGTTTTTCTATTCATTCTTTTATTTTTAATTGATTACCTTGCATGTAATGGTATGCTCTTTTTAAATGGTTTTGTACTGGAATTAAGTGATTCGGCTGAATTATTATTGATTAGATTAGGGATTATGTTGTTATTATTCGGGATTTCTATAGAATCTATAAAGCGACGCAATTATTTACAGCAGGTTGAGGAGAAAGGAGCAAACTGATTGTCTTTTATGAATATGCTGAAACGTGATATTGTCATGCGTTTCAATGAAAGTAAGATTACATACTTTGTCATTAGCTTAGCTGTTGCCCTCCTTCTTTTATGCTTCCTCTGGAATAGCAATAAGACGGGACAGCTAGAACATCAAAGTTTTTCCGACAGCCTGACCACACTATTTCATTCGATGAATTTCTTTGATCTACATATCTTATATACACAGCATAGATTATCTATCCCTCTACAATGGATTAGTTTTCAAGTGCTGCCTTTGTTGATTGTGGGTAATTTTATGTTTAGTGACATTCAAATTTCTGGAGCTTATATCCTTCCAAAACTCCCCAAAAAAGGAGTATATATATTCAGCAAACTTCTGTCACTGTTTGTTCTGATTGGATCTATTTGGTGCGTATGGCTTTTTATATACATTATGTTATTTACCTCATTTAATGGCTTTACAGCAGAACTGAACAGCAAGGTAATATTATTTATGTTAATTCAAATCTTAGTTTCGTTTATGTATGCAGTTTTGCTAGAAACTTTAACTTTCATGATATCTTTTATATCAGCATTTATTATTATTGTTGCTTATATTGTAATATCTATTTTTTTTCACAGCTCTTTATTCATCGCTTCATTTGCTATGGCTGGAAAGTGGGCTTTTATTGATTATTCGCGCATGAACATTAACTACTCAGATGGTCGTTTTTTTCATGCCTCTGACTTTTTATTAATTGCACTTATTTTCTGTGCAGCTTGTACTTTTATTACCCTAGTTTTTATTAAAAAAATAGATATTTTAGGAGAGTAAATATGACGTCGTATATCGAGTGTAAAAATATAGTAAAAAAATTAAAGGGAAATCATGTATTAGATGATATCAGTTTTTCAATTAAAGAAAACGAATTTGTCGTGTTAAGAGGCCATAATGGATCTGGAAAGACAATGATTTTAAGAGCCATCGCCGGACTGCTAACATTAACAAAAGGCGAAGTTTCTGTTAACGGCCTCGTGATCGGAAAAGATATTGACTTCTCTGAACATACAGGTCTGTTAATTGAATACCCGAGCTTCATCCCTGTCTATTCGGGATTTCAAAATCTGAAATTCCTTGCTTCTATCAAGAAAAAAGTATCTGATGAAGAAATCAAAGAAGTAATAAGAAAAGTTGGGTTAGACCCCGAAGATAAGCGTAAAGTCAAACGCTATTCTTTAGGGATGAAGCAACGCTTAGGAATTGCTCAAGCAATAATGGAAAAACCCAAATTACTTCTTTTAGATGAACCGACAAATGCCTTAGACAAAAAAGGGATTAATCTTATACTGGATATCCTAAAAACCGAAAAAGAAAACGGCACAACGATTGTAGTGGCTAGTCATGATGATACACTATGTGAAAATAGTGTTGTCGACAGAATTATTGATATTAGTGAAGGTAAACTGGAGGATACAGATGAATAAACGTTGGATTTTCTTTATTGTTTTATTAATAATAGTAACATTCAGCTGTGTTCGTTTCTATACAGTGAATGCCCAAAATGATAAATATACTCCAAAAAATATTAATATTGCCGCAAACCAAACAATCGATACAGGAAAAGGAATAAAATTCCATATTTTAAAACCATTAAAGCCGGTCAAGTCATTTGATAAAGATACAAATTCCATAAAATATATATACATTTTGCCTTTTAATGCTGAAAATACTTCTAATCATAAAATTACTCTAGAAGATCTTTCACCGGACGGAAAAACCTTTTTATTTTTTGGTCAGTATCAATATAATAAACAATTGATGCCTTATAATTATGATTTGCCGGATAAGTATCAATTCAATACAGAGATTCCACCAGGGAAAACAGTACTAGGATATGTAGGATTAAGTTTGTATCCCGACGAAAAAGTAAATTATAAAAATTTCAATCCTGAATCATCAAAAGTATCTGCTTATTATACTGTAATAGACGACGAATCTAATAAAAGAATTTCTTATAAAATGACTTTAAATAATTAAAAGATAAAAAAGGGCCTGGATGTAATTCAGACCCTTTTTTATTAAAAACTATTTCACAAACCCAAGCAGCATTTCACGGATGATTTTGCTGGCTGTGTTTGCCGTTTGCTCTGAGTGGTCATACACCGGTGCGACTTCCACTAAATCAGCGCCCTTTACGTTTACCTCTGAACGCGCAATTTCATGGACGGATGCAAGCAGTTCTTTAGACGTGATGCCGCCGGCGTCAACCGTTCCTGTACCCGGTGCGTGTGCAGGGTCTAATACGTCAATGTCAATTGTGACATAAACCGGACGGCCCGCCAGCTTCGGAAGCACCTCTTTCAGCGGTTCAAGCACTTCAAATTTTGAGATGTGCATGCCGTTTTCCTTCGCCCATTCAAACTCTTCTTTCATGCCGGAACGGATTCCGAATGAATACACATTGTGCGGTCCGATCAATTCTGCCGCCTTACGGATCGGCGTGGAGTGAGAAAGCGGTTCTCCCTCATAATCAACACGAAGATCTGTATGTGCGTCAAAATGGATAATCGCAAGGTCTGGGTATTTCTTGTACATCGCTTTAATGACAGGCCATGACACGAGGTGCTCTCCCCCCATACCCATTGGGAACTTCCCTTTTTCTAAAATGCTATCCACGTACTCCTCAATCATATCCAGGCTTCGCTGCGGATTTCCGAACGGCAGCGGAATGTCGCCGGCGTCAAAGAAGTTCAAGTCAGCCAGATCGCGGTCTAAATATGGGCTGTATTCCTCAAGGCCGATTGACACCTCACGGATTCTGCTTGGACCAAAGCGTGAGCCCGGGCGATAGCTGACTGTCCAGTCCATCGGCATGCCGTAAAGAATGGCGTCCGCCTCTTCCCACTCGGGACGGCTCGCGATAAATACTTTTCCTGAATAAGCTTCATCAAATCTCATCTATAATACCCTCGCTTTCCTGTAAAAAAGCGCAAGATTCGCTCCTGCGCCATACCTTCATTATTTAATCAGGTCACTCACAAATTTCGGCAGAACAAACGCCGCTTTATGAATATCTTTTGTGTAATATTTCGTCTCAATATCGAAGAAACGGCTGTCTTCCACTGCAAGCGGATCATATTTTTTCGAGCCAATTGTAAATGTCCACAAACCGCTCGGATATGTCGGAATGTTCGCCGTATACAGCTTCGTAATCGGGAAGATTTCCTTCACGTCGCGCTGTACATTTGTGATTAATTCCGGTGTAAACCATGGGTTGTCCGTCTGTGCGACAAAAATGCCGTCTTCTTTCAGCGCTTTAGCGATTCCTGCGTAGAATCCTTTTGTAAACAGGTTTACAGCCGGTCCGACTGGTTCAGTCGAATCTACCATGATGACGTCATATTGATTTTCAGATTTTGCAATGTGCATAAATCCGTCATCTACCTGCACGTCAACGCGCGGATCATCCAGTTTGCCTGCGATAGAAGGAAGGAACTTTTTAGAGTATTCGATAACCTTGCCGTCAATATCTACAAGTGTCGCTTTTTTCACGCTTGGGTGCTTCAGGATTTCTCTGATAACGCCGCCGTCACCACCGCCGACTACGAGAACGTGCTCCGGATTTGGGTGCGTGAATAATGGGACATGCGCCACCATTTCGTGATAAACGAATTCGTCTTTTTCAGATGTCATCACCATGCCGTCCAAAAAAAGCATGTTGCCGAACTCTTCTGTTTCCACCATTTCTAAATGCTGAAACTCCGTTTGTTCTGTATGTAACGTCTTGTTAACCTTCATCGTAATGCCAAAGTTTTTCGTCTGCTTCTCTGTGTACCAAAGTTCGCTCAATTGTCATCTCCCTTTCGAGGCTGTATTCATTTATTGTAAGCGTCTTATCAGCTTTTATTCTCGGTTGAAATCTCATTTTCACCTAAGGAAAAAGTATAGAGGATGGCGGGGAAAAAGTAAAGATGCGTCCTGTTCTGCGATGTTTAAAAACGATCTTTTTTTCTCATAATAGTAGAAACATAAAAAAAGGGGGAACCCGTTGTGGATGCAATGACAAATAAACGGCTGAGACTGACGCTGAAAACCGTTCGCGCCTTTATCTTTTTAGGGGCTTTTGCGGCCTTGGCGGCAGCTGCCGTGTTTATGACTGTCATTTTGATAGCCAAATACCAGGGCGCTCCCTCGGTGCAAGTGCCGCAATCCACGATTTTGTATGCGAGTGACGGCTCAAAGCTCGGGGAAACGAACTACGGCGAAAAGCGCTATTGGATCCCCTTAAAGGACATGAATCCGACGATCGTAAAAGCGACAGTGGCGATTGAAGACCAGAATTTCTACGATCATCACGGCTTTGATTATAAACGCATGGCCGGCGCGGCGCTTGCTGACCTGAAAGCATTTGCCAAGGTTCAGGGTGCAAGCACCATCACCCAGCAATATGCGAGAAACTTATACCTTGAACACGACAAAACGTGGAAACGGAAATGGAATGAGGCGTTCTATACGATCCGTCTGGAACAAAACTATTCTAAGGACGAGATATTAGAAGGCTATTTAAATACGATTTACTACGGACACGGCGCCTACGGCATTGAAGCAGCTTCCCGCCTGTATTTCGGCAAGCATGCCAAAAACCTGACGGATGCGGAGGCGGCGCTTTTGGCAGGTATCCCGAAAGGCCCTTCCGGCTATTCACCGTATGTCAATGAGACGAAGGCCAAGGAACGCCAGAAAACGATTGTGCGGATGATGGAAAAGCAGCAGATGATCAGCCAAAAGAAAGCGGATGAATTGATCAAGGAACCTCTTTCCTATCAGCCTTTGAATAAACAAGTTTCCAAGAGAAAGGCTCCTTATTTCTACGACAATGCGATGAGAGAGCTGGAGAAAAAGCTCGGCATGACACGGGAGCAAATTGAAACGAGCGGGTTAAACGTCTATACAACGGTAGATAAACGGATGCAGCGCATCGCCGAGGAGACCATTACCGAAACGGTTAACGCGGGCTCTGACATTCAAGTCGGGTTTTCAGCCATTGATCCCCGCACCGGAAACGTTCTCGCCCTTGTCGGCGGCAGGGATTATCAAAAAAGCCCATTTGACCGGACGACACAGGCGAAGCGCCAGCCTGCTTCGACGATCAAGCCGTTGCTGTACTATAAAGCGATTCAGAGCGGATTTACGCCAGTCACTTTGATGAAAAGCGAAGAAACCGAGTTTCAAATTGATGCAAAGGGAGAAACCTATTCTCCAAGCAACTATAACGGATACTATGCCAACAAGCCGATTACGCTTCTGCAGGCGCTGGCGCTTTCCGACAATATTTACGCTGTGAAAACGCATCTTTTTCTCGGCACGAACAAACTTGTAAAGACGGCAAAGGAATTCGGCATTACCGCCCAACTTCAAGCACTGCCGTCCCTGGCACTCGGCACCGAACCCGTACGTCCGATTGAGATGGTCAACGCCTACGCCATGCTCGCAAATGGCGGAAAGAAAATCGAACCGACTTTTATTTCAAGAGTAACGGACGCAGCCGGCCACGTGCTGTACGAAAACCCGAATCAGCATAAACAGGTGCTTGATGAAAAAGCCGCTTTTGTCACAGCGAGTATGATGACAGGCATGTTTGATACCGATTTAAATGGATATACGTCGGTTACGGGGCGAACGATAGCCAACCGCCTGACAAGAACGTATGCCGGAAAATCAGGAACCACCAGCGCAGACAGCTGGATGATCGGCTTCAATCCGAAGCTGGCCGCCGGTGTTTGGACCGGCTATGACAAAAACAGCACCATCGACTCGGTCGAAGAAAAAAGCTATGCTAAAACCATTTGGGCGGACTTCATGGAGGACGCGCTCAAAGGCGAACCGGAAACCGCGTTCAAGCCACCAAAAGGCGTAACCGGTGTGTACATTGATCCGGAAACAGGCTACTCATCAGGTCCCGGCTGCGCCGCTAAGCATTACACATATTTTGTGAAAGGGACAGAACCCGCAAACGTGTGCTACGGGGCAGAACCCGCAAAACAAACAAAAGACCGGCTTCCATCCAAAGAAAAGCCCGCTTCCGAGAAAAAGTGGTGGGACAAATGGCTGGGGCGACATCATTGAAAATAACCCGGCTCCTCGGAGGCCGGGTTATTCGTATGGTTGGTCAATGACCCATGGAAGAAGCGTAACACAATCGAGCTGAATAATTGGTTTTGGAAAACCCTTAGGAATGTAAATTTGGTGTTGCGGCACTGAAAATGAAATATGCCACGAGAAATCAATCTTTTTCGGATTCCATTCTTGTTTTCCTTCAACAATACGGCCTACTATAAAATAACTCGCTATATAAAAGTGCAGATGATCTTTTACCCCATGATAATTTATATCTGTGCATTTGGACGGAATGAGGCCGAAACTTTCTAATACTTGTGCTTTTTGGACTGGCAGTTCATTCACTGCCTCGTAATAGTTAAGACAGTTACCGCATTCACACATATCCTCTATATCTTTCTCATATTGCTTTCTCATTTCTTCCACGTCGGCTTTTATCAACCAATCGCCGACTCGAATGGTTTCGAACATCATATCCCCCTAAAAATGAAAAACCCCGAGTCTTGTTTCGGCTCGGGATTTTCCATGTCCTATTTCTGTATCACCAGTTTACTCAATGTTTATGAAAAATATCTCAAATACTTTAAAAATTCACAGAAAATTCATAAATTAATTGTTTTCCGGAAGCAGGCTCTTTTTTAACTCATCTGAGGAACGGTCCCATAGGCCCTGATCATGCTTTTTCAGAAATTCGCCTAGTACACGCTTCGAGCTGTCGTCCATTTTATCAACGATGATTTTCCGTTTCATGGATTTATCCATCAAATTCACATGCTCAGGCAGCGACTTGTAGCCTCTTCTGATACTTCTGTCGACCGTCATTTCACAGGCTGTCACACCAGCGTAATAAGGCCCCTCTTCTTTTCTGTCAATCGTTACCCACACAAGCCAGTATGGTTTTCCGTTCGGCACTTCTTCTTTATTCGGGAGAAATTTAATTCCTTTTTCAACGGTGCTGCGGGCATGCATGGCGCCGATGTCTACGAACGCTTCTTTTTCTTCTACATCAACGAATACGGGAGAAATGTTATCAAGGCTGAGTGCCCCTACGCCAAAACCGCCGTGTCCGTCTGTCGGATCACTTTTGATAATATTAAACCCGATTGATTTTTTCTTTTTTTCTTCCATGAAGTTCTACCTCCTACAAAAGCGGTTGAAATATCGCTGAAAACAGCTTTAAAATCGAATCTCTTCCTGCATTGAGCATCGGCCACAGCACGTAAGATCCTAGCGGTGTCACAAACAGCACCAAAAATACGATAAAGCCGTAGCTCTCCGCCTGCGTCATTTTGGCACGCACGCCCGGCGGAACGAGATCTTCTATAATTCGATAGCCATCGAGCGGAGGAAGCGGCAGCAGATTAAATAAAAACAAGACAAGATTCAGCTGTATCCAAATAGAAAAAAACTGATCCAGCCCCGTGCTGAACGCCGCAAGCATTTCCATTCCGTACGCATGCATCAACACTAACAAAAAGAAACCAATAAACGCAAGAATCAGGTTACTGACGGGCCCGGCTATAGATACGAGCACACCGGCAAGCCGAGGCTTCTTAAAGAAGCGTCTATTCACGGGAATGGGGCGCGCCCACCCGAAGCCGGCCACCAAAATCAAAATGGTTCCGAACGGATCAAGGTGTTTAATGGGATTCAGCGTCAGTCTTCCTTGTTTTTTCGCCGTATCGTCACCGAATTTGTATGCGACATAAGCGTGGGCAAGCTCGTGCATCGTAAACGACACAATTAGCGTGATGACGAGGTATGGCATTAAAGATAACGGATAATATAAAAAACGGTCCAAGTGAGATATCCCTCTTTCTCAAAATGCAAGAATTTACTTTATTCAGTATACTATAAGAAGCCTCTTTTTCTAAAGAGAGGAAACGAGATAAAGGAGGATTCAGCACCCATGCCATACGTAACTGTCAAAATGCTCGAAGGCCGTACAGACGAGCAAAAACGCAATCTTGTCGAGAAAGTAACAGAAGCCGTAAAGGAAACAACCGGTGCTTCTGAAGAAAAAATTGTTGTCTTTATAGAAGAAATGAGAAAAGACCATTATGCCGTCGCAGGCAAACGCCTGAGCGATATGGAATAATCTCTATAAAGCCGGCGCTTCGCGCACCGGCTTTTATTATCCCTATTGAGCCAGCTTCGCAATAATCGCCAAGAACGTCTTTTTCTCTTCGGCTGTTAAACGTTTAAACATGCCGTCAATCAGCTGCTGGCGGTTTTCGATCATTTGTTCAGCCGCTCCCCGGCCCGATTCAGAAAGCGTAATCCATACAGTGCGGCGGTCATTATTATTTCTGGATCTCTCAATAAACCCTTCCTGCTCTAAATGATTCAGAGCTGTGGTCGTGGCAGAGGGAGACAGTGTGACCTCCTTCAAAATATCCTTTATGGTGCAGCTCCCATGTCTGTATATGATCCGCAGAATAAACCCTCTTACATTATTCACGTGTTTCGGAACGGTGGCTTCATCTAATTGCTTCGTGCTTTTCAAATATTTTGTAAGTGCGTGATCCAGCAAATTTGCTTCCAGTTTGTCATGGTCCATGTCAATTTCCCCATTTCGAGATGCATTCATAACATACGAACGATATGATTTACTTATTATTTTACTGATTCCGAATAGGGAAAGTCAAAAAAGCAAAATATGAATTCACAGCTTTTATCCTACATGCCTCGATTTTCCACCTGTTTCACAAGCTCATCTTTAAATGTCTGAAAAGGAACTTGTTCATTCTGCTGATATCCGAATTGGCGGACGTTTACCGCATCCTCCTGCTCCTCATGATCTCCAAGCACCAGCACGTACGGAATTTTTTGCACCTGCGATTCTCTGATTTTATAGCCCAGCTTCTCATTGCGCTCATCAATGCCGGCTCTTATCCCCGCCTGCTTCAGCTCCGCCTGCACCTTTCTGCAATAGTCTAAGTGAACGTGCGAAACCGGTATGATTTGAACCTGGATCGGTGCGAGCCAGACTGGAAAAGCCCCGCCGTAATGCTCGATCAAAATGCCGAAGAAACGGTCGATTGAGCCGAAAACCGCTCTGTGGATGACAACGGGACGAACCTTCTCATTGAGTTCGTTGATATATGTTAAATCAAATTTTTCCGGCATTTGAAAATCAAGCTGAATTGTCGCGCATTGGTGGCTCCGTTTCAGGGCATCTTTTATGTGGAAATCAATTTTCGGCCCGTAAAACGCCCCATCGCCTTCATTGATCTCATAAGAGAGGCCAAGCTCCTCAAGGACGCGTGCTAAGGCACGTTCCGACGCTTCCCAAAGGCTGTCATCGCCTAATGAATCCTCCGGGCGAGTCGAAAGCTCAACAGAATACTCGAAACCAAATGTCCGATATACCTCATCAATCAGCCGAATCGCTTCTTTGATCTCACTCTCAATCTGATCCTCCCGAACGAAAATATGGGCGTCATCCTGACAGAACGTCCGAACGCGAAGCATTCCGTTTAAAGCGCCGCTGTATTCATGGCGGTGCACCTGTCCGAATTCCGCCATGCGAATTGGCAGATCCCGATAAGAATACAGGCTGTTTTTAAAAATGAGCATGTGGCCGGGGCAATTCATCGGCTTCATTGCGAATCTTGTATCATCCACTTCTGAAAAGTACATATTGTCGCGATAATGGTCCCAATGGCCTGACTGCTCCCATAACCGCTGATTCATCATAAACGGCGTACGCACCTCATCGTAGCCGGCATTTGTTTGCAGCTCACGCGAGAAGCGCTCCAGCTCATTACGGACAATCTGCCCTTTCGGCAAATAAAACGGCATCCCCGGCGCTTCTTCAGAAAACATAAACAGCCCTAACTGTTTGCCGAGCTTGCGATGGTCTCGTTTTGCCGCTTCTTCCAGCATATGCAGGTGCGCATCCAAATCTTTTTTCTTTTGAAAGGCAACCCCGTACACCCGCTGCAGGACTTCATTTTTGCTGTCTCCGCGCCAATAAGCGCCTGATACTCTTGTCAGTTTGAACGCCTTGATCATCCCTGTAGAAGGAAGATGCGGCCCTCGGCACAGGTCAACGAATTCCCCTTGCTGGTACAGTGTGATATCCTCCCCGCGCGGAATATCCTTTAAAATCTCAAGCTTGAACCGCTCGTCTTTTTGTGCAAACAGCTCTTCAGCTTCTTCGTAAGAAACCTCTATACGTTTGATTTCAAGGTTCTCATTTATTATGTTTTTCATTTCTTTTTCGATGGCCTCTAAGTCTCCTGATGCCAAGCTTTTCCCCAGCTTCATGTCATAGTAGAAGCCGTCTTCAATCACAGGCCCTACCCCCAATGACACTTCGCCGTACAGCCGTTTTACTGCTTGGGCCAGCACGTGCGCTGTTGTGTGGCGAAGCACCTGCAAGCCTTCTTGTGAATCGAGTGTGACAATCGAAAGCTCAGCATCCTCCTCCAGCTTGAAACTGAGATCAACAAGCTTGCCGTTGACCTGACCTGCGGCCGCCTTCTTTTGCAGACTGGAACTGATAGAACCAGCCGCTTCTTTGATTGTGATGCCTTTCGGATATTCCTGGATCTGTCCGTCCGGAAGCTGAATGTGTACATGTTTACTCATTTTAGAACACTCCTTATTCATTGTTATATATAAAAAAACACACCCGTCCCGCAGATAGGGACGAGTGTGTGATTAACCCGTGGTTCCACCCAAGTTCCCGACAAATACTATGTTGTCGGCTCGGTGCTGTAACGCAGCATAGACGGCATTGGTTACTTCAGTTCCCCAATGCTGCTCCAAGGCGGTAAATGATATTCCTAAGCTGGGAAGCTCTCACCTTTCCTTCCCTCTCTGAAAACCGTAACTATCATTCATGTCCTTTTCTTCGCATGTATTCAATTCAAATAAAAAAACACACCCATCCCTCTAAAAGGGACGAATGTGTTGATCATCCGTGGTTCCACCCAAATTCCCGATCAATTACACATGGTGATCGGCTTAAAGATGCTGTAACGCAGCATGACGGTATCAGATACTTGTTTTCCCCGATACGGCTCAAAGGCGGTAAGCTGCTTTCCCTGCGTTAGGAAGATCTCAGCTGTCCTTCCCTCTCTGGAAACCGTAAAAAGCATCTCGTGTCCTTATCAGTGCCTGTTGTTTCAATAATTTTTTATATCTTACTATATATTCCCACAAAGCGCAATCAGTGATTTACATTTTTTTCTGACGCGGCAGTCCCGTTATGGGCAGCCAGAAACAGCCATACAAGCAATGCAGCGAGGCTGTATGCCGCTCCCATCATCAAAAACGTAAACCCGGCACCAGCATACCAAGTGGCGGACAGATGAATGATCACCCCGGTTATCGCTACGCCGACCAAGGCTCCGATTTGTCGGTTTGCATTTAACGCCGCACCGGCGATATTCGTATGTCTTTGCCCGGCAGCCTGCATGATCACAGTTGTCATGGCAGGAACTGTAATACCGGTACAGAGGTTCATAACAGACATCAACACCGCCAGCTGCCAATAAGGAAAATCCGGAGAAATCAGCACAAACAACAGCAATGCAATGATACAGCTGACCGCCATTGATACAAACATAAGCTGACCGGCTTCAAACCGATTCGCCAGACGGGCAAACAGCAGATTGCCGATCACGAAGACCGCCATCATCGGCAGCAGCTCCACTCCAGCCATAAAGGAACTTGCGCCTCCTGCTTCCTGCAAAAAAAGGCTGAGCATAAACATGCCGCCAAAAAGGGCGAAATTCAGCAAAAACCCGATAAATTGGGCAGCTGAGAAGCGGCCGTTTTTGTATAAGGACGCCGGCAGGATGGGTGCTTTTGCAGAAATTTCCCGCAACAAAAACAGCACAAATGCCAAAATCGCTGCAGTAAATGCTGCAAGAATCACTGGCGAGCGCCAGCCCGCTGAAGGCCCCTGTATCAAAGCATAGGAAAGAAACCCGAGAGCCATCATGCCAAGCAGATGCCCGATGATGTTCACGCGGCTGCTTTTTCCCGGAACGCGGCTGAGGATTCGGTAAGCTGAAATGAGCGCAGCAGCCCCTATTGGCACATTGATTAGAAAAATACTCTGCCAGCCCGCCAACTCTACCAGCACGCCCCCGATAAAAGGCCCAAGGGCTGAAGCGGCGGAAACAAGCGCGGCCCACAGCCCAAACATTCTCGCCCGCACCCGCTCATCAGGGTAAGAGGCAGCCAAAAGGCTGAGTGAGCTTGGCATAAACAAAGCTGCTCCAATTCCCTGTATGAGACGTCCGGCAATCAGCATCTGCCCATTTATAGATGCAGCGCATAAACAGGAGGCCAGAACAAAAACGGCTAGACCCAAGATATAGATCGTCTTCGAGCCGAAACGGTCAGCCAAGGCTCCGCCCGCCAGCAGAAGCGACGCAAAAGTAAGAATGTACCCGTCCACAACCCACGTTACACCTGAAAGTGACATTGAAAGAGTGTTTTTCATATCAGCCATCGCCACATTCACAACGGTCACATCAAGAGTTGCCATGAGGAAACCAAGTGCGAGCACGATCAGCACGGATATGCCTGTTGATGATGTTGATTCTTGTATAGACCCGCTATTTTTCATTACAATTGCCCTTTCACTTGCTTGATTACCCACTCATCTATTTTTTCAAGATCATACAATTCCCCGACTCTGTCCATGACATGCTGCAAGGATTCTTCTTTCATGAGATTGGACCATTTATCCTCGATTTCCCCCATGACTGTCTCCAGCACACAGTGACTTTCACCCTCAAATACAGATTGCAGCAGGCCTTTCCCCTGATACATCGAACCTCTGCCTTCGACCGCTTGATAAACATCATAAAGCGTAATGTCAGCCAAAGGCTTCGTCAGGGTAAAACCGCCCTTCGTCCCTGGTAAGGATTCTGCCAAACCGGCTTGAACCAATGTTCTCATCAGCTTCTTCAAGTAAGACGGAGACACGCGCAATCGCTGGCTTATAGCCTCTGACGTCAAAGAAGCCTGTACAGGCAGCCGTGACAGTAACAGCAGCACAGAAACCGCCTGCTCCATTCCTGATTTCATTTTCATCCTATTCACTCCTGATTCATTATGGATAACTATTATCCATAATGAATCTCTTAGCAGCTTTTGTCAATAAAAAAAGCAAAAGAAACGATTCATTTCTTTTGCTTGGTATGGTTAACAAATCTGCTTCAGTTCCTCTATGTATTGAAGCGCTTCGTCATATTCTTCATTTGTATATTTTTGCTTGCTTTTGATGGTAAAGACTTTTTCTTTCTTTTCCTCATCCTCAAGCCCGTCAAAGTAAAGGATCGTGGAAACCAGCTCTAAAAACCGTGATGAACGGCTGTTTACACTGTCGATATAGCCTTTCATATCCGGCATGTCCAGATCAGCATGGTCTAAAAATGCGGAGCCTGTCTCAGTCAGAGAATACCGATATTGAAAGTAGCCGCCCTTTTTTTCCTTCACCTCATGCAGAAATCCAAGGTTGCACAGCTCTTCAATCTGGAGCGTCAGTTCCTCTGAATATGGTCCGTAAAAGTGAAAATCATATTTCTCATAGAAAGGAAACTGCATTTTCTTGGCGATATAAATCATTTTCTGCAGCTTCTTTCGCCCGATGATTTCTCCAGAATCCGAGAACACCTTCATCAGTTTTGCATGTTCTTTCAACAAATTCCCGACATCTCCTTTTTCCTTCTTTCCAATTTCTATGTCAGTCCCAGCAGCTGCCGGATTTTCATTTTCGCTTCCGGATGTTTAGAGCCGTCACAAATTAAGTCCTTTGGATAGTACAGCTTGTGGTCCGTCCGCCGTTTACCTGAGATGGATTCCACAATAGCCGACTGCCTGGACAGCTCTTTAATTTGGCCGTTTTGCGTCAAGAGATGGATCGGCAGACGCTCCTCTTCCTCTCCTGGTCGGTAAAAATCGTATGGCAGATCTGATGAAGAATCAACGACCAAATAATAGCTCGGATCGATCCCCGCCTCTTTGAACAATGAAGTCAGCTCAAAATAAGCCGACATTTCTTCATTAGGATTGAATTCAACGTATTGGAAAAGCTGGCGGTTAATGAATCTGCGGCACAAGTCGGATAAAATCACGTCTTCTTCATCCTCCCAGGCCTGGAAGTAATACAAAATAATAGATTCATCCAGCTTTACATAATCCTCCAGTGTCAATTTCCCTTCAAAAATAGAATAGAAATGAACCGGAGCGTGAGTGAAGACATAGCCTTCATCGTGCAGCTGCTTCGCCCTGTGAAGAATCTTCGTTAAAATGACCTCTGCACTTCTGGTCACAGGATGGAAGTAGACCTGCCAGTACATTTGGTAACGGCTCATGATATAGTCTTCGACAGCGTGCATTCCGCTTTCTTTAATGACGATCTGATCCTCGCGCGGCCGCATCACCCGAAGAATCCGCTCCATATCAAAATGGCCGTAGCTGACGCCCGTATAATATGCGTCGCGCTGGAGGTAATCCATGCGGTCTGCGTCAATCTGACTCGAAATCAGGCTGACCACTTGCTTGTTTTTATATGTTTTGGCAATGACTTCAGCAACATCCTGAGGGAAACCCGTGCTCACCTTTCTGAGCACCTGATTAACCTCCGTGTCTCCCAAAATGATACCTCTTGTAAAATCCTCGTGGTCAAGGTGAAAGACCTTTTCAAATGAATGCGAGAACGGCCCGTGCCCGAGGTCATGAAGCAGCGCCGCAGCCAAACAGAGTTCGCGCTCACTGTCATCCCATTCAGGGCGGCCTTTAAAGACGTCATCAACCATTCTTCTGACAATTTCATAGACACCGAGAGAATGGTTGAACCGGCTGTGCTCAGCCCCATGGAACGTCAAATAGGTCGTTCCGAGCTGCTTAATTCTGCGGAGACGCTGAAATTCACGGGTTCCGATTAAATCCCATATCAGCTTGTCCCGAACATGAACATAGCGGTGCACCGGATCTTTAAACACTTTTTCTTCTGATAATTTTCCATTTGGATACGCCATCGTCATTCCCTCTTTTTTTTAGCCGTGTTTCTATTATATCGACTCTATTCTTTGAAAACATCCTTGAATTTGCCCGGCGATTTGTTCCATCTTCATGAAAAACACATCTTGTGAAGCAAAAAAGCCTGACCTGAGGGCCGAGGCTAAGAAAAAATATGTTTTTACTTTTTTATTTTCTTTTTTACTTTGTCAATCAGCTCATCCTCTGTCGGAGCTGACAGCGGGCGATTGTTCACAAAAGCAAATGATTTTTTCCGTCCGGGCCCGCAATAAGATTGGCATCCTACCTCAACCTTTGCGTCCGGGTCCACTTCTTTCAAACGCGGCAGCAATGTTTTGATATTAGTGGCTTGGCAATCATCACACACTCGAAATTCATTAGCCATGACGTACGCTTCCCTTCATTTCTATGTTCATCTATGTGAATAACCTAAAATCACGTTTCAAAAAAAAATCACATCACTCTTCATTTTACAAGGATTCGACTGTTCCTGCAAGCCGGTCCACCCTTCGTATCTCCTATTCTTTCAGCCAATTTGTATAAATATTTTCCAACCTGGACATTCTAATACCATGAAAAGAAAAATGGGAGTTGAGATAAATGACAAAACAGCGACAAGACGCTTGGTCAGAGGAAAACGATCTGCTTTTAGCCGAAACAGTGCTTCGGCATGTGAGGGAGGGCAGCACTCAGCTGAACGCCTTTGAAGAAGTCGGCGATAAATTAAACCGGACATCTGCAGCCTGCGGATTCAGATGGAACGCAGTGGTCCGCCATCAATATGAAAAAGCGCTTCAGCTTGCGAAGAAACAACGAAAACAGCGGATGAGAGCGCTCGGAAACGGGCAGCCTGCGAAAAAAAGATTATTATATCAGCCTCCTGCCGTGGATCCTGAAATCATTCAAGAAACCGCTGCAGAAGAGCCGGTTAAAACGGAAACACCTTCTGTCGAAAATGAGCAACCTTTAATGTCTGGCGAACATATGCCTTTTGTTGATGAAAGCTTTAAGGAAGAGTTAGCTAGTCTATCACACTTATTGTCTCCTCAAACGCCTGCAGCTGCGCCTGAGATGACGATGAATGATGTGATCCGCTTCCTGCAGAATTACGAAGGCAATAACGAACAATCATCAGCATTAAAAATGGAAAACGAGCGTTTAAAGAAAGAAAATCAGGAATTGCAAAACAAAACAGAGCAGCTAGAGGCAGAAGTTCAAAAGCTTGAAAAAGACCAAAAAACGATCCAAGAAGATTATGAAACCTTGGTGAAAATTATGAACAGAGCCAGAAAGCTAGTTTTATTTGAAGAAGATGAACATGCCTCTCCGTCCTTCAAAATGGACCGGAACGGCAATTTAGAAAAATTAGCGGAATGACATAGAAAAATCCCAAAACGGGCAGCTGTTTTGGGATTTTCGCCATGTACAAAATCCCCTTTTCTATTGAGAAAAGAGAATTTCCTCATTTTGCAGCCGGATCAGCTATTCTTGTAAAATGAGGCGAAGCTTATGTGAATCTATTAAGACATGTGAGCTGCCTCGGCCGTTTTTTGTTTTCGAGGCGCAGCAGAAATGACCAAAAGCCCCAGCATCATAAGCGCAATGCCCAGCCACGAGGAAGGCGAAAGCATTTCCCCTATGAAAAACACGCCAAGCAATGAAGCCGTCAGCGGTTCCGCTAAAGACAGCGTGACCGCCGCCGAGGCCGGAACCCCGGTAAGCCCTTTCGCAAACAAAAAGTATGCGGCACATGTTGCAATTAACCCGATGTAAAGGCTTGTTCCCAGTCCTCTAGGGGTCCATATCCACGAGATATCTGACTGCCATAATAGCGGCGTCAGCAAGATGGCGCTGAGCATGAATACAACGGCAGAGGTCGCTCGAGGAGGCTGGGTTTTCATCATCGCTTTACTGATGAGCGTATAGCCTGCAAAAGAAGCACCCGCTCCAAGCGCCATAAGAACACCAGCCACATTAATCCGAACATTGGAACTGTCGGAAAACAGAAGCCAGCAACCCGTTAAAGCCAGCACAGTCGCAATCCACCAGGAGTTTCGCGGGCGTTTCTTCAATACAGCCCATTCGAGGGTCCCGGCAATGATAGGCGCACTGCCGATGGCAATCACAGTTCCCACTGCAATTCCCGTTTCTTTAACCGCTGTGAAAAACAGCGGCTGGTAACACGCCATACAAACAGCGGCTAAAAATACGAGCGGCCATGACCAATTTTTCACGTGAAGCTCCCGGCTGATCCAAACCGCAAGCAGCATGGCGCTTCCTCCTATTAATAACCTGAACGCTCCAAATGCCAGCGGTGTGGCGCTTTCTGGAGCCAATGCCTGAACGGTTCCCGTGGTCCCCCAGAAAAAAGCCGCAATCAATACAAAAAGGCTGTAAATATTCCCTTTCATCTGCCTCTCCCCTTTAATATGGATGCTGATGTCATTTTATCGTTTTTCTTTTTGCTGTGGTTATCTGTATGTAAGAAGGATTTATCTGAAAATAAGATTATTGGGGTAAAATGCCGCTTGTGATAAAAAATGCATGCCGGCATATACAGCCGGCATGCGAAGAACGTTCACCCAAATACCTTTGCATTCCGCTCAGCCATCCGGACGAGGTTTTTCTCAAATTCCATTTCCTCATCAGTGGACAGTCCGGCAGAGTAAAGATGAGTGCTTAACGCTTTTAATTCCGTCAATAAAGCGAACATTAAGTCTTGTACGGAGATGTCTTTTTGCAGAAGCTCACTTAAGGACGCCATCGTTTCCGGACGTATTTCCGGATAGACGCCTTTTTTATCGTTTTGTTTGTCTTTCAGCGCCGCTTGATAGAATCGTCTGATCAAGTCGGCCCTTTCACTGCCGCTTTTATCCGCACAGAGATAAATTTGAACAGCGACTCCGCCGCGAACGCGTCTCTGAGAGATGCCGGCGAACTTTTTGCCATTTATACTGAGGTCATAGCTGCCGGGACAATAAGACCCTTCAATTTCATAGGCTTCGATCTTTGCGTTGTACGGTCTCAGCATTCGTCTCATCAGCTCGACCATCGCTTCATATCCTTTGTCTATATCGATGCCTTTCTTTTCGTCCTCGAATATGAGAGAGATATTTAAAACACCGTCATCCAATACGACGGCAAGACCGCCGGAATTGCGTACGATCACACGGTATCCTTCGCTCTCCAGCAAGGAGATGCCATCCTGCAAAAACGGGAGGCGTGTATCCTGTATTCCAAGGACAATTGTATCGTGGTGCACCCATGAGCGCGCTGTCGCCGGCGACACGCCTTTTCCGACGGACATGCACAGCGTATCATCCATTGCGAAGGATTGCTTCGCATCAAATAAAGGGCCGAGACTGGATTGGTCAATGACTCTCCATTTCGGCTGCATCAGTAAATCAATCGGTTGGTTTGCCATCTATGTAAAACCCTTTCATGTTAGGCTTATTGAACGAAAACTATTATATCATTTCAGCAGCTGTGATTGATAATTGCTTTTCAGCATCGTAATAAAAATTTCTTTATTTTTTGTATTCTCCATGAGAGGAGAATGAATGTAAGACAGCTTGCGCTTTAACGAGAAATCTTTAATATGCAGAATTGAAATTTCGCGGTGGATCAAATCCTTATGCAGTACGCTTCTGGATAGAACAGAAAGTCCCATGCCGTTAATCACCGCTTCCTTTACACCTTGATTGCTGCTGATGGTGAACATTGATTTCGGCCGAAGTCCATTTGAACTGAGTACATGATCGAGATATTCTCTCGTCCCGGAGCCTTTCTCTCTTGTCACCCACGCTTCGTTCTGCAAATCGCTGATCGAAATCTCTTTCCGCCCGGCGAGCGGATGCTGATTTGGAGCGGCAATGCACATTTCATCCTCCATGAACGGTTCAATTTCCAGCTCATTCTCGTTTGTATGTCCTTCAATCAGCCCGATATCAGCCTGAAGCATCCGCACACGCTCGCTGACCTCCTCTGTATTGCCAATCATGACATCGAGGTTCAGCTCTGGATACAGCTTTTGCAGCTGGGCCAATAGCGGCGGAAGAATATACTCACCGATTGTAAAGCTTGCAGCTATTTTCAATTCACCCTTCACATAGTGATGATGCGCATAGATTTCAGCCTTGGCTTGTTCGTAGAGAAACACCATTTGCTTTGCTCTTTGATATAAAATGTCTCCTGTCGGTGTTGTCGTAAAGTGTTTTGGCGACCTGTTCAGAAGAGCCGTTTGAAATTCTTTCTCAAGATTTTTGATATGCAGACTGACGCTGGGCTGGGAGATCATCAGCTTTTCCGCCGCTTTTGTGAAGTTTTTTTCTTCTACCACCGCTATAAACGTTTTCAGCACGTCGTAATACAAAAACCCCACCCCTGTCATTAATGAAATATATGGTTATGATTAGTTTTCTTTATTGTACTCATATCATCCGTCTTGGTAAAGAAGGCTATACGGAAGCGCAAAAAGGCAGCCCTCGGTCGAGAGCTGCCATCGTCTTCATTTTTATTACAGTGCTTGCGCCGCTGTAATTAATGCGAGATTGTAAACATCTTCAGCGTTACATCCTCTTGAAAGGTCGTTTACAGGCATATTTAAACCTTGCAGGATTGGTCCTACCGCTTCAAAGTTGCCCAAACGCTGAGCGATTTTATAGCCGATGTTTCCTGCTTCAAGGCTTGGGAATACGAATACGTTAGCGTCCCCTTTGATCTCAGAATCCGGCGCTTTTTTCTCAGCTACAGATGGAACAAATGCAGCATCAAATTGGAATTCGCCATCAAGAGTCAGTTCAGGCGCTTTTTCTTTCGCGATTTTCACTGCATCCGCTACTTTTTCTGTTTCATCAGATTTTGCTGAGCCTTTTGTAGAGAAGCTGAGCATTGCCACGCGAGGCTCAATGTCGAACATTTTTGCCGTATTGGCACTTTCGATCGCAATCTCGGCAAGATCTTGGCTGTCAGGCGCAATGTTGATCGCACAATCTGCGAATACGTATTGCTCTTCTCCGCGAGCCATGATGAACACGCCGGAAGTCTTTTTCACGCCTTCTTTTGTTTTGATGATTTGAAGAGCCGGGCGGACAGTGTCAGCAGTTGAGTGAGCAGCTCCGCTTACAAGTCCGTCTGCAAGTCCTTTATACACCAGCATTGTACCGAAGTAGTTCTCGTCTAATAATGCTTTACGAGCCTGTTCTTCAGTCGCTTTGCCTTTGCGGCGTTCTACGAATGCTTGTACAAGGTCTTCCATGCCTTCATATGTATGAGGATCATAAATCTTAACGCCGTCCAGCGTAAGGTTCAATTCTTTTGCTTTTGCTTGGATCTCATTTTCATTGCCGATCACAATCGGATTCAGCACTTTGTTTCCTGCAAGCTTGCTGACCGCTTCTAAAATACGCTCGTCTAAGCCTTCAGGAAATACAATTTTAACGTCTTTTCCAGCTACTTTTTCTTGCACTGTTGAAAATAAATCTGCCACAATAAAACCTCCTCAAAAAGTTACAAAAACGCTTTCTTTTACTAGCATACTCTTCTTCCAATCAAATTCAAACAGCCAACTTTCATTATAGCGCTTTCATAAAAAAATCTTATTTTTCTAACTAATTTAAGTGACTCAATCTTCCTTTATAGGTTCTTCTATTTTGTTGGAGTTATACGGAAGGGATGTTCAAGGTTTCTCCACAGTAGAATCGGATAAACTATGGTATAGTGAAGGCAATCATGAAAAGATAATGGGAGTGAAGATAAATGAGTGAACAGCAAATGACGAATGAAGCGGCAAAAACGCTTGACGGCTGGTATGCGCTTCATGATTTCCGCACAATGGATTGGGCTTCCTGGAAGCTTCTGTCCAGTGATGAGCGCCAATCTATCATACATGAATTCACCGGGTTGCTTGAAAAATGGGGCGTAGCCCAAAAAGAAGGAAAAGGATCGCAAACTCTTTACAGCATCGTCGGCCAAAAAGCTGATTTTATGCTGATGATCCTTCGTCCTACAATGGAAGAATTAAATCAAATTGAGCTTGAATTCAACAAATCAAGACTTGCTGAATTCACCATTCCGGCATACTCCTACGTATCAGTGGTAGAGCTGAGCAACTACTTGGCAAGCGGTGACGGCGATCCTTACGAAAATCCGCATGTGCGCGCGCGCCTTTACCCTGAACTGCCGGAATCAAAATATGTATGCTTCTATCCAATGGATAAAAGAAGATCCGGCAACGACAACTGGTATATGCTTTCAATGGAGGAACGCAGAAACTTGATGAGAAGCCACGGTTTAATCGGCCGCAGCTATGCGGGCAAAGTCAAACAGATCATCACCGGCTCTGTCGGCTTTGACGATTACGAGTGGGGCGTTACATTATTCAGCGATGATGTCCTTCAATTCAAGAAGCTAGTGTACGAAATGCGTTTTGACGAAGTCAGCGCTCGCTATGGCGAATTTGGTTCATTCTTTGTCGGCAATCACCTTTCGCTTGATACACTTCCTCAATTCCTATATGTATAATATCCCCTCCCGCCCATCCGGCGGGAGTTTTTTAATTCTCCTTTATCAGAATTTAAATAAAATTTGCTATTTTCTTCGTTTTTTCTTACGATGTAGATAATAATCCAATTTTTTCAAAGGGGTGCAGTTATTTGTCAAAACGAACCGCATTTGTTATGGGAGCCAGTCAAGGGATCGGGAAAGCAATCGCTCTGAAATTAGCAGACCAGCATTTTTCCCTCGTCATTAATTCGCGAAATTTGGATAATATTGAATCTGTCAAAGAAGACATTTTGGTCAAGCATCCTGAGGCGAGCGTCATTGTCCTTGCGGGCGATATGTCTGACCAGCATACGAGAGCGGCCATTTTTCAGGCAATCGAATCTCAATGCGAACGGCTTGATGTTCTGATTAATAATATCCCGGGCGGCGCGCCTGACACATTTGATAACTGCAATATAGAGGATATGACGGCCACGTTCACTCAAAAGACCGTTGCCTATATTGACGCAATCAAGCGTGCTTCCTCACTGATGAAACAAAACGAGTTTGGCAGAATCATCAACATTGTCGGAAATCTGTGGAAGGAACCCGGCGCCAACATGTTCACAAACAGTATGATGAATGCCGCTTTAATTAACGCCAGTAAAAATATTTCCATCCAGCTTGCTCCTCACAACATTACTGTCAACTGTCTGAATCCTGGTTTTATCGCTACAGACCGTTATCATCAATTTGTGGAAAATGTGATGAAAAAGAACAGCATATCCAAACAGAAAGCAGAAGAACAGATTGCTTCCGGGATTCCGATGAAACGGGTCGGATCAGCCGAAGAAACCGCAGCGCTCGCCGCATTTCTTGCCTCTGAGGAAGCCTCCTACATCACGGGACAGCAAATTTCCGCTGATGGCGGCAGCATGAAAAGCATATAAAAACATCCCGCTTTTTAGCGGGATGTTTCTTGTAATGACCCGAACGGCAGGTTCAGCTTTTGAATCCGCATGACAAATTCCCTCAGATCCTCCTGCTTCGACACCATTGAGATTCTGACATGCCTTTTTCCGTTGCTTCCAAAAATTTCGCCCGGTGTGACTACGACATGGGCATGCTCCAGCAAGTAATCGGAAAATTGGTGAGATGTCTCAAACGTATTCGGAATTTCAGCCCATACGTAAAAGGTTCCTTTTGGCTTTTCCATCTTCCAGCCCAGTTCCTTTTCGCAAAGCGCCGTAAAAAAGTCAATTCGTTCCTTATAAATTCGTTTCAACGATTCCGTATGCTCCGGATCTCCAGAAAGCGCCGCACTCGCTGCCTGCTGCAGCCCGCCGAACATGCCGACAAATACATGATCCTGAAATTCATTGACAGCCTGAATGATCTTTTCGTTCCCAACCGCAAACGCCATTCTCCAGCCGGCCATGTTAAATGTTTTTGAAAATGAATAAAGCTCTGCTCCGACAATTTTGGCATCCTCTGCCTCAAGAAAGCTGGCCGGTTTTTGATCGAATTCAAACGCTCCGTATGCAAAATCATGAATCAAATGGATATGATGCTCTTTTGCAAAAGCAGCAGCTCTTGCATAAAAAGCCGCATCAGCCACAGCTCCAGTGGGGTTGTTCGGATAGTTTAAAAACATAAGCTTCGCTTTTTCCAGCACGGCTGGATCAATCTTTTCAAAATCCGGCAGATAGCCATTTTCTTCATACAGCGGCATTTCGTAAAGCTCAGCTCGCGCCATCGTAATCCCTGATAAATATTCAGGGTAGCCTGGATTCGGGACTAAAGCGATGTCTCCCGGATTGAGCAGGCATTGTGTCAGCACATACAAACCGGCTTTCCCGCCTCCGAAAAGCGCGACCTCCGTTTCAGGATTGATTGTCACGCCGTATTCTCTTTTATAGAAAGCAGCGATTGCTTCCTTCAAAAAAGGATAGCCCCTGAAAGGGCCGTATCCATGAAACGAAGGATTCAAGGACGCCTCCCGCAAAGCCTCCACAATATGCGGCGGAGTGGGAAGGTCAGGGTTCCCCTGTCCGAGATTAATGATATGGGCCCCCGTTTTTTCCAATTCCTTTACCTTTTGAAAAACGAGAGAAAACTCCTGCCTTGGAAGTGTCTTGATGACATCGGACGGTGTTATTTCCATCTAAAAGACTCCTTTTTGCTCCGTTTTGTTATCCCGTTCCAAAAACGATTTGTTGACGAGCTTCGTATGCAGAAACAAACCGCATACGATCACGACAATCAGCCCCATAATGACCGGAGCGCTGAGGATGTTAATGAACATTGAACCAATAGAAATGCATAATCCGATAGACGCTTCAGCCACTGAAAAAATGCGCCCTTGAATCTGGTTTGCCGCATTTTCCTGAACCTTCACTTTTGCAAGCACTTCCCCGTATTCCATCGCGATGAAAAAGAGGATCGCCGCGATGACAGAAACAGCGAAAATCGGCGTGAATAAAAACAGCGCCAGCGAGACAATGGATAAAACGGTAAAGTACGTCAGGCCTCTATTATTGTTAAAGCCCCATTTGCCGACAAGCGCCGCTCCGATAAAGCCGCCGAAACCGATGCAGAACGTGAGAATAAAGTTGCCGATTTCCCCGTCACCCAAAAAGCGGCTGACAATCGGAAAATAGCTGTACACAACTCCCCACAGCAAAGCCATTGTAATCATCGTAAACATGGCGTTTAATACGAATGCATTGGTTTTGATTTCCTTGAGTCCTTCCTTAAAAGACTGAAAGGCCTCTTTAATGTTTTCAGATTGAATCGGCACAAATTGCAGCTTGATACGGCTGATAAAAAATGCCGAAACCAGGTATGTCACACCGTTAAAGGCAACAGCCAGCTCTACAGATCCCCCTAACAGAAAGAGCCCTCCGGCAGCCGCCCCGACGATAATGGAGATGGTTGTCGCTTTTGCAAATAACGTGTTGATGCTTTTAATATCTGATTCCAAGGACGACATGACAGCGAGACGGGCGGGATTAAAAAACACGCCGCTTCCATAAGAAATAAACAGCAGGGCCAGAAAAATCAGCGGATACTCGCCTTTTGGAAGAAATGTGAGCCCCAAAAAGATGATGCCTCTGATGATATCCGTCCACAGCATGATCTTAATTCTGTCTAACCGGTCGACCAGAACCCCCAAAAACGGCTGAAACACCATCGGAATGCTTCTGACCACGATGACCCCGGACGTCACCCAATAATCGTGATAATATGTAGACAAAATGAGCAGGGCAGGGAGAACACAATAGTCTCCCATGAACGATAGCGCCTGCCCGTAAAGCAAGTATTTAGAGTTGGGTTTCAGCTGTTTCATACTGGCAGCACATACTTTGCCGTCAGCTTTGCATGCTGCTGAATTTGTCTGATTGATTCAGCCACATCCTGTGAATTACTGCCTTTCAGTTCAAATGCAGCAATGGAATTGAAAGCTTCAAACAATGTCAAATCAACTGAAGTGCCTGGTGCTGCGGCCGAAAAAGAAACGATTTCAGTATCCCCTTTTAAAAGCCCGTCCGGAATATCGATCGCTTCAATGACCAAATCCTCAGCAGTTTCAGGAATTTGGCCATTTTGTTTGAAATGCTGCGGGTACAAATGGCAGTCGGCAACATAATAAGGCTCTTGATCCAATAATCCGTCCGGCAGATCGGCGTCTTTTCCGAAACAGAGGACATCTAATAATAATTGCGCCATATCAAGGCCGAAAACCTTTTTAATGTTAGGGATCATATTCCAGCCGGCAAATCTGGCTGCCGATTCAATTAAACCCGGTTCTCTGTTTTTCATTAGCTTGATCTCTGTATGTGTTGCGCAATTTTGCAGGCCAAGCCCTTCATTTGCCTTTTTGGCAGCTTCGACAATTTTCTTTTTTGCCTCTTCATCCAGAATGGACGGCGTAATGTGGGATGTCTCTGTAAACCCGATTTGCGGCGTTTTATCATGAATGGCGATCGGGAAATACTCACCGTCAGCCATGATGCCTTCTATACTGATATAGTCGGAGTACCCTTCTGTTTGATACCAGTCTCCGTACTCACCCTGTAAAAATTCTTCAGCGATAAACGGCGCTTCAAACGTAACCGCCTTTGGCACGTTAATTGATTTCAGATAGTCATTGACTCTGTTAAATTCATCTTCTGCCGTCTCAGTGTCCGTAATCAGCGTTACACCGATTGAACTCGCTAAGTATGTAGGCTTTAAGATAAGAGGTGTGCCGATCTCTTCAAGAGCAGCACGGAAATCTTCGAGAGTTGTGACTCGTTTGTTTTTGATCGATTTGACTCCGGCCTTATTAAAAGCGTCCCTCATTTTATTTTTATCTCTGGCATTTTCGGCTGCCTGCACGCCGGCACCTCTCAGGCCCAGACGTTCACAGGCTTTCGCCATCGGAGCAATGAATAATTCATTGTTTGTTGTGATGGCATCCGCCCCAAACATTTCGGCAACCTTGACGATTTGCTCGACGACCTCTTCCTCAGGCTTGTTATGATCCTCATGCGCCCAATAAATGGAGTCAGGATGCTCAAAATCAGCTAAACTCTTAAAATAGTCTTTATCTTTTATGACCGCGACCGAGTATTTTTCAATCAATGCTGCATGGGAGGCTGTAATTGCAAAAGGTCTTGGAATAAAGCTGACCAGGTTATATTTTTCAGCAGCGCTTTTATAAAACATGTGCGGCGGGCAGCCTCCAAGATCAGCGATGACCAATACTGTTTTTCTCTCCATATGTAAAACACTCCTTCTCTATTGTGCGGTGTATCCTCCGTCTGCGGTGATGGCGCTTCCGGTCATATAGCTTGATAAATCCGAGGCTAAAAACAGCATCACGTTTGCGATTTCTTCAGGTTTCCCAAGCCTCAGCAGCGGATTTACCTTCGCCTTTTCTTTTTTGATCTCTTCAAGTGTGCCTTCGTTATTTTCAAGGAATGATTTTTCATTCAGCGGTGTGTCGATGATCCCCGGGCATACGCAGTTCACGCGAATTTGATGCTTCGCATAATCAACGGCCATTGATTTAGTCAGCTGCAAAACCCCGCCTTTGCTGGCGTTATAGGCAGGAATATCAGGCCATGCCACGAGTCCGCCGACAGAGCACGTATTAATGATGTTGCCCTTGCCGGCGGCCAGCATATGCTTGAGTGCATGTTTGCTCATTAAAAACATGCCGGTCAAATTGACTTGCAGCACCTTGTTCCAATCGCTGAGCTCCATCTCGTGAATAGGCGCCACGATTTCGATGCCTGCATTATTAATCAAGACATCGAGTCCGCCAAATGTATGAACCGCCGATTCAACTGCGTGCTGGCAGGCAGCTTCGTCTGTAATGTCCGTTTGCACAAAGTGCAGCCTGTCATTATTTTCTTTTCGTACCATTGCTTCTCCCTGCGCTTCATCAATATCCGCCACAACCACATTGGCCTGCTGGCCCAAAAAAGCCTGAACCGCAGCATAACCAATGCCTGATGCGCCTCCTGTTATGAGGACGGTTTTATCGGTGAGGTTCATGATCATTCATCCGCCTTCATTTTTTTTTGCTTTTGCTCTGTTGTAGCGCGGCGGGAAGAAGATATTAATCGATTTTGATTCTTTTTCCGAACGGTTGATGGCACCGTGATCTTCACGAGGCTCACAGAAATAGGCTGTGCCGAATTTCATCTCGACTGTGCAGCCTTCGACCGTCATGTCATAGCCGCCGCCGATGCAGATGCCGATTTGTTCATTCCGATGTTTATGGAAAGGCATTTCTCCGCCATTTCCAGGGATTTTGGCAAGCATAATTTCTACCCAATCCTCAACAAAGAACGTGACTTCCATGCCCGGCAGCAGGTCTCTTGTTTTGAAAATATCCAAAAAGTAGTCCTCAGGACTTGTATATGTTTCATCAGCTTTCAGCCGCTTGATATCAATAGCAATCACTTCTTGGTCTGTGTCGTTTCTTGCCCCGTGAGGCACATGCGGCGGCGCGATATAGGCAGATTCCAAGGCTGTCATTTTTCTTGTCACATCTCCGACAGTCATCATCAGCTCGCCAGAAACGACCATGCCGATTTGGACCTCCTTATGCTGATGGGGTTCAACATTGGTATGCGGCGGGACGTAAGACATTAATACTTCAGTATCCCCTCGTACGGTTGAATACTGCCTCACTCCGTTTTCCCATTCAATTAATTTCGGTGTCGGGAAATAAAGCTCCTGCATATCTTCTTTAGTTTTCATCATCAACGTCTCCTTTTCCAAATAATGACCAGCTCATTGGAATGCTTTTGAATGTTTTTACAAAGGTTAGCCCGTACTTTTGCCGTGCAAGCTCATTGGTTAAGGCAATGTCATACAAACCTTCTTTTACTTTTCTTGCGGCTTGACTGGTTGAATTGACTAGTTTGAAACGAACATCTTTGCGGGTAAAATATTTTATTAAATTAATAGGTGAAGGATGTGAAACAATAACAGATGTATCAAGCATATCGTCTCTGAATTCAAAATCAGGACGAACAGCCAGGCCGTACATCGGTGTATCGCACCTGAAGATCTGCAATAGCTGCAAATCCGGCCTCATGTAGAAATGCTTAATGCCATCGTAAGCATGTGGGACGATGGTATATTCCAGCGGGCTTTGGAGCGTCCTTTCGATGCATGATTCAAAAGTATCATGCAAGGACAATTTACTGTTCAGCCCTTGTAGAAGAGTAAAATTGGAAATGAAATGCTTTGCTGCGTACTCACTGCTTGTCCCCTCAGGGCCGAGCGTGTTGACTGTAATGAGTTTGGATAGTGAATCAGTTCTTTTTTTTGTCTGAATGCTATTATCCAATATAATCATGAGCACCAACCAATCTTTTAAAATTTTAAGTAAATTTTATCCAGCGGCAATTGAACTGTCAATGTTTTTTGAAAATATTGATAATTATTCCCATACAAACAAAAAAACCCTTTATAAAGGGTTTTTAATTATAGGAGTTTAGAAACTTTGTTTATTGAGATAAGGACTGATCGGCCTTCTGCTCAAGTTTGCCGTACTTTTTATATGCGAATATACTGAGCACAAATCCGAGGACTGTGATGGCTGCGCAAATCAATCCGACAGCTGCATAGCCGTATGCCACATAAACGGGTCCCATTAAAGCAGAACCTAATGTCACGGCCAGATTCGAGGCGAGGCTGTAAAACACCATGACTTTTCCGCGATGACGCTCTGAGCAGTTACTCAAAATGGAGCTGAGCAGCGTCACCGTCAAACTTTGCATTAATCCCCAAATAAATAGGCTGACGATTAACAGAAACATTGACGCCGGCGCATATGGTAAACACGCCAGCAGTACGCTGATGACCCCCAACGCAATCAAAAGGGAGCGCATTTTTCCGATGCGGTCGGCTATCCTTCCTGTAATCACACTCATGGAAAACCCGATTCCATAAATCATGATAAATAAGCCCGCAGCCGTGTTTCCTCCGGTAAAAACGTCCTGAAGATAGGTGCCTAAAAAGGAATACATACCGTAAAAACCAATCATATTACAAAAGGTTATCGTGATATAAACAGGTACACGAGGAACTTTCAGCGCATCCCGGAATGTTCCTGCCGGCTCTTCTATTTCTTCCTTGCCGCTGTTTTTATGTTGGGCATGGCGGCGCATTTCAAGGAGAATCAGCAGGACAACTAAAACGCCCATCAAGGCGAAAATCCAAAACGTCCATCTCCAATGCAGGACGCCGCCGATAAATGATCCGAGCGGCACTCCGAAAATCAGCGCCAGCGACCAGCTTGAAACGATCAGTCCCATCACCTTGCCCCGGTATGTATAAGGAACACGATCACCGACAACTGCGTATGCGGTCGGAACAAACGCTCCCGCAGCCAATCCCGAGAGCGCCCGGCCTAAAAAGAAGAAAAAAATATTTTGAGCCAAAGCGCATATCACCGTTCCTATGATAAAGATCATAAGCCCGGCCAATAAGCTCAGTTCTCTGGAGTATTTATCGCCTAATGGAACCAAAAGCGGCGCACCGATAAAAATCATAATGCCGTAAATACTGATAGATAATGCAAGGACACTGACATCTGAGCTGAAGGCTTTTGCTAAATCCGGCAGCAGCGGTGAGATCACAAGCTCTTCAGATCCGGCTGCAAATACCCCCATCGTTAAAGCCAGTGCCAACAATAACGGAAAATGATGTTTTGTTTTGATGTCATTGTTTTGATTGCTGTTCATTCTTTCTCAAACACCTCTTCCATAATCTTCTTATCATAAAGTTGTATTATAGTTTAGCATTGTTTTTTCATTATTTACAATTCGAACGAAATCTTTATAACATTTATTATTTTCATTTAAACCCCATTATATATTTCTATATTTCATTCTAAAAATACATGAGGATGTAACACGTAGAAAAAGCTCTCCGGCCTCCCGGAGAGCTTTTTCTATTGCGCCTCTGTCTGCTTTTTTTCAATCGGTTCATGATTTATACGCTTTTTGATGCTTAGATGATAGTATGCATAGCAGAAAATAATGATCGGCACACCGCAGTATAAGCCGATTCTTTGATCCGGAATGAAAATAAGGCTGATCAACACGCAGCCATATAAACAAAATCCGAGCATCGGGACTAGCGGATAAAGCGGCGTTCTGAACTCCAGATCATTCACATTTCCGCCTTCAGCAAGGAAACGTCTGCGAAAGAAAAATTGCGACGCACAAATGGACATCCACGCGACAACTGTCACCATGCCCGAGATTGAGATACACCATAAATACACTGTTTCTGCGGCCATGACACTTGTCAGCAGCGAACAGCCTGAAATGCCCAACGTAATCAGCAGGGCATTCATCGGCACGCCTTTTTTTGTCAGTCTGGTGAGAAAGGATGGACCCATTTGATTTGATGAAAGTGACCACATCATACGCGACGCCGCATACAACCCCGAATTAGCAACAGATAAAATGGCTGTTAAGATGACAAAGTTCATGATATCTGCCGAAAATGGGATGCCGATTTGATCGAGTACCGCTACAAATGGGCTTTCAATCACCCCCGCCGTTTTGTACGGAAGGATGGCAACCAAGACGAACATAGCGAGCACAAAGAAAAACAGCGTGCGCCAAATGACATTTCGAATGGACTTTGGCAGTGTTTTTTCCGGGCTTTCACTTTCCCCTGCCGCAATGCCGACAAGCTCCGTTCCCTGAAAGGAGAAGTTCACCATGACCAGCGTAAACATAACGGCCAGCACCCCATTAGGGAAAAGTCCTCTATCAGTCATAAAGTTAGACAAAAAGGGTGTCTCCTGTCCGCCTTTAAAGTCAATCAAGCCAAACACAGCGGCTCCGCCAATCACAATAAATAATATGATCGCCGCCACTTTGATGCTTGAAAACCAAAATTCCATTTCTGCAAAGCTTCTGACAGAGAGCGCATTAATCAAAAAGATGACGATGCCGAACACGAGGCACCATATCCAGATCGGAACGGAGGGCAGCCACCTTTGCATCAAAATGCCTGCTGACGTCAGCTCTAACCCCACTGTATTCGCCCAGCTGAACCAATACAGCCAGCCAATCATAAAGCCTGTCGACGGTCCCAGAAATTTAGTGGCGTAGGCCTGAAACGATCCGGCCACCGGCATGGCAACAGCCAATTCTCCTAAACAAAGCATGACGAGATACATTAAAAATCCGCCGATGATATAAGCGGCAATGGCGCCGAGCGGTCCCGCCTGGCTAATGGTAAAGCCAGAGCCTAGAAACAGCCCAGTGCCAATCACCCCTCCCAAAGCAATCATAAACAAATGCCTGCTTTTCATGCTGCGCTGCAATTCATTTTTATGATTCTGCATCATCCTTCCCCCTTTGATTCTTTTGCCGTGATGGTCATCCGGTAGCTCTGCAAAAGGTGAACGGTGGTTTGCTGTATGAGGAGAGGCAATACATGAAATGTGTACGGTTTATAGACTCGTTCTGTCCATTTATGGCCGTCTTTTCCGTACACACCCATATTAATGGATGGAATATTCAGCTTGCGTATGTCTTTGAACGGAATGGTCCCAATCCTATTCCACCCAGGAAAGTTCCTGATAAAAGAATCAATTTCGCCATCGGTTTCGTGCAGTGATAAAAAACTGCCGTCTGCCAAGTAGGGGAAAAACTTTTTGAAGACAAATGTTTCGCCTGTCGATTCAGCTGTTTTGTCAGCCGCTTCTTTAATCACATGCTGCAAAAGCTGATCTCTTGTGCTATCTTCTTTCAAATAGTTATGCGGCAGGTAAGGAGGTGCGTAAAATAGAATGACTTTTGCGCCTTGATCGGGGTCAAGCTTTTGAAGCTCTTCGATTGCCTGAAAGCATCTCATGCGAAGTTCAAGGTGCTCGTTGGCTTTGAATGTCTGCTCGATACACTGCTCGGGATCAATCCCCCGGTTTCTCAGCTTTTCTAAGTATTGCTCCAGGCTATACACTTGAATGTCCCATGATAAATGTTTCTTTGGCAGGTTGGCTCTTTTTGCATATTCTTCATAATAATCTGATAATTTTTGTTGTGTCTCTCGGCATGCTTCCTCAGTGACTTCAATAAGCAAATCCATCATTTCTTTTGCTGTTCTTTCATAAATAAAACAATTGAAATACAAGCTGGTGCTGACAGCCGTTTGCACATTATAGGATTCCTTGTTATCACGCTGATACAAACAGGATGGTGGCAGAACCAACTCCCCTTCAACCTTTTCTGCCAGATGGATGTTATTGTGGAGACGGCTTGTGATTTCAGATGAAATGAAATTCGGGTCAATCCCTGCCAGTGTATCGCCAACATGGACTTCCCGCCCGTGGATGTAAAAGCACGGCAGCAGTTTTCCCGCGGCTCCGGTATAGATATATCTTGTCTGATCACCATCGTAAAGCGGGGTAATAAAATCCGTATTAATAGCAGCCAAATAGTGAAGCTGTTTTTCTTTTTTTAGCCGGTTCAGCTCTGAAATGCTGGCGAGAATGCCCGAATGCTGGCTCTCCTCATCGGGATTGGCCATAAACAATACATTTCCCGGCAACGTCTCAAGGTTCTCCGAAAAATGCAGGAGATTGGCTAAATGCACGGCGATGCCGCTTTGCATATCGACAGATCCTCTTCCGAACATCCAATCGCCTGATTTGGCATCCCGCTGAACATCCTGATCGAACTCATAGCGGCTGAAATACTCGGCCAATTTCTCACAATCAAAAGCGATATCCTTTAAAGGGCCGAAATCTTCAATTCCAACTGTATCCAGATGGGCATGGTAAATGACTGTATTTCGGCTTTCTCCATGTCCTTTAATAAACGCAAAAATATTTTTGCGATTGTATGGGTCATTGGGAATGGCCTGTTCCCACACATGACTGGGGTTTTCCTGAAAATATGGATAGCTCGTGATCACTTCTTTGATGAAATCTGCTTTTGTCCCTTCTCCAACGGTGCCGTTCACGCTGCTGAGGCTGACCAGAGATGCTGTCAGCGCCTCCACTCTTTCAGCCGGATTCATGTGACTGATTTTTGTATACTGCATAAATTGTCCTCCTGATCAAAAAGTTGAAATCGTGCGATCCTCTAAAGAATCGCACGATTTTATTTCTCTCAAATCAAAAAGCTTCGGACGTTGTTTTGGCTTGCATATGAAGAATTAAGTAATCGGGACCCCCTGCTTTTGAGTCTGTTCCTGACATATTAAAACCGCCGAACGGCTGATAGCCGACAATTGCTCCGGTACATCCTCTGTTAAAATATAGGTTTCCGACATGGAAATCCTCGCGCGCCCGTTCAATGTGCGCACGGTTTTTCGTCAGAAGCGCGCCTGTTAATCCGTATTCCGTGTTATTGGCAATCTCCAGCATATGATCGAAATCACGCGCTTTGCAAATCGCAACAACCGGACCGAAAATTTCTTCCTGCATCAAGCGGGCGTTTTCATCAACATCTGCAAAGATCGTCGGCTGAATAAAGTAGCCTTTTGAATCATCGCCTTCTCCGCCGGCCAATAGCTTGCCTTCAGATTTGCCGATTTCAATGTATTTCATCACTTTGTTGTAGGATGCTTCATGAATCACGGGACCCATATACGTATCAGGATCTTCTGGATTGCCGACAGTCAGCGTTTTGGTCAGCGCCACAGCTTTTTCCACCACATCATCATAAACATCCTGATGGATGACCGCGCGGGAGCCCGCAGAACACTTCTGTCCTGAATATCCAAATGCTGAATACACGATAGAGGATGCAGCAAGGTCAAGATCAGCGTCCTTGTCGACAAGCACTGTGTCTTTTCCGCCCATTTCTGCAATTACCCGTTTGAGCCATTTTTGGCCCGGCTGCACTTTGGCGGCTCGCTCATAAATCCGGCAGCCGACTGCACGGGAACCTGTAAATGAGACAAACCGTGTCTTCGGATGCTCAACTAAGAAATCACCGATCTCCGCTCCATCTCCCGGAATGTAATTCAGAACGCCGTTTGGCAGGCCCGCTTCCTCCATGACCTCGACAAATTTTGCTGCCACTACCGGGGCTGCGTCAGCCGGTTTTAAGAGAATCGTATTTCCTGTCACAATCGCTGCCGCCGCTGTTCCCGCCATAATTGCGAGCGGGAAGTTAAATGGAGAAATGACGATGCCGACGCCAAGCGCTTCGTAATGATATTGATTGAACTCGCCAGCACGGCTCTTCACCGGAGCCCCTTCCTTGAGCTTTAACATTTGGCGCGCATAGAACTCTAAAAAGTCTATCGCTTCAGCCGTGTCCGCATCTGCTTCCTTCCACGGTTTTCCCGCTTCCTTCACAAGATAGCTTGAAAATTCATGCTTTCTTCTGCGCAAAATAGCCGCTGCCTTAAAGAGAATATTCGCGCGGTGCTCCGGTCTTTGTTTTTTCCAGGAATCAAATGCCTGTAATGCGGCTTGCATTGCTTTTTCAGCAAGCTCTTGATCTGCTGTAGACGCGTACCCAATGATCTCTTCTTTATTTGCCGGGTTAATGGAAATGATTTTGCGGTCCGTTTCAATTTTTTCTCCATTTATGACAAGCGGATAATGTTTGCCGAGCTGAGTGTTTACAAAGGCCAATGACTCCCCAAATGCAGTTTTATTCTTTGCTTCCGTAAAATCGGTAAATGGTTCGTGCGCGTATGTGACTGTCATATGTAGTCCCCCTCGTGTTATGAAATATATCTTCGCATATGAATAAAAATGCAAGAATCATGCCATTTTCTTGTCTTTTGCTGAAAAAACTTGTTGAATCGAACAGAAATTTGTCTAACAGGTGATCATCTTTCTCTATTTCCGATCTTGAACGCAAATTTATTTTGCGATTTTTGCTCTTTAGGCAAAAAACAAACGCAAAATTATTTTGCGGAGGCTTCTCAAATTAGACCCATCCGCGGAATCGCGATGCTTCTGCCGATTTTCTGATGCCCGTCATGTAAGCCGCCAAACGCATATCCACTTTATGTGTTGCCGCTGTCTGATAAATTGTTTCGAACGAGCTGACCATGACGTTTCTCAGTTTTTCTGCAACCTCTTCTTCTGACCAATAATATCCTTGGTTGTTTTGCACCCATTCAAAATAAGAAACCGTGACGCCGCCAGCACTCGCCAGGATATCCGGCACAAGCAGCACGCCTCTTTCATTCAGGATCTTAGTGGCATCAATGGTTGTCGGGCCGTTCGCCGCTTCGACAACAATTGACGCCTGAATGTTATGTGCGTTTTTGGCTGTGATTTGATTGGAAATCGCGGCAGGCACTAAAATATCGCAATCCTTTTCAAGCAGCTCCTCATTTGTGATGATGTCAGTAAATAAGTTGGTGACCATACCGAAGCTGTCCCGTTTATCGAGCAAATAAGGAATATTAAGGCCGTCCGGGTTGTAGAGCCCGCCATTGGCATCAGAAATCCCGATCACCTTCGCGCCCGCATCGTGCATGAATTTGGCCAGGAAGCTACCCGCGTTTCCAAAGCCCTGTATGATGATGCGCGCGTTTTGCAGCTTGATCCCTTTTTTCTTCACCGCCTCTTCAATACAAATCGTGACGCCCTGTGCCGTCGCCGTTTCCCGTCCTTGCGATCCTCCCAAAACAAGCGGTTTACCTGTAATAAAGCCCGGAGAATCGAATTCCCGCAGCCGGCTGTACTCATCCATCATCCACGCCATAATCTGCGAATTTGTGTATACATCTGGAGCTGGAATATCCTTTGTCGGACCGACGATCTGGCTGATGGCACGGACATACCCCCTGCTCAGCCTTTCCAGTTCTCCAAATGACATTGTCCGCGGATCACAAATAATACCGCCCTTCCCGCCGCCGTAAGGAAGATTGGCAATCCCGCATTTGAGCGTCATCCAAATGGATAACGCCTTTACTTCCTCTTCATTGACTTCTGGATGGAAACGTACGCCCCCCTTTGTCGGACCGACAGCATCATTGTGCTGTGACCGGTAGCCTGTGAACACTTTGACGCTCCCATTGTCCATTTTGACCGGAATGCGGACAGTGAGCATTCTCTGCGGCTCTTTCATGAGTTCATACATATCGCCCGGATAACCCAGCTTCCGAAGGGCTTCCTTAATGATTGTTTGGGTAGACAGAAATAAATTTAGAGCTTCTTTTTCCTCATCTTTCGAGACTTGCTTTGCTGACATCTTTTTCACCTCATTGTTTTTTTGGCCGGCTGTAATGTAAGCGCTTTAAAAAATCAGCCCGCCAATTCCTTTCTGCATTGGATTCACCCTTATCATCATGCAAGATCCGTACCAGCTTTTTTTATCAACAAAAAAGAGACTGAAAACATCTCAGTCTCTGATTAAAAATCTATTTATTAACGAGGGTCAATCACAAGCTGCGTTTCAGCATTTAAACTGCCGATTCCCAAACCGTTTACTACATCGCCTTTAATCGTGTAAGTGCCTGCGCGCGGAAGGGTTTTGCGCACCATGACGAGGTCAAATTCGGATGCGCCTAACAAATCAAGCGTAAGCGGGAGTCTGACTGTTTTTCCATCGTTTAAAATCTGTGTTTCTTTCAGTGTTCTTCCATTCACTGAATCTCTTGTCGTAGCATGAAACCCGTCAGGAAATTGAAATTCTACCGCTCCGAGAGAAAGCACCGCATTTGGTTTATATGTCACTTCAATATCAGAAGTGGTCCACTCTTTCGTGCTGTTAATTGTTTTTGCCTCGATTGATGCAGACTGTGCATGAGCTTGGCCCGAAGGAAGTAAGATTGATAGTAAAACAGCTGAACTGATGAATAATGAAGATACGAATGAAGTTCTTTTTAACATGACATTTCCCCCTATTTGATTGTTGAAATTTGGCCAGAGCGTCCTCTGCAGAAAAAGCGCCTTTTCGTAATTCGCGAATTACCAGTTTCTTTTTCTTAAAAATTAATCTATCATCATTTTCCATGGAAGTAAATGCTTTTTAAGGAATATTAACACTTGGAATTCATTGAGAATTCCTTCCTGTTTATACAAGGTTCAAATGGACGATTTCTCTCTCTTTTTCTAGTAACATCCGCCTGACATTTCCTATCTTTTATCCTATTTTAAAAAAGGACAAAAAAAGTCGAAGATGCCTCTGCTCTTCGATTGATCACGTTCCTATTTTTATCTGAATTCAGTGTTCCAGTTAAAACCGATCGTCTCATCATTCCACGGAATTCTTTTTTCATCAGGCTGATCCGGGTTATACGACATGGTGGTAAAATAGATAATTGTCAGCGGCGTCTCTCCCAGCACTCTGTATCCGTGAGCCACCCCTTTTGGGATTAATAACAGCATCGGGTTGTCTTCGCCCATATAATAGACGTCCGTTTCTCCTTTTGTCTTTGAATCCTCTCGAAGATCGTATAGGACAACCTGAGCGTGGCCGGTTGGGAAGAACCAGAGATCATCCTGCTTCTCATGATAATGAAATGCCTTAATCACACCCGGATAGCTTTTCGACCAAGAGGCCTGCCCAAAATGCTCAAGGAGATTCTCATCGTCCCGGACCAGCTCAGCAAAAAAGCCTCTGTCATCGCTATGCTTCGTCAATTTTTTTACCTTGACTCCATCAATCACACGCACTGCTCCTTTCCTGCAAATACTCCCGTAACGCTTCCCGCCAGTGGCGGGGACGGATGCCGGCTTCTTCAATGGCCCGATGGCTCAGCACAGAGTAAGCCGGACGGGGCGTTTTGTTCCCGTATTCCTCTGTCGTTACAGGCAAAATGGCTGTTTCCAGCCCGCTTTCTTCCATAATTGCCGTCGCAAACTCATACCAGCTGCATATGCCTGAATTGCTGACATGATAGATGCCCGGCGGATGGCTGAACAGTTTGATGACCGCTTCTGCTAAATCCTTCGTATAAGTCGGCGAACCAATTTGATCGCTGACAACCCGAAGCTCTTGTTTCGTTTCAGCAAGCTTCAGCATGGTTTCAACGAAATTACTGCCGCCATGTCCGTACACCCACGATGTTCTGATGATCGTGCTGTCTTTTGTCGTTAATCGTATCAGTTCTTCTCCGAGCCTTTTGCTTTTGCCATAAATGGTTTTCGGATCGAGGGGATCGTCTTCCCTATATGGCTGGGTTCCTTTCCCATTGAATACATAGTCCGTGCTGATATGAACATATTGAGCTCCGATGCGGGTTGACTCAAGCGCTGTATAATAAGCGCCGATTCCGTTAATCAAGTACGCTTTATCAAGCTCTTTCTCGCATTGATCAACCGACGTAAACGCGGCGCTATTGACCACGATATCCGGCTGATAATGGCCAAACGAATGCCGTACTGAGCGCTGGTCAGCAATGTTCATCATCTTCTTTGTTAACGCAATGACCTCATATCCGGCTTGCTTCAGCTGGCGGCATAGTTCCAAGCCAAGCTGTCCTCCCGCCCCAGTCACCAATACCTTTGTCAATCAGATCACCTTCTCATCGGTCATTGTCTGTATACCACTGAATCGTACGCGCAATGCCTTCTTCAAACGTCACTTCCTGCCGCCAGCCCAGTTCGTTTTTCAGCTTTGATGCATTGATCGCATAGCGCCGGTCATGCCCTTTTCGGTCTTCCACGTGGGCGAACAATTCCTCACAGCCCAGATGCTTCAAAATGGCACTCGCCAGCTCTTTATTCGTGCGTTCATTTCCGCCTCCGATGTTATACACCTCGCCGTCGGTCCCTTTTTCTAAAATCAGCTTGATCGCGCGGCAATGATCCTCCGCAAACAGCCAGTCTCGGATCTGGAGTCCATCGCCATACAGCGGAACAGGCAGGCCCTGCTTCGCATGACGGATAATCGTCGGAATCATTTTTTCGCTGTGCTGATAAGGTCCGTAATTGTTGCTGCATCGTGTAATGATGGCCGGAAGCTTGTGGGTTTTCACATAAGACAACACGAGCAAATCAGAGCTTGCTTTGCTGGCTGAGTATGGGTTATTAGGAGAAAGCGGCGTCGTTTCTGTAAACGCGGGATCATCCGCTTTTAAATCCCCGTATACCTCATCTGTTGAAATATGAATCAGCTTCTTGGCTTTTCCTTTCAAGACCGCTTCCGCCAATCGGTATGTCCCCATGACATTTGTGGTGATAAACGGCTCCGCTTGGGAAATGCTTCTGTCCACATGCGATTCTGCTGCGAAGTGAATGACGCCATCGTAGGTCTCGTCAAAAGCGCGGTCGATATCCTCCTGAACGCTGATGTCCCCTTTTACAAAGCGAAAACGGCTGTTTTGCTTTAATTTTTCCATTTCCTCCGGGTGGCTGGCGTACGTCAGTTTATCTAAAACGGTAATGCGCGCTTCCGTTTCCCTCAGCATGAGCTTTGTAAACGTGAGCCCGATGAAGCCGGCCCCGCCTGTAATTAAATATGATTTTGCCATCACTTTTCGTCCTGTCCTTTCCGTAAAGCCTGGTGTACAAGCTGGGAAGCGAGATAAAGCGATTCGTGAGTTCCGGCATCTACCCACCAGCCTGATAACACATCATACGTAAGCTGGCTGTTTTCGATGTATAGATTATTCACATCGGTGATTTCCAGCTCGCCGCGCTTTGATGGTGATATTTGTTCAATATACGAAAACACCTCTGCATCATACATATAAATGCCGGTAACACAAAGGTTGGTCGGTGGCTGTTCGGGCTTTTCGATGATGGAACGAATCCGCTTGTTTTTCTCATCAATCTCAGCAATCCCGAAGCGTTCCGGGTCATCAACTTCTTTCAGAAGCACTTTTGCTCCTTTCCCCTGCTGTTCAAAGCGTTCTGTATAAGGCTTTAATGAATCTTCAAATATATTATCACCTAATAATAAAATGAAAGACTCTTTTTTCGTAAAGCGCTTTGCATAAGACAGCCCATCCGAAATGCCCGATGCTGCCGGCTGTACTTGATAAGTGATAGTAACGCCAAGCTCTTCTCCGTTTCCAAGCAGTTTATAAAATTGCGGCATATGCTCTTTTTGGCTGATGAGTAAAATGTCTTTTATTCCGGCTTCCTCCAGCTTCATAATCGACCAGTATATCATCGGATACGGGCCTACAGGAAGCAAATGCTTGTTGACGGCTTTCGTTAAGGGCATAAGGCGTGAGCCGTTTCCTCCGGCTAAAATAACACCTTTCACATTAACACTTCCTTACATGCATTTTTATATCTTTTGTTCATATAAATCTTGAAGAATAGCTGTTACCCGCATAATGCCTTTGCCATCCACGAGCGGCCTTCCTCCCTTATGCAAAGAAAGGCGAAGAGGATAGCTGCTCATAATGCGTGACATCTGATAGATGAGTGTTTCATCCGGTACAAGCTCACCCAAACCAAGATCAAGAGCGGCGCCTTGGCCAGCAAATGTTTTTGCTGTTGCCGTTTGATGCTCAACCTGAGAAAGAACAAGGCACGGCACGCCGATGCAAATGGCTTCATATAGAGAGATGCCGCCGGCGACAATGGCTGCGTCCGCTTGTTTCATCAAACCTGCCATATCATTTGTCTGTTCGATCATCTTGTACTGCGGCTTCTTTTCGATCCGCCTTCGGACTGCCTCTTGATGCGGTGAAGCGCTCCCCATTACAAACATTATGTTTTTGTCTTTTATGTCGGGGACTTGATCAGCGGCAGCCAGCACTTTAAAAATAAGCTGCTTCGGATCACTTCCTCCTAATGCAACAAGGATATTGCGGCAGTCTTTCTTAAGTGTGTAATCCTCTCTTGCGGCCTGAAAGGCGGGGTGAAGAATAAGATAGTCCGGGCCTTCATAGATGCGTGTGTTTCCCTGAACGTACACCCTGCTTCTGATGTCACCGTAAATTCCGTTAATGACTGAGTCACTATATTGAATCGATTTACCGTTTTTCTCTTCAAAAAGAACAATTTTCGCATCTGTCTCCGTCTTTATTTTCTTTAACAGCTCTGCAGGCGCGCCTAGAATATCAAACAAAAGCAAATCAAGCTTCTTGCTTTTTATTTCCCGGAGAATAAACTCGTGCTGCTGCAGCTCCGGCTTTACGATGACCTGCCAATGCTCTTCATGAAGAAACGCTTCAGAATCCTGATTCGTATAAAACGTAATCAAGCATCGCTGTTTGAGCCCCTCCGCAAGTCTCTTCATCCGGACAACATGGCCCATTCCCTTTTCATAGCCGCCGTCTGCGAAGATCCCAACATGCATGGCTATTCAGCCTCTCGTTCGATTGCCGCATCGGGATTCCGGTTCAGAAGGGTGATAAGCTCTGAGGCGGATACATCGGGGCGCTCGCCTGCTTTTTGATAGAGAGCCTTTATCGATTCATAGTCTTCCTTTGTATCAATGGTCAGCCGATATTGAGGGGCGCGAAATCGTTCCGGCGCCTCTAAAAACTGCACACGATAAAGAGCTGGATGATTCCTTATATATAACGTGACATGCTCCTGATATTGATCCTCCATATTCTGAATACGGCTGATGTCAATTAACAGGTTGGCGTTGACCACTTCGCCGCAAATCCCTAATGGGGCATTCAGGATATACGTATAATCCGACCCTTGATCAAAATGCGCCTTAATCATTACATCGAGCAGCTCCGGATCGACAAACGGATTATCACCCGTTAACCGGATGATGACTGACGGTTTAACAGCTTCTATGACCTTCACAAACCTATCGAGGACACGTTCTTCGCTCCCGCGGAAAACACGAAAGCCTTGTTTGATACAGTGCGCCTCTAATATGTCGTCAGTTTCTTTGTCAGACGTGGCGATGACAAGATTATCCCGATCCTTTTGGTAAAACGCGCTTTGCCGGACACGGTGAACGAGAATATCAAGTAAACGATTCGATCCGAGCGGCCGAAGCACTTTTCCCGGAAGCCTTGTTGAACCCATTCTTGCTTGAATGATAAAGAGAATATCATTCATGAAACGGGCTGTCCTTCAGTAAAATGTCATCCCAGACAATGCCTGTGTCGGCCGGAATGTCTCTTACAGCCCGAACACCGCTGGTCAGCAGTTCAAAAAATCTCGGGTGCAGCCCCTGCGGCTTTTGTCCGGGCCGAAGCACTGCGATATTGTCTTCACTAAAGGCTTCACCTTTTTGAATCGGAGCTGTTGTAAAAATGCCTCTGTATGCAAAGTTTCTGATTTCTCCTTCGATGGCGGTCGTTGTTTTGTATGAACTGCCAAGCAGTTTTTCTGAGACCGGCTTTGTGATCCCCTGTTTCAGCTCAGCTTCCGTTTTCCTGATGCCATTGACCATTTCTTTCAATTCATCCGGATTTAATGCAAACGAGTGGTCGGCACCCGGCAGATTTTTATCGATCGTAAAATGCTTTTCTATCAGTTTTGCTCCGAGCCGAACCGCGGCACACGGCGCTTCTGTCGGATGCTCGCTATGATCGGAGAAGCCGATTACCGCCTCAGGAAAAGCGGCGGCAAGCATCGGAATGACGCTGAGGTTGCTGTACTCCGGCGGTGCTGGGTATTTCGCCACACAATGCATTATGGCAATTTGATTGTTTCCCTCTGCCCTGATGGTGCGCCAAGCTTCGTGAACATCAGAGATTTCAGCTCCGGCTGTCGAGAAAATCATCGGCCTGTTCAGCCGGGCGACATATTTAAGCAGCGGGAGATGGTTAATTTCATAGGATGCGATTTTAAAAGCGCTCGGCGAGGTAGACTGAAGCAGATCAGCTGACCCCTCGTCACATACCGTACTTAAAAAGATCACCTGCTTTTCGCGGCAGTAATCCAATAGCGGTAAAATCCACTCAGCAGGCATTTCCATAGATTGAACCAAAGAAAAAATAGAGACGTCCTTGCCCGCTGCCGTCTTGTACAAACCAGGATCTTTCTGGTACATCCTATCAGCTTGGAACATTTGAAATTTCACGGCATCCGCTCCCGCTTCCGCCGCGGCGTCTATCAGCGCAAAAGCCTGATCAAGCTTCCCGTCATGATTAATCCCCGCCTCAGCAATAATAAAAACAGGAGCGTCTTTGCCTACAGTTTTATTCGCGATCTGAAACGCTGCCATTATTTCGCCTCCTTGCCCGGCCAAATATGATAATAGTAATACGATTGTTCAGCGGTGAAGCCCATTCGTTCATAAAGGCGGATCGCCCTTACATTGTGAAGCTGCGTCCCCGCTGTTACCGTTCTATGCTTCTGGGTCTCCGGTTGTTCTATGAGATTCGCCAATAAATGAAACGCAATACGTTTCCCTTCAAATCCCGGCTTTACAGCCATCAAATCGAGAATGCACTCATCATCTCTTGATAAGCCCTGAAGATAGCCGATGACCTCGCCATTGTGTTTAGCGACAATATTGACCGCCGCCCTTCCATTCAGATTGTTTCGTGTCCACTCCTGAAATATTTCGTTTGCTGCATCGCGGCTGAGATGAGGATCCTGAAAATATCTGCTTTTTGTAAACGAGTCTCGGGCCAGCTCACATATCGCTTCTGTGTCTCCGGGCTCAGGCGGGCCCAGTTCAAAAAATGGCGGTGTTTTGTCATAAAAAGACGGAGGCATCGCCAGCTTCAGCAAACTCCCGACAAAGTAAGAGGATGGCTGCTGTTGTATCACATGCGCGGCTCCGATATCTTCAGCCGGAACACGGACAAAGATAAAATCCGTTTCATCCATTTGGCGTACAGTATAAAAAGCTTCAAACAGCCTCTTTAGCTGCCCGGTACTATTTGCCGCAAGAAGTTTGACGTTCATGACTTTCTTCTGAAGCACCTTGCTTTCCCACAAAGAATCTTCGTAAAGCAATACGCCTTGGAGCCTGCTGTTTTCAAAAAGGCCGAGGGAAAATTGATACGGAACATCCAATGTAAGCTTTCTGCTTTGGAGAAATTCCTCAATTGCCTCTTTGGAGACATTTTCTTTTACCGTATACACTTAATCAGCCCCTTTTACGATATCCCGCACAGCTTCAATGACATCATCTACATCGTCGTCAGACATTGATGGATAGAGCGGGAGAGAAAGGGTTCGTTTATAGTAATTCATGGCATTCGGAAAGTCCGCTTCCTTATATCCAAATTGCTTTTGATAATACGGATGAATGTGTACTGGAATAAAATGAACGCTAGTGCCGATATTGTATTCATCCTTTAAAGCCGTAATCATTTCGCTGCGCGTAACCCCGGCCTTTTTTTCATCAACTTGCAGAACATATAGATGCCAGGCGTGCCTGCCGTCATCATGGACAAACGGCGTGATCAGCCCAGGAATCTGCTGAAAAGCGGTTTGATAGCGGCCGGCAATCTCTTCTCTCCGTTTCTGCATATCATCCAGCCGTTTCAGCTGATGAAGTCCGAGGGCCGCCTGCAAATCAAACATATTCATCTTATAGCCGGGCGATTCGACTTCATAGTACCAGCTGCCATTTGAAGAATAACGGTTCCATGCGGCTTTACTCATGCCGTGAAGACTTAGCACCCGGATCTTATCAGCAAGCTCCTCATCATCAGTCGTCAGCATGCCGCCTTCCCCTGTCGCGAGGTTTTTGGTGGCGTAAAAGCTGAATGCCGTTGCATCCCCGATAGAACCGATCATTCTTTGCTTATAAGTCGTATATACCGCATGTGCCGCATCCTCCAGCACGAATAAACCATGATTTTGGGCAATAGCCAATATTGCATCCATATCGCAGGACTGCCCGCCAAAGTGGACGGGCACAACTGCTTTCGTTCGCGGTGTGACGGCCGCCTCAAGCTTTACCGGGTCAATATTGAGCGTGTTTTCGTCAATATCCGCAAACACAGGCGTCGCTCCCGTATGAATAATCGTATTGGCGGTCGAGCTGAACGTAAGCGGAGAGGTAATGACCTCGTCCCCGGGCCCGATCCCTTTTGCTTTCAAAGCCAAAAATAAAGCTGCGGTACATGAATTCACCGCCACGGCGTGCTTCGCCCCGACAAACGCGGCAAACTCTTTTTCAAACTGCTGAACCTTCGGGCCTTTAGAGAGCCATCCCGATTCAAGCGTTTCTGTAACCTCCTGAATTTCTTCCTTACCGATTAACGGCAATGAGTAAGGGAGAAAATGATTTCTCTTTTGCACCATTTCTTTGCGCTCCTATCATTTTATTCAGTATCTTCCCGCCTGTAATCAACCCCTGTTTTGGCTTTCAGTTCCGCAAATAAAGCATTTGTTGATTCTGCCACCGGATAATTAGCCGCTATGAATGCCAGGCGCGCCTCTTCTGCTTTTTGATGCACGTCGGGCCTTCGAAGAACTTCAACCAAGGTGTGCGCTAGTTCATCCGGCTGGTCAAACATAAAATCGCCAAGAGACTCATAATACGGATACGAGCGATTTCCGGACGATTTTCCGATCAGCACAGGCTTTTGAAACAGCATGGCTTCAAGACCGACTGTCGAGGTTTGCGTCACTGCGGCATCAACATACGGCAGCAAATCATAAAGCTCCAGCTCCTTTTTGATGACTCTGCATGTTTTATGTTTTTTCGCCGCCTCGTGATACAGATCAAGCTTGTTTTTTCCGATTTCCCACGGGTGGGGTTTGATAATAATCTGCAGCTGCTTCTGATCAGAAAGCCCCTGCAGCACACCGGAATAAAAATCTTCTGAAAAGGGCTGAGTGGCAATGAGCACAATTTTTTTAGTCGGCTGAAAAGCAAGTTTTCGATAGAATATGGACATATCCATAGGCGTTCTGTTAAAAATCTGATCGAAGCGGGGATGTCCCGTTACGAGAATCTGCTCGGGTTTACAGCCTTTTCGTATGAACCACTCTGCTTCATACGCACCAAAAACAGCTTGATAGGTTGTAAAAACAGGAATGAAGGCTTCATCTCCCATCAATGCGCCATGCTGAAGACAAATGCTGACGGCCCCTTTTCTTTGACACATGAGAGCGAGCACCCTGCTGTAAATGTCTTCTGCCGTTCCGACAATAACAGCTGAAATCTTTTCCTGTTCAAACAGCGCATCAACTGTATCAATGGCCTCTATAAATAAAGGAATATCTTTGAAAAGCCGGTCGCGAAACGCTTGATCACCAAATGCCGGGTGATCATCATAAGGGGCGAGAAGCGAACAGGCTGTTTCGAGATACTGCTTCGAATCGCCTTTTTGGCATGAATCCGCAATCTCCCGCTTGCTAATTACAGGCAGATCACAATAATGCGGCAAACTCCATCTGGCCAAAACAGCCGTTTTTTCAGGATCAAATTGATAGTAATTTTCGTTTGAAAAACGCAGGTAATCAAAGTGCAAAATGACTTTCCCTTTAACAGGTTTGACATTTGTTTTAACGATTTTTCGGATTCTTTCTTCAAAAAACGGCTGAATCTGTCCCTCATCGATATGCTGATCCACCGATCCGAATAATTCCGGTTCTTCTTCCATCATCACCCTCAGCTCAGGGCTGATGTATTGATAAAAATTACTGATAAGCCCAAGCGGAATCCCTTTGTAGCGAAGTTTGTCAAAAAGCTCCACGTACTTCCGGTACAGCACCCAATAATTGCTTAAATAGGCCGACAAGCTCTCACCCCATTCCAAGCTTTTTTAATGATTCACGCAGCTCTCGGCAATTTCGCTGCGGAGGAAGGTTCCTGACAAATTCATTTTTTTCTGATTCAAACAGCTGAAAGTGAATCGATTGGTCGGTAATATAATTCAGGTCCAGCTCCTCATCCAGTGGGTAAAACGGATAAAAATGATTGACTCTCCAAAAGAACCGGGCATCTCCAATACGGTAAAACGCCGGGCTTTCATCCCAATAGGAGCCAAACTTCTCCTTTACCTTCTCAAGCACCGAATACCTGTGCATCACCGAGCAATGATCAATTGCACACGGCGCGTTCCATGTCACTTGAGCGGCAGGCCTGACAGTTTCTTTTACAATGTCGCGATTCTCGTTTAAATGATAGGTTTTGGAGGCTGAGTAAATCACAGCTTTTTCAGGATGGGTATCGAGCTCCCGCACCATTTTCAGGAGGCGGTCCGGCATATAGATGTTGTCATCCGTCGCATAGGTGATATATTCACCCTCCGCCATCTCAATCGCCTGATTGATCAGTGCCGCGTACCTCGTTTTTTCTGTTCTTTCCATCACTCCAGATACATCGCTTTGATAAAAACGCACTCGGTTATCATTCAAAAAAGGACGGATTACATTCAGCGTCTCTTCATTGGAATTGTCATCCATAATAAACAATTCAAAATCTGAAAACGTTTGTGAGAGTATGCTAGAAATGGACTTTGCCACATAATCGCTTTTGTTATAGCTCGTCATAATGACTGATACTTTCGGCAAATCCTACACCTCCTTCTTGGAACTTCACACCTGAAACTATCGTTATCTTATGTTGCTTATGCTCAAGTTGCGCTAGGGATACAAACCAATATGCGAAAAGTTTGTGTATGTCTCTGAAAAACAGCGGATGCCCAGAGCGAAATCTGATCGGTCCGCTGTTCTTTTTCAGCATAATCCAAGCATCAGCCTCATAAGGTGAAAGAGATAAAAATCGCACCAGCGACTAAGATCGTTTTCCATCGGAGGTGAGTCATCGCGGAGCGTTCACCTATACATCCAGAACATGTTTTGAATGGTTTTCATAAAAAGGAGGAACGATATGAAACCGAAAAAAAATCAATATCAGCAAATGCAGGCATTTGATAATATGCAGGGGTATCAGCCTCAGTTTGGTGCCAACCCGTACCCGCAGCAAGGCCAAGGCTCACAAATGCAGCCAATGGGGATGCAGCCAATGATGCCAATGCAGCAGGGACAGCAAGGACAACAAGGACAGCAGGGATTTGGATTCCCGGGCCAGCAGCAGGGCGGCGGTTTTCAAATTCCATCGGGGCCTACACCGTCAGGACCGGGCCAAAGCGTTCCCGGCATGCTGCCTGTTGAGGAATCTTACATCGAGAATATTTTGCGCCTGAATCGGGGAAAAACGGCCACCATTTATATGACATTTGAAAACAGCAAGGAATGGGGCTCGAAGATTTTTCGCGGCGTCATCGAAGCTGCGGGCCGGGATCACATTATTATCAGCGACCCGAAATCAGGAACACGCTACCTGCTCCTGACAATCTACCTCGATTACATTACATTTGATGAAGAAATTGCTTATACGTATCCATATTCCATGGCGTCCTATTCGCCAAGATAAGAAAAAAGCCAATCACTCATATGATGAGGATTGGCTTTTTTGTTTATAGATATTTGACGGCTGCGACAACGATCATAATCCAAGAAATAATAAACGCCACACCGCCGAGCGGGGTGATCGCTCCAAGAATAGAGATTTGCGTCACACTTAGAATATATAAGCTTCCGGAAAACAGCACAATTCCCGCAAACATCAGCCAGCCGGCTGTCGTGACACTGCCTATGCCGGATAATTTATCAGCCAGAAACGCGACAACGAATAACCCAAGGGCGTGATACATATGATACTGCACGCCTGTGTGCCAAACCTGAAGATATTTATCAGGTATTTTCCCTTCTAATCCGTGAGCGCCGAATGCTCCGAGTCCCACGGCAAGCAGGGCGTTAATGGCCCCTAATATGATAAAAACTTTCATCTATCTCTCCCGCCTTTTCGTTAAACTCATATCATTTATCTTATCGCACCTGCACCAAAATTCAATGTTTGTTCTCCGTTGACACGAGATTGTCGGATTTTCTCCTGCGCCAAAGCTGGAACTGGTCAGCCGCTATTGCAGCAAGCGTACCTAATACGAGCCCGTTGCTTAATAGAGAAATAAATACCGGATGCAATCCCTTTAACGCAGTTTCAGGAACAAACATGATACCGACCCCTGTCAGCAGCGAGATGCCGATGATAGACCTCACCCTTTTTGATTCTTCTTTCTCATATGAATCAAATTCGGCAAAGGCCAGACCGCCCATTGCGGAGAACACAACAAAATTCACCGCAAATCCAACGGGTGACGGCAGGCTCGCAAACGTATTCATAAAAAACGGGATTACGCTGATCACGATAACCAGAATACTGCCGAGCATAAACGGTTTTTTAGAAGGCATTTTGGTCGTTTCAATAAAACCCGCGGCTCCCGAAATCGGAACAGGCGCAATAGCTCCCGTCAAACCGCTAAGCAGATGGCTGAATGAAGCGGCAAAACCGGCATGGCGTTCATGATGCTTTCCATCAGGCTGTTTGCTGAATTTTTTCACGGCGATGTCCACGACCTTCATGCTCGCCAGCATATTCACGATCAGCAAGATGGTAATAAAAATAGAAGTGATGATCAGGCCGCTGTTAAATAATGGTGTCCCAAAAGGAAACAGAGAAGGCAGCTGAAACAGCCGGTCCGGCATTTCAATCGGCTTTGCCGCTCCGGCAGCCGCAAACAGCACCCATCCGCCGAACAAGGCTAATAAAATAGAATATTGCTTAAAAAACATGATGTTCGAATTTGTCATTATAAAGGCGGCAGCGATCACAACAAGCGCCAGGCCAAATACAAGACCGTCCACCCCGTCCTGTCGATAACCGATTCCGAGAATTCCTTTTATAATGGGCTGACTCAGCTGCATGACAAGAAGCAATAAATAGACGCCCGTTACAACCGGAGTAAACAATTTTGCAAGTCTGTCAATGACCTTGAAAACACTTAACAAAAAGAAACATACAGCGCTTACAAGAAGGGCTCCCTGCAACCCCCGCAGTGTGTCTCCATATGTCGCAAACACAGTTCCCGTCAGCCCTGCGTAAATCGTATACACTCCCCACCACAAGCCGGCTGGGCTTTCATTAATCGGCAGTCTGTGGCCTTTCAAACACTGAATGACGGCGGCAATTCCCAGTACAAAAAAAGTGCTTTGAATTAATCTCGCAGAATCTGAGTGATCCAGATGAAACGACTGGGCAACCGCCACCGGAACAACTATCGCCGCAGCAATAATAAACGCTGTCCATTGCAGCGCGCCAAGAACCAATTTCACGTAAGCTCAACCTCTCTCTTTAAAAATCAAATAAAGACTCTCCGTTTCCATCCTCTTCCTGCTTCTCTTTTTCTTGCTTTCGATATTTGTTTAATCCCGCGCTCCCCATCATTTTTTCCATCATCAGCTGGTCTGTCGATGGCGGCGCGGCAGGACTTGGCGTAACGCTCGGCTGTATGCGGGGCGCGCTCGCGTTCTCCGGCTGATCAAGCACGACATCACACAGAGAACGGACAACCGCTACATAACGCTTCAGCTCCTCATCCCGTTCAGCTGTTTTTGCTTTTTTCAGCTCCTCTTCCATCTTTTGAATTAATGCAGATATATGAATGTTCATGAAGCACCCTCCAAAAAAATAAATGTTGTCTTCCTGCATTTTATCAAATTCCTGCTGTAAACGCAGATATGAGTTTGTTATTTTTTCTGACAAACCTTGCGCGATTGACAAGCAGAAGAGATTTTTCACATAATAAATCACCATACCTTACAAAAAGGAGAAACGGAATGAACAGCATCCCCTCTATCATCAGCAAGCATAAAGCCTATTTTGCGGCGGGACATACGAGACCGCTTGAATCGAGACTGAACATTTTGCGAAAGCTGAAACAAGCCGTCAGAACTCATGAAGCCGATCTCATAGCCGCTCTCTACCAGGATCTCCATAAATCCGAGCAAGAAGCATACTCAACAGAAATCGGAATCGTCTTGGAGGAAATCAGCTTTGTCATGAAACGGCTGAGAAAATGGTCCAAGCCGAAACGAGTCAAAACGCCTCTGACTCATCTAGGCTCCAAAAGCATCATCATCCCTGAGCCGTATGGAACCGTTTTGGTGATTGCGCCTTGGAACTATCCCTTGCAGCTGGCGCTTTCTCCGTTGATTGGAGCCATTGCGGCGGGGAACACGGTCGTTCTCAAGCCATCAGAATATACGCCGGCTGTTTCTGCTATTCTTTCCAAACTCATCAGCAGCGTTTTTCCGACCGATTATGTCGCTATGGCAGAAGGCGGGCCCGATATCAGCACAGCATTATTACAGCAGCCCTTTGACTACATTTTCTTTACCGGCAGTGTAGCCGTGGGAAAAGTCGTCATGGAGGCCGCCGCCAAACAATTAATTCCCGTAACCTTGGAGCTCGGCGGCAAAAGCCCCTGTCTCGTCCATAAAGATGCTGACATTCAGCTTGCCGCCAAACGCATCGTCTTCGGGAAATTTACAAATGCGGGACAAACCTGCATCGCACCGGATTATTTATTTGTCCACGAGGACATCAAAACGAAGCTCACAGAAGAAATGAAGCGTGCGATCAGAGAATTTTACGGCCCTCAGCCGGAACGGAATCCGCAGTACGGCAAAATCGTCAGTGAACGGCACTATCAGCGGCTGCTCAGCTTTCTGAATGACGGCATCCCACTCACAGGCGGACAATCTGATCCCAATCATCACAAAATTGCGCCGACCATTCTCGAACAAGTGAGGGATGACTCTCCAGTGATGCAGGAGGAGATTTTCGGGCCGATTCTTCCGCTCTTTACATACCGCGATATCGGGGAAGTCATTGAAAAAGTCCAATCGCGCCCTAAGCCGCTCGCCCTGTATCTCTTCACCACAAACAAAGAAATTGAGCGCGCTGTTTTAGGAAATCTGTCGTTTGGCGGGGGCTGTGTCAATGATACGTTAATGCATGTGGCGACGCCGTATTTGCCATTCGGCGGCGTCGGGGAAAGCGGCATCGGCAGCTATCACGGGTTTGACAGTTTTAACACATTCACGCACAAAAAAAGCGTCGTCAAACAAACGAACCGCTTCGACTTCGCATTTCGTTATCCTTCCTCCAAAAACGGGCTGCGAATGATTCGAAAAATACTCAAATAAAAAAGCGCAGATCACCTGCGCTTTTTACAAATCCTTAATACACCAATCAATCGGCGCCTCTCCCATTTTCTCCAAATAGGCATTCGCCCGGGAAAACGGTCTGCTCCCGAAAAATCCGTTTCTCGCCGAAAACGGGCTGGGATGCGTCGATTCAATGATAAAATGCTTGGACGTGTCGATCCGTTCTTTTTTCATTTGGGCATGCCGTCCCCATAAAATAAAGATAACCGGCTGCTCCCTTTCATTCAGCACGTCAATAATTCGGTCCGTCAGTCGCTCCCAGCCTTTTCCCTTATGGGAATTCGCCTGTCCGCGCCTTACTGTCAGCACAGTATTCAGCAAAAGAACGCCTTGCTTTGCCCAGCTCACAAGCGACCCGTGATTCGGGATGCTGCACCCGATGTCCTGCTGCAGTTCAAGAAAAATATTTTTTAACGAAGGCGGCTGCTTTACACCGGGCTTGACAGAGAAGCTTAAACCTTGAGCCTGTCCCGGCCCGTGATACGGATCTTGTCCCAGAATGACGACCTTGACATCATCATATGATGTATAATGCAGCGCATTGAAAATATCCCGGCTGTCCGGATAAATCGTTTGCTCCGCGTATTCCCGCTTCAGCATTTCTCTGAGCTCTTGATAATACGGTTTCTCAAACTCTTCCTTTAGCTGATTCCACCAGCTGTCTTGTAAAAGCTGTTTCAAGATTCAGGCCCCCTTACGAACGATGAAGTCTGGAATAGACAGGCTCGCCATCCCAAACCATTTCACTTTTTGCTTCCCGCCTCTTCATCTCAGGCTCTTCAAGCAGGACGGCAAAGTTTTTCGTCGGCAGCTCCCCGAGTCCGTGCTTTTCACTTAAACGATCCAAATATTGCTTCCGCTTGGCGCCAAGGTCCGCAGACTGATTGTCTCCCGCGTCACTGAAGGCATAAATCACACTGGCGCAAGGGACACGCTTCACCCGGTAATCCTTGGCCGCGCGCAGATAAAAATCCCAATCCCAGTAATTGTGCACATCAGCATCGAAATACCCGATTTCATCATGCAGAAAACGTCTGTACATGCTGCCCGACGGCACGTATGTAGAAAACACTCTCATATCCTCATAGTCAGCGGTATAAGCAAACAATTTCCGTGACACTGGATACCTTGTTCCGTTTTTCTCTTCAAACGAAACTATTTCCGCATCAGAATGAACGAAGTCTGCCTTTTCTATTTCCTTTGCCATTTTCTCGATATGCCCTGGCGTAAAGAAATCATCGTCATCACACAGCATAATGCAATCCCCAGACGCCTCTTTTACACCGGCATTTCTCGCAGCCACATGCCCCGAGTTCTTTTCTAAATTGATGACAGCAATCGGCAGCTCCGGATACAGTGCTTTGACCGGCACGACCGATTCCCCGGCATCATTCACAATAATAATTTCATACGGCTTCAAGGTCTGGCGGGAAATCGACTCCAAAAGCTCACACAGAGCCGGAATCCGATTATAGGTCACAATTACGATAGAAATCTTCATGATGCTCTCCTTCTCATTTTCATAGTCATGTACTATTAAAACATATATTGGACGGGAGATCAGTGGGAATATCCTACTGAAACAGGATAAGGTGCTAATGAAAATACTAGATGAATTGCTAAGCCTTCTATATTGTGATACAGAGAAAATCTAACTATAATGAAAGACAAAACACGATGGAGGTTCAAGACATGTCTATGCATAAAGCACTCACCATTGCCGGCTCAGATTCCAGCGGCGGTGCTGGGATTCAAGCTGATTTAAAAACATTTCAAGAAAAAAACGTATACGGGATGACCGCCTTAACGGTGATCGTTGCGATGGACCCAAACAACAGCTGGGACCATCAGGTATTCCCGATCGATACTGATACAATCCGCGCCCAGCTTGCAACAATTACGGACGGCATCGGTGTGGACGCCATGAAAACAGGAATGCTGCCAACCGTTGATATTATCGAGCTTGCGGCAAAAACGATCAATGAAAAACAATTAAAAAATGTGGTAATTGACCCGGTTATGGTTTGCAAAGGTGCTAATGAAGTCCTTTATCCGGAGCACGCCCAAGCCCTGCGTGAGCAATTGGCTCCGCTAGCCACTGTCATTACGCCAAACTTGTTTGAAGCCAGCCAGCTCAGCGGCATGGATGAACTAAAAACAGTTGACGATATGATCGAAGCCGCGAAAAAAATTCACGCACTCGGCGCTCAATATGTCGTCATTACAGGCGGAGGCAAACTCAAACACGAGAAAGCCGTTGATGTTCTCTATGACGGAGAAACAGCGGAAGTCCTTGAAAGCGAAATGATCGATACGCCTTATACACATGGCGCAGGCTGTACATTCTCAGCAGCCGTGACAGCGGAGCTTGCCAAAGGTGCGGAAGTCAAAGAAGCCATTTACGCAGCGAAAGAATTCATCACAGCGGCCATTAAAGAATCCTTCCCGCTAAACCAGTATGTTGGTCCTACGAAGCATTCTGCACTGCGCCTGAATCAACAATCATAAAAAAAGGGGCTGCCTTACAGAGAGGCAGCCCTTTTTAAATCACCGAAGACTTTTCACAGAAAAAACTGCCGATCCCATCGGCAGCCTGTTTATTTGATTTTTAAATTGTTTGCAGATTTCCTCAAAAATGTTTCTATCGACTGAACAAAAAGTGCATATTCCTTCATTTGTTCATATGCCCGCGTGAGAATTTCCGCCGTTTCACTGTGCGGCGTTGTTCCGCCAAGCATTTTTTTCAGCTGAAGCAGCACATCCTTATATTCTTCTCGCTTATCTTCAACTTGGTTAGCAGCCTTTTCCAAACATTCCGGTGTTATCTTCTGTTCATGTATATTCAAGAAAACAACTCCTTTTACAGAAAAAAATAGTAGGTTATCGTTGAAGAATAGCACAGATGGCTCAGATTTCACATAAGAAAATAGAAGGATTTTCTACATAAGTGTCCAAATTCCGACATTCATTTCAGATTTCCCGGTCGCACTGGCTGTTACTTCATGATTTCCCGGGAAAGGAAAATATCTTGCACTAAAGACCTCTTCTCCGTTATTTATAAAGATTTCCATAGATGACGCGTCGAGAAACATGTGTACGGTATGCAAATCCTTGATGCGGCAATGTCTCGCTTCTGTTCTTTTTCCGTCAAAGCTCTTTCGTTCCAGCGTAACAATCCCCTCGTCTTTATGGAAGGAAAACGTAGCCGTTCCGCGGATACTGATTGAAAAGCCAGACTCCGTATGAATGTCTTCCAGTAGAATCTCAGTTCTTTCAGGCTTTTCCACTGGAAGCGCACCAGATGATCCATGCATGTTGATGTGTATTTTTTTCTCATTTCTGCGCATGGCTTTTAGCTCAGGCAGCGGCTGCTGAATCAGCTTCTGTCCTGAAAGCGTCAGCTGTCTCGGCAGCGTCATGCAGTGAATCCAGTGGCAGTCAATGGTCGGATGGGACCCTTCATCCTGATCAGGCACCGCCATCCATGCAAATAAAATCCGCCTTCCCTGATCGTCTTCAAGTGTTTGCGGCGCGTAAAAATCAAAACCTTGATCAAGCTCCGTAAATTCACCATGCTTCAGTTCAGGCTTGTTATAATCGAGGCGGCCGACAAAATAACCTGATTGATATACGTTCTGATAACGGAAACCGTCAGCCTCAAGCCCTTGAGGCGAAACAATCAGCACAGCCGATCCTTGAAGGGAAAACAAATCAGGGCATTCCCACATGTATCCAAAATCGTCAAGCCCGTTGAAGCCCGCGCCGGTTATCGGGCCAAGAAATCTCCACTCTGTCAGGTTATCAGAAGCAAACAACACAGCCTGCCCTTTCAAATTCTCTGTTTGCGCACCGATCACCATATACCATGTTCCTTCATGCTCCCATACCTTCGGATCGCGAAAATGCGGCGTGTATCCTTCAGGGAGGCGGGCGACAACACCCTTTTTCTCAAAGGACAGCCCGTCGTCAGAAACAGCAAGGCATTGATACGTTTCCCGGTTTCCATCCTGATCCCTGACATTTCCTGTGTAAAACAGATAGAGCCGATCGTCTTTCGTGACAGCGCTGCCCGAGTAGCAGCCGTTTTTATCAAACCAATCACTCGGAGCCAGCGCAATCTCTTCCCGCTTCCAATTCACAACATCCTGTGTCGTATAATGCCCCCAAAATTTTGCGCCGTGCCCCGTCTGAAACGGCTGCCACTGAAAGAATACATGATAGCTGCCCTTCCAATAAATCACGCCATTCGGGTCATTCAGCAGCCCAACCGGCGGCATGATGTGAAAATGCTGGCGGTGCGGATCGCTGTTAGCGATGGGCTCTTTTTTCTCCACTTCTTCATAAGCCCGGCGACGAAGCTCCTGGTCATGTGCTGTCATTTTTTCCTCTCCTCATCCTCATTAATCTTCATGACAAATGCTGCAATGAACGCTGACACTGCCGCAATCGCCATGCCAATCAGATAGTGAATCAAGTTGCTGACGCCAAACGGAGCCGCAATGGCGATCATCGGAATTCCCGTTAACCCGTAAGCGTTTGCAGCTACATGTGTAAAGACGACATATGCCCCACCCAATGCGCCTCCGATCATCGCAGCGATAAACGGTTTTCGGTAGCGAAGATTGACTCCGAATATGACGGGCTCAGTAATGCCGAGAAAAGCGGAAAATGCTGCCGGAAGCGCGATTTCTTTTGTCTTTGCCTTTTTCGCCATAAAGAAGACGGCAAGACCTGCCCCGCCCTGTGCGACATTCGCCATTGACCAGATCGGCAGCAAGTAGTTTTTGCCTATATCTGCAATAAGCCCAGCCTCAATCGCATGGAAGCTGTGATGAACACCTGTCAGCACGATGAGTGAATACGTGCCCCCGAAAATCAAACCTGCCACAAAACCGGCATGGTCATACACATAAGTTAAAGCAACCGTAATCCCGGAGCCAAGCGCTCTTCCCAGAGGGCCAATCGCGATAAAAGCAACAAACCCGGTGACAATTACAGTAACAAAAGGTGTAACAAGCAAATCTACCGCATGCGGAACCACTTTTCTCGTCCATTTCTCTACCTTGCTCATCACATACACCGCAAGCAGAACAGGGATGACAGTTCCCTGATAGCCTAGAAGCGCGATATCAAATCCGAAAAGATGCATATAATCAGGTGTCGCTTCAGCCAAACCCCATGGATTCAAAAGGTTTGGATGAATCATGATTCCCCCAATGACCGCTCCCAAGTACGGGTTGCTGCCAAATTCTTTTGAAGCGCTTACTCCGATTAGAATCGGCAAGAAAATGAATGCTGCACTTGAAAACATATCAAGCAGCTGAAAAACTGCAGAATCCTTGCTCATCCAATGAAACGCATTGATCATACCCAGCAATCCCATTAACAGGCCGCTGGCCACAATAGCCGGGATAATTGGGACAAAAATATTAGAAAGCGTTTTCGCAAATCTCGCAGCGGGATTCAGCTTTTCTTTTGCCGCATCCTGATGATTGACGTGTTCTTCACGCTCGATATCAGCTTCTTTAGAAAAGGCATCGAATACTTTATTCACAAGGCCTGTTCCGAAAATGATCTGGTACTGGCCAGAGCTGCTGAAAGCCCCTTTGACGCCATCAAGCTCTTCTACTTGTGCTTGATCTATCTTTGATTCATCTTTCATCACTAAACGCAGTCTTGTTGCACAATGAGCCGCGCTGATAATATTTTCTTTCCCTCCGAGAAGCTCAATGAGGCGTTTTGCAGTCTCTTTGTAATCCATCTATTTCTCCCCCTTTTATTTAAACAAAAAAGACCTAAAATTCGCCAACGAATAAAGGACACTGCGATCCTTTTTCATTTACGCAAATTTTAGGTCTTGCCTGCTTTACCAGTCACAATCCCGCTTATTCAGATTAAGAATACGCTTTCATAATAAATCATGATAGCGTTTTCGTCAACTATTTTTTTAGTTAAATAGTTTGATATAACATGTAGACAAAAATTCGTAAAAATTAATTGTGAAATACTTCACAATATCGTGCTATACTATGCTCAATCATGAAAGAAAGCAGGAAAAGACAATGGAAACTCAAGCATTACAAAAGGTTGAACAGTATGCTTTGAAAAAACAAAACATATTCGCTTCAAGCAAAATCCGTTATGTGCTTCGGTCCATTTTGGCCAGTATATTTATTGGTTTTGGCATTACAGCCGCAAGCAAAACAGGCAGCTATTTCTTTATGGCTGATTCTCCGTTTGCCTTTCCGGCAGCCGCTGTCACTTTCGGGGCCGCTATTCTGATGATTGCTTACGGAGGCGGAGATTTATTTACCGGCAACACCTTTTATTTCACCTATACCGCGCTCCGGAAAAAAATCAGCTGGCGCGACACCCTATACTTGTGGATGTCAAGCTATGCCGGCAATTTAATCGGCGCCATTCTGTTTGCCATCCTGATCAGCGCGACGGGACTTTTTGAGGAGCCTTCTGTTCATTCCTTTTTGATTCACTTGGCAGAGCACAAAATGGAGCCGCCGGCTTCCGAATTGTTTTTCAGAGGAATGCTGTGCAATTGGCTTGTGTGCCTCGCCTTTTTCATTCCAATGTCTCTCAAAGGGGAAGGAGCAAAGCTTTTTACCATGATGCTTTTCGTTTTCTGCTTCTTTATTTCCGGCTTTGAACACAGCATTGCCAATATGTGCACATTCGCCATCTCGCTTTTGATCGAGCACCCTGATACAGTGACACTGATGGGAGCAGTCAGAAACTTAATCCCCGTTACGCTCGGCAATCTGACCGCGGGAATAGTTATGATGGGCTGGATGTACTACACACTGAATCCTGATCAATAAAAAAACTTCCAGAGATCACTCCCTGCAAGTCAAAGCGGTTATTCCGAGAGATCTTGAAGACGCTGGACATGCAGCGTGATATAGCCGGCCTCGGATTCCGGCAAATGTAATTGATATTCATTTTTCAAAAACTTCGCCAGCTCCAGCGCACATTGATAGGCGAATGAATACTTTTTTTGGATGAAATAAAGCATCTCCTCGTCCATACGATGGAGCGCTTCATTTGATTCCAACCGGCTGACCGCGTATCGCAAATGCGTGACAAGGCGTTGATAGGAAATGCTGTTTTCATCCACCTTTCGATTAAAGTATTGTTCTATTTTCTCTATCATTTCTTTGATCATGGTCGTATGCTTCAGCGCTGAATACATGCTCTCCGCATCCATCTTCGCCGTATGGATGTGAAGGGCAATATAACCCGCTTCATCTTCAGGCAGAGACACGCCCAATGTCTCTTTTACATGTCCGATCGCCCACAGGCCGATCTCGTATTCTTTTTTATAGAGCGCCTTTATCTCATGCAGCAATTTATTCTGCACAAGCAGCCCATTTTGAATCCTTTCAATCGCAAAGGACAAATGGTCAGAAAGCGCGATATGAATGTGATCGCTCAGCGGCGCCGCGAGCTCTCCTTCCGCATAGCTGATGATATCCTCAGCTATTTCTATATGCTCCTCCGGCAGTGTTTGCAGGATTTGTTTGAACTTTTCATTCTCGTCGCGCACGACAAAGATTTTTTCCACTTTATTCATAGGGATGAGATCATTTTTCTTTTTTTGAAAAGCGATTCCCGGTCCCATCACGATTTTTTCCTGATCATCCTCTTTTATTAAAGCCGCATTGTTGTTTAATACTTTATAGATTTTCAAGAGGTTATCTCTCCCGCCAATTTGCTTTTGACTGGGATTTTACCTCCTTTTGACCGCCATGTAAAGATGCGGGCCCGCTCTCTCCTGCTTTGGCGATTCCTTGAAGGCTTGCAAACATCTTCTTTTATAAAGCGCGGCGGCTTTCGCTTTCTGCTTTTCTTCCTCATTCACAGCCATCCGCCATTCATAAAACGAAACGAGTCCTGCGGCCTGCACAGCCGCCTTTCTTTGGTATGTACGTTGAGCCGAATAGACCGCGGCAGCCGCAGTTTTTCTGTCCGGCGTCACCCAGTTCATCAAAAAGACCATCCACACCCGTAAAGATACAAGCAAACGTTTCATAGAAAAACATCCCTCCGCTTCTTTTTGGCAGGCAGCCTTTTTAGCAGCCCGTTTTCTCAGCCGCAGCCCGCAAGAAAAGACGGCCGATTTCTTTTCTCGCAAACTAGCGGCTCTAGCAAAACTCATGACTCTATGATAGACCGTGGAAAGAGAATTCTTTGTCACAATATGAGTGAAAAAACCAACTAGTTTTTAGAAGTTTTGTTGAAAGCTGAAAGAATTGAAATGAAAATTGGAGAACCGCTTTGAAAACTTTATACACAAGTTATCCCAAAGATAAGAACAACTTAATCACAAGAGATATCCACATGTCCACAAACTCTATCTATATTTTGTATACGAACGTATATTCCTAACTATATATATACACAGGTTTATTCACTTATACACAGGGTTCTGTGTATAACTCCTTCGTTATACACAAACAAAATCCAATAAATGGTCCAAATGACACAAGGATTTTTTTGAATTTTCAAGAAATATATACTAGATCTTTCACATTTTTTCTAAATACAAAGGGGGAAACACATTGAAAAAGGGGATCATTCGCTTTCTGCTTGTAAGTTTCGTCTTATTTTTTGCGTTATCCACAGGCATTACGGGCGTTCAGGCAGCTCCGGCTTCTTCAAAAACGTCGGCTGATCTGGAAAAAGCCGAGGTATTCGGTGATATCGACATGACGACAAGCAAAAAAACAACCGTTATAGTGGAATTAAAAGAAAAATCCTTGGCAGAAGCGAAGGAAGCGGGAGAAAGCCAATCGAAAAGCAAGCTGAAAACCGCTCGCACCAAAGCAAAAAACAAAGCAATCAAAGCGGTGAAAAACGGAAAAGTAAACCGGGAATATGAGCAGGTATTCTCAGGCTTCTCTATGAAGCTTCCAGCTAATGAGATTCCAAAACTTCTCGCGGTAAAAGACGTTAAGGCAGTGTACCCGAACGTCACATATAAAACAGACAATATGAAGGATAAAGACGTCACAATCTCCGAAGACGCCGTATCTCCGCAAATGGATGACAGTGCGCCTTATATCGGAGCAAACGATGCATGGGATTTAGGCTACACAGGAAAAGGCATCAAGGTGGCGATTATTGACACTGGGGTTGAATACAATCACCCAGATCTGAAGAAAAACTTTGGACAATATAAAGGATACGATTTTGTGGACAATGATTACGATCCAAAAGAAACACCAACCGGCGATCCGAGGGGCGAGGCAACTGACCATGGCACACACGTAGCCGGAACTGTGGCTGCAAACGGAACGATTAAAGGCGTAGCGCCTGATGCCACACTTCTTGCTTATCGTGTGTTAGGGCCTGGCGGAAGCGGCACAACGGAAAACGTCATCGCGGGCGTGGAACGTGCAGTGCAGGACGGGGCAGATGTGATGAACCTGTCTCTCGGAAACTCTTTAAACAACCCGGACTGGGCGACAAGCACAGCGCTTGACTGGGCCATGTCAGAAGGCGTTGTCGCTGTTACCTCAAACGGCAACAGCGGACCGAACGGCTGGACAGTCGGATCGCCGGGCACATCAAGAGAAGCGATTTCTGTCGGTGCGACTCAGCTGCCGCTCAATGAATACGCCGTCACTTTCGGCTCCTACTCTTCAGCAAAAGTGATGGGCTACAACAAAGAGGACGACGTCAAAGCGCTCAATAACAAAGAAATTGAGCTTGTCGAAGCGGGAATCGGTGAAGAAAAGGATTTTGAAGGGAAAGACCTGACAGGCAAAGTCGCCGTTGTCAAACGAGGCAGCATTGCATTTGTGGATAAAGCGGATAACGCTAAAAAAGCCGGTGCCATCGGCATGGTTGTGTATAACAATCTCTCTGGAGAAATTGAAGCCAATGTGCCAGGCATGTCTGTCCCAACGATTAAGCTTTCATTAGAAGACGGCGAAAAACTCGTCAGCGCCCTGAAAGCTGGTGAGACAAAAACAACATTCAAGTTGACGGTCTCAAAAGCGCTCGGTGAACAAGTGGCTGATTTCTCATCACGTGGCCCTGTTATGGATACGTGGATGATTAAGCCTGATATTTCGGCGCCAGGGGTCAATATCGTGAGCACGATCCCAACACACGATCCTGACCATCCATACGGCTACGGATCAAAACAAGGAACAAGCATGGCATCGCCTCATATCGCCGGAGCAGTTGCCGTCATTAAACAAGCCAAACCAAAATGGAGCGTTGAACAGATTAAAGCTGCCATCATGAATACCGCTGTCACTTTAAAGGATGGCGATGGGGAAGTATATCCGCATAATGCCCAAGGCGCGGGCAGCGCAAGAATTATGAACGCGATCAAAGCCGATTCGCTCGTCTCTCCTGGAAGCTATTCATACGGCACATTCTTGAAGGAAAACGGAAATGAAACGAAAAAAGAAACGTTTACGATTGAAAATCAATCTTCCATTAGAAAGTCATACACACTGGAATATTCATTTAACGGCAGCGGCATCTCCACATCCGGGACAAGCCGTGTTGTGATTCCGGCACATCAAACCGGAAAAGCCACTGCAAAAGTAAAAGTCAATACAAAGAAAACAAAAGCAGGCACCTATGAAGGAACGGTTATCGTCAGAGAAGGCGGAAAAACGGTCGCTAAGGTACCTACACTGCTGATTGTGAAAGAGCCCGATTATCCGAGAGTCACATCTGTCTCTGTAAGCGAAGGGTCTGTACAAGGTACCTATCAAATTGAAACCTACCTTCCTGCGGGAGCGGAAGAGCTGGCGTTCCTCGTCTATGACAGCAACCTTGATTTCGCAGGCCAAGCCGGCATTTATAAAAACCAAGATAAAGGTTACCAGTACTTTGACTGGGACGGCACGATTAATGGCGGAACCAAACTTCCGGCCGGAGAGTATTACTTGCTCGCATATGCCGCGAACAAAGGCAAGTCAAGCCAGGTTTTGACCGAAGAACCTTTCACTGTTGAATAAGAAAAAGCCCTGCCGATTCGGCAGGGCTTTTTAAAGATCAGTCAGCAAACGCCTCGTGCAATAATCGATACGATCGGAGCTTATCTTCAAAATGATGCGTGATGGTCACCACCATGATTTCCTCTGTTTCATACGCTTTACTCAAAGCTAACAGCCGCTCCTTAACCTGTTCTTTCGTACCGACAATCATTCGATTTCGATTATCAGCAATTCGTCTCTGTTCATAAGGAGAATACGTATTTTTCCGAACAGCTTCATACGAAGGAACTCCCTCTAAAGGAATACCCTGCTCTCCCGCCAAAAGTGTAAAATCAAGCACAGCCCCAAGCTCCTCTGCCTTCTCCTCCGTGTCAGCACAAAGAACAAAAACAGCAACTGCCGCTCGAGGCGTATCTCCTAACACAGACGGTTTGAATCGCCTCTTATACTGTCTGACAGTACCCTCTCCGCCCTCTCCATTGATAAAATGGGCAAACATATAGCCAGCGCCAGATTCAGCTGCGAGAAGCGCGCTTTCTCCAGATGAGCCGAGCAGCCACACATCCGGAGCTGTTGAAATATGCGGCGCAGCGGTCAGATTCGGAAAACGGTGTTTGTCATCCGCCAAATCATGCAAATACATGGTCAGCTCCTTAATTTGCTGCGGATACTGATCAGCATTGCGCTTACCGCCGTCATTCAGCGCCCATGATGCAATCGGCATTCCCCCCGGTGCTCTGCCAAGCCCCAGGTCAATTCTTCCTGGTGTCAGCCCCTCCAGAACACGAAAGTTTTCAGCTACTTTATAAGCACTGTAATGCGGCAGCATGACTCCTCCTGATCCAACACGGATTCGCTTTGTTTTCGCCGCTATATGACTGATTAGCACCTCAGGACTGGACCCTGCCAGCCGTTTTGAAAAGTGATGCTCAGAAACCCAGAATCTCTTATATCCAAGGTCCTCAGCAGCTTGGGCAAGCGCAACGGTTTGCTGTAAGGCCGTTTCTGCATTGCTGCCCTCTGATACTGGAGATTGATCTAATATACTTAATGAAACCATCCCTACCACCTCATCCTCATCGTATCACTGATCCCCTATTTTTTCTCCAAAGCCGCTCACACTGCTTATCAGTGTCCCCTATCATTCGCCATTTATTTGTGAAAGCATGTCCCTATTTGTCGGAATATGTTACACGTGAAACATAAAAACCCCTCCAGACGGAGAGGTTTGCTTTAGTTTTTATTAAAGCCCTTTTCTTTCACGTAGTCATTTAAATACGTACGCGGCTTTTGCTTCATAAAGTTCAGTATTTGATCGGACCACGTTTCTTCCCGCTTCCCGTTTGTTCTTTCTCTATAGTAATCAGAAATGGTTTTGTCATACGTATTCATAGTATGACGGAAATCGTCTGTGTTCACATTATACGTATTCTCATGATAAACGGCCTGCTTTGGCAATCTCGGTTTTTTGCCGGAAAGGTTCGCAGGATGGCCTACTGCCAGTCCGAAAAGCGGGAGCACATGGTCAGGCGTTTGCAGCACCTCTGTCACCTTGTCCAGTTCATTCCGAATGCCGCCGATATAGCAAATGCCAAGCCCCATGGATTCAGCGGCAATGCTCATATTTTGCGCTGCCAGCGCCGCATCAATCAAGCTAACCATAAACATTTCTGTATTCTCGAGCAGCTCAGAAATATGTTCACCTTTTTCCTCAGCCAGTTGTTGATGGCGGTACAAATCCGCACAAAATACAAAAAAGTGTCCGTTCTTCTCAACGTAAGGCTGATTCCCAGCAAGCACGGACAGCTCACGTTTTTTCTCAGGATCAGAAACCCCGATAATTGAATATGCCTGCACATAGCTGGATGTAGACGCAGCCTGCGCACTTTTCACTAATGTATCAATTTCTTCAGCTGTCAAAAGCTGATCAGTAAAAGACCGGATTGACCGATGATTCAAAATGGTTTCGATTGTGTTATTCATCACAAAAACCTCCTTATCTCTTTTTATCATATCCGAAAAAAAGTATTCCCAAAAGTGAAATGCTCTGCACAAAAAAAGACAACCTCTGAAAAGGCTGTCTTCATATTAAGAATTAAAGAGATAACTTCTGTATTTCGTCAGCTGCACACTCGCGTTATACACAATCCCGAAACCGATTAGCGTTGCAAGCGTCGAGCTTCCACCGTAGCTGACAAACAGCAACGGAATCCCGGTAACAGGCATAATGCCGATGTTCATTCCGATATTCTGGAATGTGTGGATGACAATTAAAGCCGTATAGCCAACGCAAAAGAAGGAAGCAAAACGGTTAAACGGATGTATTTTGTCTATCAGAACCACAAGCCTGTAGATTAAGAAGAAGAACATGATGACAACAATTGCACAGCCTATAAAGCCAAAGCTTTCACCTAAAATGGCGAAGATAAAGTCGGTCTGTCCTTCTGGTACATACACCTTCAAATTGTGAACGCCATTTCCGACAATGCCGCCTGAGCCGATAGCCATAACAGCCTGATCAACCTGCCAGCTGCTATTTGCATCTTCCTGAGTTGTTCCATTTGTATCAGAAACCCAGGATGTTACCCTCTTTATTTGATACTCTTGAATCCCAACTGATTTAGCAGCATCAGGAAAATTAATCATTACTAACAAGATAAGAGAAATAAGTAAGATACCAGAACCACCAATGATTGCGATCAGCTTCCAGTTTACTCCTGACATAAAGATCATGACAATCACAATAAACATACATATCCCGGCTGTACCAGCATCCTGAAGAAGGATAAGTCCGATCGGCACTACCGATACACCTGCAATCTTAAGCAAAAGATACACATCATCTCTGAGCGTTCGGATTTTTTTAGGGCTTGCTTTTGAAATCACTGAGGCTACCATCATCATGAGCCCGATTTTCATAAATTCAGAGGGCTGTAACGTTACAGAACCAAACTGAAACCAGCTTTTTGCACCGTTTTTCACTGGTGCAATAGACTCAGGACTGACTCTCAATATCAAAAGAAGCAAAATCCCGAATAAAAATACATATAAACTCAGTTTTTCAAGCTGCTCCAAATCGAAATACAGCAACACCGAAATGGCAATAGCCCCCAAAGCATAATAAATAATTTGTTTCGTCCAGGCATTATCTCCATACTGCCCAAACTGACCGGCAGCATAAATCGCCAATACGCTTATAATAAAAAACACACCAAATATAAAAATCAAATCCCCCTGGTAAAAGGGGCTTTGCTGTTTCTTATATCGACTCATTCTATCCCGCCTTACATTTTCATCGGAAAATCACTAATGTTTATTATACATGAACCACGTTCAAGATGACACGTGAAGCTCGCTTCCTTTTAAGTTTTTTCCGCACTTGTGGCGCTTTTCAGCTACACGAAATATGACGTATGATAAACCGAAATGTTTCGATTGACACAAAACTTTTCAAATAAAAAAACCCCTTTTAAATAAGGGGTTAAAAGAAATCCATAAGAAATGGAGGTTTTAGTTGAAAGTCGTCATCAAGCCGTTTGATTTCCGATACCGGCCCTTTTATCATGCCTGCTTCAAAAAGGAAACGGGCACTTCTGGCACCTAGGAAGAAAGCGGTTAAAGAAGATATGCTGCATTCTATTAGATGGTCAGATGACTCTTCTGGAATGATCTGCACCTGCTGCGAATCGACGCGGAAAGTCTGTTGATTCCACGGTGCCCATTGATCCGTTACCTTAAAGTCAAAGGGAGCTGTTATCCGAGATTTTGGATATTCCCGTAAAAAACCTTCAACGTCAACGATGCGCGCCATACTATAAGGATATATCTCTTGTTTGACCCGGGGTTCGGCAGTTAAAAAATCAAGATCTTCCTCCATCCGTACAGTCAGTTCCGCTTCATTTAGCATTGAATCATGCTGGCAAATAAAATTCCACAAGCCCCTCTGTGCCTCTCTGTTCAAATAAACAAATTCCTCAACTCGCATCGTTTTATTTTTGATGTCATACACAAGATATCCACAGGGCACCCCATCTTCAGAGATGTACATAGCTTTCATTCCATGGATCTTCTCTGTCCAATGCTCCTTTGAACGCTTCATCAGCCCATTATGCTTCGTTCTGTACTGATTATAGATGGCATTCACTGCATCTGTTTCATCCTTTTGAAGCCTCCTCACGTCCCCAAGGACATCGCCTAGTTTTTGAAACTGTTCTTTAAGGTAAGTCAGGCGTTTTTGATAGAAACAGAGTTCCCAGCCAAATTTGCGGTAAAAGGAGATCAGGAACGGATGCAAAAAGCTGATGGTTTGGTTTCTTTTCTTCATAACCGTTAGAGCGTCTAGAATAAGTTCCTTTACTGTTCCTTTTCTTCTGTATTCAGGCCAGGTTGCTACCCCGGCAATACCTCCCATCTTCATCTCCTGCTCTTCCAGCATGACAGAAAAGGGAATGATGTGAAGCTTAGAAAGGAGCTTCTCTTGTTCTTTGATTCCGATGATGTAATGGTTCTCTAAAGCTTTTACTTTCTCTTCTCGTTCCTCATCACTGAGTTCTTTCTGAAAAGCATATTCAGACATACTGATTACTTCTTGCCAGTCTTCTTTTTCAAGCTTTATTACCTGATACATCTACATCCCCCCTGTTCTAAGAAAGCTCCGTACAATCTCCTATCTTATAAAGCTTAAAAATAAGACAATAGGTCTAACTCATTTTCACGAAAACGTGTATCAATTTCTGGAAAACATGGTATAATAATTGTAACAGAATGTTCACAAAACAACCACAAAACAGACACAACTCAGTTCCTCTATTTCATTTTTGTAAACGCTATCACAAAATGAAAGGAGACGGGTATGATGGACATGTTTTTTGCTTACTTATTGGTTGCCAGCGCAACGCCTCTCTTTATTTGGCTTGATAACAAAAAAGTCGCACTCTCAGCTATTCCGCCAATCATCTTAATGTGGGTATTCTTCTTCTTTTACGCAACAGAAAGCCTTTCTCCACTAGGACACACTCTCATGATTATCTTGTTTGCCGTCAACGTCATTGTCGCTCATATCGCCGCATTTATCATTTACGGCCTTCCGTATCTTCGCAGAAAGCGAAGCAGCTGAAGACAGCAAAAAACCCTCTTCCAATGAAGAGGGTTTTTGTATTATTCGTTATGGCCTGAATGCTCTGAGTGTTCAGCGCCTCCAGGAGGATTTCCGTCCATATGGTCACCATGGTGATAGTGAGCCGCAAAAATCCAGATGGATCCAAGTACGATAACGATCGCGCCAAAGAATCCGAACAGCGTGTTTCCGACTTGGATCGTGCCGTTTTCGCTCTCTGTCATATGCATGAACATGAGAAGCTGCAGCGCCGCCTGAATGAAGGCGAAGCCGAAGATTATCCAAAGTTTTGCTGATGAGCTCAGGTCAGTATACACTGCAACCCATAGAGCCAGCAGGGTCAAAACGATAGACAGGATAAAACCTACAATGTGTTTCCATGGAAAGTGACTGTGTTCAGCAGATTTGTTTGCCATTTTACAGACCCCCCAATCCCATGAGATAGACACCTGTAAAGATGAAAATCCATACAACATCTAAGAAGTGCCAGTACAAGCTTGAGATAAAGATTTTAGATGAAGTTTGCGGAGTTAAGCCGCGTTTCTTCAACTGAATCAGAATTCCTGTGATCCAGAAAATCCCGATTGTTACGTGAGTTCCGTGAGTTCCAAGTAAAACAAAGAATCCAGACCAGAACGCACTTGTACTGAGAGCCGCTCCTTCATGTACATAGTGAACAAACTCGTTGATCTCGCATCCGACGAAGCCGGCACCGAGAAGAAGAGTGATAATTGTCCAAATGACTACGCCTTTTAAACTTCCGCGGCGCATTTCATGAACAGCGATCCCGCAGGTAAAGCTGCTGATCAGCAGCAAGAACGTCATAATCATTACCAGATTGACTTCAAATAGTTCGTCTGGCAAGACACCTCCAGCTGTTCTGTTTTTAAGAACGAAGAAGGTTGCAAATAGTGTTGAGAACAACACAATTTCTGCCCCTAAAAAGATCCAAAACCCGAGAATATTAAGTCTGCCGGTTTCAGATTGATATTCCATAGGCGCGTTAGAATTGCCGTGTTCTGCATGTTCCATAACTCACGCCTCCTTATTCGGAAATCTTTCTTTCCGTCTCTTTTATTTCATCAACACTAATGTAGTAGCCGTTGTCGTATTCGAATGAACGCAGAACCATGCAGAGCAGGACTCCGATCAATCCGACTACGCCCATCCAGTACCATTCAAATACCAGTCCAAAGCCAGCGAGACCGAAGGCAACAGACATAAAGAACGGTCTGCCTGAGTTGCTTGGCATATGGATTTTCTTGAATTTGCTTTCAGGGTATAATTCAGTTTTTTCTTCTTTCATATGCAGGAATGCATCTTGAGATTTGACTTCAGGAAGCACCGCAAAGTTGTAATGCGGCGGAATCGCAGAAGAAGTCGCCCAATCAAGCGTACGTCCCACACCCCATGAATCTCCGCTGATTTCACGAGTAGAGTAACGGAAGCTGTAGTAGATGTTATAGCAAAGGATTAAGAATCCTACACCCATCATGAAAGCTCCGACAGTTGAGATAAAGTTCAATGTTGTCCAGCCGTCGTTCGGTCCGTATGTGTAAATACGGCGAGGCATGCCTTGAAGCCCCAAGAAATATTGCGGGAAGAAACAAATATTGAACCCGATCATAAAGATCCAGAAGAACCATTTTCCGATTCTTTCGTTCAGCTTGTGGCCGAACATTTTTGGATACCAGAAAATAAATCCGGCGAAACAAGCAAATACAGTACCCGCGATCAGCACATAGTGGAAGTGAGATACAAGGAAGTACGTATTATGGTATTGATAATCCGCTGCTGCCATCGCAAGCATAACCCCTGTAACCCCGCCGATAACGAAGTTAGGAATGAACGCAAGCGCCCACAGCATAGGTGTTGTAAAGCTGATTCGGCCTTTATACATTGTAAAGAGCCAGTTAAAGATTTTAACCCCGGTTGGTATTGAGATTGCCATTGTCGTAATTGAGAAGAATGAGTTAACGGACGCACTGTTCCCCATTGTGAAGAAGTGGTGAGTCCAAACTAAGAAACTCAATACAGAGATGGCGATAATAGAACCAACCATCGCTTTGTAACCAAACAATTGTTTTCTTGCAAAGCTTGAGATGATTTCTGAGAAAATACCAAACGCCGGAAGAATAACGATATATACTTCAGGATGTCCCCAAATCCAGAACAAGTTAGCCCAAAGCATCGGCATACCGCCTGCTTCCAATGTGAAAAAGTGAGCGCCGAACAAACGATCAAATGATAAAAGTGCTAATGCTACTGTAAGTACAGGGAACGCAAACACGATAATAACCATTGTGATCAGTGTTGTCCATGTGAACATTGGCATACGCATTAATGTCATGCCTTTTGTTCTCATTTTTAAGATTGTTACCATAAAGTTGATCCCTGTCATCAGGGTACCGATACCGGCAATCTGAAGTCCGAGGAGGTAGTAGTTCTCACCCGGCCCAGGGCTCATGTCGTTACTTGCAAGCGGCATATAACTCGTCCAGCCTGCGTTCGGAGAACCTCCGATAACGAAAGAAATATTGAAAAGCATCGCCCCTACAAAGAACGTCCAGAAGCTCAGGTTGTTCAAGTAAGGGAACGCAACGTCGCGGGCACCGATTTGAAGAGGCACAACAACGTTGATAAGACCGATTAAGAACGGCATCGCCATGAAGATGATCATGATTGTACCGTGAGTTGTAAAAATTTCATTATAGTGGTTTGAGTCTAAAAAACTGTTATTCGGAAGCGCTAGCTGGGCACGCATCATCAGACCGTCGACACCGCCGCGGAATAACATAATTACAGCAGATATAATGTACATGATTCCGAGTTTTTTATGGTCAACAGTAGTTATCCATTCAGACCACAGCCATTTCCACTTTTTGAAGTAAGTCAGTACAAAAATAATGGCAATGGTTGAAAGCGCAATGGAAACTTGTGCGCCCAGAATTAATGGGTCACCAGTTACGAAAAATTCGTCCCATTTGAATTTCATGCAGGCTTCCTCCTTTCCTGATCAATATCATTCTTCTGTATCATCAGACTTCTTAAATTCGTTTTTCTTTACGTTTTCAAACGGATCTGTTTTAGAGTGCGGTGAAACGGCTTGATAGCCAAGGCGTTTGCGCGCCTCCATCGCGTACTCAGCGTCTTGTCCGTGATCAACGTATTTCAAGTGAGTAGAAGAGAACGTTAATTCGTCCACATTTTCAGGAAGCATCAATTCATCATACTTCTCTTTTGTCAGCTTAGGAGCCTCGTTCTGAGTCTTTTTCACCCAGCTGTTAAAGTCTTTTTCTGTAACTGCATTCACATCAAACTCTTGGTCTGCAAAATGTTCACCTGTGAAGTTCGCGTTGCGGCCTTCGTAAGTACCCACTTTGTCAGCCTGTAAGTATTGATCCATCAGCATTCCTGCCATCGCATATTTTTGCCCTCCAAGCTGAGGAATCCATAGCGAAGCCATTGAATCTGCAGATGAGATTTTGAACAAGATCGGGCGGTCGACAGGAATGTTTAAGTAGTTGACCGTTTCAATATCCTGTTCAGGGTAGCTGAATACCCATTTCCAGTCTACCGAAGTAGCATAAACAACAAGAGGCTCTTTATCTTTTGTTGCTTCAGGAGCTTTTTCTAACGAATATATCGTCTGTACTGTTGGCACAGAAAGTGCAATGACGATTAAAATTGGGATCACTGTCCAGACTACTTCTAAAAACGTGTTACCGTGAATTTCTGGGTTATAAGATCCATTATCTTTGCCTTTACGGTCGCGGTATTTTACTAAAATAATGGTAAATAGAACAAAGACGACCCCGACGATAAACAGCATAAATCCGATAGATAACAGGATTAAATCACTTTGCTGTTCAGCTACAGGTCCTTTCGGATCTAGTACTGAAGCATTGCTGCATCCCCCAAGGACGAAAACCACAGTTAACAGCGCTAATACAAGCAACGGTTTTAATGCTCTGAACAAGAAGATCACCATCCTTCCTATTGATGTAATAAATCTGAAGTGCATACTTCCTCAAAATCTTTTCTCTACTTTGTTATGCTATCAAAAACTTCACTTATTAGCTTTATTTTTTTATAAACTTCATCCCATTTTCGCTTAAATGTCATAAAATCGACAAAAATTGCTCCAACTTTATTCACATCTATCGCTTAAGATGAAAAGTTTCTAGTTATTTCCGCATATAAGTAAAGAAAAGATGATGAAGAACTAATTCTGACAAATAAAGGTTTACCACAATAAAAAACTTAGGTCAATCAAAAATTTCATTTTGTTAAACTTTCTAGATAGGAATTATTTTTTCCTCGTCTAGCATCTTTTCACACGGTTACCATTTTAACGCATCAAATATTGAAAGAAAAGGCGCAATGAAGAGCCAATATGCTCTGAATTGTCCGTATTTTTTAATGAGAGCATCCAGTTGTTTATCTTATACAAAAAAGAGGAATGATATAAGCAAATAAATAAAAAATAGGATGTGTTGAATGATGAGTTTTCTTATTTCACTTATCGTCGCTATTATTATCGGATGGCTTGGAAGCCTGTTTGTAAAAGGAGATATGCCCGGAGGAATTATCGGGTCTATGATCGCAGGTCTTATTGGCGCCTGGATCGGACACGGGCTGCTTGGAACATGGGGGCCGCACCTAGCCGGATTTGCCATTATTCCAGCGGTAATCGGCGCAGCCATTGTTGTCTTTCTAGTAAGCCTGTTAACCAGAAAAAGAGGATAAAAGCAGCAGCACCCGAAGCGTCAGCGCTTTGGGTGTTTGTTTTGCCATAAAAATCGAAAAAGCCTCAACCCTAGCGGTTGAGGCTTTTGACTGGTTTGACGCCCAACTGGTCGATAAACCTTCTGAAGGCCTGTTTTCCTTCTGTTGTCTGTTTAAACACACCGGCGTGTTCAAGAATGCGAGCGAATACATGTCCCAGCTCTTCTTTTATGACTAGATCTGCATTCTCTTTTGTTATGGTTCTTTTTTCCACCATCCGAATAGCCCACTCACTATGTTTTGCCGTGAGCGGATTTTGTTCTAAAGCTGTTTTCGGATCAGCAGAGCATAGCGCCGCTGCCGTTTCTTTCATTTCCTCCTGTAAGCGGCCCGGCAATATCGCCAATCCCATGACCTCAATCAGGCCGATATTTTCTTTTTTAATATGGTGAACTTCCTTATGGGGATGAAATATCCCTAATGGATGCTCCTCATCCGTCCGGTTGTTCCTCAGTACGATATCGAGTTCGTACAAGCCTCCCCTGCGCCGCGCAATCGGTGTGACCGTATTATGGGGCGTATCGCCTGTATAGGCGGCAATGGCGGCTTTTTCATCGGAATACGTCTGCCACGTGCGGAAGATATGGTCAGCAGCTTCGGCGACATGACCCGGTTCGTCTCCTTGGAGCCTGAGCACAGACATCGGCCACTTCACTAAGCCCAGCGACACGCCGGGATAATCTTTTAATTCATAAACGTCTTCCGCTTCTGCACGTGCCATTGGAAAATCATGCGCGCCGCCTTGGAAATGATCATGGCTTAGGATGCTGCCGCCGACAATCGGCAGATCCGCGTTTGAACCGATAAAATAATGCGGATATTGGCCAAGAAATGACAGCAGCCTTTCAAATGTTTTTTTGCTGATCTCCATCGGTTCATGTTCACCTTTTAAGACAATGCAGTGCTCCGGATAATAGACATATGGCGAGAATTGCAGGAACCATTGTTCGTCCTCAAGGATGACCGGAATGATTCTGTGATTTTGCCGGGCTGGATGATTCACGCTTCCCTCGAAGCCGACATTTTCTTTACACAGCAAACACATCGGATAATTTGTCTGTTCCTGCTCTTTTGCAGCCGCAATCGCTTTCGGGTCCTTTTCAGGCTTTGATAGGTTAATGGTCATTTCCAGCTCGCCATATTCGGTCGGCACCGTCCAATGAACATTTTTGGCGATTCTGTCAGTCCGTATATAATAGACATCCTCTGAATATTGATAGAATTCCTTTGTCGCCTGTTTTGGGCCGTATAATGCTTTTGTCTCTTCAAATTTGCGAATGACCTCGGACGGGGCAGGCACAAAACAGCCCATCAGCTTTGCGCTGAGCAGGTCACGGTACGTATCTGTATCCGCTTCCATTCGGCCGGTTTCGGCAGCCCATTTATAGATGGGAGCTAGCAAGTCCGGCAGGCTTTGTGACTGCTTGATGCTGGTGCTTGAGTTCGGCTCGGGATGTGTGATGCCCAGCGCTTCATAAAGACGGTTTCTCGTATATTCCCGATCCCAGATCGAAATCAATTTTCGTTCCAGGCCATACTCAAGCAGTTGTTCCAGATGTTCAATAATACTCATATGTCACTCCCCCTTTAGTTCTCTCGCTCCCTCTCCGATATCCGCGACATAAAAGTCCGCTCGGAGCCCTGTTTTTTCTTGATATCTGTCTCCAACCTTCTGAATAAAATCATCAACGAACTCATCTTTTACAATGCTGATGGTGCAGCCGCCAAAGCCTGCTCCCGTCATTCTTGATCCAATTACACCTTCGTGATCCCATGCCGCAAACACAAGCTCATCAAGTTCAGGGCATGTTACTTCATAATCATCCTTCAATGAAAGGTGGGATTCCTTCATTAACTGCCCGATTTCATCTATATTGTTCTCTTTGAACATATGGGCCGTCTTAATAGCACGATGATTTTCGTATACAGCGTGCTTTGCCCGGCGTCTGTTCGTTTCATTTTGGATCAGGCTGGAATGCGCATCGAAATCAGAAGGCTTGATGTCGCCCAGTGCGGCAATATCGAGGCCTTTTTTCAGATCAAGCAATGCATTATTGCATTCTTGGCGTCTCGTATTATAGCTGGAGTCAGCCAATGTCCTTTTTTTGTTCGTGTTCGCGATGACCAGCGCGAGGCCTGAGACATTGAGTTTGCTATATTCATAGTCAAGCGTGTCACAGTTCAGCAGCATCGCATGATGTTTTTTCCCCATTCCAATTGCAAATTGGTCCATAATTCCGCAATTGACGCCGATAAAATGGTTTTCCGCATGCTGCGCCATTTTCACAAGCTCAAGCGCATCTACTTCAGGATAAAAATAGCTTTGGAGCACAACCCCCATCAGCAGTTCAATAGAAGCGGAAGACGACAGCCCCGCCCCGTTTGGAATATTCCCTGAAAATACAATGTCAAAGCCATGGGGAACTGCATATCCCCTCTGTTGAAATTCATAAATAACGCCTTTTGGGTAGTTCGCCCAGTCGTCTTCTTTTTGATAGCGAATGTCGTCAAGGCTGCATTCCTTGATCCCCGCGTCTTTAAAGTTGTCTGAATACATCCGGACAACCCCGTCTTTTCTTTCTGCAACAGCAGCATATGTACCCATTGTCAGCGCGCACGGAAAGACATGCCCGCCGTTATAGTCTGTATGTTCTCCAATCAGATTCACTCTTCCAGGTGCGAAAAAAAACCGTAACCCCTCTTTTTCTCCGAATACACTTGCAAATATCCCCTTTAGCTCTTCCCGCATGTGCAATCACCTTTCTGGTTTTTATTTTTTATTCCCCTTATTTCTCCATAGAAAACGGCAGATCATATGCTGCTGTCCTCTGTCATACCCCTTCTTCTTTTGTTTTTTTAAAGACGAGCCATTTGCTCGCAACATAGTTGACGACAACAATGACCGCGTTGTCGAGTATTTTGGCCAAGGTTTCATTTGTATTGAACTGGCCGACAAGAATGATCATCATGCCTAAATCTATGCCGAGAGACAGGACCCGAACGCTGAAAAAAGCAGTGAGCTCTTTCAGCAGGCTCTGCAGATCATGTGTTTTTTGCTGAAACACATATAATTTATTTGTTATGTAAGCAAACAGCACGGACAAAATCCAAGCGGCGACAGTGGCTGCTTTGTAATCCACATTCATGATCTCTACCAATATATAAAAGCTGGCGATATTCACAATGGTTGTGAAAGCCCCCATAATGATATACATAATTATTTCTCTATACTTCACTGATGTTCCTCGCTTTCTGAAAAACTTTTCAAAATTCTTGGCGTCTCGTGCTCTCTGTCTAAAGTGAAAAATACCGAGAGTGCGTCTAAAAAGCTGCGGAAGGTGGCTGGCTGGCCCAATACATATGATTGTTTGATGATTCCGTCGAGGACTGCACATATTATTTTAGCCGTATATTCAGGATCAATACAGGCGTCAATCAGCTTTCTCTCCTTCAGCCACTTAATATATAACACATTTTCTTCCACCCACAATTCGTACAGCCGGACATAGGCCTTGCATTTCTTTAAGACTTTATACGTCGGCATGTTCATGGCAAACGAGGTGATGTCCCACGACGGCTTATTTATGTAATAGGAATAAAGCAGTTCTGCAGCGTGTTTTGCAGCCTCGTCCAATGTCAGCGATTTCACTGACTCCCGCTCCATTTGATCAAGATACCCTATAATGATCTTTTTTTTCATCTGACGTTTTTCTAGAAGATACAGCAGAAAATCGTCCTTGCTGACAAAATGAACATAAAATGCTCCTTTGCTGTACCCGGCGGCTCTGCTGATATCTTCTACAGAAACCGGATCATACGCTCGGTCAATCAACAAATTCACGCCAGCGTCTATAAAACTTTCAAATGTTGCTTCTCTTTTAATTTGAAATTTGTTTTTTTTCATATTTTTCTCCTGGCGGTAATGATTACCCTTATCTTACACCGGATCAATCTTTAGCGGTATTTATTTCTTTGAACGGTTATGCTATTCGGTTTCCCAGGGGTCATTTTTAATAGGCTAAATGATTTATTTTCATTTACATACTATCCAGTCAGTATTTAATTGTTTATTATTATAAATAAGGTCCATTGGTTATATTAGTCATTTTTTTAGGGAATAGGTAGGTGGTTTTTCCTTCAGTTTGTGAACACCGAGCAACTATGTGTGAAATTTGTTGTACTCGCCTCATCATCGCGCTGGCTTGTCTTTTATTGCCCGCATGTTGCAGGAAAACATTTTATACAATTGGAGGTTACTATGAAAACTCATGTTAAAAAAGATTTGGACAAAGATTGGCATATGTTAATTCAAGAAGCTAGATCCATTGGATTAGGCATTCATGATGTGAGGCAGTTTTTAGAATCTGAGACAGCATCGAGAAAGAAAAACCACAAAAAAACCGTCCGGCAAGACTAGTCCGAACAGGCGGATCTATTTACCTCTGGCTTTTCTATCACCTGATCTGAGTTTTCACCATATCCTCTATTCAAAAGCAAATCGCTGCGCTGAGCTTGAGGACAAACGGTGTGTCAGCTAACTACGACAGACAGCCGGTGATGCGATCACCTCTTGGCACATGCATTGTCATAAAGAGGTGATGCGAACATGATAACCGTGCTCTGGTAAACAGCAGCTTTGCTGAGAACAAGCTGCATTCGGTGAGGTTTTGAAAGCAAACTCGTTTATACACGGCCGAGCTTGAAAACCTTCGCCTGTCTTTAGACCACTGTGTTCACCTCTTCACGACCTCCTTCTTTTTTCATCCTCCAGATATTGTTCAACGCATAAATCGGACTTTCAGTACATACCTATTGGTGTACCTTTTTGCTTACGTTTAGCGAATAAAAGGAGGAAAGCCATGTACAAAGCTGATTATAAACAGATTGCTGCAACGCCGTCTTTTCAAGCTTTTTTAAAGCAGAAACGCGCTTTTATTGTTCCTTCTGCGATTTTCTTTTTTGTCTTTTATTTTTCACTCCCTGTTTTGACATCTTATTTCACCTTTTTGAATGCACCGGCCATTGGAGCTGTTTCATGGGCTTGGCTGTTCGCCATCGCCCAATTCGCTATGACCTGGATACTGAGTACTGTGTATTCCCGGAGAGCCGCTCATTTCGATCGGTATGTAAGCGCTTTAAAAGAGGATCTGAAGGGTGAACAGACATGAATATGACTGCTTTTTTATTGTTTTTGGCGATTGTTGGCCTGACGCTTATTATCACGTATTTTGCCGCGAAGCGGACGAAAACGACGAGTGAGTTTTATACGGCGGGCGGCGGGCTCACCGGCGTTCAGAATGGACTGGCAATTGCCGGTGACTACATGTCTGCCGCCTCGTTTCTCGGGATTGCCGGAATGATTGCGTTATATGGATTTGATGGCTTCTTTTACAGCATCGGTTTTCTGGTGGCTTATCTCGTTGTCTTGTACATCGTGGCGGAGCCGCTTCGGAATCTTGGAAAGTACACGATGGCAGACATGATTGCCGCTCGCTTTAAAGAAAAGAAAATCCGCGGTGTCGCGGCTCTCAATACCATTGCCATCTCTACTTTTTATATGATCGCCCAGCTCGTGGGGGCGGGAGCGCTGATCAAACTGCTTCTAGGGCTGGATTATACCGCGGCTGTCCTCATCGTCGGAGTGCTGATGACCATTTATGTCGTGTTTGGCGGCATGATCGCGACAAGCTGGGTTCAAATTATTAAAGCCGTTTTGCTGATGGCCGGTACACTCGTGATTTCGATTATCGTGTTTTCGAAATTCGGCTTTAGCCTTAATACCATGTTTGAACAGATGAAAACGGCTACTCCGCTGGGCGCTGATTTTTTGAATCCCGGAAATAAATACAAGGTGCCGCTTGAGACCTTGTCGTTAAACTTGGCACTCGTGCTGGGAACCGCCGGGCTTCCGCATATATTGATCCGGTTTTATACCGTTAAGGATGCCAAGACGGCCCGTACATCCGTTGTGTCAGCGACATGGATTATCGGTGTGTTTTACATTATGACGGTGTTTCTCGGCTTTGGTGCCGCGGCATTTGTCGGTTTTGACGCGATTACAGCGGCTGATCAAGCGGGAAATATGGCGGCTCCGCTTTTAGCAAAAGCGCTCGGAGGAGACTTTCTGTTCGCGTTTGTATCAGCCATCGCCTTTGCCACCATTTTGGCTGTCGTGACAGGGTTGGTGCTGTCTGCCGCCTCAGCATTTGCCCATGATATTTACAGCCAGATCATCAGAAAGGGAGAAGCAACTGAAAAAGAACAAATGAAAGCGGCCAGATGGGCTTCTGTCGCTGTGTCAGTACTCTCGATTCTCCTTGCGATTTTTGCACAATCCTTAAATGTGGCGTTCCTTGTTGCACTCGCGTTTGCGGTAGCCGCCAGCGCAAACCTTCCGCTGATTGTGTTTACAGTCTTCTGGAAACGATTCAATGCCTCAGGCGCTTTATGGGGCAGCCTGACAGGCCTGATCAGCGCGCTTGTGCTGGTATCGATGAGCCCTAGTGTGTGGGACCCGGCCGGAGGTGCTATTTTTACCGGTGATCCGCTCATTCCGCTGTCTAATCCAGGAATTATTTCCATCCCGCTCGGCTTTCTCGGCGCGTGGCTCGGAACGGTGCTGTCATCTGATAAAACAATTGATGAAGATACGTTTGCAGAAATTCAGGTGAAGGCGCATACTGGCGTCCATATGGAACAGGAATAAAAAAGCTCTCTTTATAGAGAGCTTTTTCCTTGTCTTTTCTTCTGTTCTTCAGAAATCGCTTTTTCAAATACATCCTTGCCGGCAGCACCTGGAATTACAGTGTCGCCAATAATAAAGGTTGGAACGGCTGTGATGTCAGCCTCTTCATAGGCGTGCTTCAAGGCTTGGCGCTGCACGTCCTGATATGTTCTTGTTTCCAGTGCTGATTTGAATGATGCACCGTCTAATCCCACTTCCTCGGCGAGCTTCGTCAAGATGTCAATATCGCCAATATTTTGGCCCTCCTGGAAAAACGCCTGAAAGACACGGGTGTTGTATTCATGTCCTTTATTGTATTCCTTCGCAAAATGGAAGCCTTCAAACGCGAGGTCTGTATACGGATGAGGCGAGACGTTTGGAAAATTGATCTCGACCCCTAATTTCTCCGCCATTGGCTGAATTGATGTCTGCCACATGTACTGTTTGGAAGGATCATTGACCGGATCAAGCTGAGGAGATGGGCTTGGGCGCAGTTCAAACGGCATCCACTCGACTTCAACATCCTTTCCTTTTATCGCTTCTTCAAAAGCGGCTTTTCCAACAAAACAAAATGGGCAGACGTAATCTGAATAAACTTTAATGTGTACTGTCATGATAATCTCCTTTCATACTAAATTGATTTTAAACTGTAACAATTAAAGTTACAACTGTTTTTTAAATAAAGAAGCCGATTTAGGCTTCTTTTATGATTCCAGCAAACGCTGGGCAATATATTCTCCTTTTTTGCAGCCGCCTGGGCATGCATATAAAGCAGAACCGATTGTTTGTGTATATTCGTTTAACGCATCCTTTGCTGAAAGAGCCTTCAGCATCGGGATAAACTGATTGTCGGGATTTTTTTGAAAACTGATAAACAGAAGACCTGCATCCATATAGCCGGTTTTCGGATCAAGTCCTTCTGTGTAAGAGAAAGCTCTTCTCAAAATTTGTTTTCCCGTAGATTTCGCTAGACTGACGTGTGAATTAGACGGAATTTGATTCAGCTTCACGGGATCTGTTTCCTTTTTCTGTCCGAAAGGCGCCCCCGAGCTTTTTCTGCGGCCGAAGGTATCCTCTTGGTCCTTGAGGGAAGAGCGGTCCCATATCTCAAGGAACATTTTGATTTTCCGAAAAGCCATATAGGTGCCGCCCGTCATCCAGTCAGGCTCACCAGACTGAATCCACACGATCGAGTTCATCAACGTGTCATCCTTCGTGCTCTGGTTGCCTGTTCCATCTTTAAACCCGAAGAGGTTGCGCGGTGTTTCACCATTTTTTCCACCGCTTAAAAAGCCTTTGTTCACAAAACGGACCTCACAAGTGCCGACCGCTTGATTTAGCAGGTTACGCAGCGCGTGAAACGCCACTTGCTCGTCGTCTGCACATACTTGAATGCAGATGTCCCCGCCTCCCTGCTTTTCATCCAGGTTGTCATTGGGCATCGCTGGAAGAGCGGCTAGGTGCTTCGGTTTTTTGCTTTTCAGTCCGAAGCGGTCCTTTCCGTCTTTTTCAAAAAAGCCAGGCCCGAATCCGAATGTGACCGTTAAGTTGGAAGGGGATAAATCAGCAGACTCACCTGTATCCTGCGGCGGCAGATACTGATTTCTCTGCTCAGCTGACATTTTCTTGCCAGACGTCAGCATCTGTGTGAGACTTGTCCAGTTTCTAAATAACGTAATGATGTCGCTTTTCTCTTTTGCTGTTACATCCAATGCAGCAAAATAGACATACGTCTGATGGGCAGTTGTGATTCCGGCCTGATGCTTTCCGTAAAACGGAACAATCTGCTCCTCCTCTTTTTCATCCTTTTTCGATGGCTTAGCCGCAGTCTGAACAAGCGGAGCGAGACCGCCGAGGCCGCTGGCACCGATCGCAACGGCTGCCCCCGCCATCGCTCCCCATTTTAAAATGTCCCGTCTATGAATTTGTTCTGGCTTTTTTTGTTCATCGCTCATGCTGTTACAAAACTCCTTTTATAGCACATTTGCAATCTTCGACATGGTTTCAGAAAGAGTCGTCAGCTTTGTGCTCAGCTCTCTGATTTGCTTTTCACTTAATTTATCATAAGACGTATAGGACTGATCATTTGTTTTGTATTTTGCCATTAAAACTTCAAATTCGCTGAACTCCGTATCCAGTTTTTCCGTCAAGTCGGAGTGATCTTTTACAAGCGCGCTTTTCACTGTTTGATAAACGGCTTCGGAGCCTTCCACATTTGCCATAAGGTCAACTAAATCAATTCGTGAGTAGCGTTCTTCTTCTCCCGTGATTTTCGAAATTCCGGCTTCGTTCAGAAGCTCCATCGCGCCTGCAACAATTTGTTCAGGGGTTAATTTCAGTGATTGAATTGAACCGTCAAGCTCTTTTACATCTTTGAGAAGCTGGTCAGCTGTTGCCTTTTCCCCGGAAATATCTTGATCCTTCCAAATGGCCTTCTCAAGCTTATGGAAGCCTGTCCATTTGTCTCCTTCTTCAACATCGTTTTCTCGTGCGTCAATTTTCGGATCAAGATCTCCGAGGCTTTCAGCGATCGGTTCGATTCGCTCGTAATAAACACGCGCTTTCGCATATAACGTTTTGGACTTTTCGATATCGCCGGATTTCACAGCACCCGTAAATGCTTCAGTCGCTCTGACAAGCTGGTCACTCTGCTCTTTGACATAGCCTTTATACTCATCCGCTGCTTTTGCCAGCTGATCGCTAGCCTTTTTGTCGCTCTTCTTCGCTTCTGTCAGGTCTTCTAAGGATGCTTTCAATGACTCGGATTCTGTCTTGATTTTTGCTGCATCCGGTTTGTCTTTTTGCGCTTCTGTGTAGATTGGCTGAAGATGCTTTTCGATTTCTGTATATTCGAATGGATAGTCGCTGCGAATATCGTTTTCAAAGGAAAGCCAGTAGCTGTTTAACTCTTTCCCCTTCTTTTCAATCTCTTTTTGGTCTCCTTTTTCCGCTGAGTCATTCAGCTTAGAAATGATGGTTTCCATTTTATTTACGGATGCGGTGATTTCTTTAGTGACCCCGCTTTTTTCAGATGAAGCTTTTTCTTTGGTTGAAGATGTGTCATTGGCTCCGCAGCCTGCGCACAGCGCAAGGATGCATCCGGCTGATACAGCGATTTTTGTGAAATTCATTTTGTCAGTTCCTTTCCGTTTGTAAAATGTTTTGCCGCTTCTGAAACAAGCGCAATCAGTAAAAAGAGGAAAATCAACATTTGCGGAATCGTGCTGTACACGGACGGATAAATTCCTAGCACCGATACAGACGGCAGCCAGCTTTCTGCATCAGACGGAAGAATGCCCGCCAGCTGAAGGCTGTGAACGCCGGTTCCGAGAAATTTCACGCACATATACAGGACAACCGCCATTGATAGAAGAAAAAACGGCTTCAATGGAATACGCATTCCGAGCTTGATCATCAGAACACCGACGATGACGAGAACGATAAGCCCTGCGGCAGTTCCGCCGATCAGTTCAGTGAGCGGGAGCTTCCCGACAAGCCCGATGAAAAAGATGACCGTTTCGAGACCTTCTCTTACAACTGCCAGAAATGCAATGAGCGCAAAGGAAAGCAGGCTTCGTTTTTTTAGTGCCTGTGACTTCTGGATATTGATTTTTTCTCTCCATTTATCCATTGAGGCGTTTCTGTGCAGCCACACCCCGACATACAAAAGCATGACAGCGGACAGTACGCCGGTAACGCCGCCAAGCAAGAAATTGTTTTCTCCGAATACACTGGAGGAGAACAGAACCGTGATACCGATGCCGGCTGCTAAGGAAACAGCCATGCCGGCGGACGCCCCGCCCCAGATCCATGTCGAGGAACGCGTAACCCGCGCTTTTTTTGTCATGGTTAATAGCGCTCCGATGACAAGGAGGGCCTCCATTCCTTCACGAACCGGGATCAGCGCCGCATCCCACCAGCTGTAGCTGCTTGAAGCGATCGGCTCGAGCAATTGAATTATTTCGTCAATTTGCTTTGATACCTTTTCAGGATGGCTGCCGATCTCCGCCTTCATCAGCGCCAGATTTTCCTCCGATGTCGTATAAGCTTCTTTCGATTGGGAAACGACGTCTCCCTCAACAGCGAGCCAGGATGTAACTAAATTGTCGATTGCGGATGACGCTTCATCCATTTGTTTTTTTTCTATGAACTGTTTTGTGTCTTTCAAGCTTTGTATATAGGCTGTTAAGGACGCCCTTGATTGACCTGAGGATGTCTTTTTCAGCACGACAGCCTGCTGGTAGGTTTCTAAATGAGACGAAAGCTCTTCAAGCTGTGTTTTGAGCTTGCCTGCGTCTTGATTGATAAAAGAAAGAGAAATCATCGCGATATTCGCGTCCATTTCACTGTGAGAAGAAAGGTTTTCTTTCTTAATAGAAGGTTCTTCTTTTTTCCACTTCGCTTTGAAGGTGTCAAACGTTTGTTGTGCCGAATCCATATCCCCGTCTTTTACGGATTTGATCATTTGCTTGTTTAATTGAATTAATGCGGCGATCGGATCATCTTCCGCATGTGCCGCAGAACCGAAAACCATCAACAAGCTGAATAGAATAAGTGCCAGCCCCCGAGCCATCATGTTCCTCCTATAATTGAAAATGATTATCATTGTATAACATAATCATAGCCAGTTCCTGTCCTTTGTCAATTAAAATTTGAAGGTCTGAAAACCTTGATGGACAGCAAAAAAGCTGTCCTTTTACAGAACAGCTCTTTGAAGGAAAATGAACGATTATCTTCCTGTTTTATACGTTTGAATTTCCTCACGAAACTTGCGTGCAGCACTCTCAGGATCCTCCGCCTGACTGATGGCGCTGATCATACTGACGCCATCGGCCCCCGCTTGGATAACAGGTGCGGCATTTTCTATTGTGATGCCGCCGATGCCGACAATTGGAATGCTGATGCCTTGGCGGCGCACTGCTTCAATAAGAGATACCCCTTGTACCGCTCTTGTATCCTTTTTCGTTTCAGTCGGATAGATCGGCCCAAGCCCGACATAATCCGCTCCGTCTTCTTCGGCTTGCTTCACCTCAGACATCGTATGGGCAGAAACGCCGAGAATCATATCACCTATGGCAGCTCTTACCTCTTTCGCATTTGCGTCTTCCTGGCCGATGTGGATACCGTCAGCTTTCAGCTTCAGAGCCAATTCCACATCATCATTGACAATGAACGGAATACCAGCTTCACGGCAAGCTGCCTGCGCTTTTTCAGCAAATTCAATCCGAGCCTCTCCTGTCAGCGCATCCCCGCCTTTTTCACGGAACTGGTACAGGGTGGCACCGCCTTTTAACGCTTTTTGTACAACTGTGACAGGATCGGCTTTCGTATTGTTTGACCCCATAATGAAGTATACAGATAATAACTCTTTCATCATTTCCCGAGAAATACGAGTCATGAGACAGTCACCCTTTCTATAGTCGCCCATTCTTGGACGTCTTGTTCAGTAACAGTTGAAAGCTTGTTCAGCAATTCAATCTGAAAGCTTCCAGGGCCTTTGTCAGCCGTCTGCTGTGCGGCAAGCTGAGCGGCGACCCCATACGAAGAAATGGCCGCAATAGCAGCAAACAATGGATTTTCTTCCACAGCGCAAAACGCACCGACGACGGAAGTCAGCAGGCAACCGGCGCCTGTCACTTTTGTCAGCAGCTTGTGGCCGTTATGAAGGGTGTATACATGTGACGTGTCGGCTATGACATCAACTTCACCAGTTATCGCAATGACCGTGTTTAGCTTTTGTGCCGCCTGCTGAGCCAGCCGGATGATGTCGCCTCCGCCTTCACCCGCATCAACACCTTTGATCAGCCAATCGGTCACGCCGACGGTATGGGCAATTTCCGCCGCATTTCCTCTGATTGCAGCAAGGCGCACCTCACGAATGATGTCACGTGCCGATTCAGTGCGGAACGGTGTTGCTCCGGCACCGACAGGATCAAGAATGACGGGAACGCCATGTTCATTAGCTGATTTCCCCGCGATGATCATCGCTTCGACTGACTCCTTGCTCAGCGTTCCGATATTTAAAACGAGTGCACCCGCAATCTTCGCCATATCGGCGACCTCTTCTTTCGCGTACGCCATAACGGGCGATGCGCCGAGCGCGAGCAGGCCGTTTGCTGTGAAATTCGTTACGACATTGTTGGTTATGCTATGCACCAGTGGGCTATGCCGGCGGACAGCCGTAAGACATTTTGCTACTGATTGTGCATCCATGTTTGCATCATCCTTTACTATCTTTTTTCGGGTCCCATAAATACGATTTCGTATGTTCGAGCCAAGCTCTGGCCGCAAACGACAAGTACCGGTCCTTTCTCCAAATAATGGCGAGGTGCCAAGGGATGACCGGATCGACAAGCGGAATGACTTTCACTTTTTCCGGGTCAAGGCCGCGGCAGATCCGTTCCGGCAAAAGCCCGATCCCAAGGTTGGCTGATACCATCTCACTAATAAAATCCCATTGTGATGTTTCATAAATGATATGGGGCCGGAACCCAGCCTTGATACATTCCGTCATAATTCGGTTGTGCAGGACAAAATCCTCCCTGAAGAAAATAAAAGGCTCGTCCTTCAACTCACGCAGCTGACATTCTTTCTCATCAGCCAGCCTGTGGGAAGGGTGAACGACAAGCATTAAGGTTTCTTTTACGATTGTAAACGAATGAAAGATATCTTCGTTTGCGGGAAGGACCACAACGCCGATATCAAGAGAGCCGTCCCCGACACCTTCTTGGACTTTTATAGAACCGTCTTCGACTAGCTGAAAGGTGACATTCGGATAGTTTTCACGGAAATCGCCGAGCACTCTGGGGAAAAACCCCGATCCGATCATCGGCGGCAGTCCAATCCGTACGTGCCCTTTCTTGACTTCCATAATATCATTTAATTCTGACGTCAGGTTTTGAAATGATTTAATGATTTCCTGCGCCTGCACATACATGCTATGACCGGCATCAGTCAGTTCCACCTGCCTGCCGTTTCGGTAAAACAGTTCAATCCCGAGGTCTTCTTCTAAATTTTTGATCATTTTTGATATCGTCGGCTGAGAAACATAAAGGGATTGGGAAGCCTTCGTAAAACTTTTTAAACGTGCGACTTCCAAGAAATATGTTAAATGGCGGATATCCATGCGCTTCACCCTTTCTATAGACAAAAGGAATACTTCTTATTCTTAATATATATTTTACCTATAGAGAGACCTTATGTACAATAAGTATATAAGGGAGGCATCAATATGAAAAAACTGTTGCTAACCGTTATTCAAATCGCTCTGTTATTTATATTTGCTCGGCTGATTAATTGGGCGACAGCCCTTCTTCATATAAATATTCCCGGCAGTATAATAGGGATTGTGATTCTTTTCACATTATTGCACTTTAACATTATCAAGCTTGAATGGATCGAGCTTGGTGCAGCGTGGCTTCTCGGGGAGCTGCTTTTATTTTTTATCCCGTCTGCCGTCGGAGTGATTGAATACGGAGACATTATGTCGAAATTTGGTGTCAGCATTCTGCTTGTTGTCATCATCAGCACGTTTGTCGTGATGGTGTCTACAGGAACGCTTACACAACTCATTGCAAAGAGAAAGGAGAAAAAGCATACGTGTTCATCGGAATTGTAAGTTTGTTTTTAACGGTTTTGGTGTATTTAGGAGCAAAAAAGGTATATCAACGCTTTCCGCGTGTTTATACGTCGCCGCTATTGGTGACGCCCGCCGTGTTAGTCGGTCTGCTGCTGCTGGTGAATGTCCCGTACGAGTCCTATAATCTCGGCGGCGGATTGCTGACCGATATGTTACAGCCGGCCACCGTGGCATTCGCGATCCCGCTATATAAATATTTCCCTGTTTTAAAGAAATACGCAGTGGAAATTATTTTGAATGTGGCCGTTGGTTCATGCATCGCGATTATTTCTACCGCTCTTATTGCGAAATGGCTTCACCTCGGCACCGGCTTAATTGACAGCCTCGTCCCGAGATCAGTGACAACGCCGATCGCGATGAACGTATCTGAAATGATCGGCGGAATGCCTGCCGTCACAGCCGTGTTTGTGATTTTAACCGCTTTGCTCGGCACAGTGATCGGCCCGATGGTCATCCGTTATTTCCGCATTGATAACGAAATTGCGCGGGGCGTGCTGCTCGGCACAAGCGCACACGGAGCGGGAACGTCTAAAGCATTTGAGCTCAGCTCTGTGTCCGGCACGATTTCCAGTGTGTCGATGATCTTAGCTGCGATTATGACGCTTTGCGCGGCGCCGTTTTTACTTTCATTTATGTAAAAAACTGTCCTCTCGAGGGCAGTTTTTTTTATGTGCTTCCCCTTATTGAAAAGCTGGCGAATTCCAATATAATGTATTTGTGGATACCAAAGGAGGCACCCTGATGCACAACTTGCAGGTGAGGCGGCATTATGCCGCGTTAAAAGGATTTTATTTGTTTGCTTTTCTCGGTACGGGCAGCATAATTCCCTTACTCAGTATGTATTTAACGAAGGAACAGCATTTAAGTGGATCACAGGTCGGCTTGATCATGTCACTGGGCCCGATTGTGATGATTTTCTTTCAGCCGTTTTGGGGCATGCTGAGCGACTATACGCAAAAAACGAAAGGCCTGCTGGCGGTTTGCACATCAATCACAGGCATCATTGGATTAGCCTATATTGCATTTGACAGTTTCCCTCTGTTTATTTTGATTGCGGCCTGTTTTGCAGCCTTTCAAAGCACGATTATTCCACTTTCGGACAGCATTTCACTAAGGTACACACAAGAAACAAACGGCAACTACGGCGGAATCCGCCTGTTTGGTTCTCTCGGCTTCGGTGTCGCGGTGTTTGCCATGGGACAGGTGACGAACCAGCTGTACCCCATTCACGTGATCTTTATCTTTGGCTGTGCCTTTCTGTGCATTGCCGCCATATTGGCTTCACAAATGCCCGGCCAGCAGAAAACAAAAACAAAGGTCAATATCCGCAAAGGATTCCGGGAGCTTATCAGCAACAAAACTTTCCTCATCTTTATGATCATCACCTTTACGACATTTGCTCCAAACTTAGCGAACAATACGTATTTCAGTCTTTTTCTGGACAAAAGCGGCGCGTCACTTTCCGCTATCGGCATTTTATTTTTCATCGGTGTCATTTCAGAAATTCCATTTATGAGATTCGCCCAAACATTTATAGATAAAATGGGGCTGCTCAACGTCATTATGCTGTCAGGCGGAGTCTCATTATTCAGGTGGGCGCTCTATTTCACGGCGCCTTCACTATGGATCATTTATGCGACGGTCTTTCTTCAGGGAGTGGCCATCGGTTTATTTATCCCGGCGGCGCTTCAATATGTGAAAAAGATTACCCCAAGACACGTTGAAGCGACGGCGCTGACCATGTACGCCGCCATTGGCAACGGGTTCGGCAACTGGTTCTGCACATTTGCAGGCGGGTACATTTTTGACTACGTGTCGATCTTCGCAGTCTACTTGCTTTTTGGCATTCTGAGCATAGCAGGCTTTGGCCTGACATTATATTTAATGAAGGCTGAAAAAAACAAACATACACTTCATCAGCCGGCTGTTACTTTTAAACCATAATGACTATAATGAACAAAAGAAAGGATGTGCGTTATGAACGGGCAAGAGCGAAACAGCATTTCGAAAGGGTTGCAGGTTGATATTGTATTGAAAGCAGATCAAAAAACAGGAAAACTGACGAGAGGGACAGTGAAGGATATTTTGACGAAATCAAACTTTCATCCGCATGGCATTAAAGTCCGTCTTGAAGATGGCCGCATCGGCCGCGTCCAGCAGATCGTTTCTACATAAAAAAAAGCTGCCCCTGAACAGGGCAGCTTTTTCATTATTTTTTCTGCAGAAGGACCACTTTCAGGTAGTTGCCTTCCGGAAATGCCGAAATCGTTTTGAAATCCTCCGGCAGCGTAAATTCCTCAATGATGGTGTAGCGTTCGTTTGTCTCTTTAAATGCGGCATCGATAAAGCCTTTGAATTTCTTCATGCCAAAGGCGCTGCTGTTTGTAGAGGCAACAATGACACCCTTGTCAGCAGTGATGGCGATCGTTTCCTTCAGCAGGTTTTTATAATCCTTGGCCGCGCTGAAGGTGCGTTTTTTTGTGCGCGCAAAGGAAGGCGGATCGAGAATAATCAGATCAAAGCGCAAATCCTTTTTTGCAGCATATGAAAAATAGTTAAAAACGTCCATCACTTTAATGTCGTGCGCTTCGTAATCCAGCTTGTTCACGCTGAATTGCTCGATCGTTTTGGCAAGACTTCGATTTGCCACGTCGACGCTTGTTGTTTTCTCCGCTCCGCCAAGCGCCGCCGCCACGGAGAATGCACCCGTATAAGAAAATGTATTTAAAACGGTTTTCCCGTTTGCATAGCGGTCTCTGATCGCCTTGCGCACATGTCTCTGATCCAAAAAGATGCCCGTCATGGCGCCTTCATTCAGATCCACCGCGTATTGAATGCCATTCTCTTGGATGATGATCGGGAACTCGCCCCTTCTCCCTTTCACGAAGTCATCATCTTCAACGTATTGTCCAGCCGTGTCGAAGCGTTTCTTCTCGTAAATCGCTTTATAATCAAGATCCATCTCATCCAATGCGGAAATCAGCATGTCTTTAAAGGTGTAAATTCCCTTGCTGTACCATTGAATCAGCAGGTAGCCGTCATAATAGTCGATGGTGACGCCGCCGACACCGTCACCCTCACCGTTGAACAGGCGGAAAGCTGTTGTATCTTGAGCCTCAAATAGTTTGGCGCGCGCTTGGGCCGCTTTTGTTAATTTGCTGAGAAAAAATGCTTGGTCAATCTGTTCATGTTTATTGCGGGTAAGCGTCCAGCCAACCCCTTTGTTTTGCAGGCCGTAATAGCCCCGCGCGAGAAACTCGCCGCCGCTCTCAGACACGATATCAACGAGGTCTCCTTCTTTCATGTGCCCCGCACTCCCTGCGAGAGCTTCTTTTTCAATAAGGGGATAGCCTTTTTTTATTTTGGCAGCGTGTGCTTTTTTTAGGGTGAGTAGCTTCATATATGTCGTCCTCTTTCCGTTTGCTTTCTCTTATGGTACCACAAAACGCCAAGATGTCTGCATTGACAGAAAGGAAAGGTTTTTCTACGATAGACAAAAAGAGTTACGAGGAGGAGCAGCATGGCAAAACGAATTGACCATACAGGCATCATGGTAAGAGATATTAACGCGTCCATCACATTTTATGAAGAGGTACTAGGCATGAAATTGAAGGATCGCATCACTCACACGAACGGTGTAATCGAGCTTGCATTTCTTGGCTTTGAAGACGGCCCGGAAACAGAAATTGAACTGATTCAAGGCTACAGCAGCGAGCTTCCTGCTGAAGGAAAAGTGCACCACATTGCCCTGCTGACGGATGACATCGCGGCTGAATATACAAAAGCGGAAAAAATGAACGCAAAATTTATCGACGAGGAGATCACAACACTTCCAAACGGATACCGTTATTTCTATATCGAAGGCCCTGACGGTGAGTGGATTGAGTTCTTTCAGCGGTAAAAATAAAGAACGTACATTTTGTGATGTACGTTCTTTTTTATCTATACCAACTGATATACGTTGACTCATCGCAAATCATAGCTTCCCAGCCCATACGCTCAACCAATTCATGGATGTTTTTATCTTTGGCTAAAAAGACATTAATGAATGAGTCATATACACTCATAAACACAAAGTCCATTTTCTCATCAGTTAAAACGAGCTCTGCTGCGGCTTCATCAAGAACCGTCCGCAAGTTGGCTTCAGTTATGTCCAAAACGCCGCGGTTTTCCACAATCGGTTCTGCGTAATAAAACCGATTGGATCCGTTCGCACCTAATACCTTTACCAAACTCGGAATATGAAAATTTGAAATATGATCCTCACTGGGATAATAGAGGTCTCCATTTATGTTTTCATATAACACCTCAGCCAAATCCTCTCTCGCGAACTCGTCCCTTAAAGCGCCTATCGACGTCATTAAAGCTAGCGCCAGCTCAGCATGTGTTTGAAAGCAACAAGAAGACATAACCTTCTTCCAGGAAACAGCCTTGCCTATTCCTCTTATTTCATCATCGTTTGGATAAATATGTTCATAATCATTTTTTCTTTTTGCATTTCCCCATCCTTCAGGCATTTGGATAAAAGGAGAAAAGATAATAGCAGCAGATGAGTATTCAACTGGTACTTGTTGTAAGGTTGGTGATTCGTCATCTAACCATATATAATCTAGCATGCGCACCTCCTTTACATATTCTAACATTCTCTTTCATTTAAAAGGAGATGATCAGCCCTATGACAGGCTGATCATCTATCACATCACATTTTTATCCCCAGATTCAACCGCACTCTCTTCCCGCCATTTTTGATGATCCCATATTCTGAAAAACGGATAGTAGATAGCACAGGTGATCAGCAGATTTACCAGCTGCATAACGGCGCCCGACACCTTTCCGCCTGTCGCCAGGTAACCTGATATGAGCGGCGGCATCGTCCATGGCACCGCGATTCCGGCCGGTCTTGCCACCAGCCCGGTGCTCATGCCGATATAAGTCGCGGTAATCGTGAGGAGAGGTGCGATGATAAATGGGACAATAAGGAGCGGATTCATGACAATCGGCATGCCGAAAATGATCGGCTCGTTGATATTAAATAGCGCAGGGCCGATTCCTAATCGTCCAAGCTGCTTCATTTGTTTGCTCCGGGAGCGCACAAGCATCGTCAGGACAAGCGCCAACGTCGCCCCGCTTCCGCCGACATTGATCCAAATTTGAAAAAACTGAGTCGTAAAAATACTCGGCAACGCCTCGCCCGCTTGGAAGGCAAGACGGTTGGCATCCATCGCGCCGTACCAAATCGGCGCCATGATTCCGCCAATGATGGAAGCCCCGTGAATCCCGCACGACCAAAGCAGCATCTGCACAAATTCAGCGATCAGGCTTCCGCCGAGACTGCCGCCAAGGATGGAAAGCGGTGTCCCAAGCAGGTCTCCTACGACATTGTGCAGACTCTGAAAAGGTGTCATTTCAATCAAAAGGCGCGCCAGCCACACGAGAAACACAATGATAAAGCCGGGAATCAGCGCGACAAACGATTTGCTTACCGCAGGCGGCACACCGTCTGGCATTTTGAAGACGATATTTTTTTGAATAATGTACCGATAGATTTCGGTTGAAAACAAGGCGATCAGCATGGCGACAAATAAGCCCTTGCTGCCGAGCAGCGTGATCGGGATTCCGCCCCCTACCATGATGGACTCCGTTGAGCCATGCGGTGTAAACGGCACCTCAAACGGCGTTGCCAGCAGAAATGCGGCAATTGAAATCGCTCCGGCAGAAAGGGCATCGACACCATAGCTTTCTGCCAGCCGATAGGCGATCCCAAAAGCGGCAATCATCGCCATAATATCAAACGATGCGTTAACAGGATATCCGAGCTTATCAGCCCACTCTTTCCCAAACACACTCGCCATGAAATCAGCATACCCCGGAATCGGCAGGCTCGTTAAAATCAAGAAGACAGACCCGATAATAATCAGCGGCATGGTCAGGATAATTCCGTCACGCAAAGCGCTGAGATGCCGCTGCCCGGCAATTTTCCCGGCGACAGGCATTATTTTTTCCTCCATCACCCGAGTGAATGTGCTCATCTTAAAAGCCCCCTTTTCTCATTGCTTTGTGAACAACCTCCGCAATGTTTTCTTTATCTTATTTTGAAAACGCTTACAAATTCATTTGGAAAATTTCCTGTTCATGCGGAAAAAATCTGTATTTTGCTAAACAACCCTGCCCATGAAAATTTTTTTCCTTCTTACTATTAATCTCTCTTTTTTTCTCCGATATATATATCAAACATCATAGAAAAAGGAGATGAATCATGAAAAACATGTCTTGCAAACTTGTTGTATCAGTCACTTTGTTTTTCAGTTTTCTCGCCATAGGCCCTCTCGCTCATGCGCAAAACAGCAGCGAGAAAGAGGTTATTGTGGTTTATAAAAACAAGGCCGGAAAGGAAACCATCCTGGATAGTGATGCTGATGTTGAACAGCAGTATAAGCATCTTCCCGCGGTAGCGGTCACAGCAGACCAGGAGACAGTAAAAGAATTAAAGCAGGATCCTGATATTTTGTATGTAGAAAACAACGTATCATTTACCGCAGCAGACAGCACGGATTTCAAAGTGCTGTCAGACGGCACTGACACCTCTGACAACTTTGAGCAATGGAACCTTGAGCCCATTCAGGTGAAACAGGCTTGGAAGGCAGGACTGACAGGAAAGAATATCAAAATTGCCGTCATTGACAGCGGGATCTCCCCCCACGATGACCTGTCGATTGCCGGCGGGTATTCAGCTGTCAGTTATACCTCTTCTTACAAAGATGATAACGGCCACGGAACACATGTCGCAGGGATTATCGGAGCCAAGCATAACGGCTACGGAATTGACGGCATCGCACCGGAAGCACAAATATACGCGGTTAAAGCGCTTGATCAGAACGGCTCGGGGGATCTTCAAAGTCTTCTCCAAGGAATTGACTGGTCGATCGCAAACGGGATGGACATCGTCAATATGAGCCTTGGCACGACGTCAGACAGCAAAATCCTTCATGAGGCCGTGAACAAAGCATATGAACAAGGTGTTCTGCTTGTTGCCGCAAGCGGTAACGACGGAAACGGCAAGCCAGTGAATTATCCGGCGGCATACAGCAGTGTCGTTGCGGTTTCAGCAACAAACGAAAAGAATCAGCTTGCCTCCTTTTCAACAACTGGAGATGAAGTTGAATTTTCAGCACCGGGGACAAACATCACAAGCACTTACTTAAACCAGTATTATGCAACGGGAAGCGGCACATCCCAAGCGACACCGCACGCCGCTGCCATGTTTGCCTTGTTAAAACAGCGTGGTCCTGCCGAGACCAACGTCCAGCTTCGCGAGGAAATGCGGAAAAACATCGTTGATCTTGGTACCGCAGGCCGCGATCAGCAATTTGGCTACGGCTTAATCCAGTATAAAGCACAGGCAACAGATTCAGCGTACGCGGCAGCAGAGCAAGCGGTGAAAAAAGCGGAACAAACAAAAGCACAAATCGATATCAACAAAGCGCGAGAACTCGTCAGCCAGCTGCCGGGCTCCGACGCCAAAACTGCCCTGCAAAAAAGACTAAATAAAGTACAGTCTTACAGAAATGTAAAAGATGCGAAAGACAAAGTCGCAAAGGCAGAAAAATATAAAACACAGCAAACTGTTGATACAGCACAAACTGCCATCAACAAGCTGCCAAACGGAACAGACAAAAAGAACCTTCAAAAACGCTTAGACCAAGTAAAACGCTACATCGCGTCAAAGCAAGCGAAAGACAAAGTTGCGAAAGCGGAAAAAAGCAAAAAGAAAACAGATGTGGACAGCGCACAATCAGCAATTGGCAAGCTGCCTGCAAGTTCAGAAAAAACGTCCCTGCAGAAACGCCTTAACAAAGTGAAGAGCACCAATTTGAAGACGGCACAGCAATCCGTATCTGCGGCTGAAAAGAAATCAACTGATGCAAATGCGGCAAAAGCACAATCAGCCGTCAATCAGCTTCAAGCAGGCAAGGACAAAACGGCATTGCAAAAACGGTTAGACAAAGTGAAGAAAAAGGTGGCGGCGGCTGAAGCAAAAAAAGTGGAAACTGCCAAGGCAAAAGTGAAGAAAGCGGAAAAAGACAAAACAAAGAAATCAAAGGCATCCGCTCAGTCTGCAGTGAATCAATTAAAAGCATCCAATGAAAAAACAAAGCTGCAAAAACAGCTGAACGCCGTCAAACCGAAAAAGTAACCAAAAACCTTTAAGACTTGAATTCCAGGTCTTAAAGGTTTTTTACATTCTAAGAAAATCGTACACAACCTTTTTCCCATCCGCCTCACAGGCTTTTCATACTATTGCTATACAGCCATGAACAGCATAAAATGAACGTTATTACAGTTATCACCACATATGGCGGGATTGTGACTGGGCAGGCAGGCAAGACCCAATGATGCAAAGGGAGTATTAATGCCTAAAAAGCAGGGCATTTTAACTCTTCTTTTCGTGTTGGGCTCATAACGGCGCCTTGGACAACCCCCTATTCTCATGCTCCGTCGTCGACGCGGGCATTTTTGTCATTTTCAGCCGGTATTTCTCACTTTTTTCATTTTGATTGTCAACTTTTCATTTGATACGATGAACAAGCCGACTTTTCTTCAGCAAAGGAGGTTTTGATTGCTTGCATAAAGAGATTGCAAAAGAATTACTGCTGCTCGCAGGAGGAAAAAACAATATTATCAGCATCAGCCATTGTACGACCCGTCTTCGTTTTGATGTAAAAGACGAGACGAAAATTGATATACATGCCATTGAGAACCTGCAAGGTGTGCAGGGCACCTTTTTCCGCTATGGGCTTTTCCAGATTATCTTCGGAGCAGGCGTCGTCAACAAAATATATAAAGAAGTCGTTCATGTATGGGAGACCGCGCCTTCTGAAGAGCCTGTCCACCAGAAAAAAGCCAGCCGGAAGCTGAACCCTGCCGCAGCTTTTGCGAAAACACTGTCCGATATTTTTGTGCCGATTATTCCGGCAATAACAGCAAGCGGCCTGCTCATGGGGCTGATCGGCATGATTAAGGTGTTTCATTGGTTCGCTGCCGGCAGCCCATGGATTAAAATGCTCGACCTCGTGTCCAGCACAGCCTTTATTTTACTGCCGATTTTAGTCGGATTCAGTGCTGCACGGCAATTTGGCAGCAACCCATACCTAGGGGCAGTGATTGCAGGGCTTTTGACGCATCCTGATCTGCTGGACCCGTCAATGCTCGGCAGCAAAACCCCGTCTTCTTTAGACATATGGGGGCTTCATATCCCAATGATGGGCTATCAGGGTTCCATGATACCGATTCTTCTTTCCGTTTTTGTCATGAGCAAAATTGAGAAGCTATTAAAATCGATTGTGCCGAAGTCGCTTGATGTCGTGATCATTCCCTTTATTACGGTCATGGTGACAGGATGCCTCGCGCTGATTGTGATGAATCCCGCCGCGTCCATCATCGGCCAGATCATGACACAATCGATCGTCTATATTTATGATCACGCCGGCATTGCCGCCGGAGCTCTTTTCGGCGGCATCTACTCCACCATCGTCCTATCTGGATTGCATCATAGCTTTTATGCAATTGAGGCAACGCTGCTTGCTAATCCGCATGTCGGTGTCAACTTTTTAGTGCCGATATGGTCGATGGCGAATGTGGCCCAAGGCGGAGCGGGGCTTGCGGTATTCCTCAAAACGAAACAATCAAGCCTGAAAAAAATTGCGCTCCCCGCTTCTCTGACCGCGTTTTTAGGCATTGTTGAGCCGATTGTATTCGGGGTAAATCTCAAATTGATCCGTCCCTTTATCGGAGCAGCCATCGGCGGTGCTATTGGCGGAGCATACGTGGTTGCGGTACAAGTTGTGGCAAATTCCTACGGGCTGACAGGCATTCCGATGATTTCAATTGTGCTGCCGTTTGGCGCCGCGAATTTTGTTCATTATATGATCGGTTTCTTGATCGCAGCCGTCTCTGCTTTTATAGCTACATTGTTTCTCGGGTTTAAAGAAGAGACAGAATAACTGGATTTATTCGTTTTCATTCATAAAACGGGGGATGAAAGGACAAAAAAGCTATGAAAATTAAAAGAATCTTAAATCATAATGCTATCGTCGTAAAAGATCAAAATGAAGAGAAGATTCTCTTGGGTGCAGGAATTGCGTTTAACAAAAAGAAGAATGATATTGTCGATCCGTCAAAAATAGAAAAAACCTTTATCAGAAAAGATACACCTGACTATAAGCAGTTCGAAGAGATTTTAGAAACATTGCCTGAAGACCACATTCAGATTTCTGAGCAAATTATCTCTCATGCCGAAAAAGAGCTGAACATCAAAATCAACGAGCGCATTCATGTCGCTTTTTCAGACCATCTTTCTTTTGCGATTGAACGCCTGAGCAATGGGATGGTTATCAAAAATCCGCTGCTGAATGAAATCAAAGTCCTTTATCCAAAGGAGTTCCAGATCGGCTTATGGGCCAGAACACTGATTAAAGATAAACTGGGGATTCACATTCCTGATGATGAAATCGGCAATATCGCCATGCATATCCACACAGCAAGAAACAATGCCGGCGATATGACACAAACGCTTGATATTACAACAATGATCCGTGATATTATCGAGATTATCGAAATTCAATTGTCTATTAATATCGTTGAAGATACCATCTCTTATGAAAGGCTCGTGACCCATCTCCGCTTTGCCATTCAGCATATCAAAGCAGGCGAATCCATTTACGAGCTGGACGCAGAAATGATCGACATCATTAAAGAGAAGTTTAAGGATGCCTTCCTGTGTGCCCTAAGCATCGGCACCTTTGTGAAGAAGGAATACGGCTTTGAGTTTCCTGAAAAAGAATTGTGCTACATCGCCATGCATATTCAGCGGTTCTACCAACGGTCAGTCGCACGCTGAGACAAACAAAAAACGCTTTTGATCATCTCAAAAGCGTTTTTTTATATCTGTATTATTGGTTGATCGCCGGGTTGCTGATCGTATTCCACTTCGTATAGGACATGTAATGGAAATACTCATCGCGATACGGATGTTTTGTATTGGAGTTCCAAGGCTTTTCTCCGCCGCAGAAGTGCACGATTGCCGGGTTTTCTCTCGTTTCATTATATTGCTTCCGCCCTAACAGAGTCGATGGGGTTTTCAGCTTTAACATGATATAGGTTTGAGCGTTCCAGCGCGGATGAAGTTCATACCACTGATCATACAAGATCGCATTCAGTGCATCTTGGTCATGCAGCACAAGAAAGTCTTCGTCTGGGTGTTCATTGATAAAGTTGATGACTTTTTCTGTGATGTTTTGCTTTCTCCAAGACTCAAAATCAATAATCATGATACCTGAGTTAAAATACTTCCCTGTATCAGTGACGTTCATTTCTTTCAGGCGTTCATGCTGCCCCGCATCCTCAACAGCGGCTACGGTGTATGGCGCAATGTCTAAGTCCCATAGCTTAGAAATATCCTCTAGGACAAGCGCATCGCAATCGATGTAAATCATTCGTTTGATGCTTTCATCCTTAATTAAGTCGGGAATCGAAATGCGGTAATACGCGGCTTTTGTAATATGGCTGCTCTCTACCGCATGTTCATACATTTTGGTATCCACTTCTAAAAACTCAATCGGCACTCCGAATTTCAAAGTGGTTTCTTCCAGTCTTTTTTTGTTATCAGGCTTAATTCCGCCATCAATGACGTATAATTTTACCTCTCTCTCCTGATCCATGTTAGTCAATAAAGAAACGAACATCCCACCTAAATGACGAGCATAATTATCATCTGCGCATGATACGATATGCATGATTTCATCTTTCCTCAATGGTATTCATCTCCCTTTTTGTTGTACAAGTTACATACCCTTTTTCAAAAAAATAAACACGTTCTCCGACATTTTTTTAAACAGAATGTGTGATACAACAAAAAAGGTGTCATTTTTTGAAGATGCGATAAAGCCAATAAAGAATGAAAAAGCTGGCGATCGTGATGGCTTCAGCCGAGACGATATACCAAGGCCATGGCCCGAGAACATCTAAGAGAGAGGATCCGCCCGGTTTTTTCGTCAAATACATATAATTCGCGCCAAGCCAGCGATCAATCAGAAAAATACAGACGCCGTACACATTAACAAGCAGGACTGTCACCCATAACGAGCGCTGGCCCATTCTGTAGGTGCCAATCACAGCCATCAGCAGACAGGATAAAAACACAGACCCGTGAGAAATAAAAAAGAGGATATATCGGATATGCGGAAATGAAAACATTCCGAGGTCAGGAGTGGCAAGAGCCTGAATCGAACTGCCGATGCCGACAAAAAACAAAAACACAAACAGCTTTCTGCTTTTTGTCACTAACATAATAGCTGACAAATACACCGACAGGTCACTAAGCTGGAGAGGCAATGAAGTGCGCACCGACCACCTGCCCGTGGCGACCATCCATATTTGATAGCCGATTTGCGAACCAAGCAAAAGAAACACAAACAGAGAACGTAAAAACCGGCTGGCCCTCGGCTGCTTGACCCCCTCTTGGAACAAAAACAACAGAATGGCCAAAAGGGCGATAATCGCTAACGTCACTACATGCTCTGTCGAAAACAGATGAAACGGATCATGCTTATAGACGGATTGAACATATTTTTGCAAAACTGCACCCCCGTTTGCGGGTTTTTGTTTATTTTGGCGTTGTTTGGGCTTTTTTTATTCACCGATATATGGGCTTGAAGTTCACATCAGAGTCTGTTACAATTCGTTTCATAGCTAATGATTCTGATAATTTAAGGCAGGCCTAAAAAATGGAACGTTCACATCAACATCAGCAGCTTCGGAAGGAAGAACACGATACACTTTCTAAGCTCAAACAAATGCCCGTCGAGTCACTCAACCTAGAAGCCATTTCGATCGCTACGAATCTGTATCGGTCTGCACAAAGGCTCCGTGTCAAAATGGAGACTGAGGTTCTTTCTTCCTATAACCTTTCTTGGACCGCTTTCTCCATTCTTTATGATCTATGGGTATGGGGAGCGCTCGAAACGAGAAAAATCGCTGAGCTGTCAGGGATATCTACAGCTACAGCAAGCAACGTGATCAAAACGCTCGAAAAAAAGAATTTTTGCCGTAAAAGCATCGACACAAGAGATCGGCGACTCGTGTTTGTCTCTATCACCGATTCCGGCAAACAAGCGATCGAAGAACTCTACCCGGAGTTTCACAAAGGGGAAACAGAGCTCATTGCGGGAATGACGAAGGACGAACAGAAAATATTGACAGGGCTGCTTAGAAAGGTAGCTGACAATCTTCATACAACATAAGCTTTGACGGGAATCCAGTAGCGGTTTGTCTCCCTGTTTCAGAGAGCCGGCGGAAGGTGCGAGCCGGCACACAGCAAACGTGAATTACCTCCCCGAGCTTTCTTTGTGAACCTTAAAAGTAGCAAAGAACGGGAAACCGTTATTCGAATGAGCGGAAGACAATGTCTTCAACCAGGGTGGTACCGCGTGCATTGAGCCACGTCCCTTATTGGGATGGGCTCTTTTTTGTGTTTGTAAAAAAGGAGGAAAAATGATGAGAACATTTGAGCAGCTCACAGCGTCACAACAAAAAGAGGTAGAAAGACAGCTTCAGCTATACATGACAGGCGCCCACGAAGTCATACCGCCGGAGGAATTAAAGGCAAAGCTCGTGAAATCAATTTCCACGGGCACGCCGCTTAAAATTAAGCTCGGATTAGATCCGTCTGCACCGGATGTACATTTGGGCCATACGGTTGTGTTAAATAAGCTTCGCCAATTTCAAGAAAACGGCCACATTGTCCAGCTGTTAATTGGGGATTTCACAGGAAAAATTGGTGATCCGACCGGAAAATCGGCAGCCAGAAAGCAACTGACTGATGAAGAAGTTCAGCACAATGCCAAAACCTACTTTGAGCAATTCGGAAAAGTGCTTGATCCAGAAAAAGTCGAGCTTCACTATAACTCAAAATGGCTGAAAACATTGAATCTAGAAGATGTCATTGAATTAGCAGGGAAAATAACGGTAGCCCGCCTGATGGAGCGCGACGACTTTGAAGAACGCATCGCCATGCAAAAACCAATCTCACTGCATGAATTCTTTTACCCATTGATGCAGGGCTATGATTCTGTCGTTCTCGAAAGTGATATTGAATTAGGCGGAACGGATCAGCATTTCAATGTCCTCATGGGACGGCATTTCCAAGAACGATACAACAAAGAAAAACAAGTCGTCATCCTTATGCCGCTCTTGGAAGGCTTGGATGGCGTCGAGAAAATGTCGAAGTCGAAACACAACTACATTGGCATTAACGAACATCCAAACGACATGTACGGAAAAACGATGTCACTGCCCGACAGCCTGATGAAAAAGTACATCCACTTGGCGACAGACTTAGAGCTTGAAGAGAAAAAACAGCTCGTAAAAGACTTAGAAACCGGCGCCGTTCATCCGCGTGATGCCAAAATGCTTTTAGCCAAAACAATCGTCCGAATGTATCACGGAGAGAAAGCAGCAGAAGCTGCCGAACACTCGTTTAAAACAGTCTTTCAGGAAAACAGCCTGCCGGAAGATATACCAGCCGTAAACTGGAAAGGCGAAAAAACGATAGCGATGATTGATCTGCTCGTCAAGCTAAAACTCCTCTCTTCGAAGAGCGAGGCGCGCCGCATGATTCAAAACGGCGGTGTACGCATCGACGGAGAGAAAATAACAGATGTTCACGCCAAAGCAGAGATAAGAGAGAATATGATCATCCAAGTCGGCAAACGCAAGTTTTTAAAGCTCCAATAGTTTGATATTCCGAAACGCTTATGACCCTTCATTCATAAGCGTTTTTTTGCAGGTATAAAGCACTGTCTTTTCAAAAACGCTCTCCATCTTGCAGGAAACTCCTTTAGCATCCCGAAATATTCCCCAACCATACATTTAGGGGAGGTTTATTTTTGATGAAAAAGCTTTTGACTGTCATGACGATGGCTGTTTTAACTGCCAGCACACTGCTCTTGCCGGCACAGAGTGTCACCCCTGCCGCGCACGCTTTACAAATATCAAATAGCGAGCGCGAGCTTCCATTCAAAGCAAAGCATGCGTACTCTACCATTTCTCAGCTAAGTGAAGCAATCGGCCCCAGAATAGCCGGAACTGCAGCTGAAAAAAAGAGTGCCCTATTGATCGCCTCATCCTTGAGAAAATTAAAGCTTGATGTGAAGGTTCAACGATTCAACATTCCTGACCGGCTTGAGGGTACACTGTCTTCAGCAGGACGCGATATTCTTCTCCAAGCGGCGTCGGGCTCAGCTCCGACTGAGGAACAAGGGCTGACGGCCCCGCTTTACAATGCGGGATTGGGCTATCAAAAGGACTTTACCGCTGACGCCAAGGGCAAAATCGCCTTGATTTCCAGAGGAGACCTGACTTATTACGAGAAAGCCAAAAATGCCGAAGCCGCCGGAGCGAAAGCTGTCATCATTTATAACAACAAAGAAAGCCTCGTGCCTATGACGCCAAACCTGTCGGGAAATAAAGTCGGCATTCCGGTCGTCGGCATTAAGAAAGAAGACGGCGAAGCACTTACCCAGCAAAAAGAAGCCACCTTAAAACTAAAAGCAATCACAAACCAAACCTCCCAGAATATCATCGGAATCAAAAAACCAAAGAACATCAAACATCCAGACATTGTGTACGTGACGGCCCATTACGACAGTGTTCCTTTTTCGCCCGGAGCAAATGACAACGGCTCAGGTACCTCTGTTATGCTGGAGATGGCGCGTGTCTTAAAAAGCGTTCCATCTGATAAAGAAATCCGCTTTATCGCTTTCGGCGCCGAAGAGCTCGGCCTGCTCGGCTCCTCTCACTATGTAGATCATCTATCGGAAAAAGAGCTGAAACGAAGCGAAGTGAACTTCAACTTAGATATGGTAGGCACAAGCTGGGAAAAAGCGTCTGAGTTGTATGTCAACACATTGGACGGCCAATCTAACTATGTTTGGGAATCCAGCCATACGGCTGCTGAAAAAATTGGGTTTGACAGCCTGTCTCTGACACAGGGAGGATCATCTGATCATGTGCCATTCCACGAAGCCGGCATTGATTCCGCCAACTTTATTTGGGGAGACCCGGAAACAGAAGAAGTTGAGCCGTGGTATCATACCCCTGAAGACTCGATCGAACATATCAGCAAAGAACGCCTCCAGCAAGCAGGCGATCTTGTGACAGCCGCTGTCTATGAGGCTGTGAAAAAAGAGAAGAAACCGAAAACCATTAAGAAACAAATGAAGGCGAAAGCATCTGACATTTTTGAAGATATCAAATAAAAAAAGACGGCACTTGGGTGCCGTCTTTTTTAATCCACTTCTTTCTTAATCCCCAGCATTTTCTCATCTAGGTAATGGGCAATCTCCGCGGCTTCCTTCAGCTCATCTGTTAGTTGCTTAGGAACGTCATTGTTCAATTTATAGTAAATTTTATGTTCAAGGCTCGCCCAGAAATCCATCGCGATTGTCCGGATTTGAATTTCTGCTTTGACGTATTCCACACGGTTCGTTAAATTCACAGGCATCTCAATGATTAAATGCAGGCTTCGATAGCCATTCGGTTTGGGTGTCTGGATATAATCCTTTACCTTTACGATTCTCAAATCTTCATGCTGCTTCAACACATTCACGACATTATAAATGTCAGAAATAAAGGAACAGATGATGCGCACGCCGGCAATGTCGTGAATATGCTCCTTCATTTCCTTCGTCGTAATCTCACAGCCCTTTCTCATTAACTTATTCACGATGCTTTCAAAGCTTTTGACACGGGATTTTGTATGTTCAATCGGGTTGTGTCCGTGAATGAGGTTATATTCCTGGCTGATAATTGAGAACTTTGTATCGAGCGCATCTAGCGCAAATTTATAAACTAATAACTCATTTTTCCAATCTTCCATTACTGTTTTTAAATCGTCCATATGTGTTACAGATAAATCCATGTTCGTCATCTCCTTTAACGGAACTTTATCCGCTGTCCATGTACTAGACGTCCCTGTCTGCTGCAAGGTTCTATGAATTTTTTTACAAAATGCGGTCGATTGTAACAAAAAAAGACCGCACGAAACGAGCGGTCTTTTTTATTATCGGAAATAGCTGATCAATAATCCGATCGAGAGCAGGAATCCGAAAAATGTATTTGTTTGGGCTGTTGATTTCATTGCAACAATCATGTTCATCGGCATTTCTTTTTGGACGAAACCCTTCACTGCTTGAACCGGCTTAGGCACGCTTAAAAAGACGACAAACAGCCATGGGCTTGCGGCACCGGTAATAACCAAACCGACAACCCAGATATAAGCGACGGCAAACGACGCAGCTAACAGAGTAACAGCTCCCTTATGCCCCATCAAAATCGCCAATGTTTTGCGTCCGCCTTTTTTGTCCTCTTCAATATCACGAATGTTGTTCGACAGGTTAATCGCGCCGACAAGAATCGCAATCGGGATGGAAATCAAAATGCTTTGCGTGTTGATCATATCTGTCTGAATGAAAAACGAAATCAGCACAAACACCGAACCCATGCAAATGCCTGAGAATAATTCACCGAACGGCGTGTACGCAATCGGCAGCGGCCCGCCTGTATACAGGTAGCCGATCGCCATGCCGACAAGGCCGATCAGCGCAAGCCACCAGCTGCTGCTTGCACAAATATAGACACCGAGCAAAATGGCAATCCCGTATGAGGCCAGAGCTAATTGCAAAATCGTTTTAGGCTTCATTCCGTGGCGTACAATGGCCCCTCCGATTCCGACTGATTCTGCTGTATCTAACCCGCGTTTAAAATCATAGTATTCATTAAATAAGTTCGTCGCGATCTGGATCCATAGGCAAGAAAACAGCATAGCCAAAAACAGCAGCAGATCAACCTTCACATAAAACATCGCCAAAACGGTTCCGAGCAGCACAGGCACAAACGATGCGGTTAACGTATGAGGACGGGTTAACTGCCAAAGGATCTGCCCCATGCTTTCTTTTTGCGGCGCTGTCTGACCCTCACCCTTATTTGTTTGGTTCATCTTCCTCTTCCTTTCTATTAAAAGGCTTACTTTTTTTCAGCCGGCAGCTTAATAAAAAACTCCTTTTGCTTCCTTATCTATCATAATGACTTCTCCCTTATTTCACAAGATACCGCAAGAAGGCGTTTTCTTTCTTATTATACGCTTCTCGCCCTGATTTCATTAGGTTTCTGCTTTCACTTGAACGAACAGGTACAGAAAAATTTTTTTAAGTACATTACACTTTTTAAAAGTTAAAAAGATCTTTTGACTCCAGCTATCTTTTCCTTTATTATGAATCAGCTCGAAACATTCCATTCTTGCCCTTGCAGGTATAAAGATTCATTTTCAAAAACATACGCCGATATATTAATTTGAGGGAGATTAGGGAAAAAATGAAACTTTTTGAGCATCTGATCGTCAAATAATCATGTGATTGTCGAAAAAACGGGAAGGGAATTTTTGATATGCTGCAATTAATGAAACAGCTGTATGAAAAACCCGCTGTCAAGTGGACATGTCATACAGGCTTTTATTTGATGATACTGCTTGTTTTGTTTTTTATGTATGGTTTTCACACCGCGAATACCGGTTCATATATTTATAACGATTTCTAATTGGAGAGAGAATAACTATGAAACTTTTACATGCTATTCAAACACATGCGGAAACTTATCCGCAAACCGATGCCTTCCGCTCTCAAGGCCAGTCGCTCACGTATCAGGAATTATGGGAGCAGTCTGACCGCGCGGCTGCCGCGATCCAAAAACGCATTTCTGGGGAAAAGAAATCTCCTATCCTTGTGTACGGCCACATGGAGCCGCACATGATCGTTTCCTTCTTGGGAAGTGTCAAAGCGGGACATCCTTATATTCCGGTTGACCTTTCTATTCCGTCCGAACGGATTGCGAAAATTATCGAAAGCTCTGGAGCAGAATTGCTGATCCATGCAGCAGGACTCTCAATTGATGCAGTCGGCCAGCAGATTCAGACAGTTTCTGCGGAAGAACTGCTGGAAAACGAAGGCGGCTCTGTCAGCCAAGATCAATGGGTCAAAGAACACGAAACGTTTTATATCATTTACACTTCCGGAAGCACAGGAAATCCGAAAGGCGTGCAGATTTCCGCTGCGAATCTTCAAAGCTTCACAGACTGGATTTGTGCAGACTTTCCAGTCAGCGGAGGAAAAATATTTTTAAACCAAGCGCCGTTCTCATTTGATTTGTCTGTCATGGACCTATATCCGTGCCTTCAATCAGGCGGGACATTACATTGCGTGACAAAGGATGCTGTGAACAAGCCGAAAGTCTTATTTGAAGAGCTGAAGAAGTCCGGGCTGAATGTGTGGACATCAACACCTTCCTTTGTGCAAATGTGCCTGATGGATCCGGGTTTTTCACAGGATCTGCTGCCTCATGCGGACACATTTATGTTTTGCGGAGAGGTTCTTCCGGTTTCTGTGGCAAAAGCGCTGCTTGATCGTTTTCCGAAAGCAAAGATTTTTAATACGTACGGCCCGACTGAAGCGACAGTGGCTGTCACATCGGTTGAAATTACGGATGACGTCATCAGCCGCAGCGAATCGCTTCCAGTGGGCTTCGCCAAACCAGATATGAACATTTTCATTATGGATGAACAGGGACAGCCGCTTCCTGATGGAGAAAAAGGAGAAATCGTCATTGCAGGGCCGAGTGTAAGCCGAGGCTACCTTGGTGAGCCAGAGCTGACGGAAAAAGCGTTTTTCTCTCATGAAGGCCAGTGGGCATACCGAACTGGCGATGCCGGCTTTATTCAAGACGGTCAGATTTTCTGCCAAGGACGTTTGGATTTTCAGATTAAACTTCACGGCTATCGAATGGAGCTGGAGGAAATCGAGTTCCATGTCAGACAGTCACAGTACGTTCGCTCTGCTGTCGTGATTCCTTATCAGCCAAACGGAACAGTTGAGTACTTGATCGCTGCTATTGTGCCTGAGGAGCATGAGTTCGAGAAGGAATTCCAGCTGACAAGCGCTATTAAAAAAGAGCTTGCCGCTTCCCTTCCGGCATATATGATCCCGAGAAAATTTATCTATCAGGATCACATTCAAATGACGGCTAACGGCAAAATTGACCGAAAACGCATTGGCGAAGAGGTTCTTGTATGACGCCTTACAGCTCGTTTTTATTCTTTATACTGCTTGGCATTCTTCTTCTGCCGACGATCATTCTCGGCTTAAACGGAAAAAGATTTCAAGCATACAACATGTTCATATCTATCATTATATTGGCTTTAATTTTTTCGCACGACTTACACGGGGTCATCGCGCTGTGCCTGTTTACAATATGGCAGGTGCTCCTGATCAGCGGCTATCTGGCATACCGGCAGAAAGCGAACAGCGGCTTTGTCTTTTGCGGAGCTGTTATCGCGTCTATTCTGCCTTTATTTCTGTCAAAAATATGGCCGTTTCTTTCGCACCCGCAGCCGCATCATCCGCCGCATAACCTGATCAGCTTTTTAGGGATTTCATATTTAACCTTTAAAGGCGTTCAGCTGATTATGGAAGCAAGAGACGGACTGCTGAAAGAACAGCTGCCATTGCACCGCCTGCTGTATTTCATCCTGTTTTTCCCGACGATTTCCTCCGGCCCGATCGACAGATACCGCCGGTTCGTCAAGGATGAACAGAAGGCTTGGACGAAAGAAGAATACGCCGACCTGCTGTATACGGGAATCCATAAAATCTTCATCGGTTTCCTGTATAAATTTATTATCGGCTACGCGATCAATACGTACTTCATCATGAATCTTCCCGCAATCACGCACAATAAGATTCTTGGGAACCTGCTGTACATGTACGGCTACAGCATGTATTTATTCTTTGATTTCGCCGGCTACACGATGTTTGCCGTCGGGGTCAGCTACATTATGGGCATTAAATCACCGGAAAACTTTAATAAACCGTTTATCAGTAAAAATATTAAAGATTTCTGGAATCGCTGGCATATGTCTCTGTCATTTTGGTTCAGAGATTATGTGTTTATGAGATTCGTATTTTGGATGACTAAGAAAAAGTGGATCAAAAACCGTATGGCCGTCTCAAACATCGGATATTTCCTGCTGTTTATGCTGATGGGGGTTTGGCACGGGCTCGCGCCGCAATATATCATTTACGGCCTCTATCACGCCGTTCTGATGACGTGTTACAACTTTTTCGAGAAGTGGAATAAGAAATATAAATGGCTGCCGTCCAACCGCTGGACAACCATTCTCGCGATTGTGATCACATTCCATTTCGTTTGCTTCGGGTTTTATATTTTCTCAGGAAAACCATTTCATCACCACCATTAAAGGAGATTAGAAAGCTATGGATTTTAAACAAGAGGTATTAGACGTTTTAGCAGAGGTTTGCCAGGATGACATCGTAAAGGAAAATCCTGATATTGAAATTTTTGAAGAAGGTTTGCTTGATTCTTTTGGAACAGTAGAATTGCTGCTTGCGATTGAAAACCGTTTTGATATTTTAGTGCCGATCACTGAATTTGACCGGGACGTTTGGAATACACCTAACAACATTGTAAATCAGCTGTCTGAGTTGAAATAATGAAAAAGCGTTTTTTCGGTCCAATTATTTTGGCGTTTATTCTATTCGCAGGCGCCATCGCAATTCCATCTTCATGGCTGACAGGCTTCATCACCGATAAGCGTGTGAAAGAGTCAGCAACAGCCTTGAATCCGAGTATGTTTCAAGGGCTATATTTACAAGATCAGATGCTCAAAGATCCGACATATCTTCCGATTTACGGGTCTTCTGAGCTTTCTCGGCTGGACGAGTTCCACCCATCTAATTATTTTCAGGTAAACAATGAGGGATTCACGCCATACCTTGTCGGCAAAGGCGGATCCCAGTCATTGATTCATTCTTTAAACTTCGCTGCCCATATGGATCAGCTGAAGGGCAAAAAAATCGTATTCATCGTGTCTCCGCAATGGTTTATTAAGCGCGGGTCTGATGAACAGCATTTCGCGCCGAACTATTCTGCGCTGCAAGGGCTTGATTTGGCATTTAACGATCAGATCGATCCTGAAATTAAAAAGAAAATGATGAAACGCATGCTGCGCTTTAAGGCTGTGCAAAACGATGCCATTCTTTCTGAGCTGTACAAAGCAATGGTAAACGGCCAGACGTGGAAAGTGAACGCGCTGAAGCCGGCGGCCAAAGTGTATTACAGCATGCTGGAAAAGAAAGATCTGTATTATTCAACGACAGAATCATCCGGGCCAAAGCGCTATATCTCGCAGTCAGTAAAGGATAAGTCATGGTCTGAATTGAATAAACTAGCGGATCAATCAGGCAAACGCCACTCCGGTTCTAACGATTTTCACATCGACAACCCTGTCTATAAAAAGCTGAAGCCGAAAGTGCCTAAGCTGAAAGGGAAAAACAAAGGAAGATCGTATGCGGTGTCACCGGAATATGGCGACTTTGAAATGATGCTCGATATCCTGAAGGATGCGGGCGCAGAGCCTATGTTTGTCACCATTCCTGTTAACGGGAAATGGTATGATTACACGGGCTTCCCGAAAAAAGGACGCACTGACTATTACAAAAAGGTAAATAAACAAATCAGAGCGAAGGGCTTCCAGGTTGCTGATTTCTCAGGGCATGAATATGACCCGTATTTCATGAAAGACACCATTCACATCGGCTGGAAAGGCTGGGTGTATGTCGATAAAGCAATTGACGAATTTTATAAAACCGGAAAAGTCACTTCATCCTGAGCATCTCATAGGACGCGGCTGCATATTTCCTGCTAAGATTTGAAATAGTAAAGGAATCACAGCCAACTTAATTAAGAGGTGTTACATCCAATGAAGATGACAAATAATACGGTTTTAATCACAGGGGGTTCTGCTGGCATCGGGCTTGAACTGGCCAAGCGCCTGCTGGAACTCGGCAATGAAGTTATCATTTGCGGACGCAGCGAAGCACGTCTTGCAGAAGCGAAGCAGCAGCTCCCAAACATCCATACAAAGCAATGTGATGTTGCAGACCGTTCGCAGCGGGAAGCATTGTATGAATGGGCTTTAAAGGAATATCCGAACTTGAATGTTCTCGTCAACAACGCCGGCATTCAAAAGGAAATTGACTTTAAAAAAGGGACAGAGGAGCTTTTTGTGGACGGTGATGAAATTGAACTTAATTTCCAAGCGCCTGTCCATTTATCCGCCCTTTTCACACCTCATTTGATGAAGCAGCCCGAGGCGGCAATCGTTCAGGTCACATCCGGGCTTGCGTTTAACCCGTTAGCTGTTTATCCGGTGTACTGCGCAACAAAAGCGGCACTTCACTCGTTCTCGCTTACGCTCAGACACCAGCTCCGCGACACGAGCGTGGAAGTGATTGAAATGGCACCGCCTATGGTGGACACGGGCTTAAACCAAAAATCACGCGATAAACAAGGCTTGACGTACCGGGGCATTTCATCTGAAGAATATGTTCAATATTTCTTGGACGGCTTGAAGGAAGGCAAACAGGAGATTACAAATGAACGTGTTGAAGGTCTTCGGGATGCCACTCGCGCCGACTATGACAGGTTATTCGAGCAAATGAACACGCAGGAGAATTAATTTCTCCTGCTTTTTTCATATGAATTTCTTACAAATTTGAGCAAACCTATTGCGATTATTTGTTGAAGGTATACAATAGAATATAAATTATTTTCAAATAAGTTTGATAATATAAACAATTTAACAGCAGGGAGATTGACCATGACTAAACAAACAATTCGCGTTGAATTGACATCAACAAAAAAACCGAAACCAGACCCAAATCAGCTTTCGTTCGGAAGAGTGTTTACAGACCACATGTTTGTAATGGACTATGCCGCAGATAAAGGTTGGTACGATCCAAGAATCATTCCTTATCAACCCTTATCAATGGATCCGGCCGCAATGGTCTATCACTACGGCCAAACCGTGTTTGAAGGGTTAAAGGCTTACGTGTCAGAGGATGACCATGTTCTGCTTTTCAGACCGGAAAAAAATATGGAACGCCTGAATCGATCAAACGACCGCCTCTGCATCCCGCAAATTGATGAAGAACAGGTTCTTGAAGGCTTAAAGCAGCTTGTCGCAATTGATAAAGACTGGATTCCAAATGCGGAGGGCACGTCCCTATACATCCGTCCGTTCATCATCGCAACCGAGCCTTTCCTTGGTGTTGCGGCATCTCATACGTATAAGCTCTTGATCATTCTTTCTCCGGTCGGCTCTTATTACAAAGAAGGCATTAAGCCGGTCAAAATCGCTGTTGAAAGTGAATTTGTCCGTGCGGTAAAAGGCGGGACAGGAAATGCCAAAACCGCAGGGAACTACGCTTCAAGCTTAAAAGCGCAGCAGGTCGCCGAAGAGAAAGGATTTTCCCAAGTGCTTTGGCTGGACGGCATTGAGAAGAAATACATCGAAGAAGTCGGAAGCATGAACATCTTCTTCAAAATCAACGGTGAAATCGTAACGCCGATGCTGAACGGAAGCATCCTAGAAGGCATTACGCGCAATTCAGTCATCGCCTTGCTTAAGCATTGGGGCCTTCAAGTATCAGAACGAAAAATTGCGATCGATGAGGTCATCCAAGCCCATAAAGACGGCATCCTGGAAGAAGCCTTCGGAACTGGTACAGCAGCTGTTATTTCCCCAGTCGGCGAGCTGATCTGGCAGAATGAAACACTTTCGATCAACAACGGTGAAACAGGAGAAATCGCAAAAAAACTATATGACACGATTACAGGCATTCAAAAAGGCGCTGTCGCAGACGAATTCGGATGGACGACCGAAGTTGCAGCGCTGACTGAAAGCAAGTAAGAAAAAAGCCGGCCCATTACAGGCCGGCTTTTTTTACGCTTCAATTTTGTTGAAAAACTGCGGCAGATACGCTTTGTGCGCCTCCAGCATTTCGTCTAAAATCTGTTTGGCCACAGTATCGGACGGGACAAGCGGGTTAATCGTCATGGCAAGGAGTGCGGTTTGATAGTCACCTGTAACTGCCGCTTCTGCCGCGACACGTTCAAAGGATTTGATTTGCTGGACGAGGCCGCGGACAGACACCGGCAAGTCACCGACAGCAATTGGCTTAGGGCCGGTTTTCGTCATCACACAGTTCACTTCAACTGCGGAATCGTCTGGAATGCTCGCTATCGCACCATTATTGATCGTGTTTACCGGCTGAATGTCATGTTTATCATTATAAATGGAGCTGATTAAGTTACATGCTGCATCACTGTAGTAAGCCCCGCCCCGTTTTTCCAGCTGCGGCGGTTTGATCGCAAGGTTCGGATCTTTATAAAGCTCGAACAGCTCTTTTTCGACCTTCTGTACGACTTCAGCGCGGGTGCCCTCCGTTTGTGATGCTTCCAGTTCGTGCTCCAGCATCTCTTTTGTTTTGAAATAGTAACGGTGATAGCCGCAAGGGATCACATTGAGCGCTTTTAAGAAATCTGGTTCCCATTCGGCGCCTGAGATATTTTTCATCGTCATCGCGTTTTTCGGGTCACCCATCGCCTCGATGACTTGCTCTTTCACACTTATGCCGTCCAAGAAAACATCCAGCCCGAATACCATATGGTTCAGTCCGGCAAATTGGACTTCTACGCGGTCCACATCTACATCAAGCGCTTTGGCTACGCCCATTTTGATGCCGATTGGAACATTGCAAAGACCGACGACTTTCTTCAGGTTGGAGTAGCGAAGCAAGGCTTCTGTTACCATGCCGGCAGGGTTTGTGAAGTTAACAAGCCAAGCGTTCGGGCAAAGCTCTTCTATGTCCTTTGCGATCTCAAGGATGACCGGAATTGTGCGCAATCCTTTAAACAGGCCTCCCGGGCCGTTTGTTTCCTGGCCTATTACACCGTATTTTAGCGGAATGCGCTCATCCTTTGCTCTTGCCTGCAAAAGTCCGACACGGAATTGGGTCGTAACAAAGTCTGCGTCTTTCAGCGCTTTTCTCCGGTCGAGCGTAAGATGAATGTCAATCGGGACGCCAGCTTTTTCAACCATCCGTTTGGCGAGTGTGCCGACAATATTCAGCTTTTCTTCACCCTCGGGGATATCGACAAGCCATAATTCACGGACAGGCAGCTCATCATACCGTTTAATGAACCCCTCCACTAGCTCGGGCGTGTAGCTTGAACCTCCGCCAATCGTTACAATCTTCAATCCTTTTGTCATATGCTTGCTCCCCTTTGCTCGGTGATTTTTTCATATAACTCAATGATCTCTGCAGCCATATCCTTCACTGTCATTGCATTCATTAAATGATCCTGTGCATGAACCATCAGAAGCGTCATTTCCGTCTTTTCTCCGCTCGCTTCATTTTGGATCAGCTCGGTCTGATAGTGATGGGCTTTTGACAATTCTTCAGCAGCGTCTTGAAGCTTTTTCCGCGCTTCTTCTGCGTCGCCGCTTTTCGCAGCGGCAATGGCCTCCATTGCGGAGCTCCTACCGTTTCCTCCGTGAAGGATGATTTGAAAAATAATTTGTTCCATTTCCTCATTCACGCGATTCACTTCCTTTCTCTACAGAGCCGCTTCTTTGTCATCTGATGCTGCAGGCGTTTGAACCAGCTCCAGATCGTTTTCTTCTTTCAGCTTCTGCTTATCCCACATTCTGAAGAACGGGTAGTAGACAACAAAGGATACGACAATATTAATGGCTTGCATGACCGCGCCTGAGACTTTTCCTCCTGTCGCCAAGTAGCCTGAAAAGATCGGCGGCATGGTCCACGGCACTGCGATACCCGCCGGTTTTGCGACAAGGCCGGTGCTCATTCCGATGTACGTAAGTGTCACTGTGACAAGCGGTGTGATGATAAACGGAAGTAAGAGCATTGGGTTCATGACGATCGGCATTCCGAATATAATCGGTTCGTTAATATTGAAGATGGCCGGGCCGACCGCAAGCTTCCCGAGCTGCTTCATTTGTTTGCTTCGGGCGCGCAGAAACATCGTGACAACCAGTGCCAATGTGGCGCCGCTTCCGCCGATATTGACCCAGATATCGAAAAATTGCTGGGTGAAAATCTTAGGAAGCTCCTCACCGGCTTGGAATGCGATCCGGTTGGCATCCATTGCGCCGTACCAAATTGGTGCCATGACGCCTCCGACAATGTTTGCACCGTGAAGGCCGCAGGCCCATAAAAGCATTTTGACGGCTTCGGCGACAAGGCTTCCTCCAAGGCTTCCTCCCAGAATGGAAAGCGGAGTCCCTAATAAAACGCTTACAATATTATGAAGGCTTTCAAACGGTGTCGCTTCAACAATCAGCCGGGCTGCCCAAATTAGGAAGATGACGGCAAAGCCGGGGATTAACGCGACAAATGACTTGCTTACCGCCGGCGGGACACCGTCCGGCATTTTGAAGACTAAATTGCGCTGGATAATAAGGCGGTAAATCTCTGTGGACACCATTGCGATAATCATGGCGACAAATAGGCCTTTGCTTCCCATGAGCGAAAGCGGAATCCCGCCGCCAACCATGATTTCTTTCGTCGCGCCATCCGGCATAAACGGCACTTGATAAGGTGTTGCTAATAAAAATGCCGCAAGGGAAATGGCTCCGGCCGACAAGGCATCAACACCGTATTTCTCGGCGAGCCGGTAGGCGATGCCGAACGCGGCGACAAGACCCATAATTTCAAAGGTCGCGTCGACTGGGTAGGCCAGTTTTTCAGACCAGGAGCTGCCAAACGTTTTTGCCATAAACTCAGCGTATCCCGGGATCGGGAGGTTGCCAATGATGAGGAAAAAGGAACCGATGATAATCAGGGGCATCGTGAGGATGATACCATCACGCAGCGCCTGCAAATGACGCTGTCCCGCAATTCTTCCCGCTATAGGCATGACCTTTTCTTCTAAGATCTGATTGACTTTATTCACATAGCCCGCCCCTCTCTATGACACATGTCCAAGCTGTTCAGCTGATTTCAGCACTTCCGCCCCGTTGCACGTGCCATAATGGACGGTATTAATGACGTCTACCGGAACCCCCTTTGACTCTCCTAATTTTTTGAGCTGCGGAAGCATGTAACGGACTTGCGGACCGAGAAGCAATACATCCGCTTTATCGATATGATTTTGTACAGAATCGCCTGAAACTGCCCAAATGGTATAGTCTTTTCCCTGTTCCTGCGCACTTTTTTCCATCTTGCTCACCAGTAAGCTAGTAGACATGCCTGCTGCACAAACGAGTAATATATTCATGTAAAAGACCCCCTAGAGTTTGATCAATTTTGTAATGTCCTGCTGTTGCTATCATCATATTATGAAATCGCTTTCATAAACACTCAGGGTTTTTCCGCAGGCAACGGAAAAAAGGTATATACAGGCTGTCAGCTCAGCATTTTTTGGTCAAACACATCCGAAAGCTCTTGATATGAACGACATTTGATCAGCTGGTTCACCGCCGCCGGGTCATCCAAAATGCTGCCAAGCAGTTTATACATGCTTTGCAAATCCGCTTTGTTCTCCTTTTCGACACAAAGCAGACAGACAAATTGAACTCGCTGACTCTCCCAATTGATCGGTTTTTTGAGCGTACAAACGGCCCAAAACGTTGTTTTCGTCTGCGGAACAAGCGGGTGCGGGATGGCAACAAGATTGCCAAAACACGTTGGCGACATGTCTTCTCTTTCAAAAATGGAATCTATGATTTCTTCATCGGCAAAGCCGCATTCGACCGCTTTCTGCCCTAAAAATTGAATCACTTCTTCTTTTGAGCGCAGATCCTCCTGAAAAAAAACGAGTTCTTTTTTTAGGTAGCGATTGGCTTTTTCCTTTTCATCACTCAGAATAGATTCTATTTTTGTAAAGTCAGTTCCGCCTAAGATGGTGTTAACCTTCAGTACTGGTACAGGGAGCTCTTTTTTAATCGGAATGGTGCTGATGACAAAATCAATTGATTCGTAGGACATTTGTTCAAGACTATAATACTCAGCCGTTCCAAGAATATCGAGCCGCTTGCCGAAATGGGAACGGAGTTTTTCGCGCAGAAGCTGGGCACTCCCGGCACCCGATGCGCATACAATGATACAGCGTTTCGGCGGGCTTTCTGTTTTTTTTCGTTCAATCGCGGCGCCAAAGTGAAGAGCCAAATATCCAATTTCGTTTTCATGAATCTCAATACCCGTTTGTTCCTTTATCACGATTCCGGCAATGATCCCGGCTTCAAAAGCGAGTGGATAATGTTCCTTGATCGCTGCCAGCATCGGATTTCGAAGATTCATGCCGTATCGGTTGCGGCTGATCGCCGGCTTCATATGCAGGGCCAAGCCGATTTTCAGCTCTTTGTCATGCAGGATGCCAAGCTTCAGTTCACGATCAACAGCTTTGATCATGGCAAGTGTCAGCTGATCGGTTTCCTCTTCTATTGAAAATGTGTCCTCTCCGCATTGTGATTGTGTCATTCGTTTTGTGCCAAGGAGATGCATGGTGATGTAGGCCGTCTCGTCTTTCGGAAACGTAACGGCAAGCGCTGATTCCAGCTCTTTTACGATGGCTTCTGCAGCCTGGTACTCCTTTTGATGCAGGATATGATCCATATCTTTCGGGAAAAGAGATACATAGTTTTCCGTTCTGATCCGTTTACAGGCGATAGCGATATGGATAATGAGGTTATTCAGTCCCATGTTGGACAGAGGGATGCGGTCGTTTTTCATTTTTTTCAAGATGGCGGAACGGATGATCTCAATTTCTTCTTTTGGCAAAATATCAGCCTTTTCATTTAAAACATCTATCTCCGTTTCTCTTTCATCGACAATGTACTCCGCCATGCAGTACCTCATCTGCACCTCGTCCCCGCGCAGCTTGAAGCCGTAATTCGGACGTGTTTCCATGACGATGCGGTAAGGCAGCAGACGTTTCTTTACTTCCTTTAAATCCGTTTGGAGTGTAGATTTTGAGATAAATAGTTCTTCAGCAAGTTCATCGAGCTTGAGATAATGGTCCGCCAGCAGCAGACGTTTCATAAGATAGGCCATTCTCTCCTCCGGCAATACCGGCAGGCCCTTTTTTTGCTGAAATACATCTTGCAGCAGTGTTTTGAATACTTGCTCGTCATCAATGCGGAGCTTGTAGCCGGAGCCTCTTACAGATTGTACAAAGGCACCGTGACCGCTTAGCACACCTTGAAGTTCCTTTATATCATTGCGGACTGTCCGCGTCGTTACGTTTAATTGCGCGGCAAAAAACGAACTTGTCACCGGGGCTTCAGCCGCCATCAGCAAGCGCAGAATATCACGTAGTCGCCCATGAAGCATGAGAAAAACCTCCTAACTAGTAGATGCAGGGATTCAGTGAATAGGCAGAAAGGATGATGAAGGGATGCGAAATGTATATAAATTCTATAATGGAGAGAATGGCAAGTCAATGAACATCCGGAGGACTAGAGGGAAAACTGACCTATAAAAAAACAGCCGGGATCAGCCGGCTGTTCTAGATGCGGACATATTCTTTTGTTTAGACGCTTTGCGGTCCTTCATGATTTTTCGAACAATCGGGTAAATGACCGGCGCCCATTTGATAACGGTTTTGATCATCTTTTTCAAAGCTCCGATTCTCCCTTCTTTTTTCTCAACCATTCCCCTGATTGCCTCTTCCTTAAACATTCTAACGCGACACGTACCTGTTTCCCGTCACCCAGAAACGCCATGGATAATCGCGTGCCTCCCCGCTGTTGTCAATGCCGATGCGCGGGCCGGTTGAAATTGCTTCCGGTGTGTACCCGCTTTCGATGTAAAGCGGCTGTTCCGTAATCCAGCGTCCGTAGTCATTCATCGTGACGCCAAGCGCTTTCGTCAGCTTTCCTGGTCCGTTTGTCCATTCCCTCGGACTCCTGCCCGGCCTTCTCTCCTCCATTAACAGCTGGCCTTCATGCGGCTCAATCGCCCTGATTAATACCGCTTGCGGGACATCCTCTTCCGCGGCAACGACATTCAGCAATGTATGGGTGTGCATCACGTATGTATATACCCGCCCAGCTTCTGCAAACATGATCTCAGTCCGCTTCGTCCGGCGGTTGTTAAAGCTGTGTGCCGCTCTGTCTCCAGCACCCATATAGGCCTCTGTTTCCACAATATAGCCTGACGCTGTGCCTTCGTCTGTTTCTTTTACAAGAAGGCAGCCCAGAAGCGATGGGGCAAGCTCAAGAGCGGTTTTTTGATAAAACGTGATGGGCAGCGGATTTTTTTCTCTCGTCACGAATCGACCTCTCCTTTTACCGATTTTTGTACATTGTACCATTCCCGAAGCAGATCAAAAAAAACGGCTGTTTTAAAATCTTTCCATTCAGGGAATATTGTTACCGTTCAAAAAAGGAGGGCCAACCATTGAAAGATGATCATCAAAACAAGCAGCACCAATCAAATGCCCAAGGGAGCGAGGAAGCGCTTTCCCACAAGACATCCGGGAAAAACGAGTCAGAGGATACCTTAACGAATAGGCAGGGGCATCCTGTTACTGACAACCAGAATGTGAGAACCGTCGGGAATAGAGGGCCTACAACACTTGAGAACTATGATTTTCTCGAAAAGATCAGCCACTTCGACCGGGAACGCATCCCTGAGCGGGTTGTTCATGCCAGGGGAGCAGGTGCACACGGGTATTTTGAAGCGTACGGAAGCTTCGGAGACGAACCGATTTCAAAATACACACGAGCCAAGCTCTTTCAGGAAAAAGGCAAGAAAACACCGGCATTTGTCCGTTTTTCAACTGTGAATCATGGAAAACACTCGCCTGAAACATTGAGAGACCCGCGCGGTTTTGCTGTAAAGCTATATACAGAAGACGGAAACTGGGATTTGGTCGGGAACAACCTAAAAATCTTTTTTATCCGCGACCCGCTGAAATTTCCGGATCTTGTACATGCATTTCAGCCTGATCCAGTGACCAACATCCAGGATGGTGAACGTATTTTCGATTTCATTTCTCAATCTCCTGAAGCGACACACATGATCACCTTCTTGTTTTCGCCTTGGGGCATTCCGGCCAACTACCGGCAAATGCAGGGTTCAGGCGTACATGCCTATAAATGGGTGAATGAGGAGGGCAAGGCCGTTCTCGTGAAATACCATTTTGAACCGAAGCAGGGCATCCGCAACCTGACACAGAAGGAAGCAGAAGAGATTCAAGGGAAAAACTTTAACCATGCCACACAGGATCTATATGACGCGATTGAAAATGGCGATTATCCAGAGTGGGAAGTATATGCTCAAATCATGAGCGATGATGAGCATCCTGAACTGGACTTTGATCCTCTTGATCCAACAAAACTGTGGTATAAAGACGATTTCCCATGGAAACCGATCGGCAAATTGGTGCTGAACAAAAATCCGGAAAACTACCATGCGGAAGTGGAGCAAGCTTCATTTGGAACGGGAGTGCTTGTCGACGGACTTGATTTTTCAGACGACAAATTGCTCCAGGGGCGTACGTTTGCCTACTCTGATACGCAGCGCTACCGTGTAGGCGCAAATTACCTGCAGCTTCCGATCAACTCGCCGAAAAAGCATGTCGCCACCAACCAGGAAGGCGGGCAGATGCAATATCGGGTCGATAGAGCAGAAGGACAAAACCCGCACGTCAACTACGAGCCATCCATTATGGGCGGGCTGAAGGAAGCGAAGCAGGACGGAAAAGACCATACGCCGCATGTCGAAGGCGATGTAAAGCGTGAAGCGATTGACAGAACAAACAACTTCGGACAGGCTGGAGAAACGTACCGGAGATTTACTGAATTTGAGCGGAACGAACTGATTACGAATTTGGTGAATACGCTTTCTACGTGCCGAAAAGAAATTCAGGATCAAATGATTGAGAACTTCACAAAAGCTGATCCTGACTACGGAAAACGCGTAGCGGAAGGGCTAAAAAAGGTTTCCGAAAACAACAGCAACGGGCCGATCGGCACAACTGAAACGGAACAGGCTGCAAAGCAGGCTGAACAGGAGAGCCATCCGTCTGATCCGTATTAACAACAGCGAACAGGGCTTTTTTAGAAGCCCTGTTTTTTTATTTTTCTATTGAAACGCTTTCAATAATTGTGTTGTACTTGGAAGGAAAGGGGTGGAGAGATACGATGGAATTACAGCAGGACTTGATTCCTCAGAAAAAAACAATCGGCGCTTTAGATCACGCCGTTTTTTTATGCATGGTATTTTGTTTCTGGTTTTCAGGCTATATTTACGTTCCTGTATTCAGTCTGTATTTGGAGGATCTGCACTTTTCATATGGCGCAATCGGTATCATTCTCGGCAGCTACGGGGTCACGCAAATCCTTCTGCGATTCCCGCTCGGCCTTGTGTCAGACATCCTGTTTTCCTTGCGCAAGCAATTGTTAATTGCCGGGTTCGGCTTTTCCGTCCTCAGCAGCCTGCTTTTTCTGATGTTTGATTCTTTCTTCTTCGTGCTGGCCGCCCGGCTTTTCGCGGGAATCACTGCTTCTATGTGGGTGATGGCGACCATTTTATACGCACATTATTTCAACAATGGCAATGCATCAAAAGCAATGGGCATCATGCAGTTTTTTACCGTCATGCCTCAGTTTGCCAGCATTGTGTTCTGCGGGCTTGCGGCAGCCCATTTAGGCAGGCAGGTCCCTTTTTGGATGGCGCTGGCAGCCTCGGTCGCAGGTCTGGTGATCTGCTGCTTTATTAAGGATCCGTCTGCTCCTCCCGCAAACCGTGACACCATTCGTGTCAATCAGTACATCAAAGATACATTGCGGCTGCCAAAGCTGAAGCTTTTCACCATCCTGTCTATGACGGCCCATGCCGTATTATTTATCACAGTGTTTGGTTTTACGCCTCTTTACATGAATCAGCTCGGAATGGGCGACGCGGAGCTGCTTTGGGTGATGAGCGCCTTTTTCCTCCCACACGCAGCCGCCACATTAAGCTTTGTGTTTCTGCGATTTACAAGCCGTATCGCTTACTCCGTGATGCTCATTAGTTTCGCAGTCACCGGGGTCTGTCTGCTATACGTTCCTTATTCAGCTGCATTGTTCACGGTTTGCATCACACACGCCTGTATTGGGCTGGCGCTCGGCTTCGTTTTTCCTCTGCTGCTAAGCCATGTCGTCGAAATCAGTTCTGCCCGTTTAAAAATGTCAGTGATGGGGTTTTATCAATCATTTTATGCGCTAGGCATCTTCCTCGGGCCCCTTCTTGCCGGAAAAATCGCACAGCTTATCGGGCTTGCGGGAGTTTTTTATGGAGCCGGGTCTCTGGCATTTGCCGCCTTTTTTGTGATGCTCGCGCAAAAACGTAACATGATCAATTAATAGCTTTCATACCGCCGGAAGCGCCACACAGAAAACACGGCCAGAAGCATGATGCACAGAATGGAGAAAGTGAGTGACCATCCGAAAAAATCTGCCTGCTCTCCATGAAGAAGGATATGCTCCGCCTGCTTGCAAATCTCAGCTGGAAGCCACTTCGCACCATCTGGAAATAGTGAAACAGCAAAGGAAACGGCTGCTGTGAGCCCGACCCCGCAAGCCGCAGCTGCTCCGACAGACCGGAATATCGTACTTCCCGCAAGGCCGGCGGTCACAATAAATATCACCCAAAGCGCGTAAAGGCCAAGGCTTGCGGCAAAGCGGCTGAATGATGCGTCCTCAAACAGCAGCCGAACGTAATAATAAGCAAGCCCGTATCCAGCTGCAAACGACATAATGCCGATCACGCTTTGGATGAGCCATTTACTCACGATATAATGGGCTGCCGTCACAGGCCGCGACATAATCAGCGCTGTTACCCCTTGATTTCTTTCATTGGCTACACTGCCCATCACGCTAAAGATGACCAGAGCCATGCCAAGCGTGTTGAATTGAGAAAGCGTGCTGACCATCACTTCAGACCCGGAGGGCGTCGTAAAACTAATTTTCATGCCGTCAGGAAGGTTCCCTCCATGTGCGATGATTTCCGGCATATAATAAATGGTCAGCGGCTGTGTCAGCCCGACGATCATCATCGCAATCGGCAGCCAAATCAGCTTGCCGCTTTTCCATCCTTCCAGCCACTCCTTCTGCAATAGCGCCATCATCACCTTCATGCGTGCACCACCTTTAGATAGACGTCTTCTAGAGACTCCGTTTTCTGTTCAAATCGGGTGACGGTCAATCCCTTTCGGATACAGTCACTTAATAATGACCGGCCAGCGTGTATATCAGGCAGCTCGAAAACAGCTTGGGACGGATTTTTATAGACAATAGCTGAGACGTAAGGCTTCTCTTCAAGCCAGCCTTCCAGCTTCTCTTTCACTGAAAGGGTAAAAACGTTCGTTTGCTGCTGTTGTTTCAGCTCCTGTAACTCGCCTTTCCATGAAATTTCACCGTTTTTCATAATCACCACTTGATCACACACCTGCTCTGCATCGTGCAAAACATGTGTAGAAAACAGAACGGCCATATGCTTTTTCAGCTCCCGCATCATGTCCAGCACCTCGAACCGCCCTGTCGGATCAAGTGCAGACACCGGTTCATCCAATATCAAAAACTTCGGTTTATGGAGCAGTGCCTGTGCCAGACCGAGTCTTTGTTTCATGCCTCCTGAATAGCCCCCGATCCTTTTGTGCGCCGCTTCGTGCAAACCGACAAATTCCAGCATCTCACCGATTTCCTCTTGGCATTTTCTCTTCGAAAGGCCGGACAGTCTCCCCGCAAATGTCAAAAATTCATTTGCGGTCATCCACGAATAAAAAGCAGGATACTGAGGGAGGTACCCAATCAAACGCCGATCCAGCTTTTTTTCTCCTAACAGCTTAATGTTTCCGGAGGTTGGCGAAAGCAGTCCGGCCAGCATTTGCAGAGTCGTGGTTTTGCCGGCTCCATTAGGTCCTAATAGTGCGACACACTCATTTTCATTCACGTGAAAACTGACATTCTTTACAGCTTCATGATGCCTGTACGATTTGCATAATGATTCAATAGACAGCATATCGGCTTACCTTTGCTTTCTGCCGACGGTAAAAAACAAAATCGGCCCGATAATATTGATACATACGATGATTGCAGCCCACATCCACTTTGGCCCGTTCGTCCGCTCTTCTTTTATACAGCTGATGAGGGCAAACACCGCCAAAGCCAGCTGTAATACAATCAGCGGCAAAATCATTTCCCAAGAAATATTCATTGCTTGATCCCCCTTTTCTTCCGATCTGGCCTAATGACAAAAAAGTAATAACAAATCAGAGGCATCGGTGCTGTAATCAGTCCGACAATCCCCCAAATCCATGCCATGCGATTTCGTTTTTTCGCATCAATAAATAAAAAGATTCCCTGCGCCAATACGATGAGATAAGCCGCAACCGTTATGACAATTTCTGTTTGTGTCATCTGCGTTTCACCTCGCATTCGCCGAGATGCCTTTTTTTCTCAGCCGCAATCAAAATCGGCAGCACCGCAAGCACACAAACCTGAAGCACAATAAACACAGCAGGAGCTTGAGTGAAAGCAAAGATTGCAGCACTCACAACCATCAGCGCACAAAATACAAATAAAATGATCTCTTGAAGAAGTTTTTTTCTGTATTCAGCTTTCATTTGTGACAGCTGGTGAAGCAGTTCTTTTTGAGTCGGTATAGAGGGATTGGCTGTTTGATCAATTTTTTTCCATTCTGACTTTAAATGATCAGGAAGCTTTTCTTTATTCATCGTCCCACTCCTTTCTGATTTGCTGGAGCCCTTTATGAACTCTGGACTTTACAGTGCCTTCTTTGATTTGAAGCATCACCCCGATTTCGGCGTAGGTATAGCCGTAGTAATGCCTTAATAAAACTGGTGTGCGCAGTTTAGGGTCCAGCTTTGAAAACAGATCGAGCGTTTCGCTCCACTCTGCCCCTTTCGCCGACACGTCCCACTTGATCTTGCGGATTGTTTCCTCCGTAACTGTCTGATTCCGTTTCCATTCTCTCTTTCTCTTTTTCTGGTGATCGAGATAGAGCCGCGATGCAATGGAGATCAGCCACGTGGAGAATTTTGAACGGCCCTGAAAGCTTCTTAAATGGATGTACCCTTTCAGAAAGGTTTCCTGAACAAGTTCCTCGCTGAGATCGGGGTGAAGGGAAAGCTTTAACAAATATTTATATAAAAAAGAATAGTGATAGTGGAAAAGGGCTGTAAACGCCTCGTCGTTTCCCTCTTTCGCCTGCTGTATCAGCCGCTGTTCTTCTTGTGTATCCAATGACCATCATCCCCCCTTTTTTGTTTTTCTGCCTTATGAGACGACACCGGATTCAAAAGCGTTCATCTTTTTTACAATTCTTTTCAGCCATTGACAGATCAAGCTTCCCGGCCGTTTGGCTGCATATCCTTATTTGTAAACCCCCTCATAGTCTGTTAAGCTATGACTTTATGTCGATTTCAAAAAAACATCCAATATGGAGGACGATGCATTGAAAGTAGAAAGGCGAACGATTGAATATATTCCGAATGAAGAAAGACATGGTAAAGCGAAAGATTTATTTCCCGTATGGTTCGGGGCTAATATGCATATCACCACGTTAGTGACCGGCACGATTCCCGTTGCAATGGGACTTAATCTGTTTTGGAGTGTTGCCGCTATTATTTGCGGAACCTTAATCGGTGCCATATTTATGGCGTCTCATTCCGCGCAAGGCCCTCAGCTAGGCATCCCGCAAATGATTCAAAGCCGTGCCCAATTCGGCGTAATCGGAGCGATTCTTCCCCTCTTCTTAGTCATGTTTATCTACCTTGGTTTCTTCGCAAGCAGCACGATTCTGGCGGCCGGAACCTTAAGCAGCTTTGTTCCCATCCCGGGAACATGGAGCATTATAGGCTTAAGCGCCGTATGTTTTTTACTCACCATTTTCGGCCATGATTTGATTCACAAAATGCAAAAAATCCTTTCTTGGACCTCTTTTGCTGTATTTTTTGCTGCAACGATTCTCATTTTTCAATTGCCGATTCCGGCAGGCAGCTGGATTCCCGGAGCGATTGATCTGCCAATTTTCTTGGTGGCAGTCAGCGCTGTTGCGACGTGGCAGCTTGCCTACGCGCCGTATGTTGCCGATTATTCAAGATATCTGCCAGTTAAAACACCGGCTTCAAAAACATTTTGGTACAGCTATGCAGGTACATCTGTCAGCTCCATCTGGATGATGCTGCTCGGCGCATTGCTGACAACCTCACTTCCTGACTTTACGGCAAACTCAGGCAGCCAGATTGTCCAATTGTTCGGTCCCTTCTCGTTTATTATGCTGATCATTGTGCTATTTGGGCAAATGGCAATCAATGTTTTTAACCTGTATGGGGCTTTCATGTCCACGACAACAACGCTGGAGCCGTTTCTGAAATTAAAAGTCACGCCCAAAGTCAGAATCATCATGATCCTGGGTGTCACGCTTGTCGGCACAGTCTTAAGCCTACTGGGACAGAGCAATTTTATGGAACTGTTTTTGAATTTTATCTTTTTCATCAGTTATTTCTTAATTCCGTGGACGGCAATCAATTTAGTCGATTACTACTTCGTCCGCCACGGAAAGTATCAAGTCAAAGCCATGTTCGACGTAAACGGGCCTTATGGAAAGGTCAATTGGATCACCACAATTGCGTTCGTTCTGTCTATCTTGCTGGAAATCCCGTTTATCAACACAAGCTTTTACATCGGACCGCTTGCCAAAATGTTTGGCGGCGGAGACATCGCATGGATTATCGGCTTGGCCGTGCCTTCTGTGCTTTACTATGCATTAATGAAACCGCGTCTGAAAAAACGGGCGGGGTATCAAGAAAAGCTGTCTTCTCTCTGAAGACAGCTTTTTTATCATTCAAATCGTTTCCACACGCGGGGCAGGATGTCAGATAGCTCATGAGCGAGCAACGTATGAGCGGAGTGCTCGTCCGTCCAGAGCTCGGCGCACGCACCATGCAAATAGACCGCGTTTAATATGGCGTGCTTTGGATCTTCATGGCAGCAGAGCATCCCCAATATCATGCCCGTCAGTGTGTCACCGGTTCCGCCCTTGGCGAGCGCCCCGTTTCCGGTTGGATTGAGCCAGCAGTCTCCATCAGGAAACGCGATGACGGTTTGGTTTCCTTTTAACACAATGACAGTCTGCAGCTGAGCCGCCCACTCCTTTGCATATTCCGCTCTTTTTTTCTGCAATTCGTTCACGGGCACCCCTGTCATTCGGGAAAACTCGCCCGGGTGCGGCGTGAGGATGACGGGGGCCTCCCGTTTCGGATATGTGCGCTTCGCCAGCGCTCCGGCATCCAAAATAACAGGACAATCAGCCGTAAGCACATGATCGACTGCCTGCTGTACGCTTTCCGTTTGCGGAAGGCCCGATCCGATGGCAATGGCTCGGTACGTCTCTTCAAGCTGAGCATCCGCCGCCTTTTTCCAGCCGTCACGCCAATAGGTCGCCTCGGGCAAAACAGGAACAATTAGCGGGATTACGCTTTCTGATGTACCGATGACAAGCTTGCCGAGACCGCTCCGCATGGCCCCAAGCCCTGCAAGCAGCGCTGCCCCCGGCATGTCGTCACTTCCAGCCAGCAGCAAAGCCGTACCGTACGTGCCTTTATGGCTCTCCGCATCTCTTTCAGGAAGCGTGGCCCTTACATGCTCTTCCGTCCAATATGGAACATTCATCTCTATCCCTCCTCTGCTTTCTTTTCCTATTTTTCCTGTCCCTTTTCTTTTTCAAACAAAAAAGACAGCCTTTTAGGGCTGTCTTCTATTTTACAGGAACATCAAGGTGATATAGACGGCGATATCGTTCGTTTGCCGCCAGCAGCTCCTCATGGGTTCCTTCCATTTCTGTTTTGCCGTTTTCGAGAAATACGATTTTATCAGCCGCTTCCACTCCCGCGAGATGGTGGGTAATCCATAAAATCGTTTTTCCTTTCAGCACCTCAAACACCGTTTCCATCAATTCACGTTCGGTAATAGGATCGAGGCCGACTGTTGGCTCATCGAGGATGATGATCGGTGTATCCTGCAGTAAAATCCTCGCAAGCGCGATCCGCTGGCGCTCTCCACCGGAAAAACGGATGCCCGTTTCCTGTACAGAGGTATGATATCCGTCAGGCAATGACTCAATGTAGTCATGCAGCTTGACCTGCTTTGCGGCGCGGCGCACATCCTCGTCGCTTGCTTCTCCGTTTCCGAGCCTGATGTTGTTCAAAATACTTGTATCAAACAGGTGCGGTTTTTGATTTAACACGGCCACCGCATCCGCAATCTGATCCTTTAACAGCGCTGTCTCCACTCCGTTTAACGTAACAGAACCGGAGTCCGGTTTCAAGGCGCCCTCGATTAATGCAAGCGATGTTGATTTCCCAGAGCCGCTTCGGCCGAGCAGCGCCATTTTTTCTCCTTGGCGCAGCGTAAAGGAAAAGTTGTCAAGCACTTGGCTGCTGTAATCATAAGAAAACGTCACATCACGAAAGGCCAAGGTGACATCTTGAAGATCGAGCATTTGAGCCCCTGATTCTGTTTGTGACGCCTCCGGCTGAGGAGCCACCTTGTTCATGCGTCTGATAGAATCCTGATAGCCCGGCACTTCGCCTAAGGCATCCGAAAGCGGCAAAAAGGCTTCCGTCAACGGAAACACCACTAGCACAAAAGCGGCAATCATTGTTTTAGCAAGCTCGCCGTCTGCTTGCTGTCCCGCCGTCCAAAACAGCATCAGCAAAATAAGGCCGGCGACAAGGCATTGCGCAGCAAAATCCCGCCATCTTGTAAAGCGTTGTTTTTTCCGTTCAAGCTCAAACCAATCATGTTCCTCTTTTTCATAAGCATCAATAAAAGCATGCCGGCGTCCGCTGAACATCCAGTCGCTGACACCCATCACAGCATCTGTCAGACGGCTGTACAGCACATTCCGCCCGCTTTTCAGCTTCGCATTCTTCGCTCTCGTTACGAGCAAAGACACAACCGGAAACAATACAACAAGAACAAACAAATAAAGCGCAAGCAATATGGCAAACGGCCAAGAGAAGAAGCCAAGCGCTATCACTGACACAGCATACAGGAACAAGGCTGAGATCGCAGGAAAAATCGTTTTTAAGAAAGCATCCTGCAAATGCTCAATATCCTCAGACAAAATGCCGAGCATATCCCCCGTGCGAAAACGGGAACGCAGCATCAAAGCACCCGGCTCAAGCATATTGTAAAGGCGGACGCGCATGTCGGATACGATTTTCAAAATGATGTGATGCCCGACGAGCCGTTCCACATATCGCGATACAGAGCGCGCAATCCCAAAGGTGCGCACTGCGACAATCGGCACATAAATGAGCAGAATGTTTTCCGGCCTTGTCGCCGCTTTAGAAATCAAAAACCCTGAGGTGAACATGAGAAAAGCAGCAGAAAAAATCGTCACCGCGCCCAAAAAGATAACCAGAACAAACAGGCGGGCATTTTGCTTGATATACGGCAAAATCCATTCTTCTTTCTTCATGCTCTTTCCCCCAGTTGTGCCTTCACGAGTTTGGTGTACACACCGTTTTTCTCCAGCAGTTCATTGTGTGTCCCGATTTCCGCAACCCTGCCTCCGTCCAGCACGATAATTTCGTCCATATCGAGCATCCAGTGAAGGCGGTGAGTCGCGAGAAAGACAAGCTTATCCTCAAATAAATCCAGCATCGTTTTTTTTATTTCATATTCTGTTTCGATATCAAGATGGGCGGTCGGCTCATCCAGCAGCAGGATCGGACGGTTTCCCAAAAAGGCGCGGGCCAGCGCGACACGCTGTGCCTGGCCGCCGCTGAGCGCCCGGCCGCCTTCCCCGATCCGCCCCTCTAATCCTTCAGGAAGGCTATCCACCAGCTCCGCCAGTCCCGCCGCCGCAGCAGCACGGGCTGTATCCTCTGCCGAAGCGCTTGGGTGGTAGAAGCGAATGTTATTGCCAAGCGTATCATCAAAAATGTACGGATGCTGGGGGATGTACAGAAGGTTCTTCTGCCAGCTGCCGTCCTGCAAATGGGACCGGCTTGTACCATTAACCTCAATCATCCCGCCATCCGGCTCCAAAAATCCGCCGAGAATATCAATTAATGTTGATTTTCCGGCGCCGCTTGCACCGATAATGCCGATTTTTTTCTTGCCCTTAAATGAGAGATGAATATCAGACACCGAACGGCCGACTGACACGCCTGACAGCTTCAGCTCATCCTGATCGGACCAATCCTCGAGCTGAAGCGGCGTCTCTTCTTTAAAACCTGGCTGCGACAAAATCTCTTGAATGGTTTTTCCTGCTTCCTGGCCGTTCAGCGTTGCATGATAATCATTCCCCACTTCCCGCACCGGCAAAAAATACTCAGGCGCCAGAATAAGCGCCGTTAAAGCGGGGCCAAGCAAAATATCGCCGTCAATAAGGCGCAGGCCCAGAAATACTGCGACTGTCGCCACCGACAGCATCGTGAAAAAATCGAGGGCGAATGATGACAAAAACGCCACCCGGAGTGTGCTCATCGTTGCCTTGCGATACCGCTCACTCACATAGAAAATATTTTTGCTGTGTGACTTGCTCAAACCTAGGAAACGCAATGTCTCCAGCCCGCGAAGAGAATCAACAAAATGATTGGAAAGTCTCTGATAGGATTTCCACTGACGATCCGCTTTTCTCTGCGCGACAAGGCCGAGGAGAATCATAAAGATGATCAGAATCGGCATAGCCGCCACTAAAATGATGGCTGATGTGCGATCCTGAAAAAACACATAAATGACAACCGCCGCAGGCACAATCGCCATGCTGACCATTTTCGGCAGAAACAGCTCCAGGTAGCGGCGGAACTGGCTGATGCCTTCCATCGCCAGCGTCACCATTTGCCCCGTCCCCTCTTTCTTTGCAAAGCGGGGGCCTAATCGGAACAGCTGATCAAGAAAACTTCTCCTCAAATCTGCTCCTGTCCGAGCGGCGTATTGATAGACGATTTTCTGTCGCGCCACCGTCACCCCGTGCCGGGCGATAAAAGCGATGAGGAAAAAGCTGATCACCGGAAAAAGAGAGGTAATGCCCTTCCCGTTGAACAGTCCGGTTACGGCCTCACTCAGCCACTCTGCCTGCATAATAATGGCAGCTGTCTGAATCAGCGTTAAACAAGTAATCACGGTGAGAATCCGCTTCATTCCTTTATATCGAAACAGGTCTTTTCCCATTAATAAGTCATAGGCTCCTTATGGCTGACGCGCTTCCGGAAGACATAATAGCTCCAGATCTGGCTGCCGATGACGAACGGCAGTAGCGTTAATGCTGCAATTGACATGACTTTAAGCGAATAATCTCCGGAAGAAGCGTTAGCTACTGTTAAATCGTATGTGCTATGAAGCGAGCTGACCATTACGCGGGGGAATAGGGAAATAAAGATCATTCCCACGGTCAGCGCCAGACCAGCGCCTGTCATCCCAAATGTCCAGCCGTCTTTTTTCTTGCGAATAAATACAGCCGCGAGCATAAAGCAGATGACAATCAAAACAGCGAGCGGAATGGTAATCTCGCCGCGGCGTGTAAACATGTCTGTCTGATACGCAGAAAGGGCCGCGAAGGCAAGAACCGCTACAAAAACAACACCCATTATCTTTTGCGCCATTTTCCGGGCGCGGTTTTGCAAATCACCAATCGTACGCAGCGTGATAAACATTAATCCATGCTGGAAGCAAAGAAGTGTTACTGTCACACCGCCAAGTATAGAATATACATTGATATAATCAGATACATGTGCGTGAATGTTCATGTCGGCATCAATCGGCATCCCGCGGAATAATGTCGTGAACAGCACACCAAGCACAAACGGAGGAATCAGACTGCCGAAGAAAACGACCCAGTCCCAAACCTTTACCCATTTTAAATGATCCACCTTGCCGCGGAACTCAAACGCGACCCCGCGGCCCATTAACGCAAGCAGCACTATGACAAACGGAATGTAATAACCGCTCAGCATCGTTGCATACCAGTTTGGGAATGCCGCGAAAATGGCGCCTGCGCCAGTCAAAAGCCAGACTTCATTCGCGTCCCAGAACGGCCCGATCGTGTTGATCAGCACTCTGCGTTCTAATTCATTATGGCCAAGAAAACGGGTCGCCATGCCGATCCCGAAATCAAAGCCTTCCAAAAAGAAGAATCCTACAAACAATACAGCAACGAGTATAAACCAAAGATCATGAAGAGATGCCATGGTATACCTCCTGACTAAATGGATCTGTTGATACAGGCACATCATGATGATTATCATGCTCCGCACCTTTTTTAATCTCACGGATAAACAAGAAGACAAGCAGCGCGCCCAGAATCATGTACATCACACCGAATGCGATGATTGAGAATAACAAGGAACCCGCTGTTACGTTAGGCGACACGGATTGAGCTGTTGTCATCAAGCCCATGACCGTCCAAGGCTGACGCCCGATTTCTGTCATAATCCAGCCCGCGGAATTCGCAAGAAACGGGAAGGAAATCAAAGCGATCATGATGCGCAAATACCATTTGCTGTTTTCAAGCTTTTTGCGGCGGTTTAACCAGAGGCCGCCTAACGCAGCAAGGATCATGACAACGCCTGCGCCAACCATGATACGGAAGCTCCAGAATGTCGTTTTCACTGGCGGAATGTAGTCGCCTTTACCGTATATTTTTTCGTACTCAGCCTGAAGGGTTTTCATCCCTTTGACACTTCCGCTGAATTTCTGATAAGCCAAGTAGCTCAAGGCATAAGGAACTTTGATTTCATTTGAGCTTTTTTCATTTTTTGTATCGATCGTCGCAAAAGCGGTCCAAGCAGCAGGGTCACCGCTGTCTTCCCATAGGCCTTCACTTGCAGCCATTTTCATCGGCTGTGATTCCATCAAGTGCTCAGCCTGCATGTGTCCGCTAAGGCCGACGCCAAGACCGGCACAAAGGCCGACGATCATTGCGAGTTTAAAAGATTGCTTAAAGAACGGCACTTCTTTTTTCTTCAGCAGTTTAAAAGCACTCACTCCGGCAATAAAGAAAGCTCCAGTGGCAAGCGCACCGAAAATGACGTGCGGGAATTCAACCCAAAGCTGAGGGTTTGTAATCAACGCGCCAAAATCATTCATTTCCGCGCGGCCGTTTTTGATCGTAAAGCCGACTGGCTCCTGCATAAAGGAGTTTGCTGTTAAAATCCAGAAAGATGACATGATCGTTCCGAATGATACGAGCCATATGCAGAGAGCGTGAATTTTCTTCGGCAGGCGGTCCCAGCCAAAAATCCATAATCCGATAAAAATAGACTCCATGAAAAACGCCAATAATGCTTCAATCGCAAGCGGCGCGCCAAATACATCTCCGACAAAACGGGAGTAATCAGACCAGTTCAGTCCAAACTGGAATTCTTGCAAAATCCCTGTTACAACACCGACTGCGAAATTTATTAAGAATAAGTGTCCCCAAAACTTTGCCATTTTGAGATACAGCTCATTTTTCTTTACAAGATAAAGAGTCTCCATCAACGCAACCATAAACACAAGCCCGATAGACATCGGCACAAACAAGAAGTGAAACAACGTTGTTGATGCAAATTGTATGCGGGCTAATACCAATTCACTCATGCTTTCTCCTCCATTTCCGGTTAAAACTGTAATTTGCTCACTACTTCACAAATAGAACCGAGACTTTGATCAGTAATTCACAAAATAGACGAAAAAAATATTGCTCAATATTTCACAAATGTGTCAAAAAGTCATCCAATATGATGCAAGATTGCCAGACTGACCAAATGACACAATCTCTGACTGGTTCATATTAAGTACTTTACAACGATTCATTTCAAAAATAAAGCCTAAAATACCTAAAAAGTCCCGCCCTATGTGACGGATTTTTGTCTATTTTGTTGCTTATTTATGTCGGCTGCTAGGATAAATGACCCTTTATTATCGTACATCAACACATCGTTCCTTGCGAACAAAATGCTTGCCCCGCACCAGCACTCGTTTCTCAGCACTCCGTCATAAACAGATTTTAGGCAGGATGCCTCTTTTCATTTGAACCGGCAAGTGGAGAAAAGTTGAATAGTAAATTTTTAATATATTAATAATTTCAATTTTTTAGTATACTTAACATAGTGAACAATTTCACTGCATCAAGAATAGGGGAGGTTTTTCAATGGGAGAGCTTCAAACACAAATGCAATTGCAAACGGATACAATTCACGAAGGGGTTCGAAAAGAGAATTGGTTTGCGAAAGCCATGAATATAAAAGTAGGCATCATACCGCTTCCTGTGTATGCCTTGCTGTTTATATTAATCACTGTTTTTGTTATGCATCACGATGTAAAAAGTGACATTTTGACATCCATTGCCGTCATGGCGTTTTTCGGGTTTACCTTTGCCCAAATCGGCAAATCGATACCGATTGTGCGTTCTATTGGCGGCCCGGCCATCCTAGCTACTTTTATTCCGTCCGCTGTCGTGTACTATCACCTGCTGCCTAATGATATCGTCAAATCCACCACAGAATTTACAGAAAACTCAAACTTTCTATATTTGTTTATCGCCGGTATTGTCGTCGGAAGCATTCTCGGCATGAAAAGAGAAACACTCGTAAAAGCATTCATGAAAATTTTTATTCCGCTTATTGTCGGTTCTGTCACAGCCGCTATTGTCGGACTGGCTGTCGGGACATTGCTCGGACTCGGATTTCAGCATACCCTGCTGTACATTGTCATTCCGATTATGGCTGGAGGAGTCGGAGAAGGCGCTATCCCGCTGTCCATCGGATATTCTGACATCATGCCCATTTCTCAAGGGGAAGCGTTTGCACTTGTTCTGCCATCGATTATGCTGGGCAGCTTGTGCGCGATTATTCTAGCGGGATTGCTGAACCGCATCGGAAAGAAAAAACCGGAATGGACAGGCAACGGCAAAGTGGACCGCTCCGAAGAAGAGTCCCCTGCGCTGGAGGAATCTCAAAGCGGACAGCAAATGTTCAACCTTTCTTTATTTGCGTCAGGCGGTATCCTTGCTGTTTCTTTATACTTAGTCGGCATGCTCGCTCACGATTTTTTCGGTTTTCCGGCACCCGTTGCCATGCTGTTACTGGCTGTTCTAATCAAGCTGTTCAGATTGGTGCCTGCCTCAATTGAAAATGGCGCGTTTGGAGTGTCCCGCTTCTTTTCAACAGCTGTGACCTACCCGCTTCTCTTTGCGATTGGGGTATCCATGACTCCGTGGGACAAGCTTGTCGCCGCTTTTAACCTCAGCAATATTATCACGATTCTGTCTGTCGTTGTGACCATGATGGCCGTTGGCTTCTTCACTGGAAAATGGCTGAACATGTATCCGATTGAAACCGCCATAATCAATGCGTGCCATTCTGGGCAAGGCGGCACGGGTGACGTTGCCATTTTAAGCGCCGCTGAAAGGCTTGAGCTAATGCCTTTCGCCCAAGTGTCTACCCGCATCGGGGGCGCGATTACAGTATCCTTAACCTTATTGCTGCTGCACCAGTTTTATTGATCCCCGCAAGCAAGTTCTTCGTCAAACGAAAGAGCTTGCTTTTTTGCATGTCCATATTTTTGCAAGTTCCCGCCTCATGCTATAGTAATAGTTGGAAATACTAGATAGAAAGGAATATGGCATGCCTATGGGAACTCATCTATTTCTCTTTATGCTTCTCGGGCTGGGATTTTATTTGATATCAGCCCTGGCAGCAAAATTCATTCCGGCCGTAGACTTCTGGATTGATATTGTTCTTTGGGTCGGCGCTGCGGTTTACATCTTCTCTCATCTCTCATTCATGGACGGCATAGTCTCGATGGCGACAATGTTCTTCTGCTATTGGACCGCAATGGATCTCATTGTTTCAGAGCGTGCGGAAAAACCTTCGGGAGACTGGCAGGAAATCGAGCTGGCCAGAAACAAAACACGTCTCCTGTCAGACATTACGCTGACCGTCATTGTGTTTGCAGGGGCTGTTATTTTTTTCATCTATGGACCTGACACAAGCCCTCTCAAATATGTGATCCTTCTCGGCATGATCTCCGGCGGAGGGGCACTGGTGAAGCGAACACTGAATGTTTTTAGCGTAAAGGTTTTTTATTCAGCAGCCTTAGAAAAATTGCATATCTGCTCACACTATGAAACCCGTACATACCCGCTTTCCGATTTGAAGGCCATTCAGCTTGAATCAACGGCAGATCTCTTAAAGCTCCATCCGCTTCTGACGATGTATTCATCACGTCTAGATTTAACAACAAGCTTTCAGCAAGTCATTAAACTGTCTCTTCCCGGCGAAACACTGTTTCTGACGGTGAAGGAACCGCAAAAATGGAAAACAATTCTCCAGGAGTACACAGATGCAGAAAACGATGTGGACAATGTAATTTCTGTTTTGCCGTTTTATCATAGAAAAAATGTGAAGCGGCTGCTCGGTAAGCTTTATTTTGCCGCCAGCGTAAAAGGGGTATCCGCTTACGCCTTATTGGTGCTCGCGTTATACGCATTACACGCCTCTCCATGGGTCATGGCTGTTGCCGTAATCCTGTATTGGGTATTCAACATGTATATGTCAGACCGTGTGTTGCGGGCGGCGATGGACGCCAAGCCTTGTCATCATCCGCATGTACAGGCAGCGGCCGATAAGATTTTTCGATCGGCCGGCATTTCCCATGTCCGCATATACGAAACGGAGAGTGATGATTACAACGGAATGGCAGTAGGCATGAATGTCGGGAGGTCAATGGTCATCCTGACAAGCGCCACACTAACACTTCCACAGCGTGTCATTGAAGGCATTCTGGCCCATGAGGCGATTCATATCAAAAAACGTGACGTTCTGTCTTCACAGCTTTTGCGTTTTCTATATCTTGGAGCTGTCGTTGGGATTTTCCTCTTGTTTGAGCAGCATATCACCCATCCCGAGGCCCATAAAATTGTGCTTTGGGCTTTCATTATGGCAATCATTATCCTATTCCAGCTCTATCAATCCTTTTGTTCACAATGGATGGAGGTGCGTGCTGACAATCTTGGCGCATCATTGCTGGAGGGCGGTTACAAACAAATGGCTGAAGCCTTGAGAATCTTGGCGGTTCGGCAGGATGAGGACATACAGAAACAAAGTGCCTACAGCTCTGAAGCAGGTGAAGACGAGCTTCAAATTGATTCTCTCACCCGTGATAAAAGCTGGCTTTTCAGACTGATTGATTTTCAGTTCGCTCCTCATCCCCCTATGTATTGGCGTGTCGGCACTTTATTGTCAAACAAAGGACATGGGGTGCTGAAGCGCTGGCTCAGAGACCGCCTGAAAGAATCGATCACTTTGAAATGAAACCGGTCAGCGTTTCATCCGTATAACAGATATGGTGAAAAAAGGGAGTGACGCGAAGTGATTGTGATCATCTTATTGTTTATATCTATTATTGTTTTTCTTTCAGTCATTCAGCCGCAGCCATCGGATAATAAAAGCCGCCAGCAGGCGGACAGCCGGTATTTCGGTTATTCAGACAACGGCTCACACCATGATGGATGCGGCAGTGACGGAGGTTTCAGCGATTCCGGCTGTGGCGGCGGAGGGGGCGGCGATTAAACGCCGCCTTTTTTTATTTCATTGATTCGATGTACGCACCAAAAGCCGAGCCTGACATGCCTGGGGACACGCGCACACGATGGAGGGCATACATTCCCTGGTCTCTCGAAGCCGCGCCCGGTTCTGTCGTCACGCCCATTTGATAGCCTGTTTTTTCAGCGGCCTTCAGCGTCTCCTCATTGTAGCGCCCTACTGGATAGCTGATGATGGTGGTTTGCTGATGAAACATGTTGTCAAACAGCTTTTTCGAATCAGCCATCTCACTTTGCTGCTGTTGAGGCGTTAATCCGTTCAGCTCAAGGTGGTCAATCGTATGGCTTTCAATCGATATGCCGTGCTGTGCCATTTCCTTCATTTGTTCCTCTGTCAGATGGTGCTTATGTCCGATCGATTTGCCGATCATAAAAATCGTTGCCTTCATCCCATACTTTTTCAGCACCGGATACGCATCTTGATAATTGTCGGTGTACCCGTCATCAAATGTGATCAGCACGCACTTCTCACTAGGTTTTTTATCCTGCGTCAGCATGAGATACGCCTCTTTCGGCGTTAATGTCTGATAGCCGTTATCATGAAGCCACTTCATATGCGCCTCGAATTCTTTTTTTGGCACACGGAGGCTGTTTCCTGAAGAAATGCTGTGGTACATCAAAATCGGCAGCTTTGCCGGTTTCTCTGTTTTGATCCATGCAGATGTATCGTCTTCTTTTTTCTGAACTTGTACTGCCTTTTCTTCCGGTTTCTTTTGTTCCGCTTTTGGCATCGGCTGCTCTGCATTCGCCTCTTGATCAGCGCAAGCCGCAAGCGCCAAACAGCTGCCCAAAAGAAAGATGCTTAAAAACAATCGTTTCATCGTTCTCCTGCTTTCTGTCTATTTCTTCCTCCTTTTTCATCGGTTTGATTCTGAGATTTTCAATAGCAAAAAAACCGGACATGTCTCCATGTCCGGTTTTTTTGATCTTATCGAATTCTCACTTCTGTCTCACTGTCAAAGAAATGGCCTTTGTTCATATCAAATGCGACCGTCAGCTCATCGCCCGATTGAATATCGAGGCGGGCGTCGATCCGCGCAATAAAGTCTTGGTTGTCGATCTGCGAATAAATCATGATTTCAGAACCGAGCAGCTCTGCAACATTGATTTTCGCCTTAATCGAAGAGTTCTTATATGATTCCACGACAATCAATTCATCATGTATATCCTCAGGACGGATGCCGAAGATGACCTCTTTGCCGATGTAGCCTTTTTCACGCAGCACTTTCATTTTTCCTTCCGGGACGGTTAATGCCGCAGAACCGATTTTGATTAAACCATCCGTGAGCTTTCCTTTGAAAAAGTTCATCGCCGGTGATCCGATAAACCCGCCGACAAAGACGTTTTCAGGGAATTCATAAACATCCTTCGGCGTCCCGATCTGCTGAATTTTCCCATCTTTCATGACTACGATCCGTGTCGCCATCGTCAGCGCTTCTGTCTGGTCATGCGTCACATAAATCGTAGTAGTCTGCAGTCTCTGGTGGAGCTTAATGATTTCCGCCCGCATTTGCACCCTCAGCTTCGCATCCAGGTTTGACAAAGGCTCATCCATCAGGAACACCTTTGCATCCCGCACGATTGCCCGGCCCAGCGCAACCCGCTGTCTCTGTCCACCTGACAGCGCTTTCGGTTTACGGTGCAAATATTCCTCCAGCCCGAGAATTTTAGCAGCTTCCTCTACTCTTTTTTTGATTTCAGGCTTCGGCATTTTCCGAAGCTTGAGCCCGAACGCGATATTATCGTAGACCGTCATATGCGGATAGAGCGCGTAGTTCTGAAATACCATCGCGATATCCCTGTCCTTTGGCGCTACATCATTGACCCGTTTTCCTTCAATATAAAAATCGCCTTTCGAAATTTCTTCAAGTCCTGCGACCATTCGCAGCGTCGTTGATTTCCCGCAGCCGGACGGGCCGACGAATACGATAAATTCCTTATCGGCAATATGAAGGTTAAAGTCATCAACCGCCGGTTCCTTTTGATCATAAAATTTATAAATGTGCTCCATCCGCAATTCAGCCATCTAACATCCCCCTTTGTTATTGTAAACGCTTTCTTATATTGAGTGTAACAGCAATTCTCTCTCGCTAAAATGGGCAGCGTTCATAAAATCACCCAGCCATTTTTCGTGCATATTTCCAATTTATTCTGAACTTTCATTTTGCAGACAGATAAAATAGGCAAGAAGTGCGCCTTTGTACGATTTGATATCTATCCCTGACCGCTCAATAAATTTATCAATCCGATATTGCAGGCTGTTGCGATGCAGATGCAGCTTTTTCGCTGTTAATGTGACGTTTGAGTTGTTTTCAATAAACAGCTTAATGGTCTTCCTTAGCTCAGCTTCACTTCCAAATAAAAGCTCAGCTTCTTCAGAGAGCAGCGTTTCCAGTTTTTCTTTTTCTGTTTCTAATAATAGAAAAGGAAAGATCATCTCAAAGGTCACACTCTGCACCTGAGGCAGCCGTTTTTCAGCAAACAGGAAATACGCCTGTTCACGAGCGTAATGTTTTCGCAGACACTCATCCGGCTCGTAAAATCTTCCGGCGTAAAAACGGACACTGAAGTAGAAATCACTTTCAAGAACCTTTGCGAGCGATTCCAGTTCGCCCTTCTCCGCCGCCGCTTCACTTTCCTGCTCGACAATCACACCTCTGTCCTCATGGATCCACACAATCACAAAAGACACCGGCCAAAAATGGCGAACCGCTTCCGTAAAGGACGTCCTTTCTATTTTGCCGAATAAATGAAAGTGAACAAATCTCGTCCGTTTCTTTATATACGCCGGCAATTCCCCTCTGGAAAAAAGGAATGAAAACCACTTGTTTTCCTCAGGTGATTTCATAGACAGTTGATTGCCCTCATCCGCAGGCGTCAAAAATGACTGCAGCACCAATACTTCTTTTTCACTGATCTCTGTTTTCGGAATGGAGATATATCTCTGATTGCTCTCATCAAAAAAACATAGACAGCCTTCCCTTATGCAAAGCTCCTCAGACACAATCGAACCGGGATAAATAGCCAGCAGCGATTTCATAGAGTCTCCTCTCTTATGTAAGGATCTGTATATTCAGTATAAGGCGAAACACACATGTTCTCCACTAAAAAAGAGTATATCCGGTATAGATAGACGAGAAACTGAAAGGGAAACCTCATTCGTTTACATATTGGCTTCAGCGGAAATAGAAGAGGACATGCAGGACCAAAGGAGGGTCATCTTATGAGTTTCGAAACGTTAAACAAAAGTTTTATCAACGGAAAATGGACTGAGGGAGAAAGCGGACGTACGGAGGACATTTTGAATCCGTATGACCAGTCTGTGATCACAACAGCATCTTTGGCAACGGGCAAACAGCTGGAGGATGCGTTTGACATTGCACAGAAAGCCCAAAAAGAGTGGGCCAAGAGCACAACGGAAGACCGAAAAGCCGTCCTGCAAAAAGCGCGCGGCTATTTACAGGAAAACCGTGATGACATCATCATGATGATCGCCCGCGAAACTGGCGGAACGATTATTAAATCAACGATCGAGCTGGAACAAACGATTGCGATTTTAGATGAAGCCATGACGTATACTGGTGAATTAGGCGGCGTCAAAGAGGTGCCATCCGACATTGAAGGGAAAACCAATAAGATTTACCGCCTTCCGCTAGGTGTCATTTCATCGATTTCTCCATTTAATTTTCCAATGAATTTATCTATGAGATCCATTGCGCCCGCAATTGCGCTGGGTAACAGTGTTGTTCACAAGCCTGATATCCAAACTGCTATTTCCGGCGGGACCATCATTGCGAAAGCGTTTGAACACGCCGGTCTTCCTGCCGGTGTCCTTAACGTCATGCTGACGGATGTAAAGGAAATCGGGGACGGCATGCTCACCAATCCAATCCCGAGATTAATCAGCTTTACGGGATCAACAGCAGTCGGGCGCCACATCGGTGAAATCGCCGGTCGCGCCTTCAAACGAATGGCCCTTGAACTCGGCGGCAACAATCCATTTGCCGTTCTTTCAGATGCGGATGTCGATCGTGCTGTGGATGCCGCGATTTTCGGAAAATTTATTCACCAGGGACAAATCTGTATGATTATCAACAGGATCATCGTTCATCAAGATGTGTACGATGAGTTTGTAGAAAAGTTCACCGCCCGTGTCAAACAGCTTCCGTACGGCGATCAAACCGATCCGAAAACCGTTGTCGGCCCGCTGATCAACGAGCGCCAAATCGAGAAAGCGCTAGAGATCATTGAGCAGGCAAAGGCAGACGGCATTGAGCTTGCGGTTGAAGGAAAACGCGTCGGAAACGTGCTGACGCCGTACGTCTTTGTCGGTGCGGACAACAACAGCAAAATTGCCCAAACGGAGCTGTTTGCCCCAATCGCAACCATTATTAAAGCTGGCAGCGACCAGGAAGCGATTGACATGGCAAATGATACTGAATACGGCCTCAGCTCTGCGGTTTTCACTTCTGATTTAGAAAAAGGCGAAAAGTTCGCCCTGCAAATTGACAGCGGCATGACCCATGTCAACGACCAGTCCGTCAATGATTCGCCGAATATTGCCTTTGGCGGCAACAAAGCAAGCGGTGTCGGCCGTTTCGGCAATCCGTGGGTCGTCGAGGAATTTACCGTGACGAAATGGATTTCGATACAGAAGCAATACCGCAAATATCCGTTCTAAATGAAAAAATCCCTCTGTTTCAAGTACAGAGGGATTTTTCTTTATTTAGATATATCCACAAACCCTTCGCCAAACACATCGCGTACGTCATGTACGATCACAAACGCTTTTTTGTCGCAGCTTCTAATGATTTTTTTCAGCATAGACAGCTCCTGTTTGTTAATGACGATATACAAAATCTCTTTTGACTGGCCCGTATAATTTCCCTTCCCTGATAAAATCGTCACGCCCCGATCCATCAAGGTATTTACCTGCTCTGCAATCTCACTCTTATTTTCTGAAATGACCGTAATGGCTTTTTTCGTATTCAAACCTTCAATAATGAAGTCCATCACTTTGGTACCGATATACAGCATCACGATCGTAAACATCATTTTTTCTGCACCAATAATAAAATAAGAGCTGAATACTACGATTAAATCAAAAAACAAGAGTGCATAGCTGATATTCCAGTCTAAATATTTATTAGCAATTCTGGCCAGAATCGCGGAACCAGCCGTCGTCCCGCCGACCCGGATAATCATGCCGATCCCGACTCCGGCAAATACACCTGCGAAAATCGTATTAATGATCAATTCATCAGACGGAATGCTCCACCCATGTGTCAGATGAAGAAAGAGCGAATTTGCCGCAACCGCAATGATCGTATAAACCGTTGTTTTTCCATCAAGAAACTTGTAGCCGATTAAAAGCAAAAACGCATTTAAGATAAAGTTCGTGACACCAGGAGACCATTGAAACAGATAATACAAAATCAGCGTAATCCCAGTGACTCCGCCTTCCCCAAGATCATTGGGAATCGCAAATAAATTAACCGCAAGCGCGAAGAAAAAAGCGCCAATCACAAGCATAAGTACATCCAGCATTCTCTTTTTCATCACGAAAACACTCCTTCTCATTGTTCTGTTCTAGCAAATAAAAAAACCCAGGAGAACGCTCTCGAAAAAGAGCAGAAACTCCTGGGCTTTTATCCCACCGTGTCATAACAGCCAAGCTGCTATGTGTTTTCTCTCGGTCACAGTCCAATTTGCATTGCGGAACCCTAGAAAACCACTGTTTTTATCATATCCTTTTCACTTTCCAATATTAGCATTATAAGGGACGGTTCGAATTGGTTCAAGGGGTATTTGCGGAGATTTCATCAGATAATCTGGAAGAAAATACGATTTATCTATTAAAAAAGAACAGATATAACCGATAAGAAAAAAAGCATATATTTTACAAGCGAATTTAACTATAAATGATAATAATTATAAGAAATTCATAATTTTATATTGACTAAGTGAAATAATATAGGCATTATAGTACATATGTTTCGTACATTTTATTACATAGGAGGAAATATAATGGCAGGAAAACTAGTACCCTGTAAAGCTTGCGGTCAAGAAATTGCAAAGGGTGTAAAAAAATGTCCTAACTGCGGTAAGGATCAACGTAACTTTTTTATGCGACATAAAATCATTACGTTTATTCTCGCAGTTGTTGTCATCATTATTATCGGTAATATGATTGGCGGCGGAGGCGGCTCAGAAGCCACTTCCAAAACATCAAGCAGCAGCAAAGCAGAAACTGAAAAAACATACAATATCGGTGATACCGTAAAAACTGAAAAAACTGAAGTGACAGTTACGAAGGTAGAGGACAGAGATACTGTCGGTACTCAATATGTTGAAAAGAAAGCATCTGATGGTGGTACAATTGTAGCAGTTCAATATACAATTAAAAACGTATCTAAAAAGCCGATTAGCTCTTTTTCAATTCCAACTGTTAAATTAGTTGATGCTGATGGCACTTCTTATGATGCTGATATCGATGCTTCTTCAACCTATGCAACTGAGACAAAAGTTGACAACTCTAAAATATTAAGTGATCTAAATCCTAATATTAAAGTAACAGATGTGAAAGCATTTGAGGTGGACAAGGAAGCTTATGCAAAAGGCACTTGGAAACTAAAATTCAGTAATGATGTTATTGTGAAAATCAAATAACAGCTAACAAGGGTGCCTGTTCAGGCACCCTTGTTCTTTAAAAAAGGCCTTCTCTATTGAGAAGGCCTCCATTCTTATTCCGCACTCTTATACCCATTCACATTAGAAGACTGCCATCTCCAGGAATCAGCACACATTTCCTCAAGGCCGCGTTTCGCTTCCCAGCCTAGTTCCCGCTTGGCTTTCGCAGGATCTGCAAAGCATGTGGCGATGTCTCCCGGACGGCGGTCCGCAAAACGGTATGGAACCTCTTTCCCTGACACTTTTTCAAAGGCTTTGACCATTTCCAGCACGCTGTAGCCTGTGCCTGTTCCAAGGTTGTATGCATCGGCTCCTGTAGAGTTCAATACTTTTTCCAGCGCCTTGACGTGGCCTTCTGCGAGATCAACGACGTGAATATAATCGCGTACGCCTGTCCCGTCTTTTGTCGGATAGTCATTTCCGAATACGCTTAATTGCTCGAGTTTCCCGACTGCTACCTGTGCCACATACGGCATAAGGTTATTTGGGATTCCGTTCGGGTCTTCACCGATCCGTCCGCTTGGATGCGCGCCGAACGGGTTAAAGTAACGAAGCAGCGCAACGCTCCACTCATTGTCGGCTGTATGCAAATCACGCAATATTTGTTCAAGCATGAGCTTCGTCTGCCCATAAGGATTTGTCGCGCCTAATGGAAAGTCTTCCGTAATCGGCGATGTTTCCGGAACGCCGTATACTGTCGCAGATGAACTGAATACGATTTTCTTGACGCCGTATTTCTCCATGGCCTCGCATAAAATAAACGTTCCTGTCAAATTGTTATGATAATATTTGAGGGGAATCGCAACAGATTCGCCGACTGCTTTTAACCCTGCAAAATGAATCACAGCTTCGATTTCATTTTCAGCAAAAACGGAATCTACCGCTTCCCGGTCCAATAAATCCGCTTCGTAGAACGTTAAATCTTTTCCTGTAATCTCCTTGACACGGTTCAGCGCTTCAGCTGAACTGTTGGACAGATTATCAAGAACAACAATCTCGTAGCCGCTGTTCAATAGTTCAACACATGTGTGGCTGCCAATGTACCCGGCACCGCCAGTAACAAGTATTGCCATGATGTAAACCCTCCTAAAAAATGACCTGTTTTCATTATATAGTGTTTAGAACCGGTCCACATCCATTTTTAAGAAGTTTAATCGTTTATTAATAGTTTTTTCATATATTATCAGCATTTTCATACCTTTATGCAGCGCGAACAAGTATAGCTGCTGAAAAATCAATCTGCCGGTTGACGTTTTCCTTTCCCTTTTTCGCTATGCTTAATGCAGAAAGGATTTGATGACATGGCGATGAGCCCATATATTTTTATTGTATTGATTCTTATTATTTTATCGATGTACCGAGAGAAAGCTGTCAGACCCGGGAAGTTGCTGATCATTCCGCTGCTGCTCTTATGGGGCGTATCAGCATCGTTTCAGCCGGCGTATTTTCATTCCGTATTACATGTGGCGATCAGCGGCATTTTATTATTAATCGGGCTGGCCTGCGGGTTTGGCATTGGGAAGATGGTAAATGTGCGGATTCACCCGGAAACCGGAAAGGTCACTTCACGCGGCTCACTTGGGAGTGTTATCCTCATTCTAGTGATACTTTCTTTGCGCATGGCCGCGAGAACATGGCTGCCTGAGAGCAACGAGATGTTTATTGCCATTATTCATTCTATGTTCTTCGTTCCCCTCGGCACCATCACAGCCCGCAACATCATGCTTTACAAAGCATACAGACGGCTGACCGCCGGCAAAGTATCCATTCAATAACCGAAAGAAGGACCAGCATGAACGGACAAACTCCGGCTCGGCACTACTACAAGAAGCTTGTGCCGAGCCTTATTCTCATTTTGAATTGCATACAATTTTTATCTCATCCAACTAAGGCTGATCCCATTTTGTTAGCATTTGTATTTGCGGTATACTTAGCATTCATTTGGATCATTCCCTATGTGGCATCCACCGCTGTTAGTTTGAGCATATTCATCGGGCTTTGGATCCTGACCGTTTTTCTTTGGGCTGTTTCCGGCCAAGAGCAGGGAGCCGCCTTTTTTTTACTCGTATTTTTAATGGTTTATGCAGCCATAAAGCTTCCTGCACGGCTGTCTTTGATCCTTACAGTGTGCCTAATTGGGGGCAATGCTTTCTTTTTGTATTCTGTTTTTGACAGCAGCTGGGACGATATCATCAGCAACATCTCGATCATGATCGGACTCTACGTCTTCTTCTCCTCCATGCGTTTCAGACGAGAAGCGAGAAAGGAGGCTGAACGGAATCATGCTGAATTGGCAAAAATGCATGTGCAGCTGGAGCATGCTCATAAAGAACTCCAGAAAGCGCATGCAGAGCTGCAGGAGGCTTCTGTTCTTTCATTAAGGTACGCGGTCCTTGAGGAACGTACAAGAATCGCCCGCGACATTCATGACAGTATCGGTCACGAGCTGACTTCTGTGATTGTTCAGCTTCAATCTCTTCCCTATATCCTCAAAAGCAGCAAGGAGGATTCAGAAAAAGTCATTCAAAATGTACTGAGTGTCGCCAGGGAATGTCTTCAAGAAGTACGGTCTGTCGTTCACCAAATGGGCCGTAGTGAATCGATGGTGGGGCTTACCGCTTTGCGGGGGCTCATTCATCAAGTGGAGGAACGGAGCGGCTTGCACGTTTCTTTAGATACTGCCGGACTGTCAGAAGAGTCTTGGCCTCCAAACGTGAGCGAAACGATCTACCGCATCTTGCAGGAAGCGCTGACCAATATCATTCGTCACGCTGACGCTTCTCATGCGGCGGCCGTCATTTCTAACGACAAGTCCCATCTCTATGTCACAATCACCGACGACGGACAATTCACCGGCAGCCTTACTTATGGATTTGGCCTGACAGGAATGAAAGAGCGCGCAGAAAAAGCAGGCGGTTCCCTTACTTTCAGTGCCGTACAGCCGAGCGGCCTGAAAATTGAGCTGTCATTGCCGCTCATGACAACGAATAAGGAGCAAAAAGATGAACAAAGATAACATACGCGTCGCGCTTGCCGATGATCAGCCGCTTGTGCGTGAAGGTTTCCGCTACGTCATCAACGCACAGACGGATATGACGGTTTCTGGTGAGGCCGGCGACGGTTGCGATATTATAGCACTCGCAAAACAAACAAAACCCGATGTCATCCTCATGGATGTCCAGATGCCGCATTGCTCAGGCATCGAAGCGGCGAAAGACATTATGTCCGCACTTCCAGATACAAAGATAGTCATTTTAACCACCTTTGACACGGAGGAATACGTATTTGAAGGCATCCGTGCGGGCGCAGTCGGCTATCTGCTGAAGGATACACTTCCTGAAGAGTTGATAGATGCGATTCGCGCTGCGGCCAGAGGCGAGGCGATTTTCCGTACAGTCACAGCTGCTAAAATTATCAGTGAGACATTTCGGGCGAAGCAACAGCCCCATCCAGAAGAACTGGCAGAGCCGTTCACCAAAAGAGAGCTTGAGGTTCTTCAGCAAATGGCCTTCGGACTGAGAAATGAGGATATTGCTGAAAAGCTTTTCGTCAGTGAAAGCACTGTGAAAACCCACGTGCACCGCATCCTGCAAAAATGCAATGCCCAAGACCGGACACAGGCAGTCGTATTTGCCATTCGAAACGGTATTGTGCAATAGAAATCTCTCATCCCGCCATGCTAAAATAAGACAAAGGAGATGATTGGAAATGAAAGAAGAAATCATTGAACGGTTTACTACATATGTAAAAGTCGACACACAGTCCGATGAATCCGTTGACACTTGTCCTTCCACACCCGGCCAATTGACATTAGGAAACATGCTCGTTGATGAATTGAAGTCCATCGGCATGCAGGATGCAGCCATTGATGAAAACGGCTATGTCATGGCAACTCTTCCCTCCAATACTGAAAAAGACGTGCCGACAATCGGCTTTCTCGCTCACGTCGACACCGCTACAGACTTTACCGGCAAAAACGTGAATCCGCAAATCATCGAAAGCTATGATGGAAAAGACATCGTTCTCAACAAACAGCTGCAGGTCACCCTGTCACCTGATCAATTCCCTGAGCTGTCCGGCTATAAGGGCCATACACTCATCACCACAGACGGCACCACCCTTCTCGGCGCAGACAATAAGGCCGGTATCGCTGAAATCATGACAGCCATGGATTACCTCATCAAACACCCTGAAATCAAGCACGGCACAATCAGAGTCGCCTTTACGCCTGATGAAGAAATCGGAAGAGGGCCGCACAAATTTGATGTGAAACGGTTCAATGCATCCTTTGCCTACACGGTTGACGGCGGGCCGCTCGGCGAGCTTGAATACGAAAGCTTCAATGCCGCTGCCGCAAAAATTACGATTAAAGGCAACAACGTACATCCCGGAACAGCTAAAGGGAAAATGATCAACTCTGCGAAAATCGCGATGAAGCTGAACAGCCTGCTGCCGGCAGACGAAGCGCCTGAATATACGGAAGGCTATGAAGGCTTCTATCACCTGCTGTCGATTCAAGGAGACGTAGAGGAAACAAAGCTCCACTACATTATTAGAGACTTTGACAAAGAGAATTTCCAAAACAGAAAAGAAACAATGAAGCGTGCCGTTGAAGAACTTCAAAACGAATACGGGCAAGACCGGATTCTGCTGGATATGAACGACCAATACTACAACATGAGAGAGAAAATTGAACCTGTCATCGAAATCGTCAACATTGCCAAGCAAGCAATGGAAAACCTCGGCATTGAACCGAAGATTTCCCCCATCCGCGGCGGCACCGACGGATCGCAGCTGTCCTACATGGGGCTTCCGACGCCAAACATCTTTACAGGCGGGGAAAACTTCCACGGCAAATTTGAATACATCTCAGTTGATAATATGGTCAAAGCCGTAAATGTCATCGTGGAGATTGCAAAGCAGTTTGAAGCGCAAGCATAATGCCAAAAGCCAGTCCAAAAAAGGACTGGCTTTTTTGTGTGAAAATGAAACATTTTAAACGCGTCCTCCGTAAAACAAGTATCAACAAATGAGGAGGAAAAACAATGACAAAACATGCAATCGCTGCAAAGAGTCTCTTGAAAAAATGGATCATTTCCAGGCCGCTTAACATGCAAAAGAAATCCAGCCCATTTCAAAAAATTAGAAAAATGTTCAAACGCTTCTTCAAATAAAACATTCAAATCCCCTAAATACAATCCGTATTCACCCGTACCGCCCAAATGCTCCGTAATTTGGGTTTTTTGTGTTCAATTCCGCAAAATAGGGTATAAACCAAACAAGCAAGAATACAGCACCCAAAAACAGGCAATTCGAATTACTCAAACTTAGGTTAAAAGTTATATAAAGGAATTTATTTTATCGTCGATAGTAACTATAGAACCAATCATCAACAAGAGCAAACAGCGTGATTCAAGACTATTTTCAGGTCATCAGGTTATACTGTTTTAGAGGGACAGTTTCTTGTTATTTATTGATTTAGAATTTTTTGAATACTTTTTGACTTTTTATCCGTACAATAGAGAGTACCAAAACTTTTTTTGGGAGGTATGTAATATGATCCTATTTATTATCATCGCATTATGCGGCTATCTTCTTTTTTCTTTCAGCAAGGACAATCGCCGCAAACCGCAAAAGACAAGCCCTCTGCCAGCAGCCGCACCTCATCACAACAACCTAATCGACCTTGACGCCATCCGCCAAAAACGCCGGATGCATCTTTCCTAATTCTATATTTCAAATGAAAAGGCTGCTGAATCACGCAGCCTTTTAAAATTGTTTTGATTTAGAGCCTGAAACCTTTTCGCCACCTATCCGTAATTTCATACAAGGCAAACCCAAAGGAGACTTCAGCAATGATCGAGTTATTTATGAAACAAAAAATGTTCTCATTTAAAGATGCATTTCACATTTATGACCGGGATGAACAAGAAACATTCAAGGTGGAGGGGCGTTTTTTCTCGTTAGGAGACTCATTACAAATGACAGACTCATCTGGGAAAACGCTCGTTTCCATAGAACAAAAACTAATGTCTTTATTGCCGCGCTATGAGATTTCAATTGGCGGGAAAACAGTTTGTGAGGTAACGAAGAAAGTAACGTTTTTCAAACCGAAATTTGTGATTTCCGGGCTTAACTGGGAAATCGATGGTGATTTATGGAGGGATGAATTCCAGCTGACGGACGGGGAAAATGTCCGGATGTCAGTGAGCAAAAAGTGGCTCAGCTGGGGTGATTCCTATCACTTGCAGATTGCAAACGAGGAAGATGTTCTGATTTGCACTGCCATCGCTATCGTGCTTGATATGGTTTTATATAACGATGAAGATGAAAGTATTCTCTAAAAAGCATTGACAATTGATCCAAAAGTAATAATATTAAGATAATTGAAATCTGAATATGAAGTTGTACCTTATCAAGAGAGGTGGAGGGACTGGCCCTATGATACCCGGCAACCGCTGTTTCAAACAGAATGGTGCTAAATCCTTAAGAACATTGCGTTCTTGCAGATGAGGCGGAGATTTGATCATTCAAGCTCTTCCTTCACAAAGGAAGAGCTTTTTACATGCTCAATATTTCAGAAAAGAGGCGAATAACATGGCTCAACAAACGAATGTTGCAGGACAAAAAACAGAAAAACAACGCAAAGCACCTTTCCGCGCCGATCATGTCGGCAGTTTGCTTCGTTCCGTTCCGGTAAAGCAAGCCCGGCAAAAAAAAGCGGCTGGTGAGATGACAGCAGAACAGCTTCGTGATATCGAAAATCAAGAGATCATCCGCATCGTGGAAAAACAAAAAGAAATCGGTCTCGATGTAGTAACAGACGGGGAATTCCGGCGTTCTTGGTGGCATTATGACTTCCTGGAAGGGCTTGACGGTGTGGAACCGTTCATCCCGGCTGAGGGGATTCAGTTCCATAACACAAAAACGAAAGCGCGCAGCATCAAAGTGACGGGAAAACTCGATTTTACGAGCCACCCAGCGCTTGCTGATTATCAATTTTTACATGAGATTGCCGGTAACGCGACGCCAAAATTGACCATTCCCAGCCCAAATATGCTGTTTTTTGGCGAAAAGGCGGATAAAGGGATTTATGACGATCAAGAGGAATATTTTCATGACCTGGCTCAAGCATACAAAAAAGCAATCAAAGCCTTCTATGATGCTGGCTGCCGTTATCTCCAGCTCGATGATACGTCATGGTCTCTCTTCTTTGAGGAAAAAGGCAGAGAGGTTGTCCGGGCGCTCGGCGGCGATCCAGAAACATTGCCATCCATATTTGCCAAAACAATTAATGATGCCGTCGCAGACCGGCCTGACGATTTAACGATCACAATGCACATTTGCCGCGGCAACTTCCGCTCAACCTGGGCGGCATCAGGAGGGTACGACGCTGTAGCGGAAACGATTTTGGACGGCTTAAACCTTGACGGCCTTTTCTTGGAATACGATGATGACCGCTCCGGAAACTTTGATCCGCTCCGTTTTGTGAAGCGCAAGGATCTGCAAATTGTGCTCGGCTTGATCACATCGAAATACGGCGAGCTTGAAAATCCTGAAGATGTGAAACGCCGTATCAATGAAGCCGCGCGTTTTGTCAGCTTGGACCAGCTATGCCTGAGCCCGCAGTGCGGTTTCGCCTCTACAGAAGAAGGCAACCTTCTGACAGAGGAGCAGCAATGGGCAAAGCTTCGCCATGTCATCGACATTGCCAACGATGTGTGGAGATAATCTATCATTGACAGAAATAGAAAATGTGTGAATAATAGATACTATCAGAAAATTTCATAAAAAGGTTTTCCTTATCAAGAGAGGTGGAGGGACTGGCCCTGCGATACCCGGCAACCGCTGTTTAACAGAATGGTGCTAAATCCTTTAGAGCAATGATTGCTCTTGAAGATAAGGTTGAGATTGTCACGCAAGCTCTTCCTTATCCAAAGGAAGAGCTTTTTTACATTTGAATGGAAAGAAGGAATGGACAACATGTCACAACAAACAACACCCGCAGAACAAAAATCACTTCAAAGAAAAAAACCGCCGTTTCGCGCGGATCAAGTCGGAAGCCTGCTAAGATCTGAGCCCGTCAAAAAAGCGCGGCTGCAAAAAGCGGCCGGCGATATTACGGCTGAGCAGCTTCGCCAGATCGAAAACGATGAAATTATCCGCATTGTGGAAAAACAGAGGGAAATCGGCCTGAACGTCGTGACAGACGGTGAATTCCGCAGAGCATGGTGGCACTTTGATTTCCTGGAAAACTTAGATGGCGTTGAGCCGTTTACTCCTGAGCAAGGCATTCAATTCCATAACGTACAGACAAAAGCACGCGGCATTAAAGTCACAGGCGATATCGACTTTTCAACACACCCAATGCTTGAAGATTACTCATTTCTCCATAGCATTGCCGGTGACGCGACGCCAAAGATGACCATTCCAAGCCCGAATATGCTGTTTTTCCGCGGGAAATTGGAAAAAGGTGCATACAAAAACGACTATCACCTTTTCCAGCATGATGTATCCAAAGCATATAAAAAAGCGATTCAAGCGTTTTATGACAGAGGCTGCCGCTACCTCCAGCTTGATGATACAGCGTGGGCCGTTTTCTTATCAGAAAAAGGCTTAAAACAAATCGAAGCGTTCGGAACAACGCCTGATGAGCTTCGCCAGCTGTTTGCGAAATCGATTAACGACGCGATAGCAGACCGCCCGGATGACTTGACGGTAACCATGCATATTTGCCGCGGCAACTTCCAGTCCACTTGGACAGCGGAAGGCGGCTATGACGCAGCAGCCGAAACCATTTTTGACGGCTTGAATCTTGACGGACTTTTCTTAGAGTATGATGATTCACGCTCAGGCGGATTTGAGCCGCTCCGTTACGTAAAACGGTCTGATCTTCAGCTTGTTCTTGGCTTAGTGACATCTAAATTCGGTGAGCTTGAAAATCCGGATGACGTGAAACGCCGTATCGAAGAAGCGTCCCGTTATGTAAGCTTAGACCAGCTTTGCCTCAGCCCTCAATGCGGATTTGCTTCAACTGAGGAAGGCAACAAGCTGACTGAAGAACAGCAATGGGCGAAGCTCCGCCATGTGGTTGAGATCGCTAATGATGTTTGGAAATAAGAAAAGAAAAAACACACTTGATTCCCTAGCGGAGCAAGTGTGTTTTTTATGTCATTGTGCGGTGTAGCCCCCATCAAGGACGACAGCCTGCCCAGTGACGCCCTTCGCCTTCTCGCTTGCCAAAAACACGGCATAATCCGCAATTTCCTTGACGGAAAGCAGTCGCTTTTGCGGCACAAGCGGAAAAATGACTTGTTCAAGTACAGAGTCGTAAGGGACATTTCTAGTTTTTGATAGATCGCTAAGCTGATTGCGTACAAGCTGGGTATCGACATAACCCGGACAGAGCGCATTGACTGTTATGCCGTGGGGCGCGCCTTCCAGCGCCCCTACTTTTGTGAGTCCAATGACGCCGTGCTTGGCGCTATTATAAGCGGATTTCCCTGCAAAGCCGACTAATCCATTAACAGACGCGATATTAATGATTCTGCCAAACTGCTGTTTTTTCATGATCGGAAAAACATGCTTCATTGCAATAAAGGGGGCCGTCAGCATGACCTTGATCAGCTGTTCAAAGGTGTCTGTCGGAAACTCTTCAATCGGAGCGACGTGCTGAATACCGGCATTGTTCACCAGAATATCCAAGCGGCCGTATTGTTTTTGGATGACGTTCACCGTATCAGCAACTTGCGCTTCCTTTGTCACATCATACGGAATGGCCGCCGCGTCAAAGCCTTCTTCTGCAAGTTTGGAGGCTGCTTTTTCACATGCTTCCGGACGGAGGTCTGAAACGATGACGCTGGCACCTTCCCGGGCGAATTCTCTTGCCATTTCGAATCCGATTCCGCCGGCAGCCCCTGTCACCAAGGCGACTTGTTTTCTCATGTCAAACACCTTCCCATTAAGAATTGAGTACAGACTGGCTTACAGCGAAATCAGCTTCTGTTTTTTCATAAACCTCTTCAATTGTGACACCATCCTGAAGCTCCGTCAGTGTCATGCGGCCGTTCACAAAATCAAATACAGCCAAATCCGTAATCAGCCTGTGCACGACTTTCTGGCCTGTCAGCGGAAGGGAGCATGTTTTTTTCACCTTTGATTCACCATGCTTATTGACGTGCTCCATGATGACAACGATCCGTTTCGCCCCGTTGACGAGATCCATAGCGCCGCCCATCCCTTTTACCATTTTGCCCGGGATCATCCAATTGGCCAAATCACCCTGCTCCGAAACCTCCATTCCACCAAGAATAGCCAAATCGATATGCCCGCCTCTTATCATCGCGAATGACTCAGCGCTGTCAAAATAAGAGGCGCCCGTCACTTCAGTGATCGTTTCCTTTCCCGCATTGATCAAATCCGCGTCTTCCGTTCCTTCCAGAGGATAGGGGCCAATTCCGAGCAAGCCGTTTTCCGACTGAAGCATGACGTGAACGCCGTCGGGTATCTCATTTGCGACAAGCGTCGGCATTCCAATCCCGAGATTCACATTCATGCCGTCCTTGATTTCTTGTACAGCCCGTTTGACCATTCGTTTTCTCGCTTCCTTCACTTGGCCTCACCCTTTCCCGATGCTTGCTGAACTGTTCGTTTTTCAATCCGTTTTTCTTGGCTCGCGCCAAGCACGACATGCTGTACGTAAATTCCCGGCGTATGGATGTGATCTGGATCGAGCTCTCCTGCTTCCACGATTTCTTCCGCCTCGGCAATCGTGATCTTGCCTGCCATGGCGGCAATGGGATTGAAATTTCTCGCCGTTTTCCTAAAAACCAAATTGCCCATGGTGTCCGCTTTCCACGCTTTGACGATCGCCACATCGCCGGTAATGCCTCGCTCCAGCACATAAGTCCGGCCGCCGAATGTTTTATGTTCTTTTCCCTCGGCTATGGAGGTGCCGACGCCTGTCGCCGTATAAAATCCCGGTATGCCTGCACCGCCTGCACGAATTCTCTCAGCGAGCGTTCCTTGGGGAACAAGCTCGACCTCAAGCTCTCCGCTTAAAAACTGCCGCTCAAAAATTTTATTTTCACCGACATAGGAAGCAATCATTTTCTTGATTTGCTTGTTAGCCAGAAGCAAACCAAGCCCCCAGTCATCGACTCCGCAGTTATTGCTGACAACGGTTAAATCCTTTACTCCCTGATCTCTTATAGACAAAATGAGCTGTTCAGGGATGCCGCACAGCCCAAACCCTCCCGCGATCAGCATATCCCCATCATGAATCAGTTTCGCAGCTTCCTTGCTTGATGACAGCACTTTTCCCATATTGATGCTCCTTTCGTTTTCTTCTACACTAGACCAGTCAGGCTGTAAATCGCGATTACAGCAAATACGGCAGCCGTTTTAATGAGCGTGATCGCAAAAATATCGCGATAGGATTGCCGGTGTGTCAAACCCGTCACGGCCAGAAGCGTGATAACAGCGCCATTATGCGGCAGTGTGTCCATCCCGCCTGATGCCATTGAAATGACCCGATGCATCACCTCTGGCGGAATATTGTAAGCCTGAATCGCCTGTAAGTATTGTTCTGACATCGCGCTTAACGCAATGCCCATTCCTCCTGAAGCCGAGCCGGTGATTCCCGCCAGCGCAGTTGTCGTAACGGCGCCATTTACAAGCGGATCGGTAAAAGTATGTGAAATTCCGCTGCTCAGCTTATGAAACCCCGGCAGCGCGGCGATAATGCCGCCGAACCCGTACTCGGCACCCGTATTCATAGATGCCAGCAAGGCGCCGCCAATTCCTTCATTCAGCCCTTCCTTCAATTGGGCAAACACACTTCTCCAATCAAATAAAATCGTTGTGATGATGCCAATCACTAAAGCAATCTCCACCGACCAAATAGCAGCCGCTGAAGAAATATCAAGCCTGCCGAACTCCTTTAATCCTATGGAAGAAAAATCAAATCCATTCGGATACCACTTTGGCAGGTAAATGGTGAAATATTTATTCACTGCACCGACGAGAATAAGCGGGACAAAGGCAAGCGCGTGCCGAATCGGGCTTTTGTCCGGTTCAGCCGCGGACTCAATCGATTCAGGAGCAGGAGCATTCTGCGAATCAAAACCGCCATAACCTTCGCCAGATGCCTGCGCTTTCTTCCGCCTTGATTCCAAATAGAGCATCCCAGCTGCCAGCACAATCACTGCGCCCATCAAGCCCAGCCAAGGGGCGGCATAAATGTCTGTTTTGAAAAACGACGTCGGGATGACATTTTGGATTTGCGGCGTTCCCGGAAGTGCGTCCATCGTAAACGTAAAAGCCCCTAAAGCAATCGTTCCCGGGATGAGGCGTTTTGGTATGTTTGCTTCTTGGAACATGTTTTTCGCAAAAGGATATACGGCAAATACGACAACAAACAGGCTGACGCCGCTGTACGTCAAGACAGCGCCCATCAGCACAATGGCAAGTATCGCTCTTTTTGCCCCGACAAGCCGGACAATTGTTTTCGCGATTGATGCCGCAAGCCCGGCCATTTCAACGACCTTTCCAAAAATGGCACCGAGCAAAAACACTGGGAAATACAGCTTAATAAAACCCGCCATCTTCTCCATAAAAATTGATGAAAAAAAAGGAAGCACATGGCTTGGATCTGTCAGCAGCACCGCGAATAACGCGCAAATCGGCGCAAACAATATGACAGAAAATCCCCGATACGCCGTAAACATCAGCAAACCTAACGCCAATAGAATGATGATCAGTTCCACACACACATCCCCCATTTCCGCGAACTAGAAAGCGTTTACAAAAACCTGTCCGCATCGGCTGTTTCCGTCCCCTTTCCATATGTACGAGAAGCGTGGGCCAACTATTCCGATTAAAAAAGGAAAGCTCCTTTTTTCGGAGCTTTCCTCTGCCATTCATTTCATTCCTACTAGGATATCAACATCAATCGTAATATCGACTGATTTCATCTCTTTCAGCAGGCTGACTCGATCTTTCAGCGCCGACCAGGCAAGCGGCGTCATCTTGAGAAGCCAGTGGATCGCCTGCTGGTCAAGCGTTTTAACATAGCGCAGCCTGACAGGACGGCTGTATGCTGCATTTGCTGTAAAACGCTCAACAGCTGCCGCATTGGAATACGTGCGCCTTGGTGAATCAGCATATAAAAATTGCCTTAATTCTATTAAATAGTCGCTTCGCGGCACTACTTTTACGAGCATGCCATCATTCTTCAGCAGTCTATGAAACTCTGCATAATTGGACGGGGAAAAAATAGACAGCACAACATCAAATTGGCGATCATGAAAAGGAGCACGCGCCACATCGGCAACCGCCCACATCTGATCTTTGAATGCCTTAGAAGCTTTTAAGATCCCATCCTTCGAAAGATCGATGCCGGTTCCTATCGCTTCTTTCCCTAAATAATCAAACCCGCAAAGCGCGTTCAAATGGGAACCCTCACCGCAACCGCTGTCCAGGATGGTAAATGCCTCTTGACCGGATTTGGGATGGCTGATGAGTTCTGCAATCGTATCATGGAGCGGCTCAAAAAAACCATATTCTCCAATCAGCCTGCTTCTCGCTTCAAAAAGCTCGGCACCGTAACTGGTTTTGACCGGCTTTGTCAGGAAGTTCACGTAGCCGTGCCGAGATAAATCAAATGTATGCCGCCGTTCTGTACAAATCAAGCTTTTTCCTGATGCCGCATCCATGGAAGAACCGCAGAGCGGACATCGAAACAAGCTGAAATCAACTGTTTGCTTCATGATAAAAAACACCTCATTCATTCATTTTTAGATAAATGAAAAAGGCATAGACAAATAAACCTAGGCCTATCTCAAAAATTGGCCAGGTCTGGCAGTTTGTCTACACCTGTCATTATCTATAACGAATGAATTGGATAATCATGAAAAAAACTCCCTTTCTGCTGTATGGGTTTCCCCGTTTCCATCATACAACAAATATCCAGGAGCTGGAACCTTATAGTGAAGAAAAATCAGTACTGACATGCTGGTATCCCGCCAACATCATATCAGCATAGCAATCCAGCATGTTTTTCCTTTATTTTCTCATTTTAGAATATAAATTTTATTATTGTGAAAATAGTTAAAAAGGTTGATTTTCAAAAAGTGAAAGGATAAAATACTGCTATCATCTTAGAAAAAGACATTCTTGTATATGATCAGTAATATGGTCTGATTGTTTCTACCTAGTAACCGTAAAAAACTAGACTACAAGAAAGTTTGAATAAATTTGAACGAGTTGAAAAGGACAAGTTCTTTTCTGTTTGCTCTTATTTTTCACACTTTCTGCACTTCCAGAATTTGTGAAGGATAAGAGCTTTTTTTGTTTCCATAATAACCCTCATAGGAGTTGCTATCATGTACTTTTTACTAAACCTTGTCGGTCTCATTGTGATTATGGCAGTTGTATTCCTATGTTCTCCGCAGAAAAAGAAAATCAAGTGGCGCCCGATCATTACGTTAATTGTTCTGGAATTGCTGATTACTTGGTTTATGCTGGGAACAAAAGTCGGAAGCTGGGCTATCGGGAAAATCGGTGATTTCTTCACTTGGCTGATTGCTTGCGCCAGTGACGGTATCGCGTTTGCCTTTCCGTCAGTGATGGCGAATGAAACAGTAGACTTTTTCTTTAGTGCGCTTCTTCCAATTATCTTTATCGTCACATTCTTTGATATTTTAACGTATTTCGGCATTTTGCCTTGGCTGATTGATAAAATCGGATGGGTGATTTCAAAGGCTTCCCGCTTGCCGAAATTAGAAAGCTTTTTCTCTATTCAAATGATGTTTCTTGGAAATACCGAAGCACTTGCGGTTATCCGCCAGCAGCTAACGGTTTTAAGCAACAACCGCCTGCTCACATTCGGCTTAATGAGCATGAGTAGCATCAGCGGCTCCATTATCGGATCTTATCTTTCAATGGTGCCTGCGACATACGTGTTTACAGCCATTCCTTTGAACTGCTTAAACGCGCTGATTATCGCAAACCTGCTGAATCCTGTTCACGTGCCGGAGGATGAAGATATCATCTATACACCGCCTAAAGAAGAGAAGAAAGACTTTTTCTCTACGATTTCTAACAGTATGCTTGTCGGCATGAACATGGTGATCGTTATTTTGGCAATGGTGATTGGATATGTCGCATTAACGTCAGCAGTTAATGGCATTCTTGGCGTTTTCGTACACGGCCTGACCATCCAGACGATTTTTGCTTATCTGTTCAGTCCGTTCGCATTCCTGCTTGGACTGCCAGTGCACGATGCGATGTATGTTGCTCAGCTGATGGGCATGAAATTAGCAACAAACGAGTTTGTTGCGATGCTTGACTTGAAAAACAATCTCAAATCCCTTCCGCCTCACACCGTTGCGGTGGCGACGACATTCCTGACGTCCTTTGCAAACTTCAGTACTGTCGGCATGATTTACGGCACGTACAATTCGATCCTTGACGGAGAAAAGTCAACGGTCATCGGGAGAAACGTGTGGAAACTGCTCGTCAGCGGAATTGCGGTATCTTTATTAAGTGCTGCGATTGTCGGCCTGTTTGTGTGGTAGAAACATTGAGCCATATCCCTTTCGGATATGGCTCTTTTCATTATTGATAAATAGAGGCTGGCACCTGCACATCCCGGATTCCCGCTGCATAAGGCCCCAAGTCATACTGGCCGAAGACGATGGCGATCCCGTTTGCCGTAAAGTAAAACATTGTGTCTTTGTTTAGGGTTATATCCTCTTTCTTTACATCAGGGAAAAACAGCTCATCGTGTTTTTTGATATAGCTATATAGGTAATCTCTCGTTTTGCTGACTTTTGTTTTGGTGTTCAGAATCTGATCCAGCGTCACCCGCTTTTGTGCTTTCAAGTCATAGTTGAAGGACTGGACAGACGTTAAACCGTGGGCGCCCCCTGAATAGATATAATTGAGTGTTTGAATGCTGAGCTTGCCTGCCGCATTGTATTTGACGCTGAAGGATGTTTGATATTCCGTTTTAAAGCCCTGCTGTTCGCCTGCTTTTTTGTTTTTCAGATATTCCTGATACGATTGTTCAATGAAGGCTTTCAGCTCTTGATTGATTTTCTTTTCAAACGCGGCATTCCCGATGTGATGCACTTGTGGATACGTTAACTCCTTGATCTTTTTGTACGTATGGGTGCTGACAGTCGGTGTTTTCGCTTGAACTGCTTTTAAAGATGGGGCCGCATATGCAAATACGGAAAAAAGCAAGACTGCAATCCCCGCGGCTTTCATCATTTTATTCCATTTCATACAATCTCCTCCTTTGATGTCGTTGTTTATCATTCCCTTATTTAAGCAATACACACTTTTATAGACTGATTAAATCGAAAGAAGTTTCTAGGTCTAACAGCATGATTTTTCCAATAAAAAAAGAGACACAGGATGTCTCTTTTTTTACTGTTTGCGCCCAGAAATCGCTTCATGAACGGCCTGTGCCAAATCTGTATTTCCGAACATCTCTAATACCGCAATGACAGTCTGGTCCGGAATGTGCTCTGCTTCGTGTTTTGGCACGACCAGATCGTCCATGGTTTTTTTCAAGCTTTCATTCAGCTTTTGCTGCGGATACGCTTTGGCGTACAGCTCCATCGGATCAAGATCATGGTTCACGCACCACTGGGCAAACACCAAAATCATCATATTTTCATCGCGTTCGTAAGCTTCAGCGAGCTGTTTTTCGTTCATTTGTCATGCTCCTTATGAAAAGTATCTTCCTTAAAGATACAGGAGCCGATCAAATTCGTCTATCCCAATGGCGATGAGCAGCAACAGCATCGATAAATGCCTTGCTGAAAGCGGTGTAGTCAGGTTCTTCTTCAGCCGTTACGATGCCTGGTCCCTCTGTTGTCCCGACAGAGGATTGAAGAAGGTCAATTCCTTCATTTGCCGCACCGATCGCCTTGTAGTGATTGTAAGCTTCTCTGATAAACGCCATCGCTTGTTTGTTGTCTTTTAACTCCAGCCCTCCTGCGGCATAGACGGCATCATACAGAACAGAATCAACCGTCAGGAACGTGCCGCTGGCCTCAAGCTGCTGTCCGCTGCCGCTTGTCATATACCCCAGATTTTGGCTGATGATATCCACTGTGATTCCTTCTTGCTTTAAGGCTTCCAGCACTGTTTGCAGCTCTTTTTCATGAAATCCGTTTCCGGCGAGTACAGCGACTTTTCTTGTTGACGCGGTTTTCACTGTACGGGCTTGGCTTAACGCAGGCGAAGTAAGAATTTCTTTAGATGCTTTACGCTTCGCGGGCGCCGCCACGCCTACTCCTTTGGCGATTTCTTCTGCTAAATCTGCATCGACATTGCTGAAAACATCAACGACCTGCCGCTGTACGTCCTTGCTTTTGACCTTCCCGACCTCGAAGCAGAAAGCAGAAATGATGTGCTGTTTCTCCACAGGAGACATGCTGTTCCAGAAAAGCTTCGCCTGTGAGTAATAATCGTTGAAGCTGTCGCTTCGCTGGCGGATTTTTTTGCCCTCGACTTTTTCCTGATAGTGGACGTAGCCGCCTTCTTCAGCTGTCGCAGGCGACGGATCATTGTTTTGCAGTGAGTTTTTATGATAAGCAACAGGCCCCTTATTGATCGTCATCCGATGATAACCGTCATATTGATTGTTATGGAATGGACATACCGGCCGGTTAATCGGAAGCTCATGGAAGTTCGGACCGCCAAGACGAATCAGCTGTGTATCCGTATAAGAGAAAAGCCGCCCCTGCAATAGCGGGTCATTTGTAAAATCGATGCCCGGCACGACATTTCCCGGGTGGAATGCGACCTGTTCTGTTTCCGCAAACACATTATCCTGGTTGCGGTTCAGCGTCATTTTCCCAATGATCTTCACCGGCACAAGCTCTTCCGGCCACAGCTTAGTCGGATCAAGAATATCAAAATCAAACTTGAATTCATCTTCCTCATCAATCATCTGCACGCCGAGCTCGTATTCAACCTTGCCGCCGTTTTCAATTGTTTCCCACAGGTCACGGCGATGGAAATCCGGATCTTTCCCGGCAATTTTCTGCGCTTCATCCCATACGAGAGAATGCACGCCGAGCACCGGCTTCCAATGAAATTTCACGAAACGTGCCTTTCCTTGTTCATTGACAAAACGGAACGTGTGAACGCCGAAGCCTTCCATCATTCTGTAGCTGCGCGGGATGCCTCTGTCTGACATCGTCCACATCACCATGTGAGCCGACTCAGGGTTATTGGCGACAAAATCCCAAAACGTATCGTGAGCAGTCGCGGCCTGAGGCATTTCATTGTGTGGCTCAGGCTTAAACGCGTGAACCAAATCCGGGAATTTGATCGCATCCTGAATGAAAAACACCGGAATGTTATTTCCCACAAGGTCATAGTTTCCTTCTTCAGTATAAAATTTTGTCGCAAAGCCTCTGGCATCCCGCACCGTGTCTGCGGAGCCTTTAGAACCCGCGACCGTAGAAAAACGGACAAATACCGGTGTCTTCACCGAAGGGTCCTGAAGAAATTTGGCCCGTGTATATTCCGTCATTGGTTCGTAAACCTGAAAAAAGCCATGCACGCCATACCCGCGCGCATGCACAACGCGCTCCGGAATCCTCTCATGGTCAAAGTGCGTCATTTTCTCCCGAAAGTGAAAATCCTCCATCAGCGTCGGACCGCGAACCCCGGCTTTTAACGAATGCTCATCCTCTGACACTCGCAAGCCTTGGTTTGTCGTCATTTTCTTCCCGCTGTTATCGGTCCTGTACTGCTCAAGCTGCTCGTCCTTTGAGTGTTCATTTACACGTTTGTTTTGGTCATCACTCATGTCTGCTCCCCCTTTTTAAAACGAAACATTCTACAGCACATTTACCCGTGGCGTTCTTCATATAAACTGCTAATCCGCTCATTAGGATTTTTGGTCTACATATAAATATGCGGTCATACACATTTGAAATAAGCCTTCTTCACAGAAAGAAAGGATGGAAGCGCTTACTAAAAAAGCTGTTGAATAGGGGAGGTCATATCATGCTTGCCATACTCGGTTTTGTGATGATGATTGTCTTTATGTACCTTATTATGTCTAACCGGCTTTCCGCTCTTATTGCTTTGATTGTCGTTCCTATTGTGTTCGCCCTGATCAGCGGATTTGGCAAAGATCTCGGCGAGATGATGATTCAGGGCGTTACAGACCTCGCCCCTACCGGTATCATGCTGTTATTCGCCATCCTGTATTTCGGCGTTATGATTGACTCAGGCCTGTTTGATCCTCTCATTGCCAAAATCTTATCGTTTGTCAAAGGAGATCCGTTAAAAATCGCCGTAGGCACAGCGGTTCTGACAATGACCATTTCGCTGGACGGAGATGGGACAACAACCTATATGATTACCATTGCAGCGATGCTGCCTCTCTACAAACGGCTCGGCATGAACCGTTTGGTGTTAGCGGGAATAGCGATGCTCGGTTCGGGGGTTATGAATATTATCCCGTGGGGCGGGCCGACTGCGAGGGTTTTGGCTTCCTTAAAATTGGACACGTCAGAGGTCTTCACGCCCCTGATTCCCGCTATGATCGCCGGCATTCTCTGGGTGATCGCCGTTGCTTATATCCTCGGAAAGAAAGAGCGGAAGCGGCTCGGCGTCATTTCGATTGATAACGCACCGTCTTCCGATCCGGAGGCCGCACCGCTCAAGCGTCCCGCTCTTCAATGGTTTAACCTGCTGCTGACTGTCGCTCTGATGGCCGCACTGATCACCAGCCTGCTGCCGCTCCCTGTTCTTTTTATGACTGCGTTCGCCGTCGCCTTGATGGTCAACTATCCAAATGTCAAAGAGCAGCAGAAACGAATCTCGGCGCATGCGGGTAATGCGTTAAACGTTGTCTCAATGGTGTTTGCTGCGGGCATATTCACAGGCATTCTCTCCGGCACAAAAATGGTCGATGCCATGGCGCATTCTCTCGTTTCACTCATCCCTGATGCCATGGGCCCGCACCTGCCGTTGATCACTGCGATCGTCAGCATGCCATTCACCTTTTTCATGTCGAATGACGCCTTTTACTTCGGTGTCCTTCCCATCATCGCCGAAGCCGCTTCCGCTTACGGAATAGACGCCGCTGAAATCGGAAGGGCCTCCTTGCTGGGGCAGCCTGTGCATCTGCTCAGCCCGCTTGTGCCTTCCACCTATCTTTTGGTTGGAATGGCAGGCGTCAGCTTTGGCGACCATCAAAAATTCACTATTAAATGGGCCGTGGGAACAACGATTGTGATGACGATTGCCGCACTTTTGATTGGGATTATTTCTTTCTAAATGTATGAACTTGATCGTAGCATTGAGTGAGTACGTGATTTACAGAGGGGAGAAGATCAAATAGGATATTATGAGTGAATAGAAGATTCATGCCAACAACTTCTCATTACAATCATAAGAGCCTGCTATATTGCAGCAGGCTCTTTCACATTTGGCATTATTTTTTTGTATAGCGCACCCAGTCATAATGAGCGTATAGCGGATTTACACCATTGTAGGAGCCAAGCCATTCATCGACACCCGTGCCATTCCACAAGTTCATCATGATCTTTCCAGGTGTTGTCGGAATTTGGTTTGTTGCAGTATGTTTTAATTGCCCATCGACATACCATTTAATAGAGTTTGGCTGCCAATCGAATGCATACGTATGATAGGCATTGGCTGCATCAAACCCGAGATCCACAATCTTCTCATGGTTTCCTGCACCATTTGTATAATAGTTAAATTGAACCTTTGTTGTATCTTTTCCTAAAAATTCGATATCAATCTCATCCCAAGGAGTTCCATCTGTTGGACCTGTGTAAGTGAAGAACGATGAAACGATCCCTGTGTTTTTAGCTGGTTTCATTCTGACTTCATAAAGTCCATAGCCATATGTTTGAACAGAACGGTTTTCCCCGCAGTCAAACTTGTTATAAGATGGGCTTGTTAGCGCTAAACGCATTTCACCCAATGACGTCACTGATACGTTATTAGCCCGCCACGTGCAGTTGAACATATTTCCATTCGAATAACCATCTGCTTTTTGCCAAAAACCGGAGTTATAGCCGTTAAAAGGGTCAAAAAACGATCCACCTGTTTGAGCTGAGGCAGTAGAAGTGACTGCAAACAAACTCATAAACAATCCAGTGACAAGAAGCAGCAACACTCGTTTCAGATAAGGCATATTTGCATTCCCCTTTCATTGAAAGCGTTTTCTATGTTGATCTTACATGATTCTTTTAAAAGGGAACATCGGTCAAAATAATGATAATATCGAATCTTACTGACTTGAATCCTGTAACTATCATCATCTTTCCTCTGAAAAAAATAAAAACCTAAATTACCATCAGCACAGACAGAGATGATCCGCACTCATTGCAATTTAGGTTTTGCCTGCTTTATCAGTAACAATCCTACCATTTTCATATGTGAATGTAAGAAAAAGTGAACACAAGGAAACACAAATGTCAGCGCTCTCATTATGCTTGTTTAACTACCCTTTCTATGTGAATGGTTAAATACAGCAGCTCGTCACTTGTGAGCTTGTGCTCATACTCCCGCTCAATGTAGGTTTGGATTTTCTTCGTGCACTCATACGCGCGATGATACTTTTCTTTCACTGTATCCAGCAAAAAATCGTCCTGGCTTTCCATGTGAGTGCCGTTAAATAGACGCTGCGCGAAAAACTTTAAGTGGGTGACGAACCGATAATAGTGAAGCGATTCTTCGTTGAATTCAATCTTAAAATGGTATTTTACAATACTCAAAATCTCTTGCATGACTTTTGTAATGTTGATAATATTGGGCATCTCTTCATTCAGCTCGGCATTTACAATATGCAGAGCAATAAAGCCTGCTTCATCCTCTGGCAGAGACACACCAGTCTTGTTTTTTACCATAACCAACGCTTCTTTGCCGATCGCAAATTCGTCTTTGTAGAGCCGTTTTGTTTCCCACAGCAAGGCGTTTTTGATATCAAGCCCTTTCTGGTTGCGCTGGATGGCAAAGTTAATATGGTCGGTCAGCGACACATAGATGCTGTCGTTGAGCTTTTTGCCGAGCTGTAATTTTGCGTAGCTGATAATCTCTTCGGATACTTCCATACACTCGATCGGTATATCATACAAAAGGGTTTTGAACTTTTCTGATACATCCTTGTTATCGAGCGTGAACACTTTCTCAATGCGGGCTTCATCGACATCATCGCCGGACTTTTTCTGAAACGCGAGCCCCCTGCCCATGACGACCAATTCTTTCCCCTGTTCATTGACCACGCTGATCACATTATTGTTGATCACCTTCGCAATTTTCATGGCATGTCCCTCCAAATCTACTAAGAACAGACTATATCTTGATTGTACATTCTTTTTGTACTAGGTCAATATCATCAGGGAAAGACGGAAGCTGGTCAGTACAATTCACTCCGTACCTGCTGCCCGGGCTGTTTTTGAAGCAGCGCCTCCAGATGGCGTTCAAATGATGCCTTGTCAGCTTTCTGCTTTTTGACAATGCTGTTCATGATTTTAATGCTTTCAGCACTGTATTGTGTATATTGTTTTTTCAGCTGATCCAGCTGCTGTCTTGTCTTCTTCGCGTTTTTCGGTGTGACTTGGTTGATGAGTTTGATCATACTGTCTGCGGTCTCAAAAAAACCGGCTCTATTTTCTGTCAGCTGCTGAATTTCGATGCGGCTCATATCTTGATTACGCGTTTTTTGAAGCAAGGCAACCGCCTCGCTGTTTTGTTTTTTGAGCGATTTGTTCTCAAGCTTAATCGATTCGAGATTCTCCTTCGCAATGTCTGCTTCTTCTTCAGTCATGCTGATTCGCACGAAGTATTCTGGATTGCCGATTCCATAATCAAATGCTTCGCTCACTTGTATCATGGAACTGAACACAATGGCCAGCTGCCTGTCGCTTGCGAGGGCTTGGAAATCCTGCTTTTTCTTACTGCTCATCGGTTTGGCTGCGGTTTGTTTTACTGTCTTTTGATCACAGTCTGCGAACATCTGAGCCTCACCTTCACTTTCGCATGCGCTCATCACAAGAACTGTGACCAGCAGGCTTATACACAAGCCTATTCGCCTCATGCTCTGTCTCCTCTCTGCTGAATCCCTTCTGGAAAATACCATAAAATATAGTTAAATGGTACCAGATGCACCTAACCCCAGCAATAAATCAAAAGTATGATTTGAAGCGAAAAAACATAAATATTTTGTAAAAATTGACGTGCATTCCATTCTTTTCAGGCCCATTTCTCGTACAATAGAAGTATCGTTACCGGAGAGGGGCTCTGATGATGAAACGTTTTACGAAACAAGAAAACAGCTGGGTGTTATATGACTGGGCAAATTCAGCTTACTCAATTGTCGTGACCACCGCGGTATTTCCGTTATTTTATAAATCAGCAGCTGCGGAAAGCGGTGTCAGCGCCGCTCAATCGACTGCCTATCTGGGCTATACCATTGCGATTTCAACGTTTATTCTTGCGATGCTCGGCCCTATTTTAGGCACAATCGCCGACTATGAAGGGTGCAAGAAAAAGTTCTTCGGTTTCTTTGTGTCAGCCGGTGTCGCCAGCACCGCGATGCTCGCCTTTATCCCTAGTGAACATTGGCTGCTATTGTTGCTGTTTTATACGATATCGGCTATCGGTTTTTCCGGCGCCAATGTGTTTTATGATGCCTTTCTCGTTGACGTCACGACTGAGAAGCGGATGAATCTCGTCTCGGCACGGGGTTTTGGCTTAGGATACATTGGAAGCACGATTCCATTTATCATCAGCATTGCTGTCATCCTGCTCGCACAAGCAGAGACGATTCCGATGTCCGTATCTGCTGCAAGCCAGCTGTCCTTTTTCATAACGGCTGCCTGGTGGGGGCTGTTCACCATCCCAATGATTAAACATGTCCATCAACGCTATTACATCAAAAGAGAACCTCATATTGTCATCAACAGCTTTAAGCGGCTCGGCCAGACGATGAAACAGATCAGGCAATACCGGGCACTTTTCCTCTTTTTGCTCGCTTATTTCTTTTATATCGACGGAGTCGGCACGATTATTACGATGTCGACCTCCTATGGATCAGATTTAGGGATCGGTTCCTCAAGCCTCCTGATCATCCTATTTGTCACCCAGGTGGTCGCTGCACCGTTTTCGATTGTATACGGAAAACTGGCAGAACGCTTCACGGGGAAGACCATGCTGTACGTCGGGATCGTCATTTATATGATCGTTTGCGTGTATGCCTATTTTATGAAGACAACGCTTGATTTCTGGATACTGGCTATGCTTGTCGCCACCTCGCAGGGCGGTATTCAAGCCCTAAGCCGTTCCTATTTCGCCAAGCTTGTGCCAAAGCGCCACGCTAATGAATTCTTCGGTTTTTACAACATTTTTGGAAAATTCGCCTCAATTATGGGGCCGCTGCTCATTGCCGTTACCGCCCAGCTGACTGGGAAATCCTCGACTGCCGTGTTCAGCCTAATCATTTTGTTTGTGATTGGTATTGTGATTCTTGCCTTTGTTCCTGAGGAAACCAGCACAGATGTCAGCCAGCAGCAAAATGACCTGCCCCTTTAACTGGGAGCAGGTCATTCATCATTTATTCGCTTTATTCACCTTCAGCTGTTTCCCTTTGACGGTTGTGTTCTTCATCACTTTGAGAACATGAGGGCCTTTACCATTTAAAATCTCAACGTATGAGGCGTTATCCATGATCGTGATAATGCCGATGTCGTCAGCTGACACACCGTCAATTTTGGCAATCGTTCCTACAAAATCAACGGCTCTGATTTTCTTTTTCTTTCCGCCGTTAAAATACAGCTTCATAATGTCTTTATTCAGCTCTTCGCTTTTGTCCTTTTTGCTTTCCGGACGGTCATTCAGTTTAGCTAGAAATTCTGGTTTCTTCCTTGCCACTTCCTCTTGAGAAGGTGCTTCTATTTTTTGGATTTCAAATCCGATATATTCTTCAATGTCGGCTAAAAACCGTTTTTCGAAGGCCGTGACAAACGAAATGGCCTTTCCTTTGTTCCCTGCGCGTCCCGTTCGGCCCGTGCGGTGGACATAGCTTTCTTTTTCAAGCGGCAGATCATAGTTGATGACAAGGGAGATATTTTCAATATCAATCCCGCGCGCGGCGACATCCGTCGCCACTAAGTAACGGTACTCGCCACGTTTAAATTCATTCATGACGTCGAATCGGTCTTCCTGAATCATTCCGCCGTGAATTTTATCGCATGGATATCCCAAGTCATCCAATTCATCGGTCAGCTGATTGACGTGCTCCTTCGTTCGGCAGAAAATGATGCAGCTGTCGGGATTCTCCGTCATCAGCACATCTTTCAGCAATGAAAACTTATTCTCTTCTCTTACTTGAATCACCGCATGTTCAATATTTCTTGTGGTTAGGCCGGCCGCTTTGACCTCGATATGCTCGGGGTTTTGCATATATTGACGGCTCAGCTTCTCGATATCCTGCGGAAGCGTCGCTGAAAACAGCATCGTCGTGCGCTCAGTCGGCAGATGCTTGATAATCGCCTCCACCTGCTCAATGAAGCCCATATTCAGCATCTCATCCGCTTCATCAATGACCAAATAAGAGAGACGATCCAACGGAAGCGTGCCTTTTTCGATATGATCCAGAACACGTCCCGGCGTGCCGACAACAATGTGGCTTTTTTGTTTAAGCTCAGCTTTTTGTTTATCGAAGGAAGACTTTCCAAATACGGCTGTCGCTTTGATCCGTTTAAATCGTCCGATGTTCGTGATATCTTCCTTTACTTGCACCGCAAGCTCACGGGTTGGAGTTAAAATAAGCGCCTGCGGCTTGTTTTCATCCCAATCCGCCAGCTCACAGAGAGGAATCCCGAACGAAGCCGTTTTCCCGCTTCCCGTCTGTGATTTGACGACAAGATCCTTTCGTTCAAGGGCAGCGGGGATCACGCTCTGCTGCACCTTGGTCGGTTCTGTATATCCTAGTCCTTCCAGTGCTCGTAAAATGTCATGACTGATTTGATAGTTTTTAAAATGACTCATGTATAAACTCCTGTCTCTTGCAGATGTTCTCATTATACTCTAATTGACGAAGGCGTATGTGTTTTGTCGAAAAAATGACGTGTTAAAAGCCATCGATTCCCTGGCGTTTTAGCTCTTGAACAGCCAATCGCGCCAGTGCGTCGGCCCCCGTGCGGTTCGGGTGCAGCGTATCTCCATCCATATAAAGCCCAAGTGTTTTTTCCGGACCGATCGATGTAAAGTATGCCGAGCTGAGGACATTTAAGTCAATGAGGTGTGTTTTTTCCTCTTCGGCCAAAGCTAAAATAGAAGCCCTGTACCATCTGTTTACAGACGAATGGATGCCCTCAGAAGTAAAATCGGTCGCCCGGCCCTGGGGTGTTGATAGAATGACGTCCGCTCCTTTCGCTTTCACCTGACGAATCATATCACGCATCACCTCTTTAAACTCCGCTTCAGATTCATTATGCTTCGGATTTGTGTCATTAATGCCAAGCTGCAACATAAAATAATCTCCGGGTTTAATATACTTCAGAATCGCCTCAAGCTGTCCATCATTTCTGAACCCTCTCGCGATCTGCCCGCCAGACGCCATGTTTCTCACTTGAAAGGTGTGTTTATCGATATAGTAAGGCAGCATCTGCCCCCAGCCCGCCTGCTTGCTGCTGTTGAGCGGATAATAATTGCACACCGTCGAGTCGCCGCCGACATAAATGGTTCGGTTCGTCACCGGCTGATCAGACAATTTCTTTATTTTCAAGGCGCTAAGCGTAAAAGCGGTGCCAGCTTTCCCCTCTGTCACCAGCAGATTCAGCTGCCCGTCGGTGACAGGAATTTGGAACGTATCCTCCGCGCCATCCCCTGTCATATTAATAACCTGAAACACGCCCTCCGCCGCCACACTGGCCCTTGCCGTATTACCAAGCGTCGCCTTCACCTCATAAAGGCCATTCGGGAGATCCACATTAAACGTGTTATTGCTTTTCGTCCCATACGCTAAAAACTGAACCGCATCCCTCTTCACACCAGTCCCGGATGCCGCCACATCCCTCATATTCTCCGGTGTTTGAAAACCGTAGCCCTTTGACCGGTCATACCGATCAGACGCCCTGACACCAATATAACCAGGCTCCACCGAACCGCTTCCAAAGTCAAATTGATACACCTTCGGCTCCACTGCCTTCACACTCTCAATCCCGCCAAAACACAACATCAACATCATTACAAAAGCCGCTGCCATCCATTTTTTCATCAAGACTCCCCCTCTATGAAAACGCATACATTAATGCATACTCGGTGATTGTTTCTTTATGATGACTGAAGGGAGAAAAAAATTGCGTTGACAAACAAAAAGGAAGATTTTATTATATCAATAAGTGATATATCATTAGTTGATATAAGAAATGAGGTGACCGCTTGCCAAAGCAGCGTCCGCAGGAAATGGATCAGCTTACCGATCCAGCCTATTATATTGTCTTAACCTTGCTGGAACCAAAACACGGATATTCGATCATGCAGGAGATTGAGGACATGACCGATGACTCCTTTACGATCGGCCCGGCTACCTTATATACATTGTTAAAGAAATTACTGCAAGAAGAAATCATTAAGCTTGTCAACAATGACAACCCACGCCGCAAAGTGTACCAAACCACCTTGCACGGCCAAGAACTACTCAAAAAAGAAATTCAGCGCAGAAAAGTGATGGCTGAACACGGTCAACGTGCTTTTCAACAATTGAAAGGGGATTAGTCATGAAACAGAAAAAATTTATGATGTCTGAAGGATTGGCCTTTTCAGAAGAAAAGGATATGAAGAGACTAAGTGATATGGCCAGCAAAGGCTGGGTACTCGATTCTTTTGCGTTTATGGGGTATAAGCTTAGAAAAACTGAGCCGCGGAAATTGATCTACAGTATTGATTATCATGATGTTGAGGAAGAAAGCTTGGCGGAATACACCGTGATGTTTGAAGCGGCCGGATGGGAACATGTTTGCTCTTCACAAGGTATGCATATCTTTTCGGCTGAGCCCGGAACTTCGCCGATATACAGTGATCAATCCACCATGAGAGAGAAATATAAAAGAAGCGAAAAAGACGTTCGAAACGTAACCTGCACCTTGAGCTTCCTGACTCTCTTGTCAATTGCACTCCATTATGTAACCGGATTATCAAATTGGGTGCCTTTGGCTTTCCTGGTTGTGACTTTTCCATTTCTCATGACATATGCGGCAACAAAAGCAAGAACGCTTGGAAAGTGGGGAAAATCAGTGTGACTTCTTGTCACACTTGATCACATCCCATCCTCCGCAATAGAAACTCATCTGGTCTTCTTGATCATACACATAATAACGGAGCCTTTCCCATTGATCGTCAGTCGGTTCAATCTCCAACTCAACCGCATCGATGGATTCAAGGTCATCCAGCTTTGATGCACTAATGTCTTCAAACCGCAAATGAATGTCACAGGTTTGAGCTGATCGTTTTCATTCAAACACAGGAATTTGAATATAACGATCATCTTCTTTCATATAGAACGAAAACTCGTTTAATGTAAATGGACCTGTATCCTCATCAGAAAGATGCTTTTTCAATTTCTCGTATTGTGTGATATTCAAATGGATTCCCCCTATTTTTAGTTACCGCCAACCATATAGATGTCTACAGCATCGTATTCAAACCACATGATCCGTTCACCTGAGTCCGTTAGGCATTGGAGCTTCCCTTCTGAAAAATAGCTTTTATCCGGTTGAGGATCAGTGATCAGAAAAACATCATAATTGATGGAAGCTAGCAGAAAGAGAAAATCTGCAATATCCCGGTCTGCTTCATGTACTACGCATTGGAAATGAAATTGCCTTTTCGCCAGCTTCGTCACCTTGTAAGCATAGCCTTTGACAAACTCTGACAGGTCTTCTATAAATGAACCAGTCGTTATCACCTGTATCATGATTCGCTCACAGGTAAGCCCTTGCCAAAAACGATAAAACGACTCTGCATCTTTAAGTTCGCATGACGTAACGATTTGGTCAGGTTTAAGATCAACCATGTCCAAATTGCCGATACTGCTTATAGAGGTTTTTTCCATAAAACCTTCCCCCTTATCAGTTGGATAGCGCAACGCAAATCTCTTGTCTGACTTGCTCATACAAGAGAATGTGATGATACAGTTCGTTATTGTTTTTGATCATTGCCGGTGGTATTTCAGGATACAGCTCAAAAAAGCTTTTCTCCAACGAATGCCGCTGATGCCAGGGCATCCTTTTATTCGCCAGGACATAATCCAAACTGCCGGCAACAAGCATAAAAAACTCATGTATTTCCGCTTCAAAGCCGTACATTTCATCAGGGTACGGCTTGCCCTCAAGCTCTCGCTGCCTCTTTCTCAGCTTTTGAAGCACGCTGATCCTCTCCCTCCGCACATGTTAAATAACAAACTCATTTATCTTGAAACAGAATAGGCGGATCATTATCTATTGCCTCACAGCTCCTCACCAAATACAGTGACTGTACATTTCCACGGGTCTCCCAAAAGTCCCCAGGAGAAGTCCTGATGAAAAAAGAAATAATAGTCTCCATTTGGAAATACGGGAACAGGCCATTCGCCAAATTCATCCTGAGGCATTGTCTGATGAGGGCTAAAGATATATCCGACATGCTGCCAGTCTAATGCGTACATCACATCGTGTTTTCCAGTACATGATTGAAATGCTTTTAAAATCGAAGTCTCTAAATCATTCAGCACTCTGACCACATCATCATTACTGGCTTTACCGCTCATCCCGCTTGAGATATCAAACACTCGATATGGATCAGGCGGGATGATGTGATGACATCTGCTTCCGGGTTTCCATTTTATGAGCTTGTTCACTTCTGACCAGATGCGGTCTTGTTTTGTCTGACTTAAAGCGCGCCAATTCATCATGATCTCATCCCTACACCATATTGGATATCCTGCTTATAAACACCAGAAGAGGCCACTGCGTAAACAGCGTTACTCGTCAGTTTCAGCTGTTGAACGTCTAGGGCTTCACCGTTCGAGTCACAGCATGTTATCTCTTCCATCTCTTGACTCACATCGGCAGAAATCAAATAAAGAGACGACTCAAGCTCTTCACTGTAACAATTGAACGTCCCAACCAAAAAACCTTCTTCAGATATCGCAAGCTGATAAAATGCTTCTGAGTTCGGCTCTTTATCCGACAGAATCCATACCCGTCTCACGACCGTGTCGTCAAACGCGGCAATGACTGCATCTCCGTAATACAGCATATAAATCAAGCCGTTTTTTTCTGCAAGTCCATAACAATCATCTACAGCCGGCGCATCCATTTCTTCGAGCTTTCTATCAATGTGTATTTCCTTCTGCTGACCATCTAACGTAAAACACCACACACTATGGCCGTTGGGATTTTCATCATCATAAATGCCTTCATCATTTAAACCGACCCAAAGGTTTTGTTTCTCATCCAAAAGGCAGCAGGAAACCCCTGAAGGCAAGGGAAAAGCACTTTTCACCCTTCCCTCTTCTGAAAAAACCTTTACCTTCGGCTCATACGATTCGTAATAAACGAAGACATAGCCATCTGCACATTGTTGGAAGAGCTGAATATCGCTATATGCAATCTGCTCTTTCACTCTAAAATCCCGAACATCACCGGAAGGATCATAGATTGAAATGGTCACATCACCTTTCACACCTTTTCCAATGTAGACACGCCCCAGTGGATCAGCATGGAAAAAACAATCTTGGGTGTCCATGTTGATGATTTTATTCATTTTTAATCTTTTCATTTGTTATGCTCCCAGGTTAGAAATGAAGTGATAATTAAGCATTTATTAGCTATTAGTAACGGACAGCCTAGTTTCATTAATCGTTTTGGGATAAATCTACTTTCCAATTCAGCCTTAAATCATTTAGTGTTTAATTGATATGCATAAAACGATTGATCATCAAAGCGAACTGTTTCAGCTTCTATAGCAATCAGCATTCTGTTCATGTCAATAAGAAAGTTAGCATTTGATTGATACTCCGGAATTATAGAATTTGATAGATTCCCGATTCCTTCTGGATGATAACTCATCTCAAATACTTGCCAATTGTATTCTTCCGGATCTATTTTTTCCAATCTCATGTCGCCAACATCTGCACTATAATAAGCGGATGCCACATTTTGAAATAATATTTTATGGGTATATTCAGCTTCACTTTCAAAAACCTTTATATTAAGTGAGAGCTCTTTTTTAAACACATTAAAATCTAAATAAAGGACACTGCACCCCTCATCAATGTAATCAACCCATTCACTAATTGTTTTGTACATTGTCATCTCCTGCCTCTTTTTTAATCAATAACACCTTACCACCAAACACAAATTACTCCATATATTGTTTGATCCAATCATTCAAATCATCTGTTGAATGTAAATAAGTTTCAGGAGAATCTTTCAAATCAATCCCACTTAGAAGGATTAACATATCCCAGCCTCTATCGTCTTCTACTTCGGGGTCATCCGTATAAACATAAGTGCCCGCCCAATCTGACACTTCTTCTCTTGTTGTTTGTCCATTTAAGACACTTTTGATTTTATTTATGCATTCTAGTAGTTTTGGCTCGGTCAAATTGATCACCACGCACTCAATCTTCGTTTGGTATACCGATAATTCTATTTATTTTATTAAAGCCTGCTAAGCAATCAGATGATCAACAGACAATTCGGTAAAGATCCTCTACCGAATGAATTCTATTATTCGCTTTGAAGATCCAAACAAATTATCAAATAATTGTTTTATATTTTTTTCAAGCCAATCATAGTCATTAAGAGTTGATATTTCATCAAAATAGTACATTCACTTTTCCTTTTACTAATTGAGAAAGCTTTTTTTTCGCACCAAGAATTTGAAATAACTGTATTATTGATTTAACATGTTAGCTTCATTGGAATAGGATTACAATATTTTTCTAGAATGTTTATGTTATTTTAAGAATCAAAAAAGGCCGCATAGGCCTTTTTACATTTTCCATTATTGCATTTGTTCAATATCCGTACCCTCAGCTGTCACATTCGCCTTCCCCTGCCTCCTGACAAGCGTCAAGGCCATGCCCGCAAAGATCAGCACGATGCCAAGCGTTTGATAGAGGTCAGGGCGGAAGCCTGTGAAGACGGTATCGAGCACGATCGCGACAGCGGGGTCGAGAAATACAATGATTGAAATAAATTTCGTTGATAAAAATCGCAAACTGTCAAAAAACAACAAATATACAATACCCGTATGGATGATGCCGGTAGATACCACCATAATCCAGTTTCCCTGAGATAGGTCAGCAAAAGCACCAAAGTGAATAAACGGAATCAGGATGATAACCCCTAAACCCGTCTGCAAGAAGGTGGTCGTGTAAGGACTGAGATTGTGAATGCCTTTTCCCAATAAAGTGGTGAACGCATAAAACAGTGCGGCGAGAACTGCCCATATGATCCCTGATCCCATCAGCTGTGTCAATGAAGTGCTGCCGTTAATCCCGGAAATCAGCGCAGTTCCCAGAAAGCAGATGATAATGGAGCTGACGGAGATCACATTTAATTTCTCTCTGTAGAAGAAGCTCCCCAGAAGAAGAACAAGCACCGGCGCTAGATGATAAACGGAGATGGCAATTGTAACGGACGTTTCTTCAAAAGACTTAAATAAAAACACCCAGTTGAATACAAGAAAGAAACCGCACGCCAATGTTTGCAGCACGTCTCTCTTGCTCCATAATTCAGTTTTATACTGGCCGGACGCCAGCCAGCAAAGGCCTAAAAACAGCGTCGCGCAAAGGCAGCGGACAAAGACCAATTCAAATGACGGCAGATTGGTATGCTCTGAGAAAAAGCCGATAGAGCCGAAAATCACCATGGAGATGACCATTTTGATTACGGCTGTTGATTTTTGTTTTGGTGTGATTGAGAGATCTTGCTGCATCAAGCGTATTCTACCTCCAATTATGTATAGGGAAAAGCACCCCAACTGCAAGGTGCTTTTCCTTTTTTTTATAGTTTCTTGCCGGCCGTCCAGCCGCCGTCTATGACAAAGTTTGAACCTGTAATAAAGTGCGCCTCATCAGAAGCCAAATACTTCATACAGGAAACGATATCACTCGGCTGCCCCCACGTATGAAGGGCATGGTTATCCTTGATCAGCTGAACCATTTCATCGTCTTGAAAATACTCTTCCGTTAATTCTGTTTGGATCACGCCCGGTGAAATGCTATTCACCCTGATCCCCTTTGATCCGAATTCCATAGCGAGCTGCTTCGTCAGTCCGATGACCGCATGCTTGGAAGACACATAGGCAGCCCGCGCAGGCTCTGCCATCAGCCCGGACACAGAGGCGATGTTGATTATACAGCCTTGTTTCCCCAGCTTTGACCACAGCCTTGCCGCGTCCCGAGAAAGAATAAAGGCGGCCGTGAGGTTAATGTCTATGACCTTTTTGAATGATTCTGCCGATAATTCAAGAACAGGTGTGATTTCCCTTATCCCTGCTGCATTGATTAAGATGTCCGGAATCAATTGGCTTTGTTCAAGCTTTGTCATCAAAGATTCCGCCTGCCGGACATCAGACAAGTCTGCTTTTTCCATGTGAAACTCACCGTTTACTATAAATTCTGACATTTTATTCGTTTGAATATCCACTCCAACGACTCGAAAGCCTTCTGTTAGAAATTGCTTTACCGCCGCAAAGCCGATTCCGCTATTTGCCCCAGTTATCATTATATTCTTTTTCTTCATCATTTTACATTCTGCCTTTTTTCATTTTGGTAATTTGTAATAATCTCAATATTATTATTTGACAATATATTACAAATAATTTAGCATTGCACTACATCCTCTATTTTCCACATTTTCTATCATACAGGAAATTACTAAAAAAATCATCTACTTTTTAAGGAGAGATTCATATGGTTCAAGTTTCAAACGTACAAAAAGAGTTGACATCCGATATTTCTAAATATGCTTCTTTTTTAAAGGAAAACGGCTATTCGTATATCCCAGCAGATTTCTATCAGCAGAAAACAAAGGACGCTGCAGTCCGCGAACTACAGCTTACATATGATGATTTGAAAGCTGATCCTAAAGGAGGCGGCCGTTACAGAGCGCATTCCCGCTACATTTTGGCTCCTCACTCCGACACTCTTGAATTAGATCCGGATAATGGATATTTCCAATCAAAAGAATATAATTATGATGATGGCGGTATCGTCAGACAATTTGAAAAAATATCAGATGAGTTTCTACAGCATCCTGTAACGCGGCACATGATACATTCAAATGTAGAAATGGCTCGCCAAACCGATTTTGTAGATTGGGAGAAAGAAGTGATCGTCGGGCTTCACCAAGTCAGATATCAAGTGACACCTGACGCGCCTTCATACAGCTCACCCATTTGGCTGCATCGTGACGATGAACCGCTTGTTTTCGTCCATCTATTTCAGCTGAGCGAAGATGCTATCGGAGGAGATAACTTAATTGCTCCGTCTGTTAAGCAAATTGATAAAGTGCTGCGGCTGACAGACCCGCTTGAGACACTTGCTCTCGGGCAAAAGGTCTTTCATGCGGTTACACCGGTCGGCACTGCCAATAGAGATGGTGCGCATCGAGATATATTATTAGTTACATTTTCTAACAGATAAAAAAAAGCGCCCTTGGGCGCTTTTTTTACAAATCTATCGAACAATCAAAACCGGGCATGTTGATAATTGAGACACTTTATGGCTGACGCTTCCAAGCATCATTTCTTTCAGGCCGCTGATCCCCCGGCTGCCAACTACAATCAGGCTGACGCCTTTCTCTTTTGCGTGATTTAGTATCTCATGCGCCGGCTCGCCATTCGCGTAAATGGTTTCAGCTTGAACGCCTTTTTCGGCTGCTTTTTCTTTTGCATTCTCAAGGATTTTCAGGCCCTCTTTTTTAACCTCGTTCCTGATTTCATCAATAAAGTGTTCAGGCACATAGACAATTCCCGTCAGAGAAGAAGTCGTGACGACGGCTTCTCTCCCCACATGAAGAATGCTTAGTTCCGCTTGCTGCTCTTTTGCCAAATGCACTGCGGCATCAAGCGCTTTTGCACTCATGTCTGATCCGTCAATCGCAACTAACATTTTGTTAAACATGCTCTTCCCGCCTTTCGGACTGTGGGTGGTTCATCTTTCTCTTTTATTGTCCGCCTGCATTTCGTTATTGTCAATTGAAGCGCATGAGTTTTCAAAAATTTGTCAGAGACTCTCTCCGTTTGTGGCGATAACCTGCTGATACCAGTTGAAGCTTTTTTTCTTGATGCGGTTAAATGTTCCATTTCCTTCATTGTCCCTGTCCACATAAATGAAACCGTAGCGTTTTTTCATTTCCGCAGTAGATGCGCTGACAAGGTCAATTGGCCCCCATGATGTGTATCCGATTAATTCAACACCGTCCGCAATGGCTTCGCGCGTTTCAATTAAATGATCACGCAGATAGTTGATTCTGTAATCGTCCTGAATCGTGCCGTCCTCTTCAACCTTGTCTACAGCGCCAAGGCCGTTTTCAACGATGAACAGCGGCTTCTGATAACGGTCGTATAAGGTGTTGAGCGTGATGCGCAAGCCTTTCGGATCAATTTGCCAGCCCCATTCTGATGATTTGAGGTAAGGGTTTTTGACTCCGCCCAGCAGGTTGCCCCCTGATTTTGCAAGCTCTTCCGGATCTGTGCTCGCCGCCATCGACATGTAGTAGCTGAATCCAATATAATCCACAGTATGTTCTTTCATGAGCTCTTCATCGCCTTCAGCCATTTCAATTTCAATATTGTTTTCTGCCAGATAGCGTTTCATATATCCCGGGTATGCGCCTCTTGCCTGAACATCTGAGAAGAAAAGTGTTTTGCGCTCATTCTCTATTGCCGCGAAGACATCCTCCGGCTTAGAAGTCATCGGATAGGTTGTCGTTGCCGCTATCATACAGCCGATTTTCGAATCAGGAATGATGTCGTGGCCCGCTTTGACAGCAAGAGCACTGGCCACAAATTGGTGGTGTGCCGCCTGGTACATCGCGTTTAATTTGTTTTCTCCTTCTTCAAAGACAAGACCGCCTCCGGTAAACGGCGCATGGAGCACCACGTTAATTTCATTGAACGTCATCCAATACTTCACTTTGTGTTGATAGCGTTTAAAAACCGTTTTGGCATAGCGTTCATAAAACTCTATGACTTTGCGATTCTTCCAGCCGCCATAATTTTTCACTAAACCGAGCGGCATTTCATAATGAGAGATGGTTACGACAGGCTCAATATGATGCTTTAACAGCTCATCAAACAGATCATCATAAAATCTGAGACCGTCTTCATTGGGCTCCTCTTCATCGCCATTCGGAAAAATTCTCGTCCACGCAATCGATGTGCGGAACGCCTTAAATCCCATTTCTGCAAATAAGGCGATATCCTCTTTATAACGATGATAAAAGTCAATCCCGTTGTGATACAGATTCAAGGAAGTCATTGATTCATCAAATGGAGACATGATCCCGTTCGGCGATACGTCAGCTGTCGAAAGCCCCTTACCACCCTCGTTATAAGCACCCTCCACTTGGTTGGCAGCAACTGCGCCGCCCCATAAAAATCCTTCTGGAAATCGTTTTGCATTTGAACTCATATTGATCACCCCATCAGTTTTTTAAGATAAAGCAAGCAGCGCTTCTTTTGGCTGCACTTTACCGATCTCTTTCACCGGCGAAAACGAATATTGGTCTGTGTTGGTCACAATCACCGGGGTAATGACGTCATATCCCGCGGCTTTGATTTGCTCCAGATCAAAGGACACGAGCGGATCTCCCGGTGCGACCTTGTCGCCTTCTTTGACGTGAGCCGTGAACCATTGTCCCTCCAGCTTTACCGTGTCCAATCCAATGTGTATGAGTATTTCAGCTCCCTGATCACTCGTAATGCCAATTGCGTGTTTTGTTTTAAAAACGGTGGTAACGCTTCCACGAACAGGCGACACAACTTCTCCTTCTTCAGGCTCAATGGCAAATCCTTTTCCCATGATCCCGGCAGAAAAAACTCCATCTTTGACTTCACTTAAGGCTTTCACTTCTCCCTTAATCGGGCTGTGAATGATCTCTCTGCTGCCCTCATGCACTGCCGGCTGCTGGCTGCCGTCAGAAGGCACATCCTCGAATCCAAGCAAATACGCAGCTGCTGTTCCCGCCGCAAACGCAATCACAAGGCCGATCATCGCGTAAATAAACGTTGGGCCGATAAAGACAGGGATGCTCGGCAGACCTGCATTCCCCCCGACGATATAGGAAGCAACACCCGTCATGCCGTAAAACGCGCCACCGGCTGCACCGCCAATCAAAGCGGCCGCAAACGGCTTTTTCAATCGCATATTCACGCCGTACATCGCAGGTTCTGTGATCCCCATCAGCGCCGTGATGCTTGTGGTAAGCGCGAGTGATTTAAATTTTTTGTTTCTAGAGCGAAGGAAGACGGCAAATGATGCTCCCGCCTGCCCCATATTCGCCAAAAACATAGCCGGCAGTAAATAATCGTGGCCGTTTTGAGCGATGTTGTTGATCATGATCGGCACAAAGGCATAGTGCATGCCCGTCATAATGATTAAAGAGAATGTACCCGCCAGCAAAATCATTGCCACAAGCCCTGCATGATCAAACAAATAATTGACCCCAGAAGACAAGTATTCTCCTAAAATAGCGCCAAGCGGACCGACTGTAATCAATGTCAGCGGCACGACAATCAATAGCGTGAATGTCGGAACCACAATCAATTTGAGAGATGCGTGTGTAAAACGGTCAATCCATTTTTCCACGTATGAAGCAATCCAAATCGACAGCAAAATCGGGATGACCGTTGACGAATAAGTGGCAGCGGTTACAGGAAGCCCGATAAAGGAAATCGGTTTCCCCGCACCGAGCAGGGCTGTCAAATCCGGATGCAGGATCGCCGCCGCAATGGCAGCCGCTACGTACGGATTGCTTCCGAATTTTCTCGCCGCACTCATCGCTAGCAGGAGCGGCAGGAAGTAGAACGCGCCGTCACCGACAGCCGTTAAAATGACATGAACCTGGCTCTTCTCCGCCATCCAGCCAAACGTAACTGCCAGCGCAACAAGCCCTTTGATCATCCCCGCTCCCGCAATCGCAGGCAAAATCGGGGTAAACACACCAGAAATCACATCAAAGACCGCACTCAGCACATTCTTTTTCTGAGAGGATGAACCAGCGCTCTTTTCATCACTGAGATTGCTGTGCCGCACAATCGCCTGATACACCTTCGGCACATCGTTTCCGATAATGATTTGAAACTGCTCGCCGCTGATATTGGTGCCCATCACTCCAGGCAGCTGCTCCAGCTGACTGCGATCCGCCTTCGCGTTGTCATGAAGATTAAAACGCAGCCTCGTCATGCAGTGGATCACGCGCTGAACGTTTTCTTCACCGCCTACGAGTTGTAATATGTCCTTCGATAATTTATCATAATCCATGTGTATACCTCCTTTTTATGGGGGGACTGCTGGATGAAAGGTGGCCGCCTTTCACCAGCTTTTTTTGTATCAAATGCCGCATCACCTCCTAAAAGAGAATAAAAAAAACCTAAATGACACAGATTGCGAGAGTCTCCTCCTGCACCTGCACCATTTAGGTTTTGCCTGCTTTCACAGTAACAATCCTGACGGGTCGCTGTATTTGTTTGTAGGTATACTTTAGCACTAGATTTGCGGGATGTCAACGCTTTCATTTCCCTCTATTACAATATGTCGATAAATTTATTTTTCAAGAATGAGAACTTCCAACCATTATTTTGAGAATAATAACAAATAGATTTAACATAAACCTTTAGGCTTGGAAATATTATAGTTTTCCGTTTTCTCAAATCAAATTATATCAAACTTCAAAAAGAAGCTGGCTTCCCAGCTTCTAGATTTAATCGTATTCAATAACAACAGTTTTGTTTTTTGCATTTTCAAGAAATTGTATAATCTCTTGAACTAATTCTACTAATTCTTTTTTAAAACCGTCTGAAACAACTAGTTTGCTTACATCAAAACTTTTCATTTGGTTTATTGCTAATTGTACGTCTTCTATTACCCAAGGTGAGTCATCATACCAGCCTTCTTGATAAAAGTATTCTTTAATAATTCCCTCTTTCTCTAGATTGTTATCTAATAAAGCTTTTAATAAAGTTTCAAAGTATCCATTCCACATGATGAGCTTGTTTTCTCCATCAGATAAGGCAAGTTCAGGTTCACCTTCAAATCCATCATAAAACTTTGTATTTAACAACTCGATCAATCCTTCCAATGACCTTTTTCTAAAATTCTTAATTGGTCTTTAGTAGCTGTCCCAGCTTTTCTTTCCCTAATAGCTTCAAACCATTTATGTCCTTCAATCCACTCGTTTTCTCCGATTTTAAAGAACCTTTGTGGTTGTTGTCCACCATTTCCCGGAACAGTTTTTTGTACAACCCACGTATTCCCTTGGTTTTTGGGCGCCCCAGGCGTACTTGTGTGCCATCTGACCTCATATTTGTATGTTCCATCGTTCCATTTATAAGTTATTTGTTCATAATCAGTTTTCGATTGAGCTTTTACTTTTGCTGCATCAGGGATTCTAATTGGAGCCCTCTTGGAATATTCTTTAGCTATTTTTATTTGTTCATCAGCTGTCATTTCTGAAAATTTAACTTTACTTGCTGATTTAGAGTTTTTCTTCTCTGCTTTAGCAACTTTCTCTGCCGTTCTCTCCTTTTTCTCAACTTTCGAAACTTCATCAGTGGCTTTTTCTGCTTTCTTAGACACTTTAGCTAGTTTATTTCCCCGTCGAATCCATTTGATCACTTTAGCAGGCGGCGTTATATTAACACCAGCTTTGAATCGATCTAGAAGTGAGAGTTTTTCATGTGTATGAGGGTCAAATCCTAATGCTGCTCGTTCCCAATCGTCTGCACTAAATAACTCCAAACCCATTTCTAAGTATCTCTCTATATCACTTTCATTGTCATCTGGTTCTAGAGATTCATCAACACACTCTATCTTGACAATTATATTTCCATCTATGTAGGCACAGTAAGTTATTCCATCAATAGTTTTATAAATTTTCTGTAGTTTTTTTATATCCTCTTCACTATATACTTTCTTGGTGACTTTTTGATTCTTTATCATTTGTTCTAGGCGATTATGGGCAGTCAGCGAATCAACTTCAGTACCTTCTTTCTCTCCTATTTTCTTCAACATCATCTCCATCGGAGAATCATCCGCCTGCTGCTTCATTTGCGGGTTAATCGCGCCGAAGGTTTGGTTGATGTTTTCTTCTTCCTGTGATTTCAGGATGGAGCCGCTTTTGTAGCCTGTGATTTCAATTTTCGGACCGGTGTACATGGTTTCGAGCTGGTCAATGTATTTTTTCATCGTTTGAAAATCTGATTTTGCGGCTTCTAGTGCTTGGGTTTGCTGGCCGTCAAATTGAAAGAGCTTATGCAGGGTGTCTGAAATCAGTCGCTCAGCCTGTTCTGTTTCCATTCGGAAAAAGGTATCATTGACTGTCGGCAGGCTGACGATGTGGCCGATGGCTGATGTCTGGCGATTGACTGCGTCTGTGAGCTGCTCTGTCACTTCTCGTGCGTGCTTGACCCCGTGTCTCGCATCGTGTGAGAGAAAAGCCTCTGCAATCATGCCATGGGAGTCAGATTCTACAGAGGAAATCGCATGCTGTGTTTGTTTCAGCACTTTTTTGTATTCGTCGATAAACATGCCAAAGAAAAGGAGAAAAGGCTTGTGGCACTCCTCGTAAAAGGTCCGGATGGCATCTCCGCCTTTTCCTTTCAGCGCATCCTTCATGCCTGCCAGATGCTCAACGCTTTTTTCCAGCTTCTCCAGCTGTTGTTTTTGCTTGTCCAGTTTCTCAATCGTATGCTGAATGCCCTCGTGAAGAGCGTGGACATCTAATGTTTTCAATCCCTTGTCCTCCCGCGCTTTATTTCATGGAAGATGATATGTTTTCATCCGTTTCCTTCATGGCGTTTACCGCGCTTTCCGTTTGTGCGATATGCTTAGCCAGAACAGACGCATATGCTTCAGTGAGCTCTTTGATGTCCTCATTTAATTGCTCGATGGACTTCACAACATTCAAATGGTTTCTGCCTGATAGATGACCGGGCAAGGAGGATTTGAGTTCAGCTGAATTCTTGAGCTGAGAAAGCCCTTGCTTCACTGTGCCATACACCATTTTAATTTCCTGTGCCATTTGTGCTCACCTCACTTTTTATGTTTTTCCTTCTCTATTTCATGCTCTATCCTCGTAATTTGGCGTCTTATGGAATAGACATCGCCCTCTAATGAGTGGATTTTTCCTTCTATGCTTTCGATGATTCCGCTGACTTGATCGCTTTTGATTTGCTGATATGCTTTGTTCATTCCTTCACGAATATCTTCAAACCGCTGAGCATGTGTTCCTCTCCATGCCTCCCGGTTAAGATGAGGCCGGTGAATGAGATGCTGGGCCTCAGAGAAATCGTGTTTGATTTGCCTAATTTCGTGCAGCACTCGTTTTAATTGATGGATCTGTTCCTGCTTTTCATGTAAGTCGGCTTTTACCGAATGTAACAACATTTCACTATGCATGCCGCAACACCTCGTGTTTCTATCAAACTGTGTCAATTCTTTACAATACAGACTATTTTCATATTACATGATGGGTCATATTGGATAAATAGGTAAAAGGATTTGTCTTACACAGAATATAAATAAGTATATTTATCTATTATCCTTTTCATTCGACTTTCTTGCGAATAAAATCCTGCTTACACAGGACTTTAAGATCGGGTACAATCGTCCTCATTTGATTCGCGATGCCATTTACAAATATCTGTTACCTATAGTCAATAATAATGATAAAATTAGGATATCTATCTAAATATGGAGAGAGAAAAATGAAAAAAAACAGTGGTTTTCATGAAGAATTGCAAGAAAAGCACAAGCTTTATCCAGTAGAACATCGTTTTCAGCCTGTTTTACCGAAAGAATATTCAGAAATTTTAACTTTACATATAGCAAAACAATTTGGCGAAAAAATCAAAACGCTTGTTCATCACGGACAATATAATCAGGCGGTTGAATTAACCCAAAAAATATCTTCTGATCTTGGTAATGATACTGCCTTTGCAATACCACTTTCTTCAGTTCTTTATCATGTAGGTGACCTGGATCTTCCTGTGTCAGAGCACTTTTCGCTATCACGGTTGAATCTACTCGGAAACTATAGAGCGGATGATAATTTTTTTAAAGCATTAAAGAATGAAATGTTAACTGCTGATCGTGTGGATTTTATGGTCAGTTTTACAAGATGGTCTGGCGTCCAACTTCTTATTCCACCATTACAAGAGCTTAATAAGCGTAATGTGCCAGTACGTATTATCACATCAACATATATGGGAATTACTGAACCTAAAGCCCTTAAACAGCTCATGAAATTTCAAAATGTCGACTTGAGAATTGTAAATGATTACAGTCAATCGTTTCATACAAAAGCTTACTTATTTGAACGTCTTTCAGGGCAACATAGTGTCATTATTGGATCATCAAATCTCTCGCAATCCGCTCTGACCACTGGGTATGAGCTAAATGCAAGAATACCAGATACAAAATATCTTCCAATTTTTCAACAAACAAAAGATGTCTTTAATAAAGTATGGGTCGAAAAAACACAACCGGTCGATGACCAGTTCTTAAAAGCTTATGAAGAATTTCAAGCAGCTAATCACAAAATGAGCGCGTCTCTCGTCTCTCAAAACTCTCTTTACCAAACAAAAATACAACCTAATGCCATGCAAGAAATAGCGCTTAAAAACCTCAAGAAAACGAGAGAACAAGGTGAGGAAAGGGCTGTTATTATCGCTGCAACTGGTACAGGGAAAACATATCTTGCAGCATTTGATTTTTCCGAATATCAACCAAAAAAATATCTTTTTATTGCTCATCGTGAGGAGTTACTAACTAAAGCCATTGAAACATTTGAAAAAGTCACAAATGACCATGATAACTTTGGATTGTTAACTGGATCGAAAAAAGAATGGAATAAAAGGTTTTTATTTAGCACAGTTCAAACCTTGTATAAAGAAGAAACATTAAAACGGTTTGCACCAGATGAATTTGATTACATTGCCATTGATGAATTTCATCATGCAGAAGCCTCTACCTATCAATCAGTGTTGAATTACTTTAAACCTGGATTCTTATTAGGTTTAACTGCAACTCCAGAACGTTTAGACGGTAAAGATGTACTTGAAATCTGCAATCATAATGTTGTCTATGAAATCCGCCTTCGAGATGCGTTAGAAGCTGAATTGCTTGCCCCATTTCATTATTTTGGTATTCCGGACCATACTGTTGATTACGATAAAGTGAAAATAACAAACGGGGTCTACGATGAACGTTCATTGGTTAATCATTTGAAAAATCATGAGCGGGTCGATTATGTAATAAAGATGATAAATATGTACGGTTTCGACGGAGAAAGAATGTGTGGATTGGGCTTCTGTACTAACGTTGAACATGCCCAATATATGAGCCAAGAATTTAATCAATTAGGATTCCATACAACTTATTTAACAGGGCAAGATTCCTCAGCACAACGTCAGAAAGTGATTAGAGAACTTGAAGATCCGCATCATAGTTTAGAACTGATTTTTACAGTAGATATTTTTAATGAAGGCATTGATATACCAAAATTAAACTTACTGCTTTTTTTGAGACCGACTGAATCACCAACCATATTTATTCAACAGTTAGGAAGAGGATTAAGAAAGACTGATGATAAAGAGTTTGTAACGGTACTTGATTTTATAGGAAACTATCAAAAATCGTTTGTTATACCGCTAGCCCTTTCCGGACAAACTAGCCAAAAATCCTTTGATAAAGATTCATTACGAGTTGCGGTTACCCATGAGTTTGCAGACTTACCAGGTGGATCTTATGTAGATCTTGCATCTGTAACGAAGAAAGAGATTTTACACAAAATTGATAGTATTAAATTAAATTCAGCTGCCATGCTAAAAACATTATATTATCAATTTAAACGAGATATTGGGCGTTCTCCAGAGCTACTTGATTTTCTTTATTCAGATCAAGCTCCAGGTCTTACCTTTTTTATAAAAAAATATAAGTCTTGGGTCGAAACGAAAAGAAAAATGGATGACCTTCATTCTTTAGATAAAGAAGTATTAAATGATTCGCTAGTTTTAAGAATGGTATCCTGGTTAGAGCAACAGTTTCCGATTAAGTGGCCCTATGATTTATTATTGTTACAATGTGGATTTAATATACAGAGAATCACTGTAGAGGATGTTAAAAAGTCTTTAGAAGATACATTTCATTTAAAAATCAAAAATACTAATATACACGACAACTTGATTAAACGATCTATGGAGCGTTTATCCACACCACATAAGAAACAACAATGGAGTTTTGGTACAGTGGAGGAAAATACGTTCATACTACAATTAAATATTTTTGAACGTTTATGCCATCCTCGGTTTGGTCCTTATATTAAGGAGCGTATCCAGTATGGTTTAACCGAATTTAGACGCATGAATAATTTAGAAGCACTTTTATCTAGTGAACTACAACTCACCTTGTATCAAACATATACTAGAAATGAACTCATACATTTATTTCAATCAACTGATCAAGAGGGAACGTGGCGAGAAGGTGTAAGGAGAGTTAACAATAACTACTTAATTTTTATTACATTAAATAAATCTAAAAAAGTTGAGGACCATTTGTTATATAAAGATTACTTTATAGATCCCCATCATTTTCACTGGCAAAGTCAAAATCAAACATCACATGATTCTCCTGTAGGTCAGAATTTTATTAACCATAGACAAAAAGAATATAAAATACATCTTTTCGTGCGTAAATTTAGCGAAATGCATGACATCACCTTACCTTTTATTTATCTAGGTAAAGTTGATTACGTATCAAGCAATGGGGACAAACCTATGAATGTAATATGGAAGCTCCATCAGCCTGTCCCAGAAAACTTGTATGTTGATTTAATTAACTAGTGCATTTACGGTTGGAAGATCAGCAGGTGCCCATTCAAGTGACTCAAGTTCACTCACGGGCACCCATCTGAGTTCCGCATGTTCTTTGGCAACAGGTTCATCCTCTACAATTTTCGCTTGAATAGAAATCAAATTAACAATGACTTTTTCATATTCGTGATGAATGTCAGCAATTATTTCACCTGCTTCAATTTTACAACCAAGCTCCTCATGAATTTCTCTTACAAGAGCTTCTCGTGCATTCTCACCCTCTTCAAGTTTCCCTCCTGGGAATTCCCATAGATTGGCCAAAGACATGATTGGCGAACGAAGTGCACATAATATCATATCTTTATCGTTTTTAATCACTGCTGCAGCTACTTTGATTGTTTTTTTCACTTTATTTCTTCCTTCCTTGCATTTCTTCTTAAATTCAACGCTATATTTAATATTAAATAGTGATCTGACCTTGCACTTTTAGTAAAACTTTATCATACTGAAAAGATTCTATGACAAACAACATAACTTTTTTTGACTATATAGAGTTATTATCACCCACTAAAAAACTACTTAAGTAAAATAACTTATTCTAATGGTAGAGTTTTAATCATTTTTTAACTTATTTGTTCCTAAAATAGAATTTAGCAGTCCCTTTATTTTTTCTGCCTCGCCACTCTCATTTGTCCTTAATCTAATAAAAGGTATTCCTGATTTCCTCAGAATAGAATCTTTTAATTCATCCCTTCTTTTCTGGTCATTTGAATAATGATAAGCAGTACCGTCTACCTCTATTACTCCAGCAGGTGCATTCCCCATTTTGTAATAAAGCATAAAATCAAATCGAGCTACTGTTTTAACAAACTTTTGCTCCTCTTCATTTAAATGAGAGGTGTCATTAAATAAATCCTTTAAACGATACTCCCTTCTAAACTCAATTTTTTTATAGGTCTCTTCTTTAAGAATATCTCTGAGCAAACTAGCAATAATCCTTTCAGATTTATACTTTGAGTCACTCTCTCGTAGTTTATTTTCTCGTTGCACTAAAACTTCGGAGAATTCTTTATATAGTAAATCGAACACAGAAATGACCTGACTTTCATGATATAAACTAGCTTCCGTATAATATTCCATATAACGTATTAACTCGGAGATTTCTTTGTTACTTCTCTTGAAAATATCGACAGCAGATACTAAAACAAAACGTTTTTTTGCTCTCGATATAGCGACATTAATTAAAGTAGCACTATCAACAAATTCAATATCCTTTTTACCGCCCTTATCATCAAGTACTGTGGAGAAAATAATTCCATCACATTCTCTTCCCTGAAACTTATGTACAGTATCTTTAATAATTTCTTCTCTCATATAACGATTAGCAGCTTTTATCTGGGCTCTATAAGGAGCAATGAATCCAATATCATCAAAATCACGTGGGAAAACCTTATCTCTAATCGTTGCCTCTTCAAGAGAATCTAATTCACGAACATTGTGTCGCCCGCCTTGGAATCTCATATGATTTCCTTTAACGGTTTTTATTAAAATAATTGAAAAATCTTCTTCTTCATCATATTTAGTCAAAGGAATGAGGTTGCCATCATAATATTGTTCATTACAAAACTTGATGATCATAGGATGGCAACGATAGTGCTCCTTTAATAAAGTAACAGGAATTTTATTCTCGTATACTTTTAAAACAGAATGCAGTAGGCTATTTTCTACATAATCAAAGCAAGGTTCGATTCCCATTTCTCCCTTTGATATGTTCTTATCTGGAATGTGAGGTAGTTGTTTTGTATCTCCAACAATAATTACATTTTTAGCACAGCCTAGAGCAAGGATACCTGGCATCAATTCTAACTGTGAGGCTTCATCAATAATTAAGTAATCAAATAAGAAACCATCTGGAATTGATTTCATTAAAGAGAATGCAGTACTCAGAATAATAGGATATCGATTTATAAATCGATCAAACTGCTTTGCATCTTTATATTTCTTGTACTCAAAATTCTCTTTCTTAACCGTTTTTTGCTTATTATGTATATAATTTTTGAAAATTAATGTAGAGTAATTTTCAATTCGATTACTTAGCTCATCAAAATTTTTGGCATGTAGCATTTGATTTATTTTATTTAACTCAGAATTTAATTCAGTTAGTTTTTGCTTATAGAATTGATATTGGAGTTGAGAAAGCATTTTCTCTTTATTTAGACTGTCTCCTATTTGTTTGAAATCATATAACCCATAGTAGAAAAGATATTTGGTTTTCTTAAAGAAGTTCATTCGATTTTGTTTGTTCAGTGCTTCGTCAGCCATAAAATTTAAAATCTTATAATTATTAAACTTATAAAAAGGTAAAAGTTTTGGTTTCATGGTTTCTAATGACTCAAAATGTTGTTTATAATATTTTTCCTCCGTCTCTAGGTCTTTTATTTGCTGTTTTATCACTGCTTGTCGGTTTTGTAACTTTAATAGTTCTTTAATAGATTCTACATCACTTAAGACGCTTTTCAGTAACTCTGATTCTCTCTCATTCTCAACCTTCCATTCGGCTATATTTTGAGGGAGTTCCGGAAGTTGCTCAAAGAATTTTTTTTGATTATCTTGGCTACCTAATGATGCAAGAAGAAAATCGTAGCCTGCTTTCTCCATTTTTTCTCTTACATTGGCGACAGCAGAATTATTACTTGAGACAATTGCAGCATTTTTTCCCTTCATCATTATATTAGTGATCAAATTTAAAATAGTTTGTGTTTTTCCTGTACCAGGAGGACCTTCAATTACACTTATTTGAGAAGAAAAAGCAGACTGAACTGCCTGAATCTGACTTAGGTTTAAACCAAAAGGAAAAAGGAGTGTCTCTGAATCCTTATACGATCGATTTTCTTTTGAAAAATAAGCATAGAGAGCACTTTCTATTCTTAACGGCATACGCTGAATTTCACCTTCCAAAATAGGTGGGATATCATTTTTTGTTTTATCTTTAACGGCCGCTACATGTCTAAAATAATCCAAAAGTTGTTTAAACTTTGCATTACCTAAAGTAATCTTTTCAATATCTTTTTCTTTATAAATATATTTCTGATCATTTCCACTAAAAATCAAAACAGCATACTTATCTCCATATATTTTAACGCTTTCTATATTTGCTTTTACATTTCCCTTTAGAACTAGTCGCTCTTGCTTGTTAATGACCAATTCTCGAACAGGGGTAATTATACACCTATCTAATTCTTCACTAATCTTCATTCCACTGTTCAATGTAATATGAACAGTTATTTTAGCATTATCACGTTTAGATAATCGCCATTCTTTAATTTGATCAGAATATGTTGTATTACCTACCTCAATGCTTACACCCGTCAAATTATTCCCTCCAAAATAACTTTATCAAAATTGTTATTTTTTGTTATAGTATACAAAATTAATAAGGTGTTTTCAAAATACCTGATATGAAGTAAGTAAGAAAAGAACCTTTTCTTTTCCAAGAAAAGGTTCTTAAATATAATTTTATCTTTTAAGCTTACTACCCCATACAGCCTCACCGCTGCCATTCAACACACTAAACGTCATGACGTTCTTCTCTCTCACCGAATCCCACTGGCGTAAAAATACTCCGTTATACTTCTTGCCAGCTAACGTAAGTTCAGCTGTATTCTTTCCGGTGTTCTGCCATGTTCCGGTCATTTCCCCGGAAATGGTGTGGTTTTTGTTGAGCTGGATGTTGATGGTTTTTTTGATGTCGGCTGAGATGTCTTTTCCGTGCTGAATGAGCTTGTATGTTCCTGTGATGTCTTTTTGTTTTACTTCTTTCAATGTTTCGCCCGCATAACGATAGGGCGCTGCTACCGGCCAGCCGTCTTTGTTCATGAACAATTGGTGGACTCTGACTTCGTGTTCCTCACCCCTGCCCGGGAAGCGTGTGTGGAAGATTAAATAGGAACGCCCGGTTTTCTGGTCATAGTATGCGGAGTTGTGGCCTGGTGAGACGTACCCGGTGCCTTTTTCATTTTCTGTTTCAAAAGTGTAGCTGCCCATAAGTTTGACCCCGTATGGTTCGATGGAACGGTCGTCGAAGAATGTGCCTTCTTTGCCGCGGACGTCGAGCATTGGATTGCCTTCTGCATCATAGTAAGGACCGTCTGGTTTCTTGGAGCGGGCCACACGTATGTTATAGCCGCCTGTTGCATCAAGGCCGCCGAATGACAGATATAAGTAGTAGTATTGGGTGTCTGGATTGTAGAGAACATACGGGCCTTCGATTCTGCTGTGGTTGCCACCGAGCAGTTTTTTGCCGTAGCCCTGCCCAGGAAGCGGGAAGCCCGTTTTCGGATTCATTTCAAGTATGAAAATGCCGCCTGAGTATGATCCGTACACCATCCACAGCTTGCCGTCTTTATCAAAGAAGGTATGCGGGTCGACGACATTCGGGTGTTTGGTTGCGTCATACGGCGTTCCATCGCTGCTTGTGCCTTCCATTCCTGACTTCAAAAAGATGCCTTTGTTTTTGTATGGGCCTTCGATGTTGTCAGCAACGGCAACACCCATGGCGGATCTTGGTGAGTCGCCGCGGCAGGCGTTGTAGTACATGTAGTATTTGCCGTCCGCCAGCTGCGTGACGTCAGCCGCCCAAAGAGTATCGGATTGCGCCCATTCGAAGGTTTCTTTTAATTCTTCATAGACATTCGGGATAAGTGGGTTGTCGTTGCTTACGCTGGTGGTCAGCTGCTGCCATTGCATGAGGTCATTTGTTTTTGCTGAAGCGAGATGAGATCCAAAAACATAAAAGGTGCCGTTTGTTTCAATGATGGAAGGGTCATGGACGCTGACTTCTTTAAAAATAGGTTTTTGTGCATTGGCGGAGTTTGGGAGGGTGAAGGCCATGATAAGAGCTGCAAGAAAACATACACGAAACAATCGGTTGAACATCTAAACAATTCGCCTCTCTTTTTCATTAAATTTTAAACGCTTACATTTCTCTATGAAGAAACCCCGGCCTATTAAAACAGCCGAATGCTTTCATATTCAAACAGATAGGTGATTTCTCACTGTTCTCTTACATTGTCAGACTGATGTCTGTCTGTTTTGCGCAGGACTGCTGCTTGCATGTCCTCTCCTTCATAGTTCAACTCTTTTGCTGTTTCTCCTTCTTGCATCACGTCTGTTTTTCATTCGCGTACATGTAATAACTGCTTTGTCAGGTTTTGCATCGACTGTGATACAGCCATTTCGTTGTCGGCGTTTTTTAAGATGATGCCTGATTGCCCGTCAACACCGGAGTCATTCGGCTGGCTCTTTATAAAATGCCTTGCGAAAAATGCGACTTCGTAAACGCATATTGAGGGTTAGACAGCGGCCGCTTGCCTCCTGTCTGGATATCGTGTGCAATCGCTGAAAAAACCTGTGCTGCTTTCTGCGTCACGCTATTACAATAGTAATCTAACTTGTTAAAGACTGTAAAAAACCTTTTGACTTCTGCTGCTGAACCAATTAATATAATACTCAGTTAATAGTTATCAGAATTTTTAGGAATTGAGTGATTCATATGACACTGCATAAAGAGCGTCGGATCGGACGGCTGTCTGTTCTCCTGCTGCTGAATGAGGCTGAAGAGAGTACGCAGGTTGAGGAGCTGGAGCGAGACGGATGGAAGGTCTGTCTTGGCAAGGTAGGATCAATGGACGCGCATAAAGTAGTAGCCGCAATTGAAACCGCTTCCAAAAAGAGCGGTGTCATTCAATCTGAGGGTTATCGGGAGTCACATGCGCTTTATCATGCGACGATGGAGGCTTTGCATGGCGTGACCAGAGGTGAAATGCTACTGGGATCGCTGCTTCGGACGGTGGGCTTGAGGTTTGCCGTTTTGAGGGGAAATCCTTATGAAAGTGAAGCGGAAGGCGATTGGATTGCTGTCTCGCTTTACGGAACAATCGGGGCGCCGATTAAAGGTCTTGAGCACGAGACATTCGGTGTTGGAATTAATCACATATGAAACAGCCCATAGATCTTAGACGATAGGGGGCTATGCGTGAAAACAGATGTTCACAGCATAGCTCCTTTTTGTATGGGCGCTTTACCAAAGTAAAGAAAAAGGAGTTGGGCTTATGGTGACTTTAGACGGTTCTTCATTGACAACAGCCGACGTCGCTCGTGTGCTGTTTGATTTTGAGGAGGCAGCGGCTTCCGAGGAAAGTATGGAGCGCGTGAAAAAAAGCAGAGCGGCAGTGGAACGGATTGTACGCGACGAAAAGACAATCTACGGCATCAACACCGGATTTGGCAAATTCAGCGATGTCCTGATTCAGAAAGAAGACTCGGCGGCGCTGCAGCTGAATTTAATCCTTTCTCATGCCTGCGGAGTCGGCGACCCTTTTCCTGAGTGCGTTTCTAGGGCAATGCTGCTTTTGCGTGCCAATGCGCTGTTAAAAGGCTTTTCCGGTGTACGCGCTGAGCTGATCGAACAGTTGCTTGCTTTTTTAAATAAACGCGTCCATCCTGTCATCCCCCAGCAGGGATCACTTGGCGCAAGCGGAGATCTGGCGCCGCTTTCCCACCTGGCGCTTGCGCTGATCGGACAAGGAGAGGTCTTTTTTGAGGGGGAAAGAATGCCGGCAATGACAGGCTTGAAAAAAGCAGGTATTCAACCGGTAACGCTGACATCCAAGGAAGGGCTTGCCTTGATTAACGGGACTCAGGCCATGACTGCAATGGGGGTGGTCGCCTACATTGAAGCTGAGAAACTAGCCTATCAAACAGAACGCATTGCCAGCTTAACGATTGAGGGGTTGCGGGGAATTATCGATGCATTTGACGAGGATATTCACTCAGCCCGCGGCTATCAGGAGCAGATCGATGTCGCAGAACGAATTCGCTTTTATCTATCTGACAGCGGCCTGACAACCTCCCAGGGAGAACTGCGGGTTCAGGATGCCTATTCATTGCGCTGTATTCCGCAAGTACACGGTGCGACTTGGCAGACACTAGGCTATGTCAAAGAAAAATTAGAGATTGAAATGAACGCAGCTACAGACAATCCTCTCATTTTCAATGACGGTGACAAAGTGATTTCCGGCGGAAACTTTCACGGACAGCCGATCGCCTTTGCCATGGATTTTCTGAAAATCGCAATATCAGAGCTTGCGAATGTCGCAGAGCGCCGGATCGAACGACTTGTGAATCCGCAGCTGAATGACCTGCCGCCGTTCCTGAGCCCTCATCCCGGTCTGCAATCCGGTGCAATGATCATGCAGTACGCCGCGGCCTCACTCGTTTCTGAAAATAAAACACTGGCCCATCCGGCAAGTGTGGATTCCATTCCGTCATCCGCCAACCAAGAGGACCATGTCAGCATGGGAACCATCGCCGCTCGGCATGCTTATCAGGTGATCGCAAATACAAGGAGAGTCATTGCGATCGAAGCCATTTGCGCATTGCAGGCTGTTGAATACAGAGGCATAGAACATGCTGCGTCCTATACGAAACAGCTTTTTCAAGAAATGAGAAAAGTCGTGCCGTCCATTCAGCAGGACCGTGTTTTTTCCTATGACATTGAACGCTTGACTGACTGGCTGAAGAAGGAATCTTTAATACCTGATCATCAGAATAAAGAACTAAGGGGGATGAACATATGACTGATGTAAAAAAATCAATCCGTGCCAACAGAGGAACAGAGCTTGAATGCTTAGGATGGGAGCAAGAGGCAGTGCTTCGGATGCTTCGAAACAACCTTGATCCAGAAGTCGCCGAGAAGCCGGAGGACCTCATCGTATATGGCGGGATTGGCAAAGCCGCACGAGATTGGGACGCTTTTCACGCCATTGAGCATTCCTTGAAAACATTAAAAAATGATGAAACATTGCTCGTGCAATCCGGAAAGCCCGTTGGCATGTTCCGTACACACCCGCAGGCCCCTCGCGTGCTCCTAGCAAATTCTGTTCTTGTTCCGAAGTGGGCAGACTGGGAGCATTTCCACGAACTTGAGAAAAAAGGGTTGATGATGTACGGACAGATGACGGCTGGCAGCTGGATTTACATTGGCTCACAAGGCATATTGCAAGGAACCTATGAAACCTTCGCTGAGCTGGCGCGACAGCACTTTGGAGGCAGCTTAAAAGGAACGTTGACGCTGACAGCGGGTCTCGGCGGAATGGGAGGCGCCCAGCCGCTGTCAGTCACGATGAATGAAGGCGTCGTGATTGCCGTCGAGGTTGACGAGAAACGCATCGACAAGCGGATCGAAACAAAATACTGCGATCGAAAAACAGCATCGATTGAGGAAGCCTTAGCTTGGGCTGAAGAGGCAAAGCGGGCAGGAAAACCTTTGTCCATTGCACTTCTCGGAAACGCAGCTGAGGTGCATCACACACTTTTGAACCGAGGCGTCAAAATTGATATTGTGACAGATCAGACATCTGCCCATGACCCTTTAATCGGTTATGTTCCCGAGGGCTATTCCCTTGATGAAGCTGACCGTTTGCGTCAAGACACTCCAGAGCTTTACGTGCGCCTTGCGAAGCAAAGCATGAAAAAACATGTCGAAGCCATGCTGGCCTTTCAGCAAAAGGGCTCTATTGTATTTGACTACGGCAACAATATCCGGCAAGTCGCAAAGGATGAAGGGCTGGAGAATGCCTTCGATTTTCCGGGGTTTGTCCCTGCCTACATCCGCCCCTTATTCTGTGAAGGAAAAGGGCCGTTCCGTTGGGCGGCGCTTTCCGGAGATCCGGCAGATATTTACCGTACGGATGCGTTATTAAAAGAGCTGTTCCCGACAAATAAAGCCCTTCACCGCTGGATTGATATGGCACAGGAAAAAGTCACCTTCCAAGGCTTGCCGTCCCGTATCTGCTGGCTTGGATATGGAGAACGAAAAAAGATGGGCCTCGCCATTAACGAGCTGGTTAGAACCGGGGAGCTAAAAGCGCCTGTCGTTATTGGGAGAGATCATTTGGACTGCGGGTCTGTCGCCTCTCCAAACCGGGAAACAGAAGCGATGAAGGACGGAAGTGACGCTGTCGGTGATTGGGCTGTGCTAAATGCGCTTGTCAACACGGCGGCGGGTGCAAGCTGGGTTTCCTTCCACCATGGCGGCGGCGTCGGAATGGGCTATTCCCTGCATGCCGGCATGGTTGCAGTGGCCGATGGAAGTGAGCTGGCTGACGAGCGGCTCGCGCGGGTCTTAACGAGCGACCCAGGAATGGGCATTATCCGTCATGCGGATGCGGGTTATGAACGTGCCGTTGAAGTAGCGAAGGAACAGGACATTATCGTGCCGATGCAAAAATAAAGGAGTGATGACATGCCAAAGCAAATTGATACGATTCTCATCAACATCGGTCAGCTTTTGACGATGGAAAGCAGCGGTCCGCGGGCAGGCAAAAGCATGCAGGATCTTCATGTGATCGAAGACGCTGTTGTCGGCGTCCATGAACAGAAAATTGTGTTCGCCGGACAAAAAGGGGCTGAAGCCGGTTACGAGGCAGACGAAATCATTGACTGTTCGGGACGCCTTGTAACGCCTGGCCTCGTTGATCCGCACACCCATCTTGTATTTGGCGGATCTCGTGAAAAGGAGATGAACCTTAAGCTTCAGGGCATTTCATATTTGGATATTCTGGCGCAGGGCGGCGGGATTCTGTCTACAGTCAAGGATACCAGGGCGGCTTCAGAAGAAGAGCTGCTGCAAAAAGCCCATTTTCATCTGCAAAGAATGCTGTCCTACGGCACAACCACAGCAGAAGTGAAAAGTGGCTACGGCTTGGAAAAAGAGACAGAGCTCAAACAGTTGCGTGTCGCAAAGAAACTGCATGAAAGCCAGCCTGTTGACCTTGTCTCCACATTTATGGGAGCCCATGCGATTCCTCCCGAATATCAAAACGATCCAGATCAATTTCTGGATCAAATGCTTTCCCTTTTGCCGGAAATCAAAGAGCTGGAACTCGCCAGCTTCGCTGATATCTTTACAGAAACAGGCGTTTTTACAGTCAGCCAATCCCGCCGTTATTTACAAAAAGCAGCTGAGGCAGGCTTCGGATTAAAAATACACGCAGATGAAATCGATCCGCTTGGAGGTGCTGAATTAGCAGGTGAGCTAAAGGCCGTCTCAGCCGACCATTTGGTAGGTGCATCGGACGAAGGCATAAAGAAATTGGCTGAGGCAGGAACGATCGCCGTCCTCTTGCCGGGCACGACATTTTATCTTGGCAAAAGCACATACGCCAGGGCAAGAGCTATGATTGATGAAGGTGTATGTATCAGCTTGGCAACGGATTTTAACCCTGGCAGCTCGCCGACTGAAAATATCCAGCTGATCATGTCGATTGCCGCGCTTCATCTGAAGATGACTGCAGAAGAAATATGGCACGCGGTCACAGTCAATGCCGCATACGCCATAGGGAAAGGAGAAGAAGCCGGTCAGCTCAAAGTCGGCCGCTCAGCTGATCTAGTCATTTGGCAAGCCACGAACTATATGTATATTCCGTATCACTACGGGGTTAATCATGTACATCAAGTCATGAAAAACGGAACAATTGTTGTCAACAGGGAGGGAGCCATTCTTGGATAAGTACCCTTTTCTCAGAGAGGCCGGATCTTCGTTTAAAGACCGGGATGTCACAAAAATGAGCGACCTGATCGCAACATGGGACGGCCAAGACATTAAGGGACCGGCGTTGATGGGTGTCCCCCTATCAAAATCATCCATCAGTCATTCAGGCGCTTCCTTTGCACCCGGAACAATACGCCAGGCTCTGAAACATTCATCAGCCTATTCTGCTGAGCTTGGAGAGCACGTCGTAGCAGAGCTTCTATATGATCTGGGGGATATCGATATTCATGTCACTGATATCGTAAAGTCACATCATCACATTTTCCAAACCATGCACGCTCTGCTTTCGGACCATCCGGATTGGGTGCCGCTCATACTCGGGGGAGATAACTCTATCAGCTACTCCACTATAAAAGCGATAGCACAAACAAAAGGAACGACAGCGGTGATTCAATTTGATGCCCATCACGATGTTCGCAATACGGAGGACGGGGGGCCGACAAACGGCACCCCCTTCCGCCGCCTTTTGGATGAAGAGATTATTGAAGGTCAACATTTGATCCAGCTGGGTATCAGAGAATTCAGCAACAGCCAGGCCTATGAAGCATATGCAAAAAAACATAGCGTGAACATTCACACGATGGACATGATCCGCGAAAAAGGACTAATCCCAACGTTAAAAGAGATTTTGCCTGTTGTTCAAGATAGAACAGATTTCATTTTTATATCTGTTGACATGGATGTCTTAGACCAGTCCCATGCACCCGGCTGTCCAGCGATTGGCCCGGGCGGCCTCTATACAGACGAATTGCTTGAAGCAGTCAAGTACATCGCACAACAGCCCAATGTTGCCGGGATTGAAATTGTTGAAGTCGATCCTACCCTCGATTTTCGAGATATGACAAGCAGAGCTGCAGCTCATGTTCTGTTACACGCATTAAAAGGAATGAAACTCTCCCCATTCAAGTGATCTTCTGGCAGGTTGTATTTTGGGTATAGGAAACTCATTTGCCTAATGAATGGCAGTTAAAAGGAGGGCGAGACAGTGAATCTTCAGGAGAACAGCAGCCAACAGCTAAAACGCACAATGAAAAGCAGGCACCTATTTATGATCTCATTGGGAGGCGTCATAGGCACAGGACTTTTCCTCAGTACGGGCTATACGCTACATCAAGCCGGACCCGGCGGTACGATACTCGCTTATGTAATCGGCGGGTTGATGATGTACCTCGTCATGCAATGTCTCGGCGAATTGTCGGTTGCCATGCCGGTGACCGGCTCTTTTCAAAAATATGCTACAACATTTATCGGTCCATCTACCGGTTTTATGGTCGGCATCATGTACTGGATCAATTGGGTGGTGACGGTAGGCTCTGAGTTTACCGCATCAGGTATTCTCATGCAGCGCTGGTTCCCTGACAGCAGTGTATGGATGTGGAGTGCGATTTTTGCAGCCCTTCTTTTTATATGCAACGCATTTTCAGTTAAGTTATTTGCGGAAACTGAATTTTGGTTTTCCAGCGTAAAGATTGTCACCATTATTTTATTTATCATTTTAGGAGGAGCCGCCATGTTTGGCCTGATCTCTTTAAACGGAACGGCGGATGCTCCTATGTTGTCAAACTTCACGGACCATGGCGGGCTGTTTCCGAATGGCTTTCTCGCCGTTTTTATCGCGATGATATCTGTGAGTTTTGCCTTTTCTGGTACAGAGTTAATCGGCGTTACAGCAGGAGAATCAGCAAATCCTCAAAAGGATATTCCGCGATCCATCCGTAATGTCGCATGGAGAACCGTGATTTTTTTCATTGGCGCTGTCTTCATATTATCCGGGTTGATTTCTTGGAAGGACGCAGGCGTGATTGAAAGCCCGTTTGTAGCCGTATTTGCGGAGATCGGAATCCCTTACGCTGCTGATATTATGAATTTCGTGATATTAACAGCCTTGCTGTCTGTCGCCAACTCAGGCTTATATGCTTCGACCCGTATGATGTGGTCGTTAGCAAATGAAAACATGATCAGCTCCCGTTTTAAGAAAGTGACATCTAAAGGCATTCCTTTAAATGCCTTAATGATCAGTATGGCTGTATCTTGTTTATCTCTCGTTTCCAGTATCGTGGCCCCTGGAACTGTCTATGTGGTGATGGTAGCAATTGCTGGATTTGCAGGAGTCGTGGTCTGGATGAGCATTGCCTTGTCCCAACTCTTGTTTCGAAAGAGATTTTTGAAAAAAGGGGGGAATGTAAAAGATCTGACATTTCGCACGCCGCTTTATCCTCTTATGCCTATAGCCGCTCTCTTATTATGTTCTGCTTCTTGTATCGGTCTTGCTTTTGATCCCAATCAAAGAATCGCACTTTTCTGCGGAGTTCCTTGTATCATCCTTTGCTATCTCATCTACCATTTCAAAAGAAATGTTACAAAAGCGAAAAAAATCAGCCAAGAGGAATATCCAGCCGATCACATCCTATAATTAAAAAAGCACACCCCGCTCAGCATGGGATGTGCTTTATTTTTTATTCTGTAATTAACGTATGAATCAGCTTCGGCGCCTTCGCTTCCGCGGCGATGCGGATGTTGTCATAGACTTTTGCGATGACTTCATCGACGTTTTCTCGGTTAGCGTAAAGCGTTACGAGCGGTTCCCCTTTTTCTACTTTGTCGCCGACCTTTTTGCGGAGCATGATGCCGACGGCTAAATCGATTTCGTCTTCTTTTGTGGCGCGGCCGGCACCTAACAGCATCGCCGCGACGCCGATTTCGTCCGCAACGATTTCGGAGACGACACCCGCTTCTTTGGCAGGCACATCAATTTGATATGCGGCTTGCGGAAGCTTAGACGGATCGTCAACAATTGAGCTGTCGCCGCCTTGGTTTTTCAGGAAATCCTTGAATTTCTCAAGCGCTTTGCCGTTTTTCATGACTTCTTCCAGCTTCGCTCTTGCTTCGTCCAATGTATCGGCTTTTTTCGCAAGCACAACCATCTGGCTGCCGAGCGTTAAGACAAGCTCATGAAGATCCTCAGGTCCCTCGCCTTTGAGTGTGTCGATCGCTTCTTTGACCTCAAGCGCATTTCCGATCGCAAAGCCGAGCGGCTGGGACATGTCTGAAATGACAGCCATTGTTTGACGGCCGACGTTATTTCCGATCCGTACCATCGCTTTGGCAAGTTCAGCTGCGTCTTCTTCTGTTTTCATGAAGGCGCCCGCACCCGTTTTTACGTCAAGCACGATGGCGTCCGCCCCGGCAGCGATTTTTTTGCTCATAATCGAGCTTGCAATGAGCGGAATGGAATTGACCGTTCCCGTTACATCACGAAGCGCGTACAGTTTTTTATCAGCCGGCGTTAAATTGCCGCTTTGGCCGATGACCGCAACCTTGTCGCGGTTCACAAGTTTAATAAATGCATCCTTCGTCAGTTCCACGTGGAAGCCATCGATTGCCTCTAACTTATCAATCGTGCCGCCCGTATGGCCGAGGCCGCGGCCGGACATCTTAGCAACCGGCACATCAAGAGCCGCAACAAGCGGAGCGAGAACGAGCGTTGTCGTGTCGCCGACGCCGCCGGTGGAGTGTTTATCCACTTTAATTCCTTCAATGGCAGAAAGATCAATCGTTTCACCGGAGTTCACCATAGCCATCGTCAAGTCCGCGCGTTCACGGTCACTCATATCCTGGAAGAAAATCGCCATAGCAAGCGCGCTTGCCTGATAATCAGGAATGCTTCCGTCTGTATAGCCGTTCACGAAAAATTGAATTTCTTCAGTGGTGAGTTCTTTTCCGTTTTGTTTTTTGATGATGATATCTACCATTCTCATGTTTGGTCACCGATCCTTTTCGATTAAGTTCAGTAAATCAAGCCCACAATTGCTGCTGATAAAAAGCTGACAAGCGTAGCACCGTATAATAATTTCAAGCCGAAACGAGCGACGACATTTCCTTGCTTTTCATTCAGTCCTTTTACGGCACCGGCAATGATTCCGATTGAGGAGAAGTTCGCAAATGACACAAGGAATACCGATACGATCGCTGTTGTACGGCCGCTGAAATGGAAACCGTTTTGCGTAAGCGACGTCATGGCGACAAATTCATTCGATACCATTTTTGTTGCCATAATGCTTCCCGCATTAACAGCTTCATTCCATGGGATACCCACAAGAAAAGCGAATGGAGCAAACACATATCCAAGAATGCCTTGGAACGAAATACCGAATACTGCATTAAAAATGCCATTGATCAAGGCGATAATCGCGACAAATCCAATCAGCATCGCAGCGACGACAACCGCCACTTTGAAACCGTCAAGGATGTATTCTCCGAGCACTTCGAAGAAGGATTGTTTTTCCTCTTCCTCAACACGAAGCATATCCTCTTCTTTTGCAACCTCGTACGGATTAATAATAGAAGCAATTATGAAACCGCCAAATAAGTTCAAGACCAGTGCTGTTACAACATATTCCGGTTTCAGCATTGTCATATACGCGCCGACAATCGACATTGACACAGTTGACATCGCAGATGCGCAAAGCGTGTACAAGCGCTGCTGATTTAAAAGACCGAGTTCTTTCTTCAAGGAGATAAATACTTCTGACTGCCCTAAAATCGCAGAAGCCACTGCGTTATACGATTCCAATCTTCCCATACCGTTTACCTTGCTGAGGGCAAGGCCAATATATCTAATAATAAACGGGAGGACTTTCCACTTTTGCAGAATCCCGATCAGAGCGGATATAAACACGATTGGCAAGAGAACATTCATAAAGAATGTCGTTTGGTCCGCATTCACCAAGCCGCCAAACACAAAGTTAATTCCCTCTGCCGCGTATTCAAGCAGGTAACCGAATCCTTTTGCAAATCCTCCCACGAGGAAATTCCCTATTCCGGTATTGAGGAGAATGTAGCCAAGAATAAATTGCAAAATGAGCATAACAACAATTGGGCGGATCTTAATTCTTTTTTTGCCGCTGCTCGCGATCCACGCGAGGCCTAAAAACACGAGTAAACCGATAATCCCAATCAAATACTTCATATGTGTTTCTCCTTTATTTGTATTCGCTTACAATTACTGTTTCCTCAGAAAACGGAAAGCAGTCTGCCTTCCGTCAGCTCTTAATAGTTGTCTCCGCCTGATGCATTTTCTCCTTTTACGATAGAAACGCCTGCGCTGGCGCCAATTCGGCTTGCTCCGGCCTCTACCATTGTGTCTACATCTTCTTTCGTTCTGACGCCGCCAGATGCTTTCACGCCGATATCAGGTCCTACTGTTTTGCGCATTAAGGCGATATCTTCCTTCGTTGCGCCGCCTGTAGAAAAGCCTGTTGATGTTTTTACGAAATCCGCTCCCGCAGACACCGCTAAACGGCATGCACGTTCTTTTTCTTCATCAGTCAGAAGGCACGTTTCGATAATGACTTTGACAAGCGCTTTTCCGGCTGCAGCTTCCACTACACCGCGGATATCAGCTTCCACCACATCGTCTTCCTTGTCTTTTAAAGCGGCAATATTAATGACCATATCCACTTCAGTGGCGCCTTTTGAAATGGCGTCTTTTGTCTCGAACGCTTTTGTTTCAGTTGTATTGGCACCGAGCGGGAAGCCGATGACCGTACAAACGTCGACTCCAGTTCCCTTAAGCTCTTTTGCAGCAAGCTCCACCCATGTCGGATTGACACATACTGAAGCAAATTTGTATGTTTTCGCTTCTTCAATTAGTTTTAGAATGTCCGCTTTTTGTGTATGCGGTTTCAAAGCTGTATGATCAATTATGTTGGCTAATGACATCCTTCGCACACTTCCTTTTTTGTTAAGATATTTTTTAGCATAACCGACTTTTGAACATATGTAAATTGGTAATTGAAATTTTGTTCAATGAAAGGTTTGAACGTGTCACAAATCATTAACAAGCGCCCTCGCGGTATGCTGGTCAATGATTAAAACGTTGGCATATTTTCCGGTTAATGCTCCGTGAATGGAAGATACTTTTCTGCTTCCGCCGGCAACTAAAATGGAGCGTTCCTTCAGTCTAAGGTCTTGAAGCTCAACACCGATGGTCCGGTCATTGATGGCGCTGCTGCAAATATTCCCTTTCGCATCAAAAAAGCGTGAACAAATATCCCCCACGGCCTGTTTTTTCAGCAGGGCTTTCTCTTCTTCGTTAAAATATCCGAGTCGGAACAACAGCGCTTCATCACGGACAGTCCCCACCGTGAAGAGAGCGATATTCGCCTGCTTTCCCATCTCGATGATCCGCTCAATATGACGGTCTTTCTCCACCATTCGCTTCACATCCGCATTATCAAACACGACGGGAAGCGGGAGATAGCGCGGCATCGTTTGAAAAGCCTCTGCAAACAGCTGAATCGTTTCAGCCGAATACGTGTTTACCCGGGAATGGCTGATGCCGCCTTTTAGCTGGACGACCTCGACGCCTTTTACCTGCTTCGGCTGCATGTTTTGCGCGATTTGATACATGGTGGTTCCCCAGCTGACGCCGACAATGTCGCCGTCTTTTACCGTTTCATGCATATATTCTGCACCATAGCGGCTTAGGTCATGTGTAATTCCTGCATAATCGGGTGTCGGGGAAAACACAACATGCGCCTCAAGGAGCCCGTATTTCTCTTCAAGTATGGAACCGAGCGCATCCAAATCCTCAAATGGGTCCATGACGCGAATCTGGACATACCCTTTTTCTTTCGCATATTGCAGCAGCCGGGAAACGGTTGGCCTTGAAATGTTGAGCTGCTCAGCAATTTGCTGCTGACTGTAGTCAGACTGATAGTAAAGCCTTGCCGCTTCTATGCTTAATTGTTGTTTTTCCCGATCCATTCTGCACCTCCCTGTGGATCAGTCCTGATAAAACTGCTTTTGATTTGCTTTTATTATACAGGCTGGCGCCGGCTTTCATCCACCTGATTTCTAAGAAACTGAAAAACGCTCTGGGCGCAACCTGCCCAGAGCTTATTTCTCCCAGGTCATATGCTGATAAATGCCTTTCATAATGGCGTACATTCCATATAGGATCAGGCCTAATGCCAATATAGACAGAATCAATTTGCCATGCGGCTGCTGCGCGAGTTCGGCGAGCGCACCGTCAAAGCCTCTTGTGTCGTCGGGATCAGCGGTCATGGCTGTCTTGATGAGAAAATAGCCGATGGCTGAGAAAATAATGGAGCGGGCGATATTGCCTGCGCGCCCGGTGTTTTTCGTGATGCATATCATCTGTTTGTTCATTTTTGATGTATCGAATTCTTTCATAAAAGCAGCCCGAACGCCTTTCATAAATTGAACAATCGCAAATACGATAAAACCCGCACCCGTAAGCCCTGTGAGCCATTGGCCGAATGGCTGCGCCAATACATAAGCGGACCACGTCTGTTCTGAAGTGCCGCCGTCCCCTTGGCCAAACACAAATCGCAAGGCATTCCAAGCGATGGATGTGTAAACGGCGGCACTGAAAAAGTTTCCTATTCTCCGTGACAGGCCTCGCCTGCTGTTTCCGTGCCCCTCTGTGTCCTTGATCGCGCTTAACACCATCCAGATCACATAGCCGATAAGGCCGATGCCTATTAAAAAAAGCAATAGTGACCCATACGGCATGCGTGATAGCGTTTGGAGCGCTCCGCTCGAATCTTTGGCGCGGCCTGCCCCGGCAGCCGTCATAAAAGCCAAAACCCCAAGCAGAATAAAAACGCCGCCGAATGCAAAATAACCAAGCCTCCCGAATCGTTTGATCCAAGGCTTGGTTTCCTGTTTTATTTTTGACATGTACCGGTCTTTCACCGCCATGTGTCCAACCCTCTTTCACAGAAATCTTTACTGTAACATTCCCGTTTGGACAAAGTTGAAACAGCTTCTGCCTCAGCTATGGCTGGCTGAGATACGTTTTTGCTGTTTAGCTGATTGTGCAGGTGTCATCCAAGCAGCCGCTGCGGCAGCTGTGACTCCGCCTGCTAATTTCCCAATGATCATGGCCGCCGCCATTTCTTTTTTCATTCCAGCTACAAAACCGAGATGGCTGCCGAGTACAAAGGCGCCGCTGACCGCAAACGCGACATTGATGACCTTTCCTCTCGGCGTCATATTCTTTAATGAAGCCAGCATCGGGATATGATGCGCCAAAGAGGTCACTAATCCTGCTGTTGCTGTCTCATCTAAATGAAGGTGTTTCCCCAGGGCCTGAAGCGGTTTTTTAAAGGTTTTTGTAATAAAAGCCGTCATTGGAAACGCCCCTGCCAAGGCAATGGCGATGGTCCCTGTCGTTTGTATCCCTGTCTCGACATTCTCCATTCCCGGAATCAGCACAATGCCGGTCATCGTTTCAACTGAAACAGCTGCAAGCCCGATAATCGCAACCACACTGACCGCTTTCCCGAAGAGATGAAACAACTGAATCATTCTGTCGGTGTATCGCCATAACCCAAAAGCGATCACAGCAGATAACAGACTCGGGATCAGAAGATTTTTACCTATCATGCCGATGTCAAAGCCTGCGCATAATCCGCCGATTAAGCAACCGATCGGCACTGTGCACAGCCCGATTAATATGCCTTTCGCAAAATACGGATGATCCTCTTTTTCGATGATGCCAAGAGCGACGGGAATCGTGAAGACGATTGCCGGTCCCATCATTGTTCCTAAAAACACCCATGAAAACAGCCCGGCCTGCGGATCTTTCGCCATTTCTCCAGCCAGCGCATATCCTCCCATATCAATCGCCAAAATGGTGTTCGCAAAGGAAGAAGGGTCCGCGCCAATCGCCGTGTAAAACGGAGCAACAATGGGAATCAGGATTGCTGCCAGCACGGGCGCCAGCGACACAATTCCGATCATGGACAGCGCCAGCGGCCCCATAGCCTTAAAGCCGTCCGCAAACCGCTCGCCTAGCCCCCATCTGTTTCCCAAACAATAATCCGCCGCTCCCCATAGTAAAAAGGCAGCCAAAATGAATACAACCGCGTCATTCACCGTCATGGTTTTCTCCTTTTTCAAACGTATGATTGGTTTTATCATATCATCTGAAATCACCGAATAGAGTTGATCTTATTCAATATGAGCTAAAAATTCTTTTATATCGGCTTTTTCAACGGCTGTTATGATTCTCCGCGCTTTTTCTTGCGGGACCGTTAATGTCAATTTTTCTTTTATGTCTTCTTCAGACAGCTCATTTCCTGGCGCCCCTTTTGGGCAGTCCACACGCGCTTCGCAAATCCGGCCGTCTGATAAATAGGCCCGGACAATCGTGAAACGGCCTTTTGGAACGGCATGAGGAGCCGGCTGAATAGCATTGTCATATACGCGCTGAATTCGCCCCATTGTCGTTTGAACCCCGCTTGGGATCGGCTGGCTGCTGAAATGTTCAACGGTCAGGCCGTGTCCATGCAAAGCAAGAGCAATCACATATTCAACGCTGAAACGGCCTTCCTCTCCAGTTTTTGGAGATCTTTCCGTCAATGCAGCATCTCCGCCTGGCGGAAATATCACTTCAATACGTTCGGTATTGGCAGCAGAAATGGTTTCTTCGGAGATAAGCTGTCGTACCGCATCTGCTGCATGGTGTGCCGCGGAACAAAATGGATAGATTTTAAACCATAGACCCGGCTGCACAATTCTCCACGGTGCCCCCCAATCGTTTAGCAAAGTGTGTTGTGCTTTCTCAACGTCACCGTACAGACTGAAGAAACCAGTTTCTCCATCAAATGCCGTGCGGGACCCGCCAAATTCTGATTGGGCCAGCTTAACGGCCAGCAAGCCAGCCTGAGCCGCCAAACCGGCGTGCAGCGGTTTTATTTCTGTTCCAAATTGCACCCTCATCCCAGCAGATTGCGTAGCCGCAAAACCAATTGCTTTTTCCAGCTCTTCCTGAGTCAGCTCCTCAGCATAACCTACGGCGCAGGCAGCAGCGATGGCACCAAGCGTTCCTGTATTATGCCAGCCCTTTTCATAGTGGCGGCTGCCAATAGATTCTCCCAGCCGTGCCATCACTTCAACACCAACAATATAAGCGCCAAGAAGCCGCTCGTCATGTCCGCGAGCGGCAGATGCAATAAGGACCGGTACGATGACTGCACTGGGGTGTCCTCTTACATCGGAGTGGACATCATCAAAATCCAATGCATGGGCGATAAATCCATTCAGCATCGCGGATTGTAATGGCGCGGCCTTTTTGCCCTGTCCGATAATAGGAACAAGGGGCCGGCCTCCTTCATCCTCTATCAGACGGAGGAGCTTTTGAATTCCTTTATCTTCTCTTCCTGCGAATGAAGCGGCAGTAAAATCAAGTAATCCTTTTTTTGCTTCGCGAATCGCGTCAACTGAATGCTCAGGTTGTGATGTTCTCACAGCCGCTGCAAGACCTGCTGTCAGCCCTTGTTTGCTCATTTGATGGTCTCCAATACAATAACCGCCAGCTCCGCAAAGTATTGTGAGGCAACCGTAAGGGCATCTTCATCCAGTGTAAAGGCCGGATGATGCCACTCCTCCGTCCCGTTCGTTCCCATCCAGACAAAAAATCCCGGAATCTTCTCTTGATACAGAGCGAAGTCTTCTCCGCCCGGAGACTGCTCAGCGTGAACGGTTTGATAGCCAAGCCGTGCCGCAGCTTCGGATGCCGCATTCAAAAATGTGCCGTCATTCTGAACGGAAGGCAAATAAGGAAACCACTTGAATTCTGCTTGTGCCCCATAGCCCGCTGCAATTCCTTCAGCCACTCGTCTCATATGCTCTGGAACAGCCTGCCGCGCTTCTTTTTGAAAGGTTCGAACCGTCCCCTCCATTTCAGCTTGGTCTGGAATTACGTTCCACGAGGTGCCCGCCTGTACTCTTGTGATACTGACGACTGCGTTTTGCAGTGAGCTGATATTGCGGCTGACCACAGATTGCAGCCCGCTGATGATTTGTCCGGCTGTAGCGATTGGATCAATACTGTTATTCGGGATGCCGGCGTGTCCGCCTTTCCCTTTGATGACGATCTCAAACCGGTCAACACTTGCCATAAGCGGACCTTCCTTTACACCAATGGTTCCGACAGGCAGATCCGGCTTATTGTGCATGCCGAAAATCGCGGAAACGTCATCAAGTACACCAGCTTCTATGACCTTTCTTGCTCCTGCGGCAATTTCTTCGGCCGGCTGAAAGATAAAGCGGACTGTACCTTTCAGCTCGGCCTTTCTTTGATTCAGCAAAATCGCTGTGCCAATAATAGAAGCAGTATGAAAATCGTGTCCACATGCATGCATTGTGCCATCAACCTTAGATGCAAATGGGAGATTCGTCTGTTCTTGGATCGGGAGCGCATCAATGTCCGCTCGTATTGCTATCACGGGGCCGTCTTCCCGTCCTTTGATTTCTGCAATCACACCAGTCTCCAATTGAGGAACATCAAGTATTTCGATTTGCTCCTCCTCAAGCCAGCGGCGGATTTTTTTCGTCGTTTCAATCTCTTGAAATGACAGTTCAGGATGTTCATGAAGATCACGCCGCATATTGATTAAACGGGTATGAAACGCTTTGTCGGCCATTGTTCTTCTCTCCTTCTTATATAAGCTCTGCAGGCTCTCCCACCTGCTTGATAAATCGTTTCGTCCGTTCGTTTTTCGGATGGTCAAACAATTCCTCTGGCGTTCCCTGCTCGATAATATGGCCGTCTGCCATAAAAATCACTTGATCAGCAACCTCTTTTGCAAACGCCATTTCGTGTGTAACAATGATCATCGTTGTTTGTTTTTCCGCAATGGACTTGATGACCTGAAGCACCCCTGTGACGAGCTCAGGGTCAAGCGCTGACGTTGGTTCATCCAGCAAAATCGCATGCGGATTGACCGCAAGCGCCCGCGCAATGCCGATTCGCTGCTGCTGGCCGCCGGACATTGTGATCGGATAGCTGTCAGCCTTATGCTCCAGACCGACTTGTTTCAGAATCTCCATTCCAATACGTTTCGCTTCGTCGCGTGGTTTATGTTGAGCCACGATTAAAGCTTCTGTAATGTTTTGCAGAGCCGTTTTATTTTTAAACAGATTGTAGTTTTGAAAGACCATGGCCGTTTGCTGGCGAAGCCGATGTGCTTCCTTGCGTGTAAACTTTTCCGCGTTCAGTTTGGCTTCTCCGATTTCAATAAGGCCTTGATCCGGACGCTCTAATAGATTTAAGCACCGGAGAAGCGTTGATTTTCCGGAACCGGACGGACCGATGATTGCCACCACTTCTCCGCGTTTCACTTCTAGATCGATTCCGTCGAGCACGACGAGATCTTTAAACGCTTTGCGAATATTTTTTACTGTTATCAACTGATTTCACCTCTAAGTCCGGTATGGCTTGCTCATGGCACGTTCAAACAAGTCCTGCAACATGCTGTAGATCATGGTAAGAACCCAATAGACGATCGCAACCGCCAAGTACGTCTCAAAATATTTGAGGTTTCCTGAAGCGTACATCTTCCCTTGGGCGAACATCTCCATGACCCCTAATGTAAAGGCCAGTGACGTTTCTTTCAGGAGCCCGATAAATGTATTGCCCGTTGCCGGGATCGCATTTCGGATCGCTTGCGGCAAAATAATCCGTCTGTATGCCTGAAATTTTGTCATACCGACAGACAGGCACGCCTCCAGCTGCCCGTCATCAACAGAATTGAGGGCAGCCCTGAAGATTTCTGCCAAATATGCTGCATTTTTTAAGCTTAACCCGATGATAGCGGCTGTGAGAGCTGTCATTTTGCTCATCTCTGGAAATAGCTGCGGCAGCCCGTAATAGATTAAGAACAGCTGCACCAGTGTCGGCACGCCTCGGAAAAAGGATATATACAGCTTTGACAGCTGATGAAGCACTGGAATTTTGTTCTTTGTAATGAGTGCGAGAATAAGTCCTCCGATAATGGCAAAAATCATAGCCGCTATGGCCATAAACAACGTGATCGGAAGGGCCTGAATTAAAGTCGGGAACGCTGATATCATGAATTCCCAATCAATCGTGTTCATTCTGGTGAGTCACCGCCGTTTCTTAATGCTTTTGTTCTACTGTGATATCTTCATTAAAGTATTTTTCAGAGAGTTTTTTCAGTGTTCCGTCTTTACGCAATTCATCTAGGGCCTTATTGACTTTTTTGCGGAGCTTGTCGTGCGCATCGTCCTTGGCAAATGGGAATGCAACCTGTTCGTAAACAATCGGATCTCCTGCAAGCTTTAATGGCAAACCGGTCTTCTTGATTTGCGCGATCAATACAGTTCGGCTGTTGACATAAGCGTCTACACGGCCGTACGCAACATCCTTCAGCGTACCCTCTTGTGTTTCGTACGTTTTGATATTGATTTTTTTATCAGGATCTTTGCTTTCAAGGTTTTTCGCGTGGTTTGAACCGAGAACGGCTGCGACTGTCTTGCCTTTTAAATCGTCTACTGATTTGATGTCTGTATTGTCTTTTTTGACGACAATCTGTGTTCCCGCATAAGCGTATGGTTTCGTAAAGTTATACGTTTCCTTACGTTCGTCTGTCACAGCTACCTGGTTGGAAATGGTGTCAAGCTTGCCTGTTTGAAGCTCTCCCATCAGCCCGCTGAATTCAAGCAGCTTCCAGTCCAGTTTCATGTCAATTTTCTTAGCGACTGCTTCCATCACTTCCACGTCAAAACCTGTCAGCTTTCCGTTTTCTTTATAAGCAAATGGGTAACTTTGTCCTGTCGCACCGACATGAAGCACATTGTCAGCCTCTTTACTGCTGCTGTTTCCATTGCCGCAAGCTGAGAGCACCGCTAATAATGCAGCAACGACCAGCACTGTCCATTTTTTCATCTTCATTTGATTTTCCCGCCTTTTCTATTTTTATAGATCATGTCGCAATTGTTTTTTCATATAGACTGTGATATGCCCTTTTCCAAGGTCTTGTTCACCTGAGCGGACATATCCTTTTCGTTCGTACATCTCAATCAGCCACGGATGCTTATCCGCTGTTCCGAGTGAGACAAACGGAACCTTTAACGTATCGCGAAGGATTGTTTCCTCCAGCCATTGAAGCAGCTTTGTTCCGATTCCTTTTTTTCCGGTGTCGGGGTCCACAGCAAACCACCAGATATGCGGAACGCCATACGGTCCCGGCTGTTTTCCCCAAGGCATTCTCAAGGTGATGGTCGCGATGATCCTCCCGTCTTCTTCCATGACGTAGCAAGCATTTTCCCGAATATTTTTCAGCACCAAATCCAAATCCGCATGAGCGGCAGCAAAACGAATGCCGAGCTTTCGAATCGGTTCATAAGCCCGCAATGTCAGCTCGAGAAGCTGTTCGGCATCACGTTCAACTGCAAGGCGGTATCGTGGCTTCATCTAGCGTTCCTCCTTACTTTGCATAGCGGTTTACCGGCTTTTCCAAACCGAAATGCTCTCGTAATGTTGTGCCTTCATATTCTTTTCTGAACACGCCGCGCTCCTGTAAAATCGGAACCACTTGATCAACAAACACTTCAATTCCTTCTGGAAGAAGCGGAGGCATGATGTTAAACCCGTCACACGCTTTCGTATCCACCCATTCCTGCATCTTGTCGGCGAGCTGCTCCGGCGTGCCGACGAAGATATGGTGGCCTCTGGAGCCTGCAACGTATTTGTAAAGCTCTCGTATCGTCATATTGTCACGTTCAGCCATCTCCTGAACAAGCTTGAAGCGGCTCTTCACCGCATTGGAAGCTTCTGCGTCAAGCTTCGGCAGCGGCCCATCAAGCGGATATGCCGACAAATCAATTCCGCCTAAGTAATTTTGGAGAATTTGCAGACCGACAGATGGGATAATCAGATCTTGAAGCTCCTTGTATTTGGCTTGCGCTGCTTCTTCTGTATCGGCAATGATTGGGAAAATACCCGGCATGATGGCAATTTTTTCTGGATCACGTCCGAATTCCGCAGCCTGTTCTTTAATGGATTGATAAAATTCCTGAGCTGATTCCAGGTGGTTTTGTGCTGTGAAGATCACTTCTGCTGTTCTGGCAGCGAGCGCTTTTCCGTCTCCTGATGATCCTGCCTGGATAATGACAGGCTGGCCCTGCGGCGTTCTTGAAACGTTTAGAGGTCCGCGAACCGAGAAATATTCTCCTTTGTGGTTCAGCTCGTGCATTTTTTCTTTGTCAAAGAATTCACCCGTTTCTTTATTACGGATAAAAGCGTCCTCTTCCCATGAATCCCAAAGCCCCTTTACAACCTCGACAAATTCCTCTGCCCGCTGATAGCGCAAATGGTGTTCAAGGTGCTTTTCACCGCTGAAATTCAGCGCTGTTGATTCAATAGATGAAGTGACGACGTTCCATCCGGCACGGCCATTGGAGAGATGATCCAATGACGCAAACTGTCTGGCAATATGGAATGGCTCGCTGTATGTAGTGGAGGCTGTTGCTGTCAGTCCGATTTTTGATGTGACCTGCGCCAAAGCAGAGAGCAGGGTGAATGGCTCAAACCTTGTTAATACATTTGGATGTGATTTGCTGTCAATAGAAAGGCTGTCCGCTAAAAACAGCATATCCAGCTTGCCCCGCTCCGCTGTTTTCGCAAGCTCTTTAAAATAATCCAAATTCATGCTCGCATCTGACGGCGCGTCAGGGTGCCGCCAAGACGCAACATGATGGCCTGTACCTGCTAAAAATACCCCTAATTTGATTTGTTTCTTTTTGCTTGTCATGACGATACTCCTTTTATCATGTTTTTAGGCTGAATAATCCGAAAAATAAACTCCTATATTCCTAGTCGTTTAATATGAATAAATCAAAATGTACCTTTGTCTTGGACGTTTGTCAATGAGTTAAGATTAAATTTTTCTTTTTAAGCTGAAAAGAATTTCGCAGTATCATGGGACGGCATTTGTGCAACCTGTATACTGGCAAAACCAGTCTGATGCTGAACCTCGTTTTGATCCAAGTTTTATATAAATGTAGCTTGTACCTTATCTCTACTTCCGACCATACGCATTTTGCCGTCGCTTTTGCTCTTTGCTAATAAACGCGCGTGTCGCCGTCGTAGAACGGTCCATTTTCCAACTCATTCAGAAGCTGAGACATCACATAAAAAAATAAGCTGATCCCGGATTCATACCGAAATCAGCTAATTGAATCTTAATTAAGTTCTAGAATACTTTCTTCTGCTTTAGCAGAAAACACTTTAGGCTCAAGGCGGTCTAGGTCTTCATGAAATAAACTCACTTTTTGGATTTGCCGATTGTCATAGTGGTGGAAATAGTAGTTTCCAGTTTCGTTGCACATCACGGAAGTATATTGCGTATAATGAATTTCGTCTTCTTCCGTTATCACTGCGCCCTTTGGTATCGTCATATTTGCCAAAATGTGAAAAGCGGCTGTTACACCTTTCGTTTCATCGGCCGCCGGCTCTAGATGTTCTTTCAAATAAACAGCTCTGACAAACCGGGAAGGCGGTGTATAATCCCCCGGCAGACCAACAGTTCCTAAGCCTTGGCCAAAAGCAGAAAGGGCTAATCCGCCCAATTCTTTGCTCTCTAATTGCTTCGGTCTGATTCCTGTATATTGCTGCAGATTGGTTACATGCCATATAAAGTCGGGGCTGTTCGTCATGACACCAGGTTGATTATCATAGACTTTGAGGCCGTCTGCTCTCGGTTCTATCGTCAGGCTTCGGCCCGTCCGGTCTGACAATATCCAGTGAAGCGGTAAAACTGTATCCAATAGATCTAATTTTTTCTCTACAATCGTTAAAGATCGAATCTTTTCTTTTACGTCTTCCAAAGACTTACAGACTGACAGCACCCATGTCACAAACTCATGCGGGGCAATGTGAACGGTATCTTCCCGTATCGTTTTTTCGTACTCCGCATAGCCAGGAAAATAAAGTGCAGCACACGATAAACCGCTTTCATTAACACCGTCGGCAAATAATATATTTCCAAGTTTTCTCCCCATACCGATAAACGCGTACTGTGTCTGATGGGCCTTTCCGTCAGCTTCACTCTTCCAGCTGTAACGGCGCGGATAGAGAATGACCTCCGTCCCCAGCTGAAATGCAAAATCCATTGTTCTCGCTAATACATGTTTACGGTCAGCAGTTTCCAATGTAAGACTTGTGCACATTTGATCAGTCCCCTTTTCAATTCAGATTAATATCATACATATTGTGAACGAATTGGTTTTATCAGCATAACGAAAGTCAAATCGGTTCGTCAAAGAATTGACATTACATCAAATAAAACGAAAAAATCCAGCCTTTAGAAGGCTGGATTTTTTATTATTTAGCCAAAACAAGCTCGTGAATCGCATGCGCAACACCATGTTCATTATTGGAGCGTGTTTGAAAGTTTGCGGCTTCCAATACTTCTGGGATGGCGTTTGCCATGGCAACCCCGCAGCCCGCCCATTCGATCATTGTCAGGTCGTTCCCGTTGTCGCCTATGCACATGACTTCCGCCTGTTCAATTCCAAGCAGCTGAGCCAGCTGGCGTACAGCATTTCCTTTGCTGGCTTCCGGGTGCAGAATCTCATAAAAGAAAGGCGCGCTTTTGACCATTGAATATTTTTCTCTCACGTCTTTTGGAATCGATGTAATGACGCGGTTTAAGTTCTCCGGTTTATCAATAAACATCACTTTCGGGATGAGGATATCTTTTGGCACCTCGTCAATCTTGCGGAAATGAAGCGGCACCTGTGTCACATAGGATTCGTATACGGTAAATTCGCTAATATCCCGGTTAGGCGTATACAAATTAGATGAGTCAAAGAAATGCATCGGCGTCTTCAGCTCTAAGCTCAGGTCATATAATGAAGTCAAATCATCATAGCCGAGAGACAGCTCCGAGACCACTTCATTTGTATGCGTATTTTGAACAAGCGCTCCATTATACGCAATGACATAGTCGCCTTCTTCAATTAAATTCAGTTCATCTAAATATCTCTGCACGCCCCCGATAGGCCGGCCGGTGCAAAGCACAATTTTGACACCTTCCGCTTTTGCCGCGTGAAGGGCGTCGCGGACCTCCTCTGTTACTTCATGATGATCATTTAAAAGTGTTCCATCCATATCAATTGCAATTAGTTTGTACATCCTGCATCTCCTTCATGTCGTTTTCAGGCTATAGTCCCATCATATCGTTTTTTCTTTTTGATATTCAACCGGAAGAGATGGTTTTCTCCGGATTCTGTTTAGACGCCGCCCTTGTCTTCGGATACGCAAGCGCGGTTTCCGCTTTCTTTCTGCCTTGACGCCGTTTTCTGCTTTTTTCTGTTTCATCAGCAGAAAGCCGGCAGCTAGAAAAGGAATGCCGGTTATATTCAAGATGGCAAGCTTCACACCCGCCGCGATGAAAAAGAACCCCCATGAAGATGATGGATTCCGTCTGATCATGACGTAAGCCGCCATTTCCAGAACGATCAGGATGGCATGAAGCACTATGCCATAAATCAGCAATACAAGGGCAAAAAACAACACATAATTCACGATTGCCCCTGAGTACATCATAGCGCGCATCATTTGTATAAACGATAAGGACTGCATGGAGCCGCTGATGACATTAGGGTTATAGATCGTATAGTCACTAAATAAATGTTTGACTTTGAGAAAAGCCCATAATATAAATATCCATTGAATGATATGTAAAACAAGCCCCGCTGCCACCAGTCTTTCAGCTTTTTGATTTCTCATCTTTCTCCTCCCTGCCGTTCTTTGATTCGATTCTTGTCATCGTTTTTTTCTGGCCATTTTGCTCCCATATCAATGTCCCGTTTTCTCCTCTTTTCAGCGTGCTTTTGAGCGGATAATAGGGGCCGAGGTACTGAATCTCGATAGACCCGTCAGTGCTTTGGGAAATCACCTTGTATGCCATAAAAGGCAGCTGTACCTCTCCTCTTCCTTCCATCACTTCCGTTTCCACAACCTCGTCTTCGGTAAATGTGACTGTTGCTGATTTCACGCCGTCCGTTGGCCCGGGGGCAAGCCCCTCATCCCACGTTCCGTAATAAAACGGCGTCTCTTCTTTTTGCTGCTGGCAGCCCGATACCATGATGCATACAGCAATTAAAAACAAAATGCCATATTTGTTTCTCAAGGGGATCACCATCCTTTCCTCCTCTTTTTGGGCGAATGCCGTGCCACTGTGCCAATGACTACATAAGTTATAAGGAATTCACCCACAAGGAGATTGATCATAATGAACCCTTATCAATATTACAGCCCTCAGCTGCCTCAGCAGGAACCTTACTATAGCCACTATGAGTACAATCCTTATCCGCAGCAGGATGTATACGATCCATACCAAATGGACAGACAGCCGGCATTGGAAAGAAGAATCGCAGCACTTGAACGGCAAAATGAACAGCAGTCAAGAGAATTAACCCGTCTGACAAACGAAGACCGCCGTCAAAATCGGGAAATTGCACGGATTGCCGAGCAGGTCAATCAGCTAAGCCAGGCTGTTGAACGCCATACACGCCGCTTAAACCGGCTCAATCAGCGCCTCCGTACAGTAGAAAACCGGCTGAATATCCCATTTACTGCAGGGGAAGGCGGTTTCTGAGCGAAACAAAGAAAAAAAGCGGAATACGATTCTCCCATCTCAGGGTTTCGTTTTCCGCCATTCTTATATGTTAAAACGGAACATTTACATAAAAAGGGTTTGTACCCAGTATACAATCTTTACCGTTTTCATTCAAAGACAGAGGGGCTGAGGAAAATAATTGTAGTTCCTCATTTGCAGAATTTCTTTTCAATCAGGTTGCATGATAATACCGACTCACGTCAATCGATACATGGAGGGATCATTCATGCATAATACACAACACGGCTTGCAGCAGCTGAATCAATGCCGCCAGACTGCTCAGCAGCTCATTCAGCAAACACAGCAAAGCAGCCAGCAATATCGCCACATGCTTCATCAGGAACAGCAAAACATCCAAATGCTGCAGCAGATTCTAAACCACGAACAACAAGCTGCACATACCATTCAGCAAGCACTGCACGGGCATGACATGGCGATTCAAAAGTGCCAGCAGGTTGTCAACATGTGCAACCAAATGCAACAGGAACTTACTGGACAATCCAGCGTCATGAATACGAATGTGTCTACACTTCCATTCGGCCAAAACACGCCATTTCAGCAGCAATCCTATCAGCAGTAACATATAAAAAGCTCAACACAATGCGAGTGTTGAGCTTTTTTTCTTACTGTTCTTTGCGAATATGTATATCCTGAATAGACTGTTTCGGTGCATGAAATCTGCTCTCGGCTTCACTTCTTGCCTCGGCAAAAGCCCGCGCCTCCACATGATCTTTGTAGACATCCAGCTGAATCAAATACAGCGGGCGCACTTTAAATCCATGAATAATGGTCACCGCCCATAACGGGACCACAATAAAAACACCGGGCAGATCGGGCAATACAAAACCAAACGCAAAAATGAAAAAATAAATGATGCCGTACATGATCCACTTTCTATTTCTAACCTTGATGCCAATAAATAAAAAGGCAAAAAAACTGGTAATGGCAAAAGGCATGAAAATAAACAGCATCCACCAGCTATGCAGCCATTCCCAAGCGGAACCTCTTTTTGTAATTCCCATATTTTTCTCCTCCTATTTACCTATAATAATCGATTAGGCATACCGCGTCACCCATAAACGGGAAAAACTTTCTCCCTTAAAAATAGTGATAGACGGGGAACAGGTTTCTTGCTATATTATTAATTGATAATGATAATCATTACTAATCTATTGAGATACATAGTGGGAGGGTTCTTGATGAAAAAGAACATATTGCTCGTGGGCATGCTTGTGCTGCTTCTCATGTTTGTCAGCGCTTGCAGCGGCACGGCTTCTAAAGGGAGCTCAAGCGATTCTGCTTCCGAAAAAACAGAAATGAGAACATACAAATCACCAAAAGGGAACGTCAACATTCCTGCACATCCGAAACGCATCGTCACTGATTTTTATGCCGGTGAATTGCTGTCTGTCGGGGCCAATGTGGTCGGCTCAGGCTCATGGTCATTTGATAATCCGTTTTTAAAATCAAAGCTGAAAAATGTGAAGGATGTTGGTGATCCAATCAGCGTTGAAAAAGTGATGGAGCTTCAGCCTGACTTAATTGTTGTCATGAATGAAGAGAATGTTGATAAATTAAAGAAAATCGCTCCGACTGTTGTCATACCTTATAACACAGCGAAAAACGTAGAAGACACAGTCAGCATGTTCGGAGAAATCGCCGGAGCGAAAGACAAAGCAAAATCCTTTATGGCTGACTTTAACAAAAAAGCGGAAGCAGCTAAGAAGAAAATTGCCGGCGTCATCGACAAAGATGCGACCTTCGGCATTTATGAAAACACAGACAAGGGCGAATTCTGGGTGTTCAATGACAATGGCGGACGCGGCGGCCAAGCTGTATACAATGCACTTGGGTTAAAAGCGCCTGAAAAAATTGAGCAAGATGTCATCAAAAAAGGAGAGATGAAACAGCTCTCTCAAGAGGTTATTCCTGAGTATGCCGCAGACTATATGTTCATTACGGATTACAACCCGAAAGGCGAAAGCAAAACACTCGACAAGCTGGAGCATTCCTCTATTTGGAAAAATCTTGACGCTGTTAAACATAATCGCGTGTTTATCAATGACTTTGACACGTTCTACCCGTACGACCCGATTTCTGTCAGCAAACAGGTGGATATCATCACCGACATGCTGATCAAACGGGCCGAAGAAAATAAAAAATAAAAAAACGGCACAGTCATGACGCTGTGCCGTTTTTTATGATTCACTTTAATTTTGATTGTACGGAGTCCGGCATATTTTCAAACTTGACTTCTTCCCAAGTCTCGACATACTTTCCTTTCGCCTTCACCTTCAAATACGCGTTCTTCCGAAGCTCTTTGCCGGCGAAAAAGGTCACTTCTTCTTTTTTCCCGGATGCATTATATCCGTCTAATGTATATTCAGTACCGCCCGGACTAAGATGTCTGCCATCTCGATCAATCTGAACATAGACATCTTGCTGGTGAATAAACGGATTAAATCTGTCTGTAACATCGTTATGAAAAAAGAGAAGCCCGCATATTACGGCAGCAGCCGCCAAGACGGCCAGGATTGCCATTGCTTTTTTCATCTTTGCACTCCCCTTACTTGTTCATTTTTTTCAAATAGCTTGACCGCACCGCGAGGAAGAATAGAAGCTGAAAAATGAAAAACCCTCCGATGGTGAGACTGAGCGGCCCCGCGACATCAGAATAGCCTTCCACAGCCAATGTTCTCAAAGCAAACAGTGTATGCATGACGGCAATGACAAATGGAAAGAAGAAAAGAATCGCCAATTGTATTGTCACGCTTTGTGCCATTTCACGCTCACTCAGGCCGATTTTGGCCAGTGAACGGTAGCGCTCCCGGTCTTCATCTAAATCAGTGAACAGCCTGAAATATAAGAAACTTGCTGCCGCGACAAAGAATACAATTGCGATAAACAGGCCGATAAATAAACTCAGGCTCGGCAGCTGCACCGTATCATAGTAAGTCCCGGCTTTTGAAGCAAAATCAGAATGCACGTCGATATAATTGCCGTAAATCTCATTTTGCAAGGATTGGCTGATCTCAAGACTGTCTTTCCAATGATCATAGCTGTAGCCGTATAATGACGCTTGATCACCGAGTGATTTCAGCTGATCAAAGGTTTGATCATTCACTGCGATGATGGCATTCAATGAGATCAGCGGTTTTTTGACTTCTTTTACCGACAGTTTTTGATCAGACAGCTCCCCTTTTTGGTTCAGCAGCTTCAGCTGATCCGGCGCTTCGTTTTTGAAATTGCGGTCATACGTTCCCGGGAAATAGACAGCCTCGTCTTCTTTCAGGCCGTTCACTTTGACATGGAAGTATTTTGCCGCATCCGATTCACTGATCATGTAAACAGGGGGAACAGTTTCTCCTTCCTGATAGCGAACATAGGAAACATCTATTTTGTCTTTCTTATACGTAAAGCCGTGTGTTTTCAGTTCATGGTCAATATCTTTCAAATGAGTCTGTTCTTTTGGATTATTGCTGTAAGATAAATACTCCATTTCATAAGCGGACTCTTCCGCTCCGACGGTCGATTTGTACATTGCGAGCACGCCTGTCGCAGTAAACGCAACCGCGGAAATAATGCTGACAATAAAGAACAGGCGGGCGTTGTCTTTTAGACGATAGACAAGGTCAGAAACCCAAATGATGTTTTTCCCGCGCAGATAAAAGGTTTTCCACTTCTTCAGCGCGCGCAGAATCCATATGCTGCTTTGGCTGAAAAAGAAATATGTTCCGATGACGGTGAGCAGTAAAATGATAAACGGTTCGGCCCCGTGGACATTGCCTTTAAGAACCATGCCGTACCCGCCGCACAGACAGGCGATGCCGAATAAGGACAGAAGCACGGACGGCTTAGGCTCCGGTTTAACCTTGCCAGTGCCCTTTATTAATTTGATAACCGTATTTGATCTGACAAAAAGGATCGTAAACTGCGATAAAAAGAAAAATAAGAGCAGAAATCCGCAGGCCGTAATACCGAGCGCTTTCCAAGGCATATACAAAGGCAGCGCGTCCATTTCTAAAATATAAGCGCCGACCGTAAAGAACGTCTTTGAAAAAATGAATCCTCCGATAATACCGGCTGCAATTGACATGACGCCGATGATCATATTTTCCGCCGTAATGAGCTTTCTCAGCTGCCCCGGCGTGATGCCTTGCATGAGCAGAATGCCGAATTCTTTATTTCTCGATTTCAAAAATGCATTAACCGAATACAGAACAAATAAGAAAGAAAAAACAAAGATCATCCATTCCGCGGCGGTTAAGCCTTTTTTGGCGATGTTATTCAGGTAGCCTTCCTTTAATGCCGGATGAAACAAGAACATCGCAAAGGTAAAGAAAATCAAAACGGAAAAGGCGCTGCTTAAAAAGAATGCAAGATAGGCCCTTTTGTTTCTCGTGACGTTATTATAAGCGAACTGAAGAAAGGTCATTTGCGTTTCCCCCCAGCATAGACAGCACATCGAGAATTTGTTCATAAAATACTTGGCGGTTTTCCCCGCGGTAAATCTCATTAAACAGTTCGCCGTCTTTTATAAAGATGACGCGGCGGCAGTAGCTTGCCGCAACAGGATCGTGGGTCACCATCAAAGCCGTGACATGATCATCCTGATTCAGGCTCTGCATCGTTTCCATGACGTCTTTTGACGCTTTGGAATCAAGGTTGCCCGTCGGTTCATCGGCCAGGATGAGTGACGGCTTATGAATGACCGCTCTTGCGATGGCGGCACGCTGGCGCTGTCCTCCGGATACTTCAAACGTCCGTTTGTTGAGCAGGTTTTCGATTCCGAGCTTTGCCGCGATGCCGTGCAGTTTTTCTTCCATGACAGACGGCGCTTCTTTTTCAAGCGTTAACGGCAGCATGATATTTTCACCGATCGTCAGCGTGTCCAGAAGGTTGAAATCCTGAAACACAAATCCGAGCTGCTTGCGGCGGAAATGAGCGAGCTTTGTCCGCTTCAGGCGATGCGGGTTTTCTCCGTGAATCAGGATATCGCCTGAATCTGGACGGTCAATCGTTGAAATGATATTCAAAAGCGTTGTTTTTCCGGACCCGGACGGCCCCATCACCGCCGTGAACTCGCCTTCTTCTATTGAAAATGAAATTTGCTTTAAGGCTTGATAGGACACTTGTCCTTTATAGGTTTTATTTATATGTTTGACTTCAAGCATATTCGCCATGAAAATCCTCCTTATGGTTTTATTCTTGTTGATCTGGGCTGCTTTCATGTAGTGCCGGGACGTTCAACATAAAAATCCCCTTGACATAAATCCATGTTATCAAGGGGAAACAAAGCGGGCTATGTTGTTTTCTTAATGCAGCCTTACATTTTTGTAAGAAATGAAAATCGAACTGATGTCCCTTCACCGGGAGACGAGCTGATGTCCACCGTATGATTGAGCTTATCTGTAATTTCTTTGACGAGATGGAGGCCGATTCCCGTAGATTCTTGGAAACGCCGCCCGTTTTCACCCGTGTAATAAGGGTCAAACACCCGCTTGATGTCTTGTGAGGGAATCCCGACACCGTAATCTTTGACTTCAAGCACCGTCCTGTCTTCATCGCGGAAGACATTCAGCTCAAGTCTGTCACTCTTGCCCGCTGAATACTTGACCGCATTTGTGACCACTTGGCCAATCGCAAATTTGAGCCATTTGGCATCGGTGTAAATCTGATGATCATCGCAAACGTTCATTTTCGGATAAACGCGATATTGAATAAAAAATCGTTTATAGCTTTGAATGACTGATTGGAGAAGCTCGGACAGGGAAACCGCTTCAATTTTAAAATCCCTTTCAAACAGGTCGAGCCTTGAAGAATAAAGAAGCGTCTCCAGCCCGAATTCAATCTGCCGGACTTCTTTTTTGATTTGTTCAAAAACGGGCTCATCCTCTTCTTGAATGATTAAATTAATGACCGACAGCGGCGTCTTTACTTGGTGCACCCATTGATTCATATACGTCACCCGCGCGTCCAGCTTGGCTTCGGTCTCATGGAGCTTCTGGTGCTGCAGCCGGATCAACTCCATCTGCTTTTCATACAGCTCTGAACAGAACACTGAAGAACCGAGATACGGGATATCCGTCCCTTCCTGCCCCGAGCTGAGCCAATGATACACGCCGCGGTCTTTGTACCAGCGATAGGCAAGATAGCCCGCCAAAATAAGAAGCTGCACGCCCAATATGTAAAACAAGTGAGAAAAAGAATGAAGACCCGCAAACCAGTAATAAAAGAAGACAAACAGCCCTTGAAGGAGAAAAAGCAGAATCAGCACTGCATGAGACCGGAGAAACAGCTTCATGACTGCGCCCTCAGCTGGTAGCCTTCGCCCCGCACCGCTTCAATAGAAACAGGCGCATTCAGCTCCCGCAGTTTTTTTCTGAGCCGCGTGATATACACGTTAAGTGTATTATCATCGATGAATATGTCGGTGTCCCACGTCTTTTCCATGAGACGGTCCCGACTCGTCACCTTTTCTCCCCGCTCAAGCAGCACTTCCAAAAGCTTGCTTTCTTTTTTAGAAAGCTCGCTTTTTTCATCCTGAAAACGCAGTTCAAACCGTTCCACAAAGAGCTGAACGCCAGCATATTCAACCACTTTCTCTCCCTGCTTTGCGGCGTACTCCCCGTACGCCCTCCGGATCTGGCTTTTGATTTTCGCCAGCACAATATCATAAGAAAACGGTTTTTCGATATAATCGTCTCCCCCATTTTCAATCGCCATCACCTGATCCATTTCCCCGCTTCTGGCAGAAATAAAGATGATCGGGCTTGTGGAGTGCTGGCGGATCTGCCGGCACCAATAATATCCGTCATATGCCGGCAAATTGATATCAAGCAGCACCACATCGGGCTTTTCCCGCAAAAAGACATCAAGAACAGCTGTAAAATCCGCGGCGACCACTGTTTGATATCCGTATTTTTCAAGGTAATTCTGCAATAGTCCGCGAATGTCTTCACTGTCTTCCACAATCATGATTTTATTCAAACTGAACCACTCCCGTTTCTTACACTGCTGCCATCATCATAATCGTTTTGGGCGTATGGACGCAACACCGCACAAAAAAACCGCCATCTCGGCGGTTTCTGGTCTCTTTAGCCGACCTGCTGCTTAGCTGCTTTACCGGCTGATCCGAACTCTCTCATTTTGCTTCGCACTGTCTCTTCCACGGCTTCAATGCCGGGTGTCAAATAGCCGCGCGGTTCGTACAGATCGCTGTTTTCCTGGAACATGCGGCGTGTTTCGTCTGTCCACGCTACCATACATTCCGTATTGATATTGATCTTCGCGTGGCCGAGCGTGATGGCTTTTTTGATCTGATCCTGCGGAATCCCGGATGCCCCGTGAAGAACGAGGGGAATATCAGTCATGCAGGAGATAGCCTCCATTTCCTTAAATCCGAGATTCGGCTCACCCTGATATTTGCCGTGTACAGAGCCGAGGGCGGCGGCCAGCGCGTCGATATTGGTTTCTTTGACGATCCGCTCACATTCCGTGATATCGGCATAGCAGACCCCGCCGACCAGCCCGTCTTCCATTCCGCCGACCGTGCCGACTTCGGCTTCTACTGATACGCCGTGTTTTGCGGCATAATCGGTGACTTCTTTTGTCATTGCGATATTCTCGTCAATCGGCTGATGGGAGCCGTCAATCATCACTGAGCTGAATCCGGCATCAATGGCCTGTCTGCAGCGTTCCGCACTGCTGCCGTGATCGAGATGAAGCACGACCGGAACGGTAATTGCCATGTCCTCTATTAACGCCCCTACCATGGCGGCAATCGTTTTAAATCCGCCTAAATAGTCGACCAGGCGATCAGAAGCCGCGGCGATGACCGGTGATTGCTCCTTTTGCGCCGCCTGCAAAATCGCCTTCGTCCATTGCAGGCCGTTGATATTAAACTGGCCAATTGCATATTGCTCCCGCTTTGCATCTTCAAGAAGCTCTTTCATCGATACAAAAGCCATGTCCACCCCTCCTTTATCCATTACATGTTGAAGTATTTTGATACGACGTCCACTGTTGTTTTTTTCGCTGTTTGAATGGCTTCCTCAGCAGTCAGCTTATAGTATTCAGGCCGGAAGAGCTCAACCGATACAACATCAGAGAAGCCGATTTCCTTCAGTGCTGATAAGTGGGCATCTAAGTCAATTGCCCCTTGTCCCGGCCATACACGATCCTCATCTGTTAAAAAGCCGATTGGGAAATCTTCTGTATCATCAATATGATAGATGAAGATTTTCTTTCCGTCCGCCTGCTTTAAGCTCTCAATATTTGAACCCATTGCATGGAAGTGAAAACTGTCAAGGACAAGCCCGACATTGTCACGGTTAACTGTGTTTACGATCTCATACGCCTGTTCAAACGTATTGACCGTACATTGCGGATGGCCGACAAATTCAAGTGCGATTTTTACGCCGTACGGCTCCGCGATATCTGACAGCTCAGTCAGCACGTCTACACTGCTCTTTTTGATCTCTTCTTTTACAATCTTCTGCTCTGTCACAAGCGGAACGGCCACCACATATTTCACACCGAGGGTTTTGCATGTTTCCATCATGCCTTTAAATTCAGTGATGATCTCGTTGTGGCCCTTTTCATCACGGTTGTTGAAGAAAACAAGCGCGTTTAAAGCAAGCGGTTTGATGTGATGGGTTTGAAAATATTCCGCAAGATCTGCCAATGAATGATCTTTTAAGTACTCCGGCAGCTTATCCATTGTGCGGATTTCAATATAATCATAGCCGTGCTTTTCGCATAGTTCTAAATCCTGTTTAAGGTTTGAGTTTTCCAATGTTGTCGCTTCATTAAAACAAAGTTTCATGCCAGACTCCCCCATCTGCGTTTTAGATATGAAGGGAGTTCGGCAGGAAGGCTGTCGCCATATCCCGCCGAACTCCATGCTCAGCTTATGCCAGACCTAATTCTTCTTTCATTTTCTTAAGCATAAATCGGCTTGATTCATCCGCTCTTTCATCGACCCAAGCAAATACGGCATTCGTCGCAATTCCGTCGAACTTCATCTCTCTCAGTTTTCTGAAAATCGTATCAAAATCAACCTCGCCTTGACCAATGTCCAAATGCTGGTGAACCGTTACTTTCGCGTCAGGCGGATTGACGATATAGCGAAGGCCATGAGCCGCTTTATGATTATAGGTATCTGCAAATAAAACATGTGTGAGGCGGTCGCCGGCTTCGTCAAACATGGTCTCGATGTCGCCTTTGCCGTCATCATAGAAGAACGTATGCGCAGTCGAGTAGACAAGATTGATCCAATTCTTGTCAAGCGCGCGGATCATATCCATCGCACCTTTGTGCGTTTCGATAAAATCGTATGGGTGGGCTTGAAGATTAAGTTTAATACCTTCTTTTTCAAAGACTGGCAGAAGCTCATCCATGGATTTGATAAATTTTTCTTCACTTGTTAAAGGATCATATTTTGAACCGCTGAATTCGCTGTTCATCAAATCCACTTCAAGTTCAACCGCAATTTCGATTGCCCGTTTCCAATTGCGCACTGCTGCCTGCCGGCGGTCTTCATCAGGACCCGCCCAGTGGTAAAGAGGAAGAAGCGATGAAAGCTTAACACCTGTATCTCTTAAAAGGCGCTTTAATTGTTTGATCTTTGCTGAATCGACTTTCGGATATTTATAAAACGGGCAAAAATCCTCACGCGGAGACAATTCGATATATTCATAGCCAAGCTCCGCCGTTTTATAGACCGTTTCCTCTAAAGTTAAATCATCACGATACATGGATGGATCCAATGCTAACTTCATATTTTCACTCCTCTGTTTTTTAGTTTTGAACTGTTGTAAAAGATTGATAGAATTCCGGTTTTTCCTTCAATTCAACCTTTTCTTTTTGTCCAGATTCCTGGGCTTTTACACACGCGTCAGTCGTGACAGCAGCAATATAGCCGTCCCATGCCGTCGGTCCGCTGACCTCGCCTTTCTTTTGAATCGAATCAATAAAGTCTTGGATTTCCACATCGTACGCAGCAACAAAGCGTCTCTGCCAATCCATCAAAATATCAGTGCTGAATTTGCCTTCTTTTCTCAAGCTGATGCTTGATGGCTCGGGAAGCTTGATGATGCCGTCTTCTCCGACGATTTCGCATTGAATGTCATAGCCGTATTTACAGTTCACATAGATTTCAGCATTGATGACGATGCCGCCTTTTGTTTCAATCACCACGATTTGCGGATCTTTTAAATGCGGAAGCGCGTTTTTTGATTTTTTCGGATAGATGACTTGAACGGACTCGTAGTCATCATTGACGAGCCAGTGCAGCACATCAATTTCATGAACAAGCGTGTCAACTACGGCCATATCCGTTGTATAGTTATCTCCTACAGTCGGGTTGCGGTGCGCGCAATGAATCATAAGCGGCTCGCCGATGACATGATTGTCGAGTGCTTCCTTCAGCTGTACGTAACCGCTGTCATAACGGCGCATGAAGCCGACTTGAACAAGGCGTTTGCCCACTTTGATTTCTTCTTCGACAATGCGCATGCATCCTTCAGCTGTTGTCGCGAGCGGTTTTTCACAGAACACATATTTCTGGGCTTTAATGGCTTTCAGCACGCTTGACTCATGCGCAGGCCCCCAGCTTGTCACTAAAACAGCGTCTACATTTTCGTCTGCAAGCAAGCTGTCATCATTCGGATAAACCGTCGCGTTTAATTGGTATTGCTCAACGACCTTTTGTGCAGCTTCTTGATTAACATCCGTTACAGCTACAATTTCTGCGCCGGACAGCTTGTTCGTGATGCGGTTAATATGTTCTTTTCCGATTGCTCCAGTTCCAATTACGCCAATACGTAAACTCATTGACAGCCACTCCTTCTGTTGGTTACATGATTTTGCTTTCTGTTCCTTGCTTTACTTGGCTCTGAGGAGATCCGTAGAGTTCCTCTTGAATTTGTTCAAGCGACTTGCCAGACGTATTCGGCGCAAAGAGCAGCCCGATGATCATACTGGCCGTCACACATCCGAGAAGAATTGCAGCCATCGTTCCAATGCCGAAATTGGTCATAATCATTGGGACAAACAGACTCCAAATCCCTATTGAAATACGGACAAGAAAAAACATCAGTCCTTGTGCGGAAGCACGATATTGCGTAGGAAAGATTTCACTGGCCCATAACTGATAGTTCGCTTGCTGCCCTGCTCCGTTATTGATGCCGATCACGACAATAAACAGGAGCAGAATCGGCAGGCCTTCAACTGGCAGCAGAAACAGTGTCCACCCGATCACCGCCATGAAAGCGGCGATTCCAAATACGGTTTTTCTATATTTGTCGGCAAAGGGCATGAAGATCAAGGCGACCCCCAATCCTGTGAAGATAAACAGCCCCATTTGCAAAAGGTTGGCCATGTTGGCAGATACACCGCCGACCTGCTGATAAATGTATGGCATAAAGAAGCCCATGACCCCGGCAGCTAAGTTCCAAACCAAGTACACACCCATCAAAAACAATATGCTTTTTAGATACATAGGCTTGAGCAAATCAAAATACGATGTCTTATTCAGTACAGCCGGCTTCTCTGCCTGAGCATCCTCCGGCTGATTTTTTGTCTGCCAGGCGTCTGATTCCGGAAGCCTGATTCTCAGGATGTACGTAATCAGCGCAATCACAAGCAGATGGGCAAATACGATTTTATTCCCCAAGAGTCCCAAGTCACCGGCCAGTACGGAGAGGAGCAGTACAACGACAGCGCCCGCGGCCCAAGCGACTTGTGCTACGCCGCAATGCCTGGCCCGATTCTTCTTTGGCGCATTTTCCGCAATAATGGTCCATGACGCGGTTATGTCAGCTCCTACTGATAAACCGATAATGATGTAACCGCTTAACAACATGGGGAAATTAACCCCGAACAAAACCAAACAAATCCCTAGTGCATAAACCAGCATACTATTGGTATAAACAGCCTTCCGTCCGACTTTATCAGCCAGAAACCCGCCAAGCAGCGCGCCGACAGCGGCAGAAATCGCATTTGCGCTCAGCGCGCCGAGCAGCCCGATTTGCGTATCGGATAGCTTAAGGTAACTGACCCATAATGATAAACCGGCGGAGCCTGCCACAATTGAACCGGCATCAATATAGTTGGCCAATGCTGCCGCGATTGTCCGTTTATTGAAGGCTGAATCTCCATTGGTATTGCCCATATGTTCATTCCCCATTAAGCCAGATCCAACAACTGCTGATCAATATAGTTTCTCGCAATCAATGCATACTCCAGCGGGTTTGCAACATCGGGGTCCTGTTCAGCTTCAATGACAATCCATCCGGAATAACTGTGCTTCAACAGCAGCTGATATACTTCTCTAAAGTCAATGCAGCCGTCACCGGGAACCGTAAACATGCCTTTTAAAAATGATTGCCGGAACGATTGTCCTTCGAGCCTGCATTGTTCCATGACATTCAGGCGGGCATCCTTAAAGTGCACATGCTTAATGCGGCCGATATGCTTCTCAAGCATCCCCATGTAATCGCCGTCAGAAATATACGCATGGCCTGTATCATAGAGGAGGTGTACATGCGCAGGGTCAGTTCCTGCCATCAGGCGGTCCACTTCTTCCGCTGTTTGGACACCAGTGCCGAGATGATGATGATAGACAAGCTTCAAGCCATGCTGAGCGGCAATTTCGCCAAGGTGATTCAGCCCTTCGCAAAGCCGCTCCCATTCATCATCCGTAAAGTGCGGCTTCTCTGTGAACACGTTTTTCTCCAAGCTTTGCACGCTGTACGTTTGTTCAGAGACAACTGCGACATCCGCGTTTACTTGCTGCAAATACTCACAATGCAGGGTAAATGTCTTTGCCGCTTCACCAAGTCCGTCACGCAAAATAAAACTGCTGAACCATTTTCCTGCAATGCGTAAATTCCGAAGCTTCAGCTCTTTGTTCAGGATGGCAGGTTCGGGGAAAAAGCCCCCGACCTCCGTGCCTTGAAAACGTGCGACAACGATATCACTTAACAAATGCTGAAGTGTATTTCCCGCTCCAATTTCAGGCATGTCATCATTCCGCCACCCAATGGGAGCGATTCCCCACAGGATTTCATTTTTGCCCATCTTGGTGCCTCCCCTCTAATACTGCTTCGCAGATTCCAGCTTTTTCTCTTTTGCTTCGTATGCCTTCTGAACGCTTTCTTGTTCAGATACCTCTGCCACCCCGACATGCCACCAGCTGTCATAGCCGTCCGTCATTGTTTTAGGCAGCACCTTCATTTCAATTAATGTTGATACATCCTGTTTCTTCGCATCCTCTAACGCCGCTTTTAATTCTTCTACTGTGTTTGCGCGGTAGGTTTTCGCGCCGTATCCCTCAGCGACTTTCGCGTAATCGACATTCAGGATTTGGTTGTCATCTGTGCGGAACTCGCAATAGTAGCTGCCGCTGCCGTGATCCATTTGCAGGTTGTTGATGCATCCGAATCCTGAGTTGTCAAAGAGCAGCACATTGATTTTCTTGTTGTACTGAATCGCCGTGATCAATTCAGAATGAAGCATCAGGAAGCTGCCGTCTCCGACGATTGAATACACTTCTCTGTCAGGGTGGGCCAGTTTAAGACCGAGTGTCCCGGACACTTCATAGCCCATGCAAGAATATCCATACTCCAGGTGATACGTATTCGGAACATTAGAATGCCACAGACGCTGCAAATCTCCTGGGAGTGAGCCTGCTGAACAGATGATGACGCTGTCTTCAGGAATCGTCTCGTTGATTGTCAGCAATGCCGTTGTTTGCGGAAGCTCCGTATTCAACGCGTCAGCATATTCATTCAGGACCTCTTGAGAAAAGTGATTTTTGATTTCCGGATCAAATGCTTCCCGCTTAAACGTCACTTTGCTGAGACGCTCGCGTTCAGCTAGCCATTCGTCCTTCAGCTCCCGGATCGTTGTGCCGAACTCGCTCTCATAGCCTTCAAGCAAGCCGTGCAGTTTGCCAAGCGTCACTTTCGCATCCGCCACCACTTGGAATGCATCAAGTTTATACGCCTGCATTCGGCTGACGTTAATGTTCAAAAACTTCGCTTTATCAAAATCAAAAGCGGTCTTAGAGGATGTCGCAAAATCTGTATACCTTGTGCCGATGCCGATAATCAAATCAGCTTGGCGGGCCGCTTTGTTTGCCGCAAGTGTACCTGTGATGCCCATTCCGCCAAGGTTGTTCGCAAAATCTGCCTCAACGGTAGACTTTCCTGCCTGCGTTTCAACTAACGGAATGTTATAGGCTTCAGAAATGGCAACCAATTCATCGCGCGCACCGGAATATTTTGTGCCTCCGCCGACGAGAATCACAGGTTTTTTGCTGGATTTAATCAGCTCCGCCGCACCTTGAAGCTCGCGCTCGCTCGGCTGCATGCGATCAATATAGTGAACCCGTTTGACGAAGAAACTTTCATCAAAATCGTATGCTTCCCCTTCAACATCCTGAGAAATACAAATCGTTGCCGGACCTGCTTTTGCCGGATCAGTCATGACTTCAAACGCGCGCAGCAAACTGCTCATCAGCTGTTCAGGGCGCGTAATGCGGTCCCAGTATCTCGATACAGGTTTCAATGCATCGTTTGTCGTAATCGCCGCGCTGTATTCTTGCTCCATTTGCTGCAGTACAGGGTCTGGCTGTCTTGTCGCAAATGTGTCTGCCGGAATCAAGAGAACTGGGATATTGTTTGCCAATGCAGTGCCGGCTGCCGCCACCAAGTTAGCCGCTCCCGGTCCGACGGATGTAGACACTGCATATATTTTTCTTCTCAGCATTTGCTTGCTGTACGCCATGGCCGCATGCGCCATTCCTTGTTCATTTTTCCCTTGATAGACTTTCAAATGGCCTGCATCCTGCTCAAGCGCTTGCCCGATCCCTAATACGTTTCCATGACCGAAAATTGTGAAAATCCCTTCGACAAAAGGCTCTTCCTTTCCATCAACATGGATGTACTGCTGGTTTAAGAATTTAATCAGCGCCTGCGCTGTTGTTAAGCGAATTTTCTTGCCCACAAACGATCCCACCTTTACTCGATCTTTTTCAATTATGACTGTGCTTCAATAAGCTGTACGATTTCTTCCGCAGTCGGCATCGCTTCTGACGAACTGTGCTTGCTCACCACAATGGAAGCTGAAGCACTGCCGTATTTCAATGCCGTTTCAATGTCTTTTCCGCTGACAAGGCCATAGATAAAGGCTGACGCATAGGAGTCACCAGCTCCAAAGGTTTTCAGCACTTTTGTCTTGTACGCTTGGGCGCGGAATACCTCGCCGGATTTGCTGTATGCGTAAGAGCCTTCGACGCCGTGTTTGATGACAACGAGGTCGGCTGAATGGCCAAATAAATGATTGACGGATTCTTCATTGCTTCCGCCTGTGCGGTTTTCCATCACATCAAATTCATCGCGTGTGCCGATGACGATATCAGACTGCTCGGCAACCAAAGAATAATAAACGGCTGTTTCATCTGATGACTGCCACGTATACGGGCGGTAATCCAGTTCGAACACCACTTTAACCTGATGCTTCTTCGCGTATTGAACAGCTTTTAATACCGCTTCCCGTGACGGGCTTTTGGCGAGCGCTGTCCCGGAAACAAGCAGCATTTTCGCATTTGCGATATAGTCCTCGCTTACCTCTGAAGGCTCAAGATAAAGATCCGCCACATCATCGCGATACATTAAAATGCTGCATTCTTCAGGGCTGAGGATTTCTGTAAATGCAAGGCCTGCTTTGTGTCCATCTTGATCAACAACCATCTGTGTTGTATCAACGCCGGTCTTTCTCATATAGGACTCTATGAATCTTCCATGCTGGTCATCCGGAATTTTGCCGATGAAGCCCGCTTTTAAGCCAAGCTTCGCGCTGCCGATCGCGATATTCGCAGGTGAACCGCCGACGTATTTGGAAAATGTCATCGTCCCTTCCATTGGGCGGTTGTATTCGACTGCGTTCAGGTCAATACATGCCCGGCCGATGGCAATAATGTCAAAAGCCTTCTCTTCATTGAATGTATACTTCATCGTAAACAGCCACTCCTCACTTGTTAGCGTTCTAAAATCCACTCATGCGCCGGGTCGTTATGAAACTTCCATTTTCGCGTCGGCCCTGCCATGACATTTAAATAGTAGGATGTGTATCCGTCCGGAACGCCTACCGGATGGTATCCCGCAGGAACGATGACAACGTTTTCATTTTCCACAGTCATTGTCTCGTCAATAGAACGGTCATCTGTGTATACGCGCTGAAATACAAAGCCCTGTCCCGGGTCTAACTCATGGTAGTACGTTTCTTCTAAGAAAGATTCTTCCGGCAAGTTGTCTTGATCATGTTTGTGAGGCGGGTAGCTGGACCAGTTGCCGCTGTCTGTATAGACTTCAACTACTAATAGACTGTTAGCTGAAGGGTCTGAATCCGGAAGAATGTTATGAACAGTACGTTTGTTTGAAAATTGCCCGCGATGTTCAATTCCGTTGTCTTCCGCTTTGATCAGCTTTGTCGGAAGCTGCTTTTCCGATGGAGAATAGCAAAGCGCCACTCTTGCGTCGCTGACCGCTGTGATCTCAAATGCACGGTCATTTGACATATAGACGCTGTCTGTCGGTTTTCGTTCAAATACGCTTTCGCGCGTGCCGATATTCTCAAAAGTCGACTCATGATCTGTCACTGTAATTTTTCCCGTTACCGCCACAATACAGATTTCTTGTTTTTTCAATTCTTCTGTATAGCTTGAACCTGATGCAAGATCTAACACTTTAAACTCTACATAAGTGAGATCAGAGTTGGATGTCGTTACTTCGTGCACGAGTTTGACCCCATTAGATACTTCATGCGACTGCGGCTTACGCAACAAATAACTCATAGTGAAGCCCTCCTCTTTCTATTGGCAGAATGAGTCCGAACAGCGCAAATGGACGCCGTTCGGCTGTTCGTCGTTTAGTTGAAATCAGGTGCCGGATATCTTGCCGTTACCACTTTTTTACGTGTATAGAAGTCGACGCTGTCTTTTCCGTTCGCATGCAGCGTTCCAAAGAATGAAGATTTCCAGCCTGAGAATGGGAAGAACGCCATTGGAGCCGGCACCCCAAGGTTGATTCCTAGCATTCCCGCATCAATGTTTTCACGGAAGTAGCGGATTGCGTTTGAGTTGGATGTGAACAAGCAGGCGCCGTTCGCAAACTCAGACTTATTGGCGATTTCAATCGCTTCTTTCAGGTTTTTCACACGAATGACAGATAAGACCGGAGCGAAAATTTCATCTTTCCAGATCGTCATCTCTGTTGTGACATTGTCAAAGATCGTCGGGCCGACAAAGTAGCCGTCGTCTGACACATTTTCACGTCCGTCACATACGAGTCTGGCACCTTCTTCAAGACCTTTTTCGATATAGCTGAGCGTGCGCTTCTTGTTGTCTTCGCGAATCACCGGTCCTAAGAACACGCCGTCATCAAGGCCGTTACCGATTTTAATGTCCGCCACTTTTTCCTGCAGCTTCGCCATAAATTCATCGGCGATTCCTTCTTCAACCGTCACAACCGCACAAGCCATGCAGCGTTCACCGGCAGAACCGAAGGCAGCTCCGACGATGTTTGTGACCGTGTCTTCAAGATTCGCATCGTTCAAGACAATCGTATGGTTTTTCGCGCCAGTCAGAGATTGAACGCGTTTTAAGTTTTCGCTTCCTTTTTTGTAGACGTATTCGCCGACTGGCTTGGAGCCTACAAATGAAATCGCTTTAATTTCGGGATGCTCGAGGATGCCGTTTACAACGTCATGCGCACCGTATACGACGTTGAATACCCCTTTCGGAAGGCCCGCTTTTTCAAAAAGCTCAACCAATTTCTCTGTTAATAGCGGAGTCCGCTCAGACGGCTTTAAAATAAATGTGTTGCCGAGCGCGATCGCCATCGGGAACATCCAGCAAGGAACCATCATCGGGAAGTTGAATGGCGCGATTCCGCCGACAACTCCGATTGGGTAACGGTAGTTCGCCGCTTCAACGTCCGTCGCGATGGAAGCAAGCGAGTCACCCATCATCAGGGAAGGTGCTCCAGCGGCGAACTCTACGTTTTCAATCCCGCGTCCCACTTCACCTAAAGCTTCTTTTGTGTTTTTTCCGTTTTCAATGGTAATTAGATGAGCCAGTTCTTCTTTATGCTGGGACAGCAGCTGCTGGAAGTTAAATAGAATTCTGGCACGGCGCGGAACCGCCACCTTTGACCATGTTTTAAATGCTTCAGCAGCCGTTTGCGCTGCGTAATCAATATCCTCTTGTGTAGAAATCGGCACTTGGCATAGTACTTCTTTCGTCGCCGGATTGACGACATCTTCATATTGATCTGTTTTGCTTTCAACCCATTCACCGTTGATGTAGTTTTTTAATTTTCTGATTTCTGCCATTCTTATTGCCTCCTTCATTAGTAAACACATACACTTGTATGGATGGTTCCGGATAGATTCATATCAATATCCATTTTTCAGCAAGCCAAGAATTAAACGCTTTCAAAAAAACCAAAAAAATAAATGGCGGATGCATATTTACATACAAGCAACCATTTCATGCACAACAGGTTACTTTTTGGTCATTTCTTGGTTATATTCTAATTGCATAATACCCATAAGTCAATCATAAACACTAAATTTTTTCATTATTTTTATTATATTAATCTTTTAATCAAGTAAGAGAGGTAAGAGAAGCCCGCCGAATCTTGCAAAAGATATACACCGATGTTATCATTTTTTAAGCAACTATTGATTAACTTTTGGTTTTTATTATATATTTATGTTACGTAAAGATTCAAGAAGGAGTTTTTAATATGAAACTGATGCGGATTCAGGAAATGGAGGAGTACATTTTATCGCATGGCACTGTTTCCTTAGATGAGCTGTGCCAGGTGTTCAATGTCTCCAAAAACACAGTCAGACGTGATATCAACAAGCTTACAGAAAAGGGTGCGATTGAAAAAGTATACGGCGGCGTAACATCTATTGAAAAAACCGCATTAGTTCCTTTTGAAAATCGCACCATTCAGCACCAGGATGAAAAAACAAAAATCGCCCATTATGCTTCCCGATTTATTGAAGATCACGATTTGGTCTTCATTGATTCAGGAACGACGACAAAGTCTATTCTTGATACGCTTGATCCAGCCAAAAATGTCACCATCTTAACCAACAGTTTAGACATTATCAATGCGGCGTCAGCTTTGAAGAATATCAACTTAATCATTATCGGAAACAACTATAAGAGAAAAACCCGCTCCTTTGTCGGCATGGACGACCCGGCTATGCTTGATAAGTACAATATCAACAAAGCCTTTATGTCCGCTACCGGAACGACGCTGACACATGGATTGACCAACTCGGATCTGCTGGAGTATGAAATTAAAAAGAGGATTTCGGAAAAAGCAAAAGAAGTGTATCTATTGGCTGACCATTCTAAATTCGGAAAATCAACGCTTCTGACATATGCGCCGTTTGACAGGCTGCATTGCATTGTGACCTCTCAGCCATTAGACGACGAGTACACGCAGTACTGCAATGAGCATCAAATCGGCATTCATCTGGCCGAACGTTTACAATAGTGTTGAGAGTCTATCATCCATTTTATTCTAGGAGGCAGATCATGAAAAAAGCGAAGCTCGGAAAATCAGACTTGCAGGTATTCCCTATCGGATTAGGAACAAATGCTGTCGGAGGACATAACCTCTACCCGAACCTAAATGAAGAAACCGGAAAAGAATTGGTGCGCGAGGCGATCCGTAATGGCGTGACAATGTTAGACACCGCTTACATTTACGGGATCGGCCGTTCCGAAGAATTAATTGGTGAAGTGCTGCGTGAATTCAACCGTGAAGATGTTGTCATCGCGACAAAAGCCGCTCACAGAAAACAAGGCAATGACTTTGTCTTTGATAATTCACCAGATTTTCTTAAAAAATCAGTTGATGAAAGCCTGAAGCGCTTGAATACCGATTATATTGATTTGTTCTACATTCACTTCCCTGACGAACATACGCCTAAGGATGAAGCCGTTAACGCGCTGAATGAGATGAAGAAAGCCGGAAAAATCCGTTCCATCGGTGTATCCAACTTCTCTTTAGAGCAATTGAAAGAAGCAAACAAAGACGGTTTGGTAGATGTATTGCAAGGCGAATACAACCTGTTAAACCGTGAAGCGGAAAAAACATTCTTCCCGTATACGAAGGAGCATAATATTTCATTTATCCCTTACTTCCCTCTCGTATCAGGTTTATTGGCAGGAAAGTATACAGAAGATACAACGTTCCCAGAAGGCGACCTGCGAAACGAACAGGAACACTTCAAGGGTGAGCGTTTCAAAGAAAATATCAGAAAGGTCAACAAGCTTGCGCCGATTGCCGAAAAACACAACGTGGATATCCCTCACATCGTATTGGCCTGGTATTTAGCAAGACCGGAAATTGATATTTTAATCCCAGGAGCAAAACGTGCCGATCAGCTGATTGATAACATCAAAACAGCCGACGTGACGCTTTCTCAAGAGGATATTTCATTTATTGATAAGCTGTTCGCATAAGAAGAAAGCAGCCTTCTCCAATGGAGAAGGCTGTTTTTTTGTGCGATAAATTCCTAAATAACTGATTTTGAAGCAAAACCTTACAAAATGAGCCATAAATCCGATAAAATAAAGGTAGTTTATCTCAGAAAGAAAGTGATTGAGAAAGCAAAAGTATGAAACGTTCATATCATCTAGCTCATATGAAATAAAGCTGACCCAGCTTCTTTTATTTGCTGGTCAGAATAGCGGACCGTTTCGATGGTCTATGGAGGAAACAGAATGAAACTTAAATATGTAAAAGCCTTAGTTGCAGTAACCGTTGCTTTAGGTGTACTGCTGCCATCAACGATTTCTCATGCAAAGAGCTTTAGCGGCCGCTCATCATCTAGTTACAGCAGCCGAAGTTCAAGCTCGTCATACAGCGGAAGCTATAAATCAAGCCCGAAATCAAGCTACAGCTCAGGATCAAGCTCTTCTAGCAAAAAATCCAAGACGTCTGACGATTCATCATCATCGATTTCGCTTAAAAAGAAGCCTTCGGAAAAGGCAAGTTCATCAAGCTCTAAAAAATCGTCAGGCACCTTTTCCGGCGCTACATCAAAAGTAACCGGAAAGACATACAGCGGAAAAACGTCTAAAGCCTATGTTGGCGGACGATATGTTTCAGTCAATCATTACTATCACGCAGGTTTCGCGCCATCAGGATGGTTTGGATATTATAGCGGATTTACAATGGGTATGTTCATGATCAGCATGATGCACCCATGGGGTTACACCTATCATCCAGTCGGAGGCCCCGGTTATGTTTCTTATGGCGCTTCACCCATTGCCTGGATCGTTGATATCATCGCTTTGATTATTATTTTAATCATTGTCATCGCATTGATTCGCGCATTTAAAGCACCGAAGACGTACAGAAGGAGATTTTAGGCAATGAGATTAATATTAAATGAGCAAGAAATTGTAGACGGAATTTGCGTGTATATTTCCAATGAAGAAGATATCTACCCTGAAGACGTTGAAGTAAAGGAGCTATCTTATAACAAGCGTACAGGGTTCTTCGCTGAAGCCACATTTGGCCTGCACCACAAGCAGCTTATGTCAGATGACATTTCAGAAGGCATTATTCAGTTCTTAGAGGAATACCACAACTTCAATCCGGACGTTACCGTCGTTGAATTGCAATTTGATAAGAAAAAAGGCTTCTCCGCCTTGGTTTTTGTCAACGAGGACGAATAAAAACCAAAACCTTACTCCGGGTGAGTAAGGTTTTTTATAATGGTTTTCCAGTAGACAGGTAGAGCATCTCCCCTTTAATCAGCAGACCGCCTGAGAGATAACATGCAAAACCTCCTTTTACTCATATCCTTGCGTCAAAAAGGTTTTGGCGCTTACAATGATTTTGAAAGGAATGATCACAATGGCAAATGCTCAATTCCCTCTTATCACACAAAACCTTTCTCTCGATCTCGTGAATACTGAAATTGTAAGCTATGATAAACGGCACGATCTCATCCAGTCAGAAAAAGATCTGATGGCATGGTTTGAAATAATGGGAGAAACTGCTCCTTTTCTCAATTCTTTGACGCTACAGGAAGTCCGAGGACAATTGCAGCGGATTCATCAATTCCGGGCTGAGCTGAGAAAACACTTTGAGCGTATCGTCGAAGGCAGTGAACCCTCTCAAGCTTTTATCTCTTTCCTGCAAGATCAAATCGCCGCCGCTCCCTTTTCTTATCAAATCATAGATGACAAACTAGCCCGCATTCCGAATGGAAAACCAGATGATTCCATTTTATCGCTTATCGCTTACGATGCGTTGTGGCTGATTCATACAAAAGAAATTCAACAGCTGAAACGGTGCGCAAACGAAAAGTGCATTTTGCTTTTTCTTGATAAAACAGGAAGGCGAAAATGGTGCTCCATGAAGATATGCGGCAACAGGCATAAGGTTTCACGCCATCAGAAAAAAATGAATCATGAGTAAGAATCCGTTCCCCAGCGAACGGTTTTTTTATTGACTCAAAAAACTAACCTCTAAAAATAAAATTGACAGGTTAGTTTTTAACTATTATTCTATACATACTGGAGGGATAAATTTGGAAAACAACTTCTTTTTTAAAATGAAAGGAAATGGAAAAACACCCTTGCAGGTGAACGGCAAAGATGCTGTTACAGGGCTTATCGGAGGATTTATTACCATATTGACACTGGCTTCGTTGACCGCTTATACATCAAGCTTATGGTTAATGGCGCCTTTTGGAGCGAGCTGTGTGCTCGTATTCAGCGCTTGGAATGCTCCATTATCACAGCCAAGGAATGTGATTGGCGGCCATTTTATTTCCGCTCTTACTGGGATTGTTGTCCTTCACATATTCGGCGCCCACCCATGGACCTTTGCATTGGGGACAGGGCTTGCTATTTGCTTGATGATGCTGACCAAAACCACTCATCCTCCTGCCGGTGCAGATCCGATTGTCGTCATTCAAGGTGCATATGCTTGGAGTTATTTAGTATTTCCCGTACTCATTGGATCTGTCATCATCGTGATCATCGCTCTCATTATTAATAACTTACGCAAAAATCGCCAATACCCAGCATTTTGGCTTTAATGTTTTCGTTTGTTCAAAACAAATGTTTCAAATGAGATAGGAAATGGGTACTAATCTATTAACTTTGTTATACATTTTAGATACTCATTGGCTCAACAACTGAGGAGGAGACATTTGTGAAGAAAGACACAAGGAAATATATGATCTACTTTTTCGGCGCTTTAGGGGGACTGCTATATGGTTACGATACAGGCGTTATCTCCGGAGCACTCCTGTTTATCAATAACGATATTCCTTTAACGACATTGACAGAAGGATTGGTTGTCAGCATGCTGCTCCTTGGCGCGATTTTCGGTTCTGCCTTGAGCGGCACATGCTCAGACCGCTGGGGCAGGAGAAAGGTTGTATTTGTCCTTTCCATCATTTTTATTATCGGTGCGCTCGCTTGCGCATTTTCTCAAACAATCGGCATGCTGATTGCATCTAGGGTGATACTCGGGTTGGCCGTCGGCGGTTCAACGGCACTTGTGCCCGTGTATCTTTCCGAAATGGCACCGACGAAAATTCGCGGGACACTCGGCACAATGAACAACTTAATGATTGTCACCGGGATTTTGCTCGCCTATATCGTTAACTACCTGTTCACACCATTTGAAGCGTGGCGCTGGATGGTCGGTCTGGCCGCAGTGCCTGCCGTGCTTCTATTAATCGGCATCGCGTTCATGCCGGAATCGCCAAGATGGCTCGTGAAGCGCGGCCGTGAAGAAGAAGCGAGACGAATCATGAACATCACTCATGATCCCCAAGACATCGAAATGGAATTGGCAGAGATGAAGCAAGGGGAAGCAGAGAAAAAAGAAACGACACTCAGCGTCCTAAAAGCCAAATGGATTCGCCCCATGCTTCTGATTGGCGTCGGCCTAGCTATTTTCCAGCAGGCTGTCGGCATTAACACGGTCATCTACTACGCGCCGACCATTTTTACGAAGGCCGGTCTTGGCACGTCAGCTTCCGCACTCGGCACAATGGGAATCGGCGTCCTTAACGTCATCATGTGTATCACTGCCATGATCTTAATTGACCGTGTCGGACGCAAAAAACTTCTGATCTGGGGAAGTGTCGGCATCACACTGAGCCTTGCTGCTTTATCAGGCGTGCTCCTGACACTGGGGCTTTCCGCATCAACAGCGTGGATGACAGTAGTCTTTCTCGGCGTCTATATCGTCTTTTACCAGGCGACATGGGGTCCTGTAGTGTGGGTGCTCATGCCTGAGCTCTTCCCGTCCAAAGCGCGCGGAGCCGCGACAGGGTTCACGACTTTGGTGTTATCGGCAGCCAACCTGATCGTGTCGCTCGTCTTCCCGCTGATGCTAAGCGCAATGGGCATCGCATGGGTCTTTATGGTTTTCTCAGTCATTTGTCTTCTCTCATTTTTCTTCGCTTTCTACATGGTGCCGGAAACCAAAGGGCGAAGCTTGGAGGAAATTGAAGCAAGCCTGAAAAACCGGTTTAAAAAGAAGAAAAGCACCCAAAACCAAATGCTGAATGAGCGTACATTATAAAAAAAAGGAATCGTCTCCTTATGGGACGATTCCTTTTTCTGTTTACACCATGACCTTGCAAATATTGTTCGTAAATTCCACAGGGTCCTGAATCGGCAGGCCTTCGATGAGAAGCGCCTGATTGTACAGAAGGTTTGTGTACAGGCTCAGCTTCTCTTTATCTTGTTCAAACGCGTCCTGCAGCGTTTGGAATACCTCGTGATTTGGGTTGATTTCCAGCACTTTTTCCGCCTTCACATTTTGGCTGTCAGGCATCGCGTTTAAGATTTTTTCCATCTCAATTGTCACTTCGCCGTCAGCAGCAAGGCAGACTGGATGTGATTTAAGCCGTTTTGAGATTCTGACGTTTTTCACTTTGTCTGACAGAATGTTTTTCATTTCCTCAAACAGATCCTTATACTTGCTTTCCTCTTCCTCGGACTGCTTTTGATCCTCATCCGTGTCTATGCCAAGGTCTCCGCTTGATACGGACTTGAATTCTTTTTCCTGATAAGAAGCCAGCATTTTAATTGCAAACTCATCGATGTCCTCAGTAAAGTAGAGGATTTCATAGCCTTTGTCCGCCACCATTTCCGTTTGCGGCAGTTTCTCAATGCGGTCGTAAGAATCACCGGTCGCGTAATAAATGAATTTCTGCTCCTCTGGCATTCTGGAAACATACTCGTCTAAGCTGACCAGTTTTTTCTCTTTTGAAGAGTAGAATAATAGGAGATCCTTCAATTGATCCTTATTCGCGCCAAAATCATTGTACACGCCGAATTTCAGCTGTCTGCCGAACGACTTGTAGAACGTCTCGTATTTCTCGCGGTCTTTTTTCAACAGGCTTTGCAGCTCGCTTTTGATTTTCTTGCTGATGTTTTTCGCGATCAGCTTCAGCTGGCGGTCATGCTGCAGCATTTCTCTGGAAATATTCAGCGACAGATCCTCAGAATCGACCATGCCCTTCACAAAGCTGAAGTGGTCCGGTAGCAGGTCTGCGCACTTATTCATGATCAGCACGCCATTGGAATACAGCTCCAAGCCTTTCTCATATTCCTTGGAATAGTAGTCAAACGGCATGTTTTCAGGGACGAATAGAATCGCGTTGTAGCGAACGGCTCCATCCACACTAATATGAACGTGTGTCAGCGGTTTATCAAACCCGTAATGCTTTTCAGCATAGAATTTTTCATAATCCTCATCTGTCAGCTCGCTTTTGTTTTTTCTCCAGATCGGCACCATGCTGTTGACCGTCTGCTCTTCCTGCACCTCTTCAAATTCATTTTCGCTGCCTTCCTTCGGCTTATTAATGGTTGTATCCATTTTGATCGGGTAGCGAATGAAGTCGGAGTACTTCTTGATGATCGCTTTTAAACGATATTCCTCTAAAAACTCGTCATAGCTATCATCCTCTGTGTTCTCTTTGATTTTTAGAATAATGTCTGTACCGACAGAATCCTTTTCACACGGCTCAATCGTATAGCCGTCTGCACCCGCAGACTCCCATTTATAAGCCTCTTCGCTGCCAAGCGCTTTACTGATGACTGTCACGACATCGGCAACCATAAATGCCGCGTAAAAACCGACACCGAACTGCCCGATAATGTCATGTCCGTCTTTCAGCTCGTTTTCCTTTTTAAACGCGAGGGAACCGCTTTTTGCAATTGTTCCAAGATGCTGTTCAAGCTCATCCTTTGTCATTCCGATCCCCGTATCAGAGATGGTTAATGTTCTCGCATCTTTGTCAGCTGCGACCTTTATGTAGTAACTGTCTTTATCAAACGTAAGCGCATCGTCCGTAAGCGCTTTGTAATAGATTTTGTCAATCGCATCACTCGAATTGGAGATTAACTCGCGCAGGAAAATTTCTTTTTGGGTATAAATGGAGTTAATCATCATATCCAGCAAGCGTTTAGACTCTGCTTTAAACTCTTTTTTCGCCACTCTTGATCGCTCCTTTACCATTATGTAAACCCTTTTCAGCATCTATTTATCACATAAGATGACAATTGTCAATTAGATTGATAGATGCATATATATGTAAATTTAACATTAGTTGGATTTGTTTTCACTCTTTTTCTCACTCATTCTCATAAAAAAGAGAGGCTTCATCATCCTCTCTTTTTTTCTGTGTCATTCCAGCGGCCAAACTCCCGCTTCATCCATATATGCACCGGGTAGAAAAACAAACCGAACGGTATTAAAAACAATAGATTATGCCATGAAGCATTCAGAAATGCGCTTGCAGTCACCGGAAACGTAATCTCTTGCAATAAAAAAGAGATGACAGTCAGCACAACAAATGCAGATGGAATGGTAATGAAGCAATAAAACTTGAGCTCCTTCTTATGCTGTACCTTCAAACATACAAACCTCCCAACAATTTCTAATTCATCTTAACATATGCCGGCCTTTCTTTTCTCGCATGTTTATCACTGCACATAGCGGGAAGACAAATAGAAAAAGGAGGTCTCGTATCATGGGAAGACTTGAAAACAAAACAGCAGTGATCACAGGCGCCGCGACAGGCATTGGGCAAGCGACGGCAGAGGTTTTTGCCAATGAAGGCGCGCGTGTGATCATCGGAGATATCAATAAAGATCAAATGGAAGAAACAGTTGACGCAATCAGAAAAAACGGAGGACAGGCCGAATCCTTTCACCTCGATGTGTCAGATGAAAACAGTGTGAAAGCATTTGCTGATCAAATCAAGGATGCATGCGGAACGATTGATATTCTGTTTAATAATGCCGGCGTTGATCAGGAAGGCGGAAAGGTGCACGAATATCCGGTTGACCTGTTTGACCGCATTATCGCCGTCGACCTGCGCGGCACGTTCCTTTGCAGCAAATATCTGATTCCGCTTATGCTCGAAAAAGGAGGCTCCATCATCAACACCTCCTCCATGTCAGGCCGTGCCGCGGACCTTGACCGCTCCGGCTACAACGCAGCAAAAGGCGGCATCACCAACCTGACAAAGGCGATGGCGATCGACTACGCACGGAACGGCATCCGCGTCAATTCCATTTCACCGGGTACGATCGAAACCCCGCTGATTGACAAATTAGCAGGCACCAAAGAACAGGAAATGGGTGAAAAATTCCGCGAAGCCAACAAATGGGTCACGCCGCTCGGCCGCCTCGGCCAGCCGAAGGAAATGGCGACAGTGGCCCTGTTCCTCGCGTCAGACGACAGCTCATACGTCACAGGAGAGGACATCACCGCAGACGGCGGCATCATGGCATACACATGGCCAGGGAAAATGCTGATTGATGAGAAATGGAAGAAAGAAACGAAATAAGAGAGGGGATGTCCCTCTCTTTTTGTCTTTCAAAGCAATACAACCTTATACTTTTTCACATCCAAAAACTGCAAAAATTCCCTCGCCAGCACTTCAGGCGGATGCGCCTTTCCTTCATCCAGCCGATACAAAAGCAACCCAATAATCATTGCGGATACATAATGGGCATAAAGCTTTTTCTCTGCGTGAATATCAGTTTGCTGATGCAGATAAAACGATTCCAGCGCTTTGAACATATCAGGTATCACATGAGGAACACCCCATTCCCGATTGAGAAAATGGACAATGGGCATGTTTGACAAAGCAGAAAGCAGACTGGCGAGCGCCTTCTCCGCTTCCTTTAAGGAAAATTCATTCGGGCTGGAGGCAATCGTCAGGTGATCAATGATCTCCGCACATGATCGCTGTATCATGGTTTGGAGCAATTCCTCCTTATTGGCATAGTGATCATAAAAGGTTGCACGGCGGATATTGCTTTTCCGGGTAATATCCGAAATTGTGATGGCTGCGTAGTCTTTTTTCTCCGCCAGCACGTCCAGAAATGCCTTCTGGAGCGCCTCTCTCGTTCGAACCACACGCCTGTCGATTTGCTTGTCCTTCTCTCGCTCTCCTGGCACAGCTTGTCCAAACAGCCAATAAAATCTCTTTTGAGAAACAAGCTCCCATACCTTTTGGCTGATAGCTTCCGGAGTCGCGGCCGCATCCTCATTCAGCCAATACAGGATAATCGCGTACGTGTACAAGGCCCGGTAATGTCCGTAAATTTCCCGTTCGATCGGCGTCAAATTCACATGGACCGGAGTCAGCAGAACATCCTGCTGAAACACATCCCTAAAAAAACGATGGAAATGCTCTCTGTTCATCATCACAGAAAAAAAGGATCGATGCTCATGAACAAAGGACAGCGTCGGATGCACCGTTTGCCGTTTTTTGTTCAAATGAAGGGTATCCATATGACTGAAGGCGTCAAAAAGCGCTTTGCCCAGTCCTTCCTTCATGTCTTCGATCACATCCTCAATGATTGAAAACTTATCCTCATAATAAAGGTAGAGCGATCCGCGGCTCACTTTGGCCTTCTCAGCGATTTCTTTCATTGTGATGTGTTGAATATCTCTTTCTTTCAATAAAGCCAGCAGCGCCTCTTTCACTTGAGCTTCGGCAGATTCCGGCACAAAAGACACCTCCAATCATTAGACAGATCTTAGATATATGTACGGTAACGTATAGATGGTTCACCGTTGTCTTTCTTACAGAAAAGGTACCACCTTATAATAGGTCCGAGAAAAGAAGAAAGCAAATGAGGGGGATTTTACAATGGAACAGCAAGTAAAGGACGACATCCAGCGTGTCTTTCAGCTTCAGAAAAAACAGCAAAAAGCATTGCGCGCTTCAACAGCGGAACAGCGGAGAGAAAAGCTTCAACGCTTTTTAGATTCCGTCATCGCCCATGAAGAAGAAATCATCGAAGCGATCCGCAAAGACGTCCGCAAACCATATCACGAAGTCAAAAAAGCGGAAATCGAAGGAACAAAAAAAGCGATCAGAGATAATATGAATAACCTGGAACAATGGATGGCGCCTAAAGAAGTCGGTTCATCGTTAAGCCCTGACGCAAACGGAATTCTTATGTACGAGCCTAAAGGCGTCACACTCATCCTCGGCCCGTGGAACTATCCGTTTATGCTGACGATGGCGCCACTTGCCGCTTCTCTCGCAGCCGGAAACAGCGCGATTGTGAAGCTGTCCGATTTCACGATGAACACGAGCAACATTGCCGCTAAAGTGATAAGAGACGCTTTTGATGAAAAAGAAGTCGCGATTTTTGAAGGAGATGTTGAGGTGGCAACCGAACTACTTGATCAGCCGTTCGACCATATTTTCTTCACTGGAAGCACAAATGTCGGGAAAATTGTCATGACAGCGGCTGCCAAACACTTGGCATCTGTCACACTTGAGCTTGGCGGCAAGAGCCCGACGATCATTGACAGTGAATACGATCTGATGGACGCAGCGAAAAAGATCGCCGTCGGGAAATTCGTAAACGCCGGCCAAACCTGCATCGCACCTGATTACCTGTTCATTAAAAAAGACGTTCAGGACAGGTTCGCGGGGATTTTACAAACAGTCGTCAACGCTGGATTTATGGAGGATGATCATACCCCAGACCGCAGCAAATTTACGCAGATCGTCAATGACCGCAACTTCAACCGCGTCAAAGATCTGTTCGACGATGCCATCGAAAAAGGGGCGGAAGTGGTGTTCGGCGGCGTATTCGATGCCAGCGACCGCACGATCTCGCCAACCGTTTTGAAAAACGTCACGCCTGACATGAAAATCATGCAGGAGGAAATCTTCGCACCGATCCTGCCAATGATGAACTATGAAGACATCGACGAGGTCATCGATTACGTAAATGACCGCGATAAACCGCTTGCACTTTATGTGTTCAGCAAAAACCAAGACCTGATTGACAACGTCCTTCAGCACACGACATCAGGAAATGCGGCCATCAATGATGTCGTCGTCCATTTTAGTGACGTCAACCTGCCATTCGGCGGCGTAAACACAAGCGGAATCGGCTCCTATCATGGGGTATACGGATTCAAAGAGTTTTCTCATGAGAAGGGTGTATTTATTCAAGCCTCCAAATAATCGTAACGAAGAGAATCTGCATCATCTTGCAGGTTCTTTTTTTATCTTTATATCACCTAAATAAAGAGATTAAAAGTGATAAAATACCATTTTTACTACGAGACCAAACCTGCAGCCTCTAACGTATAATATCCCAGAAAACTTCAAAGGAGTAAAATGATACATGGAAAAACCAGCAGGATTTTGGATTCGGGCAGCCGCCTCTATTATTGATGTATTTATTATAGCTATATTCTCTTTCATTATGATTTTATTAACACCTTCATTGTGTTGCCACTCATTGATGCAGCAGGTACACACATGTCAGAAGCCCGATATGAGTTTTTCATGTTGATCATTGGCACAATCCCTGTTTTGGCCATCATATTTATTTTCGCTATTCTTTACTATAGCTTGCTGACTTCCTCAAACATGCAAGCAACATTGGGAAAAAAACTCATGGGCATCATCGTTGTCAATCAGTATGGCGAGCGAATTTCATTTTGGCACAGCTTTGGCCGTTTTTTCGCTTACATACCATCCGGAATTTTGTATATCGGTTACATTATGGCGGCTTTCCCCTCTAAACTGGCATTACACGATTATATTTGCGGGACAAAGGTTGTCTATAAAAATAAGTATCTTGATTGATCAAAAAACAGGCTGCCGAGTTAACCTCGCCAGCCTGTTTTACTATTTCCCAAAAGCCATCAGCTTCGTATAACTTCCTATATAAAGCGTTCCGTCCTCAGCGAGCTGAGGAGAAGACACGACGTTGCTGTCGGTTTGATAGCTCCATAATTCATTGCCGTTTGCGTCTGCCGCATAAACCTTCATATCATCTGACCCGAAATACACCGTTCCCTTCGCGTCAATCAGCGGCGCCGTTCTGACAGGGCCGTCTGTGTAGAATGACCAGTTCATATCCCCGTTTTTGCTGATGGAAAACAGCTCGCCGCTTCCTGAGCCGATGTAGATATTGCCATTATGATCAATCGCAGGAGATGAGCTGGAGAACCCGTTTAACGGGAATGTCCATTTCAAACTGCCTGTTGATGTATAGGCATACAGCTGTCCGTCTTGGTTGCCGGCATAAACGTTGCCGTCCTTATCAATCACCGGATATCCTTTAAACGCATTTGACGTCGTTCTGGACCATTTCACCTGTCCGGTTCCGGAGTTGATCGCATAAAACACGTAATTATATGTGCCGACATACACGGTGCCGTTTTTGGCAAGCACCGGCACAGAGCTGACGACACCATTTGTTTTCAACTTCCAGCGCTCTGTCCAGGTTGATTTTGACGTCGGTTTGATCGCGTGAACATAATTATCAAGTGTTGAGAAATACAACGTCCCGTCTGAACCGATCACAGTTTCAGAGCTTGGCCCGCCGCTTAACGGAACCGTTGTTAAAATTTCTCCCGTTTCTTTGTCAATAAAATAAATCTTTTTGTCATAGGATGCCAAATAGATAACGCCGTTGGTCCCAAGTACAGGAGATTGCGTATATGTTTTTCCAAGATTGCCAGTCACCCATTTGACTGAGCCGTCTGGATTAAAGGCTTTCATTTCCCCGTCTCTGGAATGAAGATATACTGTGCCGTCTCCGTCAATCACAGCCCCCGCTCCATTTTGCGGAGTCGTTCTGATGTCGTTTTGCCATTTCAGCGTCCCGTCTGTATTTCCGGCGAACCGGCTTTCGCGTGACCAGTTAAACATGGCAGGCGCCATCGCTTGTACATCATATCTTCCTGGCAAAAAGCCAGATGCTCCATTATTTTGAGAAAACACCGTTTCCGCCGCATAAGCAGCTATCGGCTGAAGCACTTTGGCAGTGGGCACATCAGAAACAGCGCCGGCCGAAACAGCCGCCGCCACCGCAGCTCCCGCAATCAAAGCTTTCATACGAAATGACTTGACCATCATTGAGACCCCCATTATATGTAACTTCTAATTTGTGACCATCATAACATATTCATCCATTTTATAAATCTATTTCACAAAACCATCACAAACTAGAAAACTATGTAAGTGTATGCGCAGACGTTTTTTCAGCACCCGGCCGAAATGCAGACACAAACCAAATGACGTTGACAGCAGCCGCAGCGAGACTAATTCCGAAAACAAAGATCACCTCAGAAAGCAGATGGTCACTAAAGAAACTAAACATCAAGATAAAACCGGCCGAAGACAAATGAATCAAAAGCCCGAAGCCGCAAAGCACCGCCATGACATACCTCATTGCATCGACTCCGAGCATATAAACGAGAAATGGAATGAAATACAATACAAGGATCATACCGACAGCTGACCACATGCCAACTGAATTAAACTGATTGGCCGCCGCTCCCGTTCCGGCCAGCGGCGAAAGTGAAGCCGCCACGATCACAGCACAAAAAAGAAACGCAGAAATGGCTGTCATGATCGCCACGCTGTTTTTTCTAGACATCAAACTCCTCCTTAGATAGAAATATTAACCTTTTCATTATAAAAGAGCTGTGTAGAAAATTCATTATTTATTAAAAAATTCCAGAATGCATACACAAATGCTATGCTTCTTTCTAGTATATTTATATAGTAAAAAACAAAGGATAAAAGACTCATTTTTCTGTAATATCAGGATTTTATCACCATACCATATTGCATGTACTTGTTTTTCAAAGTATACTATTCCAGATTAATTCAGAGGAGAGAGAAAAATACATGGAAAAACCAGCAGGATTTTGGATTCGTTTTTTAGCTTATTTTATTGATGGCATTATTGTATCTGTTCCTAGTTATATTATTCTATTTGTGATCAATTCTGTTTTTGTAGCTGGGGCTGTGGCAACAAACCCTTACATGACGGAAGAAGAGTATTTAGTGAAATACATGACGCTTGCATTTTTGCCTACTATGCTGATCATGATCGTCATCAGCGTATTATATTACGGGCTGCTCACAGCTTCTAAAATGCAAGGCACACTTGGCAAAAAAATTCTTGGCCTGAAAGTGGTCAATGAACAAGGCGAACGGGTTTCTGTCGGACAGGGAATTGGCCGTTACTTTGCCTATATCTTATCTGGAATCATCTTTTATATCGGGTTTATCATGATCGCCTTTGGAGAGAAAAAAGGCCTGCATGACATCATTTGCAAAACACGTGTCGTGTATAAATAATAGAAAAAAGTCTAGACGCCAATAGGCATCTAGACTTTTGTTTTCTTTACAATAGGCTGCCACGACAGATACGTAGCGCTTCTCCACAGCCACTCAAACGGCCCCATCCGAAAGACACGAAGCCAAAGGTGGCTGAAGACCATTTGAACGGCACAAACAGCAATTGTAATGAGCACGCCCGCAGCAGGGTACACTTTTCCATACAGGCCCAAGCCGTAATGATAAAAAATCCAAGTACACACAATAGACTGCATCAAATAATTGGTAAATGCCATCCTCCCAACAGCGGAGAATGATTGCAACACTGTTCTCACTTTTGTTTTATGATAAAGATAGACAACCGTTGTAACATAGAAAAACATGAGGAAAGGCGCGCCAATCAGCAGAAATAGTTCCTTTTCCGTTACACTGTACAGCACATGGGCGCCGATGCCGATGACAAGCCCAGCCATCCATAATCGTTTTAATCCTTTGCGATGCTTTTCCGGTTCATGCAAATACCGTGATTTTGCTGCCGCAGCTCCCAGCAAAAACATGCTGAAATATGGAATGGATGCAAAGAAAAAGTTGAGCGGATTATACGTAAGCATGCCATTCGAAGACATGTAAACAAGACGATCATGGATCCGTTGTTCTGCAATGTCCCTCAGGCTGCCGCTTCCATAAACATGAATCGCTTGTTTTGCCTGCTGTGTTACCGCTTGTACCCATTCCTGTCCGTTTGATTGATCAAAACTTGTCAACATGAACGGAATGGAAAACAGAAGATACAAAGAGACCGCCCATATCAGCAGTGTTTTCGGCTTTGCTTTTCGAAACAAGAGCAGGACAAAACCGAGCAGGGCATATTCTGTTAAAATATCCCCGTCCCATATCAAAAAGGCATGAATCGTTCCAAACAAGAGAAGCGCCATTAACCTTCTCACATATAACGGAACAAACCGTTTCCCTTTGTTTTCTGCTCTCTCCATCATGACAACCATGCCAAATCCAAATAAAAAGGAAAACAATAAAATACATTTTGTTTGAATGAAGAATTTCAGTATGTCTGCGGCGGCAAAATCAGCTTCAGACCACTTATCCATGAAAAAATTCTCTTTTCCAAGCATAGACAAATACATATCCGGATAACTAAAATGTGCCAGATTGACAAATAAGATGCCGAAAATCGCCATTCCTCTCAGCACATCAAGCACACCGATCCGCTCATTTGTTAAAGTCGGCTGTAATGAAGACATAGCCATCACGCTCCTTTTTTCTGTACCTTAAGGGTATGAAAAAATGAAGCGCGGAAACATCGATTTAGGTGTCAGGCCGGCATGAAAACCTTACAATCTTGTCATCTTTATGGTTTCATCACCTTTAAATCTAATGCTTCGATATTCTGCAAAACGCGATCAAAGCGCAAAGCCTGAGGCTCACATGGGAAGATGTGGCCTTCATACGGGTCGCCTAACGTCCGGAAAAACGGTTCAAATAAACCAGGAACCAATACGCCCACCATCTTTGTATAGTAAGAATCAAGGCGATAGGAGTGAACGGTATTTGCAGGGACATGCAGGAAATCTCCCGGATTCAGCTGAATTTCCTGGCCATCTGCCCACATCGTCATCTGACCTTCAAGGCAATAAAATGTTTCTGTATGATGTTCATGGTAGTGATCAACGATTCGGTCACCTTTAGGGCCTTCAGAGGATACGACGATAAACTGGCCATCTGTATTTTTTTGTGCAGCCACAATGCGGTGAAGCTGATCTCCAGTCAACAGGCGATCTCCTTCTCCAGATTCAAGAACGTATGGAACCGCTCCATCTGGCAGCTCTGTAAGTTCCGCTAATTTGGCCGAACATGCAGGCTTTCCTTCATCTAGAAATACAATGTCCGCTACAGCGGCTGCTTCTGCAAATCGCTCGTTTGAGACTTCTTCGCTTGCGTACGGCGGATGTTCAGCGTGATCATACGGATTCCCAATAACGGAATACAAGTGCGCTACGTTTCCTTTCATCGTAAGATACCAGTCTTGTTCTGTGGCTCTGCATCCGGTAGCTGTGCGGTGTTCCCGCCGGAATGTTCGCATAATCACCTGATATTAATAAATAGCGTTCACCATCAAGTGTCAGTTCCAGTTTCCCGTCCAAAACGAGAATTCCTTCATGTGTGTCCTTGTGGACGTGAAGCGGAAAGGCATCTCCTTTTCCCCCGGAAAGAAGCACGATCTCAAACAAATCACCTGTGCTCCTCCCATTCGCCATCACCGTGGCAACCTGTCTGCCGAACAGATAGCGCTCGCCTTCTCCGCTCCGGAGCAAATAAGGCATTTTTTCTTTAGGCAATGAATGTGTACATAATGTTTTCATATTATCGCTTCCTCCAATTTAGACCAGTCTATATATTATCATTTATTTGTCTAGACCGTTCTATATAATTGTAGGAGAAAGGATAACAAAATGCTACCCTTTTTTTCTCACCAGCACTGGTATTTGTTCGGCAATGAGAAGAAGAGGCGTTTTGTCTTTATTCGTTAACGAAAGCATGATGCCGCCCTCAATCATCGAATTAATCAGCGTTCCAAGCTGATTTGCTTCTTCTTCTGCAAATCCGTTTTCCATTAATTTTCTGGCAAAAACCGCTTCCCAGCTTTTAAACACCTTCATGCAAACCGTCCGCAGCGGTTCACTGATTAACGCTGTCTCACTCGCCAGCAAACCGACTGGAATACCTTTAATGCTTTCTGTGTTATCAAATTGGCTGGCTGTTTTTTTGATAAAAAGCTGAATCGCTTCAACAGGATCAGAGGATTCATCCATGCTTTTCTGTATCAGATGTTCAACGATCTTACCTGTATATGTAACCGCTTCAATTGCTAGTTCTTCTTTGCCCTTCGGAAAAAAGTGATAAAGCGATCCCTTAGGAGCACCGCTTTCTTTTACAATCTGGTTCAAACCTGTCGCGTGATATCCTTGCAGCTGGAACAGACGTGACGCCGTGTGAAGGATTTTTTCACGTGAATCTCCTCTGCTAGTCATTAAAACATTCCCTCCTAGGTATGGTAGAGCGACTTATATAATATAAAAAAGAACCCTGTGATTGTCAAAAGGGGTAAGACCCTTCCGGATGGGGTAATGTACAAAAACAGCGTCTAGGAGGGATCTCTCAATGACAATCGATCATTCAGTCACGAATACAGAACAGCTTGAACGACAAAACCCCGCCATAAAAACAAAGCTCAAACTGAAAAAGCTTAAGGATCAGGTGATCGTCATTACCGGCGCTTCAAGCGGTATCGGACTTGTCACGGCGAGAATGGCAGCTGAAAAAGGCGCAAAGGTCGTGGCAGCAGCGCGAAATGAAGAGGCGCTGAAGGAGCTCACTGATGAACTAAAGGAAAAAGGGCACGACGCCATATGGGTAAAGGCGGATGTCGGAAAAGAAGAGGACGTCAACCGCATCGCAGAAACCGCGATCAGCACATTCGGCCACTTTGACACATGGGTCAACAATGCGGCCGTCTCGACTTTCGGACATGCCATGGACGTCACCGTCGAAGACATGAAGCGCATGTTCGACACAAATTTCTGGGGACCTGTTTACGGAACAAGAGCGGCTGTCAAACACTACACCGGCAGAGGTGTGCCGGGCGCACTCATTAATGTAGGAAGCCTGTTCGGAGACAGGGGAACGGTCATTCAATCCACATATGCGTCTGCCAAATTTGCGCTTCACGGCTGGACGGAAAGCATCCGAATGGAGCTCGAAAAGGAACAGGCGCCCGTCTCGGTAACGCTCATCCACCCGGGCAGAATTGACACACCTTATAACGAGCATGCGCACAGCTACCTCGACAAACAGCCGGCTCATTACCGCTCCATGATCTATCCACCGGAAGCAGTCGCCGAAGCGATCCTGTTTGCCGCCGAACACCCTAAGCGCGACATGTACATCGGCTCACAGGCCAAAGCCATCGCCATGCTGGGCGCGCTTTTCCCTCGTCTGACCGACAGACTGATGGAAAAAATCATGTATCACAGCCAGCATGCCGAAAGACCGTCCAAACCGCGAGAAGAAAGCGCTCTTTATGATGCGGGCTGCGGTATGCATGACAGAGGCACAAATAAAGGATGGATGAGGTCAAGAAGCTACTACACAAAAGCGACGAAGCGCCCCATTGTATCGGCGGCTGTTGTTGCCGGACTAGTGGCTTGGGCTGCCGCCAAACGATGCAGATAATCTCTGACCATAAGAAAAACCCATGCTGTTCCAGCGAACCATGGGTTTTTCAGCAGTTAATCGATAAAAGCCTTGTTCATACGCTGCAGCAGCTCGCCAAACATCTCTTTTTCCTGTGTTGACCATTCTTTCAGCATCTGTTCATAACGTTCAAGGCGCTTTTGCTGATCGGCTTTTAATAGTTGTTTGCCGAGTTTTGTAATGGTAAACAGGCTGACTCTCCCATCAGACGGGTCTGAGAAACGATAGATGAGCTCCTTTGCCTCTAATGCAGCTGCTTGTCTTGAAAGAGTAGAAATATCAAGCTTAAACGATTCAGCCAATTCCTTAACACGAGCAGGCCCAAACTCATCCAATTGTCTCAGTAATAAGTACGAAGATCTCTCCAAATTCCCTGTTCTTTTCTCTGATTGATCCAGATAAACAGCTCTCCTGATAAAAGTCGTCAGCTCATATTCAATTAATTCAACTGGATTTTGATTTTGCAATCGCTCTCGCTCCCTATTCCAATCTCCGGCATTGACAACATCATATATACTTGTATAATACAAATGTACATTAACTGAATAAATACAAGTCGTTATATGAATAAATCAATCATTATACTTGTATAGTACAATCATATAAAAAGAAAGTAAAGCGATTCCTCAGAACCATCCTAGAAGCAAGCACCAGAAAGGAGGAAGCTGTTCTGATTGGAGAGCAGCACTTGATGTGAAAGTCATACGAATTATCTTGCAAGTGTTGATATTATATGTATTTTTTATGATCGGGGAAGCCATTCAGCATCTGTTTCATTTACCTGTATCAGGAAGCATCGTTGGATTGGTATTGCTTCTGATCTGCTTGGGCCTCCGTATTGTTCCCGTCTCCATCATTGAAGACGGAGCAGGGTTTTTATTATCCTTCCTTCCATTGTTGTTCATCCCGGCAATGACAGGAGTGATAAACTATCCGTCTCTCATTTCATTCAATGGTCTGATGCTGCTGATTACAGTCGTTCTGAGCACCATCGTCACGATCATTGCGGCTGGATTCGCCAGCCAGCTATTAGAGAAAAAAGCAAAAAAACGGGAGGAGAAAGAGAAATGCAGCAAGCATGTATAGCGATCATTATAATTCTTTTAACAGTTGCCGCTTATTTAGCGATGGTCAAACTCTATAAGCGATTCCCGCTTCCATTTCTTATCCCCGTTCTCACAACGACCATTTTGATTGTAGCGGTTTTGACGATGTTCCATGTTTCCTATGAAGGCTATATGATCGGGGGGAAATGGATCAATTCTTTGCTTGGGCCGGCTGTTGTGGCACTGGCCTATCCGCTATATAAACAATGGCATATCATTGTCAAACATTGTGTTCCCATTTTAGGCGGCGTCCTGGTCGGATTATGCATGGGAATGATCAGCGGGCTGATCTTCGCAGAAGCATTCGGGATTGATCATGATCTCTTATTATCCATTCTGCCAAAGTCGATCACAACCCCTGTCGCTATTCAGATCGCCGCCGGTCTTGGCGGCGTCCCTTCCATGACAGTCGTATTTGTCATGATTGCGGGCTTTTCAGGCGTCATCCTCGGGCCTCTTTTCCTAAAATGGCTTCGCATACGCAGTTCCCTTGGACAAGGCATTGCATTAGGAAGCGCCTCCCATGCACTGGGTACCTCCAAAGCGTTGGAATATGGGGAATTGGCCGTATCCATGAGTTCCGTCTCCATGACGCTTTGTGCGGTGCTCGGCTCATTCTTCGGCCCGCTCGTCGTCTGGCTGTTTCATATTTAACATAGAAAGACTGCCCCGGGGGAGGGCAGTCTTTTTCGTTTAAGAAGCAAAAAAATCAATCAGCGGCTGAAAGTCCTTAGATAAATCAACGTCATTCGGTTCTGCTTGAAGCAGGCGGTCAATCATGCGCTCCAGCTCCTCAACATCATTCTTATCCGTATATTCAATGAAGTTTAAGCTTTCAAGCCAATCCCGATATGAATGTTTGGCTTTGCCATAGCTGTTTCCAAAGACAAGGCAAGGTGTTTTGGTGATAATCGAGAAAATCATCGCGTGAAGGCGGTCGGTAATCACCAATTTACTGGAGCCGATGCGGTCCAGCATCTCCATAAAATGCTTTTCACGATCAGCGTAATCGATGGTGTCTACCGTATCCAGCACCGTATCGGTACGCTCTGTGTAAGTTGTTTTTTCTGCCCATTGCTTCATCTGTGAAATAAAATCTTCGTCAGTCACTTTCTCCTTATCCGCTCTTAAAATAAAGAGAACGCCGTCCCGCTCGAGCTCTCGCGGCACAATATCCAAGGAAAGCACCATGTCCGGTGTAAAGATCACATTGGAGTTGAAGGTCTCTTTCACAACATCCAGTGTTTGCGTCTCACGCGCAGCAATCGTTAAGTTTGTATTTTGATGGTACGCATCCTGTGTTTTTTTCTTTTCCTTCTGTCCTTCCTCTGTATCCTCAAAATAAACGGATTGTGGCAGAGAAATTGATTTGTAGTCTTTAAACGCCGAAAAGACCTTTCTTCTGTCTTCCTCAATATCAAGATAAAGGTTTCCTAAATTCCCTCCGCCTGTAAAGCAGACAATATCGTCTTCACGAATGATCTCCTTCACCAGTTCAATGCCCTCATCCGTCGCATAATCCATAATCTCAATGTATTCATAATACGGAAAATGATTTTTGACAAATTTCTCTTCCGCATACGCAATCGCTTGGTCGCCAATGTTTGTGTAACTAGGGGAACCAAACAAAAATACTTTTCGTTTATCATTTAACAGAGCTTCCGGCTCCACATTTGGCGCAATGCCTTTTACTAGTTTTTTGCCTTTGATTTCTTGTACAGTCATATCTGCGTCCTCCTTCTGGGATGAATTCCTCATTGTGTGTTAACTGTCTCTACCCAAAAAGAAGGATGGCTATGCATTGGCATGTGCATCGGCTATATCAGAAACATCGTTTTCGCCAATTTGATAGACGCTGCAATGTCCCGCGCCGTTCTTTCCATATATTCCGCGGCATGTTCAAACGCATCTTCTAGCGGCACGGCTCCGGGGACGATGCTGAAAAGCGCATCGATCCCGTGTTGATAGACGGCATCACTGTCTCGTGATACTGATCCCGCAATACCGATGACAGGCACATCGTATGATTTAGCCGCCTTGGCTACGCCGATCGGCGTTTTTCCATGAACCGTTTGGCTGTCGATCCGTCCCTCGCCGGTAATCACAAGATCTGCATCCTGAACGATACTTTCAAAATCAATCGCATTAAGGACAATATCAATGCCTCTTTTCAGGTCAGCCTGAAGATAAGTCAGCAGGCTCCATCCAAGACCGCCCGCTGCACCGGCGCCCTCTGTATCTCGGAAGGTTGATCCGAGCTCTTTTTCTGCCATATCAGCGAAATGGCTTACGTTCTGGTCTAGTACATCCAGCATGTCGGCCGTCGCGCCTTTTTGCGGCCCGAAAACAGCCGTAGCACCCTTTGGTCCTGTTAACGGATTGTCCACGTCACAGGCAACTTCCAGTTTGACATTCCGCAATCTGGAATCAAGCCCGCTAACATCTATTGATGCAAGCTGAGATAACGCGCCGCCCCCTGGGCCAATCTCGCGGCCTGAGTTATCAAGAAGCCTTACGCCCAATGCCTGAATCATCCCGGCTCCCCCGTCGTTCGTGGCGCTTCCACCGATTCCGATGATCAAACGCTCCGCTCCTGCATCAAGAGCTGCCCCGATTAATTCTCCCGTTCCCCTTGTTGTAGTGATGAGCGGATTTCGCTTATCTACAGGCACCAGATGCAGCCCTGAAGCAGCAGCCATTTCAATCACAGCTGTTCTCCCATCTCCCATCATGCCAAAGAAAGCTCTAACCGGTTCCCCCAGCGGCCCTGTGACAACTTGCTCTATGATCCTTCCATTGGTCGCATCGACCAGAGATTGAACGGTTCCCTCGCCGCCATCCGCCACCGGCAATTTTCTGTAATCAGCACCCGGAAAGACCGATTTGAAACCTCTTTCTATCGCTTCGGCTGCCTCCAGAGCTGATAAGCTTTCCTTAAAAGAATCAGGTGCAATGATGATTTTCATCCAAATCGCCTCTTTCAAAACATGATTCACTTAACCTATTGATCTCCAATGTACCATACTTGATCTGGAAATACATACCATGCAATATGGGAAAAATTTTATTAAAAATTAGAAATGAAAGTGTTTGCATAAAAGAAATATTCACGTTATCATACTTGTATACAAGTATACTCCTTGAGTGAGGAAGGTGAGTGTATGCTAGACTCCAAAGACCTGTTGTATCCCACAAAATGGCTCTCAAAAGCGTCAACCGGGGTTCGTGTCGCATACGAGCTGAGAATGCGGATCGTTTCAGGCCTGATTGAAAGCGGTACCATTTTATCAGAAAATACAATCGCCGCCGAGTTTTCAGTAAGCCGTTCGCCGGTTCGCGAAGCGCTAAAAATACTCGCATCCGAAAAAATCATCCGCTTAGAACGAATGGGAGCGGTCGTAATTGGTTTAACTGAGAAGAAAATCGCGGAAATTTATGATGTGCGGTTACTATTAGAAACATTTGTCTTTGAACGGCTTGTCAAAATAGACATTGAGCCTTTAGTTAAGGATCTCAGCAAAATTCTTGAAATGATGAAAGTCTCAATCAAATATGAGGACGCTGACGAATTTTCATTTCAAGATGTGCTGTTCCATGAAACCATTATCCGAGCGATTGATCATTCATACATTCAGATGATCTGGAACAATCTAAAACCCGTCATGGAAAGCTTTATTCTTTTATCGATGCGGGTACGGTTAAAGGAAAAGTATGAAGACTTCACAAGGATTTTAGATAACCACGAGCTTTATATTCAAGCCATCAAAACAAAGGATAGGGCGCTGATGATTCAGTCTCTTCACCAAAACTTTGATGATGTGCAGGATAAGGTAGAAGACCTATGGCTCTCACAACAAATGCTGGCAAAAGGAGCTGAATACAGCAATGACTAGTTATATGTTAGGAATCGATATCGGCACGACAAGCACAAAAGCTGTGCTGTTCAGTGAAAACGGAGATGTGGTACAGAAAGAAAGCATCGGCTACCCGCTCTATACACCGGACATCTCAACAGCTGAACAAAATCCGGAAGAGATTTTTCAGGCAGTCATCCATACAACAGCGAGAATTACAAAACAGCATCCCGAAAAACAGATCTCTTTCATTTCATTCAGCAGCGCCATGCACAGCGTCATTGCAATCGACGAAAATGACAAGCCGCTGACGCCATGCATCACATGGGCCGACAACCGAAGTGAAGGCTGGGCGCATAGGATCAAAGAGGAATTGAACGGACATGAGGTGTACAAACGGACGGGAACACCGATTCATCCGATGGCACCGTTAAGTAAAATTGCCTGGATCACGAATGAAAGAAAAGAAATCGCTTCCAAGGCAAAAAAATATATCGGCATCAAGGAATACATTTTTAAACAGCTGTTCAATGAGTATGTCATCGATTACTCCTTGGCATCAGCGACAGGCATGATGAACCTGAAAGGCTTGGATTGGGACGAAGAGGCACTGCGCATCGCAGGCATCACGCCGGATCACTTATCCAAACTCGTGCCGACAACCCAGATCTTTCAGCACTGCAGCCCGGAAATAGCGATCCAGATGGGAATCGATCCGGAAACGCCTTTTGTCATCGGGGCCAGCGACGGCGTGCTGTCCAACCTCGGCGTCAACGCCATTAAAAAGGGCGAAATCGCCGTCACCATCGGAACAAGCGGTGCCATCCGGACGATTATTGACAAGCCGCAAACCGATGAAAAAGGGAGAATTTTTTGCTATGCCTTGACGGACAAGCATTGGGTTATTGGAGGACCTGTGAACAATGGGGGCATCGTCCTTCGCTGGATCAGAGACGAGTTTGCCTCCTCCGAAATCGAAACAGCGACACGGCTGGGCATTGATCCATATGACGTGCTGACGAAAATTGCCCAACGCGTCAGACCCGGTTCTGACGGTCTGCTGTTCCACCCATATCTCGCCGGAGAACGCGCTCCGTTGTGGAATCCGGATGTACGCGGCTCATTTTTCGGCCTGACCATGTCGCATAAGAAAGAGCATATGATACGCGCGGCATTGGAAGGCGTCATTTACAACCTGTACACGGTGTTCTTGGCGTTAACTGAATGCATGGATGGCCCGGTAACCCGCATCCAAGCGACAGGGGGATTTGCAAGGTCGGAGGTTTGGCGCCAAATGATGTCGGATATCTTCGAATCAGAGGTTGTCGTTCCGGAAAGCTACGAAAGCTCATGTCTCGGCGCCTGCATTTTAGGCCTGTATGCAACAGGAAAAATTGACTCATTCGACGCCGTGTCCGACATGATCGGCAGCACATACAGACATACGCCGATCGAAGACTCAGCCAAGGAATACAGAACATTAATGCCGATTTTCATCAATCTATCAAGATTATTAGAAAATCAATATACACAAATTGCAGATTATCAGAGGGGCTTAATCACACACAAATAGTACATGACATGAAGGGGAGGGCATTACCATGCCGTTAATCATCGTTGCACTTGGGATCTTAGCATTACTATTTCTGATTATGGGCTTAAAATTAAACACATTTATTTCCCTGCTGGTCGTATCGTTCGGCGTGGCACTGGCACTCGGGATGCCGTTCGATAAAGTTGTCAGCTCCATCGAAGCAGGAATAGGGGGGACTCTTGGCCACATCGCTCTCATCTTTGGACTCGGTGCGATGCTGGGCAAGCTGATCGCGGATTCAGGAGGCGCACAGCGCATTGCGATGACGCTCGTCAACAAATTCGGTGAGAAAAATATTCAATGGGCCGTTGTCATTGCCTCATTCATTATTGGGATTGCGTTATTTTTTGAAGTAGGACTGGTTCTATTAATTCCGATTGTCTTTGCGATTTCAAGAGAATTGAAGATTTCTATTTTATTTCTCGGAATCCCGATGGTCGCGGCACTATCCGTCACACACGGTTTCCTGCCGCCGCACCCGGGACCTACGGCGATCGCCGGTGAGTATGGCGCAAACATTGGAGAAGTGCTGCTGTACGGCTTTATCGTTGCTGTTCCGACAGTGCTCATCGCAGGGCCGTTATTTACAAAGTTCGCGAAAAAAATCGTTCCTGCATCATTTGCGAAAAACGGCAATATTGCATCACTCGGCACACAAAAAACGTTTAACCTTGAAGAAACACCCGGCTTTGGAATCAGTGTCTTTACTGCAATGCTCCCGATTATCATCATGTCGGTCGCGACCATTATCGACCTGCTTCAAGAAACAATCGGGTTTGCAGATAACGGAGTTTTAGCTTTTATCAGATTGATTGGAAACGCATCGACTGCTATGATTATTTCGTTATTGGTCGCAGTCTATACAATGGGCATCAAGCGCAACATTCCAGTCAAAACCGTGATGGATTCTTGTTCAACTGCCATTTCACAAATCGGCATGATGCTTTTGATCATCGGAGGAGGCGGCGCCTTCAAACAAGTGCTGATCAACGGCGGTGTCGGCGATTACGTAGCAGACTTATTCAAAGAAACGGCATTATCGCCAATCATTCTGGCATGGCTCATCGCGGCGATCCTGCGCATTTCTCTAGGATCAGCAACTGTTGCCGCACTAAGCACAACAGGTCTGGTCATCCCGTTATTGGGCCATTCTGATGTTAACCTGGCGTTAGTCGTGCTCGCAACAGGCGCTGGAAGTGTCATCGCTTCACACGTCAATGACGCCGGCTTCTGGATGTTCAAGGAATACTTCGGATTAAGCATGAAAGAAACATTTGCCACATGGACATTGCTGGAAACCATTATTTCCGTTGCTGGACTGGGATTCATTTTATTGTTAAGTTTAGTTGTATGAAATTAAGAAGGAGCTGTAACACATGTTCAATACGATTGGTGTCATAGGCTTAGGCGTAATGGGAAGCAACATCGCCTTAAACATGGCAAATAAAGGCGAAAACGTCGCTGTCTATAATTACACCAGAGATTTAACGGACCAGCTTATCCAAAAGCTGGATGGACAATCTCTCAGCCCGTATTACGAGCTTGAGGACTTTGTTCAATCGTTAGAAAAACCAAGAAAAATCTTTTTGATGGTCACAGCGGGAAAACCCGTAGATTCCGTCATCCAATCATTAAAGCCTTTGCTTGAAGAAGGCGACGTCATCATGGACGGAGGAAACTCCCACTATGAAGACACAGAAAGAAGATATGACGAGCTGAAGGAAAAAGGGATCGGCTACCTGGGAGTCGGCATTTCCGGCGGTGAAGTCGGCGCATTAACAGGGCCTTCCATCATGCCGGGCGGAGATCGCGACGTCTATGAGAAAGCCGCTCCTATCCTGACAAAAATCGCAGCCCAAGTCGGAGATGACCCTTGCTGTGTCTATATCGGACCAAAAGGGGCAGGGCACTTTACAAAAATGGTGCACAACGGCATTGAATATGCCGACATGCAGCTGATTGCAGAAGCGTATACGTTTCTAAGAGAAACGCTTCGTCTGCCGCTCGATGAAATTGCATCTATTTTTGAAACATGGAATCAAGGTGAGCTTAAAAGCTATTTAATAGAGATTACAGCTGAGATTTTACGCAAAAAAGACGAAAAAACAGGGCAGCCTCTGATCGATGTCATTCTTGATAAAACCGGACAAAAAGGCACTGGGAAATGGACGAGCATGCAGGCGATTGATAACGGTATCCCGTCCACGATCATCACAGAGTCCTTGTTCGCCCGCTACTTGTCATCCTTAAAAGAAGAACGGATGGCAGCTCAAGACGTATTAGCAGGCCCGGAAGCCGAAGAAAAACACTTGGATAAAGACACCTGGATTGAATACGTCAGACAGGCTCTTTACATGGGGAAAGTATGCGCCTATGCACAAGGCTTTGCCCAATATAAGATGTCATCTGAGCTTTACGGCTGGAATCTGCCGCTCAAAGACATTGCCTTGATTTTCCGAGGCGGCTGCATCATCCGCGCTGATTTCCTTAACGTGATCAGCGAAGCATTCAGTGAGCAGCCAAATCTGGCAAACCTGCTGATCGCGCCTTATTTCACAGATAAGCTCCATGCCTATCAAACAGGCCTGCGAAAAGTCGTTTGCGAGGGAATCAGCACTGGAATCTCCTTCCCATGCTTAACTACCGCGCTCTCTTATTACGACGGCTACCGCACAGGGCGTTCCAATGCGAACCTCTTGCAGGCGCAGCGCGATTACTTTGGCGCTCATACGTACGAACGGACTGATATGGACGGCGTCTTCCATACGAATTGGTCTGAATAACCTGTCATCAAAAACACGGTCAGTTTTCAACTGAACCGTGTTTTTTTCTTCTATCCCAAACAACAGAAGACATAAGTTATGTTTTAAATATCATAAACAGTGATACAATAATAGCTAGAAACAATCCCCAAGATCATCATGTGACAGCAGCTTGCTGTTCCGTTCTATTCTGCTTTTGGCCATTGTCCTTTGCCCTTGACCATGGTGTCATAAAATGTTCAAATGCCAAAACGGCCTGTCATTCTGATTTACAAAAGTCCCTGAAAACCTTGTCTAATTGAGAATCAGCCTCTCATTTGTTATAAAAGAAATGCATAAATCCTACCTGTCACACCTTTAGTAAGATGAAAAAAAGTAGGTTATGGCTTGACAAAAAATATATATTAATTAATAATTCATATATAATTAGAATTATTATTGAAAGCGAATATGCTTTCTAATACATTTTTAGGAGGAATATACATTATGTCTTTAATCGGTAAAGAAGTACTTCCATTCGAAGCAAAAGCATTCAAAAACGGTGAATTCATCGATGTAACAAACGAAGATTTGAAAGGCCAATGGAGCGTATTCTGCTTCTACCCAGCAGATTTCTCTTTCGTATGCCCAACTGAGCTTGAAGATCTTCAAGAACAATATGCTGCTCTTAAAGAATTAGGTGTTGAAGTATACTCTGTTTCTACAGATACTCACTTCGTACACAAAGGCTGGCATGACAGCTCTGAAAAAATCAGCAAAATCACTTACGCAATGATCGGTGACCCATCTCAAACGATCTCTCGCAACTTCGATGTTCTTGACGAAGAAACTGGCCTTGCTGACCGCGGAACATTCATCATCGATCCAGACGGCGTTATCCAAACTGTTGAAATCAATGCAGGCGGTATCGGCCGTGACGCAAGCAACCTTGTAAACAAAGTAAAAGCAGCTCAATACGTTCGTCAAAACCCAGGTGAAGTTTGCCCGGCTAAATGGGAAGAAGGCGGCGAAACTCTTACACCTAGCCTTGATCTAGTAGGTAAAATCTAAGGAGTGCATTCAATTGGTACTTGATGCAAATATCAAAGCACAATTAAATCAATATATGCAGCTAATTGAGAATGACATTGTTCTCAAAGTTAGCGCAGGCGAAGATGACATTTCAAAGGACATGCTGGCTCTCGTTGATGAGCTGGCTTCCATGTCATCGAAAATTTCAGTTGAAAAAGCTGAATTAAACAGAACGCCAAGCTTCAGTGTCAATCGTGTCGGAGAAGACACTGGCGTAACTTTCGCTGGTATCCCTCTGGGCCACGAATTCACATCATTAGTGTTGGCGTTGCTCCAAGTGAGCGGCAGACCGCCTAAGGTGGACCAAAAAGTCATTGATCAGGTGAAGAAGATCAGCGGTGAATACCACTTCGAATCTTATATCAGCCTGACATGCCACAACTGTCCTGATGTTGTACAAGCTTTAAACATGATGAGCGTGCTGAACCCGAACATTACGCACACGATGATTGACGGTGCAGCATACAAAGCAGAAGTTGAAAGCAAAAACATCATGGCAGTGCCGACCGTTTACCTGAATGGCGAATCCTTCGGAAGCGGCCGTATGACGCTTGAAGAAATCCTTGCGAAAATGGGCAGCGGCGCAGATGCATCTGAGTTTGCTGACAAAGAGCCGTTTGACGTTCTTGTTGTCGGAGGCGGACCTGCTGGTGCAAGTGCAGCGATTTACACTGCACGTAAAGGCATCCGCACTGGTGTTGTCGCTGAGCGCTTCGGCGGACAGGTGCTCGACACCATGAGCATCGAAAACTTCATCAGCGTCAAAGCGACGGAAGGACCGAAGCTAGCGGCAAGTCTTGAAGAGCATGTGAAGGAATATGATATTGATGTCATGAACCTTCAGCGTGCGAAACGCCTTGAGAAGAAAGATCTGTTCGAACTTGAACTCGAAAACGGCGCTGTCCTGAAAAGTAAAACAGTGATCCTTTCAACAGGTGCACGCTGGCGCAATGTCAACGTACCTGGTGAACAAGAGTTCAAAAACAAAGGTGTCGCATACTGCCCGCACTGTGATGGTCCATTGTTTGAAGGCAAAGACGTTGCGGTAATCGGCGGCGGAAACTCTGGTATCGAAGCAGCGATTGATCTTGCAGGTATTGTGAATCACGTTACTGTGCTAGAATTCGCGCCGGAACTGAAAGCAGACGAAGTCCTGCAAAAACGTCTCTACAGCCTGCCTAACGTCACTGTCGTGAAAAACGCACAAACAAAAGAAATCACAGGTGATCAGAGCGTTAACGGCATCACATATGTAGACCGCGAAACAGGCGAAGAAAAACACGTTGAACTTCAAGGTGTATTCGTCCAAATCGGTCTCGTGCCAAACACAGAATGGTTAGAAGGAACGGTTGAACGCAACCGCATGGGCGAAATCATCGTCGACAAACATGGCGCAACAAGCGTACCAGGCTTATTTGCTGCCGGCGACTGCACAGACAGTGCGTACAACCAAATTATTATTTCTATGGGATCAGGTGCAACTGCCGCTCTCGGCGCGTTTGATTACCTAATCCGTAACTAATATAAGAAAGCCGCAATATTGCCAGATTGGCAGCATTGCGGCTTTCTTTTTTATTCCAAAAATATTGCAAGTTTTATACAACTGTAATATAGTTGTAATGTTAGTGAATGGTCACTTCACACTCAGCATATTTGCTGTTTTTAAAGCGATACGCACTGATTTTCTATTTAACGTGCCCTGATACTTTTTGACCTTTTTTTTCAGATCTTTAATGGTTTTTTCCTTTTTGGCATTTTCTAATGCCATCAGCGCTTCCCAGCGTTTCGCTGTTTCTGTGGAACTGCAGCCGCTAACTGTAGTCACAGGCGGAAGAAGCTTCGTGTTAGATAGTTTTTCGTCAAAAGGAACGGTATCAGGAATCGCTTTCTCTTTATAAATATGGTCTAATTCATTTTGATTCAAGAAGCTGATGAAATGGTCAAAGTTTTGCGCTTGCCGTTTCTCAGGCTGATGAAAATCAAGTGTTTCAATTAATTCTGACAGTTTTGTCTGATCGGTTATCTCATTTGCCATGACATGCGTTAATTGATGGTACTCAGCTAATTCACGCATTCTGGCATCTTTCGGAAGCAACAGGCTCGGTGTACCGGCAATCGTCGCTGCGATATTTCCATGCAGCCTTGCGCCAAAGCTCAAATCGGCTTTTCTCAGGAAATCCAGCCAAGTCGGCACATTTAAAAAGAATCGGACTCTATCATTCTGATAAGCCGGGTCTTCCATGCTGACCGGATAATTATCAGCAGGCTTCGCTAGCGCAGGCGCACCCGCATACGTCAGAATCATTTCTTTTCGCCATTGCGGGATAAAGTAATGATTCGGGAACTCTTTCATGCTTCTCGTAATGAAGTCCAGTACATGCTTTGGAGACAGTCTTGATGAGTTAACCGTCACCATAGATTCTGTTGTGATATTAGTTTCTCTTATCTTCAGTTCTCTGCCAAACGCATACATAGAAGGACACCCAATCACCGTATGGTCAATGCCTTCACGGAAGCCTAATCTGGAAAGGTATTTCCCTGTAATTTCACCGCGGACACCGATCATATTTGATCTCTCCAGCACAGCACTTACAAACGCTTTTACATCCTCATCAAAAGGAAAACCTTCATTTAATTTTGGTTCAAACGGAGCCCGCAAACCAACACCAATCACAACAACCGGAATGGTTAGTTTCTTAATTAATTGGGTATATTTCCGTAAAGAAGGCACGAAATCCTCGCGGAATGCATCTGCCAGCGGAATAATATACATATCATAATTTTTATTAATTTGTTCAGCATCCGCTGGATTAATCCGATAATAATCAGGAGTAATCGTCGTTCCTTCTGTCATCAGCGTGCGAAACACACTGTAGGCATATACTAGGTTTCCTACGTTGCCGCCAATGGAGTTGCGAACAATCATTTCAGCTGCATTAAATGTATCAAATGGTGATATGCCAGCTCTTATTAAAATGTTTTTCAATGTGATGTTGCCCCTTCCTCGCCAAATTTTTTTCAGGAGATTTGCTTAGGGAACTCTATCATGATCTTAAAACTTCAGCCGGACACCCGCTTTCATCCCTTTTTACTCACAAACTCTCTCCCTTTCTTCCATTCTAATATTAAATTATACAAAAAAGGATCTTACAGGTGAAATCATAACATAGCAATCAGAGCTAGTAATCTATTCCCATTATTGGATATCGGATCGGATCATGCCAAAAACCCGAACCAGGCACTCCGGTAAACGTGCTCGATTCGGGCCAGCTTCTTATAGGTCCTCGCCATTCGTTTGAATGACATTTTTGTACCACTCAAAGGAATCTTTCTTATACCGCTTCATGGATCCGTTTCCTTCATTGTCACGATCAACATAGATCATGCCGTAGCGTTTTTTCATTTCGCCAGTTGTGAAGGAGACAATATCAATAATGCCCCACGGCGTGTAGCCAATTAAATCAACACCATCGTACGTGACCGCTTTTTTCAATGCTTCAATATGCGATTTTAAATATTGAATGCGTTCCGGATCATGAACCTTGCCGTCCTCCTCCAGCGTATCCACTGCGCCAAAGCCATTTTCAACGATGAATAACGGGATTTGGTATCGGTCATAAAAACGATTTAACGTATATCTCAGCCCGGTTGGATCAATCGCCCATCCCCAGTCACTCGAAGTGATGTACGGATTTTCGACACCATTCGGCAAGCCGCCATTTACAATATCGCCAGTGTTATCATTTTTCACATCGCTTTTCACAGTTGTTGACATGTAATAGCTGAAGCCTAAGTAATCGACGGTTCCGTTTCTTAAAATCTCATCATCGCCGTCTTCGAATGTGATGTTGTAGCCTTCGCGTTCAAATTCCTTCAACGCGTAGCTTGGATAATAACCGCGAACCTGCACATCAGGGAAGAAATAGCGCTGCCTCATTTCTTCTTCAGCCAGCATCACATCTTTAGGATTGGAGGAGAAAGGATAAATCGGCACGTGTGATACCATGGCCCCGATCTGGAACTCTGGATTGATGTCTTTTCCTTTTGCCACTGCTAATGCGCTCGCCACTAATTCGTGGTGCGCCGTTTGATACATGACTTCCTTGGCGTTTTCGTTTTCGCCAACCACAACACCTGAATTCGTCCATAGGAACAACGGATTGTTCACATCCATTTGGTTGTTGATCTCGTTAAATGTCATCCAGTACTTCACTTTCTCTTTGTAACGGGTAAAGCAAGCCTCTGCAAAGTTGACGAAGAAGTCCACGACTTTCCGGTTTCTGAAGCCTCCATATTCTCTTGCCAGGTGCAGCGGCATTTCAAAGTGAGACAGCGTAATGACCGGCTCGATCCCATGCTTCAGCAATTCATCAAACACATCATCATAAAACTGCAAACCCACTTCGTTCGGTTCAGCCTCATCGCCTTTCGGAAAAATCCGGCTCCAGCCGATGGACGTCCGCAGACATTTTAATCCCATTTCCGCAAACAAAGCGATATCTTCCTTGTATCTGTGATAGAAATCAATGGCTTCATGGTTTGGATAAAATTCGTTTTCTTCAATCGTATCCGTGATTTTTCTCGGCACGCCGTGCGCACCCGCTGTCATCACATCGACGACACTCGGCCCTTTACCGCCTTGATTCCATCCGCCTTCAAATTGGTGGGCAGCTAAAGCACCGCCCCATAAAAAATCCTTTGGCATGTTTCCCATGTTTAATTCCTCCTCAGCTTACGACTGTAAATATTTTTTGATGTAATGCACTTTCCTCAATCTCTTCAATGAAAGCTTTATCAAACTCAACAAGCACTTCGCCTTCTTTTACCTTCAAGGAAAAAGGCCTGCCGTCTAATGTCACCGTATCCAGCCCGATGTGCGCAAGCAATTCGACGCCGGACGCTGAACGCAGCTTTGTAGGCGCCACCATGACAACCGTAATGACGCCGGGATGGTGGCATCAATTTCACGATATCCTTCGCTTTAGGGGTAGACCGCTTCAGCACCAATCGAAGTCTGGTAGCGCAGCGAGAAGCCCCAATCACATTCTCTCCCCCGCCTACGGCCTCTAAAATGTCTTTTGCTAGTCTCGTATAATCTCTCACTTTCCCCGACATTTTCACCCACCCCTTCGTTTTGGTTACGCTTTCATTATAATTGTACCGGTATAATTTATCAATGCCGAAACAAAATATTTACGCACTTACTATAATTGCAAGCGGTTTATGCTATAATTTTGACAAGTGAACTAAACGAATAAATGAGGAATGCGTATGTTAAAATACCAGCAAATCGCAGCGGAAATTGAAACATATATAGAAGAACACCAGCTTCAGCAGGGAGACAAACTGCCAGTCCTAGAAACCCTCATGGCCCAGTTTGAAGTCAGCAAAAGCACCATCACAAAGTCCCTCGAGCTATTAGAGCAAAAAGGCGCGATCTTTCAGGTCAGAGGAAGCGGCATTTTCGTCAGAAAACATAAACGAAAAGGCTATATCAGCCTTCTGTCGAATCAAGGATTTAAAAAAGACCTCGAGGATTTCAACGTCACCTCAAAAGTTATCGAACTAGACGTGAGAAAGCCAACTCCGGAAGCGGCGGAAAACCTGAACATCGGAATGGACGAGGACATCTACTATGTCAAAAGGGTCCGTTACATCAATGGCCAGACCCTTTGCTACGAAGAATCCTATTACAACAAATTGATCGTGACGTATTTAAACAACGAAATCGTCTCCCACTCCATCTTCCATTACATCCGGGAAGGACTGGGGTTGAAGATTGGTTTTTCTGATTTGTTTCTGCACGTGGACCAGCTTAATGAGGAGGAAGCGGAATACTTGGGATTAGAGGCTGGACTGCCGAAGCTGTATATAGAAAGTATTTTTCACCTGACGAATGGGCAGCCGTTTGATTACTCGAAGATTTCGTATAATTATAAGCAGTCGCAGTTTGTCGTACAGGCTAATAGTTTTTTATTATAGGGCTGCTTCACTATGGAAGGTGGTCGACATGTACAAAATCATCATTCCTGCAATACTAGCCATCTTTGCGCTCTGGATACTCTTACAGATTTCACTAGAGATGAGTATCGTTAAGAATCCGATGAACTACTTTATCGTATTCATTATCTTTTTCCTCTTTGTAAAGATGGTGAAAGAAAAACAATAATAGTTTGGGCGATGCAAACAGAAAAACATCCTTCCCTTAACAAACTCAGCCAGTCACATGCATTAATCTTGATGTTAATGATATATAGGTACACATAAAAAGCTACTTCATTGTGAAGTAGCTTCCTTTATTAAATGCCCATTTTGATCCATCTAGTTTTAGAAAAGCGAAGGATAATCGCATTTATGATAATAATTGAAACTAAATAAAAAATAATAAATAAAACATCATTACTCCCAAGTGTCATGTTATCAGATTGCAGCACTCTTTCTATTCGGGGATACATAGTGTTACCTGCCTCAAAAGGAGCAATGAAACCAAACGTTTTATTGCTTATAGCTACTAAGATAACAGAAGTCATCCAATAAACGATACTGACACCTATACTAATTAATATATTAGGACATAACATGCTTATAGTTCCGATAATTAGAATATACTGCAGTATAACTGCAGAAAATAAAAAAAGTAATAATGCAAAATGCGAAAAATCATGGTACATCAACGATATGATTAGCAGGCCTAGCGCTATAAATGCAAAACATTCTAAAAATAAAACAGCTATCTTTTTATAAAAGAAAGTATAGATGTTCTCTCCAATTAACTTGTAAAAGAGAATATTTTTGTTTGAATACTCTCTATTAATAAAGAAAGCTATAACAAATGAAAATAACATCAAACCAAACTGGGTCGCAACAGTATAGGAGCTAAAGAAAAACATTTCAGGTGTAACATTGCTGACTTTATCAATTCCAACAAGTAAAAAATAACCCAGCAAAAATAAAAATACAAACATTGCTCCTAAAATAATGATAACTTTATTGCTAATACTCTTTTTAAACTCTAATTTCATCTCAAGCCCCCACTGTTTTATTACTCGTTTATATACACTTCAATTAATTTATCCACTGAATGATATTGTTGAATTTCTTGGTGATTAAATATATAATAATCCCCTTCTATCGCCTTTAAATCAGACAAATCATGTGTAATGTTGATGATAATCTTCTCGGGGTTCTCCTGAATATACTTGTTTAAGAAGCCATGAATCTCTATAACCGTTTTTTTGTCTAATGAATTCGTTATTTCATCTAAAACAATAATATTTTTATCCTCTAATAAGAAACTGAGCAATTTTAATTTTTGCTTTTGTCCATCACTCAAATTTTTGATCAGAACTTTTCCATCAATATTATCCAGATTAAGTAAATGTGCGATTTTATCTATCATTTCTGCATCAAATTTTTTACTCAAAAAGTGTAATAAAAAGTCCTTAGAAACATCATTAGGTATATTCGAAGAGCTGGATATTAAAGAAACATTTTGACGAATATCTCTGCCGATTCTTTTGCTATTATTCAACAAAAAGTCTTTAGCAAGCTGTGATTTACCGACTCCATTTTTTCCGACAACGTGATTAATTTTCCCGCTCGAAAAATGCAAGTCGGTGTCCTGAAGTAACGTTTTGCCTTTCACTTTTAAAGTGTAATTCGCTATATTCATATACATACTCCTAGGAAATATTTGCATAATAATAAAATGTTCTGCCTTGTGATTTGTTACTAATGTCTAAGCTTTTGAGGTACCTCTTTCGTTTCCGATCTGGAAGCGCAAGAAATGTTTTTAGATGGCTAATTTGGAGATCTTTTACTCTAGTTTACAATATATAATATCCAATGTACAACTGAATTCACTGCAAGGCCAATCCCTATAATTTGAATCGTAAGAACTAACCAATGATTTGTCTTAAAACGGCTATATTCATCTAAGCTCAGAAAAGCTAAAAGAATTTTGTAACCATCAGAATTCAGTATTGGAATTAAGTTCCACAATAAAGTAGACGAGAAAAGCATAAATGCCATAGTTAATGCTTCACTGGAAAATGTAAATTGATTTATTAATTCTAATGTGTTTATTAAAAAATAATTGATAAACAAGCCAAATAAATGAACGATTATCTTTTCATTTCTTGATAGCATATAGGTTTCATTCAATTGGACATAAAAAGCAGGAAATACATAAAAATTCAGTTTGAATCCCACTTTATCAAAGTTTTTCCCGAAAAATTTTAAGGAATAAATATGTCCCAGTTCATGAAGCACTATATTCATTATAAAGTAAATAACTATAATTATCCACATTTTCCAGCCGTAAAATACTGAGGACAATCCATTTTGCAATTTTATTAAATGAATATAATTTAATATGAACATGAGAGCCGTAAAGGATAAGAACAGATAAAAAAACTTTGGTGATACTTTCTCTTTATACATTTTAAAACGTAATAATTGTTCATCTGACAGAGAATTTAAACTATTTTTATAGTATTCTCCGCTTTTTTTGTCTTTTATAAATACGTTGTTTTGCACAAGCACTTCATATTTTTCATCTTCATACTTTAAAATTTTCATTATAGTATTTTTCCATATAAGGATAGAAGTAGTTTATTTTTTCTGCAGAGTTGAATAAGGAACCACAAACTCCACAAATAGAGGAAAATTCATAAGGAATGTCAAATTCCTCTATCTTGTTATTCTCTTTTAAAATATTCAAAAACCATTTGAATCCTTCTTTTCTAAGAATAAATAATAGCAAATTGGAATTTAACTTTTCCACGGTTCTTTCGAAACTTTGGTTATATTCTTCCCTTAGGGTTATTTTCGTTTCAAAAATAGCAGGGGAACAACATGGGTAAATTTCTCCATCATGATGATATACAATGTCATATCCGGGACAATGTAAGGAATCTTCATCTTCAAGACTGTAAAATTTATGTATGTTTTCTTGCTTAATTCTAGTTTTAGCAGCGCCAACTGATATCATTGGAAATTTTGTTATCTTTACACCTAAGATTGAATCCCCCAATTCCTCTAAAATATGGTTGGACATTTTGTCTTTGGTAACTGCCATATTAAGAGAAATATCGATATCAGGGTATTTCCTGCTATGTTCTAATATGTTTTTAATACTGGAAGACTTGACAAATGGAGCATGGTACTCATCATAACTTATAGTCAGTGCTATCACATTTAAAGAATTCATATCATGAAAGTACTCCTGGACCTTTTTCTTGCTCAAACCCCAAAATCCATTAGAGATCAACGTTATTTGTTTTTCATATGGTTTAATGATTTCCATTAGTTCTTTTAAAAATTTATAATCTAAAAAAACTTCCCCACCTGTAAAAGAAATCACTTGAATGGTTTTGTTTTTTGCAAATTCAGTTACTAACTCTCTTATGTATTCTTTTTCCATCCTGGTTGTTGAAGTTGGTGAACTAGAAAAACAACAATGGTCACAGGATGCATTACACCTTGAATCTAAATTGATTGATACAGTTTTATTATACATGAAATATCCCCCAACAAATGGTAAAGGAGAGTTAGACTCTCCTTTGTACCCCTCTAATTAATGACCACTTCCAAGAATCCAGCGATTTTCTTTTGATTTTACAAAATACCAAAGATCATTCACTTTTGCTAACTTTTGTGATTCATCTAATAGACCCTTAAATTCTAAGTTTTTCACAGTCTCATTGTTAGTGTTTTCCTTTTTCATATTATCCCTCCTTCTTTTCTAATATAAACCAATTATTCTATATGATTCAATACATGTCAATATATTGTACCTAAAAAATCTGAAAAATGTTACTATTCTTGGTATATAAAGCCTATAGTCCTCTAGCCCCTCTAAGCTATACCGAATGAAAGGCCATAGTTTGATTTAAAGCTTCGTAATGAAAAGTAAAACATCAATATTGACTACACTAGTTAAGGGATATAAAGATTTTAAGTGGAAGAAATGAGGCAAACAATCTTACCCTAAACCAACCTGTACTGAAAAGCTGTTTTAAGCTCTTGCTTACCCCATTTGGCACCTCTTTCACTCGTTTCAATTGTCTATAAAAGCAGTTATGCGGTACTATCATATAAAGGTCCAATGTTTAAAAATAATGTCATACTTTTAAATTCACCTTATCATGCACATGCTCATAAATAGGGGTTTATTCTAAAAAGGGGATGGACGGTTTTGGAAAGCAGGTACCTAGATCTACTCGCACAAAAATACGATTGTGAAGAAAAAGTGGTAACAGAAATCATCAATTTGAAAGCGATACTGAACCTGCCAAAAGGCACCGAGCATTTTGTCAGTGATTTGCACGGGGAGTATCAGGCATTCCAGCACGTGCTGCGCAATGGTTCAGGACGAGTCAAAGAGAAGATACGCGACATCTTCAGCGGTGTCATTTACGATAGAGAAATTGATGAATTAGCAGCATTGGTCTACTATCCGGAAGACAAACTGAAGTTAATCAAACATGACTTTGATGCGAAAGAAGCGTTAAACGAGTGGTATAAAGAAACGATTCATCGAATGATTAAGCTCGTTTCATATTGCTCCTCCAAGTATACCCGCTCCAAATTACGCAAAGCACTGCCTGCCCAATTTGCTTATATTACGGAGGAGCTGTTATACAAAACAGAACAAGCTGGCAACAAGGAGCAATATTACTCCGAAATCATTGATCAGATCATTGAACTTGGCCAAGCCGATAAGCTGATTACCGGCCTTGCTTACAGCGTTCAGCGATTGGTGGTCGACCATCTGCATGTGGTCGGCGATATTTACGACCGCGGACCGCAGCCTGATAGAATTATGGAAGAACTGATCAACTATCATTCTGTCGATATTCAGTGGGGAAATCACGATGTCCTTTGGATCGGCGCCTATTCCGGTTCCAAAGTGTGCCTGGCCAATATTATCCGCATCTGTGCCCGCTACGACAACCTGGATATTATTGAAGACGTGTACGGCATCAACCTGAGACCGCTTCTGAACCTGGCCGAAAAATATTATGACGATAATCCAGCGTTCCGTCCAAAAGCAGACGACAACAGGCCAGAGGACGAGATTAAGCAAATCACAAAAATCCATCAAGCGATTGCGATGATTCAATTCAAGCTTGAGAGCCCGATTATCAAGAGACGGCCGAACTTTAATATGGAAGAGCGGCTGTTATTAGAGAAAATAGATTATGACAAAAACGAAATCACGCTAAACGGAAAAACATATCAACTGGAAAACACCTGCTTTGCGACGATAAATCCGGAACAGCCAGATCAGCTATTAGAAGAAGAAGCAGAAGTCATAGACAAGCTGCTATTCTCTGTCCAGCATTCCGAAAAGCTGGGCCGCCATATGAATTTTATGATGAAAAAAGGCAGCCTTTATTTAAAATATAACGGCAACCTGTTGATTCACGGCTGTATTCCTGTCGATGAAAACGGCAATATGGAAACGATGATGATTGAGGATAAACCGTATGCGGGCCGTGAGCTGCTCGATGTATTTGAACGATTCTTGCGGGAAGCGTTTGCCCACCCGGAAGAAACCGATGACCTGGCGACAGATATGGCCTGGTATTTATGGACAGGCGAGTACTCCTCCCTCTTCGGAAAACGGGCCATGACGACATTTGAGCGCTATTTCATTAAAGAAAAGGAAACACATAAAGAAAAGAAAAACCCGTATTATTATTTACGCGAAGACGAGGCAACCTGCCGAAACATCCTGGCAGAATTCGGCCTCAATCCAGATCATGGCCATATCATCAACGGCCATACACCCGTAAAAGAAATCGAAGGAGAAGACCCAATCAAAGCAAACGGAAAAATGATCGTCATCGACGGCGGCTTCTCCAAAGCCTACCAATCCACAACAGGTATCGCCGGCTACACGCTCCTATACAACTCCTACGGCATGCAGCTCGTCGCCCATAAACACTTCAACTCCAAGGCAGAAGTCCTAAGCACCGGAACTGATGTCTTAACGGTGAAGCGATTAGTGGACAAAGAGCTCGAGCGGAAGAAAGTGAAGGAAACGAATGTGGGTGAGGAATTGCTGCAGGAAGTTGCGATTTTGGAGAGTTTGCGGGAGTATCGGTATATGAAGTGAGGGATGTGGGGTTCAGGGATTATTCTCTGAGCTCTTTTTTTACGTTACGAACTAAGAAGTCTCTTTCCCTTCCCACTATATTTGAGATGTACTCATATCCAACATTCATTTTTTGCATCTCTATTTGATATCTTGAAAGAATGATTTAAAATGGTGAGTGCTACCTGATGTAAAACCGTTACATCTATTCGTAACCACTTCGCCTCGCCTAACAGGAACACCCCCAACATCCAGCCATTCATTGGCAAGTGACTGACAAGATAGGACGTTAACATGATCCCAATCGCAGTTTCCGCAATACGATGAAAAAAAAAAGCGAATCGACTGATCTATCGTTGGCTGCAAACATAAGATAACAGATAGCAGCGCTAAATATGGATGATCAGAGCACACCAGTTTTACCGCTTCCCAAGAAACAGCAGATGCAATCGCCATCTTGCAAACCAAAGATGTTTTGTTTTGGATTTTTTCACTTTTCATCATACGCCCCCTCCTTTCAGAAACCTTTCCAATAGGTTTCCGTTACGCAAAGGGATTTATACTGTCGTATGGAAAAAGCGAAAAGAAGCCGTTGCTCAAAGGGGGATTCTTGAATGCCGGCTTCTTTCCGATTATTATTGACAAATTATGATTAAGCGCAAACACAAGGGCGTCTAGAGTAGTTAATAAAATGATTTTTCACAACTAGTAACCATTTCAGACACAATGAAACATTACCTTAACCACATTTGCTCCCTTTCTAAATGAGTATTGCAGTAAATTAAAACTTATACAAAGTATGCTGTACCTCATTTTACTGGTTACAAACTTTTACATCTAAAGATTTAATATCATTAATCAATACCGCTTTTAAAAATCAATTTTCGAGGAAAAACTTTCAATATTTTCTTTAACACCTGGTGTCACCTTCATAATACTGAGCATTGAGGCTGTTTTTTCCGTACAATCCTTAATTGCTGATTTAATAACCTCTCTAGTGTTTAATCCATCTTGAACAGCAGGGATTAATGAACTTACAAAAGGCGAAATTATATTAAGAGGTATCTCCCATAAGTCAACAGCGTTTTCCAAAGATACATCAGATTTGAAACATAAAGAAAATTGATCTTTTATTTTTATACCCAATATACTATCTATTCCGCTAGATACAGCCGCAATTAGTAACCAAACAGCTCCTCTAACAATTAAAAAGTCATGAATTTCCTGTTCTGTTTTTTCTAAATTTCCCTCTTTGTTTTTATTCTTTAATTGACTTTTCTTATTTTCTATAGCTAGATAAAGAGAATACACATATATAATATGGTCAGCACTTGTTTTTTCAGAAAATATTCGCGAATACAGTGTATTATTCCTCCATATTTCCTTTTTTCTGTTATATGCAGTGCCCGGATCTTGATGGTATGCAGTTAAACATTGTGCGACTACATCGTGCGGAATTAAATTACTATAGCGTTTTATTTTATCTTCACTGCCTCCTCTTCTTCCCCCAAGATACATTACATTATTAATAGTTTCAAACTCTTTTCTCAATCGATCTTGTACTTCATCTGTACTTCTAAAATCTGACGATTCCACAACATTTTGTTTATTATTATATTCAATAATATCCCTTAAAATGTTTTGGTCATCACATTTAATAAACCTAACAGTAACCAAGGCATTTTCAACCGGTTTACTAGTAACAGACCCTATAGCCCCTGTAGTTTGAGCGCCATTAACTATAGACATACCTTGAATTTTTATTGATTTCTCTTTTATTTCTTTTATATCATTAACTACAATTGTTAATCCATTATTGTAAATCAAAAAGTTAGAAGGTTTTGTTTCCACTGTTCTTTTAATCCCATTATTAATATTGTTTTTCTTGTTTAAACTACCCAAATACCCCCTAATATTGGAAGAGAATAAATCATCTTTGTATTTATGATAATTATCATATAAAAACGTTAAAGGAATAGATGTCATATAACTTTTCCAATTTTCTCCTTCCACTTGGTATCCACCGTTGATAGTAGGGATTTCTAATTCGTCAGCTACTAAAATTGGTACCGAAGATGATTGATACCATTTGTTTAAAGTTTCATTCCCTACCTCAATTTCAATTACATTGATAGGCTCTTTCAAGTACTGTTCTATAGAAGTAATACAGGATAATTTTACAGCATTCAATTCTTTTTTTACATTTTCTGATTCTGGACAATTGTGTACATACCAGATTTGGATAGTATTTATTTTACTTGATTTTAGTGCATTTCTAAGTTGATATGCCGCTGCTTTTATATCAATTGGTAAGTTATCAAAATTCTCATTCAATAACCATGTTATAGCCGTATTTAAATCACTTGCTTTATTTGAAGGAGCTGACTTTCTTTCTTTTTTCGACATATATCCTTGCGCAATTACTGCTATTCCATCTTCTTCGGATATGTATACTAAATCACATTTCTTATCATCGTTTCCGTCTGTTAGAGCGTCTGTAGCAACTCCTTTAATATCTTCTATCTGTAATCTTAATTCTAAAGCATAAAGTAATAGCGCATTATCTCCGTATTTATCTGTTAAATCATTTCGTCCTTTAAAATTTTCGAAGTACTCCATATCAATACCCCCAATATATATTTAAAACTATTGTAAATCTAATTAATTTGAATCAATAGAATTAAAAGTAGTAAATAACATCAACAGAGTTTTTAGATTTTATGGATATTATCTATATCCCACTCACTTATACTTAGACTCTCCGTGAGTAGTCCGAGTTAGTTTTTTATATTTCACCTGATCGCTTTAATAAAGCTGCTAATGTAGAGTGTTCAATTACTTCGATTGGCCAATTCAAAGTATCTTTTAATTTTTTTATATAATTCATTAAATTTTCGGAACACCTTTTCGCTGTTACAAAAACCACTACACAATTTTTAAATTCAATAAATGGCCTAACTATTTGATATGCAATATCAACAGGCACCGTAGTGTCTCTAATTTCAACACCCGATTTAAATGGTAAACACATAAAGTACCTTTTACCTCTAAACATTATTGGTAATTCCATGTCGGAAATTTCAAATGCACCATGAGGTTTTTGAGATTCTCTAAGTAGAACTCTTTCCTCTACTCCATTTACAGTCTTTGAGAATTTTATTCTTAATTCATCATCTTTCATTTTTAAAAGAGCTTCGATATCATCTTGCGTTACCGTAGAGATATTAAGTTGGTTCAATCGGAATACTTGATTTACAAATTCATCTACATTATATAAGCTTAATTCTTCGAATAAGCCTAATTCTTCAAACACTATTGGTTTATCTAAAGAGTAATAATTCGATAAGGATCTTAAAAATAATATCTTTTCTAAAATGCCCATTTGATCTAACGTTTCATTTAATTCATCGATTTTCATAATAAAAAACTCTTTGAATTTCTCTATATCGATTTTAAATAAATTTGAAAGAATTCTTAACGTACTAATAGTACGTTCGTTTTTTATTGAATCTATATCTACACTATAAGATACTTCTTCATTAACTAATAATTTCAAATCAAGAATTAGATTATCAACAAAAAACTTCAGCTGTTTATTTCTACTCAAAATATCTTTTACTAATTGTAAATCAATAAAATCTTTTAGAATTTTATCTAATACTGACAACAAGTTACTTACATTATGTGAGTATTTATTTTTAGCTGTTTTCTTATATAAAATTAGAGTCTGCAACATATTACAAACACAATATAAACTCGGAACATAATATTCCTCTAATTCATTTTTATAAATATATGTAAAAGCCCATGTGCAATTTTCCATTCTAGTAAAAAAATAATCTTCTGTTGATGAACCTAAATCACTTTCAGTATCAGTAATAGAAATAATGTTTATCAACATAGCCATTACGTCTAAATTAATTTTCTGAAATTGTATTTGAATTTCTTCTGGATCGCCATTCTTTACTTTTCTATAAGCATAATAAAAACTCGAATAATAAAATAATGAACTTTCATCATAAACTATTTTGAAAATTTTATTTAGATTCCTTTTTAGAATAACATCTTCATGTGGTTGGAAATTAGAATTCTTTAATAAATTTTTTATAGTTATATACGCTTCACCCAAATTAGCTCTAACACTCATATTATTACTTTCATTATTTGTCTTGTTTAAAATATAATTATGTATATCTAAAATAAGACTCTTAAATAAACTAATATGTTCTTTTTTCATATATAATTTCTCCATTTAATAATATTTGTTTACTAAATTCTGTAGGGAATTTTTTCATTTTATGATATTCATTTAATGTTAAACAAATTAGATCTAATTTTTTTGATACATTTAATTTCCTAGCAACATAGTCAATTCTTTTTGCACTATACATTGAATCAAAGTCATCTGATATAATCAGTAAATCAATATCCTTACTTTTACTAGATCTATTACCAAATAGCACTATCTTTTCTATATCTAGAAACAGTAATAAAGTACATAAATTTAGTTTCTCCATCTTCCTACACCACACGATATTATAACAAAAATTATATCTAGTTAATTATTCTTTTATTAATTCAAATAGAAATAGTCCAACTAATTACTTTAATCAAACTGTTGAATTCAGATTTTCCCATAGATACTAATAAAAACTACTCTCACTTATGATAAGGCTCCCCACGATTAATCCGAAAAGCCCGATAAATCTGCTCCACCAAAATCAACCGCATTAACTGATGAGGAAACGTCATTTTCGAGAACGACAGCTTGTCATCCGCTCGCTTCATCACCGTGTCACTCAATCCGAGTGATCCGCCGATGACGAAGGTGACTTTGCTTTTTCCATATGTAGCCAGCTTATCTATTGTATCGGCTAGTTCTTCGGATGTTTTCATTTTTCCTTCGATGGCGAGGGCGATGACATGGGCGTCGGGGCTGATTTTGGATAGGATGCGGTCGCCTTCTTTGTCTTTTATGATTTTCATGTCCTGGTCGCTTAGGTTTTCCGGCGCTTTTTCGTCCGGGAGTTCGATGATGTCGATTTTTGCGTAGGCCGAAAGTCGTTTGGTGTATTCTTCAATGCCTTGCCTGAGGTATTTTTCTTTTAGTTTTCCGATTGTCACAATATTGATATTCACAGGTCATCCCCACTTTAAAAACAAGTTATTCATATATGTTGTCCACAATTGTGGATATCTTTTCTGTATTTTGTGTAAGATCATTCGTTCCCCACTATATATACTGCGGGGTCTCCACATAATTCACAGGCTGTGGATAAACTGTTAGTATGTTCGATTTTTCTGATTTCGGGCGGCAGCTCGTGGTCGTCTATGTACATATCCAGCACCGTTTCGATGTGTTCTTCACAGGAATAATACGCTTGTTTCATGTTCAAATCCTCCGATGATTTCTTCCATTTTTACAAATGTTCTCTTCTCAATATAACCTATTTATTCACATGTTAGTAGTGCTTCGGGCTGAGTTTTATCCACAATTCGACAAACAAGCTGTTGATGACTCTATTTCGCTCGTGTGTTAGTTTGGATGTAACCGATGTGTGGGGAGGTCTGCATTTGCGCTTTAGATGGGTTTGGCTTTTTGTGATCATGTTGCTGCTTGCTGGGTGTCAGCCGTCTTATTGGGTGTTGGAGAAGGATCGAATCGGTGAAGGCAGTCCAGACTTAGAAATATACGCTAATTATCTCCAAATACATGATGACGTGAAAGGATATCAAGTCTTCACCATTTTAGAAGGGAGAAAAATGGTTATTGTGTCTCTCGGAAGCAGCGAGAAAGATAAGAAGCTTGAAGTGTCAGACGTCAAATTCTCACCTAAAGAAACGATTGTAACTGTGAAACGAAAACCTGCTCCTACGGCAAATGAGAAAAACCCTTATATTTTGATTGGACTGGACAAAATCGAAGGGGACTTAATTGTCCAAGACGAAACAGGAGATCGCTTTGAAGAAACGGATTACCAGCAATAAAGCCGGCGTTCTGAGAACGTCCGGCTTTTTCTTTTACTTCAGTGTTCCATGCGGGTCGATGACGAATTTTTTGGCTGCGCCTTTGTCGAAGTCGCTGTAGCCTTTTGGCGCGTCGTCCAGAGAAATGACGGTGGCATTGACGGCTTTTGCGATCTGCGCTCTGCCGCTCAGGATCGCTTTCATCAAATTGCGGTTGTATGTCATGGCGGGCGTTTGTCCGGTGACGAAGGTATGGGCTTTGGCCCAGCCGAGTCCGAAGCGGATTTTTAGTGACCCTGTTTTGGCGTCCTCATCCTTTGCACCGGGATCTTCGGTCACGTATAAGCCTGGAATGCCAAGGCTGCCTCCGACCTGGGTGACGTCCATGATTGAGTTCAGCACGGCGGCAGGCGCTTCTCCTTGATTGCCGTGTCCGGATGCTTCAAAGCCGACACAGTCCACTGCAGCATCAACGGTCGATTCACCTAGTATTTGTTCAATTTGCTCGCCGAGGCGGTCATGTTTTTGTACGTTGACCGTTTCACAGCCGAAACTTCTCGCCTGTGCCAGTCTGTCTTCGTTCAAATCGCCGACAATAACCGTCGAGGCGCCAAGAAGCTGGGCAGAGTGAGCAGCTGCTAAGCCGACAGGTCCCGCTCCAGCGATATAGACGGTTGAACCTGTTTGCACGCCCGCTGTGTATGCCCCGTGAAAGCCGGTCGGAAAAATGTCGGATAACATGGTCAAATCGAGAATCTTTTCTAACGCCTGTTCTTTATCAGGGAATACCAAAAGCTGAAAATCAGCATACGGCACCATGACGTATTCCGACTGGCCGCCGACCCAGCCGCCCATATCGACGTAGCCGTAAGCCGATCCCGGCCGATCTGGGTTAACATTCAGGCACACATGCGTTTTCTGCGTTCTGCACATCACACAGCGTCCGCAGGCAATATTGAAAGGAACGGATACGATATCACCCTTTTTGATAAATTCGACATCACGCCCCGTTTCAATAACTTCTCCGGTGATTTCATGTCCGAGCACCAAGCCTTCAGGCGCCGTTGTGCGGCCTCTGACCATATGCTGGTCGCTCCCGCAAATGTTGGTTGTAATGACTTTGAGAATAACCCCATGCTCACATTTTCGATTCACATTCGCCTTCGGGACGCCGGGCCCGTCCCTCAAGATTAACTCCGGATAACCGATATCCTCCACCGCTACAGTCCCTTTGCCTTTGTACACAACCGCTTTGTTTCCTGTCAACGCCATTCCTCCCATTCATGTGTTTGGACTCTCCGTCCTTGAACATGACTTCGGTTCGGCATGACTCTTTCCCTTTTTCACGACTGTTTTTTCTGTATTCTTACAACAACAAATATGCCAAGAAAGCATCCAATAATGGTTCCGCCGATGTCTAAGAAGTCGACTTTACATCCATTTAACAAGAACACAGTAATGGCCGAAACCAGGCAGATCATAACTGCCAGAAGAATAACCCGTTTGGTTTTCATGTAATTCCTCCTTTAGATTCGTTTCTAAAACATACCCAAAATCTCTGCAAACTTCGGTTCAACAAAAAAAGAGACTTCATACCAGTCTCTTCATAATTTGAGATCACTCAAAAAATTTCCTGAGAAATAATGTGACAATACTGGTTACTAATGCAATCCCCGTATACATAACAACCCAAAACATGAATGAGCTATTGCCCGAAGCTAACGTAACTAACAATATCAAGCTCGCGATAAGAACGATGAGCGGTGCCACCCAAAATCTTTTAAATAAAAAATGACCCGCTATACCAAATACACCTGCGATGATCGGAAAACCAAAAACGATAAATAAAACGGCGATGGCTCCCATACTACCCTCCTTGCCTTAAAACCTCTTCATCACCTCAACATCATACAGCTTCAAATGACTCTTCGGCGTCACGACATCCTTTACCTTCCTAATCTCTTTATCTTTCATTTTCTTTCCGGTTTTCAAACTGTACTGTTCAATGTAGGCAGGCTTGTTATACGTGTATGTGAAGAAATAGAGGCTGCTGCCTTTTTGGGTGATTTCTTTGAAATCGGCTTTCATTTTGTCCTGGGAAAGGGTGAAGGCGATGTTTGTTTTTCCTGTCTTGGCATCGATTTTGTGTACCTTTCCGAAGCCGTCAATGAAATACAGGTTCCCGTCATAAGGGAAAAAGCTGTTTTTAAAGCTGAAGGGCATGGAGCTGTATATCGTTTGTTCGTCGTTTTTGTATTCGGCGATGTCGTGCAGCTCTACTTTGCCGCTTTTTTTGTTGATCTTGACCATTTGATAGAGATTGCGGGCTTTTTGGCCGCGAACCATGACATACACAGCTTGGTCGTCCACAGCAAGCTGGGATTCGACTGAGGCTCCTTCCCGGTACTGCCATTCCGTTATCTTGTGATAAGTGAGCTTCCTTTGATCTGCTTGAATCTGAAGGAGCCCATAGCCTTTTTCGTCAGCTGTCGGGACAAGTGCGTAAATGGCGCCGTCATGGAAACCGGAGGCTCGGATGTAGTAGGGGATGACGTCTTTTTTCCACTCACCGTCCATCTGCCGGTACAGCTCTGAGCGGTATCCGTCTTTCTTTTTGTCGTAGCCGGAGTTGTATAAGGTGTAAAAGCCGTCCGTGTTTTGCAGAAAGCCTGCGCTGTCGCCTGTGTGCTGATAGGCTCTTTTATGGGAGCGCAGGCCGTTTTTGATCGTATAAATCGTGTTTTTGTCCTCCAGCATCACGCTGTCACTGTGAACCTTTGCTGAGCCCAGCTCAAGGCCCTTCATCTGAAAGGAAGACAGCGTCCCGTCATGGCTGATAAACAGGGCGTAGCTTTTCCCGCCGCCAAATGCATCTTGATCCGCAGAGGATGAAAAATACAGCAGGACTTCTTTGTCATCCAGGAAATCGGGGTTTCTGAGATCCTGCTGACCAACGGTTTTATGGTTTTTGAGAGGAGAAAGGAAGACAAATAGTGCGATTCCTGCGAGAATCAGCATGGCGATGGTAATCATCCACTTTTTCATATCCTTCTCCTTAGTAAATGGTCATGATGGTTGTCGTATACGAAGAACTTGTGATGTCGCGCGGATACACGCCTAAGCCTCCGTTGCTGTCTATATCAATGCCTGCTTTCAGCAAAAAGGCAGACCATAGGAGCTTTGAACAGTTTTTGGCGCCGTCATGGCCGGTATTTCTGTTATTGACGAAGTTAAATGAGTATGGGTCACCGACTTTTGATACCGCCCAGTCGGCAGCAGCTGTTTTTTGAGATGAGGATACGCTGACGGTTTGCACAATGGAGTTGTCTTCCACGTCTCTGGCATTATACGCGATCTGCCTGACGCCGTCGCTCGGGACAGATTCAACAATTTTGTCAGCGGCGGAGTACATGCCGACATGGCCGTGATTGTAGTAGGCTGTGTAGGAGTTCGTGTAATAGATATTGCCTTTCGCGCTTGTCGGGAGTTTTTTCGTGCCGGACGAGCCGCCCATGATAGACATGCCGCTTTCCTTGGCGAGCCGGTCTCCCTCTGCTTTATCAGCCGTGATTTCCTTATAGAACTGTTTTAGAATAATGTCCTGCTTTACGTGCTGCTGTTTGGCAATCTGGCTGGCAGATTTCATGATTTCTTCCGGTGTCGTGCCTGGCTGCAGTGCGGCGATTTCTTCAGCATAATTTGTGGTCTTTACGGCTTTGGCGGGAGAAACAAACAGGCCGCCGCACATTGTAAGCGCTACCAAAAACATCGACACTCGTTTCTTCAACTTCATTACATCTCCTCTTTTCTTGTGAGTGTAGGAAAGGTAATTTCCTCACCCACATTATATTAGGAAAATAAGGAAAGTAACTAGGTTATTTACAGAATTTTTAGAAATCGTTTACAGAAAAAGGCCTTTATCAGGCCCTTTTCGTTAAAGCTTCTTGCTCATCACTACGTCTGTTTCTTGAAATCCGGTTTGCTCATATAGCTTTCGAGCCGTCTGATTATGGGCAAAGACATGAAGGGACAGCTTGCGGATTCCCATACTGCGTGCCGCTTGATCTAATGCCGCCAATGCTTGCTTTGCGTAGCCCTTTCCCCGATACGGTTCATATAACCCGAAATCATAAATAAACGCTTCCTGCTGCGGATGCTCCGGTTCAGCATGTATCCAGAGCCAGCCAACGATATCCTTTTCATTCAGCTTGAGGCTCCACAAATGGTGATGGGGTGTTTCCAGCCCTCTCGGAAGCAGATTAGAAAACGCCTGCTTAGACAAAAGCTGTGCATCTTCAGGCAGCCATGTTCCCGCTTTTACCTTTTCTTTCGCGTAATGCTTTGTTGTGTACGTGAGATAAGACCGAAATTCTTCTGTCTGCATAGGGCTCAGCATAATTGTCATATCATCTCTCCTTCATATATTGACTAGAGGATTTTACATAAAATAGAAAGAGGTGTTACTATCAGAATAAGCAACTGAGATTGATAAGTCACTAGAGAAAGGAGTTTCACATGAATAAGATCGCACCCGCAGAAATCGCTAGCATGCTCAACGATTGGTACCTTGCCATCAAGAAACATGAAGTTGAAGAATCCTCCCGTTTATTTGAAGAAGTGAAGCCTTTATTGGATGACATGGAAGAGGATCAGGAGGTGCTTGCCTACTTCTCCTTATTGGAACTGCGCCACAAGGTTTTGCTTCACGAGGCGAGAGGACAGGGCTTTCAGCATGAGGAGCCTTCTCATATGAATGCTACGTCTGACATGCTGAAATATTACTTTTTTCTGTTTGAAGGCATGTATGAGGCCTATAAAAATAATTATGACATTGCCATTGGGCTGTATAAAGATGCAGAGCAGTATCTCGACAACATTCCCGATCCGATTGAGAAAGCTGAATTTCACCTGAAGGTCGGAAAGCTCTATTATAAGCTGGGACAAAATATTGTGTCCCTCAATCATACACGGCAAGCGGTCAAAACGTTCAGGGAAGAGACCGATTATAAAAAGAAGCTGGCTTCAGCCCTGATTACCATGTCAGGCAATTTTACAGAGATGAGCCAGTTTGAAGAAGCTGAGGCTTATTTGGACGAAGCAATTCGGATCACGAGTGAATTAGAGGATCATTTTTTTGAAGCCCAGCTTTTGCATAACTTCGGCCTCCTTCATGCGCAAAGCGGCAAATCAGAAGAAGCGGTTTCGAAATTAGAGGAGGCTCTACGGAACGATGAGTATGCCCGCTCCGACTATTATTATCATTCTGCCTACTTGCTGATACGAGAACTGTTTAAGATCAAAAAGAAAGAACAGGCCTTATCTTATTACCAAGTCGTGAAGGAAAAATTGACTGCTGAGCCGAATAGAATATGTGAGGCAAAAATAGACATTTTATATGCCATTTATGCAGAAGGGGGTCATGCGGAAACGTTTCACTTATGCAAACAACATATGGATGACTTGTTGTCCGAGAAAGAGTATGACAGTGTAAGAGAACTTTCCATTTTGGCTGGCGAACGGTATAGGGAACTTGAGCTTTACAAAGAAGCTGCCCACTTTTTTTATGAAGCATTACAAATTGAAGAACTGATTAAACGAACGGAGGTTATATAAATGAAAAGATTCCTGATTGGCGCAGGCGTCGCAGCGGTGATTTTATCAGGTTGGTTTATTGCAGACCATCAAACCCACTCACAGGAAATGAAAGTCGCTGAAAAAATGATTGGATAAATGAAAAACCCCCGCGGGTGCGGGGGTTTTCTTATTACAGCAGCTTCTTCCCTAACAGGGATTCTACCAGCTCTACTGCTGTTTTGCCCGTTTTGTTTTTGTGATCAAGGATCGGGTTAACCTCAACGAATTCGGCTGAGGTAATGATGCCTGCGTCATACAGCATTTCCATAGCCAGATGGCTCTCCCGGTAACTGATGCCGCCGACGACAGGGGTTCCGACACCCGGTGCGTCGTTCGGATCAAGCCCGTCCAGGTCAAGGCTCAGATGGACGCCATCACATGCTGATAAATAATCAAGGGTTTCTTCAATGACCTTTGTCATGCCAAGACGGTCGATTTCGTGCATTGTGTACACCTTCATGCCGCTTTCCTTAATGTACTTGCGCTCCCCTTCATCAAGTGACCGGGCGCCAATGATAACGACGTTTTCCGGTTTGATTTTAGGCGCGTAGCCTTCAAGGTTAACCAGTGACTCGTGGCCAATGCCGAGGCTGACCGCGAGCGGCATGCCGTGAATATTGCCCGATGGTGAAGTTTCAAGTGTATTCAAATCGCCGTGCGCGTCATACCAGATGACGCCGAGATTATCGTAATGCTTCGCTGTGCCTGCAAGCGTGCCGATCGCAATACTGTGGTCACCGCCCAGGACAAGCGGGAATTTTTTCTCTTCAATGACTTTGTTGACCTTTTGCGCGAGTTTTTCATTTCCCGCCAAAACGGAATTCAGGTTTTTCAGTTCCTCGTCATTTTTGATTTTTTCGCGGTTGATCGGAATGTCACCGAGATCTTCAACCGTATACCCCATGTCTGACAGCCTCTCGATCAGATGAGCGTACCGGATGGCGCTCGGGCCCATATCTACCCCGCGTCGTGCTTGTCCTAAATCCATTGGCATTCCAATAACCGAAATCGTTTTATCCATCTGTGATTCCACCTCAACATTTAAGATAATGTCCTATGCGGGTTCTAACAAAGATGACTTGCGGACAACGTTTTAAAGCTCTAGCTGACGATTCGCCTGCTGGCGTTTTTTAATGACGACATGATAAATGATGTAGCAAATGATCATAAACGGTACGCCGCAATACAGTGCGATACGCTGCTCCGGATCAAATGCAAGACTGATGAGCACGACCGTATTTAATGTTAGGCCGATCAGCGGAAGCACCGGGTACAGCGGTGTTTTAAATTTCAAATCTTCTATCTTCCCGCCTTCGCGGATATATTTGCGTCTGAACTTAATTTGGGAAAGCGAAATCGCGATCCAGCCGACCTGCGCACTCATGCCCGCCAATGATAACAGTACCATATATACGGTTTCAGCCGCCGCCACTTTTGACAGAAGCGACAGGCAAGCCACAGCCATCGTTACAATTAACGCGTTCAGCGGCACACCGCGCTGATTTGTTTTGCCGAGCGCTTTGAAGGCCTGTCCTTCATTGGCCATTGCGTACAGGATACGTGTCGATGCGTATAAACCTGAATTCGCAACAGATAACAGCGCGATTAAAATAACAAAGTTCATGATATCAGCTGCATATGGGATTCCGATTTGCTCAAATACGGCAACAAATGGACTTTCCACGACACCTGCCTGTTTCCACGGAATCATGCCGGCAATGACAATGATGGAAAGCACAAAGAACACAAGCGTTCTCCATACTGTCTGTTTGATTGACCGTGGAATCGTTTTTTCAGGGTCTTCACTTTCTCCGGCTGCAACCCCGATCAGCTCAGTCCCCTGAAACGCAAAGTTCACGGTAATCATCGTTATCAATATGGCCTTAATACCGTTCGGAAATAACCCGTCTTCATAAAAATGTGTCAAAAACGGCGCCTGCTCTCCGCCCTTCAGATCAATCAGGCCAAACATGGCAGCTCCGCCGAGAATAATAAATAAAAGGATAATCAAAATTTTAATACCTGAGAACCAGAATTCAGATTCCGCAAAGGCTTTTGTGGTGATCGCATTTAAAATAAACATCAGTGCCGCAAAGACCAGACACCAGATCCACACGTCTATATGCGGAAACCAGCGTTGCATCAGCTGCCCCGCTGATAAAAATTCAATGGCGCATGTAACCGCCCAGCCGAGCCAGTACAGCCAGCCGAACGCAAACCCGAAGGCCGGGCTGATAAATTTTGTCGCATAGGTCTGGAAGGACCCCGACACAGGAAAGGCGACTGCCAGCTCTCCTAAGCAGAGCATCGTCAAAAACATGATAAAGCCGCCCACTAAATAGGACAGAACCGCGCCGAGCGGTCCCGCTTGGTTAATGGTAAACCCGGTTCCAAGGAAGAAACCGGTTCCGATCACTCCGCCCAATGAAATCATGAACAAGTGGCGTGATTTCATTGTCCGCTGGAGCTGATTTCCGTTATCTTGGTTTGTATTCACATTCTGCACCCCTTCAGCAACTTGTATTGGATCTAAGCTGGAACATCTGCATGGTGCTATCCCAGTTTGCTGTCCAAAGAGCCTCTATCTATTTAATATAAAATTCACTTCTTCTCATAAAGATACATTATACTAAAATACTGTAGCTGAGCAAATAGGGAGTGCTGATTTTTCTGTTGTAAATTTATACAAACGAAGTGAATATCCCGCCATGGTGCGGATTTATGCGTTTCGCAGCACGTGCTTAATTTTCTCTATCGCCCAATCCAAGTCCTCTTTGGAAATGATTAATGGCGGTGCAAAACGAATGACTGTATCATGCGTTTCCTTGCATAAAAGTCCCTCTTCCTTCAAACGCTCACAATACGGACGTGCCGCTTCAGTCAATTCCACACCGATAAACAGCCCTCTGCCGCGGACTTCTTTAATGACAGGGCTGTCAATACTCTCAAGCTCGCTTTTAAAGTATTCACCAAGTTCAAGAGAACGATCCGCCAGCTTTTCATCCTCCAGCACTTCTAATGAAGCGATAGACACTGCACATGCAAGCGGGTTTCCACCAAATGTTGAGCCGTGTGAGCCAGGGTTAAACACGCCTAGGATCTCGCGGTCCGCCGCAATGCAAGAGATCGGGAACACACCGCCGCCAAGCGCTTTGCCCAAGATATACATATCCGGAACAATGCCGTCCCAGTCACAGGCAAACGTCTTGCCTGTACGTCCGAGACCCGTCTGAATTTCATCCGCAATAAACAAGACATTCTCTTCCTTACAAATCGCCGCCGCTTCCTGTAAAAATCCTTCAGGCGGAATCACAATGCCCGCTTCGCCTTGAATCGGTTCAAACAAGAATGCCGCTGTATTCGGCGTAATGGCCTGTCGAAGCGCTTCCACATCGCCGTAAGGAATGAGTTTGATTCCTGGAAGCATCGGGCCGAATCCTCGTTTATATTCCTCTTCAGAAGAAAGAGATACCGCCAGCATCGTGCGGCCGTGGAAGTTCCCGACACATGCGATAATTTCCGCTTGATTGTCAGCTACGCCCTTCACTTCATACGCCCAGCGTCTCGCCGCTTTCACCGCGGATTCAACCGCTTCGGCTCCTGTATTCATCGGCAGAATCATCTCTTTGCCTGTCAGTTTAGCTGTTTTTTCGTAAAACGGCCCAAGCTGATCGTTATGAAACGCGCGTGACGTGAGGGTGATTTTATCAGCCTGATCCTTTAATGCCTGAATGATTTTCGGGTGTCTGTGCCCCTGGTTTACCGCAGAGTAAGCACTCAGCATATCCATATATTCATTGCCTTCCGGGTCCTTTACCCAAGCACCCAGCGCTTCAGAAATAACAATCGGGAGCGGGTGATAATTGTTGGCTCCATAATGAGACGTCTGATCAATAATTTCTTTGGATTTAGATAAAGCTGACATATTTGAATTCCCCCTTGTTTTCTGTTTCAACATGTTATCCTGCTTTCCCTTTATATAAATGCAAGTTCTGTGCCAAATCAAGAATTCGTGTGTTTTCTACAATTTTCGAGGACAAGGTGCAAAAACATTCTGATATTTCGAGCAAAAATTCCAGCAAGTGCAAAATTCTTTTGCATATCCTCTCCATTTTTTTATAAAATAGAAGCAATATTAAGAAAATAATTGGGGGAGGTTCATACAGTGGTCAAAGACAGCGAATTCCTCACATTGGTTTTTCAGAGCATTTTAGATGAAATCGATGTTGGCCTGCACGTGGTAGACGAGCATGGAAACACAATCGTTTATAACAATAAAATGATGCAGATTGAAGATATGGAGAAGCATGACGTCCTGAATAAAAACCTGATGGATGTGTTTATGTTTTCAAAGCAGCAGGACAGCACACTGGTACAGGCTCTTCAGGAAGGCAAGACGATTAAAAACGTCAAACAGAGCTATTTCAATAATAAAGGCCAGGAAATTACGACGATCAATCATACATATCCCATCGTCCAAGACGGCAAAATCAAGGGCGCCGTTGAAATTGCCAAGGATGTGACAAAGCTTGAACGGCTGATCAGGGAGAATATGAACAAAAAAGGCAGCACAACCTATACGTTTGACAGTATTCTCGGCACCAGTCCGGCCATTCGAGACGTCATCGAAAACGCCAAGCGGGCAACCCGTACGTCATCATCTGTCCTTCTCGCAGGCGAAACCGGCACGGGAAAAGAACTGTTCGCGCAAAGTATCCATAATGGAAGCGATCGTTCTGGCGGCCCGTTTATTTCGCAAAACTGCGCGGCACTGCCAGACAGCCTTGTGGAAAGCATCTTGTTCGGAACGAAAAAAGGCGCGTTTACCGGCGCTGTCGACCAGCCCGGCCTGTTTGAACAAGCCCATGGCGGCACGCTGCTGTTAGATGAAATCAACTCGCTGAATCTCAGCCTTCAGGCGAAGCTGCTGCGCGCCCTTCAAGAACGGAAAATCAGGCGCATTGGTTCGACAAAGGATACACCGATTGACGTACGTATTATTGCCACGATGAATGAAGACCCAATTGATGCAATTGCAGGCGAACGAATGCGGAAGGACTTGTATTACAGGCTGAGTGTCGTCACACTGATCATCCCGCCGCTTCGGGAACGAAAAGAAGACATTTTGCTTCTCGCGTCGGAGTTCATCCAGAAAAACAACCATCTGTTCCAAATGAATGTTGAACACATTAGCGAAGACGTGAAGCAATTTTTCCTTTCTTATGACTGGCCGGGAAATATTCGCGAGCTTGAGCATATGATCGAAGGCGCAATGAATTTCATGACGGACGAGCAAACGATTACGGCTTCCCATCTGCCCTATCAATACCGAATGAAAATCAAGCCGGCTGACATCCCAGAGCCTGAAACACCAAGACACCAGCCGGCCGCGGACTTAAAAGAAAAAATGGAAAGCTTCGAAAAATATGTGATAGAGAACGTGTTAAGAAAACACGGCCATAACATCTCGAAAGCTGCTCAGGAGCTTGGCATCAGCAGACAAAGCCTCCAATATCGGCTGAAGAAATTTTCTCACTCTTCTAACGAATAATCCGGAGCAGGAAGCCTGATCAGAAAAACAGTGCCTCTGCCGATTTCACTTTTCACTTCAATCGTCCCATTGTGGCTAACGATAATCGATTTGGCAAGGCCTAATCCCGAACCTCCATATTTCCGGGAGCGGGATGGGTCTGCCTTGTAAAACCGGTCAAACACTAAAAAACGTCACTTCTTATGCATTGAAGAAAGAAAATGGCACCTATGTGTATCACAGCCAGCAACCACACGGTACAAACCATTAAAGTCCATGCAAATAACGGAAGTATTTGCAGCTAACTGCTATTTGCTGTTTCACGTGTAACATCCATCTTGTATTTTTCTTCATATTCGATATATCCTTTTCAACTGAACGGGTGTAACCCTCGTTCAGTTTTTTTGCATATCAAAACAGCCTGGCAACGATGCCAGACTGCTATGATTAACTGCCTAATTGGTCTGCAGAGGACAGCTTGATGTCTACAGATTTTTCTTTTCCGCCGCGGTAAAACTTCACCTTCACCCGGTCACCGACTTTTTTCTGATAAAGCCGTTTTCGCAGGTCAACAATATCATTTACTTTGTATCCGTCAAATTCCGTGATGACATCCAGTTCCTTCAGCCCCGCTTTCCCGGCAGGTGAAAAGGCGTCTACACCCATCACAACCGCTCCAGTGGTGACATTCTTAGGAAGCTTTAATGTTTCATCCCAATGATAGCTTGCAATGTCGCTTAGCGATTTCATCTCAATGCCAAGGAACGGGCGTTTGACCTTTCCGTATCTCTCTAAATCCTCTATCACAGGGATCACGAGCTTAGAGGGAATCGACAGGCCAATCCCTTCAACCGCCGACTCTGCAATTTTCATTGAATTGATGCCAATGACCTTCCCATCCATATTTAACAAAGCACCGCCGCTGTTCCCAGGGTTAATGGCCGCATCTGTTTGCAGGACTTCTGCGTTCCAGTCAGGCTGTCCGTCACCGTTTGAATCCACTGGGATCGCCCTCTCCGTACCTGAGATGACGCCTTGTGTGACAGAGCCTGCAAACTCAAGGCCTAACGGGTTCCCGATCGCAATAACCGGCTCCCCAGACTTCACTTTATCTGAATTTCCGAAATCGGCGACTGCTTTAATCTTATCGCTTTTCACCCGTAAAACGGCAAGGTCCATCAGCTGGTCGCTGCCGACAAGATCAGCTGATACACGTGAGCCGTCTTTCAAGCTGATTTCAATTTGGGAAGCGCCTTCGATGACATGATGGTTGGTCACGACATAAGCGGAATGGTCATTTTTCTTATAGATGACGCCAGAGCCGCTCCCAGCCTCGCCGCTCTCTCCCCAAATATCTGATTTTTGGATGTTCACAACACCGACAACGGCGGGCGACACATTGCTGACAATCTTGGTGACGGCATTGTTGACACTGACATTCACCGTCCTGATTGATTCCCGGCCATTGTTGTTTTGCTGCTGATCTAAGGCGCCTGTATCCAGCCCTTCATTTGAAAGGTACGGCATGATAAACGCCATTAATACGGCACCGACAATCACGCCAATCAGACTCGAAAGAAAATATCCTTTTTTGCTTCTCTTTGGCTGTTCAGGAGTAGTATGTTCTTCCTCACGTTCGTAATCCACCATATTCCATCCTTTCCAAGAACGTTAATATGGTTATATTGTGGGTTAGAAACTCCTAGAATAGTCATGATTTACATAGAAAAATTATACAGCGCAAAGCGGAGTGGCCTTCTTCGGATCGGTGTCGTATAAGTCAAATGTCTCACCCGTCACAAATCCTTTAGAAGCCAATGTCTGCTGCACAGACATTCTTGCCAGCTCCTTCATGTTGTTGTCCTGGCTCAAATGCGCCAGGTAAATACGAGACGTCTCATCGCCAATGACATCCGTCATCGCCAAGGCAGCATCTTCATTTGACACGTGCCCGACGTCACTTAAAATCCGCCGCTTAATGCTCCATGGGTATCTCCCCATTTGCAGCATACCGACATCGTGATTGCTTTCAAACACAAATACATTCGCTGAACGGATAATGCCTTTCATCCGGTCGCTGACATATCCCGTATCTGTCATTAACGCGAGCTTTCGGCCGTTATAATGGAACACATAAAACATCGGTTCCGCCGCATCGTGGGAGACGCCAAACGATTCAACATCAAGTCCGCCAAACGACTTCACCGTCTCCATTGGAAATACAAACTTTTGATCGGTGTCAATTTTGCCGATTTGATTCTCCATCGCTTTCCAAGTCTTCTCATTCGCATAGATCGGCAGCTTGTACTTTCTGGCGACGACACCAAGGCCCTTAATATGGTCACTATGCTCATGCGTCACAAAAATGCCGTCTACATCATCCAGCTTACGCCCGATCTGCGCCATCAGCCCATCCATGGCTTTTCCGCTCAAACCGGCGTCCACTAAAAATGCGTGATCCTCTGTTTCGAGGTAAAACGCATTTCCCGTACTCCCGCTCGCAAGTACGCTAAATTGCAAGCTCATGTTTGTCTCACTCCATTATTTTCATTGATCTGTATCTAAAATCGTACTCTCCAAAGCATTCACAGTAAAATACTCTTGTACTGTCTTTTTCTCACCGTTCACTTTTTTCTCGTACTCGACCGTAATTCTCCATACCGGCGCCAGCACCTGCGTACTTGTCAGCGGATATTGTGCTACATAGCCGAATTTACAGCTCTTCACAGTGCTGTATTCTTTTAATTGATTTTGATAGTACAATAGCTCAACCGCATCCATTTCAGTAATTAAGCTTTCTTTCTGGATTTGCTTGAAGGTCTCAAGCGTAGTCTGGTCGTATGACACAACCTCGTTTTTACCGTTTAAGTGCAGCACCACTTGCCCGATCATATTAGAGGGATTGTCGGTCTTTTGGTAAATATAATGACCTTCGTACGTTTGGAAGAAAATAATTTCTTTCTTCGATTTATCAACCTTCCAAAGCTTATATTTTTCGCCATCTTGAATTTTCGAAGAAACAAGTGCCTGAGCATCGTCCTCGATATCCTTCTTTGATAGTGCGATTGGATTTGCAAACTTCATTTTCAGGCTCGTTACTTTATGATCATCACTAGGCATGTCCATCAAAGGCTTTTGATCCTTCAGCGCCTCAATTTCCTCCTTGGAGAAAGACTTTTGATTTGCCGTGATCCGATAGCCTTCTGTCGCTTCCTTATTCAAACCTTCATACGTGATATGATCGGCCTTCATGTCATGCTCGACATCATTTTTAATGACTTCATATTCTTTGCCGGTAGCCTGCCATTTTTGAAAAAACTGATAGCCTAAGAAAATATCTAAAATGAGGAAGGCAACGATGAAGATTGATTTTGTCTTATTCCACTCCACTGTTAGCCCCCTCCTTCCTCAATAAATCCTTTGTAATCGGCACAATTTTTCCATTTACTTTCATCGCCCAAACCGGTTCCAGTTCAACGAGAGGATCATCGTTGGTTGATGTTGATACCAATTGATAAGCAAGGAAGATCTGATCAATTTTGTCCGTATCATAAGCGGTTTGTTTCGAAAGCAGCATCCTCACTTCGCTGCCGCTCATGAGCTCTGTTTCACTTGTTTTAATCGGATTCGTTCCGAGACTGTAATTCGGCCGCTTATAGCTGAGAATATCATCATTCGCCCATTGCACCGTAATCGCCGATGTCGCCCCGAAAGGTTTGGCGGTGCTGTTAATGACCGGGATCTGATCCATAAAGATATAGAAGCTCAACTGCTGGCTGTCATTGATATTGAAAAATTGATAGTGATCCGTCCAGCTTCCGGTATCCTCAAGGTATTTTTGGCTCTTTTTGATTAATTCACCTGTTTGATAGGATGTGCTCTGCACCAAATTGCGCTGCTGAAATTGCACCTGTCGCTGGCTTAGATTCACATCTAACCGGCTGATCCCATCTGTCAGCACATTTCTGTTGTTGTAATTCGAATCTTCTCTTACAATGCTCGGATCACTAAACAAAGCCTGCTTAAAGGTATTTGTTTTAATCGATTCTGTGACAAATTCTTTTTTGTCCATCGTAAGCGGTTTGTTCGGCAGCAAGAACTCTTTCTTTGAGCCAATGGAGAACAAACTGAACGCCGGCATATTTGATTGCCTGTTTTTCAAGTCGTTCATAATGTTCCGGTAGTTTGCTGATTCAACCGTCACTTCAAGAATGAGCTGCTTGCTGTATGACACCAAATAGATTTTCTTGTTCGCTTTTGTTTCATTGAACGGGATCAGAATATGGTCAAACGAACTGTATTCAAACGACTGATTAGACCATTTAAACAACGTTTGGAAAATATCAATCGGGATCGTATCGCTGAATTGCAAGTCAAGCTTGGCTTCAGAACCGCCTATTCCATAAAACCAGCTTTTGAATCCAGCCTTGTCATACTGATCCGAAATATCTTTAATTCCTTTCACATCCCAATGCGGCAAGTCAGACCAAATTTCTTCATAGAGGGCATTGTCATCCACTTTGTAATGAGCGCCGTCATCATGGATAAACATGTCCCTTGGCCTTACCGTTTCAGACAGCTTTTGGGTGGTTTTTTCGATTTTATGTTTCACACGAACAGTAGACTCTGTTGAGGATGAGCCTTCAGAAAAGTTTGGCTGGAACGTCCATATCCCCCATGTAAAAACAAGACTGATGACGACGAGTACCGTAAGTAATATCGTTTTTATATTTTCACGCTTCATCCCAATCATCCTCTTGTTCCTCTTTATATGGAAGAGTAAATGTAATCGTCGTGCCTTTTCCTTCTATGCTGTCCGCCCAAATATCTCCACCGTGCGCCTGTACCATTTCCTTGGCAATCGCCAATCCCAGACCGGTGCCGCCAAGTTTTCTCGTTCTCGCTTTATCCACCCTGTAGAAGCGGTCAAAGACTTTTTCGACATCTTTTTTCGGAATGCCAATCCCTTCATCCTTCACGCTGATATAAAGAAGTTCTTCCTCTTCATTGACATCAATCGAGAACGTGACATGTCCGCCTTCCGGTGAATATTTTAAAGCGTTAGAAATAATATTATCGAGCACCTGCGTTATTTTATCCTGGTCAATCTCGACATACAGATCTCTGTCCGGCAGATTGCGGATAAACTCCACATGCTGCTCTTTTGTCATTTCAAAACGGTCAATAATAAGTGACATAAACCGGACAATCTGAATCCATTCCCGGTTAAATTGATAATCTTTACTGTCAAATTTCGACAGCTGAAGCAGATCATTGACAAGCCGGATCATACGCTCTGTTTCATTTTGCGTCACCATTAAGAAGCGCGGAGCAATGTCTTTATTTTCCCACGCGCCTTCAGCTAACGCTTCTAAATAGCTGCGCATTGTCGTAAGCGGCGTCCGCAGCTCATGTGATACATTCGCAACGAATTCTCTGCGTTCCTGATCCATTTTCTCTTGTTCGGTTACATCGTAAATGACAGCGATTAAACCATCAATTTTGCCGTGTTCCCTTTGAATCACAGAGAAATTCACGCGAAGCACCGTTAATTCATCATCGCGCTCTATTTCAAGCAGCATAGAATCCTGCTGCTCCACTAAATCTTCAAAAGTATAATTCTCTTGAAGCCCCAGCAAACTCGTAATCGGCATTTCTAAGGCTGTTTCACGTGAAACGTTCAACAGCTCCAGCGCCGGGCTGTTTAAGAGAATAATCGCTCCGTTTCGGTTTGTGGCGATTACGCCGTCTGTCATATAGGCAATGACAGAGGCTAGCTTTCTGCGTTCTCCTTCAGTCATCGCCTGGGCATCTTCAAGCTCTCTTGTTAAGTGGTTAAACGTTGTGGCCAGCTGCCCAATTTCATCATGCCCGTACTTTTTAACCTTCCTCGAGAAATTCCCTTTCGCAAGCTCCATCGCCTGCTTTCGCATATCTGAAAGCGGGTGGGTAATGGTTCTTGCCAGAAAAATACCGAGAAGAGCCGTCAAAACAAGTGCCAAACCTGTGCCGGACGCCAGTATCGTGTTGATCGTCTTCATTTGATTAAAGACATCTTCCATACTCGCGACAACATAGATCGCGCCGACAACCTCTTGATTTTCAGTCATGACGGGCTTCGCGGAAATAAGAACTCTGATTTTGCTTTTCGGGTCATAATATTTTCTTAAATACGACTGTTTGGTAGAGAAAATTCTTTTGAAAATCAGATCGGTCGTTTGTTTCCCAGCCACTTCCTCACCGTACGGCTTTGAAGAACCGACCACTTCATAGCTTTTATCTACAAAGCTAATTTCCCGAACCTCATCACTTTTCGTGAAGTCATTCAAAATACGGCTGACGTCATCCTTTATGACGGTGCTGTCGTTATCGCTCTTATATTCTTGTTCGATATAATAAGAAAGGTTGTCGATTCGCTGATTCAGCGATTGTTCATAAGAGCTGATCAGCGACTTCTCTACCTGATTGACAAAATACACACCAATGATTTGCATGGCAATGATAATCAAAAGCACATAAATCAAGGTAATCTTAAATTGGATCGACCGAAAAAAACCAACCTTATTCATATGGGCATTAATCCTGTTCTGGGTTTCTCAAGTAATAACCTACACCGCGGCGTGTGACGATCCAATTTGGATGGCTCGGGTTGTCCTCGATTTTTTCACGAAGCCGACGGACTGTTACGTCAACCGTTCTGACATCGCCGAAGTAATCATAGCCCCAAACGGTTTGAAGCAAATGTTCACGGGTCATCACTTGTCCGATATGTTTTGCTAAATAATGAAGCAATTCGAACTCACGATGAGTCAATTCGATTGTTTCGTCTCGTTTTGATACAACGTACGCGTCAGGGAAGATGACGAGAGAGCCGATATGAATCTCGTTAGAGGAAGGCTCTTCCTCCGCAGGCGCTGTCGTCAGCTGGCGACGCAGGTTCGCTTTTACACGCGCCAAGAGCTCGCGTGTGCTGAATGGTTTTGTGACATAGTCATCAGCACCGATTTCAAGCCCGATAACCTTGTCAATTTCTGAATCCTTAGCCGTCAGCATAATGATTGGCATATCGTATTTCTTTCTGACTTCACGGCATACTTCAACGCCGTCTTTATTCGGAAGCATAATATCTAAAAGAATTAAATCAGGCTGAAGCTCTTCTACCATTTCAACGGCTTCGTTTCCGTCGTGGGCACAGTGCACTTCATAGCCTTCTTTTCTTAAGTTAAATTCCAATATATCTGCAATCGGTTTTTCATCATCTACTACAAGGATCTTTTTATCCATCATTTTGATTTTCCTCCTGCCGAATGACTTCATTTCATCTATATAACATTCGTTTCATCACTTATGGCCCATGTAAAGAATGGGTCCTTGTCTATTATAACGGTTTAAGGTCAAAAGATAAAAAAAATAAAGGTTTAGAAAAAAAACACATGTTTCACCTTTATCGCCAGTTGTTTATCTATTGTCATGCTGGTCAACTTTTTTTAAAAAAGATAACTTTATTGAAACCTCCCCTCACCGGAGTGCGTCTTTATCAATGACGTCTTCTTCTTTGAACCGGCCGCAGGGCCGGTTCTCCCTTTTTCTTCTATTATAACACTCCTCATGTTTGCCTTTTTCCTAAAAGAAAAAACGCACCTACGATTGCAGATGCGTTTGGTAAGTGGCTCGGGACGGAATCGAACCGCCGACACACGGATTTTCAGTCCGTTGCTCTACCAACTGAGCTACCGAGCCAAATGTTTTATTTTTCTCTACTAAGTAAAGTAAAATGGCGGTCCGGACGGGACTCGAACCCGCGACCTCCTGCGTGACAGGCAGGCATTCTAACCAACTGAACTACCGGACCTTACAGTAATTGCCCGGAGAGCTGTCGTGTCAGCTCTCACAGACAAATAAGGAATTTAGCAATAACGCTAAAGTAAATCAATGACCCGTACGGGATTCGAACCCGTGTTACCGCCGTGAAAGGGCGGTGTCTTAACCGCTTGACCAACGGGCCTTCACGAAATGGTGAGCCATGAAGGACTCGAACCTTCGACCCTCTGATTAAAAGTCAGATGCTCTACCAACTGAGCTAATGGCTCTTAAAGATGTCGGAATTTCTATAGAGCAAACGACTTAAATCTAGTTCTCATCTTGTACTCTATTGAAGCAGTTTCCGTAACAACGAGATTTATAATATCACGAACAAATAGAAGTGGCAATAACTTTTTTGGTTTTTTTTCATATTTTTTTCTCAGACCAACTTATATGCGGCTTTCAAACAAAAAACAAGCCCCTGATATAGGGCTTGTTGGCATATTCTATTTAGTTCGCACGGTACACACTGCGAAGGACATTTGTTTGTGAGCGGTCTGGACCGACAGAGAAAATAGAAAGCGGAATGCCTGTCAGCTGAGACACACGCTCAAGATAATGGCGCGCATTCTCCGGAAGCTCGCTCAAGCTCTTCGCACCTGTAATATCCTCAGTCCAGCCTGGCATTTCTTCATATACCGGCTCACATTCAGCAAGTGCCTTAAGACTTGCTGGGAATTCTTCAATGATTTCGCCTTTGTAGCGGTATGCCACACAGATTTTCAACGTTTCAATTCCTGTTAGGACGTCAATTGAGTTCAGAGAAAGATCTGTAATTCCGCTCACACGGCGGGCGTGGCGGACAACAACGCTGTCAAACCAGCCGACACGGCGCGGGCGGCCTGTTGTTGTTCCATATTCGCGTCCGACTTCACGGATTTGATCGCCGATTTCATCTTTCAGCTCAGTCGGGAAAGGACCGTCGCCGACACGAGTCGTATATGCTTTTGATACACCGACAACGTGCTTGATTTTGGTCGGGCCGACACCAGAACCGATCGTGACACCGCCGGCAACCGGGTTAGATGACGTAACAAACGGGTATGTTCCTTGGTCGATATCGAGCATAACCCCTTGTGCGCCTTCAAATAATACACGGCGCCCTTCATCAAGAGCATCGTTTAAGACAACAGATGTATCGCAAACATATTTTTTAATCTGCTGGCCGTACTCATAATATTCGTCTAAGATATCCTCAAGTTTAAACCCTTCTGTCTCGTACATTTTCTCGAGAAGACGGTTTTTTTCTTCAAGATTGCGCTCAAGCTTTTCCGCAAACGCGTCACGGTCTAACAGATCCGCGATGCGAATTCCGATGCGGGCTGCTTTATCCATGTAAGCAGGGCCGATTCCTTTTTTCGTTGTGCCGATCTTGTTAGCCCCTTTACGCTCTTCTTCCACTTCATCCAATTTCAAATGATACGGCAAAATGACGTGAGCTCTGTTGCTGATTCTCAGGTTATCTGTACTCACGTTGCGCTCATGAAGATACGCAAGCTCTGTGACTAATGCTTTCGGATCTACAACCATTCCGTTTCCGATTACACACGTTTTATCCTTATAGAAAATTCCAGACGGGATTAAGTGAAGCTTATATGTGATTCCGTCAAACTTGATTGTATGCCCTGCGTTATTTCCGCCTTGATAACGGGCGATCACTTCTGCATTTTCTGATAGGAAATCTGTAATTTTACCTTTTCCTTCATCGCCCCATTGCGTACCTACTACAACTACTGAAGACATGTCCGTGCACCTCCGTTAACCTTTCAAAACGATTCTATTCAAACAAATCAAGTTTATCAGTGAAGAAACAGAAAGTCAATTGTAAATCCGAACATTAAATTATTGTAAATCTATATTCGTTCGCTTCCATTCGTTTTATAAGCGTTTTCTCACTGCTTTGTCATAAAAAGCTTGTGAAACTTTCATCCTTTAGCACAAGAAAGAATCACTTGCCTGATATCCCTTTTGAATTCATAAAAACGACCCGCCAGCCGTCCGGGTCCTCTATCGTCACGCCCCCATTGCTCCAGTACGGGTTCTCTGATTCGACCTCTTGATAGCCCATGTGCTTTAGCTTTGAAGTGATCGCTGCCAGTTCAACTGCATTCGGCACATAAAAAACAAGAAGGCTGTCGGGATGGGGAACGGGGGCAGTGCTTCCCCCTTCATACTGGGTGAATTCCAAATGATAATCGGCATGAGGAAGGCCGAACATGACACCGTCATACCCGTTATGCTTTGAAAATTCTCCTATTCGTTTCAAACACAGTCCCTCTTCGTAAAAACGAATAATCTCATCAAGCTGGCCCGTAGGACGCGCAATTCGGATTTGTGCTGCTAGAAAAGACGAAAAACGTTTTCCCATATTGTTACCATCTCCTTTTTGCACCATTTTATTAAAACGCTTTCAATTTCTCATCCGCTGAGCGAACGTCATTTCTTCCATCTTTCGAATGAAAAAACCCCAAGAGCTGCTCTTGGGGCTTATGCGCCGGGCGGAACGCCTGCGTCATCAAAACGCCGTTCCAGGTTGACGAATTTGTTGTATTCTTTTACGAACGCAAGAGACACGGTTCCTACCGGGCCGTTACGCTGTTTGGCGATAATAATTTCGATAATATTTTTATTCTCGGTTTCTTTGTCATAGTAGTCATCACGATAAAGGAACGCGACAATATCCGCGTCCTGCTCGATACTTCCTGATTCCCGGATATCAGACATCATCGGACGTTTATCCTGACGCTGCTCAACACCCCTGGAAAGCTGAGAAAGCGCGATAACAGGGACTTGCAGCTCCCTGGCAATCGACTTCAGTTCACGGGAAATTTCAGATACTTCCTGCTGACGGTTGTCCTTTGAACGGCCGCTTCCCTGAATCAATTGCAGGTAATCGATCAAAATCATGCCCAGCCCGCTTTCCTGCTTCAAGCGGCGGCACTTGGCACGGATTTCACTCACCCGAATACCCGGTGTATCGTCGATGTAAATCCCGCTGTTTGACAGGCTTCCCATTGCCATCGTCAGCTTGCCCCAATCCTCTTCGGTCAGGTTACCTGTACGGAGATTCTGGGCATTGATATTTCCCTCGGCACAGAGCATACGCATAACGAGCTGCTCTGCACCCATCTCAAGACTGAAAATTGCTACGCTCTCATCGGTCTTCGTCGCCACGTTTTGTGCGATGTTCAGGGCAAAGGCTGTTTTCCCTACTGAAGGACGGGCAGCCACAATGATTAGGTCGTTGCGCTGGAAACCCGCAGTCATCCGGTCAAGCTCCGTAAACCCTGTTGGAATTCCCGTGATATCACCTTTTCGATTGTGAAGCTGTTCGATATTATCATAGGTCTGGACAAGGACGTCCTTAATATTTTGGAAGGCACTCGTGTTTTTGCGCTGTGCCACTTCCATAATCGTTTTTTCCGCTTCACTGAGTAAATCCTCGACCTCATCCTCACGGGTATAGCCGTCTTGAGCAATCGTTGTCGCAGTTCTGATTAATCGGCGAAGAATCGATTTTTCCTCAACGATTTTCGCGTAATATTCTATGTTAGCCGCTGTCGGCACCGAGTTTGCGATATCTGTCAAATATGAAATGCCGCCTACTTCTTCCAGCAGGTCTGTGTTCGCAAGCTCTGATGTTACTGTCACCAGATCAACCGGTTCACCTCGGTCACCGAGCACCAGCATCGCATTATAGATTTTTTGGTGGGACATTCTATAGAAATCATCTGGAATCAATACTTCTGAAGCCAGTGTTAAAGCAGACGGCTGTAAAAAAATAGCGCCTAACACGGCTTGTTCGGCTTCTATATTTTGCGGAGGAAGCCGGTCATTCAGAAGGTCTGTCATGCTAAGCACCGTCCTCTCATTAAAAAATCTCCAACCTCCATTCTACCATTTCTACAGAAAAAAAATAGAAAAATTGACTGTTTCCTGTTTTTTTCAGTTAGCAGATTGGATCGTTTCGGACAGTAACAAGGCGGGAAAAATGCAATAAAACATGAGGGAGGAATGAAAGATGATAAAGAAATATGCGATTACGCCTAATGTTGATGCGGACGGCTGGTTTATTGAGGTGGAGAATGTAGCGCCGACAGCTTTGTATACGTCTAAAGACGCCGCTATTGAAAAGGCCAAACAGGTGGCTAAGGAAAACAGTCCGTCTAAGCTTGTAATTTATGACCAGTTTAAAAATGTGGAAGAAGAACACTCATTTTAATGAATGAAAGCCTTCGCTGCAGCGAGGGTTTTTTAGCGGTTATCGGTTTATTTCATCCATTGGATGCCTATGTGCATCATCAAATCTGCCGCTTTTTGATACAGATCCCACTCCCCGATCGAAGCAAATTTCCCCATCAGCTCCTGAAGCTTTAACCTCATTGCTATATATTCTTCGAAAGTGACAGCTTTTTCAGTGTCTATTTGGTGTTCCTTCAGCATTTGTTTTAATAAGGATAACGGTGCGTGCATAAGAACCCTCCTTACCTCTTTTATAACGGTCATTTTCCGATTGCTCTATTCCTTTGTGACATCTTCTTACATTTCACATCTGATTCTTGTACAATGGACAGAAGAGAGGAGGGATCTTTTGTGAGACCTTTGCAAATTTCTGCCGAAACTGCACAAAAGCTTGCAGAGTCCTTGAATCTGCCGCTTGAACAGATCATGCATATGCCTCAGCATATTCTGCTTGCCAAAATGGCTGAACTGCAAAAAGAGGACAAATCATAGCCTTCATTCACATACTTGCTTACCTGTTTCGGGATAATATCATGTATATGTTAGAAAAGAGGAGTAACTGCTTTGCCACATCCACATAATAAAAAAATCCAATCATTTTGGCTGATCACCGGCATTATCTTTATCGCCTTTAACTTACGGCCCGCGATCACTTCAGTCGGTCCGGTCATCAGCTCTATCCGGGCAGAGCTGCACATGTCCAATGGGGCAGCCGGTTTTTTGACCGCACTGCCGCTGCTTTCGTTTGCAGTTCTTTCTCCGCTTGCACCTAAGCTTGGACAGCGCCTCGGTAATGAGCGAACTTTATGGCTAGGTCTCGTGATACTGCTGATCGGTGTTCTGACTCGTTCTACCGGCTATACTGCCGCTTTGTTTTTCGGAACAGCACTTATCGGCGTCGGGATTGCGATTGGTAACGTACTTTTGCCAAGCTTAATCAAACATAAATACCCTGAAAAGCCAGGGATCATGATCAGCCTGTATACGACATCAATGAATATATTCGCAGCTTTAGCATCGGGTGTCAGCGTTCCTTTAGCGACCCAGATGAATGGCGGATGGAAACAAGCCTTTCTCTTATGGGGCGGGCTGGCTTTACTTGCATTGCTAATCTGGATACCTCAGCTGCGCCATCGAGATACGGCAAACCAGACAATGAAGCTGCAATCCAGTTCCATTTGGGCTTCCAAAATGGCATGGTATGTCACCATCTTTATGGGCCTGCAATCGTTTTTATTTTACAGCAGCATCGCTTGGTTTCCTGAAATTCTCCGTTCACACGGGATTGATACGGCAACAGCCGGATGGATGGTATCACTCATGCAATTTGCGAGTCTGCCTTCCACTTTTCTGACGCCAGTTTTAGCTGACCGTGTGAAACAGCAGCGCGGTATCGTTGCGGCGCTGGCCTCAGTTTATCTGATCGGCCTCTGCGGATTATTAGCGGGCGGAAGCCATACATTGCTTGCCATCTGGATGATCATTATCGGTATCGGGCAAGGCTCCAGCATTAGTCTGGCCCTTACTTTGATTGGTCTCCGCAGTGAAAATGCCCAACAGGCCGCTGCGCTGTCAGGCATGTCTCAGTCATTCGGCTACCTGCTGGCAGCAGTCGGGCCAATCTTTGTCGGCTATCTCTTTGACCAGACGCATTCTTGGACGATGCCGATTGTGCTTCTCATTGCTGCCCTGATCGTAATGGGAGCAGCTGGACAGGGAGCCGGACGAGATCGATACATTTTCCAGTCAGAAAAACAAAGAAATTCAGCATAAAAGCGGGGAAAATATCTCCGCTTTTTTCTTTGAATATTTATGGTTTATTCATAAGTTTTTCATATTTGTTTTTTACAATTAGACACCATAAAGAGGTGAAAAACGATGAAAACCAAACGATTCGACGCAGCCCTTATTTTTATTTTGCTGGGAGCAGCTTTTTTGAATACGTATCACATTTGGCAGGATGACACAGCGAACCAGTACTATTTGGCGGCTGTAAAAAGCATGACGCAAAGCTTCCATAATTTCTTTTATGCGTCATTTGACCCTTCTGGATTTGTGACAGTAGATAAGCCTCCTGTCGTGTTATGGATTCAAACGATTTTCGCACTGATTTTCGGTGTTCACACGTGGAGTGTCATCATTCCCCAGGCTCTTGCCGGAGTTGGGTCTGTATTCCTTCTCTACAGAATGATTAAGCCGACTTTTGGAATTGGAACGGCCCGCATTGCCGCACTTGTCATGGCACTGACCCCTATCGCAGTAGCTGTCAGCCGGACAAACAATATCGACAGCATGCTTGTTTTTACCTTATTGCTCGGTTCAGCTTGCCTGTTTCGGGCAGTAAAACAAGGCAAGCTGGTTTGGCTGCTGATGGCATTTTCCCTAATTGGGCTCGCCTTTAATATGAAGATGATGCAAGCGTTTATGGTATTGCCTGCATTTGTGTTATTCTACCTAGTTGCATCTCGGGTTTCTCTAAAGAAAAAAATCGGGCCCCTGCTTCTGTCTCTTGTCCTTCTGACAGGCCTTTCACTCTCATGGGCGATTGCAGTGGATTCAGCCTCTTCCTCAAGCCGGCCTTATGTAGGAAGCAGCCAGACTAACTCAGTGCTAGAACTGGCCTTTGGCTACAACGGCACAGAGCGTCTGCTTGGGCAAACTACGGGCCTTGCAAAGGGTGATATGAATGCTGCTGGCGGAGGGAACATGCAGAATCAAGACAACATGCAAGCGCCAAATGGCAACGGTTCATCTTTTTCTCAGAACGGAAATCAATCATTCGGAAACCATTCACAGGCGCCTCAGCCGCCTAACGGACAAACCGGCGCTCTCAATGGAGGCGGAGGCACACCTCCCACAGGTGGCAACGGACCTGGAAATGGAGGGCCTGGCGGTGGAGGCGGAAAAAGCGTGAATATGTTCGGCACCGGTGATCCTGGACCGCTTCGTCTTTTCCAATCAGCACTTTCCGGCCAAATCAGCTGGATGCTTCCATTCTCATTGATCGGATTACTGGGCGCAATCGTCAGCTGGTACCGTGATCGCCGCGGACATGCTGCTGAAATGAAAGAAACACTATTCTGGGCGGCTTGGCTCGTTCCCGTGGCTGGTTTCTTCAGCATCGCAGGATTCTTCCACCAGTATTATTTGATTATGCTGGCACCGCCGATTGCCGCGCTTTCTGGTATCGGATGGTATACGATGCACCGCTTATACAAAAATAATCAAGACTGGTCCAGCTATCTTCTGCCGGCAGCCGTTCTGATCACAACCGTGTTCCAGGTGTATATTCTGAGCGCTTATACAAGCCAAATCAGCAGTGTATGGATGTATGCCCTGGGGCTCGTAGGACTGGGCATCTCCCTTGCACTTCTGATGCTTAAACGCAGCCATCCGTTCAGTAAGCAGCTGACCATCATCAGCTTGTGCATTCTGCTTCTCACACCTGTTTACTGGTCAGCAACGCCGCTTCTATACGGTGGCAACAGCGTCCTTCCTGAATCCGGCCCGCAACTCAAAGGCTCAGCAAACGGCGGGAACATGTTCTCTTCAGAGGTCGACAGCGGGCTCCTGTCCTATCTGAGAAAACACAATACCGGCGAAGAATATTTATTTGCTACTTTGACAACCGTAACAGCTGCGCCATACATCATTTACGAAAATGAATCTGTTATGGCAATGGGCGGATTTAACGGCACGGATCCCATTCTGACTGTGTCGGAACTGAAAAAACTGATCAAAGAAGGCAAAGTGAAATACTTCCTTCTGGCAGAAAACAACTCAGGCAACAGCGAACTTGTTTCCTGGATTAAGAAAAACGGAAAAGAAATAACATCTGACGAGTACAGCGGTTCCTCCAGCAGCACAAACAGCGTGCAGGGAATGCGAAGAGGACCTGGCGGAGAAAGCCAGCAAACTCTTTATCTCGTGGAATAAAAAAAGAGGCTTGGATGAATCCAAGCCTCTTTTCTATTAAGCTTCTTCTTTTACATGTACCTTTAACACAGCCTGCACTTCAGGATGCAGCTTCACAGGCACGTTTGTATATCCTAATGCACGAATGCCGTCCGGCAGTTCAAGCTTCCGCTTATCTACTTTAATGTTATGGTCTTTTTGGAGCTGTTCAGTGATTTGCTTGCTTGTCACTGAACCAAATAAACGGCCGCCCTCACCTGATTTTGCGCTAAGCTCAACAGTCAGTTTTTCTAATGTCTCTTTCAAGCTCTTAGCCTGCTCAAGCTCAGCAATGGCTTCTTTTTTCTCTTTCTGCTTTTGTCCGTTTAACGCGCTGATGTTTGACGCGTTCGCTTCAACCGCGAGGCCTTTTTTAATTAGAAAGTTATGCGCATAACCGTCTGCTACGTTTTTGACTTCGCCTTTTTTTCCTTTTCCTTTTACATCTTGTAAGAAAATAACCTTCATCTCTGTACGCCTCCCTCAAAATACTCATCTATGGCGTGCTTCAGCCGTTCCAGCGCTTCAGAAACTGAAATGCCGGACAACTGAGTCGCCGCATTTGTTAAATGCCCTCCGCCTTCCAGGGCCTCCATGATGATCTGAACATTTACCTCGCCAAGCGACCGCGCACTGATACAAACCGTTTGTTCATCCCGTCTCGCTACCGCAAATGAAGCCTCAACCTCACTCATCGATAGCAGCGAATCGGCAGCCTGCGCAATCAGCACTTGATCGAAGTATTCCTCTTCATTTTCAGGAAGAGAAGCAATCGCAATGTTATCTTTATAGAGGACCGTATGCTGGATCAGCTTCGCCCGTTTAATATAGGAATCAACGGTTTCTTTCAGGAACTTCTGCACCAGCACCGTGTCGGCGCCTTTTGCCCTTAAATAAGAAGCCGCATCAAAAGTCCGCGAGCCCGTGCGGAGAGAAAAGCTCTTTGTATCCACTATTATACCAGCTAATAGGGCTGTTGCTTCAATCATATTGATTTTTAAGCGCTTCGGCTGATATTCAAGCAGCTCTGTCACCAATTCCGCTGTGGAAGAAGCGTATGGTTCCATATAAACGAGCAGCGGATCTCTGATAAACTCCTCACCTCTGCGGTGATGGTCGATGACCACGATATGTTCAATTTTATTGACCAGACGTTCCTCCATGACGAGTGACGGCTTATGTGTATCGACGATCACAAGCAGTGTGTCATCATTGGAAATTTCCATTGCTTCTTCAGGCGTAATAAATCTTGACCACAGTTCTTCATATTTTTTGATTTCCCCAATCAAACGCTGCACACTTGATCCGATTTGGTTTGGGTCAATCACGATAAAACCATCTTTGTTATTTGCCTGAGCCACCTTTAAAATCCCGATCGCTGCGCCGATAGAATCCATGTCGGGGAATTTATGCCCCATGATAATCACATTGCTGCTTTCGGTGACGATTTCCTTTAAGGCGTGAGAAATCACGCGGGCCCGCACCCTTGTTCGTTTCTCCATTGGGTTTGTTTTACCGCCGTAAAACTTCACCTTGCCGTTTGGCAGCTTAATGGCTACCTGGTCTCCGCCGCGTCCCAGTGCTAAGTCCAAGCTGGATTGCGCCAAATCGCCAAGTTCTTTCAGGGAAGAAACTGAAGCCCCGACACCGACGCTTAACGTCAGCGCTACACCGTCAAACGAGGTTTTTTCCCGCACTTCATCAAGAATCGAAAACTTCGAATTTTCGAGTTCAGTTAAGATGTGTTCATTAAGTACAGCAATAAAGCGTTCTGAAGACGTCCTTTTCAAGAAGATCCCGTACTCCTGCGCCCAAGCGTTCAGCAAAGATGTCACCTGGCTGTTCATCGTGCTTCTCGTCTGGTCATCCAATCCTTGTGTCACATCATCATAGTTATCAAGGAAAATATATGCCAGGACGGTTCTTTCATTTTCATATAGCTTTTCAATCTGGATTTGTTCTGTTACATCAAAGAAATATAAGAGACGCTCATCCCGTTTGATGACAACCCTAAACTTGCGGTCATTCAATGTAACCGTTTCCGATTCCACCTCTTGTTTGATAAGCGGCACTACCGATTCACAAGTATCGTAAAGTGATCTCCCCACTAAAGTGCTTTCATTAAAGCAAGAGGAAAGAAACGGATTTGCCCATTCTATATAATATTGGTCATTAAAAAGCATGATTCCAATCGGCATTTCCATCAATGCCTCTTCACCGACTTTTTTCAACCTGTAGGACAACGTAGAAATATAAGCATCAATCTCTTGTCGAATAAGAGAATCAGCACGCTTAATAAAAAACAAAATAACTGCCAGCAGCAGCACTTCGACGGTTCCTAATATCCAGTTAAAATAAAAGCTGATGAGGATTGTAATAATTGACAGAGCAATCAATGCATAGATGGGATACCGAAACAGCGGTTTTTCATAAAAGCTTGGCATTTCTATCACTCCCCACCATGTGAGTAAAACTCATGTTCACTTCACCTTATTCCTTATATGAAAGCCCATATCTAAAACGCCTAAAATGCGAATGGCCGCCATGAAGACCGGATGCACAAACCCAAGTATGACAGCAATCACAGCCGCAGCCTTTGGATATTGTTTCTTATGGCAATAGAAAAAGATAAATGATAAACCTTGGATGAAAATCAGAAACCCGAGTATAAACTCCCCATTTAAAGCGATAGAGTACAGCATTTGGCCTTTTTCTAAAGGCAAAAATGAAAGCATGACAATAATCAAATACAGTACTACAACACTTTGCGGAAACTTCAACTCTCTAAAAGGCTTTAGATTAGGAATATCGGGGGAGAATCGCCTTAAGAGCGGCTTAGCGATAAGGTAACTGAGGAAAGAAAAAATAACTCCTACCATCACAATAGCTGTTGGAAAAAGATATTGAACGATACCCAATTGTTCTTCCATCAGTTTTAATTGCTTCTCAAACTGTCCAGCATTGCCCGACTGCTTCGCTACAGTTTCTACAATATCAAGAGATTGCCGGTATTGTGTCATTGCCTCATCAATGATATTGATACCCAAAAACTGAATGCTTATCACAAAATAGAAGACAATACTAAGCATATAAATAAGAGCGCCCGAAATAATGGCGTGCCCGGGCTCTTTCCTTTTGAAAAAATGTCCCATGGCAATGCCGGCGCAAGCTGACATAAAAGCTACAATAAGCCCGTTAAAGGACCCGACAATAAAAACAACCGGAAGACTGACAGCGCCCATCCATATCCCTAGCTTCAATCCATGTCTGATCGTATACAAGATCATTGGCAGCGGCAGTGCAAATAACAGAATTGTTCCAATCACAGGAACATAAACGACCAGAAGCGTAATGATCGCAAACAGACTGATTAAAATAGCACCTTCCATTAAAGCTCTCGTTTGTTTCACTTAGTCACCTCGTATCATCCTGAACATACGAATAGAAAAGAGCAGCATAAACGACTGCTCTTTTTTTCATCGCTGCAACATGCTTTGCACCGAATGTTTTTATATCATCTCTAAATTTTACTTTTATATTTTAACATAAGTCCAAATCGCAAGTAAAATGACGCTAATGTTTCATGTGAAACATGAAAAAGGAAAAGACATTCTTTGAAAAGAATGCCCATCACAATTAATGTTTATCATCCATAAAGCCAGAAGATTCCTTGTTTTTCTTTTTCGTTTTTCTGACATACATAAAAATTAAGATCACCAGTAAAAGGGTTGTTGCTTGCAGAACGCCGCTGCTAAACAAGAAAAAGTTCTTTATCATGTCCCACATTGTGTTTCACCTCTTTGTGCATGTTCTCAACCCGTATCCTATATAACGTGAATTTCCCTTTTTAAAAACTTCAAAACATCATGAACAACATTGAGCGTTGGGCATATGCTGATATGGAATCTGATCGATAAAGGAGAATTTTCACATGGATGAACGCAGAACATTGGCTTGGCATGAAACATTAGAAATGCACGAGCTGGTTGCTTTTCAATCAAACGGACTCATTAAACTGAAGAAAATGATAAGAGAAGTAAAAGACCCTCAGCTCAGACAGCTTTATAACGTGTCTATTCAGGGTGTTGAGCAAAATTTGAGAGAGCTTCTTCCGTTCTTTCCACAGGCTCCGCACAGAGAGGATGAGGAAGAAGAACGCGCAGATAACCCATTTTACAGCGGTGACCTGCTCGGTTTTGCCAAAACATCTGTCCGCAGCTATGCCATCGCAATTACAGAAACAGCAACACCTCAATTAAGAAACGTACTGGTCAAACAGCTGAATGCTGCCATCCAGCTGCACGCCCAAGTTTATCGATACATGTATCAGCATGGATATTATCCGTCTTACAACCTTTCTGAACTGTTGAAAAACGATGTCAGAAACGCCAACAGAGCCATTTCAATGAAATAAAACAAGCAGCAAAGGAGTTCCCTTTGCTGCTATTTCTGCTGATCCTTCACTAAGCCGTTCGAACGATAAGATTCCAGCACGTCTCTGTTGGATTCTCCCCATTCTTTCATTTGCAAAACAATCGGTTCAAGCGTGCGCCCAAATTCCGTCAGAGAGTACTCTACCTTGGGCGGCACCTGGTGATAAACCTCACGGTGCACGATGCCGTCCGCTTCCAGCTCCCTCAGCTGGAGAGTAAGCATTCTTTGAGTAATACTCGGGCAGATTCGCCGAAACTCATTAAATCGTTTCTTGCCATCTATCATGTGATAAAAAAGAATTCCTTTCCACTTTCCGCCAATGACATCTAGAGTGAATTCAACTGGACAGCCTTCTTTGTTCGGGTATATATTCTTTTTTTCACTCATTCTTGACCCTCCAATAGTACCTTTTTTGATACTACATTACATTTTGCAACTAAGCTACCCAGTATTTTACACACCTTTTCTCCTTAGCTCAAAGAAAATGCTTCTTATTCACATCAATTTTTAAGGGTTTGCATGATTACACCTGCAGCAAGACGTGTTAAACTATATAAAGATTACACTACTTAAAAAAGGATAGGAGCTATCATGGAAAAGATACTTATTTTCGGACACCAAAACCCAGATACAGATACGATTTGTTCTGCGATTGCTTATGCTGATTTGAAAAACAAACTCGGCTTCAATGCTGAGCCTGTCCGCCTCGGACAAGTCAACGGCGAAACACAATACGCGCTTGACTATTTCAAACAAGAAAGCCCGCGTCTTGTTGAAACAGCTGCAAACGAAGTAAACGGCGTTATCCTGGTTGACCATAACGAACGCCAGCAAAGCATCAAAGACATTGAAGAGGTTCAGGTTTTAGAGGTTATCGACCATCACCGCATCGCTAACTTTGAAACAGCTGAGCCGCTTTACTATCGTGCTGAGCCTGTAGGCTGTACGGCTACCATCTTAAACAAAATGTACAAAGAGAATAACGTGAAAATCGAGAAAGAAATTGCCGGCCTTATGCTGTCTGCGATCATTTCTGATTCTCTGTTATTTAAATCTCCAACTTGCACGGACCAAGACGTAGCAGCAGCAAAAGAGCTTGCGGAGATCGCTGGAGTAAATGCTGAAGAATACGGCTTGAACATGTTGAAAGCAGGCGCTGATCTAAGCAAAAAAACAGTGGAAGAGCTCATTTCTCTTGATGCGAAAGAATTTACACTCGGCAGCAAGAAAGTCGAAATCGCACAAGTAAACACAGTGGACATTGAAGATGTAAAAAAACGCCAAGCTGAATTAGAAGCTGTGATCTCAAAAGTTGTGGCTGAGAAGAATCTTGATCTGTTCCTTCTCGTTATCACAGATATCTTAGAAAATGATTCACTTGCTCTTGCAATCGGTAACGAAGCAGCGAAAGTGGAAAAAGCGTTCAACGTTACATTAGAAAACAACACAGCCCTCTTAAAAGGCGTTGTTTCCCGTAAAAAACAAGTCGTTCCTGTCTTAACAGACGCAATGGCTGAATAAGCAAAAAGCATCCCGCGTCGGGATGCTTTTTCTTATTCACCCAGCTTCTCAATTTGTCCCATCACATCAGTAATTTGCTTTGCGTTTTGGACCAGGTCTGACTGCTCCAATTCTTTAAGCGATACCTTGCCTTCCTCGGCTTGTTTCAACACATCTTCAGCGCTTTTCTGCAAGGTTTTGTTATGTTCCTGAATGGTTTGATGAATCTCCGCTGCGGCATCAGGCGGCGTTAATTCATTAAAATCAGCGGCAGCCTTCTGAATCGACTCAAGCTGCGCTTCAAGTTTTTCTTTCGCCTCGGTGTCATTTACAGCTTTCTCAGCCAATTCAGGCGCTTCCTCTGCAAATGTCTTCACCTTCTCCACATAACCAGCTGCTTCACTCGTATAGTTCAATCCGTCGTTCACCTGATCAAGCATGCCGCATCCGCCTGCACTCAAAAGTCCCACTCCGGCAAGTACTGTCAAAATGATCTTCATCTTCAGCCCCCTCATCGTTTCTTTTTCATTTTTTCTTTTAAGATCGGAATCAATTTCTCTTTCGCTAACGGCAGCCCTTTCCTCACCAATTCACGCTTCAGCCACTTTTTCAGCTTAGACATTCTGATGCTCCTCTCCCTTTTTGATAAAAATGAAAAAACTCCACCAATTTGGTGAAGTTCCTGAAACAAAAAGACCTTCACCAAATCAGATTTGGCAAAGGTCTCGCTAACAATGAGATTGCCAGCAAAGCCGAGGACACCTTGTCCCGTAATGACGACTTTACTGTGAAAGCTACTCCCCTTTGGAGTGTTCATTTTTATTACTTTCATTCTAAAGCACCGATCTGTTCCAGTCAAATTCCTGCCGTTTATATAAAAGCGCGCTGTGGTATTTAAAATTTGAATGGTTTTTCTATCAGGAGATCATGCTATGACAGAGGAGGTTTTCATCATGAGTCAAGAGCGCGTGAAACGGCCTGGGCATACCAGATGGTACATATCTTCGTTACTTAGCGGCATTATTATTCTTAATTATTTTGACCGAGTGGCCATCTCGGTAGCGGCCCCTGCGATACAAGATTCGTTTCACCTTACTGCAACTGAACTCGGCATCGTGTTTTCCATTTACACCTATTCCTATACACTGATGCAGCTGCCTGTCGGAAGTTTGCTGGACCGTTTTGGGGTCGCATGGGTCACGAGGGTTGGAATGACAATATGGAGCTTTTTAACGATCCTTCTTGCTTTTTTGCAAGGAAAATTGCTGTTGTATCTGTTCCGGTTTCTCATTGGGCTGACGAGCGCCTCTGCGTTCCCTGCTGCCTCTAAGGCAACCGCTCTCTGGTTTCCTCCAAGTGAGCGGGGATTGGCAAACTCACTGTTCGATTCGGCCGCCAAGTTTTCAAATGTAATCGGCGCGCCATTGGTCGCCTTTCTTGTCACAACATTTGACTGGCGTGTCGCTTTTTTGACGATTGGATGCATCAATGTGCTGTTTACGATCTTTTTCTGGCAGTATTATGAACAGCCTGAACGGCACAAACGCATTTCTAAAAGTGAACTAAACTATATTCAAAAACACAATGCCATTACAACAGAGCAAATCCCTTACAAAACGGGCCCACTTTTAAAAAAGCTTTTCACCAATCGAAAAGTATGGGGCTTAATGATCGGATTTACAGGGTACGGGTATACATTCAACCTGCTGCTCACCTGGCTTCCGACTTTCTTTAAACATACATACGGTATGGATCTCATGTCGTCCGGTTTATTTACAGCAGTGCCGTGGCTGATCTCAACCATTTCCGGAATTGCCGTCGGCGGCTGGCTCGTCGATTATTTTATTAAGAAAGGCTATCCTAACACCAAGGTGTACCGAACCGTAATCATAGTCGGAATGAGCTTTGGCTTTTTCTTTTTAGGATCCATTCTGACGAACAATATTACCGTAGCCATTATTTGCATTTCCATCGGACTCGCCGGAATTTCCGCAACCGCTCCGGTCGGCTGGTCCATCTCCGCAGAACTCGCGCCGATCGGTTCCGTATCCATGCTGAGCTCCATGGTGAATCTCGCAAACAACCTGTTCGGAGGCATTATTGCTGCGTCACTGACAGGGTATTTGTTTGATGTGACAGGCTCCTTTACCCTCAGCTTTCTGGTAGCTGGTTTTGTGCTGTTGCTGGGATTGGTTTTTTATGTGTTTGTATTAGGGGATGTAAAACGAATTAAACTGGAATAAAGAGTGCTTGCTGAAAAGCACTCTTTTCTTTGAATCCGCCAGGTGTTATTTTCTTTCTCCCACATTCACTAGGCTGTCTTCGGACGAAAACACCACCATTTTATCCTTGACTCCAACCAAAGGTAAGGCCTCATAGTGAAAGAAGAAAGGAGGAGTCGGATGGTGAAATTAACAGTAAAAGAACTATCCAATATTGCGAATGTCACAATCAAAACGCTTTATCATTACCACAAAATCGGCTTGCTGGCCCCAAAGGAAATAAGCGAAGCCGGATATCGGTACTATGGTGCTGACGAACTAAAAAGACTGCAGGAAATCCTTTTTTACAAAGAATTAGATATTCCTTTGTCAGAAATCAAAACATTACTAAAAGAGGATGCTGAAAGAACAAGTACATTAGAAAAACAAAAAAAGCTGTTTGAAAAGAAAATTGAAAAGTATCAGCGTCTCATTCAAACAGTCAACACATCTTTAGAATACACGAGAAAAGGCGAAAACATGGATCATAAGGTAATGTTTAAAGGATTTGAAAGCGCTGAAGAATGGAAACAATCTTTAGCAGAACAAAATGGGTATTTAAAAGAGCGTTACGATTTTGAATTGGATACACATACAATCAATGTCGATGAAATGAACAAAATGGCAATAGAGGCTAAACATTTTCTTGATAGGATGGCTGATTTTTTAAGAAACGGTGTAACGTATCATGATCCTTCCGTGCAAGAGCATGTCATGAATCATCTTAAGTTCCTAAATCAGAACGGGCATCCGACAAGTAAAGAAGATTACGTAAAACAAACACGTTTTTTTATGCAAGATGATTTCCATAGAGGAATGTTAGAAGAGCAGCAAACCGGTTTATCTTATTATTTGGTTGTCGTTGCAGAACACCTGTAGTGTTTTGTCACCCTTTATAGGGTGACAGCCATCAGGATTACGAGACAGCACCGCCAACAATCGAAACATTCTGCCGGTCAACGGCAAAACGCCGTCCGTTCCATTTCAATACGGTTTGAACATATCCCAATGAGTCGGCGTTATACCTTCCCGCTATCCGCTGGTACGCCAATAATTCGTATACGCCGTCTCTGTCAAAATCAACCGGATACAAGCCCGATAAAGGATTCACCCATCCTTCTATCGGCATTTTTAACACACCTTGGCTGTTATAAATCTCATTCAAATATTCCCTGCCCTTGTAAGTAAGGTCGAGGATATACATTTCGTTTTGCTGATGACTGATGACGCTCGCTTTATATTGATTTTGATACCTCACACTGTACTTTAATTCATCATTCAATACATCTGAATTGAAAATTCGCCGGAACTGCCTGTTTAGATAGGCAAACACATATGCATAAATAGCACCGCCACTTCCCCCTGTATCCATTACCACTGCCACATCCTCAATCTTGTCGCCTGTCATATCCCCCAGAAAAAGTGACGGATTGTATCCCATATTGTTTTGAAGCTGAATCTGCTGCTCCTGATGGGTTCTGCTATCACGGATCACCAATGTGATATTTCTCCATAACGGGCTGCCGGGCATTTGATTTCCAGTTAGAAAGACCTCGTCAATAACGCCGTCTCCCGTTACATCGCCGCGGGTAGATGCAATGATTGCACGTGAGGAGACAGGCTGCCGAAATACGTATGGATGTTGAACAAGCCCTCTGCTTTCATAAAACCAATAAGGAGCCATTCTGATGTCATACACATTCAATTGTGTCACCTTCCCTAATCAGCTGAATGAATCATTATATGCAGGAATGGCACATCAAAGACATATCTTACACACCAATTAAATCCGTACCATATGAGTTATCAATTACACAAAGCCACTCGCCTTGCGCATTCTTCTTAAATACATAGGTCGCCCTTCTTTCCATCGCATACTCGGAGTCCTTTTTATCCGAATCAAGCAATGTCTGAGAAAGGACGAGTACCGTGTCACCTGCTTCCAACAGGATCATTTCCCCTTGTTTCGGGACAATATGATGATTGAAATAGTTCGCAATCGTAATAAACGCTTTTTTGATTTCTTCTTTGCCTCGCGCGATCACGCCCGGCTTCACGACTAAAACGGCATCTTCCGAATAATAATTCATCAGTGTATCAAAATCTTCATTTTGGATTGCCAGATCACACGCAGAGATGATGTCTTTCAATTGCTGTTCCAAATGAATTCCCCCAATCATCATTATTGGATATATTATACATCGCTAGACCACTGAAACCTTGAAAACAAAATGAAAAGTATCCTTTTTTTCTATATAATCAAATAGATATATTTAACAAAGTACCCAAGTGAAGGGGTGAACATTATTGTCTGCGGAAGTAACGTTACATGACAATATACATCATGATTTAAGTGCGGATTGCCAGCACTGTTTTGGCCTGTGCTGTGTCGCCTTGCCTTATGCGAAGTCGGCAGATTTTGCTTTTGATAAAGACGGGGGCACGCCTTGCCGCAACTTACAATCAAACTATCAATGTTCTATACATAAAGATCTCAGAGAAAAAGGATTTCGAGGCTGCTCTGCATATGAATGCTTTGGCGCCGGCCAAAAAGTATCCCAAATCACTTATGAGGGAAAGGATTGGCGAAGCAGCCCCGAAACGGCCAACCAGATGTTTGACGTTTTTCCTATCATGCAGCAGCTGCACGAAATGCTCTGGTATTTACATGAAGCTCTTTCTATAGATATAGCCAAGCCGATTCATCCCGAACTGAGAACCAGTTTCGAAAAAATAGAAAAGCTCACCAGACTCAGCAAAGAACGCCTGCTGACACTGCAGGTGGACGAGCATCGAGCTGAGGTCAATGAATGGCTGTTAAAAACGAGTGAGCTGGTGCGTGCCCAAGTCCGCCATCCAAAACTCCCGAAAAAAGTCAGCCGGGGAAGTGTCCTGATCGGCGCGAAACTGAAAGGGCTTGATCTGCGAGGGGCAAATCTAAGAGGGGCGCTGCTCATAGCCGCCGATCTGAGAAATGCCGATTTGAGAATGACAGACTTTATCGGTGCAGATATGAGAGACGCTAATCTCAGCGGCGCCGACCTGACCGGGAGCATCTTTCTGACACAGGCACAGGTGAACGCCGCCAACGGCGATTCGAACACAAAGCTGCCGCTGTCTTTACGAATCCCTGCCCATTGGGAATAAAAAAGGACCCGTTAACGGTCCTTTTTTACTGATCAATTCAATCCTTTTTCGTTCCTTTTATCCGGCATTTTCACACTTCTTGCCAAGTATCCCGACAGCCATAACGCAACCAGCAGCATGAAGGTGATCATACCGACGACGCCCAGCCAGTGAAAAGCAGACCAGAACAGCCCTCCGATTGTTCCGAAAACACTTGAACCGGCGTAATAAAAGAACAAATACAGCGATGAAGCCTGTGCTTTGTTGAGAAGGGCTCTCCTGCCCACCCAGCTGCTGGCAACTGAATGCCCTCCGAAAAAACCGAATGTAAAGAGGGCAATCCCCAGAATTTTCACTGCCAGCATATTGTTTATCGTAAATAACGCACCTGCAATGACGATGAAAATATTCATCACCAATATTTTCGGATAGCCATACCGATCAACCATTCTTCCAATGAAAGACGAGCTGAAAATGCCTACAATCATCACAATAAAGATCCAGCTGGAAAATGCTTTATTAAGCGAATACGGCGGGCCCAACAGCACATACACAATGTAATTAAACAAGGCAACATTGCTTCCAAGCAGCAAAAAACCAATGAGAAACAAGCTGAATAGTTTACGGTCCCTCAAGTGGCCGATCAGAGACATTCCCAATTTCCCGAGCTTCAATTTTCTTGGCGTAAAATGCCTGGATGGCGGCAAATTTATAAAAAATATAACACTAGCAATCAAACTAATGACACCAATTGCCCCCATCGCCATATGCCAATTCAAGTACTCGCTCAGGAGCCCGGAAACGATCCTTCCGAAAACGGCGCCGATTGCATTTCCGCTGATATACAGCCCCATCGCCGACCCAAGACTTCCGGGTTCAATTTCTTCCCCGAGATAAGCCATCGCAATCGACGGAAGGCCTGCGAGCGCAACGCCTTGAATGGTTCTCAATACGAGCAGCGTATGAAAGTTCGGACTAAAGGCCGATGCCAGACAGAGAACCGATGCGGCCAGCATGGAAATACCCATAATCGGCTTGCGCCCCCACACCTCGGATAATGAACCAAAGACAAGCATGCTCACAGCTAACAGCATTGTGGTAACAGATAAAGAAAGACTCGCCGCAGTAGGCGTTACATGAAATTCCCGCGTGAATTCCTCCATGAGCGGCTGTACGCAATATAGAATCGCAAATGTATTGAAACCCGCAGCGAAGAAAGCAAACGTAATTTTTCGAAAAACCGGTGTGCCTTTTCGAATGTATGTCATCGGGACTTTATCGGTCCCTCATCATGTTGTGGAGCACTGCCATTCATAAACAATCATCCTTTATTTCTTCCGAATTCAAACATCCTCGAGTCTGTTTATATTATTATCTTAGCACCGTTGATATATGTTGTATAATGCATATAAAATATCCTTTTCATGCTTATATGTAATAAGGAGGGATGATAATTGGAATGGGAACAACTTGAATATTTTCAAACACTGGCCCGGATACAGCACGTCACGAAAGCCGCAAAAAGCCTCTCCATCACACAGCCTGCGCTTTCACGCTCTATCGCCAGGCTGGAAAATCATTTGGGCGTCCCGCTATTTGACAGGCAAGGACGATCCATCAGCTTAAATCAATACGGACACATTTTTTTGCGACGGGTTCAGGCGATGATGAAGGAGTACACCGAAGGAAAAGAAGAAATCCAAGCTTTATTAAAGCCAGACCAAGGCATAGTCTCTCTCGGTTTTTTACATACATTAGGCACCATGCTCGTGCCCGATCTCATCGGCTCCTTTCAGCAGGAATACCCCAACATTGCCTTCCAGCTGAAGCAAAACCACTCTTATTGGCTGCTTGAACGATTAAAATCCGGGGATCTGGACCTCTGTCTCCTGGCTTCGATTAAGCCTGAAGATCCGATCCAATGGATCAAGCTGTGGAGTGAAGAACTCTTTGTATTTGTGCCAAATGATCACCCATTAGCCAGTCGCGAAAGCATTACCCTGAATGAGATTTCCGGGGAGCGTTTTATTTTATTGAAAAAAGGCTACGCGCTTCGGATGACGGTCGATGAGCTGTTTGAGAAGGCCAATATACAGCCGAACATTATGTTTGAAGGAGAAGAAGCAGCTACTGCCGCAGGTTTTGTGGCAGCCGGTCTGGGCATATCTATTCTCCCAGACCTGAAAGGCTTAGACCAAAGCAAAATCACCAAAATCCGCGTCAGCTGGCCGGAATGTCAGCGTGTCATAGGAATTGCCTGGATAAAAGGCAGGTTTTTATCACCGGTTGCTGAGACCTTTAAACAATATGTGATCAGCCATTTTTCTGAGTAGGGAGGATAGCATGAATATCAAAAAAATCACGTCAGAACAGGATTTACATACAGCGTTTGAAATCAGAAAGGCAGTATTTGTAGAGGAACAAGGCTGTCCCATTTCGGATGAATTCGATGAGTTCGATACACTCCACGGTGACTGCCAGCACATCCTGGCTTATCATCAGAATGTACCTGTTGGCACTGCACGTGTCCGTATCGTTGGCCACACGGGGAAACTGGAACGAATCTGCATTCTGAAGCCTTACCGCAAATTCGGTTTGGGAAAAGTGATCGTCGATGCATTAGAACGTATTGTGAAAGAACAAAGCATTTCTGCCTTCAAACTGCACGGCCAGACACAGGCGGCAGGCTTTTATGAAAAGCTCGGCTATCAGACTGCATCAGAAGAATTTATGCTGGACGGCATTCCGCATGTGCTGATGACAAAACAAGACGATTCTGCTTTATAGATTGTTCACAAATTTGTCACTTATGAGCATGAACGGTTCATTGGTATACTAATCACCGATTATGGAGAGAAGGAATGATTGTATGCCAGCAAATAAAAAAGAAGGCCTTATATTTGGCGTGATGATGTGCTTTGGAATGGTTTGCGTCATGTCGATTTACAATGCCATCATCAACGGAGCCATCCACGATTTTTCACTGATGACCGTTTTTGAAATGGTCATCGGTTTTATGGTCGCCCTCCTGTTAGATTTACTGTTAGTGGGCCCCCTCGCCAAGAAGATTGCATTCCGCATGCCGTTCGACAAGACTAAAAAAATTTATGTCATCCTTGCCATGTCAACTTGTATGGTGATTGGCATGGTACTTTGTATGTCTGTGTTCGGTTTAGTGACAGCGGTTCTAGCAAATGGGCTGAACGGGGACAGCCTCTTCAGTGCTTATCTTATGATTGTGTTGAAAAATTTCATCCTGGCCTATCCATTGCAATTACTGATTATGGGCCCATTAGTCAGAGGGATTTTCATGAAATTTGTAAAACCAAAGCTCACAGCCGCAATTTAAATAGAATAGGAGTGAGCCTGACACTCACTCCTTTTGCTCATGAATCGGATGTATAACAAGCTCCGCAAAAGCCTCTGCGGCAGGCAGCTGCCATTTTTTCTTTTTGGGTGTGAGTAAATCGGATCGAGGGCTTCAACATGCTGGAGATTTTTCAGCTTATGTTTTTCACTTCCATTAATCCCTATACCTTACCACATAGTTTTTATACAATTCTTCGTTATAAAGAATTTCTTCGCCATGTGAAGAGCAAATGAGCGTTGGTTTGATTTGATCTATGATTGAGCCGCTATCGATGTTCTCATTTATATCAACACTGAACCTTCTTATAGGTGGGTGTAAATCCTCCTTACTTGTGATAAAAAGGTCGCCCGTTAATAGCGTACGATCGATTTTATGATAATACACGACATGCCCCGGCGAATGGCCAGGTGTTAAATAGTATTTCAGAGGCAGGTGAGCAAGCGTTTGCTCCGTCAGCGGCTGGACAATATGGGCTACCCCTGTGTTCTCCACTTCATTTTTGTTCGGATATGGCTCTTCCCCATTGATGTACTTTAGTTCTTTCTGGTGGGCATAAATCGGAATATCAAATCTCTCTAACCATTTTGATGCACCTCCGATATGATCACTGTGGCCATGGGTAAGCAAAATGGCTTTTGGATCGCCGATCGCTAACGCTGCCCTAATTTGAGCATCAGCAAAACGTTCTATTCCCGTATCAACAATATAAACATCATCACCATCTTTGATAAACCAGGTATGAACCGGAATACGAAGAGGCACATCAAGCTCAAATTCACATTGATAGACATGTTCTGATAGTTGTCTCAAGTTCACGCAAACCATCTCCTTTGGAAATTTTTTGATAGTTTTAAAGAAAACAGAAGTGAACGGACCATTTTCCAGGCAGATTATCTTGAAAATGGTCCCACACTCCAGCAGACTGGTATTCTTGAGAAGGAGACGCCGATTTTCGCCAGCATCAGCTCAACTTGTAAACGTTGTCCATTAATAATCCCTTTTGTTCCCCTTCTTCACATATTCCCAATCACGTTCTATATTCTTCCTCACTCTATGAAGGAGTGCAGAAATGGTTTCCTTTTCCTCTGAAGTAAAACCGGACAAGGCCACTTCCGTGGAATGTTCTCCTTCTCTTCTTAACAATGGATATACCTTTTTCCCTTTCTCAGTCGGGAACAGTTTTTTTATTTTTTTATTTTGCTCATCCGGCAGTTTTTGAATAAATCCCTGCATTTCCAGCTTCTTAATGGCCCGCGCGGCCGTTGTCCGATCCACTTTTATCATTTCCGCCAATTTTTCTTGAATAATTCCCGGATTTTCGTATATACGTACGAGATAGAGATACTGCCCTCTTGTTAAGTCCAAATCTTTAAATTCGATGTTGCTTATGGAATCCAACGCTCTTGCTATCATGCCGATCTCACGCAAAATATCATTCATTCCTAAAACCCCTCACGTATTTTTGTTGCAATTACAACAAAAATGTTTTAACCTTACTATTATAAGACCACATGCATGCTGTACAGTCCAGACTAATATCAGAAAAGGATTGATTCATAATGAATATAAAAAGAATAACAACTGAAGCTGATTTACATGCAGCTTTGAATATTAGAAAGACGGTTTTCATTGAGGAGCAACATGTATCTGAATCCGAAGAGTTTGATGAATTTGATACGCTCCAGGAACAATGCCAGCATGTCTTGGTATATCATGAGAATCAGCCTGTCGGCACGGGCCGTGTGCGCATCGTTGACCATACAGCAAAGCTGGAAAGAATCTGCATCCTAAAACCTTACCGTAAGTATGGATTGGGGAAAGTCATCGTAAGCGGGTTAGAAGAAACCATAAAAGAAAAAGGACTGACTGCATGTAAGCTGCATGGTCAAACACAAGCAGCAGGCTTTTATCAAAAACTGGGCTACCAGATTTCTTCACAGGAATTTATGGAAGACGGCATCCCTCACGTCCTGATGACAAAAGAAATATCGCGGAATATAACATGAAATATATTTTTTACGGATTAGGCATACTCATATTAAGTTTGGGCATTTCCTTAACCATACAATCAGGGCTGGGCACATCCCCCTTCGATGCCCTTTTGGTTGGTCTGTCAAAAGAAGTCGGACTTACCGTAGGAAGCTGGGAGGTCCTTATTTCTGTGATCCTCTTAATCTGCAACGCTATATTAACGAGAAAAAAACCTATTTTGCTGGGCTTGATTACAGCATTCATTACTGGAATAGGCATTGACCTATGGTTGTTTGTTGTAAAAAACACCCTCTATCTAAACGCGTTGTTAAGCAAACTGATTTGTTTCGGAATTGGTTTGGTGCTCATCGGTCTTGGAACAGCCATCTATCTTCAGACGAAATTCGCATCAACACCAATCGATCATTTAACACTCATTATCCGAGATCTCTCCAAAAGAACAATCTTGTTTTCAAGAACATTGGTATACGCTCTTTTCTTAGTATTAGCCATCGTCTTTAAAGGCCCTATCGGCATCGGAACCCTATTAACCGTCTGTTTGGGAGGAATGCTCCTTCACGTTTTTATGCCTATTGTGGAAAAACAATTCTTATCAAAGAATAGAAGGGGTTAAAAAACCTCTTCTTTGAAAAAACGAAACGCAAAACAAGCTACGTTTCGTTCAATAATTTTATGATAAATTAAAATTTATAGTACCAAAAAATCGCAATTTCATTTGCTGTTGGAAGATTGGAATAAAGCATCGTATCAACTGCACCTATTATAAATTGATGTTTGGCATAAAAATGACAAGCTGAAACATTAATATCTTGTGTTTCAAGCATAAGACCACAAAAGCGATTCTCCTTTGCCCACTCAATCGCTTTATGTAATAATGCTGTTCCAACGCCTTTTTGTCTATAGTCTTTTGCAACGGCAATGTCCTCTATTAGTGCATACCCATTCCAGTTAGAACGAATCTTAATCCGGCCGATGCAGTTGTTTTCAACATAATATAAAAAAACCGCTTTTCCCTCTTCTTCAACATAACTAACAGCCATTTCATCATCTTCATATTGTTTAAAATAAGGTTTAGAAAATCGTTCCTCAGTATATGTCCAAACACCGTTTTCAAAAGCAGGTATCATTCTCCCAAAAACAACGAGAGGTTCATTTGGTTTATTGAAATCTTTCATATTTAATTTAGTCATTTTAATGATCATATCAATCCCCGCCAATCGAGATAATATTTAGTAAACTCGTTTCGATACTATTCAATAACAGCTTCCAAAAGAGAACAGCACTAGGTAAGGCATCCATTACCTTATATATTTCACTATCTTAATGAGGTATTTCAACAGAGGCTTGTGGTACAGTAAAAAGGAATAGAAACAAGAGAAAAGAAGATGAACCTATGCCCACTAACAATAAACTCAATGAGAAATATCATACTTCCTTCAACTCGCCCACAACCCTGTTGACTAGTATCCGTGGAGAGAGGAAGCTTTGACACAGCTTCTGCCATTGATGACATCTCTATTGAAGTATCCAAAGGACAACCAAGGATCGCTCTTTGACTTTTTCAAGAAGAAAGTAGAGTGAATAAAGGAGTGATTGAGTATGTTAACAAGAGAAGATATCTTTAAACACGTCAAAGAAAAATACGGTACATCGCCTGATTACCCGTGGGAGGAATACCCAAACTATGCTTCTTTGAGACATACATCAAACAAAAAATGGTACGGTCTTATCATGAATGTTCTCCCAGAAAAATTAGGCTTAGATGGTCATGCCGAAATAGATATTCTAAATCTAAAATGTCCCCCTGAAATAAGTGATAGCTTAAGAAACGGGGAAAATATCTTACCCGGATATCATATGGATAAGGAACATTGGATTTCAATTGTTTTAGAACGGACAGATCCAGAAGGCGAAATCTATAACTTAATCGAGCAGAGCTTTCATTTAACCAAGTGAAGATAAAGAGTGTTCCTGCTAATCAAGCTGCGAAGAGTAGTGGGCACTTTCATTTTAGGATACTGTTCTTCACTCTGTCCACAAACGCAACTTAGTTCATCTGGTGCGAGAGTGGGAGAAGAATTTCAACCAACTTCTTATGTAAAAGGATGAATAGTTATGACAAATAACTTAAAACAGAGAAGAATCATTTTAGATTTAGCAGTTACTTTAGATGGTTTTATTGAAGGGAAAAATGGAGAAGTTGATTGGTGTATTATGGACCCTGATATGGGGTTTACTGATTTTTTAAATCAAATTGATACTATTTTATATGGTAGAAAAAGCTACGATTTATGGGGACAATACATTCCAAAAAATGAAGACCCTGATACAGAAAAGGAACTTTGGAAATTGGTTCATAGTAAAAAGAAATATGTTTTTTCCAGAACACAAAATGAGATTGATAATCAAGCCATATTTATAAATGATAATATTCTTGAAGAAGTAAATAAATTGAAGAAAAATCCTGGTAAAGACATCTGGCTATATGGTGGAGCGAGTCTCATTACAACTTTTATAAATTTGGGGCTTGTTGATGAATTTAGATTATCTATTCACCCTGTTGTTTTGGGAGAAGGAAAACCGTTGTTTATTGATGTAAAACAGAGGATAAATTTAAAAATGGTGAATACAAGAACATTTTCCTCTGGCGTTGTGCAAATCGTTTATCATTGGAATGGCTAACATTGTAAAGTAACACTCGACAGTAATCCTTCTTATTGAACTAAAGGGGAATCCATAAATAATGGGTTCCCCTTAATATACTATGGAATTATCAATATCAAATTTTCTGTAATAAAAGAGGATTGAAAAGGACGATGTCTCCTCAATTAACATCATTAAGCATTATAGTATATTTTCTTCTCCCTCTTTTAAGTAATCGGCTAAGTTTTGTATTTATAAAAAAACGAAAGAAGGTGATCCAATGCCTACTAACAATAAACCCAATAGATTATTCGCTGAGAAGTCTACTAATTTTACTTCAACATGCTCATAACCCTGTGGACTGGTTCCCTTGGGGAGAAGAAGCATATGAAAAAGTGAAACGTGAAAACAAGCCTGTTCTGGTCAGCATCGGTAGTTCGACATGTCATTGGTGTCACGTTTGTGTAGCTACCCTTGCAAATAGAAAAAGACAACCTTCAAAATTGATTGTCCTTATCTTCAGATTAATTATAGTTATTTTTTATTTTTACTTATAAACTCATAGACTAATGAAGTCTGTAACTTATAATTACCATTACTGAATTTCTGTATTTTGCTGATTTGATCAACTTTAATAATAAATTTCGCTTCCCAAGTTTTAAAGTTAGTATCGTTGTACTTTATTTTTAATTCTAACTTAGGAAAACAGTCTTCCTCCCCAATGCGACTTATATAATTGATCATAATCAAGAAATAACTTGGTAATTTAATGCCTATACTTTCACCAGGCAAGATCAGATCACTTCGCCTTACAACTGGTGTCGTTCGAAAACGACCTTTATAGGTACCGTCCTTTACTTCCAACAGATCATAGGTACTTCCTTCTTCTAAAAAATTATCGGTTAAGCTAACGCAAATATCACTCTGCTCATCCATTAGCTCTTCTAACCTTCCTCTAACTTTTTCGTCATCAATAAGTTTATATGTATAACTTATATTGATTGCTGATGTACTCCCATAGTTGAAAATAGGTAAAGTCGTATCTGCAATTCTTTTATCTAGTTTCTTGTCATTTACCCAATCATAAGTAATTCTAGGTAATTCTAAGTCAATAGCTTTAATTCCAGGTGCCACTACTGGTTCTCGTTGTTTTTTGAATTGACGAATCTGAATCCAAATTGATGCAATTGCGACAATTACCGCTAAAAAAGATATTAAAGATGCTACCCAATCAAAGTTTTCTTTATCACAATAACCAATCAATCGTATACCTCCTGTTATCAATCAATTATGCCAAGTTCGTATAGCTACACAGTCTATCATTACGCTATTATAGTATTATATTACATTATAGGAATAATAGGGTGATGTGCTATGGATCAAAAAAACAAAATCAAGCGAGTAGCCATTTATCTAAGAAAGTCACGAAATAAAGAGGGAGAAGAAACAGAAGAAACCTTGGCAAAACATCGAAAAAGACTTCTTGATATTGCTCATAAAAACAATTGGCAGTATGAAATATTCCAATAATTTGGAAGTTCAATAGATGAAATGCGACCTGAATACCAAAGGATGATTAACAAACTCACAGATGGCATATTTGACGCCGTTTTGTCAGTTAACTTAGCACGGGTTACAAGGGATGATGCAGAGACACCAAAATTCATGAACCTTTTACGCCAAGATGACATACTCTTTGTCACTGATAGTGAAAGAGTATATGATCTTGAAGTACAAGAGGACTGGCAAGCATTAAAATTTACTGGGTTGGTTAACAATTGGGAGTACGAGAATATAAAAGCCCAACTAAGAAAAGGAAAAAAGGACAGTGCAAAAATGGGTCGCTGGTCAAATGGCAAACCCAACTACGGATATATTTATAACCGTTTGGAAAGAAAATTGGAAATTGATGAAGAAAAAGCAAAAGCTGTAAAGCTTGCATTTCAAATGACTATTGACGGCATAGGTGCTGATAATATCGCAGTAAAATTAAATAAATTGGGATACAGAACAAACAAGGGGAAGTTTTTTCACGGTCAAAGCATTGTGAGAATGATTCGATCCGAGATATATAAAGGGTGGATTGTTGCTAATCGGTTGAAAGGAAGAAATAAAACAAACGGAAAAATAAGACCACAAGATCAGTGGATTGTTGTTAAAGACGCTGTTAAACCCTGCATTATAGACGAAGATACATGGGACAAAGCAAACAAAGCTGGTCACTTAATCAAATAGCATCCTTTTTCCAACTTCCTTTGTTTGTTGTAGAGCATAAAGTAAAACACTTGAATCTTTTATCACCAGAAATGCAGTTAACCGAAAACAAATTAACAGTTCTTAATTCATAAAATAGGAAATGGGTGTATTTCAATATGATTTGGCTTGTTGGGCTTGATTGGAGCATTCAATGGGGAACCGTTTTTACAGTTGCCGGCACACTCACTGCCGCTTTTTTAGGACAAGTTTTTTCTCATCGCTACTCTCAAAAAAGGGAAGAAATTAAACAAAAGAAAGAGAGTTTTCAAAATCTATATTCCCCTGTCGTTTTCAAAATATTGAATTATTTAGAGTTAGAAAGAGAAAAACAAAACATTATGTTTATCAAGGGACTGGACGAAACAGAGTTTACTGAGCGATATCAAGATGATGAATTATATAACCCAAGCATAGAATTCAAAGAAATTTTAGAAATTGTAGGTTTGAACTTAAAGTACGGAAGTCTAGAACTTATAAGGGAGTATCAAGAAACATTATCAATTGCTAAAAGAATGGAAGCATTTGAAGGTCATTGTGGGACTCATTTATATTTTTGCGGTGTATTTATTTCAGATTATATTAACCTAAGTAAAGATCTCGGCGTATACTCACAAACAATGGAAACTTCCACTGAGGGAGCCTTGCTATTATCCAGATTAGAAACACTAATCACCGCAATTGGTGGTACTAGAGTGTTTGTGGAATTTTTACCTTGGTTTTTTAATGCAATATCTAGTATTGATAAAAAAGATAAATATCTTATAAGGGTTATGGAACTCTACCTACAATACTCAAAAGTTAAAACCAAGAAAGCCCGTCATAATTTAAATATAAAAACATGTAAAACACTCATTGATATCGGCAAAGATTTTGTTGATCTATATGAATGGGAATATGAGGTTTGGGTAAAATTTGTTAAAGCGATTCAGCCCATAACTAATTTAAATGCTACATCAGACACTAACAAAGATTATCAAACAGGTTATTAAAAAGTATAAAAAGGTATACTAGGCATTACACTAATTAATAAAAATGAAAGAAGCATGTGCGTGTAACTACCCAAGCTAGCTATTGATGTCATTACATATTTTAAGGCAGAGAACTAATCATAATTTGTATTTCACTTTTTTTAATGACTCTATAAATATTCAAACTATGCTTTTTAGTAATCTCTTTTTTTCTTCTTAATATATTTCCAATCATGTTCTATAGTGTAGTATCATCCGTTACAATATGGGGAGTGAAGAAATGAATTTGACATGTGAATCAAAAAACTTTGATGATTATTTACTTGAACTAAATGAAGTTGATTATTCTAATCCTATTATTTGTGCACTTGCAAATGAACTTTTCAATCCTTTGCAGACAGAAATAGAAAAAGTAAAAATAGCCTATGAATTTGTTCGAGATGAAATTCCCCATACTTGGGATATTCAATCAAAACGAGTAACTTGTAATGCTTCAGAAGTATTAACCTTTAAAGAGGGAATTTGCTATGCAAAGTCAAACCTATTAGCTGCCCTATTGCGCTCAGAAGGAATACCGACAGGCTTTTGTTATCAGCGTTTAATGTTGTTTAATACGCCAGATAAAGGATATTGTATTCACGCATTAAATGCTGTATTTTTTCATTCACTTAAAAAATGGATTCGATTAGATTCTCGCGGTAATAAAATAGGAATTGACGCTCAATTTTCACTTGATAAAGAGAGATTAGCATTCCCAATTCGACAAGAATTTGATGAAATCGACTATCCCTTGATTTATGTAAGACCATATCCAAAAACAATTGCAGTTTTAAAAGAACATAAAGATGCCATCGAGATGTATAAACATCATTTACCCGAAAGGATATAATTGTTTATTATTAAGACCTTAGGGCTTCAGATTCCTGAAGAATTCCTCTTCTATACTTAATGAAGCCTTTCACGAAATCAAAAAAGAATAAAATACATCATATTATGGAAAAATAAATTCGAAAAGATCATTTGTTTTATGAAAGAAGGTGATCCCATGCCCACTAACAATAAACCCAATAGATTAATCGCTGAAAAGTCTCCTTATTTACTCCAACACGCCCACAACCCTGTGGACTGGTTCCCGTGGGGGGAAGAAGCATTTGAAAAAGCAACACGCGAAAACAAGCCGGTTCTGGTCAGCATCGGTTATTCGACTTGCCATTGGTGCCACGTTATGGCTCACGAAAGCTTTGAAGACGAAGAAATCGCGCGTCTTCTCAATGAACGGTTTGTGGCGATTAAAGTCGACCGGGAAGAGCGGCCGGATGTGGATTCTGTTTATATGAGAATCTGCCAGCTGATGACCGGGCAGGGCGGCTGGCCGCTGAATGTGTTTATCACGCCTGATCAGAAGCCGTTTTACGCGGGTACATATTTTCCAAAGACGAGCAAATTCAATCGTCCCGGTTTTGTTGATGTGCTTGAGCATCTGTCTGAGACGTTTGCGAACGACCGTGAGCATGTCGAGGATATTGCGGAGAACGCCACTAAACATTTGCAGACCAAAACAGCCGCCAAATCAGGCGAAGGCCTTAGCGAGTCAGCGATTCACCGGACATTCCAGCAGCTTGCCAGCGGGTTTGATACGATCTACGGCGGTTTCGGGCAGGCACCGAAATTTCCGATGCCCCATATGCTGATGTATTTGCTTCGTTATCATCACAATACGGGGCAGGAGAACGCTTTATACAACGTGACGAAAACGCTGGACAGCATGGCGAATGGCGGTATTTACGATCATATCGGCTATGGGTTCGCCCGCTATTCGACTGATGACGAGTGGCTCGTTCCCCACTTTGAAAAAATGCTGTACGACAATGCGTTGCTGCTGACCGCTTATACAGAAGCCTACCAGGTCACGCAAAACAGCCGCTATAAAGAGATTTGTGAGCAGATCATTACGTTCATTCAGCGGGAAATGACCCATGAAGACGGAAGCTTTTTCTCTGCTTTAGACGCGGATACAGAAGGAGAAGAAGGAAAGTACTACGTGTGGTCAAAGGAAGAGATTCTGAAAACGCTCGGGGACGATCTCGGAACGCTGTATTGCCAAGTGTATGACATCACTGAAGAAGGAAACTTTGAAGGCAAAAATATTCCTAACCTCATTCACACAAAGTGGGAACAAATCCAAGAGGATGTCGGGTTAACCGAAAAAGAGCTCAGCCTCAAACTCGAAGACGCAAGACAGCAGCTCTTGAAGACACGCGAGGAAAGAACCTATCCGCATGTCGATGATAAAGTGCTGACCTCATGGAACGCGCTGATGATCGCGGGTCTTGCGAAAGCGGCAAAGGTATACCAGGAGCCGAAATATCTCAGCCTAGCGAAAAACGCCATCACATTTATTGAAAACAAATTAATCATCGACGGCCGTGTGATGGTCCGATATCGTGATGGCGAAGTGAAAAACAAAGGCTTTATCGACGATTACGCTTTTCTCCTATGGGCTTATCTGGATCTCTATGAAGCTTCGTTTGATCTTTCTTATTTACAAAAAGCGAAGAAACTGACAGACGATATAATCAGCTTATTTTGGGATGAGGAGCATGGCGGATTCTACTTCACCGGACACGATGCAGAAGCCTTAATCGTACGAGAAAAAGAAGTGTACGACGGCGCCGTGCCTTCAGGAAACAGTGTGGCAGCTGTTCAGCTGCTGCGTCTCGGGCAAGTCACAGGCGACTTATCACTGATCGAAAAAGCGGAAACGATGTTTTCCGTGTTCAAGCCAGACATCGACGCGTATCCGAGCGGCCATGCTTTCTTTATGCAAAGTGTGTTAAGGCATCTAATGCCTAAAAAAGAAATCGTGATTTTTGGCAGCGCAGACGATCCAGCCAGAAAACAAATTATAGCGGAGCTTCAAAAAGCCTTTAAGCCCAACGACTCCATTCTGGTGGCAGAGCAGCCCGAGCAATGCAAAGACATTGCGCCATTTGCAGCAGACTACCGCATCATAGACGGCAAAACAACCGTTTATATTTGTGAAAACTTCGCCTGCCAGCAGCCGACAACAAATATTGAAGAAGCGATTCACACATTAATAAGCAGCAGGGATTAAGACCCTTGCTGCTTACTTTTTGATTTCTTATGGTACCATAAAGCGATCCCCGCAAACACAAGGTTGACCGCTATCGTAAAGAAAGCCTCCCACATCGGGTTCCCCCGCGTAACGGTAAACAGAGAAGGAATTCCTCCATACACACTGTTTTTTTCTGTAATAAACATACACAAAAACATATTATTCGCGGCATGGGCGCCAAGTGATATTTCGATGCTTCCAGTTTTAATCGTGTAATAGGTCCACACAAAACCAAATGTTAAATACTCAATTCCTGCCCAGACAGCGCCGTTGTTCATTTCTGGATTCGCAAAATGCAATACGCCAAACAATCCTCCGACAATCAGTGTCAAAAATAGAGGATTTTTCGTCAATCTCCCGAAAGCTTGAAGCAAAAATCCCCTGAAAAATAGTTCCTCAGCTGATGTCTGAATCGGAACCAAAATGAGGGCAGCCGCTAGCAGCCAGATAAATCGTGATGCATTAAACTCTTGCATTGAATAGCTATCAGGATGAATCACAAAATCAATCAATTGTACGGCGATCATTAGCAAGAAATAAGCAATAAAACCAAAGGAAATTCTCCGCCAATTCATCTTTGAATTTGGTGTTATCACCGTTCGGAAAGGCCGCTTCAAAATAAAGCGCACAGCCAGCCAAACTCCCGGAATGGCGAATAAATAAATCACATGGGACAAATAAAGATCTACGAGAGGATCACTCAACACAGCTTCATCCAAATCAAACGTGATATTGGGATTCACAATAACCGTGAACAGTATAGCGAAAAGGTAAGCTATATTCCCGAATACATATAACCCTACCATCACCAAAAAAGCGAAAAAATATCTCCACAATGTATTGTTTCCTTCTATAGGACGGATAAATGAATTCATTCCTTCTATGTCTCTTCCTTTCAATGAGAATATTACTATATATTTGCATAAATTGGTCTATGAATCTACTGTTTTGGAAATCTTTTAAGCATAATTAAAATATAAAGTGTGAATTTAGTTCTTCCATCTAGTGATTTGAACTCTGTTGCCAATGAACCAAGATACTTATAATAGTCCCAAGAGGAGAATTTTCAGTCTTTTCTTACTACTTAAAAGGGGGTTTTTTATGAATACGATCTTCAAACAAAAGAATACACATCCTTTCTCAAACGTAGCGAATCGTTTAGACCGCCTTCCGATTTCACGCGTTCATTTCCAAGTGTTAACCGCTCTCGGCATTGTTTATTTCTTTGATCTCGCAGATTTATTTACCCTCAGCAATGTAGCGCCGGCACTGATTGAACATTGGGGCATCCCACTTTCAACTATTGCTAACGTAACGGCTGCTTCGTTTTTAGGCATGTTTTTAGGCGCTTCACTGGGCGGACGGCTGTCCGATCGAATCGGCCGCAAAAAAGCCTTAAATCTATTTGTCTTTGTTTTCTCAATCGCATCGCTATGCAATGCTGCGGCATGGGACATTCCATCTTTAATGACATTCCGTTTCCTCACCGGATTTGGCGTTGCAGCCGCCATGGTCATTACGAATAGCTATTTGGCGGAATTTTTCCCTTCAAGTGTACGTGGAAAATATATTTCTTTTTGTGCCATGATTGGATTGATTGGGGTTCCGATCACCAACATTGTGTCTGCCTTTGTCATTCCTCTTGGTTCATGGGGATGGAGGCTTGTGTTTGTATGGGGTGCCGTCGGCCTTATTTATTTTTTCTTTATTCGACGGCTGGAAGAGTCGCCTCGGTGGCACGAAAATCGCGGGGAATATGCGAAAGCCGATGCGATCCTCAATCGAATTGAGGCACAGGTTGAAAAGGAGAAGGGCCCGCTTCCGGCAGCATCCCAGCCTAAAGTAAGCGAAACTGTTAAGCAGAATGCAGGTTACGCCGGCTTATTGAAAGGCAGAAACCTCAAAATCACCATCGTATTATCTGCTGTATGGATTTTTGAAACGTTTGGGTTTTACGGATTTGCTTCATGGGTTCCAAGCCTGCTAAAAAGCAATGGCGTAACCATGGAAAATACATTATGGTATAACGTATTGCATTCCGTCGGCGCTCCACTTGGCGCACTGCTCGGCTCCATGATTTCCGAAAGATTTCAAAGAAAATGGATTTTAGCTGCGAGTGCGTTTCTGACGGCCATCGCCGGGCTCTTATATGGTATGACTTTTATTCCCATCATGATCATTGTATTTGGTTTTATCGTGAATATCACAGAACGGGTCTTTACCTCGAACTTATACGCCTATACATCTGAACCTTATCCGACTGAATACCGCTCGTCTGGCAGCGGTTTAGCCTATGGTCTTGGCCGTTTTTCAAACATTTTTGGCTCATTGCTTGTCGGATTTATTGCCGTTCAGCTCGGCTATATCAGCGTCTTCTTATTTATTGGGGGCTGTTGGCTCGCATGCTCCTTGCTGTTAATCTTCTTCGGTCCTAATACGAATGCAAAACAGATTTAAAAAAGTCAGTGCGGATCTGCCGCACTGATCTCATTACAATTGCTTCAAAGTCCTTGCGGGGTTTCCGCCTACAACAGTATTAGCGGGTACATCCTTAGTGACAACAGATCCAGACGCAATCACTGCGTTATCACCGATTGTCACTCCCGGGTTAATCACCGCCCGGCCTCCAATCCAAACTTGATCTCCAATTGTCACAGGCTTACCGAACTCCTTCCCGGATTTCCTTTCGATTGGATCAAGAGGATGACCGGCCGTGTAGATATGTACACCTGGCGCAATCAAACAATGACGGCCGATACGCACCTCACACACATCTAAAATGACACAGTCAAAATTAACAAATGTATGATCTCCGATATGAATGTGATAGCCATAATCACAGCGGAATGTCGGCAAAATCGTGACTTGATCCCCAACCGAACCGAGCAGCTCCTTCAAAAGCTCCGTCCGCACTGCATCATCTTCCGGTGTTTCGTTATATTGTCTAATCAGCTGTCTCGCATGCTTGCGTTCTAGTAATAGTTGTTGATCTTCCGAATTGTATAATTCTCCGGCTGCCATTTTTTCTTTTTCTGTCCTCAGCATGTAAGTCACTCCATGTCAGATTGTAACCTCGATCAAATTTCCTTCATCATCCTCAATCACACTTTCATAGTAGCCGTCTCCTGTTGTCCTCGGGCCGTTTACTACTGCGAAACCATCCGCCTTCAATCGATCAGTCAGTTCGTCAACTTTCTCCCGGCTCCCAACGGAAAAGGCAATATGTGCCCAGCCTGTCATTGTTTGTGAGGGCGGATCGGTCACATTCCCTTTTTTCATAATCTCCAGCCTTGCTCCGGAATCAAACGTAATAAAATAAGACTTAAAATCTTTTTTCTCATTATGATACAAATCATTCGCTTCGCCATTAAAATACGATTCATAAAAAGACTTCATTCGCTCTAAATCATTGACCCAGACCGCTGTATGTTCAATCTGCATTTCTTCCTCCTCCTTCGCCTTCAATGAAGTTATAAGGTATGAAATGCATTTCAGTTCAAGCTTTTTTCTTAAATTTATGCTGAATTTTGATATCAGCGGGCTCATCCTGCAAAAATAGAGAAAATGCTGCGATGCCGAGCTGCTCAAGATTCAAATCAAGCGACGGAAAACCAAGAACACGGCTGATAGAAGTATTTCCCTCGCCTATGATTTCAACATCCCAATTATTCTTTTTGGCAAATAGATGAATTCCAGCTGCCACTTCATCACTATTTGCATAAATAGCAGTCGGAACCCGCCCGCTCATATAAAAATGTTCAGCTGCCAGCTCACCATCATTCATATCGTTGCATCCGGACAGCATATGGCGGTCTTCCAACCTTCCGCAGACAGCTTTATAGGCCGCAGCTTTATCAGCCGTGCTCGGGCTCCTATCAGCTTCTCTGACACACGTAAAAGCAATATTCTCATGCCCGCGGCTCTTTAAATAGCGAAAGCTCTCTGCATAAGCAGCTTTTCTGTCATTAAAAGCACAAGGGACATCAATGTCTCCGGTATCCTCACAAGCGATGACCGGCCCATATTCCTGATAAGCTAAAATGCTGTCCCAATGATTGGCGCGGGAAGTAATGATGAGACCGTCTATTTTCTTCGTTCTTAACAGCTCTAAATATTTGATTTCAATATCGGGGTTATAATTGGTGGGGAGAAGGGTCGTTGCATACTCATGCTGAAAAGCCGCCTTGGTGATTCCGTTAACGATTTTATCAAAGCAGGGATGATCGCTATAAGGCAGAATCACACCGACTGTATGGGTTTTCCCGCGAATGAGATCGATTGCGGTTCGATTTGGTGTATAATCCAATTCCTTCATGACTTGATGAACAAGCTTTCTCTTTTCTTCAGATACATACGGATGATGATTCAATACACGCGAGACAGTCGAAACAGATACATTTGCCAGTCTTGCGATCTCTTTTATATTTGCCATCTCTTTCTCCTTTTCATATAAAAAAAGCAGTAAGTGTAAAATCCTTACTGCTATCTCATCATATATTGATGATAAGTTCAACAGGACAATGGTCGGAACCCATGACGTCCGCTGATATGCTGGCATCTTCAATCTGTTCCTTAAGGCTTTCAGAAACAACAAAATAATCAATCCGCCATCCAATATTTCTGTCCCGGGCGCCGGCACGATACGACCACCAGGAATAAGCGCCTTCAAGATCAGGATAAACATGACGAAAAGAATCAACAAAGCCAGCTTCTAAGAAACGAGTGAATGCCCCTCTTTCTTGATCTGAAAATCCAGCGTTATTCCGGTTCGCCTTTGGATTTTTCAAATCAATCTCCTGATGGGCTACATTCAAATCACCGCATAAAATCACTGGTTTTTTCTGATCCAATTCAAGAATATAAGACAATAAAGCCTCTTCCCATTGCATGCGGTAATCAATCCGCTCTAATCCCCTTCTGGAATTGGGCGTGTAAACAGTCATCACAAACACGTTTTCAAATTCCAGCGTAATCACTCTGCCTTCTTGGTCATGCTCTTCTACTCCGATACCGTAAATGACCTGCAGCGGTTCTTGCTTAGAAAAAACAGCTGTGCCGGAATATCCTTTTTTCACTGCATAATTCCAGTACACATGATAGCCTTCAGGCTGGAGATCAACCTGGCCGTCCTGTATCTTCGTTTCCTGAAGACATATAATATCTGCATCCTCTTCTTTCAAATAAGAGAGGAAATCCATTTTTCTCATCACAGCCCGCAGGCCGTTTACATTCCATGAAATCAACTTCATGTTTCATCCTCCCCCCTATAAAAAAGAGCAAGAACCCAAAGGTCCTTGCTCTTTACGTATCAGCTTACTCACCGCTTACGTATGGAAGTAAAGCCATTTGACGTGCGCGTTTGATCGCTGCAGTCAATTTACGTTGGTATTTAGCGTTTGTTCCAGTTACACGACGTGGTAAAATTTTACCGCGCTCAGAAACAAACTTTTTAAGAAGATCTACATCTTTGTAGTCGATGTGCGTGATACCGTTAGAAGTGAAATAACACACTTTACGGCGTTTCGCACGACCGCCTCTGCGTCCTCCTGCCATTGTCATTTCCCTCCTTTCTTTTTCATTTTAGGCGATAATCACATTAGAATGGAAGATCATCATCCGAGATGTCAATCGGTTTGCCGTCGTTGGCAAATGGGTCATCATTAAAGCTGTTCCCCTGATTGCGTCTCTGGTTGTTTTGATTTCCCCCAAATGGATTATCATTTTGGCCTCCGCCAAAGTACTGGCCTCCGCCGCTGTTTCCTTCGTTGTATCCACCTGAACCAGAACCGCCGCCGTTTTTCGGCTCAAGAAATTGAACACTTTCAGCTTGGACCTCTGTCACGAAGACACGCTGTCCTTGCTGGTTTTCATAGTTTCTTGTTTGTAAACGGCCATCTACGCCTGCAAGGCTTCCTTTTTTCAAGAAGTTTGCAACGTTTTCGGCTTGTCTTCTCCAAGTGACACAATTAATGAAATCGGCCTCACGTTCTCCGGACTGGTTCGTAAATGTACGATTCACAGCAAGAGTAAACGTAGCAACAGCCGCACCGTTTGGCGTATAACGAAGCTCTGGGTCTTTTGTCAGTCTTCCGACTAATACAACTCGGTTAAGCATAAGAAAGACCACCTTTTACCATTATATATTTCAAAATTGCTTATTCTTCTTCTTTAACAACAATGTGGCGAATGATATCGTCACTGATCTTAGCTAGACGGTCAAATTCTTGAACTGCCGCAGCGTCAGATTGAACGTTTACGATTTGGTAGAAACCGTCGCGGAAATCGTTGATTTCGTAAGCAAGACGACGTTTACCCCAATCCTTTGTTCCAGTGATCTCCGCACCGTTAGAAGTCAGAACGTTGTTGAAACGCTCGATAACTGCTTTTTTAGACTCTTCGTCAATGTTTGGGCGGATAATGTACATAACTTCGTACTTTCTCATCTGTTTGCACCTCCTTTTGGACTAAGCGGCCCATAATGGGCAAGGAGCAATAATTCTATTACTCACAATTTTATATTATACCAAAGCTCTTGTCCCTTTACAACTGCATCCTATACATTAAATCGGAAATGAATAACATCTCCGTCTTGGACCACATATTCTTTCCCTTCAAGGCGGACTTTTCCTGCCTCTTTAGCTCCTGCCATACCGCCGCCCGCAAGAAGATCCTCATAAGCAACTGTCTCAGCACGAATGAAGCCCCGCTCAAAGTCACTATGAATAATTCCTGCACACTCAGGGGCTTTCATGCCTTTTTTGAATGTCCAAGCTCTGACTTCCTGTTCTCCGGCTGTGAAATATGTTGCGAGGCCGAGAAGAGAGTAAGACGCTTTGATCAGCTGATCAAGACCTGATTCTTGAATGCCCAGCTCTTCCAAGAACATTTGCTTTTCTTCGCCTTCAAGCTCAGCGATTTCAGATTCGATTTTTGCACATACAACGATAACTTCTGCATTTTCGCCGGCAGCGTACTCGCGAATCTTCGCTACATTTTCATTGCCAGATGGATCAGCAACTTCATCTTCACTTACGTTGGCCACGTACAAAATAGGCTTCGAAGTCAGTAAATGGAGCTGCTTCACAAGCTTTTGCTGCTCTTCAGTGAATTCTACAGATCGAGCAGGCTTTTCACTCTCAAACGCTTCTTTCAGTTTAGATAAAATCTCAAACTCAAATACAGCGTCTTTATCTTTTTGCTTCGCAAGCTTGCTGACGCGTGTAATCCGCTTTTCAACCGTTTCCATATCAGCGAGGATCAGCTCAAGGTTGATCGTTTCAATGTCATCAATCGGATCAACCTTTCCGGAAACGTGTGTAATGTTGTCATCGGAAAAAGCACGGACAACGTGGCAAATCGCGTCAACTTGGCGAATATGAGATAGGAACTTGTTGCCGAGTCCTTCTCCTTTAGATGCGCCCTTTACAATCCCTGCAATATCAGTGAATTCAAAAGCAGTCGGCACAGTCTTCTTCGGGTTGACCAGCTCAGTCAGCTTTTGCAGACGATCATCCGGTACCTCTACAATTCCCACGTTCGGATCAATTGTACAGAACGGGTAGTTGGCTGATTCGGCACCGGCCTGTGTAATTGCGTTAAATAGTGTTGATTTTCCGACGTTCGGCAAACCAACAATTCCAGCTGTTAAAGCCATTCTTTCATCTCCTCTATATAAAACCGTCATTGTATGAACGTATTTTGAACCTAGAGCAATTATAAGGAGGTTCACTGGAAAAGACAAGCTGACAAAAAAGCATTTTCAGCCTGCCAATCCCTTTGATTATGCTTTTTTCAAGCCTACTAAACAGTCAAAAAGCGTACTTCCCATTCCATTATCAGAATTTGTATCATTTGTCAGTGCATTGACTGACCCTCCAAAAGCCGCCCACATGCCTTCATCTATATTAATCGTCTTCGCATGAGCCTGCTTCATCACTTTCACCTTGCCCTTCAAGCTTCCGCGGTCATTAAAGATGACAACTTCGTCTCCATCCTGAAGATCCTGCCCAGCCGCTATATCTGGAGAAATATCGACCTGAACGTGCTGAAGCTTTTCAATAAACGGCACATGCTGTGAATGATTGGAACGCTGCGGATGAATGGATAAGAGCGTATAAGGGTACTTTCCAGCTAACTCCTCATTATGGAAAACAGATTCTTCGGGCACATTTAATTGAAGCGAGCCGCTAAATCCTTTTTGCTCAGCTAGCGACGAAGTAAATTCAAATTTTCCACTCGGCGTCAAAAACTGATAATCATCCCACGGCACCTGTTTTACTGGAAGAGGGAGGTGGCCTTTTTCTTTTAAACGCTCAAGTGTCACATCCTCTGCTTCCAATGAAGAAAGCCCCATCTCTAAAAATCCTTGAGTGCTGTATTCAAACAGCTCGCCAAACCCAAGACGTTTTGCAAGCTCTGACCAGATCCACCTGTCCGACTTCGCTTCACCCTGCGGCTCCACAAGCTTCTTCCCGTACTGAACATAATGATGATACATACTGGAATAGTAGATATCTTCTTCTTCAAAAACAGTGGCAGTCGGCAAAACATAATCACACAGCTTTGCGGTATCCGTCATAATAGAATCAATCGCGACCGTCATTGGAACCTTTTCAAAAGCTTGTCTCACCTTATTTGTATTCGGCACCTGAGTCAGCGGATTTCCGCACGTCACAATAATCATCTCAATCGCAGGATCAGCAGCGGTCAACACTTCTTCAGCCTGTGTCATCATTGAAAAAGAACGGGATGTTGTTTTTAATTCCGGCAGCGTCAGCTTTGTTTTTGCAAAGCTCTCACCAATCTGGACATTTCCGAAATTCGCGCCGCCGCCCTTAATTCCGACATTTCCGCTTGCCGCAACAAGTGCATCAATCCAACGAATCGTTCCCCCGCCGTTTTTATATCGCTGCATGCCAAGCCCCATAAAAGTAGACACCGGACCATCAGCATACAAACCTGCCAAATACTCCAGCTCCTCCATAGAAGTTTCTGTTTTCACAATAAACTCTTCCAGAGAAACGGTCTTCAAAAGCTCTTTCACATCATCAAAACCGACAGAATGCTCAGAAATAAACGTTTCATCCGTTCTTCCCATCTCAATCAGAACCTTCAAAACGGCTGCCGCAAGCCAGCCGTCCATTCCAGGCTTTACAGAGATATAGCGGTCGGCAAGCTTAGCAGTCGGGTTGAAGATCGGATCAATCACCGTAATCGTGGCGCCCTTCTTTTTCACCTGCTGCAAGTGATGGTATAAGTGCATATTTGTTCTTGATACATTTCTTCCCCACACAACAACATGCTTGCTGTTGTAAATATCAAGCGGTCCGTGACCGTACGAACGGCCAAAATCCCAGCTTTGCGCCTCGATGCCGGAGCCCCAGCATATGCTTCCGACGATTTCGGTCACGCCGCCATATCCATTAAAAAAACGCTGATCAAGCGCTTTTAACAGACCGTTATTCGCATAATCATGGCTGTGCAAAACAGCAGTCGTCTCCGACGTTTCCTTGATTTCCCGAAGTTTATCGGCAATTTCATCAAGTGCCTGCTCCCAAGAAATCCGCACAAACTCACCATTTTGTTTTTTCATTGGATAGCGAAGCCGATCAGGCGAATTTGTTTTTGTCTCAAGCATTCTGCCGCGGCCGCAGATTTTACCTTCCGTAATCGGATGGTTTGGATCTCCGTCCACTTTTGTTACCTTTCCATCATCAACAGTCACCAAAAAGCCGCAGCTGTCCCAACAATTCAGCGGACATGCCGACTGATGCACTTTGCTCATCGCCGTCTTCTCCTTACCTTCTATATGAAAAAGCATGAGTGTCGGCCTATTTATGAAGTAGGCTCCTCATGCTTGACTAGTACTTTTTTTAGTTTTCTTTCAAATTCTCTTCTCGGAATCATAACACTGTGAGAGCATCCCTCACACTTAATTCGAATATCCATTCCCATGCGTATAATTTTCCAGCTGTTCGCTCCGCATGGATGCGGTTTTTTCATTTCTACGATATCATTCAGGCCAAAGTCTTTATCCGCCAAGACCCTTCACCTCTTTTCCTAAACTGCTGTATCTATTGTACAAAAAAACTGATCATAAGAGCAATCAAGATACCCGAAAAGAAATACATCCTCTTATTTCCATTTACTCAAAATAGGATATAAGAGCAGACAAACTAACAAATACAAATTGAGCATCCCATATATCGGATACAAGAACGCGATCAAATCAGAAAATCCGAAAGAAGTAAAAGGTACCATTAACACTAACAAAATCAACACAATCATCCATCTCGGCATATGAATAAACGCCATCAGCCGGCTGGACAGCCCCAGCAAACCAGCTACCGTCGTCGTGTAAATCGCCAGGCACAGCACCGCCGTCATACATAAAAAAAGGAAATAAGGCGCACCCTCCAGAACGGCAAACAGCGGTATTTCAAACTGAGAAAGGGAGCCCGCCAGCTCCACCAACGTTTCATTATAAACAAATGAGATCACGCCAAAAATAAGACCGCTTGCCACACTTGCGATTTTTGCTTCTCCGAGCCCTTTCATCTCTTTCCCAACAGAGGATAAAATCGCAACAACTGAAAGGATGTTTAAAGAGGTAAACGTAATGCTCGCAGGCCAGTTATACTGTTGGGACAAATCAATCGTCCACGTATGGTGATGTGTGCTCTGAAAGGAGATCAGCGCATATAAAAGCCCCGCTACTAACACAGGAATTAAAATACTATTTATAGATAATATTCCTTTCACATCCCACAAAAACAAACACACTGTCACGATGCAAATCAGTGTGATTCCCCACCAGAAAGGAAGCTTGTACATTTGCAGGGTCACACCGCCTCCGGCAATCATCACCATAGTCGTCGAAAACAAATAAAAAATGATGAGGACATCATAAATTTTCGCCAGCCATGGCCCCATTAAATGCTCCAGAACCGGCAGAAAATGAGTGGATTGAACTTTAAAACTGATTTTCATCACAATATAAGACGAGAAAATGAACATAATTGTAAACAGCACAATAGCAAGTCCGCTTTCCGCCCCAAAAAACTGCCATATCTCCTGACCGCTCGCATATCCGGCCCCGATCAGGCTCCCTAATATGAGCAGCATCCACTTCATTCCGGCTCTCCACAACACTATCACCTCATAGACAAAGTTCAGCTTGTTCCCGTTATTGTTACTATATAAATAAAGGAAAGCAAACATGCCATATTTTCATAGACATTTGAACACAAGTTTAAATTATCATACGAAATACACATAAAAAAAGACTGCTAATACGGCAATCTAAAAAGAGATATTTATTTGTTTGTCCGCGGAATGAAGAAGTGAACTTCACTCTTCACTTTTTTCTAACCATTCCTACCTATTCAAGTGTTTCATAAGCAGACCATTGCTTGATCATGATCGAGGCAATGGGGGACAATACTTGTAATCGTCCACTAACCATTCATATCATGCCCTCTACTTTTTTAAAATCTCCGGTGCCATACACAAAGCATAAAAAATCATACTGCTGGATATACTGTAAACAACCTTACATAACTACACACACCATAGCAATTCTGTTACCTACTATAACAAGGAAGTGAAACCCATGAATCGAAAAGGCGGGCTTTTTTCCTCTCAGGAACGAGTAAAGCAATATGTTTCACATACAGATGCTGCAGCGGCAAAACAAATCCAAACCATCCTTTCTTCATCCTTACGTAAAGCTGCCGGCAAACCAATTGTCGTGGTTTGTATCGGAACAGACCGTTCAACCGGTGACTCATTAGGCCCGCTCGTAGGAATGAAACTCAAACAGATGCAGCTCACCAGATTCCATGTCTACGGAACCTTATCTGACCCCGTCCATGCTGTGAACATGAAGGATAAAATCAATGACATTCATAAATTACATAAAAACCCATTTGTTATAGCAGTCGATGCATGCTTAGGCCGCGTTAAGAGTGTGGGTTCATTTCAAATCGGGGACGGGCCATTAAAGCCCGGAGCCGGTGTACAAAAAGACCTTCCTGAAGTGGGAGATCTTCATATTAACGGAATCGTGAATGTTAGCGGTTTCATGGAATATTTTGTATTGCAAAATACTAGACTCAACTTGGTCATGAATATGGCAAATGTTCTAGCGGAAGGTTTGAGTTTAACAGATCGGACAGAGTGGAGGCAAGAACGCATTAACCCGCTGCAAAGGCTCACTGGGCGCATATAAAACAAAAACCATCTTCGTTTGAAAGATGGTTTTTTCATTTATGATTCTCGTTCAGACAAAAGCTCTAAAATCCGGTCAAGGTCTTCATTAGAGAAAAATTCAATTTCGATTTTGCCTTTTTTCTTCTGTCTTTTAATATTAACTGTTGTTCCAAAATAATTTTGGAGATAGGATTCTCGTTCTTTTAGAACCGCATCTTTCACAGGTTCTTTTTTCTTTGTTTCACGTGGAACATTCTGATTCAACTGCTGAATCAGCTGCTCAAGCTGGCGAACATTGAGCTGCTCCGCAATCACTTTTTGTACCAGCGGTTCAAGCTTATTTTTGTTTTTTAAGCCAAGAAGCGTGCGTCCATGTCCCATAGAAAGCGTACCTTCGGCAATAAGCTGCTGAATATTTTCTGGCAGTGTCAGCAGTCTTAAATGATTCGCAATATGCGGTCTGCTTTTTCCAAGACGTTTGGCAAGCTGCTCTTGCGTGAGATCTAAGTGTTTCAGCAAGGAGTCATATGCCTGAGCCTCTTCAAGCGGAGATAGATCTTCACGCTGAAGGTTTTCTAATAAAGCAATTTCCCTCATTAACGCCTCTGATAATTCACGGACAATGGCCGGAACTGTATCTAAACCTGCCAGCTTTGCCGCTCGAAAACGCCGTTCACCCGCAACAATATCATAGCCTTTTAAAGATTTTCTGACGATAAGCGGCTGAAGAATGCCATGCTGCAACACAGATTCTTTTAGTTCAGCTAATGCCTCGTCATCAAAGTGTTTTCTTGGCTGATAAGGATTAGGGCGTAAATCGGCAATTTTAATTTCTTCAACTGTCTCTTCAGACAAATCTACCTGATTAAATAACGCATTAATCCCTTTTCCAAGGCCTTTAGCCATTCGCAGCCACTTCCTTTGCTAAATCTAAATATACTTCCGCACCTCTTGACCGCGGATCGTATAAAATGATGGGTTTTCCGTGACTCGGTGCCTCACTCAGACGGACATTACGCGGAATAACTGTCTTATATACTTTATCCCTAAAATACTTTTTAACCTCTTCAATCACTTGAATGCCAAGGTTTGTCCGGGCATCAAGCATTGTCAGCAATACACCTTCAATCATTAAATCAGTATTCAAATGCTTTTGCACAAGACGTACTGTATTTAATAACTGGCTGAGACCCTCCAAGGCATAATATTCGCACTGTACAGGAATCACAACGGAATCCGAGGCAGTAAGGGCGTTAATCGTCAGCAAGCCCAATGACGGCGGACAATCAATGATAATATAATCATAATTTTGCTTTACTGCTTCAAGCGCTCTCTTCAATCTCACTTCTCTTGATATTGTAGGAACCAGCTCGATCTCAGCCCCTGCAAGCTGAATCGTCGCAGGAATCACATCCAAGTTCTCTACTGTCGTTGCTTTAATAATATCTATTACATCTGCATCATCTACTAAAATATCGTACACACACTGCTCTACATCGGCTTTTTCAATCCCTAATCCGCTTGTCGCATTTCCCTGCGGATCAATATCTACCAGCAGAACCCTTTTCCCTATGTAAGCCAAACATGCCCCAAGGTTGACAGACGTCGTTGTTTTGCCGACCCCGCCTTTTTGGTTCGTAATTGCTATGATTTTTCCCACGATGTCACCTACTTTCACATGAACATGTACTATCTTGCTTCTATTCTATCAAAAAAAGATTAAAGCGTTTCATTTTTTTCATCATTTTGTTCCGAATCAGAAGGGAAATAATTGAAAATTCAAGCACGCTTTATGCTTTCTCTTATAAATTCTGCAATTTCTATGTTTTTTTGACTTAAAAAAGGAATTTCTTAAAGAAAAAAAGAAGAAGTCACAGTACAGAACGTAGAAACAGGATGGTGAGAAAATGGTTTATCAAACGAAGAGAGATGTACCCGTTACGCTGATGATTGTGTTTCTCATATTACTGATACAAGCAGATGCCATTGTTCCTTTTGTGCTGGGAACTATGAGAGTTTCCGGCTGGATCATTTTTATTCTGCTGACTCTTTTAAATGGACTCATCATTTGGAGCTTTATTGACCTAAAATATGTATTGAAGGAACACCATCTGATCATTAAAGCCGGATTGATCAAACATCAAATTCCTTATGAAAACATCGATAAAGTCGTTCAAAAAAAGAAACTGTGGTCCGGTTTTCGTCTGATCGGCTCTCGCCATGCCATCACAATATATTATCAGGGGGGATGGGGACATGCAGTGATTTCACCGCAAAAATCTGAAGAATTTATCCACAAGCTCAAAGAAAAGAATTCTAATATAATAATATTCACTAAAAGTAAGTGATTACCTTTTATTAAAAATATAAAAAGCTCTCCTGCTTTTCAGGAGAGCTTCTATTTTGGTATGCGAATCGTTAATTGAATATATTCTTCAAATTCTTCTTCTTCCGTATTCAATTTTACACCGCTGTCTTCCACCATTGATAGTGACTGGCGAATCGTGTTCATCGCAATTCTTGTATCTCTGCTGAATGCTTTGCGTCTCGGCTTTGGCTTTCTCTGGCCTTGCTCCAGCATTTTCACCACGCGGTCTTCTGTCTGCTTTACATTTAAACTTTTCTCAATAATCTCTGTGAGCAGTGTGACTTGGAGCTCAGGCTGTTTCAGCGGAATCAGTGCTCTGGCATGGCGCTCGGTGATTTTCTTCTCCATAATCGCCTCTTGGACCGGCTGAGGCAGCTTTAATAACCGAAGCTTATTCGCGATTGTAGACTGCCCTTTTCCTAAGCGCTGTGCGAGTGCCTCCTGTGTTAAATCATGCAGCTCAAGCAGCCTAGCATAAGCATGCGCTTCCTCAATAGAAGACAGTTCTTCCCGCTGCAAGTTTTCGATTAACGCCACAGAAGCGGTTTCCGTGTCGGAAAAATCCTTAATAATTGCCGGAATCTTTTCCCACTCAAGCGATTGCACCGCTCTCCAGCGTCTTTCACCTGCAATGAGTTCGTATTGGCCTTCTTCTTCTGTATGCCTAACAACAATCGGCTGAATAATGCCGTGTGTATGAATGGTCATTGCTAACTCTTTGATTTTTTCATCTGAGAAAATGGTGCGTGGCTGAAAACGGTTGGGAACGATAGCATTTACCGGTATTTCCAGAATCTCTTCTTTGTTTGTATCATGTTCAGCAATCTCCGGCTCCTGTTCCTTCTCACCAAGCCCGAAGAAACGAGAGAATGAATGCTTCATGTACCTACACCACCTTTAAAAACTGCCATTTTTATAATTCTATTTTCTCATGGTTTTTCCTGCTGTACATCCATCAATTTTGATGAAAATATGATGGTATTGTCATATCAGGCTGTCTAAATTACCCTTCAATTGGCGATTTATTAGGAGTTCCCGGTTTTCTTGGATACTTCTTAGGTGTATTTTTTATTTTGCGTATCACCATAATATTACGATCGCTTTCTTCAATAGGCAGCTTAAAAGAATGGATATTCTCAAGTTCTCCTCCAAGCGTCGTGATTGCTTTTTTGCCTGCATTCAGTTCTTCTTCAGCTGATGCGGCTTTTAAAGCAACAAATAAACCGTTTTTCTTCACCAGAGGCAAGCAAAGCTCACTCAAAACAGATAATCTCGCAACTGCTCGCGCTGTCACAATATCATAGCTTTCACGCACGTCTTTCCGTTGCCCGAACGTTTCAGCTCTGTCATGGCAGAATGTTGTATTCTCCAATTGCAAAGCCTCAGATAACTTTTCTAAAAACGTGATCCGTTTATTCAGTGAATCCACGATTGTGACATTGAGGTGCGGAAAGCATATTTTTATCGGCAGACTTGGAAAACCCGCTCCCGCTCCGACATCACAAATCGTGTTCACCTGATTGAAGTCGACATAAAAAGCAGCTGTAATGGAATCATAAAAATGCTTTAAATACACTTCTTTTTTCTCTGTTATTGAAGTCAGATTGATTTTTTCGTTCCATTCAACCAGCATGTCGTAATACAGCTCAAATTGCTCCAGCTGACGGGGAGAAAGGGAGATCCCTTTTTCCGCCAAACCAGAAGTGAATTCTTCAATATTCATGCCGTCATCCTTTCTATTCGGCTATCTTCGCAATGCGTCCCTGCTCTAAATACACCAATAGAATTGAAATGTCCGCCGGGTTTACACCGGAAATGCGGGAAGCTTGGGCAACAGACAAAGGCCGTACATTTTTCAGTTTTTGACGCGCCTCGGTCGCAATCCCCTTAATTGCGTCATAATCAATTCGATCTGGAATTTTTTTATTTTCCATCTTCTTCAGTTTTTCCACTTGCTGAAGAGATTTTTCAATATATCCTTCATATTTCACTTGGATTTCTACTTGTTCTGCCACGTCTTGAGGAACTGGCACTTCTGGCGGCGCCAGTTTTGTGACTGTTTCATAGTTCATTTCAGGACGCTTCATCAAGTCTGTGCCGCGAACTCCATCTTTCAATTCGCTTCCGCCAAGAGAACGGATATATTCTTGATTTTCCGGAGACGGCTTGATAATTACAGAATGAAGACGTTTTTTCTCCGCCTCGATCGCCGCTTTTTTCTTCTCAAAAGCCGCATAGCGCTCATCAGAAATCAATCCAATGCGGTGTCCGATTTCTGTCAGACGCAAATCAGCATTGTCATGGCGAAGCAGCAATCTGTATTCCGCACGTGATGTCAAAAGACGATATGGCTCATTGGTACCTTTTGTCACAAGGTCATCAATCAGAACACCAATATAGGCGTCAGAACGGCTTAAAATCACTTCTTCTTTTCCAAGCGCTTTTCGTCCTGCATTGATTCCCGCCATAATCCCTTGTCCCGCAGCTTCTTCATAACCGGAAGTTCCGTTAATTTGACCTGCAGTGTAAAGGTTTGTGATTTTTTTTGTTTCAAGTGTCGGCCAGAGCTGTGTCGGTACGATTGCATCATACTCGATCGCATAGCCGGCTCTCATCATTTGCACGTTTTCAAGTCCAGGAATCGTTGCAAGCATTCTTTGCTGTACGTCTTCTGGAAGACTTGTAGATAAACCTTGGACATAGACTTCCTGTGTATTTCTGCCTTCCGGCTCAAGGAAGATCTGGTGACGCGGTTTATCATTAAATCGTACAACTTTATCTTCAATGGATGGGCAGTATCTTGGGCCCGTACCTTTGATCATACCGGAATACATCGGTGAACGGTGCAGGTTGCTGTCAATAATCTCATGTGTCTCAGGGCTTGTATATGTCAGCCAGCAAGGGAGCTGATCTGTGATATATTCCACTGTTTCATATGAGAAAGCGCGAGGCACATCGTCACCAGGCTGAATTTCCGTTTTGCTGTAATCAATCGTGTCGCTTTTAACGCGAGGCGGCGTACCTGTTTTAAAACGAACAAGGTCAAAACCGAGTTCCTCCAAATGCTCAGAAAGCTTAATAGAAGGCTGCTGGTTATTCGGGCCGCTTGAGTAAGACAGATCGCCAAGAATGATACGTCCTCTTAAATATGTCCCTGTTGTCATGACAACTGCTTTCGCACGATAATGTGCGCCTGTTTGTGTAATAACGCCTCGGCATTCGCCGTCTTCAACGATCAGCCGCTCCACAATTCCTTGCAGCAATGTTAAGTTTGGTTCCTTTTCAAGCGTATTTTTCATTTCGTGCTGATATTGGAATTTGTCTGCTTGCGCACGCAAAGCACGAACCGCAGGACCTTTTCCTGTATTCAGCATTCTCATTTGAATATGCGTTTTATCGATGTTTCTTCCCATTTCTCCGCCGAGCGCGTCAATTTCGCGGACGACAATCCCTTTTGCGGGGCCGCCGACAGACGGATTACATGGCATAAATGCAACCATATCTAGGTTGATGGTCAAGACAAGCGTTTTGGCGCCTTGGCGTGCAGATGCGAGGGCAGCCTCAACACCGGCATGCCCGGCGCCAATCACAATCACATCGTATTGGCCTGCTTCATACCCCATGATTCTAGTTCCTCCTTTAATTATTTTCCTAAACAGAATTGAGAAAAGAGCTGATCAATTAAGCTTTCGTGGACAGAATCTCCAATGATTTCCCCTAAAAGCTCCCAGCATCTTGTAAGGTCAATTTGCACCATGTCGATCGGGACATCCTGTTCGATGCCGCTAAGCGCATCTTCAATGGCGCGTTTTGCTTGCTGTAAAATAGAGATGTGACGCGTGTTGCTGACATAAGTCAGATCCCCGCTTTCAATAGCACCCGTGTAGAACAGCGATTGAATTGCTTCTTCCAGATCATTAATGCCTTCCTCTTTTAAAAGAGAAGTCGTAACAACTGGACGTCCATTGGCAAGCTCACGGACACGTTCAGTGTCAATCTTCGCCTCAAGGTCAGTCTTATTCAAAATCACGATAACATCCATGCCCTCAACGGCTTCAAAAAGCTTCACGTCTTCTTCAGAAAGCTCTTCACTATAATTAAGCACAAGTAAAATCAGGTCCGCTTCCTTTAGGACCTGGCGAGAACGTTCAACACCGATTCGCTCAACAATATCCTCTGTTTCACGAATACCTGCTGTATCAACCAGACGAAGCGGGACGCCCCTTACATTCACGTATTCCTCAATCACATCCCGTGTCGTTCCGGGAATATCGGTTACGATGGCTTTTGCCTCATGAACGAGGCTGTTCAGAAGAGATGATTTTCCTACGTTTGGCCGGCCGATAATGACGGTAGAAAGACCTTCACGCAAGATTTTTCCTTGCTCAGAAGTCCTCAGCAGCGCCTCAATTTCCTTTTTCACGGCGGTTGCCTTTTCGACTAAAATCTGATGCGTCATTTCCTCTACATCATCATACTCCGGATAATCGATATTCACCTCAACATGGGCCAGTGTTTCTAAAATCTCACTGCGCAAACGGCGCACCAAAGCAGAAAGACGCCCTTCCATTTGATTCATAGCAACGTTCATTGCCCGGTCCGTTTTCGCTCTAATTAAGTCCATAACCGCTTCCGCCTGTGAAAGATCGATACGCCCGTTTAAAAACGCACGTTTCGTAAATTCGCCAGGCTCTGCCAGTCTCGCTCCCTCTCTCAATGCGAGCTGAAGCACTTGGTTCACAGTCACAATTCCCCCGTGACAGTTTATCTCGATAACATCTTCCCGTGTAAAAGTTCTCGGCGCTTTTAACACTGATACCATTACTTCCTCAACGACACGATCCGAAGGTCTGTCTACGATATGACCATAATGAATCGTATGTGATTCGACCGAGCTGAGTGTTTTCCCCTTTGGTCCCTTATAAATTCTATCTGCGATTTGAATGGCTTCTGGTCCGCTCAACCGTACAATCGCAATCGCGCCTTCTCCCATCGGTGTGGAAATTGCCGCAATTGTATCCATGTTGTTCACCTCTCTTTACTTATACTTCATCTATATAAAAAAATTTTATTATGCCAAAACTAAAAGATAACATAGTTTGGTTCGAAGTGGAAGATTTGTTATCCACAGAAATAGAAATTCGTCCCTTATTACTTTAACTTATCCACATGTGAATAACAATTAATTTTATTTCCTGAACTTCCTTTTTATCAACAGGATACACCTAAAAAGAAAAAACTTAAACGGCAAAACCTTGATATTACTAGGAAAAGTAGATTTTTCGGATACAAAAAAACCGAAATCCAATTTTTATCGGACTTCGGTTTTATGCTATCTTTTATGGGAAATAACGAGATGACGATTTTCGCCTTCACCCATTGAATATGTTTTGATCTGGTGGTTTGCATATCCAGAAAGAGTATCGTGAATAATTTTTCTTTCGCTGGACGGCATAGGCTCAAGCTGGATGGATTTTTTCGTTTTCAAAACTTGGTCAGCAAGCTTGATGGCCAGCTGGCTCAGTGTTTCTTTTCTTTTCAAACGATAGTTTTCTGCATCCACCGTCACATTTTTGTATTGGCCTGGATAACGGTTAAGGGCAAGCTGTGTCAAAGTTTCAAGGGCGTTTAAGGTTTGTCCTCTTTTCCCAATCAACAATGCTGCCTTTTCACCTGTTATATGATATCTCACTGTCTTTTTGCTTTCTTGAACAGTCACATCAGACTTCCCGGCAATGGCTTCGGCGATCGTTTGAAGATATAACTTCGCTTGCTGAATCGGATCAATCTTTTCAACCAGCTTTACGATCGCAGGCTTTTTGCCGAAAATACCGAGAAACCCTTTGTTTCCCTCTTCAATAACAGTAATTTCTACCTTATCCTTCGTTAATCCCAGCTCTTGCAATCCGGACTGTACTGCTTCATCGACATTTCGCCCTGCAGCAGTCACATTCCTCACTTTTTCTTTCCTCCGGCTTTTTGCGGCTCAGGATTTTTTTTAATATCAGGTCCTTTAATGAGGAAAGTTTGCGCAATCATAAACAAGTTACCGACTACCCAATAAAGAGAAAGAGCCGCCGGGAAGTTGATCGCAAATACGATAATCATAATTGGCATAATCCAAAGCATCATCGCCATTTGCGGATTTTGCTGCGCATTGCCAGCCATCATCAGTTTTTGCTGAACAAATGTAGCGACACCGGCAACGATAGGAAGAATATAGTAAGGATCTTTTTCTCCTAAGTCAAACCATAAGAAGCTATGCTCTGAAATCGCCTGGGTTCTCATGATCGCATGATAGAATCCAATTAAAATCGGCATCTGGATCAAAATCGGGAAACATCCCGCCAATGGATTGACACCATGCTTTTGGAATAAAGCCATTGTTTCCTGTTGAAGCTTTTGCTGCGTTTTTTGATCCTTTGAGCTGTATTTTTCTTTAAGCTTTTGCATTTCCGGCTGTAAAGCCTGCATCGCTTTCGAACTTCTCAGCTGCTTAATCATCAGCGGTAAAATTAATAAACGAATTAAAATGGTAACTAGAATAATTGAAAGCCCGTAGTTATCTCCCGTCAATTTCGCTACATACGTAATGAGCTCAGACAATGGATATACTACGTACTTGTCCCAGAAATGCGGACTATCTGCAGTGATCGGCTCTTTCACACTCGAGCATCCAGCCAAAAGCATGAATACGCCAACCATACTTAATAGCAACCCTATTCTCCTTTTCAACAACATTTCCTCCTATAATTAATCTTTACACTCTTTTATTGCAAAGCATACTTGTATGTATTTTAGCATCTTTCAGTTTTAAATGGTGTCTTTTTCTGATCAACCAGAAAGGAAGCGCTTTTAAAAGTTGTAAGAAAGCAGTGGTGATGCCTACTTTGACGAAGATTTCTTATATAATGAAGACTTTCTGAATAGATGCTGCAGACTTTTTTTCGTTTCCTCATATGTCAGCTGGCTCGCCGGTTTTCTGGCAATAATGATGTAATCCTTTTCCTTCAGTCTCTCTTTCTCTTCAAGAAAGGCCTGCCGAATCAAACGTTTGATCCGATTTCGCATCACGGCATTGCCAATTTTTTTGCTGACGGAAAGCCCGACACGCAGTTCATCATTTTCAGGCTGATCAAGCGTATATAAGACAAACTGGCGGTTTGCAACTGATGTCCCATGTTTAAACACTTTTTGAAAATCTTCATTTTTCTTTAAACGATTTCGCTTCTTCAAATGACTCACTCCGATACTGGCTGGCAGAAACTTTTAAAATTTATTATGAACATGAGATGCATCTGAACCAGGAAGCATGCCCCGGTTCATTACGCATCACATCTATCTTTTCCCATAACGTGAAAAAAGACCACTGACATTATTCAGTGGCCTAAGCTGATAATACTTTTCTGCCTTTGCGGCGACGGCGTGCTAAAACTAGACGACCGTTTTTTGAACTCATACGGCTTCTGAAGCCATGAACTTTGCTGCGTTTACGGTTATTCGGTTGGAATGTTCTTTTCATTTATGACACCTCCCTCGAGGAATAGCTGTTAAAGACAGTCTTACTTATTATATTTGCGTTACCTATTCATTGTCAACTTCACTAGTGCTTTTATTTCTTGCAACCATAATAGGATACCATACCTTTTCAACTTTCGAAACCTTATTTTTTAGATTCCTTAATTTTACGGAAAAAAGACAAATTCAAACAATTTGCCCCTAAAATCACGCATGTGGATATCTTTTTCTGATTTTTTTAGTATCCACAGAGGTTATCGACAACATTTTCACATTACCAACCCCTGTGGACAAGGTTTTTTCAACAGGTTGTCCGCTTTGTGGATAAGATTGTGACAACCATTGCAAGCTCTCGTTTATTTTGGTATTATATTTGTGTTTTAACTCTTGATTACTAATCCTACCTTTCCTCTTTATCCACAAAGTGTGGATAAGTTGTGGATTGATTTCACACAGCTTGTGTAGAAGGTTGTCCACAAGTTGTGAAATTTGTCGAAAAGCTATTTATCTACTATATTATATGTTTTCAACATTTAATGTGTACGAATGGTAAGCGCCATTTGCTCTTTTTTTGTGTTCTATAACAGAGAAAGACGCCATTTTCTAAGAAAAGGAGGGACGTGCCGGAAGATGGAAAATATATTAGACCTGTGGAACCAAGCCCTTGCTCAAATCGAAAAAAAGTTGAGCAAACCGAGTTTTGAGACTTGGATGAAGTCAACCAAAGCCCACTCACTGCAAGGCGATACATTAACAATCACGGCTCCCAATGAATTTGCCAGAGACTGGCTGGAGTCCAGATACTTGCATCTGATTGCAGATACTATATATGAATTAACCGGGGAAGAATTGAGCATTAAGTTTGTCATTCCTCAAAATCAAGATGTTGAGGACTTTATGCCGAAACCGCAAGTCAAAAAAGCGGTCAAAGAAGATACATCTGATTTTCCTCAAAATATGCTCAATCCAAAATATACTTTTGATACTTTTGTCATCGGATCTGGAAACCGATTTGCACATGCTGCTTCCCTCGCAGTAGCGGAAGCGCCCGCGAAAGCTTACAACCCTTTATTTATCTATGGGGGCGTCGGCTTAGGGAAAACACACTTAATGCATGCGATCGGCCATTATGTAATAGATCATAATCCTTCTGCCAAAGTGGTTTATCTGTCTTCTGAGAAATTTACAAACGAATTCATCAACTCTATCCGAGATAATAAAGCCGTCGACTTCCGCAATCGCTATCGAAATGTTGATGTGCTTTTGATAGATGATATTCAATTTTTAGCGGGGAAAGAACAAACCCAGGAAGAATTTTTCCATACATTTAACACATTACACGAAGAAAGCAAACAAATCGTCATTTCAAGTGACCGGCCGCCAAAGGAAATTCCGACACTTGAAGACAGATTGCGCTCACGTTTTGAATGGGGACTTATTACAGATATCACACCGCCTGATCTAGAAACGAGAATTGCAATTTTAAGAAAAAAAGCCAAAGCAGAAGGCCTCGATATTCCGAACGAGGTTATGCTTTACATCGCGAATCAAATCGACAGCAATATTCGGGAACTCGAAGGAGCATTAATCAGAGTTGTCGCTTATTCATCTTTAATTAATAAAGATATTAATGCTGATCTGGCCGCTGAGGCGTTGAAAGATATTATTCCTTCCTCAAAACCAAAAGTCATTACGATAAAAGAAATTCAGAGGGTAGTAGGCCAGCAATTTAATATTAAACTCGAGGATTTCAAAGCAAAAAAACGGACAAAGTCAGTAGCTTTTCCGCGTCAAATCGCCATGTACTTATCAAGGGAAATGACTGATTCCTCTCTTCCTAAAATCGGTGAAGAGTTTGGAGGACGTGATCATACGACCGTTATTCATGCGCATGAAAAAATTTCAAAACTGCTGGCAGATGATGAACAGCTTCAGCAGCATGTAAAAGAAATTAAAGAACAGCTTAAATAGCAGGACCGGGGATCAATCGGGGAAAGTGTGAATAACTTTTCGGAAGTCATACACAGTCTGTCCACATGTGGATAGGCT